>CAWHAE010000001.1:0-14099 GCA_963827235.1 uncultured bacterium
AGCGTTGCGTTTCTGCGAACGAAGCTTGCGCAGTCTCTCGACAGCCCGGCGCCACAGAGAAGCCAGGATGCAGGCTGATGCCATTCCTCGAGCGAGACGGCATCACGTTCCATTACCGCGACGAGGGCGCCGGACTGCCGTTCGTTTTCCAGCACGGGCTTGGCGGCGACGTTAGCCAGCCGTTTGGACTGTTTCAGCCTCCTGCCGGATGTCGCCTCTTGTCCATGGACTTCCGCGCTCACGGCGAGACCCGCCCGCTGGGAGACAGCGGGAAACTCAGTATCGCGTGCTTTGCCGACGACGTGATCGCGCTGATGGATACCCTGTCCCTTCCACGCGCGATCGTCGGCGGCGTGTCGTTAGGGGCCGCGGTCGCGCTGAGCCTGGCGCTCCGCTTCCCCAATCGCGTCATCGCCCTCGTCCTCTCGCGCCCGGCGTGGCTCGACGGTCCCAATACGCACAACGTCGCGATCTACGGCGCCATTGCTGCCCTGATTCGCGGCCACGGCGCGGAGCACGGGCTCGAGCTTTTCAGGCAATCGGACCTCTATGTGCAGACGCAGGCAATCTCCGCTGATGCCGGTGCGTCCTTGGTTGGGCAATTCACACACCCTAGAGCAAGCGAGACGGTGTCCAAGCTTGAGCGATTGCCCGCGGACGCGCCGTGCAGTAGCCTTGCCGACCTGGCTGTCATCGACGTCCCAACGCTCGTGCTCGCCAGCCGGCAGGATCCCGTTCATCCGTTCGAGTACGGAGAGGCACTTGCGCGCGCGATCCCGCTCGCGACCTTTCGCGAATTGACGCCGAAAGCGGTAAGCAGAGAACGCCACGTGGCGGAAGTTCAGAGATTCCTCGATGAGTTTGTCCGGCCGCTCATTCCCGTCGAGGAGGCCGTTTGGTAATGGCTCATGTTCCTGTCGGACGCGCGTCCGAGCTGAGGAGTAATCGATGCTGAAATGCGCTGCATCCCTTTGGTCCGCCGATCTCTCAAGGCTTGGCGATGAAATCAGACGCGTAGAACCATATACTGACAGCTTCCACTTTGACGTTGCCGATGGTCACTACGTGAACAGTTTGCTCTTCTTTCCGGATCTCGTTCGCGCATTGCGGGCACATACAACGCTCCCGTTCGAGGTCCACATTATGGTCACAGATCCGCTGGCGTGGATCGCGCCCTTCGCGGAGGCGGGAGCGAATGCGCTGATATTTTGCTTCGACGCCACCGACGAGCCGGGGACCGTGATCAAGGTCATCAAGTCATTCGGACTGAGGGCGGGCGTGTCGCTCCTCGTGCAGGAGCCTGTTACGGTCCTTGAACCTTACTGGCCTGACCTGGACATCGTGGCCGTGTGCGGCACGGCGATGGGCATCAAGGGAGCGACGATGGACCCCAGAGTGCCGGGGAAGATAGGCGCGGCGAAGGAGATCGTGAGGAGCCGGCACCTGACGACCGAGATCGAAGCGGATGGCGGCATTCGCCGCGAGACGGTTCCGGTGCTCAAGGCGGCCGGCGCCGACTGGATCGTGCCGGGATCGCTCATGTTTCGTGAAAACCCCAAGGAAATCCGCGAGTGGCTGGCTTCGCTCTAGTCGGTCAGCATCGGGGCATTGGTGAAGGAGCATTCACTATGAACGCGACAGCAACAGCCGGCGAGATCGAGCAGGCCCTCGCCACGATGCCACTGCTCGACGCCCACACGCATCTCACCTGCGGCAGCCTGGGCGCACAGGGTCTCCACGACGTGCTGCTGTACCACATGGTGATTAGCGATCTCTACGCGGCCGGGTGCCCGAGCGGGGCCCGCCTCACTGCTTTCCCCTCGTGGCCGAGCGATGCGGAAGCGCGCGCTCGCATTGAGGAGGCGATTCCCTTCCTTCCGCACATTCAGAACACGAGCTCGGCATGGTGCCTGCGCGTGATCCTTGCCGACCTCTACGATTGGCATCAGCCGATCACCGCCGACAACTGGCGCCGTCTCGACGACATCATTCGGGAGAGATCTCGCGATCGCCAGTGGTCGTACAGTATTCTGGACCGGGCCGGTATCACGCGATCGGTGACTGAAGTCGTGCGGCGCGGAGACGGCGTGGACGATGCCCGTTTCCAGTACGCGCTGGAATGGGGGTTCTTCACGCGCTGCCAGTGGGGCGAACATGATACCGCGCTGTACGAGCTTGAGCGCTGCTGGGGCCGCCAGCCTGAGGCGTCGACACCGATAGGATCGGGCGCGCGCCCTCCTACCGATCGACGGATACGCACGCTTGACGACGTACATGCTGCTGTCAGTCACTACGTGGCCAACATTCCCAGCGATCGGATCGTCGCCACGGCCACTCACCTGTCGACGAATATTGACTATTCCGTGCCCGGTGACGCGGACCTGGCAGCAGCGCTGGCGCGCCGCGAGAAAGCCGGTCCGAGAGAGCGCGACGTCTACGCATCATATATCAACGAAGCGTTCCTGACGGCGTTTGAGCCGCTTGCAGACAGCCTTGTCTTCCAGTTCTCGCTGGGCGCGGAGCCCATGCCGTACGAAACGGCGAGTCTCCTGCCACAACGAACGATCACGCAGCTGGCGGAGATCGTCGGCCGGCACCCGCGTATCCGGTTCCAGTGCTTCCTGGCCAGCCAACACGGCAATCAGTCGCTCTGCACGCTTGCGCGTGAACTACCCAACCTGAGCCTGGCCGGCTACTGGTGGCACAACTTCTTCCCTTCCGTGATCCGCGCGGTAATCGCCGAGCGCCTGGACATGCTGCCGTGGAGCAAACAGATAGGGTTCTTCTCAGACGCCTACGTGGTCGAGTGGGCCTACGCAAAGGCTGTGATGGTGCGCAAGCAGCTCGCCCACGTGCTTGCCGAGCAGGTCGCGCAGGGACAGCACAGCGTGGAGAGCGCACTCGAGGTCGCTCGTGCGGTGCTTTACGAAAGCCCCCGGTTGCTGCTCGGCCTGGCACCCGGGGCGCCACAGAGGTAGGATGACCCGCCGTGCTTGCGAAGGGAGATCGCCATGAATTCACGCGATCGCGTGCTCACCGCCCTGCGCCATCAAGAATCCGACAAGGTGCCAATCGACTTCTCGGGACACCGCTCGTCGGGGATTTCCGCAATCGCCTATCGCAGACTCCGCGACCACCTGGGCATGCCCAACAAGCCGGTTCGCGTCTACGACATCGTGCAGCAACTGGCAGTCGTCGACGACGACGTCCTCGATCGGTTCGGCATCGACACGATCGAGCTGGGACGGGGATTCTCTCTGCGCGACGAAGACTGGGCGAATTGGACATTGCCAGACGGCACGCCCTGCCAGGTTCCAGTTTGGTGCCTGCCGGAGCGTGAGCAGCAGAGGTGGGTATTGCGCTCCAGGACGGGTAGAGTCTCTGCCCAGATGCCGGATGGGGCGCTGTACTTTGAGACCGCCTACTACCCGTTCGCGGTGGATGAGCCCCGGCATGAGGCGCTGCGCGAGGTGATGGCGGAATGCATGTGGTCGACCGCGAGCCCTCCCGGGCCGCTCGTCGAAGGGCCAGACGGCGACGCGCTGTTCACCGCGGGCGCACAGCGCCTGCAGGCGCTGACCGATCGCGCGATTGTGGGTTTGTTCGGGGGCAACCTGCTGGAGTGGGGACAAATCCTCTACCGGAACGACAATTTCCTGATGTTGCTCGCCGGCGAGCCCGATCGCGCTCACGATCTGCTCGATCGCTTGATGGAGCTGCATCTGGTCGATCTCGAGAAGTACCTGGGCCTGGTAGGTCCCTCCATCGACGTGATCGGCTTCGGCGACGACCTGGGTATGCAGACGGGGCCACAGATCTCGCCGAAAATGTATCGCGAGTTCTTCAAGCCCCGTCACAGCAGATTGTGGAGACGCGCAAAGGAACTGGCTGACGTGAAGGTCATGCTGCACTGCTGCGGCGGCGTGCGCCCACTGCTGCCCGATCTCATCGATGCCGGGCTGGATGCGATCAACCCGGTGCAGATCAGCTGCGCAGGCATGGATGCGGCCGGTCTCAAGCGCGACTTCGGCAAGGACATCACGTTCTGGGGTGGCGGCTGCGATACGCAGTGGCTGTTGTCGCACGGCACGCCCGTGGAGATTCGCGAGCATGTCAAGCGGCAGGTTGAGATCATGCGTCCTGGGGGCGGATTCGTGTTCCAGCAGGTGCACAACGTCCTCGCGGACGTGCCGCCGGAGAACGTCGTGGCGATGCTCGATGCTGTAAATACCTGAGCTCGCTATCGGTGGTGAGCACTAACTATAGATACCGCACCGAACATCAACTGAAGGCACGGTCAGGCAGCCGTCAGCGCCATGCTCGCGTCAGTGCCCTGATTGCCACGAGCTTCGAGGACATGCTTACCAGAGGCGGGCCGAATGTTGTGGGCGCTGGCCGGGACCTGCTGGTGGTCGTACCACTCCACGCTCCAGGTGCCGTCTGGGAGCGCGGTGACGTAGCCGTGATAGCGGCCGTCCCAGTACAGGGAGACCGTCTCGTTGGGCTTGAAACCGGTGCCGGTCAAGGCGACTTCTTCGCCGTTGGCCAGGAGTACCGCGCGCGGCTGCGGCGCGCCGTCGCGCAGCACGGTCGCAGTGATGGTGATGGTGGGCTGCTCCGCTCGTGCCGGATGCGTCGCGGGGGCAGCAGTGACGCGGAGGGCGTCGGCCGTGATGATGGCAGAGGTATTGGCCTCCAGGTAGGGCCAGGAGATCTCGGCGTAGCCGTCGAGACCCCAGCTTGTGCCCCAGGAGTTCTCGACCCAGGCGCCGGCGTTGTCGTACCCCAGCACGACGAGCTCGTGGCCGCCCAATGAGCCGGATAGATCCGCCGGCACCGGAGCGACCCAGGCGCTTGTGGCGGTGGCGTCGTAGAGGTTGGGATAGACGGCGATGCCGATCAGCGCCGGGTGGCCGGCGGCGAGCGCGGTCTCGATGGATGTGCGCACCCGGTTAGGGTTGGTGTCCCAGTCGCGCGGGTTGCCGATGCGAGCCGCCTGCCCGGGGTAGTACGTGACGCCGGCGAGGGTGAAATGCCCGGCCAGGACGCGCTGGGCAGGCGTGGGCCGGCTGCGCCAGGCGTAGTCGCCCTGGGGATAGTCGGCCAGCGGTAGCATGCCGTGCTGCGCGGCCGCGAGCACTTGTGACTCCCAGCTGCCTTTATCCTGATGGCCGTCGATCTGGCTGTAGGTGTAGAGCGGCGCGAAGTAGCCGGTGGCGGCATGCTGCTCGTTGACGTACCAGCCGGCGAGCGTGTAGATGGCGGCCCAGGCCACGCAGTCGCTCACCCAGCCCTGGTCGCCCACGGGCGGCGCGTAGCGGCTGAGATCGACGCTGGCCGGGAACCTCGTCGTCTCACCGAGCAGGGTGAGGGGTGGCAGCGGTCCATAGTCCACGCGGCGGGTGCCGGGCAAGAGGTGCAGACCCCGATGTAGCGTGGTTGGCGCGGACCAGGCGGGCAGCGCGGCTCGTGCCGCGAAGCTGCCCGTGCGCAGCAAGGCGATGCCTTGGGGGAGCAAAGCGAAAAGTCCTGCTCCTACCAGCAGGAGGGAGAGTGCTCGGAACAGGCTGCGGTGCGCGGTGCGATGTGCGTTCATCGAAGATTCGCCAGACGGCTGTGTGCGGCGGGTCAGCGCGTGTCTGGCAGGCCTCCTCTCTTGGTCCAGCGGACTGTGATCTGCGAACGCCTCTAGCTTGGTCGCCGCTGCTGTGGCGGGCCACGCACAAGACGCGCAAGTAGCCGCACAACTGGCCGTACAAGAAGCCGTACAGCGGGCTGATCGCGCTGGCGGAGCCCCAGCAAGTCTGGTAGACTGGCATGGGTCACCTCGCGCACGGACCAGCTGGTCCGAGGCGACGTGCTGGGGCGTGCCCGGGGGAAGGGGCTCGGGTGCCTGCCATGGTCCAAGCGCCGTCGTTTGGGGAACTGCTGCGACGTGCCCGCGTGGCGGCCGGTCTGACCCAGGAGGCATTGGCCGAGCGTGCCGGGCTGAGCGCCACGGCGATCAGCGCCCTGGAGCGCGGGGTCCGGCAGACGCCGCAGGGTGAGACCTTACGCCTGCTGACGGACGCGCTCGCCCTGCCCGATGAGGAACGAGCGCGGTTGGCGGCGGCAGCCCGGCGGCTCGACGCGCGCAGCGGAGCGGTCGCGGCAACGGGATCCCCGGCCTCCCCCGTGCCGGGCGGGCTGCTGCCCAGGGGCGGCGACGCGGATACCTCTCCGTCCGAGGCGGAGGCACCCGACGTCTACCTCGTGCATGCGCGGGCCGATGGCGCGCTGGTCGCCCGCCTCGGCGCCGATCTGCTCGCCTGGGGCATCCGGCCGTGGCGCGCCACGCAGGAGCTCCAGCCCGGTACCCCAGGGTGGGAGCTAGACGCACGTGATGCCATTCGCGCCGCCAGGGCAGTTCTCTATCTCGGCTCGCCCGAGGCGCGATCCTCGCGCTACGTGGCGGATGAGCTGCGCGTTGCCGAGCTCTACCGACGCCCGATATACCCGCTGTGGCTGGCAGGCGAGGCGTGGCTGGAGTGTGTGCCCCTGGGCTGGGGCGGCATGCAGTACCTGGACGCGCGCGGCGACGGCTATGCCGCGGCGCTCGACGAGATTGTCACGCTGCTGCGCGGCGGCCTTCCGGCCGAGGCAAGCCGTGGGGCGCCGCCGGAGGGCGCGGCGCCAGGCGAACCGCGCAACCCCTACAAGGGGCTGCGCGCCTTCCGCGCCGCGGATGCCGGCGATTTCTTCGGCCGCGAGACAGCGGTTGCCGGCTTGCTGGCGGTGCTGGCCGGCGAGAAGGAACAGGCGCCGCGCTGTCTGGCCGTCGTGGGGCCGAGCGGGTCGGGCAAGTCCAGCCTGGTGCTGGCCGGTCTGCTGCCCCGATTGCAGCGCGGCGCAGTGCCCGGCAGCGCGGCGTGGGTCTACCTGCCACCGCTCGTGCCGGGCGCACACCCGCTCGAAGCGCTGAGCGTGGCGCTTGCCGCGGCCCTGCCCGCCTCGCCCGTGCAGGCCATTCGCGCCGATCTGGAGATCTCGGCGCGCGGGCTCCATCTGCTCGGCTTGCGGCTGGCACCTGTGGCCGGCAGTCGCGTGGTGCTCGTTGTGGATCAGTTCGAGGAGCTGTTCACGCTGACGACCGACGAAGCGGAGCGGCAGCAGTTCGTCGACCTCCTGGTGACGGCGGCGACCGAGCCCAGAGGACCGGTGCTCGTCATCCTTACCCTGCGCGCGGACTTCTACGACCGGCCGCTGGCCTATCCCGAATTGGCGGCGTTGCTCGACGGGCACACCAAGACGGTGCTGCCCATGACGCCGGCCGACCTCCGCGCTGCCATTGAGGGCCCGGCTGCCCTGCCCGGCGTGCAGCTCACGTTTGACGCGGACCTGGTGGGCGACCTGCTGTTCGAGGTGCGCGGCCAGGCCGGCGCGCTGCCGCTGCTGCAGTTCACCCTGGAGCAGCTCGTGCTGCGCCGAGAAGGACGCCGCTTGACGGGCGCTGCCTACCGGGCGCTGGGTGGCGTGCGGGGGACCCTGGCCCGGCATGCCGAGGCGGTCTACGCGGCGTTGCTGAGCGAGGAGCAGCGGCACCTGTGCCGCGCCCTGTTCCTGCGACTGGTCACGCCCGGCGCCGGCGAACAGGAGACGATGCGGCGGCGGGCCGCGCTGCACGAGCTGGTGCTGGAGGATCCCGCGCGGACCCGCCTGCTGCATGAGACCGCGGAGGCCTTTGTCGCCGCCCGTCTGCTCAGCGCGAGCGAGGGTGAGGGCGGCGCCACGATTGAGGTCAGCCACGAGGCGCTGCTCCGCGAATGGGAGCGGCTCGGATCCTGGCTGCAGCAAGCGCGGGAGGACATCAGGCTGCAGCAGGCCGTCGGCGCCGACGCGGCGGAGTGGGAGCGCCAGGGCCGGGGTGCCGACTACCTCTACCGCGGCGCGCTGCTGCTGGAGGCGCGCGACTGGGCTGCGCGCAATTTGCCCAGCGCGAGCGAGGCAGCGTTCGTGGCAGCCGGCATGGCGACGGAGGCGCAGCGGGCAGCAGCAGAACGGGAGCGCCAGGCGCACGAGCTGGCGCTCGAACGGCGCGCAGCCTCCCGGTTGCGCGTGCTGGCAGCAACACTGTTGGTCTTCCTCGCGGTAGCAGCCGGGCTGGCGACCGTGGCGATCAACTCAGCCAGCACGGCGCGGACGAGCGAGCGTCAGGAAGCCGCCGCCAAAGCCACCGCGCTTGCCCGGCGAGATCTGGCGCTGTCGACGACGCTGGCGCTGCAGGCCGTGAGTCACCTGGACAACCAGACCACGCTCGCGCTGCTGTTGAGCGTGGAAGCCAATCGCCTGGCGAGCACGGTAGAGGCCCGGGGCGCGCTGTTGCAGAGCTTCCAGCACCAGCACAACAGGTTGGCCGCTGTGTTGCAGGGCGATCCAGTCGGCGCGATGAGCGTCGCTTTCAGCCCCGACGGCAGGCGCCTGAGCGCGGTCGGCTTCGGAGGCGCCGTGAGGCAGTGGGACGTGGCAAGCCTGCGGCAGCAGAGCCCCTCGGTCACGGCCCGCGGCGTTACGAGTACGCTCGCCGCCGTGACCATCAGCGCCGGCGGCAATCTGATGGCGTACAGTGCCGGCGGGGCGCCGGTCGTCTGGGACCTGCTGCACCGGTACGGCGTCGGCGACCTCAGCACCGGCAATCCCGCCGATGCCGTGACGGCGCTCGCCTTCAACGCCGACGGTACCATCCTCGTCGCGGCCTACACGCCGAATGCGATCAGGCTGTGGGATGTGGCGCATCGCCGCCTGATCGGCACGTTCATTGCGAGCCAGCAAGGCGCCATCTGCAGCATGGCGTTCAGCCCGGACGGCAGAACCCTGGCCCTGGGCAGCAGCGACGGATCGCTCTGGCTGTGGGACGCGCCAAGGCGCCGGCCGATCGCCGGGCTGCTCGAAACCGCCGCCCTGGCTTCCGTCTCTTCGGTGACGTTCAGCCATGACGGCTCGATCCTGGCGTCGAACGCCAACGGACGGCTGCAGCTCTGGGACGTGGCGCACCGGCGGCCCCTCGGCCAATCGCTCGCGCAAGGGCCGCAGGCCGTCTACAGCGTGGCGTTCAGCCATGATGGCGCCTTACTGGCGTCGGCCAGCACCGACGGCAGTATTCAGCTTTGGAGCATGCCGCGCGGGCAGCCCCTCGGCGCGCCGCTCGCGGGCCCTGCGGCCGGCATGGCGGCCGGCCTCAGCTACGGCAATGGCGTGACCGACCTGGCGTTCAGCCCGGATGACGGCCTGCTCGCCTCGGGCGGCCAGGCTGCCACGGTGAACCTGTGGGATGTCTCCGCCGCTCACACCCTGGGTCTTCCCCTGCCCGGTAGCGCCAATCCCTCTGCCGGCGTCGCCTTGAGCCCGAACGGCTCGCTTGCAGCCTCTGCAGGAGCGAACAAGGCGATTCTCCTGTGGGATCTGGCCGGGCGCCGGCTGCGGTGCAACCCGCTGGCCGGCCACACCGACTACGTTAACAGCGTGGCCTTCAGCCCTGACGGCAGGATCCTGGCGTCCGGCGGCGACGACGCGACGATCAGACTGTGGGACACGGTCCGCTGCCGGCCTGTGGGCGCACCGCTCGCCGATCCGGCAGGGGCCGCCGTCGAGAGCCTGGCGTTCAGCGCCGGCGGCCCGATATTGGTCGCGGGCAACGCGGACGCGACTATCCGCTT
Organism: uncultured bacterium; assembly: GCA_963827235.1. Lineage (GTDB taxonomy): Bacteria > Chloroflexota > UBA5177 > JANWHV01 > JANWHV01 > JANWHV01. The sequence goes on from CAWHAE010000001.1 coordinate 9,693, forward strand.
GTGGGATCTGTCTCGGCGGCAGGTGATCGGCCAGCCGCTCGTTGGGCCCGCCGCGCGCGCATGGAGCGTGGCGATCAGCCGCGACGGCAGCATGGTGGCCAGCGGGAACCTGGACGGCAGCGTGTGGCTCTGGCACCTGGGGAGCGGCGATCGCCGCGGAACGCTGCTGTCCGGGCACACAGGCGCCGTCTACAGTGTGACCTTCAGTCCAGACGGCCGCACGCTCGCCTCGGGCGGCGCCGATGGGACGATCCGCCTGTGGGACACGGCGGCGGCGCGCGCAATCGGCGCACCGCTGGTCGCCAACGCCGTGGTGCGCAGTGTCGCCTTCAGCCCAGACGGCGCGACACTAGCCTCGGCCGGCGACGACGAGGCCATCCGCCTGTGGGACGTGGCGACCCAGCTGGCGGTTGGCCCGGCGCTCACCGGGCACACGGGCGGTGTGTGGGGCGTGGCCTTTGGACCGGGCGGCAAGACGCTGGTGTCGGTTGGCACGGACCAGACACTCAGGCTCTGGACCATCGATCCCGCGGTGCTGGAGCAGCGTGTCTGCCAGGAGGCCGGGCGGAACCTTACTCTCGGCGAGTGGCAGCACTACCTGGGAGGCCTGCCGTATCAGAGGACATGCCCCGCCTATCCGTGATTGCGACACATGATTGGCAAGGGAGGACGAGAGATGAGACGAAGCCTGTTCGCAGCCGTGGCTATCGTGCTGGCCGTCCTGCCGCCCACGGGCGGCGCGCACGCGGTTTCTCAGCGTGCCGGCGCGACCATCATCGTGTGGGAAGACCTGAACTCCATTCCGGCGCTGGACGGCCTTGTCGCGCTGGCGGACAGGTGGGGCGCCGCAAACGGATTGAGCGTGAGGTTCGTCAGCTTCGGCCAGCCCGGGGGTGCCAACTGCATCGCCTGCCAGTTGTCGGCCAAGGCGAAGAGCAAAGACGGCCCAGACCTCATCTATGTTCCCGAGGATCAGCAGGGCAGCTACGCGGTAGCCAAGCTGATCGCGCCACGTCCGGCCGGCGTGCTCAGTGGGTCCGACCAAGCAAAGTACCAGCCATACGCGCTCGGCGTGACCCAGGTTGACGGCGTGCCGTACTCGATTCCACACGACGAAGACGGCCTGCTGTTGTTCTACAACAAGCGGCTGGTGCACGATCCTCCCGCCACCTGGGCGCAACTGATCGCTACAGCCAGGAAGATGACGAAAGGCAACCAGTACGGCTTTCTCTACTGGATCACGGGCGGCCTGTACTACAATTTCTGGGCATACAGCGGCGACGGCGCCTACATCTTCGGGAGCAAGGGCGGGAAGGTGAACATCACGGACATCGGGCTCGACAATGCTGGCGCCGTAGAGGCCCTCACGTTCATCCAGTCGCTCACCGCCATCGTGCCGAAGAAGGCCGACTACACCTTTGTCACCACCGCATTCCAGTCCGGCAGGGCGGCGATGATCCTGGACGGCCCGTGGAATCTCGACTCCTATGCCGGGGCATTGGGATCGGACCTGGGCGCCGCCAGCATCCCGGCCATGCCGGGCGGCAGCGTGAGCAGGCCCTTCGTGGGCATCCGCGTGTGGGCGGTCAACCGCTACAGCAAGCAGCAGGCCGCCGCCTGGGATCTTGCCCGATACCTGAGCCTGAACGGCCAGGCAATCACCGCCAGGTATGAGGATCGCCTGCCGACGCTCAAGGTCGCGCCCGGTTTCACGCCGAACGCGCTGCAGCTGGCTGCTGAGCGGCAATTCAGCGCGGGCATCCTGATGCCGAACACGCCGGCAATGTCCCAGGTCTGGGACCCAGAGGGCAACGCGATCAACCTCGTCCTGCAAGGGAAGGCGTCACCACGGCAGGCACTCGCGACGGCTCTCAAGCAGGTGCGCAAGGACATCGCCACGTACATGCCCACAAAGCGCTAGATCCGACCACCCGAAAGCAGATCGCGGTTGCGAATCCAACTCTGGTGTGGTCCTACATGGGTCATCCACGCGAACAGGGCTCATTACGTGGCCATTACCTCGAGCCACGCCACGGGCTCAGCTTGGTCGTGCCGCACCGGGGGCAGCGTGCGGCCCTGCAGGAGGCCGTGCCGGCAGTTGCGGCGCGCGATCCCACCTCGCAGGCGATCAGGATTTCAGTCGTGGACACCGTGGAGCGGTTCCAGGGAGACGAGCGAGACGTAATCCTGGTGAGCGCGACGGAGAGCGATCGACGGCACGCCGCGCAATCATGAACAGGGAGGCGGCAGACGATGCAAACGGTAATCCGGCACGATGGCTCGAACGAGGTCGCGGCGCAGCAAGGCGCAGTGCCGAACGACGAGCTGATCGATCAGGTCCACCGCATGGGTCTGCACTACCTCGGCGGCGGCACGCGACGCCGCAGGCGCGCCTGGCCGACTACCGTGCTCCTGCACAGCCTTGCAGCAAGCGATGAGCCACGCCTGCAACTGGCAGTCGTGGCACTGCTCATGCAGCAGCCCGCGCTGGCCGCCGAAGCCCAGGCCGTGGCCAACCAGACCGACGAAGCCGTCCTCGCGCAGGTCCTGCGGACCAGCGTGCTTGCGGCTGCCGCGCTGCAGCGCATGTGGGCTCCCAGCCTCGACCTGTATCAACCAGGCTGGCAGGCGATTGACACCACTGTGCTGGCACGTGATCTCGACGTGCGCCCACCCGAGGACGATTTCGGACGGGCCACGCTGCGTGACCTCGCCCGCCTGCTCGCCGCCGACGACCAACTCCCGCCCGACTACATCGGCGCGTGGGAAGATGTCGGGCGACACGTCATCGACGACCTTTGCGCAGCTGAGGCGACCCGTGCCTCGTGACGACGCCACCCGGACAAGCATTGCCGCCTTCCTCCGAGAACTGGGTCGCCGCTTTTCCGGCCGCGGGAGGCTGTACCTTGCGGGCGGCGCCTCGCTCGTCTACCAGGGGTTCCGGCCACACACGGTCGACATCGACTACCGACTGGAGCTCGATACTGGCGACGATAGCCAGTTCATCCAAGCGGTTCGCGCGGCGCAACGCATCGTACCGCTGAACGTGGAGCCTGCATCACCCGCCGACTTCGTCCCGCTCCCGGCGGGCTGGGTAGATAGTTGTTGTTTCCAGCCTGGCTGGCAGTAACGATACAGTTCCCCACTCGATCAAATCGCGCTCGGCTGCAGCCGAGTATGACGCAGGCTTCCTGTGGCGAACACACATCCTTCGTAATCTGCCCACATCGATCGGCAAGGCAGCGTTCGACAGCCTGTCGAGCGCACCGAATATCGCTCAGCCGCACGCTGCCACTGATTCTGAAGCACACCAGACGGCCAGCCTGCACATCAAGCGTGAGATCGCTCAGATGTAACCGTCGGGCCGCTCGCAAGCGTAGTACTCCGACAAGCTCGAGCTCAGAGTTGTTCTATGAACTCCTCGGCAGTGACACCTGCCTGCTTTAGGATGTCGTGCAAGGTGCCGACCGCGAGGTCGCGCCGGTGCAGAGGCACCACGGTCACAGCGGTACCGCGCCGCAGCACGACATGGCTGCCTCGCTGGCGTACCTGGTGAAAGCCCAGTTGTTCCAGCACCCGGACGGTGTGTGCACCGGAGATACGGGGAAGACTAGGCACTGGCAACCTCAAAGGTCGTCACCAGGGAGCGGTCAGAGAGCGGCGGCGACACTTCCTCCAAGTACAGCTCGGTCGCCTCGCGCAGATTGGCCACAGCCTCCTCAATCGTCTCACCCTGGCTCACGGTGCCCACCTCGGGACACTGTGCTACATAGAGGTCATCCTCTTTGTGCAAGACAGCAGTGAGTGTGTGTACTGCCATCAAGTTATCTCCTCTCAGCGCCTCACTCTACTACTTTGACTTTCTTCTCACCAAGCAGCGGCTCGACCTGCCGTCGCAGCCGGCCGATCAGCGCCTCCAGGTCGTCGTCTCCTGCGATGCGAGCGCCACCGAGCAGCTCATGCCAGGTGACACGGGTTTCACCGCGTTCTGCAGTGCGCATGTGCCTCTGCTTGAGCTCTCGCAGCGCGATGGGAAGCTGCAGCTTGGCCGATTGCAGGGCAGTGAGCGCGTTGCGCGCCGTGATGGCCGTGAACGGCTGCATCTCCAAGCGCTTGCGCACCTCGCCAAGGTGGCCGACACGCGTCTGCGGCTCCCTGTCGAACTCTTCGTCGAGCGCGTTGGCTTCGCGGGCCCGGCGCGGAAGCTCGGGCTGCACGGCGGCCACGTCGGTTTCCGCCCGTGCCGGCGAGAGGCCCAAGCCTGGGAAGGACGTCCGAAGCGGCCACGCGACTCATTCCCCTCCGAGCAGCCCGCTCTGCAGTCCGACCGGTTCATACGACCAGAACCAACTCCGTGTCGTGAGAACCAAGTCCCGTGTCGCCCCACAACACGTCAGCCAAGCTCCG
>CAWHAE010000002.1:0-34606 GCA_963827235.1 uncultured bacterium
CCCCACGTTTCCACACTAAGGCAGCGAGTTAAGAGCCCAAAGAGCGCAAGCCAAGAGGATGCAAAGAGGACAGCGAGCATTCGCTAAGTCCGACGTCGCCGGCGACGCCGGCGTGACGCCAGGCCCGCGTCACCGTCGATGCGGAGGGAGCCTATCGTGAGGCTCATGGAGGATATCTATGCGGAGTGCCGTGAAGATCCTGCGCGCCGATGCGCCGGCTTGTCGATGCAGCGCATGTTAGCAAGGCTGTGAAGCGGCCGCAGAGCAATCATGCTCGCTTGCATACGAGTCCAGAACAAGCACACTCTGAACTACCTGGACCGACCCGTGGCACGGCGATGCCCCGCTGCCGGCCCAGGACCTCCACGTGTCGAGCAAGCAGTTGCGGTCGTCGGGCGGAGGCTACCCCCCGTAGCCGAGAGCGGCGAATCGCGATGCCTGGCGATGCGCCTGCCAATCGCAGATCGCCCAAAGATCCGCTACAGGCATGGCTGTGTAGGGCAGGGTATGCATGTATCCCGGCGGCCCAAACTCGGGCGTGAGCGTGCTGCTGGCAACCTCATGCGCTGCTTGCGCCGCCCATACCCACTCCCACCAGCGCTCGTGAGCTTCCAGGTGCGCCCGGTACTCCGGAGCACGCGGATCTGGCACTTGCGGGCCCTCTTCATAGCCGACGCGCGCATGGATATGCAGCGTACGAGCAGCACAGAGGCGGATAGCGTCCGCCTGATCGTCCAGCAGCCGCTCGCCGACCAGAACCCAGTGACTGAAGTCGGCACACAGACGCATGCTCGGGAAATGTTCCAGCAAGCGCTTCGTGACCCAGGGGTTGTAGAGAATGCGGCCGCGATGTGTCTCGTGGGCGACCCCTATGCCAGATTCCTCCTCGAGGCGCAGTGCTTGCGCGAAGAACGCGTGCGATTCCTCTTCGCTGAAGGAGTCCTGGCCGCTATGGGCATTGACAAACAGTGGGTTGAGTGTCTTTGCCTGTTGAAGGTGACCGGCGAATGACTTGAGATGTTCATCGACAGAATTGCCGGACGTCACGATCTGAGCAATGTAGGCAAACCCATGCTCCTGCATGAGCGTCATGAATCTGTGCTCGTCGGCAGGGGCCGGCAACCCTGTCTCGATGCCTTCGTAGCCGGCTGCCTTGATCTGCGGGAAGACTTCTTCCCATGGTCGCCCTATTCCCCATAGGTGCCGAAACAGCCGTAGCTTCACGAGCGCCCCTTCCCTGATCACAGCAATAGTGGTCGATGGTCACTATCAATCGTACAGTGTAGCGTGCATAGTTGTCGGCCAACGTGACGAGCATGCGTGCGAAATCGGGTCAAGCCAATGGAGGGCCGGCAACTCAATCCCGCGCCGCACCTGGACGTAGCCAAGCCGCGACGAGCCTTGCCGGCGAGCGAGAGAGAGAAACCGTGCCTTCCGGCGGTATGATGATGTATCGAGGGTGCCGGACGATGCGGAGGTCTTGCCGGCATTTGATCTCGAGCGCGAAAGGGATAACAATGCTTGCCGCCGTCCTGCACGATTTTGATGACCTGCGTTTGGAAGAAGTCCCGGTGCCCCAGCCAACCGCGACGGGATCGGTCGTGGTAAAGATCAAGTCGTGTGGCATTTGCGCCACCGATTACAAGGCGATCAAGGGAATTCGCCGGAATGTGAACTTCCCGTTCATCCCAGGCCACGAGCCCTCCGGTGTCGTCTCCGAGGTCGGCCCAGGGGTCAGCCATTTTAAGGCCGGGGACGAAGTCATTTGCATGCCCTCGGGGTCCTGCGGCTTCTGCCGGCACTGCCGGATGGGCACGCCTCACTACTGCGAGCAGGCCTTTACCACCGGCGGGGACGGTCCCCCGGACGTCTGGCCAGGCGCCTTCGCCGAGTACATGCTGACCAGGGAGAGCAGCCTGTTCCACAAGCCGACGAATCTATCGTTTGACCAGGCCGCGGAGACCGAGCCGCTCTCAGGCGCCTGGAAGGGTGTGATTCAGTACAGCGGGATGCAGGTGGGCGACGACGTGGTGGTGATTGGCGTGGGAGGCATCGGGCTGCTGTGCCTGATGGTGGCCAGGGCAGCGGGCGCCGGGCGGCTGATTGCCGTGGATACCAGCCCTCATGCCTGTGCGCAAGCCCTGAAACTAGGCGCCACGCACGCAGTCGATGCGCGTGACCCGGAGGCCAAGAGGCGCGTGTACGAGATCATCCCCCATGGGCCGGACCTGGTGGTCGAGGCGGCCGGGCCCATCGAAGCCGTCAACTTGATGGTCGAGTTGCTGCGGCGCGGCACCCGCTGGAATGTGTTCGGCATCACGACGCATGAGAAGTTCGAGCTGGATGGGGGCCGGACACACTTTCTGGAGGCCCGCATGGACGCCAGCTTCGGCACGACACCGCTGGCCATGCAGAGCGCCATACGGCTGATGGAGACCGGACTGGTGGAAATCGGGCAGATTATCACTCATCGGTTCCCGCTCAAGGACATCCACAAAGCCCTGGAGGTGATGGCCAGTCCCGATCGCAACAAAGTGATCATCAACCCGTAGACCTGTAGACTCGCCATTGGCGTGCGCGGCCTGTGCAAGCCGATGGCGGCGCCGCCGTACTCAACAGGGCAGCCGGAGGCACCGACGGTTCAACGCGTCGTTTCTTTGCAGAGGATCTTGCGAAGTAGGGACCAATGATGGAGAGTTACTTTCACGTTGAGCGTGAGCCGGGCAACCGCCCCGGAACGAAAGGCACGGAGGCACAATGGTCAAGCAAGCGTCTCCCGGAGTGGGGCCGGCGCGCCCCGGCTCGAGCTTCGCACCTCGTCGATCAGTGCCGTCAGGTCGCTCTCGGTCAGATCGCTGAGCATCACCAGCTTGGCAATCGGCATATCCGTCAAGAAGGTCTCCTCCAGCTCCGACGTTGCTTTGCCGGCAGCTGCTCCGGCATTGGCGCCAAACAGCTGGTGGCTCACCTTGGTGGCTAACGGCAGTAGCCGTGCCCGGCCGACCGGATGCCGTAGCCAGTCGCGAAGCGGACTCAGCATATCCAGCCTAACCGGCAGTGGATGCGTGGACTCCACGCGCAATGACACATGAAGGCGAATATCGCGCGAGGAGGCTCCGACCAAGATGTCGAACATCTCGCTGGTGATGGTCCACGCCCCGGCCAGCGGATCGTAGACGGCGAAATCCCGCCACTCCAGCTGGAACGTCACCGCTGCTTCCACTCCCGGCTACAGGGCAACCTTGGCGAATGCTCGCAATTCTCGGTCCGGTCGCGGCAGGCGGGGGTGCTGCTCGTGCACATAGAGCTGGGCCACTTCGCTGCCGGCGCGCCGACCCGTGTTGCGTATGCGGACCGACACCTGAATCGGTTCGTCGTCGCACATGACTGGCTTGTCGAGCGTGAGCTCCTCGTAGCTGAACGTCGTGTATGAGAGGCCGTGGCCAAACGGGAACAGCGGAGCCACGTGACGGGCATCGTACCAGCGGTAGCCGGTGAACAAGCCTTCTCCGAAGACCACGCTTCGGCTGCCATCGTGCGGAAAGCTCAGCAAGGCCGGTGTGTCCTCGATCCGTACTGGGAACGTTTCCGCAAGCTTTCCTGAAGGATTGACATGGCCGATAAGCACTGCCGCGACGCCGGCGCCGCCAGCCTGGCCGCCCAGGTACGCCTCGAGAATGGCAGGAACGCGCGCCGCCCACGGGAGGGCTACCGGCGCTCCGTTGGTCAGCACCACCACGGTACGGGGTTGCACGGCGCGCACTGCTTCCACGAGCGCGTCGTGTGCCGGCGGCAGACTCAAGTCAGCACGGTCTGCGCCCTCTAGCTCGTAGGGTGGAGGCAACCCGACCATCACGACTGCAACGCGCGCGTGTGCCGCCGCGGCTCGGGCCTCGTCCAGCAGGGCCGCGTTGGAGGTCTCCCCGGTCTCGTCGTATCCTGCGGCGTATGTCACATGTCCCGAGGAGCCGATCAGCGCGATAAGCTGTTCATGCACGGTGTCCACGGCGCGCGAAGGCACCACTTGCGAACTGCCCGCCCCCTGGTAGCGCGGCACCCGCGCAAAGGCGCCGATCAGCGCGACCTCGGCCAGCGACTCACCTGCCAGCGGCAACAGATTCCCGTCGTTCTTCAGCAGCACAACGCTCGCCGCGGCCGCGCGGCGTGCCAGGGCGTGATTGGCAGCCATGTCGACCCTGATGCCGGGTCGGCGGGCAGCGTCTGCCCTGAGAATCATTCTGAGCAACGCACGGGCGATCTGGTCGAGACGGGTTTCCGCCAACCGGCCCTCGCGAACGGCCTGGACCACGGCCCCGACAGTTGGGCTGCCGGGCATTTGCAGGTGCATTCCCGCGTCCACCGCAGTCGCGCGGTTATTGACGGCATACCAGTCGGATACAATGCAGCCGCGATAGCCCCAGTCCTGCTCGACGATCTCATGCAGCAGATGCGGATTCTCCGTGCAGTAGGCACCATTGAGTCGGTTGTACGCCGCCATCATCGTCCATGGCTGGCTTTCGGCAACGGCAATCTCGAACGGCCGCAGGTAGAGTTCGCGCAATACACGCTCCTCGACCCGCGAGTCGGTGATCATACGATCGGTCTCACACTCGTTGGCGACCAGGTGCTTGACCGAAGCGCCGACGCCATGTTCTTGCAGGCCGCCGACGAACGCCGCGGCCAACTTGCCGGTGAGCACGGGGTCCTCGGAGAAGTACTCGAAGTTGCGGCCGCACAGGGGAGAGCGCTTGAGGTTCACGCCGGGGCCGAGCACGATCTGCACGTCGTTAGCCTGAGCTTCGAGAGCAATAGCCGCGCCCACATCGTGAACAAGTGCAGTGTCCCAGGTCGCGCCCAGTGCCGACTCCGTAGGAAAGCAGGTCGCGGGAATGTTATGCCCGAGGCTCATGTCCGTGCCGCCGCGTGCCTTGCGCAGTCCGGTCGGACCATCGGACAGCCAGATGGAAGGGACGCCGAGCCGCTCGATAGGCCGCGTCGTCCAGGCATCACGCCCTACGGTCAGTGACGCTTTCTCCTCCAGAGTCATCTGTACGAGCAGCGCTTCGACACGGTTGTTGAGTTCATCCGTACCTGTGGTCCGTTGGTCTGCCACGTCGTCCGCTCCTTCCCGATTCCGGTGGTCGTCACTTGTTGCTGTCACGCTCCGCAAATAGGCGTCGGCAGCAAACCTGCAACGGGCCGCGAGTAACGATGGCCGGCGTTGGCCGCTAGCGCTCAGTCTACCTCGTGGACGGCGGAGCAGATCGGCACAAGAGGTGTGGGCTCGGCCTCGAGTTGCAGCACGCTGGCTGAGCTTGTTCCTGCGGCGCGGGCAGGGGGAAACGCCGCCCTTGCCGAGGCGGCCTTTACCGAACGGATTGGCATCGTAGAGCAGATCGGCCCCGAGCTTCATGGCTTGGCCTGGTGTTGGACCTTTCCGGAGGGATACGCCAACAGAACCGAAAGCTTCAGGGCACGCGGGTTAGGCCGACGCATCGCTCACGATGAAAGGTCGTGCTTGTCCACGCAGTCCTAGCCAGCCGCCAAGCCAAACGTGTGGCGAGACATTCGCGGACCTGGACCTAGGTTGCGCATCCCTGCGTTCTGAGTAACGGCATTGCTACGACCGGCGCTCTGGGCCTGCCGCGTGCCGCGTACAGCCGTATGAACACCCAGCCGTCGAAGTTGGGCATACGGAAGGTCGGCGCCGAAATCCGCTGGGCACGCAGGCCAACGCCAGAACTGCGAAGGCAACTCGCCCCGCGTCGACACTACCGAACAGCCGCACGACTGCGTCGCGTGATGACGGCCTTCGATCCTCTCAGGCGAGTCGTGGCCGCAGGAGCGTCAGCCGGCGACGTTCATCCGGAGCGGTCCCCCGAGTCCAATCGCTTATCAGCTTTTCAAGAGCACCGGCCACCAAGGCGTAAGGCGGCCTCCGGTACTCATCGGCAATCTCCTGCAACAGAACTCGGTGGGCTGACGGTAGCGATTCGATGTAGCGGATTGTCGCTTGCCGCAGCTCCCGTTGCTCGATGGATTCATTAAATGCTGGCAAGGTGTCTCCAAGGTGATCCTATGTCCGTCCCATTCGGCCATCAGTTTCATGAACGGTGTGATTCTAGCACACGAATTGCGGCTTTCGCAAGGGCATTCGGTGCGATTTGTACGATCCGAAACGATCATGGCACAACCTTTGAGTGAGAATGACTCCGACGGATGGCGATCGCGCTGGGGCGACATACCCCAAGCTAGGCTGCTCTCAGCTATGTTAATACCAGCACGGGAATTGAGCGCCGACCCGAGCACACGGTACGTGCGAGCGCAAACGTCCGGCTGTGACAACCGACTGAGCGGGGCGCCGCACGAAGCTAGAAACGTATTGCGCGTGGCAGGGGTGCGGCGTTGTGTTTGAGGCTGCAGGCTGGGGCTGGTTCATGCCAGCTGAATCGAAGGAGAGAGCAACTATGATACGCCGTCCGGGTCGCGCTGCTCTCGCCAGCAGCGTGCTTTTGTTCCTGCTACAAGTCCCGCCGATCCAGGATACGGCACGCGCGATCGCGGCGCAGCAGGCCATGGCCTCGTTCCTCCCTACGCTCAGCCCTGCCGTGGCTCAGGCTCTTTCGGGTCCGGCCACCGATCACGTCATCGTCACGCTGCGCGATCAGTATCCCGCCACGAGCTCCTCGTTGCGAAGCGAGCGGATTCCGGCGTCCCGGGCGGCTTTGTTGCGCGAGCTCAACGCGGTCGGGGCCAAGTCCTTGCATTCCTACAGGGTCGTTAATGCGGTAAGTGCCACGATTTCGATCGCAGAGGAGGCGCGGCTGCGCGGCGATCCGGCCGTGCTCAGCGTGGCGGCGGATCGCGTGATTCGTCTGCTTGCACCTGCGCCAATTGGGCACATCCCGGTGCCGGGTATCGGTAGCAACGACGCCTCTTCGCAGGCATCCGACCCGCTGACTCCTGCCTGCACAACGAGCAGGACGCCTTCTCTGGAGCCCGAAGCGCTTCAACTGACCGATACGGCCTTCTCCAACCCGAGCGTGGCGCAGGCGCAACGGCTCCGCTCCGGCACGGGCGCCCTGATCAACGGCCAGGGTGTGAAGGTTGCGTACATTGCCGACGGCGTCGATGTCCACAATCCGGACTTCATACGCAATGGCAAGTCGGTTTTCGTGGACTACCAGGACTTCAGCGGGGACGGACCGAACGCGCCTACCGGAGGTGGGGAGGCATTTCTTGACGCGAGTTCCGTCGCGGCGCAGGGTCATCAGGTGTATGACGTCAATGCGTGGCTCGTCAATAAGCTAGCCAAGCCGTGCCCGATCCGCATCCTCGGCATGGCGCCAGGCGCCGAGCTGGTCGGGCTCAAGGTGTTCGGGAGGACAGACGCGACGACCGAGTCGGCGTTCGTGCAGGCCATCGATTATGCTGTCTCCGTGGACAAAGTTGACGTACTCAATGAGTCGTTCGGGGGCAACCCGTACCCCGATCTCGCGAATGACCCGATTAGCATGGCCAACAGCAACGCGGTGTCCGCCGGAGTGACCGTCACGGTGTCCAGCGGCGACGCGGGCGCGGCCAGCACTATTGGCTCACCGGGCACCGACCCAGGGGTGATTGCGGTGGGCGCCAGCACGCAGTTTCGTGCTTATACGGAGGCCGGAAACGACGGGATCACCCTTGGCACCGGATACGTCGACAACAATATATCCTCGCTCAGCTCGGGCGGTTTCGCACAGACGGGACCCCGGACGGTCGACGTAGTGGCTCCGGGCGATCTCGGTTGGGCCCTCTGTACAGCTACGCTGAAGGGGCCATCGCGCTACTCCGATTGCACCAACGCCAACCAAAAGAAGTCGTCGCCGATCCAATTGAGCGGGGGCACCAGTGAGGCGGCGCCGCTCACCGCAGGCGAGGCGGCCCTGGTCATCCAAGCGTATCGCAGCACGCATCATCACGCCTCACCCACCCCCGATCTGGTGAAGCAAATCATCATGAGCACGGCGACAGACCTCGGCATCTCCGCGACGCAGCAGGGCGCAGGGCTCATTGACAGCTACCGTGCAGTGCAAGCCGCGCTTTCTTACCGAGACTCGGTGGCAACGCCGTCGCCGCGCGCCGGGCGACTGCTGGTCAACGACACGACGGCATTTACGGCGACGGACAAGCCCAACACGACTGAACGCCTCGCGTTCGACATTACGAACGCGGGCAGCCAGGGGCAGCGCATCGCTCCGAAGCTGCTCGCGCTTGACAAGACGGTGTTCCGCGCGGACTATGGTCTCCACCTCGACCCGCTCAGCGATCCGCTCACGTTCGTCAATCAAGACGGCACGGATCGCGCGTTCGTTGCGCAAACGTTCAAGGTTCCGTCCGGCGTGCAGAGACTGAACGCATCCATCGCCTGGCTAGCACTGCAGGAGTCCTCGTCCGTAGTCGTTCTCAACTTGTTCGATCCCAGCGGCCGTCTGACTGCAGTGTCCGACCCACAGAACGCCGCGCCGGGGACCAGCAGCGGGTTCGGCCAGGTCGACGTGAGGACTCCCCAGGCCGGCATGTGGACCGCACTTATCTGGACGCGCGCCAGAGCGGTCAGTACGTCGTACTACGGTGCCGTGCTGCTCTCAGTTAGTGGTTTTCGCTACGCGAGCGCCGGCACGGTGTCTCCCGCCGCAGTAACGCTTCCGGCCGGCCATACCGCGACCTTCACCGCCATCACCCGCTTGCCAGGCTCTCCCGGCGATCGCGTCGAAGAGATCGTCTTCCCGTCGCCGAGCGGATCGACGACGCTGATGGGCGCCATACCGGTGACCGAGCGCGCGCTGGTGCCGCTGACGCGCTCAGGCGGCTCATTCTCGGGCACGATTACCGGCGGGAACGGCCGCGGCGGATCGCCAGGACAGACGCTCAGCTACCAGTTCGACCTGCCGGCGGGCTTGCACAACCTCGGCCTGGGACTGCGCGTCGCCGATCCGAACAATAATCTCGAGGCGGTTCTCGTGGATCCGACCGGACAGCCCGTGGACGTGCAGACGACGGCCGGGGCCATAGGCAATTCCGGCCTGCCAACGTACTACACCGGGGCGATGCAATTCTTCCGTCTCAACCCGATGGCGGGCCGATGGTTGTTCGTGTTGTTTGTCAACGACGCGGTGGGAGCCCTGGCCACGGCGCAGCCGTTCGAGGCGGTTATCGCCTTCACTGGCGTCCGTATGCTCACTCGCGGCATACCCGATAACGTGCACACACTGCTTCGAGCGGGAAAGGCGGTGAACGCGGCGATTTTGGTCGAGAACACCGGGGTAACGGCGAAGGATGTGTTTCTCGACCCACGGCTGGCCGGTACGGCGCGCGTGCCGTTGCAGGCACCCGATGCGTTCAGCTTGACGCTTCCGATCACAGGCAGCCAATTGCCGGCATTCATCATCCCGCCAGAGGTGAGCAGCGTGACGTTCAACGCTCAGTCACCGACACCGATGGCCTTTGCCGTTACGCCATTCAGCGGCACGCCGCCCTTCGGGGGTACGGGCAGCCCGGACATCTACCAATCCAGCGGCCCCAGCATCGATCGCGCCACCGGCAATTACGTCGCGTCCCTTACCGTGCAGGCGCCGGAGTTGGCGTCCGGAGCCTGGCAAGCGGAGCCAGAGCAGGTAGGACCCTTCGGCAACGGCGGCGTAGGGCCGAGCACCTTTGACGTCTCGGCCACGGCTATAGGACAGCCGTTCGATCGCCAGGTGACCACCACAACGACGGACGACATCTGGTCGCCGTTCGCAACACGTTTCCGTACGGTGGTGATTGGGCCACTTCACGTTCGCGAGCTCGACCTGCGGATCACCCCGGCGGGGCCGCCGGGCCACGTGGTGCGCGGGCACATCTACCTGGACACGTTCAATCCCAACAGCATAAGTGGAGACGAGCTCGCGGCGATTCCATACGCCTATACGATAGGACGGTAGGGCAGGGTGCTCGGCGTGGCCGTTGAGCTTGGCCCCGCCACGCTCGGGCTCGGTCGCGATAGTTGTTCAGCCGCAGATGGAGCAGATGCGCTGCTTGCCGGTGCCCGCCACAGGCTGAAGAAACCCAGCTCGCGGCAGTTAGGTGCTGTTGCGCCGCGTGGCTGACCATGACAGTTCGGAATGCACGGTGTCATCAAGCGGGCCTCCTATACAATGAGGAGCAGTGCCGCGCCCCTGCACGCGGCGGTGCTTGCCGCTTGGAGATTCGACGATGATGCCGTGCTCGCGCGTGTGCTCTGATCCGGATCTGGATGCGTGTCTGGTGTCGCCCGAGATCATGCTCGACCCGTACCCGATCTATCGCCGGCTGCGCGAGGAGGCGCCAATCTTCTGGAGCCAGAAGTGGAACGCCTGGGTTCTTAGCCGCTACGATGACGTGGCCGCCTCGTTGCGGGACAAAGAGAATCTGTCCAACGAAAACCGGCAGGCCCTGCTATTCAGCGAGTTGACTGAGAGCGAACGGCAGGACCTTGCGCCTCTGCAGCACTACTTTGCGCAGAAAGACGTGATTGGATCGGACCCGCCGGATCACACGCGAATGCGCGGGCTGGTGCAAAAAGCATTCACGCCAAAAGTGATCGCGTCGCTCGAGCCGCGGATCCGCAACCTGGCCCAAGACTTGTTGGAGCAAGCGATGCGGTCGGGGCCGAGTTTCGACTTCGTCGCACAGATCGCCCATCCAATGCCCGTCATTCTCATAGCCGAGCTTCTCGGCGCCCCGGCACAGGATCGCCCGTTGTTCAAGCGTTGGTCAGCCGACATTCTTGGGTTCCAGGGCACTGGCCGGACGACCTACGCCGCGGCCGTGACGTCGCAGGCCAGCCTGCTGGCCATGTTCGCGTACATGAATCGACTGATCGATCGGCGGCGCGTCCAGCCGCAAGATGACCTGATCACTGCGCTTGCACAAGCGGAGGTCGGTGGCCAGCAGTTCACGCGCGCCGAGTTGCTGGCCACCTGCAATACCATCCTGACGGCTGGACACGAGACGACCACAAACCTTCTTGGTAATCTCTTGCACCTGCTGATGGCACATCCGGCGCAGTGGGAGCACCTGCGTGCCGATCACAGCCTCCTGCCCGGCGCAATCGAAGAAGCATTGCGTTTTGACGCGCCAAAGCAGCGGAACTTTCGCAGAGTGCGCCAGACACACGTCGTGGGTGGAGTTACCTTCAGCGAGAACGAGATGGTGTTCCAATTGATCGGCGCCGCGAATCGCGATCCGCTGCAGTTCGCCCGCGCCGATACGTTTGATATTACTCGCGGCCGGCAAAACAGCCATCTCTCATTCGGTGCAGGGATTCACTTCTGCTTGGGAGCACCCCTAGCGCGAACCGAAGCAACGGCGGTGCTTGAAGCCGTCCTCGAGCGTGTGCCCAGGGCGCGGCTGGGGCCTGGGCCGGTGCGCTGGCAGGCGCGCGTACAATTCCGGGGACCGGCGGAACTGTGGATTGCGACCGGCGCGTGACCTGCGCAACTGGAGACCACGGCGGCCCATTTAGTTGACTCGTCAATAGATGCGCGGTAAGATATTTGCATGGAACGACACGACTGATCGACGACCGGCGTATCACCGCGTTCGGTCGTCTGCTCAAGAGTCATGCCCTCCTCGCCCGGCGGCTCGACAACGATCTGCAAGAGGCCGTGGGCATGCCGCTGCTGTGGTACGGAGTCCTCTTGCTCATCGGCCGGAGCTCTACCCCTTTTCCGCTCCGCTCAGGGTGCCTGCAATGACGAAGCGTTGCGCGAACACGAAGATGAGAGCGACGGGCAGCACCACGAAGAGCCCGGCGAGAGCAATCTCCGGCCGGTAGATGTTCAGCCCGGTTCCGGAGCCGACGGCAGGATTGAGAGCCGAGGTCGATTGGATCAACGACATCAACCCCACGGTCAACGGGTACTTGGTGTCGTCGGCCAGCATCACGTACGGCAGGTAGAAGTTCTGCCAGTTGAACGTGAAGGAGAAGAACGCCACCATCGAGACTATGGGCTTGGCCAGGGGCAGGGCGATCGACCAGAAGAGCCGCGCCTCGGAGCAGCCGTCGATGCGGCCTGAGGCCAGCAGCTCGGACGGCAGCTGCGTGGAGAAGTAGATGTAGGCGAGATAGACGCCGAAGGGATAGAAGGCCGACGGCAGGATCACGGACCACGCCGTGTTTTGCAGGTGGGCCGCGTTGATCTCCAGGAACACGGGCAGCACCAACGCCGCGGCCGGCATGATCATGGCGACCAAGGTAAGCAGGAGGAGCGTTGACCGGCCCCGGAACTTCACCGTACCGAGGGCGTAGCCCGCAGTCAGGCAGAGTGCCACCACCAAAACCAGCGCACTGGCCGAGTAGACGAACGAGTTCTTCAGCCAGGTCAGCAACTCCCGGTCGTTGTAGCCCATCAGGTTCGACCAGGCCGTGCCGATATTGCTGAAGGAACCAAAGGAGATCGGGATCCAGTTGACAACCTGCGCGTCGGTCTTGGTGGGGGCCAGCAGCAACCAGAGCAACGGCAGCCCAAACATCACGGCAAAGGCCAGCAGAATCACGGCCCAGATCCCAGTCACCAGGACCGACACTGGTGCCACACGGCGGCGCCGCCTCATCACGGCAGGCACAGACGCGATCGGCGTACGGTGCAGCATCGGTTCAGCTCCCTTCGGCGTCGATGCGATAGAAGCTGGTCTTGAAGATCACCAGTAGCGCGGCAACCAGGCCGACCACGAGCAGACCGACGGAGACTGCTGCCGACTTGCCGAAGTTGTCGTCGTTGAAGGCGTACGAGTACGCGAGCTGGTTGAGCGACCAGACCGGGCTGACCTGCTGCTGCGTGGCGCCCCACAGAATCTGCGGCTCGGCGAAGAGCTGCGTGCCGCCGGCAAAACTCAGGATGAAGATGAAGACGATGTAGCGGGCGAGATTAGGGAGCTTGATGAACAGGGCGACCTGGATCCGGTTGCACCCGTCGACCGTGGCGGCCTCGAGCATCTCGGTCGAGATACTATTGAGCCCGCCGTACATGATCACGACCCATCCGCCCACGGCAGCCATGAGCACCATGACCGCTATGGCCTGCGGCAGGTAGTTCGTCAGCACCGCGTCGCGCGTGGAGAGACCCAGCCCTCTGAGCAGCCAGGAGAACGGGCTTACGTCCGGAGAGAGCATGAACAGCCAGACAAGCGCGGCCGCGGCGCCCGTGACCGCCCCCGGCAAGTAGTAGATCATGCGCATCGCGGCGGAGTAACGGCCCGGGTGCGCGTGTAGCATCAAGGCCAGAAACAGCACCAGCACGATGAGCGTAGGCAAGCAGTACGCCATGTACGTCAGCACGTCCATGGCAGCGTCGCCCAGCCGGAAGTCGTTCCAAATCGCAGAGTAGTTGGCGCCGCCGGTGATGAACCCGGTGCTCGGCTTGGCACGCGTTGGGCTCGCAGCCCGGCATCCGCGCACGGGCACGCACTCTCTACGCAATCGCAGCGCAAGAGCTGGCCCGATCCGGGCTCCGCCCGTTGCGCGCCTGGCTGCTCCGCGCAAACCTACGAGCGTTTGAAGGTTCTCCGCAGAGTACAGCGATCTCAGTTGCGGACGAGCAATGCAAAACACGGCTAGCGCGGGCCAAGCGGCTCCGGGCTATGAGCGATAGCTAGTTGCCTCTGCGAACGGCGGCGCGCTTGTTCAGATACTACCGGCCGACACACCCGGTCTGGGCATTCCAGCGGCCGGTCGTACAAAGTCAACCACAGGGGTATGGGAAGGAGGCGTGAAGAACCATGGTCCAACAGGCTACGAAACCGTTCACCTTTGACGAGACGACGGTGCAGCCGCTGCGGGCGAGTCTGCGCGGCACCGTGCTCCTGGCGGGCTCCGAGGGCTACGAACAGGCGCGCCAGGTCTATAATGCCATGATCGACAAGCGCCCGGGCGCGATCGCGCGCTGTGCCGACGTGGCGGATGTGATCGCGGCGGTCAACTTCGCGCGCGAGCACGGGCTGACGCTGGCCATTCGCGGCGGCGGACACAACGGCGGTGGCCTGGGCACCTGCGAGGGCGGGCTGGTGATCGACCTCTCGCTGCTGAAGGGCACGCGCGCGGACCCGGAGGCCCGGACGGTGCGGGTGGCCGGCGGCTGCACCTGGGGCGAGGTCGACCATGCGACCCATGCCTTCGGGCTGGCCACGCCCAGCGGCGTCATCTCCACCACCGGGGTGGGCGGTCTCACGCTGGGCGGCGGCATCGGGCACCTGACGCGCGCCTGCGGCCTGACCATCGACCACCTGCTGGAAGTGGATATGGTGCTGGCCGACGGCCGCTTTGTCACCGCCAATTCCGCCAAGCATAGCGACCTGTTCTGGGCGGTGCGAGGGGGCGGGGGCAACTTCGGCGTGGTCACCTCCTTCCTGTTCCGGCTGGACCCGATCAGCATGGTGTACGGCGGGCCGATGCTGTGGCACCTGGACAAGGCCGAGGCGGCGATGCGCTGGTATCGCGACTTCATCAAGCAGGCGCCGGACGAGCTAAACGGCTTCTTCGCCTTCCTCAACGTGCCGCCCGGCCCGCCCTTCCCGGAGCACCTTCACGGCAAGACCATGTGCGGCATCGTCTGGTGCTACACCGGTCCCCTGGACCAGGCCGACGAGACCTTCGCTCCCATCCGGAGCAAGTTCGGCGGCCCCGACCTCGACTTCGTGGGTCCGCTGCCGCAACCGGCCTTGCAGACCCTGTTCGATCCGCTGCTCCCGCCCGGTTTGCAATGGTACTGGCGGGCGGACTTCGTCAAAGACCTGCCGGACGAGGCGATAGCGCGACACATCGAGCACGGCTCAGCGCTCCCCACGCTGCTGTCCACGGTACATCTCTACCCGGTGAACGGGGCGGCGGGGCGGGTAGACCAGCACGCCACGGCCTGGAGCTATCGCGATGCCACCTGGGCGGAGGTGATCGTGGGCATCGACCCCGACCCGGCCAACGCCGCGAAGATCAAGGACTGGACCATCGCCTACTGGGAGGCACTGCATCCCTACTCCATGGGCGGCGCTTACGTGAACTTCATGATGGACGAGGGGCAGGAGCGGGTGGAGGCGACCTATCGCGACAACTACGCGCGCCTGGCCACGGTCAAGAAGCGGTACGACCCGACCAACCTCTTCCATGTCAATCAGAACATCAGACCGGCGGGCTGACCAAAGGAGTGGTCGGCCGATATGCAAGCATGCCGGACCGTCAGGACATGCGAGCGGGGCGGCGCGGCAGGTGGAAAACCGGCAGAACACCGACCCTGCGTCGACCATCTGGATGTGAAGCAGCAACTCGGCGTGCATACAGCAGCATGGAGCAGTGCACGACGCATGTGTCGCATGTGTCGCATGTGTCGCATGCGTCCAGGCGGCACCAGGCGGCCGGCCGCGGCACACGGGGCGACCGGCCGCTGCTGACACACGAGGTCGGCTCCAGGGTCGTTTCGCGGAGGAGCAGAACGCAACTTCAGTCGGGATAGAGGAGAAGGAGAGCACGGATGTACGGCACAGTGGCACGATTGCGCATCAAGCCCGGAGCGGAAGGCCAGTTCCTCGAAATGAACCGCGGATTTGAGGCGCCGAAAGGGGTCGTCGCACAATACCTGTATCGCATGGATGCTGATCCGACAGACTACTACCTCACGGTGGTCTTCGAGAGCAAGGAGGCGTATGTCGCGAACGCGGAGAGACCGGAGATGCACGCCTTCTACCTGCGGTATCGGGAGTTGCTCACGGCGGAGCCCGAATGGCACGACGGCACGATCGTCGAAACGCGCACCCGGGGTGATGCCGGCGGATGACCCGTCGAGGCGGTCGCTTGGCGCACTGGTTCTGGCCAGGGGTCCCGGGGCCGCTTGCGTAAGTCGGGCGGGTCGGTCCGGATTCCGCTGGATAACGTCTACGACCTCTTCATGACCCGGACGAACAATCCCGGCAGTCGCTAGCTACGTACGGACGAAGTTACACGTCGATCGCGGCGCGAAGCAGGGGCGCACCGCGAGATTGAGCAGCCGGCCTGCACGGTTTCAGGAGCGGTATGGCGTGGGCACCAACATTGGCTCGGGCTGACGCGAGGGACATCGGAGCCCGCCGCGTTCAGTCGATCAACGCATTCGCCTTCGCCACGCGTCCAAACCAGTGCCCGCTTTCCTTGATGATGCGGCGTTGCGTCGGGAAGTCAGTGTAGGCGAGGCCAAACCGGCTGCTCGTGCCGAACGCCCACTCGAAGTTGTCCGTGAGCGTCCAGCAGAAGTAGCCTCGCAGCGGCACTCCGGCATGGATGGCCCTCTGGGCTGCCCGCAGGTGCTCGCGCAGGTACTGGATGCGCAGGGGATCGTGCACGCCGCCCTGGGCAGTGAGCGTGTCGTCGCACGCGGCGCCATTCTCCGAGATGTAGATGTGCTCGAGCGCGTAGTCGCGCGCGAGCCAGGTGAGCAGGTCGTAGAGCCCGTCGGGATAGATTTCCCAGCCGCGCGCCGTCACATGGTTCGGATCCCGCTGCGTGACCACGAAGTGGTCGTCGCCGCCCGCCGGGTCGTGATAGACGTTGCGGGAGTAGTAGTTAAGGCCAAGGAAGTCGATCGGCGCCGCGATCGCGGCCATGTCGTCCGGCGCGATCTCGAGGCTGTCGGCGCCGTAGGCCTGCCAGGCATCCCGCGGATAGCCCCGGCCCATAATCGGGTCTAGGAACCAGCGGTTGAACTTGGCGTGCTCGAGTCGCGCCAGGGCGCGATCCGCGCTGCTGTCCATCATCGGGTAGTCGGCGTACATGTTGAGCGCAATACCCACCTGCGCGCCGGCGGAGCGCAGGCGGATCACCGAGACGGCCAGGCCGTGCGAGACGAGCACGTTGTGGGCGACCTGCAGCGCCAGGTTGTGGTCGTGGAAGCCCGGCGCGTGCTCGCCGATCTCGTTGCTCAGGAAGGACACGCACCAGGGCTCGTTGTGCGTCATCCAGTGTGTAACGCGATCGCCCAGGCGGGCGACCACAACGTCGACATAACGCAGATAGGCGTCGATGGTGTCACGGTTGGCCCATCCACCGCCGTCCTGCAAGGCTTGCGGCAGGTCCCAGTGGTACAGGGTGATGAAGGGGGCGATGCCGGCGGCCAGCAGGGCATCCACGAGACGATCGTAGTAGTCGAGGCCGCGCGCGTTCACGGCGCCGGCGCCGTCGGGGATGACGCGCGGCCAGGCCACCGAGAAGCGGTAGCCATTCAGGTGCATGGCACGCAGCGCGGCGACGTCGTCGGCATACCGATGATAAGAGTCGCAGGCGGGCTCGCCTGACTCCCCGGTGAGTATCTTGCCCGGCGTATCCGCGAACCGATCCCAGATCGATTCGCCGCGTCCATCCTCGTGAATCGCTCCTTCGATCTGGAAGGAGGCGGTAGCGGCGCCCCACACGAAGCCGGGAGGGAACTCGTTCGCAGGCTGCATGACTCATCCTTTCGCTTTGCGGGCCACCGCGTCGCCACATCCCGCCCACCTTCACGCTGAGGCGGCGGGCGGCAAACGGTGGCCGATTGTTCTCAAGCCTGACCCTCAGGCCAGCTTACTCGCGCGGCGGCCTGGGGCGACTCGGGAGTGATCTGCATCAGCTCGATGCGGTTGCCATCCGGATCGGCTATCCAATACTGGAAATTGTGGTCCTGTCCTTGCGACGGTCTGCCGATCCTGTCGGTCGCCACGCCGCGCGCCGTCCACGTACGCAGGGTGGCTTCGATGTCGTCGACTGTCAGCGAGACATGGTGATAGCTGTTCCCGGTGCTCTTCGAGAGATCGACGGACATATCCAGTGAGAAGCGGCCCTCGCCCGTGCCGAGCTGAGCGGAAGTCCCCACTGGCGCGCCGACCGGGAACAGCTCGATGAAGGCGGTCGGCGCCACCTGGATATAGACGATCCAGGGCGAGGGCATACCCTCTCTGTCCAGGCGGAATGCCTCACGGAAGCCCAGCTTAGTGCAGTAGAAGTCGAGCGAGCGCTCGAGATTCGCGATGTGGAAGGCTACGTGCCCGATACCCGTTACCATTAGATTCTCCTCCATCTCCTTGAAGAAAGTTAGTTTCTCGACATGCCCGTCTTAGTCGTCCTCAAGCAACTCCAGATAGACGCCAAGCTCCCCTTCGCTGTCGGCATAGGCGTAGCGCCCACCGGGATATTCGCCGCGCTGGACCAACGGGTAGCCCGTCTCGGCCAGGTGGGCCAGCTTCCCCTGCATGCCCTCGATGCGGAAGGCGATGTGGTGCACGCTGTTGCCGTGCTTGACCAACTGGTCGTGCCAGGTAGTCGGCTGCCCGAGCGGTTCCATGAGTTCGAGATCCAGGTTTCCCAAATGGAACACGGCTTGCTTGATGCGGCCCGAGGTGCGCTTGCCATGGTACTCCGTCTCAGCTTCCTCCACCGGCGGTGACAGATAGATCTCGGGCACGGGCAGCCCGAGCACCGCCGCCCACGCCTTCGCCGCTGCTTCCACGTCGCGCACGCTGATGGCAATCTGTGCAACCGTGGTTGTGCCTAGCGCTTGCTCGGAACTCACTGGATCTCTCCCTTCTACATGCGGTCACCCGCAACTCCCGACGGTTGTGTCAGGGCCGCCCTGCAATGCCAGGTCAACCAGGTCATCGATCCCGGCTGTCGCGACGTTCATGCAGGTGTCGGCGCCGCCGTAATAGAGCTTGAGCGTGCCGTCCGGCTCCGCGAGGGCGCCGTTGGTGAACACGACGTTGCCGACATACCCGACGCGCTCGTGGTACGCCTCCGGCGCCAGAACGAAGCGGTGGCTGCGCCCGATGACCTTGCGCGGGTCCGCCAGGTCGTGCACCGCCACGCCGAGCCGGTAGATCTGGCCTGCCATGGTCTGCGTCGTGGCATGGTAGATGTTGAGCCAGCCGCGGGGCGTCTTGATCGGCGGGGCGCCAGGGCCGATCTTGTGGTCCTGCCAGATATCGTGCGGATCGGGGAGCATCACGAGTTGCTGGTTGCCCCAGTGCACCAGGTCGGGCGAGTAGCTGATCCAGATGCCTGCGTTGCCGCTTGACGTGAAGTTGGGTCGCTCAAACCGCACGTACAGGCCGCGAATCTGCTCCGGGAAGAGCACGCAATTGCGATAGTCGACCGCGGTCGTCAGGGCCACCCGCTCGATGTTCAGGAAATCCCTGGTCCGAGCAAGACCGACCTGGAAGCCGTGTGAGGAGTAGCAGCTGTAGAAAATGTAGTAGGTGTCTCCGATCTGCGTGACCCGCGGATCCTCCACGCCTTTGTTCTCGGGTTCCTTGAAGATTCCCTCGGTGGCCTGGCTGAAAATCGGCTCGGGGTGAACCGCAAAGTTGTAGCCGTCATCGCTGGTGGCCAGTCCGAACACGGATCGGCCGTCCATGCGGCCGCAGCGCAGAACTAGCACATAGCTGACCCTGGTAACGAGCGACGCCAGCATTATACACCGTCTCACACTGGTAGGGCATGTCCTTGGAACTGATGATCGGGTTTCCCGCATACTTCGTGAAGACAGTCTCAGTCATCTCGTTCTGCTTCTCCTGCGCTTATGCTTGCACGCCGAGCTGATAACAGGGCCCACAACGTGTGCACGCCGGACATTCCTTTAAGAGATGTGTGTTCCCTGGTGGCCAAGCGCAGCGTCCCAGCAGTGCCAGCATGGAAGCGAATCCCCCTCTCAAGTCGCCTCCTCGGAGACTGTCTTCGCGACGCCACCCTCAGGAACGGCGTCGCCGTGAGGCTGCGCCCCCTGTGTCATCCCTCCTCCTTTGCACTGGCTTCCTGCGCACCTGCTACTCGGTCCAGTAGGCCGCGCCTGGCAAGCTGCCATCCATCACGTATCCGCCGTCGATAGTGAGCACCTGGCCGGTCACATAGCGCGCCTCATCTGAAGCGAGGTACACCGCGCCGCCAGCAATCCACTCGGGCTGTGCGATCTCTTTGAGGGGGATGCGCTGGTAGAGCGCCTGCTTGACGCTCTCGGTGTACATCGGGATGGTGAGGGCCGTATAGGTGCAGCCGGGCTCCACGCAATTCACCGTGATCCGGTGCGGCGCAAGCTCGGTCGCCAGCGTGCGCGAAAATGCTTCCATGCCGCCCTTGGCCGCGGTGTATGCGGCGGCATTTGGCTCCGAAAGCTGGGCATGAATGGACGAGATGCTGATGATTCGTCCGCCGCCTCCCTGGTCGACCATCCGACGCGCGGCGGCCTTGCTGCACAGAAAGCAGCTCTTGAGATTGTTGCTCAGTATGCGATCCCACTGTTCCTCGCGCATCTCCAGTACCGGGGCCTGCAGGATGATGCCGGCGTTGTTGACCAGGATGTGGAGGCTGCCCAGCTCCGCCACGGTTTGGGCCACGGCCTGCTCGACTGCTTGAGCGTTGCTCACATCTGCCTGCACGGCAATGGCTTCGTGCCCACTCTCGCCGATCGTGGACGCAACGGCCTGCGCTCCCGTCAGATCGAGGTCCACTAAGCAGACCGCCGCTCCTTCTGCGGCAAAGGCGAGGGCAATCGCCCGCCCGATCCCCGAAGCGGCACCGGTCACCAACGCCACACGACCCTGAAGGCGACCCGACATGACAGCACCTTCCCTTCCGCATAGCCTGAACAACGTTTCGTCGGGGTCCGATTGGAGAACCGATCAGGTCCAGGTAATCAGCAGCGGAGCCTGTGCTCGCGGTCCGCGCGCAGCCGGCCAGCCTCTATAGTCCACTGTCGATCGAGCGCATCGACGGTGAAGCCGTCGAGGTTCCCTCCCAGCACCTCGATCCTTGCCTGCATCTCGGCGCCCTCTTCCGTCCACTGCGTGTAGACGCCCCACCCAGCGCCACAGGTGAACAACGTGCTGAAGCGATCGGCGGCGATCGCCGGCTTGAAGGTGAGCGCCCGGCGATCGACGTCGCACCGGAAGCCAGCTGAGCGCCGGCAAGAGCGCCCAGCTCGCCATCGACCGGGCATAGTGATGGCCGCACTCCACTTCATCCCACGGATTGCGGCGGTAGCCATCGTAGCGAGCACGGCATGCGGCGACGATGTCGAGCGCCTTCGCTACCTCACCCTCGTAGACCAGGTTCGTCGCAACCTGATATTCGGTGCCGCTCCACACCTCGTCCGAGTAGACAAAAGGCCAACGCGGCTCACCGCCGCGCGGCCACGTACACATAAGAGGCCGGACTCTTCCGGCAGTGCATAGGTGCGCTGCGGATTCACGTGCGTGCCGAGTGGACGCCGGAAGTTGTACCGGTAGATCGACCGAAGAGCCCGGCGGACATGGTCTCGGCGGCAGTACATAGCCCAGTCCGGCAACATGCGCTTGCAGCTGTCCGAGAAGCTGATCGGAGAGGCATCCTTCGCCATACTGGTAGGCATGCGCATCCACGTCGTCCAGCAGCTGGCGGTAATACTCTCCAGTCCAGAGCAGTGCATCCAGCCGCGCCGCGCTGTGCTCCTCTAGCGAGCGATACCTGGCCATCGCCGCCGCATCGCCCAGCCGGTCGGCGATCGCCGCTCGCCGCGCGCAGTGCGGCCAGCAACTGCACACCGGTGAGCGGGTTTGGCCCGATAGAACTCGATGTCGTAGCCAGTGTGCTGCTGGCCATCCAGCACGCCATCGCCGTCGGTATCCCACGTCTCCAGCGCGTAGCGGAGCATCTTCTGCACGTTGGGCCAGACCTCCGCGAGCAACGCGCGATCGCCGGTCAGCAAGAACGCCCGCCAGAGCCGGATCACCATGCCGAGCTGGCCGTCTGCCGCCGCGTGGGGGAGCGAGAAGACGGTCCCGAACGGTACCTCGCTGCGGAAGCGCATTTTTCCGGATTCGTCAACCTCGTCGAGGAACGCCGTGCGCAGCATGCTGATCTCCAGGCTGGGGAAGAGGAAGGCAAGCGTCTGCGCGAAATTCCAAACGTGGGTGCAATTCCCGTGGCAGGAGCCACCACGGTCGAAGCAGCCCTCCCAGCCGAAGAACCGTCCGTCCGCCAGCCAGAAGCAGGTATTGCTGCGCGCCACCACGATGTTTGCTGATAGTGCGTCGAGTACGGCGGGCGGCAGCGTGCTGCCGAAAAGGGCGTCGCGGAAGCTCACCGTAACCGTTTCCAGCCGCGCCAGCTGCGCGGCGACGTTCTGTGCGACGGCCCAGGCGTCGGCGAAGCGGCCGCCATAGCGAACGCGGGTGGTCGGAGGCCTATCGGGCGCGGCAGCATTCCAGCCGTTGACGCGATTGGGGAAGTACCAGGTGACCAGGAAGGTCAGCGTCGCGACTTTCGCCGGGAGCGATCTCGAGGGTGCCCCGACCGAGCCGGCGAGCACGTTCATCACCGGCGGCCCCACTTCCGAGTGCTCGGCCGCGCCTCGGGCGGCGCGAGCAGTCCGTCCGCCGCGAGGTCGCGCCAGAACTCGCGCAGGGCATCCCACCAGCCGCCGCGCTGCCAGTTCGGTTTGCCGGTGCTGGCCGACTCGAGGGTAACGATCGCCGCGTTGCCGAACTCCAGGTCCGCGGAGTCACAGGGCGGCCCTTCGAGGAACACGCCATGCAGGGCCTTCTCGTCGCGCCAGCTGTTTCGCGCGTCGCCGCGGCGGATTGCGGCGCTGATGGCCGAACTCATCGAATCCAGCGAAGCTCGCGAGATTGAACAGCGAGCCAACTACCGTTACGCGCACCGGCAGCGCGCCTGGGTTGGTGAGCCGCCAGCGGAACACGATGCAGGGCAATCCGGAGTCGTCGGGTTCGAGCGGCACGAGCGGCGAGTAGGCTAGCAGATCCACCTGAAGCGGCACGTCGGGGTCGCGCAGCTCCAGCTCCGCCGTTGGATAGCGCCCGCGAAAGCGGCTCTCGGCGAAGCGGGGAAGTCCGCCGAAGTGATTGGGATGGATGCCGTGTGAGGCCGAATATGGGGGTGGGATCCGTCCTTCCAGCACCCGCGTAACGCTCGCCTCTTCGCCGGCCTGGGCCCACAGCGCAAAGAAGGAATACGGCGGTACCAGCCCCTTGCGCGGCTCGTTCCAGATCTCGAAATCCCGCAAGTTGCCGCGTGCGCCGAGCGAGATAGTACCAGTGCCGATACCTCCAAGAGGAAATGCTATCTCAGTCGCCGCGGAAGTGTGCCAGCCGATGCCGGCGACCCGGGTGTTTGACGCGTCATCGGGCATGGGTGTCCTCCATGGGCGGCTCAACGGACTTCAGCTGTTCGTGGTTCGTAGGTCACCGGGTGCCGGAGCGGGGCTGATGAAGCACGCACGTTGAATTCCGTGTAGAGCGCAATCTTCTTGGGTGAGGCAGGCATCTCGCCGATCCCTTCCTCCGTTATCCCGCCGCTCAGTTGGTGCCGACCCAGTCCGGTTTGGCTACTTCCCGCCAGCGTGCTCGGATGCTCGACTTCCTGCGCCTCACTGAGCGGACCAACCTCGACATAGGCGGCGTTCTCCCGCAACCGCTCCGGCCGCCGCGTGCCGATGATCGCCGTGCTCACCCCCGGCTGGCCGAGGGCGAATCGCAGCGCGGTACCAACTGCTTCCCGCAGGTCGCGGTGCTGGAAATCGTAGTCGAGCAGCCGCAACCTCTCTGCGTAGCTGTCGATGTAGCCGCGCGGCCAGTGGACGACACCCTCGGACGGCACGATCGCGGCCCACGCCACATTGGCAAGCGAGCGTTTGGCGATCACACCCACCTGCAGGTCCCGTGCCAGAGGCAGTGTGAGGTCGATGCTTTCCTGATCGGCGATGCTCACCGAGGTCTCCAGCACCTGGAATCGCCGGGTCTCCACGGCATACCGCGCCGCCTGACTGTCGCCGCTGTAGCCGATAGTGCGCGTCTTGCCGGCGGCCCGCGCCCGTTCGACGACGTCGATGACGTCGCCGCGACGCAGTATTTCGGTCGTGCACGAGTGGAGCAGCAGCACGTCAAGGCAGTCGGTCTGCAGGCGACGCAGGCTGCGGTCGATGCTCTGTTCGAGCAGCCTTGGATCCCAGTCGTCGAACTGCTCCATGCCCGCATTGTGCCCGCACTTGCTCACCAGCACGAGGCGGTCGCGGCGGCCGGGCAACACTCTGCCGAGATCGGCCTCGCTCGCCTGGTAGCACTCCGCGGTGTCGACCACGTTGATGCCGGTATCCAACGCCACGTCCAGCAGGCGTGCCAGCGACGCCTCGTCAATCGGCGTGTGCCCGATCTCGGATGCGCCGAAGCCTATCGCACTACCCGTATGCCGGCGCTGCCTAGTGTTCGGTATTCCATCCCCGCGTTCCCCAATCCTACTGGAGCGGCACTGCCGCTAGCCCTTGATGCCCGAGAAGCTGATGCCCTGGATGAAGGTTCGCTGTACAAAGAAGAACAATATGAGGATTGGCAGGGTCATCATCACGCCGATGGCCATCAGCTGGGTCCAGTGAGGCTCGATGCCGATCACCTGCTGCACGCCGATGGAGAGCGTGTACTTGCTCTCGTCGTTCAGGTAGATCAGCGGCCCTAGGAAATCGCTCCAGGCACCGATGAACGAGAAGATGGCCGCCGTGGCCAGAACAGGCTTGGAGAGCGGCAAGACGATGCGGGCGAAGATCCCCAGGTCGCCGCACCCGTCGATGCGCGCCGCGTCCGACAGCTCAGCTGGCAGACCAAGGTAGAACTGCCGGAACAGGAAGATGAAGAACGCGTTGCCGAAGAACGCGGGGACGATCAGCGGCCAGTACGTGTTGATCCAGCCGAGGTTGCGGAAGAGCAGGAACAACGGGATCATGGTCACCTGGTAGGGCAGGATCAGCGTTCCCAGCACGACGACGAACAAGGTTTCGCGCCCGGGCCAAACAACGCGTGAGAAGCCGTAGGCCACGAAGGCGGAGGAACCGGTGGCGCCGATGACCACCGGGATGCAGATGGTCATGGTGTTGGCGAAGTAACGCAGGAACGGGAACTCGTTCACTGCTTTACTGTAATTCGACCATTCGATCGGGCTGGGGATCCAGTTGATGCCGCGTGAGAAGAGCTGCGCGTCTGGCTTGAGCGACGTCGAGACCAGCCAGAGGAAGGGGACAAGGAAGATCAGGGTGAGGACCAGCAGTAGCGCCTCGAGCACTAGGACACGCCCGATCTTCCGTACCCGTGATCTTGCGCGTCCCGCGCCGTGGCGGCTGACGCCGGGCTGGGGACAAGGTCTCGCTTATCGATTGCCAGCATAGTACACCCACCTTGCCGAACTGCGCAGCACGACCACCGTCAGTCCCAGCGTGATAGCCAGCAGGATCCACGCCAGGCCCGATGCGTAGCCCATATGCAGGTACGAGAATGCATTTTGATAGAGGTACAACGAGTAGAACAGACTGGAGTCGATTGGCCCGCCATTCGTGATGATGAAGGCCTGCGTGAAGAACTGGAAGGAGGCGATGATCGCCAGGATCACGTTGAAGAGAATCACCGGCGAGAGGCTGGGCAGGGTGACGTGCCAGATCTTGTGCAGCCAGTTCGCGCCGTCCACGTCCGCGGCTTCGTAGAGCGTCTGGTCCACGTCCTGCAAGCCGGCCAGGTAGATGACCACCGCGTTCCCGGTTCCCCAGAGCGTCATAAGGATGAACCCCGGTTTCACCCAGTCAGGACTGGCGAACCATCCCGGGCCGGTAACGCCAATATCTTGCAGGAGCGTATTGAGCAGTCCGACCTGGGGATCCAGCAGGCGATTCCACAGGATGGAGAGCACCACGACGGGGATCAGCGTGGGCAGGAAGACGACGGCCCGGAAGAAGGTCTGGCCGGGCACCTTGCAGTTGAGCAAGATCGCGACCGCGATGTCCGCGACGGTGTAGATCGGTATCCCGACCACCACCATGAAGAGCGTGTTCTCGAGAGCGGTCCTGAAGAGCGGATCCTGGAATATCGCCTGGTAGTTGCTCAGACCGGTCCAGGTGGGCGGTCGCAACACGTTGTAGTCGGTGAAGCTGTAGTAGAGCGACGAGGCGATGGGATAGAGATAGAAGGCCAGCAACCCGACGAGCCAGGGGCTGACGAAGAACAGGCCGACCCGCAGGTTACGCCGTTCGATAGCGCCAAGACGATGCACGCTTCATGCTCCCTTCCGGCGACACACCGACCCGGCAGAGGAGACGCTGGCGCCTCCTCTGCCGGCAGCTCCGCGCCACCATGGCCTGGTGGCGCTCCGAGCCTGATGCCGGTTGCTTACTGGTTGAGTGCCTTATCCAGGATGGGCTGCAGGCGGTTCTGCACCTCGGCCAGCGCCGATTCGGCCGTGGCCTGGCCATAGATGACCTTCTGCTCCGCCGCCCACAGGTCGTTGGCAAGCTGAGCGGAAATCGGCAGCATCACCCCGCTGCCGGTGTTCGGCGAGGCAGCCAGCATTTGGATGACGCTGTAGGTATGGTCGTGGTTCTTCACCCAGATGCTCACCGGGTCGCCCGGCTTCTGCTTATAGCCGGAGAAGGAGCGCCACATGTCTGCGTTGCCGACGATCGCCGGGCCGCTCCCGCACCACATGGCGAACGTTACCGCCTCCAGGGGATGCTTGGATCCGACCGGCACCATGTAGAAGTTGAAGGACATAATCGAGGCGTTCTTGCGGCCGCCCGGCGGGTAGGGGATCGGGTAGCAGACGTAGTCGATCTTCGGCCCGTAGACGCGCAGTGCCTCGGTGTGCCAGTTGCCGCCGACCATCATCGCCAGCTCGCCGGTGATGAACAGGTCATTGGCTGTAAATGGATTGAGGGTGTTGGTCGCGGCGACCTGGAGCTTGTCGGCGCCGTATTTCTTGGCATAGCTGGCCTCCCAGTTCAGGGAACGGATGAAGGCCGGGTCCGTGAGAGTAAGCTTGACCTTGCCGTTCACCACCTGGGTGAAGTTGGCGCCGAAGACCTGACCCCACGTATAGACGCTGGCGCCGGCTCCGCCGCCCTCATATGCCCACGGTATGAAGCCGATGGTCTCGAACTTGCTTCCGTTCATCACTGTGAGCTTGTCGGCCCAGGCGTCCAGGTCGGCGATGGTAACTGGCGGCTTGCTCGGGTCGAGGCCGGCCTTCTTTGCCAGGGTGCGATTGATGTACAGGTACCACAGGTTCCCGGCCTCGGGCAACGCCCAGACCTTACCGTTGTACATCATGCCCTGGAGGACACCGGGCAGCATCTGATTCGGCGACCAGCCCAGGTGCTTGAGGTACGGCATGCAGTCCACCAGGCCGCCCTGATAGCCCATGATCGCGCCCGCGGTGGACATATCGGTCACCACCAGGTCGGGCACGTTGCCCGAGGCAATCGCTGAGAGCAGCTTGCCGTTGGCGACGCCGGCGCTTTGAGGCACGTAGACCGGGGTGGCGTGGATGTTGGGGTGGGTCGCGTTGAACTGCTTCGCGCGGTTTGCGTCGGACACCTGGGAATCTCCGCCCCATGGCTGCCAGTACGTGATGTTCACCGGGGCTTCGGGTCGGGCGGCGCGGCTCGTTCCGGGGAACATCGAGTCTGCGGCGAGTGCGGCGCCCGCGGCGCCGGCGCCAGCGAGGAAGGTGCGGCGGGACAACGGTCGCGATACTTCCATTTGGGACTCTCCTTCGAACACGATATTGGCCATGATATGGGCGATAACTGGTTCACTGCGCGTCGCGGACGCCCTATGGCTCAGCTGCTATTCACAAGGAACCTGACTTGCCAGATTCTTCCTGTCCACAGAGAGTGTGCCTTTTCCCTGTATGGAACAGGGTCGATACCTTGACGCGGGCTGCTGGGCTCACCGTACGTGACGAACCCAGGAGACTGGCTCGGTAGGCCGTCGGAACCGGTCGTCAAACCCCCCTTCTCCGCGCCTCTCGGCGGCCGACAGCGCATACGATGCCCAGCACCGCCGAGTGTTACGTTCATGAACAAACTGCCATAGGTTCATGTACCTCGGCTATCGTAGACCTGGAATCTCGCCTTGTCAAGGGGCTCGCACATACGCGGGAACCTGCCCGTCATCAGCGAAGACGATGCGCCAGCCGGTCCCGGAGTAACCAGGACTCCCGAACGCTTCTGCGAGGTCCTCGCCACCCTTGGCACCAGATAGAGCGGCTTGACAGCGGGCCTTCGCCGCCCTATTATCACGTTGAACACTATTGTTCGTTCATCGACCGCTGATTGTGCGCCGAGCGCTCTCCGATTCCCGCCCGCGTGCGCTTCGTGTACACAGCGTAACATGTTCATGAACGATACGCGCCGAAGTGCCGATCGGACAGCAGAGATGACTGAACGGAAACGGCAACGGGTTGGGCTTCGACAGGTGGCGGCGCACGCGGGTGTCTCGCTTGCTACTGCTTCGAATGTCTTCTCCGGGAAGCCCTGGGTCTCACAGGAGATCAGCACTGCCGTGCTCGCCTCTGCGGCAGCATTGCGGTACGAGCCCGTGCGGCGCTCGAAACACGGCGCCGCCGCAGTCAGTATGCTCGGGTTCATCGTGCGCCATGTCGATGGGTTTGCAACCGATCCAGTGTACGGCGACCTCCTGAATGCGGCTGAACGGGCGTGTTCCGCGCACGGACTGAGTCTCGCCCATGCCCAGCTGCCGCCCAACGCAGAGCGCGTGGATGCGCTGCCACCGATGATCCTGCGGCGGCAGGTGCAAGGCGTGCTCGTCGTCGGGGTGTTCCGCCACGCCCTTCTTGCCCTGATGGAGCAGATGGGCATCCCGTGGGTACTCGTCGACCACTTTGAAGAAGACATACCCACGGACTGTATTACGGGGCGCGATGAGTACGGTGCATACCTGGCGACACGCCACTTGCTCGATCTCGGGCACCGAGCGCCGCCGCCCGCGATGATCCTCGCCCCGCCTGGGCACGGGTTCGGGCCGAACGTAGAGACGCGGTGGCGCGGCTACTGCCGCGCGCTGGCCGAGCAGGGCGTGCCGTACGACGAGGCCTACGTGCAGCGGGCGGAGACGGGCCGTGCGGTGGACGCCTTGCTCGCGCTGCCTGCTCCGCCGACGGCCGTGTTCTGCTGGAACGACGGGCATGCATTGGCGGCCATGGCACGACTGCGCGAACGCGGCGTGGCCGTGCCGGAAGAGTGTTCAGTCGTGGGGTATGACGATACCTACCTGGCGCCGCGTTCCGTGCCGCCACTGACCACGATCAGGGTGAACCGGCAGCTCATGGCAAGGCAGAGCGTCACACACTTGCTCGAGCGGATCGCGGAGCCAGGGCTGCCGGCGCGGCACACCAGCCTGGCTGTTACCCTGGTGCAGCGCGCGTCGACTGCGCAGCGCAAAGGGTCACTACTGGGATGAGTTGTCGTCTACCTGGTCCCGGATCGTGCGCTTCAGCTATCGGATTCGCACCAATTCTGCGTCGTCGAGTGCACTTTCCGGGCGGCTTGTCGGTGCCAAGCTTCGGCGACATGCCGCTGACTTCCGTGTAGTCGTTGAGCCTGACGACCGTGGGCTTGCCGTTCAATGAGGCACCGGAAGGTGCTATGACAACGCGGTGCGACAGCAATGAAGGGGCACTGTCAGCGGGCACGCATGCGGCGAGCGGCAGCAGCATGGTCCCAGCTAGCGGCCCGGCGTGCAAGGATGTGAGCCGCCTATCTGCTGCTCCGTGGGAAAGCCGAGCACGGTACGCTTGGCGCAGCATCCTGCTCTGGGGCCACTGAATGTACAGGGGGAAGGGCGAATGACGCGCCCGCGGGTTGGCGTTATCGGCACTGGGCCGAGAAGGGAGCGGCCGGACATCGAGGGATCAGCCTCCTCATATAGGCCTGCAGCCAGCGACGCGGTGCGGCTCTGTGCCGGGCGTTTACAGGCCCATATAGCGGCTGGTCATGGGCACGGTAAGCTTTGAATGGATGTGGCCGCCGCGAGGATCGACGATCTGATCGATCTGGCTCTGGACGACGGTCCCGATGCCACGGTAAGGTACACGGGAGCAACTCAGTAGTTACGTGGCGCTCGACCGGGCATGACGTTCACATGCGATTGTATCGGCGGAGAAGCGTATGAATCACCTGCGCGTCGGCATCATTGGCACGGGCCGGAAGAAGGCACGACCGGACGTCGAGGGTTACTTCATGGCCTATGCGCACGGGCGCGGCTACCAGGCGCTACCTGACCGCTGCGAACTGGTTGCCTGTGCAGACATCGTGCCCGAGCACGCCCAGGCATTCGCGGC
This sequence comes from uncultured bacterium, assembly GCA_963827235.1. Lineage (GTDB taxonomy): Bacteria > Chloroflexota > UBA5177 > JANWHV01 > JANWHV01 > JANWHV01. The sequence continues at coordinate 30,158 of CAWHAE010000002.1, forward strand.
GGCCTTTGGCATCGAAGCGGATGGCGTGTACACCGATCACCGCGCTATGCTGCGTCAGGCCAAGCTGGACATGGTGAGCATCTGCACGTGGCCGCATCTGCATGCAGTGATGGCCATGGACTGTGCGCGGGCTGGCGCGCGGGCGGTGCACTGCGAGAAGCCGATGGCGGCGACCTGGGGCGCGGCGCGACTGATGGCACAGGAGTGCGCGCGCCGCGACGCGCAGTTGACCTTCAACCATATGCGGCGCTTCGGCAAGCCGTTCACCTTGGCACGCGACCTGCTTTGCGGGGGCGCGATTGGCGCCTTGGAGCGCATCGAGCTTGGATTCCCAGGCGACGTCTACGACATTGGCTCGCACTGGATCGACCTGTGCGGCATGTTTGTGGGCGAGCAGCCGGCAGCGTGGGTGATCGGGCAGGTCGACTACCGGTTCGAGCGTCGCGTCTTCGGCGTGCCCTCCGAGGGCCAGGCGCTGGCACACTGGCAGTACCCGAGCGGCATTACGGCCACGCTGCTGTCTGGCTTTGGTCACGGCACCACGCGGTTCTGGCACCGGTTGGTGGGGACGGCCGGCACCATCGAGATCGGCGTGCCCGACGAGCACAGCCTGCGGATCCGGCGTGAAGGCGATGCCTGGGAGACGCTCGATACGCAGGGCGAGACGGTGCACGGCACGAGCGATGCCAACGGCACCGGCTATCATGAGCGGGCGGTTGCCGATGCAGTCGGCGCGCTGCTCGCGGGCCGCGAGCCCGAGCTGAGCGCGCGCCGCGCGCTCAATGCTACCGAAATCGTTTTTGCGATCTACGAGAGCAGCCGGCGGCGTGGCCGCGTGGATCTGCCGCTGACCATCGAGGACCACCCGCTGGTGAGCATGCTCGAGAACCGCGATCTCAGCCCGGTGACGAACAGCGCGTGAGCGCGCCGCGAGGCACAAAGAATTGAGGGGAACGTCAGCGCAGATGTTTGACCAATGGAGGCTCAGCGATTTCGCTCCCGGAGAGGGAATGCAGGCCGGCGCGCATTCTGAATCGTTTGACGATGCTGCCTGGATGCCCGTCGACGTACCCGGCGACGTGCATACCGCACTGGTAGCCGCCGGGCGACTGCCCGAGCCGTACTACGACCGGAACGAACTGGAGTGCGCGTGGGTGGAGGACCGCGAGTGGTGGTACCGACTACACTTCGATGGGCCGCTCGCTCCTCTCGACGCGGACGAGCGATTGCAGCTGGTGTTTCTCGGGCTGGACACCTTCGTCACCATCTGGCTGAACGGTGCGGAGCTGGGCAAACACCAGAACATGTTCCGCGAGGCCGTATTCGACGTTTCTGATACCGTGCGCATCGGCAGTCCGAACACGCTTGCGCTCTGCTTTGATCGCCCGCTCGATCATCTGGGCGCAGTCGCCAGTGCAATGCCCGAGGACTGGATGCCGCCACGCGCAGCCATGCGGAAGGCGCAGTTTGGCTACGGTTGGGACTGGGGACCGCGTCTGCCGACCGTCGGCATTTGGCGAGGCGTGGAGTTGCGACGACAGAGGTCGGCAGTGCTCACAGGGGTGCGGTTTGCCACGCTCGTCGTCGACTCGGCCACGAAACACGCCCTGGTGTCGGTGACGGTCGAGGCGGAGCAGTTCGCCGGACGCGACCTCTGTACGGCGCACGTACGACTTCGCGCCCCGGGAAGTTCCTCCGCCTCCGCATCCGTGGTTGAACAGACTGTAGAGTTGCGCGGCGTAGGAGCGGACTTGCGGGGTACAACGTACATTCGCTTGGAGAGCCCAAGGTTGTGGTGGACGCACGACCTTGGTGAGCCGGCCCTCTATTCGCTGGAAGTCAGCTTGCAGCAACACGGCGATGAGCTGGATGCCACGACACGGAACGTGGGCATTCGCACTCTGGCCCTGGATGAGTCGCCGGACCAAGAAGAACCCGGCACGCGGTTCTTCCGTTTCGTGCTCAACGGCGTCCCGCTCTTCGCCCGCGGCACGGACTGGATTCCGGCAGACTCGTTTGTCGGCGCGATCGCGCCCGATCGGTACACCAAGCTGCTCACGCTGGCCCGCGACGGCAACAACACCATGTTGCGGGTTTGGGGAGGCGGTATCTACGAGCCCGATGCCTTCTACGACGAGTGCGACCGCCTGGGCTTGCTTGTATGGCAGGACTTCATGTTCGCGTGCGCGGCCTATCCGGAGGACGACGCCATGGCAGCGGAAGTCGACGCCGAGGCGCGCTACCAGGTCCGCCGTCTGCGCAATCACGCCTGCATGGCGGTCTGGTGCGGGAACAACGAGAATCAGTGGATTTTCGGCAACATGCGCTGGCGAAATCCGGAAGCGCGGGTGCCCGGCTTCCGCTACTACCACGACATTCTGCCGCGCGCGGTCGCGGAGCTCGATGGTCAGACGCCCTACTGGCCGGGAAGCCCGTTTGGCGGCAGCGACTACAACAGCATGGAGGAAGGGGACCGGCATAACTGGGACGTCTGGCACGGAGGAAGGCCGCGGCGATTTGGCGAGGAGCCGATCGTCCGACCATTCGCCGGAAGGTGTGAGCTACGTCAACTACGCCTGGGACACGGGCCGATTCATCAGCGAGTTCGGCATGCACGCGGCGCCTGTTTTCGAAACCCTTCGGCGCGCCGTGCCGGCAGACCAGCTCTTCCATCACAGCGCCTCGATGGATCACCACAATAAGGACAACCCGAAGGACAAGGGCGACCGCCTGATGGAGGCCACCACCGGGTTGCCGCGCGACCTCGACGAGTACATCGACTTCAGCATGATGGCCCAGGCTGAGGGTCTCAAGTTCGGCGTCGAGCATTACCGTCGCCGGTTCCCGCACTGTTCCGGCACACTTGTCTGGCAGCTGAACGATTGTTGGCCGGTGCTCAGCTGGTCGGTGCTCGACTACTATGGGTTTGGCAAGGCCGGCTACTACTATCTCAAACGCGCCTACGCGCCGGTGCTTGCGTCATTCAAGGTCCTCGAGGACGGGAGTGCCGAGCTGTGGATCACCAACAACGGCGCGAATGAAGTGGTGGGCGCGGCGTCGGTGCAGCTCGGGTCGTTCAGCGGCGACACGATGTGGCGCGAGGAAGTGCCGGTGTCTGTCCCGGCCGGGAGCAGCAATGTCGTCGGCAGCTGGAGCGCCGAGCGCGTGGGCGGCGCCGCGGATCGCTACATTGCCGTACGGTCGGTCGACATCGGCATTCCCCGACAATCGGGCATTCTTCCGCGCGCCAAAGGACCTCCAGCGTCCGGTGGGCCAGGTCGACGCGGCAGTGGCTGCCATCGACGCGCACACGCTGGAGGTGCGTCTGGCCGCGAAGAGCTACGCGCACTTCGTGCACCTCGTCTTGCCGCTCGAGGACACGACGTACGGCGACAACTACTTCGATCTCCTGCCGGGCGAGGAACGGGTTATCGCGGTCAGAAACTCGAAGAAGGCTATTAGTCCGGAGATGCTAACTGTTCGCTGGCGCTAGGCGGTTGGGCGAAGGGGCCACCCTGCACGGCGTCGCGGGACGCAAGCCAAGCGCCCGGAGGGCAATCGAACTTCTCGGGCCGCCAAGTAGCGCAGCGGAAAGATTGTGAGGAGCGACATGACCAATGCTGAGCCCGGGATACCGGTTGCACTACAGATGTATAGCGTGCGCGAGGAAGCAGCGCGCGATTTCGCAGGCACGTTGAAATCCGTGGCATCGATCGGCTACAGAGCGCTCGAGCTGTCCGGATATGGAGAGATGACGGCGTCCGAGCTGCGGAAGGTACTTGACGGGCTCGGCCTCTCGGCGCTCTCCAACCATGTTGGCCTCGCCATCCTGCGCTCATCATTGGACCGCACTATTGAGGACTGCTTGTCCCTGGGCTGCCGCTATCTGGTGTGCCCGTGGCTGCCGCCGGAGGAGCGCGGGGACGCGTCCGCTTACCGCCGGCTGGCGTCTGAGCTCACGAGCATGGGCCGGCGGTGCCAGGATCGCGGATTGCGCTTCGCCTACCACAACCATGATTTCGAGTTTGAGCGGCTCGACGGCCAGTATGCCCTCGACGTGCTGTTCGAGGCTGCCGATAACCGCATCGTGAAATCGGAGCTCGACGTGTATTGGGCGGCACATGCGGGCGTCGATCCGGCGGCGTGTCTCCGGCGGCTGGGCTCGCGCTGCGCGATCGTGCACCTGAAGGACATGGCCAGGGACGAGTCACGCACATTTGCCGAAGTGGGCGAGGGCCGTCTGGATTTCCCGTCCATCTTCGCTGCTGCCCAGGCGGCCGGCGTCGAGCTATACGTGGTGGAGCAGGACCGCTGCCAGCGTCCGGCGCTCGAGAGCATCGCAATCAGCCTGAAGAACTTACACTCATGGGGAATCGGATGAGGAGAGTTCTCCTCGAGGACCGCCAAACCGACGCCGCAGGGGCGGCCGATGGGGAGAGTGCAGGATCA
>CAWHAE010000003.1:0-35722 GCA_963827235.1 uncultured bacterium
GTCAGCGTGCTCTGCCGGCGCAGTTCGACCTCAGCTTCCTCGATCAGGGAGTTCAGCGTCGCCTGCAGCGCCCGGCACCCTGGTTCCTCAACGCGCAGCCGCTCACCTGCTGAGACGGGCAGCTGATCCCACCAGGCACGGTTCGCCTGGCTGAACACGTCACCCTCGGGCGGCACGATTCGGTGCCGCAGCAAGACCGCCTGCAGCCGGTTCCCCGCCTGCACGCGCTGAGCTACCAGCCGGCGCCGGTGCATGGCCAGGCCGCGCAGTTCCCGTACGGCCACGGGCGGCACCCATACCGCTGGGACCACCTGCGCCGCGAGCAAGCGTGCCAGAGTGATCGCGTCACGCGCGTCCGTCTTGACGCGCGCCTGACTGATCAGTTCGATCGCTGCGGCATTGGCCACCGTCACCGTCCCAACGTGGGGAGCCAGCAGATCATAGAGATGCCACGCGTTTGACGTGGCCTCGAGGACGACCGCCGCATCCTGCGCGGTCAGGTGCCCGGTGACCCAGGCCGCAAAGTCCACGATCGCGACGCGACGCGGCTGCAGGACCACCGTTTGCCGCCTGTCGACCGCAACAACCACGAGATAGTGCTTGTGGACGTCGATGCCGACATAGCGCGACTGGCTCCTCTGCCTGTGGACCTGCATCGGACATCGTGCGCTCCTTTCTTCCCCCAGGGGAGGACGCGTTGAGCCCACGGGCGCGCTGGTTTCGGGCAACACAGTGTTCCAGACAGGGTTACGAGCTTGGTGGCGGCGCCACCATCTCAGTTAAGGGGATCCGAACGGGTGACCAAACAACGAAACGGGCTCTAACGGCACCATATCACCCCTCGGCCAGCCCTGCACTGTGCACCCTCGCCAGCGCTCCCGTCAGCTCAACAGGGGCGAGGGTACCAAACGAACGCTGCACCCCGCCTCGCACCACATCCTAACAACGATTCCTGCAAATTGGGGCCAGTTGACCATATCGAAGGCCGAGGGTCACCGCCGGCTCGTTGAGAAGATCGGCTGGTGGGTTAGGTTCAGCGGCGCTAGGCTGAGAGGACGTAGGTATCCGTACACGCGCTGCTCTCTTCGAAGTTCCGCTACGCTCTACAGCTCGCAAACCCACCGAGGCGACCGCCAGTGCGGTTGATGTCTTCTGCGCCCAGTTCGACCAACACGGCCACCGCCGCTACTAACCAGGAGGCCAGCGACGATGTCGTCCATCAAGGGAGAGCTCGTCACCGAGACGTTCGCGTACGATGGTGGTCGTCAAGTCACGGTCTATATCCCACCTGATCCGCCCGAGGCAGTCGTGTTCGCCGGTGACGGCCAGTTGATCGCGCCATGGGGCGGAGCCCTCGAGGCGGCCGACGCACCGCCCACGATGATCGTCGGTGCACACCGGCTGGACGATGAGACGCTGCGGCTCCATGAGTACTCACCGGCGTTTGACCCGGTGCGGTTCGCAGCACACGAGCAGTTCTTTGTCGAGGACCTGCGCCGATGGGTGGGGTCGCGTTTCGCAGTGGCGCTGCCCACCGAGCGCACCGCGGTGTTCGGTGTCTCGGCGAGTGGCGAGCTCGCGCTCGCCCTTGGCCTTCGCCATCCGGACGTCTACGGTGCAATCTTCTGCGCCTCGCCAGGCGGGGGATACCGCCCGCCAGCGGCTCTGCCGCGATCGGTGCCGCGCGCGTATCTGGTCGCCGGCACCCTGGAGCCGTTCTTCCTCAAGAACGCGACGCGCTGGGCGAGAGCGCTGCGCGATGCACATGCGGACGTCGTCATGACCCAGAGGGTCGGATCGCACGGCGACGCATTCTGGCGAGAAGAGTTTCCGCTTATGGTGGCGTGGGCGTTTGGACGATGACGCAGCGCCACGTTTAGCTGGCCAGAACCCGCGTATATCCTGCAACCTATCCAGTCGACAAGTCGACAAGTCGGCAAGAGCGCGGCACTATCGTGGTTCGAGGTAGCCGGCCAGTGCCGAGGCCTCGCGATCTACGGCAGGATTATGCCCGGTAGTCGTCCTGTGTGAGCGAATGGCCGCAAGTCCAAGCTAATATAGCCACCCACTTTCCGTTCAGCACCGCGCGTGCGGGGCGCCTTCCCTCACCAGCTGCGGTCCGAGCTATCCAGCGTCCGCACGTCCGCTTGCGATCAGATGGTGGTAGGGCGATGGCCATGAGCTCGCCGGCAAGAAGCGCGTTCATCAGTCTGCTTGGGACTGGCCACATGAGACACGATGTTGCTGGCGAATTCGGACAAGAGCGAGTGACGTGGGAGAGGATGGCTCACTACGCAGTCGGCACATAGTATAGAGGGATGTCGCACGCCATCCTACAGCCCCCCGGAGCCTCCCATGTCGCTACGACCTGCTGCTGACCAGCTGATCCCAGAGGATACCGTTCGCATTGCCCAGGCTGCCTTTCCGAAGGGGAGTGTGTACATGCGCATGCGCGATGCGCTGGGCCCCATCTACACCGACAGTGCGTTCGCGCCGCTCTTCCCGCCCGCGGGGTCAGCCGGCCGAGTCGCCTGCCCGTTTGGCGCTGGTCACCGTCATGCAGTTTGCGGAAGGTCTCACCGATCGGCAGGCGGCGGATGCAGTCCGCAGTCGGATTGACTGGAAGTACGCGCTCGGGCTGGAGCTGGCCGATGGCGGCTTTGATGCCTCGATTCTGAGCGAGTTCCGCACGCGGCTGCTGACCGGCGATCCAGCCGAGGTGCTCTTTGAGCGGATGCTGCAGGTGTTGCGTGCCAACGGCTTCCTGAAAGAGCGCAGTCGCGCGCGCACCGACTCCACCCACGTTCTGGCGGCCATTCACACCCTCAGCCGTCTGGAGTGCGTAGGCGAGACGCTGCGACACGCCCTCGATGCGCTGGCAAGCGTGGCACCGGACTGGGTGCAGCAGTGGGTGCCAGACGCCTGGTACGGCCGCTACGGCCGGCGTTTCGACAACTATCGCCTACCTTCACCCAAGGCAGAGCGCGTTGCCTTGGCTGAGCAGATCGGCGCTGATGGGAGTGCCCTGCTGAGTGCGCTGCATGAGCCTACAGCACCGGACTGGCTGTGGCGTGTGCCCGCCGTGGAGACACTGCGCCGGGTGTGGCTGCAACAATTCGTTGTGCGCGAGGGGCAGCTGCGGTGGCGGACGTCAGAGGAGTTGCCGCCCAGTGCGCTGGTGATCCGCTCGCCCTATGACGTGGACGCCCGCTACAGCCAGAAGCGGCAGACCACATGGACCGGGTATCGGGCGCACTTGACCGAGACCTGTGATCCGGACCTCCCGTCGCTGATCACGAACGTGGAGACCACGGACGCGACGGTCACCGACTACGAGATGACGCCGGTGATCCATCAGCACCTCGCCCAGCACGACCGACTACCTGGTGAGCATCTGGTGGATAGCGGCTACATGACTGCCGGTCACCTGGTGAGCAGCAGGGAGCAGGGCATCGACCTGGTGGGGCCGGTGGCCGATGACCCAAGCTGGCAGGCGCAGGCCGGGGAAGGCTTTGCGAGCACGGCGTTCGTGATCGACTGGCAGGCCCAGCAAGCACGCTGTCCGCAGGGCCACCTCAGCCAGAATTGGCAAGTGAAGAACGAACAGCATGGTCCCGTGGTGCACTTCCGGTTTTCCCGGACGGCGTGTGCCGCCTGCCCAGTTCAGGTCAAATGCACGCGCGCGAAGACCACCCCGCGTGCGGTGACCGTGCACCTGCAACCGGCCTTTGAGGCGTTGCAGGCGGCACGGCAGCGCCAGAAGTCAGAGGAGTTCTGGCACCAGTACGCCCGCCGGGCCGGCGTGGAAGGGCTGATGGCGCAAAGCAACGCCGCGCGGACCTGCGTCACGCCAGGTATATCGGGCTGGCCAAGACCCACCTGCAGCATCTGTGTACTGCCCTCGGGCTGTACATCCTGCGCTTGGGTGCATGGCTGGCGGAGGCCAAACCGCACACCACCCGCCCGTCACCCTTTGCGGCGCTAGCGCCATCCATTGTGTGACGGAGCGAGTCGCACGAGATCAGGCGCAGGCTTGAGCACCGGGTGAGATCAGGTGTGCTCTCTGGCGGCCGTAGGCAACGGGCGTTGCACCTGGCTGGTCAACCGCCAGCTTCCGCCATCCATACCTCCATCTCCTCCTGGGTCGCGCCGCGCCAGACCCCTGATTGCTCGTCTTGGACAAGTGTCGGTTGATAGAGACTGCCCCTAATCCAGAGGTCGAGCCACTCGGTGAAGTCGAGCCCGCTGGGAAACAGGGCCCTCTCATCTGTCGGACCCGGATTCGGATCCCAGCCCCACATCGGGCCGTCATCCGCAGAACAGTCAATAAACGAGTAGATCGCGCAGCCCCAATGGCGGATCGGGAGCAGGCTCGGGCTGAGCAAGGCCCACCCGCCTTCGGGAATATCGCGAGCCAATCGCCAAAGATCAATGGCGTTGTGGCCCTGGTCATCTCTGTGTCCATCCCGAACCCCGAGCACTCCGTAGCCCGGACCAAACCCGCCATTGCCAACCTCAAGGAAGAGCCGTCGGAGAAGATGGGGAAGCGGGAAGCCGACGAAAGCCTCTCCCTCAGCAACTGCTTCTGGGCGAGCGACGATCAAGGGTGGCAAGCACTCGATAACACCAGCCCGAACCGCCTCGAGGTGATCTGCTGATCCTCTCGTGTACATGCGCTGTCGCGAGCCGTTCTTCAAGACCCTGAAACAGGTACCACCTTCGAGCGCTGCGTCGGGCATACCAAAAAGCTCGTCCCGATACTCGCCCCGAGCAACCATCGTTGCCACGGCGTGAAAAACCGCATCTTCGCTCTCCAAAGTCATGGCTGAAGTATCGCAGGAGTGCGGGTGGGTCGTCTATCGGTATCTCGCCTTCGGGTGCCAACGCGCGGCCAAAGAGCGGCATCGTTTCCCGTAGAGATTCGCCAGCAACATCATGAGACTGGCTCTTCCGCATCAAGCGTGATCTTCGGGGCGAGCGGGCTGGCACAGGGTACACTGTGAGAACGAATTGCTCCTCACCATGTGCTAGAAGCCTGCCATCGTCCGTGTCCAACCCTGTACTTCCGTTCACCCTGCCCGGCAGCGTCGTAGACAATGTCTGTTCTACTGACACCGCCGTGTTCGTACTGGCGCTCACGATCGCGCCCGGCCAACCCTGTCCGGATTGCGGCCAGCATTCGACTCGCGCCCGCAGCCGCTGTCTGCGTCGCCTGCGCGACCTGCCGGCTGCGGATCGCACCCTGCAGCTCTCGCTGACGGTGCGCCGCTTCTTCTGCCTGAACCCATCTTGTTCCAGACGTACGTTCGCCGAGCGTCTGCCCGGTCTGGCCCCGCTGCGAGCCCGGCGTACGCCGCGCTTAACCGCGTCCTTGCGCGCCATTGGCTTCGCCTGTGGCGCGGAGGCCGGCGCGCGCCTTGCCAGATGCCTACGTATGCCTACGAGCGGCGACACGCTCCTGCGCATACTCCGCGCCACGCCACCGCAGGTCTCGCCGCCACCACACGTGATCGGCATTGACGATTTCGCCCTGCGCAAGGGCCGCGTCTATGGCACGATCGTGGTGGACCTCGAACGTCGGCGCCCTATCGACCTGCTCCCTGAGCGGACAGCGGCAGCTATCGCGGCACGGCTGCAGAGTGAGTCGCAGATCGCGGTCGTGGCACGCGATCGCGCGCAGGACTATGCGCGCGGCGTGAGTGACGGCGCACCGCAAGCACAGCAGGTGATCGACCGTTTCCATCTCCTCCTCAACCTGCGCCAGGTCGTCGAGCGCTTCGTGCATCGGATTCGACCGGATCTGCGCCAACTGCTGGCCCAGGCTGATGCTAGAACACCGTCTACGCCGGCGTCGCTTGATTACCCACCCGCCCCACGCTACGATCCAGGCCCGACGCGACTGCAGGTCCAAGCGGCGAAGCACGCCGAGCGCGAGCAACGCTTCTGTGCCCTCAAGGAGGCTCAAGAACGTGGGCTGAACCAGCCTCAGATCATGCGCCTGACCGGCCTCTCTCGCCCTACCGTGCGGCGATGGATGGCCGCCGACGTCCTACCACCCGAGCGGCGTGGCTACCGGCGCGACGGGCATGGGCCAGATCACAGAAGGCGCCTTCGTGATCAGCAACCTCGCCAGCAACGAGGCGGGTGCCGGCTGCAACACCGAGATGCGGCAGACGACCCTCACGGCTACGAACCACGACAGACTGGTGCTGGACGCCACCGGCATCAGTTGCACGACGAGCAAGACGGCCGTCACCGCGGTGGATGCCTACCAGGTGGTGGGAGGGACCGGGCGGTACAGCGGCGCACGCGGCTTCGGCACTGACACCGCGAGCGTCATTATTGGCAAGACGGCTGCCTTCACGCTTACCGGTATCCTGTCCACCTCCGGCTCGCTGATGTAAGTCCGCCCGATGCGTGCCCGGTAGCTGGAGCCTCCCTCGCCGGTGAGAGGCGCAATGGGCAAGGCAGACCGCACAGATGGCAAAGGAGCGTCACCGTTGGGGACCGGGCAGCCACTGGCCGTCGCGGAGCTGGCACGGCGCGCGCAGGCCGCCCTAACGCAGGAGCAGCTCGCGTTGGCCGAGGAGCTGCTTCTACGCCTGCTCGCTCACGCACCAAACGAGCCCGGCTGCGCCGCACAGCTCGCCGCGCTGTATGCACGGCGCGGCCGTCATGGCCGCCCATGAGCACCTAAGTGAAGTACCCGGCGGGGCACCACGGTAGGGTTCGCACACTGAGCTGAACTGGCCATGAAGGTCGCGATCGAGCCCTGCCCCAAGGAGAGGCTGGGTGGCGGCCTGCCGACGGACTGGAGGGAAGTGACTCGATGAGATGGTATATGAGTGTCCCTGTAGCGGCCGCTCTGCTGGCCGGCACCGGCACGTGCCTAGGCCTGGGCACGCCAGCCCGAGTGGCGCCGGTCTATACGGTCGGGCATGTGCTGGCTGGACTGGCCCGGGACCCGGAAGCCTGGACGGATCGCACCTTCCTCCTCCGCGGCACCGGCGGAACCATCCTCGCCAGCACGGACGACGGCACCAGCTGGAGCAGCCGCACGTCCGGCACGAACGACAACCTGTGGGGCGTGGGCGTGGCCTGCCCGGGCACGAGCGCATGCTTTGCCGTGGGCAGTGCTGGGACGGATAGCGCGCGGCCGTCGGCGACCAAGCACGGTGCTGACTAACGCAGACAGACGCTGGAGTCACATGGACAAGGGCGGTCGTCGCGGGTGGCAGCGCCACGATACAGCTGCTGGGCGTCACCTGTGCCGGCGCGCACAGCTGCAAGACCGTGGGCCGGAGAGGCGGAGATCCTGCGTCTCTGTTGAACGGCGGCTCGACGTCTGCGTGGCCCCGGGTCAACGCCTGGCTCGGATTTCGCTGGGTAGGGCCCCGGCACTCCGGGCAGGGTGGGCCTTGCCACCCGCAGCCACTGAGCGAACGCGTGTCCGGACGGCCGGGTGATACGTCAAAGCGGCTTGACCCGCAGGCCCGGACTCAGGACGTTCGGCTCATCGCGCCTGCCAGGATGGTGCCGTCCGAGCCGACCGCCAGGCACTGCGTGCTGGATGGACATGCGATCGCATGCAGGTTCGCGCTGACGCCGGTAGCACTGCTGGCCCAGGTGTTGCCGCCATCCGCGCTCGCCAAGACCGTGCCGCCATCGCTCACGGCCAGGCAGACGTTGCTCGAGGCGCAGGCGATGCCGTAGAGGAACTTGTCGACGCCGGAATCACGGGCGGCCCAGGTGCTGCCCGTGTCCGCGCTGGCGAGAATGGTGGCCTGGCCACCCGCCGACTGGCCTACGGCCAGGCATGCAGTACTGCTTGGACAGGAAACGCCAAACAGTCTGGCGCTGGTAGCGTAAGCGTGATTGGACCAGCTCATCCCGCCGTCTCCGCTGACCAGGATAGTGCCCAGCTGCCCAACTGCCAGACAGGTGCTACTGGTCGGGCAGGCGATGCCTTGCAGCTCGGCGTCTGTGCCTGACCGCTGGCTGCTCCAGGTGTCACCCCCGTCTGTGCTGGCAATAACCGTGCCGCCGTTACCGACCGCAAAGCACCTGCTGCTTGTGGGACAGGCGATGGCGTTGAGCACGCTTTCGGTGCCGGGGCTCAGGCTACTCCAGTCAGCACCCCCGTCGGTGCTGGCCAGCATGCCGCCAATACCGGCGACCAGGCAGTGGCTGCTCGACGAGCAGGCCGCACCGAGCCACTGGTCGTCCGTGGTGCCAGCACTGGGCGCGCCGCTTTTCCATGTGTTTCCTCCATCCGTGCTGACAAGGATCGTGCCGCCGTCTCCCACGGCCAGGCACTCCGCACTGGTCAGGCAGGCAATGCCGTAGAGCCAGTTCATAGTGGGAGAAGGACGGCGGGTCCACGTCACGCTGACGGTCGGGGTTGTGCTCTGCCCAGGCGTGCCGGTCGCGGTGCCCGGGCCGGGTGTGCCGGCCGCCTGCGGCGCACCGGCCGCAGTGCCGGCCCGAATTGTGCCAGCGTTGCCCACGGCCAGGCACAGGCTGGTGCTGGGGCAGGCGATGCCGAACAGGCCGTACGTGGTGGCCGCGTTCACGCGCTGCCAGCTCGCGCCGCGATCGTCGCTCACGAGCAGGACACCGGGATAGGCATAGGCTACATGGCAGACAATGCCGCGGCTGATCGCATCGTAGTAACAGTCCGGCGAGCTGTTGTTCCAGCCGACAGCCACGCAGGTACTGCCGCTTGGGCAGGTGATGCCGGCCAGGGCCGTGGCCCCGACGCCGTGCGGCAGGTGGCGGGTGGTCCAGCTGGCACCGCCGTCCTCGCTAGCCAGAATGGTGGAAAGACGGCCCACGGCGAGGCAGGCCTTACCCGCCGGGCAATCGACGCCATACAGGGCGACCCCGGTACCCGAGGCACGATGGTGCCAGGTAGCACCGCCGTCCGCGCTGGCCAGCATCGTTCCCTTGTCGCCCACCGCCAGGCAGGCAGTGCTGGTCGAGCAGGTGACGCCGTACAGGGTGCTGCTCGTCCCTGAGGCACGGAGGTGCCAGGTGGTACCTCCATTTGCGCTGGCCAGCAGCGTGCCCTTGTCGCCCACGGCCAGGCAACTACTTCCGCTGGCGCACGTGACGGCATCCAGGTTGACACTCGTGTCCGAGGCGCGACGGTGCCAGGTAGCACCGCCGTCCGTACTGGCCAACATCGTGCCCTTGTCGCCGACTGCCAGGCACGACGTGCCGCCGCGGCAGACGACACCGGTCAGCGTGTTCGTCGTACCCGAGGCATGGCTTTGCCACGACAGGCCGCCATCCGCGCTGGCCAGAATCGTGCCTTTGTCACCGACGGCCACGCATTCGCTGCTACTCGCACAGGCGATGCCAAGCAGACCCTGGCTCGTACCGGAAGGGCGGGAGCTCCAGGGCGCAGGCGTGGCCGCAGGTGGGTTGGGCGAGACCTCGGCTGCGCGGGGTGTCCACGCGCCCGTGAACGCGGCCGGCCAGGCCGCTGTGTTCTGGCCATTGCCGCTCGCCAGCGCACAGCCGGGACCCGCGGGGAGAAGATACAGCAGCACTGCGCACAGGGGGAGAAGCCTGCCCGTCGTGCCGGCCCGTACCCACGTACCGACGACGGTTGCCCGACGCTTCGGCATAATCGGGCCTCCTTGGATCCTTGCGCTCAGCCCGCTCTCCAGGAGCTGCCGCGGAAGACCCCGGTGTTCACCCGCAGCCCTTTGGCACCGCGCTACATGGTGGCACCGTTGAGGCTGCCGGCCAGACCCAATTGTACTCCGCCTCAGAACCGGCCGCAACGATGCGGCCAGGCGACCTCGGCAGCGGGTATTGTGCCGGCGGTGCCCGTGCCGTTCCCGGACGCGTGAGAGCGCGCCCGCCAGACGAAGTTCCAGCCCACCCCTTCGCGCAGCGACAGCCAGGTCAGCGCCGCGCGCAGATTGTCGTGCTCGCTCTCCAGCCGGTCGAGCTAGGAGGCCAGATCCGGACCGCGCAGCCGTGGTACTACCGCCTCAGTCAGAGCCAGATACTGCCCCATGTGCCGGTCCCTCGGTGCCTCACCGCCAGAATGCATGGCCAGTCCGTGTCAGCCGCGGGCGGCGTTCAGCCTGTTGCGAGGCCCTTGCGAAACCCACTGATCTCGTCTCTCTAATCCCGGTGCACGGGACGCGTGGCGGAAACGACACTTGACTCATGGGTGTACGATTGTGGATGTAGTGGATGTTATGATCTGCGGTCTTTGAGAGGGTTTAGCGCCATTAGGTCCTGACGACGTAGCGAGCGTTAGCTCCTCCTGAGCCTTACCTTCGCTTGGCCACCCCGACTGCAGAGAGCCACTGGTGAAACCGGCCACGACGAGTGTCGCGCGCCGGTTTCTTGCTGTCTGAGGCGGGCAGCGGACATTCGGATGCCGGGACCTGCGCACTGTACATGCGCGTTCAATGCGAGAGGATCAGGTCTTTAGAGACAGCGGCCTCTGGTATGGTGGCTGCGCGGCGCGAAAGGAGATTTGGGGCAATGATCACCAGGCGGTTCGTCATGCTTGTGGTCCGGCTCGTGTGCCTCGTCGTCCTTCTTATCGTCCCGGCCGGCGTGGCACGGCCGGCACCTACTCGCGCCATCAGCCAACAGCGCCCAGCCGGCAGGGCCGACGACTCGGAGGAGGTTGGTTTTCAGGTTAGCGCCTTCAGTGCATGGGCTGATGAGACATGGGGCTGGTCGGTGACCAATCAGTCCAACAACTCAGGGTGGATGAAAGTCAACGGGGGCGCTAGCTGGACTGCGATCATGCGGGTTCCACGGTCTCGCAAGCCGGTGCTCACGATTTTTCCGATGCCGAATGGTTACATTGTGAATTTGCCACTGATTCCGGTTGCGGGTAGGTACAAGGTCGACTGGGTTTCGAAGACCGAACAACACCCGCCGACTTCCTGTCATGATGCCGGCCCGTGGCCCAGCGCAGGCTCGTCTCTGGCTCTCGGGTTCGATGCTGCACCGTCAAACCCGAGACACCCGGATCTCATCCACGAGGCCATCACCATCACCTGGCCCGATCTCTCTGAGGTTAGTACCGGTCAAAAGTGCTCCCCCGAGGGTTTCAACGCGCCTGACACGTGGTTCAAGAAGGTCGAGATGGTGGCAGATCTGGAGAAGGGTGAGCAGGTTACCCTGCAGGCCAGTGGGCGGATTCCTGTACCTGTGACGAGCACAGAGGACTGCTATGGGTGTATCGGCTTCAAGGGCGATGGCGACTACACGTGGCATGCGGAGATGACTCTCATCCGACTGGTGCACCTCGCCCCACTTGCCGGGCAGTGAGCACAGCAGCGTTGAAGGCGCGACGTTGAGTACAGCGCGTTCCGGCGCCGGAAGGAGGTGCAGCAGCCTCCGGGATCCGTGTCTCATGCACATCGGAGAGGGTAGCGCACAGCGGGCATGGACAACAGCACGAGATTGCCCGAGGTCCGATTTTCGACACGTAACTGCACTTGAGTCGGTTGACTCATAGGCAACTTGTCTAGTGGGTCACGCAGAAGGGCAACCATGAATACAGTGAAGACGACGTTGGCCCGACTTGCAGCGGTATGCGTAGCCGCCGCCTTACTTATCCCCGTGGCCGGAACAACCTATGCTGAGGGGACTACTCTGGTTACCAAACTCACGACGGACCTCGTCGCGCGCACAAACGGGGGAAATGTAGCCTTTGCCACCAGCGACACGTCTTTGGGGGAAGGTCTTCCCGCCGGTCAGCCTGGGTGGGCACCGACGGGCAGCCTTCAGTATGGGGCCATGAAGCTCATTGATGGCCATGCCTCCACGGCAAGCACGGACTGTGACGGGGGCTGCGACTGGGCAGGCAACAATTTGTCGCCGACAACCCCAATCGACCTGGTCTTTACCTTCGCCAAGACAAGCCCGATGACCATCGATAGCGTTGTGCTGTGGCAATCTAACTACAGTGAAGCCTTCACGATTCACCAGTATGAGCTCTTGGTATCCACCAGCGCCCTGCAACTTGTGAAGCCTGCAGATTACCTCACGCTCAAGCCGACGTTTAAGTCGGTGGGGACCTATCTACTCACGCCGCAGGTCGGAACGGGACAGGCCGCCAAGTTCTCTCCAGTGGATGCGCGGTACGTGATGATCCGAGTGTTGAGCACCGTGAGCGGTTCGACTGTTGCCTATCTAGGGGAAGTGCAGGTCTTCGGGCCGGCTACTGCATCCGGAACGGCCACAGCCGTGCCGGCCACACCAGGCAGCGGTGCGCTCAGCCTCAAGTTCCTCTCTGCCACGGTCAGCGCCGGCAGCCAGCAGGTGGCTCAGATCGTCGCATCGAAGAACGCTCTGGTTGCCATCGTGATCGACTATCCAAACGGCACGCAGGACGTCAAGCAGCAAAAGGCCGGTGCCGACGGCCACCTCATCTACATGTGGAGCACTCCCAAAGGAATCAAGGGCCAGGTGTCCATGACGGTGGTCAGCATGGGAAAGACGGCGACCGGCACGTTTACCGTCAGTTAGGGCAAGGCCCGTATGGCCAAGTTGCAGCATAGCCGTTCGGGCCCATCATCGGGGTAGTGATACACATCCCGGTACGGTCCGCGAGCCCCACGTGAGCGCCATAGCGTGCCCATACCCACGCTTGTGACATGCGCACCTCCGCGGGTCTGGCAGCACCGTGGTCAGGGAGTCGCACATGCAGCGCCCGTTGTGGCAGGGATTGTGCCACTGGTTCCGTCTGTCACGCAGGCGATCAGGCGCGGGTGAGTGATGCTCAAGACCTCATTTATGCTGTTCGAAGACCCCAGCGTCCACGTACTACCGCCGTTTTGAGGGAACGAGCGGGGCGAGCAGCGCTTGCAAGTGTAGCGACCAAGTCGCGATGCGCACGTTGGTGCCTTTCTCTTTCCCACTCCCACCCAGTTCGACATGGGATATGTTCTTACCCGTGAGCGTGGCTATAGAGGCGGGCGCAGGATACTGGTGTTTGGCGTTCTTCATAAGCACGCCCGTCAGCATTTGCTGGTAGCCGCCGATCTTGGCACCAGGGAACGTCTCCGGCTTGGGGTTGCTGCCACGGCCCCCGCAAGGTGTGGGGTTCTGGTCTATCTTCTGGCGGGTCGCGTTCTCCTCCGCTTCAGGAATGAGGAAGGAGATGACGTACTGGCCCGCACCGGCCATGGAAAAGTCAACCGAAACGACGCCACGGCTCTCTTTCGGCTGCGGAATGTCGTACGTCCAGATCTCGCCGAACACATGGGTCCAGGTGCGCCAGGATCCGTTGCACTGCACTTTCGACGTTGTGGTCACGATGTCCTTGTACGTCATGTGCTCGGAGATGGTGAATGTCGCGCTGGCTTCGTCCTGGGTGCCTTCATACGCCATGCCGGTTACTCGAACAGTTATCTTCGTGCTGCCTTTCCAGGTGAACACCTCTCTTCCTTTTGCACCCAGTCCCGCTATGGTGACTGGGGACCCCGTCACCTCCGTTGTGTCGAGTGTAGTTGTGTCCTTAATGATTCCCTCCCAGTACCTGGCAAGCCCTTCGCCCGTGGCGGCGCGCGGCATTGTCGAGGCAAGCGAGAGCAGTAGCACCGCGGCTGCAAGAAGCCTCTTCCACCGGAGATGGGCCTCGTTTGGCATGGTAGCCCTCCCCTTGTTGAGTAGATGTTCAGCCCATCCCGGATGAGCCTGGCGGCTCTCGGTCCGAGCCGGGCTCACTGCGCGGGCCGTGCCGTGCCGGAGCACGGCAGTTGCGCTGTCTTTCCATGGCCACTCTACACCTTCTTGGCCGCGATGGCACACCGAAATAGCCGGACAAATCGGATAGCGTCGCAGATCGGCCACTCGCGCGCCTGATAATCCTCAGGGAGGGGATCGCGGCGGCTGCGGCGCATGCGCATCAACCTTTAACACTGGAGAGCTGGATTGAGGAAGAACCGGTAGGTATCTGGACGCCGTTTGCGCGGATTCAGGCGGCAGCCGAAGCCAGGAAACGGTCCAGGATGGTCAAAGCCCGACGCAGGTGCGCCGGTGAGCGGAGGCGCGCTCACCGACTACTATCGGGAGCGGGATATGTTCGAGTTACTTGGAGCCGCGCTGATCCTGGACGGCTCGCGGAAGCGTCAGAACTCACACCACGGCAAGCCAGCTCTCCAGGGCAACTCGGGCCAACGCACTCGCCGCGCATGAAGATGCAGTGCACCTACCGGATAGGCTGATTGCGAACCCCGTCCAGTGCCGAAGGGCGTCTCCCTGGCCGGCAACGCCAATCGGGCGGTGAGCCAGGATCGAGACTCGGCCGGCTCCTTCCAACCTGTTCTGTGCTACACCGATAACGTGATCTGTGACACACGGGTTGCTGCCACGGCCTGTGACCATGGCTACGAGCAATGACATGCTTCCGACTAATCAGAAACCGGCGTAGTCTGGGATGTACCAGGTGACAACGATGGATGGCGATAGCTCCGAGGCCACCAGCCAGCCGACGTCCCTGTCGTCGCGCGCGGCACGATTCGAATCCGCCTATGCCGGCACACCGCCATGGGACATCGGTCGCCCTCAGCCCGCGTTCCAGCGGCTCGCAGAGCGCGGTGACTTCCATGGGCGGGTGCTGGACATCGGCTGCGGGACCGGTGAGCATGCGCTCTTGGCGGCCAGTTTGGGCCTAGTCGCAACCGGCATCGATGCGGCACCTACGCCGATCGAACGGGCGCGCCGCAAGGCGAAGGAGCGACGTCTCGACGTTCGGTTTCTCCACTGGAACGCGCTAGCCCTGCCGCAACTCGGAGAGCAGTTCGACACGGTCCTGGACTGCGGACTCTTTCACGTGTTCGACGACGCCGAGCGCGCGTGCTACGTGGAAAGCCTCAGTGCGGCCGTGGTGCGGGGTGGCCGCTACTACATGCTGTGCTTCAGCGATCGGCAGCCCGGTGACTGGGGTCCGCGGCGGGTGAGGCAAGAGGAGATCCGGCAGAGCTTCGCCGACGGCTGGGAGGTGTTGTCGATCGAGGAATCTCGGTTCAAGGATGTGGGTGGCAACGACCACGCGATCGGGTGGCTTGCCACGAGTGTCCGCACCTGACCTCCGCGACTGACCAGGAGAAGCTTGCTCCAGGTGACCAACTGCGGGCTCATGGTGGCGTGCCCGCGGCGAGCTACGTCCGCTCGGCTGCCCAACGAATCGTTACATCGCGGGTCAGCCGGGTTGATGGGCGCCAAGTGTCACTCCTTCCAGAGGTTTCGGTGCATGGATTAGCGTCCTCGGGTCAGCGAGGGCGCCCTACAGTCACAGATCGGATTCTGCCGTGATGATGAGGCGGCGCCGAACCGGCGGAGCTTCCGGGCCGAGTGCGTCGACAATCTGTTGCCACAACCCCTGACGGCACCAGAGCCGGTAGCGAACGAACGCCGTGTTGAACTTGCCGTAGCAGGCGGGCATCTCGCGCCAGGGCGCCGGTGTACGGAGCACCCAGAGCATGCCGGAGAGCACCGTGCGGTGGTCATGGTTCGGCCGGCCCGCCGGACGGGCGTTGGGACCGCAGGCGATGGCGCACGCGCTCCCACTCCGCAGCCGTCTAGGCGCCATGGGCCGCAGGCAGCACCGCGACGGGCGGCGGTGCCGTCGCGTGCCGCTGCATCTGCCACACGATATGGCAACGTTACGCCACGGCCTGACGGGCACGCCGCCACCTCGACCAGCCCAGCCGGAAGGTTCGCTCCTCTGCCGGCGCCTCCAGCGTGAGGAGTAGGCGTCGCACCTCTGGCACCGAGGGCAGGCCGGGCGCCAGGCGGTGCTACAATAGCGGGGCCGGCTTTGACATCGTCAACCCCGTGCAGACGTCGCCGGCCGTAATGCACCCGGTGGCGCTCCAGCGCAGGTACGGCGATCGCCTGGTGTTCTGGGGCGGCGGGATCGACACGCGGCAGGTGCTGCCGGTCGACACGCCGGAGGAGGTGTGCGGGATGGTCCACGAGCGCAGCAAGACATTTGGGCCCGGAGGCGGCTATATGTTCAGCGCCATCCACAACGTGCAGGCCAACATCCCGATCGAGAACCTGCTGGCGCTGTGTCTGGCCGTCGCCGCCTGTCGGGGCTTTGCGCTGCAGTGAGCCGGAGTGCTTTCCCCTACCCATGCCGCCGCACGATCAGTGTCGACCGTCGTGCGAGCACGGCCGCACATGCGGCCCAGGCTTGAAAGGAGCAGCCGATGATGACCTCGCTCGAGCGTGTCACGCTGGCTCTTGCGCACCGTGAAGCAGACAGAGTGCCGCTCGACCTGGGCGCCACGGGTGCAACCGGGATGCACGTGGATTCGGTGTATGCGCTCCGGCAGGCGCTTCGCCTCGATCCCCCCGGCACACCGGTTCGCGTAGTCGACCCCCTCCAGATGCTCGGCGAAATCGCGCCCGACCTGCAGGATACCCTGGGCGTGGACGTGGTGCGCCTCTTCCCGCCGAGGACGAACCTGGGCTTCAAGAATGAGGACTGGAATCCGTGGACGACGTTTGCCGGGACGCCGGTGCTGGTTCCCGGCAAGTTCAACACTCTGCTCGAGGCGAACGGCGATCTCCTGCAGTACCCGCGCGGCGATCGGTCGGCGCCGGCCAGCGCGCGCATGCCCGCGGGTCAATGTTTCTTCGATGCCATCATCCGGCAGGAGCCGATCGACGAAGAGCGGTTGAACGTGGAAGACAATCTCGAGCAGTATCCTTCTATCTCCGACGAGGATCTGGCGTATATGGCCCGCGAGATTGAACGGCTCGCACCGAGCAGCAAGGCAGTTCTCTGCTACTTTCCATTCACTGCCCTTGGGCATGTGGGTGAGGTGCCGGGTGTCGACCTTCCCCGTCCGCGCGGGATCCGGGATATCGAAGAGTATTACGTCAGCCACCACACGCGGCGCGGCTATATCTATGACCTGTTTGACCGCCAGACCGACCGCGGCATCCAGAACCTGGCCAAGATCTCTGCCGTAGTCGGCGACAGGCTGACGGTCGCCCAGATCACATGCACCGACCTTGGCGCGCAGAACGGGCCGTTCATCTCGCCAAAGGACTATCGCGACCTCTACAAACCCTTCTTCACACGCATGACACGGTGGATTCACGAGCACACAGGGTGGAAGGTGCTCCTGCACTCCTGCGGATCGATCTGGCGGCTGATGGACGATATCGTCGATACCGGCTTCGACATCCTCAACCCGGTGCAGACATCGGCCGCGCACATGGACCCGTTGGCGCTGAAGCAAAAGTATGGCGATCGGATCACCTTCTGGGGCGGCGGCATCGATACCCAGCGCGTGCTGCCGTTCGGCACGCCGGAGGAGATACGCGCCATGGTGCGCGAACGCATGGGGATATTCGGGCCGGGCGGAGGACTCGTGTTCGCCACGATCCATAACGTGCAGGCACGGATCCCGGTAGAGAACCTCGTTGCCCTCTTTCAGGCGGTCCGCGAATACCGGGGCTACCCTGTGGGCACGGCCGGCACTGCCTGATCGCTCGCGCTCGAGCCGGCTGCGCAGACAACTCGGCAACAGGTACGGTGCCGGGCAAGCCACAGGCACTGTTTGGTGACGGGCCAGCCGCCGCCAACAATGTGCGAGCTGGCCGTAGGGGTTTCTGTCGTTACGGCACCGGCGGTTTGGGCCTGCACGTGCGTGAGATCACCATCACCTGCGACTACTGTCGAGAGCGAGCCACAGTCGCCGCCGCGGCCAGGGGCCGGCTGCCCCTGGTCTGCAGCGCCGACTGCCGCACGCAGGCACGGCAGTTGCAGAGCCAGGCCGAACGACTCACCCCGGGACTACTGTGCTAGGACGATGACGTCGCCGCCGTCGCTACAACCGTCACCGTGCCCTGCGAGAGAGTCACCGTGTCCGCCCCAATGTCCACGTAGCACACGAGAGTGATGTAGTGTGTCCCAGGGCCGACCGTTTCCAGCCAGGTGTTGCTGAGGTTGCTGCTATCAACGCCGAAGTAGATACCGCTGAGCATCGTGTCTAGCCTGGTTTCTGTGGGTTGCGACGTGCCGCCCGCAGATATGTCTTTCAGCATGCACACCACGGAGTCCCACTGCGGATTGCCGCTGGTGGGGGGCAGCGAAGCCGTCACCGAGGAGTGCGCCACGAGATTCGTCAAGGAAGCCGACGTAGTAACCACAGCCGAGACCAGGTTCGTAAAGCCAGAACTGATGGTGAGATAGGCGTTCGCACCCATGTACTGAACCGCGGAGGCCGACAGTCCCGCGTTGCCCTGCGCCGCGGTGGGTCCGGTGGCGCCGGTGTCGCCCTGCAGCCCCTGCGATCCGGTAGGCCTGGTAACGCCGGTGGTCGCCCTGCGGCCCCTGGGACCCGGTAGGACCGGTAACGCCGGTGGTGCCCTGCGGCCCCTGGGACCCGGTCGGCCCAGTAGCGCCGGTGATGCCCTGCTGTCCCTGCGATCCGGTAGGTCCGGTAACGCCGGTGGTGCCCTGCGGACCTTGCGGTCCGGTGAGTCCGGTGGCTCCTGTCGCACCTGTCGCCCCGTCCGTGCCCTGCGATCCGGTAGCACCGGTGGCACCAGCAGCACCCGTCGCCTCTGCAACACCTTGCGTTCCCGTCACACCGGTGGCGCCTGCGGAGCCGACGGCACCGCTGGGGCCTTGCGACCCGGCGGAACCCCGTGGGCCGGCCGGCCCTGTCGCGCCCTGCGTTCCTGCAGCACCGGTTGCTCCGGCGGCACCCTGTTGCCCGATTGCTCCGGGTGCTCCAGCATCACCTTTAGCGCCGGCCGAGCCGACCAGCCGGGCGCCTGTAGCAGGCCATCCGCTCGTGGTCTTCGGCCCGTAGAGCACTTCCGATGCGGTATCCAGCCAGAAGTCGCCCGCCTTGCCGCCGTCGGCGGTCGGAGGCGTGCTGCCACTCAGAAGGCTGGCACCGGCCATGCCCGCCGTGCCGGCAGGACCGGTAGCCCCTCGCGGACCCGCCGGCCCCTCTGGGCCGCTGGCCCCCACATCGCCATGCCGCGCCAGCATGTTCCATGGGCTATTCCGCGCGATGGAAGGAGCGACGGCATGGCCGGCAGCGTTGATGGGCCGCCGCACGGCCAACCAGGACGAGCCGTCGTAGAAGACGGCATCGCCCTTGGCATAGGATTTGTGGGAGCTGAACGCGCCACGCCAGACCATCGCGGGTGCGCTCTTGGGCTGCGTGGTACCGGTGCCCAGCCGATTGCTCCAGCTTGTTTGGGCCGGCAGCACGGAGACTGTGTACCGGATCGCCGCGGCGGGTTGCCTGGCGCGGGAGGACTTGAGGATGCGCTGCACTTCGGAGCGTGCGAGGACGCCGGATTGTCCCATCGCAGGCGCGGACCCACCTGGCGTGGCCTGCGCTGAGTGCGACACTGTGCTGCCTCCGAGCGAGAGCGCCAGCGGAAATGCCACGAGGCTCATGACGGCTTGCCTGGCACTTCCTCGGCGCAACGGATCACGGCACCAAGTAGGCAGCGCGTGAGTGGCGCTTGTCAAAGTGTTGTGGGCGGACAACGCAGCCGAGCCATCAGGTACACGTCGACGTAGCTTCCCTGGCGCAGGGCATAGCGCCGCGCCGTGCCCTCAATCGTGAACCCGAACTTCTCGTACAGGTGCACGGCAGGCGCATTGTCGGTGTATACGGACAACTCGATGCGCTCGAGCCCCAGCCAGCAGTCGGCAAGCTCCACGAGTGCGCTCATCAGCGCCGTGCCGACACCGCGCCCCTGAAAGTCATCGTGCACCCCCATGCCTATGCTGCCGCAGTGCCGGCGGCGGGCCGCGGTCTCCACGTGCAAGCCCAAGCTTCCGACCACGCGGCCGTCTACCTCCGCCACAAGGCTGTACGCATCCGGCTCGGTCTGGTGTGCCATGCGCTCCCTTCTGGCCTCAACCGACTGGTAGGGAAGCTGCAGGGTGCCGGCTATGACGCCGGGACACTTGAAGACGGCGGCGAGCGCCTCAGCATCGCTTGGCTCGCGGGCACGGATCACAATCGCGGACACACGATACCTCCCCCGGACATAGGCGTAGGATAGCAGACGTTCGGCGCGACCGATCAGGACGCGGCGTGCGGTAGGGCCGATCGTAGGAAGCTCAGCCAATTCGTGCTGAGCACGGCGTCACGGGCCGCTGCCGGGACCGCGGACCCGACCTGCCCCAGATCCGCTACCGTATCGATCTCGACGGGACTTTCCTCTCGGCCGAAGCCGCCGTCCAGGTCCGATCCGATACCAACGTGCTGCCATCCCACCAGACGAGCTACGTGGTGCGCATGCCGCGCCAGGTGTTCATGCAGGCTGACGGTGATGGAGCGGTCCGTGCGCCAGCGCGGTTCCAGGAAACCGTTATGCAGCACCAGTCCAATCACGCCGTTCCGTTCGGCGATCGCCCGGATGATCGGGTCGCTCAAGTGCCGATCGGTGGGCGTCAAGGCTTGCGCATTCGCGTGGGTCGCACACACGCGGGGGCCCTGCAGGGCGAGCCCTTGCCAGATGCCCACTTCGGTGAGATGCGACACATCCCAGATGAAGCCCAAGGCAGCCATCGCCTCGAGCAGGGTCACGCCGGCCGGCGTGAGTCCGCCCGTCCTGAACGTCTCCCGGCCGCCCGCCACACCGCACCCATAGGCTGTATCGCCGTACGTCAGCCCGATCATCCGCAGCCCACGCTGCCACCAGCTCGGCAGGTCCCGGATCTGCACGATCGGGTCGGCCCCTTCCATGAGCAGGACGAGGCCGGGCTTGCGATCCTGCCGCCAGCGCTCGAGGTGCAGCTCAAGTTCCGTGGCCGATTTGAGCAGCCGAACGCGCCCTTGCGCCTGCCACGTCTCGTACAGCGCGAGTTGGGTCAATGCATTCGCTTCGGCCTCCTCAGGCGTTCGATAGAGCGCGGCTTGCGGTTCAAAGTCCGCGCCGACGTCGGCTGCCAGGAACCCCGGCGTCAGCGTGGCCACTACGACGGCTATCCCGCCTCGCTGGAGATCCGGGAGCGACACCGTTGCCTGCCGCCTCGTGCGCCGTTCCCTCGCTCTGATCGTGGCTGCGCTCTCCGTGTAGTCACGACCGAACAGCGCTACATTCTCAGCCAGGTCGAGATGCGCGTCGACGATGGGTAGCATGATCACGGCTGATCCTTTCGCACGGGTTCACGTATCGCCGGCACAGATGTAGCATACGAGCCTGCCCTCTCGCCAATCGACCTCGTGCAGCCCTCATTCTCATCGCCATACCCATGCCAGGTGATCGCCGAGTCAACGAGCGGAACAGAGCTGGTTCTCGGAAGTCCACCATTCTGCGCGGTGGCTGCATTCCGCTGTGTCTGTGCTTGACAGCGTCCTCGGACAGCAGGTACATTGCCGCCTGTTTCACATCCACATCGGTGGTTGGTGGGAGAAGTCCGGTTCCATTCCGGCGCTGTCCCGCAACTGTACACCGGCCTTCCGCCGGCAAGCCAGGTCGCCCACAACTACCGGATGCCGTAGACCCTCGAAAGAAGGGGCAGGTACATGCTGCGATCGGCGTTCATCTCCTCTGCTGTGCTCGGCGCCCTCCGTGCTGCTGCTTTCAGCCCGCTGTCTGCGCGCCGCGGGAGCCTCACTACCATCTCCATCGCACTCAACTGGTTTAGAAACGTGGAATTCGCCGGTATCTGGACAGCGCAGGAGAAAGGCTGGTGGGCGCAAGCAGGCCTGGAAGTCACGACCAGGCCCTTTGACGGTACCAACGATCCCACGATCCTGGTTGCTGCGGGAAAGCTCCAATTCGGCATCCACGACGGCGCCTCGGTCATTCTCGCGCGTGTAGCGGGTTGCCCGATCAAAGCCCTCTGGGCATCGGGCCAGAGGTCGCCCTTCGCCTTCATCACCGTGCCAAAGAGCGGAATCACCAGCCCCAAGGATTTCAAGGGGAAACGGATTGGCTTTCCCGCCGATGGGCGCTACGTGCTGGATGTGATGCTCAATGCCGTCGGACTGAGCGAAGCAGATGTCGTACCTATCGTGGTCGGCTTGGACCCGGCCGTCCTGCTGGCCGGAAAGGTGGACGCCTATCTCGGCTACCTGACCGACGAGCCGATCGAGATTGCCCAGCGGTATCACGTGAAGGTGAATGTGATCCCGGCCAGCGCCTATGGCTATGACTTCTACAGCGACGTGCTCTTCACGACCGATAGCATGATGCGGTCGAATCCCGCCCTGGTGAGGAGCGTCGTGGCCACGATCGACCGAGGCTGGAAGTATGCCCTGGCCCATCCGTCCGAGATTGCACGCTATGTGGTGCCGGCACTGGACTCCCAGGACTCGGTGTTGCAGCAGACGGCGGAGTTAGCGGCACTGGCCACGCTGGCCTCGGCGCCCGGCGCACCGGTCGGGAGCATGACGGCGAGCCGATGGCAAACAGGGATTCGCTTGCTCGCCACGTACAAGAAGATCCGCGTCGCGGTGCCGGCCAACAGTGTCTACACAGCCCGATTCCTGCCGGCGACCTAAGGGCGTCCTGCAGGGCTGGAGCACGCTCAGCGATGCACTCCGCCGGTTAGCAGTGGCAGCGAGCCCAGGCAGCCTCGCCGAGCCGGTCGCAAACGGCTCCGCGGGTGCCGACCCCGAGGATGAAGCGCTGCTCGCCGACGCGGTCGGACCCGCGCTGCTGGTCGTACTCGACCAGCTGGCTCCCTCCCAGCGCCTCGCCTTTGTTCTGCACGACGTGTTCGCGGTGCCGTTCGACGAGATCGCTCCGATCGTGAAACGTTCCCCCGTTGCCACGAGGCAGCTCGCCAGCCGCGCACGCCGCCGCCTGCATGGAGCGCGTGCCTCGCACGGCACCGATAGCGGCCGCCAGCGAGTGGTCGTCGACGCGTTTCTGGCGGCAGCACGTACCGGGGAGTTCGCCGCCCTCCTGGCCCTGCTCGACTCCGGAGTCGTGGTGCGGTCCGATCGCGTGGCCGCGCAGATGGGTGCGCCGGAAGACGTCGCAGGCGCCACTGCCGTCGCCGAGTTCCTCTCCGGCCGCGCCGCCGCCGCGCAACCGGCCCTACTCGACGGCGCGGCAGGAGCGGTGTGGGCGCCACGCGGCACGGTTCGCGTCGCCCTCGCTTTCACTACAAAGGCGGGAAGATCGTGGCCATCGACCTGGTCGCCGAGCCTGAGCGCCTGGATGCCTTCGACGTGGCGATCCTCGGCAGTGAGCAAGACGGGCCGGCACGCGGCGCCGGCTCGCCGTGATTCGACGGCTACGTGTCTCCGCGGCAAGCACCGGCAGTGAGCGCTCCCCGAGCTATTGCTTCGGCGGGCCCGCTCTCGAAGGCATGCCCGCGGGAACGTCGCCCTGCGGGCGCGGTACCATCGCTCGAACGGTATAATCGTTCAGTCGCGGCCAGCAGAATGGAAGCGACTGTGATGGCATCGGGGGAGGGGCGCATGGCTCGCCTGCGGATTGGGATAATCGGCACAGGCCGGAAAAAGGACCAACCGGACACCGAGGGTTTCTTCATGGCCTACGAGCACGGGCGCGGCTACCGCGCGCTGACCGATCGCTGTGAGCTGGTCGCCTGCGCCGATATCATACCGGAGCACGCCCAGGCTTTTGCGGAGGCGTTCGGCATTGATGCGGACGGCGTGTACGCCGATTATCGCGAGATGCTGCGCCAGGCCAGGCTGGACATGGTGAGCATCTGCACCTGGCCGCATCTGCACGCTTCCATGGCGGTTGACTGTGCTCTGGCCGGGGTGCGCGCCGTGCACTGCGAGAAGCCCATGGCCTCCACGTGGGGAGCAGCGCGGCTGATGGCGCAAGAGTGCGCCCGCCGAAACGTGCAGCTGACGTTCAATCACATGCGGCGCTTCGGCAGACCTTTCACGCTGGCGCGCGACGCGCTCGCCGATGGCGCCATCGGTGAGCTGGACCGTATCGAGCTGGGATTCCCGGGCGATGTGTACGACATCGGGACGCACTGGATTGACCTCTGCGGCATGTTCGTCGGCGAGCGCCCGGCGACATGGGTGATAGGACAGATCGACTATCGCCATGAGCGGCGAGTATTCGGCATGCCCTCGGAGGGCCAGGCGCTGGCGCACTGGCAGTACACCAACGGCGTCTCCGCCACGCTGATCTCCGGCCATGGTCAGGGCGGCGCGAGGTTCTGGCACCGGTTGGTGGGCACTGCCGGCATTCTCGAGATCGGCGTGCCCGACGAGCAGTCGCTGCGCATTCGGCGCGACGGAACCCCGTGGGAGACGCTCGCCACACAGGGCGAGACGGTGCACGGCGCAGCCAATCGCGACCGCCCGGACTACCATGAGCGTGCCATCGCGGACGCGGTGGAGGCGTTGCTCGGCGGACGGGAGCCCGAGCTGAGTGCCAAGCGCGCGCTCAACGCCGCGGAGATCGTGTTCGCGATCTACGAGAGCAGCAGGCGGCGCGCTCGTGTCGATATGCCGCTCACGATCGACGACCACCCGCTCGTGAGCATGCTCGAGACCGGCGACATCAGACCGTTCGAGGGTGATGCATGACACCCGCGTGACAACGGGGCCGGCATATTCCGGGGCACCGGACGCGGGCTGCGGCACGGCGGCACCGTCGCCTTGCAGTTGACGGAGGAACAGCGGCTGCGAGCGACGCGGCCCGGTCATGTGCGTTACCGTGCTTGTATGCCTGCCGCGCCCGGTCGACCCCAGCTCTCCCTCAGCCCTTGAGGATCGCCAGGAGCTGTTCGCAGCTCATTCCCTGGACGGCACCGATCGCCAGCAGGCGCTCGGCGTAGGTGCGTTCGGCAGGACTCACGCTTTCCGCGAAGCCCCGCAGTACCGCTGGCCAGGCCACTTGCGAGCGCGCCAGGATGGCCGCGATATCCGGCGGCAGCACCACGCCCAGCGCCTGTAGTCTGGCAATGACCTGGGCACCGTCCGATCTGTGATGGAGTCCATGAGGGCCGCCGTCTTGGTCGGGCGATGAGGGCGAGCCCGCGGCCGGCCATGAGTCGCTGTCTCCTGCAGCTCCGATAGAGGCTGACGGCGGAGGCACGACCCCCCGATCGGCCTGTGCAGGCTCAGCCAGGGTTGGAGCACGACCCTCCGCCTCCCGGCCATTCTCAGGCGCCAGACCGGGATCGTGCTGCGGCACGCCGCTTGAGGAGGAATTACCAAAGTTTGGTAATTCGATGCGTTGACGACGCCCGCCGGCGCGGCGGTCAGGCTTCGATGCATAGACTTCTCGCGGCCGAATTGTCTCGCCTAGGCGTGCGCGTTCCAACCAGGCGAGCCTTGCTTCCGTCAGGCGGATGCTGGCAATCGCCGCGGCCGCCGATTTGGAGAGCAAGCCGCTCTCGACCGCTTCCTCGACATCCTCGTAGCGCAGCAGTCGCAGTCGCTCGTCGACGTAGCCTTGCGATCGCTGGACGCGCTCCGCTACGCCTTCGGTGGTTAGCTTCTCTATCCGCATTAGCTCCTTGAGCGCGCGAGCCTCCTCGACGGGCTCGAGATCCTCTCGCTGCAGATTCTCGATGAGCTGCAGGACCCGCTGCTCAGCCGCCCTGGTCTCCGTCACCACTACCGGCACGCGCGCCAGCCTGCGCCGCTCCTCATCGCTCGCGGCGCCGCTGATCGCCAGCCGAACGGCGGCGTACCGACGCCCTCCGGCCACGATCGTATAGCGCATGTCCCCGTCGCGGCCCAGCCCTTCCTGCCGCACAACGAGAGGCTGGAGCACGCCATACTGGACAATCGAGCGCGACAACTCCGCGAGACGATCGGGATGCATGTGCCTGCGGGGCTGCGCGGGATCCGGCGTGAGCTGGGCAATGTCCACCTCACGCGCACCAACCAGCAAACGATCGTTTCCAAGCTGGACGTTCGTGGGCGGGGTCGAGGGCTGAGCAGTGGCCACTCGCGGTCCGGTAGATATCAGCGGTCCCGCTACTCTCGGCCCGGTCTTCCGCGCCGCACTCACGTTATGGCCTCTACGGGAATCATGCGCGCAGCGAGCGACCGGAAAGCCGCCGCCGCGGCCGAGCGCGGGCTGCTCGCTACTACCGGCGTTCTCGCGTTGATCGCGCGCTCTACTAGCGGTGAATGGGGGATGGGATCGGCGATCAGTGCCCCATACGCCGATGTCAACGCCCGTAGCCCGTCCCGCTGTGGAGCTTCGTCCGCATGATAGTTGGACGGCAGAATAGACACGATCTCGGCGGTCACGAAACGGTATCGGCGCAACTCCTCCTGGGTGGCGAAGATGTCGACGAGCGCGTCGATATCCTGCTGAGCCCCCGTCCGGGTCGGGACCACGGCCACATCCCCGGCCAACATCGCGGCAGTTTGCGTGAAGCCAAGGAGCGGGGCCGTGTCAATGACGATCGCGTCATAGTCTTCGCACACATCCTCAAGCAGGAGCCTCAGGCGCATCGGGCCTGTAGGATTCTGCGCCAATGCCAGAGAGGTAGCCTCGATCGAGCGGTCGCCGGGAGCCAGGTCAAGCATTAGGCCAACGGGGCGGATAATGTCGCGAATGCCGCGCGGCATGTCCGCGATGCGGCTGCCGATTCCATACTCGGGCCTGACGGGCTCATCCGAAAGAGCGCGGGTCAAGCTCGCCTGGCTGTCGAGGTCCACCAGGAGGCAGCGGCGTCCGACGGCGACGAGGGCGCCGGCGAGATTATACGCCGTCGTCGTCTTGGCACTGCCACCCTTGCGACCCAGAACCGCAATCTGCACGGTGCTCACAACGTCGCCCTGCCCTGCCTGGTGGTCCACGAAGGCTGGAATCGCTCTGTCGTCAACGCAAGGCCCTTCCACGACTCTCGCGAACGCGGCGCGGCTCATGCAGGGCCCGCGCGGCGAGGAACTCCTGCCCAAGGGCTTCGAGCGATTCCGTCTGCCCTGGAGTCTCCCTGGAGCCGTCGTCGAAGTGAGCGGCAAGCACCGATGCAATGACCTGGTTGCGGGAGAGTCCGGTCTGTGCTGCCTGCTGCTCGATCTGTTGCACGGTCCTGGTGCCGAGGTACACGGTGATCGTGCGCTTTCGTTCATCGTCGGGCAGTCGCGGCCGACCAAGCTTGCCTCGAGCCATAGGATCCAGTTCCCTTGTGAGTATCTTTGTTTAAACAAAGTTACCGCAATCCGCGGCCGCATAAGCAGCTAGCTGTGGACAACTACTCGATTCTATCGTTCGCGTCTGCGAGCTTGGGCGCTTGGCGGCCACTGCCGGCTCTCAATTCGGGTACGCAGGAAGCCCGCCACATTCTCGATGCCTTTGCCGCGATCGCCATTGACATAGGCGAGCCAACCATGAATTCGCCTCAGCCCCTCAGGGTCGGCCGCGACATACCGTTGCACGAGGTCTTTGGTGAAATGTCGACTGAGTGCCTCGGCGACGCTGAAGGCCCCAAGCGCCGCATACGTGTCCTCCAGATCACGGCGCACTGCCGCGAGATAGGATCGCTTCTGCTCCTCTTCGGGTGTCCAGTCTTCCTCGCCCTGGCCAAGGAATTGCCGAGCCGAGTAGAAGACCTCCGTGCTCACACGCACACCCCAATTCCGCGCCGTGGCTTCGATGTCAGCCCGCGCCAGGTCACGTATGCACGTGACAGCGGCGTTGCTGTCGTCGGTCTCGAGGAGAACCTCGTCATCTGCCAACTCGTACGCACTGATTTCATCGTCGGTGCGAAGCACCACACCACCGCCCCCTTGGTGTTGGCTATCTTCCGGGGTTGCCTTGGCTGGGTCTACCTTAGTGGGAGTGTCCTTCGGGTCTTCCGAGGGAACCAAGCTGGTTCCCTCGGAGGTATACCGTGGACCGCGTGCGAACTCCGGTGGTACCGTCAGGAAACCAGCTTGGTCCGCCATGGCATGTCCGCGGTCCGCGTCGAAACCACGTGGGCGCGTCCCGGAACCACCTGGTTCGCTCAGGCTACTACCTGGTTCTCCGGCGAGACTACCTGGTTCGTCCATGGACTGCCTGCCATCGTTGGTGTCAGCGAGGCGCTCGGGATCCTGAGCGAAAGTCGCTTCCAGGAGACTCGACCAGTCGGAGCGAGAGCGCAGTCGAACATTCTTGCGTCGTAGAGGTTCCCAGTTGCGCGGCACGAGGTCCGCCGCGCGCTCAATTGCCTCCTCCAGCGTGCATCCTCCTGAGCGGAACGCGCCGACGAGGCTGGCCAGCCCCTCCTCGATTGGCAGCGGCTCCAAGAGGTAGTAGACATTGTTAGCCTTGCTGCCGTCCTCGTTCATTCCTCGCTGTACGTGGATCAGCTTCAGGTCGGAGAGCAGGGTCACCGCGCGCACGACCGTGGCTCGACCCTTCCCCCAGTGCCTGGCCAGGCGGGAGAGGGACGGCCAACAGTACTGGTCCTTGTTAGCCATGCAGGACAGGGAGCAGTATATGGCGAAGACGTCAGCACCCAGCAACGGCCCATACTCGTCGACGACCAGGTCGTGAACCCAGAAGCGCTCGTTAGTGCGCATATCACGCACCACGATGCCGCCTTCCAGCAGCGCTTCGTCGCTGCGTCCGACGCTCATGGGCGTAAGCGCTCGAGCGCTGGAAGACAGCCGGGCGCGATCGCCGGTCATGACGAGCTCGCCAATCGCGCCGTGGTCAAACGCATGGCCCGGGCTGGTACCGCGCAACTTGACAGTCGATCGGGCACCAGACTAATATTGAGCGTAGAAAGACCACTCCCGAGGTGACGGCCAGTCACGTCAGGAAGTCTTGATTGGCTCTGCTGCTGGTGATGCACCGGGACCTCCAATCCACAGCATCACTAGACATTTCTACTGCTCGGTTGAAAACCTCTGCGTATGTCAGTACGCAGGGGTTTTTTGTTGGCACTTGCCTGGCTGGCAAGGTGACCACGAGCAGGCGGTCCTGTGACCGCTCGGCACGCAGCCGCCGCGCATTACGGTGGCAGGTCGTCGCGTCGTCTACTCATCACTGTCCTCCCACCCGGAGTCTCGCCATCACGCCACTTGATGACCGGTCTGCGGCCTGGCCCTTGCGTGTTGCATCGAGCAGAGCTCATCCATCTCACGTGCCACCACACCGATATCCATGAAGAGAAAGGCGGACTGGCCGTCCAGGACTCGGACCGCCTCCGCTCTGTTGCGGAAGATGAAGACTTCACCGTTGAGCCCGACAAGGCTCAATTCACGCAGAGGATCAGTCGAGTGTTCCCGCAGCTTGTCCACTGCCCTGCGGATCATCTGTAGAGTGATGCCCTGGTCCTTCAGCCGCATCACGACGCGTATGCGTATGAGGTCATCGAAGCTGTAACGACGCTTCACCGCGCCGCCGCCACTGGGCTGCAAGAAGCCTGTCCAGGCCCAGTAGTCGAGCTGTCGGGCGGTTGCACCGGCGAGACGACAGGCCTGCCCGGTCGTAAAAAGCTCCTGTTGCTCCAAGGTTCTACCTCCGGCACCCAGACGCATCGCAACATACATGTTGTAATGGATTATAGGGGGGCAGAGGCGAGTGGTCAAAGCGCGGAATGCGAGCGCAGCACGGCCGGCAGCCAGGCGGTGAGCCGAGCGGCGCACCCGGATTACCAAACTTTGGTAACTCCCGGCCGCGACGCCGAGTACTGCTGCAGGCAATCGTGCAGCGCGGTCGTGGCCGCGCTACCGGCGACGCCACGAAGTTCCCGCGCCGCTGGAGGTACGCGTGGTCGTTCGCAGAGGGCGCCGGAAGGCCGGCGCCGCATCGAACAAGCGTGACCTGCGGGATCGCCGATGCTCGTGCGCATGCTGTTGGCGCGGCGACAGCCGGACACACCGCCTCCCTCCCCGTACGGGTCGCCATCGACTAGGGTGCCGGCTTGTCAATAGCCACCACGCCGGCCGGCACCTGGACCGAATCCTGAGCAGAAGCGCGGGCGTTTGCGCCGCCGGCGCTTCCGCTCTGTAGCGATCGGGGTCTACATAACCATCTCCAGCGGCCATGGCGCGGTGCACGCCGACCACGTAATGGTGATCGGGGCATCTGGATCCGTCGGCAGTGTCTTGGGCTCATACTCGCCGATCATGCCTTCGGCACGCAGTCGATCGAGCGCCTTTGCCAGTGTGCGATTGCTGCCGCCCGTGCGCGTGTTCTGAATGCCGGCTATAGCGATCAGGCGCTCGCGCGCGATCACCAATGGCTTGCCGTGCAAGTCCATCTGACAGCGGGCCAGGTACTCACGCAGCACCGCCTGCGGCAAGGAGCGCGCGGTTGCAAGGGAACGCCCTCGATGGGACGGAACGCGGGGAATGAGTGTGTAATCAACACCCGGGCGACCCTCCCTGCTGCGCAGGCCGTCATACCACAGTTGATGAATGCGCACGCCGACGCGGTCTGGGAGGCCCTGCGCGAACACCTCGAGGATGTTCAGGTGCTGCGTCTCTTCACCGGCTTGATAGCCAACACTCTCCAGTAGCGGTGCAACCACGGCCTGCTGCTGGCGGCCGGCATTCTCGTGCCGGATGCCCACATGCGTGAGGTGCAGCGCCAGAAGGGTAGACGAGATCTGCCGGCGGTTCACAGAGTAGTGCCGGCCTTGTGCATCTCGGGCATACCCCATGCGGTCGAGCAGATCGTTGAGACTGACCGTGAACGCGGGGTTACGCCAGTTGGGCGGATCGTTCGCGATGGCATACAGGCACAGCATCAGCTCGCCCGCGAACGGGCCCAAAGCCGCTTTGGCGATCTCCACTGCAGCTTCACGCACGGACTGTGGATCGTCCACGTCGGGAATGGGCACCACGACCATGGTACGTGCGCGATGCAATTCCCACCGCTCAGGGGCACTGCGACCCTGCTCGTCGAGCAACGGTTGGTGGATGTCCGCTTGCGCCAGGAGGTAGCGATTGTCCACGCCGAACGCGCCATCGGTGCCTGCCTCCGCGGCAATTCGTCGTCGATAGACAAGCTCCGCCTTGCCCAGCCTGCCGCCGCTGACCTGGTCGACCTCGTGCACCGACCAATCAATGGGCATCGACGGCAACTGAATGTCGCACTCGGCGGGTCGCTCGGGCAGCCGTCGCGTAGGTTTGAACGTACGAGCGCCCGCCATGGCACTTCCCTTCAGGCAGCGGTCCACCAGGCACGTGAGCCTGTATTGCACCGATTGAGGACTTCCTCCAAGCGTAGTATGTGCCGCCCAACCGCAGGCGATCAAGAGCTTTCCCGCGCCTTCACGCAAGTCGCATCCGCGCCTTCACGCGCCCGGTGCTCGCGCCTTCACGCATCTGGTGCCAGGAAGATCAAGCATACGGTGCTCGCGCCTTCACGCATCTGGTGCCTGCACCTTCACGCAACACGTGCTCGCTCGTTCACGCGCGGGGTGCCTGCTGTTCGACCCCCCCCATAGCTGTCGTAGGACCATGGACTGGATGGAAGGACACTGTACTTGATGCCAAGGCTCCCTACGCGGCTATCCGACACGACGGCGGCTGTGCGCCGGAAAGTCTGAGCACGGCTAGGTCTGCGGCTGGCCACCGACCGCAATGATGATCGCGTTGACTGTTTCGTCCAGGATCGATGCTGGCACCGCTGTGCCAAGCGGCCCGTCGTGCAGAAAGTCGCGGTCGAGCGTTGCGATCTCTTCGCAGAAGAGTACGCTAGCGTGCAGCACACCACCCGTCCCCGCCTCCAGCGGCACGTGCGTCGGGCTTGCACGGCCAGTCGAGAAGATGGGCACCACAATGACGTCGTCAGACCGGCGGTTGCGCGTGTTTTCCGAGATCACGAGAGCTGGGCGCGGCTGATGCGGATCATTCGGCTGGCATGGCGTGTAGACGTACCACACGTCGCCGCGGCGAGGAAACGTTTCCGCCATCTTAGCGGCGCGTCGCTGCGTACGTAGCAGCCGCGCGCCGAATGGCGCGCCATTCCAGCAGTTCTTGCTGCACGGTTGCGGACTCCGGCTCCTCGTACTGCCGCTCCAGCTCGGCTTGAACCTGCCGGCGCCGGAAGTCGCGCAGGGCCTCTTCCACCACGCGGCTGCGATTCGAGCCTTTGGGGAGTCTCCTGCAGCCAGATGCCGATTTGTCTCGCGGTAGGTGACGGTGGCACCATTCTCACCAGCACGGACGTGGGCGCAACCCGGAACATCAACTTCTCTGGCAACTGCCACCCGCTTTGGGGCCACGTCTGCCCAGACCTCCGCGCAGTAGCCTGCGTAACCGGCGGCACGTGTCTGAAGCTGGTCCGCCAAGCGGCTGGCCCTTGCCGAAGGCGGCCCGGTACATTTTCTGGCGAGAGCATGCGTGCCAACCTCCGCTAGGGTGTGAGGCGGGTAGCGCTGCGCCAACACTTCGACAGGCGCCGTGGATACCGCGAAGGTGAATGCCGTGGGAGGTACCGGATGAGTCAAGGGTCTGAGCTCCGGCGCGGTGACAAGTCTGTTGGCCCCGGCAAGGCGCAGCCGCACCGCTCCGATGCGACGCGGCCTGAAGCGAAATGCACAAATGTGCTCGGCGAGATTGACAGTATGCGAGCTGACCTGCTCAATGACGTGGACGCACGGTTCGCGCCTATGGTTCTCGAGCTGGAAACCGCTCTTCACACGTCGTCCGCAACCACGGCTCCGCTCGCGCGCCTATATCGGCAACAACTCGCGGCCCTCACGGAGGCGCAGAGGGACACGCGGCAACTGGTAGCCAAGCGCTTGGCCTTGACACGCCGAACATGCGAGGACCTCCAGAATCACGCGGGGTCAATCACGGCATCGCCGCGGGCATCAGTTGGCGGCGCGGCGGCTTCGGGTGGCCGCGCCGCATCCACGCAAAACAAGCTCGACCTCCACGGACTGGGAGCCGAAGAGGCGAAGAGGGTGGTCGACAGGTTCCTGCGTGAAGCCCATGACGGCAACGAGCTCCGCGTAATCGTCATCCACGGGCAGGGTAATCACAGCAAGGGCGGACCGGTTCTGCGCGCTGGTATTCGGGCCTATCTCTCACACCATCGGCTGGTCGAGCGGACGGAGACCGCTGGCCCCGCGGACGGCGGCGACGGCGCCACGATAGCATACCTTCGTCGCGATATCCTGCCGGCCCGAGGTACTACTGCAACTCCATCACGAAGCTCGACGTTCCGCTCGCGCCGGACGTCGACGCCCTGACGGCAGTGTGTGCAAGTGCGGGTGACGTGTCGGGCACTACGACTGTCTCATGCACCCCGGCATGGACGGAAGCATCACCATACTTCCCTGAAGAACACTGCCAATGTGACGTCCGGCCTCGGCCACCGGGGACTGCCGCTCGGCGGGGGTCGGTGCCTCAGGCAACGAGCGTGCGATGACCGTCACGAGGCGAGCTCGGCGTTTCCAGTGGCTTCTGGCGGGACCCCGCTTGAGCCTTCGCCTGCCTGGGCGCCGGGGTGGGCCTCCTGAGCATTCGAGGCGCGGGCTCCTACTCTGGAGCAGCAGCTGCACGCTCGGCGCCCGTTGATTGGCGCCTGGTTTTGCACCGGCAAACCGTGCCCTTCTCAGGGACCATTGCCGGCAGTCGAGGCGACTGCCTCCACAGGGCACATTGTGGTTCTGCTTCGCCGTGTCAGCAGGCTCGGCATGATTGATAGGCGTTCCACGCCGTGGTAATGGTTCTCGGCAGATATCGTGGCCGCCGGCATGCCGTTACCCTACGTGTACGTCGGCTTCGACCACGGGGTCGCGGTAGTGACGGCGACTGCGCCCGTGATGATTGTAAGGCTTGCAGCGAGTGCAAGAGCGACACGTGGTCTCACCAACCCATGCAACGTGGGTGTCGGGAAATTGGCTCCTGAACGCCAGAGTTCAGGGAGAAGAGGCGCGGCCAGCACGCCGAGTTCTGCGCGGACAGAGATCGTTGTCAGGGAACCGAGCGGTGTCCAGCCGGTGGCCAAAAGAGTTCGCCAATGACACTGAAGGCATTTGCCTGGCGGGCGATAGTGCTCGCCGCCCATTTCCGACAAAGGCGTGAGATGCGCAGGTCTGACTGCGACCAGGAGCACGGCCGTCGGACCGGCGTCGAATCGCGCTCCGTACGGAACCCGGGGATTACCGGAATGGCAGGTCGATGGCAACCCAGGTGACGCTCACAAGGCTTCAAGAGTGGACTAGAGCGGTCTGCTTCTGGTTTCGTCCGTTTGGCTGAGGGCACAGTCCGTTCCAAGACTGACATTGGAGGGGCTGGGGGCAGGCCTGGGCACTGCTGACATCGTGTTCGCGCATGTGCTCGCTCTGGAACATGTCTCATTCGGCGGCCTCACACGTCTTTGCGTGTTCTCCAGATACATGGTTGGCAAGCGCGCCACGCGGGATATGCGTGCGCGGTGTACGCCCCCTTCAATGCCAACTCGGGCGACGGTACCGCATAG
This sequence comes from uncultured bacterium, assembly GCA_963827235.1. Lineage (GTDB taxonomy): Bacteria > Chloroflexota > UBA5177 > JANWHV01 > JANWHV01 > JANWHV01. The sequence goes on from CAWHAE010000003.1 coordinate 34,327, forward strand.
CTCTGCCTTGCAGCGGCACAGCGTTGCGGGCGAATGCGACCCGAACTGGCTGTCGCTCATCGCGCCGGGCAAACGAGCGGCTCCTCCGCTCTGAAGGGGCCCGGAAACACAATCTGCAGTGTGCGGTGCGACTCATCACAGAGTCTACGCGTTCGAGCCGTGCCGTTGGGGAACCGGACCCGAAGACATCTTCTGGAGAGAGGTGGATAATGGAGTGCTCGATCGTTCAAGTCAGATGGAGCACGCGATTGGCTTTGCGGCTGGTCGCGTGTTTGGTACTGCTAACGTTCTTACTGCTAGGCGTGCCGGCACAAGCTGCTGCTATTGCCACGGCGCCGGCGTCGATTTCAAGACTTCTGATCACCCCGTCGACCGTCGTGCCGGCGGGGCGCGTTCTCCTCACAGGCTCAGGTTTCTTTCCGGGTGAGCAAGTACTGTTGCGGCTGGACAACGTCCTTGTAGGAAACTGCTTCACCAATGGGCACGGCACTTTCAGCACTGCACGCACCCTCAATACATCTCAGGGCACCCACACTGTGACGGTCGTTGGCAGCGTCAGCCACCGGGCGGCCTCCACAACGCTGCGGGTAGTTCAACCGGTTATCACGAGCACAGAGGTCGCTCCAAATACCGTTCATCGTGACGGCATCGTGCGTGTGAGTAGCACCAACTTCGTTCCCGGTGAGCTGGTCCTCATCCGCATCGGCAGCACACTCGTACAGGCAGCGACGGCAGACCACCGTGGGCGCATCGTTGATGTTGCTTGTACTGTGCCGAGCACGGCCGCCCACGGGGTAACCTACGTTACCAGCACTGGTTCGCGCAGCGAGCGTAGCTCGAGGGCTGCGTTGCGAATCACTCTGGTGCCATCAGCCAGCACGCAGCTCGCCCTTTCGTCGACGAGCCTTCATCGCGGAAGCACGGTCAGCGTCTCTGGTGGCGGCTTTCGGGCTGGGGAGATCGTGTTGATTCGCCTGGGCGGAGGACTCGTGCAAGCGGCAGTAGCCGATGCGCGCGGCAACTTTAGCAAGGCCAGATTCGGAGTGCCGGCGAATACCCCATATGGGAGGTTCCCGTCACGGCCACCGGCGCGCGTAGCGGGCGTCTGCGCTGGTGGAAGTGCGCATAACCATGGCGGTCAGCGCCGGGATCTCGGGCTCACCTACAGTGGTGGGGCGTCAGGGTATCGTCACGCTGTCTGGCTATGGCTTCCAGTCAGGCGAGATCGTGATTATCCGCCTCAACGGACAGGTGGTTCAGGCGGTCACCGCGGATGGCCATGGGAGCTTTGTGCACACGAGCTTCCAGATTCCGGAGCGATTCCACAAGATCAAGGTGATGTTGCTGGCGAGCGGAGCGCGCAGCAGTCGTCACGCCCAGATACGCATCGTGATCT
>CAWHAE010000004.1:0-17159 GCA_963827235.1 uncultured bacterium
GATCGTCTTGCAAGCTCATGCGGGCCTGTGCATGAGCTATATGCGCTATTTGTGCAGCAGGTTGACGAAGATCATATAACTACGGACGACGCGGAGGTACGATGCACATGAAGTCACTTGAGCCGAGGAGGTTGGTTTCACTCGATGTCGACGCGACCTACGAAGATTGCCGTCTTTGAGGTAGAGCCGTGGCAGCATGAACGCCTGCAGCACTCGCTACCCGAGGTCGAGTGCCGGCACATTGAGGGGCCGCTCGACGAGCAGTCGGTGAGTCGGGCCGGTGACGCCTCGGTCGTCTCGGTCTTCATCCGGTCTCGTGTGCCTCGCGCGCTGATCGATCAGATGCCCGAATTACGGCTGATCGCCACACGCTCGACCGGCTTCGACCACATCGACATCGCAGCGTGCGCCGAGCGCGGCATTCTCGTCTGCAACGTGCCGACTTACGGCGAGAATACCGTCGCCGAGCACACCTTCAGCCTGATCCTTGCCCTCTCGCGGCGACTCGCGGTGGTCGCACGCCGGACTGCTCATGGAGACTTCTCGCTGCACGGCCTGATGGGCTTCGACCTGCGGGGGAAGACGCTGGGCGTGGTGGGAGCGGGCAACATCGGCCTGCACGTGATCCGCATCGGGCGAGGCTTCGGCATGGACGTGCTGGCGTACGACGCGCGGCCCCAGCAACTGCTCGCCGAGGTGCTGGGCTTCCGCTACGTCTCGCTCGACCAGTTACTCCAGCAATCCGACGTCGTCACGCTGCACGTGCCCTACCGGCCGCAGACCCACCACCTGCTCGACCGTGAGCGTCTCGCGCTGCTCAAGCCAGGAGCACTCGTCGTGAACACCGGGCGCGGCGCCTTGGTCGACACCGTCGCGCTGCTGGAGGCGCTCGACAGTGGCCAGGTCGGCGGCGCCGGGCTCGACGTGATCGAGGGCGAGGAACAGCTCATGGAAGAGCCACAGATGTTCCATCTGCCAGGCACCGAGGAGCAGCTGCGCCACCTGCTGACCGGACATGTCCTGGCGACGCGCGAGAACGTCATCCTGACTCCCCACATGGCCTGGTACAGCCGCGAGGCCCTGGAGCGCATTCTCGACACCACGGCCGCCAATATCCGGGGCTTTCTTGCCGGAGCGCCGGTCAACGTGATCGCCGCCGACTAGGCGCGCAGCGGGCTGGTCAGCAGCGAGCCAGGTATGGCCTGGTCGATCTGGTCGTTCTGCCGAGTCCCTCCACGCTGCCGCTCAGCGCTACGACGCGTCTGTGGACGTGTGGCTCAGCTCCTCTTCGATCCAGGAGAACGCCGCCACCGCTGCTGGGAAGCCCCGTGGGCTAATCGCCAGTGCCACGACGTGTAGCACCTCGGCTTCCGATGCGCCAGCCTGCAAAGCGCGGCGGGCGTTCGACCGCACGGCGCCTTCGGCCGCACCACCGATCGCGGCGCCAAGCTTAACCAGGCAGCGCGTGCGCTCATCCAGAGGGCCGGCGGCGTCCGCCGCATGGCCCAGCCCGTCGAGGCTCGTCGCCAGGTCGGGGAAGCGCGCGCGAAAGCGCAGGTAGACGGCGGGCAAATGCTGATCCGCCATGTCGATCACCTCCTCAAGGACTGGCCCGCATTGCGCGAGCGCTTGTCGTCCCAGCTTCCTGATTGGACCGTACCGTCCCACCGTGCCAAGGCGCGACGCTGCTCCGCGTGCCCGGCGAGGCGCGTGGTATCGAGGAGCATGTCGAACGGCACCGGGCGTTCTACGCGAATGCTACCCGCGTCGACGATGATCGTCGGCACGCGCGTCGCGAGGTGTCTCTCCTCGAGCTGCGCGGCAAGCACGAGCACGTCGCGACCAGCTCGCTCCGCGGTGCTCACCAGGTCGGCCCACGGCCCAGCAGCAGCGGCGGTGGCCTCGAGATACGCCGTCGACTGCGTGGGCCGGTTGTCGAGCACCGGTATGCGACCGGCGAGCAGCTCGGCGGACGCGGCAGCAAGCATACGACTGCTGGCGACGACGTGCGCCGGCACCAGCTCAGCCCGCCAGTCGCCTGCAGGCGGATAGGCAAACCGACTCCTCCGCGCGATGTCCAGAAGTCGCGCGTTGGCGTGCTCGAGTGTCCCTGTCTGCACGCGCAACCTCCCTGCACCCGTCATACAACGTAGCGCGCAGCCCCGGCGACCGCGTTCGCCTCATCACCGTGCTGAGACATTTCGCCGGTGCATGCGGCTGGCTCCGCAGGCGGCCAGGTGAACGCTCCTATCATCACTGCGGCGTGAACGAAACCGGGCTACTCGATAGCATTGTCCCAACAGAGCCGTTGGAGTGCCTGGTCGGCACCCGCGACCCTCGCCAGGCGCGCTGCCTGTAGGATCTCACATCCCTCCTTCGTGCGCCCCGATTGCCCGGCGAGCAGCAGGCCCAGGTGCAGGAGCGCCGGCGTGACACCTGCTCGTGCGGCGTCGCGATACGCTTGCTCGGCCTCGGCCTCCCTTCCCGCCATCCCTGCCAGTTGGACGCCGAGGTTGAAGGCCGCGGCATCAACGCCTGCCTCGACACCCTGGCGATACGCACGCTCCGCCTCGTCCGTACGCCCGAACTGGGAAAACAGGTTGCCGAGGTTGTTCCATGCCTCGATAACACCCAGCGCCAGCGCCTGGCGGTAGGTCTCCTCGGCCTGTGCCTCGCGCCCTGGCTGTGCGGCCAGCAGGTTGCCCAGGCCAAGACATGCTGCTCCGATGCCCGCGGCGATGGCAGCGCCGTACACGTGCTCGGCCTCGGCCTCGCGCCCGGACTGTCCCACGAGCAAGTTGCCAAGGTTGCTGAGCGCGTGCGTACTGCCGGCGGAGATGGCGCTGCGGTACGCTTGCTCGGCCTCCTCCTCTCGTCCCGGCTGGTTGGCGAGCAGGAGGCCCAGATTATTGAGCGCGTCGGCCTCCCCGGCGGCCACGGCCTGGCGGTACGCGAGCTCGGCATCCTGCTCCCGGCCCGGCTCGTCGGCGAGCAGGTCGCCCAGGTTGAGCGCGGCGCCCGGCACACCCGCTGCGGCAGCATCGCGGAACGGCCGCTCGGCGCCGGATTCACGCCCCGGCTGTCGAGCGAGCAGGTTGCCGAGATTGTAGGCGGCGCTTTCCACACCGGCTGCTATTGCCTCGCGGTAGACCTGCTCCGCCTCGTGCTCACGCCCCGGTTGCGCGGCCAGCAGGACGCCGAGATTGTTCCGCGCGCCCTGATCGCCGGCGTCCAGCGCCGCCCTGTAGGCCAGCTCCGCTTCGCGCTCGCGCCCCGGCTGCCGGGCCAGCAGATTGCCCAGGTTGAGCCAGGCACCGCTATCTCCGTCTTCAGCGGCGTCCCGGTAGGTCGACTCGACCTCGGCCTCACGTCCGGGCATGCCGGCGAGTAGCAGGGCCAGATTGTAGGACGAGCCGGGGACTCCGGCGGCGATTGCCTCGCGGTACGCACGCTCTGCCTCGGCCTCACGGCCCGGCTGCCGAGCAAGCAGGCTGCCCAGGTTGCAGATCGCGTGCGCATCTCCGGCGGCAAGTGCATCCCGGTACGCATCCTCTGCTTCGGCCTCGCGTCCTGGTATGCCGGCGAGCAAGATGCCGAGATCATTCAAGGTCTCCGCGCGCAGCCCGGCGCCCATGGCATCTCTGTAGGCTTGCTCAGCCTCAGCTTCACGGCCTTGCTGCGCCGCGAGCAAAACGCCGAGATCGTGCAGTGCCCTTGGATCACCCGCTGCAATAGCGCCACGCAGAACTGCCTCCGCATCGGCCTCACGTCCGGGCTGGCCACTCAGCAGGAGACCAAGATTCCGGCCCGACGCGCGCACACCGTTCACCGCGGCGTGCCGAAAGGCCTGCTCGGCCTCGGCCTCGCGTCCCGGCTGTCTGCTGAGCAGGACACCGAGATCGTTCTCAGCGGCGGCATCGCCCGCGGCGATGGCTGCCAGAAGAACCTCCTCAGCTTCAACCTCGTGGCCCGGCAATCGGGCGAGGAGGACCCCTCGGGCGCGCGGAGCGTCCGGCCCTTCCTCGTCCACGTTCCGGGCTAGCTTCCGACCCGTCGGATCGCCAGCTTCCTCATCAATCTGCGCCTCGGTACGTTCGGCCCTCTCCTCAACGCCAAGCATCTCAGCATCTCCAGACAACTCGTCACCATGGCAGCCGGCACTTCACCACACAGGCTGAGCAGCCGCCGATCAACGCAACATCGCACACGCTGGAACGCATAGCCTGCAACAACATCCCGCGACACCACTATCGTCTGGCCGCCTCGCGCAGGCGATGACAAAAGTCACCGCCTGCCAGGAGCCTTGCTGGCTGTATCGGAGAGCGCAGGCGGACCGTGTCGCCCAACCCGAACTTACTGGACTGGGCGGTGACTTTCATCACAGCGGCGCTGCAAGTGAGCGCCTAGTGTACACGTATGTACAGCCTGTACCGGTCATCCCTGCCAAGCTGACATATGGGTATTAGCGCGGGCAGTTGGTGCCGTTCTACGCGCCGCCGGAGAAGCGCGAAGTGCGTAGCGAATCTCTGCCTCGACCTCACGGTGGTCTGGATCGAGGCCGGCGCGGGCAGCAAGATGAACCCCCGCGGAAAGAACGAATGGCAGGCGACAAACTACGCGTGCTGCTAATCGGCGCTTGCAGCCCCTGGCCGCGTGCCGTCCGGCATGAGCTGCAAAGGCTCGGCTACACGCCCCTGTTCACCCAAGTGGCGACCATCGCGTCATTGCGGGCCCGGCTGCGCGGAACCTCGTCCTGGGACGTGGTCATCGCCCAGCATGCCAATCGTGAGCCGAGTGCTCTGGATGCGCTCGCGATCATGCGAGCACAGCGCGCCGGCGTGCCGGTCATCGTCGTGGCCAACGCGGACCAGCCCGAGATCCTGCTGGCAGCCAGGCGGCTGGACGCAAGCGAGCACGTCTTCGCCGGTGACGCGCGTGCCCTGGCCGCGGCGGTGCAGCGTGCAGTGCGATGGGTCCCGTCGGTCCCCACCGAACAGGGCGCCGCTGTAGGCGATACCAACCTGGGGCAGCTCCAACACGACTTCGTGACGGCCGTCACGCACGAGCTGCGCACGCCGCTGACCTCGATCATCGGCTTTGGCGAGTTGCTGCAGGTGCACTGGAGCCGCTTTGGCGACACGGAACGTCTCCGGCACGTCGGCCGCATGGTCCGGGCCGCCCAGCGGCAGCAACGACTCGTGGAGGACGTGCTCTTGCTCGCACGCCTCGACCGCGAACTGCCAGCACTGCAGCCCGCGCCGGTGCAGGTGGCGAATGTCGTAGCAGAGGCCGTTACCGAGGCCAGAGAGGCGTATCACGATCAGCCTGTGCGCGTGGATGGGCCAGATGAGGTACGCACGCTGGCGGACCACGACCGGGTGGTCCAGATTCTCACGGCCATTATCGGCAATGCTGCCAAACATTCCCCCGAGGGTGGTGCCGTGGACGTACGGTGGCGGTCGGAGCGCGACTCGGTGGTCGTCCGGGTCCGTGATGCCGGACCGGGCATCCCGCCTGACGCCGTCGGGCACCTCTTTACCCGCTTCGGCCGCATACCCGGGAGCAGCATCCGCGCCGGCCATGTCGGCACCGGCCTGGGGCTCTATCTGGGGCGCCGGCTTGCGCGGGCCATGGGTGGAGAGCTGGACCTCGAGCGCACGGGACCAAAGGGCAGCACATTCCGCCTACAGTTGCCGGCAGCACCCGCCGCGCCGGACTGCTCGTGAAGCCTCGAGGATGGCGCCGACAGGCCGCCTGCCACTGTGGACTACGGATCGCGCGTTTAGCCGTGCTGATGCTCCGCACACCAGTCCGCGTTGCGCTTGATGAAGTGCTGCCACTGCGGTGGCACCTCGTCCTCGGCGAAGATGGCCTGCACCGGACACTCCGGTTCGCAGGCGCCGCAGTCGATACACTCGTCCGGATTGATGTAGTACATGTCGTCTTCCTCGGTCGTGTAGATGCAGTCCACCGGGCAGACGGCTACGCAGGCCGCATCCTTGACGTTGATGCACGGTTCGGCGATTACATAGGTCATGGTCGATACCTCGAGATTACTGGCGATCCTACCTGTCAGAAGCGCGGCAGCACGATAGCCGGCGCCGACGCGCTCTGGCGGATCCATAGCAGCATACGAGGCGCGAGGCGCTCCCGCTGTGATGAAAGTCACAGCGGCGCTCTAGCTCGAGCTTGCGCGCTGGCGTGGCCTGACTGATACCAGCGGCTGGCGACAGTTCGCAGAAAGGTGGGCGCTAACGACGGTGGCAGATGCGCAAACGGCGGGAGCGCCGGCGTCGACCAGTAAGCCGGCCGCGGGCGATGCCCCGCTCTGGCCGCTGTTCGTCCAGGCCGCGATGGTGTTGGCCGGCACGGCCGGTTTTGGGCTGGGAGCCGCCCTCTTCGCCGCTTCCGCTCTCGGCCTGCCGCTGGGTCTGTGGTGGCCGGCGGCGGCGCAGGCGCATGGACACGTCCAGGTGTTCGGCTTCGGCGGCCTGATGGTGCTCGGCGTCGGCCTGCACTTCCTGCCACGGCTGCGCGGGTCGAGCCTGCTCCATCCTGCCAGGACTCGCGCTGGTGCACTGCTGCTCATCGTCGGCCTCGCCCTGCGCGCGCTCAGCCAGCCGGCCCTGGCGGCCACGGATGGCTCTGGCACGCACGTATCCATTCTCGAAGCGTGCTTGGTGGTGTCCGGGGTGCTCGAGCTACTCGGCGCCTCGCTGATTCTGCTCCAGATGGGGAGCGTCCTGCGGCGAGGGCCGCCGTTGCGCTCGCGTACGCATCTCTGGCCGGTCCTGCCATTCTTCGTCACCGCGTTCGCCACGTATTGGCTTGCGCTCGGCATCAACCTTGCCGGGTTGCTCGCCGCAGCCAGGTCCGGTACCGCGCTGGTCGCTGACGACTTCGACGATCTCTCGACGCAGGTGGGTTTCTACGGCTTCCTCATTCCCATCTCCGTTGCCATGGCGGAGCGGAACTTCCCCATCTTGTTTCGCACGCCGCTGCCCAACCTGCCGCTCCTACGCGCCGGCCTGGCAGTGCTGCTGGCGGGGCTGGGGCTGCGTGCCGCCGGCGCACTGGCGAGTTCAACCCAGGCGACAGGGCTCGGAGCGCTGGCCACTGCCGCGGCAATCGGCATGTTCTTTCTCGGTCTCGGCATCGTCGCGCCGCGCCGTCCGCTGCCTCGCCAGCCAGTGCGTCCCCTGCGCGAGCCGATCCAGCTCCACGCCGTCACCGCGTTTCTCTGGTTGCTGTTCGTCGCGTTCCTGCTCTTGCAGACTGCATTGGCGGCCTGGGACTCCTCAGTCGTGGCGGTCTCCCAGGACGCGGAGCGGCACGCCCTGGGCGCCGGCTTCGTGACCGTCCTCATTCTCGGTCTTGGCGCGCAGCTCCTGCCCGGCTTCGCCAACCGCCGGCGACGCAGCGATGCGCTGCTCTGGGTGACGCTCGTGCTCGGGAATGGCGCGGCGCTGCTACGCGTGGCGCCGGCACTGATATCGAGCCTGTCCTCGACGCTGGGCGGCGCCCTGTCGGCATCGTCGGGCGTCGCCGCGCTGGTGGCGCTGCTGGTCTTCGCTGCCAACGTGCCGCTGTCGCCTCGACCATAGCGCCATGCACTGTGCGTAGGTTGGTTGACGCGGTCTCTGGTCTGCCCGGTGAAGAGACCAGCGTGCTCTACCAGTTCAACCATGCGAGTTGCGGCCATGACAAAAGTCACAGCCCAGTTCCGCGGGCGGATGCAACCTGTGTACGTGGCGGCCGTGCTCCGCGACGACGACTCCCCGGTCGGCCACGCCTTCGACACGATCAAGGGCTCCGACTATCTCGCCGACCAGGATGTTGTGGAGACCTTCGTCGCCGAGGCACCGGCCGAGCTGATCCAACTGGAGCACTGGGGCTGCCCCTGGAGCCGCGATCCGGACGGACGTGTCAGCGTCCGTCCTTTCGGCGGCATGACGACCTGGCGGACGCTCTTCGCCGCGGACAAGACCGGATTCCACATGCTGCACACGCTCTTCCAGACCTCGCTCAAGTACCGGGACATCACGCGCTACGACGAGCAGTTCGTCACTTCGCTCCTGGTGCACGATGGGCGCTGCGTCGGGCTCACGGCGATCGACGCGAGGACCGGCACGATGCGTGCGCTTGCCTGCAAGGCCGTGATCCTCGCCACCGGTGGCGCAGGCCGTGCCTTTCCTTTCACCACCAACGCCACGATCTGCACCGGAGACGGCATGGCCCTGGCGTACCGCGCCGGCGCCCCGCTGGCGGACATGGAGTTCGTGCAGTACCATCCCACCGGCTTGCCCGGCACGGGCATCCTCATTACCGAGGCAGCGCGCGGCGAAGGCGGCTATCTACTCAACAAGGAGGGCGAGCGCTTCCTGGAGCGCTACGTACTCGGCAAGATGGAGCTGGGTCCACGCGATCTGCTCTCCCGCGCCATCATGACCGAGTTCGAGGCAGGGCATGGCATCGAAGGGCCGTACGGCCTGGCCGTCAACCTCGACCTGCGCCACCTGGGCGAGGAGAAAATCGACGAGAAGCTGCCGTTCGTGCGTGAGCTGGCCCGCAACCATGCGGGCATCGACCCGGTGCGCGCGCCGATAGCAGTGCGGCCCGTCGTGCACTACTACATGGGCGGCGTCCACACGGACGTGGACGGCAAGACCGCTATTCCAGGCCTCCATGCCGCGGGCGAGTGCGCGAATGAGGGCCTTAACGGTGCCAACCGTCTGGGGTCGAACTCGCTGACCGAGTGCCTGGTCTTCGGGCGTCGCGCCGGAGAAGCCGCCGCGCGGGAGGTGCAGGCTGGCGCCGATTCGCGGGCCCAAGCCGTGGCGGCACTGGCAGCCGACGAGGAACGGCGCATTGAGGCGTCCTATCGCGCACAACGGGACCGGGGTGAGCGCGCGGCCGTCCGGCGCGACGCCATGCAGCACAGTCTGGAGCGCGGCTGCGGCGTCTACCGCAGTGGCGAGAGCCTGCACCAGACCTGCGAGGACATCGAGGCCCTGCGCGAGCGCTACCAGCAGGTGCGACTGGATGATCGCAGCCACGTCTTCAACACCGAGCTCTTTGCCGCGCTCGAGCTCGACTTCATGTTCGACGTGGCGGAAGCCACCAGCTACGCGGCGCTGGCGCGGGAGGAGTCCCGCGGTGCGCATGCCCGCCGCGACTACCCCACGCGCGACGATACGAAGTACCTGGCACACAGCCTCGCCTACCGCACCGGCGGGCCGCCGCGTGTGGAGTTCCGGCCTGTTCGTGTCACGCGCTGGCAGCCGCAAGAGCGCGCGTACTGACGCAGCGTCACCGCCATGCGCTGCGTCCATGCCAGATCAATCAACGCGTTGCATATCTAGTGGAGGAGCCCATGGATCGTCGCTCTGATAGCGCTGATGACCCGCATCCGCACCTGACCCCAGGGCAAGGCAATCCGTCCGACGATGGACAGCACGAGGCATACGCGGCGACCAAGCCGCCGCGCGAGCTCGTTTGTCCGTTGTGTGCCAAGACGATAACGGTTGATAGGCTGCCGGAGCTGATCGCAAACGAGGAGGCGCGCCAACGTGTGGCAATGGAAGTGGTCGAGCTGGGCCGAGCGCTGTTTCAAGCCGTCCTTACCGTGGCAGCCCGTGCAGAGACCACGAGCGACCGTGCCCTCGCTGGCTTCTCGGTCGAGGACGTACAGACGGCAGGCAATGAGGTGTTCAATACCCTGCGCCTGCTGCTGGACGCGGATTGAGGTTCTCCGGAGAACGCCTGCAGGTACGCTGCGGCGTGCAGCTTCCCGGCCCCCGGGCACCGTGGCTCTACTGCGCGGCATGCCTGAGCGACGTGCCTGCGCCCTCTTGCCAGCGAGACTGCACAGGTCTATCATGGTCCCCAACAGTGCAGTTCCTGCAGCCCAAATATGGTCGTGCACGCGGGCACGCCTCCAGCCCCAATCTCTCTGCGGACGAGTTGCCATGCCGAACGCCTGACGCGCGCACCACGCGTGGCCCGGTTCGCATGCGAGCCATCCGCAGCTCAGCCGCGCAGGCCGGTGCGTGGTGGCCTGCGAAGACCAAGCAGGGGAGGTGCCGGTGATTACCGATGATCTGTCGCCGCTGCAAGGACTGCCGTACTTTCGCGGCCTCCATCCCGCGGAGCTCGGGCTCCTGCGTCAGCAGGCCCATCGACAGGATTGCGCCGCGGGCGAGATCATCCTGCTGGAGGGCGAGCCGGTCGAAGGGCTGTACGTGGTACGCACCGGCCGTGTGCGCTTCTACCGGAGTACGCCCGAGGGCAGAGAGCAGGTCCTCTACGTGTGCGGACCGGGTGACTCATTCAACGATGCCCCGGCACTCGACGGTGGCGTCAACCTGGGCAGCGCCCAGGCGATGACCCGGGACACCAGCATCTACGTGCTCCCATCCTCCCTCATGAAGGAGCTAATGGCGTCGAACCAGAAGGTTGCCGCGGCGATCGTCGGCGTGCTCGTCGGTCGCGTCCGGCAGCTCGCCGGCCTGGCCGAGGATCTCTCGTTGCGCACCACCACCCAGCGTGTCGCGAAATTGCTCTTGGGGGAGAGTGTGGGATCGGAGCGCGTGACGGTGAACACGCAGGACATCGCCAGCCGCATCGGCACCGTGCGCGAGGTGGTCAGCCGCTCCCTCCGCCAGCTCGAGCTGGCCGGAGCGGTCGTCCACGGTGAGCAGAGCACCATCCTCGTCGACCGCCGTGCGCTGCGTGCGGTCCTCGCGGAGGAGCGACGACGCACCACTGACATGTAGGTTGTTGACCACGTCAGGCACCCCGGCGCGGGATCGCAGGATCTGCTCCGCGTCGATACGCTGACCCTCCGAGTCAACCTCGCCGTCGAGCCGTAGCCGGCCGTGAGCCACCGTGATCCGTATGCGCCCCTGGGGCAGCGAGCAGGCGGCGATCAGCACGCTGCGCGCTTGGCGTGCCAGCGCCATGTCACCTGCCAGCTCGCCATCGCGATCCTTCACCTCGATCTCGTCGACGAGATCAAGGACGCCATGCAGCCGGTGTGCCGCGGCTTCGGCCGCCCTGCGATCCGCCTCGCGCTGCACCGTGCCGCTCAGGGCAACGACGCCCTGTGAGACGCCGACCTCGATGCCCGCGGCGGCTATCTCGCGGCCCCAGACCAGCTCGTCGCGTACCGCCGCAGCGATTTCTCCATCACTCCATAGCGACACAGTGGAACCCCTTCCTCTCTGTTCCGGTCGTACGAGCCACACGTGCTTCCGGGCTGCTTGGCTCGCCGGCGCTCTGCTCATCTGGCGTACGTGATGCGTCTACTGCGCGGGTGCAACGGCAGCGGCGGCCGGTATGCCCGCAGGGTCGGCTTCAGAGGGCGGGACCAGGAGCACCGGCATGCTGGCATGGCGCAGGACGTGCTCAGCGATGCTTCCGTAGAGCAGCCGATCAAGCCTGCTACGCCGATGCGAGGCCATGACGATCAGGTCGACGTGCTCCAGCGAAGCCGTCTCGAGGATTGCCTCGGCGGGCTCGTCCCCCCAGACGAGGGTCTGGCACTTGCGACCCTGCAGTCGCTCCTGGACCAGGGCGTCGAGGTAGCCGAGTGCCATGGCAGGGCGGTCCTCCGCCGTGTCCCGGGCCTTTCCGTGCGAGACGGCCCGTAGTAGCACGAGCCGGCTGTCCGTCGCAAGATGCGCGCGCAGCTGATACGTGAGCGCCCCTTCCGCCAGCGGCGTGCCGTCCAGCGGCAGCAGCACGGCATGAAACGGATCGCTTGGGCTCACCGCGGGTCGATGGCTGCCGTGCACCAGCAGGAGCGGGACCGTCGAGCGGTGCACAACGGCCTGGGCGACTGAACCGAGGAGCGCCCGCGAAAGGCCCGAGCGGCCGTGCGTGCCCATGGCGATCAGGTCGGCGTCGAATCCCTCGGCGACCGCGACGATCCCCGTCGCGTGCCAGTCGCTCGCGCACGCCGGCCAGGTACTGCTCGGCCTCCGGCATCGTGCCGCTCGCCGGAGAGGCGAGGCTCTCGGAGATCGTCGTGAAAGGCGTCACGCGGAGCAGCAACGGCGTCGCCCCCGTCTGCCGGGTCAGCCGGCAGGCCTCGGTCAGCGCCTGCTCAGCAAGATGCGAGCCATCCAGTGCAACAAGTATCGTCTGTATCATCGGTTGGTATCCTTGTTCATCACACAGTCTGTTCAAGTGCATAGCGGAGAAAGAGGTGACTCCCGGCGCGCTTGAGACTAACGAGCCGGCTCCAGAGCGGCTCGTCAGGTGCGAATTGGTGCCCCGCGACCAGGCTCGGCCGGTTGATCTCGACGTTCCGGCCGGCAACCTGAGGCGAGAGTGTCAGGAACAGCTCGTCCAGGCACCGGTCAGCCAGGAAGTCTCCCAGCAGGTGCGGACCACCCTCGACCAAGACCAGCGTGCTGGTCCGCATGCGCCGAACGGCACCGAGCACCTCCTGCGATTGAAGCCGGCCCGTGGTTGAAACGACTTCCAGATGCACGGAAGGAGGCAGCTCTTTGGTGCCGAGGTGCTGCCCGCCCTCCAGGGTTGTCACCAGCAGCACCGGCGCTTCGCCGGCCCGGAACACCGGTAGAGCCAGGTCCACGCTGCCACTCGCCGTGACGATCACAGTCAGTGGCACCGGTTCCTTGCCCGCGGTGGCTCGCAGGGCCTGGTACGACTCCAGCAGCGACGGACACACATGCGCAGGCGTCCAACGGTGCTGCGGCACCGCCCGCAACGTACCCGCGCCCACGACCACCGCGTCGACCAGTGCCCGGAGCAGGCCCATGACCGCGCGATCGTGCGGATTGTTGCCGCTGATCGGCCGCCCGCCCGACTGTCCGGGGATGCCCAAAGAGACGACGCCGTCCAGACTGGTGACGAAGTTCGCGATGACGTAGGGGCGATCCTCGGGCGCCGCCGGCAGGCGCAGCGGGCCGTACAGGGCGGCCAGCTCCGCCGGAAGGGACGCCGGCATGCCGTGCTCCTGCTCGTAGAGCGTCTCGAGCGGCTGCGGCGCGTTCACCGGTGCACTCCGCATATGGCCAGGAACTCGCTGCGCAGCGCGGGGTCATCGGCATACGCGCCCCGCCAGACCGCGCTGCGCGTCACCGGCAGCGGCGCCCGCACGCCGCGCATCTGCGTGCACAGATGCTGCGCTTCCAGATAGACCGCGACGCCATGCGGCTGCAGCATCGCTTCCAGGGTGTCCGCGATCTGCTGGCCGATGCGCTCTTGCACCGTGAACCGCTTGGCGAAGAGCCGCACCAGGCGGGTGAGCTTGGAGATGCCGATGATGTGCTCGTGCGCGATGTATCCGACGAAGGCCTGCCCGTGGAAGGGCAGGGCGTGGTGCTCACAGAGGGCATAGAGCGGGATCGGGCCCTCAATTACCGGGCTGAGACGGCAGTCCGGCTCCCCGCGGCACTCCGTGCGGAAGGCGGTGAGCACCTTGGGATCGCCCTCGTACCCTTCTGTCGCGTCATAGAGCGCGCGCAGGAAGCGCCGCGGCGTGAGTTCGGTGGCCGGCGTGTGCAGGTCCATCCCGTATGCCGTGAAGATTTCGGCCATGTAGCCGGCGAACGTGCGCATCTGATCCTCGGAGACGTGGCGCGGGTAGAGGGCAACCGTGTTCTCCCAGTCCTCGACCTCCTCATGCGTGCTCGCGTTGAAGCTGGCTGCCTCGTCCACGTTCATCGCTCCTACCTTCCGGCGCTGAGCACAGCCTGCTTCTGGCCGATCGCCGCCTCCAGCTTGTCGAGCGCGGCGACAAACGACGCAACGCCCTGCGCCAGAAGCGCGTCCGTCACTTCATTTAGGCGGATGCCGGACGCCTCCAACTGTTCGACGGTGCGGTAGGCCTCGTCCAGATGCTGGTCAATGGTGCGCGCCAGGCGCCCATGGTCCTGGAATGCGTCGATGGTCGTCTGCGGCAACGTCGTCACCGTGTCGGGACCGATCAGCTCTTCCACGTAGCGCACGTCGCTATACGCCGGGTTCTTGGTGCCGGTGCTGGCCCAGAGAGCCCGCTGCACCCGCGCTCCCCGTGCGCGCAGCGATGCGAAGCGCTCACCGGCGAACGCCTTGAGGAAGTGCTGGTAGGCGATGCGGGCGTTGGCGATTGCGGCCGTACCGTGTAGCGTCTCCAGTTCGCGCTGGCGCGCCGCGTTCGTCTCTCCCGCAATGCAGGCCGCCAGGCGCTTGTCGACCTCGGTATCGACCCGGCTGACGAAGAAGCTGGCGACGGAGGCGATCGACTGCAGCGGCAGCCCGCGCCCGGCCGCGTCCTCCAGGCCGCCCAGGTAGGCCGCCATCACCCGGTCGTAGGCGCCGAGAGCGAAAATCAGCGTGATGTTCACGTTGATGCCCTCGCCGGTGAGCCGGCGAATGGCCGGCATCCCCTCGTCTGTCGCCGGCACCTTCACCATCACGTTCGGCCGATCCACGGTCTGCCAGAAACGGCGCGCCTCGGCGACGGTGGCAGCGGTATCGTGCGCGAGCCGCGGCGAGACTTCGATGCTGACGTAGCCGTCCCCGCCCGCGGTCTGGTCGTAGAGCGGGCGGAGAAGGTCCGCGGCGCCCCGAATATCCTCGACGAGAAGGTGCTCGTAGATCGCGGAAGGGCCGGCGCCCGTGGCGAGCAGGTCCTGGATGGCCGCATCGTAGTCGGTGCTGTCCAGGATGGCCTTCTCGAAGATCGTGGGGTTGACGGTCACGCCGCGAATCCCGCGCTCCAGGAGAGACTGCAGCCAACCAGAGGTGAGGTAGCTGCGCCGGATGTTGTCGTACCAGGGACTCTGGCCGAAGTCGATCAGTTGTTGGAGTCGTGTGCTCATTGCGAACCTCTCATATCTCTTTGTGCGCTGGAAGGACGGTGAGGCGGCTCGCGTTCCGAGACGCATGATGCGGCTGCGCCGGCGTGCGTTCCGCTCCAATCTGCGCGCCGAGCGCTCGTGTCCGAGCACATCTCGCGCGGCCCCGCCAAGCTCGTGGTGTCCGAGGCGGAAGCCGGCATCGTCAGCACACACCCACCATCCTTCCTCGCTTCACTCTGCTGCATGCCTGCGCTGGTAGCCGTGACTTTTGTCGTGGCTGTCGCTGCGAGGGCGGCGCTACGCTCAGGTCGATACCAGGCACGGTTGAAGAGAGGAGCAGCGGTGCTAAACCTTCAGCCAAGCGCCGTGGGGTTAGGCAGGCTGTTCGACCAGCTTCCTGACGCAGTCGCAGTCGCCGACGCAGACGATGGAGCTATCCGCAAGGCCATCGTCGAACTGCACGGCGGCGCTGTCGGCCTGGAGAGTGCGCCGGGCGAAGGGGCCTGTTTCTGGTTCACCCTCCCGCTGGCGGAAAAGCTGTGCATTGGGGAGCAAGCAGGCGCGGGCTAACTGCTCGTGCACGCGCTACCAAGAGGCGGAGACAGGGGAGAGGAGCCTCGACGATGCGTGATGGGCTGTGACGGGCATCGGCGACGACGACGTGGCGCCTGCAGCGGTATCGCTGCCGGTGCTGCCGCCCTTTCATCTCGAGGGTACTGTGCGCGTGCTCCAGCGACGGCCGGCCAACAGGGTCGAGCGCTGGGAGCAACATCGCTACCAGCGCGTGCTGGCCACCGCCGAGGGGCTGAGGTTGGTTGCCGTGGAGAACCTCGGCACCGTCGAGGAGCCGGATCTTCGCTGCCACCCTGCCGGTGGTCCAGTCTCCAGCCACACCCAAGCTACGGTGAGCAGCGCGCTACGGCGCCTGCTGGGCCTCGACGTCGATCCGGCCCCCTTCTACACGCTGGCCGGGCTGCATCCGGGCATGCGGCCGGCCGTCGCGGCGTTGCGCGGCGTACGGCCGCCCAGATTCCCCAGCCTGCTCGAAGCCTTCGCGAATGTGATCCCGTTCCAGCAGGTCAGCCTGGCAGCAGGCGTGAGCATCGTGGGGCGGATCGTGCTGCGGTTCGGCGAGCGTCTCGCTCTCGGCGGCCAGGTGTACTACGCGTTCCCCGACCCTGAAGCACTTGCTTACGCGGACCCGGACGAGTTGCGTTCCCTCGGCCTGAGCCACGCCAAGGCAGGCACGCTCCAGGCGGTGGCGCGGCACATCCTGGCGGGTGAGCTCAGCGAACAGAAGCTCGAGGCGCTCTCAAGCGAGGCCGCCCTGCAGGCACTGACGACCCTGCCCGGCATTGGCCCATGGAGCGCGGGACTCGTCCTACTGCGCGGGTTGGGCCGGATGGACGTGTTTCCGCCCGGCGACGTCGGAGCCCAGCACAACCTCGCCCGCCTGCTCGCGATCGACCCGTCAACTGCACGCGCCAACCTGCCGGTCGCTATCGAGCAGATGGGAAGCATGAGGGGCTTCCTGTACTTCTACGCCCTGGGCTGGCGCCTCTTGCAGGAAGAGCTTATCACGCCCGCAATCGATCCTGCAGAACGACCATCGAGATCGTAGTCTTCAATGTACGGGCTCGTACAACACGAAGGGGGAAGCGATGTGGTTCAGATGAAGCGCGTGTATGAAGCAGCCAGTGAGGGCGACGGGTATCGCGTCCTGGTGGAGCGGCTGTGGCCGCGTGGCGTGAGTAAGGCGGCGGCGCGGCTCGACGCCTGGGAGAAGGGCGCCGCGCCCTCCGACGACCTGCGCCGCTGGTACGGCCACGATCCGCAGAAATGGGAGGAGTTTCAGGGCCGTTATGAGCGAGAGCTACGGGCACCGGAAGCCCAGGCCATTCTGGATGATCTGGCGCAGCGGGCGAAGCATGGCACCGTGACGCTAGTCTACGGGTCGCACGAAGGCGAGATCAGCAACGCCGCCGTCCTGGGGCGGTTGCTGGTAGCCCGAGTCGCGGAAGGTGCATGAGCCGGGGCTCCGATCCGGTTGGGCTTGGACAGACGTGGCCGCGTTGCTGGTAGGCCTGCATCGGCGGGCCACCGCGTACTCCACACGAGTCAGCCGTCGAGCGAGCGACCGGCCGGTAGAGCATCCGGCCCGACGCCGTTCTAGGCCCAGTTGAGGGCACGCGCGTGGACAAGATAGTGGCACTTCGCCAGGTCGCCGACGAGATCGGCACGTGTGCAGTCTGCCGGGAGGGCGCGAGCGGCAAGGCCGTTCCCGGGGAAGGTGACCCGGACGCCGCCATCGTCCTGGTCGGCGAGGCGCCCGGCCGCCAAGAAGCA
>CAWHAE010000005.1:0-79659 GCA_963827235.1 uncultured bacterium
TTCCAGTACGACCTAATTCGTCTGCTTCGCTGGGGTCCTTATACAGTCTGGCAAGATGCGCGAGTGCCTCATCCGCGGACCGCTGACAGTAGGACCTCGATCATGTCATTCGGCGTAGAGGCGCCCACGGTCGTTATTGTGGGAAGACCATTTGTTAATGTCGCAAGTAGGCTGCCCCTGCGATGGCTGGCGCAATCTGGATCGGCAGATACGCAGCAAGAGAACTCGCCATCAACTCCGCGACCCTGTCAAACGGCGAATCTATGAGCCACTCAACTTCCGGGTTTGAGACCTCCCGTAGGGCTTTATAATACTCTGCGCGTCTTTCCGAAACAGTTCCGATTACCCGATACCTAAACGGCATCGCAAGCTCAAGACTGCGCCGCGCCAATTCAAGAAACGCCTCAAGGCCTTTCTGAGGCCTTATCTGGCCAAAATACACAACAGTAGGAGTTCTCGGTAATTCCAACGGGAATGCCTGGACATTGCTCCCTATGTGGATGACTTGTTGCATGACTCGGGACTGCCCAAAGGCCGCGAGTTCCTCTTCCGCTGTAAACACTATACAGTCGGCGGTCGAACGGAACATCTGCGTAGAGGCTCTTTGCAACATCGGTAGGGCGGAATACTCATGTAATGTCACTACCACTTTCTTTGCCACCCTCATCTTTCCAATGATATGTGGACACAGAGACCTGCGATTGCCAATGGAGGGATATTGGATGTGAAGTATGTCAACTTGACGCTGTCGGAGTTGCTCAGCGAAGCTCACGACGGACCTTACGCCCCAGTCGATGGGAGCTAATACCTCCACACTGTGAAGCCTATGGTCGAAAGAGCGTCCCGAAGCCGCATGGCATAGTCTTTGACCCCGCAATGTTGTGTATGATTGTCGCCTACGATCAAGCCGATGCGTGGATTCATTTGACCGACACTTCTGGAATAGTAGCAAGGGACTCAAGACACCCTTTGCCACCATCACACAATTCTGAGGGAGGCGACGCCTCCCCTGCAACGTAAGAGGAACTGCGGTTAGGAACTTGTTGAAAAACTATTGACTACTCGCGAAACCCAAAACAGGTGTCAGCCAAAATGCACAAGAAGCGATCGTGAGGCGCCAGTGATGGTTTTGGTAAGACCCATTCATGTCACGCCCGATCTCGTCCACATCCGTGGCCTTGTACGCCAGACGCCACTTCGACGTATCTTCTCAGTCTGGACGAAGCGCTGCTTCAAAGTGAGATCCTCCAGCGCGGTCCGATATATTCTCTGGATACTGCTGCCAAGCGTGACGCTCTTCCACATATCGTCTTCCGGCCAGAGCCAAGCGCGTCCGAAGCGCCGACTCCAGCCGGCGCCACCCCCGGCTCGACGATGCCTCGGTAACTACGCTGGACCCGCCGTCGCGGCCTCTGATTGCCTTCGCCTCCGCGCGTGACCAGGCAGACCATCCGCTGGCGCGGCGGCTGCGCGAGCAGTTCGGCGAGGCGATTCTGGCCTCCAGCGACTTCCGGGGTGACCTCGCGATCACCGTGCAGCCGGACGTGCTCGTGCCCGTCTGCCAAACCCTGCGCGACGAGCCCGACCTGCATTTCGACATGCTGCTGGACGTCTGCGGCGTGGACTACCTGACCCGGGCGGAGCGCTTCGACGTGGTCTACCACCTGTACTCGCTCGAGACCGCGCATCGGGTTCGCCTGAAGGTCCCACTGCCTGCGACGCGCCACAGGTGGACTCGGTGACCCCGATCTGGAAGGGTGCCAACTGGTTCGAGCGCGAGGTCTACGACCTCTACGGCGTCCGCTTCCGCGGCCATCCCGACTTGCGGCGCATCCTGACCCATGGCGGCTTCGGCGACGACCATCCCATGCGGCGCGACTACCCGCCCGGCCTACGTCGACCCTTCGACCACCCCATCGAGATGCCGTTTGGCGAGCGCTCTCCTGCCGGTGACGTGCCGCCGCTGGACGTGCAGCCCACCATCCTCAACATCGGGCCCACGCATCCGGCCATGCACGGTGCATTTCGCCTGATCGCCGACATGGAAGGGGAGATCATCAAGGAGGCGGACGTCGAGCTGGGTTACCTCCATCGCAACTTCGAGAAGATGGCGGAGACCCACACCTACTGGCAGGTGATCCCCTACTGCGATCGCCTCAACTACATGTCGAGCATGTGCAACAGCTCGGGCTTCGCCATGGCCGTGGAGAAGCTGCTGGGTATCACCATCCCCAAACGGGCCCAGTATCTCCGCGTGATCCTCAACGAGCTGAGCCGCATCATGGACCATGTCGTCTGCATCGGCACCAACTTGCTGGATATGGGACTGATCAGCAGCTTCTTCTACCTCTGGAATCTGCGGGAAGAGATCTACGATCTGCTCGAAGAATGCTCCGGCGCCCGCATGATGGTCAGCTACGTGCGCATCGGCGGCCTGGCCGAGGAAGTGCCGGATGATTTCGTCGAGCGCGTGCGTGCCGTGCTCGAGCACGTGCCGCCTGTCCTCGACGAGACGGACCGGCTGATCACGCGCAGCGCGATCGCGCGCGAGCGCATGCGGGGCACGGGCGCTATCTCGCGTGAGGACGCCATTGCCTACGGCTATACCGGTCCCTGTCTGCGCGCCGCCGGTGTGCCCTACGACGTGCGGAAGGCGCACCCCTACTACGACTACGACCAGTTCGACTTCGCGATACCGGTCGGCACCACTGGGGACACCTTCGATCGCTTCCTGGTGCGCATGGAGGAGATACGCCAGAGCCTGCGTATCGTGCGGCAGGTGTTGGACAACCTGCCGGATGGGCCGGTGATCGTGGACGACGTGCGCGTGGCGCTGCCGCCCAAGCATCGGGTCTACACCAATATCGAGGATCTGATGGCCCACTTCAAGCTGATCATGGAAGGCATTCGCGTGCCGCCGGGCGAGGTCTACGGCTATAGCGAGGCCGGCAATGGTGAGCTGGGCTTCTACATCGTCAGCGACGGCGGGAAGCGACCGTACCGCATCAAGGTGCGGCCCCCCTGCTTTGCCATCTACCAGGCGTACTCCCAGATGCTGCGGGGCGCCATGGTCAGCGATGCCATCGCCATTATCGGCAGTCTGAACATCATCGCGGGGGAGTTGGACCGATGAGTCTGCTGTCCAGCCAGTCCGTCGCGCTGATCGAGGATCTGCGGCGCCGTGAGCCATCCGCGCAGTGCGTCTTGCTCACCGCGCTACGACTGACGCAACAGGAGCGCCACCGGGTCGGCGTGGAGGAAGTCGAGGCACTGGCCGCGCTGCTCGGCCTCTCGACGGCCACCGTCGAGGGCGTGGCTCGCTTCTACGACCAGATCAGCCGCGAGCCGACCGGCAGCCATGTCCTCGCGCTCTGTCGCGGCATCGCCTGCTACCTGCGCGGTGCTGAAGCGCGGGCGGACGAGTTGCGCGCGGCGCTGGGGGCCGGCCCGAACGAGACCACGTCCGACGGACGCATCACCGTCAGGCTGGTGGAATGCGTGGGCGACTGCGACCATGCACCGGCCGTGATGCTCGACGACCAGTTCCTCGGCGCTGCCGCGGCTACCGGCGTGCATGCCGCGCTTGGCCGCACGTAGGGGAGCGAGGAAACTCGAATGGAACGGATCCTCACGCAGCATACCGACGACGATGGTCA
Source organism: uncultured bacterium (assembly GCA_963827235.1). Taxonomy (GTDB): domain Bacteria; phylum Chloroflexota; class UBA5177; order JANWHV01; family JANWHV01; genus JANWHV01. The sequence continues at coordinate 3,657 of CAWHAE010000005.1, forward strand.
GACGAGGCTGGCCGTGGCCAGGGAACACGGGGCCTATGAGGGCCTGCGCAAGGCGCTCACCATGACGCCGGCCGAGGTGACTGCCGAGGTCACTGCCTCCGGCCTGCGCGGACGGGGTGGTGCCGGCTTTCCCACGGGACGCAAGTGGAGCTTCATCCGCCCACAGCCCAACCAGGCAGTCTACCTGCTCTGCAACGCCGACGAAAGCGAGCCGGGTACCTTCAAGGATCGCTTCCTGATGGAGCACGACCCGCACCTAGTGATCGAGGGGCTGTGCATCGCCGCCTACGCCATCGGCGCACACGTCGTCTATGTCTACCTGCGGGGCGAATACGCCTCGGTCGCGCGTGTGCTCGAAGCGGCGCTGGCCGAGGCCAGAGAAGCAGGGATTCTGGGCCAAACCCTCCGGGACTCCTCATACGAGCTGAGCATCAGAGTCCAGCTCGGGGCCGGCGCCTATATCTGCGGTGAGGAGACCGGGCTGATCCAGTCGCTGGAGGGCAAGCGCGGCTACCCCCGCGTGCGCCCGCCCTTCCCGGCCGTGCACGGCTTCGTGCAGCAGCCGACGGTGGTCAACAATGTGGAGACACTGGCAAATCTGCCCTGGATCATGCTGCACGGTGGTGACGCATTCGCCCAGATCGGCACCCCACAGAGCAGCGGCACGAAGCTGATCAGCATCTGCGGGGCGGTGAACCGGCCGGGCGTCTACGAGGTGCCGATGGGCTACTCGCTGCGGGAGTTCCTGGCGCATGAGGCAGGCGGCATCCTGGATGGGGGAGCGTTCAAGGCTGTGATTCCTGGTGGGACCTCGGTGCCGATCCTGACCGCGCAGGAGGCGGAGGCAGTCAGCATCGATTTCGAGTCGATGCAGCGGGCGGGAACCATGCTGGGCAGCGGTGGCACGATCGTCTTCGACGAAAGGGCCTCGATGCCCCACGCCCTGGCCACCATCGCCGACTTCTACGCGCATGAATCGTGCGGCGAATGTACGCCCTGCCGCGAAGGCACAGGGTGGTTCAGCTGGATTATTGCTCGGCTGCTGGCCGGCGAGGGACGGCCGAACGACCTGGATCAACTGTTGCGCATCTGCGACAACGTGGAAGGCCGCACCATCTGCGGCCTGGGCGACGCCGCCGTGCAGCCGGTTCGCAGCTTCATCACTAAGTTCCGGCCGGAGTTCGAGGCGCTCTTGCCCACGACCAAGGATGCGCGGCCGGATTGGCAGCGGCATGGCCACGGGCCGCGTACGGCACGCTTTGAGGCGCCTTCCGAGGAGGCGGCGCATTCCGAGCCTGTGGCTGGCCTGCCCTCGGCAAGGCTCTAGCGAGATCAGGCAAGGAGGGACACGCCGATGCCGATGGTGACGATCGACGATCAGCCGCTCGAGGTCGAGCCCGGCGCCCTGATCATCCAGGCGGCCGATCGGCTGGGCATCGAGGTGCCGCGCTTCTGCTACCATCCCGACCTGCGTCCGGAAGGGAACTGCCGCATGTGTCTGGTGGCGGTGCAGGGCTTTCCGCGACTGGTCGTGGCGTGCACAACGCCCGTGGTGGACGGCATGGTGGTCAGGACGCCGCACACCAGCGAGCAGGCCCGCGCGGCGGTGCGCGGCGTGCTGGAGTTCCTGCTGGTCAATCACCCGCTCGACTGCCCGATCTGCGATCAGGCGGGCGAGTGCTCGCTGCAGGATTTCTACATGCACCCCGACTACGGCCTGCATCGCAGCCAGGTCGATCCGGAGGAGAAGGTGCGCAAGCGCAAGGCGATAGACCTTGGCCCGATGATCGTCCTCGACTCAGAGCGCTGCGTGCTGTGTTCGCGCTGCGTGCGCTTCTCCGCCGAGGTGACGGGCACCGCGGAGCTGCAGTTCGTCAATCGCGGCAATCGCGTGGAGCTCAAAGCGTTCGAGGATCGCGTGCTGCAGGATCCATACGCCGGCAACCTGGCGGACATCTGCCCTGTGGGGGCGCTGACCAGCAAGGATTTCCGCTTCAAGTGCCGCGTCTGGCACCTGCACCACACCGACTCTATCTGCGCCGGCTGCAGCACGGGCTGCAATCTGCGCATCGATCAGCTCGGGGGCAGGATTCAGCGCCTGGTGCCACGACGCAATCCGGCGGTGAACCAGAGCTGGCTGTGCGACGAGGGGCGGATGAGCTTCAAGGCGCTGAACGCAATGCCGCGCCTCCTCCACCCGAGGCTGCAGCGCGACGGTGCCGTCGAGGAGACGAGCTGGGACGCGGCATTGGTCGCGGCGCATGGCGGTCTGTGCGCCATCCGACGGCCCGGCTCGATTCCCGCGCTGGCCGCACTGGCCTCCGTCTCCGCGACCAACGAGGCGCTCCTGCTCTTCAAGCGGTACGTGACGGAAGCGTTCACGGCGCCGTTGCTCGATTGCCGGCTTGGCAACGAGGACCAGGTGGTCGACCAGCGCGAGGACCAGTTGCTGCGCCGGCGCGACAAGCATCCGAACACGCGCGGGGCGCTGCTGCTCGGCCTGGCGGTCGCGCAGCATGGCGGTCTGCACCAGATGCTAGAGCAGGCTCGCGCGGGGGGACTCGACGCAGTACTGCTCCACTACTATCCGCCGCTGGTCCAGCAGGAAGACCCGGCGACGCTCGCCATGTTGGGCGCGTTCCTCGAGGCCGTGCCGTTCAGCGTGGTGTTGACCACGCATGAGGCGGAATGGCTCCGTCCGGCATCGGTGCTGCTGCCTATCGCCGCGTGGAGCGAGGAAGAGGGGACCTACACCAACTTTGCTGGGGTGGTCCAGCAGGTGGGAAGGGCGCTGGCACCGCCGGGAGAAGCGCGCCCGGCAAGGGAGGTCCTGGCGACACTGCTGGCCCTGGCGGGCCGCTCTGCCGGTGCCCCTGGACCGGCCGAGGCGTTCCGCGAGGTAGCGGCAACGGTGCCGGCCTACGCCGACTTGTCGTATCAGCGCCTAGCCAGCCGTGCTGCCGGCGTGTATCCGCCGGAAGGGAGACTGCCCTATGGCCAAGAAGGATTTGCCGGTCATTGACGTGACCGCCGCCGCGGACGCGGGGCCGGGTGTGCTGCCCGGCACGGGCGGCGCCCTCGCCGGGATGGAGGTCACGCTCAAGCGCATGGTGCGCCAGGTGCTGGGCAAGGAGCACGTGACCATCCAGTATCCGGAGCAGCGCAAGCCCTATTCGCGCCGCTTTCGCGGCGTCCACGTGCTGACGCAGCGTGCCGACGGCAGGCTCAAGTGCGTGGCCTGCTACCTGTGCGAGACAGCCTGTCCGGCCGAATGCATCACCATCGAGGCGGCGGAAGTGCCGGATAAGAGCGTCGAGAAGGTCGCTTCGCGCTACGAGATCGACCTCTCGCGCTGCATCTTCTGTGGCTTCTGCGTGGATGCCTGCCCGGAGGAAGCCTTGGTCATGAGCCGCGAGTATGACCTCACCACGTTCGAACGCGATGGCCAGACCACCTACGGCATTGGCAAGCTGACGGAGCGCCCGGAGATCGAGGCCTATGGCGCGGGCTACCGGCCGCATATGCAGTATCCCCTGGTGGAGAGCTATCTGCCCGGCCACCAGCCGGAGGAGACGAGCGACCAGGAACCAACCGAAAGGAGTTGAGCGATGGCTGAGCCCGAGCTACCCGAGCTGTGGGAGTGGGCGGAATACTACTGCCCCTGGTGCTACATCACGACGGTGCGCCTGCATGCCGTCAAGCCCGAGTATGAGGGCCGTGTGCGGCTCCGCGTGCGGCCCTTCCCCCTTGAGGTCGTGGGCGGGGAGGCGGCGCCCCGCGACATCCTGGAGCAGGAGTGGTGGCTGGCCGCACAACAGGAGCCCCTGGCCACCTTCGTGCCGTATACCGCAGCCACCTGGCCCAGTACGACGCTGCCGGCGATCGAGGCAGTCTGGTGCGTGTCCCGGCTCAGCCCGGCCAGCATCTATGACTTCGACTTGAGCGTACGGCGTGCTTTCTTCGGGCAGAGCCGCGACATCAGCCAGCGGGACGTTCTCCTCGACCTGGTGAGAGAGGCCGGGGTGGACGTCGCGGCGTTCACGCGCTTGTTCGACAGCGGCGAAGCCAGGGAGCAGATCGTGGCCGAGGGGCGTCTCGGCCGGCAGCAGTATGGTGTGCGCGGCACGCCAACGCTCATGCTGGCCGACGGCACGAAGCTGGATCCACCCATCGGCGAGCCCAGGTTCCGCCAACGCAAGATCGTGGCCGTGACGCCGGTGCCCTGCAACGGCAGCGGTTGCCTGGAGGCCACGCGTAAGCTCTTCGAGCGCGCGCTGCATCCCGCATAGGGCCGTAGGCGCGCGGCGCTCTACCGTGCCCCTTCCGCTATCCATGACAGGCTCCGAGGGACAAGCAGTGCAGAGACCCCGCATGCTGACCGGCGACCGGCCCACCGGCCGCCTGCACCTGGGACACTACGTCGGCACGCTCAAGAACCGCGTCGTGTACCAACACGACTATGACTGCTTCTTCATCATCGCCGACCTGCACATGCTGACGACGCGGCAGCGGCCCGAGCAGATCCGCGAGTCCGCCATGCTGGCCCGGGACCTGGCGCTCGACGCTATCGCCGCCGGCATTGATCCCAAGGTCGTCACGTTCTACCTGCAGTCGGCGATTTCGGAGACGTGCGAGCTCTACACGCTGCTGCAGAATCTCGTCTCGGTCGCGCGCCTGCAGCGCATCCCCTCGCTCAAGGAGATGGCCCGTGCGGCGGGTATCGAGATGCCCTTCGGGCTGCTCGGCTATCCCGTGCTGCAAGCTGCCGACATCCTCGGCGTGCGCGGCCACGTGGTGCCGGTGGGCAAGGACAACCAGGCCCACGTGGAGGTGGCGCGCGAGATCGCGCGGCGCTTCAACGAGCTCTACGGCGAGGTGTTTCCCGTTCCCACCTACGTGGCCGGCGCGGCGCCCACGCTGGTCGGCACCGACGGCCGGCAGAAGATGAGCAAGAGCCTGGACAACGCCATCTTCCTGAGCGACCCGCCGAACGAGGTGAAGCGGAAGGTGATGGGCATGTACACGGACCCCAAGCGCGTTCGTGCCGATGTGCCAGGCACCGTGGAGGGCAACCCGGTCTTCATCTACCACGAACTGTTCAATCCGGATCGGGCCGAGGTCGAGGAGCTGCGAGCGCGCTACCGCGCCGGCAGGGTGGGCGACGTGGAAGTGAAGCAGAAGCTTGCAGCCGCGATTAACATCATGCTGGAACCGATGCGGGTGCGACGCGAGCAGTATGACGTGCCGGGCCTTGTCGAAGATCTCATCCGGGGTGGCACGGAGCGCGCCCGGACGGAGATCGTCCAGACGTTGCAGGCCGCTCGCGACGCCATGGGCCTGACCGTAGTCTCGGACGTCCTGTTTCGACCGGCCTGAGCGGCGCGCCGGCGCGTGTGACTTTCATCACAGCCAGGCACAGCACCGCCGCCTATTGTGGAGTAGAAGCAGCCGTTACTGTTCTTGCTGATAGGGCGCCGGTAGGCCAGCCGGAGAGGGGGTGTAGGTGGCTCCAGGGATTCGCGCGCACGCCGGATCTGTTGCGCCGCCACGGATGTTCGGGGCGTTCTCGGGCGCGGCGAAGGCAGATGTGTCGGCCGTACCGCTCTGGTACTTGTGCACGTCGGTCGCCTCCCTGGTGCTGGTCTGCAGCGGCCTCGTCGCGCTGGCTCCGGACGCGGTGGCCAGCACGTTGGTGCCGCACATGCTCGCCCTGATCCATGTGGCCACGCTCGGCATGCTCACCACCGCCATTATGGGCGCGCTCTGGCAGCTGCTGCCGGTCATCCTGGTGGTGCCCGCACCCGGCACCCGCCTAAGCAAGGCCCACTTTCTCACCTGGCTGGCCGGCGTGGCCATCGTGGTCACGGGCTTCTGGCAGAGCTGGTGGCAGGGCCTGGCCATCGGCGGCAGCGTCGTCGTGCTCGACGTGCTCGTCTTCGCGGCAGCCATGCTGTGGCTCATCGTGCGGGCACCGCGCCGGTCGCTGAGCGCCTACTACATCGGCACCGGGCTGGTCTACCTGCTGCGTGTCGTGGCCGGCGGACTGAGTCTCGTCGTGAACGAGCAGACAGGCTTCCTGGGCAGCCACACCTTCGACGTGTTGCCCGCACACGTGATGCTCGGCTTCGCTGGCTGGGGGCTTCAGATCGTGTTCGGCGTCTCCTATAAGCTGGCGCCGATGTTCGCCCTGGCACACGTGCGCGACGAGCGGCCGGGATGGCTGTGCTGGGGTCTGCTAAACGGCGGCCTGATCGCGCTCGCCGTGGGTCTACTTGCGGGCTGGCCGACCTCCGTGTGCCTCGTGCCGGCCGGGCTGATCCTGGCAGCCGTGCTCGTGTTTGCCGTCGACCTCCTGCGCATCCTGCGCGCTCGCACGCGGCGGAGCGCGGATCCCACGCGGTGGCATGCCCTCGGCGGTCTCGCGTTCCTGCTCGCCGCCCTGCTCGGCGGCATCGGCTACGCGCTTTCGGGGTCGAGCTACTGGTGGCTGGACGGGCAGGCCGCGACAGTGCTGGGCGTGCTGGTGCTGCTCGGCTTCCTCGCGCAGACCATCGTGGGCTACGCCTACAAGATCGTGCCGTTCCTGGTCTGGAACCGGCGCTACGCCCCGCTCATCGGCAGGACCCGCGTGCCGATGATGCAGGACCTCATCAGCAAGCGCCTGGCCTGGGCAACGCTTGGCCTCTATAACGGCGGCTTGATCATGCTGCTGGCAGCCGTGCTGTGGGATCACGACCTGATCACGGCTGCGTCCATTCCACTCGCCGCGTCCACCTGGGTGTTCGCGGCCAATCTGGCGGCGGTCTTCCGCCCCCGTGTGAAAGGTATGACCGATGGGCAACGACACGGCATTTGATCTCGACGTACGGGCGCTGGCGCCGCGCGAACGGCACCCGCTGATCTTCGCCAAGCTCGCTGAGCTGGCAGCCGGCGAGCACCTGCGACTGATCAACGACCACGATCCAAAGCCGCTCTTCTACCAGATCCAGGCAGAGCAGCCGGATCGCTTTACATGGACGCCGGAAGAGACGGGCCCTGAGCGCTGGGTGATTCGCATCACGCGAACCGGCATCCAGCCGGCCTAACATGGGGCGCCGAAAGGTGAGGGACGATGCGATGAGCACTGCTGAGCAAACATCGCCGGCGATAACGCTGGACAATCGAGGCCTGGAGCCGCCCCAGCCGATGATGCGCGTCCTGGAGGCGCTCGGCACTCTGCCCGACGGTGGGACGCTGGTGGCCATCAACGACCGCGAGCCCATGTTTCTCTACCCCCAGTTGGCCGCGCGCGGCTACCGGCACGAGACCTCCGCCCACCCGGACGGCGGCTACCGTATCGTCATGTGGCGGGAGGAGCAGGGTCAGGCGCCGGCGACAACTGTTCCGCCGAGCGCGATGCTGGACGACGCGCGTCCGGCCGTAGTGCTGGACGTGCGCGCGGATCTGCGCGGCGGCAACGAGCCGATCAAGCGGATCATGGCCACGGTGCGCGGGTTGCCGGCCGGTCAGGACCTGGTGCTCGTGGCACCATTCGAGCCGATCCCGCTGTACGCGGTCCTCGAGCGCCAGGGCTTCGCGCACGCGACCCAGCAGGTTGGTCCGGAAGAGTGGCAGATCCGCTTCAGCCGCGCGCAGGCAGATACGGGCGCGGCAGAGCGATCGGCGTGAGCGAGAGGAGCCCGCGCATGGTGTCGAAAGAGCAGGTATTCGACGCGCTGAGAGCAGTGTATGATCCGGAGCTCGGCATCAACGTCGTCGATCTCGGTCTGATCTACGGCGTGGACATTGCCGACGACACGGTGGACATCACGATGACGATGACGACCCCCGGCTGCCCGCTGCATCACGCGATCACGAGAGGCGTGCAGATGGCAGTCGGCATGCTGCCGGACGTGCACGACGCACGCGTGGATCTGGTGTGGACGCCGCCGTGGGAGCCCGAGATGATGAGCGAGGCCGCGCGCCAGGCGCTGTGCTAGCCATGGCGCAGCATCTTACCACGCCTTCGTCTGATGGCACCACGCGGAGGGGTGCCGGTGGCGGCGTGCTCTTCGTGGCGGTGCCGGGACACTCAACCTGCAGCAACCATACTGACTGTAACGGCATAGAGCGGCGATTCACGGCGTGCACTCGCCATGCAGCTCAGGTGACCGGGCAGGCCGGCTGAGGTGCCACGTCAGGGAGCGGTCGATTGGCAGTGAGACGGCAAACACCGCTCGCACCTAGGGACATCGATCCGCAGGTCTGCACCGTCGACCTGCGGCTGCGCTTGCTTGGCGATACGCCCTTGTTCTCGGCCCTATCCGCCGAGGAGTTGTCCCGCGTCAATCAGCACTTCCAGGAGCGCGGCTTCGCGGCGAGCCAGACCATCTACGCCGCCGGTGCACCGGCCGAGTGGCTCTGCCTGCTGGCGGTCGGAGCGGTGAAGATCGTCCGGCCCACGCCGCAGGGCCAGAACGTCTTGCTCGACATCGTGAGGCCAGGCGAGCTGTTCGGCAGTCTGGCAGTGCTGGGCGACCGTGAGTACCGCGATAGCGCCGAAGCGCAGACGATGTGCTGCGTGCTTACCATCGCCGCCGGCGATTTCCGGGCCATGCTCGAGCGCTACCCGCCCGTGACACTGGCCGTGCTCGACATGGTCTCGGCACGGCTCCGGGCGACCCAGGAACTGGTCGAGCAGCATAGCAGCCAGCCGGTGGAGCAGCGCATAGCCGCCACGCTGCTCAAGCTCGGCGAGAAGCTCGGCGAGCAGCAGGGCGGCGAGCTGCTGATCCAGATGCCGCTCTCGCGGCGGGATCTGGCCGAGATGGCCGGTACCAGCATGGAGACGGCCAGCCGTGTGATGAGCAAGCTGCGCAAGGCCGGACTGATTCGGAGCGGCCGCCGGTGGGTGGCGCTGGCAGATCCCAAGCAGCTCGCCCAGATCGCGAATACCGCGGGCTGATGAGGAACCGCGACGTCTATGGCGAGAAGGTGGGCACCATCAACGGGTACAACACCGCTCACGAGTACCTGCAGATCAGGAAGAGCTTGTTCATCCCCCAGGACCTGTACGTACCGCTGGCCCTGGTCGACAGCGTGGACGTGGAGGCGCGCGACGTCCATCTGGCCGTCACCAAGGATCATCTCAAGCGGGTCTGCGTCGTGCAGCCGGAGGACGGCTCTCTGCCCAGCACCATCGCCGCTCCTGCAAACTGACCAAACGCTGACCTGGACAGCGGTGCCGCCGACAAAGGGTGTTGGTAGTCGACGTACCCGCGCTTGATGCAATGGGCGTGGCGAGAGATCATCGGCCGCGCCTATGCTGGCGGCAGCTGCTTGCTGACGACCGCACCGATCGGCAGCGTGGGAAGGGGCGCCGTCGTATCGAACAGATAGTGCCCGTAGGCGTTGATCACGGCGGTCTTGGCGATTTGCGACACGCGAGGCGTCCAGGGCAAGAACAGATGATTGTGCCCGTGGAGCCAGTACCGGGGTCGATAGCGCTCGATGAACCACCGGAAGCTGGCGGATCCGCGGTGTGCCCAGTCCGTAGCATCAAGACGCGGGTTGCGATGGAGCGGCGCCGTGTGCGATACCACTAGGTCCACGCCTCCTGCCCAGCGCACGTGCCAGCCCAGCCGGTGCACCCGCCAAGCCAGCTGGCGCTCGGTGTATTGATAGGCCTCCGGACCGGCGTTGTAGCGCAAGCCGCCTGCGAACCCCACGAGGCGCAGACCGCCGATGGTGAGTAGCCGGTCGGCGAGGTCCTGGCAGCCCTCGGGTGGATGTGTCCGATACGCGGTATCGTGGTTGCCGGCCACGTAGAGCAAGGGCACGGTCAGCTCGGTCACGAGGTATTCGAGGTACTCGCGGTCGAGGTCGCCGCACGAGATGACGAGATCGACGTGGCCGCGCCAGGCAGCAGGCTCGAAGTCGTCGTAGAGGAGGCGTTCTGGGGTGTCGGCAATGGTGAGGATGCGCATAGGCGAGCTGCCTTCATCGAGACTCGATGGGCGCGTGCCGGGAGCGTGCTGGGCCGGCGTCGTGACTCCAGTTCAGCTCAACGCGGTGAAGCAACGTCTCAAGCATCTGTGGCACAACACGGCAGGCATGACAAAAGTCACATTGGCGCGGCGAGCACCGGACTACAGTGATCATAGAACATTGTGATCTGGCAAGGCTGGTGGCCATACGCGCCGGCGCCGTTCGGCGATGTTCTCAGCCGGTCACGGGCGCTGCAGCGAGCAGCCGATGGGGGAATGGTGAACGAGACGTCAGCTCCGCTACGCGAAGCAGCCGGCGCAGGGGGTAGCGCTGCCGGCGGTGGTGTACCGCGGGTAAGGCCACCGCTCTGCGTTGGCATCGTGTTGTTCGATGCATCGCGTAGCCGCGTTTTCGTGATGCGCGGGGCGACGATTGACGATGGCCGTGAGTTTGCCGTGGAGGACAGTGGTTCTGCGCTAGACTGGCATCGCGCGGATGGTAGAAGGCAGATGGTCGCGCGCAGGGAGAACCATGGGCGTGCCGCCTACACTGCCCGGCTCATCGCGCAGCTCGATGTCCAACGTCCGCTGGATTGCCTGCTCGTGGCCGGACCGCCCGGGGCCAAGGCACTCCTGCGCCAGCACCTCTCGACGTCGTTGCGCACTCGACTCGCAGGTTCGCTAAGCCTGAGCGTTGCAAGTGGCCAGAGCGCCATTCTCCGCGCAGTTCTTGCGAGAGTGGAGGCGTCGGCGCACGCATCGCGCCGAGCCGGCCACCGCCGGCGTGACGCCTGCTCAAAGCCGCGCCAGGTATGAGCGCCCGACGGCGAGCCGAGCAAGTGTCTCTTGAGACATCACCCAGCCCTCACCTGCAAGGTCATGCTGTCCTTGCATGGCCAGGCCTCGAACGAGCACCAACCGCGAAGCGCTGGACGCTATCCATCCCAGCACCTAGGCGACCTCATCCTTGAGCCTAACGCCGTTATCGTACGCTCAAGACTGGCCGCGTCAGCCAGCTTGGCGGCGCAAGAGCGCGAAGAACGCGTCGGTGCAGTGCTGCGGCAACGTGGTGGGCTCGCGACATGCGGAGTTCGTCCGCGTCCTCTTGATGCCTCGGACGTCCAGTGCTTGCCTGGATATAGCCGTGTACCGTGCCGGTCGTGCGTCATCGATGGCCGCGCCGTATCGAGTGGCTGGGCGTAAGAAAGACGCCGCCAGGTCATCCAATGAACGTATGGCGCACACGGCGCCTGATGACGACAAGGAGCAACCTTGTGGCCACCCCACATGCGCCGCCGCTCGTCGGCCGCGGTGTCCGCGGCGTGGCCGTCAACCCAACCGTCGTCGCCGGAGCGCTTGCAGGACGAGCGCTGGGCCCACGCCTACCGAGATACGAGGAGCAGGAGAGCGAAGCATGAGCGTGCACCAACACCACTATCTGATCATCGGCGGCGGCATGGCCGCTGCCGCTGCCGTACGTGGTATCCGCGAGGTTGATGCCCACGGTTCCATCGGGCTGATCGGCGAGGAAAGCGACCTGCCGTACAAGCGACCGCTGCTGTCCAAGAAGCTCTGGCAGGGCGGAAGCGTCGACCGCATCTGGATCCGACTCGCGACCCAGGACCTAACCACCTATCTGGGCCGCACCGTCGTGGCGGTCAATCCGCACAACAAGCAAGTCAGCGACAGCCAGGGTACGGTCTACGGCTACGAGAAGCTGCTTCTGGCCACGGGCGGCACGCCCCGCCGGCTGCCATTCGGCGACGATCACATCACCTACTTCCACACGCTCGATGACTACCGGCGGCTGCGCGCGCGTGCCGATCAGGGTCAACGCTTTGGCGTGCTCGGCGGCGGCTTCATTGCCGCGGAGATCGCCGCCGCCCTGCGCATGACCGGGCATGAGGTCGTGCTCGTCGTGCGCGACGATGCGATCTGCGCACGCCTGTTTCCAGCCGATCTGTCCGCCTACGTGACGTCGTTCTACCGGCAGCAGGGGGTGGACGTCGTGCTGCGTGACGAGATCGTGAGCCTGGAACCCCGCGGCGACCAGTGCGCGCTGAGCACCGCCGGAGGGCGGGTGCTCCTGGTGGATGGCGTCGTGGCGGGTATCGGCATCCGGCCGAACATAGCGCTGGCCGAGCAGGCCGGCATGGCCGTCAGGAACGGTATCCAGGTGGATCAGTTCCTGCGCACCAGCGACCCTGATATCTACGCGGCGGGCGACGTGGCCGAGTTCCCGGACCACGCGCTGGGTGAGCACCGCAGGGTGGAACATGAGGACAACGCCAACGCCATGGGCCGCCTGGCAGGCAAGGCAATGGCCGGCCAGGCAGAACCCTATCACCACCTTCCCTTCTTCTACTCCGACTTGTTCGAGCTGGGGTACGAGGCAGTGGGCGACCTGGATGCCAAGCTGCAGACCGTGGCCGATTGGCAGGATTCCTATCGCAAGGGCGTCGTCTACTACCTACGCGCAGGGCGCGTGCGCGGCGTGCTGCTGTGGAACATCTGGGGGCAGCTGAAGGCCGCAAGGCAGCTCATCGCCGAGCCCGGCCCGTTCCGGCAGCAAGACCTGCTCGGCCGGCTGTCACAGCAGGAGAGGTCGGTTGAGCCATAGGGAGTGGCAGCCATCGGCTCCTGCGCTACAGCCTTACGCGGACGGCGTGATGGATCACGACAGGGTGATGAGCGATCGCAGGGCTCGCGACGTACTGGAGGCCGCGCCGTGAGTCTTGCCGCGCAGCTGCCGCCAGGACAGCATCAGGCTCTCGGCGTCGGTGTGCTACACTCGGCAGAGCGACGTCAACCAGGAACGCGAGCGGAGCCCTGCCTCTCGCTCCCGGACAGTACGCTGTCTCGCTCGCCTTTCCCATGACCGGTGTAACGCGCATGGTGTTTGATGTTCGGATGTCTCGTGGATGGCAGATGGTCAGGGCGCTGCTCCTCGACGTCGATTCAAACGGCAGACCCGTGCCGATTACCACCAGCCCACCGTAGCGGTGGAAGACCTAAACATGCCACCATCTTCAATCTCTCTCCCACGTCGGCGGCCGCGCATCGTGCGGCGACGATCGGATCGTAGCCGCTCCCCTCGTACGCCAGAAGCACGCTGGCCCTGCGTTCCGAGCCCGCGAGCGCCGGCAGTCCGTATTCCCGGTTGAGTAGGGTGCTGCTGGCAACAGACGCCAGGTCTTTCGCTGTGGTGTCGTGAACGGTACCGGTTCCTCATCGCCAGTCTCGCGACCGTCTACGGCACGTACGGCCCGTCGGAGGACTCTGACACATCCTGCAGGTGCGTCAACCCCTTCACTCCTGCCGCGATGCCATCCTCGACTCTGCCAGGAGGGCATGCGCGGCGTCGAGAATGCCCCTGGGCCCGATGCCAGCAGCGTCCATGAGCTCCTCGGGCGTGCCTGAGCTCGGCAGCCTCTGCACGGCGCACTGGATGATCTGCGGTGGTTGCGTCTCGGCGGCCAGGGCCTCCAGCACCGCCGCGCCGAGCCCGCCCTCCGGGTAGTGATCTTCGGCTACTACCAGGCGGCCGCCGGTGACGTGCGCAGCCTGGCGAAGCGCATCGCGGTCGACTGGCTTGACGGAGTAGAGGTCGATTACACGCGCCCGGATGTCCTCCCCGGCCAGCTGGTCTGCCGCCGCCAGGCAGGCGTACACGGTCACGCCCGCGCCAAGCAGCGCGACGCTGTCTTGGGAGGAGCTGCGCAGCAGCTTCGAGCCGCCGACGGTGAACGGCTCACCCGGGCCATACAGGACCGGGTAGGCGCCACGGGTGGTTCGCAGGTAGACGATGCCCGGCGTGTCCGCCGCGACGGCGGTGAGCTTCGCGGCCGACGTTGCATCAGAGGGGTAGAGCACGGTCGACCCATGGATAGCTCGCAGCGCCGCCAGATCCTCCAGGCCCATCTGCGACGGCCCATCCGGCCCAATCTCCACGCCGGTGTGCGAGCCCACCAGGCGCAGGTTGGCGCCGGAGATCGCCGCCATCCGGATGAAGTCGTAGGCCCGGCTGAGGAACGCGGCGAAGGTGGCGGCAAACGGCACGTAACCGCGCACGCTCATGCCGACCGCGGTGGCGACCAGCTGTTCCTCGGCGATAAACATCTCGAAAGAAGCGCTCCGGATAGCGCTGGGCGAAGAGCTCCGTGCACGTGGAGTTGCCGACTTCACCGTCCAGGACGACGACGCCTGCGCGGGCGCCAAGCGCGGCGAGCGCGTCGCCGAAGGCTTTGCGAGTCGCCATCCGCTCGCCGAGAGCGTAGCTCGGTAACGCGACCTCGGCAGGTGCCTCTGTGACGGCAGTTGCCGCTCGCGCTGGCTTTGCCGGCTGCACCCGCACGTCGCGGCTGCCGCCCAACTCGGCGATCGCCTGGTCCGCCAGCACGGGCGGGAGCGCCCGGCCATGCCAGCCTTCCTTGTCCGCGAGTGCGCTGAACGCCCCAGCCTTTGACGGTCTTGGCGATGATCACCGTGGGCTTGTCGGTGACTGCGCGAGCAATCGCGAACGCTTCGTCCATGGCGGCCAGATGGTGGCCGTCGACAACCTGGGCGTGCCAACCAAAGGCTTCGGCGCGCCGTCTGTATGTCTCCAAGTCCCAGCCCAGTGCCGTCTCTCCGCGCTGGCCCAGGCGGTTGATGTCCCACAACGCGGTCAGATTGGAGAGGTGGTAGTAGGACGCTTTGTCGAGCGCCTCCCAGATCGAGCCCTCGGCCAGCTCCGAGTCGCCGCAGAGCACCCACACGTGGTACGGCCGCTGCTCCAGGTACTTGCCGGCCAGGGCGATGCCCACGCCGATGGGCAGCCCCTGGCCGAGCGAGCCGGTGGCAACGTCGACCCAGGGCAGTGCAGGGGTGGGATGCCCCTGCAGCCGCGAGCCAAACGCGCGGAAGGTCAGCAACTCCTGGTCCGTGATGGCACCCGCGGCCTTGTACATGGCATAGAGCAGCGGCGAGGCATGGCCTTTGGAGAAGATCAGATGGTCGTTGTTGGGATTGCGCGGATCGTCAAAGTCATAGGCAAGGTGCTTGCTCAGCAGGACCGCCATGAGACCGGCCGCGGACAGCGCCGAGGTGGGGTGGCCCGATCCGGCAGCGGTGGATGCGCGAATGCTGTCGATGCGCAGCTGCTGCGCCAGCTCAAAGAGTTCTGGGATAGTTGCCGTATCGCGGCTGATGGCAAGTGCCACTTCGCGTGCTCCTTCCTGCCCTCGCCCGCTGCCCTGTGTGCTCAGAATCGCTCCGTGGTGCTCGGGCGGTGGCGAACCTCATCGCCAGCCCGTGGCTCCGTGATCGAGGTAGTCTAGCGCGGACAAGGCTCTCGATCCGTGACTTTTGTCGCCGAGACGTCTCCACGCATCCTCACGTCGTGCGGGCGCGCAATCGCTCCTGGCCGTGAAACGCTGTAGCTACTTGACGCCGATCATATAACCGGGCGGCGGCTCACGCCTATGATGGTCCCAGAACGTTGAACTCCATCAAGGGGAAGCATACGATGAAGACCATTCTGCGAACTCCAGACCTGACCTGTCCATCCTGCGTGCTGAAGATCGAAAAGGCGCTCAAACACGTGGATGGCGTCCAGCATGCCACCGTGCACTTCACCACGGGCCGCATCGAGGTACAGCACGATCCGGAGCGGGTCACCGTGGATGACCTGGTGAAGACCGTGCGCGCGACCGGCTACCAGGCCACGGCGGGAACACGCTGATGCGCGCGTCGTCCCCCTGGCTCTCCAGCCCCACCCAGCGCCGCCTGCTGCTCACCACCGCCAGCGGGATCCTCATTGGCGCGGGGTTCGGGGCCGGCTGGGTGACCGGATCCCCGACCCTCCGGTCCGGGCTGCTCGTCGCCGCTGCCGCTATCGCCGGGTCCGACATCGCCCTGCGCGCATTACTGGGTCTGCGCCGCCGCCAGGTCACCATCGAGCTGCTCGTCACCATCGCGGCAACCGGCGCGGTGGCCATCGGCGAGGCCTGGGAAGCCGCCGCCGTCACCTTCCTGTTCATGCTGGGCGCCTACCTGGAGGCCCGGATGCTCGGCCGGACGCGGGCGGCGCTGACCCACCTGCTTGCCCTGGTCCCGGCGACGGCCACGGTGCTGCGCGCGGGGGACGAGGTGGTCATCGCGCCCGACGACGTGCAGGTGGGCGAGACCGTGCTGGTCAGGCCCGGCGCGCGCATCCCGGTCGACGGCGCCGTCTTGCGGGGACGGGCCGCCGTCGACGAGAGCATGATCAGCGGTGAGTCGCTGCCGGTAGAGAAGACGGTGGCTGACCCGGTCTACGCGGGCACAATCAGCCGGGACGGTGTGCTGTGGTTGCGGGCGACGGGCACCGGCGCCGATACGACGCTGGCGCGCATCGTCGGCTGGGTGGAAGCGGCGCAGGAAGCCAAAATGCCGATGCAGCGGTCCATCGAGCGGTTTGCCCGCTGGTATACGCCGGCCATCATCGGTCTGAGCGTCGTCCTCTTCCTGGCCACGCGCGATACCCGGCTGGCCCTGACCCTGCTGGTCATCGGCTGCCCCGGCGCCCTGGTCATCGCCACGCCGGTGGCGGTCGTCGCCGGCATCGGCCGCGCGGCCCAGCGGGGTATTCTGATCAAGGGCGGCGAGCACCTGGAAGCTGCGACCCGCATCTCCGCCCTGGCCCTGGACAAGACCGGCACAATCACCCTGGGCGCACCAGCGCTGACGGATCTGGTCGTCCTGGCACCGTTGCCGCCGGTCGACGGCCAGCTCGCCACGCGCACCGGCTCCTGGAGCCCGGCGCAGCAGGACGTGCTGCGCTGGGCGGCCATCGCGGAGGCCGGCTCGGAGCACCCGCTCGCTCTGCCCATCCTCGACGCGGCCAGAACCGTCGGCGCGGTCCGCCAGGCCGACGAGATCGCCGTGCATGCGGGACGAGGCGTCAGTGCCACCTATCAGGGCCATGCTATCGCCGTGGGCACCAGAACCCTCATGGGCGAGCTTGGCGTTGCGATAAGCGTGGAAGCCGAGGAGCGCATACGCCATCTGACAGAGACCGGCACGATCTCCGTCCTACTGGCTCATGACGGCAGGGCGGCAGGTATCTTCGGCCTCGCCGATACCAGGAGGGCTGCCGCTGCCGCCATGGTCGCGGGTCTGAAGGCCGGCGGCTTGCGCCGTATCGCACTGCTGACGGGCGACGGAAGCCGCACAGCGGAGGCCATCGCCCGCGAGGTCGGTATCGACGAGGTGTATGCCGGCCTCCTGCCCGTGGACAAGCTCGCACACATTCGCCGGCTCCAGCAGGCAGGGCACGTCGTGGCCATGGTCGGCGACGGCATCAACGACGCGCCGGCACTGGCTGCCGCCGACGTCGGCATCGCCATGGGTGCAAGGGGTACGGCGCTCACCGTGGAGACGGCGGATATCGTTCTCATGACCGACGATCTGATGAAGCTACCCGAGGCCCTACGACTGGCGCGGGCTACTACACGGGCGATCCGGCAAAACCTTGTGATTGCGCTGGCCACGGCGGCCGCCCTGCTCGTCGGCGTGCTCTTCGGTCGCGTCGGCATGGCCGGGGGCATGTTCGTGCACCAGGCCTCCGTGCTCCTGGTCGTCGTCAATGCCCTGCGACTCCTGCGCGCCTGAGGGTGGCGCCGTCGACCGGGCTCAGCGGCGATGTTCAGCCGCACGGAGAGAGGTGCTAGACCCATGACCGGAGAGGAGTCGCAGATGCACACCGTGTTGATCGTCTTGGAGGGCACCGCGACCGACGACCGGATCATCGATCTGGCCGGGTTGCTGCTCGCCGATCGTGATCTCGAGATCGTATTGCTGCACGCCATCGCGGTTCCGCCGGCGACGAGCAGTGCGTGGCCCACGACCATCGTGATCGAAGGCTACGTCTCCGGCGAGGCCTGCGGTGCCGTGGTAGCGCCGCTGCGCAAGCGGCTGCAGGCGGGGCTCCGGTGCAGTTGCCACGAGGTGCCGCGACTGGTACCGCGCCACCTCATCCTCCGTGGCGGCCTGCCCGGCGTGGCGGAACGGTGCGGACTCGCGCAGCAGCGCCGAGACTCAATCGCCCGCCTTGGCACATACGCCCGGCGCCTCGAGCGGCACGGCATCGACGGGGCGCGGATCACACGCGATTCCGCGATCGGCACGGTGACCGAGATCATCGGAGATGCAGCCGGGCACTATCGTGCAGATTTGGTTGTGGTCGGCAGCCGTGACGCCGGCAGCATGCGGCACATCGTAGGTGAGGCATATCCCGCGCCGACGCCGCATTCTCCGGGCTACGCGGTGTTGGTTGTGCCGAGTGTCGATGGAACCGGCGCCGATGCAATGCAGCAGACGTACGAACACGACCGCCTCGTCATTGAGGGGGCGGCGACAGGCGCCCGCGCGTTGGCCGCGCCATCCGGCTTGTGGTGAATGGACGGAGCCGTCGGTCCTGCTGCGATAACAAAAGTCACGGCAGCGATACTGCGTCTGGTGCAAAGTGGGCACAGATAGACGGAGCCGCGATCAGGTTCGTGGTCTAGAGCGTGAGGAGATTCCGATGCAGACACGGGACATGAGCGCAGCCGTGGACGGAGTAATCGCCTGTCTGCTGCTGGCTTCCACCGGCATGGCCGTCTGGATCCTTGGGGCGTACCTGCTCTCGCCGCACCAGGATCAGCGCTGCCTGCCCAAGAGATCATAAAGCCGCCCGTGCCGTGTGGGCCGTAGACAGCCGAGTCGACGGCCTTGCCTGCGGCAGACGAGCGGCACGAGGAGGCGACCGATGAACAATCATGCAACGATACCCCTATCAGTGGGACATAGTGCGTACGTCGAGCAGGTCAAGCAGCTCGTGGATGAGCATATGGAGCGACTCGAGGCGCTCCTGAGACACAGTGCCGCGTGCACGGATCCAACCGGCCGGCAGACAGTGGGTCTCCGCGTGGCGCGCGGCGCGCGTTGGCTCCGGCTGAGCGCCGGAGACAATGCACTGCTCTTTGACGTCGAAGTCAGCATTGACGTGCCTGAGGGCGCCAGTCGCGCGCTCTTCTTTCCCACCGGACCGGCTCGCTGTCTCGTACACGCATCCGACAGCATCCTCGCGCGATGGGACTTGCGGCGCCTGTATCAGGAGAGTACCTCGCCGACCTACGCATGGATGGTGGCGCAGACAGAGACGCGTGTCGGTCCGGCAGAGATGGCGACCGTGGTCGCTCACGTGCTGGCCTGCCGGGCAGCGGAAGATCCTGTGGTCGCGTCCATACCGGCATGACTGGTGGCTCGGGCGCTAGATGTGGGAAAGGAACGACGACCATGGAATCGCGGATCAACTATGGAGCGGTTGCCCCGGATGCAATACGGGTGATGGGCGCTGTAGGGGCCCATGCTCGTCACAGCGGTCTTGAGTCTTCGCTTCTCGAGCTCGTGCGGCTACGCGCCTCGCAGATCAACGGCTGCGCCTACTGCATCGACATGCACACCAAGGACGCGCGCGCGGCCGGTGAGACCGAACAGCGCTTGTATGCGCTCTCCGCGTGGTATGAGACTCCATTCTACTCCGAGCGCGAGCGGGCAGCTCTCGCCTGGACCGAGGCCGTGACGCTGGTCGGCCAGGAGCACGTGCCAGATGCCGTGCATGAGCAGGCGCGCGCGCAGTTTGGCGAGAAGGAGCTCGTCGACCTCACCGTGGCGATCATCGCCATCAACGGCTGGAACCGCCTGGCGATCGCCTTCCGCACGGTGCCCGGCACCTATCAACCGGCTGCCAGCAGGGCAGGGTAGCGACCTTCTTCTGGGTCAGCGTCGGCGAATCACGAGGCGTAAACCGTTGCCGCGATTCAGGTGACGGGGGGACGGGGGCGATCAGGGCCTGTTCGTGAGCGCTGGGTGCGACGAGCGGCGCCCGATGATGCCGACCACGAGAGCTCCATGCGCCGGGATACGGTATGTTCGTGCGCGGAGTTTGCGCGAGCGCAATGCGCTAGGCAGATGTGGGCGACTCGAAAGGGGCGGGCACATGGGTAAAGTATTCGAGGAGATCGACGACGTGCTCGCGACGTTCATCCGCCGCCAGCACGTATTCTTCGTCGGGACCGCCCCGACCAGCCCCGGAGGTCACGTGGATGTCTCTCCAAAGGGCCTCGACACCTTTCGCATCCTCGGTCCGCGAGCGGTGGCGTATCTCGACCTAACGGGAAGCGGTATTGAGACTGCGGCGCACCTGAACGACAATGGTCGTGTCACCGTGATGTTCTGCGCGTTCGACGGGCCACCCAAGATCGTGCGACTCTACGGTCGCGGCTCTGTGGTGCGGCCGGGGCAGGGCGAGTTTGCGCCGCTCATTGCTCAATTTCCGGAGTATCCCGGGGTGCGGGCCATTGTCCGGATCGATCTCGATCGCATCGCCGGCTCCTGCGGCTTCGGCGTGCCTTGGCTACAGTACCAGGGCGACCGCAATCAGATGATTGATTGGGCAGAGCATAAGGGTGCGCAGGGACTCGCGACCTATCAGAAGGACCACAACCGCAGCATAGATGGCTTGACCGGGCTCTGAATCCCGGCCGATGGCCTGTGCGGGGTTGACTGCGCCCCGCTCAATCGGACCACTATTGTGCCGAAGCCAGCCGAGCTGCGGCTGTATGCATTGGCGGCGTGGCGCGGGGCACCCTTCTACTAAGAGCGCGAACGGGCGACCCTAGCCTGGACCGAGGCCGTGACGCTGATCAGCCACAATCACGTCCCGGACGCCGCGTATGAGCAGGCTAGGGCATAGTTCGGGGAGAACGAGCGCGTCGACCTGACCATGGCGGTCAGTGCCATCCATACCTGGAATCGCTTGGCGATCGCCTTCCGCACGGTTCCCGGCACTTATCGACCGGCTGCCACCAGGGCAGATTCGCGACCATCTCCTGAGCTGGACCCGGCGAATGGTGCGACTTGACCGGTCGCGATTCGAGTGACGCGATAGTCTGCCGTGACAAAAGTCATGGTGCGCGTACGTCTCACCCCTGCACGATGGTACCGTGCTTGCCTGGCATGCTGCTGTTCTGGGCTGCGGCGCGCACGGTCGATTCATGCAGCGGGTATTCATGTTCGCGCCCTGCATGCTGTGTTCAGGCAGGCCGCAGGACGACCCCGCCGAGACAGTGGTTGCCGCCGCCGTTGCGTTGGAAAGTTAACACAGACTATTCTACTCTGACCGAGAAGGGAACGATCTTTTGCGCGTGCTGCGACAGTTCCAGGTGAAGCACGAACACGTGGTGAACCCCTCCCAGCATCTCGCTCGTCGTGCCGCACCCGCGCGGAGCCGGAGCGCCGCATGAGCGATAACCAAAACCCCTTACTCCGGGTGCACCAGTTCTTCCGCCAGGGGCCCGTCTCCGCCGAGGGCTGGAGCCAGCTCGTGGCCAAGGATCGCGACTGGGAGTCGTCGTACCGTGAGCGCTGGCAGCACGACAAGATCGTGCGCTCCACGCACGGCGTCAATTGCACCGGCTCCTGCTCGTGGAAGGTCTACGTCAAGGACGGCATCATCACCTGGGAGACCCAGCAGACCGACTACCCCTCGGTCGGCCCGGACATGCCCGAGTACGAGCCGCGCGGCTGCCCGCGCGGCGCCTCGTTCTCCTGGTACACCTACTCGCCGCTCCGGCTCAAGTACCCCTACGTGCGCGGCAGCTTGCTCGAGCTGTACCGCGACGCGCTCAAGCGCCACGGCGATCCCGGTCGATGGCCTGGGCCGAGATCGTGGAGGACCCGGAGAAGGCGCGCCTGTACAAGTCGCCAGCGCGGCAAGGGCGGCTTCGTCCGCGCCACGTGGGAGGAGGCGGCGGAGCTGATCGCGGCCGCGCACGTCTACACGATCAAGCGCTACGGGCCGGACCGCGTGGCGGGCTTCTCGCCCATTCCGGCCATGTCCATGGTCTCGTATGCGGCCGGCACGCGCTTCCTCTCGCTGATCGGCGGCGTCATCCTCAGCTTCTACGACTGGTACGCCGACCTGCCGCCCGCCTCGCCCCAGGTCTGGGGCGACCAGACCGACGTGCCGGAATCGGGCGACTGGTGGAACGCCGGCTACCTGATCATCTGGGGCACGAACCTGCCGATCACGCGCACGCCCGACGCGCACTTCATGACCGAGGCGCGCTACCGCGGGCAGAAGGTGGTCGTGGTCTCGCCCGACTACTCGGACCACACCAAGTTCGCCGACCACTGGCTGCCGGCCCAGCCGGGCACCGACGGCGCGCTGGCCATGGCCATGGGCCACGTGATCCTCAAGGAGTTCTACGTCGACCGCCAGGTCCCCTACTTCCAGGACTACGCGCGGCGGTTCACCGATCTGCCGCTGCTCGTCACCCTGCGCGAGCGCGAGGACGCCTATCGTGCCCGACCGGTTCCTCCGCGCCGTCGGATCTGGGCGACGACGGCGGAGCATGCCGACTGGAAGACCGTCGTGTTCGACGCGGCGACGGGCGCGCCCGCCGTGCCCAACGGCGCCATCGGCTTCCGCTACGGCGACGCCGGGCATCGGCAAGTGGAACCTGGACCTGGGCGGCATCGAGCCGGTGCTGACCCTGTTCGGGCGAGCCGGCGACAGCGGTGGCGGTGGACTTGCCCCGCTTCGACGTCGGTACGACCGAGGGCGGCGGCAGCGTGCGGCGCGGCGTGCCGGTCATGCGGATCGGCGGACCACCTCGTGACGACGGTCTTCGATCTGCGTGCTGGCGCAGTACGGCGTGGCGTCGCGACGGGCTGCCGGGCGACGTGGCCGGCCGACTACGACGACCCGCAGCCCTACACGCCGGCCTGGCAGGAGCCGATCACCTCGGTCGACGCGCACCTGGCAGCGCGCATCGCGCGGGAGTTCGCCGCACAACGCCGAGCTGACCGAATGGTCGGTCGATGATCTGCATGGGCGCGGGCACCAACCACTGGTTCCACTCCGACCAGATCTACCGCGCCTTCCTCAGTCTGCTGCTCGCTCTGCGGCTGCGAGGGCGTCAACGGCGGCGGCTGGGCGCACTACGTGGGCCAGGAGAAGGTGCGGCCGTTGACCGGCTGGCAGACGCATCGCCTTCGCCCTCGACTGGACGCGCCCGCCGCGACAGCAGGCCGGCACGCCGTTCTGGTATCTCGCCACCGACCAGTGGCGCTACGAGGCTTCACGGTCGAAGAGCTGGCCTCGCCGCTCGGCCGCGGCCTGTTCCGCGGCAAGCAGTTCGTGGACGCCAATGCGCAGGCGGCACGGCTCGGCTGGACGCCGTCCTATCCCACCTTCAATCGCAACCCGCTCGAGCTGGCCGACGAGGCCGAGCAGGAGGGCATCGACGTCGGCCGACGTATGTCGCCGCGCGAGCTGCAGGAAGGGCGGCTGCGCTTCGCCGCCGAGGATCCCGATGCACCGGAGAACTTCCCGCGCGTGCTCACCGTCTGGCGGGCGAACCTGCTGGGCTCCTCGGGCAAGGGGCACGAGTACTTCCTACGCCATCTGCTCGGCGCCGACGGACGGCCGTCCGGGCCGCAGGAGACGCCGCCGGACGTGCGCCCGAGCGAGGTGGTCTGGCGCGATCGAGGCGCCGGAGGGCAAGCTCGACCTGCTCACGACCATCGACTTCCGCATGACCAGCAACTGCCTGTTCTCGGACGTGGTGCTGCCCGCGGCGACCTGGTACGAGAAGTACGACCTCTCCTCGCACCGACATGCACCCGTTCGTGCACGCCTTCAACCCGGCCATTCTGCCCCGCCGTGGGAGGCGCAAGACCGACTGGGACGCGTTCATCCGCATCGCCGAGGCGTTCTCCCGGCTCGCCGCCACCCACCTGGGCGTGCGACACGACCTGGTCGCGGCGCCGCTGCTCCACGACACGCCGGACGAGATCGCCCAGCCCTTCGGCGAGGTGCGCGACTGGAAGGCGGGCGAGTGCGAGCCGATACCCGGGACAGACCATGCCGAAGCTCGTCGTGGTCGAGCGCGACTACGGCGCCGTGGCGGACAAGATGACGGCGCTCGGGCCGCTGCGTGGAACAGCTCGGGCACGCGCGACAAGGGCGTCGCGCTGGAAGCCCGACGACGAGGTGGACTACCTGCGGCGGCGGAACGGCGCGGTCCGCGGCGGCGTCGCCGACGGGCGGCCGTGCGCTGGCCGCGCCGAGCACGCCTGCGAGGCGATCCTCGCCCTGTCGGGCACGACGAACGGCCGGCTGGCGCGTCGCGGGCTTCCAGGCGCTCGAAGCGCGCACCGGCGTGCAGCTCGCGGACCTCGCCGAGCGACGCACGAGGGCGAGCGGATCACCTTCGCCGACACCCAAACCAGCCGCGCACGGTGATCACCTCGCCCGAGTGGTCGGGCATCGAGGCGCAGGCCGGCGCTACTCGCCCTTCACGATCAACGTCGAGCGGCTCAAGCCCTGGCACACCCTGAGCGGGCGCCAGCACTTCTACCTCGACCACGCCTGGATGCTCGAGCTCGGCGAGCGGCTGCCGGCCTACCGGCCGCCGCTCGACAGTATCGTCGCCACTTCGGCGAGCCAGAGGCTCGGCGAGGAGGGCCGTGCTCGAGGTCACGGTGCGCTACCTGACGCCGCACTCGAAGTGGTCGATCCACTCCGAGTACCAGGACAACCTGCACATGCTGACTCTGTTCCGGGGCGGACCGGTGATCTGGCTGAGCCGTCGAGGACGCGGAGACGCATCGGCGTCGCGGACAACGACTGGATCGAGGCCTTCAACCGCAACGGCGTCGTCGCCTGCCGCGCCGTCGTCACCCACCGGATGCCCGAGGGCGTCGTGCTACATGTACCACGCCAAGGACCGCCACGATCGAACGTGCCGCTCGACGCGAGCTGAGCGGCAACCGCGGCGGCACCACAACTCGCTGACGCGCATCGTCTGATGAAGCCGACTCACCTGATCGGCGGCTACGCCCAGCTCTCCTACGGCTTCAACTACTACGGCCCCACCGGCAATCGCAGCGCGACGAGATCACGGTCATCCGCAAGCGCCTGACAGGAGGTCGAGTACTGATGCTGCGTGCATGGCCCAGGTGGGCATGGTGATGAATCTCGACAAGTGCATCGGCTGCCACACCTGCGCGTCACCTGCAAGCAGGTGTGGACCAACCGGGCGCGGCGCCGAGTACATGTGGTTCAACAACGTGGAGACCAAGCCCGGGTCAGGGCTACCCGCGCACGCTGGGAGGACCAGGAGCAGTGGAAGGGCGGCTGGGAGCTCGACCGGCGAGGGCCGGCTGCGCCTGCAAGGCGGGCGGCCGCTGCGGAAGCTGCTCAACATCTTCTGCAACCCGGAGCTGCCCGACGCTCGACGACTACTACGAGCCGTGGACGTACGACTACGAGACGCTGATCAGCGCGCCGCTGCTCAGCAGCACGATCCCGTGGCGCGCCCGAGATCGCAGCTCACCGGCGAGCCGATGCAGATGCAAGTGGGGGCCGAACTGGGAGGACGACCTGGCGCGGCGCCCCCGAGCACGCCGTGCACGACCCGAACCTCGAGCAGGCTCGAGGAGCAGGTCTCGCCTGGAGTACGAGCAGGCCTTCATGTTCTACCTGCCGCGCATCTGCGAGCACTGCCTCAACCCGTCCTGCGTCGCCTCCTGCCCGTCGGGCGCCATGTACAAGCGCGAGGAGGACGGCATCGTGCTGGTCGACCAGGACAAGTGCCGCGGCTGGCGGATGTGCGTCTCCGGCTGCCCGTACAAGAAGGTCTACTTCAACCACCGCACCGGCAAGGCCGAGAAGTGCACGTTCTGCTATCCGCGCATCGAGGCCGGGCAGCCCACGGTGTGCTCCGAGACCTGCGTCGGACGGCTTCGCTACATCGGGCTCGTCCTCTACGACGCCGACCGCGTGCAAGGAGGCCGCGTCCGTCGCCCGATCCGACAGCATCTGCTCGATGCGCAGCTGGGCGTCTTTCTGGACCCCCACGACCCGGCGGTGCTGGCGGCAGGCGCGCCGCGACGGCATCGCCGAGGACTGGATCGAAGCGGCGCGGCGCTCGCCGGTCTACGCGCTGGCCATGCGCTACCGGGTCGCGCTGCCGCTGCACCCCGAGTTCCGCACCCTGCCGATGGTCTGGTACGTGCCGCCGCTCTCGCCGGTGGTGAGCGCGCTCGAGGAGCAGCGGCATCGACGGCCGACCCGGACGACGTCTTCCCCGCCATCGAGAGCTGCGCATCCCCGTCGAGTACCTGGCCGAATCTGCTCGCCGCCGGCGACGCCGAGGTGATCCGCGTGGTGCTGCAAGCGGCTGGCGGCGATGCGCGCCTACATGCGGCGGAAAGAAGTCAACAAGCAGGTCGATCAGCAAGGTGCCGAGCGCGGTCGGCATGACCGTCGAGGAGATCGAGGCGCTGTACCGGCTTCTCGCGATCGCCAAGTATGAGGATCGCTACGTCATGCCGCCGGCCCATACTGAGCTCGCCGGCCGCTTGCTCGAGCAGCAGGGAGGTTGCGGTCTCGATTTCGCCGGCGGGCCCGGCAACTGCGGCGCCATTCCGCCACCCAGTCGCGAGAGCAAGCGAACGGACAACGGGAAGTTCATGCTGCTGAAGATGGCACCCTCCGGCGGCGCAAGCCAGTCTGGCGAGGATGGTCAGCAAGGCAAGCCATCCTGAGGAGTGCATATGCTACGTCGCGCCCGTGGTGCCAATGCCGAGCAGACCCGGCTGCTGTACAAGCTGTTCTCTATTCTGCTGCGCTACCCCGGCGATCGCCTCTGCGCCGCACGCAGCGAGATCCTTGACGCCGTGAGGTCCCTTCCCGCCTCGCCGCGCAGAGTGGCGCTCGAGCGCTTCTGCGCTTACTGGGCGCATGCGCCGGCCACTGCGCTGGCACAGGCCTACGTCGAGACCTTCGACCTGCACAAGCGCGCGGGCCTCTATCTCAGCTACTACCTCTACGGCGACACGCGCAAGCGCGGCATGGCCCTGCTGCGCCTCAAGCGCCTCTACCGCTTGGCCGGGCTGATCCTGGAGGATGGCGAGCTACCCGACTACCTGCCGGTGATGCTCGAGTTCGCCGCCGGCGCACCGCCGGGAGCCGGCGAGCACGTGCTGGCCGAGTACCAGGCGGCGCTGGCGCTCGTTCACCGCAGCTTGCAGGAGATGGAGAGCCCCTATGCCCACCTGCTCGGCGCCGTCCGGGGCAGCCTGCCGGGGCTCACGACGCGACAACGTCAGCGCGTGCAGGAGCTCATCGTGCATGGACCGCCTGCCGAGCAGGTCGGACTTGCACCCTACGGGCCACCGGAAGCCATGCCGGTTGAGGAAGCCGTGCGATGAAGGCGTCGGATCTCTTCCTGTGGATCGTATTGCCGTATGTATCCGTCGCCATCTTCGTCGTGGGCCACGTCTGGCGCTACCGCCGCGACCAGTTCGGCTGGACCAGCCGCTCGACCCAGATCCTGGAGCGCCGTCTGCTGGCGTGGGGCAGCATCCTCTTCCACTACGGGGCGCTGGCGGCGATAGCCGGACACGTGCTGGGCATCCTTGTTCCAGAACAGACCACGGCGGCGATCGGCGTCACTGAAAGCGAATACCATGCCCTCTCGGCCACGGCGGGCGGCGGTGCCGGCATCACCTGCGTGGTGGGCCTCGCCATACTGATCTACCGCCGCACGCTCATCCGGCGCGTGCGCGTGACCACGTCGCCGACCGACGTCGTGGCCTTCGTGCTGCTGGCGGTCGTCATCGGGCTGGGCATTGGCGAGACGCTGGGTGTGAACGCCTTCGGTGGCGGCTACGACTACCGCCCGACGCTGGGCGTGTGGTTCCGGGGTCTCTTCTTCTTCCAGCCGCATCCCGAGCTGATGGAAGCGGCACCGTTCGTGTACAAGGTGCATGCCACGGCGGCCTGGCTGCTCTACCTGCTCTGGCCCTTCAGCCGGCTGGTGCACGCCTGGAGCTACCCCATCCAGTATCTGGGGCGGCCATACGTGCTCTATCGCCGTCGCTACGCGCGAGCACGCGCCTGACAAACCGTGGCGCCGGCGCTGCCCCGAGTGCCCGCGGGTTCCCCCGCCGCGCTGATGGCCATCGGCATCTTCGTGCTGGCGGCGCTGCAACGGCTTCCCTCCCCACTGCCCGACGCCACTAGCGCACTGGGCATTCTCTTGCTCGGCCTGTGGGCCATAATGGCAGCGCTGCTCGCGAACGATGGGCTGTGTGGGAGGCTGCAGCTGAGTCTCGTGAAGCCGGGCACGAGCTTGGCGGTCGGCACATGGGTCGCCGGCACGTCGGTTCTGGCTGAGGTCGTGCACCTGGCGCTGCCGCGCTGGGAGCCCCTGGCCGATGCACTTGGCCTGACGGCTCTCGCGCTCTGGCCGTGGTATCTCAGCCTTGCCGTCCGGGCTGTGCGCGCTCTCGCCACTGTGGCCGCGCGCCGGCCACTGAATGGCAGGATCCTGCTTACGAGCGTCAGCACGCAGTCCCTGGTGATCGCCTGGCACACGGTGCTGCCGCAGAGCGAGCCACGCGACGTCGCGCTGGCGCTGGTGCTGGCAGGCATTGCCTTCTATGCATGCGGCATTGGGCTTATGCTCTGGCTGGCAGCGCGCGCGGCGACCTGGCGCCTGCGCGAGGACGGAGATGCCACCCACTGCATCGTGCACGGCGCCATGTCCATCAGCGGGCTGGCGGCGACGGTGAGCCACGCGCTGCCCGTCCTGTGGATCGGGGTCATCTGGTGCTGGGTAGCCGGGGCGTTCGCGGTTGTCGAAGGCGCCGAACTGGCACGAGTGGTCGCGCGCGTGGGAAAGTACGGCTGGCGGCGAGGCGCCTTCACGTACGATGTGTCGCAGTGGTCGCGGAACTTCACGTTCGGCATGTTCTACGCCTTCACGCTCGCCGTGCACCAGGCTGGCCTGGATGGAGCTGAGCAGCCAGCCCTTCGAGCATGCCAGGCTCTGGTGCTGTCTGACGGCCAATATGTGGTGGCCATGCTCCTGCTCGTCGAGATCGCACTTTTCCTGCTTGCCCTGCTCAGCCGCGAATGAGGCATGGCCCGTGTTCGAATATGCGCTTCGGGCTGGCAGACGCTCGAGGTGCAAGCAGACGTTCCTCGCCCATGCGCCCGGGAGAAGCGAACGGTAGCCTGTTCGCGCGTCTATGGGTCACCGACGCTCTCAAGCAATGTTGTCCGGCTCACACGGTTCAGTGCCCAGGCTGTGCAGCAGAGCTGGAACGTCTGCCATCTTGCGCCGCACGCAAAAGCGGGCGAAAAGCGCACATGGCATTCGATGACGTCCCTTCCTCGGCTGCCCGCGAGGCTTGCAGTATCGCTTGCACCCGGTCGGGGCAGACATTCGCCAGCAGAAGCTCACGTGCTAAAGAACGTGCTAAAGTGGGCCGGTTCTCGTGCTAAAGAGACTTTGAAGATGGAGGAAGATGGAGCTTGCCGGAGGAGAATAAAAGCGGGTGAAGGGACTCGAACCCTCGTCATTCTGCTTGGGAAGCAGACACTCTGCCAACTGAGTTACACCCGCGTGCTCGGCGCGCACCCCCCCTTGGGATCGCCCGTCCGATGCGCAGATCCTACCACGCTTGGACCATCCGCCGCAAGCAGCATCCGGCAGACCGGTAATCCGCCGGACAACCCCCGCCGCCCCGACCGACCGCCCGCGGCTGACCCGTCGGCCGGGCGTCCACGGTGGGCATGTGGCCGCCTGCCCTACTGCACCTGCGGCACGTCGTCGCCCAGCAGCAACACCACCTGAGCGTGCACGTCCGGCATGTTGCTGGTCGCCAGCTTCGCCTGAAACATCTGGCGCAGCAGACGCGTCGTGTATGGCGCGGAGGGGTAAGCGCTGTTCACGATCACCGTCGTGTGCGCCTGGGCGCTCGTGGCTGCATTGCCGCTCCCGACGACGTCGAAATGGCAGGTGGTCAGCGTACCGGCAACCGCCGTGGCTTCGCCGTTCAGCTTACTGCCGTTCTGTACGAACACGGTCGCGTGCTCGCTCGCCAGCTGCTGGTTCTGGAACAGCGCGTCGACCTGCGGCTGGAAGGCCGGCGTCGGGCACAGGTCCGCACCCTGGTCGTAGCCGATACACTGCGTCACCATGCCGTTCGTGTCGCTGAAGTACACGTGCTGCATGCTCCCGGTCTTCACCATCTCCAGGAACACCACCGGCAACATGCTGGCCGGCATGTTGGACTGGAAAGCGTTGCGCAGAGCGCTGTAGATCGAGGGCAGGCGGAACAGGGTGCGCAGGCTCAGAGCCTGCGACTTCAAGGCGGAGATTAGCTGCTGTTGGTGCTGTACGCGCACCTCGTCCCCCGTCGTATATGCGTGCCGCTCCCGCACGTACGCCAGGGCCGTGGCGCCGTCCATGTGCTGCATGCCCGGGTTCAAGATGCAGCGGCGCGAAGCCGTTGCCCTGCAGCGCCGGGTAGGTCGGGTCGTCAATCTTCTGATCGACGTTGATGTTGACGCCGCCAAAGGCGTCGATCACCGTCTTGAAGGTCTGGAAGCGCAGCACAATGTAGTAGCTGATCGGTATGCCGAGCGCATGCTCCACGGTGTATGCCTCGTACGCCGGCCCGCCCAGGTAGTTGCCTTCGTTGATCTTGCTCATCTCGCCATAGCCCGGCACGCTCGCCGCCAGATCGCGCGGGATGGAGACCATCCGCACTTTCCCATGGCTGGGATCGACGGTCATCACGATGATGGTGTCGGAATGCGTCTTCTCGCCCGGGTACCGCTGATCCTCGCCCAGGGCCAGGACATTGATCGGGTCCGACCCGTTCCACGGCACGGCGTTCGCGGCCGAGGGCAGAAACGGCTGGCTGAGCCAGCCCAGCGCCGCGGGGTCGGTCCAGAAATAGCCGAAACTTCCGGCCAGCACGACGGCAATGCCCAGCAGGACAAGTCCAACGCGCAGCAGCCAGCGCGGCTTGCTGCCGGGGGGGCTGGGCGGGGGGACCGGGGCGAGCACAAGCGTGGGCTGCGTGTGCACACTGGGCGCTTCCATGGGCAACCCGTTGGGCCCATACGTCCAGTCGTCTTCTTGAAGCATGTCGATCCTTGGCAGGCGCACCGGCACCATGCATCCGCATGGTGCGCCGTGTCAGTATACCCAGCCTTCGCTGCCTCCGGTCAAGGCGTTACTGCCTCGTCGTCCCAATTTGCACCCCCCTTGACCGCCGAGTGAGCGCGAATCGGCGACATCGTCGCATGCTCGCCGGCTCGCCCGAGGAGGCGCAATCCGGACGGGCGACCGTGCACTGCCTCGCCCGTCCGCCTGACCACGGGTTGGCACGGCACCCTCTGCCTCACGCCCTGGCTCGCTCAGATCGACGGTGACTCCGCCCGGACCGCGGCGTCTGATCCCCGCCAGCCGCCAAAGCGGCCTCTGTAGGCCCAGAGCGATACCAGACCGACGCACACGCCGAACCAGAGCGTGCAGAGCCGTATCAGCAGCGTAGCAGCTACGGCGTTGGTCAGCTGGGTGTGCGTCACGGCCACGAGCAGTGCTGCCGAGCTCGCCTCCGCCGATCCAAGGCCGCCGGGCGAGAGCGACGCCGATCCCACCAGCGTGGACACGGCCAGCACGAAAGCCGCCTGCACCAGCACGTCCCAGCCCGTGCCTATTCCCAGCCCGTGCAGCACGAGGTAAAAGGCCATGCATTCTCCGCTCCACGACACCAGTCCGATGCAGACGGCGGTGAGCAGCAACCCAGGCGCCAGCAGCAGTCTCGCGCTGGTGAACAACCGCCCTACCTCGTCGGCGCGCCGCGCCAGCCGCCGATGCACTTGCAGCCAGGGCAGGATGCGCGTGCGCACGAACGGCGCCTGCGAAACGACGATGATAGCCACGAAGACGGCCAGTAGCGCCGCTATAGGCAGTACCGCCTGCCTGTACAGGATCAGCCCGGTAGCCGCCAGGCCCATCATGGCCAGCCCGTCGGTCAGGCGCTCAGCCAGCACCACGGGCGCCGACGTGGTGAGCGGCGTGCCGGCCCGCCTGCGGAGCAGCACGCTCTTCAGCAGCTCGCCGGCCTTGCCGGGCGTGATCGCCATGGAGAGCCCGCAGAGAAAGATGCCGAGACTATCGGCAAAGTCGATGGCGATGCGCAGCCTGCGCAGGTACATGTGCCACTTCACGAAGCGTAGCGCGTAGTTCCACAGCGTGAGCAGCAGGATCGCCGGCAGATAGCCCACCGGGAATTGCCGCAGGGCATTGGCCACCCGCGGCGCGTCTCCGATCAGGGCCAGGACGCTGAGTACGACGAGCCCGAACAGGATCGAGAGGAAGAACCTACGGGCCATGCCCGGAGCCACTGACCACGGCGATCGCGATCGCCGCCCACATGAGGATGCACACCTGCAGGGGCCGGTCGTGCAAGAGCATCTCCTCCGGGCTGCCGCCCTGGTCACGCTCGTGCGCGAGGTACAGGTAGCGGAACACGCCGTAGACGGCGAAGGGCACCGTGACCATCATCTGGTGATTCGATGGCAGGTTCGCCGCGGTGAACGTGTAAAGCGAGTAGGAGACGATGATGGACGACGACACGATGGTGATCAATTGATCGACGAGCTCCAGACTGTATTCGCCCAGGTTGCGCCGGTGAACAGCCGCCTGATCCTCCAGCTCGATCAACTCACCGCGACGCTTGCCGAGAGCGAGAAACAGGCCGCCCAGGATCGTGCACAGGTAGAGCCAGACCGATATCTCCACGCGTATCGCCACGGCGCCGGCCGCGGCGCGAATTACGTAGCCAAGGGCGATGGCGAACACGTCCAGCAGCACCTCGTGCTTCAGGTAGAAGACGTAGCCCAACTGCAGCACCATGTACGCCGCGGCGGCCTCGAGGAACGAGAAGTCCAGGCCGGCACTCAAGGCCAGGCTGGCGCCTCCGATCGCTACCGCGGCCACCTGCGCGGTGCGCACGGGCAGCCGTCCGGAGGCAACAGGGCGAAATCGCTTCGTAGGATGCAGGCGGTCCTGCTCCACGTCCAGCGAATCGTTCAGCAGATATACCGTGCCCGAGAGGGTGCAGAACAACAGCACGCAGGCGAGCATCCTGACGTCGGACGTGACGTCCCGGAAGCGATCGGCCATCACGAGCGCAGCCGCGCACAGCAAGTTCTTGGTCCACTGCCGCGGGCGCATCGCCTTCAGTATCAGGACCGGCATGGCGTATGCCGGCGCGGCGGCTTCGGGAACGGCCACCGTTCGCTCCTGCCTCTTGGTCATTTCCATCTCATGTCCCCAGTACGGTGTCCCTTCACCTCGCGTGCCGGGACCGCCGGCCGCGCGGCGAACAAATCGGCCCAGGCATTCGCCCCTCGGCCGGAACACACATGCATAGTACTATTAGGGCTTGCCTCTAGCTATGACCCTATGCGGGCATCGATCACTCGCGCCAGGGCACCAAATTCCCCGGCGACTGCTGCCGCCGGTACCAGGAAACCGCGAGAAGAATGAAACGGTGCGACGGGCGCGCAGAGCTGCAGCCCTCCGCGCACCCACCTGTCGTAGCGCAAGATAGGTCACGTGTTCGTATACAATGTGAGGACGTGCAACGCGTAGGGGCGGTGAGAATGTCGTCGTGGTAGCGATTACGATGCTCGGCCGAACACACCTCGCGTTCGCCGTGGGTACGTCGGTGCCTGTAGTCGTCCTGACCGGGATCGCCCCGAGTCCGGGAGGCATGTGCCATCACCTCACCTACTCGCTCGACGGCCCGCGTGTGCTCAGCCTGCCGGCCCTCAGCGCCGCTGTCTGGATCGCGCTGGTCGCCGCCGCTGCCCTGGGCGGGCTGTTGCCCGACATCGATCAGCCCGGGTCGCTGGTCACGCGGTTTCCTGCCAACCAGACTCGTGCCCTTCAGCGGGCCGGAGCCGGCGTGTTTCCGGGTGCCCAGGGAGCTGTGACACGCCCGGCGTTCGCCGCGTCTGCCGCGGCAGGCCGTCTGGCCGCCGCCGTGCTCGGCGGTTACGCGGGACGCCTGGATCGCCTGTTTGTCTTCCTGCTCTGGCTGCTGGCGCTCCTGGCGACCGGCGAGGCGATCGTGGCGCGCTGGCTGCCGCCTGCCGGCCTGCTGGACTGGCCGGTGCAGTGGCGGCACGTCTACGCACTTACCGTGGGCACGCTCGCGGCACTCGCCGCGCTGGTAGCGGCCGGGGGCGTCTCCGGGCTCGTCCACCGCCTGCCGGGGCATCATCGCGGCTGGACGCACGCACCGCCTACTGCTATCGTGCTCGGCGCGGTCTGCGTTCCGCTGGGGCCGGTCCTCGCCCCTGCCCTGCCCGGCATCGGAGCAGCGTTCGCCCTCGGTTATATCTCGCACCTGGTAGCAGATGCCCTCACGCTGCGCGGCATACCACTGTGGTGGCCGGGGGACTCGCAGCCCAGTCTGCACCTGCTCCCGCCGTTTCTGCGCGTGCGAACGGGCAGCGGCGGCGAATCGCTCTTCAACCTGTGCTGGCCGGTCGCGGTGGCAGCAGCCATCGTAGTCGGCGGCCGGTAGGCGCCGTAACCAAGCGACGGTGTGGACAACCGGCTGCCAATTGCACAGGTCGACCGGCAGTTGTCCACAACACCACTTTCGGCAAGTGTTGGCAGGCGCCACAATGCCCCTATCGAGATCGCGGAGCTATTGATCGTAAGGCCCGAGGCCCACGAGTCGCAGGCGGCAACCGCCAGCAAGGAACGAAGGGTGCAGGCGATGACAATCCTCGAGGTTGAACGCAAGCCCGTCGAGTCCGCGCTTCAGAAGCGGCTCCGCCGCATACCGGCCGGTCAGCGGGAGACGATAACCGGCTCGTTCCATTCGGTTCTGGGTAGACGCATCTACGCCTTCGACGTTGCTCTTCCGCGTCAGGCTGAGCCCGCGCACCGGCGACAGTTGTCGATCAACGTTCTCACCTAACTCCTGATAGCCCTCCCTGCGGTCCATCAGCGCCTCGGCCTGCTCCGAGGCGCTGACCTATCTTCAGGGCAGTGCCGTTCACCCAGGCCCGTCCGATTCTCAGGAAGCGGGCCGCGCCGGTCGCAGATAGCGCCTGAAGAAGGCGCCAATAGCCTGGTAACAGGCAACGCGATTCTCGTGCTTCAGCACGTCGTGTCCTTCGTTCTCGAAGAGCAGATACTCCACGTCGCGACCCTTCGCCCGCAGAGAGTCCACGACGGCGCGCGACTCCGATTCCACCACCCGTGGATCGTTCTTGCCCTGAATGACCAGCATAGGGCACGAGAGATCGTCGATGTAGGTGATGGGAGACCGCTCGACCAGAAAGTCGCGATCGCGCACGACGTCGCCGAGCGCGATCTGGAACTGCGGCTTCCATGTGGCCGGAATGTGGTCCAGGAAGGTAAGCAGATCGACCGGACCGGACATATCCACGGCCGCGGCCCACAGCTCAGGATGCCTCGCTGCCAGGGTGAGAGTCATGTATCCGCCATACGAGCGCCCTATGACCCCGGCCCGGCTCAGATCGATCCGAGGATCGCCGCCCAGCACCCGCATGGCGTGCACGTGGTCGTGGCGATCGTCGCCGCCCCAATCGCGATCGACCTTCGTCATGTACGAAAGGCCATAACCGGTGCTGCCCCGAACGTTGGGCACGAAGACGCCAAAGCCGCTGAGGGCGAGGAGCTGGATCAGCGGCATGGAAAACCACGCGAAGTCCGGCCGTTCCTGGCTCTGCGGCCCGCCGTGAATGTAGTAGACCAGAGGGTAAGGCGCCGAGTAGCCCAGGGCCGGCGCGGGCAGATAGAGCCGCGCGGAGATGCGGAGGCCGTCGAACGACGTGAACGAGGCGTCCTCGCCGGCCGAGAGGTGTGCTCGCGGCAGTCCAAGCACCCGCTCATGCGTGACCTGGCGTACGCTCCAGCCGGCGCCGCGGTCGACGACGTAGATCTGGGTCGGCGAGGTCGCGCTGGAAAACGACATGGCGATGCGATCGCCCGCCCTGTCATAGCTGGCGGACTCCAGCACGCCGCTGGCCGACGGCTCGGCGCCGCACAGCGTCCGCGTGAGGGTCATAGTACGCGCCGCGGCATCGTAGCTGCCTTCATAGAGCCACGAGCTGCCATCGATGTTGTAACCCACGAGGTACTGGTCGCCGGTCAGCCGTTCAATCGAGCACAGTGTGCCCCTGCCAGAGTGACGTACGTTCAGGATGCGCACCGGGTCGATCATGTGCGAGGCGCCCGCATGCAGACGCCCCAGACCGTAGGCATCGTCGAAGATGCTCGTCACGCACAGGAAGTCGTTCTGGTCACTGGTGAAAGATCCGGCGCTGAAGCCGGTGAGCGACGATTCCCTCGACGGACCGCGTTCGTCCAGAGGCGTGCCAAACAGGAGCTGCGACCCCGTGCGCGCGCCGTCCCACACGCACAGCGTGGCATCGCCGCCCGAATACTGCTCGATCAAGACCGCCCGAGCGTTGTCGTCCGTCCACGCCGCGACCCGGAGACTGTGCTGGCTGGCGAGCATGGGCGTGAGCTCGAGCGTGCGAAGGTCGCCTCTGAACGCCGTGCACAGCGATTGCCGGAGCATCTCGGAGACCAGGTACACAATCCCCTGCGCGCTATCGGCGCCGGCGAGATGCACGCGGCAGTCCGCAAGCTGATCGCCGAATGCGGGTTCCGGGATGCCTCCCTCCAGGGGAATGAGCATCGGCTGGTAGTTCTCGTCGCCGTCGCGATCGATCATCACGCAGACGACGCCAAGCTCAGGGAACACGCGGTACAGGTCACCGCCCACCAGCTCCGGATTCTGCAGCGCGATGCCGGGCGGGAGTAGCGGCTCGGGCACGCCGCCGCCCGCGTCCATAACGTACAGGCTCAGGCGCCCACTCATGTTGCTGACGAAGTACAGTCGATCGCCGGCAAGCCGTGGCACGAGGAACAGCCGTGCAGACAGTAGTGCTTCAACCAGTGTCACCGACGCCGCCCCTCCCATGTTTCTCAGGAGATGCGCGCCGCGAGCGATCTCCTGAGCCTGACACTACATCCTTCCGGCTATATCTTCACATAGGTGTGAATCGTGGCTGCCTTCTGCCCCTTATTCACCCAGGTGGTGAAGTACGTGCTTTGCTGGGTCGACGAGGCCCGCTGGCCCAGCACCTGGATCACGTGCCAGCCATAGGTCGACTTCACGGGATCGCTCACCTGGCCGATCTTGAGCTTGAAGGCGGCATCGGCAAATTGCTGTACCATGTCGCTCTGCTGGAACCAGCCCAGATCGCCTCCCTGCTTGGCACTGCCCGTGTCGGTCGAGTATTTCTTGGCGTACGCCGCGAAGTCGGACCCCTTGTCCGCCTGCAGGTGTTTTGCCACTTGCTCGGCCAGCTTTTGATCGGAGGCCTTGAACAGTATGTGCCGTGCGTGTCGCTCGCCGCATGGGTTGCACGGAGTGTTGGCCGTCACCTTGGTCATCACGGACTGGATAGCTGCCGACGAATACGCGATCTCGTTGACGTCGGCGGGCGTGAACCCTTCGCTCGCCGCCAATTTCAAGAAGGCAGCCTTGCCGTTGCTCTGGCTGTAATACCCGTTCAGCACCGTGTCTACCTGTTTTTGTGTAGGCAGCAAATGATGGTCGCGTGCGTAGGCCACGACCACGTAGTTCTTGATCAGACTGTCGAGAACCTGCTGGCGAGCCTGCTTCACAGCCACCTTGCCCGCTGTCGTGCGCACGTCAATCGCTTTGATCGTCGCGCCGGTCGTAGCATCCTGGTGGTCCATCTGCAGTTGATCGATCTCCGAGTTGCTGTAATCCACATAGAGGCTCATGGAAATCGTCTCGCCGTTCACCACGGCGGCAACACCGGCCTTGGATGTGAGCGGCGTCGCGACCTTGATCGGCGTGCTGGTCGGAAGAGGGGTGGCGCTTGGAGTCACGGGGACGGTGGTCGCCGTCGCCGTCGGAGCAGCAACTGCCGTGTTTGAATTGTGCACCTTGGCCACGACCAGTGCCACCAGGAGCGCCACCAGCGCCACCAGCGCCACGGCTGGCACGATGTACGGATTCATTGCGTGGCTGTCGTCCACGCGCGTGCGCCGGCCCGGCACGTAGCCAGAGGTAGGCGCCGGACGCGGCCTGCGGGTATGCCGCTGCGTGGTCAGTGGCGCTTTGCTGGGCTGTTCATCCAGGTTGCCACGGGGTTCGTCACCCTGATCGCCAAGCTGATCGTGGCTCTCGTCGTCGGGCATGCTCCTACTCCATCGTTACCATCGTCGTTGCCGGCCAGGCGCGTTGTAAGTGTAACCGGACGGCACCTATCCCCGCCAGCAAGCGGGCTGATCCGCTGATCCTGGGATCGCCTCCCAATTGCTGCCGGTGATTACTCCTGCACTGAGGCCACGACGAGATCTACACGCCGCGACGATGCCCAGGGATTCATCCCGCCTGTGGCCGCAGGCCATATCGCTTCATCCCGGCGTTACTTACGGCTCTCCAAGGGCGGCGTGAAAACCGCCCGTGCGCGTTTCACCGATTCTTGAGTATAGGGGCAAGCCAGCGAAAGGCCGCGCGTCTCTCGCTCCCCCGTCCGCCTGACATACAAAGGAGGATAAGAGGTGCGATGCCGCGCCCGGTGTTGGGACCGAGCATCCTGCCAGCCCGCCCCTCATCTCACCAAGGTAGGCGAAAGACTACGGAAGCTTTGAGCCGCAGGATCCGCAGAAGCGCCTGCCCGGAGCATCGGTCTCGCCACACGTCGGGCAGGTCACCGGCTCGGGCTCAGATTGGTCGGTCTCAGCGGCCGGAAGCGCCGGCTGCGGCTGGCCGAGCAACCTCACGGGCTCCTCGATCACCTCGATCGCAGGCGGGGCAGTGTCCTGCTCCAGATCCGCGTCTCCGGCGATCGCACCGCCCGCAGCCAATTGCTCGATCAGCGCTCGCTGCCTGGCGATCGCGGCAGTCGTGCCCTCCAGGGCCTGGCAGATGTCGTCCAGCCAGCGCGGACACGGTTGTCCGGCCTTCCAGAGCTTGAACATCTCCTCGCCGATCTGGGCCCTGAGCGAGAGGGCGTCGGCACGAAGCTCGGCCATGACCTTGCGTTCGGTTACTAGCTGCTGTTGCTGGACCGCGGCTGCCATAGCCTGTCGGCCGGCCGCACCAACCTTACCGGCTGCCTTGAGCACATCCATCGGCATACCTCACTCCACGCGCATGCCGCACATCGGGCAATACTGCTGGCCGGCCGGGACCTCGGCCAAGCACTCGGAACAGCACCTCGCGTCGCCTGCGCCGGCTAATCCGCGTTCCGCGCCATCCGCGCCCCGTGCCGCCACGGGGAACAACGGTTGGGGCTCCGGCGGCATCGGCAGCGAGGGGCTCAGGCCGGCAGCCCCAGGCCGCATGGCAGGCACTGCCGCCCAAGCCTTGAGATCGGCGAGCTCGCCGAGCAGGCGCTGGTAGTCGCCGTTGAGTTCGTCGATCGAACGGCATAGCTCGTCCATGGCGGCCGACCAGTCGGCGGCGCTGTTCTTCCACTGCTGAAAGGCCAGCTTCCCCAGTTCCGAGACTCGCTGCTCCAGCCGAGCCCGCAGGTCTCCGAGACGCTCCTCCAGAGCCGCGATCTCCGCGGCGGCGCGTACTCGCCGCGCCGCTTGCTGCGTCTCTGCGGTCGCACGGGACAGCACTCGGTCCAGCAGATCTGCTGCACGGTCGAGGATGCTCATACTGTCTCCCGCTTCGGTTGATCGGCGCCCGCAGCTCGCTCCCAGACCTTCTCGCACGCTCTCAGGCCACGCCGATCACGACGACGGTCGTGTTGTCATCCGAGCTCTGGTCGACAGCCGTCTGCGCGAGCCTCCCGGCCAGGTTATGCAGCGATGTCTCCCGGCCGAGGGACGATGCAGTCCAGACGTCGTGCCGCATCGTCTTCCAGTAGCCGTCCGTGCACAGGATCATGTAACTGTCCGGCTCGAGATCCTGCACGTACCAGTCGAACAACTCCTCGACGCGCTCCTCGCCCACGGCGTGAAGGATGACGTTGTTTCCCGCCGCCGTGAACATCGCGTCGGCAGGCATCAGGCCGAGCAGGACCTGCTGCTGTACGAGCGATTGGTCTCGCGTGACCTGACTGACGTCGCTCGAGGGCGACACGTAGTAGGCCCTGCTGTCGCCTATGTTGGCAACGTAAGCCACGCGCCCATAGACGAGCGCGACGACCAGCGTGGAACCCATCTCACCGTGCCGCGAGATCTCATCCAGCACCTTGCCGTTTGCTTCCGCGATAGCCTCGCGCACGACGACGCGCAGCTCGGCTTCGGTAAGCTCGGTCGCTCGTTCGACGGCAACGCGCTCGAATATGTGGCTGCCGACCGTGCTCACGATTGCCTTGCTGATCAACCCGCTGCCTGGAGCGTACCCGCCCATGCCGTCCGCCAGCACGGCCACGCACACAGCCTCGGCCCGGGAGTCGAAGCAGCCGGACATCACCGCCGTCCAGTAGCT
Organism: uncultured bacterium; assembly: GCA_963827235.1. GTDB lineage: Bacteria > Chloroflexota > UBA5177 > JANWHV01 > JANWHV01 > JANWHV01. The sequence continues at coordinate 44,042 of CAWHAE010000005.1, forward strand.
ATCTTCGTTGGGATGATGCGGCCCTTCCAAGCTGCACGCGCCTACCTCGACCGCCATGCCGCTGCTGCCGAACTGCTTGCGGCGGTGCAGAACCCGGTAATATGCGCCCGCGTAGGCCAGTTCGTCCTGCGTGCCGGTTGGTAAGGCGGACTGCGCGAGCACCCATTCCTGCTGCCTGGGTGCTCCGCAATCGACGCAAAACCGTTGCTTGGCGTCGTGGGCATCATTGTGCGTCGAGCCGCAGGCCCAGCACCGCTCGCCGAAGACCCGATCCTCCACCGCGTACAGGGCCGTCACGTCGGCGGGGACTGGACCGCCCAGCAGCGTGGTCGCCGACTCGGGCGACAGCTCGCGCAGCACGGTGAAGCGGCCCGCCACGACTGATCCGGGCTGCAATGCCGGCTGATCCTGAGGCGTCGAGGCTTCGGCGAGAGGGACGGTGTCGCCGTCCTTGCCCGAAGCGGTCGCCGCAGGCGATTGGCCGGCAGCTCCGGCTCCTGCCGGATCCGCGACTGGACGAGCGGGCTCGGCGGCCGAGGCATCTGCCTCGAGACCGGCGGGCGCACCATCCGCCTTCTCCGCGGGCTGCTCAGTCGCCGGCGTTTCGGTCGGCACGGACACCTCCACGCTACCGGGCGGCGCACCGCCGGCAGTCGAGGCCGAGTCGCCACTGGCGGCTTCCGGCTTGGCGATCTCACGCATGCCATCGGCCGGCGCGGGCGCCGCGCCGCTGCTCTCAGAACTTCCTTCACCGGATCCCGGCACACGCTCGTCTGGTGGCAGTTCGGATGCCGGCGCTTGACCACCTGTCTCGCTCATCGACGTGGCTCCTATGCGCGCACTGTCCAGGCCATTCTTGGCGCCATGCTGATCCGCCTCTCCTCCCGCGCCGCGTGCGAACGCGCGCCAGATCCTGCCCATGGTGTTCCTTGCTCGCGATCTACGTGCAGTTACGCACCGATCCGGATCTTGGCGTTGAAAGCGCCGAAGGCGATCGTGTCACCGTCCCGCAGTTCGACGGCCTTGTTGTACTCCAGCATGCGACCATTGACGTACGTGCCATTCGTGGAACCCACGTCCAGGATGGAGAACGTGTTCCCGTCTCGACGAATCACTGCCTGGTGCCGCGAGACGCCGAAGTTCGGGTCTCCGCCGCCGAAGGGGATGACGTCCAGCTCCGGATGCCAGTCTTGCGCGATATCGGCACGCCCTACGTTGGTCACATCCTGCTTCACGGAGAACTCGGCATTGTCCGCGAAAGTGATGGTAAGCATGGGAGCGGGCAAGGGAGTGGCGGCCTGCGGGAACCCGGCAGCGGCCTGATCGGGCACGGCAGGCGCGGGCGGAGCGTCCGGCGCCGGCGTCGCGATGTCTGCGGGCGCCGAAGCGGCGACCGCTGGCGCCGGGGCAGCAGGGGCGTCGGCCGGCGCGGCCTCCGCGGCCGCCGCGGGCGCGGACACCGTGTGCGTGGCCTCTTGCGCGCTGGGAGCGGCGTTCGAGGCGTCATCGCCGAGCTGATCGAGAAGCGCCTGTGCTCCGGCTATCGCGTCCGCCGCGGCCCCATCGCCCGCCGCGGCAGGCACGCTGGCCGGCGCCGGAGCAGCAGAAGCCTCGGGAGTAGGAAGCGCCGTGCCGCACTGCTCGCAGTACGCCATACCGGGAAAGTTCTCCGCACCGCATTGCGGGCACTTGATCATGGTTGAGACATCCTTTCACTGAAGATTGTCGCGCCCTGCCACATCGTGACAAGAGCAGACGCCGCGTATTGGGATGACTCCTCACTCCGGAACACTGCCATTCGACATGGCGCAGCACCCGGAGTGAACCGGCCGAATAGCGATCAGGAACCCTGCTCTTGATTCTGGGGCAGCACGAGCTTCCTCGTGCCGCTGGTCAGCTTCTTCGTGGCAGACGAGTCGGCGATTGCCGATGTGGTCCCCGCGTCCTTGAGCTGCAGTTTCATCGTGCTGACCGTCTGCTGAATGAAGCCGGGATCCGCTCCCACGCGCTCGAGGCTCTGCTGCAGGATGTTGAGCTTCTGCGTCGCACCGGGCACGTCGCCGGCCTGAGCGGCCTGCAGAAGCTGCGTTTGCGCCGTCTCGACTGCCGCGTGATCCACGTATTTCTTGACGTCGGGATTCATGGGTGGGAACCCGGTGACATCGGCGAGCTGCACGGTAAAGTCGTCCGAACGCACCTCGAGACCGCTATTGGGGGGCTGGTCGTAGCGCAAGGTCAGCGTAGCGACTTGAAATTCGCTGGCAAAGCCTGCGCCGCCCTCGTAGACGTATTCGACGAGCAGGGTCATGCCGTCGCGCTGCACGTCGCCCAGGCTCACTTCGGTATGGCGATTCGTGGGTGTCACCGGCGTGAAGTCGAACGACTTGAGCTCGGGAGCCACCTCGTGTATCCGCTTTGGCCGGAACCGCTGCCGGTAGTCCATGAGCAGCACGGCATTGGTCAACACCGTGGCCTGGACGGTGACCAGCACCTCTCTGAAGAAATCGGCGACCGACTCGGCGCGATCGATGTATTCCGAGACGCCGCGCGCGCTGCGCGACATCTCCGTCAGCAGGCGTCCGTTATAGTCGTCGCCGATTCCGCCCAGCATAAGGGGGATCTGCGTCTGCTCAGCAAGCTGATAGCAGCGATCCTCATCGTTCGTCTGGCCGTCCGTAAGTACGACGATCTTGCGCACCGCGCTCTGGGCGGGCAGGGCGTAGAACTGCTGCTGAGCCGCGGCAATGCCGTCGCCCATCAACGTGCCGCCGTCCGCGCGTAGATTCCGGATCGCGTTGTGCAGGCGACTCCGGTCGCCGGTCACCACCGTCGCGGGTACCAGGATCTGCACGCGATCCGAGAAGGCAATCAGGCAGATGGCGTCGCCATCCTGAAGCTGGTTCACCACATTGGCCGCCGCGGCCTTGACGAGATCGATCTTCCGCTGGCCGCGGGCCTGAATCTGACCGTCCATGCTGCCGCTCGTGTCGATGACGAGGCCGATCTGCACCTGCGGGCGAGTCCGCACGGCGATGTCCGGATGGATCCTGACCGCTGCGTAGTTAGCCGCCGGAGAAGCTACCGGGATGTTGGCATAAGCAGGGATAATCTCAAGGGTAGTCGGCATGGAGGATCAGCTCTCCTTACAGCTAAGAACGGCGCAGCTGTAACGGACACCACCGTGCCCGGATTGCACCGGACAACTCGATCGCGCACGGGACAAGGTCTCGCCTGAAGCCGCGAGCCGGGCGACCGTCCGTGCTCTGGGCGGTTCGATTATAGCACACCCCCATTCTTCAGCGATACCGAACGCAAGCGACGCTCCTCGGCCGAAAGGCACCGTTCACACGGTACATCGATCGCTTCAGATGCTCCCGCTCAAATAGGCAAAGGCGTGCCGCACGGCCACGCCGAGCGCCGGCGTGGCGCGCCGATAGTACTCCACGTACCGCGCGGCTTCCTCCGGGCTCAGCGCCCGATCAATTGCCTGTCGCAGCGTCGCGGTATTGGGGTAGGCACCGCCGTCGAGCATGGTCTCGATCCACTGTGCGTCCTTCCGCTCGCGCCTCAATCCCAGATGAAGCTCGAGGTCCAGGCGCGAGAACGCGGCTTCGTCAAAAAGCCGGAAAAGGTCTCGCTCGTCCGAGGCCATTGCGCCGCTGGGCTCGGAGGGCTTCGAGGCGAAGAACACCTCCTCCACGCGAACCGCGAGGTCGGCGACGGGCCCGGGATCGATGCCGAACAACGGCCTGTCGAGCGCAGTGGTGGTAACGGGCTCGAAGAGAGAGATCCGGCCTCCCGGGCGCAGTACCCGGCGAATCTCCGCCACCGCGGAGCGCTTGTCGAGCACGTACATCAAGACCGAGCGCGTGAGCACCGCGTCGATCGAGGCGTCCGGCACGTCTGCCAGATCCACCGCGCTGTTGCGGATGAAGCGCATGCGGTGCGAGACCTGCGCGGCGGCCGCTATGCGAGCACACTCGTCCAGCACGTCCTGGGATATGTCGTCCACTACTACCAGCCCCGCCTCGCCCACCCGATGAAGGGCGCCAAAAGCGAGCAGGCCAAAACCCGATCCGATGTCGAGGACATAGTCACCGGGGACGAGCTGCGCCCGATCGAGAACGCGATCGCGGATCGATGTGAGAAAATCCAGCGTGTCCTTCCCGTGCGGTCCGCGTAAACGTGACTGCAGAAGCCACGTGCTCCAGCACTCGAGCTCGTAGTTCAACGCGTCGCTCCCGAGCGTCCCAGTCATGAGCGTTCAGATGGGTGCAGTATACCGTGACTGGTTGACAATATAATGTGGTGTCGTTAGCATCGTTGTACATTCTGGAGGGGTGGCAAGCACGGACATGCACCGTTTTCACGTCTGGACGATCGGCTGCCAGATGAACGTAGCCGAGAGCGCGGCGATTTCCCTTGCCCTGCGCAAACGTGGTCTCAAAGCGGCCGCGTCCATGGATGACGCGGACCTCGTCATCCTGAACTCCTGCACGGTGCGCGAAAGCGCTGAGCAACGCGTGCAGGGCCAGCTCGGCATGCTGGCCTACCGGCGGCAGCACGATCCGGACCTGATGATCGCGCTGACCGGCTGCTCCGTCGAGCCCGACCTGGCTGCGATGGAGCGCCAGCTGCCCATGGTCGACTTCTTCTTCCGGCCCGGCGCACTGGGCCACTTCCTCAGCCAGCTCGAAGCCCGCGAGATCACTGGCCTGCCGCTCGTGCCGGAGCCCACCATGGGTCACGAGCAGCCCGTGAGCACGTATCTCACGGTCATGCAGGGCTGCAACAAGTTCTGCACCTTCTGTATCGTTCCCTACCGGCGCGGACGCGAGCGAAGCAAGCCGGTTGCCGATGTGGTGCGGGAGGTCGAGGCCCTCGTGGCGCGTGGCGTCAAGGAGGTGACCCTGCTGGGCCAGAACATCGACACGTATGGGCATGACATTGCCACTCCCAGTCACCTCGCCGAGCTGCTGGAAGCAGTCGACGCGGTGCAGGGCATCGAGCGCGTGCGCTTCATGACCTCGCATCCCCGCAACATGGACGACCGCCTGATCGAGGCGGTGGCGCAGCTGCCTCGCGTGTGCGAGCACATCCACGTGGCCATCCAGTCGGGCGACGACGGGGTGTTGCGCCGCATGCGTCGGGGATATACCGGCGAGGCCTGCGTGACTCTGGCGGAGCGCATCAAGTCGACGATCCCCGGCGTTGCCATCTCCACCGACGTCATCGTGGGGTTCCCCGGTGAGACCGAAGAGCAATTCCGGCGCACTCTGGACGTGCTGGCGGCCTGCGCATTCGACAAAGTGCACACGGCCTGCTACTCGCCGCGCAAAGGCACGGTGTCCGCCACCTGGGCCGATGACGTGCCGCAGGAGATCAAGGAAGAAAGGCTCCACAGAGTCGAGGCGCTCCAGGAGCCCATAGCGGCGCGCCGCAACGCGGCGTTCATGGACACGATGGTGGAAGTGCTGATCGAGGATTCCCAGTCGGCGCGCAAGGACACGCCGCAGTGGCGCGGGCGCACGCGATCCGGCAGGCTCGTCTACCTGCCTCGAGAAACTGAAGATCGGCGCGGACATCTCTTGCACGCGCGGGTGGTCAAGACGAGCCCATGGGCCCTGCAGGCCGTGCCGGCATAGAACGCCCGGTTTTGCGCGCCATGGCGTAGCGACATACGGGTCGCCGGCATGCGCAGGTATCCTATTCTATGGTGACGAAAGGACATGAAAGACGAAGATGAATGAGCTGCAGCAAGAAGAGCGCCAGCGCGACCGGCGCAGGCTGATCGAAGAGTCGATCAAAGCGGCCATGAGCAATTCATGGGAAGAGGCCGCGGACAAGAATCGGAAGCTCGTCGAGCTCTTCGAGCCCGACGTCGAAGCCTGGAATCGTCTCGGCAAGGCCTACGCCGAGCTCGGGCGCATCGGCGACGCGCGCGAAGCGTATGCACACGCCCTGCGCATCGAACCCGGTAACGCCATCGCCAAGCGCAACGCCGAGCGCTTGAGCCTGATCCGTGAAGAAGTCCTGCCCGTCTTCCGCGACCGGCACGACTCGGTAGACGCCCGATTCTTCATCGAGGAGACCGGCAAGACGATAGCCCGCTCCATATTCACGGCCGTGCCCAAGGAAGTGCTGGCCAAGCTCTCAGCCGGAGATCGCCTGAAGCTGGAGCCGCGCGCCGATCTGGTGGCCGTAGCCGCGACCAGCGGCCAGGAGCTGGGCATGCTGGACGGGAAGCTCAGCAGCCGGCTGGTCGAGCTGATCGACGGCGGCAACCAGTACGAGGCTGCCGTGGTGCGCATCGAGGGACGCTATATTCGCGTCATGCTGCGCGAGACCCATCAGGCCCCGCGGCTAACCGGTCGCGTCTCCTTCCCGCCCGAGACCAGCAGCGGCTTCAAGCCGTACACGAAGGATACCCTCGTACGGCAGGACCGCATGATCGAGGACGAGGAAGACGCATACGGCACCTACGAGCCGGAATCCGACGAGATCGCCGACGTGGACGACCTCAGCGACACCTACGACGATAACCTCGACGGCTGAGTGACGCCCGGCACCCGGCCCCTGCACGACTGCAGAGGCCGGGTGCCACCGCTACCTCTTCCCCTGCCTGACGGCCTGAGCGGTGGATACTCAGCGAACCGCGCTCTTCCTGGCGGATGCGCGGCGGGTTGCCATCCAAAGCGGCAGCGGCACCAGGAGACAGAGCAGCCCGATCACCACCAGCACGCTGATCAGCGTGGCCACCGGAGCGTTCCCGAAGTCCATCGCGGCTTCGTAGAGCACCCAGAACAGTACGGTGCCGGAACCCACGATCGTCATCACCCAACCGACGATAGTTAGTGCGCGCCTGTCCGTCCTCATAGCGGCGGTTCCTCCTCCTGGTCAGTTGTCCTTCGCCCCCTGGTCGATCCAGGAAGCAATGGAAGCGATCTGCGCGGATGTCAGATAGGGCGGGCCGCTGGCAGGCATACGGACCGAGCCGGGCCACGGGCCGTTCGGCTGCGTTATCTGCCACAGGAGGCTGTGCGCGTGATCGCCGGGCACTACGACCTTGCCGGGCACGAGATTGCCGCCTTTGATCACGTTGTCATAGCTGCCCAGGTTGAGACCGCCGGACGTTGTCTGGATGTGGCAGACCGCGCAGCGCGCCTGGAAGATCGTCTCAATATCCGCCTTGAACGACACCTGGCCCGCGCTCGTTCCGGACGTCGATCCGCTGGCCGTCGCACTGCTCGCGGCCGCGGCTGCTGTCGTCGAGGCCGGGGATGGCGCCGCCCCGCCCGTGGACTTCTTCCCGCCGGACGGGGTGAGCCCGTCGATCCAGGAAGCGAGTGTCGCTTCGTCGGAGGCCGAGAGGTAGGGGCCGCCATAGGGCATGCGCTGCTCTCCCGGATACGGGCCCTTGGCTTGTGTGATCTGCCACAGAATGCTCTTAGCATGGTTGCCCGGCACGACCACCGAACCCGGCACCACCGTGCCTCCCGCCTCGAGCGAAGCGAAGCTGTCGAGCTTCAGCCCGCCTGAGTTGGACAGGAGGTGGCAGGTGGCGCAGCGCGCCTGAAAGATGGATGCGACCGCGGGACTGATCGTGTTTCCCGACGCGCCGCCGCCCGACGAGCCCGAGGCAAGCGAGCTCGTAGTGACGAAATTGGGCTTGGGGAAGCCGAGGCCACCCCACATCAGAACCATGACGCCGATCATACCGGCGGTCATGAAGGTGAGCGCCAGTGGCCGGCGCACGATCTTGCGCGCCCAGTTGCGGTCGTAGAACGGCAGACCAACCAGCAGCAGAACGACGATCGTCGGAATGATGATTGTGCCGACGGGAACCCAGAACCCGGGAAAGTACTTCAGCAGCTGGAACAGGAACATGAAGTACCACTCGGGTTTCGGATCGATGGCCGCGTGGTTCAGCGGGTCGGCCGGATCCTGCAGCGGAGCCGGATTGGTGATGGCAAGGAAGAGCAGCGCTGCGAAGATGCCGGTGATGTAGAAGATCGCCTGGAACGGCACTTTGGGGAAAAACCGATCGCCGTACCTCGCCTCCTGGCGGGACGGCACGGTGATACGCACCGGCTTCCTGTCCGGAGGCTGCATGCCGCGGGGCGCTGACGGGTTCTCCATGATCAGTGGCGCCCTCCCCCGCGCACGACTGCCTCCTCACCTTCCAGCACGAGACCGTCGGCCTCGCTCACGCCCTGGATATTGGTGAGCAGAATGTGCACGCCTATCAGCGTGATAATCAGTGCCGGCAACACCAGCATGTGTATGGCGAAGAACCGCGTCAGCGTGTCGCCGTTGAGGGTCGGTCCGCCACGCAGGAGCAGGCCGATCGTGGGGCCTAGGAACGGAGCTGTGGCGCCGATATTCACGCCTACCTGGGTGGCCCAGTACGCTTTCTGGTCCCACGGCAACAGGTAGCCGGTGAAGGCGAATCCCAGCGTCACCAGCAGCAGGGCCACGCCTGTGAGCCAGGTTAGCTCGCGCGGATACTTGTAGGCACCCACGTAGAAGCCGCGCAGCATGTGCGCGAACACGAGCACCACCATGAAGTAATTGCCCCAGTAGTGCATGCTGCGGATGAGCGATCCCATAGGGACCTCATGCATGATTGTGTTGATGCTGGTCCAGGCGATGGTTGGCGCCGCCTTGCCCGTGTTGGGATCGTAGGAGTATGGCGTGTGCGCCGAGGCATTGTAGAACATCGCCAGCAGGATGCCGGTGACCATCTGGTTGATGAAGACGAAGAGGGTCGACTCACCAAGGTAGTCCAGCGGATGCACCCGCTTGGGCACCGGGTGGCTCAGCGCCGCGTCCACCACGCCGGCCACGTGCAGCCGGTCGTCGACCCACCGCATCGCCGGGTTCATGCGAGCTTGGCGTGCCATTCTCGACCTACACCCTCCCCGTTATCGTGATCGAGCCGCCGCCCAGGCTGAAGTGATGCTGGTGGAGCGGATCCGCCGCCGGTCCATGATGTACGGACAGATCGCGATTGAACTGGCTGCCGTGGCACGGGCACTCGAAGCGGTTGTCGTTGGGCGCCCATTGCACCGGGCAGCCGAGATGCGTGCACGTCTGTTCCACCACGCGAATGTTGTCCGCGGCGAGGCTACCGTTGCTGTCGATCTGCTCGACGAACAGCCCGACCACCACGCTGCCATCGGGAACGGTGGGATGGTTAAAGGGCCCGGCCACGCCGTTCTGGAACGCCAGCAGCCTGCCGGTGTTCGGATCGACGACGCCGGCGCCCGACAACGAAACCTTTTGGGCCGGCTCGTCCGTGCTCTTGGGGTACAGGTACCTGAGCAGCGTGCCAACGTAGAACAGGCCGATCAGCGTGCTGATGCCGCCGAAGAAGGCCACCATGAACCGATTGCGGCTGACCGTCACCGAAGGTCGCGCCAACTCCACTGCCATGCACTCCTCCTGAACGCCGTCACAGTATGGGCGTCGCACCGATGCCCAGTCCCCCATGACGAAAGCGCATGAACAGCCGCCTGCGCCCTCGAAACCGCGCCTTCTTCCGGCTATGGATCGAGGTCATGCCATGTGTAGGGGAATGGCCCTTCAGTATACCTGTGGGTCAGCGGAGACGGAAATGACGGCCCTGGCCTTTCAGCCCGGGACTACCTTGAGCCCCGCGTGCTCGCCAAGGGCCAGTGGCAAGACTTTGTCCATGTGATCGACAAAGATGATGCGCAGGTCGTGCTGCACGTCGCGAGGCACATCGGGCAGGTCCTTCTTGTTCTTGGACGGGGCCAGAAAAGTCTTCAGTCCGGCACGATGCGCGGCAAGCACCTTCTCCTTGAGCCCTCCGACCGGCAGCACCTGGCCACGCAGCGTGATCTCACCCGTCATGGCCAGGTGCCTGTACACCGGCCTGTGGGTGAGAGCCGAGATGAGGGCCGTGGCCATGGTGATGCCCGCGGAAGGCCCATCCTTGGGCACGGCTCCGGCAGGAATATGGATATGCACGTCATACGACTCGTGGAACTTGTCGTCCAGCCCCAGCTCCTTGGCACGCGAACGCGCGTAGCTCAGCGCTGCCTGAGCCGACTCGCGCATCACGTCGCCGAGCTGGCCGGTCAGGATCATCGCGCCCTTACCCGGCACGAGCGCCACTTCGACGGCAATCAGATCGCCGCCGGCGCCGGTCACCGCTACGCCGGTGGCCACGCCGATCTCATCCTGCTCCTCCGCCAGGCCGTAGCTGTAGCGCGGCGGGCCGAGATAGCGCTCGATCGCCTGCTGGCCGATCACCGAGATGCCGCGCCGGCCCTCCGCGATGGACCTGGCTACCTTGCGCGCGATAGTGGCGATCTCCCGCTCGAGGTTGCGCACCCCGGCCTCATGCGTGTACTCGCGCACGATTCTCCGCAGGGCAGCCGGCGTGAAGCGCACCTTCTCGGGCAAGCCATGGTCGGCCCGCTGGCGAGGCACGAGGAATTTCTCGGCAATGTGGATCTTCTCTTCTTCGATGTAGCCGGCGAGCTCGATCACTTCGAGCCTGTCGCGCAGGGCTGGCGGCACGTTATCCAACATGTTGGCGGTGCACACGAATAGCACCTTGGAGAGGTTGTAGGCGACGTCCAGGTAATGGTCGGAAAAAGCGTGGTTCTGCTCCGGATCGAGCACCTCGAGCAGCGCCGCCGACGGATCGCCGCGGAAATCCGATCCAAGCTTGTCGATCTCGTCAAGCATGAACACCGGGTTGACCGTGGCGGCCTGACGCATAGTCTGCACGATGCGGCCGGGCAAGGCCCCGATGTAGGTACGGCGATGGCCGCGTATCTCGGCCTCGTCGTGCACGCCGCCCAACGAGATACGAACGAACTTGCGTCCCAGGGCCTGAGCGATAGACTTGCCGAGGCTGGTCTTGCCCACGCCCGGCGGTCCGACGAAACAGAGAATGGGGCTGCGCGTGCTGGAGGAAAGCTGCCGCACGGCCATGTACTCCAGGATACGCTCCTTTGCCTTCGGCAGTCCGTAGTGCTGTTCGTCCAGCACGCGGGATGCCTCGCGGACGTCGAGTTTGTCCTCGGTTGCCACGGTCCACGGCAAGTTGATCAGCCAGTCGAGGTACGTATGGATAATGCCGACTTCCGGAGATGCCATGGGCATGGCCGCCAGACGGCGCAGCTCGACAGTCGCCTTTTCGCGAACCTCATCCGGCAGGGTGAGTGCTTCGAGCCGCTCGCGCAAGTCGCTGAGGTCCTTCGTGAAGGCATCGGTCTCACCGAGCTCCTTCTGGATCGCCTTGAGCTGCTCGCGCAAGAAGAACTCTCGCTGCGACTTGTCGACCTCCTGCTGCACCTGCGAATGGATGCGGTTCTGCAGATCCAGGAGCTCCAGCTCGCGGCTCAAATGGATGCTGATCTTCTCCAGTCGCTCGGCCGGATCGAGCGTTTCCAGCAAGTCCTGCCGCTGTGCCATGGAGAGATCGAGGCTGCTGGCGATCAGGTCCGCCAGCCGGCCGGGCTCCTCCACGTTCATGGCCGCGATATAGTGCTCTTCGGGGAGCGTCTTGCTCGCCTTGACACACTTGTCGAACAGGGCAAGCACCGCGCGCATGAGCGCTTCAGTCGTGATCGGCTTGTCGAGGTTCTCCTCGATCGGCTCGACGCGGGCGATGAGATAGGGGTTGACCTGGTCGAAACCGAGAACGCGCACCCGGCGAACGCCCTGCACCAGCACGTTCGTATGGCCGTCGGGCAGCTTGAGGATGCGGCCCACGGTGGCCTCAGTTCCAATCAGGTACAGGTCCTCCGGATTGACGTCTTCCTTGCCGGGATCGCGCTGAGCGATCACCAGCAGCGAGAGGTTCCTGTTGGCCGCTTCCTCCACGGCGCGAATCGACGGGTCGCGCGTGACATAGAGGCTGATGCCGACCTGCGGATACACGACGGTGTTGATCAGCGGCAGCACCGGGAGCCTGAGCGCATCCCGATTTGGAGCCAGGTGTGCCTTACGGGCGCGCGGCATAACGGTAGCAAGACCTCTCTACAAGCAGATCCTTCGCGGCCTGCCCGCCGCCTGGATCTTGGTCAGTATCACGGCGCCTCCAGGCGCCAGGAACAAACGCCAGCCGCCTGCCCCACATGCGCGGCGCCACAGTCGCCGCCACTCCAGTCACGGCCGCCGGACCCACCGCGGCACTTGCTCGACGGTAGCCGGCTGAAGTCGTCGCTTCGAGCGGCCAGAAGTTGGCTTGGTTGCGCTCATTGTAGCCGATGGCCATGTCTGCCGCCAGGGGAACAGTCTACCCTAGCCCGCCGGGTCCAAATTGACACATTGGCGGGCCGCTGCCTAGAATGAGTGCAGATCTTGCACATGAGTGCGACGACTCACGAGGATGCACATGCGGGGCCATGAATCACCGTTCGACGGGAGAGCTGAGGCCACAAGGTGCCTTCGTGAGCGTATATGCGAGCTTCGGAGACCCCATCTCATAGTGGGGTTTGCTGTCGTTCTCGAGAGGTGCCTGGCCAGCGCGGCCGGCACCTTTTTCATTCCCACGATGCCCGAGGCCGGCTACTCAGGTGAGCAAAGCGGCCGCCGCGCCGCGTTCGACGAGGTCGCCACGTTGACAGAGTGACTTGGTTGCAGCAAGGCCGGCCGGTCCGGGGTTGGGCGCGGCCGGACACGCTGCTCGGCGGCCGGCAAGAGAGGATTTGTTCAAGGTGGGCCACGTACTTGTTCTCAATGCCACCTACCAGCGTCTGAACTTCATCTCCATTCAGCGAGCTATTGTGCTGCTCCTCAAGGAGAAGGCGGAGCCGATCGAGGTCGACAGATCTGCGCGGCTGCATTCTGAGCGTATGTCCATTGAGTCCCCTATAGTGATCCGTCTCGTCAACTACGTCCACGTCCCCTACGAGCGATTCACCGTGCCGCTGTCGCGCAGGACGCTGATCAACCGGGACAATCACACCTGCCAGTTCTGCGGCGACACCACCGGCCCGTTGACCATCGACCACGTCGTGCCCAAGTCTCGCGGCGGCGCGACCACGTGGGAGAACTGCGTCGCGGCGTGCCTGCCCTGCAACCACAGAAAGGCGAATCGAACGCCCGAGGAAGCGCACATGCGTCTGCGAAGCGTGCCGCGGCGCCCGAGCGATCCATTCGCCATTCTCTTCGACCGCGCTCGTCACAACGACGTGTGGGAGCGCTACGCCTGACTGGTCGCGGCCCGGCGAAGCGAAACGCAGGCTTTGCGCCCGCGTGGTAGATTGAGTTGTGTCCTCGGCCGTCGGGTCCTCTCTGGCCGTGCCGGGCCAGGTATCGCGGCGCCGTTGCGCGTCGCGTCTGTTCGTCATGGAGCGTGATGGGAGCGTACGAGTATGATCCCGACCATGGTGTTTGGCCGAACCGGCCACGAGAGCACCCGTACTCTTTTCGGGGCGGCATCTCTGGCAACGCGAAGCCAGGATGAAGCCGACCGCACGTTAGAGCTGCTGCTGCGTTACGGCGTCAACCACATCGATACGGCTGCCAGCTATGGCGACGCCGAGCTTCGCATCGGCCCCTGGATGAAGGAGCACCGCAACACCTTCTTCCTGGCGACCAAGACGGGCCAGCGACTGTACGGGCCGGCCCGCGACGAGATCCATCGATCGCTCGAGCGCTTGCGGGTCGACCACGTCGACCTGCTGCAGCTCCACAATCTCGTGGACCCAGGCGAATGGGAAGCGGCAATGGGACCGGGGGGTGCACTGGAAGCGGCAGTCGAGGCTCGCGCGCAGGGACTCGTGCGCTTCATCGGAGTCACCGGCCACGGCGCCACGGTTGCTGCCATGCACAAGCGCAGCCTCGAGCGCTTTGACTTCGATTCCGTCCTGCTGCCCTACAACCACACGGTGCTGCAAATTCCGCACTACAAAGACGATTTTGAGGCGCTCACGGCGATCTGCCGGGAGCGTCGCGTCGCGGTGCAGACGATCAAAGGCATTCTTCGCCGCCCGTGGCCGGAAGGAGCGCCGCACGACCGGACGACCTGGTACGAACCGCTCGAGAATCAGGCGGGCATCGACGCGGCGGTAGCCTTCGTGCTCAAGCGGCCCGACGTCTTCTTGAATACAGTCGGCGACATCGACGTACTGCCCCGCGTGCTCGACGCTGCCGAGCGCTTCCGGCCCGACCAGGACGTAAGCGACGAGAGGATGGAGAAGCTGGTCGCGGAGCACGACATGCACTCGCTGTTCGTGTAGCGAGCTTCAGGTAAGCAGCACGATTTGCGGCACGCCCGTCCGCGGATGCTCGAACATCTCCACGCGCGTGCCGAAGGTGCGCTGAATCATAGCGGGAGACAGCACCTCGCGGGGCGTGCCTGCCGCCAGGATCGTGCCCTCCGCCAGCAACACAAGGCGGTCGAAGTAGAGCGCCGACACGTTTACGTCGTGCATGGCGGCGATTACGCCGAGCCCGCGGACCGAGCTCGACCGCCGCACCAGCTCCAGCAGCGCCACCTGGTGAGCCAGATCGAGGTGCACGGTCGGCTCGTCCAGAAGGAGAATCTCGGGCTCCTGGGCCATGGCCATGGCCAGAGCAACGCGCTGCTGCTCACCGCCGCTGAGCTGCTGGAACGGGCGCGCGGCCAGCGCCTGCAGGTCGCACGCCTCCAGTGCTGCCGTCACGGCTCGCTCGTCGGATGCGCTGGGCAAGCCGAGGAAGTGCGTGTGCGGTGCCCGGCCAAGCTCGACGATCTCCCGCGCGCTGAACGAGAAGGGCACCTCCATCTTCTGCGGCACGACCGCCAGCCTGCGCGAGAGCGCCCGCCGCTCGTAGTGCCTCACGGGAATGCCGTCCACGGTGACGCTGCCGGCGATCGCCGGCAGCACGCCCGCCAGCGTGCGCAGCAAGGTCGATTTGCCGCAGCCGTTCCGGCCCAACAACGCCACGGACTCGCCGCGCACCAGGCTCAGGTCGATACCATCCAGCACGGGCCGCCGCTCGTAGCCGCAAGCCAGTCCCCGAGCCTGTAGCAACGCGCGTTGGGCAATCGGATCCGGCCGAGGTCCCTGCGCCGGCAGCGGTGCGACGAGCACAGTGCCGCTTCGGACGGCCTTCACCGGCCTGCCTCTCGCGGACGGCAACCCTCGACGAGCGATCGAGCGCGCCTGCTAGAACACATAGTTGCCTTTCTTGCGCCGCAGCAGCACCAAGAACCAGGGCGCCCCCAGTAGCGCGGTGATCAGACCCACCGGAAGCACCTGCGGCGCCAGAATGAGGTGCGCCGCCGTGTTGACCACCACCATCAGCGAGGCGCCCATGAGGGCCGAAGCCGGCAGAAGCAGGCGGTGGTTGGTGCCGAACAGCAGCCGCGTGATGTGAGGCACGAGCAGGCCGACGAACGCGATCATGCCCCCCAGTGCCACGGCCATGCTCGTGAGCAGCGATCCCAGTACGAGTATCGCCAGACGCCGCTGGGTCACGTTGAGACCCAGATAGGCGGACTGCTCGTCGCCCAACAGCATCACGTTGAGATCGCCCGACAGCACGAACAGGCCGGCCAGGCCCAGCACGAAGATCGGCATGGCGGTCAGGAGCTGTGTGCCCGTCGTGAAGTCCAGGCTGCCCAGAAGCCAGACGTACATCTGGCGAAGCTGATTGCTGAGCGTTTCGACCAGGGCCGCAGCGGCGTTGAGCCCGGCGCTCACGGCGAAGCCGGCCAGCAGCAGCGAGGTGCTCGGCAGCTTACCGCCGACCCGGGCAAGCGAATAGACCAGCAGCATCGTGCTCATTGCGCCGACAAAGGCGGCCAGCGACACGATGCTATAGCCGAGCCACTCGATCTGAACGGGAAGCGACAAAGCGAGGATGGCGCCCAGGCTCGCGCCGGCAGAAGTTCCGACTATGCCGGGGTCGGCCAGCGGATTGCGAAACAGCGCCTGAAAGGCAGCGCCCGCCACCGCCAGAGAGCTGCCGACCAGAATCGCCGTAAGCACCTGCGGGAGCCTGTACGAGTGTGATGATCGTCTGATCGACGTCCGACCACGTCCGCGCCGGATGTACGGGCAGCCACTGCAAGGCCATGCCGATCACCGAGCCGGGCGAGATGTACTCCTCGCCCAGCCCGATGGCCACGACGGATACGAGGACGAGCACCAGCGACAGCCCGCCCAGCACGGTGACGGTGCGACTTGCCCGCCCAGGCCGCGCCGCGGCAGCCGGCTCCGACCGGACCACTGCCCGCGAAACCCCGATCACGGGACCGGCTCCCGAGCGATCACCGGAAGAACTCCGGATGCAAGATTCGCGCCAGTTGCTCCAGGCCGTCGACAATGCGCGGACCGGGACGGCTGGCCAGGTCGTCGTTGAAGGCGAAAACGTGGTGCGCCTTCACCGCCGCCATGGACGACCAGCCGGGTCGTTTGGCCACGGTTGCCGCCGTCACGCCGTACGCCGCGTCTCCGAGGATGATGTACTGCGGATTGGCCACCAGCAGCTTCTCGGCCGACAGCTGCGGATAGCCGTCGATCGTCCCTGCCACGTTGATGCCGCCGGCCATGGTGATCAGAGTGTTCATGTAGGTGCCTCGGCCTGCCGTGTAGTAGGTGTTGTCCAGCTCGTAATAGACACTTGGCCGGCTCGTTATCGTGCGCACCTTCGCCTCGACCGCGTCGATGCGATGCTGCAGGGCCGCGACCTCCCGAACGGCAGCGGGGCCGACCCCGGCTGCGGTGCCGACCATCTCGATATCGTGTAGAATGCCGGGGATGTCGTGTGGATTGGTCTCCAGCACCTTCAAGCCCAGGCTACGCAGCTTGGTAATAACCGGCTTGCCCACGATATCGGCGGAGACCAGCAGATCCGGCCTCAGGGCGATGATCTTTTCGATATTCGGCACCCCGTTGTCGATCACTACCGGCAGATGGCTGGCGGCAGGCGGGATATGTGCTGTAGCTGCTGACGCCGACCACCCGGCTGCCCAGCCCGAGGGAGAACAGGATCTCCGTCACATTCGGCGCCAGCGAGATGATCCGTCTGGGCCGGCGCGGGAAGCGTCAGAGATGTGTGGTTATCGTCGACGACGGTGATGGCGGCAGAGGCCGGATGGGCAGACGCGGGAATCGCGGCTGCAGCCACGAGCAGCCAGATCAGCGCGAGGACCATCAGGAATCGCTTGATCACAGTGCATCTCCAAGAGCTTGTTAAGCCTTAACAGAGGAGGAATGCCGGCCGGCGCCGAACTACGGGCCGCCGCGGCTAATCGTCGGCGACCCTCGGCGAGGCATGAAGAACCCCTTCGCCCGCGCGGGACGAAGGGGCTGGGTGTCACGTTATGAAGCTCATGGCAACCGGCCCCTTTCTACCGAAGGCGCTTGGCGAAACCCAGAGGCCGGTTTTCTGACTTCCAGCAGAAGCTGCTGGTTACAGTAGCGGGACTGTGCCGGGCTTGCACCGGACTTGCCCGTTTAAGCCGTGGCATTGGACCACGGCACCTCTGAGAACCCTGTATCAGGCTTGCGAACCGAGTATAGCACGTTCTCCGGCGGCCCGTGTCGCCACGCTGCCACCGCTGCCCGCGCTACCCCTGCCGTGCGAGATCCTGCCCGGCCTCTCTTCCTGACACGCCTGCCGAGGCAAACGTCGCCATCTCGTCCAGCACGGCGACCGCGTCGTCGACGAGATGCATGGCCATTGCCGCCCCCGTTCCCTCGCCCAGTCGCAGGTCGAGGTTCAGCAGAGGAACCAGCTCCATCCGCTCCAGCATGATGCGATGCCCGATCTCCACCGAGGAGTGAGCGGCGATCAGGTAGTCGCGCGCGGCGGGACAGAGCTCCGTGGCGATCAACGCCGCGGCGCCCGAGATGAAGCCGTCGACGAGCACGGGTATGCGGTGGGCGGCGGCGGCCAGGATGACGCCGACTAGTCCGCCGATCTCAAAACCGCCGACCTTCGCCAGCACGTCGAGCGGGTCGTCGCCGGACACCTTGTTCACTGCCAGGGCGCGCTCGATCGTGGCGATCTTGCGCTGCAGTCCGCTGTCGTCTACTCCTGTGCCGCGCCCGGTCACCATCGCCACGGGCTTGCCGGCAATCGCGGCCACGATGGCGCTCGAAGCAGTCGTGTTGCCGATGCCCATGTCGCCGGTCGCCACGAGATCCAGGCCGCGGGCGAGCTCTTCTTCCACCAGATCCATACCGGCACACACGGCGGCCCGCGCCTGCTCGCCGGACATGGCCGGCCCTTTGGCAAGATTCTGGGTGCCACGGGCGACCTTCTTGCGCACGATGGCGGGCGTCTCCGGCAGATCGCTTGCCACGCCCAGATCCGCCACGATCACGCGAGCCCCTGCTCTCCGGGAGAGCACGTTGATCGCCGCGCCGCCCTCCACAAAATTCATCACCATCTGCGCGGTCACTTCCTGGGGATACGCTGATACGCCGTCCACCGCCACGCCGTGGTCTGCCGCGCAGACAAACACGGCCTTGTGCGGAAAACGCGGGCGAGGATTGCCGGTGATACCGGCCAGCTTGATCGATAGCTCCTCAAGCCTGCCCAGGCTGCCCTGCGGCTTCGTCAAGCTATCCTGGCGCTCTCGCGCCGCTGCCATGGCCGCCGAGTCCAGCGGCCCGACGCGGCTTATCGTATCGAGAATGCGGTCCATGAACCTCTCCTATCGCTCCTTGTTCTCTAGCTCACGAGCCCGGCCCGTATGCTGCGTGCGTAGTCTCGCGGTTCGACGGACAATCCCTTCACCTCGACTCCCAGCCCTGCCACTACGAGGAACACCGCGTCCGCCAAACGTGCCGCGTGCAGGTTGACCACGCCCTGCAGGTCGCGGAAGGCCCGGCCGAGCGGTGTATCGGGAACCACGCCATACCCCACCTCGTTCGTGACCATTACCACGTGCCAGGATCTTACCCGCGCGGTCTCCACCACCGCGTGAAGCTCATCGCACAGCGTGCGCTGCAACTCCTCCACGGCCTCCCACCAGCCGGCAGTCTCCGGCTCGCCAAGGCTGAGCAGTCGGTTCGAAGCCCAGATGGTCAGGCAGTCGATAAGCACGACGCCGGCCGACGACGGCACCCTCTCCAGCACAAACTTCGGATCACGCGGCGCTTCGACGGTGGTCCAACTCGCCGGCCGCTGCGCGCGGTGCCGCGCCACGCGCGCTTCCATCTCGGCGTCGAGCACTTCGGCCGTGGCTACATAAACGACCGCGCCACTCAGCCCGGCGGCGAGCTTCTCCGCGAACAGACTCTTCCCGCTCTTGGCACCTCCCGTTACCAGAACGACTCTTCCCATATGTTAGGCGCCTCCATCCACCAGGTCGTAGACCCGCGCCATATCCAGCTCGGCGCGCACTACCGATGCCAGCCGGTCGTATTCATGCTCCCGCTCGGGCACGCCGCCGGACTCCAGGCGCAGGCCGCGACGAGCGCCAAGCCAGTCGATCAGGGCCCGGCGCGCGGCGGAGTTCTCGAACAGGCCGTGAAGGTAGGTCCCGACCACAAGCCCGTCCTCGCTCCGGCAACCGTCCGGCTGCGCGCCGTCGTCGCCGGCCGCGGTGAGGAAGACGGGCATGCCGGCACCCACCGTGCGGCCCGTGTGGATCTCGTAGGCGGAGACACTCTCGTCGCCCATGCCCCCGAACGGCCCGGGGCCGCCGATGGCCGAGGCGCGAACCCGAACCGTACGCTTTCCGGCTTCGAACCATGTGCGCACGGGCAGCAGCCCGAGGCCAGCAGCGCTGGGCAGCGGCGACTCGATCCCGTCCGGATCCTCCAGGGTCTGGCCCAGAATCTGGTAACCGCCGCAGACGCCGAGCACAGCCGTTCCCGCGCGCGCCTGCTCGCACAGCACGGCAGCCAGCCCGCTCTCCCGCAAATAGCCGAGGTCGGCGATCGTGGCCTTCGTGCCCGGCACGATGATCAGGTCGGGAGCACCTACGTCCCGCAGACGGCGGACGTAGCGCAGGCGCACCGCCGGCTCAGCAGCCAGCAAATCGAAATCGTCGAAGTTTGCCATGTGCGGGAGCTGCAACACCACGACGTCGAGCGCTCCGCGCCCAACACGGGCTGCCTGCTGCTGGAGGGAGACACCGTCTTCCTCGGCGATCAGCAGACCGTGGAGATAGGGGATGACGCCGATCACGGGCACGTGCGTGCGTGCGGTGAGCATGTCGAGACCCGGCTCCAGCAGACTCTTGTCACCGCGGAACTTGTTGATCACGAACGCCTTGATCAGATCCCGCTCCTCGAGCTCAAGCAGTTCCAGAGTCCCTACCAGAGAAGCGAACACCCCGCCACGGTCGATGTCTCCCACCAGGAGGACCGGCGCATGAGCGTGCAGAGCTATGGCCATGTTCACGATGTCGCCGGCGCGCAGGTTGATCTCGGCCGGGCTGCCCGCCCCTTCCATGACTACCACGTCGAACTGCTCGCGCAGACGATCGAGTGCGTCGGTCACGCGGGCCCAGTAGATTGGCTTGCGGGCAGGAAAGTCGCTGGCATAGCTGATGCCCTCGGGCCGGCCGAGAACGATGATCTGGCACCGTGAGTCGGTCTCAGGCTTCAGCAAAACGGGGTTCATCTCCACGGTCGGCTCGATACCGGCGGCCGCTGCCTGCACGGCCGTACCACGGCCGATCTCGCCGCCGTCGAGCGTCACAGCGGCGTTGAGGGACATGTTCTGGGCCTTGAACGGAGCAACCCGCAGGCCATCCTGGCGAAATATCCGGCACAGCGCGGCAACCAGCAGTGTCTTGCCGGCCGAGGAGGCCGTTCCCTGCACCATCAGCACGCGCGCAGTCATACCGGTTCCTCCAGGTGACTGCGGTCGTTGAGCAGAGAGATGGTGGCAAGGCCCGGCGCGCAGTCCACGATCGAGACACTCGCGCAATCCAGGCGGAAGCTCCAGTGGCGCGCGGGGGGCAGATCGAGCAGCAGGCACAGCAAGACCCGTAGCGGACCGCCGTGCGACACCACGAGCACGTGCCCACCCTCGTATGTGGACCGTGAGCCGGCAAGCCAGCCGCGCAGGCGGCAACCGAGATCGTCCAGCGCGCGCGGTGCCTCGGTATGCGACGCCTGGTCGCCGCCTTCGGCAACGCCGAAATCCAGCTCGCGCAACGCGGACAGCGTGGCAGCTACCACGCCCGGGTGCGCCTCGAGAATGGTGGCAGCGGTATCGGATGCCCGCCGCAGGTCGCTGGAACAGGCGGCGGTGAACCGGGCTCCGGCCAGCCGATCCCGCAGTCGCACAGCCTGCCGGGCGCCGATCGCCGACAGCGGCAGGTCGGTCGCGCCGAGCAGCCGGCGCTCCGCGCTCCAGGACGTCTCCGCATGCCGTACCAGGGTCAGCCTGTAGCTCACGCCTACAACCTCGCCGCGCATAGCACCAACGCGGCGGCGGTGGTCAGCTCGCAGATAGCGCCGTAGACGTCGCCCGTCAGGCCGCCCAGCCGGGAGGTCACCCAGCGCCCAACGCCCATAGCCACCGCGAAGCCAAGGCCGACCGGCCACGAGAGGGCGAAGCCGATGGCACCCGCGATCAACGCGGTCCAGCAGCCGGCCTGCACGACATGATGCAGCTTGAGTCCCATCCTGAACGCCGTACCCTTCCCCTCGGATCGCGCGTAGGGAAAGGCCCAGACGGCTACCGCCATGGCCCATCGACCGATAGTGGGCGCCACGATCAAGGCCGCCGCTCGGCGCTGGCCGTGCATGCCGGCCAGCGCCGCGTAGTCCAGGAGCAGGACGAGCGCCACGCAGATCACGCCGAAGCTGCCGGCGCGGCTATCGCGCATGATCTCCAGCCGGCGATCGCGATCGCGATCGCCGAACAGTCCGTCGCAGGCGTCGATCAAGCCGTCGAGATGGAGCCCGCCCGTGAGCGCGGCGAAGAGAGCCAGATCGAGGGCGGTGATCACCGGTCTCGGCAGCACCTGCCCAAGAACGGCGTCGACGCCGGCCACGAAGGCGCCCAGCAGCGCGCCCACCAGTGGAAAACAGGATACCGCCCGCCCGAACCCGGCCTCCGGCGCAATGCGGACAGCGGGCATCGGCACTACGGTGAGGAAGCCGGCCGCCAGAACCAGCCAGTGCCCCCAATCGGCGAGCGCCTCGCCAAGACGCGAATGACTAGACATGGGTCTCTCCAGAGCATCAGATGGCGGTACGATGCCGCGCATCGCGCGGAGACACCTACCGCGGGCTGGGGGCGCCGCCGGCGGCGCCGCGGGAGATCAAGAAACCCCTTCGACCATGGCGGACGAAGGGGCCACCCTCAAGGCGCGACGCTCATCACTACTTGCCCCTTTCTTCCGAAGGTGCGTCGTATGCCTCAGAGGCCGGTTTTCTGGCTTCCGGCCCTGACGGCCGGTTACAGTAGCGGGACTGTGCCGGATTCTCACCGGACTTGCCCATTTGAGTCGAGGTGATGAAGCCTCGACACCTCTGAGAACGCTGCTATGCAACTATCGCAAGCAGTGTAGCACGAGGCCGGCCCCTACGCCAGGCCGCCTCGCCGGTCGGGCGGACCTGGAAGATGTGATCAACTGGGAGAAAGGGCGAAGCCGGGAGGGCACGGGGAGGCCGGTGGATGGGGCCAGCGCAGGCTGCTTGGCGGCAGGTGGTGTCTGGCGCACGCGGTGGGGCGCTGCGGATGGCAGCGATCTGCGCAGCGGAGGGCGACGATAAGGTACCCTCGACGCTTGCACGGCCAAGCAATCAAACACAACAGCCGTGCCTAGGCGAGGGTACGTAGTGGATCGTAGCGAACGCATGGCTGCGGTGGTGGCGGAAGTGGGACAGATCCTGCACGAGGGGCTGGGGTCGTTGTACGCGCAAGCACGCGGCACGGATCTGGGCAACATCGAGGTGCGGGTGCAGGCGCTCTTACGGCGGGTCGGGGGGCTGCTGGTGGGCGACCTGGCGGCGTGGGCGGCGGCCGAGGTGCCGACGGTGGCCCCGCCGTGTGCCGGGTGCGGCCAGCCGATGCGGCGGGTGGGGCTGCGGGCGCGGCAGCTGGTGGGGCTGGTGGGGGACGTGCAGCTGCAGCGGCCCTACTTTCACTGTGCGGCCTGCGGAGTCGGGCAGGCGCCGGCGGACGCGCTGTGGGGCTTGGACCGCGGGATGCTGACGCCGGGGCTGGCGCGAGTGGCGGCGCGGGACGGGCTGGAGGCGCCCTTCGGCTATGGCGCCAGTCTGCTGGAGGAGCATTTGGGGGTGCAGGTGGACGAGGAGGTGCTCCGGCGCGTGACCGAGCAGCTGGGCCACCTAGTCGATGCGGACCAGGCGGCGGCGTCGCCGGTGCCGGTGACCGCCCCGCCGGCGGACGTGGACACGCTGGTGGTGGAGCTGGATGGGGGGATGGTGCACCTGCGCCGCGCCTGGAGCGAACTGAAGGCGGGCCGGGTGGCCCCGCTGGGACCCACCTTGCTGGCAGACCCGGACAGCGGCGACCGCTATCTGGCCCTGGGACCGTCGTGCTACTGCGCGGGTGTGGAATCCTGCGACGACTTCTGGCCGCGGCTGGTGCGCGAGGCGGTGCGGGCGGGATTGGGCCGGCACCTCAAGCGCGTGGTGGTGCTGGCGGACGGCGCCGAGTGGATCTGGCACCAGGCGCGCTGCCAGTTGGGCTTGCCGGGCGTGGAGGTGATCGAAATCCTGGACTTCTACCATGCCAGCCAGCACCTGGCGCAGGTGGCCGTCGCCATCTATGGCGCTGAGAGTGACGTGGGCCAGCTGTGGCTGGACAAGCAGTGCCACGCCTTGCGCCACCAAGGGGTCGCCCCCGTGCTGGCGGCGTTGGACCGACTGCACCCCCGCAAGCACACCGCGGCGAAGGTCCTGCGGCTGACCCGCGCCTACCTGGCGGACCATGCCCAGCGGGCGGACTACCCGGCCTTCCGCGCACGCCTGCTCCCGATCGGCTCGGGGGCTATCGAGGGTACTGTCAAGAACCTCATCCAGGCGCGCGCCGTGCAAGCAGGCATGCGCTGGACACAGCCCGGGGCCCATGCCCTGGCCAACCTGCGCGCCTTGCACCGTTCGCCGGGCCGCTGGTTCGCCCTCTGGCAGTCGCGCCCGCTCTGTCGCGCTCTCGCACTGGCCCAGGCAGCGGCAGCACCCCCGCCCCGTGCCGCGACCCAGACTCCCCACACGCCACCGGCCAGCCCCGCCGTGCCAACCACAGCGACGCCACCAGACGAGTCCCTCCCCTCGCCGACCGCACCCCAGTGCCGCAGCCGCATCCAGGCGGACGGCAAACCCTGGGGCAAAGGCAAAGGCTACTGGGGACGCGTGCCGGTTTGCCAGAAGCGCTTCGCGTGATCTTGCCTACAGGAGATCACATATCTCAGGTCCGCCCTCGCCGGTCGAGGATGAGCTACCGCGTCTCCGCGACGTACACGGTGTCACCCGCTTCAACCAGCGCCGCTCCCGCGGTCAGGTCGCCCAGCAGGGTTTCGAACGACGCTTCCTCGCCGGCCGGCACATGCACGGAGATACTCACCACATCGGTGAACGTGGTCTGCTGCAGCGCGATACCCAGGCGGCGCAGGGCTTGCTCGACGGCGCCAAAGTGCTGGTACTCCACCGTCGCCGCCATCTCCGTATGCGGCACCATGCGCAGCAGGCCGGCGCCGCGCAAGGCTTCAGCCGCCGCCTGGCTGTAAGCACGCGTGAGACCGCCGCTGCCGAGCAATGTGCCGCCGAAATACCGCGTCACCACCACAGCAGTGTCGACCACGTCCTCGCGGATCAGGACCTCCATGATCGGCCTGCCGGCCGTGCCGCCGGGTTCGCCGTCGTCCGAGAATCGTGCCGCCCCGGCGCCGCGACCGATCCGGTAGGCAAAAGCATGATGGCTGGCCTCCGGATAGTCGTGCTTGACGCGCGCCAGCAGGCTCTGGAAGCCGTCTACTCCGGCAACCGGCTCCGCGCGACCGAGGAAACGCGACCGCTTGATCTCGAGCTCCGAATTCCCGGCCTGCCGCAGTGTATGGAAGACACGTTCCGCCATGCTCACGTCCTGCTGGCGCGGCCGCGTCCGCTCGCCGGCCATCTCACTTGAACCAGCTCTGCTCGCGCATGTCCTGCATGCCCACCAGGCCTGCCTCTACCGCGTAGGCCGTCCCGGCGTGCTCCGCGTGGTACTCCAAACGGCCGTTCTCAAACCATTGCGTCGGATACTCCCTGCCTGTGCCGTCGCCGTTCGCCTCGGGCGCCACCTCCGAGATCGGCGCTCCCAGCAGGATGTCTCCATGGTGCGCGTTCCAGTAGCCGAGAAACCTGCCGGATAGCGTGTGGTGCGTCTGCGGAAAGTAGCGCCGGGCGGCCGTGGACGGGACTGCCGGCACAGGCGAGAAGGCTCGGCCGGACGTCAGCAGGCGGCCGACCGGGGCAGACACCAGCCTGCCGTTCACGCGCTGCAGCAGCGCGCGCTCCAGATACTGCGAGAGGTGTGCGTCTTGCACGAAGGGTTCGCTGACCGGGCTTCCCAACGCGGCAAGGCCCCCGTACGCCGTCCAGTATTGCAGGAACTGTCCGGACATGTTGTGGTGCGCGGAGGCGAAGTAGCGCGCGCCCGGCGACGGGGGCGCGGCGTCGGACGGCCTGGTGGCCGGCACGGCGATCGGCCGATCGCCGGACGGATGAACCATCTCGATTCCACTGGTGTCGAGCACGAAGACATCGCCCGAGCCCAGATCGACGCCCACGGTATCCGGCCCAATGCCGACCCTGATCGTCACCCGACGCGCGCCCGTTGTCACGTCGAACGCCGCCAGCTCACCGGGATCTATGGGAATCCCATAATGGTTTCTGTTGACGGCGAAGCTCGCGTAGAGCAGCCCGCGCGACGGATCGACCGCGATCGCGGTCGGCGTCGACGGATCCAGCATGCTGACACGGCCGGTCGCCGGGTCGAGTGCCTGCAAGCCGAAGTACGTGGCGGCATAAACGGTCCCGCTGGCAGGATCCTCGGCCAGGCTGCTCAAAAAGGCGTCTCCATCGCTCCCCAGGCCGAACTCGTGGCGAACCAGACCGGACGCGGCGTCTAGAACGGCGATCTTCTCCGTTGCGCTCGCGTCGACGTAGCCGACGAACACCTGCCCTCTCTTTTCGTCGACATCGGTCGGGCCGCCGATCCCGGCGACCCTGTGCACCACCGTGCCGGTCGTGGCATCGAGCACCAGGAGGCTCGTGTTCGGGCCGGCCACGTTCATACCCGGATAAGGCGACGACACGTCGCCGGACACGAAGGCCCGATTCGCGCGTGCGTCGACCACCAGGTTGCTGGGATTGCTGATCGGAACGGTTGACTCGAGGGCGCCCGACATGTCCAGGATGGCGACCGCCCCCGGCTCGAGCACCAGGAGCCGCCCGGCCATCGCGTCGACAGCAACCTGCGAGGGAGCTGGAAGCGTCAAAGGTGCACCCAACCGGGCGCCCGTCGTGGCATCGAGCAGGGCCAGCCCGGCCGCGCCGGCCGGCACGTAGAGGCGGCCGCTCTTCTCGTCCAGAGCCATCGCTCCCGAGGCGCTCAGCTTGACCCCGGCGATCGCGCGCTCGTTCTTCGTGTCGACTACGTCAATCTGGCCGTCCCCATCTCGCACGAACGCCCTGCCGCGGGCCGGATCGAGCACGAGCGCGCCTGGGCCATCCGGCAGCGGAGCCATGCCGCCGTCACGGGTGCCGACGGCGGGCAGCGAAACCGTGTGTACGGTCATCGCGCCGGCGGCGCAGAGCGAGCCGCTCTCGTGGGCGAAGCGCGCGCCGATGCTCCAGACGTCGAGTGGACCGAGTGCCGCCATCGCGGTCGCGCCCCCCTCGGGCACCGTGGCCTCGACCCAGCGCGTGCCGTCCCAGTGCGCGATCGCGGTGCCTCCGGCCGCCCACACGTCGCGAGTGGAAACAGCGGCAACGGAGGAGAATCCCGTCTGAGGCCCGCCGGTGCCGGCCACCACGTGCCAGGCCGTGCCGGCGCGGTGCAATACGAGCGGCTTGCCCGACGTCGCCATGGCCGAGCCCGTGTACCCGACGGCCCACAGGTCACCGCTCGACACGCCCGCGACGGCGGTCAGACGCGCGATCTGGCCCGAGATGGGTGGCAGCGGGATCGCGAGCCACTGACGGCCGTCCCAGTGCTCCACGAGCGGTTTGACGGTGCTTCCGACGGTCTCGCCGACCGCCCAGACATCGCCGGTGGCCACGGCAACCAGACCGTTGAGGGTGCCGTTCTGCGAGGCCGGCGAAGCCGTGCTCCGCCATGAACGTCCATCCCAGTGCAAGGCCACGGTGCCGCCGCGCCCACCCGTGTAGCCGCCTGCGGCCCACACGTCTGAGCCGGATACTGCCGCGACGGCATTCAGTGTGAAGCCGCTGCCGAGTCCCGTAGCGCGGCTCCAGCGAGCGCCATTCCAGTGTTCGAGCAGCGGCATCGCCGTCGTCGAGCCGGTGGCGTAGGCGACGCCGTCGACCCACACGTCGCTCGGCGACACTGCCGTCACTCCCAGCAGCCGGGCATCGGATCCGGCTGGACTGGCTCCCGGCACGATCTTCCAGCGGGAGCCGTCCCACCGCTGCACGCTTCCGGCATCGTGACCGGCGATCTGCACCGTCCCTACCGCCCACACGTCTACAGAAGAGGCAGCCGACGCGGCGACCAATCCCCGGGCATCGCCCGGCACGATCCGCCATTGCGTGCATGCCGGTCCGGCAGCCGGCATACGCGCTGCCAGAGAGGCTGCCGCAGGCACGCCGCCGAGTGCCGGCAACGCGCATGCCGATAGCAGCACGACTGCCTCCAGCCAGGCGCGGAGTGCATGCAACTCGATCGCCTCCTCTCGGTCGCGGCAGGTAGTCGATCCGGTCCCCAAGCCCAAGCTTGGCGGCATTCATTCGCCGGCCGGCAATCCGGCCTGTGTACCTACAGGAACAGTGTGATCCGGCCGCGTCGATCAGCACAAGGGCGCTGGTCGTACTCCTGGACCGGACCATTGCTTTAGCAGGCCAGTTCAATCCGTCCGCATCGGTCTCCGGCATGTCTATCGACGGCGCCGGCGCGGCAGGACATTCCTTGCGCCCAGCACCTCGTTTCGCGAGCAGTGCCGCCGTGCCGGCTCGTGGATATGGCTTGCGTCCGGCGATCCCGGAGTATTCGCCGGCGGAATCAACGTCCAGGCGGGCGGCTGCGAGACGCCCCCGCGACTCTCGGCGGAAGTTTCTGGCATAACTGAGATACTGCGAAGCCGAATCGTCGAGCGCGCTTTGTCAACGGCATGCAGACGGCATACCCGGTTTCGGCTGCCCCGCGGGAGGCGAGGCAGGTACGGCAGAGCTGCCGGGCTCGCGCCGGGGCGTTATGCTTGGTGAAGAGAGCGGAGGCGACGATGGGACATGGCTCGCGAAGATCGGGTGGCCGGGCAAACGACCAGCTGAGGCCGGTGCGCCTGACGCCCGGGTTCTTTCGCTTTGCCGAGGGCTCGATGCTGATCGAGGTAGGTGACACGCGCGTCGCCTGCGCGGTGAGCGTGGAGGAGCGGGTGCCGCCGTGGCTGGTCGGCAAGGGGCGGGGCTGGGTCACGGCCGAATATGCCATGCTGCCTCGCGCCACTCCAACCCGCAATGCCCGGGAGGCCGTGCGCGGCGGGCTCACCGGGCGCACCCATGAGATACAGCGTCTGATCGGCCGCTCGCTGAGGCCGGCGGTCGATCTCAAGCTACTTGGCGAGCGGACGCTCACCGTCGACTGCGACGTGCTGCAGGCAGACGGCGGCACGCGCACGGCGGCGATCACCGGCGCGTACCTGGCAATCAAGCAGGCGATTGCCAAGCTGATCGCGGATCGTGTTCTCACGGCATCGCCGCTGCTGGCGCAGGTAGCGGCCGTGAGCGTCGGCATGATCAACGGCGAACCACGCTTGGATCTGAACTACGAGGAGGACAGCCGCGCCGACGTCGACTTCAACGTCGTGATGAACGGCTCTTGCGAGCTGATCGAGGTGCAAGGCACCGCGGAGGGCAAGCCGTTCTCGACCGCCGCGATGAACGACCTTCTCGCCCTGGCCGAGCGAGGTATCCGCGAGCTGCTTGCACTCGGGCAGGCGCTCGACGGCGCATAGTGCGTCCGGCATCTGCGGCACAGGTTGCTGTGTGGGCGAAAGCGGGCTAAAACCCGCGACTTGGCGAGGAAATGAGGCTCCCCGTGCTAAAGCACATGGAATCAGGTCCGCGGCCCGTTTCCCGGATGCACCACTGAGTGCGTCCGGGCGGGCTCTACTTCTGGAGCAAGCGCAGGCGCGCGGCCAGGATCGGGGGAATGTCGTGCACGCTCAGCCAGGAGAGAGGCGGCGCTTCGCCCGCGCCCTCCTCGAGCTGAGGCTCCTCCAGGCCATCGAGCACGAACCCGGCGGAAAAGAACTCGGCCAACAGCCGGTTTAAAGGGCGATGGAAGTAGTAGTGCGGTACCGGCTCGCCCGGCATGCCCACCCCTTTCCCGGGCGGAAGCGTGAGGTAGCGCGACACCTTCATGGCATACTTCGACACGATCTGATCTTCCACCTGTCCCCGCTCACCGACTATGGCGGTGCCGTTCGAGTTGAAGCAGGGGTGCTGGATCGAGAACACGAAACGCCCGCCCGGACGCAGCAGATCGGGTAGCGTGGTCGCGAGCACGCCGATGTCCGACATATCCATGAGCGCCATGCTGCAAACGGCTGCATCGAAACGCTGCCGGCCGAGCGCCAGAAGCTGCTCCCTGCTGGTAGCGTCCGCGACGCCGTACTCGATGCGTTCGGCACGCTCTTTGGTGCGCGCACGCGCGCGCTCGACGAACGTTTCGCTGAAGTCGACCGCCACGACGTGGGCGCCGAGCTCGGCCAGACGGCGTGCGACCTGCCCGTTCCCGCAGGCCACATCCAGCACCGCTTCGCCCGGCCGGACGGCGAGCAGGCGCTCGGTCGCCGGACCGACGAGCACGCGATGAAAGAGGTTGCCTTCGGCCATGCGCTCATCCCAGAACGCCGCTTTCTGCTCCCAGATCCGGCGCACTTCCTCGTTCATCTCGCTCAGATCGCCTTTAGCTTCACTCATGCCCGCGTCCTCACCGCCGCCACCTCCCGCATGCTCTGCTCATCGGCCGGGGCCAATGAGCAGACCCGGTAGCAGTATTATCCACGGTCGCGGATTTCACGGTCGCCTCCCGAACTGTATACGAGTCACTGCGCCGGCAGGCAACGCCACGGTCCGCGCTGCCGGCGCACCGCGGAGTTCAACTGCCCGGGTGATACCGTGGCAGCAGCGAGATGCTGAATTGATGTAGGGGACTCGCTCCATGATTCGCGCACAGGTACAGTTGAGCGACGATCAGGCCCGCGGTGTTATCCTCATCTATCCGACCCGTGGCCTGGAAACAGAGAGCCGGTTGGCTCTGCCTGGAGCTTTCTGGGTACCGTCCTCGCCTCCGCGTAATTTCGGGCCGACGTGTCGTTCGGCCGAGCCGACCAGCCAGACGCTCCAGAAGGACAAGGGTTGCGGCTCAGCGGAGGGCTTCGAGCCTGCCGGTTACCGGCTACGCGGCGCACCGAAAGTCCGCCGGCCGAGTGACGGCTCGTAGGAGCGCAGATAGCTGCGACCCCGCTGCCGGCGAAGCGGTGCTCATCCGCCTGAGCAGCTTCCGTCGGACGCTCTCAGGGTCAACTCGGAGCCCTCGGCTGCGGTCCAGGTGCGCACTCCCGGCAGAGCCGCGCGCAGCTGGGCGGCAGTGGGCGCGCTGCCGCTTGCCGTGGTCTGCGGCAGCACCACGATGCGCGGGTGGAGAAAGCGTGCCACCGCGATCGCGGAGTCCACGTCCGCGCCCGCGGGCAGAACGAGGAGGTCCAGACAACTTCCATCGGCCGCCAGCTGCGTGGGCTCGGCGGCGATTGCCTCGCGGCTGAGCACGAGCGCCGTCAGGCGACCGATCGCGAGGCGATAGGCGACGGGAGGCGGGTCGTCGTCCACGCTGAGCGTCGCCGGCTCCAGCACGTCTACGACCACCCCGTCGCCAAAGTCGACGCGCATGCCCGCTCGAGCGCGGTATCTCTTCAAACCCGCGTCACGGAGCTCTGCCCTCCAGGAAGCGTACGCCGCGGAGGGAAAGACGGTGCCCGTGTCAAAAGCGGTGCCCACCTCGTAGAGCGAGGTCAACCCTGCCAGGCCGCCCAGGTGGCTCGCGTCGGCACGCGAGGCGAATACCGCCGAGAGGCCGCGCTGCCAGAACGGCAGGTGCCGGCCGAGCATCGCCTTCAGCGGCGACGGCAGCGCTCCACCGTCCACTATGATGGAGAGCTGGCGGCTGCCCTGGATGAATTCGACAGTACTTCCGCCGCTGCCCGCTATCGTGAGCTGCGGCCTTTCCGGGGGACGGCTCAACACGATCGGAATCGTGATCGCCGTCACCAGGCAACCGGCCGCGAGGCCGGGCGGCACGACCTTCAGTGCTCGCATGAACGACGTCCCGCGACCAAGAGTCGGCAGGTGAGTGGCGGGCTTGCGCAGCGCAAGCGCGATCACCAGCGCGTAGTAGCCCAGCGCAAAGGCAACCGACAGTGCCGGCGTCGCAAGCGCGGCAAGCGGCAGTGCCGAGAGCAGCCGCACGGTGTCGATGAACACCATGAGCAGCGGAAAGACCAGGTAGGCCAGCAGATGGCCGGCCGCCGGGCTGGCAACAGCGGTGATCGCGGCCAGCCCGCCAAGGCCCATGATCGGCCCGAGAAGGGGCAGGAGCAGCCCGTTGGCCAGGGGACCGACGAGCGAGACTTGCCCGAAGCCGGCCGCCGTGATGGGAACCGTGGCAAACTGAGCGGCGAGAGTGACGGCAATGGACTCGCGAAGCACCGGTGGCAGGCGATGAAGGCGGTGCTCCAGCGGCCCGGAGAAGGCGACGATCCCAGCCGTGCCCGCGACCGAGAGCTGGAATCCCGTATCCCAGAGCAGCTCCGGCTCGCGGAACGCCATGGCGGCGGCCACGACGGACAGGCTCACCCACACGTAGCTTTGTCTGCCGAGCTGGAGAGCGGCCAGACCGAGCATCCACATCAGCGCGGCACGCAGTCCCGAGGGGGTAGCACCGCTGACCAGCGCGTAGGCCGAGACGGCGATCAGCGGGGGCAGCCAGCGCACGCGCAGAGGCAGAGTCGCCGCGCAACGGCTGAACACGCCGGCCACCAGGGCGACCTTCAGGCCGGACGTGGCCACGATGTGAATCATGCCGGCCGCCACGAAGGCCGCCGTGAGCGTGCCGAGAGAGCGCGTCGGCGCGCCCAACAGGATGCCGGCGAGCAACGCCGCGGCATCGTGCGGCAGCATGCCGTCGATCGCGCGCTTGATCGCGTCTCGCAGCCAGTATGCGATCACCTGCAGAGCATTGCCTCGGCCGCGCTCCTGGATCGACAGCACCGGGTAGTCCTGGGTGACGCGAATACCCAGATGAGCGAGATAGGCGCGATAGTCAAAGCCGGGTGGATTGGTCGGCAACGCCAGGCTCCCGGTCAGCGACACCAGATCGCCATATGTCACGTCCTGCTGGCCGGCGTAGTAGACGATCAGTCGCCCGTGCACGGCTACGGCCGTTGTCGCATCCTTCAGGGTGAGTGTCTCGACCTGGACCGTGAAGCTCGTGCCTCGTCCCGCGGCCTGAGGCTCGCCGTCCACGACCCCCACCACCGTGCCCGCGCATCCAGCATAGTGCGCTACCTGATCCGGACCGTCGCGATACGAAACACTCTGATACCTGCAGGTACCCAAGGTAGCTGCCAGGCCGCTCAGGAAGAGAAGGACGGCGAGGTACCGCCGGTGCCGCAGCAGCGGCACGGCGGCAGCCAGGCCAATCGCCGCTGGAAGCACCGGTGCAAGTCCCAGGCTGCCCGCGTACATGCCGGCAAGCAGGCAGATAGAAACGGGAACGAGAGCGAGGGGATAGCGGGCGGCGAGGCTTCGAGCCGGCGGCGGGGCCCCGATCCTCGCGCTCATGATCAGCGCGGCATGGCCGCCGGCGTCGCCCACGTCGTGACGCGCGGCGCGTCCCGCCCGGCGAAGGGCTGGCTGAGCCCAATCCAGGCGATGGACCCGATGATCAGGGCGATGCCGGCAAGATCAAGCGCTCTGCGTCTCACGCCCTCAAGCGTAGGCGGGCTCAGCCACCTTGCGCAAGCCGGATGGTGCACAGAGGGGCGCTCGGATGAGCTTGGACAATGTCAACCGTAAATGTACGCGTTACCTCGACACGCGGTGTCCGTCTGCTGCCATGACACCGCGGTTCCAGGCCGCGTCCCACCGAAACTCCTGCTTCTCGACGCGCCACGTCGTGGAAAAGCTGCGCCGGGTCCTGCTGCCGGTGCGGACTTCCGGTCACTCGCTCAAGCCGACGCGGCGGCATGCGGCAGTGCTTCCTGGAGAAATGGCAGACGTAGCCTCACCGTCGTTCCCACGCCCTCCGTACTTTCCAGCGCAACCGTGCCCCCGTGGCTTTGCGCGACGTGGCGCACACCGGCTAATCCGATCCCGTTGCCGGGAATGCTGGCCGACACGTTGCTGGCCCGGTAGTATTGCTCGAACATGTGAGGCAGGTCGGCACTGGGAATGCCAAGCCCATTGTCGGTCACCTCGATGCTCAGCCACGACCCGTCCGGCTCCGCGGCACGGACCACCGTCACCGTCACGGGCCCGCCTTCCGGGCTGTACTTGATGGCGTTCACCACCGGGCTCGCTATGGCGCGCTCAAGGCGGTGGCGATCGACCAGAGCGACGAGGCTCTCCTCCGTGCAGCGCAGCTCCAATCGGTGTATGTCCGTGGCGTGCTGATGCTCTGCGAGCACGCCGCGTAGCAGGTCCAGAACGTCGATTGCTTCCACCGCCAGCTCCAGCGACCGCCCGGCCTGTGCCCGGGTATGGTCGAGCAAGTCATTGATCTGCGTCATCATGCGAGCGGCGGCAGCCTCGATGATCGCGAGACCGCGGCGAAATCGATCTCTTGCCGGTTCCTCGACGTGGTGCACCTGCGGTTGCAGGAGCTGGCTCATACCGGAGATGCTGGTCAGTGGATTACGAAGGTCATGCGTCACCATGGAGAGCATGCGGTCTCGCTGCCGCTCCAGCTCCAGGAGTGGGGAGATGTCCTGCAGAACGGCGACCGCACCCGTGACCGCACCGTCGAGGTCCGGCAGCGGCGCGGCGCTGGTCAGCGCCGTCACGTCTTCGGCGGTGGAGCCGTTGCGGATGACAAGCCGGATGCTGCGCGCCGCCTCACCGTCCGCCAGAGCTCGCATGAAGGGCAATTGCTCCTGGGGTACCAGGGTGCCGTCCGGCAGCCTGAACGAGATATCCAGCTCGCGATGTGTCTTGCCTACGACGTTCGTGCCAAAGAGCGCTTCGCCGACGTGATTAACGGCGCTGACGCGCATGCCGGCATCGTAGATGACGACGTCCTCCGGCAGTACGTCCAGGAGTCGCGGCAGCAGATCGCGCTCGGCGACCAGGTCGGCGCTGCGCTGGCGCTGCTCGGCATAGAGGCGCGCATTGTCCATCACGAGGCCGATGCGCTGGGCTACAAGCTGCAACATCTCGACGTCCTCGGCCGTGAAGGATCGCGGCTCGCTGGAATCGACGTGAAGCACGCCGAGCAGCCGATCCTGAACGATCACCGGCACGCCTGCAAGCGATCGCATGCCCTTGAGAGTCTGCGCGTTCGGCATTTCCGCGCTGCCCACATCATCCACGACGAGGGGCCGTCTGGCAGCCGCGATGTGCCCTGCGATGCCTTGCCCGATGGGCACGATGACCTCGCCCTCCTGCATCTGCTCGGCTCCCTCTGCCAGGTAGACGACCAGGGATTGTCCGTCTTCGCTCACCAGGAGTAAGGCCGCGTTCTCCGCCGCCAGAGCTTGCGCCACGCGTGTGACCAGTTGCCTGAGCAAGTCCTGTGCAGGCAGATTGGCGAGTGCGGCATCCGTCACCGGCTCGCTGCTGAACTCTGCAACCTGTTGCGGCGAGTACACCAGTCGCAGGCTGTTGCTCCGGTGCAACGACTATCAGTTGACGGAATGCCAATGTGCGAAGCAACAGACAGGATCACGGCGACTTTGGCCGTTAGGCCCTGCCACGATCCCCACGGGTCGCGCTTCGGCAAACAGAAGTGGTGACGTACAGCTTCGAAAGGGCCGTTGGTCAGTCGCCCCGGCCGGTCACGCCGGGGCTGCCTCGACGACCGCGGTACGGCAGAGCAAGACAGGTAGGCGATCCGGCCAAGCCAACGGCGGCAAGCTGAGCGGCCTGGTCGGTACGGATGAAGTGGTGCGTGCAACATCGCTCCTCGCCTTGCGCCTATTCTAGTGGGTCACTTGTCATGGTTCTAGCCATTGCGTCAGGCCGCGCTCTGCCGCGGTAGTGGCAGCCAGGTCTCTGCCCCGGAGCCGCCGAGGGCATGCCGCCGCGTCCGCGCGCGGGCCCTGGCGCGCAGGCGGCGGGCGTGCCGCTTACCGCCCCAGACGAACGGGGTAGGCTGCCGATTCCAGCCGCGGGCGGTGGCCTCCAACCACCCGATGATCTCCGCCGGGGTCTGCGGATGCTGCCCGGTGAGTGCCCGCCGGATCAGGATGCGCTGGACGGACT
>CAWHAE010000006.1:0-10248 GCA_963827235.1 uncultured bacterium
AGGAGGCTCGCAAAGCTGCACAGGAAGCCCAGGCGAAGACGGACGAGCAGCTCGCGGAGGCGCGGGCCCAGGCTCAGGAGATTCTGCGGCAGGCGTCACAAACCGCCAACGGTCTGCGGGACCAGATCGTTGCTGAGGCCAGGGCGGAGGCCCAAAAGGTCCTCGAGCGAGGACGAATCGAGATAGATCGCGAGCGCCAGGCCGCCTTCGACGAACTGCGTAAGGTAACCGCCGACCTGGCACTGCTTGCCGCCACTCGCGTGATAGAAAAGTCCCTCGATACCACCGATAATCGCCGGCTCATCGCACAGGCCATCACCGAAGCCGGCAGCCTCTCAGTGGCCAGGCAGGCATAAATGGCGAACGTCAGCTATGCCAGGCGGTATGCGCAGGCGGCCCTCGAGCTCGGTCTCGAGCATGGCGACCTCGAAATCTGGGAGCACGATCTGGCGTTGCTGGATGAGTTGTGGAAGGACGCCGACCGGCGCGCCTACCTCGAGGACGTTCGAGTCAGCAAGCAGGAGCGACTGGCACGGTGCCGGCAGCATCTCGGTCAGCACCTGAGCCCGCGCGTCCTGAACATGGTACTCCTGCTGGTCACGCGGAGCCGTACGTCGCTGATTCCTTATATCGTGCGCCACTTCGTCGATCTGGAGCGCCAGCGCGACCAGCAGGTGGTCGCTCACGTGACCGCGACGTGTGAGCTCACCGCGGACGAGCAGAGCGAGCTGAAAACGCTGCTCGCCGCCCAAACCGGCAAGAATATCGAGCTAGAGACTGAGATCAATGCCGACATCCTCGGCGGGCTCGTCATCAAGGTCGAGGACCAGCTCCTTGATCTCAGCGTCCTGGGGAAGCTGAATCGTATTCGCAGCCAGGTCATTGGCCGCCGAGCCTGACGACCGTCAGAGCCTGGCCGTTCGACGGCAGTAGGAGCAGGGAAACAGATGGCAATTAGGGCAGACGAGATCACTGCGGTGATCAAGGATCAGATCGAGCACTTCGCGGAGGCGAGCGCTGCCGTCAGCGTGGGCACGGTGATCGAGGTTGGCGACGGCGTGGCCCAGGTCTACGGCCTGCAAGGCGTCATGAACAGCGAGTTGGTCGAGTTTCCCAGCGGGGTCATGGGCATGGCGTCCAACCTCGAGGAGGACTCGGTCGGCGTGATCATTCTGGGCGACTACGAGGCTATCCAGGAGGGCCAGGAGGTCAAGAGCACCGGGCGCGTGGTTTCCGTGCCGGTCGGCAAGGGCTTGCTTGGACGCGTGATTGACCCACTCGGCAATCCAATAGACGGCAAAGGCCCGATCGAGTTCAGCGAGCGCCGCCCGGTCGAGCGGGTTGCCCCGGGCGTGGTGACCCGCCAATCGGTCAAGGTGCCGCTCGCCACGGGCATCAAGGCGATCGATTCGATGCTTCCTATCGGGCGCGGCCAGCGCGAGCTGATCATCGGCGACCGGAAGACCGGCAAGACGGCCATCGCCGTAGACACGATCGTGAACCAGCGCGGCACGGGTGTGGTGTGCATCTATGTGGCGATCGGCCAGAAGAAGTCGAACGTGGCCGAGCTTGCCGCCACCCTGGAGAGCTTCAACGCGCTGGAGCATACGGTCATCGTCAATGCCAGCGCCTCCGAGTCGGCCGCCCTGCAGTATATCGCGCCGTTCTCCGGTGCGGCGATCGGCGAGCACGTGATGGAGCAGGGCGGCGACGCCTTGATCATCTACGACGACCTCACCAAACACGCTCAGGCGTATCGTCAGGTCTCGCTCCTCCTGCGCCGCCCGCCGGGCCGCGAAGCGTTCCCCGGTGACGTCTTCTACCTGCACTCTCGCCTACTGGAACGCGCGGCGCGTCTGAACGACAAGTACGGCGGCGGATCGCTCACCGCCCTCCCAATCATCGAGACGCAGCAAGGCGACGTATCCGCCTACATCCCCACGAATGTCATCTCAATCACTGACGGCCAGATATTCCTGGAGATCGACCTCTTCAACTCCGGTATCCGTCCGGCGATCAACGTCGGCATCTCGGTATCCCGCGTAGGCAGCAGCGCCCAAACCAAAGCG
Source organism: uncultured bacterium (assembly GCA_963827235.1). GTDB lineage: Bacteria > Chloroflexota > UBA5177 > JANWHV01 > JANWHV01 > JANWHV01. The sequence continues at coordinate 2,070 of CAWHAE010000006.1, forward strand.
ATGAAACAGGTGGCTGGCCAGCTCAAGCTGGACCTCGCGCAGTATCAGGAGCTGGCTGCCTTCAGCCAGTTCGGCTCCGATCTCGACAAGTCAACGCGAGACACCCTGAATCGCGGCCAGCACATGACGGAGCTTCTCAAGCAGCCGCAGCTTTCGCCGCTCACGCTTGAGAAGCAGGTCACGCTGCTCTATGCCGGCGTTAACGGCTACTTCGACGACATCCCGCTGGAGAAGATGGCCGAGACCGAGGCGGCGTACCACCTGTACCTCGAGAATAACCATAAGGCCATCCTGGAGGATGTCGCCGCCAAGCGCGAGATAACCCCGGAGACCGAAGCCAAGCTGAAGGACGCGGTGAAGACATTCAGACAATCCTCCGCGTTCTAGGCGTTCGCCGGAAATCGCCTTGGAGAGAATCCGGAAGGGGGAACACTGCAGGTGGCCACGGCACGCGAGATCAGGCGCCGCATCCGCAGCATCAAGAACATCGCTAAGATAACCAGGGCAATGCAGCTGGTCGCCGCGGCACGCATGCGCGGAGCGCAGAACCGCGTGACGCAGGCCCGCCCCTATGCCGATGCACTGCGACAGATACTTTCCGGGCTGGCTTCGCAGAAGACTGGGGCTCGCCATCCGCTGCTCACGGAGCGTCCGGTGCGCAGGACGCTGATCGTCGAAGTGTCGCCCGACCGCGGGCTGTGCGGCTCGCTGATCAGCAACCTCCACCGCAAGGTCGGCCGCGAGATCCAATCGCGCGGCGGCGACATCTCGATGCTCGCCGTGGGCAGAAAGGCACGCGACTTTGCCCGCCGCACGTCTACTCCGTTGCTTGCCGAGTACATGGGTATTCCCGACTCGCCGAGCGTCAACGAGGTGGCCGGCGCCGCACAGGTCGTCGTCGATGCCTACGGGGAATCGCAGGTCGACCTCGTTCTGCTCGCTTATTCCAAGTTTGTCAGCACGCTCAATCAGCAGGCGGTGATCGAGCAGCTGCTGCCGGTCGTGCCGCCCGAAGAGCTGGCTTCGCCGATCCGCTACATCTACGAGCCGGACGAGAATGCCGTGCTGGCCGAGCTTCTGCCTCGCTACGTGACTACTCGAATCTACCAGGCTCTTCTGGAGTCGAAGGCCAGCGAGCTGAGCGCGAAGATGGTAGCCATGCGAAACGCGACAGATAACGCCAACGAGCTGACACAGGATCTGACGCTGGCGCTGAACAAGGCCCGCCAGGCCGCCATTACCAGCGAGATCGCGGAGATTGCCGCGGGCGCGGCAGCATTGAGCTGACACGGAGAATATGTATGGCCGAAGATGGCAAGATCGTTCAGGTGCTGGGCCCGGTCGTGGACGTGGAGTTCCCCTCCGGCCACCTGCCCGAGATTAACTATGCGTTGGAAGTAATCGACAAAGTGCCGGAGGGCGTCCCTGTCGTCAAGCGACTGGTGCTCGAAGTAGCACAGGCGCTGGGCAACAACTGGGTCCGCTGCGTCTCCCTCTCGCCGACCGAAGGGCTTATGCGCGGAATGCGCGTGCGAAACACTGGCGCCGCGATCAGCGTGCCGGTAGGCAAGGCCACGCTCGGCCGCATCTTCGACGTGCTCGGCGACGTGGTGGACGACGGTGACCCAGTGCCGCCGGATACCGAGCGTTGGTCCATCCATCGCGAGGCACCGTCATTCGAGGATCAGGCAACAGAGACGCAGGTCTTTCCTACCGGCCTCAAGGTCATCGATCTGATCGCTCCCTTCCGGCGCGGCGGCAAGGTCGGAGTGTTCGGCGGGGCCGGTGTCGGCAAGACCGTGATCATTCAGGAGCTCATCCACAACGTGGCGACGGTCCACAGCGGCTACTCGGTCTTCGCCGGCGTCGGCGAGCGAACGCGCGAGGGCAACGACCTTTGGCACGAGATGATCGAGTCGGGCGTGATCAACAGCGTAGCCCTGGTGTTCGGCCAGATGAACGAACCGCCCGGGGCCCGAATGCGCGTTGGACTCACGGCGCTCACCATGGCGGAGTACTTCCGCGACAAGGCCGGACAGGACGTCCTGCTGTTCATCGATAACATCTTCCGATTCACGCAGGCCGGCACCGAGGTCTCCGCATTGCTCGGCCGTATACCCTCCGCCGTCGGCTACGCTCCAACGCTCAGTACCGAGATGGGCGAGCTGCAGGAGCGCATCACCTCGACCCGGCATGGTTCGATCACCTCCGTGCAGGCCATCTACGTGCCGGCCGACGACTACACCGATCCCGCCCCGGCCACCGCATTCGCCCACCTCGACTCAACGATCAACCTCGAGCGCAGCCTGCAAGCCCAGGGCTTGTTCCCGGCGGTGGATCCGCTCGCCTCGACCTCCACGGTGCTCGATCCGCGTGTGGTCGGCCAGGAGCACTACGACGTGGCCCGCGGAGTGCAGCGCGTGCTGCAGCGCTATCGTGAGCTGCAGGACATCATTGCTATCCTCGGCGTAGACGAGTTGAGCGAAGAGGATCGATTGACCGTCGCGCGTGCCAGGAAGATTCAGCGTTTCCTCACCCAGCCGATGTACGTCGCCGAGGTGTTCACCGGGACCAAGGGCGTCGACGTCCCGCTCAAGGATACTATCCGTGGCTTCAAGGAGCTGCTCGACGGCAAGCACGACGACCTGACCGAAAACGACTTCTATATGGTCGGCACGATCGAGCAGGCCCGAGAGAAGGCCGAAAAGCGACAGAAAGCAGCCGCCTAGCGGCAGCGCCCGGTGGCCGTCGACTCGCGACCGCGACAGCTTCCGGCGTCAACGTTGACCTTCCCGGTACGAGCAGCCTGCCGAGAACTGCGGACCAGGGCCCGGCATGACTCGGGCCGGGAAGGTCAAACCATGGAGGGCCTCTTATGGCGCATGCTCACAAGGTCCGTCTACGCATCGTTACCGCGGACGCCCTGATCTTCGACGAGGAGGCAGACCTCGTCATCGCGCCGGGCGGCGCGGGAGAGCTGGGCATTCAGGCTCGCCACATACCGATCGTCACCACGCTCAAGCCGGGTGAGCTGCGCATAGAGCAGCAGCAGGTCGAGAAAGTGTTCGCCGTATCGGGCGGCTTTCTCGAGGTGCGCAACGAGGAGGAAGGCAGTGCCGCCATCGTGCTGGCCACCGCGGCAGAGCCTGCCGAAAACATCGACGTCGCGCGCGCCGAGGCCGCCCGCCAGCGCGCCCAGGAGCGGCTGGCCCAACGGGAGGCAAACGTCGACGCCGTGCGCGCCGAGGCGGCCCTGATGCGCGCCATGGCGCGGCTCAAGGTGGTCGAGCAATACAACGTGCGGCGGCAAGGCATCCGGCAATAGATCGGCGATCGGGCCGGGCGGGCGAATATGTCACTCGGATCGCAGCGGATTGATGCCTTCGCCTGGAATAGGCGTCGGCTCACCTCGCTCGATCGTCTTCTTGACTCGCTTCTCGAGCACTCGCCGCTCGATCATCACGTGGCGGTCGCACGTCGTGCAGCGAATGCCGATGTCGGCTCCCAGGCGGTAGACACGCCACTCCATGCCGCCGCATGGGTGCGGCTTGCGCAACCGGAGCAGATCGCCGATACGAAACTCAACCGGCGGCTGGGACATCGCCGTGTACCGCTCCCGAGCTCAAGGCGGAGCGCAGCGCCGCGTTGAGCTCCTGAGCCCTGCTCCGAGCCGCCTCGGCAAAATCGTCGCCCTTAGACGCATGAATGATTGCCCGGCTGACGCTCACTACTACGCGACCGCGCTGAGCGACGGCAAGCGACCGCCCAAGCTCCTCGGCAGTGCCACCCTGAGCGCCGATGCCGGGCACGAGTATTGCGGCGCCGGGAACCAGCCGAGCCGCCCAGGCGAACGCCGCCTGCTCCCGCGCACCGATCACCAGCCCGGCACGCCCTGCCTCGATGGCGGACTGGAAAAGCCTGATCACGCGTGCGTAGAGAGGCTCTCCCTCCAGCATGGCATCCTGCAGCGTGGCAGCACCCGGATTGGAGGTCCGGCAGAGAACAAATGCGAAGCCCGCTTCATGCTCTAGCAGCGGTGCCACGGCGTCCAGGCCCAGGTAAGGACTGACCGTGCAGGCCGTGGCGCCCAGGTGCCCGAACAGCGCATCGGCATAGGCTTGGCTGGTGTTGCCTATGTCGCCGCGCTTGGCGTCGACGATCACTGGTATGTGCGAAGGCACGGCCGCGACAACCTCCTCCAGCGCAGCCCAACCGGCCGCGCCGAACCGCTCGAAGAAGGCCGCGTTCGGCTTGAAGGCGCACGCGACGTCTGCCGTTGCCTCGATGATCTGGCGGCAGAAGCCGGCCAGGCCGCGCGCACCGTCGAAGCACGGCGGCAGGCGGCCCGGCTCGGGGTCGAGGCCGATGCAGAGACAGCCGCCGGAGGCGGCCCTGGCCACGCTCAGCCGCTGGAGAAAGCCGGAGGCTGCGGCGCTCACCGTCTCACCCGAGCCAGCAGATACTGCGGGTGCTCGATCAGTACGCTCTGCAAGTATGCTTCGGGCACGCCGGCGCCGAGCGCCACCAGCCTGGCCTTCTGCTCCGTGAGCAGATCCTCCGGAGAATGCCCGTCGGAATCCACGATCAGGCGCGCGCCCGCGGCGAGACAAACCTGGGCGACACGCCCGTTGCTCAGCGAGTGCCCGCGGCGCGCCGACAGCTCTACGAAGACGTCTCGCGTGCTGGCAAGCACGGCTTCCTCCTCGCTGAGCAGGCCCGGATGGGCAAGGATGTCGACGTCAGGACAGCGCAGCGCGGCGAGATTGGTGCCGGCGGGTACCGGCTCAACCATGGTCTCGCCGTGGACAGCTACGATCTGCGCCCCGGCGGCTCGGGCGGAGCGGGCCGCCTCGGCAATTGCCTCGGGAGGCAAGTGGGTGATCTCGACGCCGAGCAAGACCTCGATCTGCCAGTACTTTGTGGCAAGCTGAATATCCCGGCTCAGCTCCACGAAGCGGCTCTCGAGGAAGCCTATTCCGGCGTGGTCGGTGATTGCCATGGCAGTGTAGCCGTTGACACAGGCTGTACGGATCAGCTCGACCGGCGACAGTTCGCCGTCGCTGAGATAGGTGTGGCAGTGAAAATCGTAGAGCATAGCACGTTCCTTCCCAAATCTAAGGCTACGCTAACAGCGGACATGGCAGCAAGGACCTCGGCATGTCGCGGTATGCTATGCTCTGGCGGTTCGGCTGCCGGAACGGCACCTCGATCTGATGGAAGGGCTCAAGATGGAAAGCGGCGCCCCCGACCTCTATGCCTCGCGTCCCGACCTGTACGATGTGATGCACGCCGACTTCGTGGACGACACGCGCTTCGTGCATGAGCTATGCTCGTTACTTGACCACGCGCCACGTGTGCTGGAGCTCGGATGCGGCACCGGGCGCCTGCTGCTCCCGCTGCTCGACGCCGGCGCCAGCGTGGTTGGGCTAGACCGTGAGCCGGCCATGCTCGCCGTTGCCGCGAGCCGGCTAGAGCTCTACGGTAACCGCATGAGCCTCGTCGAAGGTGACATGCGCCGCTTCGACCTCGCGCAGAGATTCGATATGGTAGTGATCGGCCTGAACACCTTCATGCATATGCTCAACATCAACGATCAGCTCGCCACACTGACCTGCGCGCACAAGCATCTGCGTCCGGCGGGCTTGCTGCTGTTGGACCTGGCCAACCCGCATTCGGTGGTGCATGATACGCCGCAGGGCGCCATCCAGCATCGGCTGACGCACGAGCTTCCCATTGCGCCCGCCACGACCGTGACCCTGTGGTCGGTCACGGAGATTTCACCTTCCGCGCAGCTCACCCACACGATGCTGTTCTTCGACGAGATGCGCGGAGATAGCGGCACCCTGCAGCGTTCGATTGCCGGCGTCACCCTCAGGCTGATCTACCGCTACGAGCTCGAGCATCTCCTGCACCGGGCGGGATTCAGCGTGAAAAACCTCTTCGGCGACTACGACTCGAATCCCTACGACGACGACAGCGAGAGACTGATCTGCGTTGCCACCGCACTGGCGTGACCGGCTACGCGGGGAACCCGTCCGCGGCTCTGATTGGAACGCTGTGTGGCCATTCACCGGTCACTTTCCTTGATGTCCCGCTCGCGCGCCAGCAGGCTGCGCAACGATCGGCAAGCGCGTCGAGAGCCGGAGGTTGCAGGGCACCGGGCACGCGGGTACCATATCACCAGCGTTCCGCGCGGCGGGCTGCAGGTGTCCGTGTTGCCACGAACGTGACATTGAGATCGGGTGTTGGGAGCGCAAGGAGCGCCAGACTGTGACCAAGAGATCGGACATGTCGTCCCGGTACGCCGCCGCGCACGCGCGTCGCGAGCAGCGCCGGCGGGAATCGGGGGGTCGTGAGTACCTTCCCCTGGCGGAGGAAACGGCAGTCAACACGCAGACCACGGGCGGTTTCGCCGGTAGGCTGCGTGGGCAGTCGGCCGGCAACGCCGTGCTGACTTCTCGCCTGCCGGCCATCGATTACAGCTATCTGAAAGGTGATCTGATCCGCACGGCTGTCCTGACGTCTTCGCTATTCGTGATCATGATCGTATTGTCGTTCATCATCTAGCGGGGGTTTACTATCGCCTCTCCTCATTCACCTGAGAGTGGCCCGCGGCATGGCCTGGCGGGTGATTGGAGACGGACGTTACCGTCGGCCGAGGCGGTTCTGAAAGAGCCGGTGCTGGTAGAGGCCGTCTCCGACTACGGTCAGGGTGCCGTCTCGCGGCTTGTCCGGGAGCGATTGGACGATCTGCGGCACGGCTCGATGGCCGGGATTGATGTCACGAGCGGCACCATTGCCAAGGCCGTGGCGACCGAAGCGCAGCGGCGGTTCTCGCTTAGCCCAGGACCGGTCGTCAACGCCACCGGCGTGATCGTGCATCCACATCTGGGCCGCGCCCCTCTGAGCGAAGCCGCGATCGAGGCGATTCGCGGCGTGGCAGGCGGTTACAGCGCGATCGAATTCGACCTCGATCGCGGCATGCGAAGCTCACGTAATGCTCTCCTGGCACCATTGTTGAGCCAGCTCACCGGTGCGGACGACGGGCTGATCGCGAATACCAATGCCGCCGGCCTCATGCTCATGCTCGCCGCCCTGGCTCGCGGGCGCGAGGTGATCGTGGCACATCGACAGGCCATGGAAACCAGCGGCAGCTTCCGCGTCTCGACTATACTGGGAACAAGCGGCGCGCGCTTGGTCGAAGTGGGATCGACAAACCGGACCCGCATCACCGACTACGCCGAGGCCATTACGCCCAAGACAGCCCTTATCCTCAACATCAACTCCACCGCCGTACGTGACTCAAGCTTCATCGAGACCGTTCCATTGACCGACCTGGTTGCGCTTGGGCACCACAATGGCGTTCCCGTGATCGATGACCAGGGCACCGGCTGCATGGTCGACCTGACGAAATACGGTCTGGCGCGAGAGCCGACGGTGCAGGAGAGTCTGGCCGCCGGTGTGGATGCCGTGTGCTTCTCGGGTGACAAGCTGTTTGGCGGGCCGCAGAGCGGCATCGTGGTAGGTGGCGCCGACTTCATCGCCCGCGCCCGCCGGCACCCGTTGATGCGTGCGCTCCGGGTAGACAAGACCACCCTTGCCGCGTTGCACGCCACGGTGCTGCAGTACCTGCGCGGCGAAGCACTCGATGCCATTCCGGTGTGGCGCATGATCGCGGCACCGCGCGGCCAGCTCGAAGCGCGCGCCCTGGCATGGCTGGGTGCCGCGCACGGCTTCGCGGGTTGCAAGGCGAGCGTGTTGCCCGGTCTTTCCTCGCTCAACGGCAACACGCTACAGGGCGAGACCATTCCCACCTTCGTGCTCAGTCTCCGGGCCTCTACCATTGCACGCGGCTGGGCGTCTCACATCATGACCGAGCTGCGGCACGGCGAACAGCCGGTGCTCACTCGCGTCGAAGATGGCGCGGTGCTGCTGGATCCGCGAACGGTTCTCCCCTGGCAGGATGAGATGGTGCGCCGGGCTCTGGCCACGGTCCTGGAAGCGGGCTGAGCGCACCTGTCCTGGCAGGGTGAGTGGCTCCCAGCCGGGACCGGTGCGTCTTGACTCCTGAAGCTGGCGTCCTGTACCTTGTGAAGCGGGCCGCTAGCTCAATTGGCAGAGCAATTGACTCTTAATCAATGGGTTCCGGGTTCGAGTCTCGGGCGGCTCACCAGAGGAA
>CAWHAE010000007.1:0-75725 GCA_963827235.1 uncultured bacterium
CAGAACTGCATTACCCGACACCACTACCATCATTACCGGGGCTTCTACGCCACGCAGCGGAAACTGATTGCCAAGGAAGAGCCGAAGCGGGCCAAGCCGATCCTCTATGCCTATCGCGTGCTGATGACCGGCATCCACCTCTTGCAAACCGGCGAAGTGGAGGCCAGCGTGTTGCGGCTCAATGTACAGTTCGGCTTCGACTTCCTTGACGAGCTTATCGCCCGAAAAGTCGGCGGCGAGAACATCGCGGTCGGAGGAGTGGATTGGCCGTTCCACGAGGCCCGGCTGACAGAATTGGAGGCTCGACTCGATCAGGCGTTCCAGGAATCGAAACTGCCGGAGGACAGAGACCGAAAGCCGGTCAACGAACTGCTGGTACGGTTGCGGCTTGCGGGGCAGTGAGAACAGGATACGTCACTTCTATGTCCGAGCGAGCGATCATCCGGCAAAGGCAGCCCCGAGCAGCTGTTGGCCGACTGCGAGGTGCCGCATGGGTCGGGACCGGGGGCCAGCATCGAAACAAGGTGGAAACGGCAATCAGCCTGCACCATCTGCCGACGGGCATGCCGCGGAGGCCAGCAGCGCCGCAGCCAGGCCCAGAACCGGACCCAGGCCGTGTTCCGGCTCAGGGTAAACCTGGCCTTGGAGGTCCGGCGACCCTGCGGCCCGGACTACGTGCCCAGCCCCCTCTGGCAATCGCGGTGCGGCGGGGGTGCTGAAGGTACGCCGGGCACAACGACTTCCCCGCCCTGCTGGCCGAGGCATTGGACGTGCTGGCCGCCTTGGATGCCGATCCGAAGCGGGGGGCTGCCGTGCTGGACTGCACGCCGTCGCAGTTGATCCGGTTGCTGAAACTCGACCCGCGTGCCCTGGCGGTGGTCAACGGCTGGCGTCGTGAACGCCAAATGCACGCTCTCCGATAACGGGTCACGGAAATGGGTGGTCGGCGGGGGCTTGCCAGTTCCGTGCGTCGCGCCCTCTTCTTTCGCTCGTTGACACCTCATAAAATATGGACAAGGAGAATGCCAATGGCGAAGCGAATGACCATTTTCGGAGTCGGCCCGAAGATCATGGCCCGACCTTCCTGTACTTGGCCGTCGCGGGAATTGCCACCTACCTCTGGCCCGCCATTTTCCTTGTTCAGACCGTTCCGTATGTTTTCTTCTTGGTGCCAGGGGTGGTGCTGTTGGCGTGGCCTGCCATGCTGGTCGTCGGCGTCTTTCAATCAAGGCGGCGTACAAGAAGGACGAACTGACGACCACGGGAATCTTCGGCATCGTCCGAAACCCGATCTACGCCGCGTGGATCGTCTTCAACATTCCAGGGCTGGTCCTGCTCTTCCGCTCTTGGCCGATGTTCTTCGCGCCGTTTCTGGCCTATGGCCTTTTCAAGATGTTGGTGGGCAAGGAGGAGAAGTACCTTGAAGAACGGATCGGCCAAGCCTACCTGGAATACAAGACACGGGTGCCAGAACTTTTCCCGTGCTGCTACAAACGAATGAAATAGGGCTCTCAATGGCAAAGAAGAAAACGCCGAAAACGTGGATGCTGCCCAATCCCACTAAGCGAAAGCCCAAGGCCGACTTGACGCCAACGATAAGGGCCGACCTGGACGCCAAAGCGAAGAAGCTGGTGGCCGTCCTCAAGCCCAAGTATGTCAAGCCGCCGCCCAGAAACGCGCAATTCAACTACATTACCGACGTGTGGATCAAGTGGCTTGGCAGCACCTTGTACTTCGGCACAACCTACGCCTGTCCAGGCCCGAACGCGATCTCGCCCTCGTTCGAGGCGAAGTTTGCCCGCATGGAATACGTCGGTGGCGGTCGCTTCGTCCTTTCCTACATGCGGCATACGGAAGAGTGGTTCAGATTGTTCCCTAGCTTGACTGCGGACAAATGCCTCGACGCCATCAAAAATGAAGGTCACTTCCAATTGGATTGAGGACTGAACATGAAAGTAGCAGCTTTTGCCTTGGCGTGTTGCATTGTCTGTGCCGCTGCTGTTGCCGCCGAACCTGAAAAGCGGCCAACCAAGATTTGGAATCGCACAGGGCGCCGGGTATTCGCCGAGGCCATGGCCGGGCGCGCTTGCAGCCGGTGGCGCGCCCTCTCTCGCGGCTGTCGCTCGGCTACTCGTCCTCACGTAGAGTAGCTGTTGCTCCCTGGTATACGAGCGGGTGTGGAGAACTGTCAAGGCAGCAATGTCGGGCCGGCGCGCCCGAGTTCGTTTCCCCGCGCCTCGGTCCGCCGATCTTGGGGGCGCGGCCGTCTTGGCCGTCTCCGGACGTGCCCGGCATGGCTATCATCGCCGCGAGACAAGAAGGCGCTGCGTCACAGGGTCCGGGTGGGCCCAGACGCGGTCTTGGAAGGCTCGTCCGCCGCGTATCTGCCAGCCATGGTTGCCGTGCTTGAAGGGCCCTCGATCATCGTCCCCGTGGTGCGGCAGATTTGCCGGCCGGCGCAGGACAGAACAGAAGTTCCAGAGAGAATATACTAATCTGCTGGGACCGTAGAAACATTATGTTGGTGGCGCAGATAGAGCTTTATGGCAGTGCGAATCTATGACCGGCGGCAGCAGGGATCGTTCGCGGTGATGGGTGTCTGCCGGCGAACCTTTGCGTGTCGCGCAGCTAGTGAGCCGCACGGCCAGTCCGGCAGTGATCCATCATCTGTCGGGCAGCGTGGATGGCTCCGGCGGCTACTCCCGCGCGCAATGCGGCGTGCGCAGGTCGCTGGGTGGTGGACTCCTCTGGTGGACGGCGGTCCCACCCGATGTGGTACTACTCCGGCCCGTACAAGCTCCAGAGCTGTAGATCGAAGAAACTGTCCGAGCCCAGCTTCGGGATCGTGCCGCGTACGAGGTTCGCCGGCATACCCTGGCCCAAGAGCAGCCAACCGTTGACACTGCTCCGATAGCACCAGCGCTCACAAGAGAAGGTGCGCGTGGTCTTGTCCAGGAGTATGAAGCGCAAGATCGGCGTGTATCTGCCGAAACGCGCGGCCCACTCTTCCGTCATGGCGATGAAGGTGGCATCAACGTGTCCGAGTACCGTCTCTGAGAAGCGCTCGGCAGACGCATAGGCATCTCCGTTCACAAGCTCAAAGACGTCGATGCGCTTGCCCTTGATCACTACGCGGTACCGCTGGGCGTCAGGCAGCTCATGGAGTGTTGCTTCAACCTCGGCACGCTCGCCGGGGCAGTAATGATCTATACATGATCCTTGACGAGGGAGACCACGCCGTTGACGCCCTCGCTGATCGAATATCCGGCCGGGATCTCGGCTACCGGATTCTCATGCAACCTCGGTGCGAAGAAATAGCGAGCCTTGCCCGTGGTGGTTAAGCCTCGATTCAGGAAATACGTCACGCCCTTGCGATTGGTATGCCGTACCGCAGCGACACTTTTTGGTGGGCGGGAGGGCGCGTTTGCTCGTGTACTCCGTTCGGCCATTGTGAATACCCTCCCACACGGCCCTCAGCATCTTGCACGTTCTCAATGCCATACTACCCGGCTACGCCCTTTCCCGTTGCTTCCCCGGTCGCCGGCAGCCCGAAGAACGGTGGCCTGATCCTGCCTGTCCGGCACGTCCGCTGCCTTCACAGCAGGTGTCTCCTGGCCGATGCCGTGCAGCCAGGGACCAGGAAGGAGCTAGCCGGCCGCCGGCTCGACCGGCAGGTCCGGCCGCGCACCCCACTCGTTCCAGCTCCCGTCGTAATTCGTCAGCCGGGGGTAGCCGAGCAGGTTGAGGGCGAAGAGGACGCTGGTAGCGGCCACTCCCCCATTGCAGTACGCGATCACCTGCTGCTCGGGACGCAAGCCCATTGATTCAGCCGCGCGTTGCAGCTCGTCGTGGGAACGGAAACGGCCCTGCTCGTCCACGACCTGTTCCCGCGGCAGATTGAGGGCGCCGGGAATATGCCCGCCGCGCGGGCCACGCTGCACTGCATTGCCGTACTGTGCCTCGTCGCGCGCGTCGATCAGCATGGTGCCGGGACTGCCGAGGGTCGCCAGGACCTGCGCGGCAGTGGCGCGCCACTGCGGGCGGACGCGGGGAGTGAGCTGGGCCGGCGGGTAGGATGGTATAAGGGAGCTGACGGGCCTGCCCTCGTGCTGCCAGCGCTTCCAGCCGCCGTCGAGCACGCGGACGTTGTCGTGGCCATAGTAGAGGAGCACCCACCACAGACGCGTGGCGAACTGGCTCGCGGGATGGTCGTCGTAGGCGACAACGGTCGTGGCGTCGCCGATGCCGGCGGCGCCGAGGATCGCGGCCAGGCGCTCAGGGGGTGCTACCTGCGCCGGCACGGGATCCTCCGTATCGACGATGTCCTTGGTCCAATCCAGGAAGACGGCGCCGGGGATATGTGCCTCCTCGTAGGCATCGGGCTGCCCGAGGTACGTGGCATGCTGCAGGCGGCCGTCGACTGTCGTCTGCACCTTGCCCCGCATGTCGACGATGCGGATACCCGGGTCGTCCAAATGCGCGGCCAGCCACCCGGTATCTGCCAGCCACAGATCGCGCCTGTCCTCTGCCACGTGCCTCTCCTCTAGTCGTCTACGCCTCGCGCATGCGGCAAGGCTTCTCTTGCAGGCAGTCTACCAAGGTAGTAGCACGCATGAAGCACCCGGCCGGCGTTGCCAGTGTACCGGTGTAACCAGATACGATGAGAGCAAGAGGTGCGCCGTCGCATAGCCTCGTCAGGCCCGAGATCCTCATAATAGGAGTTCCAGATGCCCGTAAAGATCCCCGATTCGCTTCCCGCCATGGGCATTCTCGAGAGCGAAAACATCTTCGTGATGGGCGAGAACCGCGCGCTCCACCAGGATATCCGCGCGATCAAGATCGCCATCCTCAACCTGATGCCCACGAAGATCGTGACCGAGACACAGCTTCTGCGCCTGCTCGGCAACTCGCCGATCCAGGTGGAGATCGAGCTCGTGCACATGGAGACTCACGAGTCGAAGAACACTCCCGCCGAGCATCTGCTGAAGCACTATTCGACTTATCGCGATATCCGCGACAACAACTACGACGGTCTGATCATCACCGGAGCGCCGGTGGAAACCCTGCCGTTCGAAGAGGTCGACTACTGGGACGAGCTCACCGACCTCATGGATTGGGCGCAGACGCACGTGTATTCCACGTTCTATATCTGTTGGGGAGCGCAGGCCGGGCTCTACCACTACTACGGCATTCCCAAGCTCCCGCTGCCCAAGAAGATGTTCGGCGTCTTCCCCCACCGCGTCAACGTGCGCTACGAGCGGCTGGTGCGCGGGTTCGACGACCTGTTCTACGCACCGCACTCGCGCCATACCGAGGTCCGCCGCGAAGATATCCTGGCGAGGCCCGATCTCGTGCTTCTCTCGGACTCCGAAGAAGCAGGCGTCTACATCGTGCTGTCTGCCGACCGCCGCCACATCTTCGTCACCGGACACTCGGAGTACGATCCGCTGACCTTGCGCGCCGAGTACTTGCGCGACGTGAACAACGGTCTGCCGATCGAGGTGCCGCGGAACTACTTTCCCGGCGACGATCCGTCGCAGGAGCCTCTCGTGCGCTGGCGCGGCCACTCCAACCTGCTCTATTCCAACTGGCTCAATTATTATGTCTACCAGCAAACCCCCTACGATCTCAGCGAGATCCCCGCGGGAGGCGGCACCCGTTCGGATTTCTAAAGCGGCTCTGGTTTTCGCCTGATGCCGCTAGAGGCGAGGTGCATCCGCCCGCGGTCGCGCGGGCATATGTGTGTGCCGTACGATGCATCGATACCTCCGGAAATAGCGCGACATCCGGATCCTCATCCGGCGACGGATCTCTCGCCGCCGTGGGCAGCGGCCTGTCACGAGAAGTTCTGCAGCCGTCCCCAGATGCGTGGAATCGGGGTCTTGAGTTGGCAGTACGTCACGGGCGCGCCCTGTTCAAGATTCACGACCTGGTAGGGGACACGGAGATGAGCCACTTCCGTTGCCGACGTGCACATCCAGTCGATCTCGGCTGGTTGGTAGCCGACCATGAGGGCATCGGTTGCAGCAAGGTGCGCCGGCAGCCAGAAGAAGTCGCTCAACTGCGGACTGAAGCTGGCAGGAAGGAGTTTCGCCGTGCCATAGAGTTGCAGCGCCCCTGCGACGCCGTAGTCGGACGAAATGATCACCGTGGTGGCTCGCCCTGAGGGGGAAAGTGCTCCATAGATCGCCGTCAGCTGCTGCGTGATCGGAACCCATCCGACCGTGCTGGCAAAGTCCGGTTCCTTGCTATCGAGGCCGGTCGCGTGCAGGCGACTGGCGGGCGTGATGGGGAGGAGGATCTGGATGAGAACGATGGCCCCGAGCAAGCTGGCCACGGCGACTGCGGCGGCAAGCGTGGAGCGATGCACTCGACGCTTGAGATGGGAAAGAGCAAGCAGGCCGGCCGCCATGACAATGGGAATACTGGGCGCTGGGTAGTAGAACTTGCCCACGAAGAGAAAGACGACCAGCGGGACGGTACATGCGATGCCGATCGCGCGCAGATCGCGATCACGGAGGAGCGAGATGAGGCCGGCGACCCATAGAGGAGTGAGGAGGAGAAGGAGGACCAGGAAATCGACAAGGAAGGTTCCAGCACCGCCGCCCGACTGGACGCTCCCCTGGTGGTTGAGGACGTAGCTGAGGGAAGGAAAGCCCTTGTCGACCTGCCAGATGAGATTCGGTGCCGAGACGATCAGCATGAGGACGGCTGCAAGCCACGGAGAGCTGGTCCGCAATTGAGCACGGAGCGAGGGGGTTAGAAGCACGGCCAGACCGATGCCGGCGATCAGCGCGACGATGGTGTACTTGACTTCGAGGCCGATGCCGAGTGTAAGGCCCAGGAGGAACCAGGTGCGTGGCGCCGGTGCGATGACGAGCGTAAGGAACAGGTAGAGGGAGACCATCCACGTCACCTGATCGAAGATCACGGTCTGGAAGAGCCAGGTGCCGAGAATGGCTGGCGCGGTGACACCGATCAGGAGGGCGAGCGCCTGCAAGTTCAGCGAGCCGCCGAGCTTGCGCACATACGCACCGCAGAGGATGACGTTGACACCGCCGAGGAGGGCCGGCAGGAGGCGGAGGGTCCACGGTGTGACCCCGAGCAGCGTTGTCTCGAGCCGGGCAAGGAGCGGAACCAGGGGCGGGAAGTCGACATACCCGAAGGCCAGGTGCCTTCCACAGGCCAGGTAATACAACTCGTCGATATGGAATCCCAGGATGCCGTTGGTGGCCAGGTGCAAGGCGACGATGATTACGCCAGCTCCGCCATACAGTAGGAGAGTTGCGCGAGGTGACTGATCTGTGGTGGGTGGATGATGTGAACTCATCATAGCTCCGGTCAGTGGCCGGCGACTCCCCCCGCTACCCGAGCAAGCGGCATCCCGTCTAGTCAGCCTTGATAGCGGTCGCGTCGGTGGGCGCCGGAGGCCGGCCGCGCCGCGGCATGGGGCCTGTGCCATCCGGCAGTCGTCGGGCCTCGGCCAGCGACCGCCGCAGGAGGAACTCTATCTGCGCGTTGGTGCTGCGCAGCTCGTCGGCTGCCCATCGTGCCAGCGCGTCGTGCACGGCGGGGTCCAGCCTCAGCAGAATCGTCTTGCGTTCAGCCACGTCTCTCTGCTCACTGGTAGAGCGTACCGGTGTTGACCACCGGCTGCGTCGCCTGCTCGCTGCACAGCACCACGAGCAGATTCGAGACCATCGCGGCCTTGCGCTCCTCATCGAGCTCGACCACTGCCTCCTCCTCCAGCCGGGCGAGGGCCAGGCGGACCATGCCCACCGCGCCGTCCACGATCCGCTGGCGCGCGGCCACGACCGCCTCGGCCTGCTGGCGCCGCAGCATCGCCTGGGCGATCTCCGGCGCATAGGCGAGCCGCGTGAGCCGCGACTCGACGACTCCCACGCCGGCCGGCGCCACGCGGACGGCAATTTCCGCCGATAGCTCGTGGGTGATGTCCTCCGCGTTCTCCCGCAACGAGACCTTCCCCGTTTCGCGAGCGTCATACGGATAGGACATGCCGATGTGCCGCACGGCGGTCTCCGCCTGGATGCCGACGAATTCCTTGAAGTCGTCGACGTCGAATACGGCGCGGGCCGTATCCCGCACCTGCCACACCACCACGGCCGCAATCTCGATAGGGTTGCCATCGGCGTCGTTCACCTTGAGCACCGGCGTCTCGTGGTTGCGAATTCGGGTGGAGAGCATGCGCCGGGTGGTGAACGGGTTGACCCACTGCAGGCCGGGCGTGCGCACGGTGCCGGTGTAGCGGCCGAACAGCTGCACCACGCGTGCCTGGCCGGGACCGACCGCGATCAGCCCGCGCAACACGAGAGCGCCGGCGAGAAACACGAGGGCGTCCACGATAGCCGCCACGTCGCCACGCACCGTCAGTACTCCGCTCCCGATTACGATGGCCAGGCCGAGGACGAGCATTGGCAGCCCGGCAGTGATACGGGCGGACCGCTCCTTGAGCACCTCTGGCGAGCTGTCAAGCGATAGAGTGCTCGGCAAATCCAACATGTTCGCACCTCAGTATCTACCTCATGTTCATATCTTTACCATATCTACATGATATCACTTTATCACGCCTGCGCAAGAGTTTGCGGGCTGATAGGGGATGAGTTCGCTGCAACCGGCTCAGTTACCGGCTCACACATGCCCCGAACTGGGGATAGTCTCGCCGCGCGCGCAGTCGTACGGTTGAGTCGGCCGCGCCTCAGCCATGGGGCCGGCCGGATTCTGGAAGCTCTGGGGCAGCGTCGATCCATTGCCGAGCCGTGTCAGCGAGGCGCAAGCAAGGTACCGACCTGGCGTGATGCGGGGATATGGCTCGTTGCGTGGAGGTGCTGCCGTGTGTGGATCTCGGCTCGGAACTGCGGTCGAAGGATGTGGCGCTTCCGCTCAGATATACACTCCAGGCGGCGCTCTGCTGCGCCGCTTCCTGGCCACTATCGCTCATCCGCATATCCTTACGGCTGCCGCCTCCAACCGGCGCTTCCGGCACTCTGGCCGGGCGCTCGTCCTGTGGCTTGCCGGCGCGGCTGTTGCCGCCTGTGCCGTGCTCGCCATTATCTGGCACGCCGGTGCCGGCGATGCCTACACCGTGGCCGAGATCCGGCAAGATCTGCGGCAAAATCCCGGCCAGTGGGTCAACCACACAGTGGTGCTGAGCGGCGTGCTCCAGGGCTGCATGGGGATGAACAGCGTGACGCTGGCAGACTGTTCGCCCTCGTCCTGGCAGCCGGTCCTGGCCGATGCCGCCAATGCAAGCTCCGCCGATTCCCTGCCCGTGACGTTCGGTGGCACCGATCCCGTTCGGGCGCTCCTGCTGCGAGTGCCGCTGCTCGATCGCTTCGCACCGGGCCTTCAGACTCTGGCCTGGGGTAGCGCAGCAACCTACCACGTGCGGCTGGAGAAGGCGCCGGCGAGCACCCCTTGCGGCAGCAGCGTCTGCTATGCGGCCGAGCTGGTGAACGCCCTGTAGTCCACGCGGCGTCAGTGCCTCTCAGCAATTTCTTACTCGATTCTTAGCTTTACCTTGCCCCGCTATTGCCTTCCTATTAGCCTGGCGGCTTACTGTGACACCTGGCGGTACCGGGCAGGACAGTACACCAGCCCGTGCCGGCGCCCGGGGTGCACCGAAGGACGGCGGCTGCACTCCGGGCGCGACGCTATGCGGCGCGCATTACGCGTGAGGCCCGATCGACGTGAGCCCGCTACGCGGCGTCATCTGGAGACAGGTGATCAAAGGACGGGTTGATGAATGGACGAAGCACCACACGCACCCTGGCAATAATCGCACTGGCCGGAAGCTTCAGCGTTGGCGGCACGACCCTCTACGTCGCCACGCACGGCGGGAGGACGTCTGCTCGTGTCATTGCCACTGACACGGGCGCGACGGACACGCCTACCCCCCAGATCGGTAGTGCGCCGGTTGGGGGAATGGGCGCCGGAACGCCGCCCGCCGGCACGCCTCCGGCCGGCGGGCAGCTTTCCGGGACTCCGCCTGCAGGAGGCATGTCGGGAACCCCACCGGCAGCCGTCACGTCCGGGACACCACCAGCGGGCACGCCGCCCGCTGCCCTCGCTTCCGGCACGCCGCCCACGGCCGTCGCATCGGCGACGCCCGTGGCCAGCTCGACTCCTACCGCGTCGAGTCAGAAGCAGCTCGGCACCGCGGGCTACACCGTGAAGACCGGATCCGTCACCAAGACGAGCGAGCGCTTTCGGGCCTCGGGTGCCGACGAGTCGGCCATTCTCGTCACCGGCGGCGGCAGTCTCACGCTGACGAGCTGCAAGATCGCCACGACCGGTTCCTCGTCGTCCTCCGACAGCAGCAGTTTCTACGGTCTCGACGCCGGCGTGCTCGTCTATGCCAGCGGCAGCGCGGTACTCTCGGGCAGCTCCATCACCACCACCGGCTCGGGCGCCAACGGTCTCTTCGCCTACGGCGGCGAGGCCTCCGCTTCGATGTCTCACGGCAGTATCACGGCGACCGGCCAGTACGCGCACGGCGCGATGACCAGCGGCGGCGGCATGGCATCCGTCTCCAACGTCACGATCAAGACCGCCGGCGATAGCGCCGCCGCCATAGCCACCGACCGTGGTGGCGGCACGATCACGGTCACAGGCGGCACCATGACTACCTCCGGCTCGAGCTCTCCCGGTATCTACTCGACGGGAGCGATCACGGTCACCGACGCCACGTTGACCGCGAGCGGCTCCGAGGCGGCGGTGATCGAGGGCAGCAACACGATTGCTCTCACCAACAGCAAGCTCACCGGCAGCAAGCTCTGGGGCGTCTTGATCTACCAGAGCTCCTCGGGTGACGCGCAAGGCGGGCACGGTATCTTCACCATGACCGGCGGCTCGCTCACCGCTCTCAGCGGCCCCCTGTTCCACGTGACGAATTCGACCGGTACCATGACGCTGCATGGCGTGAAAGTCTCCGCCTCGTCCGGCACGCTGATCAGCGCGACTACCGATCGCTGGGGCACGACGGGCTCGAACGGCGGCACGGCCATTCTGACGGCAGACCATCAAACGCTGAGCGGGAACATTGTCGCCGATAGCTCCAGCGCCGTTACCATCGCCCTGACGAACAGCTCGACGCTGAGTGGTGCCATCAACGCGGCCAAGACGGCCAAGAGCGTGTCGTTGACCCTCGATGCTTCCAGCCGGTGGAAGGTGACGGCCGACTCCACCCTGAGCAGCCTTACCGGCGCTCAGCTGTCCGGCACTTCAATCAGCAACATCGCGGGCAACGGCCACACCGTGACCTACGACAAGAGTCTTGCTGCCAACGACTGGCTGGGCGGCAGGACCTATACCCTCGCGAACGGCGGCAAGCTCGTCGCCGCCTGACGCTTACCGGGTGGCACGTGATCGACGACCTGAGAACATAGGCAATCGAATCACCGAAGAAGCCTTCCGGCGGAGAGTCGAGGCTTTCAGAGTGCGGGCACGGGCGGGGCAAGCAAGGGACCGGTAACGCGAGCGCCGGCAGGCAGCTTCACTCAGCGCCGGGCAGCGGGACGATCGGCGGCTTCGCAGCGGTTGCGCTCATCCGGCGTGCTATCCTGCACCTGTCGAGGTCGACACATGCGCCTATGAGGAGAGAAAACATGGCAGAGCACGCGGTGGGGCTGTTTGAAGTGCTGGACGAGCGATTCGAGCGTTGTATCAACGGCAGCGCCAAGCTCGAGCAGCTCTACACCGGTTGTCGCTGGGCGGAAGGCCCGGCGTACTTCCCGGCCGGCCGCTACCTGGTATGGAGCGACATCCCCAACGATCGCATGCTCCGGTACGATGACGCCACCGGCACGGTCGGCGTATTCCGGCACCCCGCCGGCTACACTAACGGCAACACCGTGGATCGCACCGGTCGCCTGGTGACCTGCGAGCACGGTAATCGCCGTGTCACGCGTACGGAGTACGACGGCACGATCACCGTGATCGCGGATCGCTACGACGGCAAGCGCTTCAACAGCCCGAACGACGTGGTCGTGAAGTCCGACGGATCGATCTGGTTCAGCGACCCACCCTACGGCATCGAGACCGACTACGAGGGCCACCGGGCCCCGAGCGAGATCGGCGCCAACCACGTCTATCGCGTCGATCCGCACAGCGGCGCCTGCCGCATCGCCGTGGACGATTTCGACCGTCCCAACGGCCTGGCCTTCTCGCCGGATGAGCGCCGCCTTTACGTGTCGGATACAGGTTGCACGCACACCCCCGGCGGCCCGCGCCACATCCGCGTCTTCGACGTGAAGGATGACGGCACCCTTTCCGGCGGCACCGCGTTCGCCGTCTGTACCGCCGGTCTGTTCGACGGCTTCCGGCTGGACGAGGCGGGACGGATCTGGGCGAGCGCGGAGGACGGCGTCCACTGCTACGACGCTGACGGCACCCTGCTGGGCAAGATCCACGTACCCGAGCCGGTAGCCAACGTGGTGTTCGGCTGGCCGAAGCGCAACCGCCTCTTCATCTGCGGCACCACGTCGATCTACGCCGTGCTGCTGCCCGTCAACGGGGCACGCACGTTCTGAGTCCGGCTCTGCCCGATTGTGGGCTCGTTGCAGGCTGCATAGCCGGCGGGCGCACACTCGGTCGGGCCGAACGACGACCCATTCACGCAAATGCCTTGGCCCAGGACAGCAGGTGAATGCCCTCCCGTGCGATCAGGGTTTGCAGGGTAGGGCTGGCGAGCACCTGCCACTCGCGCTCGCGCGGTTCCGTCAAAGGGTCCAGGTGACGCAATTCGTCGTCGATGTGGCCAGGATGTGCCACGAGCTCCGTGACCCCAACGGACAGGGCGCGCAGGAACATACCGAGGGGGCGTTGGTCGCGTAGCCGGCCCATCGCCGTGAGCACGCTGAAGCGCTTTGACTGCAGTACACTTGCCGGTCCGCTGGTGCGTTGCCGAAGCGGAACGCGTGGCACGCGCACAATGGGCAGCCAGGCCTAGGTCATCCGCGTTGATGATCAAGCCGTCGTTCGAGCCCGCGCATTGTCCCTCTGTCGCCAAGATAGAGCACATGGCAATCGCCGACCACCGGCCGCTGCCATAATGACTGCAGCCCATTCCCCGAGGAACCGATCTACGCGCCGTGGCCGCGTTTGCGCTTCAGCCACGTTTCCATGCCCATGACGCCGGGATAGATCTTCCGTACGGCCTCTACGTCGGCGTCAAATGTGTTGCGACTCAGCCAGTACCACATAGCCAGCAGGTCCTTGCTCACCATGCGGCCGAACAGGCCGGCCGGCATGGGCAAGCCGAACGGCGCCCTGCCGTTCACTCGTTTGAAGATCGATCGAGCCTCGGCGATCGATTGCGTGTCACCGGACAGCACCAGTCTTTGGCCAATGTAGACCTCCGGCTTGGCAAACACCGCCGCGGCGACGGCGCCGATATCGTCCACCGCGATCCAATCCACGGGTTGGCGCAAGCCGATGGTTTTCGGCATCATGCCCCACCCGATAATGGGAAAATACTTCATCTCCGTCAGGTCTTCCATGAAGATCGTGGGCCGGAGGATGGTAGCCGGCAACCCAAGTTGTGCGATATGCTGCTCTATCTGCCATTTGGAATCGAAATGCGGCACCCCCGTTTGTCGATCCGCTGCCGCCACTGAGGCGAATACGAGGTGCTTCACGCCGGCGCTGCTGGAGACGTCCGCGATGAGCTTCCCGTGCACGATCTCCGCGTCTATGCCGTTGCGGAGGAAATCGGTGACCGCATACACGCCGTATACGCCGTCGAGCGCGCGCTCGAGCGCTTCGCGGTCCCCCATGTTCCCGTCGCAAAGCTCCACCCCGGTCTTGGCCAGCGCTTGTGCTCGTTTGCTGTTGGGATTGCGGGTGAGGCCGCGCACCCGCCAACCGGTTTGGAGCAGGTGGCGCGTCGTGGCACCGCCTTGGCTCCCGGTTGCAGCCGTCACGAGGATCGTCTTGATGTCCGTAGTGTTGCCCACTGCGCCGCCTCCCTACTCTTCCATCTCAATCTATATGACGGCGGCAGCCCGCGAAACTCGCCGGTCAAGAAATTGGCGTGAGATGAAATCGGGCAATGAGGCGCTCGTCGGGGTCCAGGAAGCCGTGGAGCGAGACGATACGATCGCCGGAGATGGTCAGGACCTGAAGGGCTGCCAGCCGGTATATGCCGTCGGGGCCGCGAGAATAGGCGGCATATGCCGGGCAGCCGTTGGCCCGTGTTGGCGTCAGACGGAATGGACGCGGCACGACACTCGTAAAGAGATGTGCCTGCAGGAACCCGCGGATGGCCTCGCGTCCCTGGTACCAGGCGGGCACCGGCGGCATGGTCATCACCGCATCGTCACGCAGCAGGGCGACCAGTCGATGCACATCCGCTTCCTCCCAGGCCTGTACATATTCGGTCAGCAGCGCCGCGATCTGGGCGTCGGGCACAGACGTCGGCGCATCCATCCGATACGTGCTGGGCAGCGACTGCATAGTCGCCCGCGCGCGTCGCAGGGCGCTGTTCACCGCGGTGACCGTCATGTCCAGTAGCCCAGCGACCTCGTCGGCTCGCCAGGCGAGCACGTCGCGCAGGATCAACACGGCACGCTGGCGCGCCGGGAGATGCTGCAGCGCGGCAAGGAAGGCGAGAGCCACGCTCTCACGCAGATCGTATCGTCCTTCCGGACCGACGCTCTCGCTTGGCAGGAAAGCGTCAGGGAGCGGTTCCAGCCAGATTGGCTCCATCTGGGGCGGCGGCAATGGCTCGAGGGGGTCGGCGGGTGCATGCGAATGCATGGGCAGAGATCGACGGCGCCTGTCTCGGGCGTCCAGGGCGGCATGCGTAGCAATCTTGTAGCACCAAGCGCGAAACGGGGCGCGTCCCTCGAATGACGCCAGCTTGCGCCAGGCACGCAAGAACGTCTCCTGCAGCACGTCCTCGGCGTCGTCAAGCGAGCCAAGCATGCGGTAGGAGTGGACCAGCAGCTCACGGCGATAGGGCTCGATCAGCCGCGCGAAGGCAGTCTCATCCCCTGCACGAGCGGCGTCGATATCGGACATATCTCCCGTGTACATGCTCCCGGCATTCCTGTTCCACACGTAGCGGGGCCTGGCTGGGTGGCCTATCGGTGAAGGTACCAGCCCCAGCCTGCTCCTTGGCCGGCCTGGAGCGTCCGTGGGTGCAGCACGCCGTGTGCCGCGTCAGGCAATGTCTCTCGCCGATGACGTTGAGGGCTGCGCATGACCTACCGCCCGGCCACGGAAGGCTGCATCCGTGCCGCTCACTTGGTGGAAGATACGGTCATGCCACCGTCGACGACGAAGGGCGTGCCGAGAATGAACGAGGCGTCGTCGGTAGCCAGGAACACGGCTGCATTGGCGATGTCGCCGGCAGTGCCCAGGCGACCCACGGGATGGAGACGGGCTGCCTTCTCCTTCTCCTCGGGCTTGCCCCCGAAGTAGAGATCGTTGATCGGCGTATCGATCCAGCCCGGGCAGATGCAATTGAGCCGGATGCCGGCCTTCGCGTAGTCGAGGGCAGCGGCCCGGCTCATGGCGATGATCCCGCCCTTGGTGGCGGCGTAGGCGGCGTTTTCCGGTGCGCCAAACAGGCCGTCGATCGATCCCGTGGTGAGGATGACGCCGCCCGGCCGCCGGACCAGTGGCCCGCCGTACTTGATGGTCAGGAACATGCCTCGGAGGTTGACCCCGTGCATGCGGTCCCACTCCTCCTCCGAGGTGTCTTCCAGCGTCTTGCAGATCATGACGCCCGCATTGGCCACCAGGATGTCCAGCTCGCCGTCCTCTTCCCGTACGCTGCCCATCAGCGCGCGCACGGCCGCCGCATCGGCCACGTCGACCACCGCCAAGCGCGCCCTTCCACCCGCGGTGGAGATCTCGGCGACCACCGCGCGCCCTCTCACCGCGTCACGATCGACCGCGATCACGCGGGCACCTTCGCGCGCGAAGGCGGCAGCGATGGCGCGACCGATACCGCTGGCGGCGCCGGTGACCAGTGCAACTTTGTCCTGCAATCTCATGTATCTGAGCCCCCAAGCGGGTAAACAGTTCATCCGGTACATGCACGCGAGACCTGAAACCCCGCCGTTCACGCCGCCTTCGCCGCTGGATGCCCCGGCGCTTCAGCGCGGAGCATCGAGTCCGCGGCAGAAGCAGGATTAGCCGCATTTCCTCCTTAACCGGACGGTATTGGACGAAAGCCCAGCATCGGGCGACGGCGCGAAGACACGGTCCTCTGCTAGTCGCCGATGGCAGCAGAGGGTGCCCGGCTTCCCTGCCTGGACGCCGCGCCCGGGCGCGGCGTCCAGGCAGGCACCACTACCAGTTCCAGCTTCCGTACTGGTTCCGCAGTCGCTGCTCGTCTGCCAGCACCAGACGTTGCACCTGCGCCAGCGCGGCGGCAGGCGTCTGCTGACCGTAGAGCACGCGGACCGTTGCCTTGTCGAGCTGGTCTATATAGTAGACCTCAACCGGGTTGATCGGCAGGTAGGCCTGGCTGTTCCGCGCCAGGTTGGGCTGCATCTCCACTCCCGGCAGTCCGGCCATGGGATTGCCGGACAGACCGCTCTTCTGCCGGATGGTCGCTTCACCGTCGAGCAAGGCCGTGAGCCAGCGCTTCTGATCAGCTGCCACCGGGGAGCCGTTTGTCGACGGGCCGAGCAGATAACCGTTGTCCCAGGCGATGAACTTGGCAGCCGCGAAGGCTGCCGCGGGATGGGCGGCGCCGGGCGGAATGACGATCACCTGCTGTGTGCTGGGGTAGTTCGCCGCTTCCGGCATCACGCCGTGGATCGTGGGCGGCAGCCAGGTAAGCTGATATTGCAGCCCGCCCTTGGCGCCGAACGTGAAGGAATCGAACGGCGTGAGGCTCCAGTACGAATTCGCGGACGGCGTGATCAGCGCCTTACCGGAGGCCATGTAGTCCTTGGCACTGCCGTTCCAGATGTCGGGGTCGCCCGCCAGGAATTTGGTCAGCTTGTCGTAGCCGCCGTAGAGGTCCACCAGCTGTTTCAGATAGGTGAGATACTCCACGTTGCAGGGATCGGTGGCCGTCGGCTGGTTGCGCGCGTCGTACATGCCGTGGCCCACGGCGCACATACCGCGCGCCATGGTTTCCCAGGTGTAGCCTGCCGGTGCTCCGGTGCTGAACGGCCAGTAGCCGATCCGCGTCAGATTGCCCGAGGAGTCGAAGCGCACCGCCTTCTTGGACATGTTGTAGAGGTCGGCGAAGGTCTTCAGGTTAGCGTTGCTGAAGCCCAGGGGCGTCATGTACTTCGGCAGATAGACCAGCTGGCCCAGCAGCGGACCGCTTACCGCCGGTATGCCCCACCAGTGACCGCCGAAGTGCGCCCATTTGGCCATGCCGGGCAAGAAGTAGCTGTCGGAGACGTGGTACTGGGCGAAGTACTTGTCCAACGGCTGTGCCAGCTTGCGCAGAACCGAGAAGCCCAGGTAGCCGCCCTGAATGAACACCATGTCCGGCGGATTGCCGGAGTTGACGGCCAGGGTCAGCTTGGTCTCGAGCGTCGCCTCGTCGTTGATCGCGGTCTCTTTCCATTGCAGGTTGGGGAAGGCCTTGGCCAACCGGCTATGGAAGATGTTGTTGATGGAAAAGACATTACCAGGACTGCTGTCGTTGAAGCCCTGCAGTGAGCCGCAGCATGTATAGACGGAGAGGGTGACGTTCATGTCGACCGATGGACCGGCGTCGGTTGCCGGCAGTCGCGCGCCGAGAAGGCTGGCCACGAGCACGGTCGCCGCCAGCACGGATAGACAGGCGCGGCGTGGCGCGATGGGCACGGGAAGACTCCTTTCCGCTTGCATAGTGTGGGTGTGACTGGTCCTGCTACCTCTTTCTGGGCGCGATGGTCGAGATAGGCGAGTTTCGGCCCCCCTCCTTTCTCACATCTTGAGGCCGGTCATGGTGATGCCGCGGATCATGGTGCGCTGCGTAAAGAAGAAGAGCAGCACCGGCGGCCCGGTCAGAATGAGCGAATACGCCATGATGGCGCCGATATTGACGACGCCGTGGTTGACCACGAACTGGTACACGCCGAGAGAGAGCGTGTAGTTGCTGGGGTCGTTGAGGAAGATCAGGGGGTTAAAGAAGTCGTTGTATGTCCACAGGAAGGTGAACAGGGCGGTCGTGGCCAGCGCCGGCTTGATCAGCGGCACGATGATGTGCCAGAAGATGCGGTAGTCCGAACAGCCGTCGATGCGCGCCGAGTCCGAGAGATCGTAGGGAATGGTCATCATGAACTGGCGCAGCAAGAAGATGAAGAACGAGTTGCCGGTCAGCGCCGGCCAGGTTAGCGGGCGAAGAGTTCCCAGCCAGCCGATCCACTTATAGAGGTAGTAGGTGGGGATCAAGGTTGTCCACGGCGGCAGGATCAACGTGACCAGGACCAGGATGAACAACGCTTCGCGTCCGGGAAACCGCAGGCGGGCGAACGGGTAGGCAATGATCGCGCTCGATGCGACGGTGGCGACGACGTTGAAGGCGGTGATATAGGCCGTGTTGCGCACGTAGTCCCAGAAGCCGGACACTCCGACCGCACTCTGCATGCCGGCGAGGGTCCAGGGATGCGGCCACATCGTAGGCGGCAGCGACGTCAGGTCGCCGTTGGTCTTGAAGGCGCTGATCACCAGCCAGTAGAACGGGATGAGGAAGGGAATGGCCGCTACCAGGAGCAGGAGATGCCGGATCGCGGCCATCCGCCGCTTGCGGCCGTAAGGACGGGTGCCCTGTCGCGTGGCGGCGCGCCGCTCGCCGTCGCGCACGTCGATCGCTGCCAGCCTGCCGCGCTCGCTGCTAACTGCCATAGTGCACCCACCTTCCCGAGGTCCGCACCAGCACCAGGGTAATCGCGACCACGACGATGGTCAGAATCCAGGCCATGGCCGAGGAGTAGCCGACGTTGCCCTGCTGGAATGCCTGGTCGTAGATGTGCAGGGAGAAGAAAAGAGTGGATCCGTCCGGCCCACCCACGTCGCCGCCGCTTCCCGTCGCCCCTGCCGTGGCGACCGTCGAGACGACGAACGCCTGTGCGAAGTACTGGAAGGAGTTGATCATGCCGAGGATCAGGTTGAAGAAGACCGTGGGCGTGATCAGCGGCAGTGTGACGTGCCAGAAACGGGCCGCGCCGCCGGCTCCGTCCAGCGAGGCAGCCTCGTAGAGCTCTTCCGGCACCCCCTGCAGGCCAGCCAGAAAGATGATGATCGTGGCA
The DNA here is from genome assembly GCA_963827235.1 of uncultured bacterium. Classification (GTDB taxonomy): domain Bacteria; phylum Chloroflexota; class UBA5177; order JANWHV01; family JANWHV01; genus JANWHV01. The sequence continues at coordinate 19,227 of CAWHAE010000007.1, forward strand.
CCGGCGCCCCAGACGTTCTGCAGCAGCAGACCGGGCTTGGACCAGTTTGGATCGGTGAACCAGCCGGGCTGCGAAAGGTGCAGGCCACCGAGCACGGCGTTGACCAACCCCGTCTGAGGGTTGAGCAGCCAGAGGAAGAGCAGCGAGCTGCCGACGAAGGGCACGAGCGAAGGCAGGAAGAAAATGGTGCGGTAGATGGCGATGCCGCGCACCTTCGAGTTCAGCAGCAAGGCCACGAACAAGCCGGTCACGAGGGTGACGGGGACGCTGACGAATACCCACCACGCCGTCACGCTCAGCGTGGTGGGGAAGTCGGGATCTGTGCCGTCCCACATGGCGCGGAAATTGTCCAGGCCGATCCAGTGCGGCGGCCAGACAGCGCCCGTATAGTCCGTGAACGAGAAATACAGGGAAAGGACGGTAGGTATCAGCCAGAGACCCAGCATGCCCACGATCCAGGGCGAGAGGAACACCAGGGCGACACGCAGCGTACGCCGCGAGTGCGGCGAAGAGCGGAACGGCCGCGCGGCAACCGCAGCCACTAGACGACCGCCGCTTCTTCGCGCAGACTGTCGGTGAAGACGTCGAACAGCAGGTCTGCCTCGTGCTGGGTGATCGTCAAGGGCGGCGCCAGGGCAATCCAGTCCGGGTCGGCGCGCAGCAAGAGCCCCTTGGCCTGGGCGCGCTTGGCGACCTTCTGTCCAAACCGCCTATCGGCGGCGAAGGGTATGCCGGCCGCGGCGTCGCGCGCCAGGCCGATGCCGATCAGCAAGCCTCTGCCGCGCACATCCGTGATCACGTTGAGGTCGTCGAGCTCGGCCAGGCGGCCTCGCAAGTACTCGCCCTGGCGGCGCGCATTGGCACACAGGTCGCGGTCCAGGATCTCCTGCACGCAGGCCAGGCCGGCGGCACTGGAAAGCGGATTGCCGCCGAAGGTGTTGCCGTGGGAAAACTCCACGTGATCGGCATCCTCTCCCCAGAACGCGGCTGCCACGTGATCGCGGTAGGCGATGGCGGCCAATGGACCGTAGCCGCCTCCCAGACCCTTGCCCATGCAGAGCACGTCGGGCAGCACGTCGAAGGTCTGCGCGGCAAACATGTTCCCGGTGCGTGCAAATCCGGTGATCACTTCGTCGAAGATCAGGAGCACGTTGTGCCGGTCGCAGATCTGCCGCAAGCGCGGCAGATAGTCGGGAGGAGGCGTGGTAATGCCGCCGGTGTTGCTGATCGGCTCGACGATCACGGCGGCGACGCTCTCGGGCCCTTCCAGATCGATCAGCCGCTCGATCTGATCCACACAGGTTACGCCGCACCCTGGGTAGTGAAGACCGAAGGGGCAGGCTTGGCAGGTGGGCGGCATAGCCTTCAGGAAGCCGGCCAGCGTGGGCTCGAAAACCGTCTTTCGCTTGGCCAGTCCGCTGGCCGACAGGGCGCCCATGGTGCCGCCGTGGTAGGCGCGATAGAGGCTCACGATCTTGAACTTGTGGGGATTGCCCGTTTGGCGATGATACTGGCGTGCGAGCTTCATCGCCGCTTCGGTCGTCTCGGAGCCAGTGGAGAACAGTTTCACGGTATTGAGATCGCCGGGTGTGATCGAGGCGATCAGATTGGCAAGCTGAACGGCCGGCACGTTCGTGCCGTGCAGCGGCGGAGCAAAGCACATGCGATCGATCTGGGCGTGCAGCGCCGCCAGCACGCGCGGGTTGGCGTGCCCGACGTTGGCGACGAAGATGCCGGAGCACCCGTCCATGTAGCGCTTGCCGTACACGTCCCAGTACCACACGCCCTCGGCCCGCGCCATCACCAGCGGCTCGTCCAGGAAGCTCTTCATCTGTCGCAGGTCGAGGACGATATGCCGGAGCAGATCGGGCGAGGCGTAGCGGGCAAGATCGTTGCCTGTCCCGGCAGTGTCGCCGAGCCTCACGGGGTCCTGTTCTTCAATCATGCGTGCTCCTTGCCAGCGGCGATTCGTCGATCCAGAACCGGCAACCGATCTCTGCCGGAGAGAAGCATAGAGATGCGTGCCACCGCGTCGCGGCTATTCCTGGCCGGGGCCTCGCTTCCGCCGGCCGCGGGCGCAGGCCGTCCCAGCAGGCGCTCGGCGGGCGCGGCGAACAGCCAGTCGATGGCCTGCAGGCTCACGCCGCGGGCGGCGGCGTCGTTGCCCAGGGCGCCTGGCACCAGGGTGCGCGTGGCGGGCAACATGGGAAGGACGTGCAGCCGGATCATGCGTTGCGCTGCCTCCAGGACCAGCGGGCTACAGTGAGCCAGGGCGCCGCCAAGCACCACGAGGTCGACGCCCAGCAGGTTGAGGGCCATGCTGATCGCGATGCCCAGGCGCTCGCCGGCTTCGGTCAGCAGCCCCAGTGCCAGCTTGTCACCGCTTCCTGCCGCCGCTGCCAGGTCCGCCAGTGAAAGGCTCTCCACCTGCTCGGCCAGGCTGGAGAAGACGCCCCGTTGGAGCAGGTCCCGGGCGCGCGCAAGAATGGCGCGCACCGAGCTGGTAGCCTGCAGGCAGCCTCGATTGCCGCACTGGCAGAGGTCCCCACCCGGCTCGACCGTGACGTGGCCCAGCTCTCCAGCCAGCCCATGAGCGCCGCCGAACGGCCGGCCGTCGATCATGAGGCTGGCGCCGATCGACGCGCCGGCGTCGACGAAGAGGAACGATCGTCCCGGAGCGGCGCCGCCGCGGGCCGCTCCCAGGCGCAGCTCGGCAACCGATTTCGCGCGCGCGGCTTCTTCGATGATCACGGGCAGGCTCAGAGCGGAGCCCAAGAGAGCGGCAATGGGAAAGTCGCCCCAGCCGGGCGTATTGCTGCGCGCCAAGCAGCGGCCCCGCTCCCCGTCGATGATGCCGGTCACGGAGACGCCGGCGACGGCGACGGCCTGCCAGGATATACCTGCCTCGGAGACGACGTCACGAACGAGCCCGGCAAGCCTGGCCACGATCTGCGGCTGGGTAGCTCCGGCCAGTAGCTCGCTGGATGCCTCCCGGTAGGTGAGCGGCATGCCCTGAAGGTCCGAGACGAGCACGTGCAGCATCTCCGTGCCGATATCCACGCCGATCACGTAGGCCGCATGCGGCTGAAGCTCGAGCAGCAGCGCGTGCCGGCCGGGTCCGGCGACCTCGTGCCAGCCGGCCTCGCGGATCAGGCCTACCTCTTGAAGAGAGGCGACAATGCGGGCGGTCATGGCCGTGCTGAGGTCGACCGCCGCGGCCACGTCGGCGCGGGTTGCCTGCCCGCGCGCACGAACCGCCTCGAGCACCGCGACCTGGCTCCGCGTGAGCACTGTTGCCGCCCTCTCGGACATAGCAGCCTCGACTTCCCAGCATGGCGATCTCAAGCAATGCTGCCTATCCTAATGGTCCCCACGATAACGTTCAACATCCGATCGGCTATTTCATCTCATGGGTGGACTATCCGACCCGGATACGCCCCGGAACGTCGCGCCTGGCCCCAGCCCGTGCGAAGAATCGCGGCGCGCTTCAGACCACGAGCCGCCGGCGTGGGAACCGCGGAAGGCAGCCGGGCGCGTGATGTGCGGCACGCTCGGCGTCGAGCCGCCGCCCGGGCGGGTTCTGCCCGGGCGGCGGACTTCGGCCAAAGAGTAGTCAAATCGCAGGCGCGGCGCGCTCGCTCGCGAGCAGCCAGAGCGCTACGCGGCGATCAGGATCGCCTGGTCGGCACCAGCACGATCTCCTCGATGGTCGCCCGCAGTGGCAGGGAGACTGCCGTCGCCACGCAAGCCGCCACGTCCTCCGGCAGCAGCATCAGGGCCCGCGCCCGGGGACCCGGCGGACTCGGACGGTGGTCCAGAATCGCGGTGTCGGTATCACCCAGCGTGATCACCGTGCTGCGAATGCCGTGCCGGCCCTCCTCCGCGTTGATCGTGGCGCTGAGCGCCGCCAGCCCGGCCTTGGCGGCGATATAGGCCGCGCCGGCAAGCGGGCCCGGCCGCCGCGCGGATATGGAGCCGATGTGCACGATCGTGCCCCCGCCCTGCCGGCGCATGGCGGGCAAGACGGCGTGCACGAAGCGGTAGCAGCCGTGGAGATTCACGTCAATCAACCGTTCCCACTCATCTTCCCGTAGCTCCGCGAGCGAGCGCTGCGAAATGTTGGCACCGGCCGCGTTCACCAGCACGTCGACCCGGCCCCATTCCGCGAGCACGTGCTGAGCCAGCTCGGTCACGGCGGCTGAGCTGCCGGCATCGCAGGGAGCAACGCGCGGCGGTGCGCCTCCGGCCGCCTCGATACCTGCCGCCGTCTCCTCGAGCGCGGCGACCCTGCGCCCGGTGAGCACGATCGCGAGCCCGTGCCGCGCGAGGGCCAAGGCACAGGCGCGTCCGATGCCGCTTCCCGCGCCCGTCACCACTGCCACCGGCCTTCCGTCTGCCAGCATTGTCTCTCCTCGTTCACCCGGGGCGCCGCGCATCCTGCCGGTCACGCACCGTGCGGGTAGCTGTATGGTGCCGCATCCAGCGCTATCGGTCTGCCAAGGTCATGGATCGGCGCCTCACCACTTCGCCAAGATGTGGCATTCCGCCTTCCTCGCCCGGGCCGGCGTGAGGCAGACTTGCCGGATGCACCTGCCGACCTCTGATCGGCAGGCATGTCTCGCGTGACTCGACGCTTGGGAGGAAGGGTATGCTAGCTCTTGTCCTGCTCTGCGCCCGGATCGGCTGCCGGAGCGGTCCGAGAAGCGAGAGACCGGCGAAGAATCTCACCCATGTACGGTCAGGAGGAGTGTACAAATGATCGACGAAACGACCTGGAAGGCAGGCTATTGGCGTAACGAGCCGCACCGGTGGCACAGGGAGCCCGACGGCACCGTGATCGTGGAGGCAGATCCGCATACCGACTTCTGGCGTCTGACCCATGACGGCGGGATCCGCCACTCGGGCCACCACTTCGGCGTGCAGGTGGCCGGCGACTTCACGATGACAGTGTCCGCGGGCGGCGCGTATAAGAGCTTGTACGATCAGGCCGGTGTGATGGCGTGCGCGGACGACACTCGGTGGCTCAAGGCCGGAGTCGAGTTTTTCGAGGGTGTTCCGCGCCTGAGCTGCGTGGTGACGCGAGATACTTCCGACTGGTCTCTTGGCGAGCGGGCAGGGGACACCGTGTGGATCCGCTTGCAGCGCGCGGGTGCAGAGCTCATGCTGTCGTTCTCCGCCGACGGCAAGACGTTCGCGCTGGCGCGCCAGTGCACGCTGGCGGACGGCCCGATGCACGTCGGCCTCCAGTGCTGCGCCCCCGGCGATAACAGCTTCACCGCTACGTTCTCCCACTTTGCCATTGCCGTGCCCTGACGTCCGCCCGGCCCCATCGAAGTGAGGCACCGATTATCAAGACGGCTGCAGCAGTGTGTGGTCAACACTCCGGCCCCCTGGCGGCTGAACGAGCGGTACAGGTGGGGAGCAAGCGTCTTCCTGGGCATACTGCTCGCGATGCCTACCGATAATCGAGCATGAGCACGCTCGCCGAGTGAGGAGGCAGGTCGAGCACGCAGGAATCGCCGGACGCGGCAACCTCCCTGCTCTCGGCACGCACATCGTCGGGGTGACCCAGATCGTTGAAGGAAGCGACCGCCGGGCCGCCGACCGTGTACAGAGTGGCTGCCCGATCCCGCAGGGTGGTGCCGGGCAGCCACACCGTGCAGGTGACCACGTCGTCGGGGTGGAGATTGGCGATGGCGACCGCGATGCGCTGGGCCGACCGGTCCATGGTGGCGGCGACATCGCAGTACGGCACGGCAGCTGCGGTCCCGTCCTCGCTCCTCGCCTCGAAAGTGGGCGCGGCACAATGAGCGTCGAGCACCTCGGCGAGCGTGTGATTGGCGTAGAGCTCGCACACGTGATAGGTGGGCCGGAGGATCAGCCCGCCGGCATGGGTGTAGATGGCACCACGGGCGTTGACCAGGGGCGAGAAGTTCGTCATGGCGACGCTGCGGCAATGGCGGAGAGCGGCGTTGAGGAAACAGGCGTGCAGTACCGCATCGGCCATGGTGTAGGTGGCGTTTTCGTCGTTCAGGTCGCGCTCGTCGAGCCGCGGATCGGCGTCCAGGAAGCTTGGGTGGTGCCAGAAACGCGGGTTCCACTCGTCGAAGGCAATGCGCACGCGCCCGGCCATGTCGGTAGCGGCAAGGATGTGCTCCATGCGCGTGATGTGCTCTTCGATCAACCGTGCTTGCGCCATGCAGGCGGGATAGGCCGTGGTCTGACGAGCCAGATAGGCATGGATGGAGATCAGGTCCAGGTAGCGCCCGGCGCGCTGGAGCAGCCTGAGATTCCAGTCCAGGTCGGCAGTGCTGGCAGCCGACAGGACGATCGAACCGTCGACGCGCCGCATCATCTTGGCCGTCTCGGCGACGTAGCGGCTCCACTCGTCGGCCTCCTTGGCGCCCAGTTCCCAATGCCCGTAGTTCTCGTTGCCGACGCTCCAGTAGCGGACACGGTGCGGCTCCGGGTAACCGTTGGCCGCGCGTAGTCGCGCCCAACGCCCCTGCGCGGACAGGTTGCAATACTCGAGCCAATCGGCGGCTTCCTCCGGAGGGGCCGTGCCCGCGTTCGTGCAAATATAGGGCTCGGCGCCCGTGGCGCGGCAGAATGCGATGAACTCGTCGGTGCCGAAGTTGTTCGACTCCTCGACGCGCCATGCCTTGTCGTACGCCGGCTGCCGCCGCGGTCCGACGCCGTCCTGCCAGTGGTAGGCCGAGACGAAACAGCCGCCGGGCCAGCGAATGACGGATGGCTTGAGACGCCGGATCGCCTCGATCACGTCAGTGCGGAAGCCCTGCTCGTCTGCCAGTGGTGAGCCGGGATCGTAGATGCCCCCGTAGATCTGCCGGTGGAAATGCTCGATGAAATGCCCGAACATGAGCGGATCGCGCGAGCCAAGGAGGCGATCGCGATCGACGTGAACACGGACCCGCGGGTTCATCCGGTACCCCCTCCTGCCGTACGCTCTGCTGCGCGTACGTGGCCAGTGTAGCAGCGGGAAGCGCCGGCGCAGGACTGTTCCTATGCCGGGGTGACCTGGTGCCTGACCGTCGCTTGCCCCGCCGGGATCGGCCCGCCGTGCCGCGGGCTACCGCCTGCTCGTTCCACGCACGGCCTGGCGCGGATACCGGGGTGGCAGCCCGTGCCCTGGGCCGATGCTCAACCTGGGTGGCAGCTAGAGCGTTCGGGCGGCAGGCCAGGCGACGCCGCAATTCCAGGAGGAGCGACTAGGGCAGCCTGCTGCAACACCTGCTGCGCGTGGGCGGAGCAGACAAGGTGCGGGCACTCACCGACCTCAGCAGTTATGAGAAGAGCAACAATCCTGACGGCAAGGAGATCAACAGCGATCCGTGTGCACTGGCGGGCGCGCACCTTTGCCTGCAGACCAGCCAGCCTATGCACTGCACTCCTCGCAAACCGTGAGCCTACCCGACTTCCTTAGCCCCCAGCCACACGTCTTCAGGCGGGCGGCGAGCGTGATCAGTCAGGCCGGGGGCCCGCTCCCAAACCGGCAGATCGTCTGTGAAGCTCCGATTACCCTTGGGTTATCGGTCAAAGCCGCCTCAGGCGAGCACCCTGCCGAGGAACGCAAGCATCTCGCTGTTGAATTGCTCCGGCCTCTGGAGCGGGGCGAAATGGCTCACGCCGGCGAGGATCCGGAGCTCCGCGCCGGGAATGCTCTTCGCCAAATACTCGGCGTGTTCGCGTTTGATGAATTCATCGTGCTCGCTTTGTACGACTGTAACTGGGACGCGGACGCGCGCCAAATCATCGGCCGAGTAGTTGGGCTGTGTCCTCTGCATCAGTCCGACCGCAGCGCAAAACGCATCGAACTGGTCCGGCGTGGTCGACAGAAGGGCATAGTCCTTGGCGTGACGGCCGAAACACCGGTCCAGGATCGGACTGGGCGCGATGTCCTTCGTGCCGCTGGGATCCATGTTGCAGCCAAAGAAGAACACACCCGCAATCCGCGCTGGGGCGTTCGCTCCGAGGATCAAGGCGATGCAGGCCCCGTCACTCCAGCCGACCACGGCCGCTTTGTCCAGACCTACGATACCCATGACGGCGAGAACGTCGGACGCCATCAGCTCATAGGAAAACGGCCGCCCGTCGCGCGTGCTGCGGCCGTGGCCACGGCTATCGATGAGCACGACACGATAGCCGGAGCGGATCAGCGCCGGGACCTGATAGCCCCAGTTGCCGCTGTGGCCGAGGCCGCCGTGCAGCAGGATGACGGGCTGGCCAGACCCGTATGCTGCATACCAAATCCGAGCTCCATCGTGCTCGACATGGCCTTCCTCCGTTGTGACCGGTAAGGGTGCGGCACCGGTCGCGGCGAACGTGGTGAGGTCGTCGTCTTGCATGTCTCTTATGGCCTCACACCTGCTGGACCTCGCCCACCATGTTCGCCCGCAGATGCTCGATGTCCCGTGCCGGCGAGGTCCCGAAGTGCTTCTTGTAATCGCGGCTGAAGTGGGACGCGTCGTGGTACCCGACCTTGAACCCGGCGCTGGTGGCGTCCAAGTGCTCGCCCAGCATCAGCCGCCTTGCCTCGCGCAGTCGCAGCTCTTTCTGGAACTGTAGCGGGCTCATGTCGGTAATTGCCTTGAAGTGGTCGTGGAAGCCCGACGAGCTCATGCCCAGATCGCGCGCGATGTTCTCGATGCGCAACGGCCGGTCGAAGTCCTGCCGCAGCCGCTCGACGGCCTGGGCGATGCGGTGCGAGTGGCCGCCGAGCAACGGCAGGTGCTGCAAGCGACTGCCCTGCTCGCCCAGCAGGAGCCGGAAAACGATCTCGCGCTTGACGAGCGGGGCGAGCACCCGCGCCTGGGCGGGGGAGTCGATCAGCCGCACGAGCCGCAGGGTGGCGTCGAGCAGCTCGGTATCGAGGGCGCTGACGACGAGGGCCTTGGCGTCGCTCTGGCTGCGCGGCGCCGGCAGCCCCGCCTCGACCATTACCGAGCCGACCAGGGTGGGATCGAGATCCAGGCGCAGGCTCAGGTAGGGACGTTCCGTGGAGGCCTCGACGATGCACGAGGTGATAGGGAGCTCGACCGTCGCGAGCAGATAGTGCTCCACGTCGTAGCAGTAGCAACGCTCTCCGAGGTAGATCCTCTTGAGCCCCTGGGCAATGACGCAGAACGACGGCTCGGAGAGCCCATGGACCCGCTCGGTCGGCTGCGACATTCGGTTCAGGTGCAGTCCCGCAATCGGCTCCGCGGCGCCATCCACGCGATTGGCGTCCGCGATACGCGTGACCAATTCTTCTCGGTTCGCTCTGTCCCGCAGCTCGGTGCGTTCCTGCCCTGATCCCATTGCGACCACCGGTGCCTGTTCTTGTGGACGAATCGCAGTTTTGGAGGATGATACAAGGTTCTTGGAAGAACGTCCATCCAGCACAATGCCCGAGACGCCTAGAATGAAGAGCTAACCGGGGGGAAACGGCCGGCGCAGGCACGGTCCCAGTCTGGACCTTTGTCTCAGGCAAGGCGATCGCCGCCTCTCGCGCAGGGACCCCGGCGACGACGCTCGGCAGGGTGGAGCGACGCCTCAAACCGTCTCGCAGCCTTCGAGCAAAGCACCAGCCGAGTACTTTACCAGCACGGTACGTATTGATCCCCTGTTCCAGGTCACCGCGCCGGCGCGCGGCCGGCGCCAGTGTCACGCTCGAGCCCGGCGCGCACACCGCGTGGCACACCCACCCGCTGGGCCAGGCCCTGATCGTGACGGCTGGCTGCGGCCATGCGCCTATGCGATGATCAGACCCGCCGCTAACGCCATGCCGACATCGTGCCCAGTCGCTTGCCAACCACGTCGAGGAAGATGGCGACCAACAGGATCGCGCCTTTCACGGCCGGGATCAGATAGGGATCCGTGGCCTGCAGGATGAGCCCGCTGTCGAGACTGGCAATCACCAGGAAGCCGAGCAGGACGGACCAGACGGAGCCCTTGCCACCGGTAAGGCTCACACCGCCGATTACGGCGATGGAGATAACGTCCAGCAGCAGGTCGGACGACACCAAGGTGGTCGAGGCAGTAGGCTGGTATCCAAGCAGCAGCACGCCAGCGACACCGGCCATGCAGCCGGAGATGGCAAAGCAGGACCACTTGATGAAGGTCGTGTTGATGCCTGCACGGCGCGCTGCCTCCATGTTGCCGCCGACGGCGTAGATGTGCCGGCCATAGGGCATGCGCGTGGTCATGAACCAGAACAAGGCCACGAACGCGCACAGGATCGGGACTCGTATCCTTGATCACAAATCGCGCGACACATCGTCCCAGCCGCATGACGCTCGCCTTATCGGCCACTTCGAAGACGTTCTGCATATTGTGCGTGATGATGACGACCGCAAGACCCTGGTCGCGCAGCCGCAGGACGAGATTGAGCACCTGCCGCGTCTGGGTCACGCCGAGCGCGGCGGTCGGCTCGTCCAGGATCACCACTTTTGGTGACCAGAGCACGGCTTTGGCCACGGCAATGGACTGGCGTTGGCCGCCCGAGAGCTGTGCGACGAGGCTACGGACCGAGGGAATGTTGATGCGCAGCAACGACAGCGCCTCACGGGCGTGCCGTTCCATGGGCTCCTCGTGAATGGCACGCAGGAAGACACCTCGCGTGCGCTCCCGGCCCAGAAAGAGATTGGCCACGACGTCGAGGTTGTGGCAGAGCGCCAAGTCCTGATAGACCGTCTCCACTCCTGCTCGAGTGGCGTCGCTCGGCGTTCGAAAGTGCTGGAGCTGCCCGTCGAGCCAGACCTGGCCGGCGTCGTGCGCCGCGCCGACGGCTTCGTCCACCTTGCGCCGAACCTGGGCTGGCACGACGTGCCTCTGGGCTCCATCCTGCGACAGCGCCTCGCCCTGCCAGTGCCGCTGACGATAGCCAACGATGCGGACCTCGGAGGACTGGCCGAACACGCACGGGGCGCTGGACGCGGCACGAATGACATGGTGTAGCTTCAGTGTGAAGTAGGCATCGGGGCAGGTATCATCGCCGGTGGCCGGCCCCTGGAGGGAACGGCTGGGTGCGCCGGCGAGGTTGGTCACTTACTGGTGAATCCAAGCGGACTTCCCTGTCACTGTGGCGCGACTGGCTGTAGGGAAACGGAGGCCGGCGAGATCGCGTTGCTGCGGCACGCCGGACGCAGCGGAGGGTCGTCACGACGCGAGAGCGTGAGCCAGGTGCTGGCCGACGCGGAACGGGGCGATACGGCCGCGAGCGCCGCCGTTCAGGCTATCGGGCAATGGCTGGGTCTCGGCTGTGCCAGCCTCGTGAACATCTTCAATCCGGAGCTCGTCGTCCTTGGTGGATTCTTCTGTAAGCTCTACCCGCTCGTGGAGATGGCCCTGCGCGAACAGATCCGGACCCGCGCGGTGGCGCCGGCGCGCAACTTCGTCAACATTGTCCCGGCCATGCTGGGGCCGGACGCGGCGGTTCTTGGTGCGGCCGAACTGGCGCTAGAGCCGATCCTGACCGATCCCACGATAGTTCCTGCACGTCCGGAAGCGCTCAGTCGGACGGAGCAGCACGGGAAGTCACGTACATAAGGATAGGGCCATGGACATGTTCAACAGACTCCGCGGGCCGGAGGGCAGTGCCATTCGGCACCAGCAAAAAAGCCGGGAGCTGGAACAGTCAGGCCTCGTCCATCTGCAGAACGGCAGCCTGTTTCAGGCCAAGACTGACCTGCAAAGGGCCGTCGGTCTCGATCCCCAAAGCGCGGCTCTGCGCGGTCATCTCGCGCAGGTGCTGGCCGGCCTCGATCTGCTGAAGGACGCCGATAGGGAATTCCGCACCGCTATTACGCTCAGCCCGTTCGATCAAGAGCTGCGCTTCGCGCACGCCCAGCTGCTGGAGACAATGGAATACCTGGACGACGCCGCAGAGGAGTACGGCTTCGCATCGACCCTCGACCCGCATCCCAGCCGCAGCTTGATCGCGTTAGCGTTCCTGGAAGCCGGGCGCGGCAACATTCGGAAAGCGGAAGGCAGCATTCTCAACGCGCTCGAACGCGGCGAGAGTAATCTTCAGGTTTGGGCATCCTTGTGTGATATCCGCCAGGACATGCTGCTCGAGGAGCAGCGAAACCTCAATCGATCGATCGGCCTGCTCGCCTGGGGCTACGATAGGGCACATGGCGACCGGAGAATCCAGACAGCCATCGACGGCAAGAAGGCGAGACGGCGCAAGGTGACGCGCACCGGCTCCGTCCGCAGTTCCTCCGCAGTGCGACGCAGTCTATCGGGCTCAACGTAAGGGTCCGGTTAGGCGCCCGGCGGAGAACTCGGTATTCTCAAGTGTCACTGTTGAGCCCGATCCATGCGAGGTACCTCGGAGCAAATGCACATGACGACAGCCGACCCGCCTCGTCCGAGCCCGACCCGGTGGCTCGCCATGGCCATGATCGGCTTGGGTGTCTCGATGATTATCATCGACGCTACAATCGTGAACGTTGCTCTACCCGTGATCATCCGGGCACTGCCCTTGACCTTCAACGAGGCGGAGTGGGTCAACAGCATCTACGCCGTGGTCTTCGCTGCTCTGCTCATCCCTCTCGGCCGGCTCGGTGACACGCACGGGCGAAAGCGTCTCTACCTGCTGGGCTTAGCCTGCTTTGTGTTCGCCAGCTTGTGTGCCGGCGTGGCACAGAACAGTGGAGAACTGCTGGCCGCCAGAGTGCTGCAGGGCGTGGGCGCCGCGGCTATCCTTCCTGCCACGCTGTCCACGCTGAACGCCACGTTCCGTGGCAGGGAGCGGATTCTGGCCTTCGCCTTCTGGGGCTCGATCATCGGTGGTATGGCGGCGCTCGGGCCGCTGGCCGGTGGCTGGCTGACCACCAGCTTCAGCTGGCGCTGGGCCTTCCTCGTCAACCTGCCTGTCGCCGTGGTCGTGGTCGCCGGCACGATCCTGTGGGTGCCGGAAAGCAAGGACGATGCCGCACCGCGCGGCCGCGACCTGCCGGGTACGCTCACACTGAGCCTGTCCATGACCGCGCTGGTGTTTACCCTGATTGAGGGTCAGCATTACGGCTGGTGGTCGCCCGACCAGCCATTCGCCGTGGGCGGCTGGCACTGGCCGATTGGCGGACTCTCGGTCATCCCTTTCACCGGCACCCTGGCGGTGGTCTGTTTCGGTCTCTTCCTCCTGGTTGAGCGTAACAAAGCCCGCAAGGGCCAGGTCCTGCTGGTGGACTTCCGCCTGTTCGTCTATCGATCCTATGCCTTCGGCAATCTGGTGGGGCTGGTGATCAGCTTGGGCGAGTATGGCATCATTTTCGTGCTGCCGCTCTTCCTGCAAGGCGTCCTCGGCTTCAGTGCCTTCCAGACCGGCGGGCTCTTCCTCTCCTTGGCGCTCGGCTCTTTCCTGGCCGGCGGTCTCGCGACACCACTGACGCACTGGCTGGGCGCTCGGCGCGTAGTCAGTCTCGGCGTGGGCAGCGAAGTGGTCGGCATCTGCGGCACGGCTGCACTGCTCGCCCAGGCGATGCAAGCCCTGACGCTGGTCCCCTTCCTCTTCGTCTACGGCATCGGCGTCGGCCTCGCCTCTGCAAGGCTGACCAGCGTCATCCTCTCCGAGATTCCACCGGCGCAATCGGGCCAGGCGTCCGGCATGCAGAGTACCTTCCGCCAGGTCGGCTCGGCGCTGGGTATCGCTATCCTGGGCACGGTTGTCTCCGTCGTACTCGACCGGCAGACCATGAGCCAGTTGGCTCGCATCCCCGGATTCCCGCTGCAGGCGCGCACCGCACTGGCCGCGACGGTGCGAGAGACAGGAGGGCAAGTCCTTGCCACGCTACGGACGCAATCCGATCACGCCGTCGTCGTCGCAGTGAGCAATGCCGTCACCGACGCTGCACGCTGGGCTGCATGCGTGGCCGCCGCCCTCGTGGCCTGCGCGTTCGTCCTCACGTGGTGGCTGCCAGAAGACCAGGCATGAGGGCCCTCCAGGACGCCTGCCGGCGGTCGTGCCTGGAACCCCACGCTATCTCGAATCGTTCCGCGGGACCGTTACCATACCGGCCTCGCGAGGAGTCCTGCCGCATGCAGCGGTGCCTTCTCGATCCGGCCGCCGGTCTATCCGCCTGAGATACCGCGCGGCACCGGCTGCCAGGCAGGACATCTTTCCTATCACCAATCGAGACACGGGGCATCGATCCGTGCTACGATCAGCGCGCAAGCGGACAGTGCCGTCACGCTTAGGCAGTAGAGTGCAGCCGGGGCACTGGCTCATTGGTGAGCAACGATCCCGGAAAAGGAAACACAACGCATGTGTCCCTCAATCGCGGCAGCGAAGAAGCTGCTCAGGGCCGAGCTCAACCGTCTGCAGCTCCCGTACTCGTGCCTCACCGTTCGCACCACCGGCGTCCTGGATCTGCCGGAGAACGTCCACCTTTCCGTCACCGTCCACGGCTGGCAGGCCAACGCGGCGGCGTGGGCAACCGTGCAGCACTTCGCACAGGCACGCGGCTTCCGTGTGCAGCGGAGCCTTGCCTTGACAACCTGTGCCGACATCGCGCCCAGGGCTGCTCGCCGGCTGCGAGCCCGAATGCAACCGGCAATGGCGACACCGGCGCAAGCAAACGCACAGCACCACGCTCCGGTACCCGCGTTCGCCTAGAGCACAGGCACCGCGAAGGACGGCCTGAGTCCCGGGCGCCCTACTGATATCCGCCGGGCGCTGCACGTGGATCCCGATGCCGCGCGACGGCGGCAGACGGGGCGGATACACATGGATACTCTGGCCATGGCGCTGGTCCACGCCCGCGCTCGTACCCGGACCGTTCCGACCCGGCACGCGACAGCCGGCTTCATGTCGCCGTGAGCACGGTGGCCCGGAGATCCCGCCGGTCGACGCGCCTCGTGGCGCCCGGCCGGACTCCATCGCCGGATGTTACTCCCCGGCTGTCCGCGCGGCGCGGGCGTCATGCACTACAATCTTCACGGCAACGCCTTCGCGACGAGTCCTTGCATGGAGCATGACGAGACGCTGCGAGCCCTCGCCCGCATTTCCAGGTGCGACGGGCAACGGTTCTTCGCGGCAAGCCGGTCGCACTGATCGGCAGTGGGCAGCCGCACTGAAGGCATGGCTCCAGAGAGGGAGGCGAGATATGCGCGTGATAACGGACGGCAATCCGTTCGATCTCGGCGCGGGCGATGGGTGCCGTTGGCTCGCCGCGGCGGCAGCCGTGCCGCCCTGCGCGATGGCCTATCGGTGCCGGTTTGACGCCGATGGCGGCGCGGCGATGCGCGTACACGTGAGCGCCGACGAACGCTATGAGCTGTTCCTCGACGGCCGTCGCATTGGTCGCGGTCCGGAGCGCGGCGACGCCTTGCACTGGTACTTCGAGACCTATGACCTGCCGCTGGCGGCCGGCTCGCACACCCTTGTCGCCCGCGTCTGGTCGCTGGGCCACCTGGCTCCCATGGCGCAGCACAGCGCCGGTCACGGCCTGATCGTCAGTGCCGAGCGGCCGTTCCACACGGCGGTGAGCACCGGCCTTGGGCCGTGGGAGGCGAGGAGGCTGGAGGGATATCGCATCGTCGATCCGATCCTGTACCTCGACGAGGGCTGGGCCCGTTACACCGGTTCCGATCTCACCGTCGACGCGGCGCACACGCCCTGGGACTGCGAGGACGGCGGCGGCAGTGGCTGGTCCGCGCGCGACCTGCTGCATGCCGACGCGGCGATGAACGAGTGCGGTGAGTTGCCGGCTCACCTCCTGGTGCCGGGCAGTCTGCCCGCCATGCTGGATCAGTTGCGCCGGGTCGGCGTGGTGCGCCACGTGTGTGCCGGAGTGCGTGGCGACCGAGCCGTCACGGTACGTCCCGCGGAGCATCTGGAGCACGAGGCCGAGGAGTGGCAGGCGCTCGTCGACGGGTGCGCTCACGTGCAGGTGCCTCCGCAGAGCGTGCGGCACGCCGTGATCGATCTCCAGAGCTACTACTGTCTCTATCCACGGCTGGTCGCTTCCGGCGGCCGCGGCGCGCAGGTGAGCCTCGCCTGGGCCGAGGCACCGTACCTCGGTGCCCAGTCTCGCATCAAGGGCCGGCGAGACCAGCTGGAGAGCGCCTGCTTCCTGAGCGAGCACCCGGACACCCTGCTCCTCGACGGCGGGGCCGGCCGCGTGCTGGAAAGCGCCTGGTGGCGCGCCGGACGTTATCTCATCCTCACCGCCGAGACGGCGCAGGAGCCGCTCACGATCGACGGGCTCGACCTCCGCGAGACGCGCTATCCGCTGGAGATGGAAAGCACCTTCGCCTGCGAGGACGAGCGCGTGGGCCGGGTGATTCCGATCGCGCTGCGCGCCTTGCAGATGTGCGCGCACGAGACCTACATGGACTGTCCCTACTACGAGCAGCTCATGTATGCCGGGGACACGCGCCTGCAGGCACTGGTGACCTACACCCTGGGACGCGACGACCGCTTGCCGCGCAAGGCACTCTCGCTCTTTGCCGCCTCGCGCCTGCCGGGCGGGTTGACGCAGTCTCGCTACCCTAGTCGCCGCCCGCAGGTGATCCCGCCGTTTGCCCTCTGGTGGGTGGACATGGTGCATGACTACGCCCTCTGGCGTGGCGATCGTGACCTGGTAGCATCGCTGCTTCCAGCCATCCGCGGCGTGCTCGACGCCTTTCTGGATGCGGCCGCTGCCGGAGGCGGCGCCGGCGTGCTGCCCGGCTGGAACTTCGTGGACTGGGTACCGGCGTGGGCCAACGGGGTGCCGCCGGGCAGCGCGGAGGGCGCCAACGGCTGTGTCGGGTGGCAGCTCGTGCTGACGCTCGACCTGGCGGCGGAGCTGGAGCAATGGGCAGGGCAGCTCGAGCTGGCCCAGCGCTTCCGCCGGCACGCCGGCGCGCTCGTGCAGCGACTGCAGCCGCTGTTCTGGGATGACGCGCGAGGTATGTTCGCGGACGATCCGGCCAGGCAGAGCTTCTCCGAGCACGCGCAGGCGCTGGCGCTCTTGAGCGGCCGGCTGGATCCGGCTCAGCAGCAGCGCGTCGCCGCCGGCCTGCTGGGCGATTCGACGCTGTCCCGGTGCACGATCTACTTCTCGCACTATCTGTTCGAGGCTTACCGGCTGCTCGGCCGTGTCGACGCCCTGTACCAGCGCCTGGGCTTCTGGTTCGACCTGGCGCCGCACGGCTTCGTGACCACGCCGGAGACCTCGGATCTCGCCTCCACGCGGTCGGATTGCCATGCCTGGGGCGCGCATCCGCTCTACCATCTCTACGCGTCGATCCTGGGCGTTCGTCCGGCCTCGTTCGGCTTCCAGACGGTTGAGGTTGCTCCTCAGCTCGGACCGCTGCGCTGGGCTCGCGGCCGGCTCGTGCATCCTGCCGGCGCGATCGAGGTGGATTTGCTGCGCACGGAGATGGCGCTAGCCGGCTCGATCACGCTTCCGCGGGCCGTCTCGGGCGTGCTGCGCCTGGAGGGGACGACACAGCCACTTCATCCTGGGCGCCAGGAGGTGAATGTGGCTATCGTCCCTACACGGTGACTCCCTGCCGCGCGGGCAGGTGAGCCAGGCTTCGGCTGCCGGAGCCGGCGCGAATACGAGGCAAGACTGACTGCCACTCCAAGCGAATATTGGCTAGCGGAACTGGTCGGCTTCTCCGGTTGGCACCGCTGCTCGCCCGCAGCTGTGCCCGCCGAAACTGGCATTTCATGGCCACGAGTGACGAAACAGGCTTCCGAATGGCCACGGGGAACGGCTGAAGCGCGATACTACCCTGACCGTGTGTGCAAGGTCATGCTCCAAGGGCACCCGTACCTGGACGGCCGCCCAGCGGGCAGGCTGGGTGGCCAAGGAGTACGGCGTCCGCCTGAGCGCCGACCGGTTGCGCCGCCATCTGCGGCGGGAGCGCATCACCTGGCAGCGCACCAGCCGCAGCCTGCGGTACAAACAGAACCCCGAGGAGGTAGCAGAGCGCGAGGCCGTACTGACGGACCTCGCAAGGAAGGGGATGCTGGACTAATCGACCTCTGCCATCTGGACGAAGCGGGCTTTGCCTTGACGTTGCTGCCGACCACCTACAGCTGGGGTGTCCAGGGTGAGCGGTTGCGCGTGCCGTATCAGGCACCGCAAGGCCGCCGGGTGAACGTGATCGGGGTGTATGTCACGCACGGGCCGGCGGCGGGTCGCCTGCTGTATCGGAGCTGGGCCGTCCTGCCCAAGAGCCGGGCCAAGCAGCCACGCACCACCCCGGAGGAGCGGGCTGCTGCCCACGGTTTGACGGTCGAGGCGGTTGGGCCCATCGACGCCGAGCGCTTGGTGGCCTTTCTCTGGCAGGTTGCGGGCCGGCCCGCCGACGCGGCGCCGACCTGGCGGCGGGTACGGCCGCTGGTGATCGCCCTGGACAACTACTCGGTCCACACCAATCAGACGGTTATCGCGGCGCAGCCCGCCTTGGCTGCCGCCAACGGCGAGCTGGTCTATCTGGCCCGCTACTGCCCCGAGCAGTCGGACATCGAACCGGTTTGGAACGACGTGAAACAGCATCATATCCCGGTGCGCAGTTTCCCGCAGGTGGCCGAGCTCAAAGACGCGGTCGACGATGCGCTGGCCTGCAAAGCCACGCAACTGCAGCAAGCCCAAGACAAACCTACGAACATCCGCCGCTGGGCCGCTTAGCCATCAAGTCCCGTGCGCACAACCGCCAAACCGGGAGCGGGCACCACGAGTCGAACGCTACCCGCCTCCGTCACAGCTGCCTCCGTACACCTGGGCACTACATGTCGCGGATCTTCCCAACTGTTGGTGGCCTGGAGGTTCACGCCGCCCAGTACCGTGACGTCAGCACGCGCCGCGAACTGCCGGTTCGTCACCGTCACGTCAACCGCCAGCTCGTGCTGCTGGTCGCGATTGAGCAGGAACGTGCAAATCGTCCCGCGCTCAGCGTCGTAGCTGGCCGCAGCGTCGAGCACCGGGACCTCGCCGCGGTCGCCTGCCTGATAGACAGGGCAGGCGACCGCCGGGGTGAGCGCCAGCCCCGTAGCGTGCTGGGCGTAGAGCTCGAACGGGTAGTAGATGGTCTGCAGCAACACACCATCGGGCCTGGTGACGACAGGAGCGATCACGTTGACTGCTTGGGCCAGGCACGCCATCTTCACGACGTCCGCGTGACGCACGAAGGTGGATAGGTACTGCGCGACCACCAACGCATCTTCGAAATTGTAGACCTCCTCGAGCAGGTGCGGCGCCTGGCTCCAGCCGCCGTCGGCGTGGAGCCCGGCTCGCGCACGGTACCAGACGTTCCATTCGTCGAAGGAGAGATAGACCTGCTTCTGGCTCTTCTTCACGCCCCGCACGTAGGCAAGCAAGCCGGCGTAGTCGTCGATGATGCGATCGATCTCCACGCCCTCGGCCAGGTAGCAGGCACTATTTTGGCTGGCATTACTGCTGTAGCGATGCGCTGAGATGTAGTCGACGTCCTCCCAGCAGTATTCGAGCACTACGCGGTCCCAGTCCAGATAGGTCGGCATCTCCCTGCCTGAGGAGCCGCAGGCGACCACCTGGATACTCGGATCCAGACCCCGCAGCACCACCGCTGCCTGTGCGGCGCGTTGAGCATAGACGGTGGCCGGCACGTGACCTGCCTGCCAGGGGCCGTCCATCTCGTTCCCCAGACACCACAGCTTCACGCCGTACGGCTCGACGTTGCCGTTCCGCACACGCTGGTCGGCCCAGTGGCTCCCGCACGGCAGATTGCAGTACTCGAGCAACTGGGCGGCCTCCGTGGTGCCGGCGGTGCCGAGGTTTACCGCCAGCATCGGCGCAGCGCCAAGAACCTTGAGCCACGCCATGAATTCGTCGGTGCCGAACTGATTGCTCTCCACGCTCCGCCATGCGTAGTCCGGCCGTGCGGGTCGCGCCTCGCGTGGTCCGATGCCGTCTTTCCAGTCGTAGCAACTGACAAAGTTGCCACCGGGATAGCGCACGACAGGGATATGGAGCGCGCGAAGGGCATCAAGCACATCGCGGCGGAAACCCTGCTCATCGCTACGCGGATTGCCGGGGTCATAGATACCGTCGTAAATCGCCCGGCCCAGGTGCTCAAGAAAGCCGCCAAAGATCCGCCGGTCGATAGCGCCGACGTGGTGATCGGTATCCAGACGTACCGTCGCTCGATTCATACTGACCTCACCAATCCGACAGACTCTGCCGTTCCTTAGCGGCACCGCCCCAGATGCCGGCCAAGGACTGCCGCTCTACGGCCAGGAAGATATTGGGTCCGGGGATATACCGGCAAGCAGCCTGCTAAGCTCGCTCCGTGGTGCGATCCAAGACCGGCTCCCCAGTCTGTCCGGCCAGCCGCTGCTCACGTCACCCTTCAATGCCGTCAAGATTCGAGGCAAACCCGAACTTCGCCGCCTCCCAGGCTGGGATTACCCGGTCATCGAACGCATCGTTGTCGCTGTTCGCTGAACGACCTCGGGACCTAGCCGGCAATCGGCACCTGCGCGCCCTCGCGCAGGTATACGGGAATGCGCGCGAGAGGCGCTTCCGCTGTCATATGTTGCCCTCCGGGGCATTCCTTGCCAGTCCAAGCCTCAGTCCACGTAGTCCCTGCGGGTAGATAGACATCCCGGCTGCGAGCACCGGCATACAGCACTGGAGCGACCAGGATATCAGGACCGAATAGGAACTGATCGTCGACGGCCACACATGCCGCGTCGTCAGGGTAGTCGAAGAACAACGGCCGCATCGGCGGGGTTCCCAAGTGCTGGGCAAGCTTCATTTGGGCCATCACGTACGGGCGGAGTCGCTCTCGCAGGAACAGTTGCTCTCTGATGATCGCGTAGGCCTCCTCGCCGAACGACCACACCTCATTCGGGCCACCCGTGAACATCGCTCCCATGGCGCCAGGAGCGTCGGGATCGGCTGAGCGATGGCCGTGGAGGCGAAACAGCGGGCAGAACACGCCGTATTGGAACCAGCGGATAAGGAGCTCGCGGAACGCGGGTGAGTCTGGATCGCCGCCATGAAAACCGCCGATGTCCGTCGTCCACCAGGGGATGCCGCTGAGGCCGATGTTCAGGCCCGAGCGAACTTGCGCCCGCAGCGCTTCGAACGTGCTGCCGATGTCGCCCGACCATACGGCTGCGCCATACCGTTGGCTACCCGCCCAGGCAGATCGGCAGAGGTTCAGAATGCCAGTCTGCCCGGCCCGGCGCATGCCCTCGAAGAAGCTTCGTGCATGCAGCATCGGGTAGGCGTTCGCGACGGCCAAGCCCGCTCCGGCGTGGAAGCGCACATTCTCCACATCCATGGGGTGCATCTCGGGCTCGCACGCGTCGAGCCAGAAGACGCGAATCCCAAGTTCGTAGTAATGCGCGCGAACTCTATCCCATATGAACTGTCTTGCTTCGGGGTTCGTCGCGTCGTAGTAGTAGATGCCTACGGGGCCCTCCGGACGGTTGTCGCGGAAGTTCATGAGCACCGGAATGCCCCGGTCGGTGCGCAGCAGCAGGCCGGCGCGCTGCATGGGTTCGAAGTTCTCGCTCAGGGGATTGACCGAGGGCCACACCGAGACCATCAGCTTGACGCCCATGCTCTGCAGCTCGCGCACCATTCCGGCCGGGTCGGGCCAAAGGGCGGGATCGAACTGCCAGTCACCCTGCAAGGTCCAATGGAAGAAATCGGCGACGATCACCGACAATGGCAGTCCGCGCTGCATATGTTCTCTGGCCACCGTCAACAGCTCTTCCTGGCTGTAGTAGCGAAGCTTGGACTGCCAGAAGCCGGCAGCCCAGTCAGGAAAGTCGGGCGTGTGGCCAGTTGCCTGCGCGTAGTGCTCCATGATCGCGGCAAGCGATTCGCCGGTCGTGATCCAGTAGTCGAGCTGCGGCGTCGCTTCTGCCACCCAGCGTGTCTCGCTCGCTACGAGCTCCACGCGCCCTACGGCGGGATTGTTCCAGAGGAGCCCGTACATGCGGCTCGAGAGAAGCCAGGGTATGGTCACTTCCGTGTTGCGCTGGATCAGCTCGATGGTGGCACCCTTCTGATCGAGCAATCCGTGCTGATGCTGGCCGAGGCCGAAGAAACGCTCACCCTTGTTGGCCGCGAAGCGCGCTTCGAGATGGTAGAGCTCCCCGCTCAGCGGCTTGAACGCGCGCGGCGGAATACGCGTTGCCCGCTCAGGCCGCTGTTCCCTCAGAAGATCGGTGCCGGTCACGGCATGCACGAACCGCAGGCAACCGTTGGCGTCGATTTCAGCCAGTATCACGCCGTTGCGGACTGTGGCGGAGGAGCCCGCGATGACGATCTCCGCGGTCTCCGGTTCTGGAGGGAGAAGCGCGCCAGTAAGGTCGTCTCGAATCTCGGCGTTCATAGTCGCCCGAACACGCAGACTATCCGTACCCCAGGGTTCTATTCGCACCGTCTCGTGGTTCTGCCGCCAGACCAGGCCACCGTTCTCCTGATAGCAGACCATCTTTCCTAACACTCCCACGCTCATTTGTCAGAGAAGCCGTACGCACTCGCTGCACGCCCCACGCTGTTCATGACGGCGCGCGCCGTCTGACCTCGCCTCCCTCACGGTTGGCCCCCGCGCACCGGAAAGTAGACGGCGTAGCGCTGGTCGACGACGTCGTGCAGCGGAACAAAGCGCAGATTCTCTCGCTGGTTGACGGTCCGATATCCAGACTTCCATTCGGCCCACTCACGCTCATTGTGGGTGGCGAGCATAGTCGACGGATTGTCTGGGTCGCCGCACAGCACCTGTTCTCCATCGCAGAGCCCAGCCAGCACAGCCGGACCATCCATGAATGCCACCAGCGACGGGTTGTCGGGTAGCGGCTCGCAGCTAAGCTTCTGCGGGCAGGTTCACCGACACCCGATCCTCGTGCGAGACGCGCCGTATTTCGGCATAGCCGGATGGCGTTTGGCCCGTGCTGACGCGCTCCCCGTCTACGGTGATCACTGGCTCACCGTCCACCCACCAGGGCAGCCGGACCTTGAGAGCGAAATCCGCCGGTCGCTCGCAGTGCACGGCCAGCTCTACCGCCGTCGAGCGCGGCCGGTGTGCTTCAGCCAGTTGCGGATCGGCGGTCTGCCGGATGCTCACGGCGACGCCATCACGGCTCCACGTCAGCTCTGCCGGAACGAGTTGGCTGACGACCAGGCCGGCGTCATCCGCGAAGAAGAGGCTACGCTCGTTGACTGTATGGGCTTCGAGTAGCGTGCCGTGACAGCACCAAAAATCGGCTGTAGGCGTGCCCCAGCGCTTGTGCGCGCCTGCCTGGAGCGGCAAGAAGTAGGCGACGATGCCGTTCTGGTCGTGCTGCTGCGCGAGGATTCCGTTCCAGAGGTTGCGCTCCCAGTAGTCCGCGAAGCGAGCCTCGCCGGTCCAGCGCAGGAGCCAGTCGGCCAGGCGCATCATATTGTAGACGACGCAGTGCTCCTGCGTCTTGTCGCCCAGGCGCGCGCCGAGCTCCTGCGGCGGTGACCAGATCTCCCCGTTCGTCTGGCCACCCGTGCAGTAGTAGCCGCGCCTCTCCACTGCACGACTCCCAATACGCCTCTACGATCCTGCGCCAGCGATCGTCGCCCGTCACCTCCCACGCCCGCGCGGCACCGTGTGCCTCGGGCACGGTTGTGTTGGCGTGCTTGTTCGTGAGCGGGTCATCGCCCGCCAGCAATCGGTCGAACAGCCGCGGCCGGTCGTAGCGGTGCAGGAGGTCGAGGTGCTCTTGCTTTCCCGTGACCCCATAGACGTTAGCCCATACTTCCAGCATGCCACCCGTCTCGACGTCGAGGATGTCATCCATCTGTTCGCGCGAGAACCGATTCGTCCAGCGATGAAACCACTGCGCCCAGGCCTTGACGATGTCCAGGGCCTGCTCGTTCCCCGCTAGGGCATACATCTCGAAGAGTCCCATCAACGTCTTGTGGATGGTATAGTGCGGCGCCCATACCTCCTTGCCGCGCGCCACCCAGTCGAGGTACTGCGTGGGGATAGACCCTGCCCACTCGCCACCATTCTCGTGCTGGCAGCGAGCCAGCTCGGCCACGATGTGATCGGCCTTACCCTTGAGCTCGCTGTCGCCGGTGGCAGCGTACCGTTTGGCCGCCGCGGAGAGCCAGTGCCCGAGGAAGTGCCCGCGCAGCTGGCAGGTCGGCGACTCCCAGCCCCAGTGACAGTCCCGAGGGTGAGTGCGGGGGCTCCATAGGCCGGCCTCCAGGTAGTAGTTCTGCAACAGGTTTTCAGTCTTCAGGTCGATCATGTAGGCGCGACCAAGATCGTCTCTTCGCTGGAGCTCACCTGGCAAGAGCCGTACGCTGCCCCACGCCATGGGACGAAAGGTATCCTGCCTCATCACAAACTCCTCTTACAGCTCAACCTTTGAGCGAGCCTGCGGTCAAACCCTGCACAATGAGTCGCTGGAAGATCAGCACGAGCGCCACAATGGGCAGCGATGTCACCTCCGATGCAGCGGTCAATTCGCCCCACGGCACGGTGTGGACACCGCCAAAGAAGTAGATGGCCACGGGCACGGTGAACATGCTGGACTGGTCCATGAAGGTGTAGGCGAACAGGAACTCGTTCCAGGCGCCGATGAAGGTCAGCAACCCGGCGGTGACGAGCGCCGGCGCCGAGAGCGGCAGGATGATCCGCACGAGCGACTGTACCGGCGTGAACCGTCCACCTCGGCCTGCTCGGACAGCTCGGCCGGGATATCGCGGAAGAAGTTGGTCAGCACCCAGATGGCGAAAGGCAGGGAGAAGGTGACGTAGGGCACGAAGTAGCCCAGATAGGTGTTGGTGAGGCCGAGGTCGCGTTCGAAGACAAACAGGGAGCTGACCAGCGCGATAGCTGGGAACGTCACCATCACGATCACCAGCACCAGGATGGTGCGTTTGGCTGGCAGCGGCAGTCGCGCGAGCGCGTAGGCAGCAAGCGTGCCCAGGAGCATGGCGATGGCCGTGGAGACGGTGGCCACGATCACGCTGTTCATGATCGCCTGCCCGTAGGCGTAGGGTTGCTGGAAGATGTTGTAGTAGTGGCTGAAATCGAGGTGGCTCGGCGCCCACATAATGGGGAGATGGTCAATCTCGAGATCCGACTTCAGCGAGGTCACCGTCTGCCAGTAGAGCGGGAACAGGTAGAAAACCAGAAGCAGCACACTGAGCACCCAGAGCAGTGTGCCCTCCAACACCTTGCGCACTCGAATGCGCGAGTGGGCTGAACCGAAGCCCGAGCTGTCCACTGTTCGTCCGGCCAGCACCGCCATTTCCCCGCCTCCCTCTAGACTTCTTCCAAGGTCAGCTGGCGCGCCATCACCGCAGCCAGGACGATGCAGATCACGGCAAGGACCAAAGACATCGCGCTGCCCAGGCCGAAGTTGATGTAGGAGAATAGCTCGCGATAGGCGTGCAGCGAGAGGACTTCCGTGTCGGTGCCAGGGCCGCCCGAGGTCAACACGTAGGGAAGGTCAAACGTTTGGAAGGCGGCGACGGTGCGGAAGAGCAGGGCGATGACGATGCTTCCCCGCAGCAGTGGCAACGTGATCTGCAGGAAGCGCTGGACGGCATTCGCCCCATCGACGCGCGCCGACTCGTAGAGATCATCGGGAATGCTCTGCAAGCCCGCCAGGAGGAGCAGGGCCACGAACGGCGTGTTCTTCCAGACGTCGGCGAAGATAACCGCCGGCATCGCCCACGTGTTGCTGCTCAGGATATCGAAGCGGGGAGCTTACCACATGCAGATCCTGGAGCACAGCCGAGATCGGACCGTAGTCCGCGTTGTACATGAACTGAAACAAGCGCGCCGTGAGGACCACGGGGATGGCCCAGGGCACCAGCATCGCCGCGCGCATCAGGCCGCGCCCGCGGAACTGCCGGTTGACGACGAGCGCCGTGATCATGCCGAGCAAGAGCTCCGACACGACCGCACCCACGGTGAAGTAGGCGGACATCTCCAGCGAGTTCCAGAAGTCCTGCTCCTGACCCAAGAGGTGGTAGTTCCTGAGGCCGGTGAACGGCTGCCCGAGCCACGGCATGTCGAGGCGGTCCGTGGTCATGCTGGTGTAGACCGTGCGCCCGGCCGGGTAGGCCACAACGAAGATCAGCACGGCCACGGACGGCAGGAACAGCAGCCAGCCGAGCTGGCGGCGGCTGAGTCCGTACGTGCGGGTGTGTTTCCACCACCCGAGACGGGTGCTACGCACCCCAGGGTGTGCGTCCGGCAGACCGGCCGCCGGTTCTTGGATGTCGGCCACGCGCTCCTCCTCAGGCCACACCGATCCCCGCCCTCGGGCGGGGATGCCGGCTGCCTGCCACCATCCCCGCCCTCAGGCCGCGAGCTGACTGCCGCGAGCGGCCAGCGTCACCCACTCACGCGCCGGCCAGGATGGACTCGATCTTGCCCTGGGCATCCTTGAGTGCTTGCTCGGGCGTCTTCTTGCCAGTCATGCCGTTGACCAGCTCGGACTCGGCGATCGTGGACATCTCCGTCCAGAACGGCGTCTTGGGCCGCGACTTCTCGATCCTGGCCTGCTTGATCAGGAGCGGGTACGAGGGGTACTTGCTGATGATCGCGGGGTCGGTGTTGGCGGCGATGTACGCGGGATTCCAGGAGGTGTGGAGCGTCTTGAAGACCTCCATTTTCTCGGTGCCCAGGAACAGGGCCAGGTCCGTAACCTCCTTGACGTGGTTGCTGAAGGGGTTGATCACGTACTGCCAGCCGCCGGTACAGCTATAGGAGCTGCCGCCGGCGAAGTGCGGCGGGTCTGTCACGCCGATCTTGCCGGTCAGCTTGGGATTCGCCTCCGCCTGGATGTAGGCGTAGTTCCAGTTGCGGTGGTAAATGGCGTTGCCGGTGATGAAGAGCGACAGTGAGATGCTGAGGTCCGCGCTGATGACGCTCGGGAACACCAGCTTGTCCTTGATGTAGCTGGTCATCATCTCCAAGGACTTGAGGTTTGCCGGGCTGTCGAAGATGACAGCACCCGTCTTGGGGTCGAGGAAATCGCCGCCCGCGCTCCAGGAGTACTCCATGAAGTTGCAGATGAGCTGCTGGCCGGGATTGTAGCACGGCGCGAACGGCGTCATCTTGGGGTACTTCTTCGCGAGCATGACGCCTGGTCGTGCAGCTCCTCGAGGTTTGGGCCGGCTTGAGCCCGTTCGCGTCCAGGATGTCCTTGCGGTAGAACAGGTGCCCGCAGTCGAACATCCACGGCATGGCGTAGATATGACCGTTGACGGTGTCGGCCTGGATATTGCCCGGGGTGTAGTTCTTCCACTGCGAGGGCGGGAAGACGCTGTCGAGCGGCAGCGCCCAGCCGGCGGGCGCCCACTGCGCTTGCCAGATGACGTCCGAGTCGAAGATGTCGATGCTCCCGTCGTGGGCGGAGAGCACGGTGACGAGCTTGTCATGGTACGCGTTCGCCGACGCGGAGGGCGCCGGAGTGTACTTGATCGTGACGTTGGGATGAGACGCGGTGTACTGGGCCAGGGTTTCTCTGGCCGTGGGCGAACGGAGCAGGGTTGTTACCCAAGCCCATGTAGTTGAGCGTGATACCGCCAGCCGCCTCACTCTTGTTCGCGGTCAGGTCAAGGCCCGCGCTTGCCAGCGCCAGTCCCGCACCTATCTTCGCACCCGTGCCAAGGAAATCACGCCGCGACATTCCGCGGGTTTGATGCCTCTTCATCGTGTTGTTCTCCAGCCTTCAGCGCGTCGAACGTCCGAATGTTCCACCGATTCAACCAGAGATGCACATCGCGTACCACCGTGTCTTCGCTTGCTCTACCAGCCTGAGATGCAGCTCGGTGCACCTCCACGCCATCTTCCCTAGGCACTCTCTGCGATCACCTCCTCTCGGTCGCTTTGCGCTAGGCACGGCAGGAGCGCACCCATCCTGGTCCGCGACCCCAACTCGCTCCTATGTCCTATAACGTTGGAGCTACTCTAGCACTGCCCTCCTGCCTTGTCAAGGAAGCGTCCTCGGTTCGCAGGGTCTGAAAATGGTCAGGCAAAATGCGGGCTTGGGCGTAAGGCTTCCAGGCGCCCCTGTCACAAGTGCGGGGCCTGCCCAGAGGCAATCCGACCTTCGCCAATGACCAACCTACTGGCAGCAACAGCCCTATTTGTAAGAATTTTCAGACCGTGCCTCGGTCCGTCATCAGAGGAAGTGAGACGTGATGCGGCGCCATAGCTTGAAGCATTTTCCAATTGGCGGTATTATGCCTACAACGTTTTCGTTCTCCACCGGACGTGCTCGCGTGTGGGTAAGGCGAGCGTGGAGCTATACTGGCAGGTAGTGCGGCGCGCGGATGCTTGGGAAGGGATCGCTCCGACATGTCAAGGAATGGGCGGGCCGACAACGGTGTAACGCTCAAGGACGTCGCGGCGCACGCCGGCGTGTCCTTTTCGACTGTCTCGCACGTCATCAACAATCGTTTCTCGGACGTAGGGCCGAAGACGCGCGAGCGCGTCCATGCCTCGATCCGTGCACTCAATTACCGACCGAACATCGCAGCACGACGCCTGCGCAAGGCCCGGACCGGCGTACTCGCTCTCACCATTCCGGAAGTCGCCAATCCGTACTTCTCCACGATGATCGGATCGATGTCAGCGCAGCCAAGGCACAGGGCCGGAGCATGTTGGTCGATATTACGGGCGGCGAACGCGCGGAAGAGCTCGTGGTGGTCCGAGGCATGAGCCCGCACCTGATCGACGGTGTGATTCTGTATTCGATTGGGTTGACCGCGGCGGACTGGAGCCCGAGCGCGTGGCCGTGCCGCTCGTGCTCTTCTCGGAGAGGCTGGATCCGGTCTATTGCGACGTGGTGGAGCTCGACCACGTGGGAGCCGCCCGTTTGGCCACCGAACACCTGCTCCGCATCGGTCGGCGGCGCATCGGATTCGTCGGGGCCTCAGACATCCGCGCGTCGTGAGCGCAGGCAGGCGTCTCCAGGGCTATCGGGCCGCCCTGGAGGCGGCTGGGCTGGCGGCGGATCCACGTCTCGTGGCGCGGTCGCCCACCGCATCGTTTTCACGCATGGACGGCATTGCCTGCATGCAAAGGTTGCTCGCCGTGACGCCCCTTCCGGACGCGGTGGTCTGCTACAGCGACATCGTGGCACTGGGGGCAATGAAGGCCATTCGCGACGCCGGGCATAGGATCCCTGACGAGATTGCCGTGGTGGGTTTCGACGATATCGAGGAAGGTCGCTTCTCCACGCCGGCCCTCACGACGGTCGCGCCGGACAAGGCGGAGTTTGGCAGGCTCCTGGTGAGCCTCCTGATCGCACGCATCGATGGCTCCCGTACGGGCGCCGGAGAACGCTTCGAACCGCCATTCCAGCTCGTCGTGCGGCGTAGCACGGCCGGCTAGGGACGTAGACCAGATTTGGTAGACGGGACATTTCAACCTCTGGTCGTACAGGACACTACTCTGCATGGATTCTCGTCGAGACTCTGCGCACCGTGACGCGCTGGACGCCATCCATCGCAGCGTTGAACCGACCTCGAGCGCGAGACTTGCTACTACTGTGACACGTAGCTCTGCACCCGCTGGGGCCGTGTCACCAAAGGGAGGCGTGGTGTCCGCTGTCTCCAGAGGCAGCCATGAAGCCGAAACCGGAAGTGTCGCTGCAGTAGTATGCCCGCTGCCGACATCCAAGAGAGTCCCGGGCTGGAGGCCACGCAAGATGCCCAGGGCGCGCAGCGCAAGCGCCTGCTCCAGCGTATTGCGGGCCTCGTGGGCAACCGTGGGGCTCGGGTCGTCATGAGGGTCTGGACTGCCTGTCAGTCTACCGGTGGCAACTCCGCAACTGCAGCCAGCGCCGCAGTGCGAAGGCTCGCATCCGGATCGCCCAAGAAGATGCGGACCGCGTTGCCGCTGTCGGCCAGCCTGAACTTCGCTACCACATCAGCAGCCGTGGCGCATGCGAGTGCGCTGCTGTCGCCCAAGCATGCATGGATTACCTGGGCGGTGTCGGCACTCAGCCGCGCTAGCCGCACCATGGAATCGAGGGAACTGGCTCGCCTGCCGGCACTGGCTGCCTGATCTTGCAACTCTGTGCACAACTCCTCCTCGACGCCCGGCTCGTATGGTCCGAACAGGTGCATGTCGTAGCCAGCAAGATACACATCAAGCCACCGCTCACACCAGCCCAGAAAGTCGACGCCGTCGACGGAGTAGAGCGGGCGCCCATCGTCCGCGTATAGCACATGGCCCCGCGCCGCCCCGCTGACCACCAACACCGCGTAGACAGTGCAGCCCTGATGGCAAACCGCCAGCGTCCTGTGCAGCAGTCTGTCCCGGGAGGCCTAACGCGGCTGCCAACTGGCGCCGCCGTCACTGCTGGCCTGGATGGTACTGCCGCCTTCCTGCACGACGACCAGGCAGGTGCGGCTGGAGTGACAGGCGATGCCATTGACGTAGGTCCAGGTGCCCGAGCCGTGCGCCTGCCAGGTGGCGCCGCTGGTCCGCACGGTGCCGTCGTCGCCAACCGCCAGGCAGGTGCTGGTGTGCTGTTGACACCGCGCTCCAGCTCACTGAGACCACGCACGCTCAGTCTGGCTCGCTCAGCCAATACCTCTGTAGTGCCGCTGGGAGTGACCCTGAAGCAACCGTGTGCAGGCGCAATTATGTGGGTCAGAAGTGTGGGTGCTGCCTGGTGCGTGCCTCCACGAAGCGCTATCGTAGGAGCGATGGGACCCAGGAGTGGCCATGCCCGCGAGGAGAAGCAGGTCATGAGACGGGTGCACACATGGCGGAGTGTGCCGGTCCTCTTGTCAGTGCTGGCCCTGGCGGGCGTGAGCGCCCTCAGAGTCTCCGTACGGCAGGGGTGCCCGACCGCCGGCGCGAGCACGCTCAGACAAAGCCACGCGTTTTGTTCCGGCCGCCGCACAGGCAGGGACGGCGGCACTCTCGCGGCTGGAGGAGACGGCGGGCGCAGCTGACAATGCTTACGGCAACCGCACGCGCGCAGGATGTGACCGCTGGAAGCGATGGCCCAAATCACATCGACCTGCATATGGCCGATTGCCGGAACCGGCTAGGGAAAAAGGTCGTGCTGGTAAGGAGAGTGGAGCGGCGCCAGTACGCCTAGTGGCCGGCCAGCTGCAGTGCATCGCGGATTCATAGGAATCGGCACAACGCTCAGGCGAAGGGGTAGCAGGGTAGGGGGAAGACTATGAACGTGAGTCGAGTACGTCGAATGGCGCTTTGCGCGCTAGCAATCTGCATGGCATTCCCGGCCTACAGGTCTCACGGTGCCTCGCGCGCCGTCGCCGCCGCCCCCACGCCGGTCGCCGCGCCGGCCGGCTGGCTCTCCGTCCTGGCGGTCGGGACCACTCCTCCTGACGTCCTGCCCCAAGCATATGTGGCGTCCGTCGCGGCATGGCGCACCCTTCCGCTGCAGATCGCCGAGCAAGCCGCCCCGGCCTTCCGGGACGCGGCGGGCGGCGGCGGCGCCGCAACTGCCCTGCTCGCGCAGACCCTGCTTGGACAGGCCACCGTCACGCCTGACCCGCGAGCGCTGGCGCAGAGTCGCCTCGGCGCCGTCCTGGGCCCGCTGGCGCAGACCCTGGGCGTGGTGTCCGCCACACAGGCTGCCCCCAGCGCGCAGGAGCTCGCCTCCAGCCTGGTCGATCCGGCTACCGGCGTCCTGCACGTCATCTACCAGGACCTCTCAGTTCCCGCGCGCGGCCAGCCGCTGGCGCTGCAGCGTACCTTCGTCTCCGGCAGCACTACCGCCAGTGCCATGGGCAACGGCTGGGCCTTCACGTACGGCACCCACCTGGCCTACGATGCCAGCGGCAATCCGCTCATCGAGGAAGCGACCGGAGCTGTCACGCACTTCGCCCTCTGGCAGACGCCCTCCCTCTATCTGGCGCTGGACGCTGCGGCATGGGAGATCCTCTCGCTCGACCGAAGGGGCGGCGCTACCCGCCTGCTGGCCGACGGCAGCAGCGAGCAGTTCGACGCACTTGGGAGGCTGGTGCGGCTCCAGGATCGCGACGGCATTGGGCTGACCATCAACTACACGGGCGCCAATCTGGCGTCCGTCGTCGATGCGGCAGGCCGCGGCCTCCGCTTCACCGAAAGCAAGGCGGGCCTGATCAGCACGGTCACCGATCCCGCTGGAGCGGTTATTCACTACGGGCACGACGGCGCCGGCAATCTGACCAGCGTGACCACTACTGCCGGAGCCACCACCAGGTTCACGTACAGTACGCCGGCGATAGACTCCTACGACACCACGCGCCTCACCGGCATCACCCTCCCTCGCGGCAGCACAATCCGCTTCAGCTACGACGCCGGGGCGCGCGTATCGCATGTCTCAGGGCCGGGTGCCATGAGCACCAGCATCACCTACACGGGCGGCGCCGAGCCCGGAGCTGTGCGTACCGACCTCGTCGACGCGACCGGCGCGCACACCGAGATCGACTCGTTCACCACCGTGCCCCTGGCCGGCAGTGCGCAGCTGCCGATGGTCACACGCACTGTAGACGCCAGCGGCAAGACCATGACCGTCACCAGTGGACCGTCAGGCACGGCTGTCGAAGACGGCGACGGCAGGCTGACGCGGATCACCGGCAACGCGGCAGGTCCGGCCAGTGCTGTCCAGCCGCCAGAAACCGGCGCCGCCCGCCTGGGCTACGATGATGCCACTTCCACGCTCTCCATGCTGACCGGCGTGTCCGGAAACGCTACCACGCTGGTGTACGATGCGGCAGGCCATCTGGCCGGCATCCGTGACGGTACCGGCGCGCTGACCAGGATCGAGCCGATCGCCCCGAACACGTTCCGCGAGGTTGGCCCCGATGGTGGTGCCGCCGTCGTGCAGTTCGACGCGGCAGGAAACGTCATCGCGCTGACCGACGCCATGGGTCGCAAGACCACGTTCAACTGGGATGCTGACGGCCGGCTCACCCGTATCTCGGATCCAGCCCACGGCAGCTTGACGTATCGGTACGGGCCGGGCGGCGCTCTGCTGGCCCGCACGGACGCGCTCGGAGCGGTGACCAGTTACGGCTACGACGCCGATGGTAATCTCACCTCGATGCGGGATGCACTGGGTAACACCTGGCGCTTCGCCTATGACGCCTGCGACCTGCCGGTGAGTGTAATCGATCCGCTTGGCGACACGGCTCGCCTCAGTTACGACGACGCCGGCCGGTTGACGATGGTCACCGACCCGCTTGGGCACGTCACGCGGGCGACCTATGACGGCGCCGGCCGCGTGGTGTCCGTCACCGATCC
The DNA here is from genome assembly GCA_963827235.1 of uncultured bacterium. GTDB lineage: Bacteria > Chloroflexota > UBA5177 > JANWHV01 > JANWHV01 > JANWHV01. The sequence continues at coordinate 52,440 of CAWHAE010000007.1, forward strand.
GCTCGGCCATGCCACGCGCTATCGCTATGGACCGGCCGGTGAGCTCATCGCCGCGACCAGTCCTGCCGGGCGTACCACCCGGTATAGCTACGATGCCGCCGGCCAGCCGGTCGCCGTGACGCGCGCGGATGGCAGCAGCACGACGCTCGTGTACGACGCTTCTGGACGGCTGACCGGCAATCGTGCGGGCGCCGGTCCCACAACCGAGTACCGGTACGACGGAGCGGGACGGCTGACCCAGCGCACCGTGCCCGATGAGTCGGGCTCCTCGTACACCTACGACGCCGCGGGCCACCTGGTGAGCGCCGGCAACGGGAGCGGCACGATCCGCGACGCGTACGACGCGGCCGGCGATCTCACCGCGACGGTGGACACGAGCGGCCACACGGTCCGCTACACCTACGATGCGGCAGGCCGGCGAGCGTCTATGACCTCTGCCACGGGTGCGGTTACTCGCTACGCGTACGACGCGGCAGGCCACGTCACCGCGATAGACGATCCCCTGGGCAATTCGACCTTCCGCTACGACGCGCTGGGCGAGCGCATTGGCGCGACGCTGCCGGGCGGCATCGCCGTCGCCTATGGCTACGACAAGGTGGGCCGGCTCACCGATCTCACCTATACTCGGGGAACGGCCGTCATCGCCCGTTTCGTCTACGGCTACGACCGCGACGGCAATGTGGTGCTGGAGCAGTCGCTGGGCGACACTCTGCACTACCGGTACGATGCGGCAAGCCGGCTCACCGCCGTACAGGGCAGCGCTCGGGGTGACGACGCCAGCTACGCCTTTGACGCCGATGGCAATCTCCTCTCCTCGCCCACGGGGGGCGCCCTGCGCTACGACGCGGCCGGACGGCTGCTCACGGCCGGGAGCGCGAGCATGGCCTACGACGCGGCCGGCAGGGCGATGACCGGCCTGTCAGGTGCCGTCTATGGCTATGACCAGAGCGGCAATCTGCTGGCTGCCCACACCGGTGGTGCCGACGTCATGTACAGCGAGGATGCGCTGGGCAGGACCGTCACGCGCTTGGAGGCCGGCAACATCACTGCGACGGTCTTTGACGGCAGTGACCCGGTCGCCGAATTCGGCCCGGTCCCGTCGGCGGTCGCCCGCACCGTCTATGGCTCCTGGATCGACGAGCCGCTCGCCTTTTCGGCGAACGGAGAGACGTACACCTACGTCGTGGATCGGCTTGGCTCCGTGCGCATGGTGCTGGACGGCGCGGGCAAGCTGGTCGCCACGCTAAGCTACGACGCATACGGCAGGCTGACCGGTAAGACGGGGTCCGCGCCGACGACGCTCGGCTTTGCCGGCCGCCCCTACGACCCGGCTACGGGCCTAATCGATCTGCGCAACCGCCTCTACGATCCGGCGCTTGCCCGCTTCCTCTCCCCCGACCCGCTGGCCCAGCCTGGGGCGGCGACGTACCCCTACGCCGGAGACAATCCCGCGACGCAGAGCGATCCGCTTGGCCTGTGCGCGGAGCCACCGAACGGGCCCGAGACCGCTTGGGCGGCCGCGTCGCATGGACTCCCTCCCCTGATGGAGGAGGTTTTCGGGAAGGCGGGCGGTACCTTCTTCGAGGGCTTCGAGCTTTGGGAGGCTTCCAAGCAATTTAACGCGGCGAGCGAGGCATTTGGTGGCGGGGAGGGTGAAGGAGGCAACGGCTGCGGCGTGAACAACGCGGATCCCACCTTCATCAATGGCGCCGGCGTTGCCGCCACAGGCCCCGGCAGCGCAGCGGGCCACTCGACGCTGACGCTCACCAGGGACGCGTCGGGCGGATCCGTCGAAGCGCTGTTCCCCGTTGCAGCAGCCGGCACCGTGACCGTCGACGTGTACGACCTGCACGGCCGCCTCACGCGTGCGCTGGCGGCGCGGCCGGCCTCAGCGCCTGTCCTGGATATCACCTGGGACGGACGCGACGTTGCCGGGCGCGAGGTTGCCGACGGCACCTACTATATGCTCGAGACTGAACAACCCGCTGCCGTGGGCGCGCAGGCGACGCATGCACTGCGCACCATCGCGGTGACGACGGGCGCTTCCTGGTCCGTCGCCATGCCCGCGCCGCCAAGCCCGCCCGCTGCCGCAGGCGTCGCGGCGCAGATTGTCACGCCTTCCAGCGGCAGCCTGCTGCGCGGCGTAGTGCCGATCGACGGCGTGGCCTCAGGGCCAGACTTCGACCACTATCAGCTCGACTACGGCCCGGGCACCAGTCCCACGCACTGGACCGGCATCCTGGACACAAGCTCGGGCACGCCTGCCGTGCCCGACCAGGGCCCGGTGACGCTCGCCCGCCTGCACACCCTCTCGGGCAACCTGGGCACACTGGATACCGGGCTCTCAGACTACTTCTACTATCGTTCGAGCGGCGCCCAGGGCCTCAGCGGACTCTACACCATTCGCCTGCGTGTCTACGGCCGGCACGGCGAGGAGGCCCAGGCCTTCACCTGGATCGTGGTAGGGCGGGTCGCCACCTACGTGCAGGACGCGACCATCGCCAGCCCGGATGGGCAGGCGAACCTTGCCGTACCCAGCCTTGCCCTCCACGACATCGCCCAGGTATTTGCCGTCGAGCCCACCACCTCGACAGTGCCGGTTCCCACGTACCTGCGGAAACTTTCGTCGGTCTACGCGCTCTATCCCTCCGGCTACGTCTTCGGCAGTCCGGCGACGTTGCGCATGCACGTCGCCGCGGTCGCGCCCGGCGTGCAGATCTATGCGTGGGACGCCGGCTCCGCCACCTGGCAGCCGCTGCCGAGCACGGTAGCACGCGAGCGGCACGGAGCCACGCTCACTACGCCGGTCGCGCGCCTCGGCCCGGCGCCGGCCCTCTACGCCGTGCTGGCACCTGCTGCCACTCCTGCTGCGCCCGTGATCTTTCCACCCGCTGCCACGACGACGAGTGCTGGCACCCTGACGCTCGCCGTCGCGACCCGGCCGGGCCTGGCGGTGCAGATTCTGGCCGGCGCGCGACCGAGCGGGCTGCGTGCCGTCGCCGGTGCCGATGGCCTGGCCGTAATTGCGGGTATCGAGCTCCGTCCGGGACAGAACCGCTTCACGGCTGTAGCTCAGGATAGCGCCGGCCATACCAGCGCTCCCTCACAAGTGGTCACCACTACATATGCGCCAACGGCTCGGAAGCTCCCGGGTTCCGCTGCACTACTGCCGGATGTTGCCGGAAGCAGCGCCGCAAGCTCGGGTGCCGGTTCGGCCGGCCCGCCTCCGCCGGTCGTGGACTCTCCCACCTTGCACGCCGTGCTGGCTTCCGACTTCCAGCGGCCGCAAGACCTCTGGCCGGGCAGAATAGCGCCGCTCGGCGCCACCACCAGCGTGGTGACCGACGGCGGCTACACCCCGCTCAAGGTCACAGCGGGCCGCACGGGCGATCTCACCACGTTCCTGCCCGTCTCTTCCTTCAATCTCGCCACCCACCCGCTGATCACCTTCTCCTACAAGGTGCCTGCCGGCGTGTACGTCGATCTCGCGGTACACGCCAACGGTACCTGGTGGGTCGTGCCGTTGAGCGACAACCCGCCCAGTGCCAACGACCATGAGCGCACCTACTTCGCGCCGCTCGAAGGCGGCCCGGGGCTGCACTTCCAGCGCGACAACCACTGGCACCAGCTCACCATCAATCTCTACCAGCTGATCCGCAACGAGCTGCCCACCGGGTCAATCGAGGTGGACCGCATGGCGTTTGGCGACTGGGAGCCGAGCGGGTGGATGGGCGTACGGCCCGCCGAGATGAACGTGCCCGGCTCCAGCTTCCTGCTCGCCGGCATGGCAATGCCGGCCGTCAGCAGGCGGAACGCCGCCTCCTTCTCGTGGTCCGAGCCCGGTACCGCGGGCATCACGGCCTACAGCTACGTGCTCGACCAGCAGCCTGCAACGCTACCACCCGCGCGGGCGTCCGGCACGACTACCGCGACGACGGTTGGGCCGTTGGCCAGCGGCAGTTACTGGCTGCACGTGCGGGCTCGTGGCCGTGCAGGCACGTGGGGTCCTGCCGCCAACTATCCCTTCATGATCGACACCCTGCCGCTGCGGGTCGGTGCGCCGGATCCTGGTCCGGGCGCCACGGGCGAGGCCTATGTGACCATTCCCATTGAAGACCCCGGCGCGAGCGGCGTCGATGTCTCCACCATCCGTTTCCAGGTGTTCGGCAAGACATATGGGGCCGGCAGCAACGTCGTTTCCTATGATCTGACCCACGGCGTGGCCGCGCTCAATGTCGGCTGGATAGACCCGGCGCCGCCCCAATTGTTCCCCGGCGGGAAGGTGCCTGTGACCTTGCTGGCCGCTGCCGACGCGGCGGGGAACCAGCTGGTCGAGCCCCTGTCCTGGACGTACACCCTGGATATTCCCAACGGGTTGCCCGGTGGAGCACAACTCTTGACTACCAGGGGCGGCGATGCACCGACCTTCTCACCCGACGGCACGAGGGTCGCTTTCATCTCGAGCCGGTCAGGTGCGGCGCACCTGTGGACCATCGACGCTGGAGATCTGGCCGAACGGCAGCACACCGCGCGCCAGATCGTGGCCGGGCCGGGTGCCGACGCCGACCCGGCGTGGTCGCCGACCGGAGACCTCATCGCCTTCGACTCCACCCGCGACGGCAGCCGCCATCTCTACCTTGTCCATCCAGACGGCAGCGGCCTGCAGCGCATCACCAGCGGAGCGTCGGGCGACATGCAGCCCACCTGGTCTCCGGACGGCAAGCAGATCGCCTTCGTGAACGACGGGAACCTGCTGGTGGTGAACCGCGACGGCACCGACCTGCACACCGTCATCGCCGACGGCGAGCACGCGGTCCACGATCCCACCTGGTCGCCGGATGGCAGGACCATTGCCTACCGTCACAGCCTCTACGTCGACCAGATCTGGACCGTGCGACTCGACGGCACGCATGACGGCATCTTGACGACGCTGGCGAGCGGCGAGGCACAATCCTCGCCGGCCTGGCTGGCCGACGGCCGCGTGGCCTACGTCTCGCTGCGTGACAAGGTGTCCGCTCTGTACGCCGTCGAGCCCGACGGTACCGAGCAGAGTGCCCTGGTCGGACAGCCGCCAGCTCTGCTGTTCACGCCGGCAGCCTCGCGCGATGGCTCGACCATCGCCTTCGTCTCGACCCGGGCCGGCGGGCACAATATCTACGTCAGCCGCCAGTTCCGCATCGACCCACTGGACGTGAGCGCTGCGAGCTTCGACGCGTCTGCCGGCCACACGGTGTCCATCCGCTACGGCCTCACCTCCTCGGCCACTGTCTCCATCGGCATCAGCGACAGCGGCGGGCGCGCCGTGCGCACGCTCATCGTGCACAAGATGCTTCCCGCCGGCGTGCGGCAACTGACCTGGGACGGCAGGGACGATCACGGCCGTCTGCTGGGCGAGGATGTCTACTCCATCCAGGTGACGGCGCAGGCACCGGGCCTGCCTGTACTCAGGCGCGGGTTGGGCGTGAGCATCGACGACGTGAGCCGTCATGGCAGCCTGCGCATACACGTACTGCACGCCGGCCAACTAGTGGCGGGCGCTAACCTGACCGTGTCGCGAGCCACTTCGCAGGCGTATGTGCTCGATACCACGACGGACAAGACCGGCGCGAGCACAATCAGCCTGAGCCCGGGCACGTACGACGTATTGGCACAGGCCGGCGACGGCCTGCAAGGCAGCGCGCAGGGTCTGCTCGTGCGCGCGCACACGACGCTGGATCGGACGATCGCGCTGGCTGTGCCGGCGGTTCGGCAGCCGGGCGCACCAGGCGTGGCGACCACGCCGAGCCCCGTAGCAGCCGCCTCGGCAACTGCGCCGGCGACGCCGGTCGCTGCGGTCACGGTCACTGCGACGCCGTCGACCGGCGGCGCGACGAAGGGAACGCTGGTGGTGACCGTGCTGACGTCGTCCGGCCAGCCGGCAAGCGGCGCAGGAGTTGACATCTACCAGGGGAACAAGCTGGTCGCTTACTCCGGCACGGACAGCAGCGGTTCGGCCAGCTTCAGCCTCGCCGCTGGCACCTACAGCGTGCAGGTCGGCCTGGGTAGTGCGAAGGCCACGTTCAGCGGCGTGAAGGTCTCCGCTTGCACTACGACCAGGCAGACGGTGCGCCTCGGGGCTGGCACGCTGGTAGTGCATGTGGACCTGGTGCCGGGCCAACCGGCCGCCGGCGCCGAGGTGGACATCTACCAGGGGAACAACCTTGTCAGCTACTCTGAGACCGACAGCAGCGGTGCGGTCACCTTCACCCTCAACGCGGGTACATACACGCTGTCTACCAAGTATCGTCTTGCGACCGGGCCAATGATCTCCGCGACAGTCACGGGTGGTGCATCGACCTCGAGCACGATCGTGCTGAACGCTGGTCAACTGGTGGTGAGCGTGCGCACGAAGTCGGGAGCGCCGGCGGTCGGCGCCGAAGTGGACCTCTCTCTGAAGGGCGCCTTGCTCGCATACCCCAGCACCGACAGCACTGGGTCGGTGACGTTCACCGTGAGCGCGGGGACCTACGCCGTGCAGGCCAGTCAGGGTGGCGTCACGTCGCCCATGGTCTCTGTCACAGCGGTGGCCGGTGCCGTGGTCAGGAGCACGATCGTGCTGTGAGCTGCGGCCGGGCCCGCGGCGGAGAGATGATTTGAGCCAGAAGGAGACAAGGAGGCGCAAGATGACTTGAGCCAGGAGCAGGCGCCCGACCACAATCCTTGTACTGAGGATCCCCGGTGAACACCAGTCCCATCTGATCACACTGCATGTAATAGCCGCCGACTGGAAAGGAAGACGTCCATGAACGGCCTGAAGGGCACCATGAAGACGCTCATCGGCGGGGCTTCCGTGGTGTCGTACCGCGGCGCCGTCACCTGTTGTGTGATCGGCGCCGCCTGCCCGTGCCCACATGGCATCTGCCCGGCCGGGAGCTTCGTCGTGAAGAGGATCACCCAGAAGCAGGACCCATGCGTCGTGGGCGGCTTTAGGCAACTCGAAGTAGAAGCATTGGCGGCGACGAACACCTTCACCCCGCTGCTCAAGATTCTCGCCACGGACCGGGCGACGGTGCGGTGCGTGACGCTGCTCCCCGTCGTCATGAACTGACCTGATCGATCTTCTCAATCCGTGCAACTCTTCGTGCAGACGGCCGACTTCGCGCACTCGCCCTGGAATGACGCCAGATTGGAAGGAGTGGTGCCCTTTGCCGCCTGAAATGCGCAGCATACCTCGTGGGGCCCTGCTGCCCGGCGGTACAACGCTCCGACCAATCTGGCGGCCTGAGACTGGCCCGGCGGCAGCAGCGATTGGTGGCGGCAGCGGCGCGCCCGCCGCTATGCCTACCAGCACCATCATATTCCCGGTTAGGACCCGCCGGCAGGCTGGCCCCGGCAGCCCGTCTCTCTTGACCACGATGGTCCAGGCCTGGACTTGCCGGTGACCACCAGGCGGCGGCGTACTCCACCTGCATAATGCTCCAGTGGTAGTCGCTGCCAAACTGCGCCGCCACTGTGTCCAGCAGAATGTGACCTCACCCTTCAGCCAGCTGCGGCATGGCAAGTGCGTCATGCCCACGCGACCGCGCTTGCAGCCAGACAGCCCGCGCGCGGTGGTCGTGGAGACGCTGGCCACGCAGGTCCCAGCCGGGGCCCGGCAGCGCTACCGTATCTTGGAGGGCGCCAAGGGACCCTTGCTGGCCGACTTTGCCGACCTGCGCGTGGTCGCCGTGCGCGACCGGCTGCCTGGACCCACGGTCTGGCTGCTCATCCGGCGCAGCGTGCCCCAGCCAGGGGACGAGCCTGTCACCAAGTTCTATCTCTCCAACGCTGGACCGACCTGCCGCTCCTGGCCCTCGTCTGGGCCAGCGGCATGCGCTGGCCGATCGGGCGCTGCTTCACCGAGGGCAGAGACGAGTTGGGTTTGCAATACTCACGCATTCGCGCGAGCGGCCCAACGGCCTGCGGCCCGAAATCGCAGTCAGAATGGATCGTCTGCCACGCCGTGGACGTCGGGCCACGATACGTGGAGCACGGTGCTCGGGAGCGCGACATGCTGGCTGGCGCCATGGCACGACTGGATGGCGTGATCGCGCACGCCCTGGCGTGGGCACAGCCAACAGTCGACTAAAGCGTGTGACAGCATCGCCTGAAGGCGCTCGACCCAGCCGCACAACCCCTGACCATGGCACTCCGGACTGGCGCATGCTATTCCCTCGCCAGGCTGCGCGTCCATGCTCCCGAGGATCTGGCCGGCCTGGGCGACCGCTACAACGGCCTACCTACCGTACCGATGTGCCAGAGCACTGGCCTCGTCGATCGCAGCTGCGAGCGGCATCGATCGGCCGGACCTCAGGGCATTCTCGACGGTCTCGCCGAGCAGATGCCGCAACCTGGCGTCTATCGCACGGTAGCTGGCACTCTCCGCCGGTGACACCGGAGCACAGACCGCATCGCGCAGTGCGGCTGCGGCGCCGAACAGCCTGCCACCTGTCTCCGCGGCGCCGAGCTCAGCTGCTGTCGCCGCGAGTGCCTCCAGGCACTGGGCGACGTTCCTCTTGTTGCCGATCTCGCGCTCGAGCGCTAGGCTCGCGCCAAAGAGTCCCGCTGCCCGAGCGTGTCCACCCTGCGCCTGGAGCACGAGTCCCAAGTTGTAGGTTCCCATGGCGATGCTGGACCGGTCTCCCAGACCCACTGCGAGCGCTTTGTGTTCGGTGAGAAGCGCCGTCGCGCGATCAAGGTGCCCGAGCATGCGCTCGGCATCCGCGAGATTGAGCAACGCGATGCACGTGCCGCGGGTGTTGCCCCGCTGCCGGGTGAGCGCCAGGCCCTCCTCCAGCACCGGCATCGCCTGCTCGGGCCGCCCCAGTTCAATGAGCAGCGCCCCATGGTTCGTGAGCACCGTCGCCAGCAGCGCATCATCGACGAGAGTGCGAGCCAGCCGCGTTGCCTCCTCGTAGCAGGCCTCTGCCCGAACGTAATCGCCTTGATACTTGAGGGCACTCCCCTGGTTGACAAGGACCACCGTGGCACCGCGGGCGTCGGCCGCTTGACCGAACAACTCGACCGCCTCCTCATAGGCGGTCAGAGTCAGCGCGAGGTCGCCCTGCTCATTGGCGAAATTGCCGAGCGCGTTGAGTGCGCGGGCCCGAAGCCCCGCTGGTGCCTGGGGGCTCGCGGCAAGCATGCGCTCAAGCCAGCCGCGGCCTTCACTCAGGTAGCCGCGGACAAGCCAGAAGCGATACACAGCTACCGCTAGGCGGAGCCCCAGTTCCCCGCGGTCTGGTGATTGCAGACTCCAGTCAAACGCGGCGCGGATGTTGCCATGCTCGCGCTCAAGCCTGTCGACCCACTCCGCTTGTGCAGCGCCCTGGAGTCCAGGCCAGGCTTGTTCCGCCAGAGCCAGGTAGTAAGCTGCATGGCGATCGCTGACGCCGCGGGCCTCGCCTGCTGTCGCGAGACACTCCAGGCCATACTCGCGGATGGTGTCCAACATGCCAAAGCGCGCTTCTGGAGACGGACCCGGCATGCGCACCATGAGGTTCTTGTCGACCAGCGCGAGCAGCCATCCCAGCATGTCATCTTGCAGACCTCCCGTCATCTGGCACACGGTCTCGGCAGCTTCCAGGGTGAAGCCACCGGCAAAAACGGCCAGCCGCCGAAACAGTGTCTGCTCTCCCACATGCAACAGGTTGTAGCTCCAGGCAAACGCGCTGCGGAGCGTCTGCTGTCGTTCCGGCAGGTCGGAAGCGCCTCTGGTCAACAACTGCAGGCGTTTCTCCAGCCGGGACAACAACGCCTGGGGCGGCAGGAGCTTGACCCAGACCGCGGTCAGCTCAATGGCGAGGGGCAGTCCGTCTAGGCGGCGGCAGATGGCCGCGATCGCAGCCGCCGTCGCGGGCGTGAGTCTGGTTTCCGGCTCGATTGCTTGAGCGCGCTGCATGAAGAGCGTCACAGATGCTACCCGGGCCAGCTCATCCATGGAACACTCGCCCCGATCGACCCAGTCCATGTCGGGCAGTGCGAGTGGCCGCACAGGGAATTCGTGCTCGCCTCGCACATGCACGGCAACGCGGCTTGTCACCAGCACCTTCAGCCGGGCACAAGCCGCGGTGAGATCCGCTAGCAGGAGTGCGGCTTTCGCCACGTGCTCGAAGTTGTCGAGTACCAAGAGCACGTGTGTGCCAGCCAAGTCTGCCGCAAGGGCCTCGCTCAGGGGTTGTCCGCTCTGCTCGCGGATGTTCAGTGCTTGAGCAATGGCAGAGGCGACGAGGGAGGCGTCACGCAGCGGTGCGAGCGAGACGAACACGGCCCCACCCGCGAAGTGCTTGGAGAGATCGGCGGCGACGGCGATGGCCAGGCTGGTCTTGCCAACGCCGGCAGGTCCGGTGAGGGTGGCCAGACGAACATCGTCGCGGCGAAGGAGGTGGGCGACTCCCTGGACGTCGTGCTCGCGGCCGACGAGTGGTGCCGGCAACGCGGGTAGCGTCGAGCCAGCCGGGAGGGCCAGTGAGCCAGACTGTGAGGCTGCAACTCCTCGGCCCGGACCACGCGTGCGCACTACCGGGGCATCGAGCGCAGTCTGTTCCGCTGCCGAGAGTCCCAGGGCACGGGCCAAGCGCGCGACCGTATCGGCATGGGGCACCAGGTTCACGCCGCGCTCCAGGTCGCTGAGGCCACGCACACTCAGCCCGGCTCGCTCGGCTAAGACCTCTTGGGACAGTCCGGCGGCCAGGCGATAGCGCCGCAACAACTCCCGGAAGGATCCCCGAGCGCCGGGCTCCGTCTTGTCCATGATGAGCCGCCTGCTGGCAATACTCGGTCCGCTGCTGGCTTCGCCTCGCCGTCTATTATGCCGCACACGGGGTAACGCTGGGTATGGAATTGCAGAATGCTTGCAAGCGCAATTGCGTGGGTCAGAAGTGTGGGTGCTGCCTGTTGCCCGCTCCACCGGCACACTATCGTGGGAGCGGCCGAGCCTGGGGCGTATCGTGTACACGTGGAGAAGAAGGTCGTGAAGCGGGGCAAGCGTTGTTGCCGCCGCGGCGAGACGGCCCGCCATGGCTGCGGTCGAGCGCTACAAGCACGAGCGTGGCGTTGCCGGTCGATGGCTGCTTGCTCGCCCAGTAGCACCGAGAGCCACCCTGCAGGAGCATCGCCCGGTACATTCGTTGGTCTCACTCGCTTGCAGATCTTTTCTGTTCTGTGCATCACGAGACTTGACGCTCAGTGATTACGGCGCCGACGCGTGGCAAGTGACTGTGCGCCGGCTCCGGCAGCACGGCATTTGAACCGCATGTCTACTCGGTCAGGCTAAACCGGCACTGCCGCCGAGAATGAGCCCGCCATCGTACTCGGTGTGATCACCACGCCGATGCCCTACATTTGTAGGGGCGGCATTGCCGAGGCTGAACATCGGCAGGGACCCGCGCGTGGAACAGCTCAACGCTCGCATCGGGTGAGGTTGCAGCACACACGGTTCAGCGCGGATCTCATCCGCCGCGGTGGCGCGTGCACCATGAGCATCTTGCGCATGCTGAAAGGGAGTGTGCATCGTGTCTAAACACATCGATACCTTGCCGACGGCTCCGCGATGGCGTTTCCGCCAGGTACATCAGGACTTCCACACGTCGCCCCTTATCCCAGCCGTGGCCGAGGAGTTCGACGCCGACTCCTGGGCACGCCAGCTTCGCGACGCGCACGTCGATTCCATTACCTGTTTTGCGGTGTGCCATCACGGCATGTGCTACTATCCGACCAAGGTCGGCCTCATGCACCCTCACCTCCGGCGTGATCTGCTGGGCGAGCAAATCGAGGCGGCCCATCGCTACGGCATCAACGTTCCGGTGTACATCACCGTCGTGTGGAACGAGCAGCAGGCCGAAGCACACCCCGAGTGGCTGCAACTGCATCGGGACGGACGGCGGGTCGGACGCGCGCCCGTGGGCCCGCTGCCTGAGAACACGTGGCAGTGGCTCTGCATGAACAGTCCCTATGCCGAGCATGTCTCGGCCGTGACCGATGAAGTGCTCTCCAACTATGCTGCGGACGGCCTGTTCTTCGATATCGTGAAGAGCGTGCAGCCGGGCTGCTGCTGCACGTACTGCCTGAGAGGCATGGCCGCCGAAGGCGTGAATCCGGAGGACGATGCCGCCTTGCATGCCTACACGCTCGCGGCCGAGCGCCGGTTCATGGAGCGGGTCAGCCGGGAGACGTGGGCGAAACGTCCCGGGTTGCCGATCTTCTTCAATGCGCGGCTGCGCCTGAACGGCAACCCACAGGAAGCCAGCCGTCCCGAGGCGCCGTACTACACGCACTGGGAAATCGAGTCGCTCCCCACGGGTGGCTGGGGGTACGCGCACTTTGCCCTCTACAACCGCTTCTTCCAGACCCTGGGCAAGCCGGCGCTGGGCATGACGGCGGCGTTCCACCGGTCGTGGGCCGATTTCGGCACGGTGAAGAGCCAGGCGGCGCTCGACTACGAGTGCTTCCGTGCGCTCGCGGGTGGCGCGGGCTGCTCGATCGGGGACCAGTTGCATCCCCGCGGGCTGCTCGAGAAGGAGACCTACACGCGCATTGGAAGAACCTACGCGTCGGTGCAAGCCAAGGAGCCATGGTGCCGGGATGTCGAGCCACTGGTGGACGTGGCCATTCTGCTGCCGCCAGACAGCGGCACCGGCAACCTGCTAGTGGGGCTGGAGAGTGAGCAGGGCGCTTTGCACATGCTGCTGGAGCTGGGCGCACAGACCGCGGTGATCGACCAAGCAGGGGATTTCCGAGCCTACCGTGTGATCATTGCGCCCGATCACGTCCGCCTTGCCGCCGACCTCGAGGCGAAGCTGCGTGACTACGTGGCCGGGGGAGGGGCCGTGCTGTTCAGCCACGAGTCCGGTTTGCGCCCCGACGGATCCGCCTTTGCCCTGCAGGATCTGATGGGGGTCGAATACCACGGTGCTGGCCGCGACGACGTGGAGTACCTCCGGCCGACCGATGCCCTTGCAGAGGCGATTCCGGCGATGGATCATGCGCTCTACGACCGCGGCAGCGCTGTGCGCGCGGTAGACGGGACCGAGGTACTGGCGGAGATAGTCTCCCCGTACTTCTCGCGCAGCTGGGCGCACTTCTCCTCGCACGCGCAGACGCCGCCCGATCCGACCAGCGTGCCGGGCCTAGCCGCCGCCACGTTGCGCGGACGGGTGGCCTACCTGTCCCACCCACTCTTCAGGTCCTACCAGGCCAGGGGCTATCCAGTCTACCGGCAGATCGTCGGTGCCCTGCTGTGGCGGTTGCTCCCCGATCCGACCGTGCGTGCCACAGTGCCGACCACCGTTGAGGTCAGCGTGCTGCGCCAGCCCGCGGCTGCCGACCGCGATTCGCCAGAGCGCCTTGTCTGCCACCTGTTGCACTACGTGCCGCAGCGACGCACGCCGGACCTCGACCTCGTGGAAGATGTGATCCCGCTGCGCGACGTGCCCATGGCCGTGCGCACTGGCTGGAAGCCGAACGTGGCTTACCTTGCCCCGAGTCGCTTGACGCTCGACACCACGATGCATGGTGAGTACGCCCGCGTGATCGTGCCGGAAGTCGACGGCCACGCGATGGTCGTGTTCGAGCGGGGCCGATGAAGCCGGTGCCACAAGCAGCGCCTCCACAGACGGGGAGCCTGCGGCTAGGCGCGTCGTCGCTCAAGATCTGCGCTCAGGGCACGTGCGTCCCGGTAAATAGTCCTGTCACCCGAAGCCAGCTAGCGCACGCCACGCGGTCGAGCGGCCCCACGCATGATCATGCAGAATCGCCTAGCGCAGCAAGGTCCTCCGCCGCGTCGGCCCGCATCGCGAAACCACTCAGATCGACACGAGCCTCCACCCGGCGGTCGTGACAGACCGTGACTGCCGGTAGTGGTCCGGTCCAGCGGTGGCGGCAGGCAGCATCCAGCCCTCCGCGCCGCGATCCGGCACTATGCCGTCGGCACCTGCCCAGCGTCTGCAAGCCGCCGCTTGGCGTCAGCGTAGACATCGGCAGGTAGCGGGCCGGACTCAGCCGCCCGCAGGTTGTCCGCCAGGTGCTCGGGTCGCACGGTGCCCGCAATGGTCGTGTGCAGGTCGGGGTGACTCAACGTGAAGCGCAGCAAGAACGCTGTGCGGCTCTCACCCGGCGCGCGCAGGTCGTCCAGCCCAGCTCGCTCCCAGACGGCCCAGCGCTCCTCGCTTCCCAGCCCCTCCTCGCCCGGCGCCCCCCGCGCCACCCCGCCGCGGATGATCGTGCCCGCGCCGGCCCGCGCCGCCGCGCTAATTGCCTCCTCGTGCTCGCGCTCGAGCGCTGAGTAGGGGATTTGGAAAGCGTCGAAGACGCCCCAGTCGATGAAGTGTGGCAGGTGCGGCAAGGTCGAGGAGCAGCCGATGAAGCGCGCTTTGCCCGCGGACTTGATGTCTTGCAGCACCGTCACGAGGTCGCCCTGCTCCACCTGCTCGACGGACGGGTTATGCAGCTGCAGCAGGTCGACATAGTCGGTGCGCAGCCGCCGCAAGCTCTCTTCGATGTTACGGAGCAGGTTCTCCCGCGTCCAGACATGTGGTGTCTCGTCGTGGTCGCCGGCAGGGACCACGGTACAGCCGCACTTGGAGGCCAAGAAGTATTCGCCACGGCGGTTCGCGATGAAGCGTCCAATATACTCCTCGCTGCGCCCGTAGTCGTAGGCAGTATCAATAAGGTTGATGCCGGCATCAAGGACCGCATTGAGGATGCGCTCCGCCTGCGCGTCTCCAACCGGCCGCCCGTTCCAGATGCGGGAGCCACGGATCTCCATGGCGCCGAAGTCCTGCGCGCAAAGACCACAGTAGCGAATCCTGGCGGATTCTGCTTCGTTTCAGCCTCATCGGCGCATCACGGGCAGATCGCCGCGGCATCCGCTGAGCGCCAAGACGCTTGCCCGGCATGCTTCGGGGGCCGGCGCGTTCGACTTCACAGGGCTCGAGAACACGAGCAGCGCTGCGGATCCGTCGGATCGCTCATGCTGCCGATAGGCCTGCGGCAGTCGCCGCCCAGAGCGTCAGTCAGGAAACACAGACATTCTGATTCGCGCGCGTTCGTGCTAGCGACGGTGCGCAGGGCTTGCGCCGAAATGGCTGCCGCTCGTGCTGCCAGGCAGCCATTGAAGAGGCGCATCCGGCGATGCCATCACGTAACGGCGATGGTCTGCGCCGGCGGTCTGGGAACGCCAACGCAGGAGTGAGCGTGGCAGGCGCGTAACGGCCGGCGTGCCGCCCACGGGCGTGTCTAGCTCCGGCCAATCGGTCCGCAGCGGGGTCGGTGGCGCGCCGCTCTTGTGCGCGTTTCAGGCACCGTCCTTACACAAGATGCTACGACGACCAGAGGATCGCTCGCGCACGGCCAGGGGACGCTCGCGGAATGCGCCGGTCCTATGCTGGGACAGTGCCCCGTCATCGGATCCGCCCACCGTGAGCGGAAATGGGGCCGGGAAGGAAGAAGATAATGGCACGAAACCATACCGTTAGTCCGCACGGAGCCCTGTTGCGCATAGCCGCCATAGCGTTGCCGGCCGCCCTGGTGATGGCGGTGAGCGGCGCGCCTCGCGCTGGGCAAGCAGCGCCCGATAGATCCCTGCGCATGCGAACGTGTTTCATGTGCCGCTTGCAAAGGCCCACCATCTCGGTCAGCAATCTGGTGAGCGATCCAAACGGAACGGCTGACACTGGCTACTTGCAGGTCGATCCGTCCTCGGCCAGCGTCGACGTCGCCGGCGCCCGCTTCACGCCCGGCGACCCGGTGCACGTCGAGCTTATCTCGGAGTCTCCCGACGCCGGGCCGCTGATGGCCGAGGGCAATACGACGGCCAGCTATGCGCTGACCATCCCGTTGGGCGACGGCCAGTATGTACACATACCTGGCGGCAGTTTCACGATCGCTCTCACCCCCGATCCGAGCTCGGCAGTGGCGTGCAACTGGCAGCAGATGAATGCATTCATCGTAGCCACCGATACGAGCAGCGGGGCCCGAGCCTCTACGGCTCCGCTGGCCATCGGAGCCTGGTGGGAAAACAATGAGGTCTTGCCTCGGGCATGCCCGACGGACACGCCCGAGACTACGGCTACGGTCACGCCGGGACCTAGCATGTGAGCCTGGGGAGCGCCATTGTCGATTCCCGCTACCCGCGGCGGGATTATGCAGCGCTTCGAGCGCAACGAAGCGGTGACAAACCAAGAAAGGGAGTGCGAGATGACAGGCATGAGACTGGTAAGGATCTTGATAGCCCCGGTTGTGCTATGCGCGGCGATCATGCACGGAGACGGCGCCGCGCGAGCCGACGATAACAATCCAGGCGGCTTTCCAGCCGCAGCACAGCAAGCGACGGGAATGCCCAGTGACGGGATGTATGGCACCGGCGCGGACATCGATCCGTCGGGCGACGCGCTGCACACGACGATCACCGTGCAGACACACATCTCGTCGGTTGGGGTGCCTCCGCTGACCGGCGACCAACTGCCCGGGAGAGCCGACCTCTCCGCGTACAATCCGCCTGTGGGGGCGCAAGGTGGGGTTGGCTCTTGCGCTTCGTGGGCGATCGGCTATTACCTGGCCGGCTGGTGGGCCAGGGCGGGCGGTTACTACCCGGCAGCCGTTGCAGCCGGCCCCGGCGGTTTTGCTCCGATGTACCTCTACAGCCAGATTAGCGCCACCAAGAGCCATGGCCAGGACAACGGATCTACTCTCGACGATAACCTCTCCCTCCTGCAGCAACAGGGCATTGACGCCGAATCCGATTACACGCAGGGCACGCAGGACTTCACGGACCTGCCAACGACCAGCGAGGGCGCCAACGCCTCGCAGTACAAGGTCGCATCGTACCAGACGGTGCTGAAGGATCAACTGGATCACGCCCACATGTCGGTGGAAGACTATGTTCGTACCAACATTGCCAATGGCAGCCCGGTGGTCATTGCGATGAAGGTCGACCAGCCCTTTATCAACAATGGCAACGCCAGCTACTCCTACTTCGACAGCATGGGCGGCGCCAATCCGCAGGGACATGCAATGTTCGCCAGCGCCTACGACGAGAATGGGCTCTGGGTCGAGAACTCGTGGGGCACGGGTTGGGGCCATAATGGCTACGCGGAGCTGAGCTGGAACTTGGTTAACAGCGCGGTGCTCGAGATCGGCACGCTACTTCCTGGTACGGCTCGCAACGCGATCCCGGCGCCCGCGGGCGCGCAGGTTGCGCTGGTTGCGCGCAACAGCCAGCAGGAGGATGCGTTCTTCGCCGGCAGCAACGGCGCGCTGTTCACCACCTACGAGGTCAACGACGGCGCCTGGAGTGCGCCAATCGCGCTGACAGCAGCTGGTGTGGCCCCGGCGGGTGCACCGGTCGCGGCGTCCGTGCGCAACGATCACCAGGAGGATGTCTTCTATGTGGGCAACGACGGCAAACTGTATACCCTGTTCGAGGCGAACGACGGACCCTGGAGCGCACCGATAGCCCTCACCACCGCGTTCAGAGTGCGAACGTCGCTCCCAGGGCGAGCGCTGCAATTCCGCAGTCTAGGCGTCGTCTCGCCCGGAGCCGACATCGCCGTAGCGGTGCGCAACGACCAGCAGGAGGACGTGTTCTTCATAGGTGGCAACGGCGTGCTTTACACGCTGTTCGAGGCGAACGACGGTGCTTGGAGTGATCCGATCGCACTGACAGCGGCAGGCGCGGCGCCGGCGAATGCCCCAATCGCAGCGGCCGTGCGTAACGATCATCAGGAAGACGTCTTCTACGCCGGCAGTGACGGTGCGCTCTACACCATCTACGAGGTGAGCGGCGGCGCCTGGAGCGCACCACTCCAGATCACTAACATCAATATCGCTCGGCCCTTCACCAATTTCGGGCGGTACTTGCCCGGGCGCGCCCCAAGCGTGAACGTGGCGCCGGCCGGCGCCCATCTAGCGGCCGTGGTACGTAACGACCATCAAGAGGACGTCTTCTTTGCGGCCAACAACGGCGCTCTGTACACGAACTATGAGGTCAACGATGGCGCCTGGAGCACGCCGATAGCGCTTACCGCGGCGAACGTACTCCCGGCCGGTGGCATGGTGGCCGGAGTTGTACGCAATGACCATCAGGAGGATGTGTTCTTTGTCGGCCAGGATGGTGCGTTGTACACGACCTTTGAGGCTCAAGATGGTCCCTGGAGCGATGCGATTGCGTTGAGCCAAGCCGGACTAGCTCCTGCCGGCGCCGCACTGGCCGCAGCCAGACGCAACGACCACCAGGAAGACGTGTTCCTCGCCAGTGCCGGCGGTGCGTTGGCCACCGCGGACGAGGTGCGTGATGGAGGCTGGGTGCTGATCTCGCCACTCCTCGGCTTCAGCTGAGCGGACTGCTCGTTCAATCCTGCCCATGCAAACCTGGCCCGGCCGAGTGGCGGATTCACTTCGGCCGGGCCAAATCGTTCGTGAGCGACGGGCTCTGCCCCAGCGCAGCCGAGGAAACCTGTGGCTGTCCGTGTCTTCACGAGGCACGGCCATGGCACCGCCGTCAACCTGGGCATCGGGTCGAACACCAACACGTGCACGGCCGCGAGAGGGGCAAGAACAGCAGTTGATTGCCGGCCACGCAGGTGCGCCGTGCAAGAGGGTGCGGGTCGGCCAGTCAGGTAATCGACCACTCGGCTCGGCCAAGGCGCATTGGCCGTAGGCCCAGAGACTCAGGGGGCCGGTAGTCGTCCCGCTGTCGGCAACGGCCCGGACGGCGGTGGGGCCGTGGACCACCCCGTTGTCCAGAAAACTGCAAGGCAGCAGCCTGGATCCCAGAGGTCCAGGACCCGCACGACCTGGTGGTGGCGGGCCAACTGGCTCACTCCTGGGTCCAGGTCACGCCGGCCGTTCTGTCTCGACTGCACGTCGCGGCGGCTGCCTTCGGTGGCCCGGCGACGCCGATAGCTGTAGACGGCCGACCTCACCTGCCTTGGCGGCCAGGGATAGGCCAGCACCTGCCAGGCGCCATCACCGATCAGGTAGTGGGCAGCCGAGTGTGATGCTGCGGGACTGCCTTGCCCAGGCACAGCATGGCCGCCGCGACAATCCCGCCGCGGCGGCCGTGCTGTGCCGGAGAACCGGACTCAGAGGGGAGTGACCGGCTCCGGGCTGCGCAGGAACACGTGTGTGAAGACTTCCCAGCCGTATCGCACCATGTTCGGCCCCTCCCAATCGCTAGGAGCCGCCACGCAGGTGCCCAGCGCGATGCAGATGTGGCTGTTGGCGTCAATCTTGTTCTTGCTCACCGGGCTCACGTCGATCATGCCGTCGCCCGTCTGGTAGCCGTCATGCTTGAGCCAGAGGAGGTCACCGGCCTTGTTGACGGCGTAGATGACGCCATGTGGGCCGGCCATCACCTGTGTGTAGTCTCCGAAACCGCGGCCCACCACCTTGGGACCTTCCCAGCTGAAGTCGCCCGTCTGGTAGCCATCGTGCTTGTACCACAGCAGCTCGCCAGCCGTGTTGATGGCGTAGATGACCCCGTCGCTGCCCGCGAATATGTGAGTGAAGTCTCCCCAACCGTAGCCCACCACGTGTGGACCCTCCCAATTGAAGTCGCCCGTGGCGTAGCCATCGTGCCGGTACCAGAGTAGCTCGCCGGAGCTGTCCACGGCGTAGATCACTCCGCCGAGTCCGATGCCGTAGTTGACGGTCATGCCGAACACCTGGGTGAAATCGCCCCACCCGGTCCCCACCTGGTTTGGGCCCTCCCAGTTGCCGACGGTGTGATCGTCGCAGGTGACGAAGCCGTCATGCTTGTACCACATCAGGTTGCCGTTCTGGTCGATGCCGTAGATGGCCCCGGCGACAGAGAAGACCTTGGCATACGCGTCCCACCCGCCGAGACTCACGGGACCACCAAACTGCCACGCGCCGGGCGTATACACCGATTGGCCCGACGCGTAGCCGTTGTGCCGGAAGCAATACAGGTTGCCGTCCTGACCGACACCGTAGAGAAAGTACGCGTCCCATGGATCGGTGTTGGTCGCGTGGGCGACGCTCTGGCGCACCCCCGCTCCCACCGTTGCCGCAGCCGTGGTGCCGAGGAATACCACGCCGGCCAGCAGCAGTCGCCCGGCCAGCTCCCGTAGCCGCCCGCGCTTGACCGGCGTCTCAGTTGCCTGTGAGATCGGTTGCCCTGTTGCCGTATCTACCATTGACCCTTCTCCTCCGCGTGTCCCCTGTTTCCGCCTCGCGTGGGCGGGACTCTGTTCGGAGCACGTCACCAGCCTACGCCGCTGCAGTCTCGTCAGCGTCATCGATGCAGTGCCACGGCGTCCTCTGGCGACGGGGTTGCTTGTGTAAGGCCACGGGTCATATCTTGCACAAGCGTGGGTAGCAGATATCGATCAGATTCCTATACTGGAGGTAGTGTCGTCTCAGCGCGCTTGTGTTGAAATTAACCGTCTCCAATTCAGATGAAATTGGCCTCCAGTCCGCGTACTCACACAGTGGGTCCGTGGATGGCGGCCAACCCGCTGCGGAGACTGCCCCGGGCTAGTGTGGTGGCGCGACAGCAGTTGATCCCGTGAGTTCATCCGCTGAGGAGGCTGCGCCCGCAGCCGCCGTCATGCAGGAGCGCAGGTCTTATGTCCCTTCCCACCGCCGCCGGACCAACAATCCGCTATTCGCAGCAGTATCGCCGCTGCGGCAAGCGGGGCTGTCCCACGTGCACTCCACCCGCTCGTGGCCATGGCCCGTACTGGTACGCCTACTGGTGGGAGGGCGGCCGAGTGCGCTGCCGCTATCTGGGCAAGCAGCCGCCGTCCCTCGAACCGCCGCCGGCACCGATACGCGCCGCGCCGGCATCCGCGATTGCCCTGCGCGTGCAGACTCTGGGCGGCTTCGCCGTATGGCGGGCCGGGGAGTTGGTGCCGGCGGGCACATGGGGCCGAAAGAAGGTGGCTGCGCTCTTCAAGTGCCTGCTGAGTGCCCCCGGCCACCGCCTGCATCGAGAGCAGCTCCTGGATTCTGCTCTTCCCGGATGCCGAACCGGCCGAGGCCGCCAAGCGCCTCCGCGCCACGGTCTACCTGCTGCGAAAGCTGCTCGACATGCCCGAGGCCCCGGCCAGCCACCTACAGAGCCAGGGCAATCTGCTGGCTCTGCTACCCGCGCCGGCCGGGGAGCCGGACCCTGACTGGCTCGATGCCACCGCCTTCCTGCGCGCCGCCACCGCGGCGCTGGCAGGCTCGGACCCGACGGCCTGCCGGACGGCTCTGGCCCTCTACGGAGGCGAGTACCTGCCCGAGGACCGCTACGAGGAGTGGGCCGAACGTCGCCGTGACGAGCTGCGCGAGCGGCACGTGGCTGTTCTCATGCACCTGGCGGACCTGTTCGCCGCCGCGGGGGAGATAGAGGAGGCACTGGGCTGCCTCCGCGCGGTGCTCACCCTCGACCGCTGTCACGAAGATGCCGCGCGCCAACTGATGGCCGTGTTAGCGGGTGCTGGCCGGCGCAGCGAGGCCCTGGAAGTCTACCGCGCCCTGGCAACCGCACTGGAGGAGGAGGTGGGGGAGCCGCCCGCGCGCGAGACACGCGCGCTACGGGCTCGGCTGCTGGCCGAGGCGCCGCTGGCCGTGCTGCCCGCAACCCCCCACACCAATCTGCCGTCGCCCCTTACCAGTTTCGTGGGCAGAGACTGGGAGCGTACCGAGCTGGCCGGGCTCTTGCGCCAGGAGGCGGGGGGCTGCCGGCTACTTACCCTGCTCGGGGCCGGCGGCTGCGGGAAGACCCGCCTGGCGGTGGAGACGGCGCGTGGACTCCTCGACGAGTACCCCGATGGCGTGTTCCTCGTGGAGTTGGGGGCGCTGACAGACCCGGCCCTGCTGGCCCAGACCGTGGCGTCGACCTTCGGCCTGAGCGAGGAGCCGGGTCGATCCAGCGTCGACCAGCTCACGGCCCATCTGGCGCCACGGCGGCTGCTCCTGGTACTGGACAACTGCGAGCACCTGGTCAAGGGTTGCGCCGGCCTGGCCACCCGACTGCTGCAGGCAGCGGCGCGGCTGCAGATCCTTGCTACCAGCCAAGCAGCACTCGGCGTACTGGGCGAGCAGCTCTGGCGGGTGCCCTCCCTGGCACTGCCCGAGCGGGGTGACCTGGAGGCGGCCGACCTGGCGGCCTATGAGGCGGTACAGCTCTTCGTCGAGCGGGCCCAGGCTGCCCGGCCCCGCTTTGTTCTCGCCGAGCGGAACGCGGCCGCCGTGCTGCACATCTGCCGGCAGCTGGACGGCATCCCGCTCGCCATCGAACTTGCCGCGGCACGGATGGCAGTGCTCTCCGCGGAGGGGCTGGCATCGCGCCTGGACGACCGCTTCGCGTTGCTCACGAGCGGGAACCAATCCGCCTCGCCCCGGCAGCAGACGCTGCGGGCTACCGTGGAGTGGAGCGTGGGACTGCTGAGCAGCGCCGAGCGGCTCCTCCTGCCGCGGCTCTCGGTCTTCGTGGGCGGCTGGACGCTGGAGGCCGCGGAGGCGGTGTGTGCGGGGCCGGGGCTGCTCAAGCACCACGTGCTGGAGCAGCTGGACGGGTTAGTGGCCAAGTCGCTGGTGCAGGTGGACGAGCCAAAAGAGGAGCAGCGCTACCGGCTGCTGGAGTCGGTACGCGCCTTCGCGCAAGAGCTGGGCGAGGCCGCAGGTGAGCTGGATACCGCACGGGAGCGGCACTTTGCCTGGGCCATAGAGCTGGCAGAGGCGACTGCGCCGAAGCTGCAGGGGCAGGAGCAGGCAAAGTGGCTGGCAATCCTGGAAACCGAGCACGGTAACCTTCGCGCCGCATACAGCCACCCACGCGCTTCAGGCGGCGAGCACCCGGCGCAGCTCCGGTTGGTGGCCGCCTTGTGGCCCTTCTGGGAAATGCGCGGCCACCTGAGCGAGGGCAGAAGATTGGCCGAGGGTGCGCTTCAGCGCGCGAGCCGGCCGTCGTCACTGCGCGCGGAAACGTTGCTTGCGGCCGGCGTGTTGGCAACCCGCCAGGGCGACTATGCGGTGGCCGAGACACGTCTGAACGAGAGCCTTGCGGTCTTTGAAGGGCTTGGCGAGAAGTTGGGCGCGGCGCGCGCGCGAATGAGCCTGGGTCATCTCGGTGTCTTCAAGGGAGAAGATACGGCGTCGACGTTGGTCGAGCAGGCTCTTGCCGTCTTCCGTGCCCACGGAGATCACTTCAATGCCGCCAAGGCGCTGAGCAGCCTTGGTGTGGCCGCCATGTATCGAGGAGACTACCGGCAAGCCGCTGCGTTGCTTCGCGAGTGCATGGGCTTACAATGTGACTTTGCT
>CAWHAE010000008.1:0-423869 GCA_963827235.1 uncultured bacterium
AGCCTGCGAGACAGCCACCGGCAGCCAGCGTCCATCCTGTCCGATCGCCATCGGCACGACCTCGAAGCGCGACGGGTCGAGCGCTCGATAGACCGATCGCGCCGAAGCCACGGAAACGTCGTGTTCGGGTGAGCGCCCGCCCAGCAACAGGGCAAGCCGGATGCGACCTGCGCCGCCGGCGCTCACACGCCGGCCCCGGCGATACTTCGCTCACCCGCGCGAACACAGACTGCGCGGCCCGCTTCACGTCCGTTGGTGCGGTAAGCCGCAGTGCTCCGGCCGGGCGCGCCTGCGCCCGGCCGGGACGTACGTCCATCCGTCATTGCGTTGCAGTCAGTCCGCCCTGCACGGCGGGTAGAGGAGGATTGAACAGTGCCTTGTTGAGCAGCGGCGTGCCCCAGGCATTCACGGCCGCGGTCTGATCCGCTTGGATCTGCGTCGAGCTCAGCTTGTGCTTCAGGTCGTGACCGAGGTATTCGAGCACGTACCAATTCGAGCCGGAGTTGTAGAGCCTGAAGACAGTATGGCTCTTCTCCATGCTCTTGAGCGTCTGGAGGAGCGTGGTGCTCAATAGCGTGTCGCTCGACGTGTCGGTTGGCCGCTCCCATCCCAGGTCGCCGCCTGCGGAGGAAGTCTGCGTGTCGGTCGACTTCGTCTTGGCCAGCACCTTGAACTCGGCGGCCGGGTTCTTGTTCTTGCCGATCTGCTGAAGGATCTGTGTGGCCGTGATCTTGGACGTAACCTCGATCCGTGCATAATCCCACTGCTCGACGGCAGTCGGCTTGCCCTTGAGCAACGCTGCGCCCACCTTGTTCTCGACCACGGTGGCTGAGGCGAAGAATTTCTTGAAGTCTCCCACACTCAGTCCCGCCGCGTTGATCGACGCGTTGAAGCTGGACGTGCCGCCGGCACTGCTCGCGTTCTTCGAGTACTCGGCGTTGATATCCGAGTCGGAGGGCACGATGCCGAACTGCCGCTTGGCCTCGATGGCGGTGAGCTGCCACTGTTGGAGCTGCTGGATGGCCTGCGCCTTCGGGTCTTGGTTCGTCAGACTGGTCTGGCCGTTCGCCGACTGCTGCTGCTGCACGTAGGTGAAGTAGTTGGTCATGGTGTCGACGGACTGTCGATTGATCCGGCCTGTGATGCCGTGACTGGACACCGTCGCAATGGTGTTGTCCGGGTAGATGAGGTGGATATACACCAGAGCGACGACCAGGATGGCAAGACAGGTGGCGACGACGGCCTCCAGGACGCAATAGGCGATCAGGCGGAGTGCCCGATCCTTCTCGCGCTTGGTCATGTGCCGGCCGTAACCGAAGATAATCGGCTTACCGTCGGGTCGATCGTCGACGACGGCACTTGAGCGGCGATACCGTTCGTGAGGAGGCCGGCGATGCCTGGGCGCGGCGGGCTTGCTCGCCGGGTTCGTCTGCCCTTGCTGGGGCTGTGCAGGCGTGCTCATCTCTGGATGAAACGCTGATGCTCGGCTGTGTACGGTAGCAGCGCGAGCTGCCGAGCGCGCTTGAGCGCCGTGGTCAACACGCGCTGATGCTTCGCGCAGGTACCGGTCTTGCGGCGCGGCTCGATCTTGCCGCGCTCGCTGAGATACTTGCGCAAGCGAACCACGTCCTTATAGTCGACGAGGTCCATCTTGTCGACGCAGAAGTTACAGACGCGGCGCCTCGAGAACCGGTCACCGCGCGAGCCGTCGCGACGGGGGCCGCGACCCGAACGCTCGCCGCGTTCGCCGCGATCGCCACGCTCGCCGCGCGGCCCATCCGCACGCGGTCCCGCGTCGGATCCTGAGAAGTGTGCTGGGCTGCTCATGAGTTACTGGTACTCCCGAGTTGTCTAGAGCGCTGCGCGCCCCGTTCAGCTAAACCGGAAGCAGGCAGCGCGTGACGTGCACCGGGGCGGGCGCACGCTGCCCCTTCACTGGAACGTGTGATGGATTGTCTGCCGATGCATGAAGTTCGACTCCAGGCGAATCGCCTGGCCGGCTTTGCTGCTACATCGTGGTGCGCGCAGACACGCCGCCCTATGGTCGCCCATCCGGCGCTGCGCAGCCTACGCCACATGCACCCCTCCTTCCCTTGGGCAAGCCCGGCCGGCATCGATTCAGGGCCCCACGGGTGGGATGCGAGCCCAGGTCCGACCGAGCGAGAAGTAACGGCACGATGCCCGGTGGACATTCGCGCCACGGCGGCGAGCCTACAAGCGAAGCTCAACACTCGTGGTAGTGTAGCATCGGCCGGAAACACCGACAAACGTGCCCGATTGGTGGCGTGCCTGATTGATAAATCGACAGGCCAAGGCCGCCGCGCTCAGAGTGGGCGCGGCGGCTCTGGGTCTGGTTAGCTCGATCCTCGACCTGTGGCGTATAGTTTAGATACCGGCGAGTGCTCGTTCAGTCAGGCCGGTGAATCGTCGCCGTCGCACCGAGGACAATCCCGCCTTGACCAATGGCGCGCCAGCCGGGATCATACGCCGCTATGCCGTGTGACCGGCAATCTACTTGGTGGGCGTGAAGCTGGACATGATGGCCTGGAGGGCGGTGTACTCCTGGCTGCTCGCCGAGTAGCCCTCGACGTAAGCCATGCCCGCGAACCAGGTGAGACGACCGTCGCTGCCCGCCACGATCAGGCCCTGGGCATTATGCTTGGCATCGATCTTGTCCGTCGCGGAAGCGGCGATCAGATTCATGCCGGCCTCGGTTCCCGTGCTGAACTTGATCGCTCCAACCAGGTTCGAACCCTCCTTGAGGAATGCAGCTTCGGATGCCTTGATATGGGCCGCCGTGGCACCGCTGCGCTGCACGAGCACGTTGAACTCTGCATGCCGGTCCGGGGACGTGATCATCAAGCAGGTCGGGCTCACCTTGGCCTCTGCGGGGCCCATCGTGTCGGCGGTCTTCGTGCTCGGCTGCAGCGTCCAGGTGGCTGGGTAGCTCAGCTTGAAGCGAAGCTGGCTACTCGAATAAGACTTGGTTGCCGCCGCGGAGGCATTCGCGGTGGCGCTGGCACCTATGGCGGCCAGGAACACGGTACAAGTAATGAGCGCGCGGATTACGCCTCGCCGAGACACCATCATATGTAACCTCCGGGTCCGTATGGGTCGCCGCGGCGCACAGTCGTCCGCGTGCAGGACCACGCTACTGGCAGGCCCAACCACTGTCGATAGCCCATTCGGCGGCGGACACGTGAGCCGCCGCCGGGACGGGTAACAAGGCCGCATCATGGAGAATCGTGCGCGATCCTCGCCCGCGGTGGCCTCATTCGCCAGCGGCCTCCTCCGGAAGGAAGTCGAGGCGATCAAGCAGGACCAGCTCGCTCGCGCCGGTGCCAAACGGATGCCACGACGCGCTCCGATCACCCGCTGTTGACCACCTGCCCGGCTCATGCCGCTCGGTCCGGAACCGTGAGGCCAGAGCTTGCAGCGCCGGAACGCGCGACGAGGCGTCGAGCAGAATCTCGATGGCGACGAACATTCGAGTTATCGCCTCCGGCTCCGCATACACTAACAGCCGTCCATCGAGGATCGCCTCCGCGACCTCGAGGTGGTCGTTCAGCAGAGCCAGAACCGTGGCGCTGCCGGTTTCACCCTCTCCGTCGATGGCGCTTCCAGCCGCTGCCGGTTGCGTGGGCAGGCCGGCCGGGCCAATGGACACGTCGACGGATTCATCGTCCAGGCGAATGCGCGCTCGGAGATCCCCGACCACCCGATAAATTCGTGCCAGCGCCGCCGGTGCCGACTCGCGCAAGGAGCCGACCAGCGCCTCTACATATTGATATTGGCCCAGCGTGAGCGTCTGGCCTCTCGAGCCCGTCAGCAGACGTACTCGAATACCCCCAAGCCCGGTTCCAGTGACACGCTCGCCCGCGAGCCGGGCCGTGTAGACAAACTCGCCCGCGATCTCGTGGATGAAGCTGTAGCCGCGCACCACAGGGTCGCCCGTTATGAGCTGCGCTGCGGAATGCCCTATAAGCTCCACAGTGACCTGAACAAGGCCATCGTCGGCATGTGCGCGCAATCGCCGCGGCAGGCGCACGTGGACGCGATCCTGGTATAGCGCGGCCAGGGCACCGGGGAAACGCCGTGCGAGAGTGTCGAGCTGTCCGCTGTAGTCAAGCCTGATCGAAGGACCGCGGACGGTCAGTCGCCTCGTTCCCGCCTGTGTGCTCAGCGACGGCTGGCCGGTATGGCGATGTGAGCGGTCGGTCGTGAGTGCCAACACGACGGCAATGGGCGGTGAAGCCGCGTCGTTGCCGTGGCCCGTTGTGCCATTTGCCGCCGTGTGAAAACAGCCCCACTCCCGGCCAAGATCCTCACGCCATTGCCAGCGACCCCAGGCATGGTCGTGATACGCGCTTGCCAGGCGCAGATCCCTGCGTTGCCGGCCCACCGTCCACTCGCCGGTCACTGTAAGGCGCGGCACCATGTACCAGGAGATCCAAGCCGGCCCGAACGGCGTGTGCTCGGGAGCGACAATCGGGCGGGCCGCGATCTCAGCCGTTGGCCCTACGACCAGCTGACTAGCATTGGCTATCCGGTCAGCACGATCACCACGGCCTTGCCGTCGGGTAACGAAACGGTCGCCCGCGCCGTTTCGCCCGTTGGTCGTCGCGCCCATGCCCGGCTCCGTCACCACTGCTCTCACCAGGCCCGCGTGGCGCAGATATTGCACGATCAGGTCACGCTCGGCGTCCACGTCGGCGCCGATATGATGTGTTGTTCCGACGGGGATATGGTGGCGGAACAGCACCTCCACCCCGGTGTCGCGCGCCGCGTCGCCTATCCACAGCTCCAGGTGCGTTGCGGGGTCGAGGCGCCCAGTATCCCACAGGCGAGCATGATCTCGGCGCGCTATCGTGGAACCCAGCTCGTGCTCCACGGCCAGATCCTGCATTCGCTTGAACAGGTAGAGCCGGCTGACGGGGGCAGTGGGATATGGGCGGTGCAACACGGCTGCCTCTGCCATGTGGAGGTCATTGCGCACGGACAGTTTGTCCGCGGGCAGCCAGCCGATCGCCTTGAAGGCAGCCAGGATCTCGCTCCGCGTTCCTTCGAAGGACACATTGACCGGGTCACCCAGTACCCCGGCGCTGGTGACCGTCCTCACCGGCAAGCCCGTCCAAGGCGGTGCCGGCGCGGTCATCGTCCCGGCGATCAGTGCGGTTGCCAGCATGCGAGTCAGCAGCATCGATTCTCCACAAGGGCACTCTCAGCAGGTATCGTCGCCCGCACAACTTCACACCTGCCTGCATGTCGCAGGCCGGCACGTGGTCTGCCTCTGCGGCGCAAGGCGGATCGTCGCCGGAGTACGGTCAACACGTAGTATAGACGCTCTCACTGGCGCAGGAGGCGGGTCGTCCGCCCGCCCGGCCGGCTCGACCAGCAAGGTGTGAACGACCACGGCACACAAGGCGTCGCCGGTTGCTTGGTTGACCAGCGCGATGGCGCGCGCGATACCGCGCTCATCAACGTCAATGCCGAAGGTTACCACAGCGTCGCGGATATCGTTGGCGCCTCGAAGCCAGCACTTGTTTGTGAAGGGAGCGCCCCGGCAAAGCTCCGTGGGGCCGTTGCGGTCGATGAGGTCATTATTCGCCCAGGCATAGGCGTTACCCGTGGCGTCGAGCAGTGGATCCACGCCCAGCAGCGTGCCCGTCGCCGGCTGGCACCACCGTGCCCGCAGGTACTCGGCGTTCGTGCTGCCGTCCTGCAGCTTGCCGGTGTAGCCGAAGATGCCGACCTGGCCGCTGGTCTCCGGGCTGCCGTAGGGGTCGTAGCTCTGCGTGGCGAATACGGTGGCGCTGCCGTCCAGCGTCTGCCGCACGCTGCCCTGGTTGTCCGTGCTGTACCAGGTGCGCGTGCCGCTCGTGACGCTGGCCAGCAGGCTGCCGCCGTCGTCGCGCAGATAGTCGCTCGTGACACCGCCGTTGGCCGTCGCGAGGATCTGGCTCATGCCGCCGGCCAGGTCCTGCGTGTAGGTCGTGCTCGTGCCGTCGACGGTGGCCGAGACCAGCGTGCCGTCGCCGTTGTAGGCGTAGTCGCGGTTGTCGCTGACGGCCGTCGTGCCGGTGAGCCGGCCCAGGGCGTCGCAGGCGTAGGTGGCCGTGCCGTCGGAGGCGAGGTTGTCAACGCCGCGTCATAGCTCCAGCCGTTCACCTCGTTCGCCGCGCCAACGCATCACGGAGATACTGGCAGACAAAGGCTACCCACACCCATGCAACGGAGTCGTGTGGCCGGCACGGCGCCGATCGCTGCGCAGATCAGCGATGCGCGCTAGTTCCTGCTGTTGCACGTATCTCCGCTTCACACCTTGGAGGAAGATGCCTCTGACGAGCGTTCCATCGATGGCCACTGGTCGAGTCGTGTGCTAGCGCCTGCGGCGCTACCGTACGCCGAAAGGATAGGAATGGACGTCAGGCGGTTGGCCACTGAAGCGGCTAACCGCACTGGCTAGTGCGCTCACCAACTCTGCATCTGTATGGCCTGTCGAGGCGGCTGCTCCGTCCAGAATGACACCAAGCAGACATCGATGCGCCGCGATGCAGACCGAAACGCAGTTCATGTTCAGCGGCAGCGAGCGCTCGGAAAACCGGGTGACCAACGGTTACGAGGATCAAGCCCAAGACTGTCCCGCTGCAACGCGCGACCTTGGATCGGATATCCCTCACGTTCGTGCTGGTGCCATCCAGTAGAGCGAGCCCTGGTGTCGCCAAATACAGCCACTGAGCGCACCCGGTCCGGCGGCATCGGGTCAGGAACATGCTCAATCCTCTGATGGCATCAGTCGATTAGCTGCAGATTGCCGTGATGAGCGAGTCCGGCTCTTATTTCGTCTAGCTCTTGGTCCAGTGGCACATTCCGCTGGGCGCGCTCTTTCCTTAACTCATCGAGGCTCCTGCCTTCGAAGCTAGACAAGAATATGCCAGCAAGGAAGGCCATCACCTCCGGCCTGCTGCGCGCAACGAACATCACCTGATCGCCGCCATACACGTACAGGACACCATCCCGCTCGAATACGCTCAGGCTCCATACCTTGCCTAGATCCAGGTCGTTAAGCAGTCCAATCGCCTCCCCTAGGCTGGTTGGAAACGCAAATCGCGGTTCACCCATGGTTATCACCCCGTATCTATGATAATGCCGCGGCTACCGCAGTCTGGCGCTGCAGGCCAGTCATCTCCCTGTACTTGCAAACAGCGTTGTTGCGGAACCTCTCAAGCGATCCGCGACAGGGAGCGCACTTGTGCCACGCAAGAGCCAGATGCCATACGCAGCGACGGTGGCACGCCGAGCAGAGGCGATCTTGTCCTTGTAGATACTGCGAACGCGCTGCACGGGCAGTCCGGCAACGTCTATCGCAAGCCAGTCAATTACCTTCTGCAGTGCGCGACCGGTCCCAATCCTGAACAGCGCAAGGCTATATTCCTTCTGCGTCAGCAGCCCAGTTGGAGGTAGGTCAGTGAAGTACTGTCCAGGGCCGAAGGCAGCGTCTTCACTGGAGGCCGCCAGAAATCCCGAAGCGAGAATCGCGGCCGTCCCGGCAGGGTCGGTGTAGTGGAATAGGACTTGAGGTGGTCGCTTGTCGTTCCCTGCTGTGGGTGCAGGTGCCGGTTCATACGGGCTATACCGTCCGAGGTCAAAGCTCGGTGGCGCGAGCAGGATCGCGCCCACAGCCACCACGCCGACAGCGACGAGCACAACTGCGATGTCCCCAACACCCGTTTCGGAGCCTGCTATTCCGGCCTCGGAGCACGCCGCAGCCTCCTCTGCGGCGAAATCCACAGCTTCGGCACCGCCCTTCAGCAGTTGCAGCTTTGTGCCTGTAGAGGTCAAGCGCGTAGCAAGTACAACATCCTCGCCCAGGGCGCTGCTGTCCTCGGCGGCTACGATCTTCAGTGCGGTAGCGTAGTCCGCACCTTCGGCAAGGACGGCGAGCCTAGCAAGCGCAGCACCCGCCAACGCGTACGAGTGATCCGAGAATTGGCCCGGACCGTTGAAGATGAGGCTGGCATTGGCGGCGTCGCACTTGCCCTTCCCACCAAGGTGGTCGTAAATAAGCAAGCGGGAAGACTTGGAATCCGTGGTCCAGCAAGCCCCACTCGGATCGCTCCCACCCACCGGGTCGTCTCCGGCATACGTATACGCCTGCCCCGTGCTATCCAGCTCCGGGTCCACGCCCAGCAGCGTGCCCGTCCCCGGCTGGTACCAGCGAGCGCGCAGATACTCGGCGTTCGTCGTGCCGTCCTGCAGCTCGCCGGTGTAGCCGAAGATGCCGACGTTGGCGCTGGACTCCGGGCTGCCGTACGGGTCGTAACTCTGGCTGGCCAGCACGGTGGCGACATCGTCGAGTACCTGGCGCACGCTGCCCTGGTTGTCCGCGCCGTACCAGGTGCGCGTGCCGCCGGTCACGTTGGCCAGCAGGATGCCGCCATCGTCGCGCAGGTACTCGCTCGTCGTGCCACCTGTGGCGGATGCCAGGATCTGGCTCAGGCTGCCGGCCAGGTCCTGCGTGTAGCCGGTGCTCCTGCCGTCGACGGTGGCCGAGACCAGCGTGCCGTCGCCGTTGTAGGCGTAACAGGCGTCCTTGCGTAGGAAGGGCGGTTGCAGTCGGAAATACCGGCGACACTCCGGACAGGCAAGGCGTGGACGCTCACCTGCACCTGCAGCACCACGGCCCGGTCGAGATCGAGGTCGAAGGCGGTGCGCCGGGCTCGGCTGACGCGCGCCGCGCAGGCACCACACCAGGGACAGGGCGCCTCATCCCCTATATGAGCAACTCCACGAATCGAACAGGGAACACATGGCTCGGGTACGGCGGGATCGGGCGTGGGCGTGGCTCCAGGGGACGAAGATCAGCGGCCTGGCTCAAGTCTAGCCACTCCCCCGTGTACGCGCCCGAACGTCAATAACGCTGTCTCGTTGTTAGTGGATCCGATTTCGCGCTTCTGGACACGGCCTGTCCATCGCCACCGCTATGGTCACCGTTCGCTCGAGCATCCGCTCCCTGGAGGCCCGCGACCGCCCTACACTAGGCAGTGGTACGGCCTTGAAGTCCGAGTACTCCCCAGCGCAAATGCTTTTGGCACTGCTTCGTGCAGCCACCACTCCCAGAATCCCTTCTGCCGTCGGGAATCCCAGCGATCCTCGCCCGCCTTCCAAGCCTCAGCTCTCGCCGCGCAGGCCGCGGCATCTGCCGCTCCGGTCCAGATTAGCTGTTCGTCAGTCATGTATTCGCCTGGCAGTTCTGACCCGTCCGGCGTTCTCACTGGATAATGGCTGAGAAGGTCCAGTCCCTCGTCACCAAGTGCCTCAGCGGCCGCCAGGTTAGCTGCCCTGACTGCGCCGCTTGCATTCTCGTTGAGCCGTGAAGCAAAGGTGGGATCCTCGTAGTACGGTCGTAAGAGCACCGTGATACCCGGGAGCACGTATTCTGTAACGCTTGGTGAGTCAGGCTCCATGTGCCCCTGAACAAGATCCGTGGCAATCGCAAGCCACCGATCCACCAGATCGACGTGTCCAGGAAGGGCCGATGCCGCAACTGGGTACACGCGCTGCGCTGCCAATATGGCGAGCCACGTACGCGATCTATACCTGCGCTTGGTCCGCCTTCCCCCCAAGGCATCGTAGATGTCTCGCCGTAACAGGAGCGGAAGGCGGTGGTCAACGTCCTCACGCATCGCGGTCGCTGCAACGACTAGCGCACGCGACAGTTGATCAGGCAGACGTTGGCGGTATGACGGCCCGACACGCTTTGTCAATTGCACAACCCAGCCTCCTATGCTGACGCTCAGTCTATTGGCCTTGAACGACGGAAGGTGTCACGCATGTTGAGTGCCACTTCTCTCTTAAGGAGTCTCATTGCGCGAAGATCTGGCCACGTACGCATTCGAAATCGATACGCAGTTCGTTCCTGCCACTCACAGCGCTTTGCTGCAGTCTGTGGATCCCCCTTCCCTGGCAGGCGATAGGCCCCTGTACCGTTGTGATTGCATTTGCTGCACGCGTTGCCAGCGTGCTCCAGACCGCAAGATCGGACCCTGTGCGCGGTGGCATAACGAACTCTCCTGGGAGGAGCATATTGTTGGTCAGTCGTTGATGAACCGCGGCGAGCAGTGCTTGGCCGTGCGCCTTTGTGATCCCCGGCGGATCTGGCAATGTGAGGGTATTTGCGATCGTCGCGAAAGTA
This sequence comes from uncultured bacterium, assembly GCA_963827235.1. Taxonomy (GTDB): domain Bacteria; phylum Chloroflexota; class UBA5177; order JANWHV01; family JANWHV01; genus JANWHV01. The sequence continues at coordinate 10,196 of CAWHAE010000008.1, forward strand.
ATGCTACTGCGGATCCTCGTTGCCTGGAATCGAATGCGCAGAGTGCTCGACCGCTGAGAGGTTGGCGTTGAGGCCGGCGGCGCCTTTGGCGGGCTGCTCGGCCGAGCTTGGTTCAGCGTGCCCGGGGCTAGCGGCGTCGGATTGGCGAGCGTCACGATGAACAGCGCTCTAGCGACGACGACGGCTGATACCACCACCGTCACGGTGCCGGCAATGAGAGCCAGTATCCTAGCGATGAAACTCGCGCAGGTGCCAGCCTCGGCAATCGCGCCATCCGTGCCCGCGGCCTGCGCACCAGTGAGTATGTCCTCCGCCTCGCGAACTGCTGCCGCCTTCTCCTCGGCGGTCGCAAACTCGCTGCCGCTGACGTCGTACGCACTGCCAAGCGACTCGCCGCCATGGAGCGCGAGAGCGCCGTTGACGGTGTCCGTCTCGCTCGTGAGTTGTGTAAGTGCTGCTTCGGTGCCCGTGACGACGCCGACAGCCTGGGTCGAGTCTCGAAGGAAGCCCTGCTGAGTGAGGTTGTGCAGGGTCAGTGCGCCGCAGTCCTCGCTCGCGGGCGGCAGGCCGTTGAACTGAATGGTAGTGCCATCCGCGCGCACGACATAACACTGGCCCGTCGGATCGCTTCTGTCTTCCGGGTCATCTCCGGTATACTCGTACGCCTGCCCCGTCTCGTCCACCAGCGGGTCCACGCCCAGCAGCGTGCCCGTCCCCGGCTGGTACCAGCGCGCCCGCAGGTATTCCACGTTCGTCGTGCCGTCCTGCAGCTCGCCCGTGTAGCCGAAGATGCCGACCTGGCCGCTGGTCTCCGGGCTGCCGTAGGGGTCGTAGCTCTGGCCGGCCAGCACGTTGCCGCCGTCGTCGATGGTCTGCCGCACGCTGCCCTGGGTGTCCGTGCCGTACCAGGTGCGCGTGCTGCCTGTCACGTTGGCCAGCAGGCTACCGCCGTCGTCGCGCAGGTACTCACTCGTCGTGCCACCTGTGGCGGATACCAGGATCTGGCTCATGCCGCCGGCCAGGTCCTGCGTGTAGGTCGTGCTCGTGCCGTCGACGGTGGCCGAGACCAGCGTGCCGTCGCCGTTGTAGGCGTAGTCGCGGTTGTCGCTGCCGGCCGTGGTGCCGGTGAGCCGGCCCAGGGCGTCGTAGGCATAGGTGGCCGTGCCGTCCGTGGTCAGGTTGCCCGCCGCGTCGTAGGTCCAGCCGGCGTTGCTCACCTCGTTGGCGGCGTTATACGTGTACTGCGCGGTCTGGGTGCCGTCGACCGTCACGCTGGTACGGTTGCCAGCCGGGTCGTACGTGTAGGCGAAGCTGCTGCCCGGGCTCTCCACGGCACCGGTCAGCTCCTGGATGCCGTCGTACGTGTAGGTGATGGTACGGGTGATGCCGATGGCGGACTGGAAGGTCGGCGTGGCCGTGGCCGTATTGGTGGCCGTAGCCGTGTTCGTCGCCGTGTTGGTGGGCGTGGCGGTGCTGGTCGGGGTGGCGGTGGTGGTCGGCGTACGGGTGACCGTGGCCGTCTTGGTCGGGGTGCCGGTCTTGGTAGCGGTTGGCGGTACGGGAGTCTTGGTGGCGGTCGGCGGTAACGGCGTCTTCGTCGCGGTTGGCGGCAGCGGCGTGTTGGTCGGGGGCACGGGCGTCTTCGTGGCGGTCGGCGGCACGGGAGTCTTGGTGTCGGTCGGCGGCAGCGGTGTGTTCGTCGGCGGCACGGGCGTCTTCGTGGCCGTCGGGGGCGCCGGGGTCTTGGTGGCGGTCGGCGGCGTGCCGGCTGCCGCGTGGCTGCCGGCCCACGCTGCCGGGGCTACCCCGGCGAGCGGTCTGCCGGCCGCTGCCTGCACCGCCGGTCCCTGCTCGACGAAACCGGCCTGCTCCACGGCGAGCCCGCCGGTGCCGGCGACTTGCAGCGTCGTGCCGGGGTTGGGCAGGACCAGCATCCCGGCGCCGTCGTCGGTGGGTGTGGCGCTGGGTGTGCCGGTCGCGCTCGGCGGCAGCGAGTCGGTGTCGGTGCCGGCGGGTGTATTGGTGTCGGCCGGTGTGTCGGTCGCCGATGGGCTCGGCGTGCTGGTGTCGGCGGGCGTGCTGGTGTCGGTGGGTGTGAAGGTCGTAGTCGGCGTCATCGTGTCCGTCGCCGTGGGCGTGAGCGTGCCGGTCGCGGTGACGGTGGCGCTCGCGGTCCCGGAAGCCGTGGTCAGGCTCTCCGCCGCCCGCTGCACCAGTCCCAGCTTGTCATACTGGTAGCCGTAGTGGCTCAGCGTGGTGCTGCCCTGCATGGTCAGCAGGTCGGCGACGCGGTCCGCGCCGTCATAGCCATAGCTGGTGGTCGTGCCGTTCAGCCGGCTGATCGTCTGCAGCCGGCCTTCCGTGTCGTACTGGTAGCTCGCCAGCGTGCTGCTGCCCTGCAGCACGCTCTGCAGCTGCCCGTCCGTGGCGTAGTCATAGGCCAGGCTCGTGCCGTCCGGGGTTGCAGGGCCCCCACTCCGTGCTCAACGGTGCGTGCTCGGTATCGCCACCTCCTGCGCGTAGCCCGTCTGGACGCAGCCATCGCACGATCTGCTACGCCCACGAAGATGACCACGGCGCCAAGGCAGCAGGTGAGCAGCAACGAGGATCGGGTACGTGTAGGCAATGCTTCTGCCCAGCGCGTCGACCGCCCCGGGCAGCGCGGAGCTTCGGGTCAAGGTGCGCGCCGGAGCAGGTGGGTCGCCTGGTCCCGCCATGACCCTGGTCGATCAGCTTGTCAAGGTGCCGCCGGCGGTCCTGCTGCTCGCAAGGCTAGCTTGGGCATTGGGATACCGCCTTACCAGGACTCACCGCTCGAGCGCCTTCTCGAACTGCTCAGCACCATGCGTCAGCACCGTCCAGCTCTCGCCAGCGTCCATCGTCTTCACCATCGTACAGCGTGAGCCCACCGCATACCCGACTTCAGGCGTGGGAAACAGCAAGCGCTCAAAGAGCGGCTTCACGCGCAGCTCGGCATGTGTCCAGGTCTCGCCGCCGTCGACGGTCCGCATAAGGATGCCGCGCTCGCCCGCCACGAAGCCCACCTGCTCGCTCGTAAACACCAGGCAACTGGCGCGGCCCGGCACCTCAGTAGGCAGGCGGCGCCATGTAGTGCCTGCATCTTCGGTCTTGAACAATCCGTATCCGTAGGAGTACCGCGGCCGAGGGATCGGACCTGTCGTGTAGCCCACCTGCTCTGCCGGGAAGGCAAGGGGTCCGACTACGCCACCCACCATTCCGCGCCGGTGCCACGAGTGCCCGTCATCCACGCTGCGGTATGTCGCGTTGTCATAGCCGGCGGCTGCATACCAGAGGCCGGTGGCAAGACGGGCAACGGCCCAGAGAGTTCGCTCCCAGCTAGAACCAAGTACGGTCCAGTGCCGCCCGCCGTCCTCGGTGATGAAGACCTGATCCTGGCTGTACGCCCATGCCGCACTCTCCGAGATTGGCGTGATCCGGTGATAGATGCCGGTCACAACGCCCGGCACGGGCGGCTGCCCTTTGCCGTATGTCTGCCGATACCACCTGAGTACCGCGTCCATGAGAGGCGTTGCATCCACCACTCCCGGCTGCGGCAGCAAGAGTCCCGGCCAATGATCCTGGATCTCCTTCGGGAGCGGCACCAGCACCTGCTGCCAGGACTGCCCACCATCCTCGGTACGGTAGAGAGTATCTGGGCCATGCACGTAGCCGACCTGCGGGGTGGCAAAAGCGACGTCCACACTACGGATGGCCGGCAGCCAGCGCCAGCTGCGACCGCCGTCTTCCGTCTTGAACAACCGTCGAGTGAGGTCGGTCACGTAGCCCACCTCGGCCGTGGGGAAGGAGGCGTCGCTGAAGCCCCTGTCCGCGCCATGGGCCCGCTTGAGCGTCTCCACGCTGGGATAATCCGGCCACAAGTCATCACTGCTCAACGTGCGCCCACCCTTCTGCAAGCAGTCTCATGTACCGCCAGTGCCGACTATGCTGCCTTCTCATCGAGATCCCTCACGGCACTCACAACTGCGCATGCGCCGGGTGCTGCAGTGCTGGCCGTAGCGCCGACAGCGGCGACCGCCTCGCAGGCGCCCATCACGCACACGGCTACACCGGCCACGCCTACCACGACCACCGCGGCTGCCAGGTAGTCCGTGAACGTCCAGGGTGGCGCCACATGAGCCGCCGTCCACCTCGTCGGCCGCCGCCGACCAGGGCGCAACAGTGTGGCCCGGGGGGCCTTTAGCAATATGCATGTAGTAGGGTATATCTACTGTGGTCGGAGCGTCTGCCCGCGTAGGCTGTCTGCTGCGATCCTGCCAGCGCAGGATGAGGAACCACATCACGCCATCTGTCTGTGAGGCGCTGGGGTCAAGATAGCTCGGGTCGCCGTCCACGCCGATGAGCACTGTGTACCAATACCCGTCACGTCCTGGCTCGAACCGACCCGGCCAGAACACGCCGAGTCCTCCACTGCTGTGCCGAAATGCTTGCTGCGATCCGAGCAAAAAGCTGCGCGGACCCGACCAGGTGTCCGGCAACGTGATACCCCCAGGGCCGCGAGCGCTCGTGCTCGCTGAAGCGCCTTGTGGAAAGTTCCTGGCGACCTGGATGTAGCCGCGGGCTTCGGCGTGGGCCGACTGCACCCCGCCAGGCGATTTGAACTTCCTGATCGGTTCCAGTTCCCACAGATTGGCGTCGTTGCCACGATAGTCGTCGACCACATCCGCGAAGCCGTTCCCCGGTCCTTTCCGGGAAGCATACGGGATCTCCAGCTCGCAGGTGCGGCGCGGCGTGCCCTGCAGGTCCAGGTACGCGCTTTCCGCGAGGTCGTGCGCGCTGAGGCCGCTATTGCCGGCCGGCGTCCCGGCATCGATGCGAGGCCCGCCGCGGTCGCAGTTCCAGCCCCACACCTCGCCACCTGGATCGCTCCCATTTGCCGGGTCGTCCCCCGCATACGCATACGCCTGCCCCGTCGTGTCCAGTTCCGCATCCACGCCCAGCAGCGTGCCCGTCCCCGGCTGGTACCACCGTGCGCGCAGGTATTCCGCGTTCGTCGTGCCGTCCTGCAGCTCGCCGGTGTAGCCGAAGATGCCGACCTGGCCGCTCGTCTCCGGGTTGCCGTAGGGGTCGTAGCTCTGGCTGGCCAGCACGTTGGCGCCGTCGTCGAGCGTCTGCCGCACGCTGCCCTGGGTGTCCGTGCCGTACCAGGTGCGCGTGCCGCCGGTCACGCTGGCGAGCAGGCTGCCGCCGTCGTCGCGCAGGTACTCGCTCGTCGTGCCGCCTGTGCGCGGATGCCAGGATCTGGCTCAGGCCGCCGGCCAGGTCCTGCGTGTAGCTCGGTGCTCGTGCCGTCGACGGTGGCCGAGACCAGCGTGCCGTCGCCGTCGTAGGCGTAGTCGCCGTTGTCGCTGCCGGCCGTGGTGCCGGTGAGCCGGCCCAGGGCGTCGTAGGCGTAGGTGGCCGTGCCGTCGCGTGGTCAGGTTGCCCGCCGCGTCGTAGGTCCAGCCCGCGTTGCTCACCTCGTTCGCCGCGTTGTACGTGTAGCTGGCCTGCTGCGTGCCGTCGACCGTCACGCTGGTGCGGTTGCCGGCCGGGTCGTAGCTATAGGCGAAGCTGCTGCCCGGGCTCTCGGTGGCGCCGGTCAGCTCCTGGATGCCGTAGGTATACGTGATGACGCCCGTGCTGGAGAGGGCAGCGCGGTGGTATCCGGCGTGGCCGTGCCGGTTAGGCTCACCGTGCCGCTCGACAGAACGATTGCACGCTTGCTGGCGCGGCCAGAACCGTTATCGCGGAGGGTCACGACGCTCGGAACGGGGATGTCCGGTCTCTGGGGACGGGCGGCGGACATGGATGGCAGAAAGCGGGCCGCCCCCGCTCGACAGCAGTGGGCTTCCTGTGAGAGCTCGAATAACTCGTCTGCCTTCGTGCGCTACCGGCCTCTGAGCTTGTTCAGGGCCGGCCGGCTTTCGCTTGAATCTCGGGCGGAGCGACCGTTGTTCAAGCAGGCGCGACCACCTGAGCGTTTCTACCCGTGTCGGCATATAACAGAGCATCCCAACCGGCCGGTGTTTCGTAGCCCGGATCGGCGCCTCGGTCAAGGAGCAGGCGGACGATGTCGTCGTGACCGTATCGCGCCGCGATCATAAGTGGAGGACTCACCCTCCACGCCGCGATCCTCGACGGAGACGCCGCGGTCAAGTAGGAAGCGAGCGAGGATCAAGATGGCCGTACCGCACGGACCACAGCAGCGGCGTCTCGCTGGTCGTGGGGTGTATGGCATGGAGCATCTTCTCGGATGCGCAAGAGGCCCTGCACGGCACTAGCGTCATCGCACTGCATGGCAGCGACGATGTCCTGGCTGCAGGCAGTTCGGCGCGCCAGAAGTCGTCGGTGTTTCTGCAGGCCGTGGACCGGACAGCGGGTGGTGCTCACGACGCATTTCTGCTCCCGCGACCGCAATCGAATCACCGGCCAGCTCAGGGCTTGCCAGCGTAATCAGTGCATTCAGGCCACCTTCCGGTAGTGGCTGCTGCCAGCCCATGGCCTCTTGGGGCACTCCAAGTCGCGCGAGCGCCTGCACACTGGTAAGGCCGTCGTTGCACAAATCGTTGCCGTAATTAGGTCCATCGGAGTATCGCGTCCCCTCGGCGTCGAGAATGCTCCAGTATGCAAGCGCTTTCGCAGATATTGGCGGTAGTACTCATGCGTGTGTCTTGGAAACCAATACGCCATGTTATTGCCGTCGAGGAGGCAGAGAAAGCTCCACGGTTTACGTAGGAAGTCCTGCAGCACCTTATTCTCAAGCTCCTGGCCTAGCGGGCCGAGCGCACTGGCAATGCCGGGCCTCAGAAGCAGCATCGGCACGTAGCAATGGAAGTGCTCAGACTTGCCAAGGAATGCATCCGGGCCATCGAGGACGATGAGGCCAGGATGATCGTGCGTGTCCGTGAGCCCCTCCGCCTCAAACGCATCGACCATCGATTCATCGCGGCGGATTGCCCCACTCAACACCTTCCGGCAGCGCTTCCACACCTCGGCATTTGTCCCATACAGGAGTGCCGGTACGTCCATGGTCTCCTCTCTCTTCAGCACACCAAGTACGCAGCCACGGTCCGACTGGTCTGAGACGCTGGCTGGGCCCTACAACAGGATACCGGTGGTGCTTGTTCAGCCGGCCATCTCTACATTGCTAGCGCCAAAAAGATCTCGGGGTTTGAAGCGGCCCAGAGCAGTATGTCCCCCGCCAAGGCATATTCGCCGCACTTCTCCACCATCTCCGAGTTGACGGGAACAGAAGTCCCGGCGGCGTCCAGGGCCGGCGTGACCCCTGGCTTGAAGTCGCCGTTGTGCTTCTTGTAGAGTATGATTCCGGGAGTGATGGCTGCAAACACTGCAAAGCCGCCAGGCGCCTGCACTAAGCCTTGTGTACCCGCTACAGCGATCGGCCCTGGCTCCATGGGTACACCAACGGCAGCGAAAACTGCCATGTAGTCGGCGAGTTGTACGACACCATCCATATAGTCGGCGACTGTCTCGATCTCGTACATTGACCGCTGGCTGACGTTGGTAATGTCTGGCCTTAGGTTGTCGAGCACTACAGCCGGTACGACCTCCGGCACGGCGTCGCTTAGGTCCTTATCCTTGAGGATAGTCCGGATCGTCTCGTTCTTGTAGTACACCGCGTCCAATGAGTTCGCTCGGGCGTAGAATCTGCCGATCGCCTTGTGCACCTGGGTACCGACGTAAAATCCCTTGTACTGATCCCCCGGCACCTGCCAAGGGCCCGCGTCGACCGGAGCGGTCCAAGATTCCTCCACGTTCTGCAGGGTTTGATCGACGGCCTCAGAAGTCGTTGACGGCGTCGGTGCTGCGTTCGCGGATGGTTCAGCTGGCCCTCCCGAACCTATGCCCGGCGTTGGCGTAGGCCCGGCATCCATTCCACAGGGGTCGCTTGCGTTGTTGGGATCGTTGCCAGCGTACGTATACGCCTGCCCCGTCTCGTCCAGCTCCGGGTCCACACCCAGCAGCGTGCCCGTGCCCGGCTGGTACCACCGCGCCCGCAGGTACTCGGCGTTCGTCGTGCCGTCCTGCAGCTCGCCGGTGTAGCCGAAGATGCCGACGTTGCCAGCGGTCTCCGGGCTGCCGTAGGGGTCGTAGCTCTGCGTGGCGAGTACGGTGGCAGCGTCGTCGAGGATCTGCCGCACGCTGCCCTGGTTGTCCGTGCCGTACCAGGTAGCGCGTGCCGCTGGTGACGCCGGCCAGCGGGCTGCCGCAGTCGTCGCGCAGATAGTCGCTCGTGACGCCGCCGTTGGCCGTCGCGAGGATCTGGCTCATGCCGCCGGCCAGGTCCTGCGTGTAGGTCGTGCTCGTGCCGTCGACGGTGGCCGAGACCAGCGTGCCGTCGCCGTTGTAGGCGTAGTTACGGTTGTCGCTGTCGGCCGTGGTGCCGGTGAGCCGGCCCAGGGCGTCGTAGGCGTAGGTGGCCGCGCCGTCGGCGGTCAGGTTGCCCGCCGCGTCGTAGCTCCAGGCGGCGTTGCTGTTGTTGAGCCGCCGGATTCTTGGTGCTCCACTACTTGTCGCGCCTGTCGTCGTTCTGGACCTGCCAGAGTTCAAGGAAGGGCGACCGCCCGAAAATGCTGTCTAGCATCTGCCGTGTGGGCGACATATCGTCATCGCGGATGGCACAGTTGAGGGAGATAGCGCCGCCCGAAGAGACGTCAACCGTAACAGCACGGCTGGCTGCCCATCCCATACGCAGTTGCACCGTGTGCGAACCCGGCTGCACAGCAAACCGCTGGATCTCGCCCACCGCGATCTTGCCCGCGACATCGCCGTCGATGCGCACCTTGAATCGATTTCTCCCTGGTCTGGAGATGGGCAGGCGAGAGAGCACTATTGTCGCCTCATTCCTCATGTTGTCTCCCTTCGACGACTGTGCATCATCCGAATTACTCGGGGACGGTGCACGGACACCTGTTTGGGCAAATGCCGGCTGATCCTGACCACTTGAGGTGTAGTTAGGTATTCGGTTCTCTGAGAACGGCTTGGAACCCATCAAAGGCCAGACCACTAATCTGCTTGTAAGTAGCGTCTCCCATGATCCCGCCGAGGATGCCGCCCACCAAGCCACAACCGGGCGCCACGATATCCAATCCTGCAGCAAAACACAGTTCCGATGCCCCGTAACCGACAGCCCACGCAACGCCAACGTCGAAGCCTGTCTTCACGGTAGCACTAGCGACGACCTGTATGCTCCACGAATTGTGCTCGGTTTGGAACTCCGCAAGATTGAGAACGAACGCCAAACCTACCAGCGATCTGGTGGTTGCCGTGAAAGTAGAGGCATTGTCCTCAATCCATTTGGTCGATTTGTCGTAGGTGCTATAAATACTCGCCGCCAAGGCTTGGTCAGCCGGACTCTTCTCCATCAGCTCAAGTGCCTGGTCGACCGTCTCGCGTGCTGCCTTAGCACTCTCGTTCGCATTATCCAGAAGATCGTGCAACTGCATCAAGCCATCGATGTACGCCAGACGCTGCTCCTGTGGATCAACGGCCTCGCCCGTCGGGGCACTCAGCCCGATGCCAAGCGCCACAACACCGCGGTCGACCTCCAGCGAAAGCCCGACCCGGTTCTCAGTACCTGCAATCTCACCAAGGGCCAGATAGGTCAAGATGTGATGCGGCGTGAGCGTGCGTGAAATGAGGGAGTCAGCGGAGAACCTACTGCACGTCATCAGCAGGGCCATCTTCGCTGTGCTGCCCTGGAAGCCGCCATTGCAGTACCCTCCGAACGGGGTGCTCTGCAGGACCTTTATGCAATTTGGGGTGAGCACCACGCCCTCTGAGAAGGTCGTGTTCTCCGCCGAGGCCTGCTGGACAGCGCCCAACAGCCAGTCCAGTGGTGTTGTGAACGCCGTGCCGAGGGCGTTGATGCTCGCGGCTACCAGCTCGGACGAGCCGGTCAGCTGATTTGTGATAGAAGCCTCGCACGATCCGTCGCCGTCGACACCGGGAAGTAGTCCAAGCCCACCATCATACGTGCAGAGACCTGACGGATCGCTCCCGTTCACCGGGTCGTCGCCGGCATAGGCGTATGCCTGCCCCGTGCTATCCAGCTCCGGGTCCACGCCCAGCAGCGTGCCCGTCGCCGGCTGGCACCACCGTGCCCGCAGATACTCGGCGTTGGTGCCGCTGTCCTGCAGCTCGCCGGTGTAGCCGAAGATGCCCACCTGGCCGCTGGTCTCCGGGCTGCCGTAGGGGTCGTAGCTCTGGCCGGCCAGCACGTTGCCGCCGTCGTCGATGGTCTGGCGCACGCTGCCCTGGGTGTCCGTGCCGTACCAGGTGCGCGTGCTGCCGTTGAGCGCGGAGAGGCAATCAGCCCCGTACAGATAGTCGCTGGCCACGCCGCCGCTGGTCATGCCCAGGATCTGGCTCAGGCTGCCGGCCAGGTCCTGCGTGTAGCCGGTGCTCCTGCCGTCGACGGTGGCCGAGACCAGCGTGCCGTCGCCGTCGTAGGCGTAGTTGCGGTTGTCGCTGCCGGCCGTGGTGCCGGTGAGCCGGCCCAGGGCGTCGTAGGCGTAGGTGGCCGTGCCGTCCGTGGTCAGGTTGCCCGCCGCGTCGTAGGTCCAGCCGGCGTTGCTCACCTCGTTGGCGGCGTTATACGTGTACTGCGCGGTCTGGGTGCCGTCGACCGTCACGCTGGTACGGTTGCCGACCTGGTCGTAGGTGTAGGCGAAGCTGCTGCCGGGGCTCTCCACGGCACCGGTCAGCTCCTGGACGCCGGCGTACGTGTAGGTGATGGTACGGGTGCTCGAGATCGGCAGCGTCGTGCCCTCGCCCTCCGGCGTCCCGGTCGCGATAGCCGTGACGGAGGGCACCGTGCTCGTGCTGCTCGGCGTCTCCGTGGCGGCGGACAGGGCGGTGCGCGTGCACGTGGCCGCGTTCTCGCGCCACCACTTCGGTGGTGTGCACAGGTCGCCGTGATGTGCGTGACCGGGCGCGTGTGACCGGCATGACGGATCGTGCACGGCTTGCCGGATGCATCACAGGTGACGGAGAGCGGTCCGGGTGGGCGGAGGCGCCGGGTCATCGAACGCTACCATTCACCGCTTATGTGCCCCGGCCTGCTGCTGGGACAGTTCCAACAGGCGGGCGATCAGCTTGGCAGCTTGGCAAGAATTGCCGCTAGTCGGCACTGGACACCGTCGACTGGGGTCTTTGCCGTTTTGCGGGTCGTCCCCGGCATACGCATGCGCCTGCCCGGTTGTATCGGTCTCTGGGTCCACGTCCAGCAGCGTGCCCCTCGCCGACTGATACCACCGCGCCCGCAGATAGTCGGCGTTCCTCAGATGGGTGTGCGGGCGGAGCGTCGCGTCAAGGGACCGCCGCGCACGACGTAGTTACGCTGGCCATTCGCCACGAGTACATGATATCGTCGATCGTGCATATCCATTAGCAATACCTGGCAAATTGCGGTAGGCTCTTTAAGTAGTCACGTTCCTCTGTCGTCAGAGCGTGCCAGGCCTCCCTCGCACGCTGCTCAAGCACGGCGACCTCCCTCGTTGCTGATGCCGCCTTTTCGATCTCGTCGCGGTCACACGCCAGGGCCCAGAAGCGCTTGAGTTCAATGGACTGAAGGTTGCGCTGCGTAGACCAGTCAGGCCGCGCGTACCACCTATCGCCAACGTCGTCATGCTCAACCGTTGCGAGCACCTCAAAGTCGAATGGCTCCCAAAGCTCTACCAGAGCGCCTGGTTTCAGGTGAACCAGCAAGCCCTTATCAAAATGGGTCGGAAGCAGTACACGCTCCTGATCATCCATGTTCATGGTGTTGAAATCAGGGTGGATACGCAGGATCGGTTCATCCTCCATCGTTACTCGGCCTCCGTTATCGCGGCACTGGAAAGGGATTTGGTTTGCGCGTGAACGCCGAGCTGAATGCCTCTGCCAAGTCACCAGGAAGGCTAGTCAGAGGTTGGCCTGAGCTGGCGAACACGCTCAGCGTGTGATGATAGCCCCTTCCCGGAGTTGAAATCAGGCGAATCTGATAGTTCAAGGATGCTGCGACAGCGGCTAGCGTGCTTTCAGTTGCGTAGCTTATCTGTTTGTTGGAGAACCTGCCCGCCTGGGCGAGTCCGTCGACCGTCGAGCCGGGATTGTACTGAACCGACAGTCCATGAACACCTGGCACGGCTTGATGTTCCTGATAACCCTTCTGCAGGTCTTCGGGCTTCGCGATCCCTGCCCTAACAACCCAGTGTGGCTCATTGGGCGTCGATGTCGGGACTGGCGTTGGCGGCGCTGGCGTCGGACTGGGATGCGTCTTCTTGTAGACGATGATCCCGATAACTATCACGCCCGCCACGATCATGATTCCGAGTGCGACGAGTGGATGGCTTGCCACCATGCCGGCGATACCCAGGCAGATGCCGAGGAACAGCCCCGTCTTTCCCTTGGTCGGGGCGTCAACTCGTTGGCTCTCAATGGCGCCGGGATTGTTCTCCGCCTGCCAGTGCTCGATGTCGCTGAGATCTGCAGCGCCTAGTTGCTGCTTCTGCGTCTCTGAAACCTGTCCCAGCACATCGTACTCGCCAGCCGTTCCCGAGATCTGATCGGTGCTCAGGTCAAGGTTTCCGTTGAACTGGCCGGTGTACAGGTCATAGAGATCCTGGCCCACCTCGTTATTGAAGGTGTCTTCGTCCACGCCGTTTCGCAGCGCCTGCCCGGCGGCACCGCCCTGCTGGATCACCCCGGTGTCGATGTAGTCAAGGCAATCGCCTGCTCCGAGCATGCCGGCAAGATTCAGCGTCTGGCTTCCGTTGACGAGGGTGCATTGCCCATTCGGATCACGGCCATTCACCGGGTCGTCCGCCGCGTACGCATACGCCTGCCCCGTCGCGTCCACCTCCGGATCTACGCCAAGCAGGGTGCCCGTGCCCGGCTGGTACCACCGTGCGCGCAGGTACTCGGCGTTCGTCGTGCCGTCCTGCAGCTCGCCGCCATAGCCGAAGATGCTCACCTGGCCGCTCGTCTCCGGGGTGCCGTACGGGTCGTAGCTCTGGCTGGCCAGCACGTTGCCGCCGTCGTCGATGGTCTGGCGCTCGCTGCCCTGGGTGTCCGTGCCGTACCAGGTGCGCGTGCTGCCTGTCACGTTGGCCAGCAGGATGCCGCCATGGTCGCGCAGGTACTCGCTCGTCGTGCCACCTGTGGCGGATGCCAGGATCTGGCTCAGGCTGCCGGCCAGGTCCTGCGTGTAGGTCGTGCTCGTGCCGTCGACGGTGGCCGAGACCAGCGTGCCGTCGCCGTCGTAGGCGTAGTCGCGGTTGTCGCTGTCGGCCGTGGTGCCGGTGAGCCGGCCCAGGGCGTCGTAGGCATAGGTGGCCGTGCCGTCCGTGGTCAGGTTGCCCGCCGCGTCGTAGGTCCAGCCCGCGTTGCTCACCTCGTTGGCGGCGTTATACGTGTAGACTGCGCGGTCTGGGTGCCGTCGACCGTCACGCTGGTACGGTTGCCGGCCTGGTCGTAGGTATAGGCGAAGCTGCTGCCGGGGCTCTCCACGGCACCGGTCAGCTCCTGGATGCCGTCGTACGTGTAGGTGATGCCGCGAACGCAGCGGCCCAGAGTGGAAGCAATTCAGCATATTGCTCAAGAAAGACAGCCACAAGCAAGCTAGCCGCCTGCTGCACGAATGAGGCGACGGCACGGACATTTCGGACCCGATGCACGCTCTGTTGGAGCACTGGTTGGTGACAGCATGATGGCGTGTCACGCCATCATGCTGTCACGACAGTGCGCACTGACAGCATCCCAGGCGCCGGTCTCCTGCTACCCAAAGCACCAGTCCGCCGCGCGTGACGCCGTGCCTGGGATATGAAAGCGCGTGATCTTACCTGATGGCATAACCCGGCCGATGGTATTCGTGCAAGTCTCGGTGAACCACATGTTGCCATCGCCGCCGAGCGTGATCCCAGTCCGCTGGTTTAGTGCGACTTCTGCCACTAGGTCGTACCGCTCGGCGGGCACCGCAAACGTCCGAACCTTGCCCTTCGGCGTGAGCACACCAATTCGGTTGCTCATCACCTCAGTAAACCACGCGGAGCCGTCGTTGCCGACAGCAATCGCTGCCGGTATACCGCTATATGTGTCGAACGGAACTGGGTACAAGGCCATCGAACCGTCTGCAGCAACATGCCCGAGGCTGCCGACGCTTGAGCCTCCATTGAGGTTGGCCCCGAACCACAAGCTGCCGTCCTTGCCTGCGCCCACACCGAACAGGCTCGAAATCGTCGCTGCACCTGAAGCACCCGGGCCACGGCGTTGCACCGTTGGAAACGTGCGTCTGAAGAGCGTTCGTCCGTGCGGGTCGATTCGAGAGACACTGTTCCCCAGGGCCAACCAGATTGTGTCCTCGAGGCTGGGCGCTAGCATGCTATCGTTCCCGATGACGGGCGAAAGCCAGCGAACTTGTTGGCTATTCGGTCTGAAGCTCGCGATGCACTCCTCGCTGGTGTCTAGAGCTTGCCCTAGCGTGCGACAGTGCGCTGCAACCCAGACGCTGCCGTCCGGCGCCACCATGAGATTCTCGAGCCGCCCGAACCAGCCGGCCGGCCATGCGATCGGCAGCCCACTCAGCCTGCCACCTGGGTCCATACGGTCTACTCCCGCACTCGTAATGAAGTACAGGCTGCCATCCCGCCCGCCTACGATGGTCTGTCCGCATGCGAACAAGCATGCCTCCGTGGCGCTAAACTCACCTGGCGAGTTGGCAGTGAGTTGGCGCATACCCGGCACGCGAACAAGCGTCATCTGCCCATTCGGGGCTATCCGCTCAATGCCGGCATTCTGGATGAACCACACGCTGCCGTCAGCAGCCGTGGTGATGCTCAGCGGATAGGCGTTGGGCAGCGAGGCAGCGGCGTGGGTGCTACCTGCTCGACATGCGCTGGCTATGAGCAGGCTGCTGCAAAGTGCAACTTTGGCTATCGCCCACATCATGCCGCTCCGACCCTCCAACAGTGAGGTGCGCTGGCCAACCGGCGGCGGAGCACGGGGCGCGCCCTGCTGCAGCTCAGGTGAACGCCACGTGTCGCACTACGCATGGCACACGGATACGCCTTTGTGGTCATCTTGGTTACCTCCTCACCCCCCGCCGAGCACACCCGGCAGCGGATGGCCCCAGCCTATAGTTTCTATGTCGTAGAGTTGCATGGTCCGTGCGAGACCCAGCACAACTAGAGCTGTGTAGGTGAAGGTATGGCAGTTGGACATAAAGGCTCGGTAGTCGATGCCGCGCCCACCGTTGGCTGCGTTCACGCGGCGGCCCATGGCTGCAATGAACACGTCCGCTATCGCCATCGGACTATTCAGTAGGTAAACAAACTCGTCTCGAGCGTGCGCGAGCCCTGGCGAATCGGTGGTGAGATGCGCGTAGGCTTGCACGGATGTCCTGTAGTACAACTGCTGGTCTCCCGAAGCGGCCTGCCCAGGGTTGCAACCTGGGGACTTGTCATTGGTCTTGCCGTGTGTCGGTCGTACGGTGCACAGCCCCTCAAACTTCGCGAAGTTACCCATCCCATCGGTGGTGAAAATCATCGAGTGGTTCTCCTGGTCGTTGCCAAACACCACGACCAGCAGTGAGTGACCGGCAGGCAGGTTGGTGCCGGCAGCGCACTGCGCACCACCGGAGCGCAGCGGAACCACAATCGCCGGCTGCATCGGTCCGTAGTCCGGGTCCCATGGGTCGATGCCCTCAGCCTGGCCCTGATTCGTACACGCCAAATCTGCTTGCACCACACCGTAACCGAGATTGGTATCGGCTCCGCCGTCGGTACCGAAGTACGGCAACAGCTTGATTGGGTCGCCCTGCTTGACCGAAGCCAGGATCGGCACGCTCAGAACATCTTCACTTGGGCTGCCGCGCACGGAGCGCGAGGCCGGGTTAGTCGCTGCGCTCTGGCTTGCCGGCTGCATCGCCAGACCGGTGCCTCCCGTCTGTGAGCCTTGAGGGGAACATAGGCTTACATCCCCGACCGTGGTCGAGGTGGCGCTGGTGAAGAACGGCACGAGCGCGTCCGGCGCGCAGATCGCCATAGCCGAAACCGACACGCTGCCCACGGCGCAATCGCCCGTCGGATCGTCGCCATTCACCGGGTCATCCCCGGCATAGACGTACGCCTGCCCCGTCTCGTCCAGCTCCGGGTCCACACCCAGCAGCGTGCCCGTCCCCGGCTGGTACCACCGCGCCCGCAGGTACTCGGCGTTCGTCGTGCCGTCCTGCAGCTCACCCGTGTAGCCGAAGATGCCGACGTTGCCAGCGGTCTCCGGGCTGCCGTAGGGGTCGTAGCTCTGCGTGGCGAGGACGGTGGCAGCGTCGTCGAGGATCTGCCGCACGCTGCCCTGGGTGTCCGTGCCGTACCAGGTGCGCGTGCTGCCTGTCACGCCGGCCAGCAGGCTGCCGCCGTCGTCGCGCAGATACTCACTCGTCGTGCCGCCTGTGGCCGTCGCGAGGATCTGGCTCATGCCGCCGGCCAGGTCCTGCGTGTAGGTCGTGCTCGTGCCGTCGACGGTGGCCGAGACCAGCGTGCCGTCGCCGTTGTAGGCGTAGTCGCGGTTGTCGCTGCCGGCCGTGGTGCCGGTGAGCCGGCCCAGGGCGTCGTAGGCATAGGTGGCCGTGCCGTCCGTGGTCAGGTTGCCCGCCGCGTCGTAGGTCCAGCCGGCGTTGCTCACCTCGTTGGCGGCGTTATACGTGTACTGCGCGGTCTGGGTGCCGTCGACCGTCACGCTGGTACGGTTGCCAGCCGGGTCGTACGTGTAGGCGAAGCTGCTGCCCGGGCTCTCCACGGCACCGGTCAGCTCCTGGATGCCGTCGTACGTGTAGGTGATGGTACGGGTGATGCCGATGGCGGACTGGAAGGTCGGCGTGGCCGTGGCCGTATTGGTGGCCGTAGCCGTGTTCGTCGCCGTGTTGGTGGGCGTGGCGGTGCTGGTCGGGGTGGCGGTGGTGGTCGGCGTACGGGTGACCGTGGCCGTCTTGGTCGGGGTGCCGGTCTTGGTAGCGGTTGGCGGTACGGGAGTCTTGGTGGCGGTCGGCGGTAACGGCGTCTTCGTCGCGGTTGGCGGCAGCGGCGTGTTGGTCGGGGGCACGGGCGTCTTCGTGGCGGTCGGCGGCACGGGAGTCTTGGTGTCGGTCGGCGGCAGCGGTGTGTTCGTCGGCGGCACGGGCGTCTTCGTGGCCGTCGGGGGCGCCGGGGTCTTGGTGGCGGTCGGCGGCGTGCCGGCTGCCGCGTGGCTGCCGGCCCACGCTGCCGGGGCTACCCCGGCGAGCGGTCTGCCGGCCGCTGCCTGCACCGCCGGTCCCTGCTCGACGAAACCGGCCTGCTCCACGGCGAGCCCGCCGGTGCCGCCGGCCTGCAGCGCCGTGCCGGGGTTGGGCAGGACCAGCATTCCGGTGCCGTCGTCGGTGGGCGTGGCACTGGGTGTGTCGGTGGCGGCCGGTGTGTCGGTGTCGGTGGCAGCCGGTGTGTCGGTGTCGGTGGCGGCGGGTGTGAAGGTCGCGGACGGGATCGGCGTGTCGGTATCGGTGGGCGTGAGCGTGCCGGTCGCGGTGACGGTGGCGCTCGCGGTCCCGGAAGCGGTGGCCAGGCTCTCTGCCGCCCGCTGCACCAGACCCAGCTTGTCATACTGGTAGCCGTAGTGGTTTAGCGTGGTGCTGCCCTGCATGGTCAGCAGGTCGGCGACGCGGTCCGCGCCGTCATAGCCATAGCTGGTGGTCGTGCCGTTCAGCTCGGCCGATCGTCTGCAGCCGGCCTTCGGTGTCGTACTGGTAGCTCGCCAGGGTGCTGCTGCCCTGCAGCACGCTCTGCAGCTGCCCGTCGGTTGCGTAGCGGTAGGCCAGGCTCGTGCCGTCCGGGTAGGTCAGCCCGGTGCGCTGCCCATTCGGCGTCGTAGGCGTAGCCCACCGTGCCCGTGGTGGGGGCGCTCACCTGGGTGATGCGGCCCAGCTGGTCGTAGGTGAAGCTGGTGGTGCCCGTGCCGTCGCTCAGGCTGGTGCGCTGGCCCAGGGCGTCGTAGGTGGCGCTGATCGGCGCCGTCAGGTCCGGGGCGCTCTCTCCCGTCTGCCGGTCGAGCCCGTCGTAGGCGTAGGTGACGTCGTCTGCGCTGCCCCGCGGGTCGTGCTGCTCGACCAGCCGCCCGCCCAGGTCATAGTCGGAGGTCGTCACGTTGCCCAGGGCGTCCGTGGCCGTGATCTGCTCGTTCGCGGCGTCGTAGCGAAGCTCCGTGTGTGGCCGTCGGCGTCGGTGATCGCGACCCTGTTGCCCGCCCGGTCGTACTGGTAGCTGGTGGTCACGTTGCAGGGTGGCAGGCGTGCAGCTTCCCGTGACCGCGTTCTTGGTCACGCTGGTCTGGTGGTCGAGCAGGTCATAGGTGTAGGCGGTGACGATGCCGTCCGGGTCCGTGGTGGCGAGGGTGCGGCCCGCGGCGTCGTAGACCGTGCTCGTCGCCAGGTCCTGGTCGGGCGCGCTGGCGCTGCCCGTCTGGCCGGCGTTGCCGGTCGTAAAGTCCGCGATGCTCTCCGCCACCCGGCCCAGCCCGTCCACGAAGCTCACCGTTAGCCGGCCGTCGGGCGTCTGGCGTCCACCGCTCGGTGCCCGTGCCGTCGTAGCCGCTGGTGGTGGTGCGGCGTCATCGGGTCCGTGCTGGTGACCTGGTCGCCCAGCCCGTCGTAGGTGAAGCTGCTCGTGTTGCCATCGCCATCCGTCGTGCTCAGCGTCTGGCCCAGGCCGTCGTAGCCGGTTCCGGTCGTCACGTTGCGGTCCGGGTAGAGCGCGTTGTAGGCGGCACAGCCGCTGAGCGAGGGCGCGCCGCCGCGGTCCGTGCAGTTCTCGGTCACCGCCACGCTCCGCCCCAGGCCGTCGTAGCTGGTCTGCGTCACGCGGCCCAGGGCGTCGATGCTCTGGTACGCTCGTCCCAGGGCATCGTAGCCCGTACTCGCGGGCACGTTGCGGTCGGGATGGCCGGCGTCGAAGGCGGCGCAGCCGGTGGCCACCGGGTTGCCGTTGGCATCGGTGCAGTTCTGGATGCTCGCGCCGGCTCGGGCCGAGCTGGTCGTAGAGCGTGCTGGTCCAGCGGCCCAGCGCATCCTGCTCGCCCACCGCCAGCCCCGTCGCCGGGTCGTACTGCGTCGTGCTCGTGCGGTTGGTGTCCGTGCGAGTGCCCAGGGTGCTGGGGTCCTAGTTCTGGATGGTCGTGGTCACCCGGCCCAGCGGGTCGTACTGCGACTGCGTGATCGTGTCCGTGATTGGCGCCGTGGCGCTGAACGTACCGTCCACGTAGTTGGCGATGCTCTGGTTCGTGGTGCCGTCGGCGTTGTAGCTGGTGTACTGGATGATGTCGGTGTCGTGGCCGTCCGTCCAGCTCTGGTTGGCCGGGTCCACGGTCAGCGGGTCGCCGTTCTCGTAGTTCTGGATCGTCTCGTAGGGCCGGTTGAGGGCGTCGTAGAGCGTCTCGGTCCAGCGGCCCAGGGCGTCCTGCTGCCAGGTCGCGTTGCCCTGGTTGTCGTACCTGGTCTGCGTCACCACGTTGACGTCCGCTCCCGTGCCCACGCCGGGCTGCTAGTCGAGCGTGGTGGTGCTCAGCCGGCCCAGGCTGTCGTACGTCGTAGGCGGTGGTGCGCGTGGTGGCGGCGCTGAAGGTCTTGCCGGCCAGGCTGAAGGTGCCGGTCAGGATGCCGGTCTGCGTCACCAGCTGCGTGCGGCCCAGGCTGTCGTAGCCGTAGAGCGTGGCCACGTTGGCGTCCGTCTGCGCTGGGGCTGTAGGCGGGCGGCGTGCCGGGATGATCGGGTTGCCGCTGCCGTCCAGCGGCACCGGCTGCAGGTTCTTGAGCGTCCAGTCCACCTGGCCGAGCGCGTTGTAGTGGGTGACGCTGTAGTGGCCCAGCGTGTCCCGCACCCAGATCTGCCGGCCCAGGCCGTCGTAGCCGTAGCTGGTGGTCACGTCCTGGTCGGGATAGAGCGGGTTGTAGGTGCCCGTCCTGTCGTTCTGGATGGTCTCCTGCAACGGAGTTGTCGGCGTTGTAGAGCGTGACGTCGCTGCGGGCCAGCGGCGTGTTCAGGCCCACGGTGGTGGTCATCACCCGGCCCAGCGTGTCGTAGCCGTAGCCGGTGCTCTCGGCCAGGCTGGCGCCGTAGCCCACCGTCTGCTCGGTGAGCTGGCCGGTCGCGTCGTAGTCGTAGCGCGTATCCACGCCCTGGGGGCTGATCTCGTCCTCCAGCCAGTTCTTGCCCGGGTAGCGCACGTTGTAGACGTACTGCGTGGTCAGGCTCAGCGGCGCGGTCGTGGTGATGGCCCCATCCGCGCCCACCTCTGCCGCCGCGGCGGCCGGGGTGAAACGCATGGAGGCAGCGGCCTCCTGCATGCTCTCGCCGGGCGTCGTGGTCGTGGTGATCCCGGTGGTGACCTGAATCAGGTTGCCTGCCGCGTCGTAGGACAGGGCCGTCTGCCGGCCCATGGTATCGGTCGCCGTGATCGGCCGGCCCGAGGCTGTCGTACTGCATGCTGCTGGTCTGGCCGAGCGCGTTGGTCACGCTCGGTCGGCTCGCCCCAGCTGTTGGACGTCTCCTGCGTGCTGTTGCCGTCGCCGTCCACCGTGGTGCCGGGCGCCATGTTCGCGTCAAACTGCGACGCTGAAAGCTGCACGCCGTCGCGCATCGCGCCCGTCAGCATGTTGGTATCCGGGTCGTACTGGTAGATCGTGGTGTCCTGCGTGCTCGTCCGGTCCGGTGGTGACTACCGTGGTCTGGCCGGGCGTGTACGCGGCGGTGAGCGTCGTGCCGTTCTGCAGGCTCTGTCCGATCACCTTGCCGGCCGGTGTGTAGACGTCGTACGTCTGGGACGCGTCCGTCTCGCCCAGGTTGTCGTCGGTCGCCGTCAGCAGGTGATTGGTGTAGCTGTACTGTCGTGACGCGGTCCATCACGCCCGTCACCTGCTGCAGGTCGCCGGCCGCGGAGTAGGCGTACTGCGCCTGCCTGCCGGCGGGGTCGCGTACGTCCTGCAGCTGGCCGGCGGGTTGTAGGCCAGGTCGAGGTAGCGGCCGCGTTGTTGGTGTCGCCGATCTGCTGAGCAGGCCGCCCGTGTAGGTCAGGGTCAGCATGCCGCCGTGGCCGTCGCTCTCGCCTTTCAGCTGCCCCGCCGCGTTGAAGGTCAGCGACGATTGGTCCGGCAGGCCGTCTGGGTGAAGCTGCCGTCCTCGTTCTCCACCAGCGTGCTGTACACGCCGGGGTAGGGCGCGAACTGGCCGGGGCCGGTGATCGCGTACTGCTGCCAGTCGCCGTTGGCGGCGACCACGATCATGGTGTTCGCGATGCCTCCGGTCATGCTGGGCGTGAGCAGGTAGGCGCCGTACGAGCTCTGCCAGCCGTAGCCCAGGATGCCGGGCTGGCCGGGGTCGCCGGTGGCCTGGCTGTTGTAGGTGCGGCTCCAGGCGAGCGCCGGGTCCGGCGCTGTCCACCTCGAGGTCCGTGCTGCCGGTGACGTAGTTGCCGGTTCGCGTGTTGAAGGACTGCCCGGCCGCGGGCTGCGCGCTGTTGCAGCTGCAGCGGTCCTGCGTCGCGGTCAGTGCGGCAGGCACCGAGAGCTTGGCCACGAAGGCGTCCTCACCGCCCGCGTAGTCGCTCTGCTCGGCGCCGCCCGCCACGGGAAAGTCGCTGGACGTGGTATAGCCCGCGACGTAGGCGTTGCCGCTGCCGTCCAGGGCGATGGCCCACCCGCCGTCGTTGCCGCTACCGCCCAGGTAGGTGCTGTAGACCAGGCCGCTGCCCGCGGCGTTCAGCTCGGTCACGAAGGCGTGGTAGTTCCCATTGGGCGCGGTGGCCTCACTCTCAGAGCCCGAGCGCGTAACTGATGGCCGCCTTCTCCTCCAGGGCGTACCCCTCGGCCCACGCGGCCATGAAAGCGCCTTCCCCCAGCTGCGCGCGAAGCGCCGCAAGGTGCTCATCGTAACGGGCCTGACGCTCCGCGCCGAGTATCGCCCCGATCTGCTCGGTGAGTCGTTCCGCCGCTCCCAGGAGCCGGACGGCACGCTCGGCGTCGCCGTCCTGGCGGACCAGAAAGCTCAGGCCGTGCAAAGTCCAGCGCAGCCCGTCCGTATCCTCCAGGTCGCGCCGCATGGCCAGGCTGTCGAGCAGGCACCTGCGTGCTCGCTCGCGATCGCCGATTAAGAGCGCCGTGTCCCCGATGTTTGCCAGCTGGTGGGCCAGGCTATGCCCGTCCCCCAGCTCGCGAAACACCTGCGCGCACTCCTCGAATGCGGCCAGTGCCTGCTCCAGGTTCCCCTCCTGCTCGGCAAGCACGCCCAGATTGCTCAGCAGACGGGACCGCACCTGCCGGTCACCGGCCGCACCTACGGTAGCCAGGCCCTCCTCATAGAGGTCGCGTGCCCTGCCGTAGTCCTCCTCCTCCAGGGCCACGTTGCCGAGACTGAGCAGACATTGGGCCACCTGACTGCTGTCGCCCGCTGCCCTCCACAGCGCCAGTGCCTCCTCGTATTCGGCTTGCGCCAAAGCCACGTCGCCGAGCCAGTACACCAGGTCGCCCGCCTGCCTCAGCGCCCTGGCCCGCAGCCCGTCCTCGGCCGCAGGCTGTCTTGCGAGCGCCGCCCGCAGCCACTCGCGCCCCTCGCGATACTGGCCTCGCATTTTCCAGAAGTTGCCGAGTGCGGTGGCAAGGCGCAGTCCCAGCAGCCTGTCGCCTTCCTCGAGAATGCACCAGTGCAGCGCCGCGCGCATGTTGTCGCGCTCGGCCACCAGCCGCTCGAGCCACACGCTCTGCTCGGTACCACGTAGCGCCGGCTCTGCTTGCTCCGCCAGTTCCGTGAAGTAACCCGCGTGCACCCGGCACACCCCGGTCAGGTCGCCGCTCTCCCGAAGCCGGTCGACGGCGAACTCGCGGATTACTTCCAGCATTGTGAAACGCGCCTCACCATCGGCCGCATCGCTCCGCTGGAGCAGGCTCGCGTCGACCAGCGACGTCAGGCCGGACAGCACCGCGCCCGGCGGGCCGCCTTCCGATAGGCAGATGGCTTCAGCCGCTTCCATCGTGAGGCCGCCGGCGAACACGGCCACCCGCCGCAGGATCGCCTGCGCGGGTGTCTGCAGCAGGTCGTAGCTCCAGGCGATCGTGGTCGCCATGGTCTGCTGCCTCGGTGGCAGGTCGCGTGGTCCTCGGGTCAACACCTCGAGGCGCCGCTCCAGTCGGGCGAGCAGGGCGCGCGGCGAGAAGAGCCGTACCTGCGCCGCCGCCAGTTCCAGGGCCAACGGCAGGCCGTCCAGCCGAGCGCTCACCCCCGCCACCGTTGCCGCGTTCGCCGCGTTCAGCTCGAAGCCTGCTCTCTGCTCTGCCACCCGCTCCAGGAAGACGGTCACCGCGGGCACCTGTGCGAGGACCTCGAGCGGCGGGAGATGTCCGGGATCGGGCACCGCCAGCGGCTCGACCGTCACCACCGACTCGCCGCGTACGCCCAGCAGAAGTCGGCTGGTGGCAAGCACCGTGAGCGCGGGACAGTCTTCCAGCAGACGAGCCAGTGCAGGCACGGCAGGGAGCAGGTGCTCGAAGTTGTCCAGTACGAGCAGCAGCTGCCGGTTCTTCAGGTGGGTAGCCAGCGTCTCGGCTACCGGCCGGCCTTCCTCCGCGCGCAATCCCGTACGCTGCGCCAGCTCCGCCAGAACCAGCTGAGGTTCTCGCAGCTCGGCCAGGGACACAAAGACCACCCCATGGGCAAAGGCTGTGACCAGTTCCGCGGCAACTGCCAGGGCTAGGCGCGTCTTACCCACGCCGCCCGGGCCGGTGAGCGTTACCAGTCGCGCCGTCGAGCCCGCGTTCAGTCTGGGCTGCAGGAGGGCGGTAAGCTGCCGCACTTCCGCATCGCGTCCGCGCAATACGGTCAGCGGTGTCGGCAGCGCGGCCGGCGCGTTAGGCTCGGCGGATTGGCCGGCGCGGGAGCTGGGAGCGCGACGCGGCGCCACGGCCAGGAAGACCGCGCGGTCGGCAGCCGGCAGTGCCAGCGCGTCGGCCAGCCGCAGCAGGGTCTCGCGCTGCGGGCTCCGGTTGACTCCGCGCTCCAGGTCGCTAATGCCCCGCGCGCTTAGACCGGACCGTTCGGCCAGCGCCTCCTGGGACAGCCCTGCTTCCAGGCGCCGGCGCCGCAACTGATCCCCGAAGTGGTCTGTTGGGAGCTTCGTGGCCAGGTTCCGCCTCCAGTCCGGCCTTCCTGCCGCCCCTGCCGGCCACAGGTGTGCGGCTGGTAGCAACAGCATACCAGCGTGCACTGTTGCGGATTGGCCGTGTTACGTGCGCGTTTATGTGAGTACTGTGTGGCCGCGCGCGCTCATCCCGCCAAGAATAGGCAATGGGCGGCCGCCCAAGCAGAGCACTCTCCGTCAATCTCAATCCCGCAGAAAGGTCGACACAGTCATGCAAACATTTACCTGCCCCGGTCGCCAGCGACGCCATTCGCGCGCACGACTCATCTCACCGCTACCGGCTGCGCTCGTCCTGGGACTCGCGCTCCCTGCCCTCGCCGCGCCGCCATCGCGGGCCTCGCTGGCCCAGGCATCCGCCCAGACGGTCACTCTGCGAGCTTCCGCACCCCGCTTTCCCCGAACGCTGCACACCGGACTGGTCGCGCTGACGCTCATCAACGACACGAAGAGCGAGTACAACGCCAGCCTGGGTCGCGCCAATCCGGGCTTTGCCCAGGCCAGGATCACTACTATCGTCGCCGCGACGAGCATGATCTCCCCGCGGCAAAGTTCGGACGTCACGGTCAAGCTGGTGCCCGGGCACTACCTGGCAGTCTGTTTCATGCCGGGCCCCACGAAGCACGGCGAGCCCCATGTCATGGAAGGGATGATCGGGCACTTCAGCGTGAGCTGAGCGTCCCGCCATGCACAAGCATGACCGCAGGCCTAGCGGTCATCCTTGGCGGGCGCGACAGACGCCGAGGGCAGCGCCGCCCCCGGCACGATCACGCGGAGAGGAGGGAATCGGTGAACAGGTGCACGGCCATCCTTGGCACCGGCAACACCATCGTGATCGCGGCGAGCACCGCGGACACCGGCGGTCGTCTTGCCCTCCTGGACCACGAGCTGGCGCCGGGCTTTGTCGCCCTGCCGCTGCATGTCCATACCGCGGAGGACGCTGCAGTCTATGTGCTGGAGGGCACACTGCTGGCGAGGCAGGATCTTGGCGAGCGGTTGCTTGAGGCGGGAGCGTTCATCTTCCTGCCCCGGGGCACGGCGCATGCGCTGAGCAACCCCTCGCTGGAGCCCGCACGTTTCCTGATGCTGCTGATTCCGGCAGGCTTCGAGCAGTGCCTCGCCGACCTCGACACCCTGCTCGAGACTGGCGCGCCGTGGGCGTCCCACATCGTCGTGGCGGCGCTGGCTCGCTACGGTGTGCGCCTGGTGCCTGTCGCCGGGCCGGCGCCGGGCACGCTCACCAGCAGCTCGGGTCGACCACGCTCGTCGCCTGCGCGCTCTTGAGCACTGCTCCGCCGCTCGCCGCGATGTAGCACATGCTGGCAACTGATTCCGCCCGTGCGTGTTTCACTCTCAAGTAGAGGCGCCGCACCTACCGAGCTGCAGCCCGCCGGTGCGGTCTAGGATCCCGGATAGACGATGCCGGATCCCGCGTAGCCGTAGTTGCTGCGAGGGCCCAGCCAGGCGTCGGTTGCGTAGCCCATTTGCTCCCAGTACCCGATCCGCAGCTTGCTGCTGAGAGTGATCCTGTTCACCCACTTGATGTACTTGAATCCGTACATGTCCGGAATGACCAGGCGGAGCGGATATCCTTGCTCCGCCGATAGCGCTGCGCCGTTGAGCTTGTACCCGAGCAGCACGTCCGGCAGGTGCGCCTGATCCATGCTGAGACTCTCCGTGTAGCTGCCGTCCGCCGATGAGAGGAGCACGTATCGCGCGTTGGGTAGTGGTTGCACTCGTGCCAGCAAATCGCTGAGCTTTACACCCTCCCAGCGGCAGTTCGGCACGACCCAGCCCGTGACGCAGTGGTAGTCCTTCACGATGCCGGTGCTCGGCATCGCCAGCAGCTCGGCAAGCTCATACGTGCCGGGAAACTGCACCAGTCCGTCGACCTTGAGGCGGTAGCTCTTGGCGTCGAGCCGGGGAATGCCGCTCGTCGTGTAGATCTGGAAGCCGTTGACAGAGAACGCCGAGGCAATCAGGCTGGCGCCGGGCAGCTTCTTCGCTCCGATCACAAGCCCGGCCAGGCCGGCTGCGAGGGCGGACAGGAATACGCGGCGGCCGACATGGATGGTACGTGGCCTGGATGCGGGTTGGCGAGGCATTCGATTCTGCCTTTCTGCTCGACGGCGATCCTCGCCACGCTTGCAACGAAGTGTAGCGTACATGCTCGTAGTTACGTACGGCGCCGGCGAGAGATCGGTTTCCTTCCGCGATCACTGCTTGGTGACAGCCCACTGGTCGTCGCCGGTTGACGGCACTCGCCTGCCGAGCTGCTCTCGCACCCTGCAGGTACCCCGGCACCTGCTTCCGTTGAAACAGGGTGAGCCCAAAGGGTCCACTCTTGCCGAGCTCGAGCGGCAGGAGGCGGTAGCCTTGGCACGGGTGTGCCGTTCTCCCACGCATGCGTGGGAGAACGGCACACCCGGCATCGCCGGCCTTCGGTTACGGCGTGTCGGCCACCGTCACAATCCGATGCCATGCTCCATCCACGATCCAGAAGCGTATGGCGTCGCCGGGGCGAGCGTCTCCCTGCGTCACGTACTGGAAGTGGCCGCCCCAGCCGGGTGGCAGGGAAGTCACGGCCAGCGGCACTGTGACCCAGTTGCGCAGCACCGCGCCGGTCGTCATGTCTCGTATCGCGACGTGTACGCTGCCCGGGAAGGGGAAACAACTGCCGCCGACCCGCAGGACCGAATAGTGGGCGGACGCACCGGTAGGGTAATGGTGCGACGCGCAGAATGGGGCACTTGGAAGTGGTACGGCAGCGTCGGCCGCTACCTGATTGCCAGCGGCGCGGGACACCTGGATCGTTGCGCCGTTCGTCGCCGAAGCGCCGATCGTCGGCAGCCCGGATGCGCGCGCCGCCAGCGGTTGCATTGCCGCCAGCGCGAGAACGACACCAATTGCCAATCCTCTGGCGAACCGTGACCGAGAACCGTGAAGTGCGTGCATCTCCGGACCCTTTCTGTTGCTCCTGGCACCCTCTCGTGTGGTGCACAAGCCAACTCTAGGTGTCACGTATTGCCGCGCCATTTCCGAAATATAGCCAACATTAAACAGTGTGTAAGCACTTTATGCCAGCGGACGCCGGCGTCCGCGCCGCGCGTACTCGTGATTGCGGTCGTAACCCGTGGGCGCCGGGTGCAGCGGTACCAACGCATGGTAGCGCCGGCACTGCCCGTGGCACTCGTCCAGAGCATCTGGATAAATGACCCTAACCGGACTCAGCCGGGTTTGCTCGAGCGCCTCCGTGCCCCCGGCCGGAGGACGAGCGACTTCTCCCTGAAGCAGGCAATAGGCTGTGCCGGCGTGGTCGAGATCCCCATGGCGGAGCCGCGGCCGCGCCCAATGCACGCCGCGGCAAGCGATGGCATTGTGTTGAGCAGGGCGGGAGACCATACCTTTGCGAGCACGTAGCGCGGCTCCGCGCAAGCGGCCGGGGCGCCCGGGCAGACCGACGAGTTCCTCACCCCCGTAGCCGGCAGCACCGCCCGCGATGCCGCGGTAGACGCCTCGACCGCTACTGGCCCATCGCGGATCGATTGCTGTCCGGGTCACGACCATCGCCACCGAGCCCGCTGAGCAGCGCCAGCACGCGGCTCCACAGCGTTTCCGCCGCCGTGGCGTCGTATTCGGCCGGCAGGCTGGGGTCGGTAAACAGATGGCCGGCCCCGGCATACTCGAACAGCTCGAAGGGCGCTCCCGCGGCGCGCACGTCCGCGGCCATGCCGTCGATCTCGGCTTGCTCGCGGAACGGATCGCCTTGCATGAAATGTACCTGCACGGGGACGGTGGCCGGCCACGCATCCAGACCCATGATCTTCAGGGGAAGAGCGGCGTGCAGCAGGACGCAGGCCAGTGCGCCCGGACGCGTTGCCGCCAGCCACTCTGCCGGCGCGCCTCCCGCCGAGAACCCCATGTACACGATCGTGGTGGGCAGTTGCGCCACGTCGTCCGAGGCGCGTCGCAGTAGCTCCCTGTAGCCGATGCCCTCCTGGTAGGCCATCGCGGGCTCGTACGCGTCAAACCGCGCCTCACCGCGGTACAGGTCGGGCGTATGCACGGTGTGCCCCGCGGCCCGCAAGCGATCGGCGGCGTCCGTTACGCCGGCCCGGGGGCCAAGCACGGAGTGGAACAACACGATATCGGCCATTGCAGCCTCCTTTGGCTTCGGAGCTGGCGGTTGAGGTCGAGCCTGAGGTTAACTCCTACCATAGCACCGCCGCCCTGTCGGATCGCGGGAGCTTTCAACGGGTTCCGCGATGGCGATCCGATATTCCGCTTGTCACCATGTCTCGCGGCCCGAATGGTCGATTGCCGCCGCTCATCCGCATCGTGTATTCTTACGGCGGGCGTCGACCCGCTCCTCTCGGGAGGCAGTATGCCGATGGTAGTCTGCTCTGTGTGTGGCGCGGCAACGCTTGAGGATTGCCCGAGCTGTCCGTCCTGCGGAAGCCCTCTTCTTGCCGCCAAACAAACGTTTGCCACGGGCGCCGCTGCGACCAGGCCGCTGGGCGGCATGGGGGCGCCGCTCCTGGGCAGCGCAGCGCCTGATCCCGATCCGCAGCTTCAGGCTGATCGGGAGCCTGGCTCGCCTCCGCGGTCGCCGGCGCCGGGCGGTGACGGCTCGCCGCCGACCACTAGTAGCGCTTCCCTTTCGCTCCGCCAGGGCCAGCTCGTGGCCGGCCGGTATCGGGTGGATTCACGTATTGGCTTCGGCTCAATGGGCACCGTGTGGCGTGGAACTGATGAACGCCTGGAGGGCCGGCCGTGCGCGATAAAGACCATCGATCTGACCCGTCTAGGCGCGCATGAGGCCGCCGAGGCCAAGGCGATGTTCGACCGGGAAATCAGCGTGCTCTCAAAGCTCAGCCATCCTGGTATCTGCGAGATCCGCGATGTCGTGATGGAAGGCGATGCCCGCTGCCTGATCATGGAGCTCGTGGACGGGCACACGCTGGCCGAGCGCCTGAAGGTCAATGGCGGCCGTGCATTTCCGGAGGCCACGGTCCTCACCTGGGCGGCCATGCTGGTGGACGCGCTCTCGTACCTGCACCACCTGGATCCACCGATCATCTTCCGCGACGTGAAGCCTCAAAACGCGATTCTTCGCCCGGACGGAAGGGTCACCCTTGTCGACTTTGGTATAGCTCGACCGACGGTCGTGGCCGGCGGCACTGCCATCGGCACCGGAGGTTATGCCCCGCCCGAGCAGTATCAGGGCCTGGCGGACGCTCGTTCGGATGAGTATGCGCTCGCTGCGACGCTGCACCACCTTCTCACGGGACGCGACCCGACGCTTTTCACGCCGTTTGTCTTCCCTCGAGCGCGAAGCGTCGTGCCCTCGATCAGCGAGCACGTTGATCTAGCGTTGGACCGCGCGCTCAACATGGCGAGCACGAGCCGGTTTCCCACCGTGGCCGAGTTCGGCCAGGCATTGCAGGGCCGCCTGAGCGTACATGCCTTGACGGCGGCGCCGACGGCCGCGGGCGCAGGCGCCTTCGGATCGTACCCGTGGCAGCCGTCCGGCGCCGCGGCGTCACGTGCGCGCTCAGGCGGTGAGGTGGTGCCGTCCGGTCCGGCTGCCCTGAGCATCTTGTCCGCCTCGGCGTTGGAAAGCGGCTCCGGAGAGTTCGACGTGTACTGCGGCGCGTGCAATCACCGGAACACAGCCACGGCCACGTACTGCAACTCCTGTGGGCTCCGCCTGGGCGTCACGCCGGCGGGCTTCTGGATTCGCACCGGCGCCTACGTCATAGACTCCATTGTGCTCTGGATCGCACAGAAGATCATGGGCCTGGTTCTCGGCGGCCTGATCGGCCTGGACGCGGGCGGGTTCAGCTTCATCGTAAGCTGCGCCGTGTCGCTTGCGTACTTTGCTGTGTTCTGGACACGCACGGGGCGCACTCCGGGAATGCAAGCACTCGGTCTGACGGTCCGTGACTGCTCCGGTGACCTCATGACGTGGTCGCAGGCGATAGGACGCTATCCTCATGCTCTTCGTCAGCTTCCTGTGCATCTTTCTCGGCGTGATCTCGGTTGCCTGGCAGAAAGACAAGCGTGGCTGGCATGACCTGGCGAGCGGCACCGAGGTCATTCGCAGCAGACCGTAGCCGGCGTGCGCGTGCGCAGCCGTCGTCTCGACCTCGATTCGAGTTTCCTGGCTGGCTAAACTCATCGCGTCGTAGCTCAGCCTCGGCACCGGCTGATCACCGGTCCCCATGACCTGCGCGCAACGGGAGCGGCCGGCCAGCGAACTACCGCTGCGTGGTATGGGCCCGTGTCGCCGTGCTGTTTCGAGTCCGGCGTCTGGGGTGGCGGGCATGCTGCGGCGGCGACACCGCGTGTGCGCGGTGCACGCCGGCAGCCCGATCGTCACCGTGACAGAAGAGACGGCGAGACCAGCCGGACGAAGCCACTACCCGAGTGGGTAGTGGAATTCGATGGCCGGGACGGTGACTGCGTGCGGGCACAGGTTGTGCAATACTGCGACTGTTCGGGAGGCAGATCGATGTTGCGCCAGATTGACATCGTCCCCCAGCAGGTGTCGGTAGACGCACCTGTAGCCCTCGTCTTCGATCTCCTGGCCCATGCGGATGTCGGCTGGCTGGCCGAATCGAGCGATCTCACCCGCGACTCCGTGCCGGATGCAACGCAGTCCAACGCGACGCCGGGGCGGCCGGCTGCTCAGGACGAAGCAACACCGGTCAGGCGGCTCGAGTTGCAGCCGCCTCGGCGTCAGGTGGCCCTCCATGTGGGCGGCCCTTACATCGGGGCTCGGGACGTGGTGCTCCTTCAGGCGCATGGGTCCGGCACGGACGTCGCCTTGTACGCGCGGATCCCGACGGAGCGCGAGCATGGTGCGGAGCAATTCATCAAGCGCGCCTTTGAGCAGGGGGCGCAGTCACACCTGCGCGCGGTCAAGGCAGCGGCTGAAGCACGGGTGCGCGCCGAGCAGCAGCAGGACGAGAGCGCCATGCGGCTCGTAGAAGGTTTGAGCACGCTCAGCGAGCAGCAGCTGCTCCAGGCCGTGGACGAGCAAGAGGAAGCGGAATTCGGCCATTGCGGCCACGGACGCGGTGTCGCGCGGGTAGCCGCGAGTCTTGCCGCGGAGGTCGGGCTGCTGCCCCGCCATCTCGCGGTCCTGCAGCAGGCCGCTCGCTTGCACGACGTGGGGAAGGTTGGTCTGCCGCGCGCGCTCTGGGCGGCGTCGCGGACGCTCAGCGTCGAAGAGCGCTGCCAGATGGCGCAGCATGTGCGGATCGGCGTAGCGCTCGCCGGTCGTGCGAGCTTACCCGAATCTGTGCTCGTGACGATGCTTCATCACCATGAATGCTGGGACGGTTCCGGTTATCCCGATCATCTGGCGGGCGAGTCGATTCCGCTGCGCGCCCGGATTCTGGCCATCGCTGAGAGTGTCGACACGATGCTGCGCGTCTCGTATCGGCGCGATGCTCTCCCCACCGATGCCATTATCTCGCGGCTCGAGGCCGATGGCGGTCACCGCTGGGATCCGATGCTGGCGCGTGCGGTGAGTCGCACGCTCCGCGGTAGCAGGCCGGACTGGGTGCCGGCCGAGGCTCCTCACGCGGCGCTGAGCGCGTGATCGTGGCAACGGTGGCCCTGCCGGCTACCGGTACTAGAGCGACACCGATTCGGCCGGACGTCCGCAATGGACGGCAAACCCGGCGCACGCCACGGTCGTCTCCGGCGCACCGGTCGGAGAGCTCTCGGTCATCTACGATCCGGGTCTCCAGTGCTGGCTGATGACCTATCTGCATGGGGGCGACGACGCGCAGGTGTGCCCCTTGGGCCTTGGCGAGCCTGACCGCTTCCTGCACGGCATGCCCCGACGTGATGCCGCCATTGACCGCGACCAAGCTGCGCCGGTGCACCATGCCATCCTCCTCGAAATCCTCAGGGCTGACGCCGTCCGGGGGCATCACCCTTCATCCCCTTGAGCAGCTTCGCAGGCCTCCGGGCTGGGCCCGCCACGAAGCAGCTACGCGATGCCCACGGCCAGAAGCGCGCCC
Source organism: uncultured bacterium (assembly GCA_963827235.1). Classification (GTDB taxonomy): domain Bacteria; phylum Chloroflexota; class UBA5177; order JANWHV01; family JANWHV01; genus JANWHV01. The sequence continues at coordinate 42,460 of CAWHAE010000008.1, forward strand.
GCTACCGGCCCCGCGACATAGATCCAGTAGGTATCCATGTAGCCGCCCACGGCGGCCGGCCCGAAGGAACGGGCTGGGTTCATGGAGGCGCCGCTAATGGGCGCGGCAAAAAGACCGTCGAGGGCAATGGTCCCGGCCACGACCAGCGCCCGTGGCCGCACTAGTTATCCGGAGCCACGATAGCAGCTATGTCGACGCCATTCTGTCCCATCGTGACGTGCACACGCTTGAGGTGGTCCTTTGTCACCGCAAGGTGCACGTCACGTGTAACCAGATCGACGCCATCCACGAGCGCCATCGGCACATACAGGTCGTGAGGGATGAACGGGTTCTTGCGCACCTCTATATACTCGCGATCGATGTTGTAAGTGTCGATTGTGCCAACCCTCTCGCCGAAGACATCGAACACGCGCATCCCGACGTCGATCTGCCGCTTGATCTCATCCACATTGGTACAGTCGACTTGCAAAGGAGCACCCGTGTAGCCACTGGGGACGTTGGTCACGGCGATATGCTCGGCCGAGCCCGAACTCGCGTCTTCGGCGGCCTTCACCATCGTGGTGCGGGCTGGCGGATTGGTGTAGGCGGCCAGCAGATCGTCCTTCGTCACGCTGAGACCGATCTCGCGCTTGTCGATGGTCGCGATGAGCTTGTACGGGATGTACAGCGTGCGATGCACAAATGTCCCCTTCTCCACGGTCATCCAGCCTGTCTGGCTGTCGTAGATCTCGACCGTGCCGAGCTTCGTGCCGTCGCGATCGTAGACGCGTTGCCCATACGCGATGAGCTGCCTGATGTGTTCGGAGACGACGTCCGGCGTTGACATACTCATACTGGTATTTCTCCCATCTACGCGCGCTAGCGCGCAAGACACCTGCCCAACGGTCTGAACTCTCTATGCAGGCGACGGCCTCTCCAGTACGTTCCGCGTTGCTCGCGCACAACCTCCTTCCTGCACCGCCGACTATTCTGCGCCACACCGGAGTGTGTGCGCCGCGTCGCGTATATTCTCCGGGCCGATGGCCGGGCACCAACCCAACACCGCATCGCCTTGCTTTCCACTGTAGGCGCAGGCCGATGCCGCGCCGGCGGGCCTCGCCTGCCATCTGTGTGAGAGATTACCGGGCACTTGCACTTCCCATCGCCCGTCATCTCTGCTCTAGGTCAGGGATCGTCACAGCCCTCCGCGGGCTGGCCTCCGCAATCACTACGTTCGAACGCTCCTACGGCCGAGATAGGCCGGCCCGCGGCCACCTGGACGGCGCGCACGGTCCACCGTCCAGGTGCGCATGCTCTTGTAGTGATGAGACGTACACCCGCCGATTGGACCCGGGTTGGAGCAGGCTGTGGCGGCCTACGCGCCTTCCGGTCAGCGCAGTGGGATGCAGCAAGCTGTGCGTCCACAGGCGGCCTTGCGGTGCGCCGAGCATCCAGCTCACCGCGAACTCTGGCTACCATGCCCACGCGGCTCGAGGTGGTCCGCGTGGGCGCTCGGCCACGGTCGAGATGCACCAACGCTCACCTCCGAACAGGAGTGCACACGCCCCCGCGTGAGTCAAGCGCACGCAGCACTCCCGCGGCATCTGCGCGAGCTTGGTGGCCGACAGTTCTCACGGTAGCCACGGACTGCGCAAAATGAATCCGCCAATCGTACGGTCCACGCGGCAATACCATCCTAACCTGACGGGCCGGAGCGTTGCGTGAGAGAGCGAATGTGCCGGGCGCGTGACTCCTTCGTTCGTCCCGTGAATGTGCCACGGTGCTCGTTTGCGCCGACAGCTCTTGGCGGCAGCCTCAGCCCGGGAAAGAAGAGACCTGCAGTAGCAGGTGCGTATTGCCTCGGCTGGGCGGCATATCCTGGCGGTACAGCCGCTGAGTGTACCCAAGGCGGTACGAGCCATCTGACCTATCCTTATATGTGGAGCTCGTGACCTTCGATCGCGTCTGGTACTCGTCGCGGCACCCACCGCTGCCTGTGCGAACTGCGGAGGACTCTAGCGCAAGCATCGAGAGGAGGGCAGAAGATGAATGATGCGGAACGACGCGCTGCGCTTGATCGTCACTGGGCGGCATCCGCGGCCGGAGATCAGGATGCCGAGCACGAGATCTATCACGAGGACGTGGTATGTGAGTATCCACAATCGCGGGAACGAATACATGGGAAGCAGAACCTTCGAGCCCTTCGAAGCCACCATCCGGCGAGGCTTGCGTTCACTGTCCGGAGAGTCATCGGGTCAGGCCGCCTTTGGATCACCGAGTATGTGATTGCCTACGACGACAAACCGGTGTTCACGGTCAGCATCATGGAGTTCCGCGACGGCAAGGTAGCACGGGAGACCCAATACTTCGCAGATCCCTTTGAGGCGCCGGCGTGGCGCGCACAGTGGGTCGAGGTGCTCGAGCAGCATCAATAGGCGTCGAGAAGTCACCGGCCCGAGCCAGACCGTGTCCGGCACGCAGTGCCCTACGCGACCCCGTCAAGAGCGCGGTAGTACCGTTGATGAGAGCCGGTCGTGCACTCGAGCGGTCGACAAGCCGTGCGGCGATCGGCGCCGCCAGTGCCCGCCCGCCGGCGGGCAGCAACACAAGCCCAGCGATCGAGGGCCCATAGCCGAGTCCCGCGGGATACGCTACTGCAGTGCCAAACGCTTGGAGGACTCGGCAGGAGAGCTGCCACAAGAACGTCGGGGCTCGACGAGTGTCGGCGCGCCGTGCTGGTCATTGCCATGGAGAAGACATGTGGCGCAATGAAAGACCTTGGGCAGCGTTCGTTCATTTGCACGGAAAGTCGTGCACTCCTGTGCCGAAGGCAATGGGCGGGTGCTTATTCACGCGCCCATTGGGGGGCTGGCAGCATTGGCGATAGCGGCGTGAGTCTCGCGCTATGACGCTGGTGCAAACACGTGTCGCGCAGGTTCTTCACTCGCGGTACGGCTCGACATGGAAAACTTGCCGCAGTTGGAGGCTACTGTTCCCCAGTGCCGCCGTCCCCGTTCGCTGCCGCTCGACCTCAGTCGGAGGCTCGGTCCACGTGCACAAGAAGACCCGAACGTCAGTCCGTGCCTGCGGCAGTTCTCAGCGTAATAATAAGGTTGAGGCGTCCGCCTGCCGGCCCGTCAGAACGGGATGTCGGAGTCGTCCGCCTCGTCGAGATCCGGCGCCGGCGTGCGGTTTCCTGAGGAACGACTGTTGAAAGGCGTGGGCGTCCGGCTGGGACTCGATCCACCAAACGCTGGGGCGTCGTCAAACGATCCACCCGGTTCCGTGACGCCCTTAGGCGTCAGAATCTGCATGTCGTCCATCGTCACGTCCAGCGAGAACCGCTTCTGCCCATCGTTGCCAATGAACTCTCGCGTACGCAGATCGCCGGAGACGAACACGGCCATGCCCTTCTTGAGCAGATCGTTCGAGATCTCCGCCTGCCGCCGCCAGGCGCTGACGCGGAACCACGTGGTCGACTCTTCCGGCTGGGCGCCCATGCCACCTTCGGCGCCCTGGGCGCGGCGATTTCGCTCACTCACTGCCACGCTGAACGACGCCACTGCCGTGCCGTCGTTGGTATATCGCATGACCGGATCGCTGCCCAGATGCCCGATAATGAAGATCTTCTTGAGGTTTCCAGCCATCGTCACGCCTCCCCGATGTAACTACGGCCGCCCGAATCACTCCTCGGCGGCAGGTATGAGATCGGGATCGATGCTCTCGTCCTCCAGCACCGCGCTATCGTCGAGGCCCACCGTTTCGCGCTCGATCGGTCGTGCCTCGGCTGCCTGTCCGGGCGCAACCGCAACCGGAAGCACAGGCTTGATCGGCACCTCGTCCTGGCGGAACGCTCCGTGACGCAGGATATTCTCGTTGAGCCTGAGATCGTTCTCGAACGCGCTCATGGCATCGGTAGGCATCGCGAACCGGGTCGTGACGTAGAATCCATCCCGATTGTGTGCTATTGGATAGGCCAGGCGCCTGCGGCCCCAGGCGTGTACCTCGGTGACTGATCCGCCGCCAGCTCCGATCAAATGGTTGACTCGCTCAATGACGGCAGCCGTGGCCTCTTCGTCGAGCGCCGTGCTGACAATGAACGTAACTTCGTAGTCGCGTAACAATACACCGCTCCTTCCCTTGGGTAAGCCCCAGGTGCCCACACGTCGACCGGACCGGTGTATGCCCGTTCGAGGCACTCAGAGCGAGAAGCATCCCTGGCCGCGCAGTGCCAGCCAGCACAACATGTCACGTTCAGCCACTGAACGCGCCTTGTGAATGTAGCAGTTGCGCCCCATCGGCGGCAACTGCCCGCTCCTCGCCACTCATCTGCACCGTGCCCCACGCCGATGGCGTCCCTGTGTTAGAATCCAAGCACAGGATTAGGCGCATATATCACTCCGAGTCAGGAGGAGAGCACCAGATGCCGGGCATTGTAAGCTGGCTTCTCGTTATCGCAGCGATCCTCTCACTCGTCGCATTCGGACTCCTCGTCATGGTAGCCCTCGAGATTCGCGACCTGGTCAAGCAGATCAAGGACGAAGTAATGCCTCTCATCGGCTCGGCTCAGCAGACCGTCAAGACGATGCAGGGCACCAGCGAATTCGTGAGCAGTGGACTGGTCAAGCCGCTGATCACCAGCGTCAGTGTCACCGCCGGCGTGGCAAAGACGGTCCAGGTGCTCACCGGGAGCGTGGCACGCGGCCTGCGCCATTCCCGCAAGCCCGGCGACACCCCCGGGGAGTCGTGAGATGGGCGATCTCAACGATTTCGTCGGCGCTGTGGGCGGCACCATTATCTGCCTCGAGCTGATCGTCCTGCTGGTGCTACTGGTCGCCATCAATGCCGGCCTGGCGTTTGGGCTCTGGTGGCTGCTGAAGCACACCAAGCTCGTGCACGAGAAGATCGCCTGGGCCACGGGCAAGTATGAGCACGTTGTCGACAAGGGCCTGAACGTCGCCGCCGCGCCGGTCATCCGCTCCACCAGTGCCTGGAGGGGGTTGAAGGCGGGCCTGTATCGCGCCACTCACTGGCCCCGCGCCGAGGTACGCGCTTCGGTCGCGGCGCCGGAAGCTCCGCCTGCCAGTGCGGAGCCTGCCCGTCGTCCGTCGCGCGCGGCCTAGGTGACCGGTTTTCCTTCGCAGCGGCGGCTGCGGTAGGCTATAGGCATTGTCCGACGCGGGATCCCTCCCAGGCCGGGGCGAAGCCGTTCGCCGGCAGACGCTCGGCCGGGTGCGCGTATGAAGCAGGGCCCTCCGCGTTGCGGCGAGCCGGAGCCGGCACATCTGGGGCACCGTCGGAATCGGAGGGTGCCTACCGCGCTCGCATTCGAAGGATCGAGCCGCCGCGGGCGGGTTAGTTGAGGAGACGCGCACGACAGTGGTCGCACATAAGAGTGTCACATGTGGTGAGCTGCGACCGGCTCAAGCCGGCCAGGTGGTCACGCTTCAAGGATGGCTCAATCGCCGCCGCGACCAGGGCCATCTCATCTTTCTGGACATCCGCGACCGCTGGGGCATAACGCAGGTTGTCGTCGACCAGGAGCGCTCTCCGGAAGCCCACGCCGTCGCGGAAGGTGTCAGAAACGAGTTCGTGCTGGCCGTCACCGGCACCGTTGCTGCCCGGCCCGAGGGCACCGAGAACATCCGGCTCGCCTCCGGCGGCATCGAGGTGCACGCTTCAGCAGTTGAAATACTCAATCCTTCCAAGACGCCGCCGTTCTACGTCAACGAGGATGTCCCCGTCGAAGAGCCGTTGAGGCTTCGCTATCGTTACCTCGACCTGCGTCGCGAGACCATGCGCGAAAACATCATCACCCGCCACCGTGTGGTCAAGTTCATGCGTGATTACCTCGATGCTCGCGGCTTTATCGAGATCGAGACGCCGATCCTGTTCAAGAGCTCGCCCGGAGGCGCGCGCGACTTCCTGGTGCCGAGCCGCGTGCATCCCGGCGAGTTCTACGCATTGCCACAGTCGCCGCAGCAGCTCAAGCAGATGCTCATGGTGGCAGGGTTTGAGAAATACTTCCAGATCGCGCGTTGCTTTCGCGACGAGGACCAGCGTGCCGACCGGCAGCCGGAATTCACGCAGCTCGACGTCGAGATGAGCTTCGTCGAGCAGGAGGATATCCTGCAGCTCTTCGAAGGCCTCTACAGCGCGATAGGCAAACAGCTGAGCAGCAAGTCGCTGCTTGCCGAACCTTTCCCGCGCTTGACCTTCCGCCAGGCCATGGATAGCTACGGTTCGGACAAGCCGGACCTGCGATTCGGCCTCGAGATGCAGGACCTCTCGGATGTCTTCGCGGAGAGCGAGTTCTCGGTGTTCGCATCGGCGCTGGCGTCCGGTGGAGCAATCAAGGGGTTGCGTGCCCCGGGGCTCGGCGGCAGCTCGCGCAAGGAGCTCGACCGGTTCACGGCGCTCGCCCGGACCCACGGCGCGCGCGGCCTGGTCACTCTTGCCGTTCAAGAGGACGGCAGCCTGAAGGGGGCAGCGGCAAAGCACATCGACGACGCGCAGAGAGGCCTGGCAATGGATCGTCTGCAGGCCGTGCCCGGGGATCTGTTGTTGATCGTGGCGGACGTTGGCGACAAGGCGCTGGAGGCGCTGGGCCATGTTCGCCAGGAGGTCGGCCGCATGCTGAACCTCGCCGATCCGACCGTGCTCGCCTTCGCCTGGGTGCTGGACATGCCGGCGTTCGAGGTCCTTGACGACGGCACGGTTGCCGCCAAGCACCATCAGTTCACCAGTCCGAACGACGAGGACCTGGCCTTCCTGGAGTCCGATCCTCTCAGGGTGCGCGCCAAGCAGTACGACCTCGTGTGCAACGGGTTCGAAGTGGCCGGTGGAAGCATCAGAATTCATCGCCGGGAAGTGCAGGAGCGCGTGTTCTCGCTTCTTGGGATGACGCCTGAAGACGTACAGGATCGTTTCGGCTTCATGCTCGAGGCGTTCGAGTATGGTACGCCACCGCACGGAGGCATTGCCGGTGGCGTCGACAGGCTGGTCGGCCTCCTTCGCGATACCACCAACATTCGCGATGTGATCGCCTTTCCGAAGAATCAGAGCGCGCAGGATATGATGGCCGGCGCCCCGTCTCGGGTTCCGGACGCGCAGCTCGACGAGCTCTGGGTGAAGTCGGCCGTCCCGGAAGACTCGTGAGGAAACGGAGCCAAGTGTCAGGGCACAGAATCAATTCTGCGGTGCGGCTGTAATCGTGGATCGGAGTGCGGACATCGTCCCCGATTGCGATCAGACCTGGCACACGTCCTGCTCCGTGGCACCGTACCGCGCTAGCTGCACGCCAGGGCCGTGGCGACTCCGGGCGGGGCCGCGTTCGTGCTCGCTCCCCGGGGTGCGCTAACCGCGCCTTCTACGGGCGGCGCGAGCATCCGCGCTGAGACCGGCCCCGACGCACGTCCACCCGGTCAGGCGAAGTGGGTGTGCCATGCCTTCCAGCGATGGGTAGCAGCGGCGTGCACGGCAGCGGTTGCTCGGGCCGGCTCCAGGAAGAGGCCGAAACACGTAGGACCGCTGCCGCACATCTGGGTCTGCACCGCGCCCCAGGACTGCATGTACTCCAAAACCTCGGCGACTTCCGGATAAAGCGCTATCGTCACTGCGTGCAGCGCGTTCACGAGCGGCCAATCCGCGACTGGGTGGTTGAGCGGGAGCTCGGCGAAGCGCGAGCTTGCCTCGCCGGCCGTGTACATCGACGACGTGACTCCCTGGAAGACCTCGCCCGTCGACACGCCAAACCCAGGGTTGACCAGCACGACCTGGCAGTCGGGCTGGTCCCGTAGGCGGGAGACGTCCTCACCACGACCCCTGGCCAGCGCGGTGCCCCCGACGAGAAAGAACGGTACGTCGGAACCGAGCTCCGCGGCCAGCGAGGTAAGCTCTTCCGGCTCCAAGCGGGCTTGCCACAGCCTGTTCAATGCTCGAAGCGTGGCGGCGGCATCGCTGCTGCCGCCGCCGAGTCCGGCCGCCACGGGGATGAATTTCCGAATGGTGATGTGCGCTCCCGCCGACGTGCCTGTCCTGGCACGCAGCAGCTCCGCGGCCGCGAATGCAAGGTTGGCCTCGCCGCCCAGTCCCTCAACGTCGCACGCGACCTCGATCGTCGGGGCCGCCTCGACTTCCAGGAGGTCGTGCAGTGCCAGTGCACGCATGACCGAGCGAATCTCGTGGTAGCCATCCGGACGCCGCCCGAGCACCTCGAGAGTCAGGTTGAGCTTGGCATGGGCTTCGATGATCACTTCAGTGGCTCCGCCTCAGGTCTGTTTAGGTCCCAGATGTAGCGCAGGCCCTTCACGGTAAGCAGCGGATCGATCACCTCTATACATGGTACAGCCGGGCCTATCAGTGTCGAGCGGCCGCCGGTGGCAATGACGCGCGCGTTGCCTCCCAGCTCGTCCTGGAAACGCTTCGTCATCGACTCCACCAAGCCCATGTAGCCCAGGAACACGCCCGATTGCATGGCGTGCACGGTGTTGCGGCCGATTGCCGCCGGAGGCGCCGCCAGCTCGATGCGCTGGAGCTGCGCAGCGTAGCGAGCGAGCGCTTCCATGGAGATGGCAATTCCGGGAGCAATAGCCCCGCCCAGGTAGTCGCCGGACTCATCGATGGCGTTGAACGTGGTGGCGGTGCCGAAGTCGATGATGATCGCCGGGAATCCGTACAGTATGCGCGTGGCCACGGCATCGCAGATGCGGTCGGCGCCGACCTCGCGCGGACGATCGTACCGTATCGCGAAGCCGGTATGCAGCTCGTGGCTTACCAGCAGGGGTGTGACGTTCCAATAGCGCACCACGAGCTCCGCCATTACGCCGGTCAGTGGCGGCACCACACTGGCTATCACGGCGCCATAGACAGACTCGTGGTCCAGACCGGCGTGGGCCAGCAAGGGGATGAGCATCGCCGCGTACTCGTCCGCGGTACGATCGGTGGCCGTCGCCAGCCGCCAGCTGCCGACCAGGTCCTCACCCTCGAAGATGGCGAAGACCGCGTTGGTGTTTCCGACGTCTATGGTCAAGACGCACTCTCCGGCCATCAGGCCTTCCTTTCAAGCAGACGTGCCGACACCGCTATACGTTGTACCGCCCGCCGTACAATTGCGCCTGCCGCCCATGCGCCTCTCGCGATTGCGCCCGCTCTTCACGCGTTCGGGCGGTTTCTGTATGGAGGTTACCCCTGTACAATGCCTGTGGGAGCCGAGGCCAATGCATCAGACGCAGCAACCGCTTCCCTCCGCCAGCCCTGGGCCTCGCCGAAGCCGGTTGGGTCGCGAACGGCACGTCATCTCCGTTCTCACACGCCATGGCTTCGGACTGCTTGTCCAGCATAGCCGCCTGCCCATCGTCCGGCGCGCCGGAGTGCTCGGGCGGCCACAGTCGCTTCGCAACGCTCTGGAGGAGCTCGGCACCACCTTCGTCAAGCTCGGTCAGATTCTGAGCACCCGTCCGGACCTGCTGTCCGAAGACTACGTCGAGGCGCTGAGCACCCTGCAGGACTCGCTGGCACCCATCGGCTTCGACGCCGTGAGTGGTGTCGTCGAGAGGGAGCTCGGTGCTCCGCCGGGCGAGCTTTTTGCCTACTTCGACCCCACTCCTCTGGCTACTGCGTCGATCGGCCAGGTGCACGCGGCCGGCCTGGAGGACGGCACCAGCCTGGTCGTCAAGGTGCAGAAGCCCGGCATCGCCGCTGAAGTTGAGCTGGATCTGCAGATCATCCACAACTTGTCGCGCCTGGCCGCCTCACGCATCGATCTCCCGCTGATCTGGAATCTCGAAGACATCGTCGATCAGTTTTCCGACGGCCTCAGGGAAGAGATCGACTATCTGCACGAGGCGCGCAACGCGGAGCGGTTCGCGCGCATCGTCGCCCAGGACGCGAATCTGGTCGTCCCTGCCGTGCACTGGGACTTCACGACGCCACGGGTACTCACCTTGGGTCGCATCGACGGCGTGAAGATCAGCGACCTGGCTGGCATGCAGCGGAACGGCGTCGACCGCCGTCACGTGGCGCGAGCACTCTCCGGATCGGTGCTGCAGCAGGTGTTCGACCACGGCTACTTTCATGCCGATCCGCACCCCGGCAACTACCTGATCCGCGGCGACGGCGCGATCGGCATCGTCGACTTCGGCCTGATGGGCTCGCTGGACGATGCGACGAGGCGGGAGCTGCTGCTCCTGCTTGCCTCGTGGGTGCGTGAGGACGCGGACGGACTGGCCGACGGACTGATGGCTCTGGGTGTCGCGCGCACCAGCATGAGGAGCCACGACCTCCGGTCGGACATGCGTCGCGTACTCGGACGCTATCACGATGCTCGCCTCGAGGACATTTCCCTGGGCAAAGTGCTTGCCGACGTGTTTCGTTTGGCCCGGCGGCATCACCTGGTGCTTCGAGGAGAACTCGCCTTGATGGCGAAGACGCTGGCCATGCACGAGGGCCTGGGTTCCCGCCTCGATCCGCAGTTTCACCTGGTAGAAGAGGCTCGGCCCTATGTCGAGAAGGCGATGCGGCGTATGTACCTTCCCAAGCCCGACGGTCATGCTGTGGCGCTTGGCATCGGTGCCATGCTCGACCTCACGACGTCGTTCCCACAGCGGGCCACGCGCCTGCTGGGACGCCTCGAGCGCGGCGACATCGGCGTGGCAGTGCGTCCGGAGGGCATGGACCCTGTAATGCGCGACCTGAATCACATGGTCAATCGGCTGTCGGTCACCATACTCGCGGCCGCGTTCATCGTCGGTTTGGCGCTGCTCCTCCAGGTCGTCGAAACCTCCCACGGGTCGCTGTTCTTGCTCCTGCTGTTTGCTGCCGGCCTCATAGGCGCGGTAGTGCTTGGATTGTGGATTCTCTTTTCGATGTACAGGGCAGGGCGCTCGCATTGATCGCGTCTGCGAGCGGATGGTGCCGGCTCCATCCCGCGGCGGGCATTCTCGGGCGTTGCGCCCAATTTGCCATCGACGCGGCTCCCTACACGGTGGTGTAATGCCTCTATTGACCGCATGATCACAAACGACTTCGCCCGTGGTCCTGCCTGGGACCGGCCGGCAATCGGCGTCCGACGCTGGGCGACCGGGCCGCGGACCACCGCGCGAGAAAGGTAGCCTCACAGATGTCGCTAGTGCCCAAAACTCGGCTTCGACACGTCAATCGGTGGACGCTCGTGGTTGCTCTGTGCATCGCAGCGTTGAGCCTGGTAGGCATAACGGCGCGAGCCCAGAGCTTCGCCGCCCCGGCGAGTGCGGACCGGCAGAGTGCCGCGCCGGCCGGCCCCTGGAGCGATCTGCTCGCCCGGGCCCACACCGCCGGCCACGTGCGCATCATCGTCACGCTGAGACTGCCATCTTCGCGTACGACTGTCACCGCCGAGGTTCGCAAGCCCCAGACATTGCCGGTGTCCGTCGGCACGGCTCGCACCAGTCTGATCGCGAGCCTGCACGGGACCTATGCAAGGGTGACTGCTGGGCAGACCTGGAGCTTCCCGCTCGTGGCGCTGGACGTGGGCACGACCGCGCTCGGTCGCCTGCGTGCCTCCCCCCTGGTGGCAGCAGTGGAAGCCGACGGATCGCTCCAGCCCGCCGATACCGGCAGCAATACCGCGATCGGCGCGCCGCAAGCCTGGGGCGCCGGGTACATGGGCGCCAATCAGACGATTGCCGTGCTGGACACGGGACTGCAGGAGAATCCCTCGATCCTTGGTTCGCGTCTCGTGGGGGAGGCATGCTTCTCGGGTGGGGGCCTGCCGTCCCAGAGCCTCTGTCCGAACGGGCAGGTTACCGACACGGGCGCCGGCTCGGCGGTTGCCTGTACGCTCATCCTGTCGTGCGCTCACGGGACCGGCATGATCGACATTGCAGCCGGCGATAGCACATCGTCGGGCGGCGCGAGCTTCCAGGGCGTCGCACCACAGGCTCAGGTCCTGGCCGTGCAGGTGTATTCGGTCAGCGGCACCTCGGAGATCCAGGCCTACGAATCCGACGTGATCAGCGGGCTCAATTGGGTCAGCCAGCAGGGCACGCAGCACAGCATCGCGGCCGTGAACCTGAGCTTTGCCTCCGTGGGCAGAAGCTTTTCCACCGCCTGCGACGCGCAGGACCCGGCCATGACGGCTGCTATTGCCGCGCTCCGTAGCGAGAACATCGCAACCGTTGTCGCCTCGGGGAACGAAGGGTCGACGAGCGGTATTGCATTCCCAGCCTGCGTCTCCTCGGCCATCAACGTGGGCGCCGTCGACGACGCCGGCCAGGTAGCCTCGATCAGCAATCGTGGTCCCGACTCCATGTTCTGGGCGCCCGGCGTCGACATCGCTGCGGTCGCCTCCGGCAGCGGCTATCTCACCTTCACCGGGACCTCGGATTCGGCGGCCATGGTCAGCGGCGCCATAGCCGTGTTGCGTTCCGCCAGGCCCGGCCTGACCGTCGACCAGATCGTGGCAGCGCTGCAGTCGACCGGTACTCGCATATCCGACACGGCGAGTGGTACTACGTTGCCCCTGATCCAGCTCGCCGCCGCGATCAGTGCGGTGGGTGGGTCGGCGGCGCTGCTCTCGCCGACCTCGACGGATACCGTCACCAACACTCCGCTGCCGACCTCCATGCCCACGCAGTCGAGCACCAGCACCAGTACCGCGACGTCCACGGCCACAGGGACCGCGACGGGGACTAGCACGCCGACCGATACGGACACCGCGACTGCCACGGAGACCGCCTCGCCGTCGTCGACGGCAACCCGCACGCCGGAGCCAACTAGCACCCAACCACCGCGTCTTCAGGTGAGCGCTTCGCCCGTCCGCATTACCGGCAATGGATACACCACGGTGTCGCTGCAGACCGTGCGCGGCGCCAGCGTGAGCGCCACTTTCCGCCTCACCGAGCAGAAGCTCGCGCTGGTCGATCAGCGCGGCCAGGGCGTGTGGGTCACGCGGAACGTAACGCTATTCCAAACCTCCGTCACCGGCTTGGCCGACCGGTTGGGGCGCTTTCAGGGTCGTCTGCACGTCCTGTTCGTCCCTCGGAAGCCGATGGCAGCCACGATTCTGATCGAGGTTCGCTCGGGTCGCAGCGCGGCCAGCGCCACGGTAAAGGTCACCGTCAATCCAAAGCAGTAGGCTGCGCGCAGGACCATGGCGGACGCTGTGGCCACCTGCGCTCCAGGCGTTCGACGGCAGGCCGGTTACCCGGATGCTACCTGCCTGGAGTCGCAGTATCGAACCTACCATCCGCGACCCGCTGCGGCGGGTTCCCGGCTTGCTCGTACCCTGCCATTCTCGCCGCGTGTGGACGCTCGGCGAGCGCACCGTGCCGCCCATTGAGACGAGACGAATCTAGAGGGCGTAGCCATAGTTCCCGCGCGGCCCGAGCCAGGCATCGGTGGCGTATCCTCGCTGCTCCCAATAGCCCGTCTGCAGCTCTTTGCTCAGGCTAATGCGGTTGATCCACTTGATGTACTTGAATCCGTACATGTCGGGTATGACCAGGCGCAGCGGATAACCCTGTTCGGCAGAGAGTGGAGCGCCGTTGAGCCTGTAGCCGAGCAAGACGTCGGGCAAGCGGGCCTGGGACATACTGAGACTCTCCGTGTAGCTGCCATCAGCCGAGGCAAGCAGCACGTACTTGGCGTCCGGGGTGGGCTGCACCTGGTCCAGAAAGTCGCTGAGCTTGATCCCTTCCCAGCGACACTGGGGAACCTCCCACCCCGTGACACAGTGAAAATCCTTGATCATGCTCGTGCTCGGCATAGCCAGAAGATCCGCCACCTTGTAGGTTGCGGGGTTCCTGACCAGTCCATCGACCGTCAGACTGTAGGTCTTCTCGGTGAGCTGCGGGATTCCACTGGTGGTGTAGATCTGGAAGCCGTTCACAGAGAACGCTGAGGCCAGAAGATTGAAGCCTGGCAGATGCTTGGTCCCGATCGCTAGCCCGGCTACACCGGCGGCGAGCGCGGCAAGGAATACGTTGCGACCGATGTGCATCGGTCGCGGTCTTTCTTCGGTACGGTGGTCCATGAGCGCTGCTCCACTGTTTGACCGGGTAGCTCGCGCTCCCGAAACGGAGGCCGCGCGGGCTCGTTGTTGTCTACTTCTACTTCCGACTACGGGCTCGAACGCGTAGCGGATGCATGCCGCGCCCGGCGGCAGCCCGGAAGGTGGGAGCCGTGGGCGTGCTTCTGGAAGTGCGGCGGACTCAGCGATCGGTGTCTTGGGGCTGCAAGGGCACGCTCGTCCCCGCATAGAGGTCGCCGAGAGCCAGGCGAATGCCATGGCGCTTTGTGCCGCCCGTGATCATATTGTACTCGTCGCGGGCCGGCGATTGGCTGCAGCGCGGCCCGTGGCCTGACCCGGGGGTTGACCGTCGCGGCCTATCGATGGTACGCTAATCACCAATCGGGCGCGCTGCACGAATGCTATCGCGCACCTGGGAATTCCCCCTCGATTGCGAAGAGTACTAGGTCCCGGGCAAGGTCTAGAGAGAGCCGGCGGCGCTGGAAGCCGGTGACACCCCGATCCGAACTCGCTTCGCGTTCTGCACTCGCCGTAGCTAGCCGGTATGTGCGGGTAACAGGGTGGCGGTGGCACGCCGTTATCGTGTAGAGTGGGCCGGTGCCTCGCCGAAGAGGTCCGGTCAACGTGGGGTGGTACCGCGGGCGCCTGTACGGCAGGTGTGTTCGTCCCCCTTGTCCCAATGAGGACAAGGGGCTTTTTTTTACCCACTGGGTGAACGTCTGCGACAAGGCCGAGGAGGCGCTATGAAGCTAAGCGGTGCACGCATTCTCTGTGAATGCTTGATGCGAGAGGGAGTGGACACCATCTTCGGCTATCCGGGTGGTGTGGTTATTCCCCTGTATGACGTATTTCCCGATTATCCGGGTATCCGGCACATCCTCGTCCGCCACGAACAGGCCGCCGGCCACGCGGCAGAGGGCTACGCCAGGGCGACCGGGAGAGTGGGCGTCTGCCTGGCCACGTCGGGCCCCGGAGCCACGAACCTGGTCACGGCCATAGCAGACGCCCACATGGACTCGGTGCCGATCGTGGCCATCACCGGCCAGGTGCCCACTAGCGGCATCGGCAGGGATTTCTTTCAGGAGATCGACATCACCGGCATTACTCTGCCGATCACCAAGCACAACTATCTCGTGTGGGACGTCGCCGACCTGGCCAAAGTGATCAAAGAGGCGTTCCACATTGCTGCCACGGGCAGACCGGGACCGGTCCTGATCGACATCCCCAAGGACGTGCTGGTGTCGGAGACGATGTTCAAGTATCCCGAGACCATCGACCTACCAGGCTACAAGCCTACCCTGGCCGGCAACGGGCGCCAGATCCGCCAGGCGATCAGCGTGATCAAAGAGTCCAAGCGACCTCTCATCCTTGCCGGGCACGGCGTGGTTGTGTCGCAAGCCACCGAGGAGCTCAGGCAGTTCGCCCGCAGGGCCCAGATCCCGGTCATGGTGACGCTGCATGGCATCGGCGGTTACCCGTGCTCGGACCCATTGTACTTTGGCATGGTGGGAATGCACGGCCACGCGCACACCAACCTCGCTATTCAGGAGTCGGACCTGCTGATCGGGGTCGGCATGCGGTTCGACGATCGGGTGACAGGCAAGATCTCGACCTTCGCACCGCACGCCAAGATCGTGCACATCGACATCGATCCCGCGGAGATCTCCAAGAACATCAAATGCACCGTTCCCATCGTGGGCGACGTCAAGACGGTGCTCAGCGCGATCAACGCCGAGATGCCTGAGATGGATTGTCGCGCCTGGCTCGACCAGATCGAGGGCTGGCGCAGCGATCGGCGCGAGCCGCACGCGGCGATGGACGATTCGTCGCCCATTCCGCCGACCATGCCGATCAGGGAGATCTACCGGCGTACACGCGAGCCCGCGGTCATCGTCGCGGACGTTGGCCAGCACCAGATGTGGGCCGCCCAGGAGTATGCGTACGAGGGCACGGCCTCGTTTATCAGTTCCGGCGGACTCGGCACCATGGGGTTCTGCATGCCCGCGGCCATGGGCGCCAAGGTCGGCCGGCCGGATGCCTCCGTATGGGCGATCGCCGGCGACGGCGGCTTCCAGATGACCATTCAGGAGCTCGCCACGATCGCCGAGCACAGGATTCCGATCAAGATCGCGATCATTAATAACGGCTTTCTCGGCATGGTGCGGCAGTGGCAAGATCTCTTCTACGAGAAGAACTACGTGGCGGTCAAGCTCTACCAGCCGGACTTCGTCAAGATCTGCGAAGCATATGGTATCCCCGCGCGGCAGGTCGAGCATCCGCGTGACGTCGGCTCGGCCGTCGACTGGGCACTCGCCATGCAGGGCCCAGTGCTGGTCGATTTCAAGGTGGCGCCGGAAGAGAATGTCTTCCCCATGATTCCGCCCGGTCTCGGCCTGGGCGACATGGTGGAGGGCAGCCAGCCTAGGACGTTGCAACTGACATGATTGAGTACTCATCGAGGCCTATCTCCGCGCATACGCTGGTCGTGTTGATGCAGGATCACCCCGGCGTGCTCAACCGCGTGTCCAGCCTGCTGCGACAGCGCGGATTCAACATCGAGAGCCTAACGGTGTCGCATTCCGACATTCCCGGTATCTCGCGCATGACGTTGGTCGTCGATGCCAGCACGACCAACGTCGAGCAGGTCAGCAAACAGCTCTACAAGCTAATCGAGGTCACCAAGGTCACCGAAGTGACACACGAACCCCACGTGTCGCGCGAGCTGGCACTTATCAAAGTGGCGACATCCAACAACAAGCGCTCCGAGGTGCTACAGCTATTCGAGGTATACGGTGCCAACGTGGTCGACGTGGCGGTCGACTCGGCAACCGCCGAGATCGCGAGCACACGGGACAGGATCGATTCCTTGATTAGCTGTGATGCGCTCGTTCGGCATCAAGGAGGTCGTGCGTACGGGCATCATCGCCATGGTGCGCGGCACCGCCAACTGACGGCACGTGCGCGCTGCATTGAAGACGGCCCTCCCAGAGACGCTGGGGGCCGGTGAGACCATTCGGAGGGAATGAATGGCAAAGCTGTATTACGAGTCTGATTGCGATCTCGACCTTCTGCGCGGCAAGACGGTTGCCGTGCTGGGCTTTGGCAGCCAGGGCCACGCGCACGCGCTCAACCTGCGCGACAGCGGCGTCGACGTCGTGGTCGGACTGCACGCCGGCAGCCAGAGCCGGGCCAAGGCAGAGGAGGGCGGTCTCCGTGTCACCGGCGTCGCGGAGGCAGTGAAGGCGGCCGACGTGATCATGGTCCTCGTTCCCGACCAGGTTCAGCGCGCGCTCTACGAAGAGGCGATCGGCCCGAATCTCACCGCCGGCAAGACCCTGATGTTCGCCCACGGCTTCAATATCCACTTTGGGCAGATCATTCCTCCCCAAGATGTGGACGTCAGCATGGTGGCGCCCAAGGGACCGGGCCACCTGGTGCGGCGCACCTACGCGCAGGGCGGCGGCGTGCCCTGCCTCATTGCCGTGCACCAGGATCCTTCCGGCCAGGCCTTCCAGCGTGGTCTCGCCTACGCCAAAGGGATCGGCGGTGCCCGCGCAGGCGTGCTCGAGACGACGTTCCGCGAGGAGACGGAGACGGACTTGTTTGGCGAGCAGGCGGTGCTCTGCGGCGGGCTCAGCTCGCTGATCAAGGCAGGCTACGACACGCTGACCGAGGCCGGCTATCAGCCGGAATCGGCCTACTTTGAGGTGCTCCACGAGCTGAAGCTGATCATCGACCTGATTTATCAGGGTGGCTTGGCCTACATGCGGTACTCCATCAGCGATACCGCGGAGTACGGCGACTACACCGCCGGGCCCAAGGTGATCAACGAGCACTCGGTGGCGGCCATGCGTTTGATCCTGAGGAACATCCAGGACGGCACGTTCGCCAAGGAATGGATTCTCGAGAACCAGGCCGGCAGGCCGTCGTTCAGGGCGATGAAGGCCCGCGAGGCCGCCCTGCCGGTCGAAAAGGTAGGCAAAGAGCTGCGGGCTATGATGCCCTGGCTCGATCCCAGGTGAGCTGGGTTGGCCAACGCACAATGCCGAGGAGGACAGCATGGATCGTGTATTGATCTTCGACACAACCTTGCGTGACGGCGAGCAGGCGCCCGGCGCAACACTCAATGCCGGGCAGAAACTGGAGATCGCTCGCCAGCTCGCTCGCCTGGGCGTGGACATCATTGAGGCGGGCTTCCCAATCAGCTCTCCGGATGAGTCGGATGCGGTGAAAGCGATTGCCGAGCAGGTTAGGGAGCCGATTATCTGCGCCCTGGCACGGGCGAAACCTGACGACGTCGACGCGGCGTGGAATGCGATCAAGGGGGCCACGGCATCCGCGCATTCACGTGTTCATGTCTACGTCCGACGTGCATCTCGATCACCAGTATAAGAAGTCTCGCGCCGAGGCCCTCGATATCTCGCGGCAGATGGTATTGCGCGCCAAGAGCTACACGGACGATATCGAGTTCTCGCCCATGGACGCCACGCGCACCGAGCCCGGCTACCTCTACGAGGTGCTGACCGGCCGTGGTCGAGGCCGGAGCGACCACGCTCAACATTCCCGATACGGTAGGATACTCCACACCGGTCGAGTACGGCGACATGATCCGCGGCATCGTCGAACACGTGCCGGGGATCCAGAAGTGCGTGCTCAGCACCCACTGCCACGACGATCTCGGCATGGCGGTGGCGAACTCGCTCACCGGCGTCGTCAATGGAGCTCGTCAGGTGGAGTGCACCATCAACGGCATCGGCGAGCGTGCAGGCAATGCCGCGCTGGAAGAGGTCGTCATGGCCCTTGCGCACGCGCAAGGACAGCTACGGGCTCGACACGGCGATCGACACCACCCAGCTGCACAAGACAAGCCGGCTGGTCAGTGCAAGGACCGGCATGGTTGTGCAGGCGAACAAGGCAATTGTCGGTTCCAACGCCTTCGCTCACGAATCCGGCATCCACCAGGACGGTATCCTCAAGGAGCGCCGCACGTACGAGATCATGGATGCCAAGTCCATCGGTCTCTCGGAGAGCAGCCTCGTGCTCGGCAAGCATTCCGGACGGCACGCGCTCAAGTCCAGGTTGGCGGCTTTGGGCTACGAGCTCTCTGCTGAAGACGTAGGCCGGGTGTTCCTTCGCTTCAAGGACCTGGCGGACAAGAAGAAGAACATCGGCGATGCCGACCTCGAGGCGCTGGTCATGGACATGGTGCAGCCGGCCGGCGAGCGCTACCGGCTCAAGTCCGTGCAGGTCGTCTGCGGCGAGCCCGGTATTCCCACCGCGGCCGTGCGCATCGAAGACTCCGACGGCGAGCTTCACGAGGCGTCGGCGATCGGCAGTGGGCCGGTCGACGCCGTCTACAAAGCCATCGATCAGATCGTCGGCAACGGCCACACGCTGCAGGAGTTCGTCGTCCAGGCGATTACCGAAGGCATCGACGCCGTCGGCGAGGTCAGCGTCCGCGTAACCCGAGACGTGGCGAGCGCCGACTCACCGCGGCGCGTGTTTACCGGTCATGGCGTAAACCTGGACATCATCGTGGCGGCAGCGAAGGCCTACGTCAACGCCCTCAACAAACTGACGCAAACTCCGGAGGGAGCGGGCATCGTGCAGGATGACTGGCGCACGCCGCTCTTCCAACAGTAAGTCGAGAAGGAGCCGAGGTGACTGTCGAGACGCAGACTGGACCACACGCACGGCGCGCCACGACGAAAGGCTTCGCAATTGTCACCCTGCCCGGCGACGGCATCGGGCCGGAGGTCGTGGCCGAGGCGCTGAAGGTGCTGCGAGCGCTTCAAGACAAGGGAAGCCTCGTCTTCCAGGCCCGAGAAGCACCCTTCGGCGGCTGCGCGATCGACGCCACCGGCGTACCGCTGCCCGAGGAAACGCTGCGTCTGGCCATGGCGGCCGACGCGGTGTTGCTCGGCGCGGTAGGCGGGCCCAAGTGGGACGATCCGCGAGCAACCGTGCGTCCTGAGCAGGGGCTGCTCGGCTTGCGGAAGCATCTCGGCGTGTTCGCCAACCTGCGGCCGGTTAGGGCGTGGCCGGCTCTGCTCGATGCCTCTCCGCTCAAGCGCGAGATCGTGCAGGGCACGGACATGCTCGTCGTCCGCGAGCTTACCGGAGGTCTGTACTTCGGCAGGCCTCGCGGCCGCAAGATAGGCGCCAGGCACACTCGTGTGGTCGATAGCCTCGTGTACACGAGCCCGGAGATCTTGCGCATCCTGCACGTGGCGTTCAAGCTCGCCCGTGGCAGGCGCGGGCTGCTGACCTCCGTGGACAAGGCTAACGTCCTGGCCAGCTCCGGGCTCTGGCGAGAGCTGGCCATCTCGGTGGGCCGCGAGTACCCTGACGTCACGCTCGAGCACGCCCTGGTCGATTCTACGGCCATGCAAATCGTCAAGACGCCGCGCCGCTTCGACGTGCTGGTCATGGAGAACATGTTCGGCGACATCCTGAGCGACGAGGCCAGCGTGCTGGCTGGATCGCTCGGCATGTTGCCTTCCGCCAGCCTCGGCGCCGGGGCACGAGGGCTCTACGAACCCATTCATGGCTCGGCCCCGGATATTGCAGGGCAGTCGGTGGCCAATCCGTTAGGCACAATTCTGTCGGTGGCCATGATGCTGCGCCACTCATTCGCCCTGGAGGAATCAGCGCGTGCGGTTGAACGTGCGGTCGAGCAGACGCTCGACGCCGGCTTCCGCACGCGCGACATCGCCGCGCCCGGACAACCATTCGTGCACACCGATGAGATGGGCGATGAAGTGGTGAGGCGATTGGCGACATGAGCGAGTTTCTGGAAATCTACGACACTACCCTCCGAGACGGCAGCCAGGGTGAGGGCATCAGCCTCAGTCTGAGCGACAAGCTGCATATCGCCGAGCGGCTGGACATGCTCGGCGTGGACTACGTCGAAGGCGGCTGGCCGGGCTCGAACCCGAAAGACGTGGCCTTTTTCCAGGCGGCTGCCGCCCGCACGTGGCGGCACGCGAGGATCTATGCTTTCGGCAGCACGCGCCGGCCGGGCATTTCCGCGCGGACCGACGCCAACATACAGGCATTGGTCGAGTGCCGGACCGCCGGCGTGACGATATTCGGCAAGACCTGGACGCATCACGTCACGGACGTTCTGCAGACGACGCTCGACGAGAATCTGTCCATGATAGCCGACTCCGTCGGCTATCTCCGTGGGCAAGGGCTGCGCGTGATCTACGACGCGGAGCACTTCTTCGATGGCTACAAGGTCGATCCCGCCTATGCGCTGGCCACGCTGCGCGCGGCGGCCTCGGCGGGTGCCGGCGCGCTGGTCCTCTGCGACACGAATGGTGGCTGCCTGCCTGAGATTCTCGTGCAGGCGGTGCGCAGCGTACGGGACACCTTCCCGGAATCCCGGATCGGTATCCACACGCACAACGACGCCGAATTGGCCGTGGCGAATACTCTTGCAGCCGTCCAGGCCGGAGCATCCCACGTGCAAGGCACGTTCAATGGCTATGGCGAGCGATGCGGCAACGCGAACCTCTGCTCGATCATTCCCAATCTGGAGCTGAAATACGGCATACGATGCCTGCCGGAAGGCCACCTCAAGCACCTGACGGAAGCGGCGCGATACGTGGGAGAAGTCGCCAACAAGCTGCTGGAGACCGACCAGCCGTACGTTGGCCACAGTGCCTTCGCGCACAAGGGCGGCGTGCACGTCAGCGCCATGCGGCGCTCGCCGATCGCATACCAGCACGTCGATCCCGAGCTGGTCGGCAACACCCAGCGCACGCTGATCTCCGAGCTATCAGGCCGCGGAAACGTGCTCGAGCTCGTCGAGCGCGTGGGCAGCGCCACCTTGGACGGCCCGCGGCTGAGTGCGGTGGTCGAGCAGGTGAAGGCGCTGGAGAACGAGGGATTTGCCTTCGAGAGCGCCGAGGCCTCTGTCCACCTGCTGGTTCGCCGTACCGAGCCCAACTACAGCCCGCCGTTTCGCCTGGTCGACTTCACCGTGGTGATCCAGCGCATGCCGACGCGCGAGATGGTAGCACAGGCTATGCTCAAGCTCGATATCAACGGGGTAATCGAGCACACCGCGGCGGACGGCAACGGCCCCGTGAACGCGCTCGACCTGGCGGCTCGCAAAGCACTTCGTTCCCACTATCCACACCTGGACGAAACCAAGCTTCTGGACTACAAGGTGCGCGTGCTGGATGGCCACGACGGCACGGCGGCGGTAGTGCGCGTCCTGATTGAGACCGGCGACGAGGACGAGACGTGGAGTACGGTGGGCAGCTCGCAGAACATCATCGAGGCGAGCTGGATAGCCCTGAGCGATAGCTTGGAATACGCCGTGCTCCGTGGCCGGAGCTGATTGTCTGCCCCTCCTGTTGCGTGCAGGGTCCGGCGAAAGCGTGCACTCCCGAGGAGTGCGTGTCATCGTCCTGTCATGCCGGTGGACTACGCTGGTTGACGGAGACTTTTCGATCTCGAGGAGGTAGACAATGAACATCGTCAACATGGTTCGGCGGATCGCTATGCTTCCGGCTGTCCGGAGCCACACGCTGCCTGCGCTGGCAAGGTGCGTGGCTGCCCTGGAGAGGCTCGAGCAGCCCGACCGCCGCCGCCGGCGGCGTCGCCGGCCGAATCCGAAGCCTCCGGAGGGCTAACCGGTAGTGGCGCGCCGAGCATGCATCTGCTCGGCGCCAAGGATACCGCGAGCAGTGTGGACCGCGACGGACTGCGGCGTTCCGCGTTCGTCTCGCGCCCACGTGCAGTAACTGCACGCCGGGCGGGATCGCATCCCACCCGGCGTCCTGCGTTCTGCCGCGCGCTCGGGCTTGAGCCCAAGGTAGCCACTGCCCAAAAGCGGACTCAAGCCAGGTGCGGAAGAGCCTCCGTCGGCTGACCACCTCCACCCAACCCAGATTGCACGCTGCGGATGCGTCCGGACCGAGTGGGCGGACCGAAAATCTGTGATCCGGCGCTTCGGTGCGCCGATCCTGGGATCGCGATTGTCTCGACCGCCTCCGGACATGCCCGATATGGCTTCCATCGTCGAGAGACGACAAGCCGCTGCGTCACAACGTCCACGTGTGCCCGGGGCCGGAGGACCCAGCGCCTCCGGACGGCGGCATCTGCTACCCTTAATCACATGATTCTCCAGGATTTGGCCCTGTTCGCCAGCGCTGTGCTCGGCGGAGGGCTCAACTCGGTCGCCGGCGGCGGCAGCTTCCTCACCTTTCCCGCTCTCGTAGTCTCCGGAGTCGGACCAATCAGAGCAAACGCGACCAGCACCGTGGCCCTGTGGCCGGGATCGGTGGCGAGCGTCGGGGCGTACCGTCGCGAACTGGGCTCGGTTCCGCATGTACGTGAGCTGAGCGCCGTCAGCGTGGTCGGCGGCCTGTTGGGCGCCGTGCTGCTGCTGCGCACGCCGTCGGCTACGTTTTCGGCCCTGATACCCTATCTGCTGCTCGTGGCGACGCTGCTTTTCGCCTTCAACACACACATCAAGAGCTCGCTCAAGCGCCTGTTCGGCTCGGGGGGCTCGCGGCCGGCCCCGGCCGGACACGTGCCGATCCCCCTGGTGGTAGCGCAGCTGGTGATAGCCACCTACGGGGGCTTCTTCGGCGGTGGCATTGGCATATTGATGCTCGCCGCCCTGGGCCTTCTCGGTCTCGACAACATCCACGAGATGAATGCGCTCAAGACGCTGCTGGCAAGCTGCATCAACGGCATCGCCGTGGTGACGTTCGTGGTCGCCCGCGCCGTAGAGTGGCCGCAGGCCGTGTTGATGCTTGCAGGCGCCGTCATCGGCGGCTACGCCGGCGCAGCTACTGCCCGCAAGCTCGATCAGCGCGTCGTCCGCGCCTTCGTCATCGCGGTGGGCTGTACGATGACGGTCTACTTCTTCGCCAGGCGCTGACTGGCAGCCCGAAGCCTGGCTCGCCTATCGCGACGCCATCGTGCGCGACCTCGCCCCCCACGGCGACCTGGAGACCATCCTGGCCGAGCGCATCGCCCTGCTGCACTGGCGGCAGGCGCGCATCGCCCGCCACGAGTGCGCCCTGATCACCCAGGACCAGGTGCGGCTCTCCCGGGAGCAGGCCGAGCGGCGCTTCGCCGTGTGCGAGGACCGCCCCTCCACCATGGCGGAGTTGGATGCCGAGCGGCGGTCCTGCAACGACCGCCTGGCGCTGCTGGAGCGCTGGGCGGAGCTGGAGCCGGAGGACGTGCTTACCGTGGCGGCGGTGCACAGTCTGCTGGAGGCGATGCTCGCCCCGCTGGGGCCGCAGGAGGCCACGGTACCGCTGCTGCTGGACGCGACGGCGACGGAGAGCCTGGAGCAGTACTGTGGGCGGCAGCGCTGGACCCGGTTGCTGGTGGAGGCGGCGCTGGAGCCGATCTGCGCGGTTGGCACCAGCGTGGCGACGATGCACGCCGTGGCGGTGCGGCGGGCGGGGGAGGCGGTGTCGGCGCTGGCCCGAGCCCGGTCCGACCAGGAGATCGGCGTGGTGGCGGCCACGCACGGGCTGGCCGACCTGCGGGTGCTGGAGCGGTTGGCGCGCTACGAAGCGCACCTCTCGCGGGAGATCCAGCGCACCAGGCGTGAGCTGGCGGAGGTCCGTGCCGAGCGCCGTGCGGCAGAGCACAGCGGAAATTGCGAAACGAATTCGCGCCCGGAGGGCACTGCCGCACCCGCCGCTCCCCTCGCACCACGCCCGCGACCCACTGCGGTGGGTACCGGCCGGTCCGTGCCCTGCCATTCGACCTCACTCGGAGGGACCGCGTGCCCCGGGCCGCGGTCTCTCATCTGCTGCCATGAGCGATCGCGATTGCAGGCTGGCGGCCCCCAGAGGACATCACACCCGACCTCGGCCGCCTGGATTGCGATCGGCCTACGAGCGCGATTTCAGGCATATTGAAGTAGTTTTGCGGCGTGAGCCGGGATCGGGCCCTAACGGTGCTCGGCAGCGCTGCAGGCTGCCACGGTTTCCACACTGTTTGATCGCCGCTGGACTGCGGCAGTAGAAGAGGAACAAGGAGTAGGGACGATCATGGGTGAAACTCGGCTTTCGCGTGGCGCGTTTATGCGGACTGTGGGTACTGTTGCCAGTGCGGCTGTGGGGCTGTCGATTGCGATGACACCGCGCCGAGCGTTCGCTCTGGTCAGTGGTGCAGGCAGTCTGGCCAAGGTGACCAGCCTGCAGAAACTGAAGGTAGGAGTGAACGGACCATTTACGTTCTCCGTGTCCGCCTCCCAGCCGAATACGAACTCGATCTTCCTTATCAAGAGCGCTAAGGGCACGGTGACGGCGCTAGAGGCAACCTGCAGGCACCGAGGCTGTCCGGTAGCCTGGGTCGCAAAGGACAAACTGTTCGAATGCCCGTGTCATGGCAGTGAGTACGCCAGCAGTGGCAAGGTCGTGCAAGGTCCGGCGATGAGTAATCTCTACAGCCACCAGGTTGTCGTGCGAGCCGGCCAGGTTTGGGTGATGAGCAACCGTTCGAGCAATTAGCTCAAGGAGAGACCGTCGCATCGGCTCGCCCGTGGTGCAGCGAAGTTAGGGGAGCGCAGCTTCCGGGCCCGTGTCCCGGCCCGATCCCGCACCACGCGCACGGCAGTGCTGCGCTTCCGCAACCGTGAACGTGCAATGAGAGCTCCCGGTCAACGTGGCGGTCCAAACGCAATGCATAGGTTGGTACGGCGCAGCCCGCGCCGCGCCATCCTGGGAAGCGGGAAGCGGTGGAGATGAATTCCTTCAAGCAGAGGAGCACTGGAAATCGGCGCGTGCGGCACGGCTGCTGCGTCTTGCTGTTTAGTGCTCTCGTTCTGATCGATGCTTCCGTGCCGGCAGGAGCGGCCGCGGTGCTCGTTGCCCCGTCTCCCACTCCTGCTGCCGCCGTCGTGGCCACGCCTGCTCCTACCGGCTCGGCCACGCCCGCTCCGACCGCCCCGGGCACCGCGGTGCCCGGGGCGGCTTCGACCGTGCCGACGGAAACTGTAACTCTCACGCCGACTGTAACCCTCTCGGGTACAGTCCCTCCCACGGCAACGGCAGCGCTTCCGCCCGGTTCCGCTTCCGCGACTGCCACCGCCGCGCCGGTCCCTGGGGCCGCACCTGGCGACGTCACCACGTACCTGGGATCCATCGCCAGGACGAGCTTCAATGCCACGGAGACGCGGATCACCGCGTCGAGCGCGGCCAACCTCGTGTTGTCCTGGAGCCTGGACGGCCACGGGAGCTACATCTCGACCCAGCCTATCGTGGCAAACGGCGTGGTCTATTGGGGCGATTACAACGGATACGAGCACGCAACCAACGCTACCACTGGCAAGGATATCTGGTCTCGATTCCTTGGTGACTACTACGCCGGTTCCTCAGGCAATCCGACCTACTGCACGCCGGACCAAATGGGCGTGGTCGCCTCGCCCGCGGTGGCGCAGCTCAACGGCCGTGCGCTGGTGTTCGTGCCAGGCGGGGGTCACATGAGCGGCAACACCGGCCCGGTGTTCTTCTTCGCTCTCGACGCTGCCAGCGGACAGGTCGTTTGGCAAACGCTCGTGGGCAACGCACCTGCCGACACCATGTGGAGCTCGCCGGCCATTTACAACGGGAGCATCTACGTGGGCGTTGCGGCACAGGGCGGTTGTCCGGACCATGCCGCCAGTCGCCTGCTGAAGCTCAATGAAGCCACGGGCGCACTCCAGGCAACTGCTCACCTGGTGCCGGCCGGCTGCACGGGTGGAGACATCTGGGGTTCACCCGCCATCGACGTGACCGAGAATACCGTCTATTTCGCCACCGGCGATCAGGACAACAAGTGCTTGGGCAAGGAGCCTCTTGCGCAGGCCGTCGTTGAGGTGCGTGCCAGCGATCTGGGCTACATGGGATCGTGGAAGGTCCAGGAAGCCACCGACATGGACCACGACTTCGGGTCGACTCCGACGCTGTTCAGCAGCGGAACCCGGGGTCTGGTCGGCGTCGTGAATAAGAATGGCGTGTTCTACACCTTCGCCCGCGATAGGCTGTCCTCCGGACCGATCTGGATCAAGCACATTGCCGATCCTGGTCTTGCCAGTCCGGAAATAGGCGACGGGTCGGTGTCGCCGGCTTCCTGGGATGGTCAAACCCTCTATGTCGGCGGCGGCACGAGCGTGGACAAGAAATGCCAGGGCACGGTCGAAGCGCTGGATCCAGGTTCGGGAAAGACGAAGTGGTCGGACTGCATGCCCGGCCCGGTGATTCCCGCTGTGGTCGGGGCCCCCGGAATCCTGGTAGTCGGTGCCAGCTCGCATCTCATGGTGCTGAGCGCGACCACGGGGGCCGTGCTCTGGAAATGGCTCGACCCGCGTATGACGCCCTTCTGGGCGGCGCCGACCATCTCAAATGGCGTGATCTATGCCGCGAACTCGGGCTGGGCGGAGCCGGGGCGATCGTGGGGACCTGGGCGCCTCTATGCCTTTACACTGGCCAAGGGTCCGCTACCCACCCCTACACCGGTGCCCAACGTCTGCCCTGCCGGCTGGTCGTGCACCGACATCGGCAACCCGACCGTGGCCTCCAGCGATCTGCTCCGGAGTGGCACCTGGACGGTGATCAGCGGCGGTGGGGACATCTGGGCCACCGGGGACCAATTCCACCTCGACTACAAGACGGTGCTGGGCAACGCCGCCATCGCGGCGCAGGTTCGCACGCAGAGCTACAGCGATCCCTGGGCCAAGGCCGGTGTGATGCTGCGAGCAGGCACGGGCCCCGGCCAGGCCTTCTATGACGTGCTCGTCACTCCGAGCAACGGCATCGTGGTGCAGTATCGCTCGACGGCAGGTGCGTCGGCCATACAGGCTACGACCGTGAACGGGGCCGTGCCGGTATTCCTGAAGGTCAGCCGCACGGGTTCGTCGTTCAGCGCCTACACGTCAGCCGACGGCGCGCACTGGGTTGTCTTGCAGAATTCGACGGTGACAATCAACGCCCTCAACGGACCCGCGCTTGCCGGGCTTGCCGTCACCGCGCACAACCTGATTGACGCGGGCACCGTCACATACCGCGCGGTCAGCGTGGCGGCCGATCAATTTGCCACGGCTACGCCCACTCCCATACCGCCTACCAGGACGCCCACTCCCACGGCCGGGAAGAAGACGCCGGCGCCCGTCGCTCATACGGGCACGCCTACGCCCGCAGCCCGGGCGAAATCGCCGACCAGGACGCCGACTCCCAGCCCGGGCTAAGCCGTATGGCGCGCCGGTTGTACACGCCTTGCCCTTGATCGGTGGCTCGGCGCGCGGCACCATGAAACCGCGCGCCGTGTGTGCCATCCGGCCTGAGCAAGCGGACGCGCCGGGTGCATCGGCTAGTCGGGGGTTGCGCAGCATGGCGAACAGGAGTTGGTTGGCGGCGCTCGCTTGCGCCGTTCTGCTGCTCCTGTCCGGTTGCGCCGGCCTGCCCGGATCGTCCCAGGATGGCGGTACGGCAAGCCAGTCGTCGGCCTCGGTGTCTACGCAGGTGGCAGCCGCCGTGGCGGCGACTGTCTCTGCTCGCGATACGGGCACAGTGCCGGCCGCTCCGGCTCGGCCGACCATGCTCGATGCGCTCCCCACGGCCACCGCCAGCGCGACGGTATCTCCCTCGCGGACGGCGACCGCTACGGCGACGCTGGTGCCCACGCCGATGCTGCTGGCGCCGATCACCTTGCGGAGCGAGAAGCAGCGGGCGGTAAGCTGGAGCCTCGCTACTGGACAAACGCCTCGGCCGTCGTGTTCACGGTGGGCGCCCCGGCGGCCGGCAGCGCCGGTGCCGTGCCTCAGGTCGAGCTCGAGTCGCTCGCCACGCGGTACAACGGCTTGCCGTCCGGTCAGGGACTGCCGTTGCTGCCCGGGCAGACAACGGCCATTACCCTGTCCGTGAGCCAGCTGCCGGAAGGCGCATACCACTGGCGCGCTCGGCTGGCACTGGACAAGTGGCGCGGGCCCTGGGCCGACTACTACGACGGGCCGGCATTCAGAATCGATCGTACGCCGCCCAGCACCGTGGTTATCAGCTCGACGACGTACCCGGATCAGACCCAGACGTATTCCGCAGTGACGGGACTCTTTACCTGGACCGCCGCAAAGGACAACGGGGCGTTGCAGGGCTATCTGTGGAGCATCGATCGAAATCCCGATGGCGTGCCGGTGGGGACGCCAAGCCTTGCCCGGAGCGTGTCGCTGGGGCCGCTGGCAAATGGCTCGCTGTACTTCCACGTGCGTGCGGAGGACTGGGCGGGGAACCTGGGGGCCGTGTCAACCTATGCCGTTCATGTCGATGCCACGGCGCCCAAGCTCGGGCATGTCTTCTTCGATCGCTACCAGTTCAATCCGCAATACGACAAGCTGACCATGAGGTTCACGCCAAGCAAGGACGTGACCGTCCAGGTCGATATCCGCAGCCAGAAGCCCAATGGCGCGGTCGCGATCCTGAATCTGGGGATGGCACGCGCCGGAACGCCATTCCACGTGGCCTGGAACGGCAGAGACTACCGGGGCGTCCTGGTTCAGCCAGGGCTGTACACGATGCTTGTCAAGATGACGGACAGGTACGGCAACCGCGGCGACGGCTTCTTTTCGCAGCTCGGCGTCAACTACCGGCGCATCGTCGTACACCTGGCCACCCAGAGCATGGACGTCTACGACGGCGCGACGCTGCTCCGGCATACGTTGGTCACGACGGGCAATGCCCTGCTGCCTACGCCGCCCGGTATCTGGCACGTTGGCGCCAAGTTCCATCCCTACAAGTTCATCAGCACGTGGCCCAAGACCAGCCCGTACTACTACCCGCCGTCAAACGTCGAGTACGCACTGTACTTTCACTCCGGCGGCTATTTCATCCACGATGCGCCCTGGCGCACCGTGTTTGGGCCGGGAACGAACACGGCGCCCGGGCCTCCCGGCGTATACAGCGGGACGCATGGCTGCGTCAACGTGCCGGACGATGTCGAGGCTTGGCTCTTCAGATGGGCCGCGATCGGCACCGTGGTGGTCGTGGAGCAGTAGGCGCGCTAAACGCGACAAGCCTGCCGGAGGCGATAGCCCCGGCAGGCGCAGCACGCCATCGGACGTGAGGTCTGCTTCCTACTGGCTTCCGGTGCGCCGCTTCTGAGCCTTGCGCGCCGCCCGCTTGCGCTTGGTCTGCTCTCGCATACGCTTAGTCTGAAACCGGCTCTTCTCGCGAAACACGCGAAGTATGCCGTCCTGCGCAACTTCCTTCTTGAAGCGGCGCAGCAGATGCTCAAAGCTCTCGCCGGATGTTGTTTCTACCATATCGCTATCAGCTCACCTTTGATTCGGATTCCGATCCACCAGCCCGCCACCGTCGGCGGCAACATCACGGCGCTTCTCAACACGCTGCTCGCCCTGCAGGCCTGTCGTCCTCTGAGTATAGCAGGGCTTGCGAAGTGCCAGCAATCCGCCGCTCATCCCCCGGAGGTATGCTATATTCTCCTCAAATGGATGATCGTCCAATCGGTTTCTTCGACTCAGGCGTTGGCGGGCTCAGCATCCTGGCCGAGGTTCACAAGCTGCTACCGCGCGAGAGCCTGCTCTATGTCGGTGATTCGGCTCATTTCCCCTATGGTGCCATCCCACCGGATCAGCTCCGCGATCTCGCCGCCTCGCTGGCTTGCTACCTGCTGGAGCGGCAGGCCAAGATCATCGTCGTGGCATGTAACACCGCTACCGTGTACGCACTCGCGCACCTCAGGGCCAGGTTTCCTGGCGTGCCGTTTGTCGGTGTGGTGCCCGTTGTGAAGGTGTTGGCTGAGCGAAGCCGGAACGGCATCATCGGCTTGCTCTCCACGCCGAACACGGCGAAGAGCGCCTACCTGGAAGATCTGATCGGGCGCTTTGCCGCCGGCAGGCAGGTAATCAACGTGCCCTGCGATGGCTTGGCGGATATGGTCGAGCGCGGCGAACTGGAAGGCCCCCGGCTCGATAGCCTGCTCGCTGAATGCTTGGCGCCGGTGGTGCGAGGCGGCGCGGATGTGCTGGGACTGAGCTGCACGCACTATCCGTTCTTGCGACCGCACATTGCGGCGCTGCTTCCGTCACCGATCGATGTGTACGATTCCGGCGCCCCCGTGGCCGTCCGCGTGCGTTCGCTGCTGAGCGATGCGCTGGCACTCGGCGATCACGCCGAGCCGGCGCACGAGCTGTATACGACCGGAGACGTCGCCGGCTTCGAGTCCGTAGTGTCGCGTCTGCAGGGCGTACCCAAGCACCTTGTCGCACGGGCCGAGCTCACGCCACGGCAACTTGCCGTGGTGGAGTGACCGCGACGCCATCACTCGACGGCTGAGATAAGTCGCGGGTAGGAACCGATCACCTTCAGCGTCAGCGTGCAGCGCGCCAGCGCGGACAGCGCCGCCGCCACATCCGGCTCGCTCTGGTGTCCCTCGACGTTGGCGTGGAACTTGTATTCCCATGTGCGTCCCTGGATGGGACGCGATTCGAGGCGAATGACGTTCACTTCATGGATGGCGAAGGCAGCCATGGCGCGAAACAGCGAGCCCGGACGGTCCGGCAGCACGAACATGATGCTGGTCTTGCCGCCCGAGTGAGATGGCAATGGCTCCCTTCCGATCACGAGGAAGCGCGTGAAATTCTCCTTGTTGGTCTGGATGTTCTCGGCCAGCACTTCCAGGTCGTAGATCGAAGCGGCGCGCTTGGAAGCTATCCCTGCTACTCCGGCGAGTCGGCCTTCACGAACGAGTTTAGCGCTGCCCGCGGTGTCGTAGACAGGCACTCGTTGCGCGCTCAGCTGTTCGAGATAGGCGCGGCACTGGGCGAGTGCCTGCGGATGGGACTGCACGGTGTGAATGTCGGCCAGGCTCTGGCCGGGCAGAGCCATCAGGCAATGCTGAACCCGCAGGTCGTACTCTCCCCGGGGGAAAACCCTGCCCTGGTACTCGACCAACAGCTCGGACGTCTCGTTGACCGTGTATGCCGTCGTGTTCTCCACGGCAACCACCGAGAAGTCCGCGCTGCCGTCCACGACGGCGGCAAAGCAGTCGGCAAAGCTCTGCTGTGGCAGCATGGGTCGTTCGGGAAAGAGAAACGCCGCCGCTTCCTCGCTGAACGCTCCTCGCTCGCCCTGAAACGCAATGCCGCCCATAGTTCCTCCTGTCATCTTCTCTCGGCAGAACAGCCTGATCTTTACCAGTCTATCCCCAAGCCGCCATTGTCGAGTTCTCGCAGGCCCGGCATACTTGGACCTGACATGACTTCTTGCCGCGTTTTCCTCGTCGCCTTGCTTGCCGCGGTGCTCCTCTCGACCAGCGCCCTGTCCGGAGCAGTTTCGGCTTCAGCGGTCCGCGATGCGGACGCAGCCGGCACGCCGGATCTTCGGGACGGTGGGCTACGATGCCAGGTTACCCGACTCCGGCCATGTCCGGTTCGTGCGTGTGTCGCCGGGAGGCAGCCTGATGTTTGCCGGCCTCGGCGACGGCGGCATCATGCGCAGCGCCGACGGCGGGCGTACCTGGCGCAGCCTTCGCGTTGGTGTGGCGGGTGGGCCCGGCGCGCAGTTGCTCGATCTGCAGATCGCTCCCTCCAATCCCAACGTGGTCTGGGCGGCAGGTCTCACGGGCGTCTACCGGAGCGTAGACGGCGGTCTCTCCTGGCTCGAGGCTGACGTGCGCAGTGACGATCCAGGCCGCGCGGTGGGTTCCGTGCTGGCGGTGGATCCTCGGCACTCCGAAGCGGCCTATCTGGCCGGCTATCGCAATGGTGGCTTGTACCGCACCGGAGACGCGGGTCTCTCCTGGCAACAGGTGCTTCCCTATCCCGTCAGCGCGGTGGCCGTGGAACCGGCTAATGGTGCGATCGTCTACGCCGTGTCGCGCACGGCCGGTTTTCAGCGCAGCGATGATCACGGGCACACGTGGTCGACTGGAGTGGCTTTGCCCGCGTACGCCGGCATCGGCGTCGAAACGGCGTCGGCGGGGCGCCTGCTGGCGGTAGACGGTCCGAGCGGCGGTCTGTTCGTCGCTCTCGACGGCGGGCGAGTAGTCAGGTCCCGCGACGGCGGTCGTAGCTGGCAGGACATCTCGCTTGGCTTGCCGGACACGGTGCCGGGCCAGGGATACTCGGTTCCCTATGACCTGACCGTGACCGGCGGGAGCGATGGGCGGCTGTATGCGATCGTTCCATCCGGGGCGCTGGGCGCCGCGTCCGGGGGCACGCTGTTCGTCGCCCAACCTGCTTCGGTGGCGTCCAGGTACCCGCCAGCGACCAGCACGCCGAGCGTCACGCGGACTCGCACCCCGACCGCTACGCCTACGCGTACGCGGACGGCGACTCCCAGCCGTACCCGCACTCCCACGTCCACCAGGACCCGCACCGCTACCGCGACCCGCACTGCCACGCGCACCCCGACGTCGACCAGAACGGCCACGGTCACCGCTACAAGTACCGCGAGTGCAACGGCTACCGTCACGGCCACGGGCAGCGAAACGCCGGCACACGCGTTGTCCGTCACGGCGACTCCGTCTACCAGCCCGACCGCGACTGTCACCACTCTTCCCGGTACCACCGGGACGCCGCCGGCTCTCGTAACCTCCTCCGTGGTGCCGGCAGCCACGCCCACCACCACCGTGCTGGCAACGGCGAGCTCCATGCTTGAATCGGGTCCTGCGGTCACGAGTAGCGAGACGAGTACCGGCACGGCCGTCTCGGTGCGGCCTTCGGCCACGGCGGTGCCTGGGGGACCGGGCGCCAGTTTCTCGGCTCCCAGACCCATGAGCCGGCACTCGACGCGGTGGCGGAACGCCGTACCGGTTGAGCCGACACTACGTGCTGCCGGCTCGGCGGCGCCTCGCACCGCCGCCGAGCTGGTCGGAGCTGCCGCGGCCGTGGCGACCGCACAAACGAGCGTCGCGCTGATCGCCTGGCAGGCCATGGGCGAGCGAGTGGACGCTACCACCCTGGACCAGCGTTCGACGTCCGGTTTGCTCGTCGCAGCCGAGGCGGCAGCCGGCGTCGGCTATGCGGCCGCCATTGAGCGCCTCGGAGAGACGCCGGACTATCTGGTTCCTGCTTCCCAGCTCGGTCCCATAGCAAGAATCGGGTCGGAAGGGTTCGCCTACGGACTCGACAACGTTCCCTACCTGACCGGGATCAACTACGAAGGCCCGAGTGACCGTCCTTGGCAGATGTGGCAGGACGCTAAGTTCAACGCCACCCTGATCGCTCAGGATTTGGATGACGCGGCGGCTGCCGGCTACCGGATACTTCGGGTCTTCGTTCAGGACCCGCTGCCTGCCCAGGTCTTGAGCGGCGAGTTTGGACACCTTGACACGCTGGTCGACCTGGCCAAGCAGCGAGACCTGCGGCTGCTGATCACGTTCAACGATTCGAGAGATCCGGACCTGTCGGAGGTCGCGCGGGTCGATAGGGCTATCGCGGCGCGCTATGCCCGCGACACCACTATCTTCGGTTACGACCTGCAGAACGAGCCCGGCTTCCAGGACATTGCCGGCGCAATCTACCCGGAGGGCACGTCGCTGCCGCTACTGGCTCACTCGCTGATCAAGCTGTATGGAGAACACTACAAGCTCTCGCGCATTGAGGCCGATCGCAAGGCAGGCATGTGGCGGACCGGCCCTTTTGCACACATGAGCGCCGACCAGGTCTACGCGTATCTGAATGCGGCATCCATTCTCGACGACTACCTCAGCGCCGGTCCCAGCCAGGCTTCGCAGAAGCCGGGCGGGCATTGGTGGCCGTTGCTCTCGGCGGCGAACGCGAGCCTGAAGGTGTTCATCGACACCCAGCTAGGAGCCGTGCGATCCGTCGACAAGCTGCACCTGGTGAGCGTCGGCTACAACAGCTTGTTCTGGGCAGCGTTCTCCGCGAACGATGAGCTGAGCTTTCGTTCCTTCCACATGTATCCCACAAGCCGGAGCTTCGACAGTATTCACGGAAGCCTGCGTTCGTTCGAAGACCTGGCATCAGCCGGTCGAACGCCGATGGTACTGGAGGAGTACGGATTCTCGACCGCCTTCCAGGCCGGGGCGACAGCCTCGGTCCAGGAGACGGGAATGAGCCTCTACCTTCGCGTGCTGGGCGGAGCCGGTGACTTCAAGTGGCAGCTCAACGACGATACCGTGGGCTACAACGCGGTGGAAAACGGGTTGGGATTGTTCGGCGCCAAGAACACACCCAAGGCGGGATTTTACATAAATCGCGAGCTCTCCGCCTATTTCAACGGCCCGCATCAGTCCGGCGGGGTGCGCATGTGGCCCGACGGCAGCGCCGGCCTTGGTTACCTGTATTCTGCAACTGATGCGCTCGGCGTGAGCGGCGGCACCTACGGCGACGCGCGGATCGCCTATACCGCCCACGACAAGCCAGCCAACGCGCAGCTCTGGATGGACTGGGCGCAGCCGGGCCGTCTGCGGCTGACCTCGACGAGCGAGGCCGATCTCACCGTCGACCTGGCAAAGCTGGCCGGCGCCGCCTCGGGCGCCGTGAGCCTGGCGCCCGCCCAGAGCTTCACCCAAACCGGCACGACCCTTCGAATCCACTTGCAGGCCGGGCTGTGGTACACGATTCTCTTCCCAACCGGCGGCACGGAGCTGGCATTGCCTGGCCTTCCCGCGCCGGCGAGATCCAATAGCTGGTACATCCTGGACACTGGCCATAACGTCCCGCCGCCATTCCTCAGCCGGTGGCTGGCTCTCGGCGGCGTCTCATTGGTGGGCGCTCCGCTGGCTGAGCCATCGCCCGCCACGGGAGGGGAGGTGCAGTACTACGAATCGCTGGCTATGCAGGCTCATGGCAGCACTGCCAGCCTTCTACCCCTCGGCTTGGCCGAGATCGGCGGCAAGCCGGATCCGAAGGCCGCTGAGCTGCCCAAGAAGATCAAGCACCTTTACGTCAAGGCCACGGGCCATAACCTGCAGGGGCCGTTCTTGCAGTTCTGGCAGTCGAATGGCGGTGCCGCGGTATGGGGCCAGCCCATCACAGAGCAGCGGAAGAAGCTGGGCTATACGGTCCAGTACTTCACGAACGCGGAGTTCGTCCTCGACGGCAACAGCGTCGTCCTGGGATCGGTCGGCGCGCGTGCCTGGCTGCGACTAGCGCAATAGCCCTCGAGCGATGTCCGGTGACTCGAGCCTCAGGGAAAGTGAAGGCGCTTGAACTCCTCGGCGGCCGGCAGATCGTGCCGCTTCCCAGCCTCGGCGGCGCGTGTGCGAAGCCGATCGGCCGTGCCGGCCGGGTCGCGAAGCTGGCTCACATGCCGTGAGATCGCTTCGATCTTCTGCTCGAGCGTCTGCGAAATATCTACTACGTGGTCGACCTCGGCAGGACCGTAGAGCCACACCTCCGGCACGTCGTATGGTTCCAGGCCTTCGTCATAGAACAGCTCCGGATGGTAGAGATGATCCCGAGCGGCGACGAAGGCATCGGTGGAAAGGAATCCCGCGGCGCGGTGATCCGGGTGGAGCTGATAGTGCCGCCAGGGGTCGTGCGTGATCAGGATCCCGGGCCGGATCTGGCGGATGATGCGCGCCAGATTGCGGCGCAGATCCAGAGTGACGCACAGGCTGCCGTCGCTTTGATTGAAAAAGAAGATGTTGCCTACGCCGAGCACGTCGGCCGCTGCCCGCTGCTCGCGAGCCCTGGTGCGCGCCAGCTCAATCGGGTCGGCCTGGCGATCCTTGGTGCCGCGACTGCCGTCTGTGCAGACGACATAATGCACGGCCCGCCCGCTTCGCGTGAATACTGCAATCGCACCACCGGCGCCGAATTCTGTATCGTCCGGATGCGCTCCGACCACGAGCACCGGTCCCGTCGCCGCATCGCTCATGGTCGCGGACCTCTGGTCGAGAGCACGCGATACAGCATGCGGTCACGGGCGCCAAGCGTGTACTTGTAGGGCTCGTCGCCCTGCAGGAAGTCAAAGATTTCAAGGCCCTCGGTCGCGCAGTCCTTCAGCAGCAACCCCACGGCCGCGATGCCCACGCTATGCGCGGCATACGCCGGGTTGTAGCCCGAATTGTACAGGTACAACCGATCCCCGTAGGCGAAGCCGAGAGCAGCGGACACCGGTACGTCTCCTACCCAGAGCACGCCCATACGCAGCGTGCCGGCGGCCAAGGTCATGTCACACAGGCCGCGGAAATAGGATTCCATCTGCTCGGTCATGAAAGCGGCCTTGCCGGCGCTGCTTAGCCGGTGAAGGGCAACGAAGGCGTCGACGGAACGCTCCAGGTCGGCTGCGCTCAGCACGCGCTTCCACGTCGCGCCCTGGTCGTCGACGGCGCGGCGCAGTTTGCGCCTGAGCTCGTGCCGATCCTTCTTGCTCAACGAGGCAAGGTACGCTTCCCACGAGCCGTGCAGCTCGACATAGGGACACACGTCTTCGCGTTCGACTTCGATTTCTATGCACGTGCCGCCGTAGACCTCCTGCACGATGCGCCGGGTCGACGAGTCCTCGGGCAGGCAACGGAGATCGAGTCGCTCCCATTCGAGCCGGTCGCGTGCCGCGGTGAGCAACGAACGCGTCAGGCTCTCCGCGTCGTCCCGTTCTACGATGAAGTCGAGGTAATCGGCGACTTCGGTGCCGCCGACCAGGCTAAGCGTTCTCGGTCGCCCGCCTCGCGACAGCATGAGAGGTGCAACGGCGAGAAGCCTGTCGGAGGCGTCTCGAACCGCGATCAGCCGCAGCGAATAGTCGTGTCCGAAGTGCCTCCACCACAGCTGCTGCCACGCATTCAAAGCAAAGAACTGATCGGACGTGCTGGCAGGAAGGAGCCGGTCCCACTCTCGGCTGAGGCAGACGAGCGCCGCCTCGTTACGATAGATGTGGACCTCGCGCCCTTCCGTATCCAGCCACGTACACTCGTCGCGCAGCTCGGCACAATCGATCATCGGTATTCCGTTTCCTACCCGCCCTGTTATTGCGTCGTCCACTAATGCTATACCCGACTCGGGGTCCAAGTTTCAACTCCAGCGGCGGAGTGCGACGCCCAATCGTGCTCTGCAGTATGGCAATATACTTCCGCGGACTTGACCGGCGCGAGTGCGCGCCGCCGGGCATCGATGAGCCGACCGCCTCGCGGCGGCGCCCAAAACGGCAAACAGGTACGATAAATGGCGGCGATCGTGCCAGAGGATATGGAGAGTATGATGCGGCAAAGCAGGGCCAAGCTCGGCGACCTGAGGCACCGCGAGGAGGCTCGCTTCATACTTACCGCCGGACGTTCTTCGCGCAGTCCGCAGATGGTCCACTTGCAAAGCGAGTTCTCCGTCGCCAACTACATTCGCATCGCCGATGAAGTCGCAGCCCGCTCTTGGAATCTTGCGGGTGCGCATGCAGGCGCCGCACCGCGCGTCCTCGACTGGGGAGCGGGCATCGGACAGATGTCGTACCTGCTATCGCGGCGCAACTGCCTCGTGAGCAGCTACGACATCGGGGACCGCGGTACGTGGCCGCTGGAGATCGACCCGTCTATGGCCCTGCAGCGCGACGGCCATCCAAGCAGGCTGCCCTACGAAAGCGCCGCCTTTGACGCTGTGCTGAGCTGTGGCGTGCTGGAACACGTGCCGGACGAGGAGGCCACGCTCGACGAGATCCATCGGGTGCTGCGGTCAGGCGGGATCTTCATGATCTACAACCTGCCTCAACGCCTCGGCTACACGGAGTACATCGTGCGCGCGCTCCGCCTCGGCTACGTGCACGATAGGCGCTACAGCGGGGCCTCGGTGCGGCGGCTGCTTAGCCGCCACGGATTTGCTGTGCGTTGTCTCCGGCGAAGCAACATGCTGCCGCACAACTTCCGCGGTCTGCCGGCTCCATTTCGGGCTGCCCTGACTCGCCGTACGGCTGGCCTCGTTGACCTGGACCTCGCGGTCTCCTCGATTCCCGTGCTTAGCCGCATAAGTGGCATGCTGGAGGTGATCGCTGAGCGGCTGGCCGGTGATTTCCACGCGCCGAGAAGGTAATTGCGTGCTCAAGCACGGCTGTGCTAACCTCAAATTAGAGCAGTACAAGTACATACGCGCAACTCTTATCCAGAGTGGCTGAGGGACCGGCCCTGTGACGCCCGACAACCCGGTGGCGAAGAGCCATGTCAGGGTGCTAATTCCGGTGGCGGTTGTTACCGCCGAAGATGAGACAGGCTGCGATGCGGCTTCCCGCCTCATCTTGTGGGGCGGGTCTTTTTGTGTACAGAGCGGAAACATGGGCGAATCGGGTATTCCACCAGCGCAGGAACCGGCATCCGCGCTGGTTCGTGCTCATCGCGGAAAGTGGCATCGTGCGTGGTCCGCCTTCCCAGGGCACGCCATTCTGTGGGGCCGTGACGTGCCGGGAAGTGCAGACTGACGCAGCAATCGCAGAGCGCATGGAGGCGCGACTGCGGTCGAGGA
The DNA here is from genome assembly GCA_963827235.1 of uncultured bacterium. Lineage (GTDB taxonomy): Bacteria > Chloroflexota > UBA5177 > JANWHV01 > JANWHV01 > JANWHV01. The sequence continues at coordinate 81,834 of CAWHAE010000008.1, forward strand.
GGACTGATGAGCAAAGCACGCATAGGGGTCATTGGCGGCAGCGGGCTGTACGCCATGGACGAACTGAAGGACATCGAGCAGATCGACCTGCAGACGCCGTTCGGCAAGCCCAGCGACACGATAGTGGTCGGCACCTTGCTCGGCGAGCGGGTCGCCTTCCTGCCGCGTCACGCTCGCGGTCACCGGATCTTGCCGTCCGACATTCCGGTACGGGCGAACATCTACGCGCTCAAGCAGTTGGGCGTGGAGTGGATCGTCGCGGCGAGCGCGGTTGGCAGTCTGCGCGAGGACATCGCGCCTTCCCACATGGTCATACCCGATCAGATCATCGACCGCACGAAGAACAGGATCTCCACGTTCTTTGCAACGGGCCTGGTCGGCCACGTTTCCTTCGCCGATCCGTTTTGCCCGACCCTCAGCGGACTGCTGGCCGAAGCCGCTGCCAGGGCAGGGGCCACGGTGCATCGCGGGGGCACGTATATCTGCATGGAGGGTCCGGCGTTCTCCACGCGGGCGGAGTCGCACCTGTATCGCTCGTGGGGCGCCAGCATCATCGGCATGACGGCCTTGCCGGAAGCCAAGCTCGCCAGGGAGGCTGAGATGCACTATGCAATGATCGCCCAGAGCACCGACTACGATTGCTGGCGAGAGTCCGAGGAGGTGGTAACCGCTGAGCGGGTTGTCGCCACCGTAGCGCGTAACATTGCGATGGTCCGGTCGAGCCTGCTGGCTCTCATTCCCACTATACCGGCGCAGGGCGGCTGCACGTGCGCGTCGGCACTGGCCTCCGCCATACAGACATCTCCGGAAGCAATAGCGCCCGAGGCCGCATCACAGCTCGGGATCATCTATCAGAAGTACGCCAGGTGACCGGACCACGAGTGGATTGAAAGGTGGGCAGGATGAGCGTTGGTACGGATATTAAGCACGACGTGAAGGACCTTGCGCTGGCTAAGCCGGGACAGGATCGCATCGAGTGGGCGGCCACGCAGATGCCGGTGCTTGGCATGATCAGGAAGCGTTTCGAGCAAGAGCAGCCGCTCAAGGGGCTGCGCATCGGTGCGTGTCTGCACGTGACTACCGAAACCGCGAACCTTGCGATTGCCCTCAAGGCCGGCGGAGCCGAGGTGACACTTTGCGCCTCCAACCCCCTGTCGACCCAGGACGATACCGCGGCCGCGCTGGTGAAGTACCACGGCATCAGCACGTTCGCCATAAAGGGCGAGGACTCCGAGAGCTACTACCGGCATATACACGCCACCATCGACGCGAACCCACAGGTGACCATGGACGATGGCTGCGATCTGGTGACTACTCTTCACACGGAGAGGAAGGACAAGCTTCCAGGAGTCTTCGCAGGTACGGAGGAGACGACCACCGGCGTGATCAGACTGCGCAGCATGGCGGCTGAAGGCGTGCTGCGTTACCCCGTGATCGCGATCAATGAAGCAGATACCAAGCATTTGTTTGACAATCGCTACGGCACCGGCCAGAGCACGATGGACGCCATCATGCGCAGCACAAATCTTCTCTTGGCGGGAAGGACGGTCGTGGTGGTGGGCTACGGCTGGTGCGGGCGCGGCGTGGCCATGCGGGCGCACGGACTGGGCGCACACGTGATCGTCACCGAGGTCAATCCAACCCGGGCTCTGGAGGCCCTGATGGACGGGCATCGGGTCAGCACGCTGGAGGAAGCCGCGAAGGTTGCCGATCTCGTGGTGACGGTGACCGGTAACTACCACGTCGTCGACCGCCACCACTTTGCCGCCTTCAAGAACGGCGCCATCCTGGCCAATTCCGGACACTTCAACGACGAGATCAATCTGGATGCCCTGGCCGAGGGAGCGACCGTGCGCACGGTTCGCCCATTTGTGCAGGAGTACACGCTGGCGGACGGCAAGCGGCTGTACGTGCTTGCCGAGGGCCGGCTGGTCAATATCTCTGCCGCCGAAGGGCACCCGGCGGCCGTGATGGACATGAGCTTTGCCAATCAGTCGCTGACCGTCGAGTATCTGGCCAGCGGCACGGTGAAGCTTGCCCCCGGAGTGCACTATGTGCCGGAAGCGATCGATCAACGTGTGGCGCGGACCAAGCTGCAGACGCTCGGCGTGACCATCGACACGCTGACCGACGAGCAGGTCAGTACCTGGCCTCCTGGCAATCGGGCACCTGAGGCAGTGCGAACGAAGCCCGGCCCGCCGGTCCGGGCAAGGATCTCAGCCGGCGCGGTATCGAGACCGTGCCTGAGCATGGAGGCAGAGCATGCAGGACAAGCGTAGCCTGTTCACGTCGGAATCGGTGACGGAAGGTCACCCGGACAAGATGTGCGACCAGATCTCGGATGCGGTGCTGGACGAATTGCTGCGCCAGGATCCCCGTTCGCGGGTTGCTTGCGAGACGGCGACGACCACCGGACTCGTCGTGGTGATGGGCGAGATCACGACCAACGGCTTCGTCGACATCGGCCCGCTGGTGCGCAAGGTCGTTCAGGGCATTGGCTACACGAACGCCACCTACGGCCTGGACTACGAGACGTGCGGCGTTCTCGCGTCGATCGGCGTCCAGTCCTCCGATATCGCGCAGGGCGTCAACAGCGCTCTCGAGGCTCGCGAGGGTGAAGCAGTGGATGCGGACCTGGACTCCGTCGGAGCGGGCGACCAGGGCATGATGTTTGGCTACGCCTGTACCGAAACACCGGAGTTGATGCCGCTGCCTATCAGCCTCGCGCATGCCCTCACACGCCGGCTCGCGGCGGTACGCAAGGAAGGCAGGCTCCCCTATCTGCGCCCAGACGGCAAGTCGCAGGTTTCGATCGAGTACGTGAACGGTAAGCCGGCCCGCGTGGACACGTTGGTCATCTCGACGCAGCACGCGCCCGAGGCCAGGCTGGATCAGATCAGGCATGACGTGCTTGATCTGGTGGTGCGCCCTGTCGTGCCGGAACACATGCTCGATGCTCGGACCAGGTATTTCGTTAACCCGACCGGCCGTTTCGTCATCGGTGGGCCACTCGGCGATGCAGGCTTGACCGGCCGCAAGATTATCGTCGACACCTATGGAGGCATGGCACGCCACGGTGGCGGGGCGTTTTCGGGCAAGGACCCGACCAAGGTCGACCGGTCGGCCAGCTATGCGGCGCGCTGGGTCGCTAAGAACGTGGTCGCGGCCGGGCTGGCCGATCGGTTCGAGGTGCGCGTGGCGTACGCGATCGGCGTTGCTCACCCTGTATCGATCGGCGTGGACAGCTTTGGCACGGGCCGAGTGGACGACTCGCTCATCGAACGGCTGATCGGCGAGCACTTCGACCTGCGACCGGCCGCGATAATGCGCGATCTCGATCTGCTTCGTCCCATCTATCAGCAGACCGCGAGCTACGGCCACTTCGGGCGGCCGGATCTCGATCTGCCGTGGGAAAGGACCGGCAAGGCGGCGGCTCTCCGTGCCGCGGCCGGACTCGGCGTGCCGGCGGCAGTGTCCGTCGGCTGACGATCTGCGCGCACGATGTGAGAAGCGAACGCGGGAGACTCCCTCCCGCGTTCGCTTTCTGCTGCCCTGTGTGCCCTCAATCTGGCTGCGTTCGGAGTTTCGCCGGATCGGAGCCCACGCTCACAAGCGGCACGTTTGCCGCTATAGACCGGCGGTCACACGACCGCTGTTAAAGTCGGTACTCTGTACTCTGTGAAGATTGCCGCGACGACACTCAATGCGTGACGGGGGTTCGATGTCCTCATCAAGCTCGATCGCCCGAGAGACGATCGTTATTCTGGATTTTGGCTCGCAATACAGCCGGTTGATAGCGCGGCGCATACGAGATTGCAACGTGTACTGCGAGATCGTCTCGCCGAGCGCTCCCTGGGCGGAACTGGCAGCTCTTCGGCCCAAGGGGTTCGTTTTGAGCGGCGGACCCAGCAGCGTCTACGAGCCCGGCGCGCCTCAAGCACCCCTGGAGCTGTTTGCCAGCGGTCTCCCGGTGCTGGGAATCTGCTATGGCATGCATCTGCTTGCTCACCAGCAAGGCGGCTCCATTATCGGCTCAATGCAGCGAGAATATGGACCGGCGGACGTCGAGGTGCTCGAGCATACTAGTGTGTTCGAGGGCCTTCCTGCTTCCTTTAAGGCGTGGATGAGTCATGGCGACGCCGTGGGCCACTTGCCGCCCGGGTATCGGGTGATCGGGCGCACGGACACGACGCCGGTTGCGGCCATCGCCGACGACAAGGGGCACGTTGGGGTGCAGTTCCACCCGGAGGTCGTTCACACCCCAATAGGCCAGGCCCTGCTCCGGACGTTCGTGCGTGACGTCTGCGGATGCCACGGCACGTGGACACCGGAAAACGTGATCGAGGAGCAGATCGCGCGCATCCGCGCCCAGGTCGGTGACGGGCGCGTGCTCTGCGGGTTGAGCGGTGGAGTCGACAGCGCGGTAGCGGCTACCTTGATTTCCAGGGCGATCGGCGATCGCCTGATTTGCGTATTCGTGGACAACGGCCTGCTGCGCAAAGACGAAGCCGATCAACTGCTCACCGCCTTCAAGCGCGACATGCACATTCGGGTCGAGCACGCCGACGCGCGCACGCGCTTTCTCGGCGCACTCGCTGGCATCGAGGATCCCGAGGAAAAGCGCACGGTCATCGGACGCACCTTCATCGACGTCTTCCGCCAGGAGGCAGAGCGCATCCGCCATGAGTTCGGCGACGTGCGTTTCCTGGCGCAGGGCACGCTGTATCCCGATGTGATCGAGAGCACCAGTCACGAGACGGGCCATGCGGTCAAGATCAAGACCCATCACAACGTGGGTGGACTGCCGGCAGACTTGCCTTTTGAGCTGGTCGAGCCGCTGCGCTACCTGTTCAAGGACGAGGCGCGCAAGGTGGGCCTGGCATTGGGCCTCACGGAGTCGATGGTGTTTCGCCAGCCTTTCCCCGGCCCCGGCCTGGCCGTGCGTATCCTCGGCGAGGTAACTGAGGAGCGGCTGCGCGTTCTGCGGGAAGCCGATCACATCGTGGTCTCCGAGGTCAAGCGGGCGGGACTATACCGTGAGCTCTGGCAGTCGTTTGCCGTGCTGACACCGCTGCGCAGCGTGGGCGTAATGGGCGACTATCGCACCTATGCCAACGTGCTGGCCATTCGCGCGGTGACCAGCGACGACGCCATGACGGCAGACTGGGCGCGGTTGCCCTACGACGTGCTGGCCTCGATCGCGAACCGCGTGGTGAACGAGATACCGGCCATCAATCGCGTCGTGTACGACATCAGCTCGAAGCCGCCGGCAACGATCGAATGGGAGTGACGTCGTGAACGCGCTGGTGATCGGCAGCGGCGGCCGGGAACACGCGCTGGCCTGGAAGCTGAGCAGAAGCCCAGGCATCCGCACCGTCTACACGGCACCGGGGAACTATGGCACCAATCTCGTGGGGCCGAATGTGCAGATCTCCGCCTCCGGATCCCGCCTCCCTCGCCGACTGGGCTGCCGAGAACAAGATCGACCTGACCGTGGTAGGTCCGGAGAGCGCCCTGGCCTGTGGCATCGTCGATGTCTTCCGCGAGCGCAAACTGCGCATCTTCGGACCGACCCGTGCCGCCGCGCAGCTGGAGACGAGCAAAGCATTCGCCAAGGCGTTTATGCTCCGCCACGACATACCGACGGCGCCGTACCGCGTGTTCTCTGAGCTGCCTGACGTCGAGCAGTATCTGCGGCAGTTGCCCGACGATCAGTACCCCGTGGTGGTGAAGGCCGATGGGCTTGCCTCTGGCAAGGGAGTGACGGTGGCGGCAGACCGGCACGTAGCGATCGGCGCTGCGCGTCTGGCTCTGCAGCAACCTGGAGCGCAGCCGGCGCCGCAAGTCCTGATCGAGGATTGCCTGGTCGGCTACGAGGTTTCATTCATGGCGATCAGCGACGGCACGACGGTGGTGCCGCTGGCGCCATCGCGCGACTACAAGCGGGCCTTCGACGGTAACACGGGCCCAATGACCGGCGGCATGGGCGCTTACTCGCCGGTATCCACGGTCACGGCCGAGCTCAGCGAGGAGATCATGGCGCGGGTCGTCAGGCCCACCATCGAGGGCATGGCCGCCGAGGGCAACCCGTACCAGGGCGTCCTCTACGCTGGCCTCATGATCACGCGTGCCGGGCCGCATGTGCTTGAGTTCAACGCGAGATTCGGCGACCCGGAGACCCAGGTCGTGCTTCCGCGCCTGGACACCGACCTCTACATCGTGCTGGACGCCGCTGTCGACGGAGAGCTCGGTAGCCTCAGACCGCTCGTCTGGGCCCGCGACGCCGCCTGTGGTGTGGTCGTGGCGTCCGAGGGGTACCCGGGCGACGTCGAGACAGGTTACGGCATCGTCGGTCTGGGCAGCACCGGGCAGTCGAGCTGGATCTTCCACAATGGGACGCGGAATCCGTTCGTGAAGGCGGAGACTCTCCTCGCACCAAAGATCGAGCGGCAGTCACGCGGTGCGCTGGGTGGGCGGTCGCTTTTCGGCATGCTGTTGCCAGGCCGCGGCGATGGGGCAGAACGCGGACAGGCAGGCGGCGATGACGATGCGCGGACGCGAGAGCCAGGTCATCACCAGCGGCGGGCGCGTGCTGACGCTGGTCTCGCGTGCCCGAAGCCTGGCAGATGCGCGCAAGGCCGCGTACGATCTTCGCGAGTCCGTCACGTTTACCGGCTGCTGGAGCCGGGTGGACATCGCCGCCGACGACGCAGCGCTGGGCACATGAGTCACGCAGGGCGAATGATGGCGGTCTTCGCTGCTGCTGTACTGCTGACCGTCTTGAGCAGTGTAGCGAGCGGCGGTGTCGTGGCACGCAAAGCAGAGGTGCCGGTCGTGGCCAGGCCCTCGCGGACTCCGGTCAGCGCTGCCCGACGGCCGTCCACTGCCACGCCCACGGCCGTGCGGCGATCGCCAACCGCCACGGCAACACCTCCACCTCCCACTCCGACCGGTACGCCGGCCGTGATGCAACTGCCGGACGGGCTCCCTGCTGCTGGCCCGACCGCCGGCACCGCCGCGGCTGGGTGCGCTGGATCACGCCATCGTGTTCGATGACGGTATGCAGGTCGTGCTAGTGCCGTCCGGGGGATCGCCGGTGGCGCTCTCCAATCTATCGGACAATCCTGGTCCATTCAAGCGCCCGAGGTTCAGCGGCCAACAGTTCGTGTACTACGACGGGGCATTCTACCTCGGAGACATCTTCGGCCACCGCTCGCCCATCCCGCCGCCTACCGTGACCGATGAGCTCGTCTACGACGCGTGGCCTTCGCCGGATGGCCGCTACATCGCGTGGGTCCTTGTGACTCCCGGCACCTGGCAGGGCGTCAAGTTCAGCATGGCCGCGAGCCGCATCGTGCTGACCGACCAGTCCGGCGCCAATCCGAGAGTGCTGCTGCAGCAGACGATTGACGGTGACGGAGGCGTGCCGATCGTCTACGGTTGGCGGAACGGCAATCCGGCCACTTTGCTGGTGCAGAACAGCTACGGTTTTGCCGGGCTTCACAAGGGTCTCGAGGAATTCGATCCCGCTACGCTGGACCTCGTGGGCGATTGGCTGCCGCCGGATGGCGAGGCTACACAGCCGCAGGGTGAGGTGCTCGGCGTGAGTCCCTCCGGAGCCAGCATGGCCTATGCGACCAAGGACCTTCTGTTGCCATCCGGGGAGGGACCACTGCCCGCCAATCTCTTGGTAATGACCTTCAAGGGCCGAAACACGACGCTCGTCGACACGGCCGCGCAGCACAAAGATCCGGCGCTGCCCAAGCAGCCGGCTCCGAGCGCCTACGTGTTTAGCAGACAGGTCTACGTGTCGCCCGACGACACTGTGGTTGCCTATACGAGGCTGGACGTGATCTACCCCAAGGGCGTTCGTGTGCCCTACATCCGCCCAGTTGCATGCATCGCCAGGGTCAACGGCGCCGCGAAAGCCGACCTTGCGGCCGGCTTTCGCGTTATGGGCTGGGTGGACAATAACACCCTGGTGCTGCGCAAAGACGATCAGCCTAAGACGGGCCTCTACACGTACAGCCTGGCCACGAGTGTGAAGACGCGCGTGGCGCCGGGCAACTCCAGCTTCGAGGTCGACGGCGTCGTGCCATGAGGCGCGTTGCGGTATCCTAGAACATGCGACCGTTAATCAGTCTGCTGGGCCGCGGTCCCTCGCGCGTGCCGCGAGCCGGCGAAGCAGGTTGACCGCCGGATGGTGTGCAGGCCGGCTGGCTGTGCCGGGAGTGTTTCGTGCATGACTGAGGGTTCTCCTATCTCCTTGGACGGCACGGTTGCGCGAGTCACCTTCTATAACCCCGAGAACGGCTTCGGAGTGGTGCAGCTCCGCCTGCGAGGCAAGGCGAAGACCGCCGCCGTCGTGGGCACGCTCCCCGCTGTGCAGCCCGGCGAGCTGCTGCGCATGACCGGGCGCTGGCGTACCGACCCGCGTCACGGAGCCCAGTTCGAGCCGCTGACCGCGGAGACCACGCGGCCGTCCGATGCTGCAGGCATCATCCTCTACCTTGGCTCGGGTATGGTCCGCCAGATCGGACCCGTGCTGGCCAAGCGAATCGTGGACAGATTCGGCGATGCCTCGCTCGACGTGCTGGATGCGACACCGGGTCGCGTGCGGGAAGTGCCCGGCATCGGTCCGCGCCGGGCGGAGGCCATCGCACGTGCCTGGTCCGAGCACATAGCTCTGCGCTCTATAGTGGGCTTCCTCTCCAGCCATGGACTCGAGCCCAGGTACGCGCCGCGCTTGCTCAAGGCCTTCGGCGCCGAGGCACCGCGAGTGCTTGCCGCGAATCCTTATCGACTGGTTGCCGAGGTACCGGGCCTCGGGTTTGCCGCCGCCGATCGCCTTGGCGCGTCCATCGGTGTGCGCTCCACGTCGCCGGCACGGCTGCAGGCCGCCGTGCTGGCCACGTTGCTTCGCGCGGCCGAGCGTGGACACACACGCATGTTGCCAGGGCCGCTCGCAGCCGCAGCCGCCACTGCCACGCACGTGAGCCGCGAGCTGCTGGAGGCGGCCATCGTCCAGCAACTGTCCTCTCGTGCTATCGCATACGGTACGGAGATGAAAGCAGGAAGCCTGGAAGCAGAACGCAAAGCCGACCGTGCTGGCGACACCCTGCCGGAAGCAGTGGAAGTCGGGCCGCGCAGGGTGCGCCTGTACGTGCCGGCGGTTCAGACGATGCGGTCCGATCTCGACCTGGGGATCGGGCTCTATCGACTGTGCGAGGCCGAAGAGGATCTGTCGGCACGCATTCGCGGCCTGGCGCGTCGCGCCGGACTGTCTCCGTCTGACGTCGACCGGGTCCTAGCGGCGCAGCGAGAGATGCACGACCTTTCGGCTGAGCAGCGCGCTGCCGTGCGCGAGTCGGCACTGACGGGCATCTACGTGTTGACCGGAGGCCCGGGCGTTGGCAAGACGACCACCACGAGGGCAATTGTCCGACTGCACCTCGCACTTGGGAGATCCGTGGCCCTGGCGGCGCCTACCGGAAAAGCAGCCAAGCGATTAAGCGACGTGGTGGGGGTTGAGGCTCGGACGCTGCACCGGCTGTTGGGATCAGATCCGCGTGGCTTCTTGCACGGTCCGAGGGAGCCGTTGCCGTTCGACACCGTGATCGTGGACGAATGCAGCATGCTGGACACGACGTTGGCACGAGCCCTGGTTCGGGCCATTGGACCGCGAACGCAGTTGCTCCTTGTCGGGGACGTCGACCAGCTTCCAAGCGTGGGACCCGGCCAGGTACTTCGTGACGTGCTGGTAAGCAATCGGGTGCGGCACGCATCGCTCACCACGGTTTTCCGGCAGGCAGCGGCCAGCCGCATTGTGACGAATGCGCACCGGATTCGTGCCGGGAAGTTGCCCGAGCTCGCAGATCCGCGCGAACTGGCCGCGGGTGTCGATAGTGTGTTCGTGGAGGCGCGCGGCGAGCGCGTGGCGAGCCTTGGGGCGGAATGGGCGTCGCGACTCCTTCCCGATGCACTGGGAGTCGCCGCTGGCGACGTGCAGGCGCTGGCGCCGCTCACACGCGTGTGCCAGGTGCTGAACGGCGATATGCAACAGCGGCTCAACCCGCCGGGCCGGCAGAAGGCAGAGCGGCCACACGGAGCGTTGGCTCTTCGCGAGAGCGATCGCGTCATTCAGACGCGGAACAACTATGACCTCGGAGTCTTCAACGGCGATACGGGCACCGTGGTCACGCTGGGCGATGAGGTGGTCGTGGACTTCGGGGATGGACGCACGGTTCGCTACGACGACGACGCTCTGCTCGACCTCGACCACGCCTACTGCCTGACGGTGCATCGCGCGCAGGGCAGCGAATGGCCGGGCGTTGTGGTGCTTGCCTCGTCACACTATGGCCCGACTCTCACCCGCAATCTGCTGTACACCGCAGTCACGCGAGCGCGGCGGGCGGTGGTGATAGTGGGCGATCGGCAGGCGATTGCGAGGGCTGTGGCCGACACCCGCGATGCCGAGCGCTGCACGGGCCTCGCGACTATGCTGTCGGACGCCGCTGGAGCGCAGGCAGGTGGCTGAGTCGCGGGAGAAAGCCGGCGCTCGCGGGCGGCGCTACGGAGATCTGGTCAGCCAGTACCTGGCGATCCGCGATCAGCATCCTGGCGTGATTTTGCTGTTCCGCGTCGGCTCGTTCTACGAAATCCTTTTCGAGGATGCCGAGCTCATCGCTGGGGTGCTTGGACTCAAGCTTGGCGATCGGCCCTCCGGCGGGACGGAGGAGCCGGTGCCGCAGTGCGGATTCACTTTCCAGGCACTCGACTCCTTTCTGCCCAGGCTGCTTGCTCACGGATACCGTGTCGCGGTGTGCGAGGAGGAGGCTGCCGAGGGGGTCGGGCCGCGCGAGAGAGCTGTCGTGCGTACGCTGACGCCGGGCACGGTGACCGACGCTCGGCTGCTGCGCGAGGATCGCCCCACCTACCTGGCGGCTCTGGTAGTGGAATCCCCGAATCAGGCAGGATTGGCCTGGACCGATCTGGCGGCCGGGGAGTTCAGGGCCGGCGAGTTCGAGATCGGAGACGTCGCTGCCGAGCTGCAGCGACTGGACCCCGCGGAGCTCCTCCTGCCTCGCAATGCCGAAGTCCCGGGCGGTCTGATCGCCGACCGCATGGTGACCACGGTCGACGCGCGCGGTGCCGCTGGGCGACTGCGGTCGGCCTATCCCGCTTCGACTCTCGACGGGCTACCGAGGGCCGAGGCTGCTGCCGGCCTCATACTTGCGTACCTCGACCTGACGCAGGCCTCGGCCGAGGCCTCGGTGCTCGATTCTCCGCAGAAGAGCGCGTCCGGCGACGCGATGCAGCTCGACGCGGCCACGCAGACGCACCTGGAGATCGTGGAGACCGAGCACGGTCACAGCCGTGACGGCAGTCTGCTTGGCGCGCTCGATCGCACTGTCTCGCCGATGGGGCGCCGTATGCTTCGCGAATGGCTGCTGCGGCCTCTGACCGACTTGAAGAAGATCGGCGTGCGGCAGCGCATTGTGCGCGAGCTGGTCGAGGATGAAGCGATTCGTGATACCTTGCGCTCGCGCCTCAGGGCGATGTCCGACCTCGAGCGATTGGCCGGAAGGGCCGCTACCGGCCGCACGTCGGTCGACGATCTCCGCGCCCTGGCGGCGGCGGCGGAAGCGTTGCCGGATCTCGGATCCCTGGTTCAGAGCTGCCGGTCCTCGTTTCTGCGTGGGCTGGCCCGATCTCGGCCGTTTCTGGAACTGTTCGCCCAGGAGGCGGACCGCGTGCTGGCGCCTGAAGGCGATGCCACCGAGGTCAGTCCGCGCGCTGACCCTGACCTTGAGGGAGCTCTGTCGGATGTCGAAGCCGCGGCGCGATGGCGCGACGACTACGTCTCGTCGATCCGGCGCAGCACGGGAGTCACCCGCCTGCGTATCGATCGGTCGGCCGCACAGGGCCTGTTTCTAGAGGCGCCTGCTAACTCGCAGGTGCCGAGCACGTGGACCAGGCGCGGCGGGCTGCAGCGGGTCGAGCGCTACAGCAGTCCCGAGCTGGAAGAGCACGCCGCCCGCCTGGCCGAGGCTGAGAGCATAGTCTCCACGGTCACGGCACGTCTCTTGTCGGGCCTCCGCGAGTGCGCGTCGTCGGCGGCCGGCGAAGCGAAGGATCTGGCCAAACACCTCGCCGCAGCTGACGCGCTGCTGTCGTTTGCCACGGTTGCTGCCGAGCGCGGCTGGGTCGCGCCGATCGTCGATGCGTCGGGCGATCTCGACATCGAGGGCGGACGGCACCCGGTAGTCGAGGCGATGAACGCGGACTTCCAGCCCAACGACACCCGGCTGTCAGCCGGATCGGAAAAGGACCAGGTAGTCGTGCTGACCGGCCCCAACATGGCCGGCAAGAGCACCTGGATGCGCCAGACGGCTCTGATCGCGTTGCTCGCGCAGGCCGGCAGCTACGTGCCTGCAGTTCGCGCGAGGGTCGGTCTGATCGACGCGATCTTCACCCGGATAGGCGCCGTGGATGACCTCACAATCGGTCATTCGACGTTCATGGTCGAGATGCTCGAGACGGCATCGGTGCTGCGCAAAGCCACAACCAGGAGTCTCGTCGTGCTAGACGAGATAGGCCGTGGTACCAGCACGCACGACGGCATGGCCATTGCCTGGGCAGTGGTCGAGCACTTGGCACGCGGCCCCGTGCGGCCGCGGACGATCGCGGCCACCCACTACCACGAGCTGGCGGCCCTCAGAAGCGCCTACCGGCAGATCACACTTCGCCGGGCAACCGTCGAGGAGCAGCCCGACGGCATCGCATTTCCACACCGGATCGAGGAAGGCGCCGCCGATCGCAGCTTCGGCATCGAGGTGGCGCGACTGGCCAATCTGCCGCCCGAGGTACTCGCTCGGGCGCGCCAGGTAGCAGACGCCATTGAGCCGGTCAGCGAGGAGATCGCTCGGCGACTGGGAAGAGTCGGGCGCGGCTGACCGGCGGCATGCGTTAACGCCGTCGCGGGAACGCCACGGGGGGCACAGGCGTCACCGCCTGTGCCCCCCAACTGTCCACTTGAGCCTATGATCAGAGGGCCTTGAAGTGGTCGATATGCTGCATGATGTCGATGAACGAGTCGGCGATGTTAACCAGCTCGGTCGAGACATTCGCCGCGAAGGCGACCACTTCCACTCGCACGCCCTTCTGCTGGATGTGCTCGATCACGCATTCGAAATCACTGTCACCCGACACCAGCACTACGACGTCGAGCCGGTCGGCCATGGTCAATATGTCCAGGGCCAGCTCGAGATCGAAGTTGCCTTTCGCACTGCCGTCGGAGAAGCGCTTCAACGGCTTGGTGATCAGCTTGTAGCCGGTACGCAGAAACGGTGCTACAAATCGCTGTGTCTCGTAGCGGATTCCCTCGCGGACGTCATCGATGATCGGCGAGTAGGACAGAGCGTGCACGAGATGCCGGTCGCGCGACAGGTACTTGAGCATGCGTCCGTAATCGATACTGACTCTGGCGTTGGCCGCTGCGTAGCAGACGTTCGGGGCGTCTACGAATATCGCCGTCTTGGGCTTGAACGCACGCACGCTTGTCGCGGCAGCGAGGTCCTGGAAAGACTTGTTCAGCGCCGACACGTTGGCGCTCAGCGTTTCGATCTGGCGGCCCTGCCCCTCGATCATTGCGCGCAGCAGGCGGTTCTGCACCTCGAGCAGACGCTCAGTCTTGGTTTCGCCCGGCGCCAATGGCTCGTCGGTGCGCAAGTCCGGCACCTCGATAGGCGCTGCGGAGAGGACCAGCTGAGGCGGGACGGGCAGCGCGATAGGCGCGGGCGGCACCGCCTGAGGGATCGGAGCGAAGCGGCCGCTCTGGCTGGGCTTTGGCGGCGGCATGGTTACTGCAGAATGGTTGCTCCGCGTGAACGTGCGTCCCCAGCGGCGCTGCGGGCCGCGCTCGCGCCACGACCGCTCAGTTCGGCCTTCGGTATCCGGGGTGAACATGGCAGCGTAGCTGCCGTCGGATAGCTCGGGCGGCGCTGCTGCCGGTTCGGCGACCGCCGGAGTGTCGACGCCTGCCGGCAGGTCGATCACGTCGGCGTCTGCGCCCGAAGCGGGAACGACGTGCAGGGCTCCGCGTCGGCGACCCCGCCCGCCGCGCCGGCCGCGGCGGCCACGACGACGCGCTGCATCGGTGCCCTCCGCGTCGGCAAGAGAATCGGCGAGGCCAGCCACCCTATCGTCTTCGGGCAGCTCATCCTGATCGTCTTCCGCAACTTCCTCATCCTCACCGTCTGCAGCCTCCGGCGCCGGTGCTGCCAGGTCGGTCTCGTCGGGCTGGAACATGTCAAGCAACGAGCGCGCCAGGGCTTCCGTTCCGTCGAGGTCTCCGCCCGGCGAGGTCATGAACAGCGGCTCCTCGACCGTCCAGCCCGCGGCTGGCATGATCTGCTGCGGAGTCGAATCGACCTGACTGGCATCCGCCAGCGCGCTGGCGGCCGGCTCCGGGCCGTCCTCCGCTGGGCCGAATACAGGTTTTGCGATCGCCTCGGCAGCCCCGACAATCGGCAGCGCCGGTTCCGGTGTCCCGGTGGCATTCGAGCCGCGGCGTCGCGCCGGGCGAGCGCGACGCTGGCGGCCCGTCCGTACGGCTTCAACGGTCGACTCACCTCGCTCGGGTTCAGCGGCAGACTCGGCCACGAGCTCGGCGTCGGCGGGAGCCTCGTGCGCGGCAGCCACTGCGGGCACCACAACCAGGTCTGCGCCGACGTCTATGGCCTGCGGCAACCGATCACCGGTGTCGGCGCCGGAGTGCTCAGGTGCCTCGACAGCTCCGGAAGAAGCTGCCTTTCTCGAGCGAGTGCGCCTGCGAGCAGGCCTCTTCGCCACCGGCTCTGGAGACGACTGCGATGGAATCTCGGCTTCGGCGCTCGAGGGCAGGCCGGCCAACGCGTCGACCTCCCGCGCAGTGTCCGCTATGCCGGCTGCATCGGCTGGGCTCTCCGCCGCAGCGGACATCTGTCGCTCGGCTGCAGGCTGGGCGGCTGCTGCGGAGAACTGGGCCGGTGCGGTCGTGGACATGCCGACCGTCCGTCCGGCCACTTGGCGTTCTCCAGTGTCGCCGCGTGCCTTGCCCGTCGTCGTTCTGGAGCGCCGCGTTCGCGAGCGGGCAGGGCGCTCGATGGAAGGTGGGGATACGGGCTCCAAGGTTACCGGATCGACGCCATCGAGCAATAGCGCTTGGGTCGCGATTTCGGCCGAGACCGCCGGCAGCGCCGACTCGGCGGCCGCTCGTGGATCAGCATCTTCCGTCGCGGTCCGCGGAGTCTGAGTTTGGGCCAAATCTCTGCCATGCGGGAGAGCGGCCTGAGAAGCTCCGACCTCCTCGCCGGCAGGTCTAGTTGATTTGGATCGCTTGGGTGCGAACCGTCGTGGACGAGATGCCTCGAAACCGGGCTGCCCATCCAGAGCCGCCGACGGAATGCCGTCTGCCGCTACCTGGGTCGGAGTCTCACCTGATTCACCGGTGGGTCCGTCGGTCTGCGTGTTATCCGCGGCATGAGAACTGATCCCCGATGCCTCGTCTATAGGAGTGGACATATGCCTCCTGATTGGAGTGTGTGTGGACGCGTGCTCGCGTCAAGGTGGAGGCACTGGCCGGATGGATGACGCCCTTGGCGACCGAAAGGCGGGCGAGCGCAGAAGCGCACGCGGCGTCCATGTATCGATTACAAGTACACCAGCAACGTAGCGAGCGAGAAGGGGCGCTCAGGCGGCGCAGCCACAAAGGCGGTAGCGCTACGTCGGGTCGGAAGCAGGATCGTCCAAAACGGCTCATGTGCTATTGACAGTATAGCACCACGACCAGGACGTTGGTGCCCCTAGACGGACTCGAACCGCCGACGCAGCGCTTAGGACGCGCTCGCTCTGTCCATCTGAGCTATAGGGGCGTGCCTTCACATTCTATGCTCGGGCATGCACTGTTGGCAAGCGACGTCCGAGAACGCTATAATTCAGAGGCTAATTCGGGGCGTGGCTCAGCCTGGTAGAGCGCACGGTTCGGGACCGTGAGGTCGGAGGTTCAAATCCTCTCGCCCCGACCAGGAGCACGGTGAGCACGGCCATGGCAGCTTTAGCTGCCATGGCCGTGCTCACCGTGCACTGTAGCTACCGCGCACTGGCGGCTGGAAGACCGATACCGGTTCACGCCACGCGTGACCAGAGCGGTCAGATCTGCCGGTCGCCGGGCAGGGCCCACCAATCCAAAGTGATCCATGGCAGGCCCTCCGCAAGACCAATCTGCCGCGGTCCTGGGCCAGACGACTTTCGCACCATTGCCGAGCCTGAGCCTGCCGAGCCGGCACAGTTGGTACTTGCAGGGCAGATCCCGCCTACCGTGGCTCTGGCCACGTGGTGTAATACGTCGCCGGAAGTCTGTTGCCTGGGCGCAGGTGTGGCCGGCTGACCACCGCCGGCCGCCGCAGCGGCGGTAGCCACGGCAGCGTTGGCCACCGCTTGCTCCGTTGCCGCGACCTCAGCGGTAGCGGTGGCGCCTGCCCCGGCGGCGGCCGTCGACCTGGCCACTGCCGTCGCGGCGGCGGACTTCGCGGCAGCGACGGCCACAGCCGTCGCCGATGCTGCCTTCGAGGCGGCCGCGGCAGTTGCCTTCGCCGCGGCTGCCGCCTGGGCTGCCTCCGTCGCCGCGGTCGCGCTCGAGTGGGCACTTGCAAGGGCCGTCGATCTGGCGACAGCCGTTCCCGCGGCGGATTGCGCTACCGCTGTTGCGGCTGCTGACTTTGCGTCCGCTGTGGCAGCTGCGGCAACCGCGGTCGCCGAAGCGGCAGCCGACCTTGCTGCGTTGATCGCCGCGGCCTGCGCCGTGGCAGTGCCTGCCGCCGCGGTTGCCGCGGAACCAGCCGCTGCCGTGGCGGAGGCCGACTTCGCGGCATATGCGGCGTCCGCGGTGGCGGCCGACCTGGCTGCTGCCGTCGCCGCGGCATAGTCCTTTGCCGCGAGAGCAGTCGCCGTGGCAGCGTGGGCGCCTGCCACGGCGGTAGCCGCGGCTGCAGCCGCGCCTGCCTTAGCCGTCGCCGTGGCCGCCGAATCCTCTGCCGCCGTAGCGACGGCGGCATGCGCGGTCGCCGAAGCGGCAGCGGCAGCAGACTTCGCAGCAGCCGTGGCGGCGACCGACGCAGCGCCAGCCTTTGCGGTAGCTGCCGCTGCCGCTCTGGCCGCGGCCGTAGCCTGTCGTGAAGCCGTGGCGGCGGCGTCTGCCGCCACGAGCGCCGTAGCCTTGGACGACGACTGTGCGTGCGCCGTCTGCGTCTCGGCTGCACTCACCGTGGCGCGGGCCCGAAGGCGTGCCCCGGCTGCGGCAGTCTTCGCCGCCGCCGCTTGAGCCAGTGCTGCCTTTGCCTGGGCATCTGCGGTCTGACGGGCCGTGGCTGCGACCGCCGTCTGGCGCGCGCTTTGCTCGCTGGCTGCAGTCGCCGTTCCTTTGACCAGGGCAGCGGCAGTATCCGAAGCCTGCGCTCCCGCCGTAGCGGCGGCCGCGGCTGCGGCTGTGTTGGTCGCGTTGGCCATGGCCGCTCCGCTCGAGCCACCGCCGCCGGTGTGCCCGGCCGAGGAGCCACCGGCGTGTGACACCGTGGAGCCTCCCGCGGCCGCGGTCTGCTGCGCCGGGGGCAGCGCTGCAACGGCCGTTTGCGTGTCGACCGCTTCTATGTGAGAGACGTAGGCGACATGCGTGGCCGTTTGCCCAGCCACCAAAGCCTGCGCCGTAGCAGTCTTCATGGTGACGGCGGTTTCGGCGGTTGCAGTCTCATGGATAGCGCCCTGCACGGCAGTAGCTACCTTGGTTGCGTTGGTCGCTGCTACGGCAGTGCCCGTCGCATCCTGCTCGCGCTTGGTTGGCGTGGGAGTCACCGGCGTGCGAGACGCGAGCGCGGTGGCAGTTGCGCGCGCCTTCGCGGTGCCTGTGGCGACCCGACGAGCTTCCCTGGTCACCTTCGCAGCTGCGGTAGCCGTGGACATGCGTGCCGCGTGCGTGGCTGCCGCGTACGCCAAAGCCGTGGTAGTGGCGCGGGCCGCCACGGTGGCGTGTGTGTGCGCCGCCGCCGTGGCAAGAGCATGGGCCCGAGCCACGTCACGCTGATGCAGAAGAGTAGCGTGCGTTGCCTTGGCGTGAGCGACTGCGGTTGCGGTGCTTGCTGCCACGGCCGTGGCAGTGTTGTTCGTCTCGGCGTTAGCAGTGGCCACTATCACAGCTGTAGCCGTCGAGTTAGCATAGATGTCGGCCTGGTCTGCCACGTTCAGCCGCGCGGACAGACGGCTCTGATACATGGCGAGCCGGTCATCATTCGCGCTTGACATCACTGCAGTGCCTGTCGCTTCTGCCACCGCGAGCGCCTTGGACGCGTCGTCATGAAACGGCCAGTCGCCGACCGCGCTGTTGAATTTGCCGATGGCCCCGGCATAATCACCTGAGGCCTGGAGCTGCTTGGCCGAGCGTATGTCGGAGTCGTACGTGTTGTGGCGGATGTACGCTACCCCGGCGACCATGACGAACAGTGCAATGGTGATCACCCAGGCGATATTGCGCGGAGTCCGCGAACGCGACTGGCGCCGGGTATGCCTTGCGTGCCACTGACTCGGCTCGCCGCCCACCATCATGGGGCGCACCCTCAGCTTGCCGGAGGTATCGGATTCCTCGTCGCCGTCGGGCACCGCGCCCGTGGCGGACTTCAGCAGCCGCTCGAGCGGTTGCAGGTCCGGCGGCGTCGGCGATGCCGGCACCGCAGGCTGCGGTGAGACGCCCGGACCCAGGTGGGAGGTCGACCTTGGTCGAGGCAGCGGTGTGGGATCTCGCGTGACCGGGGCAGATCTCAGGTGGCCGCTGGTAGGCATTCTGCTAGGTATCGTGCGCGGATCCGGGCCGGGAGGGGAGACTAGGCGGCCCGCGGCGCCCAATATACCGTGCGCCGGCATGCCGCTCGAGTCCTCGGGGACGAAGTCTGGTGAGCCCGGCGCGCCGGCCTTCGCGGGCGAGCTGGTCGAGTAGAGGTATGCGTCCGACGGCTCAACTGGTTCGTGAGCCTCCGATCTCTCGCTCCCGGGTGGGCGGCTAAGTGCTCTGCCGCACCTGAGGCAGTACTTATCTTCTGGGCCGTAATCGAGTGCGCATCTCAGACAGCGCATCTCTGACACTCTCCCGCACTAATCCGGCGGCCGTCCAAGCTCGCCCGACCGGATCGGCATCGCCCCACCACAGTGCTTGAATGCGCGGCCGGTCCTGCCGGCAGTTGCGTGCCGTGCCCTCTCATCGCCGGCGCCTGCCGGGCCAAAATCCCGAGACGATGAGCGGCGTCATCAGTGGCGGCAGCGCGCTCTGCCTGGCGTTGCCTGCACTGCTGGCAAGCCAGCCGTCAATGCTCGAAGCCGCTTGGATCGCGCCGTTTGTGGCAGCGTCTATCGTCGTCGAGTCGCCGCCCTCGTAGTAGCCCGTTACATCCGCTATCACGTTCTGAACGCGGAACACGATCTCCACGGCGACGAAGTGCGTGAGCTCCGGGCCGAATTCACCGGTCGAATCGACAAACACCTCAGCGTCAGTCGGCAGCCTGCCCTGGGCGGTTGGCGTCTGCACGCCAAGGGCCAGACCGAGGATATAGCCCGTGTCCACCTCCGCGCCATTCGCCGTCTTGAAGCCGTAGAAGTCGTAGGTGACGAAGGCTTTGTAGGTCAGGTCGGTCGCGTTCAGCCAGCCGTGGTAACCGGTGACCCAGCCATCACGCTGGAAGAGCGACGATACGTGTTTACCCAGGGTCGGCAGTAGCGACTGCCGGGTGATCGCGCCGCTGTGGCTGCTATCAATTGTGTATCCGGCCGGCACGGCGGTAGCCGGTATGGCGAGGCTGCCCGGACCGTCAACGTGCACCAGCGTGTTGCTCGCCCGCGCCGGAAGCACCGCAAGCGCCAGAAGACCGAGAGCCAGGACGACGACGATAGACCTGCCACCTAACCTGCGCATCAGGTACTCTCTCCTCGTCGCTCAACAAAGACTTGATCCAGCCGCAGCCGGGCCGGTCTGCCTCGCTCGACATACCACACGTCCTGCCTCTGCAAGGGTATGCCAGGCTGCCCGAGTCCGTGCCCTGCTTCCAGAAGCGATCGGGCCTCTCCGAAGGTTCTTGCCAGGAGCTGCTCGCCGCTGCCCTTGTCCACGAAGCGAATGGCCTGTTGGTCGGGTTCGCCCGCCGGATCGAGCAACACTTCTTCGCGCTGCAACGACAGGAAGCGGAACGAGTACAGCGCCGCTCCGGCGTCGATACCGTCGCGCCCAAGGATGGCATCCATCGTGGTGGTACTTCGGCGCCTAGCGCCGCCGGCGATCGCGGCGCCACCCGGTTGACCGGCGCCGGCACCCAGGCGCCGCTGCAGCTCGACCTGGATGGCGCGCAGACCCCGCCGCTGTGTCTCCAAATGCGCGCGCGCTTCGCCAAACGCTGCTTCGGCTGCCTTCACAGCCTCCTGCCGCTCACTAAGGGCACGCACGAGCATCGCATCGGTCAGGCCGGCCAGATCGACGTTCGGCGATTCATTTGTCGGCTCGAACTGCTCGTTCGTCAGCGGTGCCCTTCCCTCGACACTGTGTGGCATGGTGCTATCGTTACGCACCATACAATGGAGTTGCTCGCATGACAAGTCCCACTATGGTATGGTTGCGTGCCTACGCAGGAAACGAGCCCATCCACAGCGATCACCTTGACAGCTCGGTCCGCGTCCACGCGGAGCCGCCGTCAGCGCCGCTGATACTTCTTCGGCAGCTTGAGGGTGGCTACGCACTCGATGTGGGCGGTCTGAGGAAAGAGATCGAAAGGCACGATGCTTTCCAGTACGAAACCTTGGTCGAGGAGTTGGCGCAGGTCACGTGCCAGCGTCGACGGGTCGCAGGATACGTAGACGAGGCGCGGAATCCTGATCCGGGCCAGCTGACTGAGCACCAGCTTGGAGCAACCGCTGCGCGGGGGATCGAGCACGGCACAGTCGATCGTGCCGGGCAGTAGCGAGCGCAGGCCCAGCCCGGCATCGCCCTGGAGCACCGTGACGTTGTCCATTCCCGCTCTCGAGAGTGAGTCGCGGAGGTCTGCCACGGCGAGTGGTTCCAGCTCCAGAGCAATAACGGCACGGGACCTTGTGGCCGCCGGCGCCGTGAATGTCCCGGCGCCGCAGTACACGTCGAGCGCGACGCGCTTATCGAGCGAGCCTATCTGTTCCAGGATGTAGGTGGCCATCAACTCCGCGACAGCCAGGTTGACCTGGAAAAACGTGCTTGGCGAGAGGCTGAGGTCCGCGTCGAGGAAGGCCGCGCGCACGCGCGGCGCACCCGCTAGGTGAACGTACTCAGATGCAGAGTCGACCGTCGTTCCCGAGACGGCGACCACGCTCGGGCACGCGTCAATCAGTGCTTGCGCCACATTCCTGGCCGAGTCCTCTGAAACGCCCTCCTCAAACGTCAGAGCCATGCTCCCCGCATCTCCGCCGCCGACGGCTGGGAGCGACCGCGCCTCGACGGATCGCAATAGACCTGAGAGTCGCAGGTCCGTCGATACCGCGCGAATGCGGTCGAAGATATCGCGTAGGGACGGGCTGAGTAGAAGGCACTGATCGACCGGCACCAACCGGTGGCTCCGCGCCTCGTGGTAGGCAAGCTCTCCGGTGGGTCCAATTATCCAGGCCGCCTTGTTGCGGTAGGCCGAGGTGGACGGTGAAGCCGTCACCGCTGCAACCGGTGCATCCAGGATCTTGCCTACTCGCCGCATCTGCTCGCGCACGATCTGAGCCTTGATCTCGAGCTGCCCGGCGTAGGTGATGTGCTGATACTGGCATCCGCCACAGACCGGCCCGGCCACGGCGGCCTCCACCAGGATGCTGCCACGTGTACGACCGTTCTCGCCGAAATATGGGCACGGCGGCACGGTGCGCGCGGGCGCCGCTTGGACTACTGAATACGCTTCACCCTCGAGGTAGCCGCGCTTTGCCACCAGCTGCCCGTGTTCGACCGTCTCGCCAGGCATGCCGCCCTGAATGAACACGGCCTGACCTGAGCGACGCGCCAGCATCTGCCCACCCTGGATTGGGGCAATCAGCGCCAGCTCGGTCTCTTGCCGTGAGTTCTCGGTCATGATCGGCGCCTCGCGCCTCAGCTTTCCTGCCGCTCGATCAGCTCGCGAAGGAGATCGCCTACCAGGGCGGGGTTGGCGCTGCGCATGTCCTTCATGACCGCGCCGACCACGCGACCGAGGGCTTGCGTCTTGCCGCGTTTGTAGTCTGCTACTGCGAGCGGATTGGCAGCTATGGCCCTGAGCGCAATTGGCTCGAGAGTGGCGCGATCGCTGACCTGCTGGAGACCCATGGAGCTGACCAGGGCCGCGATGTCCTCTCCGGTGCGGAAATAGCGATCGAATACGGTCTTCGCCGCGGTCGAGCTCAGCCCGCCGGACTCCACCATACCGATAAGCGCCGCCAATCCGTTGGGCTTGACCGTGGTCTGCTCCTCTGCCTCGATTCCGCACTCGTTGAGCAGCCGCTGGAACTCGCCGAGAATCCACTTTGCCGCTTCTCGCTTACCGGCGGGTAGCAGAGCGGCAGCGTCCTCAAACAGATCCGCAGTAGCCCGCGACGTGGTGAGCTGCAGCGCGTCGGCCTCCGGAAGGTCGTACTGTCTTGCCAGACGAGCGGCCCGCTCGGCAGCCATCTCGGGCAGAGTGGCCCGTATCTCCTCGACATACGCGGAAGCGAGCACGAGAGGGGGCAGGTCCGGTTCAGGGAAGTACCGGTAGTCGTGCGAGTCCTCTTTGCTGCGCTGCGGCACGGTCTCGCGAGTAGCCTCAACCCATCCGCGAGTCTCTTGCGTGACCCTGCCGCCGCCTTCAAGAACATTGACCTGGCGAGCGATCTCGTAGTCGATAGCCAGCTTCACGGCGCGGAAGCTGTTCATGTTCTTCACCTCCGTCTTGACGCCGAGAGTCGTGCTTCCCGCTCGTCGCACGGACACGTTGGCGTCGCAGCGGAGGCAGCCCTTCGACATGTCACCGTTGTTCACGCCGAGGTAGAGCAGCACGCTGCGCACCTGCATGAAATAGCGGCGCGCCTCTTCGGCGCTGCGCATGTCGGGCTCACTCACGATCTCCATGAGCGGTATGCCACAGCGATTGAAGTCGACCAGACTGAACCCCTCGCCCGGGTGGGCGGACTTGCCGGTATCCTCTTCGAGATGCACGCGAGTTATGCCTATGCGCCGCGTCTCTCCGTCTTCTCCCTGGATATCCAGGTATCCGTTCCGCGATAGAGGCAGGTCGAACTGCGAGATCTGATAGCCTTTCGGCAAATCAGGATAAAAGTAGTTCTTGCGATCGAACTTGCTGAATTCAGGGATACTGCAGTGCAGCGCGAGCGCGGTCATCACCGTGTAGCGAATTGCCGCGCGGTTGGCGACCGGCAACACGCCGGGCATCCCTGCGCACACCTGGCACACGTGAGTGTTGGGCGCCGTGTCGGCATACGCCGTGCTGCAACTGCAGAACATCTTGCTCTTGGTGAGCAATTGTCCGTGAATCTCGAGCCCGATGACGGCCTCCCAAGCCATTGTTGCTCCCCCGACTCTACCTCAGTCGTGCCGCGCGCGTACCGGTGCAGCGGGCGCCGCGCACCAGCGGCAGCGTCACAGATTCTGGCTTCCCGGCGACGAAGTGCCCACTCTGCTCGTAGGCGAAGGCGACCTTGAGCACGGTCTGTTCCGCGAAGGCCGGCCCAATGACCTGCAGGCCGACCGGCAGCCCATGAAGCATCCCGCAGGGCACCGAGATCCCGGGTAGCCCGGCGATGTTCACCGGTATGGTGCACACGTCGCACAGATACATTTGATAAGGATCGTCCAGCTTCTGACCGAGCGGGAAAGCGACGATGGGCGATACCGGCGAGACGAGCGCGTCGCAGGTGTGGAACACCTCGTCGAATTCAGCTTTGATCACGGTCCGCGCCTTCTGCGCCTGCCTGTAATACTGATCGGCGTAGCCCTCGGAGAGGGCATACGTGCCCAGCATGATGCGCCGCTTCACCTCGGCGCCGAATCCCTGTGCGCGAGAGAGGAAGTAATTCTCCATCATCGAGTCGGCCCCGGCAGAATAGCCGTATTTAATGCCGTCATAGCGCGCAAGATTCGCGCTTGCCTCGGCCGGCGCAATGATATAGTAGGTCGCCAGCGCGTAAGACGTTGAGGGAAGTGAGACGTCGAGCACCTCTGCGCCCTGGTCGCGGAGCGCGCCGATTGCACTGTATACGAGCTCGCCGACTCCGGGCTGCAGGCCTTCGGCGAAGTACTCGCGCGGCACTCCCAACCGCAGTCCACTCAGATCTCGCGTCAGCGATGCTGCGTAGTCCGGCACCGGGACAGACGCCGTGGTCGAGTCCAGTGGGTCCGGTCCGGCTATCGCGTGCAGCATGGCAGCGGAGTCCGTCACGTCCTTGGTAAACGGGCCGATTTGGTCGAGCGACGAGGCAAAGGCCAGCAGGCCATACCGCGACACCCGGCCGTAGGTCGGCTTCAGACCCACGACACCGCAGAGTGATGCCGGCTGGCGAATGGATCCACCGGTGTCGGAGCCAAGGGATGCAAGCGCCATGTCGGCGGCCACCGCCGCGGCTGAGCCGCCGCTCGAGCCTCCAGGCACCGTGTCCAGGTTCCACGGGTTATGCGTGGGGTAGTAGGCACTGTGCTCGGTTGAGCTGCCCATGGCGAACTCGTCGAGGTTCGTCTTGCCAATGAAGACGGCACCTGCAGCCTCAAGCCGCTCTACCACTGTGGCTGAGTAGGGAGGCACGAAGTGCTCGAGAATTCGCGAAGCGGCGGTTGTGCGTTCTCCGTTCAGGCACAGGACATCCTTGAGCGCGATGGGCACGCCAAGTAGCGGGCCGTCCTCGCCCCGGGCACGGCGCCTGTCGGCTGCCTCCGCCATCGACATCGCGCGGTCTTCTAGCAACGTCAGGTACGCGTGCACCGAGCCTTCTACGGCGGCGATGCGTGCAAACACCGCGGCGGTGAGTTCGACGGCCGTGACCTCGCCTCGGCGAAGCAGGGCCACCGCGTCGTGTATGGTCAGTTCATGCAGCCTCACGGGCCGAATGCTCCTTACTCGAGGACCGCACGCACGCGGAAGCAGTTCTCTTCGCGGTCTGGGGCATTGGCGAGAATAGCTTCCGTGGGCAAAGACGGTCGCTCAACATCGTCGCGCAGCACGTTGCGCAGGTCGAGAATCTGCGACGTCGGACTGATCTCCTCAGTTCGAAGCTCGGTGAGCTTCGCGATGTGCTCCAGAATGCCGCCGAGCTCGGCCGTCATGCGGTCCAGCTGATCATCGTCAAGCTGCAGACGTGCCAGGGCGGCTACACTCTTTACATCATCTCGTGTGATCACTGCGGGCTCCCATCGCAAGTGCTGCCGCGGGCAAAACCAGAGCATGGCAAGGCAACCTGTATCAGTATCGATCGGAGTCTGTATTATAGCACTGATGCCGCATGCTCGATTACTCTACGCAAGCCCAGACGGTACTCTGCTCGAACACCCGTCACTTCGACCGGCCGGCCTTACCTTTGGCGGGCCGGCGGCCGCGCACCACTGGCGCCCGTTGCCGCAAGGTGCCACGCTGTGCCAGCTTCCCGGCTGCACCGCCCAAGGTCTCGATTCGCGGGGCCGGCTGCGCACTCTGCGCGACGGTCGAGATCTGGCGGTCGGCGCGCAGCTTCCTACCGGCTACGCCAGGCTGGTCCTTCCCGCGTACCAGAAGTCGGCGGGTGCGGGATACCTGCCTCTGTTCGGCATCACTGCGGTAGCCTCCGTCGGCGGAGAGATCTGCGCGTCCTGCACCCCAATCGACGCGCCGGGCACCTGGGATCCCTGTGACTACTCGACAGCAGACCTCGCGGGCCTCGTCGAAGCCAGGCTCTCGCGGGAGGCTGAGAACCCGTTGCTCGAGCAGCTCTCACTCTGCGCGCTGGAATACGGCTGCTATACGGCGCAGAACGTGTTCTACGAGCGTTGGGAGGGCGCGCTGCCGTCGTCGCAGACGTGCTCTGCTCAGTGCGTGGGCTGCATTTCCGAGCAGAACGGTCCCGTGCCGTCGCCGCAGACGCGCTTGCGCGTCAGCCCCGCGCCCGAGCAGATGGCGGCGCTCGCGCTGGCTCATCTCGAAGGCGGACCGGGCCGCATGATCAGCTTCGGTCAGGGATGCGAGGGTGAACCCCTTAATCGCTGGCGCGCTGTGGCCAGAGCCATTGCTCTCGTACGAGAGAAGCTCCCGGCGGGATCGGCTAACGGCGGCTGCATCAACATGAACACCAACGGCTGGCATACTCGCGGGCTCGAGGCTGTGGTGGCGGCGGGGCTGCAACGCGTCCGTATAAGTCTGATCTCGGCCATCGATGACCACTACGCGGCCTACTACAAGCCGCGTGGCTACTCGCTGGAAGACGTTCGCCGATCGATCAGGCTTTGCGCCGATAAGGGTGTCTGGGTCGCGCTCAATCTGCTCACGTTCCCGGGCTATACAGATTGCAGCGGCGAGATTGACGCTCTCGGCAAACTTATCCGCGCACAGGGCGTGCACGAGGTGCAAGTGCGCACGCTCAACATCGATCGCGAGATGCTGATTGACTGCATGCCTGCTCCGAGCGGCGCCGAACAGGGAATCGAGGCACTGCTGCAGGCGTTGCGCTCGACGGGAGTGAGAGTAGCCACGCACGCATGGATCGACGATCTCCATCGGGTTGGTGGTGCGAGCGGCCCTCCAGATGCCCGTTAGTACTAGGTTGCGCCGGTATTAATGCGTGCTACAATGCAGCCACGGTGATTGTCTCAGCTCGAAGAAGCACCTGGCTAACGTGGAGGGCGCATTCTTGACCAGCACTGTTATCGTCGTGGCGATGGCCGTGGTGTTCGCGCTGATAGTCGTTATTCTCTTGGGGCTGATGCGGCAGTCAGGGTCGGCCGCGGGCACTCCCTCGGCGGCACGTCTGCACGACTATTCAGGCATCGATTTGCAGGACCGGCTGTCGAGGATCACGCTGCCTTCGGCGCAGTCAGCACTTGGCGCCGGCGCTTCGCCTCCGGCTACGGACGGTGCGCCGGCCGGTTCCCGCTTGGGAACGGCGGCGCAGCCTGCCGGGTGGCCGCCTTCCGCGCAAGGCCCGGCGCGAGTAGATGGATTGCCGGCCATACCGACCGCGCCGCGCGAAGAGAAGTCGCAGTTCGCGGTGGGAGATATCGCTTCTGCTCGACCGGGGCAGATTGCCTCGCAGGGCGCTACTACGACAGGTGGGCTGCCGGCGAAACCCGTCGAGCGACTGGACTCCCCGAAGCCCTCGGGCGCCTTTGGCTTTGGCGCCCTCGGCGGCCGGATGGATTCCGACCCAACGAGCACCGGCGGTCGGAGCGGTCTACCTTCTCTGCCACCCTCGGCGAGGCTGGCTTTGCCTGGCCTCGCCGAGGCGGAGGCTCATGCGACCGGTGTGCCCCCAGGATCTGCGTTTGGCCAGGACTCGCAGTACGCGCAGTCGCCAGGCCGTGATGCGGGCTCTCTGCCTCCCGCACACGCGGCGCTACCCTCGCCGCAAAATGAAAAACCCGGTCTACCGGGAACGGTTGCCCGGGACTCCGCACTCGACCGCGCCCAGCCCGAGGCACCTGCCAGGCCGGCAGTGAGACTTGGCCTCCCCGGAACCGTCGCAGGAGGCTTCACAATGCCGACGGTGCCATCCCAGCCTGCTGCGGACCAGGGTATGCCGGCAGCCCGCTCGGCCGCGCCCGTGCAGTCTTCTGTCGAAGCGTCGGGAGCGCAGGCACTGGACATCCGCGCTATTCTTCGCGGTGAGTCGGTTCCGCGCGGCCTGCCCGGAACCGTGGCGGACTACTCTGTCACAGGCTCCAATCCGCGACCCAAGCCCCAATTCACGACCGGACCATTGCCGCCTGCTCCTCAGCAGAGTGGACCGCTCGGCGCCGTGCCGTTCGATGCCGGCATGCTCAAGGTCGTCGATCCTCGCGTCTACCGTGGAGAAGCGGCGGCGCCAAGCGGCAGCGTGCCGCCGGTGACGGACGGACGTGGCTCCGTTCCGCCGATGTATCCCGGCACTATCGGGCGCGTACCGGCTGACCGCATGGCGTCCGACCTGGATGCGACCCGGCTGGTGGAGGACTTCGATCTGCCTGACACGGGCTTCGAAACGCACGTGTTTTCGACGACCGAGTTGATTGATGGAGACTTTCAGCTCAATCTCGCCACCGATGGCATGGCATCCAGCTTGCCGCTAGACTTGGTCGGTGGAGATACGACCGAGCGGCTGCCCGAGCCGCCATTCGACGATCGGCAAGGGCCGACGGCTTCGCATGGCGTGCGAGCGTTTGATGCGCCGACGTGGCCGCAGGATGCCGCCCAAGCCCCGACCTCCTCACCAGCCGCGGCCGGCGGGCAACCGGTTCCCGATCTGGCGCTGACCGAGGCTGAAGCGATGGCGAGCGCGCTCGAATCCATGCCGGGCGATACGGAGACCATTGTGCTGGGCAGCGAGACGGAGATTGCACCCGGCGCCCTGGACGACGGGCCGGCGTCATCGCCTTGGCCGGCGATGCATATCTCACCCCTGCAGGAGACGCGCGCTCACGACCTCATGCGCGACCTGGCGGGTTCTTCGGATGTCGTCTTTGTGCGCCTTGTGGCTCCACAGGGTACCGCACTCGCCGCACAGGGAGCTGAGAACGGAGACCTTACGCTTGACGCTTGTATCGCCGGGGCGATGCAGGCGGCGCGCGATGAGGCTGGCCAGCAGGAGTTCGGCGAGCCGATTTACCTGGCGGTCGAGTCCGACAAGGCGGCTCTTCTCGTGGCGCCGGTGCATGAAGGGGCGGTGCTAGCAATCTACGTGAGCAACCCTGCCCGGTTAGGTCTGCTGCGCAGGCAGGTGCGAAAGCCCGTGCTTGGCCTTCGTTCGCTCCTAATGGAGTCACGTGTTTCGTGATCAGGTAAAGATCTTCGTGCGCTCCGGATCCGGCGGCGCAGGATCGCTGCATTTTCGGCGTGAGAAGTTCGTCCCCAAGGGGGGTCCTGATGGGGGCGACGGTGGCCGTGGCGGCAGCGTGTATACGGTCGCCGACCCGTCGATAAACACGCTGCACTACTACGTGTTCAACCGGCATCATCGTGCGCCTACTGGCGGTAACGGATCCATGCGCAGGCGACATGGGAGCGCTGGCGAGGATCTGCTGCTTCCGGTGCCTGTCGGCACTGTGGTGCGGGAGGCGGACACCGAAGCCGTTCTCGGCGACTTGACAGAGCCCGGCCAGCGCCTTCTCGTGGCCCGCGGCGGGCGCGGCGGTCTGGGCAACATCCATTTTGCAACTTCCACGTACCAGGCACCGCGAATCGCCGAGAAGGGGGAGCCGGGCGAAGAGCGTACGCTCGTGCTGGAGCTCAAGCTGATCGCAGACGTGGGACTGGCCGGCCTGCCAAACGCGGGAAAGTCCACGCTTCTGTCGTGCATGACTGCCGCTCGTCCCAAGATTGCGGACTACCCGTTCACCACGCTTACGCCCAATCTGGGCGTGGCGGTGGTCGACGACTATAGCTTCGTCATCGCGGATATACCAGGACTCATCGAAGGGGCTCACGAGGGGCTCGGTCTTGGCCACGAGTTTCTCCGGCATATCGAGCGAACGAGCGTGCTCATTCACGTGGTGGACGGTTCCGACGGTGACACGGTGCGGGTGCTCGAGCACGTCGACGTGATCAATGGCGAGCTTGCCCTCTATCGCGCCGCTCTGGGAGAGCGGCCGCAGGTTATAGCAGTGAACAAGATGGACCTTCCGGTGACCCAGGCGCAGTGGCCGGAGCTGCAGGTGGCTCTGGAGCGGCGTGGATTCGAGTGCCTGGCAATCAGCGCGGCGACCGGTAGGGGCATCGAAGCCCTGGGTCGTCGAGTCAGGCAACTTCTGGAGGCGGAGCGCGCACGTGACGCGGATCTCCTCCCTCAAGTCGAGCACATTATCGTCCCTCCGCAGCTGGACGAGTTGCGGATCGAGCATCTGGACCCTGGTGTCTTTCGCGTACACGGCCGCCGCGCGGAGCGCGTCGTCGCGATGACCGACCTCGCCTCTGAGGAGAGCCTAAACCGGCTGCAGGCGCTGCTCCGGCGATTCGGAGTCACTCGCGCCCTGGAACACGCCGGCGTCGCGGATGGCGACACGGTGATGATTGGCGACGCAGAGCTCGTTTGGGGCAACGTCCAGGACGAGCCCACATCTCGCCGTCTCACGCGACGTGAGCGAATGAATCGAAAGCGTGACGAGTAGAAGCCGAGCTTAACGCTCCTTGGCCTGCTTCGCCGCGGCGATAGCGGCGAGCTGGCGCTTTCCGCGCTCGTCTAGCTCCTCTCGCCAGTCGTCCTTGTGGGCGCGCATGGCTTCAGCCACGATCTGCGCCACGGCATAGTTCCGATACCACTTCTTGTCGGAAGGAATGACGTACCAGGGCGCCGACTTTGTCGAGCACTTGCTTAGGGCGATCTGATAGGCTTCGACGTAGTCCTCGTACAGCTCATGTTCAGGCCAGTCGGACGTCGAGAGCTTCCACGCCTTGCTATGGTCGGCTTCTCGCGCTTTGAGCCTGTCGCGCTGCTCGTTCCTGGATATGAATAGGAAGAACTTGAGCACGATAGTGCCCGATTCGACCAGAAGCTGCTCGAACGAGTTGATCTGATCGTAGCGCGCGTGGAGTATGTTCTCAGGCACCATCTTGTGCACGCGCGTGACGAGCACGTCTTCGTAGTGCGAGCGGTTGAAGATAGCAACAGAGCCGAGCGGCGGTGTGGCACGGTGCACTCGCCAGAGAAAGTCATGCGCTCGCTCCTCCGGGGTCGGCACTTTGAACGATTCCACGCTACAGCTTGCCGGGTTGAAGGCGGCCATGACGTGGCGAATCGTTCCGTCCTTTCCCGCGGTGTCCAATCCTTGAAGTACCAGGAGGATGCCGTTCTGGCCGGCGGCGTAGTGTATCTCCTGCAGTGCTGTAAGCTCTTCTTGCATCTTGGCCGTCTGGGCTTCGGCATCCTCGCGCGCCACACCGTGCGTATCAGCCGGATCGATCTGGCGAAGGTCCACGTGATCCTCCGGCTTCACCTTGTAGGCAAACTCTTTCACTGCAATCCTCCCGTGGCTTGCACCTGACGAGCAAGCGCAATTATTCCCTGCAACCGTGTGCGCACTCCTGCCGAGGGCAAGGTCAGAGTGTGGCGACGAGCCCGGCTCCCGTTTCACGCGCGCGCTCGTATACCGCGGCGGCGCACACGAGGTCCTGCGCGGCGATGCCCACCGTCTTGAAGACCGTGATCTGCGTCTTGTCGCGCCTGCCCGGTATCAGTCCGTCCACCAGAGCGCCGATCTCGCCGACGGCATGGTCCCGCAAAATCAGACCCCGTGCCATGGCTCCGGCAAGCTCGCCACACTCGCTCCACGCCGCCTCGTCGCCGTCCACATACACTGCAGCACGAGCAATTGTGGCATCGGGAACCTCCTGCATCGCGGTGGTGTAGGCTCCGATCGCCGTGATGTGACATCCTGCCTTGACGTCGGCGTCGGAAAACACCGGCGTCATGGAATTCGTGGCCGTGATGATGATCTCGGCGTGTTCTAGAGCCTCGGCGCTCGACCGTGCGCGATGCATCTCAGCTGTCACGCGTCCCTCCATGCGAGCGACGAAGTCTGCTGTCTCTCGATCGGACGCACTGGCGATCCATACGTCGCTCACGGGTCGCACTGCCAGCACGGCGACAAGCTGGGTCTCGGCCTGTGCACCGGCGCCAATCAGCGCCACGGTCGAAGCGCCGGGCGCTGCCAGGAGCGAGGCCGCCAGCCCGCCGGCCGCGCCGGTTCGAATGGCAGTCAGCCGGGTGGCTCCCAGCAGCGCCACCGGCTCGCACGTCAAGCCGTCGAATAGCAGATAGGTGGCGCGTACCGTAGGCAGCCCTCGCGCGGCGTTCTCAGGCTGTACGCCAACCAGCTTCACACCGGCATACTGGCGCCCGTCGAACGCCGGCATACTCAGCAGCACGGCGTTCCGCGGCTTGAGAGCAAGGGGAAGGCGTTGCGGGCAAGTGATGTCACCGCGTGAGAAGGAAGCGAAGGCTACCCGAACATACTCGATCGCGTCGGCGACAGACAACAGTCGATCGACCTGTTCCTCCGCGATGATGAGCATCAGATATCCAGTTGGTTCACAAAGTCTCTGAAGACCGCGAGCTTCTCGTCGTCGTCGGTCTTGGTTGCCACCTTCAGACCCGCCTGCTCGAACACGTCCTCCTCGACAAAGATGGCAGCATCGCAGCGCACGGCCAGCGCAATCGAGTCGCTGGGCCGAGCGTCGATCTCCAGCCGCTGACCATCGTGTTCCAAGGTGATCGTGGCAAAGAACACGTCGTTCTCTAGGCTGTGAATGAGCACGCTCTCGACACGCGTGCTGAGTTGCTCGAGGATGTTGGTCAGCAGGTCGTGCGTGAAGGGCCGCGCCGGCTTGTGCCCCTGCAATTCGGCGGCTATGGCAAAGGATTCCCACTCGCCGATGTGGATGAGGAGGTAGCGGTCAATCTTGGAGTCTTTCAGCAGCACGACTCGCGAGTTGTTAGCCAGATTAATGCGCACGCTCTCGACAAACACCTTAACCGCCATGATACAACCTCATTTCCAGCGGAACGGCACTCGCTGAGGCTTGTGGTTGCATTGTACACCCGAGGCTACCATCGGGGAAGCATTCCGGAGAGCTGCTGAGCTCGCTCTCGACAGCCTTTGCCACTTGCTCGACAGCGCAGTACGCTGATGGCTGGGCCGAGTGCCTGGCAATGGAGGGCATCGGCGTGCTCCGCGAGGCGGTGCGGAAAGGTACAGGGGGTGCCGTAGTTTGGGAACTCTTCCCCTGCAGCGCGCCGAGGAGCAGAGCGCGCGCGGTGCTTTCGAAGAATCACCCGGCACAGGACCGCACCGGTACACATCATCGGGGCTGGCTCTGGCTGCGCTCATCGTGCTCGGGCTCGGCTTCTTTGTCTGCACGCTGTTCCGGGTCATCGGCCGCTACACGCACTATGATTTGCGCATCGTCGCCCATTTGGTGCCGGCACGAGACCACACCCATGTTCTTGCTCTCATCCATCCGCTCGTTCACCTGGGGGATGCCGCGTTTGTGGCCGCCGTCATGGCGGGCGGTATGGTCGTATTGTGGTTGATGGGATACCGGCATACCTGGGCCCTGCTCGCGGGCTTTCTCTCGTGGCCGGCCGAGCTCCTGTGCAAGGCGACGTTGCCGCAGCCCGATGGGCTCGGCACGCAGCAGGCCTCGGTGACCCTATCGTCGCTCGTGCATGGCGCCGGGACCAAGACGGTAGGTGGGTGGCTGCAGCACACTGCACCCGATAGCTTGCGGACTCTGGCGGGCGCGGCAGGTGGGATCTCGGTCAACCTCGTCTCCAGCTATCCGAGCGGTACGACTGCCCGTGCCACGTTCGCGCTCGGGTTACTGATATGGCTGTGCCTGCAGGCGGACATCCCGCTGATCAGCGGGATGGTTGCGCTGGCGATGGTGGCGCCCTTGTGCGTCGTCGGTCCGGCTATGGTGCTATACGCCTGGCACTGGCCGAGCGACGTCCTGGGCGGATACCTGCTCGGCTTCCTGCTCCTGGCGGCGACCCTGGCGGCGCTCCGTCGTCCGGCGGTGGACGGTCGAAGCCTCGACCAGCACTCAACTCGGCCAGCGCTGTCACCGCTTCCCGTGCGATCGTCTAGTTCGCGAAGCAGACTATCGTGGATTCCCAACTGACGCTCGGCGTGGCTGCATGGTGAGAGATGTACGTCCTTACCTGCCGCTCGCATCCCGCCGCGAACCCCACCCTTAGCCGGCGTCGATCGGTTCCGGGCCATCTCCGTGAGGCATCTCCGTCCCAAGCTCTGCAGCGTCCGGATCGACGGGCGATCCAGCTGCTTCAAGCAGGTCTAGGGTAGCGTCCCGTAGAAACGTGGCCACGGTGAGCAGGTGGCGAGCCGGGTCGACCAGCGTGGCGGCCTCCTCGGGCCCCAGGGCACGCATGAGGTCGTCCAACTGTTTGACGTACTCTGCCACCTGGTCGTGAATACGCGTCAGGACTTCGTCTCGTCTCGGCTCGGCCATTTCTCAATTCCTCCTCGCGACGTCAGGTGATCTGACTATTCGTCACCCAGCGACAGCACAGCCATGAAGGCCTCCTGTGGTATCTCCACGTTGCCGACACGCTTCATGCGTGCCTTGCCCTCTTTCTGTTTTTCCAGAAGCTTACGCTTCCTCGTCACGTCGCCGCCGTAGCACTTGGCCAGCACATCCTTGCGCATTGCCCGGATGGTCTCGCGAGCGATAATACGGGCCCCGACCGCGGCCTGGATCGGCACTTCGAAGAGCTGACGCGGAATGATGCTGCGTAGCTTGTCGACCAGTTGGCGGCCCAACGCATACGCCTTGTCGGCATGTGTGATCATGGACAGCGCGTCGACCGGCGAGCCGTTGACCAGGATGTCGAGCTTGACCAGCTTGCCCTCTCGGTAGCCGGTCATCGTATAGTCGAGCGAGGCGTACCCCTGCGTCCTGGACTTGAGCTGGTCGTAATAATCGACGATGAGCTCGGAGAGCGGCACGTCGTAATCGAGCTGAACGCGTTGCTCATCCAGATACGACATGTGCACGAACACGCCGCGGTGTGTCCGGTTGAGCTCCATCACCGCGCCGATGTACGTCGTGGGCGTGAAGACGCTGGCTTTCACCCAGGGCTCGGCTATGCTGGTTATCTCCCCTACGGGCGGCAACTGAGCAGGATTGTCGATCTTGAGCTCGGTGCCGTCGGTACGAGTCACCACGTATTCCACGCTGGGAGCGGTGGCCAGGAGCTCGAGGTGGTACTCGCGCTCCAGTCGCTCCTGAATTATCTCCATGTGCAGCAATCCGAGGAAACCGCAACGGTAGCCGAAGCCCAGGGCGATCGAGCTCTCCGGTTCGTAGGTCAGGCTGGCGTCGTTGAGCTGCAGCCGCTCGAGTGCGTCGCGCACGAGCGGATAATCCTCCCCCTTAATGGGGTAGATCCCGGCGAAGACCATCGGGCGGGCCGCCTTATAGCCGGGAAGCGGCTCGGATGCCGGTCGGTCGTCAAGCGTTATGGTGTCGCCCACCTGGCAGTCTTTGACATTCTTGAGTCCGGTGGCCACATAGCCGACCTCGCCCGCGACGAGCTCGGGAAGCGGCGTGAGCATGGGCCGGAAGCTGCCCAACTCCATGATCTCGCTGACCGCGCCCGAGGCCATTAGGCTGATGCGAGATCCTGTCGGCAGCACACCGTCCATCATGCGCACGTACGCCACTACGCCGCGGTACGAGTCGTACTTTGAGTCGAAGATGAGCGCCCGCACGGGAGCATCCACGTCGCCGGCGGGTGGCGGCACTGAATGCACGACGGCCTCCAGCACATCGTGAATGCCGATTCCGGCCTTCGCGCTGATAAGCAGCACGTCTTCCGCGTCCAGGCCGATGACACGCTGAATCTCCTCGCGGACGCGCTCCGGCTCGGCGCTCGGCAGGTCGATCTTGTTGATCACCGGAATAATCGCCAGGTTCTGCTCGTAGGCGAGATACATGTTTGCCAGGGTCTGGGCCTCTATTCCCTGGCTAGCGTCGACCACGAGAACGGCGCCTTCGCAGGCTGCGAGGCTGCGCGAGACCTCGTAGTTGAAGTCCACGTGTCCGGGCGTATCGATCAGATTGAGCTCGTACACCGTGCCGTCCTCCGCCTGATACGACATGCGGACGGCCTGCGCTTTGATCGTGATGCCCTTTTCGCGCTCGAGATCCATCTGGTCGAGGACCTGGTCTTCCATCTCGCGCTTGCTGAGCGTGTTCGTCTCCTCCAGTAGGCGGTCGGCGAGCGTGGACTTGCCGTGGTCTATGTGCGCGATAATGCAGAAGTTCCGAATATGCTGTTGGTCCATGAGCTCCAGTCACGCGAAGCCGGCATTCGCCCCGGCCAGCTCCTGAACGTTGCCTCGGGCGCCACTTGGTTCGTCGTCGCGGTCGCACACGGTTTCCTGGCTGCGCCGGCAGCGGTCTCGTGCCGGACCGGCCGGGCACCGAAGGACCGTGTCGACAGCGGGCTCGCGGCCGTGAGGAGATCGCCACCCAGGAATAGGGTACCGTCAAGCCTACGGTTTTGTCGCGAGCTCGATTGGGCTCCTGGCGCTCGCCCTGAGCCCGCCGGGTGGGGTGGTACACTGAGGTCGCAGGAAGCCCGGCACCGGCGGCACCTCGTAGTACCTCCGGCAGGCCGCTCACGGCTTCGACCGACTGATAGCGCGCATGATGTTCCAAGCATGAGTTAGCAAGGAGTCACTGTGGAGCGCCCCCCCGTCGTATGCCTTATCATCCTGGATGGATACGGCTACCGCGAAGACACTCACGGTAATGCCATTCTGGCCGCCAACAAGCCGACACTCGACCGAATCTGGTCGTCATGCCCTCATACCCTGATCGAGGCGTCGGGCCGGGCGGTCGGGCTGCCGAGCGGCATGATGGGTAACTCCGAGACCGGTCACCAGAACATGGGTGCAGGCCGCGTTGTCATGCAGCTGCTCACCCAGATTTCGCGGCGTATAGAAGACGGCACCTTCTTCCAGAACCCGGCATTTCACGGAGCCATAGAGCACGTTCGCGAGCGGGGCACAAAGCTGCACTTGATCGGACTCATCGGTCCCGGCGGCGTGCACGCCTATGACGAGCACTTGCTGGCGCTGCTCAAGCTTACCCGCAGCAAGGGCCTGGAGAAGGTGTTCGTGCAGGCGATCCTGGACGGCCGCGACACCCCGCCGCGCAGCGCCCACGAATACGTGGAGAAGTTGAACGGCAATCTGGACGAAATGCAGATCGGCCGCATCGCGACGGTGAGCGGCCGCTACTACGCAATGGATCGCGACAAGCGCTGGGATCGCACCGCTAGGGCCTACGAGGCTCTGGTTTACGGCAAAGGCGAAGAGGCTCCCGACGCTCTGACCGCGATCGAAAGAAGCTACGCGGGCGACGTCAACGACGAGTTCGTGCTTCCCACCGTCATCGTGCAGGACGGCCACCCGGTGGCTACCGTCTCGGACGGCGATGCCGTCATCTTCTTCAACTTCCGGGGCGATCGCCCGCGCCAGCTTACCCGCGCCTTCGTAATGCCCGATTTCTCGTCGTTCGACCGCGGGCGGCAGCTCAAGGATCTCTACTTTGTGACGCTGGCTGCGTACGAGTCGAACGTCCCCGTGGTCGTCGCCTATCCTCCAGAGGACTTGTCTGACCCTGTGGAGGTCACCATCGCCCAGGTGGTGAGCGAGGCAGGGCTGACACAACTCCACGTCGCCGAGACGGAGAAATACGCCCACGTCACAATCTTCATCAACGGTGGCCGCGAGCAGCCGTGGCCGGGCGAGGACCGCGTGCTGGTACCCTCACCGAAAGTCGCCACCTATGACTTGTCCCCGGAGATGAGCGCTGCCGGAGTGGCGCAAGCGGTGGTCGATCGGTTGCGCGCGAACAAGCCGGACCTGGTAATCATGAATTTCGCGAACTGCGACATGGTCGGTCACAGCGGCATGATTCCGCCCACTATTCGCGCCGTCGAGACGGTCGACCGCGAGCTGAACAGAGTGTTGCAGACCGTGGCTGAGCTCGGCGGGCTGGCGTTCGTGACCGCTGACCACGGCAATGCCGAGATGATGATCGATCCGCAGCTCGGAACCCCTCATACGGCGCACACGACGTGTCCTGTGCCGTTTGTCCTGGTACCTCCAAGCCCGCGGTCGCCCTGGCACGCGGTGAAGCTGCGCGACGGTGGGGTATTGAGCGACATCGGCCCGACAGTGCTGGACGCGATGGGATTGCCCCAACCGTCCAAGATGCTGGCCCATTCACTGCTCGATCGTTAAGCTCCGGACCTTCAGCGGAAGGCTACGAACTGCTTTATACTGTGTAAGGATCGCGAGGCTGCTATGCCACTGGACGAGCCTCACATCAACAAGCTGGCGTCAGAGAGGAACAGCATGAGTACCATTGAAGTCGTTCTCGGTCGCGAGATCCTGGATTCGCGCGGCAATCCGACTGTCGAAGTGCAGGTCGAGCTTTCTGGGGGAGCCGTAGGCGTTGCCGCGGTGCCGTCCGGCGCCTCGACAGGTGCCCACGAGGCGCATGAGCTGCGAGACAAAGATCCCAAGCGCTACCTTGGCAAGGGCGTGCTCAAGGCAATCGAGAATATCAACGGCCCCATAGCCGATGCCCTCGAGGGTCAGGACGCGCTGGAGCAGCGCATCGTAGACGGCGTGCTGCTCGATCTCGACGGTACGGAGAACAAGACGAAGCTGGGCGCCAACGCTATACTCGGCGTCTCCCTGGCCGTGGCTCGCGCCGCCGCGGTGGCGGTCGACCTGCCGTTCTACCGCTACATAGGCGGCGTCAACGCGCACGTGCTGCCCGTGCCCATGCTGAATATCCTCAATGGCGGCAAGCACACCGGCTGGCAATCCACAGACGTTCAGGAGTTCATGGTGATGCCGGTGGGAGCTGAGAGCTTCCACGAGGGCCTGCGCTGGAGCGTCGAAGTCTATCACAAGCTGGCATCGGTGCTCGAGAAGCGTGGGCTTGGCACGACAGTCGGCGATGAGGGCGGCTTCGCGCCGGCGCTCGCATCCAACAAGGACGCGCTCGATCTGATCCTGCAGGCCATCGAGGCCGCCGGGATCAAACCGGGCGAGCAGGTGGCCCTGGCTACTGATACCGCCTCCACGGAGTTCTTCGAGAACGGCAAGTATAACCTCCGCAAAGAGGGCAGGGTCCTCAGCGGCGAGGAGATGGTCGACCTCTATGCGGGCTGGCTGAGCCAGTATCCGATCGTGTCCCTCGAAGATGGCCTCAGCGAGGACGACTGGGCGGCCTGGCAGCTGCTGACGGCCAAGGTCGGCGACAAGATCCAGATCGTGGGCGACGACCTGTTCGTGACTAACACCGATCGCCTGAAGAGAGGGATCGCCGAGAAGAGCGCCAACTCAATTCTGATCAAGCTGAATCAGATTGGTACGCTCACCGAGACGCTGCAGGCTATCGACTTGGCGCACCGATCCGGTTTCACCGCCGTGGTCAGCCACCGGTCTGGAGAGACCGAGGACACCACGATTGCCGACCTGGTGGTTGCTACAAACGCGGGCCAGATCAAGACCGGGGCGCCGGCCCGCAGCGAGCGTACTGCGAAGTATAATCGCCTGCTGCAGATCGAGGACGAGCTCGAGGACGACGCGAAGTACGCTGGCCGCGAGGCATTTGGACGCATCGTGCTGGCGTAGCCCGGCCGAATGCCGGTCCACTGCTGGCGGGGCGGTGTTCGATCGAGCACCACCCCGATTTCTTGCTGGAGATTATCCTGATCCGCGGCCGTCGGCACGGACGGCTGAGCGTATACTGGCAACTATGATGGTCACAGTAGAGGAACGCGCGCCCGTCGTGGAAGTACTCATATAGTCTTGCCGATCTGATCGCGCAGGTTAGCACTCTTGAAGGCGTGTCTCTGACCGAACGGGTCGTGCGGCAGTATCTAGCCGATGGACTGCTGCCCTCGCCCGAGCCAGCGCGGCGGTCCAAGCCCTATGGCGAGGAGCACCTCGTCCATCTTCGGCTGGTTGCTCGGCTTTCCAGCCAGTATGTGCCGCCTCGCGAGATTCAGCGCTTCGTGGGCCGGCTGTCGCCCGACGGTATGCGCTCGCTTGTTGAGCGCCCGTTGCCTTCCCGCCTGCCCTCGGAAGGCGATGCTCAGGCGTACCTGAATCGTCTCTCCAGGTCCGCTGCCTTCCGCGCTGACCAGCCAGGCGCTGTTTACAGGGGCGATCCAGACCTGCAGCGAACCGCCGGATGGCGCCGCGCCCGGCTGGCGGCGCACACCGACCGGCGGTCCGCCCAAGCCCGACTCGCCGACACAGGAGCTCGAGCAGTCGGCGGCGGCGAAGGCATTCGCACAGCGTCGTGCGCAGCCCATGGATACGGGTGAGCGTCGATCCCGACGTGGAGATCGCCGTCGGGCCAACGGTCACGATCAGCGGCGGCTCTGGACGCCCTGATCGCGGCCGTCCAGGAGGTGCTGGCCAGCGAGCGAGGGGCACAAGGTGCTCAGCGGCCTGGCGGGACGGTTGTTCATGATCTTCTCATCTTCCCGACGCGTGCCGCTCGTGGGGGCGCATCGTGGCGCGTCGTGCGACGCGCCGGAAAACACGTCGGCAGCCTTTGACCTCGCGGTGCGGCAGGGTGCCGAGCTGATCGAACTGGACGTGCACTTGTCTGCCGATCGCTGCCTGGTAGTGCATCACGATTTCGATCTGCTGCGCACGGCTGGCTGCGCCGGCCGGATCGGCGATCTCGACCTAGGGCCCTGCAAGAGTTCGACGTCGGCTCGTGGGGCGGCGAGACCTACAGAGGCGAGCGGGTGCCGACGCTGGACCTTGTACTGGAGCGATACGGGCGGCGAGTGCTCCTGAACGTGGAGATCAAAGTCGGTGCGGCTCCCTATGAGGGCATCGTGGAGCTCGTGGCCGAGGCTACGACTTATGGCGCATGGACTTGGCGAGCGGGTGGTCGTGTCGACGTTCGACCTGGAAACGTTCCTTCGCTTGCGCCGTTGCACCCCGGCGTGCGCGACCTCGCTGCTGTTCGAGACGCCGGAGCATGTTCGTGATGGACTTTCGCCGCGACGACTGTTGCAGGCGGCGCTGGTGCTCGCCGCGCAGGCGGGGCCGTTGGCATCCACCTTGATCACGCCCTCGATAGATCAGACGTTGTGGATCAGGGCGGCGCGCCTCGGCCTCGGCGTGCTGGCGTGGACAGTCGACGATGAGCAGGAGATGCGCCGGCTGGCCAGTTTGGGTGTCGAGGCCATTCTGAGCAACACGCCGGACGTGCTGCGGCGGCAGGTCTTGCCGATTGCGCTCCGCTTCAGGCACATGATCGATGCTGGGTTCGGCGCGGCCCAGGCGTCTTCCGGCATCTGCCTAGGTGAACCGCGAGCGACTGCTCGATGAGAGGTCTGTACATGAGCACGGGTAGCGGCTCCCATCCATTTCTGGCCCGCTTCTCCCAGGGTCCGCTGCTTGTGACGGTGGCATGGGCACGCAGCTCTACGCAAGCGGCATATCATTTGAGCGCGGATTCGAGAGCCAGAACCTGGTCAACGGCCCACTGGTCGAGCGCATCCATCGGGCTTACTTGTCTTCCGGCGCGGAAGTGCTGGAGACAAACACCTTTGGCGCGAATCGCCTGAAGCTGGCATCCTACGGGCTCGCGGAAGTGCCGGGAGGTCTGTCGCATCGGGCGCGCGCATCGCGCGAAACGCCCGCGAAGTGGCTGGCGTGGACGCCTTCGTCGCCGGCGCAATCGGACCCTCGGCTGTCTGCTCGAGCCGTACAGCGACGTCTCGCTGCTCCAGGCCGCGCGTATGCTTTCGCGAGATGGTCGAGGGCCTAGTCAAGGGCGGAGTCGACCTCCTCGTACTGGAAACCTTTCTCAGTATCGAGGAGATCGCGGAGGCGATTGGCTGCGGTGCACGATGTCTGCGATCTTCCTCTCGTAGCGCAGGTCAGCTTCACCGGGGAGCTGCTGACGCCTTCCGGCCAGACTCCTGAAGGGGTCGCCGAGGCGCTTGACTCGCTCGGAGTGGACGTCATCGGCACGAACTGCGGCGTAGGCCCCCAAAGTGCGCTGGAGATTGTGGAGCGCATGGCGTCGGTGACGCACCGTCCACTCTCGGCGCAGCCCAATGCCGGCATGCCGCAACGCATGGCGGGACGGCTCCTGTTTCTCTCGTCTCCCGAATACTTCGCCGACTACTCCTCCCGGCTGGTGAGCGGCCGGCGCCGCGATGGTCGGCGGCTGCTGCGGCACGACACCCGACCACATATCAGCCATGGCGGCGTCGCTACGACTTCCGCCCTGGTCGTCGAGCCGCGACGGCGGGAGCGCAATCGTGGTCGACGGTCCGACCGCGGAAACCGACATGAGGACCGCCGTGGAGCCGTCCGCTCTCGAGCTCGCCTTCCAGAGAGGCATGGCGATCAGCGTCGAGTTGTCGCCTCCTCGCGGTGCCAATCCCAGCCGGATGCTTGCTGGAGCCCGCATGCTCAAGGACGCAGGCGTCGATGCCCTCAACATCACCGATGGCGCCATGGCGCGCGTGCGCATGAGCACTCTTGCTTCCGGCAGCCTGGTGCGCCAGCACGTCGGAATCGATCCTGTCCTGCACGTGACCACGCGCGATCGCAACGTCATGGCTCTGCAGTCTGACCTGCTGGGCGCCCACGCCCTTGGCCTGAGGGTCGTCCTGGCGCTTACCGGCGACCCGCCGAATCTGGGAGATTCGGCGCTCGCCAAGGGCGTGTATGACGTGGACTCTATCGGCCTGATCAGGATGCTTCGCGGTCTCAACGAGGGCGTTGACGCTGCCGGAAATGCGATTGGTCAGAAGA
This sequence comes from uncultured bacterium, assembly GCA_963827235.1. GTDB lineage: Bacteria > Chloroflexota > UBA5177 > JANWHV01 > JANWHV01 > JANWHV01. Next base: position 124,432 of record CAWHAE010000008.1, read on the forward strand.
CCACGTTCATGATCGGCGCCGCGCTCAATCCTACGGCTACCGATCTCGAGTTCGAGCTGGATCGTTTCCGGCGAAAGGTCGACGCCGGAGCCCATTTCGTCATGACCCAGCCTGTTTACGACGCCGAGCTCTTTTCGAGGGTGCTTGGGCGCATCGGGCCCCTGTCCGTACCGGTGCTGATGGGTCTGATGCCTCTGCAGAGCTTTCGTAACGCGGAGTTCGTACATAACGAGCTTCCAGGTGTCAAGCTTACAGAGGACGTGCTAGTACGGATGCGCAAGGCCGGCGCGCAAGGTCAGGCCGAGGGATTGGCCATCTCTCTCGAGCTGCTGAATGCCTGCTTGCACCAGGTATCGGGCGTCTACATCATCCCGACCTTCCAGCGTTACGAGCCGGCCGCCGAGCTGGTCCGCCGTCTTCGCGCTATTGGCCGCTCTGAGTGATCGCCGTTCCGGCGACAACCGTGCCGACGTCGCCACCGACTGCACGCAGTACCCGCACGATGATCACCGGAGCGTCGCTTGTCCAGACGACCGACGACGCTTGCTGGTCGCTCTTGACCTCGTCAAGTGCCAGCCGCGTCAGCCGCTCACCCGACACTTCACGCTGCGTAGACGCCATCTGTCCGTCCGCGCCGAAGACCGTGGCCGTGAGGTGAGCGTTGCCCGCTCCCGTGTCGAGCACGTACCAGGCGTCGGAGGTGAAGCCGTCGGCTGCTGAGCCGGCGAATGCCCACCGCGTAGCAGTTGCGGCACCTGACAATATGCTGCCGGAGTGTTGGCCCGAGTTTGGCGAGCCTCCAAAGTATTGACCCTGCTCGCCGACCGTGGGCACGTCGGAGCGCGCAATAATCGCCACGACGCTGCCGGACCTCTTGGAACCCGGGCCGACCGCGACGGTGGCGCGCGTCCCGGGCTCGATGGTCAGATCGGGAAGCGGCGCGACTCCTCCCGTCCCGCCAACGACCGAGAAGCGCACATGTGCGGCTACGGAGCTGGGATCTGTGAAGCTCAGGAAAGCTTGGTCGCCGTTCGTCGTAGATACGTAGGGGAACGTCCACACGGCAGCAGGCCCCAGCACTCCTCCGCTCACGGAGGCGCCGTATTTTGCTGAGCCGGTGCCGTCGCCCCAATACAGCACGCGCTCGGCAGCCACAGGCTGGTCCGAGGTAACCAGAAGACCAATCGAAATGCCGGGTGAAATGGCGCTGATATTGAGCGTAGAACGCGAATCCGCAGGCACCATCACGCTAGTCGGCACGGAAGGAGAAGAGCTGGCGGGCCCAAACACCTGAACCATCACCTGCGCCGGGCTGGCGCCCGGATTCAGCACCGACAGGTATTCCTGAAACGTGGCACCCGTGTAGCCTTCGGCAAAGTACCAGGCGCTGGAGAGCGTCGACTCCCCGGCGCTGATGGTCGAGCTCAGCGACTGTCCGGCGGTGGTGGTGCGAGTGATCGTCCGGGTGGCCGTTATCGAGGCCGGCAGATCGAGCATTGCGCCTACAGTCTGGTCCTTGCCGACGTCCTGTTGCACGTTCTCGCTGAGCTGTGTATGTGCCGGAACGGTAATGGCAACGGTCTTGGTGATTCCCGAGCCGACGAAGTACTGTATCGTACCGGTCGCGCTGAACGCCGACGTGTTGAGCAGATCCAGAGTCTCGCCGAAGTCTACGACCGGTCCTTCGCCCGTGAAACCCTCAGCAAAGTAGGTGCTGGCGTTGGGCGTGCTTGGTGCCAGAGTGGTGACCCGCCACGCGCAGGGGCGGGATGGTGACCTGGGTGGACGCGGAGCTGCCAAGAATGCCCGAGGCGCCGACAGTATAGACTCCCGGTGTGATGGAGCCCCGGATATTCGCGGTATCCATGAAGCTGCCCGAGGCGTCGGCGACTATGCCGGCGCTGGGCGCGCTGAAGGCCGGCGTGCTTACAAACACTCGCTCGCCTGGCTCAAAGCCCTTCCCAGCCAGCTGAACAGTGGAGCCCGCCTCCGCTCCCGGCGGTTGTACGTAAATGGTAGGTCGCGCGCGAATGCCCACGGCTCGGCTCTGAGTCATGCCGGATTCGACCCCACGTGCCGCCAGCGTCGCGGTGATGCCGGCAGTGGCGGACGTGGGTACCGCAAATACGGCGTCGAGTTGGCCATTCTGGTCTGCGTAGGCATCGGCTCCGGCTAGGACTCCCCCCCGGAGCTGTAATCGACATAGCTGAGAGAGAGTGACCTGCTCCCCGGCTGATGAAACCGGCCGCCGCGACCTGCACATTCTGGCCGGCCATGGCCGGGTTGGGCGTGACCACGAGCGTGCCGGCTCCTGCGATGTTGATCGGAACACTCGTGGAGTCGTGCTGGCCGACTCCTGCCGCCTGGCCGCGCACCACGATCTGCGCTGCACCGGCCTGCGCGAAGCCCGGCACGCTAAACGAGAGGTCCGCCGCACCCGTAGCGTCCGCGTCGTATTGCGCCGTCCCTGGGGGCAACACAGCCGGTAGACCGTCCACGAGTATCGTCAGTGGATCGCTGGGGGCGAAGCCCGCCACGGGGAAGCGCACCGAGTCGCCTGCGTGCGCCGAAATCGGCCCGCTGCCGGCCACAGGCATGACGGCTGCGCCGAGTACTGATGCGCTCGTGCCGATACTGGTACCGGTCTGCGTTACCGCGACAGTGTTGGCCAGGCCGGCGTCGAGTGTGTATGGCAAGGTTATCGAGGCGCTGATCGCTCCCGATGCGTCGACCGGCACTTCGCCCAGATCGTTGAACGTACCGGAGCTTTGCACCGTGACATCCACAGCGCCGCCGGGATCGAATCCCGAGCCGCTGATTGCCTCGATGCCGTGCGGAAGGTTGAGCGGAGGCGAGAGCGCGATAACCGGACCGCTTGCATGGGCACTGGGCGGCACAAACGCCGGGCTCGCCGCCAACAGGCTCATCACGAGTGCCCCGGAGACTGCGGCCGCTGCCACAGGCGTTAAGAGCCTCATCAGGTTCTCCTGGGTCTGCTTAAGTTGTACTCACATTATCCGTTATTGGCCGGCAAAATGCAGATTGCGGACGCAAGGCATCTGGCTGAGACGCGACACCCGCCAGTGCAGCTGGCGGGTGTCGCGTTGGTCGTGGGCTGAGACTGCCTGTCCCGCCGGGAACGCTAGTGTGCTGGCGGCACGAAGCTCACGAGCCGGTAGCCGGTCAGTTGATATGCCTCGGCCGCCGAGTTCACGAAGACGTCGATGTGGTTCCCCGCGACGGCGCCGCCGGTGTCCTCGGCATGGAAAGTACCCGAGACCTTGGATGTAGACCGTCGAGCCAAGCGGAATGACGCTGCTGTCCACGGCGACCACGCCCCAGCGGGGCACTGTGCCGGTAGCAGTCAAGCTCCCGGTAGCGGTGTAGCCCGTAATGTAGCACATGCGTGCGTTTCCACCCGGCATGTTGACTACCGTTGCCGTGGCATTACTGCTGCCGCTCGGCGCCGGCGAAGGCTGTGCGGAGCCGGCGCCAGTGGCCGACGGCGTGGGCGTTGACGAGGCCGAACCATCCTGAGGAGATTGTGTGGAGCTAGCCAGCGCGTTCGCCAGCTTCAGCCCCGTAGCATCGGGACGGCGCTGCAGAGTGACGTCCAGGTTTTGGCCGGAGCTTGCGACCCGCGCAACGCCTGCTAGCGTGGCCGGGGACAAGACCTGCCTGTCGAGTACATGTTCAAGGTTCAGGGACGACAGAAGCATGACACGGTCGGGAGAAGCTGTGCTTGCAGTCGTGAGTCTCGCCGACGTGCTCATTTGGGCAACAGACGTGACTCCTCCGGTTGCCGGCTTTGCCTGCGGTGCGGAGTAGCGGTCATTCGCCGCCATCTGCAGCCGCGCCGGCGAAGTGATGAGAGTGGCACCTGTGCCGAGACGGTGCGTATTAGGCGATGTGGAGAGCAGGTCTACACCTTGTGCCTGAGGGGCAGGCGAATTTGGCCCGCTGGCGGGCGCAGTGGAGCTGCCGGTAGGCAGCGATTGAGAGGATGCCGGCAAGTGGAACCGGCCAGTGGTGCGGGACGGCTGAGTCGATACACCTGTTCGACGAAGGGTAGCATCACCCGCGCGCTGAACCCGCGTCGACTTCGTATCGCTGCCAAGCCCTATGGTGGCGGCCTCGCTTGATCGGACGCTCGCCGAATACACCGTGCCGCTCTGCAAAGCCCGCAGATGCGTGGCGCCGGCGCTACCCGAGCCCGCTCCCAGGCCGAAAGCCAACACCGCAAGCGCACCCGACAGGGTCACGCATTGCGTCAAGCTAGTCGTGTGTTTCTTCAATAAGTACGGCCGTCGCCACGGCAATCACCGCGGCTACCGGCCTTCCCCCCTTCTTCGAAGCTGTGATCTACGGCGCAGAGAACGACCCTCTGCACCATCCCTACCAGCGCACGACCGAAGGTACTATAGCATAAGGTGCATTGAAAGTCACCACCCCGGCTGGTTTTCAATGCCGTTTGCCTGCCCTCAACGGCCCAGTCACCACAAAGTGTTGTGAGCACTACCTTTTTTCTACCGGCTATGTAGTTGACCGGCATTCCCCCCAGCCGCAAATCGATAGCATATATATGCATATCGCATGCATAAGGGACGTTATGGAGCGAGAATGACGCCCTTGTTCCGTCTGCTTCCCGAGGAGCGGGGCCTGTTTCCGTTCATTCACGGGCCGGTTACGATGATCCCATCGAAGCACTCCGCTATTGGACACCACCGGCACTGGGCGCGAGTACACTGAGGGCATGCACGTCATATGTGCTCCGGACAAGTTCAAAGGAAGTCTCACCGCCGAGGCAGTCGCGGAAGCCATGGCGCTGGGCGTCGGGCGTGCCGCACCCGGCTGTACCGCAATCCGGCTTCCGCTGGCTGATGGCGGCGACGGCACCGTAGACGCCTTGGTGTCGGCCCTTGGCGGTACTCGGATGAGTGTGCCGTGCCATGATCCGCTTGGCCGACCCATGGTGGCGGAGATCGGCGATCTCGGCGGCGGCACGTTCGTAATCGAAATGGCCCGCGCGTCGGGGTTGGCGTTGCTTCGGCCCGAGGAGCTGGATCCTTTCCACGCCGGGACCTACGGCACGGGAGAGCTCGTTCTCGCCGCGATCAAACGCGGAGCCAAGCAGATCGTGCTGGGCGCGGGAGGCAGCGCGACCATTGACGGCGGTGCAGGGGCGCTGATGGCGCTCGGGGCGCGCCTGCTCGACGAGGACGGACGCGACGTGGCGCCGGGGAATGCAGGCTTGGCTCGGCTGGCATCGTTCGACAGCAGCGAATTGAAGGCACGAATGCGTGGTGTGACGCTGAGGGTCGCGAATGATGTGACGAACGTGCTCGCTGGGCTCGAGGGTGCGGCGGCCGTCTACGGGCCTCAGAAGGGCGCCAAGCGTGCGGACATCCAGGTGCTCGACAAGAATTTGCTTCGCTTCGCCGCCGTCGCTTCGCGTGACGCCGGCGTGGACATTGCTTCACGACCCGGGTCAGGAGCAGCAGGAGGACTGACCGCGGGCCTGCTGCTTGCCGGGGCGTCGCTCGAATCCGGCATCGAGCTCATCCTGGATGCGGTTGACTTCGACGCGCGGCTCCCCGGTACCGACCTGGTGCTCACGGGGGAGGGCTGCATAGACGGCCAGTCGCTTCGCGGAAAGGTCGTGAGTGGCGTGGTGAGACATGCCTCGGCGATGCACATTCCGGTGGTCGCTCTCGGCGGTGTCTTGCGAGCACGCGAGCTGGGCCCACTCTACGCGGCTGGCCTGACCGCCGCCGTGGCAATAGCAGATGGACCGATGAGCCCGATCAAGGCTTTCGCTCGGGCTGCGCCGTTAGTAGAGCGCGCGGCGGAAGCCGTCTTGCGGATACTGCTGGCCGGCGCTGCCGGCCGCCGAGGCTGATCCCACTGGCCCGCTTCGTGGCGCTGCTGCGCTCCAAACCAGCAGCGCCACCGAAGCCTCCGGTAGCCAAGCCGGCGCCGTCGCGGGCGCTACTCCGTCATGCCGTGAATGTAGCGCTTGCCCCGCATGAGCGAAGCCACTGCCGCCACCACTGAGAACACGGCGGAAATGTAGAACGCGGCGTGCAGGCCGTCCATGAAGGCCGGCATAATCAGGTGTGGAAAGAAGGTCTTGCCGAACAAGTTCGACTGTGCGTGCGCGCTGAGATGCGCTGCGACGCCACTCGGTATCAGCTGGTGCATCGGATTGTAGCCGAGGAAGGCGGCAAATAGCACGCTGATCGGCGGCAAGCCGGCAATCTGATGTGCCAGGTTCCCCGGCAGTCCGTTCGCGATTAATCCGCTCGACATCACGCCCGGGAGTGACGACGCCAGACCTGCCGTAAGGACGGTAAAGAACAGGGCCATGCTTACCATCATGCCGGCGTTTTGGAACGTGCCGCGCATGCCGGAGGCCACGCCCCGCGACTCCGCCGGCACCGAGTTCATGATGCTGGTTGTGTTTGGTGCGGCGAACATGCCTTGCCCGGCACCCATGAGCAGCAGAATGGCAAAGAACACCAGCCGGTTGAAGTCTCCCGGAAGCAGGTTCAGCAGCACGAAGCCCACCGAGGTCAGAAGCATGCCGCCTGTCGAGAAGGCACGTGCCCCGTAACGGTCGGAGAGCCACCCGGAGACCGGGCCCAGGCCGATGAAGCCAAGCATCATCGGCATGGTATAGATACCCGCCCAGAGCGGTGTGTCTTCGTACGAGATGCCGTGCAGCGGCAGCCAAATGCCCTGAAGCCAGATGATCAACATGAACTGCAGGCCTCCGCGACCCAGCGCGCCAAGAAAGCCGCTCAGGTTGCCGGCTGCGAACATGCGTATCTTGAACAGCTCGAGATGGAACAGAGGGTCGGGCGATTTCGTCTCGAGCCAGAGAAAGATGACCAGCAGCACGGTGCCGATCACGAGGGCCGCGATCACCCATGGATTGCCCCAGCCCAGGGCGCTGTTGCCATACGGCTCGATGCCGTAGGTGACGCCGATCAGCAGGACGGTGAGGCCGACCAAGAATGTGAAATTGCCTGGAATATCGAGGTGCTGACCACTATTGATCGACGCGATCTCGTGTAGGCGGAGATAGGCCCACACGGTGCCGAAGATTCCGAACGGCACGCTGACCAGGAAGACCAGTCGCCAGTCCACCGAAGCCAGCCAGCCGCCGATCAGGAGTCCGCCCAGCGAGCCGGAGATAGCAGCAATTTGGTTGATCCCCATGGCCATGCCGCGCTCGTGGGGCGGAAAGGCGTCGGTGATCAGGGCGGCGCTGTTGGAGAAGAGGAAGGCGCCCCCTATACCCTGGACGACGCGGAAGGTCAGTAGCTCGATGCCCGCCTGGGTGCCGGTACCGGGCGTGAACACCAGCAGTAGCGAGCCCAGCGTGAAGACCGCGAAGCCGAGATTGTAGAGCCGCACTCGGCCGAACATATCCGATACGCGGCCGAAGGTCACCAGCAGTGTCGCCGTGACCAGCGTGTAGCCCATCAAGATCCAGAGCAGGAAACCTGAGTTGCCCGGAGCCATCGGGTTGAGGGCTATGCCGCGAAAGATAGCCGGCAGCGAGATCATCATGATGCTGCCGTTGATGGACGCTACCACCATGCCGATCGTCGTGTTGGAGAGCACGATCCACTTGTACCGGTCGCCAGTGTGCTTCGCGGCCGTTGTGGCTGCAGCCTCCTCACCATCCTCTCCGCAGCCCTCCGGCTCGCGACGGTGCTCGCTCACCTGCTCGCGAGCCGGTGATATCACGTGTGACAAGAAATCCGACCTTTCCAGCCCGGGAGGCTCTGTTACCTCGAAAGTCTCTCACCTGCCTTGCGCATCCTCGTGGCGCTCCCTGGGTAGCGAAGTAGCCCTGGGAAGGCCGGTGCGCACCAACAACGCGACCGCCGGCTCTTGCTGTACGACGCGGTCTGCCACCGAGGTCGCGAGCCACCGCGTGACGGACGCATGCGCGTGGGTCGCCATGATCACCATGTGACCTTCCCGCGCCAGATCGCCGATCGCGGTGGCCGCCGCTCCCGCGACGACACGGCGTCGCACTGACGCCAAACCCTTGTTTGAGAGCCGCTCCGCCACCCCGGACAGGTAGCGCTCCGCCGCCAACTCCTGGTCCGCGTCCGGCACCACCCGGAGCAGACTAATCTGCTGCACGACGGCGGGCGCCAGCTCCCGCACGGCGTTGAGTGCTTCTTCATGCTCGTCCGTTCCGTCCAAGGGCACCACGGCGTGCGCCAGGCACGCCGGATCTGCCGCGCCCGACACTACGAGCAGCGGCGCACTCCCGTGCCGGAGCAGAAAGGAGGCCACCGGGCTCATGGCGAGACGAGCAGGCCCGCCGCGGTGACGGATGCTTAGTGCCACGAGGTCGATACCCAGCTCGCGCTCGTACAGCACGAGCTGCGGTGCCGCTTCCCCGGTCAGCACTTCCGTTTGTGCGGCTGTTCCACTGGCTGCAAGGCGGGAGCGCACGCCCTCGAGATACATCCGTGCCGATCCCTCGTCCGCGGCTATCATGGTGTCGTACGTCGATTGTGAGACATACGCGGCGGCCGGCACGGCACTCAGAGGAGGCAGGATCACTCGAACCAGGTGGATCGTCGCGCGGCAGGCCATCGCCAGCCTTCGCGCCAGCGGTAGCACGTGCTCCGCCTGAATCGATCCGTCAAGGGGAACGAGGATTCGATGCAGCACCTACATCTACCCCCTCTCCGACCCTCGCTAAGGACGCTCAGCCGGCACGCCACAGCGGCTGCAGGAGTTCCACAGACCTTGCGCGCTGTTCATTGACCGGCCGGCTCGGCGCCCGCCTGCCTGACTTTCTTGTAGCATACAGCTAAATCTGTGTATGATGCAAATAAGTGATACGCCGGGCCGTATGGCCTCGGACAACTGCCGTCCGGCGCATCAGGGGTGAGTCATGGCAGGGAAGGGATAGACGATGGCCACAGCGGCAGAGGGACATGACGCTGATCCCGTCGGCGTGGTCGCGCACGAGACGGCGGTGCTTATCCGGCGTGCTGAGTCGGCTCGCAGGCGTGTGCAGGTGCTCGATCGCTCGGCTTACCTGCTCCTGGACGCCGTTGCAGCGCGCAGCCCCATGCCACTGGGCACACTCGCGGATCGCTTCCAACTCGACAATTCCACTATCAGCCGGCAAGTTGCCGCGCTGGAAGCCAGAGGCCTATTGGAGCGCCGTGTCGATCCCGAGGACGGCAGGGTGTTCCGTCTCGCAATTACCCAGTCAGGACTGGCGCACCTGAGCTCGGCCCGCAGGGTGCGGTACGAGCTCTTCGCCGAGCTGCTGGATGGCTGGACGGACGCAGAGCGCCGCGAGTTCGGTGCGGCGCTTCACCGCTTCAACGAAGAGATTGCGCGGCACGAACTGCACTCGCAGCCGGCCGCCGCGGGTCCGCGGGACCAGCGCGCGACGAGCGGTGAGGATGGCGCCTGACCTGAGCCCGCGGTCGACGGCGCACCAGCGATCCACAATCCAGCCCTTAGGGCCGCCGATCCTATGGGAGCGGGGACGCTTCGCGTGGGCGCGGGGACGCTTCGCGGCGACTGAATCCACGATCTGGCGCTGCCCCTCTGCGTGGTATGCTCAACCGAGGAGGCGACTGCCCGGCCGGACCGGCGAACAGGGAGACGGGGCGGCGGTCAATGCATGAGACGGGTGAAGGTGAGGAGTGCCGCATGGACCCGCGTATCGGTACGTGCTCACGCATTACGGGTGAAACCCGCGTCGACACGCGTTGGGATCTGGACGGCGGCGGGGACGCAACTGTCAAGACAGGTGTCGGCTTTCTTGACCACATGCTGGATCTGCTCGCCCACCATGGGCTGTTCGACCTCCGCGTGGAGACCGCCGGAGATCTGCATGTCGACGCCCACCATACCGTCGAGGACACCGGTCTGGCGCTCGGCGTGGCACTCCTGCAGGCGCTCGGCGATCGGCGCGGCATTGTGCGCATGGCTCATGCCGTCGTGCCCATGGACGAATCTCTCGTTCTTGTGGCCGTCGATCTCTCCGGCCGCCCCTGTTGCGTGCTCGATCTGCCGCTTCGCAGCCCAATGCTTGGCTCGCTTCCCGCAGACATGGTGCCGCACTTCTTCCAGTCGCTGGCCACTGAGGCGCGCTGCAACTTGCATATCCGTCTCATAGTGGGAGAGAATGACCACCACAAAGTGGAGGCGGCCTTCAAAGGACTTGCGCGTGCGCTGCACGCTGCGACGCGCATAGATCCTGCCCGCGGTGGCCGCGTGCCCAGCTCAAAGGGCGTGCTCTAGAGTGCGCGACGGGCGGCGTCGGCGACGGAAGGCTCGAGGTCGACCGGCTTGAGCGCTTGGCCGTCCGGACGAATCGACCTCCATACACACACGACCGCTTCCGACGGCACGTTAGCCCCTGAGCAACTGGTCGAGGTTGCCATTGGACGCGGCATCTCGGTTCTGGGCATCACGGATCACGACTCCGTACAAGCCATCGACCGCGCGCGGGACGCGGCTGCCGGCTCGGGACTGCGCATCGTGGCCGGCCTCGAGCTGAGCACCCGGCTCGAAGGGCTCAGTGTGCATCTGCTGGCGTACGGTATAGACGTTCGATCCCCGAAGCTTCTCTCAACCCTGGCGCACCGTGTCGAGCTACGCGCCGCGAGAGCGCGTCGCATCGTGCAGAGGCTGGTCGATCAGGGAGTGTCCATTTCCTGGGACCTGATCGCGAGCCAGACGAGCGGTGCTATCGGCAGGCCCCACATCGCGCGAGCGCTAATTGGCCGTGGCTATGCCTCAAACGTGAGTGACGCGTTCTCCCGCTGGATCGGCATGGACAGACCGGCCTACTTACCGTCGCCGTCGCTCAGTCCGGCCCAAGCAGTAGAGCTTGCGCACAGCGCCGGAGGGGAGGTCGGCCTGGCGCATCCGATGCGCGGCAGCAGCAGACGTCCCATATCCGCCATTCCTGCCCTGATCGAAGCCGGCGTTACCGGCCTGGAGACCCATTACACGGAGCATAGTACCGAGGACGTCGCCAGGCTTTGCGCCGTGGCCGAACGCCACGGCCTCTGGTGGTGCGGCGGCAGCGACTTTCACGGCACGAACAAGCCGCAGATTCAGCTCGGCTGTGTGGACGTTCCAACAAGTGTGCTTGAGCAAGGACCATTTCGGGCGATGGCCGGCGACTAGAGGCATCTGCCTCATGTGCCGCAAGTCACCTGACTGCATGGGTGGCGGCGGGCCACGCTCGTCGGCGTCGCGCATTTTACATGCTCAACGGAGCTCAAGCATTTCCAGTCGTGGTACCATGAGCGTGGGAGTGGCCACGACAACCTCGAGGACGAGTACTGCCGGGCGGCTGCTACCCATAGGCGCCGCGCCATGATGGCGTGTTCAGTGCCTGTGCTCCGTCGTCGAAGTGTTCTCGCGCTCGTGCTGGCGTCCTGCAGGGCGCTCGTGTGCGCATATCGGGGTTCGGCCGATCTATATCTGCCGGACATCTGCGCGACAGTCGCCGCGCCTCCCGGATCCTATCAGTCGACTTTTTTGAGAGGCCGATGCGCGCGCTTGGCCCCGGTTGGACGAAGCGCGCTCTCCGGCCGAGTGAGGAGCTAGTTCATGTCCACAACCCAGGCACGTGAGCCCGATGGGCTCGATGCAGTCAGTCGTGCGCGGCTTTCGGAGGCCGACCGCGCCCTCATGATGGCCGTGGCCGAGCGCGAGCTCGCACAGGGAAAGATATCGTTTGAAGAGTATGCCGACATCCGTGACCGTTGCCACGTGTCCTTTGCCCAGGCGCTGAATCGAGTGGTAGACCGGGTCAAGAGCGTCGTGAGGCCTGGCGGAGGTGCCGGGTCGGCGCCGAAGCCCACGATGACTCCTCGCCACGCCTGACAGCGCTGATCGGCATAGATGTCGGTGATTGGAGCAAAGCATGGTAGACCCTGCGTTCCTATCAACGCTGGCTAACGCCGTGCACAGCGAGCGTCTTGCCGAAGCTGCCACCGTGGGTGAGCGGCGAAGGCTGCTGCGCGAGGCACGGCGAAACCAGAGAGAGCGTGACCGTCGGCGGGCGGCTGCCGACACGTTCGACCTGCTCGTGGCACAGCCTGGCACCGGCTAACCAGTGTTCCCTAAGGACTCGGCATAGCCGGAGTGTACGGCGTGCCAGGCGATACACAGCCCCAGAACGATGGCGTTCTGGGGCTGTGCAGTTTTGGCAGGGAGCGCCCGACTGCGCGGAGTCCTCGGCCGGCGGCCTGCGCCGAACTCGTGCTACCGAGCGGCGAGGGTCCGGGTAGTCGCGAGATCCTGGCGCAAAGATTGCATGTTGGCGCCGGCAGGGCGTCGCCCGTTGTGGCGTGTCCGGAGTGGTCAAGGGTACGCGTCGACGGCGTTGTAGTGGGACGTGAATTGCTGTTGGCTGACCTTATCGCCGCTGCTGACCTGGTCGTACGTCGCGTCGATGCTACCGTCCTGATTGAGCGTTACCGTCGAGCGCAGCGTCGTGGTGCGCTGCACGACATTGTTGTTGAAGATGTATGCCTTGATTAGCAAGCCCTGCACTGCCATGCCGATCAATAGAGTGTGCTTGGTGTTGTTGGCGAAAACCAGATCGGTGCCGCCTTTTCGGGCCTGCAAGAGCGCGTCTTCACCGGGTATGCCGTTGAACACGGTTACGTTGGGATAGTGAGTCCGCTGCGTGATCGGTAAGCCGGAGGCAACCGCCGCTTCGAACAGCGCTGAGGCTGCCGCCGAGGGACCGCCGTTCGTGCCGGAGATGTCGTACTTGAGACCGAATCCGCCCTCTTCCGGCGCGAATCCACCACCCGTCACCACCGGGCTGATGACCGACGTGATCGACAGTGATTGACCGGGATCGAGACGGAGATTGTTGAGCTTGCTCGCCGTGACGTCGGCATTGCCCCTCCGAGCCTGCGACGAGCCTGCCAGACTCACCACCGACGTTCCCATCGCCGTGTCGAAGTTCAGAGCCCGGGCCTTCGCCACCGTGAACTTGCTGTGCGGATGATCGAACGGAATGACGGCAACGTGTCCGTTCTGAGGTGATGCCAGGATCGCCTGGGCGGCCTTGTCGATGTCAATGGTGAGGCCCGGGCTGTCGGGATAGGGTACGGCCGCGGCAGGCTGGCCATTCGATGCGTCGACGAAGCGGAAGTAGGCTGGGATAGGGGCGTGATCGACGGCGGCGGCGATCGGCCGCATGGTGACGGCCAGCTTCTTGGTGTCCAGCCCCATGTTCACCGTCCATCCTCCGTGACCGTCGCTGCCGGGCGTGAACGTGAGCAGGTGCAGCAATTGGCTGGGCTTGAGATACCATGCCTTCACCTTGTTGAGCGAGCTGAAGAGCACGTTCTGGCTGAGCAGACTTTGGGCCTGATCTACCGTCTGCTGCGCGATGTCGTGCGAAATCGGCGATGATGGGTACTGCACCGGCAGTGTCACATTGAACACGCTGTGTGCGTTTATCTCGTCGTCGAGCAGCCGCGCGGCGGCTCGCGCGTCGAGATACCTGCCCACGAGCGGCTCGCGCGTCACTTCCACCTGGCCGTTGGCGACCCCGACCTGAGCGGGCTGCGGCGATACCGCGATCTGCTTTGCGATCCGGCCGACGTATTTCTGAACGGCGGCGGTGTCGTGACTGCCCTGAAGCGCGAAGTCGTGCCCGGAGAGCATGTTCGAAAGCTGATTCCAGATCCTCGCGGCGATGTTGCCCGTATGTCCCTCGTCGCGCACTTCTGCCACGACCGGCGCCAGATTGTAATGGGGACGGAACTGGCTATTGGTCACCTCGTAGGTGCTATCGGCAACGTGCAGGATGAGCGGCTGGTTGTTGCGGCTGTCGATCTGTTGTTGCAGGTAGGTGGGCACCTCGGCTAGGGCCACACCGCCCAGCGGTATGCCATCTACACTGACGTGCGGATTTACTCGGTCGGAGTAGTAGCTCTCGAAGAAGAGTAGAGCAATACCCAGCACGGCCACGAAGCTCGCGACCACTCCGAAGCGCATCACGTAGTCCCGAGGCGACGGCTGCTGACCCTTGAAAGCTGGGCGATCGAGATTACGGCGAAACACCCTGCTCGCCGGAGCGGCCGGGTATGTCGGTCTGTAGTCCGGTCGGGCGAGCCGGCGCCTAAGGGATGGGCGGGCCGGGGGTGGCTTCCTGCTCGGCGTGCTGCTCATGACGAATCGCCCTATACTCCGGATCCAGGAAGAACGCGCTACCCATCGGCGCCATCCTACCCGCGTATTTCGAGAGCTTCTTGTTTCGATATGGTATCGTGCTCGGCTGTCCAGTAAAGAAGCATAGCTGGCCGATCCGAAGTCCAGGATACAGCGGAATCGGTACCTTGCCGAGGTTGGAGAGCTCAAACGTTATCACCCCGGAGAACCCAGGGTCGATGAACCCTGCCGTGGAGTGGATCTGCAGGCCCAGGCGACCCCAAGAGCTTCGACCCTCGAGTCTCGCCGACAGATCGGCCGGCAGCCGCACGAACTCAAGCGTGCAGGCGAGCGCGAAGTCCCCGGGATGGAGGACGTACGGCTGCGACGGCAATATGACATAATCTTGCGTGTATTCCGCGATGTCTGCACGCAGTGCGGCCTCGTCCTGAATCGGTTCGATATAGGGAAGCGCGCTTCGCCGTTGGGCCTGGAAGCGCGTGCCCAGCCGCACGTCGAGCGACGTCGGCCCGAGCTGAGTCGCCAGCTCCACAATCGGCGTGACGACCAGATCCCTGTCGACAAGGAGACGCCGCACAATCTCCCTTTCGTTGAGAATACTCACGAGTCTCTCCAGCGCGTAAGGACGTGCTGCACGTGCGCGGCCTCCACGGATTGCTGTAGCAGGTCGCAGCGCCGCCTCACGTGCGCGGCAAGCCCGTCTATGGCATCGGGCCAGGGCAGGCTGCTCTGCATGAGCTCATCACACGCAGGATACGTGCGCAGCAGCTTGTAGCGCCAACCGGCAGCAAGTATGCTCGCCAGTGAGCAGGGCTGCTCACCGACGTGCTGCACCGCCGCGTAGAACTGCTCCGCGTCCTCGCAGGCGTCCAGCCGTGTGATGAAGTCGTCCGGAAGGCTTCGTGGCCGCGCGTTGATTGGCCGCCCGTCGTCCAGCAGGCTCACGAGTGCGTCGATCTCTTCGTCGGGGGCGACGAGGGGCGCCTGTAGCAGCATGGCCACCTGCTGGCAAGCGCCCTGCCAAGTGCGCTCTTCACTGTCCGGCGTGGCCCGCTCTCTGCCGTTCTCCACATCGCCGGCTGTCCCTCGCTGGTGCTCGATGACCGGCTCGAAGTAGTCGACCAGGCTCAGTCGGGTGCTGTCCGCGCCGCAGGGATAGTACTGCCGCGTGGCGTGTGCGAGAGCCGGCAGCCCGCGCGTCGTCAGCGTGGTTATCCGGGGA
This sequence comes from uncultured bacterium, assembly GCA_963827235.1. Classification (GTDB taxonomy): domain Bacteria; phylum Chloroflexota; class UBA5177; order JANWHV01; family JANWHV01; genus JANWHV01. The sequence continues at coordinate 139,859 of CAWHAE010000008.1, forward strand.
CTGAGTAGCTCCTTGACCGCCACGGCCGCGTATGTCGGCTCGCCCAGAAGGCGCGCGGCGACCGCGGCAGTGCACCTAGCGGCGTAGTCGCCACGTGGCAGGCCCTCGTCGAAGTGAAGCTGCGAGGCGAGATCTTGTTGCGCTACGAACCAGGCAGCCATCGGAAGCAGAATGCCCGGCCAGACAAGCGGATCTGCAAGGTCGACCGTGGATATGCGCACGATCGGCCGCTCCGGGCCGGGCACCGGCTCGAGGCCGCGCACAGAGAGGAGATCTCGAAATTCAGCGCCAACCTCGCCGCCGCCGTCCGGATCGTCGATTGGACAGAGTACCGGGATGGGCAGTGGCGCGCCCTCGGCCGCCAGCTTTCGTGCAAAGAGATCGGCGGTGCCGAGTTGCCACTTGGTGCGCAGCAGGCCGAGATGCGCGTGAATCTGCCTGAGTCCGGCCACGACCACGGCCAAGCTCTCGGAGGCCGCCTCACTACCATCATCGCCGGCACAGTAGACCGTGCTGCGCGCCGCGGCGAGCTTGCTTTCCACGACTGCGAGCCCGGCGCCGAGCATCTCGAGCACGGCAGATCCATGCCGGCGGGTAAGGTGCCGCGGATCCTCGAGCAATGCCCGCGTGTGAATCACCCGTTCACACGCCTCACGGAAGACTGTCTGAACGGCCGCGGCCGGTCCGCGATGCGGTCGTGAGTGCAGCGTTTCGTCAACCATGCCGGATTAGTATACTCTACCACTGCGGGTTGTGGCGCACGCCTGGGGGGGAAACGTGACGGTAGCTCGGCTGTTGGTCTTTGGGGATATCCACGGTGAGGCAACCGCCCTGCGCCGCGTGCTGGCAAGGGTGAATCCCACCAGGCACGACACCTTGGTCTTTCTCGGGGACTACATCGACCGCGGTGAGAACTCGCGTTCCGCCCTGGACCTGATCATGGGGCTCGAGCAGGAGTACTCGTGCGTATTCCTCAAAGGCAACCACGAGGATCTGTTCCTCACCGCCTATGACGGCAATGAGATGGACTGGGGTCTGTGGCTCATGAACGGCGGTCTCAAGACCTTCAAGGACTTCGGCACCACGCTCCCGCCCGACCGCTACGTGGAATGGATACGGCGGCTTCGGACCTCATATGAGACAGACACCCACTACTTCGTCCATGCCGGTGTGCAGCCGGGAAGACCCCCTGCTGAATCCACGGACACCGACAGGCTCTGGATCCGGGAGCCATTCCTGAGCAGCGCCTACGACTGGGGGAAGATCGTCGTATTCGGCCACACCGTGCAGTTTGGTGGCCCCTTGGTGCAGCCGAACAAGATCGGCATCGACACCGGTGCCTTCGTGCACAGGCTGGGGCGCTTGACCTGCCTTATTCTTCCCGAAGGGCGCTTCGTGTTTAGCAGCGGCAGGAGCCGTAAGCTCGGTCAGCTCACGTAGTGCGCGGTGAGAGGAATGAAGAAAAGCACGACCAGCGCCAGGACGAGAACCGCAAAGGCCACGCCTTCGCTGCCACGAATGTGCTTCAGGCCGGAGTATCCGACCAGCGCAGCGCCTACCACCTCGGCAATCACCGCCTCGGCAAGCAACATGTCCTTACCCACTCCCTCGTCACGACTGGATCTCGGCATGCCCGCAGTCCAGCAGCCAGCCACGAAGATGGTACCATAATGGCGGTTCTGTCGCGAAAACGCCTCGAGACGCCGTCGATCGAGTCCGCGGTCGCCCCTCGCGCGCCTGCCTCTTGCCTGCACGCCTACATTGCTCGCCGACGGACACTGCGCAAATGAACGGAGTGTCCGGCCGATCGCCGTTGGACGGTATCGTCTTCGTGCTCGACCGGCCGAAGGATGCGGCAAACGTGGGTGCCGTTGTCCGGCTGTTGGGCAACTTCGGCCTCTCGCGCCTGCGACTGGTGGAACCCGCGGCTTTCGACGAGCAGAGAGTGCTGCGCTACGCTCGCCGGGGCGAGGCGGTGGCGGCTCGCGTCGAGCGCTTCCCAAGTCTGGAGCTTGCCCTGGCCGATTGCACGCTGGTGCTCGGCACGACCCGGCGCGAGCGCGCCCTCGAGCGCCCCGTATTATCCCCACGGCAGTTGCCCGGCGTTCTGATTCCCGTGCTCCGGCCGGCGGCGACGATGGACACCGTGCTGCCGGGTCCGGCTGCGGTGCTCTTCGGGCCCGAGGACTTCGGACTCTCCAACCAAGCGCTTGACCGCTGCCACGCCATAGTGACCGTGCCCGCAGCGCCGGACGACTCCTCCCTCAACCTTGCCCAGGCGGCCGCGATCGTCGCCTACGAGATCTTCATAGCTCTTGGAAGCGATGCCCCTGAAGCGCGTGCCTGGGCAGCGCCAGCGCTTCAGGCACTGGAGAACATGGCTCCGTCCAGCGACGTGGATGCCCTGTTCGATTCCGTTGCTCGCCTGCTCGCCGCTCTCCACGATCCTCCCATCGAAGGCAGAACGAAATCGGCCCTCTCCCGCCTGCGGGCGTTCTTTCTGCGTGCCGCTCCACGTGCCGACGAGACCCGGCTTCTGGCCACCATCTTCGAGCATGCCGCACGCGAGCTCGACCGTCGCCGGAGTCGCTAGCGTCCACGCCAGTATGCGATCGTGCCCGCCCGGGATCGCCGCGAGACCGCCGCGGAGGCGTTTCTGGTACTATCATTCAGTATAGATAGCATGATAGATGACCTCCCGCGGTGCGGAACGATCGCGCGGGATTCGAAGGAATAGTCCCCAGTATGACCGTTGAACAGAGTCAAGCGGAACAGACGGAGCGCGGCGCGTTCGCTGCGCTCGGTCTGCACGAGGATCTGCTGCAGGCCGTCTCCGAAGTCGGCTACGAAGAACCTACACCGATCCAGGCGCGAACCATTCCGGCGATGCTGCAGGGGCAGGACGTTGTCGCCCAGGCCCAGACCGGCACGGGCAAGACGGCGGCGTTCGCGCTGCCCATCGTGCAGCAAATCGATACCTCTGTTGGTGCAGTGCAGGCGCTCATCTTGCTGCCCACGCGCGAGCTCGCCATTCAGGTCGCCCAGGCCACCCACCTACTCGGGCGATCGCGGCATGTTTCCGTACTGCCGATTTACGGCGGCCAGCCGATCGTTCGCCAGCTTCGCGGCCTCGAGCAAGGCGCCCACATCGTGGTCGGCACTCCCGGGCGGATCATGGACCACATCCGGAGAGAGACCCTGCGACTCGACGCAGTGAAGATTCTGATCCTGGATGAGGCCGACGAGATGCTGAACATGGGGTTTCTGGAAGACATCGAGTTCATTCTCGAGCAGCTTCCAGCGGAGCGGCAGACTGCCCTGTTTTCGGCTACCATACCGCCGCGCATTCGTGACCTCTCTAGGCGTTACCTCCGCAAGGCCGTGAATATCGCCGTCGAGCGCGAGACGCTGACGGTGCCGCTGATCAACCAGACCTATTTCGAGGTACCGCAGCGGGCAAAGCTCGAGGCTCTCTGCCGCATACTCGACGTCGAGACTCCTGCCTCGGCGATCATCTTCTGCGCCCGCAAGAGCGATGTGGACGAGCTGGTGGAGAACTTGCAGGGACGGGGGTACAAGGCCGAGGCGATTCACGGAGACCTCAACCAGGTGCAGCGCGACCGCGTAATGCGGGCCTTCCGGGACGGTAAGACGGAAATTCTGGTCGCTACCGACGTCGCCGCGCGCGGCCTTGACATCCCACAAGTCAGTCACGTGATTAACTACCACATTCCCTGGGATCCCGAGTCGTACGTGCATCGCATAGGGCGTACAGGGCGCGCCGGACGCGAAGGCACGGCGATAACCCTGATCTCGCCACGCGAGTACAGGCAGCTCAAGATGATCGAGCATTTGATCGGAAAGCGCATCCGCGCCGGCAGGCTGCCCAGCCAGTCGGACGTGGAGGCTCGCCGGCGCGCCATGCTGATCGAGCAAGTGCGCGCGACGCTCGAGGAAGGAGGTCTCGAAGCGTACCGCGATGCGGCCGAAGTCCTCAGCGAGGACTACGATGCGATCGACGTCGCGGCAGCTGCCCTGAAGCAGCTCGCCGGCCTCGATCGGCGCGCCGAGCTCAAGAAGGGGCTGGTCGATACCGGCTCGGAGGCAACTGAGCCTGGTATGTCGCGCCTGTTTCTCAACGTCGGCAGGAACGAGGGCGTACGTCCGGCCGACATCGTGGGGGCCATCGCCGGGGAAGCGGGCATTCCCGGTCGCACGATCGGAGCCATCGACCTCTACGATACTTACGCGTTCGTGGAAGTGCCCCAGGAGGAGGCACGTCGTGTGGTCGATGCTCTCAATCGCTCGAGCCTGCGCGGCAGGCCAGTAAGAGCGGAGATAGCCCGACCCCGCTGAGCTGGCCGGTTCCTGGAAGAGACTGCAGTCTCAGCGGCAGCAGAACATGGTATCGTGGCGGCCCGTCGAACTACCTTCTGCTGTCCGTCCGCCTGCCGACTGGTCGGTGCCGGCGAGTCGCCGCGCCTACTTCTCGCGCGCTATGCCGGCAAGCAGACTCACCAAGCCCGCCCCGGGCAGGCCGAAGCCGACCGCGAGCACGACGCGGGCGACGAAGCCAAAGTCGACGGCGCCGGGCGTGTTGGCAATCAGGTTGTCCCAGCTGAAGGCGGCGATGACCGCACAAACCAGCCACGCTGCCAGGAAGTAGGGCAGAGGCATGGCAAGCGCGCCGCAATCGCGCACTGCTGCCGCGGGCGCGCTTCTGCGCATTCTCGAGGTCTGGCGAAGGTCTCGGCTCATTGCCTCCCCAATGTACCCGTGGAACGGCAATCGAGCAAGCTGGTTTCCCAGCAGGCATGGAGGGCGTGACCTTTGCTACAATGGCAGAATGGTCGAACCCACTCCTGCCGAGCGCGAGCCCGGCGAATGCCGTGACTCTGAGCAGGCGTTCGCCGTGGCACGCGTTCCGCTAAAGGCGAAGATTGCGCTCGTGGCTGGAGCCGGTGCGTTCCTTGGGCTGGTGGCCATGGCGAGTCGCCCAGAGCCGACCAAGGCGGATGTGGCGATCACTCGGCTGTTTCAACGACACGTACCCCGACATGGCGGGCGCATCCTGCAGCTTGTGAGCGCGCCGGGCTACGCGCCATTCACACATAGCGTGGTACTTGCCCTGGCTGCGCATTGCTGGGCTCTGGGCTTTCGGCGTGAGGCAATCTTCTCCATCGGCACCATGGGCGCCGGCTTCAGCACCGGTGTTGTCAAGCTGTTGATCAAGCGGCCGAGACCCGACCTCACGTTCCGACTCCAGCGGCGACTGCTGAAGGACAACAGCTTCCCCAGCGGGCATGCCACGCACTTTTCGGCGTTCTACGGCTACGTCTTCTTCCTGGTGCACCGCTACTTGCCGCACGGGCCGCTCAGGACGCTGGTGTTAGCCTACTGCGCAGCCTTGATCGTGCTCGTCGGACCTTCCCGCACCTACCTGGGCCATCACTGGGCGAGCGATGTGGCTGCTGGGCAGCTGATCGGATTCGTGTACCTGCTGGCCATGCTCCAGGTATACATGCTCTTCGATCCGCTCCCCGTGCTCGACGACTAACGGCACACCAGGCCGGGAACCACATCGGCAGCCCGCGCCTACAATGCCGGACGATTCATCGTTGGGAGCCTCAAGGCGCGCCAAGCGCGGAGTACGCTCCGCCCCTGCAGGTTCCACCGTGGCCCGACTATTGCTGCAGCCGGGCAACACGGCGATCCCAGGCTCACGCACCCCACATGTGATTGAGGAATAGCGTGGTGAAGAGCGCCAGGCTGCCTGTGGAGACGAGCACGTACAGCCGGTCGAAGGTCGGCAGCCGGCCAAGCCGGGCCAGCACGACGTATACCGGGGCGACGACGAAAAGGTAGCGCGACATGGAGGTAATCGGGATCTCGCTGCTTACCACCGGAGCGCTCAGGAGAAGGCCGATGCACGCCAGCCCGAACACCGTGAACGAAAGCGGGACCAGGCGCACGCCCACGATGAGCACTGCGATGCAAGCGAACAGCAGGGCGTTCTCCACGATAGCGTGGGCCTGGAAGTAGGGATGCGATGCGGCCGTCTTCGGAATGTCGCTCAAGCTCGTCCAGAGCACTTGCCAAGGCCACTCGGTGTTCCGATCCCAGCCGGCGGCCGCGTGCACGAAAGCGAACGCGTTGCCGGTCAGTCCGTAGAGGTAGACCATGTATGCCAGAAGACCGCTCGGGATGAGCAGCCCGCCCAGCACGTCCGGTCGAAGCCGGGAGAGTCTGAACTTGACAGATCCCAGGTACTCGATGACGAACGGAACGACGAGCAGGAACCCGAGGATTCGCGTTCCTGCTGCCAGTCCGCCGAACGCGCCTGCCAGCCACCAGCGCTGCTCCCTCATGTAGTACAGCGAGGCGATGGAGCAGAGCAGGAATGTCGACTCGGAGTAGGGTGCAAACGCGAAGAATGAGGTCGGGAAGACAGCCATGTAGAGCACGGCGCGCCGCGCAGTCGCTTCCCCATATTCTCGCTCACAGAGCTTGCGCAAGAAGACGAGAGCGGCGAGAAAGGCAAGGTTGGCTATCGCCATTGCCGCCAGATCGACATCGAGTCCGGTGAGCTGACAGAGAGCGCGCACCAGCGAAGGGTAGACCGGGAAAAACGCAACGGTAGCGGGTACGCCGGCGCCATTGTAGGAGTAGCCTGCCACGACGATCTGGTGGAACCACTGGCTGTCCCTGTAGAACCATCCATCGAGTAGATATCCGGAGAAGCCGGTTCGCTCGCTGCCCACCAGAGCAGGGTCGTGCAGCAGGGCCCGGCCAAAGTAGGTCAGCAGCACAAAGCAGAGTCTGGAGGCCAGAAATATGCTGAAGAGATCGCTGAGCAAGAACCGCCGGCACGTGATGGCAGCGCCCCGCGCCTGGGAGGCTATTACTCCTGCAGAAAGCGGGCCATTGCCCGCTAATCCTTGAATCGTTCGCGGCGTCGACACGCGCTGCATGGGGTCAGTCCACGAAGCGATACTTGATGAGCGCGACCAGGGCAGGAATGCCATCGCGCCAGGTGATCTTCTTTCCCTCGCGTAGCTCGCGGCCGGCGTACGATATCGGCACTTCGTAAATCCGATGGCCAGTACGCAGAATCTTGGCGGTGATCTCTGGCTCGAAGTCGAAGCGGCGTGCACGGAGATGAATCCGGCGAATCAGCTCGGTAGGAATCACCTTGTAGCAGGTTTCCATATCCGTCAGCGTCGTGTCGTACAGGACGTTCGTGACCAGGGTGAGCAAGCGGTTGCCGACACTGTGCCAGAATAGCATGGCCTTGTGCTCGCCGAGAAATCGCGAGCCGTACACAACGGTCGCCTTCCCGCGCAATATGGGCCTGAGCAGCGCCTCGTAATCTGCGGGATCGTACTCCAGGTCCGCGTCCTGAATCAGCACGTAGTCTCCCCGCGCGTGCTGCAGCCCCGTGCGGATGGCCGCGCCTTTCCCCTGGTTCGTCGCATGCATGAACACCCGGGTATCGCTCGACGCTTCCGCCTCGAGAATCGCCCGGCTGCCGTCGGTCGAGCCGTCATCTACCACGACGATCTCTTTTTCGATCGGCGACATGCGTACGCGTTCGAGCACCTTGCGGATTGTCGGGGCTTCATTGTAGACGGGAATGATGATCGATACTTTCATGGGCGACGTGCACACGAAGCTCGACGGCGGTCCCCCGAACACGCCGGAGTGGAGGCTCTCTTCTCAGCGATCACGCAGCAAATTGTACCGACCGCGCGAACTACGAGTCAAAACTCGAGATCGCTAGGCGAGAATCTGCACCACGGTGCCGATCTGAACCCAGCGGTAGAGCCAGCCTTCGACGCCCAGTGGCACATTGACGCATCCGTGCGTGCCCGTCGTGTTGCCTCCGGGAGTACCGTCCACCGCGTTCGAGCCGGGACCGAATTGGCTCCTCCACGTGGCATCGTGCAGGAAGTATCCTCCGCTTCTGAACAGGATGGCGTAGTTCACGGTCGTGGTCGGGTACCACAGGCGTGACGATTTGGGCCACGGCGAGCGCATCACGTAGGGCGAGTACTTGGCAAGCACGTGGAACGTGCCCACCGGCGTCTGTGTCTCGGGTCCGCCGGAGGTGATCAATGTGTGCAGCAGCACGCTCGCGCCGTCATAGATTGTCATATCCTGCTTGGTAAGCGACACGACGACCCGCCGAGTGTCCAGTGTGAACACTCCGGGCAGTAACTGGACTGTGCTGTTGCCAAGTGCGTCGCGTGCCGCGACCGTAAGGGCATAGGTACCGGACGGCAAATAGCGCCCGGCACCGTCTTTGCCGTCCCAAGTGATACTCTGTGCCCCAGCCGCCAGGGTGCCGAGGTCGACGACTGCCGCGTTGGTCGACGGGCTCGTGCCCTGAATGCGCAGCACGGCGTGGACGGCGCGCGAAAGGGAGAACTGGACTTGAGTGGCCGGGGTTGAGATTGACAGCTCGTGGCTCGTGGCTTGTAGATAAGTGATGGTGGGCGCGGTCCGCTCGATGGTCACCGTCCAGCGAAGCGGTGCGGACACCAGCCCGGCTCGGTCGACGGCTCGCACCGCGACGTACCAGGTGCCGTCGGCCAGCGTGTGCAGGTGGATCTCCGTGTTCGTGGTAGAGTGCCATGTCGGCTCCGCCTGCGGATCGAGGCTGTTGGCCCATTGGTAGTACGCGATGCCGGTGCGGTCCCACGACTGGCTCCAGTGCAGAGAGACGGTTCGCTGGTTGGTAGGCAAGCCCGGTGTTGCGTTTGCGCTTACCAAGCGCGGCGTCTCCGGCGGCGTGACGCTGATGCCGAATTCACCCCCGCCAGCCCATGGGCTGGTGCCGCCATCGGCATCTCGAGTGCGTACACGCCAGTGGTAGAGCCGGCCGTTCTGCAGGCCCGGCATGGTGATGTCGACCACGGTACGGCGCTCAGCCTGCAGCGGGGTGAGCTTGCCGGCCACGTTAGCCACGCCGCTGAAACGTAGGTTGAGCGGCAGCACCTCGATCTCCGGAACAACGGAGCGCTCGTCACCCGCGCCGGCGAACGTGAGGCGAATCTTGAGATTGCCGGAGCTCGCCCAGGCGCCGGCCGGTAAGCCCGCACCCCACGGCAGGGCGATCAGCGCCCGTGATGGCTCGGTGGGCGTGCCGGAGGCCAGCAACGGATCGTGAGCACGGTCAAGGTACACCGCCGTGGCCGCTACCGCGATGAGCAGCATGGCAATCGCCGTCTTCACGTACGCCCACGATCCCAATCGTACAGAGGTCCGCTTCGATACTCGCCTTGACATCCATCTACCTGTCTAGCCTGGCACTACCAGCACTTGCTATCTTAAGGTGTCGAGGCCGGGTCAATCCAGAGGGTAGCGAGGTGAAAATCTATACTCGTGGGGGAGATGGCGGTGAAACCGGCCTGTACGGAGGGGCGCGGGTTCGCAAGGACGCCATGCGGGTCGAAGCGTACGGTTCTCTAGACGAGCTCAATGCCATGATCGGCGCCGTGCTTGCCGCGTTGGAGGAGGAGGACTGGGGCGTGGCGGAGATGCTATCGCGCGTGCAGGCGGAGCTCTTCGATATCGGCGCTGAGCTCGCGACGCCCCCCGAGCGTGACGGCACGCCGTTGGCCGGTCGCTTGCGCAAGGTAGGTCGGGATGAGGTCGAGGCCCTGGAGCGGGGCATAGATGCCATTGACGCGCGGCTGCGGCCACTCAAGACGTTCATTCTGCCCGGCGGTGTCCCATCTGCCGCCATGCTGCATGTGGCGCGATCCGTCGCGCGGCGTGCGGAGCGAAGAGTCATCTCCCTCGACGCCATCGAACCGGTCAGTACGTCGCTACTGCAGTATCTCAACCGGCTTTCGGACCTGCTATTCGTCCTAGCCCGCGCCGTGAACCAGATTGCCGGCTCGCCGGAACGCCCCTGGAAGGGCTGACTCCGCGCTTCGTCAATCAGTGCACGACAGCATATGCGCGCACCGGGAAGGTGCCCACGCCTCTGAACTTTACCGGTACCGCGTGAAAGCGAAATCCGCTGGAGGGCAGCGCGCCGAGATTGCAGAGATGCTCCACGACGGGGATTCCGGCGCCCAGAAGCGTCGTATGTACGGGGCGGAAGCCGTCACGCGTGTCGTCAATGTTCAGCGAGTCGATGCCCACCAGCGCCGCTCCTCTCTCGCGCAAGAGCTCGGCAGTCGATCCGGTGAGGAACGGGTGGCCGCTCAAGTACTGTTCCGTCGCCCAGTGACGATCCCAGCCGGTGAGAACGAGCACTGCTCTGCCGCTCACGTCGAGCGACGCGAAGAGGGCGCCGTCGACGGCGCCCGGCGACTCGCGAGCATCGACCACGATGCCACTGAGATCGGCCAGGCTCGTGAGGTCGAGCTGCGACAGGTCCTTGCCGTGCTCGTAGCGGTGGAACGGCGAGTCCACGTAGGTGCCGGTATTGGCGACGAGCTCGACCTTACCGATCTGGAAGCTCGTGCCGCCGGCATACTGCGCCTTCGACGCTTCGCGCGACAGGTAGTCGCAAACGATTGGACCTGGCAGGCCGGGATAGGTGGTCATCCCGTGTTCGACGACGTGGCTGAGATCGATGAGAGTCGCCATTCGCAGTCCTTTCACTAACCGCTGGAGCTCGACCGGCACCGCCGGTCGCCTATACGCAAGGCGCGGTGAAATACTCGCGGGCGGAATGAACTCCGCACTTGGTGAGCCGTGAGTAACCCCAGGATCGGCCCCGGGATGTCGTCGCGGGGCGCGGATCTCGTCGACGACTCTCTGTGGTGTCTCCAGCTACACCTCGTCCCGCGGGCCACGGTAATCTCCACGGCATGTGCGGTGGCTCGCTGGTGCATCCCCGTCAGCAGGCCTCGGGATCGCTCCTGGCGCTCTGGGCTGCTTGGCGAGCGGCCCAGGAGCGATGAAGCGCTTCGAGGCCGGTGAGGAGGGAACGAAGATCCTCGGGCGAAAGGTCGCCGATGCACTCTGTAATCTCGGTGTCCGCGTGCACGTTCAGGCGCTGCAGAAGACGCAGACCGCTCGCAGTGATGCAGGCGATGACAAGTCGCCGGTCAACTGGATCGTCCTCGCGGCGCACAAGGCCGTGTTCCACCAGCCGGTCGAGCATGATGGTGACCGTCGGTGGGGTGACGCCCAGCCGCTGTGCCAGATCGCCGACCGTGAGGCCTTTGCGCGAGGCGATCAAGAGCAACAGCTTGAACTGCGGCATCGTAAGGTCGAGATCCATCCAGTTCAGCCACGGCTGGTCATAGGTTTCGGGCCACAGCAGCGCATTGAGTTGGATGATCCGAGGGATCACGGCGGGGCGGCCACGGTCAGTCGTGCTTTTCACAGTGCATCCGCTCGCAAGGGGACATGCCGTTTGTGTTATTATACCGGGCTCTGGCACCTGGCGTACCGTGTGCTAATCGGAGTGCATCGCGCCTCGCCGCCGAAGCCCGCAGGATCGACCGTGCCGGTCCAGACGAATGCCTGAGCCGGCACGGTATCCCACTGGCAAGGCGGCCGCTCGGTCCCTCGCCTACTTCTCCTCCTCGTCCTTCTTGGGCTTGTCCGCCACGAGGGTTTCCGTGGTCAGGATCATCTGCGCGATACTGGAGGCGTTCTCCAGCGCACTCCGGGTAACCTTGAGCGGATCGATGACCCCGGCTTGTACCAGATCCTCATACTTCTCGGTCAGCACGTTGTAACCGATGTTGGGGTTACTGGCTTCGGACTGCTTGGTACGGATCGTGTTCACGACCACGGAACCGTCCTGGCCGCTATTAAACGCGATCTGGCGCGCGGGCTCTTCGAGGGCGCGCCTCAGCAGGTCCACGCCGATAGCGGCATCGCCTTCGATGTGTACGGTATCGAGGGCAGCGCTCGCATTCAACAGTGCCACGCCGCCGCCCGGCACCACGCCTTCCTCGAGGGCTGCGCGTGCGGCCGCCAGGGCGTCCTCCACGCGCGCCTTCTTTTCTTTGAGCTCCACCTCGCTCCCGGCGCCGGCACGGATCACCCCGACTCCACCGGAGAGCTTGGCCAGTCGCTCCTGCAGCTTCTCGCGGTCGTAGTCGCTCGTCGTGTCGTCAATCTGGGCCTGAATCTGCGCCACGCGGCCCTTGATTTCCGAGGCTGAACCCTCACCGCCGACGATGATCGTCTCGTCCTTGCGCACCACCACGCGCGTAGCCCGGCCCAGATCCTGGGTGGTCACGTTCTCGAGCCGGTTTCCGGTTTCTTCCGTGATCACCTGGCCGCCGGTCAGGATCGCGATGTCTCGGAGCTGATCCTTGCGGCGATCACCGTAACCCGGCGCCTTCACGGCAACCGAATTCACCACGCCGCGCAGCTTGTTGACCACGAGCGTTGCGAGGGCTTCGCCGTCCACGTCCTCGGCTATTATCACCAGCTCGCGCTTACCACTGGAAGCCAATTTCTCCATCAGCGGCAGGATGTCGGCGATAGCACTGATCTTCTTGTCCGTGATCAGAATTACTGGGTGCTCGACTACGGCCTCGAGGCGTTCCTGGTCTGTAATGAAGTGCGGCGAGATGTAGCCGCGATCCAGGTTCATACCCTCGACGTACTCGATCTCCGTGGTAATGCCCTTTGCTTCCTCGACCGTGACCACGCCATTCTGGCCGACCTTGTCGATCACTTCGGCGATCAGCTTGCCGATCTCCGGGTCGGCGGATGAGATGGTGGCAATCTGCTCCACGCCAGCCCTGCCCGAGATGGGCGTGGTCTGTTGACGCAGCCGCTCGATCACGGCAGCGGTACCCAGCGCGACGCCCTGCTTGAGGATCATGGGATTGGCCCCTGCCACGACGGCCCTGATGCCTTCGTTGACGATCGCCTGTGCCAGGATCGTGGCCGTCGTGGTGCCGTCGCCGGCCACGTCGTTCGTCTTGGTCGCGGCCTCCTTCAGTAGCTGGGCGCCCATGTTCTCCAGGGCGTCGGCCAGCTCAATTTCCTTGGCAATGGTAACGCCGTCGTGCGTAACCACCGGGGCGCCATACTTCTTGCCCAGGGCAACGTTCCTGCCTTTAGGTCCGAGCGTGACCTTGACGGCGCTGGAGAGCGTGTTGATGCCGCGCTTGAGCGCCTCACGCGCTTCCAAATCGTAAATGAGTTGCTTTCCCATGGACCGAAACTACTCCTTCATCAGACTGTGAACGTACGGGCACGCAATGGAGTTTCTAGGATAGTGTCTGGGTTCACCACCTCCCGTGCTCTTAATCTCAACTAAAGCATATCGAAATGCGCGCATTGCTGACCTGCAGACGACCATATGCGCTTGGCGCTGTTGCAGCATCCCGCGGGAGCCGATACCATGACGGATGGCGCGAATAATGTGCATAACTCTGCGCGCGCGCTAGACAGCCGGAGGTCAGTAGGATTTGGACGAGACGTCACTCGATACGGGCGATTTTCTGACCGGCGACCTTTTTGGCGGCCTCGACGTCGAGGAGGCCGAACGCACGTCGCCCACATTGCCCGCGGACGGCCGCTTCGCGGGCATCTACGACGGCTACATCGTGATCCCCCAGCCCTTGATCGAGACCGTGGTGCAGTATACGGAGGCCGACCCGGCAGCCTTTGGCAGCTACGCCGCCATGGGTGCCTTCGGGAGCTTTGAGCTGCGTCACAGCGACGTGGTCAACTCGCATGCGCTCAACACCTGGCCCGGCGTAACCGAGTTCTATTACGGCAGGGAGAAGCATCTGAGGCCGGTGCTCGAAGCGTTGAATATCCCGATCATCTCGCTCAAGAAGGACTTTCTCCACGCCTATGAGCGAGTGATCACGGAGCTCGGCCAGCTCTAGCTTCTCGTAGTCCTATATCGGTCGCCAGCCCCACGGTACGCCGCGGGGCTTTTGTTTGTGCCCGCGCGGGAGCGCACTCCGCAGACGCGCGGCGTACCTGCGCCAACCCTGCAGGCGATACGCCTTTCACCACCGATCGCGCAATGCCTCTTCTCGGTCATGCCGGGCCTCGCCAGCGCTCCGGTGCAGTAACTGGCGTGCAGTCGTCGCGCCGGCACGGGCCCACTCAGTACCAAGCAATGCAAATAATCAAAATATCTCATCGTGTAGTTGACTTTTCTTAGTATTGAGTCTAGTCTGGTCGTGAGGAGGAAGTAGATGCGCAAACAACTGGAGGCGTGCCCCTGCTGTGGTGGCCCGCTCGTGGTGTCCGGGCTCGCGTGCGAGGGCTGCGGCACCGTGGTCACGGGCAAATTCCGGCAGTGTGACTTCTGCCGCCTTACCGAGGACCAGGCAACTTTTCTTCGACTATTCGTCCAGCGCCGCGGCAATCTCTCGGAGATGGAAAAGGCCCTGGGCATCTCGTATCCGACGGTGCGCAACAAGCTGGAGGAAGTCATTCGCGCGCTGCAAGAGGCTGCTCCGCCGGTCGCGGCGGCCGCGCCGCGGGACGACGTACTGCGCCGCGTGGCAGCCGGGGAGATCTCGACGGTCGACGCGTTGGATCTGCTGAGCAAACTGGCTGGGGAGCAAGGGTGAGATGAGCGATTACGACGAGACTATTCCTGTTGCCGGTATCCGCCGCCTGGACGTGCGCATTGCACGCGGCGACGTAACGTTGCGGCGCATATCCGGTGACTCTATTCAGGTGCGCTCCGACAGACCGATTGCCGTGACGCGAGAGGGAGACGCGGTGGGCATACGCTCGGAGTCCGCAGGCGCGCGGCCACGGACTCGCGCGCGATCGCCTCACCCGTTCAACTCGGAGAGCTGGGGCTTCGGTGCCGCGATCGGCGACATGGTGAGCACCGCGGTGGAGTCCATCCTCGCCGTCGATTTCGACTTCAGCGGCTTCGGCTCAGCCGACATCGAGGTCGACATTCCCGCTTCGTTCGAGCTGCCCGATCTCGTGGCGTCGACGGGCATGGGAGACATACGGCTGGCAGACCTGACCGCTAATTGCTCGCTGCAGACAAGCAAGGGAGATATTGACATCGATAACTGTGGCGGCAGCCTGAAGGCTACTACCGGCATGGGCGACATCTCCGTCGACCACTTCGCAGGCCCCGTCGCCGTGCATACAGGCGCCGGCGATGCTGAGCTGACGAGCTGTGACGGCGGCGGCGTCCTGCACACCGGATCTGGGGACATCAAGGCTGCCGGTGTGGTGGGCGCGTGGAACGTGCGCTCGGGCGCTGGGGACGTGGAGATGCGCATCACAGGCGAGGCATCGCTGGATATCGTGACCGGGGCCGGTGACGTGAAGGTAGAGCGGGGCTCGCTGCACAGACTCGCCGTGCATTCAGGCTCGGGCGACGTGCGATGCACGAGCCTGCTCGACGGCCCTCGCCACGAGTGCACTACCGGTCACGGCGACATCGAGGTAGCGATCGCTGATCCGCCGGGAGCACGTCTGCAGATCCTCACGCGCAGTGGCAGCGTCGAATCCGATTACCCCCTGGTAGGCGTGGGCAAGCAAGGTCGTTACGCCGGGAGCGGTGGCCGCTACGTGGGGAGCATCGGCGACAGCTCAATCGACGTGGAGCTGCGCACGACAAGCGGCGATATCACCATCAAGCGGCGCTCGCCGGGCAGGACTGAGGACGGTGAGCCGTGGCGCCACACGAAGGAGGGGCCGTCTGCCGGATACGTTCCGCCTGCATTTGCCGGCTCTCCCGCGCCGACCGTGCCCCCGGTCGACTTCGCTCCGCCCAACTCCCCGGAGCCATTCTCGGCACCGAACCCGCCCATTGAGCCCGCCCGGCCCGTCTCGCCGCCCGCATTCAACGCCATGCCGGAAGAGACACCGGCAACGCCCGGCTCAGCCGTGATCACGTCGGGTGGTAATCCTCGACTGGCCATACTCGAGAATCTGCAGGCAGGAAAGATCTCGGTGAATGAAGCGGCCGCGTTGCTCGAGTCGTTGAGCCGGCCGCGCCCCACCTCGCAATGAACCGCCGCGCATGATCTTCGCAATGCTTCACCCACTGCCAAAGCCCGATCGCTAGGGAGGAAGATATGCACATACCCTGGAGGTATCCCGAATGACGAGAGGACTCTCAAGCAGACGAGTACGGGCGCCGCCGCAACGGCCCGCGTACTCGTTTCTCGCCTCAGCTCCTGTCAGGCCAGGACTTCGACGTCGTGCGGCATACTTTCGCGCATGCCCGCGCCGGTAATGGGGACAAACTCCGCCTGCTCGTGCAGCTCGGCGAGCGTATGCACGCCGCAGTAGCTCATGCCTGAGCGCACACCACCTACCAGCTGGTAGATCACGTCGGTCACGTCGCCCCGGAAGGGCACTACGGCTTCCACGCCTTCGGGAACAACCTCGTTGAAGCCCTCGTCGCCGAATTGCTGTTCGGGTGCTTCCCGCTCATGCCGGCCGATCGTAGCGCTGAGCGATGCCATACCGCGGCTGATCTTGAATCTCTGTCCGTGGCGCATCACCGTGTAGCCAGGGCTTTCGCGAGTTCCTGCCAGGAGATTGCCGATCATCACCGTACCAGCCCCGGCCGCCAACGCCTTGGTGATATCTCCGGACGACTTTATGCCGCCGTCCGCGATAACCGGAATGCCATGCTTGGCGGTCTCCTCCGCGCACTCCAGCACGGCGGTTAGCTGCGGTACGCCAAAGCCGGTAACAATGCGCGTCGTGCAAATAGATCCCGGCCCCACTCCCACCTTGACGGCGTCTACTCCTTCAACGGCCAGATCGCGCGCGCCCTCGGCCGTGGCGACGTTACCGGCAATCAGGTTGACGCCGGACATGGATCGCCTGATCGCGCGAATGGCCGCGATCACGTTGTCTGAGTGACCGTGGGCGATATCGATCACCAGAGTGTCTGCGCCAGCACGAATCAGCTCCTGTGCTCTCTCCAGGAAGTCGCCTACCACGCCGATAGCGGCGCCTACCAGTAACCGGCCCTTGGAGTCACGCGCCGAGGCGCCGAAGCGGTTCGTCTGCATGAGATCGCGACTGGTGATCAGACCGCGCAGCTTACCGTCCTCGTCGACCAGGGGCAGCTTCTCGATCTTGTGTTTGTCGAGAATGGCGCGTGCTTGATCGGACTCGATGCCCGAACGGGCCGTCACCAGTCGTTCTTGCGGAGTCATCAGCGAGCCGATCAGTGTGGTGGCGTCTGTAGCGAAGCGCACGTCGCGCGCCGTCAGAATACCCACCAGACGCTCTCGATCGTCCAGGACCAGCAGGCCGGTCACGCTGTTCTCGCTCATCAATTGCCTGGCTTCGGCCAGCGTCTGGTTTGCGAGAACCGTGTACGGCTGCTCGACCACGGCGCCCTGAGCTCGCTTTACCTGGTGCACCTGGCGCACTTCCTGCTCGATGGACATGAAGCGGTGGATGATGCCGATGCCGCCCTGCCTGGCCATGGCGATGGCCATCGGCGCCTCGGTCACCGTGTCCATGTTGGCGCTCACGATCGGGATGTTGAGCGCGATGCCGCGCGCAAGCTGAGCAACGGTGCCGACGTTGCGCCGGGAGGTGATGCTGCTGCGCTTGGGCATGAGCAGCACGTCGTCGTATGTCAGACCTTGAGGTCGGAAAGTGGCCATCGGGTGTCCTCCGGAAGGCGGATTGGGAGGCGCGTGGTGCGCAACGCTCAAAGGATACCATGCGCGGGGCGTCGGGATATCGTCGTTGCCGTCACCGCGAAGCGCGTTCGGGCACCTCAGTGTGCCGCGAGCCAGTAATCGATGGCCGTGATCTCGCAGCAGGCAACGACGAGAGCGGCCATCGCCGGCAGCGCAAAGGCACGCAACGAGGCGATCCGGTTGCGGCGGCGAAACGAAACGACGCCGATGCACGTATTGAGAAGGGTTATCGTGGCCAGCAGCCCGGCAATGCTCAGTATCGACATGGGATAGTAGAGTGACCTGGGAGCGCTCGTCAGCGTCATGATGAGTACCAGTGCGGCGATCAGGAATCCTGTCAACTCGCCGAAGTCCTCGGCGATGGCCAGAGGCTCTGGATCGCTCCAGACCAGCAGGTTGAAGAGGGGAAGGACAAGTATGGTCAGCGCCGTGCCGGCGAGCACGCCGGTGACAACGCGCAGGTTATTGGTGTCGGTGTAGAACGTGTGCAGATGGTGGGTGCCTGCGAGCGAATTGAAGCCGTCGAACACCATGGCCAGGACGAGAATCATCAGCACTAGGCCGACACGAGGATTGACGAACAGGGCGGCTTTGCGGCGACCGGCCAGCCAGAGCACCGCGATGGTCACGATCACGCTCGAGTAGATGCCCGAGTTGCGCGCATCAATCGGCATGGCGTGCCCGGCAAAGCGTATGGTGTGGCTCGGGATCTGGGCGCAGCAGGCGTGGCCAATCGCATGCAGTTTGTCCTGCAGCGGCCAGGGGCTGAGTACGAGGAAGAAGGCGAGCACCGCGGCGAGCAAGGCGAAAAGGATAGGCTCGCGGGCCGCAGGAACATGCCCTGGCGAGCCAGCCCCCTCATCGGGTGTCGGTTGGGAGGCGTGTGTTCGCGATCCGAGGGTGATTCGATTCACGCCCGGCGGACTCTGTGCCGGCCCTGGCGTCCGTGGCTCGCCGTCCGGAGCAGGTCCTCGCGGCGCGTCCGCATCGACGTCGTTCACGCGATGGCGCTCGGACACTCGGGCGCCAGCGTGCAGCGTCCGCATTGTGGCTTCTGGGCAGTGCAGACCGCTCTCCCGTGGAAGATAACCTGGTGGTTGTAGTCGAGCCACGACGATCGCGGCAGAACTGCCATCAAGTCCAGCTCGACCTTGACCGGATCGTCGTGCTTGGTCAGTCCGAGGCGCCGGCTTATGCGGCCGGCATGCGTATCGACGATCACGCCTTCCACGATGCCGAATGCATTGCTCATGACCACGTTGGCCGTCTTGCGCGCCACTCCCGGCAGCCGAAGCAAGTCCGCCATGCGGTCGGGTACCCTGCCGTCGAATTGTTCCACGATCATTCGGCAAGCCGCCTGTATGTTCTTCGCCTTGTTCCGGTAGAAGCCGGTGCTGCGGACAGCTTGCTCAAGCTCTTCGGCCGGGGCGGCCATGTAGTCCCCGGCGGTGGGATAGCGCGCGAACAGGGCAGGTGTGACCATGTTCACGCGCTCGTCTGTGCACTGAGCGGCCAGGATGGTGGCGACTAGCAGTTCCAGGGGCGTCGAGAACTGCAGAGAACATCGGGCATCCGGATACGCTTCCTTGAGCTTGCGCAACAGAATCGGCACGCGGCGCTTTGTCTCGTCATCCACTTCGTCCATGTTCAGTTGCCGCCATTTCCCTCTCTGATGTTTGCCGGCTCGCAGTCTCCCTCTACATGTGTATCGGCTTTCCCTCCACGGAGAGCGCCGCTTCGGCAATCACTTCCGAGAGGGTCGGATGCGGATGGACCGATCGCGCCAGTTCCTCGGGAGTGGCCTCCAGGAATCTTGCCAGGCTGAATTCGCCGATCAGCTCAGTGACGTCGGGCCCGAAGAGATGCGCGCCCAGGATTTCGCCTGTCCTAGCGTCGCCGATGATCTTGATCTGTCCTTCAGTCTCGCCCATCGCGGTAGCCTTGCCGTTGGGTCTGAAGGGGAACGAGCCGACGTGAATATCGCCCTGTGCTCGCGCCTGCTCCTCGGTCAACCCTATGCTGGCCACTTGCGGCGAGCTGTATGTGCAGCGGGGCATCGAGTTCATGTCGAGCTTGATTGTCGCATGACCGGCGATTACTTCTGCGGCCACCTCGCCCATTGCCGAGGCGACGTGGGCAAGGCTCAGCTTCGGGCTGCCGTCCTGCACGGCAAGATCACCGATGGCATAGACGCCGGGTACGTTGGTCTGCATGCGGCCGTTCACCTTGACGAATCCGCGATCCGTCGCCACGCCCAGCGACTCCAGACCCAGGTCGTCGCTGTTCGGCTGAAAACCTACTGCGTACAGCACTCTATCTGCTTCCAGAACACGTGGCTCGTCGGCTCCGCCGCCGGTCGTGGAGACGAATACGCGCGCCGCGCCGTTGCTCACCTCGACCCGTTCTACCTTGGTACTGGTGAGCACGTTGATGCCCCGCTTGGTAAACGATCGGGTGAGGCCGTCAGACATGTCCTTGTCTTCCAGAGGAATGATGCGCTGCAACATCTCCACGATCGTGACGTGCGATCCGTAGGCATGCAGAGCGGTAGCGAACTCCACGCCTATGGCGCCGCCGCCCAGGATCACGACTCGTTCTGGCAGCCGGTCCACCGACCAGACTTCGCGGCTGCTCACCACCACGCTACCGTCGATCTCCACGCCAGGAATGAGACGAACGCGCGAGCCGGTGGCGAGGATCGTGTTCTTCGCCTGGAGCGTGGTCTGAGCACCGTTGTCTCCGGCGACCGTGATCGAGCCGGCAGCCGCCAAGCGGCCTCTGCCGGTATGCACAGCAATGTTGTTCTTGCGCATGAGGTAGTTGACGCCCTTGACCTGCTTGTCTACCACACTCTTGCACCTGCGCATGGCGACAGCGTAGTCGGCGGTGACGTCGCCAACCGTGATGCCGAACTCGCCCGCGTTACGTACGAGGGTCAGTATCTCGGCATTGCGCAGCAGGGCCTTGCTGGGAATGCAACCCCAGTTGAGGCAGATGCCGCCTAGGGACTCGCGCTCGACCAGGGCGGTTCGCAAGCCAAGCTGGGAGGCGCGAATCGCGGCCACATAGCCGCCGGGTCCACCGCCCACTACCACAACATCATACGCGGAATCGACGCTCACTCTATGAATCCTCCACCTATTCGGACGCCTGAAGCACGACCAAGGAGTCGCCGCGCTTCGCCACTACCGTCGTCGAATCGACGAATGCCGCGGCTTCGAAACCCGCGCTCCCGTCGATCACGCCCTGGTAGGCAAAGCCTTCCGGTCGCCTGGTACATACCGACAGACCATCTTCGCTGGTGATCAGCACCATGTCCCCGTCCGGCGACCAGCACACGTCGGATGTCTCCTCAAGCATGCCCAGGTCGTCGATCTCGCGCATGGCATGCGTGGAAACCTCGTAGATCCATCCGCCTTCGGGCTCGATCCCAGCCGCATGAGATCCATCTGCTGAGAACGCGATTACTGCGTTCTCGCCGGAATCGAAGAAGCCGTCTATATAGAGACGCTCATTGTTCGGCAGCATCACCCAGTAGCCATCTTCGGTGACGAGAATGATCCGCGAGCCGTCCGGGCTAGGACTGAAGGCAGCGTAGTCGCTGTTGAGCATCACACTCTGCCAGATAGGATTAGGGCGGTCCATATGCGCGGTCGAGACAGGCCAGAGCTCAACCAGTGTGTTGTTCACACCAGCCGGCTTGCTGGCGACCGCAAGCAGACCGTTCGCCGCGAACTGCACGTCATACACGACCTGGGCATAGGCAGGCGGAGGCAGCTCGAGGCGAGCACTCCATAGCGATTGCAGGGGTGAGATACCCCATACGCCCATCAGCCCGTCGTCGTCCGCGGCGACCAGAAGGCTGCCATCGGGGCTGACGGCCAGTGAAGTTACACCGAGCATCTCGACGGTCGTCACGATGGCCCCTGCCAGCGCGTCGCGTACCTCGATGGTGTTGGCGTCCGCAGCGGCCAGGTACCGACCGCCGGGTGAAAACGCGCCGAAGCTTTGCACCACTGCGAGATCGGTTTCTAGCGTGCGACGCCAGTTCTCGACAGAGAAAGCCACCTCAGATGCTCCTTAAGTGCGTGGCATCCTGCCGGGCCGCAGGGCCCGAAAAAGGGCCGAGCCGCCACGCCCGCCCCACATCCGGCAGTGTATGAGCCGAAGGGCCTTGGGCGCAAGCGAATCTCAGCTCCAGCGCCGCTGCAGACTGAGCTCGCACGCCTGGCAGTACCAGTCCTCGCCCATGCGCAAACCCTGGCTCCGGCGTACCTGGCACAGGCTGCCGCAGAGCGGGCACGTGCAGAGGTAGTGTTGCTGGCTGTCATCTTCACCGCGCTCGCCAAGACGATAGGGTTCAACCGTGCCGAAGTCGACCAGCACGCGTACGAGCCGGGAGCGGCGGCACCGCGAGCAGCGGATAGGGAGGTCCTGCGCGCCCTCGGGCTTTCCTTCGTCGTTCAGGGCCGGCAACGGCAGGGGATCATCGCGGTCAAAGCGATTGAGCTCGTCAGGCGAATACGTGTGGTGGCAACCGGGGCAGTAGATATAGGGAACGAAGAGACCTTGCCATTCCTTCTGCAGCTCGAGATCGGGTTGGCGCTCGATGCGCACGACGTCCTCGCCGCGCTCCCGTCTGTTCTTTCGTCGTCTGATGGCCATGTTCCCGCAACTGGTTCATTGCTAATCGACGGTAGGTTGCGACGGTAGCCGAGCGCCTAAGCGCCGGTGCCCATCGCACTCAGCATACCAGGACTACCGGATCGGGCCGCACACATCTCTTGATGTGCACGCACCTGGAATCGACGAAACATCATTGTGGTCTACCCATCCTGGGCTTGCGGCCGTCTCGACTGCCCCGGACGGCCAACAGCCGGCCCGGGATGCCCGGAGCGCACAGTGGCATGGCATGAATGGAGGTCCACGCTTCCGCTCGCTGCGATCACGCCCTTGGGACTTTCCGGGCGCGACCGCTGCCTGGGGTACGACGACTAGGCACAGAACCGTATCCTGTTTCAACGCTGACACCCTCTTT
Organism: uncultured bacterium; assembly: GCA_963827235.1. GTDB lineage: Bacteria > Chloroflexota > UBA5177 > JANWHV01 > JANWHV01 > JANWHV01. Next base: position 162,497 of record CAWHAE010000008.1, read on the forward strand.
CCGCCGCACGGTAGCGGCCTCTGGTCGACCGATTTGAGAGCGTGCCGGGGACCTCAGGAAGTCGCGGGTTCGCGGAAAAGGACTCAGCGGCCTGCCGACCGGGTGGAACCTCTCGACTGGGAATTGAACTCGCGTACGAGATCCGAGATCTGCCGCGCCGCGTCCTCCGTGCTGAGGTCATTGCTTACGATCGCCGGGCGTCCAAGCGCTGCCTGCAGCTTGTGCAGACGATCGATCTGCTGCTGGGTAGCGGTGGTGGGCGATCCCTCGGACACATCGGATCCTTGGCGATCGCTCTGCGGCACCTCGGCCACTGCAAGGGTGCGACCAGCCGGTCTGACGGCGCTCACCATGCGGTGTGCATGGGCCGGGCTGCGGCCGGTCTCGCCTGAATCCTCCTCGACATCGCCGAGCTCTTCGAATGCCGTCACGCCCACGTTGATTGCATCGCGCAGGGCGCGCGCCTTGGCGCGGGTCTCTGCCATGCGGATGGTATGCGCGGCGATCAGCCGCCCTACGTTGTCGGGAGACGCGTCGCCGATGCCTGAGAAGGTGCCTTTCTCCGTCTCCACTTCGGCCCTGCAGATCGCCATCTGGCCGTTGTCGCCGCTGGGCGCCTGGAGGAGCTCGGTGCTGATTCGCTTGAGGCCCTCACGGTGAGCCTGATCGAGCAGGCCCGCGTAGAGCACGAAGTCCTTGCCTTGCCGATTGACGATAAACTCTTTCTTCATTGCTCTCGCCGCCTCCTGCGGTGTACTAGAACATATGTACTAATTATGGATCGAATGGGTGTCGTCGTCAAGCGAGCTGTGCGTGCGGGACTTGGCTGGCGGACGCGGCTCGAGCTATCGAGACACTTGCAGGGATTGTCGCGAGGGTGGTAACGGCGCTCGCACGGGCGTTCGCCGGCGGTGTGGCCGGCACGGGGAGCGCGCTAGCGTCTCGAGCGACGCGCCTCAGGCAAGATGGTCACCGCGACCTCGCCGGTCGGGCGCGACCGGCAGGCAAGGCGCACGCCTCGAGCCAGCTCGGCGCGGTCGATGAACTGGCGCTCGAGGATCGTCGGCTCGCGTGCGGGCAGGGCAAAGAGGACGCGACAGGTGCCGCAGGTGCCCTTGCCGCCGCACACGGTAGGAATGACCACGCCGTTGCGCTTGGCCCCGTCGAAGATGCTCTCACCGGGCTCGAGATCGATTGTCGCGCCGGTCGGCATGAAGTGAACCCGTCCGGGCTTGGGCGCCTCAGGCAGATCGAAAGTATCGAGGTCGAGAACGATCTTCTTGCGAGGGGGAATCTCGGACAACGCCAACCCTATTCAATGCTCAACGGCTATCGGCGTAGAGGCAGGAACTGAGCAGCGTGCAGTGGTCACGCCGCCGCCGTAGCGACAGAATCACCTGCGCACCGAGCGCCGCTTAGCGGCGCTTTCTCGGCTGCGACGTTTTGCTTCCTCTGGCGTGCCCGGGTACCTGCCTGGGCACCGAAGTACCCCGCGGGGGCCTGGTCTCGATCATCACGGGCTCGGGCTCGGGCTCCGCCTGCGAACGGACAGGCGCCGCATACTCGACCGGTACTGATTCCTCCATCACGGTTGCTTCCGCATCGACTGCCTGGCTTCTCCGGGGGCGCCGCAACGTAAATCTGCCGCTTTGCGGGACTTCCGAATCGCCACGGTACTCCGGCGATATGTCGCGCATTGGCATGTCGGACAGGCCCCCCGCGGCGACTCGCCATAGGCCGAATCCCGCGCCGGCCGACCATAGTGCAAATACCGGCGTGAATCCTAGAACGCCGACAAAGAACGTGGCGAACGAGCCGAGTACCGGCGTGCTGCGCCAGCCATACAGCGACATCAATGACAGGCCCACGATGCCGATCCAGAACACGACCGCGAAACGCCCGGAAGTGTCAATGCCGTAATCGCGATTGGCCGCGCTCTCGAAGGACTTGACGACGGAGTCGACCGCCGCGGGTACGTGCGCGTCAACATACTGCTGGGCATAGTGCACGTAGTCGACACGTTCCAGCACTGAAGCGATCAGGCTGAGGGCGAGACCTGCGACGGCCACGATCGCGCCTATCAGTGGCACACGAGCCCCGGGCCGCCGTAGCATGGTGAAGATAGCGAAGGCGACGCAGCCAAGCAGCAAGAATCCCGCCAGCGCGGACAGCATGTACACGTCCATCAGCGAGGTGTGCTGATTGACCCATCTGAGCAGTATCTGGTCATTTGCCGCGCTGCTCAGCTTGGACTTGGTCGCCGGCAGCGGCTGCGACTCCACGTACAACGTTGTCGCGATGATCACCGCGGTGTAGAGAAATCCGCTGATCGCTCCCGCCCGGATTACCGAAGACGGCTGCAGGTCGATAGAACTATCCTCCAGTATTCGCACTCCGCACGCGTACAGCGTACCGCATTCTGCTCCTCAGCGGTGGAGTGCGGCCAGCCGGGTCGCATCTACGGAGTCCTGGGGCGGAGCGTTGTCGTCTCACGACCACGGGAGCTATACCGGCCGCGTCCGAAAGCGTTCGCGCCGGTCGCGCTTCCGACATAGCCGGACCAGAGGGCTGCATTGCCTATCGGAAGGGCGCAAGTACTCGGCTGCGCTTGCGGTACCCAGGCATGAACGCATGGCTGTGCTATACTTCCCTCCGATCCGCCGGGGCAGGTGGTGTCCGGCGTGCAAGGGAGGAGACGTGCGGCGAGTCGTCGTAACAGGCATGGGAGTCATCAGCCCGTTGGGCATCAGCCTCGATGCCACGTGGAAGGGCTTGCTCGAAGGGCGAAGTGGTATCGGGCCGATCACGTTCTTCGATGCTTCCGCGCTTCGTTGCAGGTTTGCGGGTGAGGTGCATGGGTTCGATCCGGGCGAATTCGATATCGATCCCAAGCTTGCCAAGCGATGCGATCGCTTCACTCTTCTGTCCATGGCCACGGTGCACCAGGCGTTGACGCAGGGAGGTCTCACGATTAGCCCCGCGCTGGCCGACCGGGCTGGCGTGATTATCGGGTCGGGCATCGGCGGCCTCAATACGCTCATGGATCAGTTCACCGTGTTGTTTCAACGCGGCCCCGAGCGCATCAGTCCCTTCTTCGTGACCATGATGATCACGGATCTTGCGGCCGGCCAGATCTCGATCAAGTACGGTCTCAAGGGTCCGAACTTCGCGATAAGCTCTGCGTGCGCCACGGGTGCGCATGCGGTTGGGGAGGCTTCTGAGATCATCCGTCGCGGCGATGCCGACGTGATGCTTGCCGGGGGAGCTGAGGCGCCGGTCACGCTGATTTCCGTCGCGGCTTTCGCGAACATGCGCGCGCTCTCGTCACGGAACGAAGAGCCTGAGCGGGCGTCCCGCCCGTTCGATAAGGAACGGGACGGTTTCGTGCTGTCGGAGGGCGCCGCGGTGCTCTTGCTGGAGGCTGAGGAGTTCGCGCTCCAGCGCGGCGCTCCGATTTTGGCCGAGATTGCAGGATACGCGGCCACCGCTGACGCGCATCACGTCACCGAGCCCGCCGACGGCGGTGAAGGCGCGGTGCGTGCCATGGTGCGCGCCATGGAGAAGGCAGGGGTGGAACGCGACCAGGTGCAGTACATCAACGCCCACGGCACCTCGACCGTCGCCGGAGATCGCGCTGAGACTGCCGCCATCAAGACCGTATTCGGCGATCGCGCCTACCGTATCCCGGTCAGCTCGACCAAGGGCGCGACCGGCCACATGTTGGGTGCGGGCGGTACCGCGGAGGCCGCGTTCTGCATCAAGGCGATGCTCGAGGGCGTCGTGCCGCCGACGATCAACTACGAGTTCCCGGACCCGGAGTGCGATCTGGACTACGTAGCCAACGCGGCGCGCGTGACGGGACCGTTGGATGTCACACTCAATAACTCGTTCGGCTTTGGCGGGCACAACGTGAGTATGGTGCTTCGGCGCTATCAACCACGCTGATGGCAGGACGCGGGAGTGATGCCCAGTCGCAGCTGGTGAGACTGGTCAGTGAATTGCTCAAGGAGTTGGACGGCACGGCAGTCACCGAGTGTGAGTTCCGTGCCGGCGACCATCGCGTGCACCTGCGCCGCACGCTGAGCCCGACTCCCGTCCTGCAGGAAGCAGGTGCGGTCCAGGTTGGCGCTGTTCCCGAGAGCTGGCGGCCGGTCATCTCGCCTCTCACGGGGATCTTCTATCTCACTGAGTCTCCCAAGGGCCCGCCGCTGGTATCCGTTGACGCGTACGTGGCCGAGAAGCAGGTGGTCGGCCTCATCGAAAGCATGAAGATGTACAACCCGGTAGAGACTGATCTCGCCGGTATCGTCCGCTCCATCGACGCGCAGGCAGGATCGGTGGTGGAGAAGGGTCAAGTGCTGATGTACATTGAGCCGACCGGAGACATAGCATGATGTATCGCTCGACACTACTGGGTTGCGGCAAGTGTGTGCCTGAGCGTGTGATGACCAACGACGATATTGCGCTGTTGGTCGATACGTCGGACGAATGGATCTACAGCAGGTCCGGTATCCGCCGTCGGCACATAGCCTCGCCGGGCGACACTACCACCAGCCTCGCAGTGGGGGCGGCGCGCAACGCGCTACTGTCGGCCGGGCTTGAAGGCACGGAGGTGGACCTTAGCATAGTGGCGACATGTACGCCGGACTTCGGATTCCCGGCCTCGGCGTGCGTCGTGCAGGGTGCAGTCGGTGCTCGAGGCGGCGCTTTCGATCTGGAGGCGGCCTGTTCAGGATTCGTGTACGCGCTGGCCGTTGCCGATAGCATGATTCGCACCGGCGCCGTGCGCAATGCCCTGGTGATCGGCAGCGAGGTCTACTCCCGCGCCGTCGACTGGACGGATCGGCGCACCTGTATTCTTTTCGGCGATGCCGCCGCCGCCGTGGTGCTGGGACGATCTGAGCTGCCGGGCGCGATGCCGCGGTACGAGCTCGGCTCCGATGGCTCCAACGCCTCGATGCTCACCATGTACAACGCTGCCGTGCGAGAGCCCGACGGACGCGCCCCAGGCGGCGTCACCATGAATGGGCCCGACACCTTCAAGTTCGGCGTGCGCACGCTCGTCGATGTGGCGGAGCGCATCATGCGTGCTGAGGGCGCGGGCCTGGACGGCATCGAATGGTTTGTTCCGCACCAGGCAAATCAGCGGATGATCAGCGCGGCCACCAAACGGCTGGGCCTTGACGACCGGCGCGTGCTCAGCAATATCGAGGAGTACGGCAACACGTCGGCCGCCAGCATTCCTCTTGCTCTGGCCGAGTGCGTCGAACGCGGCGACATCCGGCCTGGCGACCGCGTGCTGGCCATCGGCTTCGGGGCAGGTCTCACCTGGGCCGGCGGCCTGCTCACCTGGCGAGGGTAGCCGCACGCGCCGACTCCCAATGTGCGTTGTCCCGAGTTGCCTTCCCGTGCCTACCTACTGCCGGCCGGTTCCACGTCGCGCAACGCCTCGTGCAGACGTACGCGTGGCGCCCTGAGATTCCGGGCCTTCCGTAAGAAGGGAGCGGAGAGGGAGGGATTCGAACCCTCGGTAGGATTTCTCCTACAGCGGTTTAGCAAACCGCCGCACTAGGCCTCTATGCGACCTCTCCGTGATGTCGTAACGCTATGGATGCCGGCGGAGGGAGAGGGATTCGAACCCCCGGTGCTTGCGCACAGCTGTTTTCAAGACAGCCACCATAAACCACTCGGACATCCCTCCGAGGCGCGGGCGCCTCCGTGCCAAACCATGGTATCGAACTGCTACGCCGGTGTCAACGTATTGTGGCGAGCGCTGCGCACCTTCTTGCCCGCGGCTCACGGTTTCGATATAGACACGGTTCGCATTCATGCCACATAATAGGGCCATGGGTCTGCAACGAAGGACTGCCCGCAGATGAGCGCTTCTAGTCGCGCGCGAGGAGCCCCTATTCGCAGCATCTCGGCCGTGCTGCCCGTTCACAACGAGGCGGCGAACCTCCTGAGTGTCGTGGGAGAGATGCTCGATGCTCTGACCGACGTCGTGCCGTCGTTCGAGGTGATCATCGTGGACGACGGCAGCACCGACGGCACACGGCGCATTGCAGAGGAATTGGCTGCCACGCACCGCGAAGTGCGTCTCCTGCACTGGCCTCACCGACGCGGATACGGCGCGGCCTGGCGAGAAGGCCTTGCCGCGGCGACGAAGCAGTACGCCGTCATCGTGGACGCCGATCGCCGGTACAGTCCCACGGATCTCGACCGCCTGGTCAAATGGGACGACGCGTACGACGTGATCGCTGGTTTTCGTATAGGAAGCGGTGAGCCGATATTGCAGCCGCCTAGGCGGCTACGCATTCAGGCTTACCGTGCGACTGCTCCTGGGGCTCAAGCTCCGCGACGTCAATTGCGGCTTCATCCTCATCCGCGTTGCACTTCTCCGGGGTCTCAGCTTGCAGTCGACGACTAGCGCCATTCACAGCGAGGTCTTCTGGCAGGCCGGCAAGAAGGGCGCGCGAGTGCGTGAAGTAGGCGTGCGCTACTTTCCGCGGGCCGCGACCGAGCCCGCAGCCACACGCATTCGCTGGTCTCTTCGTACGGCTCGCGAACTGAGCCGGTTGAGGGCCGCGCTGGTGCGTGAGAAGCGTCAAGCTGCCCTCGAGGCCAGGTCTGGCGGCGCGCGCGTACCGGCCGCCAGTTCCGCGTCTCCTGCCTCCGTTGCGTCACCTGCTGCTGCCGCGACCGACATTCTGGGCGAGAACCCGTCCGGCCAAGCAGTGGAAGGGGAGGCGGAGGGGCATGACGGGTCGGGGGACGCCGGTGGAGCGCCGGCCGCCGGAGAACGCGCCGATGAGCCGTCGGAACTGACGGAGGAGACCGGTGACGGCGCGCGAGATTCCGGCCGGACGGCTGCGGACAGCATCCAGTGGCGGCTCCGGCCAGCAGAGTGAGCGGGGCTCGGCTGCTCAACGCCGGGCGCAGTCCGAGGTTGTATCGGACATGGGCGGCACGAACGGGTGAGTCAGCTCTTGGCTGAGCCTGCCGCAGACGCTTCCGAGTCGCGTGCGCGCCTCGCACCCGGCAGAACCACTCGAATCGCCTCGCGAAGCTCAGAGACGGGCAGCATCTCGATGCCTGCGGGAGCTCGTCCGCGAAGCGTCCGATAGTTCGCGGCCGGCATAATGCAGCGTCTAAAGCCCAGTTTGCTTGCCTCTGCCAGCCGGTCGGCTGCCTTGCCCACCCCGCGGACTTCGCCGGACAGGCCAAGCTCGCCGAAGGCAATTAGGTCGTCTGGCACAGCTTCGTCGGCGAAGCTGGAGACAATGGCTAGGGCAAGCGGCAGATCCGCTGCCGGCTCGCCCAGGCGCAGCCCCCCGGCCACGTTGCAGTACACGTCGTAGGTGTGGAGGGGAAGCCCGGCCCGCTTGCCGAGAATTGCCAGCAGCAGGTGCAGACGATTCAGGTCCAGGCCGGCGCACGTCCTTCGTGGAAGGCTGAACGTGGTGGCGCTCACCAGAGCTTGAATCTCGGCGAGCAGCGGCCGCGTGCCCTCCAGCGTGGCGGCGACCGCCGATCCCGGGCTTGCCTTGCCCCGCTCTTCCAGAAAGAGGGCAGACGGGTTCGCTACCTCCACCATGCCGGCTTCTCGCATCTCAAACACGCCTACCTCGTTCGTGGAGCCGAAGCGGTTCTTCACGCTGCGCAGTAGTCGGTAAGCATGAAAGCGCTCGCCTTCCATGTAGAGCACTGTGTCCACGATGTGCTCGAGCACGCGCGGCCCGGCAATGGCGCCCTCCTTCGTGACATGGCCCACGACGACGACCGGGACGTGACTCGTCTTTGCGGCGTGCATCAGCCGCACTGTGCTCTCGCGGACCTGTGAGACGCTGCCCGCCGCCGACTCGATGTCCTCTACCTGCATGGTTTGAATGGAGTCGATCACCACGAGCGACGGTGCGAGCTCCCTCATTGCGGCAAGCACGGCATCGACGTCTACCTCGGCCAGTATGTAGAGCTCATCCGGCACTTCTCCGAGCCGGTCGGCGCGCATCTTCACCTGTTCAGCCGATTCCTCACCGGTAACATAGAGCACGCGCGAATGCGCGGCCAGCAGCGTGCAGAGCTGCAGCAGGAGGGTGGACTTGCCGATACCCGGGTCGCCCGCCAGTAAGACGAGCGATCCCGGCACGATGCCGCCGCCCAGTACGCGGTCGAGCTCGGCAATGGGCACTCGAATCCTCGTCCAGCTGTCCGTGTCCACCCTGGCAAGCCGCATGGGCCGTGCACCCGCCACGGTGCGCGCCGAGCGAGGCGTCTGCGCGGTGGATGCGCTCTCCTGCAGGGTCTCGACGAGCGAGTTCCAGCTACCGCAGTTGGGACAGCGTCCATACTGGGTGGGGAACTGACCGGCGCACTGCTGGCATACGTAGCTGGTCCGTCGCTTCGTCATTCCCGCCACTCCCCGGGAAAGCGACGAGGGGCGGCCGGCCGGCTGCCCCTCGCCACACTGCCTCTCTTGCCCGCGGTCTCAGTCGGCGAAGACCGCATCGCCCGGCTGAGGTTCCCTGGATTTGCCGACCAGCGTCAGCTCCCCGTTCTCAATATCCGCATTCACGTTGTCCCCGGCATGGAACTTGCCTTGCAGCAGGCCCTCTGCCAGCGGATCTTCGATGAAGTTCTGGATAGCTCGGCGCAAGGGCCGCGCTCCGTTGACCGCGTCGTACCCCTTCTCCACCAGGTAGTCCTTGGCCGCGTCAGTCGCATCCAGAGTCATGTCCTGCTCGATCAGCTGGCTGCGCACCCGGCGCAGCATCAGCTCCACGATCTCGCGAATCTGGTCCTGACGCAGGGAATGGAACACGATGGTGGCGTCGATGCGGTTGAGAAACTCCGGCTTGAAGGTCTGCTTCAGCTCTGTGGTGATCTTGCGCACCATCTCTTCGTGATGCCGGTCCTCGCGGGCCTTGGCATCTTCGTCGCTGCGCGCCACGCGGAAGCCCAGTGCCGCTTCGCGGTTGAGCAGATTCGCCCCCACGTTCGAGGTCATAATGATGATGGTGTTGCGGAAGTCGACGCCCCTGCCCTTCCCGTCCGTGAGCTTACCGTCCTCCAGGATCTGCAACAAAATGTTGAAAACGTCAGGATGCGCCTTCTCGACCTCGTCGAGCAAGACCACGGAATATGACTTGCGACGGACCGCCTCCGTGAGTTGCCCGCCCTCCTCATATCCGACATAGCCGGGAGGGGCGCCGGTCAAGCGAGCAGCGGCGTGCCGCTCCATGAATTCGGACATGTCGATCTTTATCAACATCTCCTCGCTGCCGAACATGAATTCGGCAAGCGCCTTGGCGAGCTCAGTCTTACCCACGCCGGTGGGCCCAAGGAAGATGAAGCTGCCTATCGGGCGCTTTGGATCCTTCAGGCCGGTGCGCGCGCGCCGGACAGCCTTGGCGATGGTCGAGATCGCCTCATCCTGGCCGATCACGCGGCCATGCAGGGCGCCTTCCATCTGCAGCAGCCGTTCCGACTCTTCCTGTGCGATTCTTCGCACCGGGATGCCCGTCCACATGGAGACGACTTCTGCAATGTCCTCCTCGCCGACCACGAGATTCCGTTCCGTCGGCGCTTCCTTGTCTTTGTCCTGCCAGCTCGATTGCAGGTTGGCGATCTTGTCGCGCAGATGCTTCTCGCGGTCGCGCAGATCGGCGGCCATCTCATACTGCTGGAGCTTGATCGCCTGCTCCTTGTCGTTCTGCACCTGCTCGATGTTCTGCAGAGCTTCTTTGAGAGAGAACGGCTGACCCGCGCGCTGCAAGCGCACTCGCGCCGACGCCTCGTCCATCAGGTCGATCGCCTTGTCCGGCATGAACCGGTCCGGGATGTATCGCTCGGCCATCTCAGCCGCTGCTCGAAGCGCCTCGTCGCTGATCTGCAGGTGGTGATGCGCTTCGTAGCGCGGCCGCAGACCATGCAGGATGCGGATCGTCTCGTCCACCGTCGACTCGTTGACCGTCACCATCTGGAATCGGCGCTCGAGCGCCGCGTCCCGCTCAATGTACTTGCGATACTCATCCAGCGTAGTGGCGCCGATACACTGCAGGTCGCCACGCGCAAGCGCCGGCTTCAGGATATTCGCGGCGTCTACCGCGCCCTCCGCCGCTCCAGCACCCACAATCGTGTGCAGCTCGTCGATGAAGAGAATGCAGTCTCCCGCCGCCTTGATCTCCTCGATGATCTTCTTCAGTCGCTCTTCAAATTCGCCGCGGTACTTGGTTCCTGCCACAAGCGAGCCGATATCGAGAGTGAGAAGTCGCTTGCCTGCCAAGCGTCTCGGGCACCTCGCCGTTGACGATTCGCTGCGCCAGTCCGTCGACAATGGCCGTCTTGCCGACTCCGGGCTCGCCGACCAGCGCGGCATTGTTCTTAAGGCGCCGGCTAAGAATCTGAATGACGCGCTCGATTTCCACCGCACGGCCGATCACTGGGTCGACTTTGCCAGCTCGCGCCTGAGCGGTCATATCCAGCCCAAGCTGATCGATGGTCGGCGTCTTGCTGCCGTGCTTCGGCTCGTGGTGCGATGTCGGACTGCTCTGCGAGAGCACCTGGATCGTCTGTGTGCGCACCTTCTCTAGGTTGACACCGAGCGACTCCAGGACACCGGCTGCGATACCCTCGCCTTCGCGCACCAGGCCGAGCAGCAGGTGTTCGGTGCCGATGTAGTGGTGGCCGAGACGCCGAGCCTCGTCGACCGCCAGCTCGATCACCTTCTTGGCGCGTGGGGTCAGCCCAATCTCGCCGACAGTGGGACGGTCGCCGCGGCCAATGATGAATTCTACGGCACTCCGCACCCTGTTCAGCTCTACACCCAGGTTCGAGAGCACCTTGGCTGCGACACCCTCACCCTCGCGCACCAGTCCAAGCAACAAGTGCTCGGTTCCGATGTAATTGTGGTTGAAGCGAGTGGCTTCCTCTTGGGCGAGGGTCAGCACTTTGCGAGCTCGCTCGGTGAACTTGTCGAACCTTTCGTTCATGCCATGCTCTCTTCCGTAGCTTGATCCGGCCAGTGAATCGGATGGGGCGCGGTAGATTCGCGCCCCATCCTCACCCGTCTATTCGCTCTGCGGCGGACTGTCCGGGACCTCCTCGTCCCAGTGACTTTCCTCCGGTTGGTCGTCCTCTGGTGGCGCTGCCGACCCATCCATGATTGCCTTGACGTCGGGCGAGATATCGTCTACCTGCCGGAGGCTCAATCCGAGTCTCCGGCGAGTTGGATTAATGTTAATGACACGAAGAGTAACGCGTTGCCCTTCGCTCACCACATCCTTTCCGTTCTCTACCGGCTCGGCCGACAACTCCGACAGATGAATCAGCCCTTCAATGCCATCGTCGATCTTGGCGAAGGCGCCAAACTTGGCCAGCTTGGTAATCGTGCCTTCCACAAGATCGCCCACGTGGTATTTCTGATCGACGCGCGACCACGGATCCGGCTGCGCCTTCTTCAGACTCAGCGCGATCTTCTTCGTCTCCGGGTCGATGCTAAGCACGTAGACTTCCACTTCGTCGCCTACCGACAGGACCTCGCTAGGATGATTCACGCGGCTGTAAGAGAGCTGCGAGATGTGCACGAGTCCGTCGGCGCCGCCGAGATCGACAAATGCGCCGAAGCTTGCAAGGCTGGTGACACGGCCGCGCCGCACCTGGCCGGGCAGCAGCTCCGCCAGCAGCTCGTCTTTTCTGTGGCTCCGCTGCTCCTGAAGGGCGAGCCGCTCGGAGAGGATAAGGCGGTTCCGGTTGCGGTTCAACTCGATAATCTTGAGCTTGAGCACACGGCCCTTCATCTGCGCCAGGCGGTCGATCACTTCGGATGGCTCGCCTTCCTGACCCTTGGACAGTCCGCGCAGCTCGGGAATCTGCGAAATAGGCACGAAGCCCCGAACGCCCAGGTCGACGATCAAGCCGCCCTTGTTGAAATCGATCACTTCGGCTTCGATGACTCGGTCCTCTTGGTAGAGCTCCTCGGCCGCGCGCCAGGACTTCTCCATGCGAGCACGCCTGATGGAGAGGATCGCATGCCCTTCAGGGCCTTCGGGCTGCATGACATACACGAGTACTTTGGAGCCGATGTGCAGCTGTTCCGTAACCTCATCGTCCATCTCGCGCCCGTTGATCACACCCTCGGACTTGAGACCTATGTCCACGAGGATCTCATCGGGGTCGATACGTGCCACGATGCCGTCGATCACTTCGCCCCGTTGAAGCGTGCGAAGAGCATTCGACGGGTGATCGAGAAGCGACTCCATGGTGTCTTCGCTCTCGTCCTGCGGCAATGCTTGTACGTTGGCCACCGGTACTGAAGTGCCCTTCAGGTCGACGTTTGCACCCTCACCCTGATTGGCTACCTCCTGCTCGGCCGTAGCTGGTGTCGCGTCTAGACCGACCGGTGCCACTGGCTCCTCAGGTTGCTGAGGTACGGTTGACTGCTCTTCGATCAACATCCGCTCCTGGTGGTGTAGTGTCAACGCCGGCCAGTTGAACCACAGCACCCTTGATTTGGGTACACCGATCCCTTGGTACGGTCATTGCATGACTCAGTATACCACTGGCGGTTGTAGATGCCAGTCTACGACACGATTTCACAGTTCGTGCATTTCGTGCTTATGGCCGGGTTGTTCGACCTCAGCCCGATGCCGGACGCGTCAGGTCAGTTGTTCACCATAGATGCTCGAGCTACCCACTCCACCGCTGACAAACGCGCTAGCGACGTCTCCGCTAGCCAGCAAGATGATGCCCTGGGCCTCACCGGCCGACGAGACCTGCACGTCCTTGGTGGTGCCGGCAGCCACGCTGCCGTCGAAAGCCGCTGCATTGCCGGCAGAGCTCCCAAGGCTCACCTGCACGCGCACGGCCGAGCCGCCGGGATTGTAGACCCGCAGCAACGCCGGCCCTGCGGAGAGGTCGACCGTTGCACCATCCAGGCTGCCGTTGCTGCCCTGTTCTACCATGCCTGGAATGCTTCCCGCGTTCGGCGAGCCTCCGAAGTAGATCGGTGCCTCGGCGATTACGGGCGTGTCGCTGCTCAGGATGCCTGTGACGTTCCCGTGGTCGCCGGGCAGAATACTTGCCACGTCGAAAGTGTGGCGTTGGCTTCCCTCTGTTGCCGCCTGCGCCGTGGCGAGTATGTTCCCGCTCGCGTCGAGCAGCTTGAGCGACACGTTGGCCACACCTGAATTCGGGTTGAGCACCGCCACGAACGCCTGCGAGCCGCTCGCACTCGGCAGCGACGAGAACGACTGGCTCGTCGAGCCCGTGGCAATGGCCGGTGCCATGGAGAAGCCGTACTTCGCCGATCCATCACCTGCACCCCAGTACATTACCCGATCGACGGCGATTGGCCGGTCGGAGGTGACTTGCAGTGCGATGTCCCGCGACCCCGTGGGCATCATCTTGTCGTACAGACCGGCGACATTGATCGTCGTCTGGCCGCCCGCCGGAACTGTGACAGGCATAGCCGCCGGCACGGGCGCGCCGCTCGGCAGGTAGCGAATCTCAGCCTTTGACGCCGTCGAGCCCGGGTTGTAGAGCACCGCGTACTCCTGGAAGGACTGGCCGGCACTGCCCTCGGCGAGATACCAGGTGTCGGCAAGTTTCGCCAGGCCGGGGCTGCTTCCACCGTCCAGCTGCGTGCCGTCGCTACGGGTGCGGTTGATCACTTCCTCCGCCAACACACCCGTGGACGATCTGACGGTAGCGCTTACGATACGGTCGTTACCCACGTCATTGTTGACCGACCGGGAGATCGTGGCGCCTGGCGCTATCGTGTCCTGTTTGGCAACTATCGTACTGGACCTGGTGGCCGAATCGTACACCGCGTACCTGGTCGTGACTTCCGCGGTAGTGGATGTAGGATTGAAGAAATACAGCTGCTCTACAAAGGTCACTTTGCCGTCCACTTCGGACGTTCCTGTGTAGCCCTCAGCAAAGTAGGTGGTGCTCGGTGCGGTGCCAATCGTCGGCAGCACCGGTACAGTCGCAGAGGGCGAGGCAGTAGGCGATGGCGAAGCCGTGATCGTCGGCGTCTCGGTCGGCGACGGCTGCGCGGTCGCCGTTTCGGTGGCCGTGGTCGCGCCGGCGAGCACGCTGAAGGCTGTCACCTGTATCTTCCCACTGGTCTGACCGGCTGCCAGCAGCAGGTAGTCCGCGGCGTCGACGTTCGGCACCATGTACTGCACGTCGTAAATCGATCCTGTACTATCGGCCTGGAACACCTGCATGGTGCTGGCGATGGCAGCGGGCGCCGCCGATGCCTGAGCCAGTGAGATTGCCACTTGCTCTCCGGCAATGAACCCGGTGCCGCTTATCGCTATCGTCTGGCCCGGCACCGCGCTGTCCGGGCTGGTCTCGAACTCGATGCTGGGGGCGGTAACGGAGATACCGGTGGACGCGTTGTCGCCGGCCGTGCTCACGGCGCTCACGGTGTAGTCTCCAGCCGTGGTAGTGACGGGCACCGAGACCGTCGCCGTAAACGTCCCACCGATCGGCGTCGCCGACTGGCTGCTCCCGAATGCCGACACGGTTACCCAAGAGTCGGCGGTGAAGCCGCTGCCGGTTACGGTGAACGATGCGCCGGCTGCAACGGTTGCCGGCAATGCCGTGAGGGCGGCAGTGCTAGAGGTTGTGCCGATCGGGAGCGTTGCGCTGTCGGTAATGCCGCCGATCATGACCAATACGTCTGCGGACGTGGTTCCTGAAGTCAGTGCCGGCACGATGAATGCGACATCATAGCAGCCGGGGGTGGTGGTTTCCGTGATTCCGCTCTCCGTGGCAGCCAGTCCATCTACGGACACCATGGCACTGGTGGCTCCCGTGGCGAAGCCGCAGCCGCTGGCCGTTACCTGTTGTCCCACGGCCGCCGACGTGGGTGCGAAGGTCAAGCCGCCGGTCCCGGCAATACTGGAACCGATGATCAGGCTGCCGCTATCGGCGACGCCGCCAATCATGACCAGAACGGTTGCCGATGTGTCTGCGGAGGTCAGGGTGGGCACGAGGAAGGCGACGTCGTAACAGCCGGAAACGCCCGTCGCCATGGTGCTCGTGGCATCAGCGGCAGTTCCCTCGACGTACACTGTAGCGCTGCCGGACCCAGCAGGATATCCGCAGCCACTGGCAGTTACCTGCTGGCCCGCTGCCGCCGAGGCTGGTGAGAAGGTCAAGCTGCCCGTGCCAGCCGTCGAGGTGCCGATCTGGAGGGTGCCCTCGTCGACCACGCTTCCTACCATCATAAGGACGTCCGCGGAGGTCGAGCCGAACGACACAGTGGGCACGGTGAAGGTAACGGAGAAGCAGCCGGTGCTGCCGGTAGGCGTGAGGCTCGTCGTCGTGATAGAAACGCCGGCCACGTATACGGTGGCGCTGCCGGCGCCCGTGAGGAAGCCACAGCCGGTGGCAGTCACTTGTTGACCGATCGCCGCGGAGGTCGGAGACAGTGTCAGACTGCCCGCGCCGGTTGAGGATCCGCCGACGGTGAGCGTTCCGCTCGCGGCTACCGTGCCGATAGTCACCAGGACATCCGCGGACGTGGCGCTCGTTGTCACATCGGGTACTGTGAATGCGACCGCGTAGCAGCCTGAGCCTCCTGTTTGGGCTACGCTCGTGGTGGAAGCGGCCATGCCATCTACGTACACCGTGGCGCTGCCCGAGCCAACGGGGAAGCCGCAGCCCGTAGCCGTCACCTGCTGTCCAATTGCTGCCGAGCCGGGCGAAAGGGTCAGGGTGCCTATGCCAGTCGAGGACGATTCGACGGTCAGGGTGCCGTTGTCCGAAGCCGTGCCGATAGTCACGAACACGTCCACCGAGGTCACGCCGGAGCCTAGGCCGGGCACCGCGAACGTAACGACGTAGCATCCGGCGCTGCCCGACGCCGTCATGCTTGATACCGTGGCCGAGACGCCGTCCACGAGGACCGTGGCACCGCCGGCGCCGACCGGGAAGCCGCAGCCCGTGGCCGACACCGATTCTCCGATCGTGGCTGAGCTCGGCGAGAGCGCCAGCGAATCAGCCTGCACACTGCTCGCGGCCGCAGGCGCCAACGCGACCAACACGCTGCACAGCAATAGCGCCGAGAGCCTCTTGCCGGTGAGAAAGGAGACTGCAGCCATCATGTGCCTTTCTATGGGATCGAGATGGACCCTGGAACTGCTTCAAGAGGTTTCACGGGGATGTGAGGTGTCGCGCCGGCGAGCACATCTTGCGAAGACGTCGCCTCCACGCGTGACAGCGACGTGATCCTTGCTGGACCGTATTGCCCGACGGTTATCGGCACATCGGCATGCTGGACACCAATTCGGCTTGCCGATAGCCTATGATTGAGCGGGCGGCAATGCAGCACGCCGACACTGGCCCTGGCGCAGCGCGGTTCCTTGGGGAGTAGCCTCACACTGTCATCGCCTCCATAATACACGCCGGTCAATTATCGTTCATCGGACTGGCGTGACAGATCGATGACAACTAACGGCAACTCACTCCGAATCTCAGCCTTTCCCTACTTGCGACTTCGACACTGTGCCAATTGATGGGCGGATTCAGACCATTTGCGCCGCTGCCCGACGTTCAGTTGCGACATCCTTGCCTGAAGAACGGAGTCAGTCTGCTCATTCACGGGTAATCTCCGCCAGACGCCAACGCTGATCTGGCCTGAAGAGCGAGTGCGGTTGTGGCGCGATGCCGGGGCGCGCCACACGGCGCGCCACGCAGGCGGCGGCCTTCAGACCGCTGTTGCTCCTCCCGCCGTCTTTCTCACTCGTCGGGCAGATATGCGATGACACCGGCGGGCGGCATGCGCGAGCATGCCACCCATTCGAATCCTAGCCTTGTTCTCCGACGTACAAATGTTCCACATCTTGGGCTACATATTGGACATGCCGGCGGCTCAAAGCGGCTCCGCTGAGTCCGCTTCCTGGCTCGATAGTCGCCACTGCAGCCATATTGACGCTGGCCGGACACGCATTTCTGGTGGTCGGGACCGCTTCTTGGTCGCAAAATCCATGGTCGCGCAGCCAGATCGGGCACCGCCGTCAAGGTGGGCGGAGAATGAGCCTAGCAGATAGACCCTGGGCTAGCGCTGGTCTCGTTTCGGGAGGAAGTAGACTTCAGGGCGCGTTCACCGCGCCACCGGCCCTACCTCAGGCGTGAGGAAGGCTTGCCGATCCGTCACGGTTTCGCCTGCGACTTGGTGGTCTCTGGCTTCATCTGGCTGCAGATTGCCACACTTCTGCGCTGCCGTTCTGAGCCGAGCAGCATAGCCTTCCTTGCTCGCGCTTTCATTGCCGGCTACCTTATTGCAGTGCCCGACAAACGCGGCTCCCGGAAGGCGGTAAGATCGTCAAACTCGCGCAGCACAGTCCTATGGATCGCCAGTGGCAGCGGTTCGGAGAGCTGTAGCTCACTAGTGGCGTCCAGCATGGCTCCCTTTAGTTTGGCGCGCGCGGTGCCGTCGGGCTCTCCTTCGACGTAGCTGAGCGTTACGTGTGCCCGGAATGCATGCTTCCTGACAACGCCGAGTTGCTGCAGTCTGCGATCACCGTAGATCGACTCCCGGACGCGCATCACCCGCAGATAGGCGTCTGCATCGTCCACATTGCCGCACATCTTGGCCACAGCCACCACTGCCGGCCCGAATAGACTCAACCCACGCACGCCAAGTCCGTGGGGGCTTGGGGGCTGGCAATCTCGGCAGAGGTGCGGTCGCGATCGAGGGAGTGCATAGCGAGTAGCAATTCTCGAGTCTCTTGACTGAGCGGTTCGTCAGAGCCGTTGGCTGCGGTCGTCCTAATGTTCATTTGTTGCATATCGGACCCAGCGATCTGGTCAGCTATGGTGATGTGGAAGCTCGACGGCGGAACCGGAGCGAAGTCGATGTCTGACAGAGCCTGGACAAGCCTTGCCTGCAGCTCTGCAAGCGCAGCATAGGTTCTGACGTTCAGGCGCTGCACTATCGACGTCTTGCGCAGGCGCGACAGGTCGTCCGAAGCTTCGCGTGAAGCACAGGCACGATACTGTTTCGGTCCTCGCAGAATGGTGGAGTGATCACTGTATATCCGGCGAAGGCAACGGGCCCCCACGCGCCGGTAGCTGGGTCTCTTGCAAACCTGGAGGCCGACCGAGGCTCGTCAGACCCCTGCAGGTCATCTACCATCCCATAGATAGTATCCTTCCCGACAATGTCCTCCACCCCACCTTGATACACGCTGAACACATCGTCGTTCATGTTCTGTCCACTTGTCCCAGAAGCCACTGTCTCCAGTTCTATATTTCCTGCTGAGGCACGTATTGCATGGGAGTCTGCGGTTCCGCGCCGGCGCCACCGGACTGCAGCATGTGTCGCGTCTTTGGAAGCGGTGCGGCCATCGCTCTCATTTGAGTCTGATTCTCGGCCTGATTCTCGCGCTCCCTAATAGGGGTGACAGTATGTCGGATGCTGGCTACCTCCACGGCAAGGAGGTAGGCGTGCAACAGATCGAAGTGGTCGAGAATCGAAGTGACGTGGGTGGCTTTCGAGGGGGATTACCGGGAGCCTGCCGACGGTGGCGGCGGACGGAAAGCCGCTGGATGGCGAGTCTCCGCGGCGGCCCTCTCTCAGAACTCGCGCCGCCCTTCGATCGCTTGCTTGAGCGTGTGCTCGTCCGCGAACTCGAGATCGCCTCCCATGGGCAGGCCGCGCGCCGGCCGCGTCACTCTGGCGTGCTCCGGCAACGTGGCGAGGCGGCGCGTGATGTACATGGCAGTCGCGTCGCCTTCCATAGAGGGATTGGTGGCCAGGATCACCTCGTGAATGCCGCCACCGGCGACCCTGGAGACGAGCTGTTCGATCTTCAGCTCACCGGGACCGATACCGTCCATGGGTGAGATGGCACCGTGCAGCACATGATAGAGCCCGCGATAGCTCATCGTGCGCTCGAGTGCGAGAATGTCGAGCGGCTGCTCGACCACGCAGAGAGTTCCGCGGTCGCGACCAGGATCGGAGCAAAGGGAGCAGGGGTCCATCTCAGTCAAGTTCCAGCAGACGCTGCAATAGACGATGCGCTCCTTGACC
Source organism: uncultured bacterium (assembly GCA_963827235.1). Taxonomy (GTDB): domain Bacteria; phylum Chloroflexota; class UBA5177; order JANWHV01; family JANWHV01; genus JANWHV01. Next base: position 181,542 of record CAWHAE010000008.1, read on the forward strand.
TGGAGGATGGCATTCGCCAGCAGCCTCGCCTCGTCGACCGGCTCGCGCAAGATGAAATATGCCAGTCGTTGGGCCGTCTTCGGTCCTATGCCGGGCAATTTGCCGAGCTCGTCGATGAGTTGGACCACGGATTCGGCTACCGATGCCGTGCCGGGCTGCGAGTGATACATGGCGTCCAGTCCTCAGCTAGACATCGGCCACCGAGAACGCATCGAAGCCACGCATTCGCGACTGAGCGTCGCAAGGTGCACACACGAAATGAACTCTCTCGCGCACATTCGCGAAAGCCGGCGAATGCCGCCAAGTCTCCGGCGCACGGCTTGCACGCGACTCAGAACGGCAGGTTCATTCCGCCCGTGATTGCTCCGAGCTTCTCGGCCTGACGGGCCTTGGCTTTCTCTAGGGCATCGGTCACCGCGCTCAACACCAGATCTTGCAGCATTTCGACGTCCTCAGGATCGACGACGTCCTTGCTAATCTCTATGCTCTTCAGCTCGAGCTGGCCGGTAACCGTGGCCGTGACTGCGCCGCCGCCGGAGGATCCCTCGACGACCTCTTCAGCCAATGCCTGCTGCGCCTTCTCCATCTGGGCCTGCATTTGCTGAGCCTGGCGCATCATGTCTCGCATTGCACGTTGATCGAAGCCCATCAGCGTATTCCTTTTCTCTTGATCTGCATGGCTAGATATCGTGCTCGCGCTCGCCGCCCAGAGCCTTCGCCTCGGCGGCCATCTCATCGACGTATTCCAGTTCGGCCAGGTCAGCCCGCCGGACGGTCGGCTCATCGATCGTAACACAGCGCACACCCCACTGGCCACCAAGCACTTCGCTCACGGCGTCCTCGATGGTCTTGCGGATGGCAGGCATCTCCACCTGCGAGCGATAGAAAGACTGCGATTGGCGGAACGGCAGCACGAGCACACTGTCCTCGACCTGGATCAGCTCGGAGATCACCGTTTGCGCGACCGCGTGCACCCTCGGTTTGTCGCTCTCGCTCAGCCGGCGCAAGACCATGGGCCAGCGCGGCCGCGCGTCGAACGGTGCGCCGCCCACCGAATCGTGGCGCACATCGGGCTGTGCTGCGCCGGCAGCCGTGGGATCCCGCCCATCCGGCACCTGGGAGCCCAGTGTTTCGGCTTCCTTCGCCGATGAAACTCGATCCCGGTCCACCACGCCGCGGTAGACCTCGAGAGTCGGCGCTTCCTCGCGAAGCGCCGGATCAGCCGTTGCAGCGGCGGCAACAATGGGCCGGGCGTCCAGCTCGTCCGCGGCCGCTACACGCGCCGTTGTCCGCGCCTCGGAACTGGGAGGCTCGGTGGCGGACCATCCGGCCGCCTGGGATGCGGCGGTGACGGCCGGCCTAGCCACATCTGACGGCGGTACGGCACTCTGCCCGCCGAAGCTGAGAGTTGCCTGGGCAATCGCCGCCTCCAGGGCCCAGCGCGGGGAATCAGACCGTCGCGCACCTGTCTCTACCGTCATGAGAGTGTAGAGCACCGGAACTATCTGCTCGGCCCGGCACCGCGCCACGCTCGGCTCTTCTACGGGCTTCTGCCGCGCGCGGGCAACCAGGGCATCGCGCCAGTAGCTGGCAAGTTGCCTGGAAAGCTGTCGCGGGTCCACGCCACTCTCCATCAGGTCCCCAGCGACCAGGAGCGCCCGTGCCAGGTCGCCGGCAGCCATGGCGCCGGCGAGAGTAGCGACGTGCGCGTTGCGCGCCACGCCGAGCGCCGTCTCCACGTCGGCCAGCACGAGGCGGTCGCCACAGAAGGAGCGAATCTGCTCGAGCATGCTCAACGCGTCGCGCAGACTGCCTGTGCTCTGTGAGGTGATGAACCGGATCACGTCATCAGCCGCTTCGATGCCCTCTCGTGCGCACACCAACCGCAGCCGGTTGGCCATTTCGGCGGCGGCAATCGGATGCAGCTCGAGCAACTGGCAGCGCGATCGCACTGTGGCGGGCACCTTGTGGAGCTCCGTGGTGGCCAGGGCAAACAGGATGTGTTCGGGAGGTTCCTCGAGTGTCTTGAGCAGAGCGTTGAAGGCGCCGATAGACAGCATGTGCACTTCGTCGATGATGAAGACCTTGCGCTTGCCTTCAGCCGGTCGAAGATTGACGCGATCTCGCAGCTCGCGTACGTCGTCCACGCTGTTATTCGATGCACCGTCTATCTCGACAAGGTCGAGGGACCGCCGCTGCAGCATGCTCACGCAAATAGGGCAAACGTTGCACGGGTCACCGTCTCTCGGTTGCAGGCAGTTCACGGCCCGCGCCAAGATGCGCGCTGTGCTCGTCTTGCCCGTGCCGCGAGGTCCGGTGAACAGGTAGGCGTGCGCGACCTTGCCGTAGCGGACGGCGTTGCGCAGCGTCTGTGTCACGTGTCGTTGACCGACCACCTCGTCGAAGGTGAGGGAACGGTACGCGCGGTAGAGGGACGACCGATCGCCGTCGCTCAGGTACTGTGACTCGGGTCCCGCCGCCTCGGACGGTGCGAGAGCATTGCCGTCGTCCACGCGCTCGTCTCTCCTCAGCCTGACACTCTCGCCGGAAGGCGAACGTTCCCGGTGCTAGCCGGCTGTGCCGGTCGCCCGTGGCGAACCCCGCGAGACACGTGGTGGCGCGGTGAGCCAATCACCGGCAAGCAAGGTATATGACCGTGCACCAAACCGTTGAGCGTGCTCGCCCGGCTTTTGCCAGCTCCGCGACTGCGTGCCAGGCTCCCCCGACGCACCCGAAGGACACCCCTTACCGCTGCTTCTTTCGATCTGACGGGGTTCGTGGGCCTCCGCCGGTCGGGACCAAGCGCGTTGAACGCCGAGGACCAGACAAAGTCCCGAGCAGGGACCACCCGAGAGTCCGGGATTCCGCCGGCCATATAGCCGGATTGCCGTACAGGGGACGGCTATCCCCCCGCCTAGCACGGTCACGTTGCTATGCTACTGTTGCCTGCCTCATGCGTCAAGGCGTAGCAGCCGTGATCCTCGATAAAGGCTCGCACGCGCTCGGGTACCAGGTAGCGAATCGATTGGCCTGCCCGCACCCGTGCGCGCAGGTCCTGGGATGCAATCTCGAGCAGTGGCACCTGGACCACTCTCGCGAGGCTGCGCGCGCGGGGATGGATGGCCTCGAGCGCCGTCCAGTCCGGTCCTCGCCAGCCCGCGCGCAGCATGACAATCGGCTGGTAATCTACCAGTATGCGTGCCGGCTCGAGCCAGCGGTCGAGCTGATTGGCGGCATCGACGCCCAGGATGAACTGAAACCGGTCGTCGGGTTGCAAGCCGCGCAGGGTGTCAAGCGTATCGATTGTGTACGACGGCTCCCGGCCATGCAGCTCCATATCGTTGACCGCGAAGCGGGGATTGTCCTCGATTGCTAGCTCGACCATGGCCAGACGATTCGCGGCAGACGCACCCGGTGCTTCCAGCTTGAGCGGCTGCTGCCAATTCGGAACGAAGACGATCAGATCCAGGCCCTGCGCTTCGCGAACCGCCTCCGCTGCCGCGAGATGGCCGACATGTATCGGATCGAACGTGCCGCCGTAGATGCCGATGCGCGTTGCCAGCCTCCGATCACAGGGTTGCGTGGATCGACGTCAGCTTCAGCACCTTGCCGCCACCTACCGGCAGCAGGCCACTCGACGGCTTGAGCACGGTAACCGGCTGATTGTTGCTCACGACCTGATACTGCTGATCGTCCAGGGTGAGCCCAACGTCGATGTCGATCCTGCCGCTCTTGGCCGTGTAGACGCTGAGCTGGTACGACAGCACTTTGTAGAATTTACCCACCTGCCACTGGCTCATCACCTGCCAGCTGGTAGCTTGCTGCACGTCGGAGAACACCTGCAGAGCGCCGCGATAGTCGGTCAGGTAGTTAACGAGTCGCGTGCGCTGCGGCAAGGGCTTCAGCACCTTCCACCACGTGGTTACAAGAATGTCGGGATTCCTCAGGTTGGTCAGCTCGGCCCTGCCGAGACTGAAGCTTTCGAGCTCCAGATAGTCCCCTAGCCGTGCGAGGGGACCGCCGGTAGGCACGCTCGAAGCGGCCGGATCCATGAAGGTCCAGAATTGTGGTGGTAGGGTTGTCACGAGCGGCTCGCCCTTCTTGTGCTTGGTGAGCAACAGCACGCCGTCATCCGCTGCCACGATCGTCCATTTCCCGTTGCGAAGGAGCGCATTCGGGTCGTACGAGGTTGCAGCCGACGCCGATGACGCCGTAGCCGGACCGGCGGCTATGTCGCAGGCGGCGTTATTGCCCTGCACGAGCACAGAGAGATCGCACGTGCGCATCACAGAACCAGTGGGCCCGGTCGCATCCAGCGCTATGTACTGCACACGGCCGCCGTCGGTGTCTGGGTAGAGGTAGATCTGCTCGCGATCGCTGAGGTGCGGATTGAGGTTGTCCTGTGCCGACACGGAGGCGTTCGGGGGAATCATGGCGAGAATTCGATCAAGTATTTTGGCATGTGGCGAAATATCCGGATAGCTGAAGTTCTTCGCGATCGGACTGAAGCCGTTGTCGTGCTGGTTGAAGAGGGCGGCCACGAGCACATAGGTTGTGCAGATTGCCACAACCAGCGCGGGCCGGATATGGAGTCTGGGCGCTACATTGTTGGCAAGCCATTCCACCCCGAGTATCGATCCTACCGTCAACACGGGGACGATCTCGGCGGAGTAGTGTGCCAGCCCGCTGATCATGTGCGGCTCATAACTCAACATAATAACGGCGAGGCTCGGCACGGCCGCGAGCACCGTGATCGGGCTGAGCAACGAGAGGTAACCCGTAGGATAGAAGATGCGGTGCAGGTAGCTGGTCTTGGCCTCGCTGGTCAGATTCTCCCATGCCAACCCGGGATGCTGGCGCCAGAACTCGATGGCCTGATGCTGGGTCACCGGCCCGCTACCATAGAAACCGGGCGGCACATAGCGGCCCCAGTATGAGCTGTCTGCCTGGTTGAAGTGCGGCACGACGACCTTCAGGGCCAGGAACGTCCACACAGCGGAGAGCACGGCGATCACCGCGCCGAACTGCCATTCTCGGTTGCGCACCGCGATCCAGACGCCCATCATGGCGATCAGCAGGCCCATCTCTTCCTTACAGCCCATGGCGGCAGCAGCGCTCAGCGCGAAGAGGGTGTAGCGCCGGCTATCGGCAAAGTAGAACGCCCACAGGATCAGCGGCGCCCCAACAGTCACCGGGTGGAACTCGTAGAGATTTGCTGCTTCGAGCGCCGGGTACAGCAAATAAGCAAGAGGGAAGACGACTTCCGCGAACGCGTTGTGAAGGTGGCGGCGTGCTAGCAGGCGCGTGGGAATGGCTCCGGTTGCCACTGCAAGTGTCTGCATGACCAGCAGTGCTTCCACGTGCTGGTAGAAGAAGTAGAACACGGCCATGAATGGGATGAACGGCTCAACATGGAAGCTCAGCCGCGTCAGGGTGCCGAACGCCTCGACCGCGATGTGGGCTCGCATGTTCTGGAACCGGAACGGATGACCGTGCACCGTGTTCCAGAACGTCTGTGCCATGTTGCCGAGATCGAGGGCGTGCGGAACGTAGGCGTTGTATTGCCGCAAGCTAATGGCAGTGAAGACGACCGCATACAGCGCGGTAATCACCCAGAATCCGACCACGGATCCGATCTTGGCCAGCCGCTCACCGAGCTTCGGCACGGGGACCGCCATATCTCGCGCAGTGAGCGGCCCGCTCACCCGCGGGGGTTGAGCGCGCGTTGGCGTCGCGCTCATACAGGCGCTACGCTCTCGCTCTTCGAACCCGTCTGGGGCTGATCGTCGGCCAGCGCAGCCGGCGGCCGCATGAACGGGGTGACCACGGCGCCAATGACGCCCGGCAGTGCCGTGTTCATAAAGAACATGAGGAACGCACTGGTGCCGGCCACCGACCTGGCGATCTTGTAGTGATTCAGGAGCAGGATGGCCAGTCCTTCGCGCGTGCCCAGCCCAGCGACTGTCAGCGGTACGGCGTTGGATAGCACGACCATCGGGAAACAGTACACCACCACGTCGGGTCCGCCTGTGCTCCACGCGCGCAAGATGATCCAGTATTGCGCGAGCACAATCAGGAATGATCCGAGGGTGTAAACAAGGCACACCACGCCCACGCTGCCTGGAAACTCGGCGAATCGGCCCATCATGCCGTCGATCTTCTTGTAGTGCGGCAGCGGCCTGCAGAGGCGGAATGCCGTTCGCAATCCGCTCGGGCGGATGGCAAGGTACACCCCGCCCAGCCCTATTGCCGCGAAGGCAATAGCGAGCAGAGGATTGACGAGAAGCCAGGCTCCCGGAACGGCCAGCAGCGCCAGCACGATGACGTCATAAACCTTGTCGACCATCACCAGTGCGCCGACTCGCACCTTTCGCGGTTCAGACAGGTAGGCAGCCCGTGCAAGCTCGCCCAGGCGGGCCGGGGTGAGTAAGGCTACGCCCATGCCGCCGACCAGTGAGATGAGCGACTCAGCATAGGTGGCTCGGCAGTTTCCTGCCTTGAGCAACGCGTGCCAGCGGAGCGCCTTCAGAATCAGGAACGGCACGGTAAGGGACATGGCGACCAGCAGGTTAGCCGCGTCGAGATTGTGCCCGGTGTTCCAGAACTGCCTCGGATCGACCTTCCAGAGAATCACCGCCAGCAGCACCGCCGTGAGCGAGTACCTGACCCAGAGGCTACGCCACAATGACGCGATCCGTGTCATCCCAAGCGCTGCCGGATACTGTACTCTTCCGCTCGGCGATAGGTCACGTGGCGGAGCATCTCGCCGAGAAGGCCCAAGCTGAACAACTGCACGCCGGTGATGACAAACAGCACGGCGAAGTCAAGCAGCGGGCGGCCACCGATATTACCGTGGCTGAAATGCTGCTCGGTCAGGTAGAGGCTGAGAATGACGCCGATCAGCGTGATCGCGGCGCCGACAGTGCCGAACAAGTGCAGCGGTTTCTGCATGTAGCGAGTGAGGAAGATGACCTTGAAGAAATCCAGCGCACCGCGAGCATACCTGCGGATGCCGTACTTCGACTTGCCGTATTTGCGCGGATGGTGCTGCACGGGAATCTCGGCAACCCGGAATCCGCGCCAGTGTGCCATCACCGGTATAAACCGATGGAGATCCGCATAGAGCTTCAGCTCTTCGGTGACCTCGCGCCGGTACGCCTTAAAGCCGCAGTCGATATCGTGCAATTTGACTCCGGTGGCGGAAGCAACCACCGAATTGAAGATCTTCGAGGGCAGGGTCTTCGAGATTGGGTCGTGCCGTTTCTGCTTCCAGCCGGAGACCAGGTCGTAGCCCTCCGTGAGCTTGTCAAGGAAGTGAGGGATCTCCTCGGGATCATCCTGCAAGTCGGCATCCATCGTGAAGATGATCTCGCCCCGGCAGTTGTCGAAGCCTGCCACCAGCCCGGCCGTTTTACCGAAATTGCGCCTGAAGCTGAGGACCCTGACGTGCTCGGGGTCCTGGGAATAGAGTTCCTTCACGGCTCCGAACGTGCCGTCGGTGCTGCCGTCGTCGATATAGATGATCTCATAGGCACAGCCCTGGGCGTCCAGAACCTTGGTCAGTCTCTCATGCAGCTTGGGTACGCTCTCGACCTCGTTGTAGACCGGGATCACCATCGACACGTCGATGGCCAAGCGGTCGCCAAGAGACTTTGCCGGCGCGAGAGGGAGAGTCTCGGTCTTGATAGGGATCGCCGCCTCCACGGTCATCGCGCGTGTAGCTCCGTGTCGCTCATGTAGTATGGCGCGCCCGGGAAGGCAGCGCGCGGTACGGATTCGTCCGTGTCGTAGTATAGCAGCCGCGCGAACTCAAGGGTTCGCATGCGCCGGCTTGTGTATCATGTCATCCGATCGGCAAGCTCAGCCCCGCCGATGCGCTCGCACAGTCGTTCCAGCTCCTCGCGCGAATTGTATTCAAGCACGATCTTGCCGGCGTCCACCGTACCGGCAATAGAGATCGGGGCGCCGAGCGTCCACCGCAGTGCGTCTTCAAGTGGGCGAAGATCGTGCGATTCGCTGCGCCCGGCTCGGGGCTTCCTGGAAGCGAGCATCCGCCTCGTCAGCGACTCCGTCTGGCGTACGGATAGCGAGTGCAGAAGAACGTGCTGCAACGCGGCGTCCTGCAACTCGCCCGATAGTGCCAGCAGTGCCCGCGCGTGCCCCTCAGTGAGCCTGTTTGACGCCAGGGCCTGCTGCGCGGCGTAGCCGAGGCCGAGCAGCCGCAACGTATTCGTGATGCTGACCCTGCTCTTACCCAACCGGTTGGCGAGGTCATCCTGTGTGCAGCCCGTGGATCTGATGATCGCTTGATAGGCGTGCGCCAGCTCGAGCGGCTGGAGGTCGGCCCGATGGAGGTTTTCTACCAGCGAGATGGCCTGATTGACCTGCTCATCGTCTCCGATTAGCAGGGCCGGCACGGAGGCGAGATTCGCCAGTGCGGCTGCCCGCCAGCGCCGCTCGCCCGCCACGATGTAGTAGAGAGGCGCGTGTCTCACGGCCGTAGCAGCGGGTGACGAGCAACGGCTGCAGGACGCCGTAAATGGCGATCGAAGCGGCGAGCGCAGCCAACGACTCCTCGTCGAATCGCCTCCGAGGCTGGTCCGGCGCGGGCATCAGTTCGCTGAGTGCCAGCTCGAGCAGGCGACGCGTCAAGATTGGGCTTTCGCGGCTCGGGCGGCAAACTGCTGCCTTGCCAGAACGGCCAGCGCATGCTCAGCATGTGCTCGCATCAACGGCGTGGCGAAGCGCAGGAAGTGGATGCCGGGGTTCTCGTCCAGCTGCTTCTTGACGCGCTGGTAGGCATCGCGCATGTGGATGAGCTCTTCCACGATGAAGTCGAAGGAGACGTCCGGAAGCAGGCACTCCTTGTCGAACTCTTTCTGGAAGTCGATGCCGGTGTTCCACTGAGTGTTGTAGAAGTGACGGAATCGGCGCGGGGTGGTCAGGTGCTCGGCCAGGAACCCATCCTCGGTCCGATACGAATCTACCAGACCCATGATGTTGTCGCCCTCGCCCGCCTGTCCGGAAACGTACTTGTATTGCGCGAGAACGAGCGTGTAGTCGAGCCAGGGCCCGGCGCCGCTATGCGTGTGGCAGGTGAAATCCTCGGTGTACGGCAGGTAGCGTTGTAGTCCTCCAAGCTCCGGGTCCCACAGCTCTTCCGCGATCGCCTCGGCCGACGCCTTCTGGGCATTGGCGTTGCGGTTCAGGAAGCCGAAATAGAACGGGGACAGCATGATGAAGTCGGGGCGCTCGTCATACATACCCCTCGGATCTATCCGGCGCACGTAGCGCCCGTCGTGGATAAAGATGCGGAAGACGGCATCTTCAAATTGGCGGCAGAACTCCTTGATCGTGGGGAACCAGTTGTTAAATCCGCCCCATCCGCTCGACACGTGAAAGGCCCGAGTGAACGCTCTCAGGTAGGCGAAGTTTGTCCAGATGTCATAGCCCTGAACCATGCAGGACTCGTGTATGGATGTCGTGCCGTAGAACAAGTTGATCTCGGAGCGGTAGAAGTGCTCGATGGCATACGCTGCCGCGGCCTCCACGGCGTCACGGATACGGTAGGCCCACGACGGTATGCGCTCGAGCCATTCTGCCGCGTAAAGGTAGTCGAGGAGTGCGCTCATGCCAAGAGCCACATTATCCTCCTGCCTGTAGATTGCACGATCGTTGCCGTCCACGTCGTAGCGCTGGCCCCAGAACCCGTCGTCTCGCTGCACCGCCAGAACATACAGGGCGATGTGCTCGAGCAGGGAGAACGCACGGTCGACGACGTCTCTGGACTGTGAATAGGTGACGAGCTTTCCGAGCGCTCGAGCGCACTGGGCGTTGTCGCGTGGGTATACGTAGGGGTAGCGCGATCCCCGCGGCGTCGCGCATACCGCCTTGCCCTTGGCGGTCTCGATCGCGCACAAGTCGATGACGTCCAGGTCATGCCAGATAGCGGCATCTGCCTCCGTCATACCCTCCGGTTTGGCGAGCGTGAGCATCCTCTCCTCCGCGACGCTAGGGCGACTCCGATCACAAAATACCGGCCAGCGCCTTCTGTGGTGAGACCATGAGCCGACCGAGCTTCAGATCACCTGCGTCGAGGCCGCAGGCAAGTCCGACGAGCTGCGAGAGATGGAGCACCGGCATCCGTACCGCGCTCTTCTGCAGCTTCGTCGCTCTGGGTTGGTAGGCGTCGAGCGAGGTGTGGCAGAGCGGGCAAGGAGTAACCATGATGTCCGCTTCCGCTGCTTCCGCCTCTTCCAGCCGCTTCACCGCCATTTTCGTCGACGTATCCTCGTTCACCGTCAGAATATGGAAACCGCAGCAGCGCGTCTTCCCAGCGTAGTCGACGGGCGTGCCGCCCAGCGCGCGGATCAGATTGTCAAATGATGTGGGGTTGTCAGGGTCCTCGTATCCAGTGTCTTCGATTGGCCGCAGAAGCTGGCAGCCGTAGTACGAGGCGATGCGCAGCCCGGTGAGCGGGCGCACAACCTTCTTGACTCAGCCGCTCGAGCCCGTAGTCTCCGACCAGCACCCAGAGCAGGTTCTTGACCTGGACGTTGCCGCTGTAGTGGAGACCGCTCTGGGCAAGCACGTCGTTGACACGACTGAGGAGATCAGGGTCGTCGCGGAGCGCGCGCCGATCCTGGCCAAGGTTCTGCTGGCACGTGCTGCAGATGTTGACGATGTCCATGCCTGCCGCCTCTGCCATGGCAAAGGTGCGTGCATTGAGCGCGATCTGCAGCTCCGGGTTCTCGTCCCGGATCACCCCGGCGCCGCAGCAGGTGGCGTCGGTCATCTCCCACAGGTCGATACCCAGCACCTTGGCCAGCTTCACAGTGGAGTAATGGAGCTCGGGGCAGGTACCCTTCGCCACGCAGCCTGTGAAATATGCGTACTTCATGGACTACTCTTCCCTTCGTGCCAACGGCATCGAAAATGCGGCGCACTTCGTTTCGGATTGTCGACCTTCTGCAGCATGGGCAGCGGCAGCTTCCCCTTGAGGAGCATCCGCACGCCCTGCGGCGCGTTGCGGATCTGACCAGTGACGTTGGTGATCCCGGTGAGCTCCATAACCAAGCGGGTCTCGTCAAGGCGTCCGCCGCGCCCGATGCTCTTGGTGAACTCCTGACTGTGTCTGGCGCCAATGTTCTTGGTGATCCCTGCCTGAATGGACATGCGGCGCAAGTCCGCAATGGCGCTGGCGGGATCGACGTGCTTCGGGCATTCCATGCAGCTATAGGCGTGTGCACAGTCCCAAAGGCCCAGATCGACCAGCTTCTGGAGACGCTCCTTCCGCTTGCTGTCGCGTGGATCGGTAACGAAGCGATGCGCCTTGGCCAAAGCGGGCGGGCCGGCGAAATGGCTGTCGACCTCAGTGACGCTACAGTCGGAGTAGCAGACGGCGCACAGAATACAGTTGAGATCCTTGCGCGAGGGCGACAACTGCGCCGGGCTGACTCGATACTCTGCGTTCGCGGCCGGCACCTTGGCCGGATCGGGCTGTAGCCAGGGCTCGACGTCTCGAAAGTGCTTCCAGAACGGGGCCATGTCCACGACCAGGTCCTTGATCACCTTCATGGTGCGCATAGGGGTGATGCGCAGCTCGGTGCGGCCCCGCTTAAGCTCGGCCGCGATTGGCGTCTTGCAGACGAGCTTGGTGTACCCGTTCACCACCATGGCGCAGGATCCGCAGATTGAGTGCCGGCAAGCCCGCCGATACGCCAGCGAGTCATCGTGGTGGTCCTTGATCGTGTTCAGCCCGTCCAGGATCGTGGCTTCATCCCACAGGTCCAGCTCGTACCGCTCGAAGTGGGGCGCATCGTCTTTTCCGGGAACATACCGCTGGATCAGGAAAGTCGACTTCATTAGTACACCCTCTCCATTGGCTGGAACTTGCCCATGGTGACCGGCGCGTAGCTGATTTGCGGCCCTTCGGGCGAGTAGGTTGCGACCGTATGCTTGAGCCAGTTCGCGTCGTCGCGATCCTTGTAGTCGGTCCTCGCGTGGGCGCCGCTGCTTTCGGTGCGCGCCAGAGCCCCGGCAGCAATGACCTCGGCAAGGTCGAGCATCGCTCCCAGCTCCAGCGCTTCGCAGAGTGCGGTATTAAGACCAGCGACGTGTCGGCGATGGTCACTGAGGCGTACCGGTCGCGCAAAGTGCGGATCTTCCTCAGCCCCTCTGCCATCTGGTCTTGGTACCTGAAGATATGGAAGTGCTCATTCATGGTAGCCTGCATGGCGTCTCGTAGGTCAGCTACCTTCTCGGTGCCTTGTCCGCTGAAGAGCTCGTCGCGACGCTCCTCCTGCACTCGCACGGCGTCGTCCGGGAAGCTCGAGTAGTCGTGTTCTTTCGCGTGCTTGGCGGCGCTCGCGCCCGGCGATCTTGCCGAACACCACCGTCTCCAGCAGCGAGTTGCCTCCCAGGCGGTTCGCGCCGTGCACGCTGACGGCCGCGCACTCTCCCGCGGCGAAGAGGCCCTGTACCGAGGAAGCACAGCGCGTGTCGACGCGAATGCCTCCCATGGTATAGTGAGCGCCCGGGCGGATAGGCACGGGCCCATCGACCGGATCGACGCCGGCGAAGTCGGTTGCCAGCTCGCGAATCTGCGGTAGTCGCTCCTGGATTCTGGCCTCGCCAAGGTGTCTCAGGTCGAGAAGAACACAGCCGTTCACGCCGCGGCCTTCCAGTATCTCAGTCCACTCGGCGCGAGACACGACGTCGCGGCTGGCCAGCTCACCCTTCGAGGGAGCGTACTTGAACATGAATCGCTCGCCGTCGGCGTTGAGCAGGTACGCGCCTTCTCCACGCGCGCCTTCTGTGATCAGCACGCCGTTCGCCGCCAGGGTAGTCGGATGGAACTGTATGAATTCCATGTCCTCTACGGGAACTCCGGCCCTGTAGGCGATTGCTACGCCGTCGCCTGTGCTGATCAGCGAGTTCGTGCTCTTGAAGAACACACGTCCCGCCCCCCCGGCCGCGAACACGACGGACTTGGCTCGAAAAGCGATGAGCTTACCCGTGGTGATATCCAGGGCCACCACTCCCTTGCACACTCCGTCTTCCACGATCAGCGAGGTGACGAAGAACTCCTCGTAGACTGTCGCACCGTTCTTGAGCACCTGCTCGTACACGGTCTGGAGAATGACGTGTCCGGTAATGTCGGCAACAAAGCAGGTTCGTGGGAATCCGGCGCCGCCGAACGGCCGCGTTGCGATGCGCCCGTCCTGCCACCGGCTGAACAGGACACCTTGATGCTCGAGCTCGTAGATACTCTCGGGCGCGAGACGAGTGAGTATCTCCGCGGCATCCTGATCGGCCAGGTAGTCACTACCCTTCACCGTGTCAAACCAATGGTTCTCCCAGTTGTCGTCTTTGGCGACGGCCGCATTGATACCGCCTTGAGCGGCGCCTGAGTGGCTGCGCATCGGGTGGACCTTCGAGAGGACTGCCGTGTCCGCCCCGGCTTCGCGAGCGGCAACCGCGGCACGCATGCCTGCCAAACCGGCGCCGACCACGAGAACCTCATGTTGGATCACAGTGTCGCCCATGTCGTGGCTGACCTCCTGGCTGCAAATGACGCCGTCCTGGCGTCCGATACACATGTCGGTACCACAGTCCAGCCTGGCACGCGCGCCGGATGTGGATCGCGGTGGGTCTGCTTTGGTGTAGGCTCTTGGCGTCCCGGCGTCAAGTGCGCGTTCGCGGCCGCGCTTCCCTTGGACGCTTCGCCTCTATTTCAGTGTAGGCCGCCGCTGGAAACCGCGCTGGTGCGACACAGCAGCGGTCCGTGCGAATTGCGCGACAGAGTGCTTCGGCCCGGCAATCCTGGGTGCCGCGGACGCCTCCGCACGTGCAGGGCATAGCCTGCATGGTTCTGAGATAACACACAGCAGCGTTTGAGCGTAGGCGTGTTCCCAGACACGCGTTGCCCGCGCATCCGCTCACCGGTGATGCAAGCCGGCGCTTGGATGGGCGGGCAGCGATCTGACTCCACGCTCGCGGCAAGCCTATCCCACGGGCTGCTGCCGCTGCGGTAGCCCGGGCACGGTCGTCGAGAGTGCCCGGGGCGTGATCCTACTCATATCGAAGTGCTTGAATCGGGTCCAGGGCCGCCGCTCGGCTGGCGGGATAGCTGCCAAAGAAAAGACCGATGGCCAGCGAGACTCCAAAGGCAAGAGCCACGGAGTTCGAGCTGATCACCGGTGTCGCGCTGCCGAAGAATCCGGACAGAACTTTCACATCCGAGAGAAGCCACGCGACCAGGAAGCTCATGCCGACGCCGATGGCACCACCCGTCGCACTGATCATTATCGACTCGGTCAGAAACTGCATGAGGATATCGATCTTGCGGGCCCCGACGGCCTTGCGAAGCCCGATCTCGCGGGTTCGCTCCGTCACGGTGACCAACATGATGTTCATGATCCCTATGCCCGCGACCAGGAGTGCACAGGCGGAGACACCGGCCAACAGGGTCGTCAGCGTACCGGAGACACTGGAGGCCGTCTGCTGCACAGTCGTCTGGCTAAAGAACGAGAAGTCGTCGGACGCCGAGTACGTCAAGCGATGCAGGCTCCGCAGCATGCTCTCGACCTCCGCCTCGGCCAGATTGGTGGTACTCTGTTTCGTCGCCTCGATGTTGATCGACGAGAGCGATCCGGTGCTGCCCGAGGAGTGCGGCAAGATGGTCTGAGCCGTGGTCAGCGGGACGTACACCACGTTGTCCTGGTTGACGCCGCCGCTTCCGCCCTTGGACGCCATTACACCCACGATCTCGAAGGTTATGCCGTTGAGTTGCACCGACGAACCCACGGTAGCGGAAGCAGACTCGTTGGGAAACAACGTGCTCAACAGCGTGGCGCCGATGCATACCACCTGGGATCGACTCACGAGATCGCTGCTGGTAACGAACCGGCCAATGGCAACCTGGGCGTTGCGAACGGTCTCGTACTCAGGCGTAACGCCGTCGACGGACGTGTACGTGTTTTCGCTGCCTGCCACGATCTGAGCGTTCGTGTCGAACTCGGGGGCAACCAATGCCACGTCCGGCAGGCTGCCCGAGGAGCCGGCGTTGTCGGCCAACGTCTGCGCATCCGACAGCTTCAGCGTACTCGACGATCCCATGGCGCCGCGGACACCTCCTGAGAACGTAGAGCCGGCCTGCACCTCCACGAGATTTGTGCCAAGCGAGCTGAGCTGAGAGTTAACCTGGCTCGCCGAGCCGTTGCCGATGCCGACGGCTACGATGACCGAGGCCACGCCGATGATCATGCCCAATAGCGTAAGGGCCGTGCGCGCCTTGTTCGTGAGAATCCCCGTCACGGCGACGTTCATCGTCGTGAGGACCTGTGCTAGCACCGCGATGGGAGGACGTCCGGACGCCTGCTCTGCCGGATGTAAGGCTTGTGTTGCCATGTTATCTACCCGGTCCTCCGCCCATACCGCCCATGCCACCCATGCCCCCCATACCGCCAATGCCGCCTGAGCTGCTCGACGCACTGGTGGTGCCGGAGGTCGTGGGCACGATGATCCTCTCGTTTTCCTGCAGACCGCTCAGGACCTGCGTGTAGCTCGTGTCGCTTGTGCCCGTCTGGACCTGCACTTGCGATATCTGGTTCGTGGCGCTCAGAGTTTCCACGAAGCTGCCCGCCGCGTTGGTAGTGACGGCCTGCGTGGGTACTTCCAGCACATTGCTGACCTGGGCGGTGACTATCGTCAGATCGGCGGTCATGCCCGCTGTTATGCCCTTCGTGCTGCCGGATAGCTTGATCTTCACGGGATAGGTCGTCACATTGGATGAGGTGGTCGCCGCGTAGGGTATGCTGCTGACCAGGCCGACGTACGTCGTGGATGGATAGGCGCTGAAAACCAGTGCTACCGGGTCGCCGATCTGGATACTGGCTATCTCGGCTTCGGGGATGTCAGCTGTCACGTCTATGCCCTGCGTGGTCAGCATCGTGATCGCCGCGGTGCTGGAGCCGGCGGCCTCGCCATTCACGATGCTGACGGACTCGACCGTACCGTCGCTGGGCGCGTAGATCTTCGTTTCGCTCTCGGCCAGAGCCTGATCGACCTTCAGCGTCTGCTTCGCCTGGGCGAGACTTGCCTTCAGGATGGCAAGCTCGGTTGCCGTGTAGGGATGGATGACCAGGTCGAGCGCAGCCTGTGCGCTCTTGACTGCCTCCTCCTGCTGCGCGATATCGTTGGAGGAATTCGGCTGCTTCGCCAGGTCGAGAGCGATCTGAGCGTTGACCACGGAGTCCTGCGCCTGCTGGATATCGGTCGTGCTTCCGGGGTGCTCGGCGAGAGCCAACGCCTGCTCTTCGGCTACCACGTTGTCACGGGCCTGCTGGATGTCGGTTGTACTGTTAGGCTGCTTTGCAGCTGCAAGAGCGGACTCAGCGCTGGCAACGGTCAGCTTCTGTTGGGCGATGTCGACCGCCGAGTTCGGCTGCTTTGCCGCGACCAGCGCAGCCTGAGCGCTCGATACTGCATCCTCTGCCTGGCGAATATCCTGAGCGGAGTATGGTTGCTTCGTTGAAGTCAGTGCTGCCTGCGCGCTCTTGACCGCCGCCTCCTGCGAGACGATGTCGGTCGCGGAATTGGGTTGCTCGACGGCGACTAGTGCGGCTTTCGCGCTCTGTACTGCCGCTTCCTCCGACGCGATGTCGGCGGCTGAGTTGGGCTGCTCGGCAGCTGCCAGGGCCGCTTTCGCGCTCTGTACTGCCGCTTCCTCCGACGCGATGTCGGCGGCTGAGTTGGGCTGCTCGGCAGCTGCCAGGGCCGCTTTCGCGCTCTGTACTGCCGCTTCCTGCGACGCGATGTCGGCAGCGGAGTTGGGTTGCTCGGCCGCGGCCAGACTCTCCTGGGCGCTCTTGACCGAGTCTGCCTGCGAAGCGATATCGGTCTGCGAGTTGGGCTGTTCCGCCGCCGCGAGCACGGTATTGGCGTTGTTGACCGTGACTTCCTGCGAGGCAATCTGAGCCGCCGTGTATGGATGCTCGGCAGCAGTAAGTGCCTCCTGTGCGCTCGTGACCGCCGCCTCCTGGGAGGCGATATCGGTTGCGGAGTTGGGCTGCTTGGCCGCGACAAGCGCGGCCTCGGCGCTTCGAACGGCGATCTCCTGGGAGGCAATGTCGGATGCCGAGTTTGGCTGTATTGCCGCGGCCAGCGCCACCTGGGCGCTCTTCACGGTTGCCTCCTGTGAGGCAATGTCCTGCGTTGTATAGGGGTGCTCGGCCGAGTACAGGGATGCCTCAGCCGTCGCGATGGCATCTTTTGCGGAGGCCAGGTCCGTGGCACTGGCGGGCGCGGTAGCTGTGGTGAGCGCCGCTTCGGCCGATTTCACCGAGTCCTCGGCGGATGCGAGAATCGGTTGAGCTAGCCGGCGCCAGCGCCGCGTCTAGCGACGCCTGGGCCGAGATGATGGAATCCTGTGCGGACGCAAGATCCGTGGCAGTGGCCGAGCCACTCTGAGCCGTGTCGAGCGAGTTCTGAGCCTGAATCACGGCGTCCTGGGCCTTGGCCAGGTCGGTGGAAGTCGGCGAGGGCGACTGGTCCGCGTTCAGCTTCGCTTGCGCGGCAGCGACCTGCTGCTGAGCGAGAGTTACGGCATTCGCTTCGGGACTATTCAGAGCGGCGAGGGCAGCGGTGGCGCTTGCCACACTGGCGTTGTCGTTGGCGATGTTGGCCTCATCGGTGGCCAGATTCTCAAGGTAGGTCGCTTCTTCGCTCGATAGGGTGGTGGAGCTGGTGGTGCTGGAAGCCACGGGCGCCGTAAGCAGCGAGAGCGCTACCTGGTCTGTCTGCAGCTTGTTCTGAGCGGATAGCAATGTGGCCTTGGCTTGGGCGACAGATGACGCAGTCGGGTTGGACAGGCTATTGAGTGAGTTCTGAGCCGACGTTAGGCTGGCCTGGTCGGAGTCCAGGGTGGCCGCCGTCGCCGGTGAGTAGAGAGCGGCCAGGCTCTGCTTTGCGCTGTCGAGGCTTGCCTTTGCCGAGGCGATCGTGGCAGCACTGGAAGGTGCTTGCAAGGCAATCAGCTTCTGTTTGGCGGAGTCAAGGCTGGCCCGTAGCTGTGCAAGCGTCGTCGCCGATGGAGCCGCCTTGAGGGCGATGAGCTTCTGCTTGGCGGAGTCGAGGCTGGTCTCGGCCTGCGCCACGGTCTGGGCGCTTGGTGGCGCCTGCAGGGCCTTGAGCTTTTGAATCGCCGAGTCCAGACTGGCCTTCGCCGCGACGAGCGTATTTGCATCCGGAGGCGACTGCATTTCGTTGAGCTTGATCTGGGCCTGCTGCATTGTGGCCTTGGCCTGAGCGATGGAGCTTGCCGTGCCACCCGTCTTCATAGCAGCGAGCTTAATCTGGGCCTGCTCGAGAGAGGCTTTGGCCTGAGCAATGCTGCTCGGCGTGCCGCCGGCCTTCATGGCTGCCAGCTTGATCTGGGCTTGCTTGAGTGTGATCTGGGCCTGCGCTATGCTCGTGGCAGTTCCGCCTGCCCTCATCGAGGCCAGCGTGATCTCGGCCTGCTGCAATGTGGCCTTAGCCTGAGCGATGCTGGAAGCGGTGCCGCCGGCCTTCATGGCAGCCAGCTTCAGCTCTGCCTGCTCGAGGCTCAGCTTGGCCTGGGCGATGCTGGAAGCGGTGCCGCCGGCCTTCATGGCAGCCAGCTTCAGCTCTGCCTGCTCGAGGCTCAGCTTGGCCTGGGCGATGCTGGAAGCGGTGCCGCCGGCCTTCATGGCAGCCAGCTTCAGCTCTGCCTGCTCGAGGCTCAGCTTGGCCTGGGCGATGCTGGAAGCGGTGCCGCCGGCCTTCATGGCAGCCAGCTTCAGCTCTGCCTGCTCGAGGCTCAGCTTGGCCTGGGTGATGCTGGAGGCCGTGCCGCCCTTCTTCATGGCAGCCAGCTTCAGCTGAGCCTGCAGAAGCGAGGCTTTCGCCTGGGCGACGCTCGCGGCCGTGCCGCCTGCTTTTTCGGTCGCAAGCTTTGACTTGGCCTCGTCGAGAGCTTGCTGCGCCTGCGCAATGCTGGCCGCGGTCCCACCGGCCTCCATCGAAGCGAGCTTGGCCTGCGCGGCGGCAAGCGTGTTGGCGGCCTGGGCAATCGACGACGCGGTGCCGCCCTGCTCGAGCGCTGCCAGTTTCTGCTGTGCGGTATCGAGATTCAGCTGGGCCGTCTCGATGGAGGAAGCGGTGCCGTTTTGCAAAGCGGCCAGCTTCGATTTCGCCGAGTCGAGGCTGGCCACCGCTTCGGCGATGCTCGCCGCGGTCCCGCCCGCCTTCAACGCAGCAAGCTTGAGCTGTGCCTGCCGCAAGCTTGACTGCGCCTGCGTCAGCGAGTCAGGGTTGACGGGTGCGAGCTCCTTGTCCAGGTTGAGCTGGGCAGTGGTGACGGCATTCTGGTCACTCATCAGTGACAGCGAGAGCGACTGATCGCTGAGCGTAGCCAGTACCTGGTTCTTCTTCACCTTCTGCCCGGCGGTCGCGAGCACGCTTGCCACGGTGCCCGACGCCCCGAAAGTGAGCGAGTAAGAGGTGACATCCTCTGATGTTCCCGAGGGCGTTATGGAGGACGTGATCGTGCCGCGGGAGACCAGCATGACCCGTCCATCGATGCGCTGTGGCGTGCTGATTCCCGGTAGCGAGAAAGCGGCGGTCACACTGCCGCTGGTGACGAGAGCCGCGAGAAGAGCGAATCGAGCCGTGGTTCCTTTCATGGTCGCACCTCCGGACCTAAACGCGACAAAGCATGGCTACCCTGCCTGCGTGGCGCCACGCGTCGCCGACGCAAGAACTTTGGTGAGCACATGTTGGCTTGGCGGGACATAGGCGTGCCTCTACGGGGCAAAGACATCGTGGGCATAAGTAGCATGGGCGATTCAGTGTCTCGAGGCGCTCGGCCGTTGCGACTGTCGGAGTGAATACGGCGCACGGACCGAGAGCACTCAGCGGCCATACCTGTATCTCTTCGGCAATAGTAATAAGGGCGCGTAAGATGGCCCTAAGCGGTGGCTAAGAAATCCCTGAGCATTGACCAAGAGTTTGCCAAGAAGAATGATTTGTGATGAGGCACGGAAGGGCCGGGGATGCGCCGGCAAACGCATCCCCGGCAGGAGTTGTGGACGAAGCCGCGCACTGGCGGGTGGCCCCGGTCCACGTGGGCGCCGGCGCCTGAGCTAGTCCGTACTGGTCAGGTAGCCGCTGGAGGTGCTGGAGCTCGTTGCGGATTGCAAAGCTGCGAGCAGAGCCTTCAGAAGGTCCTGGCTGGACGAGCTGGACGAACTGGACGAGCTGGTGGAACTCGCCGCATTGGTGGCGCTGGCAGCATCGGACTGCGTGGAACTACTGTCGCTCGCGCCGGTACCGGCCGGCGGCGGAGGCGGCGGCAGGTTGCCGTTGCCGGCAACGCTGGAAAGAGCGGCCGCGAGCTCCTTGAGGAGGTCGTCTCCGGTCGTGGTCGAGGACGAGGACGTGCTCGAGTCGGACGAGCTGGATGACGAGCTCGTGCCGCTCGCGGCGGTCTCGAGCGCAGTGGCCAGCTCCTTGAGCAGACTCTGGCTCTGATCAGTGCTGCTGCTCGTCGTGCTGGAGTCGGTTGTACTGGTCGACGAGCTGGTGCCGCTCGCCGACGTGGACGTGCTGTCCGAAGATGTGGCCGACTCCAGGGCGGAAGCGAGTGCGCTCAGCAGCTTCTGACCCCGTTCCACGCTCGCCGAATCAGACGACGAGCCGGAGCTCGTGTCGCCGGTCGCGTTTTCCAGCGCTGCGGCGAGGTCCTTCAGCATGCCACCGCCGGGAGGCGGCGGCGGGGCGCCGGTCTGCGCAGTCACTGCGGTAGAGCTGCCGCTACTGCTCGTGCTGTCGGTACCGGAGTCGCCGGTGATGCTCTGCAGGGCGCTGGCAAGGGCCTTTAGCAGATCCTGGCCCGTGAGCGTCGAAGACGAGCTGGATGTGGCGTCAGTACTGGTGGTGGCGTCGGCGCTGGTCGTGCCATCACTGCTCGTCGTCGAGCTGGTGCCGGCGGTAGAATCGCTGCTCTGACCGATCGCCGACTGCAACGCCTGGGACAACGCCTGCAAGAGGTCCTGCCCCTGGAATCCCTGGCCGGACTGGTAGCCGGGCGGCGGCCCATAGGTGTTGCCGTCGTAGGTGATGCCGTTCGTGCTGCTAGTGGAACCCGACGTGGATGACGTATCGTACGAGCTTTCCAGGTTCTGCAGGGCGTCGTCGGACAGCTCGAGACTGTAGCTTGACTCGCTGGAGGAAGTAGTGGAGCTGGAGCCAGTTGCCTGGCTGAGGGCTTGTTCGAGAAGCTTTTCGAGACGGCTCGATTCACTGGACGATCCGGTACCGCCGATCGACGAGATACTCATTCGGCTCACTCCTTTTCGGCTCGGCTCGTGTCAGATGCGATATATACTTCAGGTCGACCTCTGCATCTAGTGTCGTCACGAATACCCGCATTTTCAGAGCGATAAAGGGCCGAAATTGAGGTTCTTGGCAAACTCTTAGCAAGTTCTTAGCGAAACCTTAGGAAGCAGGCTCAGGGTCAATATCGGAAGCGGCACCCGCCTCACATCTGACGAGTCGGGCGCAGGCGGCGTGAGAACAACCGGACGATCGGGCGTGGGATGTTCGTGCAAGGGGCGGACATGGCGGCGGTCGACCCGGTCTATCTGCATGGCGTCCGCGTTCGAGTCAGGCCCGGTTTTGGGACACTTGTCAATCTCTTAGTTCTTTCTGTCTGTCTGCTTGCTTTTCACATAGGGTGCTCTTGGTTGACGTTTCTAACATGAAATCGTAAACAGCGGGAGGGCAGCAATCAGTTGCAGCGCAGGCCGGTTAGAAGTCGGGAGATACGGTCAAGGCCCAACTTGGGTCTGATCGTGCAAACCTGACAACACGCTTGCCCGGGTAGGCTCTCCGCTTCGCGGCGCTCCGCATGGAGGAGGAGTAGCTATGGACGCCAATCTTCGTCATTGCACGGCTCATCGCGTTGCCCGTCGTGTCCGTGGGTGGCCGCCAGTCATCGTGGCAGTGCTGGTTGCCAGTATCGTGATCGTTCCCTCGTGGAACGCAGGGCTCATTCAGGCGGCCTCTAGCAGCCAATCATCTGCCGTACTGCGTGCATCGAATGCAGCCGGCGGCGACACAGTGGCCCGATCGCGTGTTCTCGACGACGTCACCGCGACCACCGTGCCGACATCCACGTTCGTCCCCACGTCGACCACTGGTCCGACCACCGTCCCGACGTCCACATCCGTCCCCACGTCGACCGCTGCCCCGACCACCGTCCCGACGTCCACGTCCGTTCCCACCTCGACGCCGGTGCCTTCGTCCACGTCGACCCACACGGTCGTGCCGACCTCCACCGATACTGCGATCCCAACCTCGTCTGATACCGCGACGCAGACTTTCACGGCGACGTCGACGAACACCGCGATAGCCACGGCCACGTCGACGGTCGGAGGCCTGACACTGAGTCCGTCGTCGGGCGCCAGCGGCGCCAGCGTCTACATCTATGGGAGCGGGTTTTCGTCAAGCGAGGAAGTTTCCATCTATGTCGCCGGGACATATGACACGTATGTGTACGCCAGCAGCGGCGCGGTGAGCACATACATCTCGTTCCCCTCGACTACAATTACAGGTTACGTGGTCGTCGAGCTGCTCGGGGCCTCGAGCGGGCACGAGGACACCGGGGAATTCGATGTCACAAGCACCTCGAGTACCACACTCACGTTGTCTCCGACCTCCGGCTCAGCCGGTACCACGGTGACGGCCTACGGTAGCGGATTCACGGCAGGGGAGACCGTCGAGGTCATGGCCAACGGCTCGGAGGTGGAAACCACGGCGACCTCGAGCAGCTCAGTCACCGTCTCCTTCACCTTTCCTTCGACCTCGAGCACCGGCTATAAGACGGTTGAGCTGTACGGACTCACCAGCGGGCATGTCGCCACTGCCTCCTTCTATGTCTCCAGCACGTCGAGCACCACGCTCACGCTGTCGCCGACCTACGGAACCACCGGCAGTACCGTCACGGCGTACGGCACCGGATTTACGTACGGCGAGCTGGTCGAGCTGATGGCCAACGGCTCGTACGTCACAGAACAGACGGCCACGAGTACTGCGGTCACCATATCGTTCAGCTATCCCTCGACATCCAGCACGGGTTACCAGACAGTTGAAATGTACGGCCTCAGCAGCGGGCACACGGCTACCGCGTCGTTCGACGTGACAAGCACGTCGAGCAGCACGCTCACCTTGTCGCCTACCTCGGGAAGTGCCGGCACGACGGTGACCGCCTACGGCACAGGGTTCACCTACGGCGAGTCGATCGAGCTGATGGCGAACGGCACGGAGGTAGAGGAAGTCACGGCGAGCAGCACTGCCGTCACCGTCTCGTTCAGCTACCCCTCGACGTCCAGCACTGGCTATCAAACGGTGGAGCTCTACGGTCTGAGCAGTGGGCACACGGCGAGTGGTTCCTTCTACGTCTCGAGCACCTCGAGCAGCACGCTCACCCTGTCACCCACTTCCGGGACCACTGGTACCACAGTCACCGCCTATGGCACCGGATTCACCTATGGCGAGTCGGTCGAGGTGCTGGCGAACGGCACCGAGATAGAGGTCGTGACGGCTACAAGCACGGCTGTGACGATCTCCTTCAGCTACCCCTCTACGTCCGCCACGGGATATCAGACAGTAGAGCTCTACGGCCTGTCCAGCGGGCATACGGCGTCGGCCTCGTTCTACGTCACCGCTACGTCGACCTCGAGCTTCACGTTGAGCCCGACCAGTGGCAAGCCGGGAGCGACGGTGTCGGCGACCGGCTATGAAACCACGTTCAGTCTTTATGGCGCTCAGACCGTCACGATCAGCTTCGGCGGCACACAGGTCGCCACCGTGACGCCCGGCACCGCGGGCTACTTCAGCGTGTCCTTCACGGTCCCGAGCGGATTCAGCGGTACGGTGACGGTCACGGCCACCGCCGCGGCCTACGGCTATTCTGCCTCCCAGACCTTCTCGGTCGTCAAGCCAACGCTGACACTTGGTAGCAGCTCTGCGGTGCCCGGTACCCTGGTCTCGCTCAGTGGTACTGGATACACGCCGGGCGAGACTGTGACGATCACTCTGCCCGGGGGCGGCACCACCACTGCCACTGCCGGTAGCTCGGGCGCGCTGAGCACCTCGGTGACCATCCCGGCCGGTCTGTCCGCGGGTAGCGCCACGATCAGCGCGATAGGATCGAGCAGCCAGATCACGGTGAGCGCCACGCTGACCATAACCGGCGCCAGCCTGAGCGCAAGACCGGCCAGCGTCTCTGCAGGGAGCCAGGTCACGTTCAGCGGGAGCGGTTTTGCTCCCGGCGAAGTGGTGCAGCTCAGCGATTCGACAGGCGATAGCCAGAGCGTGGTGGCCGACAACCAGGGCGGCATGAGCGTAACGATTACGGTTCCTGCCACCCAGGTCACGGGGTCGGCCGCGTTCACGGCACGAGGCCTGACGAGCAAATCGTCGGCATCGGCCACGGTCTTCGTGGCTGCGGTTGCCGTTCGTGCTGCTACCCCGACCAGCACGCCGAGGCCGACCGTGCAGGTCTCGCCTACGGTGGCTGCTCCGAGCGCAAACACCGGTAGCTCCACCTGGTACTTCGCGGCCGGTCGCACGGACAAGGGCTACAGCGAGCAGGTCGACGTGCTCAATCCCAATCATAGCTTGGTTCGCGGCACCATCACCCTGTACTACGGGAGCGGGAAGAGTACTTCCACCTCATTCAGCCTGGGAGCACTGGAACGCGGGACGTACGATGTGGGCAGCATTGTCGGCATGCAGCGCGGCATTGCAATTGTGATCAAAGCCGGCATGCCGGTGGCAGCGACGGTCACCGGCGAGCACGGCACAACCAACAAGACCGTGCTGAGCGGTGTCTCGGCGACGGCAGACAAGTGGTACTTTGCCGACGGCTATACCACCAAGGCGTTCGTGGAAACCCTGGACGTGTTCAACCCAGGATCCACCTCCGCGTCCGTGCGGGTGACGTGGCCTCGGACCGGCGGCAAGTCCGTGCAGACGACATTCACAGTGGCAGCGCATAGCGTGCGGTCGGTGTCCGTAAACAAGTATGTGCCAGGCACGTCGCATGCCATGATCGTGAGCTCCAATCACGCTGTGGTCGTGGCTCGCGAGACGGTATTCGGGTCCAAGAGCCAGGGGACTATGGTTACTCAGGGTACGTCACGTGCCGCGACCAAGCTCTACCTGGCCGAGGGCTCCACGACCGGTGGTGTCCAGGAATCGGTGACCGTGCTTGACCCCGGCAGCAAGAGCGCGCATGTTACGCTGACGTTCTATGCAAGTAGCGGCAAGTCCATCGCCAAGCGCACGCTGACGGTCGGCAGCGTGCAGCGGCAGAGCATCGACGTCAACAGCATCACGAACTCGGCCTCGGTGGCGGCCGTTGTCAGCAGTGACGTGCCGGTAGTGGCCGAGCGAATCATCTTCACCGGCAGCCCCAACGGAAGCTCCGCTGGCGGCACAGACGTGCTGGCGAGTGCGATCGCTGCCAGCGGCTGGGCCTTCGCCTCCGGTGACACGAGCGCCGGCAACAAGGAGTTCATCACTCTGCTCAACCCGGTGGGCAAGGCCGCGACGATCGTGGCCACCTGGTACTCGAGCAGTGGCGAGCTCGTTCAGAGGCAGTTCACCCTGCCGGCCAACGCACGGATCACGATTGACGTCTCGCGCTCGGCGGGCACACTGCCGGCCGGAAGTCATGCCACGGTCCTGCGATCGCTGGCCGGTTCGCCGTTCGTCGTCGAACAGTCGCTCTATGATGGCGCGATGAAGCAGTGCGGCACGACGTCGGGCACGTCGCTCGTCGGATCGTAAGCCCCGAGTCGCCACGCCCAGTGCCGTGAGGGAGCGGTCCAGTGATCCGCTCCCTCACGGCACGTTGCTGTCGCCGCCCGCGGTCCACATGAACTCGGTCGGCCCTCGCGCGAAGGCCGGCGGGAGCTGATTGTCTGTGGAGAACGAGTCTCAGTAACCGGAGAGTGGTCGAGCCATTCTCTTGGCGAGCTCTCAGAGTACTCTTAGGCTCTTCTTACCGCTCAGTCATACACGCTCAGTACGCTGATCGGGTAGATCCCGCAGGGATCCTCGTCGGCCGCCGGGTCCCGCAGACAGCGAACCAGGCACCGGCCGGGGGCGTCCCAGCTGGACTCGAGTCGCGAGAAAGGAAACCGTCGAACGACGATGGCCATTCGTGAAATGCAAGCCCTGAGGGTGCGTGAACGCTCGCGCGCCGTCGACTACGCCGGCGCCCGGGTGATCATGGTGCCATGGCATCGGTTGGCGCTCGGGAGCATCCTCCTGCTCGCTGTGGTACTCAACTCGTGGGACCTGTCACGCCTCGGCTACGGAAATTCGTATTACGCGGCTGCCGTGCGCAGCATGATGCAGAGCTGGCACAACTTCTTCTTCAACTCGTTTGATCCAGGAGGCTTCGTCACCATCGACAAGCCACCGCTGGGATTCTGGTTCCAGGTTGTGAGCGCCAAGCTGTTCGGCTTCAACGGAATCAGCCTGCTCCTGCCGTCGCTGGTGGCCGGCATTCTCTCAGTGTGGCTGCTCTATGTTCTGGTCGGTCGCGTGTTCGGTCGCGGTGCCGGGCTGCTCTCCGCGCTGGTCATGGCAGTCACTCCGGTGGCAATCGCTACCAACCGCAGCAACATCATCGACAGCATTCTGGTGCTATTTCTGATTCTGGCCGCGTGGGCCTTGAGCGTGGCAGCCGCGCGCGGCAGCCTGCGCTGGCTCCTCCTGTGTGCGATGCTTGTCGGGCTGGCCTTCAACGTCAAGATGCTCGAAGCCTACCTGGCAGTGCCCGCATTCGCAGTCGTCTACCTGCTTGGGGCATCGACCGCCTGGTGGAAGCGCATCATCCACATGCTGATAGCCGCGGTGGTGATGCTGGTAGTCTCCCTGTCGTGGGCCTTGGCCGTGGACTTGACCCCAGCCAGCCAGCGGCCATGGGTTGACTCGACCAGCACCAACTCCGAGATCGATCTGGCGACGGGTTACAACGGTCTGCAGCGACTCACCGGTCAAGGCGGCCCGGGCGGAGGCGGCCCGGGCGGAGGCGGCGCGGGCGGAGGCGGCGCGCCCGGTCGGGCCGGCGGACGCCAACCCGCTGGTGGCGCCACGGGAAGTAGCAGCAAGACAGGCACGCCGCAGAGTCTCTCGACCATAGGCGGTAACACCGCCGGCACGACAAATCAATCCAGTGTCCCGGCACGGCCTGCCGCCGGGTCCCAGCCCGCTACTGGGACCCAGCTTGGTGCCGGGGCACAGCTTGCTCCCGGGATGCAGACGGCATCAGGTTCCCAGCCTGGTGCGGGGGCCCAACCTGCCGCAGGCTCCCAGCCTGCATTGGGGTCCCAAACTGCTTCGGGATCCCTACCTGCTGCGGGATCCCAGGCCGCCACCGGGGCTCAGCTTGGGGCCGGGATGCAGCCTGCGACCGGGTCGCAGACTGCACCTGGCTCCCAGACTGGTGTGGCAACGCAGTTCTCTGCTGGCTCACAACCGGGTACCGGGATCGCCGGCTCGGGCGCACCGGTTACCGGAGCGACCGGTAGCTCGACCAGCGGCAGCGGCTTTCCGGGAAACGCGAACGGCAACGGTGGTGGCCCTGGCGGCAACGCTGGTGGCCCTGGCGGCAACGGTGGTGGCCCTGGCGGCGGCGGTGGTGGCCCTGGCGGCGGCGGACCAGGTGGCGGCGGCATGTTCGGCACCGGCAATCCAGGGTGGTTCCGCCTGTTCGGCCAGGACTTGGGCGGCCAGGCGAGCTGGCTACTGCCACTAGCCGCAATCGGATTTCTCGTGGTAGTAGCGAGCCGGCGCTTTCGTCCAACCCTCGATAGAGAGCAACAGACCGCCCTGCTGTGGGGTATATGGCTTCTCACTACGGCGGTGTTCTTTAGCGTGGCAGGCTTCTTCCACCAGTACTATCTTGTTACCATGGCGGCACCCATAGCCGCGCTCTCCGGAATCGGCGTGAGCGTCCTCTGGCAGCAGTACTGCGCGCGCCGCTGGCTTGGCTTGCTGCTCCCGATCGCTTTGCCGATCACGGCTGCGGTCCAGGTGTCGTTGTTGCAGCCCTATCCATCGTGGAGTAGCTGGCTGGAGCCGCTGATATATGGGATGACCGGCATCGGCACAGTGATGCTGATACTGGCCCGACTGCTGCGCCTGCATTTCGCTGGTGCCTTGGCACCCGCCGCCCTCGGCATTGCTCTAGCCTCTGTGCTGGTAGCACCGGCGGCTTGGGCGGCCAACACGGCGACGAGTGGCGGCGGTGGCGGAACGCCGAGCGCCGGTCCTTCCGCGTCCCAGGGCGGTCCCGGCGGCGGAGGCAGCGGGTCCTTCGGCGGCAACATTGAGCGCGGCGAGTCCAGCGCCGCTTCACAGGCGGAGCATGCACAGCCCCTCGAACGTGGCCAAGCGCCCACGAGTGGTCAGATGTCGAAGGACGGGCCGGCTCCTACGAGCGGCCAGGCGCCCAGGAGCGGCCGTACCTCCACGGGCCTAGGACCGTCGGAGAGCAGTCCTGGTTCCGGCGGTGGCTCCGGAAACGCCGGTGGTGCGGGTGGTGACAATCTGCTGCAATACTTGCTGAAGCACCAGGGCAAGACGAAGTTCCTGGTTGCGGTGGGAGACTCCAACAGCGCGGCATCCTACATTATCCAGACAGGCAAGCCGGTGATGTCCATGGGTGGCTTCACGGGCAGCGACCCGATTCTGACATTGGATCGCCTGAAGACGCTGATCAAGACCAACGCCGTGCGGTTCTTCCAGGGAGTAGGCGGTCGCGGCTCCGGCGGCGACGTCTCGAGCTGGGTGCAGAGCACGTGCAAGGCCGTCACGGTCGGTGCCAACGGCACCGCCACCGTCACCTCTCCGTCCGCGAACAGCTCGGCGACCAAGACCGGTTCGTCAGGGTCCGGCGGACAAGCAGGAAGCGCCGTACCCGGAGGATCGAGGAGCACGCTCGTGACCGACTCGAGTTCCACACACACGACGCTTGGCACAAGCTCAAACGGGCAAGGTTTTGCCGGCGGCCCACAGGGTGGCGGCGGCGGATTCGGTGGCATGGGAGGTAACAATCAGCAGCTCTACGACTGCGCGGGCGCGGTGAAGTAAGTGCCGGCACCGCCTTGCCGGCTCGAAGGCGTATGGCATGCAATCGCTTGATTCCAGGCTCGCGGCCTTGTTGAGGCGGAACGCCGCGAGTCTCCCGGCACCTGCCGGTCGGTGCGCAGTCAGGCCCGGTCTGCCGCTACCACAAACCAGTCGCGCCGCCGGCGCGACTGGTTTGTGGTAGCACCGTCCTACGCTGGCGTAACGTGCCCCGTGAGATCAGGAGCCGGATACCGCGCTCTCGACATGCCGCCTCGACGCGCTACGACGCGGCGCGCATCTGCTTGACGATCTCCGCGCCGAATGCCGAGCACGACACCTTCGTGGCGCCCGGCATCTGTCGTTCCAGATCATAGGTGACGGTCTTGGCTGCAATGGTACGCCGCACTCCCTCATAGATCAGGTCGGCGGCGTCTTGCCAGCCGAAGTACTCGAACATCATTGCGCCCGACAGGATCACGGAGCCGGGGTTGACCATGTCTTTGCCGGCGTACTTCGGCGCCGTCCCGTGTGTGGCCTCGAAGATGGCTGCGCTGTCGCCGATATTCGCTCCCGGTGCCATGCCGAGGCCACCCGTCTGCGCCGCGCAGGCGTCCGAGAAGTAGTCGCCGTTGAGATTCGGCATGGCCAGCACCGAGTATTCGCTGGGCCGGAGCAAAATCTGCTGGAACATGGCGTCTGCAATGCGATCCTTGATCACGACCTTCCCTCTGGACCCCCCGGATCCGACCTCGTCCTCGCGCACTGTGCGATCGCCGAACTCGCGGGCAGCCAGTGCGTACGCCCAGTCGCGGAAGGCGCCTTCGGTGAACTTCTGGATGTTGCCTTTGTGCACAATGGTGACACTCGGGCGGCAGTGATCGATGGCATACTGGACCGCCCGCCTCACGAGTCGCTCCGTACCGAACTTGCTGATCGGCTTGATGCCGACGCCCGAGTCCGGCCTCACTGTCTTGCCCAGTTCATCTCGCAGAAACGCGATGAGCTTGCCGGCTTCCGGCGAGCCGCTGGCAAACTCGATGCCGGAGTAAACGTCCTCAGTGTTTTCGCGGAATATCACGACGTCGAGTTTCTCCGGTTCCTTGACGGGGCTAGGTACTCCGTCGAAGTATCGCACTGGGCGGATGCAGGCGTAGAGATCGAAGATCAGGCGCAGAGTCACGTTCAGACTGCGGATACCTCCTCC
Organism: uncultured bacterium; assembly: GCA_963827235.1. Taxonomy (GTDB): domain Bacteria; phylum Chloroflexota; class UBA5177; order JANWHV01; family JANWHV01; genus JANWHV01. The sequence continues at coordinate 211,918 of CAWHAE010000008.1, forward strand.
GACCGGCGTAGTCAGAGGGCCCTTGATCGCCACCGCGTACTCGCGCAGGGCCTGCGTCGTCTCTACCGGCAGATACTCTCCGTAGAGCTCCAGGGCCCGATCGCCGGCGTAGACCTCCATCCAGGAAATGCGGCGGCGACCTCCGGAAGTGGCCTCGGCCGCGGCGTCGAATACCGGTTGGCTGGCGGCCCAGATGTCTGGACCTATCCCGTCGCCGCGCAGAAAGGGCACGATCGGCGTGTCGCTCACCCGAGGCACGCCGGCATCAAACGTAATCCGATCCCCGGTTGCAGGCACGGTAACGTGCGTCCAGTTGGTCAACACCGAACCTCGACTTTCAACACTTGCTGTCGCGCGTGCCACCCTGTCGGGCCGCGCGGCACCGGCGCGCCTGCGCCGACCGCTTCTCGATCAGAGTATACCTGTGCCGCCGGCCGCTATTTCCCGACGGCCTGAACCTGCCGTGGGCAGGCAATATCGTCGGCATCGCGTCTGGATCCATTCTCCTCGCACACGTGATCGGGCGCCCGGGTGAAGGCCGGAGAGCGGCGCCGAATTGAGAGCTGCACCTCCCGAGACGGCCGCTGCCGCAGGTACATCGCGCCGAAGGTCTGGATCAATGGTTACCGATACGCCCAGTTCCGCGTGCGCGGTTGCCGGGCCGCGGAGCGCAGGGCTACACTTGCAAGGTGGGCCGGTGCTCCTTGGCAGTCCGCCGACCGGGCGTGACCCTCGGCGGCCACCTTCGTCGTTCACGTGCGCGAGGCTGCACGGCTGTTCTGCAACGGCGTACGGGAAGGAGCTGATCCGTGATCAGTGAAGACCTTGGAGGTGTCGCGCGCCTTCTCGAACTCGAAGATCGCCACATGGCGCGGGTGGTGCATCGCACGACGGACGTGTTTGTCGAGCGCGGTCAGGGTGCCTACGTCTATACTTCGGCCGGCGAACGCTACCTCGATTTCGTGATGGGTATTGCCTCCGTTAACACGGGACACTCCCACCCGCGAGTCTTGGCGGCGGCCAAGGCGCAGATCGATCGCATCGTACATCCGTCCGCCAGCGCTGTACGCTACGGACCCAGTATTGAGTTGGCCGCCAAGCTGGCCGGCATCACACCGGACGGCCTCGACGTGACGTTCTTTGGCAATAGCGGCGCCGAGGCAGTCGAGGCCGCGTTGAAGCTGGCCAAGTTCGTTACCGGGAGGCCGGGCGTGATCGCCTTCCAGGGCGGCTTTCACGGTCGCACCATGGGGGCCCTGAGCGTGACGAGCTCCAAAGCGCACTACCGCAAGGGCTACGAGCCGCTCATGCCCTCGACGTACTTCGCGCCCTTTCCGAACACCTATCGCCGCCCGTTCGGCGATGACGCCCAGTCGTGTTGCCGTGGATGCATCGAGTACCTCGAGCGCATGCTGCGGCAGGTGGTCGATCCCGGCAACGTCGCGGCCATGATCATCGAGCCCGTGCAAGGCGAGGGCGGTTATGTTCCCGCGCCGACCGAGTTCCTGCGCGAGTTGCGTGCCGTGTGCAGCCGCCACGGTATTATGCTGGTGTTCGACGAGGTGCAGTCCGGATTTGGCCGCACGGGCAGGTGGTGGGCCGGCGAGCATCACGGCGTGATCCCCGACGTTCAGGTCATGGCCAAGGGCATCGCCTCTGGGTTTCCACTGAGCGCCATAAGCAGTACGGCCGTGATCATGGACCGCTGGGTGACCGGTGCGCACGGAACCACGTTCGGCGGCAACCCGGTCTCGTGCGCCGCCGGCTGTGCGACGATCGACGCCATCTTGGAAGAAGGCATGCTGGAGAACGCGGCCCATATGGGCGCGCGGCTTCGCGACGGTCTGCAGGCCCTCAAAGATCGCTATCCCATGATCGGAGACGTACGCGGGCTCGGGCTGATGCTGGCTGTCGAGTTCGTGGAGGCGGACGGCTCCCCGAGCGGACGAATCGCGGAGGACGTACGCGTCGCGGCCCTCGAGCGGCGGCTGCTGCTGCTGACATGCGGCCCCCAGGAGCACTGTATTCGATTCATCCCGCCGCTGAACGTGCGGGAGAGCGAGCTGGACGAGGGCCTGAACATCTTCGGCGAGGCCGTGAGATCGGTGGCGACGCGTCCATAAGGCGGGCTGCTGATGAGCAGTGATACCGTACAATGGTCCAGAGCGCCCTGTATGGCGGGCGAGGCACGAGGGCGGTTGAGATGGCCAAGCTGCTGCTAATCGACGGGCATGCTCTCCTGTATAGGGCGTTTCACGCCACGTCCGACTCGACCATGAGTACGTCGCGCGGCGAGCCCACCAATGCTACATTCGGCTTTGCGAGCATACTTCTGAAAGCGCTGCAGACCGAGGCGCCGACGCACGCTGCCGTCGCATTCGATCTGCCTGCACCGACCTTCAGGCACGACCGGTACGCCGAGTACAAGGGACACAGGCCGCCTATGCCCGAGCCTCTCGTATTGCAGGTGACGCGCATTCGGGAGCTGGTCACGGCCTTCGGTTTCCCGACGTACGAGATGGCCGGGTTCGAGGCGGACGACATCCTCGGGACACTGGCCAAGCAGGCGGCCGCCGCCAGGGTCGACACCTTGATTCTGTCCGGCGATCTGGACACGTTGCAGCTGGTGGAACCTCACGTCAAGGTTCTTACTCCTGGGCGCGGCCCTGCCACGGTTACGCTCTACGACGTCGACGCGGTCGAGGCGAGATTTGGACTTCCGCCAAGCCTCATCCCGGACTACAAGGCACTGGTGGGAGACACCTCGGACAACATTCCAGGCGTGCCGGGCGTGGGAGCTAAGACGGCCTCCAAGCTGCTGGGCGAGTACAGGACGGTCGAGAATCTGTTCGATCACTGCTCCATATTGCCGGAGCGCATGCAACGGCTGCTGGTCGGACGGCGCGAGCAGGCCGTCGCCAGCAAGTTCCTCGCCACAATCGTCACGGATGTTCCCATCACGCTCGACATGGCGCTGGCAGACCGCTCCGCGTACGACCGTGATTGCGCCTTCAGGCTTTTTACGGAGCTCGAGTTCTTCAGCCTGCTCGATCGCCTGCCGGGTGGGCCGGAGAAGACTGCGCTCGGCCGGCCGAGTCAGGACCGCCCGGCACCGCTCAACGTCGGGCTGTTCGCGAGCCTCCATCCCGCGGAAGGCGCGGTGGGCCCCGATGCTCTGGTTCCGCTGACGGAAACCGCGGTGAGCGGCGCTGCGTTGCCCGCCATCGAGCTGGCAATCTCTGCGGAGGCGCCCACGGAACTATCCGCTGAGCAGCCTGGCGCGTTGGAAGTGGCGCCATCACTTATGCCGACCGAGGCGTTCGTCATCGACACAGATCAGGCCTTCGAGGAGTTGATCAGGCGGCTGCAGGTCCGCCCGGACTGGGTGATCGACCTGGAGACGACCGGGAAGGATCCGATGCAGGCGGCGCTGGTCGGCATCGCGCTGGCCTGCGATGAGGGCGTGGGCTACTACATCCCGGTCGGGCATCTGGAAGGCTCGCAGCTTGCCATGCCTCGGGTGCTGGAGGGACTTCGCCCCTGGCTCGAGGATCCTCGTTCCCCGAAGACCGGTCACAACATCAAGTACGACATGACTGTCCTGGCCACGCATGGCGTGAAGCTCCGCGGCGTCGCGTTCGATACCATGATCGCGGCCTATCTGCTGAGTCCGTCTCAGCGCGGTCTCGGTCTCAAGGATCAGGCCGCGGTGCGCTTTGGCGTGCAGATGACACCGATCACCGACCTCATCGGCACGGGCAGGGACCAGCGATCTATGGCTGAGGTCCCTATCCGCGCCGCCGCCGAGTACGCTGCCGCGGATGCGGATCTCACCCTTCGTCTCCGGCACGCATTGGCTCCGGAGCTGCAGCACGTGGATCTGCTGGACTTGTTTCACCACGTGGAGATGCCGCTCGTGCCGGTATTGGCGGCGATGGAGGCGGAAGGCGTCGACTTGGACGTGGAGTTCCTGCGCACGATGTCGATGGAGTTGCAACGGGAGTCTGGTCTGATCGAGCGCCAGATCTACGACCTCGTGGGGCATCCGTTCAATATCAACTCGCCGCGCCAGCTCGAAACGGTCCTGTTCCGCGAGCGAGGCCTGGCGCCGGGCAAGCGCACCGCTACCGGCTACTCGACCGACGCCGATGTGCTCGAGCGACTGCGCGGTAAGGACCCGGTCGTCGACCTGATCCTGGAGTATCGTCAGCTCACCAAACTCCGATCCACGTACGTGGAGGGGCTGCCCGCGCTACTCAATCCGCGCACCGGACGCGTGCACACCAACTTCAATCAGACAATCGCGGCAACCGGACGATTGTCCTCCACCGAGCCGAACCTGCAGAATATCCCGATTCGCACCGAGATCGGCCAGAAGGTTCGGCGGGCGTTCATCGTGCGGGATCCTGGTGATGTATTACTGGCCGCAGACTACTCGCAAATTGAGCTACGTATAGCCGCCCATCTGTCCCGCGATCCGCGCCTGATCGAGGCGTTCGAGCGCGGCATCGACGTGCACGTGAACACGGCGTCGCTCGTCTTCGGCGTGCGGGCGGACGAGGTCACGCATGAGATGCGCCGTCTTGCCAAGACCGTGAACTTTGGCATCATCTACGGCCTCAGTGCATTCGGACTGGCGACCCGCGCCGGTGTCAGCCAGCAGGAAGCGCGCGAGTTCATCGACAACTACAATGCGACATACAGCGGGCTGCACGCCTACATGGAGCGGATCAAGGAGGAAGTGACGGAGCGCGGCTTCGTCAGCACCGTCCTCAACAGGCGACGGTACCTGCCCGAGGTACACTCGCCGCTTCGCTCGATACGGGAGGAAGCATTGCGCCAAGCAATCAACATGCCTGTGCAGGGTACCGCCGCGGACATGATCAAGCTGGCCATGATCCGTCTACACGATCGGCTCGAAGCAGGAAGCCTGCGGGGCCGGATGGTCCTTCAGGTGCATGATGAGCTGTTGCTCCGCGTGCCGCGAGAGGAACTTGATGAAACGGCCGAGCTTGTGCGCGACACTATGGAGCACGCGCTGCCGCTCATCGTGCCGGTCAAAGTGGATATCGAGTGGGGCTATGACTGGTCTGCGCTTCAGCCTATTAACCAGCCCGTGGCTGGGTAGCAGCTGACCGTGCCGGTGCCATCGACTACGCCCGGAGTGCCGAGCGACGACACGCTTGGAGCAGGTTCGCAGCAGTCTGCCGGATCGACTGCCGCCGCCGATCGCGGTGGATTGCTCGGCAATGCCTGGCTGAACAGGCTGATCCCAGTCGCGTTGCTGGGAATTCTGGGCGTGTTCTGTGTGTTCGAAGCTCGCCATCTCTACGGCTTTACCTACGTACCATGGCACGGCAAGCTGTGGAGCGACTACGACGAAGGCGTTTACATCGAATCCGCCTGGCAGCTGAACGCAGGTCGGCACGTGTTCTCCCAGGTATTCAGCTCGCAGCCTCTGCTCTTCCTCGAAGGACTCGCCCTCACGCTGCGCGTGCAGGGTGCGGATGCCGGGCACGTCTATCCCCTGCTGTGCGGTCTCCTGGCTCTGCTTGGCGTGATCTGGTTGTGTTGGGAGGTGTCGGGCTGCTGGAGCGCGCTGCTCGCCTGTGCCGTCCTGGCCGTCTCGCCGGGTTTCGTGATCGCGTCGCATGCTATTGAAGCTGAGGCGCCAATGCTGGCTTTTGGCAGCCTGGCCGCTGCCGCGGCGACACACTATGCACGCCGCGGTGGCAGGACCTGGTTGATGGCGGCGTCCCTTCTGGTTGCAGCGGCGACGTTGTCAAAGCTGCTGGCCGTGGCGCTCGTCGCGCCCGTGGCTGTGGCGGTTGCCCTGAAATGGTGGCGCCTCGATCATCACCGCCTTGACCGCCGAATTCTCGGCGACATGCTGTACGCTCTCTTGTGCGGCGTCGTGCCGCTCATGCTGGCCTTCGCGCTGGTCGCTCCAGGCGACCAATGGAGCCAGGTAATCAGCTTCCACCTCAAGGCCGCGCAAGTTGCGAAGACCGCCGGGGGCAATGGGAGCGTGTTCAGCCTGTTCCTGGGCTGGGATCCGGGCCTGGTCGCGCTCGCCCTCGCCGGCGCGGCAGTTGCTGCACTGAGGCGTCTTGGTCTGGCGCTTATTCCGGCCACATGGATAGTAGCCGATCTGGCGACGATGGTCGACTACCAGCCCCTATTCGTGCACCATCTGACCGTGTTGCTGGCTCCAATGGCCGCCCTGGCCGGACTGATGCTCAGCGTAATTCCCGTGCGCGGTATGGGACCGGCAGCCCGATGGGCGGCTACCCTCGTGGTCGCGTGCGCGGCGCTTGCTTATCTCATCTGGTTGCCGGACGTGCTGGATCACACGAGACACGCGTTCGTGGCGGTGCAGGCCTCGAGCGACATGACGCCGAAGCGTAGCACCGCTGCCTGGATTGACGCCCACACGGGGCTGGGCGATACGGTCGTCGTCGACGACCAGACGATCGCCGTGCTGGCCCATCGCCTCGTGCCGCCGGAGTTGACCGACACCTCGACTATTCGCTGCGTCTCCGGATACCTGCCCTTGTCGACGCTGCGGTCGGCAACACAGGCTTACCAGGTCAAGGCGGTTGTCCTGACGCGCGCCCTGCTGGCGACGCCGCAGTGCACGCCGTATGTCTCGTGGCTTAAACAACATTACGAGGCGATACACCTGCCGGCCGGGATCGGCGCCGCTACGGCCTACGTCCGTCCGTGACGCCCCTGCACCGGTCCGCCTGAGAGGCGGCTGAGCTGGATTCGCGCCGACCATGCCTGATAGCCGGAGCTGTTGGCGATGGCAGGTACCAGCAACGACGACCCTATCTTTTGGGCTCGGGTGTCCTGGCGGCGCCGTCCGGCGTCCGGAGGCGGTCTGCATCATAGTGTGCACGTGCCGCGGCTGCGACCCGGCAACGGGAGTCAAGCCCATCCCGCCCGGAGAAGATAGATTGGTGCCGGCGGCACGGGTATTTCGGGACCAGAGTCCTGGATCTCGGACAGACTCTAGGCTGTTGCGCACGATAGCACTATCAGCACTTGGCGGCAGTGCGGTACAATCCGGCTGGTGGAGTCATGTGACGACCTTGCGGTCGTGGCTGCTGCATGTTCGCGAATCTCCCGGCATTGCCGGGCCGGCACGTCACAGACTAAGGGGCGAGAGAACATGGAAGTGCACAGATGATTCGGGAGGGTGACAACCTCGAGATCGCGGTGATCGAGGGGAACCAGTCCGTGGCTCAACAGTTGATCGGGCTGCTCGCCGCTGCCGGCTGTTCGCCCCGCGCCCTGTCTCCCGAGCGGCCACTCGCTGCGCCTGCCGGCTGGACCGGTCCTGATGTGCTGTTGGTCGGCCTGGATGCCGATCGCTCACTGCGCCTCGCGTACGCCCGGAAGGTGCAGAGCTCCTATCCGGCTGCGGTGGTGATCGGCTACACGTCCAACTATACTGCCGACGCGCTGGCCGAGGCGATGAGCGCCGGGGCGCGGCGAGTGCTACGCTATCCATTCGACATCGTTACTCTGCGGCAGGCCGCGCACGACGTGCGTGAAGAGCTGCGCGTGCTTGCGGGTCCCATGGCCGTCAGGGCGCCCACGACGCATCTGCCGGCCAGCGCGACGCCGCTGCCGCAGAGCACATCGGACAAGCCTCATCAGGTCGTGGCGCTTTTCAGTCCAAAGGGTGGCGTCGGCACATCTACCCTCGCGGTGAACCTGGCTCTTGCGCTGCAACTAGCGGGCCACCAGACCGCATTGGTCGACGGCAACATAAGCTTTGGCAGCCACGAGGTGTTTCTGGAGCTGCAGCCCACGCGGTCCATACTGCAGCTCGTGGGTGAGGCGGAGCAGCTCACGCCCGAATCCGTGGTTGACACGCTTATTCGCCACCACACCGGACTGCAGGTGCTGCTTGCCCCGCTCCGGCCGGAAGAAGGAGACAGCGTTCGCGGCGAACAGATGCAGCGCATACTGGGAATCTTGAAGCAGCTGTTTGTCTTCACGCTCGTCGACACCTGGCCGAGCTACGACGAGCGCGTACTGGCCGTGCTTGAAGTCGCCGACACGATCCTGGTGCCAATTGGCCCGGACCTGCCCGCCATGAAGAATCTGAACTCCTTCCTGCGCGTGGTGCGATTGCTCAACTACGACATGCAGAAGATTGTCCCGGTGCTCATGCGATCCAATAGCGTGCCGCCTGGCCATCTGAAGGATCTCGAGGCGTTCCTCAAGCAAGAGCTTCGCTGGCGAGTGGTCAGCGACGGCAAGCGGGCGACGGCGGCGGCAAATACAGGGACGCCGTTCGTGCTTAGTGCCCGTGAGTCGCAGATCAGCCAGAACGTGTTCGATATAGCGCGTTTCTTGGCCGGGGATTCCGAAGTTGCCGAGGAGCCGGCCAAGCCCAAGAGCCAGACTGCTGCCGGCAGGTTCTGGCGGCGCTGATTCCGGTTCTCCCGGCGAGAGGTCGCATGGCAGGTGCCTCGTCCCTGAAGCTGCAGGCGGGAGAGCACCGTGTCGCGCTGATCCGGCGACACTGGTGGTTTGTCGTGGGCCCATTGTGCTGGCTCATACCCCTGTTGGCGCTCCTGCCGCTGTACGCCCTCGCCGACTATTGCCTGCCTGGGGCAGGGCTTGCCGCGTACTCAGGCGGGGTTGACGTTGCCATCCTGGTCGTGGCTGCGCTCCTCGTGCTCAAGTGGCTCGGACGTGACGTCGCCGACTGGCTTGCGACGTGCTGGGTTCTGACGAACATGCGACTGATCGAGCAGCACGGCATGGCAGGGGTACGCCGTCGCGAGGCGCCGTTACGCAGCGCGCGTCCCTGCGAGGCAGTCCGGGATGGCGCCTTCGCCCGTCTGCTCGACTTTGGCGATCTTGTGGTCGAGGTGGAAGGGCGTGGCAGCCGCTTCGTGCTCAGCCGGATTAGCCGGCCGCGTGAGCTGGAGGCGGCAGTGCAGCAACTGGCCCTTGAGGCGCAGGAGGAGCATCGGCGCCTGCACGGATCGGGCGACGAGCGAATCCAGGCCGCTCTGACAAGGCTCTTCCGCGGCGGCAACGGCGAGCATAACTCGCCGACCATTGAGCTGGAAGAGATTACTCCATTGACCGTGTCGGCTCAACGCCGCCTCGGCGGCGCTACGATTCTCTACGCCACACGCAGGCACCCGCTTGTCCTGGTGCGGCGACTTCTGGTCGGGCTCTGTGCGCTCGCCGCGCTCTGGCTGGTAGCCTGGGTCTGGATGTCTCCTGTTCCGCTTGCACGGGCCCTTGGGTTGGCCGCGGCAGGAACGGCATGGCTGGGCTGGCTCATCCTAGATTGGCGAGCCCGTCTCTATATCGTGACGCCGGAATACGTGGTGAGGCTGCGTGGTCTGTTTGCGCTGGGCAGAAGCGACCAGGTGATCGACCTGGGTGCCATTCGCGACGTCGTGGCCTGCACGGCGGCAATCAGCGGACGGCTGCTGAACACAGGCTCCCTGGTCCTGGATCTGCGGGATGCGCCGCCCGTCACGCTACGATCGGTGCCCGATCCGGATCACCTGAAACGCGTGATACACGGTGGCATCGAGGCAGCACACGAGCACGCCGTGCTAGCGGAGCAGGAGCATCTTGCGGGCGGGCTGTCCGAGTGGTTCGAGCAGTACCACCGCATGAATGCATCGCCGTAGGCGGCAGTGCCGTCACGATAGCTTGTCCTCATCGTCTGCGATCTTCTTGTAGAGTGCGAAGCGCTGCCCAGCGCCCTCCAGCACGGACAGCTCCAGCTCATCGAACGCGGCGAACGCGCTCCAAAGAGGTTGTTTGCTGAATTCGGCCAGCTGGTGGATGATCCTGTCCTCGAGATCCCGGTCTCGCTTGCCGATCCAGAGCTGATCGGCCAGAGCGACGAGAAGGTCCTCCATGGTGACGGATGGATCATCCGCCCACTGACCATGCGTGCGCGCGAAACGAGCGATCCGCTCCGGCAGGCCCTTCTCCAGCAGAAGGGCCGGTCCGTTGTCCTCGTGCTTGCTCCCGGACCCACTCAGCTCTTCCCGATCGACCGTCTTGCCGGCGTCGTGAAGCGCTGCTCCCAGCAGCGCGGCGTCGCGGTCGATCGGGAGGTCCGGCCAAGCGACGGCGAGGCCGTCCAGTAGCTCGTAGGTGACCTCGTGGACCAGCGCCAGATGCGCGAGCAATCGGGGTGGTGCATGTAGGGTCTCGAGGACCTTCCGCGCTGCGTCCGGCAGCGGTCGTAACGGCTCGATCATACTCGTCTCACGAAACGCATCTCCAGCGGGCGGTTCCAGCCAACCCTCTACGGCCCAAGCCGGGCGGCCACACCGCTAGTATGGAAGGTTGGCCGCCTGCCCGGCATCCTCGATGATCCCATCGTTGCTTTCGGCTGCCGCGGGCGGCGGGAAGGCGACATCCACGGCGAGCTGCAGAATGCGGTCCGCGCCATCCGCGGGGTCGACCACGTGATCGATCACCGCCTGCAAAACGGATTCCGATCCGGAAGCTGCCAGCAGTCGGGGCGCGACCGACGTCCGAAGACCCCGCTCGACTAGCTCGCGAACCTCACGCCGCAACCGGCAATCTCTCCGTTCGGTCAGCCCGCCGGTCCTCTCGAGCCAGGCGCGGTGTCGATCAAGCGCGGCGTAGAGCGCCTGGATGCCCTGGCCCTCGTGCGCCCTTGTCTCGACGATTTCCGCGTTCCACTCGTGGCGATCCTGCAGATGAAGCATAGAGCTTAGTGCCCTGTGCATGCGCGGAGCGTCCGCATGATCCGCCTTGTTGAGGGCGAAGACGTCAGCAATCTCGAGGATGCCGGCCTTGAGCGTCTGCACGGCGTCACCCATGTCCGGCGTCACCACGACCAATGTCGTGTCGGCGGCGCCGGCGATGTCCAGCTCGGATTGCCCAACGCCTACCGTCTCCACCAGAATCAGCTCGTAGCCTGCGGAGTCGAGGACTCTCAGTGCGTCGCGCGTAGATTGGGCAAGTCCTCCCAGGTAGCCTCGCGCGCCCATGCTTCGGATGAACACGCCGGGGTCGCCGGCATGCGCCTGCATGCGGATACGATCGCCGAGCACGGCGCCGCCGGTAAACGGGCTGCTTGGGTCAACCGCGAGCACGGCCACGCTGCGACCGTCCGCCCTTGCTTGGTGGGCGATCCGATCGACGAGCGTACTCTTTCCTGCCCCCGGCGAACCGGTCACTCCGATCACATATGCCCTGCCAGTCAAGGGGAACAATCGTCGCAGTACCGGCCGTGCCTCGGGCTTCGAGTTCTCGAGCGCGCTGATCAACCGAGCAACGGCGCGCACTTCACCTCGCCGCACCCTGGCGACGATGTCGTTCACGCCGGCTGCCGCGCCGGGGTCCGATTCAGTCAGTTCGCTCATTCACCGGCGGCAGGTCTGGAATCGACCTGATCGAGCACACCGTTGTCCGTCTCGCCGGCGTCGGCAATCGTGGTCTGACCGTGGCCGTTGGCCTCGGAGTCCGTCGACCCGTCGGCGCGCTCGCTCGCCGGCGGCATTTCCTCTCGGGCGATATATCGCGGCAGCTCGAGCTGCGCCCGTATCTGCCCAATTGCTTGGTACACGCTCGTGTTAGTCAGGTGCAGCTGGGCCGCGATCTGCTTATGCACTCCCACCTCGGGCTCCGGCAGCAACGGAAGATACAGCTCTCTGATGCGGTCCAGATCCTCCGGAGAGCGAAGGCCGGAGTTTCTTTCCCACCAGCTCTGAATCTGTACCTCGTCGCGCGTATGCTTGATTATGGCCTTCACTGCCTTGAGAGGTATGCCGAGCTCCGTGGCGATCTGGTGGCGGATGCCGTCGAACTCCGGCTGGGCGAGCTCAAGATAGCGGAGGCGGACCGCCTCGATCTGCTCTGCAGACGGCTCGTACGGCTTCTGCTGAATCCGCGGCTTAGGTTCTCTGGGCGGGCGAGGCACCCGCTGCCTTGGTTGCCCTGTGGGTCTGGCCTTGCGGACCGCGGTCTTCTCCTCGTGCTTGGCGGCAATGGGCGTGGCAGCCGGCACGGCCCTCTCTAGCCGCGTGTGCACCTGCTCGACATGGGACGCCGGTGGGGTCGGAACCGGCGGACGATAGGCACCAAACTGGCCTTGATTTTCCTGTGCGGCTCGCAGCGCGGCCCGTACGTCGACCGACGGCAGCGTCCTGGCAACCGGCTCAGCCGCTTGGTGCGCGTCTACCTGGTGATGCTTTGCGCGCTTGGCCTCGGCCTCGCATGACGGGCAAACGGTCTTCTTTAGCGATGGCGTCTTGAAAGGCTTTCCGCATACGGAGCAGCGCACTTTGACCTTGTTCATCACCCTCATCTCCGCCCATGTCGACCTGCCGCCGTGGAGCGGCGCCAGGCTAGGTTCGTCCCCGCTCAACAGCTACACCGTGCCTGCAACGCAGCACCGGCGAGCGCGTGCACGTTCTCACTGTACCTATATAGCACATCGCACATCACGACTCCGTCCTTCGCGGCGCGGTTTGCACACTGCGATGCCGGCGCGCGACTGCCTGGCAGCAGCTCCGCGTGTCTCTTGCCTGTCTCAAACCCTACCGATCTAGGTGCTAAACTTGGCCCATAGCCTGGGGCAAAGCAGTGGGAGCTCGCTGTCATCCAGCAACGTAGCATCTCGCGGCGGCGATCGTCGATGACGCGTGGGCATCTCGCGTCCCATGCGCCGTTCGTATGCGTATTGCGCCACATACAACATGCTCTCGCACTCGGCGGAGTCATCGAGATCTATGACATCTGCCAGTGAGTCGGCGTCGGCCACCGCGGCTTCGTACACATCTTCGCCTTTGGCGATGAGCCATCCCGCAAAGTACTCAAAGCCGGCGTCCGAGGTGCCGTAGTTGATGATGTACGCGGCGGCCCAGAGTTTGGGCTGATAGGCTTGGGCTACCAGGTCGAATAGCTCACGGTCGAACGCCACGATCGTATTGACAGACTGTTCGACAAGCAGCTCCGTAACGATGCCCGCGGTTCGATCGACCTGATCGCCGCTTTCGGCCCTGGCAAAGGCGATGACCCGCCACACCGTTTCTCGATCCACTTCGCCCCCGTGCCTGGATGTCTCTTCCCGATCAGTAGCGCACACGGTGTATCGCGTCAAAGTGCGTCCAGGGTGCCTGAGTGCGCGGCGCCTCCGACGGGCGTACCAGGGATCCCGTGTGGACGGGATTGCCTCGGCGGCGTCCGGCCCAGCGTCGTGCCACCTGCGCGAGCACGCAGGTCCGGGCACTGGGCAATCTGCGAGCGGCAGCTCCACCCGAGCGATCCGCGGCGGACGTCACCGCGCCGCTATCACGCGCATGAGCGTCGCCCCGGCTGCCACGCTCTCTCCCGCGTGCGCGACAATACCCGCGACGACTCCATCGTGCGGTGACAGCACCTCGTTCTCCATCTTCATCGCCTCGATCGTGCAGAGCACGGCCCCCCCACGCACCTGACTTCCCTCCGTCACCCTCATCTCGACGAGCGTGCCGCGCATCGGGCACCGAACTATGCCATCCGACCGGGTCCAGTGGCGCAGGGCCTCGTGACTGCGAACTGAGGTCCTCGCAGGCTGAGACAGCTCGGCGACGGCGACAACATAGGGCTTCCCTTCAATTGAAACCTGGAATTGTCGTTCGTTGGCGGGCCTCGGCGCAGTCTGTGGCTTTCGGCCAGCCGGTTCCCTGGAAGATACCGACGGCTGGCGGCCGTTGGGGCGCTCACGCGTACCCTCTCCGTCGACCAGCTCGACGAGCTCGGCCGGAAGATGGCCGTCGACAAGACGCGGATGCCTCAGCAAGCGCAACAAGCTGGGCACCTCGGTCGATATACCTTCGACTTCGAGCTCACCTAGAGCCCGGATCATCCGGCGCCGCGACATGTCTGCATCAGGGGCCCAGGCAGTGATCTGGGCGATCAGGCCGTCCGGCAGAGATACCGGATCGCTTCCGGAGCACGCGGCGCCGTCGACACGCAGGCCCGGCCCGGTTGGCAGGTGAACATCTGCAACTGTTTCGCCGGGCGATGCTCCGGGCTGTTCGATATCGCCGGCGTGTACACGGCACGAGAGCGCGTGGCCCATGGGCCTCACGTCGTCTGCACCCAGCCATAGTGGCGATCCTCCGGCTATCCGAAGCTGTGCCTGCGCGATGTCCACGCGGGTGACCGACTCGGTGGCGGCCTGCGCTGCCTGAAGGCACCTGGCGGTCTCTAGATAGTAGTACTCTTCGCCGTTCACCAGGAACTCGAAGGTGGCTACGCCGTGGAACCCGCTCGCCACCACCATCGAGAGCGCGGCGGTATCAAGCCGCCGCCGGAGCGGTTCCGATATGTTCGCGGGAGCGATCTCGACGAGCCGCCGACGCAACGGCTGAACGGGGCATTCTCGAGAGCCCAAGCTCACGGCGGCACCGTGCATGTCGGCCAGAACGTCGACGTCGACGCGACGTCGTCCCGCGATGAACCGCTCCAGACAGATTGCATCGTCGGAATAAGACGCCATTCCCTCACGCCGCACCCGACTGATCGCCTGGTTCAAATCATCGGCCTGACGTACGACCTCCTGGCAGCGTCCGCTCGCTCCGCACAGGGCACGCACCACGATCGGAAAGCCAAGACGCAGTGCGACGATGACCGCATGCGCGTCGTCCCGGATGAGCTCCATCTCGTCAGGGAAGACAGGCACTCGACAGCTCTCGGCAAGGTTCCTTGCCCGGCTTCTGTCGCCGACCGCAGCCATGGCTTCGGGCGAAGGTCCAACAAAGACCAATCCGCTTGCCGTGCAGGCGCGCGCGAAGGCCGGGTTCTCGGACAGCATCCCATAGCCGGGGTGCACGGTGTCGGCCCGCGCCTCCAGGGCGGCCTCCACTATCCTCTCTATGTCCATGTACGCGCCGGTCGAGCGGCCGAGTGGGTGGGACTCGTCTGCCATTCGCACGTGCTGGGACAGAGCATCCGCTTCGCTGTAGACGGCAACGCTCTCGAGGCCGAGCTCTCGACAGGCCTGGATAACTCGCACCGCGGACTCGCCCCGAGTGGCGACAAGCACCCGGCGCAGCGAGCCGCCGGGTTTTCGCTCAGAGCCCCTCATCGCGGCAGCTCGGCCTCGTGCCAGCTCGTACGTCCCGCCGGCCACGGTCCTGAGCCACGCAGGTCGTGCAGTACTCCCGCCTCGGCCCACGTAGCGCAGCCCCGCCTCACTGCCGGCCTGCTCGACTCACTCGCCAGGTAGGCGTCCACGGCAGCCATGATAACCGCTATAGCGTCGTCGCCGGCGATTGCGCGCGGTAGCTCGAGGAGCTCTTCCTCACCTCTGAGTGCCGGCTCCGTTCGGATCTCCGCCAGAAGTCCGCGACCGCGACCGATCAGTCGCCGGGAGTCGTGGTCCTCAGGGAGCGCCGGGTCATACGTTGAAGCGGAAGTAGACAACGTCGCCATCCTGCATCACATAGTCCTTGCCCTCGAGCCTGGTGACTCCTCGCTCCCGGGCCGCGGCGAACGAGCCGGCTGCTACCAGCTCGTCGTACGCGGTGACCTCGGCGCGAATGAATCCCCGCTCGATGTCGCTGTGAATTGTACCGGCTGCTTGGGGCGCCCGTGTACCCTTGCTGATCGTCCATGCCCGAACCTCCGGCTCGCCGGCAGTCAAGAACGTGATCAGGTCGAGTAGCGCATAGCTTGCTTTGATCATCCTGGGCAGGCCGCCCTCCGGCAGACCAAGCTCCGAGAGATAGAACGACGCCTCCTCCGCTCCGAGCTCTGCAAGCTCCGCCTCGATCTTTGCGCTGACCGCGACCGCTTCCGATCCTTCGGATCTGGCATGTGCTTCGACCGCCGCGAAGCTAGCTGGTTGCCTCTCGTGCAGCGTCGCCATATCGGATTCGTCGAGATTGGCGATATAGAGGACGGGCTTGGCGGTGAGGAGGTGCAGCTCTTGCACCACCGGCGCCACGTCGTCTGTAAGCCGGTACGTGCGAGCCGGCAGGCCCCGATCGAGGTGGGCGGCCAGGTCTTCGAGGGCTTCCGCTTCGGCGAGCAGTCGCTTGTCCCCGGCCTTCGCCGCTTTCCGCGAACGATCCGCGCGCTTGGCGACGGACTGCAGGTCGGCCAGGCAGAGCTCGACGGTGATAGTCTCGATGTCACGGCGCGGATCGACCGTGCCTTCCACGTGCGAGACGTTACTGTCGGAGAAGCACCGCACTACCATGCCGATTGCGTTTACGTTGCGAATGTGCCCGAGAAACTGGTTGCCGAGCCCCTCGCCCTTGCTGGCTCCGCGAACGAGCCCGGCGATATCAAGGAACTCCATGGTGGCGGGCACAATCTTCTTGGGATGCACCATCTCCGCAAGCACGTGCAGCCGTTCATCGGGCACCTCAACCACGCCGACGTTGGGGTCGATAGTGCAGAACGGATAGTTGGCAACCGCGGCTCCAGCGGCGGTCAGCGCGTTGAAAAGCGTGGATTTGCCGACGTTCGGCAGGCCCACGATACCCATTTGCAGACTCACGAAATCCTCCTCCGGGGAGTATACCAGGGCAGCAGAAGGGCCTTGCTCGCCCGCCAGTGACTTCCCGGACCCGTGCTGAATGATCCACGGCTTCGGGCCTGCGACCTCGGTGGTCCCGGCAGCGCCGTCGTCTCGACCGTCTCCATGCATGCCAGGCTTGGTTTCCATCGTCAAGACGTGGTAGGTCGTTGCGCCACAACATCCGGGTGGGCCCGACGAAGGCGCGTTTGGGGCCGGAGTGCATGAGGCAATTGCCGGCGTTCAGGAGAGACGATACAGTTCCTGTCCGGCGCCGCCGGAACACGCTAAAATAGAACCGGTTTCTGTCATAGAGAGGAGAGCTCACAGGATGCCCCTAGTTTCAATGCGACAAGTTCTCGACGAGGCTGCAAAAGGTGGGTACGGAGTCGGCGCGTTCAACGTGAACAATATGGAACAGATCCAGGCGATCATGGAGGCAGCGCTCGAGACCAAGTCTCCCGTGATCATCCAGGCCAGTAGAGGAGCGCGCTCGTATTCGCAGGACAAGTTCCTCTATCATCTCATGCTGGCCGCAGCCGAGTTATATCCCGATATTCCCCTCGTCATGCACCTCGACCACGGCAACAGTATCGAGACCTGCAAGTCCGCTGTTGACCTCGGCTTCACCAGCGTCATGATGGACGGTTCGCTCATGCCTGACGGCAAGACTCCGTCCAGCTTCGACTACAATGTCGAGACGACGCGAACAGTTGTGGAGCTGGCCCACGCCAAGGGTGTGACCGTAGAAGGCGAAATCGGCGTGCTGGGCGGAATCGAAGACGGGCACGGCGCTGGCGGATCCGGCCTCGAGCACGTGACCGACCCCGACCAGGCAGTAGAGTTCGTGGCACGGACGGGCGTGGACGCGCTGGCGATTGCCATCGGCACCAGCCATGGTGCGTACAAGTTCAGCAGCAAACCCGACGGCTCTGTGCTCAAGATGGATCGCTTGATTGAGATTCACAACCGGCTGCCCAAAGTACATCTCGTCATGCACGGCTCCTCGAGCGTACCTAAGGACCTGCAGGACGTAATCAACCAGTACGGCGGCAAGCTGCGGCCCACCTGGGGTGTGCCGGTCGAGGAGATCCAGCTTGGAATCCGCAACGGTGTGCGCAAGGTCAACGTGGACACGGACAATCGCCTGGCCATTACGGGTGCCATCCGCAAGGTCTTCGCGGAGACTCCCGAGAAGTTCGACCCTCGCGACTATCTCAAGCCGGCACGAGAGGCGATGAAGAAGGTCGTGGCTCAGCGCATGACCCAGTTCGGCCAGGCGGGCCACGCCGGCGACTACGCGCCGATTTCACTGGCCGACATGATCAAGTCCTACGCCTGACACGCCCTCGCCATCGGGCGGTCGAGACTTGGGAGTTTGTAGTATGCTCGCGGGTTTCGGGAATGGTTCCCGCAACCCGCGACCTGTGTTGGTTGGCGCCCGAGTGGCGGCGAGCGTGGCGAGGACGACCGCCGGTTCAGCACGGCGCGGTTGGTAACCCGTGAGGCGCTGGCAAGCAATGGAAGAGACTGATCACCAAGGCGATGTCGACGACGGCCTGTCGTGGATGGCGCTACTCGTGACGTTCGTCGTGCTCGCCGTAATCGTTGGGCTCGTGCTGTTCTTCAAGCTCAACCTGTTCGAAGGCGGCACGTCACCGCTGGCGCCGACTACCTGATAGAGAGTCACCCGCCGATATCGGCATCGCGCGCTGTAGCAGCGCCACGGGACAGCGTCAGGCCCTGCCCGGACGCGCTATCCTACCGATCTTGAGCAAGGTGCCCACGGCTGGAACCGCGTCGGGCGCACGCTCCACGACCTTCAGGAAGTTGGCGGTCATTTCAGCGTACGCTTCCGATTTGTAGGTCTCTATCTCGCCTGCATCGCAGATTCGGGCAATCTCCGGATCGATCGGCAGCCGTCCCAAGAGCGGTGCGCCGGTAAGTGCCACCAGGTGCTGTCCCTGGCTGGCCCCGAACAGCTCGTACCGTTCGCCGCTATGCGGCAGGACGATATAGCTCATATTCTCGACCGTGCCCAGAACAGGCACGTCGAGCTTCTGCGCCATGCGCACTGCTTTGGCGACGACCATCGTAGCCAGACCCTGGGGAGTGCTCACCACGATCACGCCGTCAAGTGGCAGGGCTTGCATGGTCGTCATCGGAGCGTCGGAGGTGCCGGGAGGTAGGTCGACAAGCATAAAATCGAGGTCGCCCCAGTCCACGTCACTGTAGAACTGCTTGATGGCGCCTGCAACCATCGGGCCCCGCCAGATGACAGGCTGTTCTTCGGATTCGAGGAGCAGATTCATAGACATCACGGCGATGCCCGTCGACGTCTTGGGCGCCTCGATGGTGCCTTCAATCATGGCCTTTACGGGCAGGCCGAACATCTTCGGGATACTCGGCCCGGTAATGTCACCGTCCAGGATGCCGACGCGATAGCCTGAGCGCCTGAGGGTAACGGCCAGCAGACCGGTTACTAGCGACTTGCCCACTCCCCCCTTACCGCTCATGACGGCAATCACGTGCTTGATATTCTCTCGCCGGTCCGGCATAGAGGACTGGCGGTTGACGACGTTGATCTTCTTGGGCGGTGGCACAGCGCCAGTGGCAGCGAAGCGGTTGAGGTCCGCCAGCAGCGCCTCCATTTCAAGCGAGTGCGTTCGAGCGCCGCCCGCGATGGTCTCGTAGGTGGACACGTGGCATCCGGTGCAGGGCAATCCGTGGGCCCTGAACACCTGGTCGATGCCGGGAAACGCGTCGACTACCTGGCGGATGATCTGATCTTGGGTAATCTCGGTGGACATGTCTTGCCGATCCCGCTAGTGCATACATGCGCGCGACGTCACAGTCGAAGGGCAGAGCAGCCAGTCTGTCACGCTTCCATTCTACCTGCGGCGGCACTGCCCGGTCATACCACGTCGCCGAACGCCGCGGAGGGACCCACGCCGCTTCAGCGCCGGCGAGCGCTAGAGCAGACGGTGTGGAGGTGGTGGAAGCACATTTTCCGGCCAGTGTTGCGCTCGCGTCGTAGTCGCCTTGTGCTCCCACCGCACGTAGACGTACGTAGCAGCGACAACTACCAGAAGAATGATCACGCCGATGTAGATGTTGTGCCGGAAGAACCTCATGGCATCCCACCAGTGCTCGCCGAGCACTTGCCCGGCGACCAATAGGCCAAACGACCACACGAAGGCAGCGCCGGTCAAGACGAAGATGTAGAGACGGTACGGCACGCCGAAGATGCCGGCGAGCGCAGGCACGTACGCGCGAAGAATCGGCACCAGCGGTCCGTACATCAATATCGGCGTGCCGCGCCTGCCAATCCAGGCCTCGATGCGATCGATTCGCTCCGGTCGGAGCATGACGTACTTTCCATAACGATCGAGCGCGACGCGCCCATAGCGGCGGCTGACGTAGTAGAGCAGTGAGTTGCCCATCAAGGTGGCCGCCATGGCGAAGAGGCCCATGAGCACCAGCGCGATCTTGCCCTGCGAGGCCAGGAAGCCGGCGCTGAGAAGTACAACCTCACTGGGCAAGACAGGAAGCGGTACGCCCACCTCCTGAATCGCGATCAGGAAGAACACCAAGCAGTAGATCCAGAATCCGTCCGCGCCGCGAAGAACATCGATCGTGTGGCCGTCGGCGTCGCCGAGAAGACTCAGTAGCCACACGTTCAAGGAACCATCTCTCCGTCCATTACTGCCTGTCGGGGCGCAACCCCTAGGATAGCAGAGGTATCTCCACCAATATAGGGTACTTGCAGGTGATTCAAAACGCGCACGAGCCTGTTTCTGCTCTTTGGCGACTCGCCGGAGCCATTTGACGCCACCGCCAGTTCATTGGCACACTCCCACGGGACGGTGCCAACGGGAGGGACCTAGATGGCCGCGGGTGGGCTGGCGGAGCGAATCGCGGGCGAGCTGTCGTTGCCTGCCCTCGGCGTCGGGCGCACGATTGCGCTCCTGGACGACGACAGCACAATTCCGTTTATCGCCCGTTACCGGAAGGAGATGACCGGCGGGCTCGACGAGGTCCAGATCGGCGCCATCGAGCATCGCCTCGGTATCCTGCGCGCCTTGGAGCAGCGCCGAGCTGAGGTTCTGCGGCTGATTGGCGAACAGGGAAAGCTGACGGCCGAGCTGGAACGAGCAATTCGTGCCGCCGATACGCTTCAGATTCTGGAGGACTTGTATCTGCCGTATCGGCCGCGCCGCCGCACGCGCGCCATGATTGCACGCGAGCGTGGACTTGAGCCGCTCGCGGATCTCATGCGGAGCCAGGCGATCGGCGACCGCGCCGCGCTGGCCGCCCCGTTCGTCAACGAGGCGCGAGAAGTTCCGACTGCTGATGACGCGCTGGCCGGTGCACGCGACATCGTAGCCGAGACTATCTCAGAGGACGCCGGCGTTCGCGGGGACGTTCGCGGGCTGTATGCGAGCACGGCCACAGTTGCGGCGGTGATCGCAGACCCTTCTAAAGACCCTGAACGTACATATCAGCAGTACTACGAATTCAGTGGTCCGCTGGCGGCCATGGCTGCCCACCGTATCCTGGCGCTCAACCGGGCGGAGCGCGAGGGGGTGCTCAGGATATCGGTTTCCATTGACGAAGCCATGGCAGTGCAGGCAGTGTCGCGCACCTTCGCCGCGGACGATCGCTCGGCATTTGCCGGCGATTTACGTCGCGCCGCGCTCGACGGCTTTCAGCGACTTCTCGGTCCTTCCCTGGAGCGGGAGATGCGCGCGGAGCTGACGGAGCGGGCGGAGGCGCACGCGACAGAGGTGTTTGCGCGGAATCTCCGCCCGCTACTGCTTCAGCGACCACTGCGGGGACGCACGGTCATCGGCATCGACCCCGGCTTCCGGACAGGGTGCAAAGTGGCTGTGGTAGACGAGACGGGCAAGCCCCTCGAGACCACCGTGATCTATCCACATCCGCCGCAGCATCGCCGTCTGGAAGCCAAGTCCGCGCTCAAGGGTCTGGTGGGCAAGCACGGCGCGACGGTCTTCGCAGTGGGCAGCGGAACGGCAGGCAGGGAAACCGAGGAGATGGTAGCGGAAATCGTGGCCGGTCTGCATGGCGAAATGAGCTATGCGATGGTCGACGAAGCTGGAGCCTCGGTCTACTCGGTATCTGATATTGCCCGGGAGGAGTTCCCGGAACTCGAGGCAACCGACCGAGGAGCGATATCGATTGCCCGCCGCTTGCAGGATCCGCTGGCAGAATTGGTCAAGGTCGATCCGCGCGCCGTCGGTGTGGGCCTCTATCAGCATGACGTCGAGCAAAAGGCCCTTGCGGACGCCCTCGATCGCGTCGTGGAGAGCGCGGTGAGCTTCGCCGGCGTGGATCTGAACACGGCGTCCGCCGCTCTCCTCTACCGAGTCGCCGGCCTGAACCGCAAAGTGGCTTCCGCGATCGTGCGCTATCGCGAGGAGCACGGCAAATTCAGGCGCAAAGCCGACCTGGCTAAAGTGCCGGGCATAGGGCCCCGCACGTTCGAGCAAGCGGCAGGCTTTCTGCAGGTGCCGGACGGTGTCGACGTGCTGGACAGAACGTTCATCCACCCGGAGAGCTATGCCGCGTGCCGCCGCCTGATGGAGGAGATTCCGCTCGCCACTGGCGATGAAGGTCTTTCGTCGCGAGCCTCTCGATTCGCGAAGTATCTTGCCGAGAATCCTCCGGAGAGACGGACGCTCTCCGCAAGGTTGGGTATCGGCGAGCCGACGCTGATCGATCTGCTCGAGAACCTTGCCCGTCCCGGAATCGACCCGCGGACGTCGCTTCCCGCTCCGCTCATGCGTACCGAGGCCCTTTCTCTTGAGTCGCTACAGCCGGGCACTGTTCTGCCTGGTACGGTGAGGAATGTGGTGGACTTCGGCGCGTTCGTCGACATAGGACTCAAGCAGGCCGGTCTCGTGCACGTTTCTGAGCTCGCGGACCGTTTCGTGTCCTCTCCGCTCGACGTGGTGGCCGTCGGCCAGGTGGTGACGGTGCGCGTGGTGTCGGTGGATGCGGCCCGCGGCCGGATCGCCCTGTCCATGCGCGGCGCGCGGCGCTGACAGCCAGCTCTTACAGAGGTGCTTGCGCGCTGGAGTCCGCGGAGCAGCCGGGCTGTCCTCCGGCTCGATGGTTTCGCCACCATCACAGGCATTCTGTATCCTAGGATCAGTATGGCATCCTGTGCCCGCGCCCCATGCGAGGCCGATAGCGCTGCCGCGACAGCTTGAGCGAATACGAGGAACATGGCTGCCCAAGGGCATAACCTGCGCGCATTCGGTGCCGCTGCTCTGAGCCCCACCGCACTGTGGCGCACGCTTCGCTCGATGACGTTCGCCATCGTCATGCTGTTGGTGATTCTCTGCATTGTGATTGCCGGCAGCTTCATGCCGCAGGACAACGGCATCAGGCTGGTCTATCAGTCGTGGTGGTTCTACGGTCTGAACTTCGTGCTCATGCTCAGTATCGTGAGCTGCGTGGCACGCCGCGTTCCCGCCGTATTTCGCTCGTCGTTTCGCGTGCCTGTCATGCACAGGCCCGACTTCTACCGCGTGGGAGACACGGCGCGCCAAGTCTCCGCGCCCGTCGACGTCGATCGTACTGCCGACGCGGTGGAACGTGTCCTGCGAGCAAGCCATTATCGCGTTGCCGTGAGAAGAGACGGTTCGGACGTTTACTTGCTGTCCGACCGCTTCCGCGCCATGCGCTTGGGTACCCTGGTGTCCCACGCGAGCATCGTGCTTATGGTCGCGGCCATTGCCTGGGGAGCGCTCGCGGGCTGGCTGGACAGGTCGGTTCAGCTTGAGGCGGGCGGCCCGGCCGTGGCAGTGGGCCACGGCACAGGGCTGCTGATCAGATCCGACTCGTTCGACTTTGGGTTGTACCCAAACGGCACACCGCGCAACTTCGCCGACGATCTAACCATCATCGAGAATGGCGGTGCCGGGCCGTCGCGTCACCAGAGAATTGACGTCAACTCCCCGTGGTATTACGGCGGCATGTTCGGCGTAGACGTCCACCAGGCCGACTATGGCATCGGCGCCCGGCTGCTGGCCATCGACACGTCCGACAAGAAGCCGGCTCTGCTGCCATACTGCCTCGTGCAGTTTTCGTCACAGCCCGACTGCACGCAGGAGGCCCCTGCCCTGCTGTTGCAGCCGGCGGGAGACGGCAGCTACACAGCCGGCGGGTGGCGGCTTGGCCGCATTCTACCTGCCTGATCAGGACCTCGCTGTCACGCTCTCCTTCCACGACGCGGTGCCTGAGCAGCATCTCGGCGATCTGGCGGTCATCACCGTGGTCAGGCCGCCGCGAAAGTCGGGACAGAGCATGAGCATCGTCAAAGAGGCGCTCGACGTGCCGGTGTCGCTGCACAGCTTCAACGGCCGGCAGGAAATGGTCACGGACCGGCCTATCGACGTGGGCAGCCTCCGCCTTGCCATGCTGATCCGCCGAGAGTCCTTTATCAATATCGGGCACAATCCGGCGGTGCCGTTCTATCTTCACATCATTTGCGCTGATTCTGCTCGGCTTGGTCAGCGTTCTCTACTTTCCGTTCAGCAGGATGTGGCTGTATGTGACGCCTGCGGGCGATTCGCGCACGGGAAGCACGATTCTGATGCGCGGCTCGGCCGAGAAGACGAAGCAAGGCTTCAGGCGACGATTTAGTGACATTGCCGCGCGCATAGAGCGCGAGCTGGCAGCGATATCTAGTGGCCATCATTCGGGGAGCGGAGAAGCATGAGCCAGGACCAGTTGCTCAATATCTCGTCGACCAGTCTCTTCCTGGGCTTTTGGCTCTATGCCATCAGCCTCGTTTTCTATGTCGCGCACGCCATCGCGCCCGAGCTCCAAGCCGCGCCGGCAGGGCTGGCGCAGCGCGGTGGATCGCTTGCGTTGGGGGCGTCTGAGGAACCGGTCTTCAGCCGCGCCCGTCTCGGGCTCACAGCCACCAGCGTAGCGTACCTTGGCTACCTGCTAATGACTCTCGGCTTGGGAACCCGCTGGGACGCACAGGGCTACTGGCCGGTCGCCAACGCTTTTGAGGCACCTCTCGCCTTCGCCTGGATGATCATGACCGTGTACCTCATCGCAGAGGTGCGTATGCGCACTCGCATCGTCGGCTGGGCCACTCTGCTGATAGCGCTCGGGTTATCCGGCTACTCCCTGTTTGCCTTCGGTTCCGGAAGCAGGGTGATCGATCCGCTCAAGCCGGCACTGCAGAGCTTCTGGCTGCAGATTCACGTTGGTATGGCCATGCTTTCGTATAGTTTCTTTGCCCTGGGCGGTGCGCTGAGTCTGACCTATCTGGCGCGCACGGGGGCCTGGCGACGACCGCAGACCTTCTATCTCGCCGTGTGGCCGTTCGCGATCGTGCTGGCAATTCTGGCCGGCATCTACATCGGGCGGTGGCCTGGCAGCGGTAATGCCGTGAGCGTAGGCAAGGTTGCCGGGATCGGCTGCGAAGCAGTGCTGTTCCTGCTGCTTGCCGTCGGAGCGCGACTTACCCTGGCGCCGCGAGTGGCCCGCGCTGCTCCGGAGTTCAGAGTCTCGGGTGCGGACGCGGAGCTGCTGGACCAGCTCGACGAATGGGGCTACCGTGCGATCGCCCTCGGCGTACCCATGATCGCCTTCGTCTTGATGTCCGGCGCGATCTGGGCCCAGATGGCCTGGAGCACCTTCTGGAGCTGGGATCCCAAGGAGGTGTGGGCGCTCATTACCTTCATATACTATGCACTGTACGTGCACGTGCGGGTGCAGCGCGGTTGGCGAGGCGCGCCCATGGCTGCGCTGGGTGTGATCGGCTTCGCCATCGTGCTCATTAGCTTCCTCGGGCTTGCCTACATCGTCGGCACGTTCCAGATCTTCAGCCTGCATACGTTCGGCAACGTGCAGTGATCGCTGCGCTTGACCGCTAACGCTCTCATCGGCCACGCTTAAGCCCAGGAGGATCCGATGAGTACACGCGACGATACATGGCGCATCCGGACCCAGCGTCCGGTACGGGCGGGATGATGGCGAGCCAACAGTTCAAGGCCATACTCTTTAGCGGGGGCGCCGGCTCCCGGCTCTGGCCGCTGAGCCGGCGATCGCGACCCAAGCAGTTCCAACCGCTGCTCGGCACACACTCGCTGTTTCAGCTCATGGTCGGCCGTTTGGAGCGCCTGATCGGCATCGACAACGTCTTTGTTTCCACGGGCGCCACGTATCGCGACATCGTGCTGGAGCAGGTTCCAAGTCTGCCGCCGGGCAACGTGCTCGCCGAGCCCGAGATGCGCGACACGCTCGGCGCGGTCGGCTACGCCGTGGCAGTGCTGAACGATCGCTATCCCGGGTCGACTATTGCCACGCTCTGGGGCGCCGATCACATCGTGCGCAGGGACGACGAATTCGTCGCCTGCCTTGCAGCTGCTCACGAGCTTGCCAGCGAGCGCGATTGGGTCGTCAAGGTTGACGTGCGGCCCACGTGGCCAAGCACGGCACTCGGCTATATCGAATACGGCGAGTGGCGCGCCGACGCCGCCGGGAGAGCGGTTTACGCGTTCAAGCGGCAGGTAGAGAAGCCATCGGCAGACTTGGCTCGCGAGCTGATCGCCGCCGGCAACTATCTCTGGAACACCGGATACATTGTCTGGAAGGCGGAGACGATTCTAAGCCTCTACGAAGAGCATGCTCCCGAGGCCTCGGCGATCCTGAAGGATATCGTGCTCGCTCTGCACGGGCCATCGCCGGAGGCCGAGGTGGCGGCGCTGTACGCGCAGCTACCCAAGCTCTCTATCGATAAAGGCATCTTCGAGAAGATGAGCGGCGCCAACATGGTCGTTATGCCCGCCGACCTCGGATGGGGCGATGTCGGAGCGTGGGACGTACTGCGCGACGAGCTGGTCGAGCCGGCGACGGGAAACGCGGTGCACGCTCGTCACCTGGCCATCGATACGAACAACTGCTTGGTCTATGGCCCTGCGGACAAGACGGTTGTTACTATCGGCGTCGAAGATCTCATAGTCGTCGACACCGGCGACGCGCTGCTCGTATGTTCCGCGAAACGCTCTCAGGACGTTAAGAAGATCGTTCAGATGCTCGAGCAGGATATTCCCGAGCTGCTCTAGCCGTTCTCGATACCTGCCTCGTGCTACCAGTACCGGCCAGTGGCGAGAGCACGGAGTCCAGGCCCCGGTGAGTCCTGCACCTGTGTCGTGCTGCCCTGGACTGGTGGCCGGCTGCTGCCCCGATTCGTCGGGCATTCGCCGCTTGACGATCTCTCCGGCAGCAGATATATTACCTCTCGCGGCGCCGAAACGCCGTCACCCGATCCCCGCTAGCTCAACGGTAGAGCGGCCGGCTGTTAACCGGTAGGTTGTTGGTTCGAATCCAGCGCGGGGAGCAAGTTTGCAGGTGCCGCCGGGGTTCCCTCGGCGGCACGTGTGTTTTTGTCGAGCCTGGCCAGGGCGCCGCCGAGCGGGCGCGGCTGCCCGGCCGTTTGGTAAGGGATGTGGGCGATATGGCACGCTACCTGATCACCGGCGGGGCCGGATTCCTCGGCATCAATCTTGCTCGCTATTTGCTGGCTCGCAGCCACGAGGTAGTCTCGCAGGACATCGCGGAGTTCGACTATCCGGAGCACGATCGTGTCGTGGTCCACACGACCGACATTCGCGATCGCGGCGCGGTGGATCGCGCCATGGAAGGCGTGACAGTTGTCGTACATTGCGCGGCCGCTCTCCCGCTCTACAAGAAGTCCGACATCTACACCACGGACGTGCTGGGTACCCGAAACGTACTGGAGTCGGCGCTCCAACATGGGGTCGACCGTTTCATTCAGATTTCGTCCACGGCGGTTTACGGCATCCCCGATCACCACCCGCTGCTGGAGGACGATCGCCTCGACGGCGTGGGTCACTACGGGCGAGCGAAGATCAAGGCGGAGCGGGTATGTCTGGGCTATCGCCAGAAGGGCATGTGCGTGCCCATCCTGCGCCCGAAGTCGTTCGTGGGCCCGGAGCGGTTAGGTGTGTTCGCTCTGTTCTACGACTGGGCGAAGGACGGCAAGGGTTTCCCCATGATTGGAGATGGCAGCAACCGCTACCAGCTTCTCGACGTCGATGATCTGTGCGATGCCATCTACCTTTGTGCAACGGGTGACAAGGAGCGGGTCAGCGCAACATTCAATATTGGTGCTGCCCAGTTCACCACCATGCGCGAGGACTATCAGGCGGTGCTCGACGAGGCAGGGTTCGGCAAGAAGATACGCGGCTTTCCAGCGGCGCCTATGATCTGGGCTCTACGGTTTCTTTCGCTGGTCCATCTGTCGCCGCTGTACAAGTGGGTGTACGAAACGGCCTCGAAGGATTCCTTCGTCTCCATAGACCGCGCCACATCTGTGCTGGGCTGGTCGCCTAAGTACTCCAACAAAGACGCACTCGTGCGCAACTACCGGTGGTATCTGCAGAACCTCGATCGCTTCGGCTCCACATCGGGCGTGTCCCACAGGGTGCCGTGGAAGCAGGGCGTGCTGCGCTTCGCCAAGGTGCTTTTCTAGCCCGATCACAGTCTTTCACGTATGATCGAAGTGGCCGAGCTATCGGCCATGCGCCAGAATGTCCCTCGAGCCACGCGCACGTCGATTCCGCGTGGCTCTGTTGTGCCCGGTGCATGAGCGGGACTGGAAGCCGCCAGGCTGCCCGGCAGGCGTCGACGAGCCGTGGCCGGTGACACGCGATTGGGAGTGCTGTCTTCGCATGGTCAAGAACGTCGTGACACCCTTCAACGTCTTCTCGTTCTTCTCGTTTATCCTGCTCGTGGCTATCGCCCTGCTCGTACATGGCAGTCCGCTTCCGAAGTTCGGCCTGGCAGCCGCGAGCGCAGCGTGCGGTTTCATCCTGATAGCCACGTTCTTGGTGTGGACGATGCTGCAGGGAGACTGAGCGAGACGCGCTCCTCCGGCCGCGACCCAGGAAGTCCCTACGCCCTAGGATAGTCGGGAGGATACTCCGCCAGTTGCTCCTCGGCCATGCTAACGTGGAGAGGAATCCTCCCCAGGTCCAGGCCGCCGCTCAGCATGCGGAACTCATATCTGCCTACCTGCTCGAGCGGCAGCATCGTGATCTCGGCGATCAGGTTGCCGTTGCCTTGCGACACCTGTTCGGGATCTACTTGAATGCTCTCGTGCATGAGCATGCGACCGTCGGGAGCAATCAGGTCCATCTCCACGGAGCCGGACGAAGTGGCGCCTTGAAGTACACAGACGAGGAAGAACCGCGGGTGTTGCGCCGGAAGCCTTACCACGGCGATGTGATCGAAGATACCTATAACGCTCAGCTTGCCGTCTTGACCGATCAGAGCGTGGTCGCACAGAACGCCAAGTCGAATGTTCAGGCTGCCGAGTGAACGATCGAGCAATGGGGGCTCCTTCCAGGCAGACGGCAATGGGCTCGCGACCCTCAGCGGTTCGGTGCGACTTCGCCGAAAACACCCGCGGCCACGAATCGGCTGTCGTAGTGAATGTCGTTGGGCATGAGAGAGGTCGGACCATCCGGCACTGTCACCAGGAGTTCCCCATTTGAATGCACCCTGAGCGTGGCCTTCATGGTCGCGCTGTCGTCCACGCCCTCGATAAAGTACCTGAAGCGGCGCGGCCGGCCCTTGAACGTGAACCTGATCTCAAATGCAGGCGCGGCGGCGGCCGGCCGGTGAAACGGGCCCCGCCGAGGCGCCGCGGAATGCTGTGGTATCAGCGGTCGCTGCACCGAAGTCACGCCGGCTCTTCCGCTCAACCAGTCCGCCAGATCGTTGGCCAGCGCTCCGAAGTCGTCCAATCATACCTCCAGCCAGGAGTCGGCTCAAGAACGGAAGCTGAGCAGGCGAGGACGTATCGGGCTCGCCGGCCTGGGCGCCCTTTGACGCTCCTGCTTCTCGTGTGAACCAGCATACTGCCCTTGGGAAGAATACAGGGCCCGGCCGCCCACGGCAACCGCGATCAGCTCGATTTCGCCAGCCGGGGCCGCAGGATGTGAACTTGCTCCTTGAGGTAGGCACGCAGCCAGGCTCGATCGGGCACACATGCCTGGGAGACGACCGTGTGTCCTACCATCACGACCGGTGCACGCCAGCCGCCGCGCACGAAGGCCTCCAAGAAATGGGAGGGCCAGGAGCGGGTTCGCACGTCGAAGTACCACTGGCCCAGCTCTTTGACGACGCCCTCGACTAACGCCAGCGTGATCTGACACTCATGATGGCACTGGCTCCGTCGCCGGCTCGGTCCATCGCTGCGCATGTAGACGGTGATCTGGATCCGCTCTCGTGACAGGTGGATGATCTCTCCCATCGTAGAACCTCCCTTTCACCACGTGAGCCGGCCACTCGATCGCTCAACTCCGATGGCCCGGATTCCTGATGACCCGACCCCGGCGTCCCGGCAGCCACTCTGATGTCCGGCGCTTCGTCCTCGAACGCCGTCAACTCTCGCACAAGTATAGCATCGTGCGATCGCGGGCCTTATCCCCTAGCAGTCCTATCATATACCTCTGGCGAGCCGGCGGCACGACCTACCGCAGCTTTGTTTCGATTTGGAGTGAAATACCAGTGCGATTGCGGCACCGCGTGCCCCAGGAAGCCAAAGAACCCGGCACGGTCGTCAACCATGCCGGGTTCCTGCCTCAAGCTCGGGCCTTGCTGCCGGTCAGAGCGAGCTTGCCACCGCGAGAAGATCCTTGGCCGTCAGCTTGGAGACGGTGATGTTGCTGCTGACGTCGTAACTGATGGTCACTCTAGTCCAGAGCACATGAACGATCTCGTCGCCGCGCTTGGGCTTGATGTCGACCAGCGTACCCTTGACAATGCCGACGCCCTTGGTCCCTGGATTGATGGTCACGACCTGCGGCTTGACCCCCGGATAGATCACGGTGCTCAGGCCGTTCCGCATGTTGACGTAAAAGCTGGCATAGGCGCCTTTATCGCTCTTGAGGCTGGTGGGGACGTACTGCAGGTAGGCAGTGGCGGGCGATTGCTGGTCCTGTGCCGGGTCGACGTGAATGAGCTGCAACGTGAAGCCCTTCGGCACATGTTTTGGCGCGAGGACATACAAAGAGGGCACGAGCGCGTTGGCCATTTGCAGGGCCTTGGTGGGAGTGAGCCCTGTGCCAAGCCTGCTGAGGCCGGATTCCAACACGACCGCTGCCGCTAAGCCTGACTTCTGGGTAGGTGCCGGTTTGGGCGTGGCGACCTTGGTCGCCACAGGCGTCGACTTGGCCGCCGGTGTGGCGGTCGCGCCAGCGGCACGCAGAGGCACGCCTGCGCCTCCCATGCCGTTGCCGACCAGCACTGCTGCGGCGAGCGACGTACCTAGCAAAACCTTCCAAGATCTTCTCATCGAGCTTGCAACTCCATGTGCTCTACGCGTCGCCGGGAATGCCGACCTGCTCAGACGCTGGCAGCCCGGGACACGGCGCAAGGCCGGCCCCGAACAACGTGCACTCCGGCTCCAAACCGCGGCCGCACCGGTGACGATGGCCGGGCAGTCAGTCTTGGATGCGGCGGCGCCGAACCCAGCGGTCCGCCAAGCCATCCTCAACGGTGGTTACTATAGCAGAGGGCTTGATACCGCACAAACGAATCGGGGGATTACTTGCGCCTTACCGAGCGATACGTCTGCGTCCGACCGGCGTGCATTCTGGCATGGATCACTGGCGCACTCGGCGACACGCTGCTCTCATTTCCCGCATTGCAGGCGCTACGTGTTTGGGCGCCCAATGCCGAGATTGTCGCGATCGGCCGCCGCGAGTACCTGGGACTCGGGGTGGATCTCGGCATAGTCGATCGCGTTGAGGACAGCGACGGCCCACTGGCGACCTCGCTCTTTGGCGCAGCCCGGCGCGCCAGCAGCCTCCCGTATCAGCTCGCCGTCGTATGGAGCAGCGTGTTCGCCGAGCTCGAGGCGGCTCTGCTGGAGCGCGGTGTCGACACCGTGATCGCCTCGTTTCCGCGTGGCGGGCACGGCATGCATCAATCCGACTATCTGGTGTCGTGCCTCGCGCCGCTGGCCATCGAGCGAAGCAATCGGCTGCCTCGCTGGCGGCCGCCCTGCCGCCCTGCCGCTGGCGATGCGATCTTGCCCAGCCCACTGGCCCGCTCGGTGCTCATCCACGCCGGCGCCGGCGCGTCGTGGAAACGATGGCCGTTGCACTCGTGCCTCGTGCTGGCAGCCAAGCTTCGCGCCGCGGGCCATTCTGTCTGCTGGAGCTGCGGTGAAGCGGACGCCGGCCTGCGCGAGCGCATCACCGCGAGCGAGCCGCCCGCCGATCTGCTGCCGGAGCTAACGGTGCGGGAGCTTGCTTCGGTCGTGTCCCGTAGCCGCCTCGTGGTGTCGGCAGACACCGGCATAGCCCATCTCGCAGCGCTCTGCGGGACACCGTCGCTCACCCTCTTCGGGCCCACTGACGCCAGGCGCTGGCAGCCGCTGGGCCCCCTTGCCGGCCTGATCGAGGCGCCGGACCTGTGCGGCGGCAGTTGGCTTTGTTCCGTGCCTCCATCCGACCGCGCGCCGGAGCCCCGCATGCGACGCTGCGCTCCGGCTAGCGCCCTGAGCTGCGCCTGCCTGGCAGCAGTGCCCCCTGAGACGGTCCTGGATCGATGTCTGGCGGTGCTCACCGCCCAGGGCACCTGAACGATCCGCCGCTGTCTGCCGGCGCAACTGTAAGGGCTTCGAGCGGTCCGTCCAGGTAGGCCGCAAAGGTCATGCGTACAGCGTTTCCTGGCGACAGCAATACCCGCGCGCCGCAGTCGGACTGCGAGGCGACAGCATTTGGGATACGGACGCGGTAGCTGCTCTCGCCCACGCTCAGATCCATCATCCCCATTGCCGGCTCGTAGTCCTCCACCCGGCCCATCAGCGCCAAGACTCGCGGCGGATCGGCTTTCACAGTGGCATGGTGTGCCGGCAGACGCGTCGCCGTTAGGGCGGGGTGCGTCGCGGTCTGTGCCGCGGCAATGACTCCCGGCCGCCTATCGACCTGCAGCAACAGAATGCCCGCCGCGCAGGCAAACGCCGCCAGCACGATTGCCCACGCGGTAGCCGAGGGCGTTCGCCGGCTTGACGGCGGAGCCGCCTGGGCAACGTTCGGTCTCGCCATGGCGCTCCTGGATACAGTTGACGAAATCACTTCCGCCATGCCCTCACTGCTCGCCCCTCTGGGTCTTCAGTCGCTCTTTGATTGTGCGCTCTTTGCCGCGGTCGGACGGCTCGTAGAATCGCGTTCCCGCGATATTGTCCGGCAGACCCTGCTGCTCGACATAGGCTCCCTCGAAATCGTGCGCGTACTTGTATCCCTCGGCGAAGCCGAGCTCCCGCATGAGCCTCGTGGGGGCGTTGCGCAAGTGCATCGGCACCGGATCATTCCGCGTCCGCGCCACGGCCTCGCAGGCTGCGCCGTAGGCCGTGTACACGCTGTTGCTCTTCGCGGTCACGGCGAGATAGATCGCAGCCTGAGCCAGCGCCAGGTCGCCTTCCGGGCGGCCGATGAAGTGCACGGCCTGCTGCGCGGCCATGGCCACCACCAGCGCCTGCGGATCGGCCATGCCGACGTCCTCCGAGGCGAAGCGAACCATGCGGCGCGCGATGTAGAGCGGATCCTCACCCGACTGCAGCATGCGCGCGAGCCAGTACAGCGCGCCGTCCGGATCGCTCCCGCGAAGCGTCTTGTGCAAGGCCGAGATCGTGTCATAATGCTGATCGCCGCCCTTGTCGTACAGGAGTGACCGCTGCTGGACGACGTCCTGGACCAGAGTCGTATCTATCTCGGCCAGGCCGCTGGAATTCGCGAACGTGTTGGAGCACAGCTCGAGTGCGTTCAGGGCCACGCGAGCGTCGCCGTTAGCCAGGTTGACCAGCTCGGACAGGGCATCCGGAGAAATGCTCAGACCGCGTCCACCGAGGCCTCGCTCGGCATCGTCAATGGCACGGCGCACGATGGTTGCGATGTCCTGATCGGGCAGCGCGCTCAACATGTAGACGCGGCATCGGGACAGCAGGGCGGCGATCACTTCGAAGGACGGGTTCTCGGTCGTGGCGCCGATCAGCCGGATCGTGCCGTCCTCGACGAAGGGCAGTATGGCATCCTGCTGTGCCTTGTTGAAGCGATGAATCTCGTCGATAAAGAGGAGCGTGCGCTGGCCCGAGAGCTGTAGCCGGTTGC
Organism: uncultured bacterium; assembly: GCA_963827235.1. GTDB lineage: Bacteria > Chloroflexota > UBA5177 > JANWHV01 > JANWHV01 > JANWHV01. The sequence goes on from CAWHAE010000008.1 coordinate 245,650, forward strand.
GGGCCTCGTCGACGATTCGGCGCAGGTCGGCGACGCCGGCGGACACGGCGCTGACCTGTACGAATACCTGGCCTGTCGCTCCGGCCAATGCCCGGGCCAGGGTCGTCTTGCCGCTGCCTGGAGGCCCCCAAAAGATGAGCGATCCCGGGTCGCCGCCTTCGATGGCGCGTCGCAATGGACGCCCCTGCCCTAGCAGATCGCCGTGGCCGACTATCTCTTCCAGGTTGCGCGGGCGCATGCGGGCCGCCAACGGCGTGGCAGCCTCGCGTGCTTCGCGGCCGGACGAAAACAAGGACTCCATCCTTCGCAGAGTACCACGACTCATCCTTTACTGGGTCACCAGATGTGCGCATGGGACGCACCGCACTCGTGGTGCACCTCGGCAGGGGCCGACGACTTGGGAATACCGCGCTCCCGGCCGGCTCGCCACGAACGGGGCATCCGTTCCCTCGTCTCCGTAACTGCCGGCCGGGACCTGAGCGAACGGTCTAGCCGGGTATCCCCTGGTCGGCCAGAGCGGCTCGCCCGTCCTTGCGAAGCAGCACCTGGTCGACCACGACTTTCACGTTCTTGGCAGCGGTCCACACGCTCCCGTGCGCCTCGGAGTGAAGACCCTTAGCCGAGCTCGCGGCCACGGTGACGATGGAATAGGCAGGCACCGCGTAGCTCGCCTGCAGAACCTGTCCATCCGCGCCGTAGAACGCCGCGGTGACGGTCGTGGCCGTGGCGCTCGGGTTGAAGATGTACTCGTTCTCGTTATAGAGCGAGGTATCGCCGCTAGCGAACGTCCATTGGCTGGCCGCGACCTGTCGCCCTTCTATGCTGGCACCCATGTGGCTACCCACGTTAGGCGAGCCGCCATAATACTGAGCCTCTTCGGCTACCACTGCAACGTCGCTGTGCAGGCGCACAGCTATCGGACTCATTATCGAGCTGGCCAGCAACGCGTCCATCTGATAGGTGCCACGCTGGCCTGCGCCGACGGTGAGGCTCAGCGTACCGGTCAGGGCGCCTGTCGACGTGAACACCGTTGCCGTCAGGTGCGCGATCTGCGAGCCCGGGTTGACGACGCTGATGAATGACTGATCGCCGGAGACGATGGAGCCATATCCGAAGTACCAATCGGTGCCCGGACTGGAGATGCCCGGCTTCACCCCAGCGCCGAACTTGGCCGACCCCACGCCGTCCCCCCAATACTCCACGCGCTCGGCGACCACAGGCTGATCAGCTACAACGCTGGTGCTGAACGACTGCCCCGGCAATACGCCGCGAAGGTTCAGCGTGTAGCGGCCAAAGGGAACGATTGTCGTCGGTACGGCCACCGGCGACCCAGTCAGCGGGTACAGAGTGACCGTCATCGAGACGGGCTGCGAGAAGGGATTGAGCACGGTCAGGTAGGGCTGGAAAGTGACGCCACTGTAGCCCTCGGCAAAGTACCACGTGGACTGGGGCGACTGCTGGCCCGGACTGACGTCGGAATCCAGCGTCTTCTGCTGGGCGTTGGTGCGCGTGATCGTGCGCTCAGCGTAGATGGGCACCGTCGCCTTGACGACTGCGCTTACGATCTTGTTGGAGCCGATGTCGCTGTTCACGTCCTCGGTGAGGACACTGTGGGGGCCGACCGATACCGGTACTGAGCGTGTGCTGCCGTCGGGAAGCTGGTAGGTAATCGTGCCCGTCGCGGCCGAGTCTTGTACGTTCAGCAGCGTGAGTGTCTCGTGGAAGAACACGTTAGGGCCCTGGCCTGTGAAGCCCTCGGCAAAGTACCACTGGTTGCTGGGGCGCAGGGCGACGTTGACGGAGACGGCCCGCACGACGTTCGACCGCATACCGTGAGCCTGCAGCGTGTAGGTGCCGGGCGCTATGCCGAGCGGCAGCACGATCGTGGAGGTGAAGGCGCCCGTGGCATCCGTCACCGGGGAAGGACCCTGGACGCTGAGCACAGTACCGCTAATAGAGAACGTGATCTGCTCGCTGCCGCCAAAGCCCTGACCCGATGCCGTGAGGAAGGTGCCCGGCGCCGCGTCGGTCGGGCTTACTGCGAACGCCGGCGGAATCTGCGCGCCCAGAACGTAGGTCGTGGTGGCGCTGTCGCCGCCGGTGCCACTGATGGACAGGGTGTACGGCGTGCCTGCCTGCAGCGTGGAGAGTAACGTCACGGTAGCGGTGAACGTACCGGTCGAATCCGGTACGCCGATCGTGCCCACCGGGGGCTTGAACAGTCGCGTGGTGACGAACAGGTTCTCACGCGGCACAAAGCCGGTGCCCACGATGGTCACCTGCGACCCCGGCACGGCGTGCTGGGGCATAATGGTCAGCGTGGCGTTTGCCGCGAACGTGATCGTTCCGATTGCCGTGGCGCCACTCGTGACTCCGTGGGCGGTAATCGTGCCTCCTCGCGTGGGATCGGCTTGGTGTGGGATGCTCACCGCCGCGGTGGCAGTGCCCGAGCTGTCGGCGTCCGCGGGTACGTTGATCAGGGCATAGGAGCCGAGGCCCGTATCGTAGTATTTCAGAGCGAAGGTCACGGGCTCGTTCGCCTGGAAACCGTTGGCCTCGGCGGTGACCGTCGTGCCCACCGGAGCGGGATTCGGTGCGATACCGACCGTACCCGGCGACGCAAGCACATCGAGCGTGGTGGAGGCGGAGTCGGTTACTCCGGCCCCGATTGCACTGCCCTTGACGACCAGCAGCTGCCTGCCGGGCTGCGAAGCCAGCGGTAGTGCTATGGACAGCGCCAGCTTGCCGTCCGCGTCGGCAATGGAGCTGGTGACGGAACCGTCGGGAAGCGACCGGCCACCCAGGGTCACCTGTACGACGTCCGTGGGAGCGAATCCTGAGCAGTGAACCGTCATCGTGCGGCCGGCGGTCCCTACGAGCGTTCCGCCGCTGCCGACGTTCGGATGCAGGGCAGTGCCCGTGATGAGCTGGGTGGCACCCAGGCCCGACTTGCCGATCTCCGTGGCGACGACCTGATCGACGCCCTGCGCATCCACACTGAACGGCAGAGTGACTGCCGCCCCGACCGGCCCTCCCACGTTGCCGCTCGCATCGGTTGTCAGGTTGGCGACCAAGACGGTGCCGGCGGTCGTCGTCACCGATACTCCGACCGTCACCTGGTTTGCGGCCGTGCTGGGATCAAATCCGGCACCTCGCACCTGGATGACGCCGTGCGGCAGGACGGCCGTGGGAGTGACGGCAAGCGTGGGTGCCGTAACGCGCGCGCGGGAGGCAGAGGCCGGTACCGGAGCGCATATCGCAGCGAGCAGCACACTGGCGGTGATAGCGATGGATATCGTGGTGTTCACACAGCGGCGTCTTCTATTCACGTTCTTTCCCTACACTAATGGAGTTGCACCCTGGTGAGTCGCAGTGAGGGTCACGCCTCTGGGTGTACCCGACCCGCTGGTACCATGGCAACGTACGCGCCGCGGCGGAAGTCCAGCCTGCTGTGCGGTTCGCGGGAGTAGCCGGCCTCCGCCCTGCTAGGAGTGTAATATGGCAGCAGCCTCGGGTGTTGAGTACCTTCGGACATTCCCCGATTTTGAGCAAGGAAATGTGAGCGCCAGCGAGGCGCTTGGGCTCACGCGAGTTCTTGCGCTCCTGGAGGAGCTGGGCTCGCCCCACCTCAGGCTGCCGGTGGCTCACGTCGCCGGAACGAAAGGAAAGGGATCCACCTCGGCTTCGCTTGCCTCGATAGCAGCCGCCGCCGGCTACCGCACGGGTCTGTTCACGCAACCTCACCTTCTGCGCATCAACGAGCGTTTCAGCGTGAACGGCAAACTGCTTGACGATGTCACCTTGTCGGAAATAGCGCTCGGGCAAATACAACCGGCGGTCGACCGGCTTGCTCTCCGCGGTATCACCGGTATCCAACAATTCGAGGCTCAGGTGGCCCTGGCAATGCTCTGGTTCGAAGCTCTGCACGTTGACCTGGTCGTGCTCGAGGTTGGCCTGGGCGGCAGGCTGGATGCCACGAACGTCGTGCCGCGACCGCTGGTGACTATCCTGACCAGCATCGGATTCGATCACACGGCTATTCTCGGTTCCACTCTGCCGCTGATCGCTGCCGAAAAGGCCGCAATCGTCAAGCCGCGCGTTCCAGCCGTGGCTTCGCCGCAGTCTGACGAGGTCGTGAGCGTGTTTGAGGACCGGTGCAGACTGATGGAGGCGCCACTGCTGCTTGGAGACCGCGACTGGCGGCTGCCCTCGGTGTCGACCGGATTGACCGGCACCGACTTTGACCTCGAGATCGGCGGTGCCGATGCTCAACACTCGAAGCGATTCGCCGCCCTACTAGGCGACGCCGGTCACTCACCTGTTGCGCGAAGATGGCGATTGTCTGGGCTGCGAACGCCGCTGCGAGGAGTTTACCAGGCCTGGAACGCGGCGGCCGCGACCGTGGCAGCGCTTGTGATCGCGACCCGGCTAACCCGCATCGACGAGCAGGCAATCAGGATCGGACTGGCGGCCACCGCCTGGCCCGGCCGGCTACAGACGATATCGGCTGAGCCAACTGTAGTCGTCGACGGAGCGCATACGCCCGAATCGGCGACGGTGCTCGCCGCCGCCATTACAGAGCTGTATCCCGGCAGGCGAATCGCTCTCGTATGCGGCATCCAGGCGGACAAGGATATTCCGGGCATCGCCGCGCCGCTGGCGCGGCTGGCCGCCGTGGTCGTGGCGACCGCCGCGCATCATCGGCGGGCTGCCGACCCGACCGTGATAGCACGCGCTTTCCGGGATGCCGGACATCGCGAAGTGTCCGAGGAGACCGAGCCGATGGGCGCTCTTGCTTGGGCCAAAGAAGCGACCGGCATTGCGGGTGTGGTGCTGGTGACCGGATCGCTCTATCTGGTGGGAGAGATCCTGGCCGGAACCGCCACGGATCCCTGGGCGGCGATCAGCGAGACATGAGCGACACTCCGCTTCTCGTAATCTGCGGCCCAACTGCTAGCGGCAAGACCGCCTTGGCTATCGAGCTTGCTCTTGCGTTCGGCGGCGAGATCGTCAATGCCGATTCCCGTCAGGTCTACCGTGGCATGGATATCGGCACGGCGAAGCCTTCGCCTTCCGATCGAGCCTGCGTACCTCATCACTTGCTTGACGTTGTCAATCCGGACGAGCAGTTCTCGCTAGCTCTCTACGCGACACAGGCTCGCGCCGCCGTCGCGTCCATCCATGCGCGAGGGAAATTGCCGGTACTCGCGGGTGGTACCGGGCTCTATGTGCGCGCGATCAGCCAGGGCTTCGATATTCCGGAGGTGGCGCCAAATCTGGAGTTGCGCTCGCGTCTGGAAGCCGAAGTCGCGGTCCACGGTGCGTTGGTCCTGGCAGAGCGTTTAGCGGCCGTGGATCCGGTGAGCGCGAAGCGAATCGATCCCAAGAACGTCCGGCGGGTCATTCGAGCGTTGGAGGTCTCGGAGGCGCTAGGAGAGCCCTTCTCCGCCCTTCAGCGTCATGCCTCCCCCTATGAAGTGCTCACGCTCATGCTCTGCGGAGAGCGCCCGTTGCTCTTCTCGCGGGCCGATGCACGGCTCGCCGTGATGGTGCGCGACGGTTTCGTTGCCGAAGTGGCAGGGCTGCTCGATGCCGGCTATGATCCGGAGCTGCCATCCATGTCGGCGCTTGGCTATCGCGAGCTGGCCCGGCACGTGCAAGGCCACTGCACGCTGGACGAGGCCCTGGAAACCACTCGGCACAACACGTACGCCTTCATCAAGCGCCAACTCACGTGGTTTCGGACCGATACGGGCGCTCGTCGACTGGACGCTTCGGCGCAGGACGCGGACGCTACCGCTCGAGCCATCACTGCCGTGTGGCTGACTTCCACGATCGGTAGGCAACTCTGATGGCCCTGTCTAACTCCAAGCGTGCGAAGGTCTGTCCGGCTCTGCCGGCGGCGGTGGCCTTCGCACTACTCTGCCTGTATCTACTCACCTTTGCGGGAAGTGTCTCGCCGCAGTCCAGCGATGGCCGGGCCATGTACCTCGTGACAAGAGCCTTGGTCGACCGGCGTGAGATCGACATTCAGCCTGCACTGCCCAGTTTGGTCGCCGTGGCGCCTGGTTGGCGCACGATACCGATACCAGAGTCGGCTTGCCCAACAGAGCCGGCGGTAATTGGTATTGGTGAGCAGGCCGGAGGGCCCTTCTACAGCAAGTACGGCATCGGCCAGTCGCTTGCCGCGGCACCTCTTTACTTCGCCGGGCTGCAAATTGCTCGCCTGGTGCCGCCGGCGGTTCACGACGAAACCGCGGCGCTCGTTACCAGCGCCTACACGTCGCTCGTGACCGCGGCCACAGCCGCGCTGATCTGTGCCCTGGCCTTGCGGCTGGGCTGGTCGCGCCGCGTGTCCCTGGGTCTGTCCGCACTCTTCGGCGTGGCCACGCCTGCTTGGGCGTACACGACCAGCTTTTTCAGTGAGCCGACACTCGGTCTGTGCCTGCTGGGCGCTCTTGCAGCGGTGCTCTGGGAGCCCGAGCCAGATACTCCTGCCGCCGTGCTAGTGGCCGGTTGCTGCCTTGGTATGGCCCTACTCACGCACGCGGCCGACAGCGTCTTCTACGTTCCTCTCGTCTTGCTGTACCTGGCCGCGAGAAGTCGTCCGGATCGGAGGGCCTTCTCGATAATCGTGCTGCTCGTGCCGGTGGTGGTCGCAGTAGCGATCACGGGTTGGTACGACGCCGCGCGGTTCGGCTCGCCTTCCACGAGCGGCTACGGCATCGTGGGCGACGTCCACGATCTGCACCCGCCTCACTCGCTAAAGGCTCTCTGGGAGGGCATCTACGGCCCGCTGTTGAGCCCGGGAAAGGGGCTGTTCTGGTACGCGCCGGTCCTTCTGCTCCTGCCATGGGCCATTCCACGCTTCGGCAGGCAGGTTAGTGGTCCGGCCGCCTGGCTGGTGACCGGCTTGCTTGCCGTCGCCGTGCTGACCCATGCCAACACGCTCATCGTATGGCTGGGAGGTTGGGCGTGGGGGCCCCGGTTCGTCGTTCCTGCTATACCGGTGCTTGTAGTGCCACTGGGCTCACTGCTCGACGGCGTTGGGCGAGGGGCGCGTCGCATGGCGTGGCTGCTCGGCGGCCTGGGCGCCCTGATCCAGGTGCCGGCCGTGCTTTTGGACAAGAACGCCTACATCGCGTACGTGGCAAAGGGTCGGTGTATCTGGGACGCCGAGGACCTCTACAAGTGGCACCCGGCCTATTCGCCGCTGATCGGCCAGTGGGGTCGACTCTTCGATGCGGCGACTTACTCGACGCGCAGCTCACCTGGCCGCGGACCCAATGCCTTCGATATTGCCAACGGCATCTTCGTGCCGTCACCGCATCCATGGTGGTCCCTGCTGGCCAACCAGGGCGCCAGCCCGCTGGCGCTCGCTCTGCCGGCGGCCGGCCTGACCGTGGCCGCCATCATCGCCTTTGTTGCCTCGTTGCGTATAGCGGGAGCCCCAGACGAGTAAGAGAAAGCCAGGCTGACCTGTCCCCGGTTCTCGCAACGGGCACCACGCGGCGCGGGCGCGGCATGAGCCCGGCTCACTTCCCGATGCAGAAGTCGGCAAAGATGCGATCGAGCACGGCCTCGGAGACGTTGAGGCCGGTAACACTGCCCAGCGCCTCCAGCGCCCGGCGCAGGTCGATGCAGACCAGCTCCACCGGCCTGTTCGTGGTCAGTCCGGTCAACGTGAGGTCCAGCGCGTCGAGCGCCTCGGCCAGGGATTGCGTCTGCCGGGCGTTTTCAACGAGCGTGTCCTCGGCATCAAGCTCTCGACCGCCCAGTGCCGCCTTCGCCAGGGCATCTTCCAGATCCGCTAGACCCTGGCCGGTCACGGCTGAGCAACAAACGACACGGCTTGGCTGCCAGGACGCGATCGCGGTGCCGTGCTCGACCTCCCATCGCGAAGCGCCTGCGATCAGCAGGTCCCACTTGTTCAGCGCCAGTACGAGCGGCGTCGCGGGCGCCAACAATCGCACGGTCGCGCCGGCATCCAGATCGTCAGGCTCGAGTGGTTGTGCTGCATCGATTGTGAGCACCACGACGCTTGCGGAGGCGAGTGCGGCGCGGCTCCGCTCCACGCCGAGGCGCTCGACGACGTCGTCCGTCCGGCTCAATCCGGCGGTGTCGGTCAGGAACATGGGCAGGCCGTGAATGTCGGCCGCCTCCTCCAGCGTGTCCCGTGTTGTGCCGGCTACCGGCGTGACGATAGCACGATCTCGACGGAGAAGGGCGTTGAGCAAGCTGGACTTGCCGACGTTCGGCTTGCCTGCGAGCACGACACGTACGCCGTCGCGCAGCAGGGCGCCATGCGAGGCGCGGCTCAGCAGCGCAGCGACTCCGGCCCGCGATCGCTCAAGGGCCTCGATCTGCTGCAGTGTCTGCCTCTCCGGCAAGCCCTCTTCGACAAAGTCGATCGTTGCTTCGAGGTAGGCGAGCGAGCCGGTCACTGCCTGCACGATAGGCTCCAGGCGCCGCGTCAGCGCGCCACTGAGTCCCTGGGCCGCGACCTGCGCGGCCGTCGGCGTGCGCGCATGCACCATATCCACCACGGCCTCGGCCTGTGCCAGGTCGAGTCTGCCGTTGAGAAAGGCGCGCAGCGTGAACTCACCGCGCTTCGCCAGGTTAGCGCCGGCCTGCAGGCAGCATGCTACCAGGCGCTCCAGTACGACGGGGCTGCCGTGGCAATGGAATTCGATGACATCCTCTCCAGTGTAAGAGTGGGGTCCCGCCATATAGCACAGCAAACAATCGTCCAGCAGCACCCCGGAGCGCGGATCGCGCGCCTCTCCGTAGACCAGCTGGTGGCTTCGCAGAGGCGCCGGGCCACGCTCGGGCGTGAAGAGTGCAAGGGCGATCGCCCTCGCCTCCGGTCCGCTCAGCCGCACAATGCCCACGCCTCCCTGGCCCGGGGGCGTTGCCACGGCGACGATCGTAGTGTCAGAGCTGGTCATACTCCAGGAGGCGCCGCTCGGCGTCCTCGATGGTTGGAATGCCCTCGGTGCCGAAGTGCTCCACGTGGAACGAGGCGACCACGGCGGCGAAACGGGCGGCCGCGACTGCATCTTTCAGCCCGAAGTACCGGATCAGAAACGCTGCTGAGAAGACGTCTCCGGCGCCGTTAGCGTCGACCTCGACGACCGGAAAGGCAGGCACCTTTGTAGCGCGGTCGCCCTCGAAGACGGTGGCACCATGGTTGCCGTCGGTCAGCACGACGATACGGTGGTTTGCGCGGTAGAAGTCGATCACGCCGCGCTGATCGCCGATGTCCTCTTCGCTCAAGAAGCTGATGTCGACCGGGGGAGCCCAGGAGAGCATCTTGTCTGCTGCCAGCGGATGGACGTGCCCATCGGATCCCCACTCGCGAAGCCAGCCCTGCACGGATGCCGCCCGCAGCGATCCCTGGAACGAGGCAATCAAGTCGTGGTCTATTTCCTGCACCAGCGGGCCGAAATGCACTACGGGAATGTCCTTCCACGCGAGCGGTACGTCCGCGGCGCGCAACGGCGCCGCCACGTCGGTGATGTACTGCTCGCGCACACCGTCCACGAACTCGTGCCTGAACGTGCACCAGACGGACGACGGCACGTTGTGTACGAGCACGCCTTCCGGGATAACTTCCGCCACGCCCTCGTCCGGCATGCTGGTCAACACGTGCACCTTGGCTCCCAAGCGCAGGGCCGTGACAGCCGCGAACAAGGCCGTGCCGCCCCACTCCTGTCCAATGGGCGTGTAGTCGACGGTGACGTGCCCTATGACCAGGTACGGTATAGCGTCGCTCACCGAGCGCCCTGGCGTGGTGAGATGACGACGCACCGGTTCGGCTCTTCCCCGATACTGTTGGTCACTACCCAGGGACTGTTCTGCAACGTCATGTGCACGACCCGGCGCTCGTTGGCCGGCATCGGATCGAGCTTGATGTCCCGGTGCATCTGGCGCACGCGTGCCGCTTGGCGGTTGGCCAGCGAGCGCAGCGTTTCTTCTCGTCGCACGCGATAGTGCTCCACGTCGACGATAACCTTGCACCAGCGGTTGACGCGCCGGCCGACGATGGCGTTGACGAGGTACTGTAGTGAGGCCAGCGTATCGCCGTGCCGGCCGATCAGGAGTCCCAGATCGTCGCCAAGCACGTCCACGACAACCGGATTGGCCGTGCTGCGCACGGCAGCGGTCGCGGTGAGACCCATGTGCTGTAAGAGCTCACGGACGATCTCCACGGCAACCTCGGCCACGGCGCTGGCATCGGCTCGAGAGGCCTCAGACTGGCCGGTCTCCTGCTCCGCCTCGTCGGCGAGGCCTACCTCCGCCGTAGCAAGAACCGGCTCGATGGTGGCCTGCGGCAGATCCTTGCCGGCTTCGGCCGCTTGCTTCCGGGCGCGCGATATGAGCGGCGACTGTTCGTCGAGCGCGATCTCACTTCGGGGCTGAGACGGACGCGGAGTCTGGGGAGGAGGCGCCGCTCGCGCTGGTTCTGGCGCCCGCCGGGAGAGAATGGCCTTGGGCATGGCCAGGATTCGGGCGTTTTCGCCGCCCATACCGAGAAACCCTTTGCTGCCCTCGCTGATCACGGTGACGTCGATCTCCTCAGCAGAAAGTCCGAGTCGCTGCTGCGCCTCGGCTATAGCATCGGCGACCGTCTTCGCGCTCACGGTAATGCTCTGGCTGCCCCGCTCACTGGTCACTTTTTCGCTCCTTTGGCGCTCGGTCTCCCTCTGGAACTACCGCGCGCGTGTCGCTGCGCATAGCGATCCATCTTCGTGGAAGGGACCGCGGCACCGTTCCCTGCACTCTCATCGGGGGCCACGTCCTCCCGTTTGCGCGCGTCGAGCTGCCGTGTCATCTGGGCTCGAGCCTGGGCTTCCTTGGCCGCCACTGCCCGTGACACCACGCCTCCCTGCCTGTTCCTTGCCGCAGCAGGGCCCGACGAATCGGCATACGGAATCGAGAACGGGTCGGTGAAGAGGCAACCGAAGCCGCCCACGAAGTACTGGATGCACATCATCATGATGTTCGACGTGACCCAGTACACGGCGAGCCCGGACGGATAGGTCCAGGCGAACACTACGATCATGATCGGGAAGAACTGCATGATCTGGTTCATCTGCCGCTGTTGGGGGTCATTCGTGGGATTGAGCATCATCCGCTGCTGAATCCACTGCGTGATGCCTGCGACGATCGGCAGGATATGGGTTGGGTCTGCCTTGCCGAGGCCGTTGTACAGCCAGATGAAGTCCGCCTGGTAGAGATCCCAATGTGGGAGCTTGGGAAGGCTGGACGCAAGGGTATGGCCGGGGTGGAGGGCTACCCAGGTCTTGATCTTGGCCGAGTCATTGGCCAGGTTCCTGAGCACCAGGAATAAGCTCCAGAGGATCGGTATCTGAACCAGGGGCAGAATGCAGCCCAGAGCAGGATTGTGATTGTGCTCGCGATAGAGCTCCATCATCGCCTTGGAGAGCGCTTCGCGATCTTGCCCGTGCTTCTTCTGCAGCTCTTTGATCTGGGGGCTGAGAATCTGCATCTTCTTCGCGGAGCGCAGCTGGACCACGTACAACGGCGCCAGCACCCCACGAATAATGACGGTGAATATTATGATTGCCACGCCGTAATTGAGCGTGAGATGCGTGAGATTGGTAATCAGCCAGTACAATGGTCTTTGGAAGACCAGGAAGATATCCACGGGGGCCTTCTCCTGCCGCAGGTGCCCTGCTGGCTATGGCACCGGGTCGTAACCGCCCTTGTTCCAGGGATGGCAACGTCCGAGCCGCCTACACGATAGTTGCAAGCCTTTGAGCGCTCCGTACCGGCTAATCGCCTCTTCGCAATACGCCGAACAGGTAGGGTAGAACCGGCAGGAGGTCGGCAGGAGTGGGCTAATCACTCGTCGATACAACCACACGACGCCGATCAGTATGTGTTTCATCTGTACCGCGTCTGACTGGGAGGATCCCAATCTGCTCCATCGTCTCCACGCAAGCAAACGCGCCCCACCTAGGGCACGGTCTGAAATAGGCGGGCAGTCACGAATTGGCGCTTGAGGGCATCTGCAACCTCGCCGAATTGTCGCGCGGCCAACGCGGGTCTGCATATGATTACGATATCGAATCCGGGCCGCAGCTGGGGCAAGAAGCTGCGCACGATCTCACGCAGCACGCGCTTGACGTGGTTTCGCACATGAGCCTTTCCCACCCGTTTGCTCACAGTGAACCCGACCCGCGTCACCGGCCCTCCTGTACATACGGCCGTTACCACCAGCCAAGAATGCGACCAGGCGCGGCCCTCACGGCGCACGCGCGCAAAATCTACCGCACGACGCAAGCGATGCTCACGTGGCAACATCGATTCGCGCTAAATCGTCAGGCTATGACGTCCTTTGAGCCTGCGAGCCTTGAGCACGCGCCGTCCGTTCGATGTTGCCATGCGGGCGCGAAACCCATGCTTACGCTGCCGCTTCAGCTTCTTCGGTTGCCACGTTCGCTTCATGGAGTAAGGATCTCCCCCTCTACCGGTCAAGTATAGCAAAGGCCCGGGTTAACGGCCTTCAAGATTATAGCGGTTCGTGCGCACTGATCGGAAACCGGAATGTGAACCGCCCAGTCCGCTCAGCGTCCAGTGCGCATCTGCCGATCCCGGAGTTCTCTCGCCTTGTAGCAGAGCGCGCTTGCCGGCGCGGCGAGGTGCGCCGGCATTTCCGGTGTTACCACCACGAAGAGTATCGCTCCTCGGTCCACGGGTCACCCCGCATGTGATAACCATTCTGCTCCCAGAAGCCGGGCTCTTCGTGATCGAGGAATTCCACGCCCCGTACCCACTTGACGCTCTTCCAGAAGTAGAGATGCGGCACCACGAGCCGGAGCGGCCACCCGTGATCAGGCTCCAGATCCTGCCCGTCATGCTTCAGCGCGAACAGGTTCTCGTTGCGGTCGAAGTCGCTCAGAGCGAGGTTCGCCGTGAATCCCTGCTCTGCATGCACCAGCACGTGCGACGCGCTGGGCGCCGGTCGCGCCCTGGCCAGGATCTCCGCCACCGAAACACCTTCCCAGGAGTTGTCGAGCCTGGACCAGCGCGTCACACAGTGAATATCGTTTTCGCATGTGACGCGAGGTAGCTCGAGAAACCTTCCCCACGTCAACGACAGCGGCTCCTCGACGAGTCCCCATATGCGAAACTCCCAGGAGGCGAGATCGACTTTGGGGACCTTTCCGTAGTGAAGGACCGGCCACTTGGCCGTGAGCGTCTGACCCGGCGGCACGCGGTTGGCGGTCTTGGGTGTCGACGGGTTCTGCCCGAAGAGCGGCATCATACCTCGATTCAGATCGGTGCTTACCTGTGTTGAGCGTAACATGGTTGGCGGATCGTCTCTCTACCGTCTACCCTTAGCAGGTGAGCAACCGTCCGGCACGGTTTCGGCTCGGAGTGCGTCGTCTACCGGTTGGACCTGGTGACAGCGTAGGCCCGGCTGCCGCGCACGAGCATATCGAGATCTTGAGGCAGATTCGGCAGCAGCAGCAACCGTACGCCCGGTGACGCGGGTGTACGGTGATTTGATAGCAGGACCACACACTTGTGAAGGGTGTTGGCGTGACCACGGAGCCCGCTGCAAAGTCGCCGGCGCCCACTGTGCCGGAGCCGGCCAGGGACCTGCTGTGGGCTGCCGCGATGGTCGCTTCCGCGGTTCTCTACTACGAGCTGTCGAGCTTCGCGCTCAGTTTGTTGTTTCTGGCCTGTCTCGCATGCCTGTGCTGGGCGCGCACCCCGCTTGCCGTGGCGCTGGTACCCCTAGCCGTTCCGCTGCACATGCTGCCGAAGACGCTTCATGTAGGGCACGACCCGATCTTCTCCCTTGGCGAGACGGTGATCGTGTTGATTACCCTGGTGGTGGCGGCGCAGGAGTTGGTGGAGTACGCCCGTGATCCTCGGCAGGTCAGTCTTCTCCGCCGATTTGTGCCGGCAACGCCGTTTCTCTGGCCGGCCCTGTTGTTCTTCGTCGCCGCGACCATCGCAACGGCGGCGGCCCAGTTCCACACCGTTGCCTTGCGCGGCTATCGCTGGTGGATCATCGAGCCCATGCTCTACTACTGGCTCATCCTGAAGCGTCTCCGCGGTCCGCGGGGAGCCACACTGCTCGTGCTGGCACTCGCTGCGGCGGGCTCCGTGATATCCGCTCTTGGAGCATGGCAGATCCTGTTCCGGCCGCACGACCTGGTCAACGCGAGCACCATCGGTCAGCACTTCGTAGCCGCCGTGTATCAGAATGAGAACAATCTGTCCCTTCTCATCGATCGCGCCCTACCCGCGGCTCTCGCGCTGATCCTGGCTCCTGGGTGGGTGCCGCTATTCGCTGCCGGCCGCGAGCCAGGCTCTCGACGGATCGATGAGCACTGGATTCAAGGGGCGCTGCTTTGCGCTTCGGCGCTCATGGTCTACATCCTTTTTCGCACCGGCTCGCGCGGAGGCGAGGTTGCGGCGGTCGTCTGCGCGGCGGCATTGGTCCTCGTCTGTCAGTGGCGAAGGAAACCCGCTCTGGCCGGCCTAGCCGCACTGGCTATCGTGGCGCTGCTCTTAGCGCACTACCGCGTGAGCACGTTTCTGAGCGGAGGCCACGGACTCTCCAACGGCGCTCACCAATCCGTTTGGCGCAGTGCGCTACGTATGGTGCGCGACCACCCCATTGTAGGCGTTGGCCCGGACAACTTCCTCTACTATTACTCCAACGACGATGCTTGCGCTCCTCACCACATCGCGCACTGGTACTACAGCCAGGATAACCAGACGAACTTTGAGCGCTGCATCTCCCACCCGCACAACATGTTCCTCGATTTCTGGCTCAGTACCGGCCTTCTGGGACTGGTGGCCGCCCTGGCACTGCTCGGCCTGTTCGCCGTGCTCGGACTACGCTTGCTGCGGAGGGCAGATGCCTCGCGCAAGGGGCCACTTCTGGGTGCCCTGGCAGCCATGCTGGCCCTGGTGGTTCACGGCGAAGTGGACAATTCCTATTTCTTGCCGGATCTGGCCGTCTACTTCTGGCTATGCATCGGCGTCGTCACGATCCTGCACGCCGCCGAAGGGGCGCCCTGACCTGGGCGGTCTCAGAAGTTGGTGCTGAACTGCTTGTTGAGGTAGTTCGCCACAGAGTCCACGGTCGTCGACATGGTTGGGAACACCGTGATGAAGGCGACGACGCCGATCGCGACGATGATCACGAACTCCAGCAACACCAGAGTCTCCTCGGAGAGCACTGTATTGCGGAGCGACTCAGCCATCTGTTCGAAGATCGAGGCACGCCGAACGCGCACCGCGGGCGCAGGCGGAACGCGCACCCGTACCTTCGGAGACGGCGCCTGCGTCTGCGGTAGGCCCTGAGGGTCCTCGGGCAATTGCGTCGACGAAGCCATTAGGGGACTCTCCTCATGCTCATTCTATCGCGGCACCGCTCCACGACCCGGATTGAGTCTCGCAGCCTCGTGCCCCGCCTGACTCTCGCGCATCAACGTCATGGACAGGACATGTCTGCCGGCACACCGATCGTGCGCGGGCTATGGCCACCCGCGCCTCCACGTCGGGATTGTATCACGCCGTACAGGCTTATCGTCCAGCATGGTAGGTCGAGTTGCGGGCGGAGCGGCCTCACCTTCGCGGCAGTACCACCGCCTGTTTGATTCCATCTGCGACGACCGTGCCGGGGCGAGAGCGATCCTGGAGCGGCAGATCCCGCACTTCCAGCACGATCGCCCTCCCTGCGCCGTCCACCGCTTCAAGGGAAGCCCGTTCGTCGACGCTGAACACGCTTACCACGGGGCCCGACTTGTCGCTGATGCGTATGCTCTTCACTCCGCTGCCGTCGCGCCCCTGGACCGGGTACTCGTGGACGGCAGTCCTGCGTCCAACCCCGGCGGCCGTGAGGACCACTATCTGCGACGTACCGTGCACCACCATGCCTTGCACGACCGAGTCGCCTTCGTCGAGACGTATGGCACGCACGCCGCCCGCTACCCGCTTGGTTGCCCGCACGTCGTCGAGCGAGAATCGAATTGCTTTACCCTGCCGGGTGTGGAGCAGTGTCTCCGCCTCCCCTGACGCTGTCTCGACCGTGAGCAGCTCGTCGGCCTGGTCGAGGTTGATTGCGACGACGGGCGCCGAGCGCGCGTGCAGGTAATCCGCGGCAGGCGTGCGCTTCACCTGGCCCTGCCGGGTACAAAAGACCAGGTAGGGCGGCACATTCGCGCCGACGGCGACTACGGATACGATCCGCTCGCCGGCCGCCAGGTCTACCAGCGTCGCAACAGCTACGCCGTGATCGCTCCTCCGTGCCACCGGCGAGATCTTGTGTACGAAAACGCCGTGGCAGGCGCCGGAGGCGGTGAACAGGAGAAGCAGGTCCCGCACATTACACGTGACGTACTCGTGAGGCGTCTCGCGGGCACTGGCGCGCCCGCCGAATTGATCGAGCCGCTTGAGCGTGCCGTCGTCACCAAGAGCGACCACAGTCGATAGGTTGGGCACCAGATCCTCGATACTGGTTGGCACGTTGGCCGCGTCGTCGACGATGCGCGTGCGGCGATCATCGCCGAAGCGTTGCTGCAGGTCGCGAAGCTCGGCGACCATGATGTCCAGGATTTTGCGAGGCGAGGCCAGCACGGCCTCGAGCTCGCGGACCAGGCGCTGGACCTCGACGCAGCTCGTCCACGATCTTCTTCCGCTCGAGCTGGGAGAGTCGAGCCAACCGCATGTCGAGGATGGCGCGTGCCTGGGTGGGGGTAAGGCCCAGCCGCTCCACCAGGGCCTTGAGCGCGGCGTCCGTCGACTGCGCTGCTCTGATCAGAGCGATCACCGTGTCGAGAGAGCCCAGTGCCTTGTTGAGGCCTTCGAGCACGTGCAACCTGCTGCTTGCCTCGTCAAGGTCGAATTGTGTGCGCGCTGTGATCACCGACTTGCGATGATCGATGAACACGTTGAGGGCGCGCTTGAGAGTAATCTGGTGCGGGCTGCCGTCGATAAGACCCAACATGTTGATGCCGAACGTGATCTCCAGGTTCGACTTCTGATAGAGAGTCGTGAGCACCTTGGCTGGGTCGGCGTCTCGCTTCAAGTCGATGGCGATGCGCATGCCACTGCGGTCGGATTCGTCTCGCATGGCGGCAATGCCCTCAAGCTTTCGATCTCGTACCAGGTCAGAGATGGACTCGATGAGCTGCGACTTCTTCACCTGATACGGCAGCTCGGAGATTGCGATCGTCTGGCGCCCTCTTCCGTCGTCTTCAATGCTGGCCACGCCGCGCAGCAGGATGCGGCCCTGACCGGTGGCGTATGCGCGATCGATCCCTTCGCGACCGACGATGATGCCCCCGGTGGGAAAGTCGGGCCCAGGCATGGCGGCGACGAGAGCGTCGGACGGTGTGTCCGGCGCGTTCGCCAGCATGATGATCGCTTCGCTCAGCTCGCGCAGATTGTGAGGCGGCACATTCGTCGCCATACCCACGGCGATGCCGTCGGCTCCATTCAGCATGAAGAGCGGCACTTTGCCCGGCAGTACCGCCGGCTCCCGCATCGAGCTGTCGAAGTTGTCGACGAACGGCACGGTGTTCTTCTCAAGATCGGAGAGCAGCTCCTCGGCCAGCTCGGTGAGGCGCACCTCGGTATAGCGCATCGCCGCCGCGTTGTCGCCGTCGATCGAGCCGAAATTGCCTTGTCCATCTACCAGCGGGTAGCGCAGGCTGAAGCTCTGCGCGAGACGGACCAGCGCATCGTATACAGCTGTGTCGCCGTGCGGGTGGTACTTGCCGAGCACGTCGCCCACGATGCGGGCGCTCTTCTTGTATGCGCTGTCGTGGCGAAGGCCAAGCTCGTACATGCCGTAAAGCACGCGACGCTGCACCGGCTTGAGCCCGTCGCGGACGTCAGGCAGGGCACGCGCGGTAATGACGCTCATCGCGTAGTCGACGTAAGCCTCGCGCATCTTGTCGTCAAGATCGACGTCCAGGATCGATAGAGCGGGTGCGTCTGCCATCTGTCATATACCTCAAATATCAAGGTTGCGTGCTACGTGGGCGTGGGTCTCAATGAACTTCTTGCGCGGAGGCACGGCGCTGCCCATCAGCATGGTGAACGTCTCATCCAAGCGCACCAGGTCGTCGACCGTGACACGCAACAGCGTGCGTGTGGCCGGGTTCATGGTGGTCGTCCAGAGCTGCTCCGGCGTCATCTCTCCGAGTCCCTTATAGCGCTGGATCTCCACTTTCGCCTTTCCGGCCTTCTTCGTGATAGCCTGTCTGCCTGCCTCTGTGTAAACCCAGTGACTCTCCTTGCCGAAGCTCACGCGGTAGAGAGGTGGTTGGGCGAGGAAGAGGCGGCCGTCCGAGATGAGCTGCGGCATGTGACGGAAGATGAGCGTGAGCAGCAGCGTGGCGATGTGTGCCCCGTCGACGTCGGCGTCGGTCATCAGTATCAATCTGCCGTACCGGATTCGGGTGACGTCGAAGCTGTGGCCTATACCTGTGCCGAGCGCGGTTACCAGCGACTTGATGGCATCGCTTTCCAGCATGCGCTCGATCGACGTCTTCTCCACGTTGAGGATCTTGCCTCTCAGGGGCAGAATAGCCTGGAAACGGCGGTCGCGGCCCTGCTTGGCCGAGCCTCCCGCCGAGTCGCCCTCGACCACGAATAGCTCACAGCGCTCGGCGTCGCGCTCCTGGCAGTCTGCCAGCTTTCCCGGCAGCGTGCTCACTGACAGTGGATCCTTGCGCACAACGAGGTCGCGCGCCTTGCGTGCCGCCTCGCGCGCTCGTGCGCTGAGCCAGCATTTCTCGACAATCTTCTTGATGTCGTTTGGGCTGCGTTCGAAGTGGGCGGTTAAGCCCTCCGCGAGCGCCGCGTCTACCTGGCTGCGCACCTCGGCATTGCCGAGCTTCGTCTTGGTCTGGCCTTCGAACTCCGGCTCCAGCAGGCGGACGGAGACGACGGCGCTCAAACCTTCGCGGATATCATCGCCCGTGAGATTGGCGTCCTTGAGCACGCCGAGCTTGCGGCCCAGGTCGTTGAGCACGCGAGTGAGCGCCGAGCGGAAGCCGGTGAGATGCGATCCCCCTTCGACGGTGTGGATGTTGTTGGCGTAGGTCAGCACGGTCTCGTTGAAACCGTCGTTGTACTGTAGAGCGACGTCAATCTGCATACTGCCCACCACCCGGTTCACGCTGATCACCGGGTGCAGCACCGTGCGATTGGCGTTGAGATGGCGGATATAGCTCACCAGGCCGCCTTCAAAGTAGAAGCTGTAGGAGCTCGGCGGCGCCACGCGCGCGTCGACGATCTCGGCTGTAAGGCCGGGATTGAGATAGCAGCACTCCCGGATGTGGCTATGAATGATATCGAGCTTCCAGTCGATCGCGCCGAACACCTTGCGGTCAGGCCAGAACGTGATACTGGTTCCCGTGTCGTCAGCCCGCCCGGTTCGCTTGACGTCGCCGCCCGGCTTGCCCCGCTCGTATTCCTGGCGGTAGAGGGCGCCGTTGCGTCGCACCTCGGCCACCAGTTTGCTGGACAGGGCGTTGACCACCGACACGCCGACGCCGTGCAGTCCACCGGAGACCTTGTAGCTACCGGTGCCGAATTTGCCGCCTGCGTGGAGAACCGTGAGCGCGATCTCCAGTCCGCTGCGCCCCGTCTTGTGCTTATCCACCGGTATTCCCCGGCCGTAGTCCACTACAGAGACGCTCTCGTCGGCGTTGATCGTGATCTCCATACGATCGCCGAAGCCGGCCATGAACTCGTCGACCGCGTTGTCCACCAGCTCCCAGAGGAGATGGTGCAGTCCCCGGTAATCGGTGCTGCCTATGTACATGCCCGGGCGCCGGCGTACGGCGTCGAGGCCCTCGAGAATCTGGATCTGATTCGCGTCGTACGGCTCGGTCATTACCATGTCTGATCCCTCGGCGAAGGCATGTGGCTCGGAGGTGCCGGAGGCGTCCGACCGTCCGACGCAAGGCTCGGCGCGTTGCCCCTGCGGCCGCGTGACGGCACCGACAGGGCCGTCCATCCCGCTATGGCAGTGCGTACCGGCGAGTTGGGCCGGTCGAGCACCCGCAGCACCGGCCCGAAGGGGCACGAGCGCCGCCCCACTTCAGTGGCTGTCCTAGACCGGTCCATCAATGCACGCGCCACTAAGTACTAGAACATTTATACTAAGATCCTGATTGTCGCATGAAGAACTAGCCCGGTCAAGAGCACCAGGATACACGAATATGATCGCCCGACCGGCCAAGCTGCGTATAGGTAGCCCGTGGGATTCGCCGCGCTAAGGGTAACATCTTCCGGGCTAGACGGCAGCGTCTGTACTAACGTCTTGCCTCCCCCGGGACAACCGCGCGAAGGCCTCCCGCTATCCGACCCATCCATCGGGCAGTGGCGCGGCCATTGCATCGTCGCGAGCGTCATACCGACCGGCCCGGTCGGTGTGACGCTCGATACAGACAGCAGGTGGGCAATCTGATTCACTGTCGATGGCAAGAACACGTTAGCCCACAAGGCCAGGAAACAGAACGATGGAACCCGAAATCACGGCAGTGCAGCCGGTACCGAGCAAGCCTAATCGGCGTCGCGAGCAGGAAGCGTCGCGGAATCGGCCGGTCGTGCATGGCATCGTGCAGTATCTCGGCCACCGGCCGGACCCCAAGCATGACCGGAAGCGAGTGGCCAGACTGATACGGCAGGCAAGGCGTCGTCGCTAGAACACCGGCGCACCGGCCCGGCGTGTTCAGCTCAACACCGTGCGGAACTCGCCGGACGCTCAAGGCAGTCCAGCACTCGAGCCGCCCATCCGGCCACCCTCGGCGCCGGCTCCCCTTGCCGAGGCACCCGCGACGCCGTGGCCGCCCGCCGCTGCCCGCACGGCGTCTGAGATGGGTTATGCCCTCAGCGGCCGGCGTTTCCCCGTTTAGCCGGCCGCTGTGCATGCCGAATCGCGGCACGGGCTAGCTCTGGGGGCACCGCTACACCCGGGTCAGGACAGTGAGAACGGCGGATACTGGTCGTGAATTCCGTAGATGTAGGTGAGGACCCGCGTTGACCATCTGATCGTGCCGCCGTACAAGAGCAGACCCCACTGCGGGTAGCGGCCGGTCGTCACAACCGGTATCCAGGTAACCAGCATGAGCAGGGAGCAGACCATGCCGAGCACGCCAAGTGCGATGAAGTGCGGGATACAGATGATGTACTTCAACGCGATGCCGACGACGGGAATTGCCCACAGTCGGCTTGGCTGCTCGTTGAACGGCCACGTGATGCTCACATCGCCTGAGCCGGCGTCGTCGGAGAAGCTGAAGGATGGATACTTGTCCTGTATGCCGGTCATGTAGGCGGCGATCCGGCTGCCCCAACGGACGTAGCCCCCGTACAGCATGTCGGCAAATCCGGCGTATTTGCCCACGAAGAGTACCGGAATCCAGGTCACGAGCGAGGCAAGTTGTACGATGATCCCGACAATGTACATCGCGATGAAGAAGGGTATGAGCATGATCCCCTTCAGCGCGAGGCCGATGATGGGTACCGCATAGAGTTTGTTGCGATACTCGACGTCCGGGAAAGTGACGGCCACCGGATGAATCCCCGCGGTGCCCGAGTACTGTCCCCTCTCACCGGGATAGGTTGCGTTCAAGACAATCCTCCCATCTACTCGGCCGTACTGCGCGTCGTGATCGAGTCTGCCGCCACTACTATACCTACCACTTTGCACTTGCGCAACAGGAAACCGCTGTCTTCAACTCCGCGTTCTGGATCCACCGGGGCGTAGATCGAGCGAGCGCTCGGCAGCAGGTGGGAACATAGAAAGTGGGCGGGACTACGCCCGAAGTCGTCCCCCTCAGGCACGTTCAGCTTGCCCGCAGTGCGACACGTTATCGACAGGCGGTTCCGCGAGCGCGGCCGCCCCGACAGGAGCGGGGAATAGCATGAGAAATGGCCCACCCGGCAGACTACACCCGCCGACATTGGGTCGTGCGACCCCGGCACAGCGCTATGCGCCTCAGACGAACGCAGTTCTCACGAAAAGACTGCCTGCGCCAAGCAGTCCCCGCCTGGACACGTCGACAATCGCCATCTCCTCGGTAGGAGTCTGGGTGGTGAACCGCTTCTGCACGTACATGCCGACCGGAGGTGCCAGGAAGAGCGACACGAGCGATGCCAGGATGGCGCGGCTGTACCTGTTGCGGCGGGGTGGTATCTCACCCACCAGCACCGACGAGAGGCCAGCCATCATGCCCGCCACTGCCAGGTTGGTTCCGCACCGTGGATGGATGGCCATCTCCGGCTCGCCGTTTCGCAGTCGTTGCAGGGCTTCATCGGCGCACTCCAGCAGGTCTTCCTCGGTCACTTCGCCATGCACGTAGAATCCTCGGGCGGTGGAGCGCCCACGCAGCACTGCCCGGGGGTTGCGCTGTGTGAGTAGCAGAATGGTCGCGTGCTCCAAGGCATGGTTTTGGCGGACTCGCGGTCCAAGGAGCATCTGTTCGACAATGTCGTGCGGCCTGCCCATGCGGTTGGTCCTCCGATACTCAGCCCTGGACACGGGCTATCCGCACTGCGGACGGCTGACGCCGAGCAACTGCTCGGTCCGCCCGCGATTGGTGCCATCCGGCTGGCGCAACTGTCCTGTGCTGCGCACGGGTGACTCCCTGCGGCCTACTGCGCCGGGTAGGTGGTGACGTTGTCGTTGCTGCTATCCGCCACGTATGCTCTCCCCGCCCTGTCGACCACGACCGACACTGGCTTGGAGAACTGAGTCCCGGCAACGGCGTAGAGCGGCCTTCCGGTGCTGCTATACACCAGCATACGCGCTTCCGAGGGATCAGGCACGAACACACGGTCCGCGGCATCCACGGCGATCTGCGGCTCGTCGTAGCCGCCCTGCCACGAGCTGACAGAGAACGACGAGATATAGTTGCCCGTGGCATCAAACTCCTGGACCCGCGCGTTCCAGTAGTCCGCGACGAACAGGTGGCCGGACGCATCCACAGCGACGCTGCTCGGCTCGTTGAGCTGCCCGGGCGCGCTGCCGGCGGAACCGATCGAGCGCAGGAAACGTCCATCTGAGCTGAACACCTGAATGCGCTTGTGGCCGGTGTCCGCCACGTACACGCTTCCGTCCGGGCCTATGGCGATGCCGCGTGGCCCGTACAGGTCGGTTGGCTTCAGGCCCGACACGTTCAGGTTTTGCTGACCCCAGGCACGAATGAACTGGCCGGCAGCCGTGAACTCCTCGACGCGGCCGTTCCAGGTGTCGGTCGCATACACGTTTCCGTTCGGTGCCACGGCAATGCCGCCGATCCCGGGTGCATACCGGCCATTGAACTGGCCGTCGGCGGTTCCTGCTTTGCCCCACTTGCGGATAACGGCCCCGGACGGTGACAGCTCGACGATCTGGCGTCCCGACGTGTCGCCCACGTAGATGTCGCCTTTCGAGTCGAGCGCGACAGGCCCGACGCTGGCAAACGATGCCGCCGAACCGGCGAAGGTAGAGGTTGGGACGATGGACTTCGTCACCTTGACGAAGGGATTCTGCGCCGCCACGGTCTGCTCCTGCTGCCGTGCCTGTGCTTGCAGCGACGGCGAGAGATACTGCACGTCGTCCTTGCTCACGAGGAACCAGAATACCACCTGGTTACCGTCGCCGTCCCAGGCGTGCGGGCTGAAAGGCTTTCGCTGGATCTCCCACTGCATGATGTTTGACCACGTGGAGGGACGTACGAGGTCGTTGACGAAGAGCTTCAGGCGCGCCCACCTGGACAGTAGAGCGCCGGTGTTCGGATCGGTACGCTGGGCGTAGGTCTTGTACTCCTCCGGATTCCACCAGCGCAGCGTCTCGTGGAAGGAGACGTAGCGGCTCAGCAGCGTGCTCTTCAGCGTCTGGTAGTTCGTGTCGCTCACGATCAACACCGGTTCGGTGGGAGAGCCATAATCGGACGGCTTGGTCGGGTATACGTCGGTTGCGAATCTGTTGGGGTCGCGAAGGTAGAACACCCACGGCCACTCGTCCTCGTTGTCAACCTGGACATGGAGGAGGCCGTTGCCGAGCTGGGCCTGGATGTCGCTCATCTGCTGGTAGACCTGAGGTACATCCGGTGCCGTCTGCACGTACACCAGATACTCGTCCGGGCTCGCTCCATTCACATATGAGAGGGTGAGGGCATTGTGCGTGCTGAACAGCGCGCAGATCACGGCAGCAACTATCGACAGCCAGCGCACCCATGGGCGCACCGCGGTCACCGCTGCCACCAGTCCAATCGCCGCCAGCACGCTGAGCGGCACGACAAGGTGTAGCGCGTTCCACGGCATCTTCTCGGAGGTCCAGCCGTAGATCAAGAACGAGGCCACAGTCCATGACAGCACCAGGATAGTGGTGAAGTTCCGCAGCTTTCGCACCACGTAGATGGCGCCTACGATCCCAAACACCGTAACGAGCCACTCGTATGCCGGGATGATGAAGAGATAGTAGTACCATGGCTGGGCACCCCGAGCGACCGGCTGTTGCGCCTGCCAGTACTGGAATCCGCCCAGGATGCCGTCCGTGCTGTACGTGTAGGGCTGAGAGGCCTTGCCGGGGATTTCCAGCGTTGTCTGTACCTTGTTGGATCCCGGGATGAAGGCCCAGCTCGGAGGATCGCCGATAGGCCAGTAGAGAAGCACAAACAGAGCCAGGAAGATAACGGCGAAGAGTGCCCATGCAGTCCAGGGGGTATGCCGCACGGCATCAGTCACCGGGCCTCCGCGCGCGCTGGTGGACAGGGCATAGACGACGAAAGCGGCAACTATCACCGCACCGGCCACCGACACAAGCAGGTGGTCGGCGATTATGCCAAGCACGATCATGAGAAGTGCAGCCGCGGGCACGAGCAACTCGTAGCCCCGAATGAGCTCGACGGAGATCATGACGGCCATGAATGCACCCAGCATGGCTGCGTTGAGATAGATGCTCTCCTTGGCGGCATAGGCCATGCCGGTGGACACGCCGAAGAGGTAAAGCCAGCGGTAGTGGTACCGGCTTCCGTCTGCGTAGTCGGAGATGTAACGAACGATGGTGGCGATCATGAGGAAAGTGAACAGCGCGAACTGCATGTCCTCGCGGGCGAAACGCGAGAAGTACAGTGTGGTGGGCGACACCGCGAAGATGGCCATGAGCGCGAATACCGGCCAGCGCCCGAGCTGGCGCCGGAGCAGCCAGGGCGCCGCGACCAGGGCGGTGCCGGCAGTAACAGACCACAGGCGCGCGGTGAATGGGCTGGAGCCCAGTATCCAGTAGAAGAAGGCGATCATGTGGAACTGCAGCGGGCCGTGCATCATCGGGTCGTAGTGGTACTCGGGATCGGCCCGCCCCATGAGATACCATGAGTAGGTAGCGTGCAGGCTCTCGTCGTGGTGGAGCGGGCGATCGGCCAGCCAGATCAAACGCAGTATGAGCGCGATCGCGATCATGGTGACCATGACTACCACGTCGACGTTCACGTGAACGGCGGGAAACGCGCGGGCAAATGCGTTGCTTCGGGTCTCGGCGACTACGTCGCCGGCTCGTTCTCCGCCACGGCGCTGGGCCGGCTCACTCGACGTGCCCGCAGGAGCGGGCGCACGTTCCATCCCGGGTGCCGATATGCTGCTCATGAGCGACCCTTCCAAGTGCGAACCAAGACGTGTGATGCCCTACAACATCAGCATACGTAGCGGCCAAGGTTATGGTTCCCACACACTATGCCATATAACCACGAGCAGGGCACAGTACCAACCGCACGAGTAGACTCGGTTCGACTGGCACCCTGGGAACTGACCAACCGGCTCCTTGTCTCCGCAGTGTCAGCCTGGGCACGGGCGAGCAAGTGAACGGTGCCTACACGCCAGCGGAAGGAAGGCCTCTCACCGTCATGCCGCGAGTGCTCGTAAGCTGCTCACGAGACCATCTACCGCCAGCCGCCGTCGGCTGCGTCTATCGTAATGCGGTGGCGGCATCGGAGCAAGACCGGCAGCTACCCCACAAATGTGCTACTTCACATGCAGATTCTCCGCTCGGCGAGGCGGTCAGAGGAGGAAGAAATGGCAATCATTAGCAGTCTCACTCCCGACCGCGGGAGGCGGGGATTCGTCAGCGTGTCCATCGACGGCGCCCACGCGGGCTGCATTCGTGCAGCCGATGTAGAGTCGCTCGGCCTGCAGACAGGCAGCCAGGTCGATGAGGCCGCATGCGCACACATTCAGGCGCTTGCCGGGCGAGAAGAGGCTCTACGTGTGGCCAACCGGTTTATCGCATTTCGACCTCGGAGCACATCCGAAGTGCGGCAGCGGCTTCGGCGCGCCGGCATAGACGAGGCCGACGTGGAATCGGCGGTGGAGGACCTGCTGTCGCGCGGAGTGGTAGACGACAAGCGGTTCGCCGACGCCTGGATTGAGAACAGGACCGCCTTCAGCCCACGGGCGCCACGCCTGCTGCAGGCGGAACTTCGCCGTCATGGCATCGATCGAGAGACGGTTGAAGCCAGCTTGGCGGACTCTAGTGAGGGCGACGAGATCGCGCTTGCCGTGGAGGCCGGCCGGAGGCGCCTGCACCGGCTCGGGCGCCTCAGCCGCGACGAGTTTGGTCGCACCGTTGGCGCGTTTCTGGCCAGGCGCGGCTTCAGCGCTGAATGCACTCGTGCGGCCGTGCAAACGCTCTGGGCGGAATACCAAGCCGACGGCGAGGGCAGTTCCTTGTAGGGTGGCTCGCGCGTGTGCGACACTTGAGGTAGGCATCGTCCTCGTGTGACGACGCGCCTGCCGGCTCAGCTGGGGAGGACGCACGGCACGTGATAATCATCCTGAAGATTGGGACTCCGGAAAGCCAACGAAACTACGTCATAGATCGGCTGCGTGACCTCGGCTATGGAACGAACGTCTCCGGCACTGAGCATACGGTCATCGGTGCCATCGGCGTGCCCGAGGAGGCAAAGGCCCGGCTGGCCGAGAATCTCGCGGCGCTGGAGTACGTCGAGCAGGTAGTGCCGGTCACTTCGAAGTACAAGCTGGCCAGCCGGCAGTTTCAACGCGAGCCCACCGTCGTGCGTTTGGGTAATGTCGAGGTGGGCGGCAAGCGCGTCGTCATGATGGCGGGGCCGTGCTCGGTAGAGTCGCGCGAGCAGCTCTTCGAAACGGCGGAGGCGGTGGCCGCCTCCGGTGCCACGGTCCTGCGCGGTGGCGCATTCAAGCCGCGCACGTCGCCCTATGAGTTTCAGGGACACGGTGAGGATGGGCTGAAGTTGCTGGCCGAAGCAGGTGAGCGCTACGGGCTGGCGGTGATCACGGAAGTCGTCGACCCGCACGATGTCGAGCTCGTCTCCCAATACGCCCAATGCCTGCAGATCGGCGCACGCAACATGCAGAATTACGTACTCCTGCGGGAGGTGGGACGTGGCACCACTCCCGTTATGGTCAAGCGTGGAGGCATGTATCCCACCATCGAAAACTGGTTGCTGGCGGCGGAGTACGTGCTGCAGGGAGGCAATCGACAGGTGATCCTCTGCGAGCGCGGCCTGCCGGTGGCGGGTGACGTCTCTCTTCGCCGGAATCTGCTCGATCTCACCGCGGTACCGATCGTTCGCGAGCTCTCACACCTGCCGATCGTGATCGATCCCAGCCATGGCACCGGCCGCCAGAGCCTGATCAGCGTCATGTCCAAGGCCGCGGTAGCGGTAGGAGCCGATGGGTTGATTGTCGAGGTGCATCCGCATCCGGAGGACGCCTGGTCGGACGGGCCGCAATCGCTGAGACCGGAGGCCTTCGCACAGATGATGCGCGAGCTTCCTGCCTTCGCATCCGCAGCAGGACGTACCATCTAGACATGCAGTCACGCATAGAGCCACCGGTCGTCGAGTCGCCGCACAGGCAGCTCGATCTGTTTCCGCAGGCAAATGGCATCGCTCCGGCCGATTCCGAGCCGCCGGACGGAGGATCTCCGGCGTCTTCGTGGATGTCCTCGCGCCCGGCAGTCCTGGTATTTTCCGCGATGTGCCTGGCGATCTTGGTCGCCGTGGCGGTCGTCTATCTGGCAAGCATGACCAACAATCTCAGCGTCGAAGGCGACAACGCGATCTACATGATCCTTGCCAAAGCTATGAGTGCCGGCCACGGCTACACAAACATCCAGGGCCCGACGCCGCGTATCGAAGCGCAATATCCGCCTCTGTTCCCGATCATGCTCGTGCCGGTGGTATGGGCGTTCGGCGTCGGCGGCGTGCTGCAGATGCAGGCTCTGGTTACGAGCTTCGCGCTGGCCTCGTTCGTGCTGGGCTTCTTTCTTTTCAGGCGCTGGACGGGCAGCGCGCTGTTGGGCCTGGGCGTCGTTCTGGCAACCGCGGAGTCCGATCTTGTTTGGTCCTTTTCCCACAAGGTGCTGACCGAGATCCCCTATCTTTTCCTCACGTTGCTAACCTGCCTGCTGGTGTCGCGCTATAACGTCCAGCAACGGTGGCGGACCTGGACAGGATTCCTGGTCGTTCTTGCTGCCGGAGCCGTGTTCCTGGCGCGTACGGTTGGTGTCAGCGTGTGCGCGGCGGTTCCCATCTATCTGCTCCTCGCTCCGCCACTGCGCGGTAAGCATGATTGGCACCTACGCGTACTGAAGGCGGCAGCCACGTGTGCGGGAATTATGATCGTGGCCGGGGGATGGACGCTGAGGAATCGCATCGTGTATTCCGGCGAAGGTCACAGCTATCTGTCACAGTTCATGCTCAAGCAGACCTACGTCCCCGACGCAGGCAGCGTGACCTCGAACGAGTTGCTCAACCGTGTGGGGGACAACGCGTCATACTACGCCGATCAGTTCCAGCGCATTCTCGTTGGTCAGTTCTGGGACCGAGTGAGCACGGCCCCGGAAGTGGCGCACACTTTGCTTGCCATAACGGTGGTCGGCTTTGTGTTCGCGCTTTGGAAACGCCGCACTGTGGCGGAGTTCTACATGGCCGCGTACGTGCTGATCGTTCTTTTCTGGCCGTGGCAGGATCTGCGGTTCGCGGTCCCGGTGATGCCGTTCCTCTTCTATTACGTGGCCATGGCAGTGTTCGCGGCGTTCTCCGGCGCACGACGTCTTCGCACGGTTGGCCCCGGGCTACTGACTGGTCTGGTGCTCATCCCGCTGACCTTACCTACCGGCATTCACACAGTGCACGTCGCTCGTGACGATCGCGTGTCCGGATATCACTACCAGGCCGACAAGCTCGGAGAATGGATTGCCTATGCGGACTGGCAGGACTTCCACGCCGCAGCCCTGTGGCTGAGATCCCACGCTGCTCCCGGCAGCACAGTGATCAACCGCAGCCCAAACATCTTCTATCTCTGGACCGGCCTCGCTTCGAGGAACTATCCGTACTCCTATGACCGGTGGTCCGTGATGCAGGACGTCTCTCACGAGCAGGTCGACTATGTGTTGCTCGATGATTTCAGCTGGACCTACACGACCAACCTGTACATGCGTCCCGTTATCCAGCGTTATCCCGATCGATTCGTGCTGTTGCGTCGCTTCCGGGGCGCTGCAGTGTACGAGGTGGTGCACTTGGCGCCGGCGGGCGGCTGAGAGCGGAGGCGGCGTCGGGGTCCAGTCGACGTGCGCAGCCATTAGTCGATCGGGCCGTAACAGGGTGTGCGGTTGCCGGTCGTATACATTCACCGATTGTGATCAGATGCCTACCGGTGGCTCACTCGGCAGGCTGACGACCCGGGATCAACCGCGTGTGTATCTTCAAGGAGTAACCCGAGGAGTACGCAGTATGATTCACACGGACGACCAGGCACCCGGCTGGACCGGCGCCGCACCGCTGCGCGTGCTGGTGGCGAAGCCCGGTCTCGACGGGCACGATCGTGGCGCCAAGGTGATCGCCCACGCACTGAAGGATGCCGGCATGGAAGTGATCTACACGGGTCTGCGGCAGACTCCGGAGCAGATCGTCAGTGCGGCGATTCAGGAGGACGTTTCGGTGATATGCCTGAGCATACTCTCCGGCGCGCATATGACGCTCCTTCCGAAGGTCATCGACCTCCTGCGCCAGCGGGAGGCCGGCGACGTGCTCACGCTTGCCGGCGGCACCATTCCAGACGATGACATTCCACTGCTGAAGGCAGCCGGAATCGCGGAAGTCTTTACCCCCGGTACGGACACTCGTGATGTCATAGCCTATATTCGAGAGCACGCGCCTTCGATAGGGTAGGCAAGGATTGTTGGGACGCTTGAGCTCTGAGAAAGGTCCCTGAGCGCCTGGGAGGTCGCGGCATGCAGAATGCGCAGATCGCAGCCGCGCTGAATGAGATTGCCCGCCTGCTGGAGATGTCCGGTGAGAACGTTTTCCGCATCCGCGCCTATCAGCGTGCGGCCGAGACCATCGAGAATCTGAGCGGGTCTGTCGAGGCCGTGCTTGAGCGGGATCCGCACGGTATTCCCGGCGTCGGCTCGGGCATAGCCGAGCACATCCGCGAGATCGTGGCGACCGGAAGCACCAAGCTGACAGGAGAGCTGCACGAACGGTTTCCGGCGGCGGTGGTGGCGCTGATGGACGTCCCTGGAGTTGGGCCGAAGCTTGCCGCGAGAGTGTATCAGGAGCTCGGCGTTGCCGATCTCGACATGCTCGAGGCGGCGTCGCTGGATGGCCGCTTGGCAGGACTCTCGCGGGTAGGCGCCAAGACCGCGGCGAACATTCATCGCAACATCGAAGCATACAGGCGACGGGGCGGAAGACGGCCGCTCGGTATAGCCCGACCGCTGGCTGAAGCAGTCATGGCGGCACTCAACGCCGGGGGGACCGTGCGGCGACTGACCGCCGCGGGCAGCTTGCGGCGCTTCCAGGAGACCGTGGGCGACATCGACCTAGTGGGCGTGTCGGAGCGGCCGCAGGAGGTGATGGACCTTCTCGTCGCGCAGCCAGAGGTCGAGCGCGTGCTGGGCCACGGTCTGACCAAGACAAGTGTGGTCCTGCGGGGCGGGCTGCAGCTTGACTTGCGGCTCGTGGAGCCGAGGGACTTCGGATCGCTGTTGCAGCACTTCACCGGAAGCGCTCAACATAACATTCTGCTGCGAGAATATGCCGTCTCGCGTGGCCTCAAGGTGAGCGAATACGGTATCGAGAATGTGGCCACGGGCGCGGTGCTGCACTTCGAGGACGAGGCAGGCGTGTACGACGCGCTCGGCCTGCAGTTCATTCCCGTGGAACTGCGCCAGGGACGGGACGAGATACGCCTGGCGGCGCACGGTGAACTGCCCGAATTGTTGGACCTGGACGACATGCAGGGCGACCTACACGTCCATACCCTCTGGAGTGACGGCACGGCGTCGATCGAGGACATGGTCCAGGCGGCCGAGTCCAGAGGGTACCGCTACATGGCGATCTCGGATCACTCGGGCGGTCTCGGTGTGGCACACGGTCTCGCTCCCGAACGTTTGAGAAGCCAGATCGCGGAGATTCGCGAGGTGGCGGCCCACCATCCGCAGATACGAGTTCTCGCCGCGTCGGAAGTTGACATTCGAGCGGACGGTAGCATGGATTTCCCCGACGACGTACTGGCCGAACTGGACGTCGTGATCGGCTCGATCCACTCGGCCATGAGCCAGACTGGAGAGGACGCCACTCGACGCCTCCTCCGTGCCGTGGAGAACGAGCACGTGGATGTCATTGGCCATCCATCCACGCGCATCGTGGGTGGCAGAGAGGGCATGCCGTTCGACCGAGAAGTGGTATTCAAGGCTGCCGCGCGTACGGGCACCGCACTGGAGATTAACGCGAACCCATCGCGCCTCGACCTCTCTGATGTCGATGCGCGCCGGGCAATCGAGGTCGGCGCGAGACTGGTCATCAACACGGACGCCCACGTGGAGGGCCATATGGACTTTATGGAGTACGGAGTTCGCACGGCCCGCAGGGCTGGTGCTCGGCCAGATCACGTGTTGAACGCCGGTACGTTCGATGCGCTGCAGGCCTGGCTTCGCCGTTGAGACGCCGGCCGACGCCGCCGGCTGGCGCGGCGTCCACATGCCGGGCTGGTAGCGCCTTCGACGGGCTCGACAGCTGAGCCGGACTGGGTGCAGCAGACTTCGGCCAGGGCGGGACTGACATCTGTGATCCAGCGCTTCCGGTCGCCTCGATCGCCTCCGGACATGCCCGGCACCGCTTCCATCGTCGTGAGACAACAAGCCCATGCGTCACAATGCCCAGGTGGGCACTTTCGGCACTTCTGCCAGGACCTCCGACGCGTAACTGGAGGTGTGCTAGACTGGGAGGCAAAGCAGTTGGAGGGAGCATCGAATTGACATTTCAGTGGCCTAGGACCGCAATAGCCGTGGCTGTCCCAGCGGTGTTCCTGGCCGTGGCAGTGCTGCAGTGGAGCAGACGCAATTCATCCAGCGTTCCGGAGGCTGGCTCCACGGCGATCGAGAAGAGCACCAGGGTGGCTGAGAAGAGTATCAAGGCCGTGGAGAAGGCGGTAGCGAAGCCGAAGGCTAAGGCAGCAGTCAAGAAACACAAGCCGAAGAGCTATCCGCGGTACTTCCTAATCAGTCTGCTCATTCGAGCGCTCGAACACGACAGCTCGCGCAAGGCAGTGGTCGGGGTGCTGAAGATTGCCCAGAAGCGCGCATAGGCCGGACTGCCGCGGCTGCCCGCGACGGGTAGCTTTGGCTTGCCGGTGAGCCGGACGCCGATCGCGTGGGCGATGGCCCGGTGGCAATCCATGCCGCTGACCAGGAGTGCTGCGCATACCGGCGGATGCCGGACACGGCTGTATTTCAGGCCCGCTGAATCGACGCTTATCCCGTCGTCTCATTGTTTGACCAGAGTACGAGGGCTATAATTCAGCCGTGCGTATCGAACAGATTCCTCCGAGTTGGCAACGGGAAGTTGTCTCTCCCGCGTACGTCGTTGGTCCTGTCGTCACCCTCCGCCACATCTCTCTCGGCTTCAGCCGAGAAGAGATCCTCCGCCAGTTCCGCTGGGGCCAGGATGAGGAGCTGCAGTATTGGAGCGGCAGCGTTCCCAGTGCCACGACGCTGGCGCAGTTTGAGGCGGATGTGGCCACGTGGTCGCATCATCGCGATGCGCGGCGGGACCGTTACGCGATACTTCACGGCAACACGCAGTTTCTTGGCATGGTGAGCTACTACAACCTGAATTTCGAGCAGCTCACCGCCGAGCTCGGCATCTATATCGGCGAGCGCGACTTCTGGGGCCGGGGCGTCGGCACGGAGGCGGTGCTGACACTGCTGTCGCACCTCTTCGTCAACACCGATCTAGAATCGATGTACTTGACGACGTACGCTTCCAATGCTCGTGCTCAGGCCTGCTATCGCAAGTGCGGCTTCGACGTGACAGGCACGATGCGGAAGTTTAGTGGGCGTATCGGCTACTATGTTGACGTCCAGATGCGAACCACACGCTCGGCATTTCTGGACCGCTTTGGCTGGCGCCCGCTCACCGTGTACGGGCGCTGAGCGACAGCATCGTCTACCTAGTTTGGGGGCACCATGGCTGACAGAGATGCGCGGCCGATCATCGACCTCATCCGAGCTCCGGCGAGCGGGCGTCGGGTAGAGTTGTCCGAGATCGCAATTCGTCTGCATGGCACCGACGACGTTGCGGTGGCGATCGAGGATCTGGCGGCAGGAACTCCTGTTGCCGGTCCTTTCGGGCCCCTGACCGTATCGAAGCTTATTCCCCGTGGGCACAAGATCGCGTTGCATGCTCTGGCGGCTGGAGATCCCGTGCGTCGATATGGCCAGACGATCGGCTTTGCGTCAACGAGCATTCACGAAGGCGACCACGTCCATACGCACAACATGGCGGTCCGAGAGTTCAGTCGCGATCCGGCATTTGGCACCGAAGCCATACCGGTGGCATTGGTGCCGGCGGATGAACGGCGGACCTTCGAAGGCTACAAGCGCGCCGGCGGTCGGGTGGGCACGCGCAACTATGTTGCCGTCATCTCGACGGTGAACTGCAGCGCCACGGCCTGCAGGCGTATCGCGCAACGCTGCAGCGCCGATCTCTCCGAGCGTTTTCCGCACGTGGACGGGGTGATCGCGCTGACCCATCACGGCGGCTGCGGTGCTCGCTACGGCGGCCCGGAGGTGGACCAGCTCCAGCGCACGCTTGCGGGATTCGCGCGGCACCCCAACGTCGGCGGTTTCATCGTCGTCGGGCTCGGCTGCGAGATCAACCAGATTCAGGACCTCGTGTCTCGGCACGATCTGGGCAGCGACGTCGTGCGGTCTCTGGTCATTCAGGACGAGGGCGGGCTGGCCGAGACAATCGACGCCGGAGTCACCGCGGTGACCTCGATATTGCCTACTGTCGAGAGCTGCCGGAGGACCACGCAGTCCGTGGAACATCTGGTAGTGGCCTTGCAGTGCGGCGGCAGCGATGCCTGGTCGGGCGTGACGGCGAATCCTGCGCTTGGATTTGCCGCCGATCAGATCGTGCGCCAGGGCGGCACCGTGGTGCTGGCCGAAACGACCGAGGTCTATGGCGCCGAGCATCTGCTCACCAGGCGAGCACGCAGCCGGGAGGTGGGCGAAGCGCTTCTGGAGCGGATTCGGTGGTGGGAGCAGCACACCGCGGCCATGGGATGCGAGATCGACAACAATCCCAGTCCGGGCAACAAGGCGGGCGGGCTGACCACGATCTTCGAGAAGTCACTCGGCGCTATCGCCAAGAGCGGGACCACGCCGATGAACGCAGTGTACAAATACGCCGAGCAGATCACCGAGCGGGGCTTCGTGCACATGGATTCACCTGGCTACGACCCGGTTTCCGTCACAGGCCAGGTGGCAGGCGGCTGCAACGTCGTGGTCTTCACGACCGGCCGCGGGTCTGTGTTCGGCTTCAAGCCGGCACCGTCGATCAAGGTGGCAAGCAACAGCCAGCTCTACCAGCGCATGCCGGGCGATATGGACGTCAATGCAGGGCGTATCCTCGAGGGTGCAACGCTGAGCGAGGTGGGTTCTGAAATCCTCGAGGAAGTTATCGCGGTCGCTTCGGGTGCGAAGAGCAAGAGCGAAGCCCAGGGAGTGGGCGACGAGGAATTCAACCCATGGATCATCGGCGCCACACTCTAGGTCGTGCGGGCAGGACTCGCCAGGGCGCACGACCAGCGGCGATAGTGTGGCCGTGCGTTCAATCGCCAACAGCTCGTCTGCGGCTTGGCGAGCCACTAGGTCGCGTTCGTGGCGGTCCGACTACAGCACGGTGAGCACCTCGTAGCCGGTCTCGGTGATTGCCACCGTGTGCTCGAACTGCGCGGAGCGCTTCCCATCCAGGGTGCACACGGTCCAGCCGTCGGCTAGGGTGATCGTTTCCGGCACGCCTTCGTTGATCATCGGCTCGATCGTGAACACCATGCCGGGCTTCAGCACCAGACCCGTGCCGCGATTGCCGAAATGGGAGACGCTGGGCTCCTCGTGGAGCATGCGGCCCACGCCGTGACCGACGTAGTCTCGCACGACGGAGAACCCGCGCGACTCGGCCAGTCGCTGGATGGCGGAGCCCACGTCGCCCAGGTGCGTTCCCGGCCCGCACGCGGCGACGCCGCGTTCGAGGCACTCTCTGGCCGTGTCTACGAGCTGCCTGCCCCGGGCGTCCACGCGCCCAATGAGAAAGGTCACGCAGGCGTCGCCGACCCAGCCGTCCAGGAGCACCCCGATGTCGATGCCGACGATGTCACCGTCGACCAGAGGAATGTCCCCCCTCGGAATACCGTGACAGATCACTTCGTTGACGGCGACACATATCGAAGCGGGAAAGGGGACGCGCGGGCGCGCCAACCCGTGCCCCGGCGGCGTGTATCCCTTGTAGATGGGCTCGGCGCCGTGAGCGCGAATGAACTCCTCAGCGATGCGATCGAGCTCCAGCGTCGTGACGCCGGGCGCAATGTGCCGACGCAGCTGCTCATAGATCTGGGCGACGAGATGGCCGGCCTTGCGCAGACCGTCTATCTGACGCTCCGACTTCAAGATGACGCTCATCTGCCTCCCTCATTGCTCTCAGATCGGGAACCGGCAAGGCGACTCCATCCCGGCGGTCAAGATGATTCCCGGCGACCTCGTCGCTTTCTCAAGAGCTCAGCGCGATGTCATCCCATTGTACCCGGGCGGATACCAACGTTCGCCGGTCGCTCCGGGCATACTCGAAACCTGAACCCTATTGCGACGCTCAGCAGGCACCTGCGCCCGGGATCGCTCGAGCACCGTGCCAGCCCTTGTGTGTCAGGAGGGCGCGTGCGCGAGACGCTTTCTCTCCGGTGCTGGATTGGCACCCAAGACAATTCGCCGCCAGAATGAGATCTGTGACCTGGCGCTTGGGCCCGCCAAGCCCGTGACCGCGGCCGTCTCCCGACTTGCCCGGCATGGCGTCATTCGGCGCGAGGCAACAATCCGCAGCGCCGTGCGGCCCGAGTATGCCACCGTGCCAGGCGCACATAGGCTTGCGTCGAGTCCGCGCGTACGGGAAGCGTGGCGGTCATTCTGTGCTACGATCAGCCTGACATGGCTGATGCGATATCCGATTATTCGTCCGGCTCCCCCGTCTCGTGCACGCTGCTGGTCGACGAGCTGGGTTGCATGGACTACCAGGCTGCGCTGGACTTGCAGCGGAGTCTCCACGCCTCCCGCGTGGCCGGGGAGCGCGAGGACACGCTGCTTCTGCTCCAGCATCCGCACGTGTATACGCTGGGACGCAACTCGGATCCGGGGCACATTCTGGTGAGCGATACGTTTCTGAAGGCTCATGGGGCAACGGTGGCGCGCAACGAGCGAGGCGGAGAGGTGACGTATCATGGCCCCGGCCAGCTCGTCGCCTATCCGATCATTCTGCTTCGACCGGGGGAGCGAAGTATCACGCAGCTCGTGCGGAGGCTCGAGCAATCGATTATCGACACCCTCGCGGAGTTCGGACTGCAGGGCGGCCTCGAAGAAGGCCAGCCGGGTGTTTGGGTTGCCGGCAGAAAGATCGCGAGCATAGGCATGGCAGTGCGACGCTGGGTGGTGATGCACGGCATGGCGCTCAACGTGGATCCGGACTTGGCCTACTTCAGCTACATAAACCCATGCGGTCACGCGGGCATGCAGGTGACCAGCATGGTGCGCGAGCTTGGCCACGACATCGCGTGCGACACCGTATCGGACTCCTTTGCCAGGCACTTTGCCTCGGTGTTCGACCGGACATTGGTGGCGGCCGGCCAGCAGTCCGTCACCCGGGGACAGTATGTCGGCGCATGAAACTCGCCTGGATGCTCCGGTAGTTGGCGTGGTGGGCGGTGCCGGCAGCATGGGCCGATGGCTGAGGTCCTTCTGGGAGCCGCGTTGCGCCCAAGTGGTCTGGAGCGACCGCGACAGCGAGCTCTCGAACGACCGTGTGGTCCGCCGCGCCGACATCACATTCGTTGCCGTGCCGCTCGGTCAGACGCCGGCGGCGTTGCGCTCGCTCGCGCCGCTGGCCGGCGAACACCAGTGCCTGGTGAGCATCGGGTCGCTGATGGAGCCGTCGGCGCGAGAGCTGGCTGCCGCACCGGGCGAGGCCCTCTGCGTGCATCCGGTGTTTGGGCCTACGGTCCGGGCGTTGGTCAATCTCCCGATCGTGGTCTCCCCGGTACGAAGCGGCCGCTGGCAGCCCTGGCTGACCGCGACCTTCCGTGAATGCGGCATGCGCGTGCGGGTGAGCAGCCCGGCGGAGCACGACCGATCGATGGCGGTGGTTCAGGCGCTTCTGCACAGTCTGTTCGTTGCTCTCAGCGCAGCAATGGACGCGGCCGGATTGCCTCCTGTTGAGGCGATCCAGTGGGCCAGTCCGACGATGAAACTGCAGCTCGGGCTGGCGGCAAGGATTCTCAGCCAGGATAGCCGGCTCTACGCCGACCTCGTCGTTCTGAACGAACACGCGCCCGATCGACTGGACGAACTGGCTGCTCAGCTCCATCGCCTGGCGGATATCGCGCGGAGAGGGGACCGGGCCGGTTTTGTGCAGGCGTTTGAGGCCGCCCGAGCGGCCTTCGGCGATACGCTTGGCGATCTGGCCGATCGCGCTGAGACCTCCCTTGAGCACCTTCCCTAGGCCCAGTGCCCGCGCGATCCGCGTCCCGTACGGGTGCTCAGACGTGTCACACCAGGACGGTATCTCGCGCCGGTCCGCTCAAGACGTGGTGTGGGCCACCGTGATCTGCGCAGCAGTCGTGGCCGGTCTGGTCGTTCGACTGATCCTGCTGCAGCGTTATTACCTCATCCCCGATGCGGATCAGTCGGTGCTTGGGCTCATGGCTCGGCACATACTCCTGGGCGAGCGCCCGTTGTTCTACTGGGGCCAGAGCTACACGGGCAGTGGCGAGGCCTATGTGACGGCGGCCCTATTCGGCCTGTTCGGCCAGTCGAACCTCCTGCTTCATCTCACTCCATTGGCCGCATCGACCGCTTTCACCGCCACCACGTGCGCGATCACCTGGCGCCTTTATGGCGGACAGGTGGCCGCGCTCACATCCGTGCTGCTGGCAGTCGGTCCGGCTTTGCTGGTCGATTGGAGTCTCTGGGCCGGATCCGGCTACGTGGAGGCCATGGCTGCAGGAAGCGCGGCGATTCTTCTCGTGCTGCCTTCGCAGGGCAACGACGCCTCTCTGGGACGGGTGCTCCTCGCGTTCTTCCTCCTCGGCCTTGCGGTCTGGATTCAGCCCACGGGCGCGTACTACCTGGTGGCCGTGATCGCAGCGCTAGCCGGCAGCGCCGGCCGTCCCCAGCTCCGCGTACGTGTCGTGGTCGCTGTCATCGCAGCGGGTGTCGCCGCGGCGGTAGCATTCTGCGCCGGGGCGTCATTGCTGCTCGTCTACAACCTTCAACACGACTGGGCGACGCTGGCCTTTATCTCCGGCCATTCGACCGGCCTGGGCCGGGCGACCGTGCTTGCGCGCGCGTTCCTCTGGGCCGGCCCAGTATTGATCGGTTTCCTGCCTCCTTCCACCGACCGCGCGTACTTTCTTCGCTTCATTCTCGACCACTACGTACTGTACGGTGCCTCGCTCTGCATACTGTGCCTGCTGCTCTTTCGTGGATTCAGCCTGTGGAGAGCGGCCGCGAGGCGCGTGCGTGCCCCATTTTCGGCGGGAGCCGGCGGCGATATCGCCCTTGCCACCCTGGCTCTTGTGGTGCTTGCCGGTTATCTCGCCACCGGGTGGGGCGGGCAGCAATGGTCAGGTTCCGAGCCCCGCTACCTGCTGCCGCTGTATTCTGCGCTGCCGTTGGCCGTACGCCTGGCTATTCCAGCGCATCCTAGAGTCTGGCAGTGGGCCGTCGCCTGGGTAGTCGTGCTCGCCGTCGCCGGTGCCGGGCTGTCCGTCAACACTACGAGCTTTGCTCGGACAGACTATGTTCCCCTTGCCCGCCTATTGGAAAGTCGCGGCATCCGAGCAGTGTACGGCGACTACTGGACGGTCTATCCGCTCATGTTCGCCAGCGAGGAGCGAGTGATTGGCGTGGCAGTCGACGACGACCTGGCAAGAGGGGTGCTGAACAACCGCTACAGCCCCTATCTGCGCACCGCTGCCGCGACAAGCTCCTTCGCATGGATAGCCGCAGCGGGCAGCACGCGCGAGCGGAGCGCCATGCTCTGTCTGGAGAGCTTGAAGAGCCGCTACACCCGCCTGACATGGCAGGACCAGGTGATCATTCTGCGGCCAACCAACAGGGCATTTCCCTGGTGGAACGGAGGGCGCTGCCCTACCGTTTCTTAGTCTTCACGAGATCGACAGGCCGAAAGCGAAGCGCCGACCATACGTTGTCGACGGCAACCTGGGTGACCGGTCGCCACCCGGTCGTCTCCATGGCTTGCCAGCAGGTGTCACGGCTGAGATCGGTCGGCAGGCCGGCACTTTTCTTTGGATAGGCTATCCAGACCACGCCCTCCGGCTTCGCGACGGCGCTGGTGGACGCGGCTCCGCCGAGCAGGACGCCTCGATCGCGCGCGAATAGCACGACCCAATCGTACAAAACGCCAGGAGAAGGCGCAGTATCGGCGATCTCCGGAGCGGAGATTAGCGCGCTGAGCTCGTCAGGGGTGTTGAGCAATAGCGCGCGCATGCCCGGTTTGCGTAGCAGCTTAGCCAGTAGCACGGGTACGTCCATCATGAGACTGCCACTCCTCTTGCTAGATACCGGCCGGATCCCTCGAATTAGGAGCGCGCGGCTTCCGGACCAGACGGATGCCACAGTAGGTGTGGCCGCGGCTACCGCCTCAGGCAAGAACAAGTGATGACTGCGCGTAGATGCATGCTTGACAGCCGGACGGCCGCGAACGCAGAACCATGATACCGCGCTGCCCGTCTACGGCGATAAGCGTGGCCGCGCCTCCGCAGTACAATGCGAGGAGAGTCTGCCATGAGATGGGAGCGGCGGCGGTGAGTCCTGGCGAGCGCGTCGATGTGTCCGGTTTCGTGTCGCTGGTCGGTGCGGGTCCCGGCGACCCGGGGCTGATCACGGTCAAGGGCCTGCAACGGCTGCGCGAGGCGGAGGTCGTCGTCTACGATCGGCTGGCTAACGAGGACCTGCTTCAGGAAGCACCAAACTCGGCGCTGCTGATCTTTGCTGGCAAACAACCTGGCAGCCATGCCCTGTCCCAGCGCCAGATCAATGACCTCTTGGTCCAGCATGGACAGGCCGGGCGCCGAGTCGTGCGCCTCAAGGGCGGGGACCCCTTCGTGTTCGGCCGTGGCGGCGAGGAGGCTGAGGCCCTGGTGGACGCGGGTATCCGTTACGAGGTGGTTCCCGGTGTGACATCCGCGATCGCGGCGCCGGCCTACGCAGGTATACCGGTGACACACCGGGATCTCACGACCGCGTTCACGGTGGTCACCGGTCACGAGGACCCCGAGAAGGCGGTGTCGGCTATCCCATGGCAGTCTCTGGCCGTGGGGCCGGACACCGTCGTCTTCCTGATGGGTATCGGGCAGCTCGAAGAGATCGCCTCCCGGCTGACCGGCGCCGGTCGCGATGCCTCGACCCCGGTCGCGGTCGTCCGGCGCGGGACGTGGCCCGACCAGCAGGTGGTGCTGGGCACTCTGGCGAACATAGCGTCAAAGGTTCGCGACGCTGGCATCGAGCCGCCTGCGGTTGCAGTGGTAGGGCAGGTGGCAGGTCTGGCGGGCAAGTTGCACTGGTTTCGCCCGCCTGCACTGGCCGGCAAGTGCGTGCTCGTCACACGGTCGCGCGAGCAGGCCAGCGCGCTCACCTCGCTGCTGCGGTCGCTCGGGGCGAGCGTGTTGGAGTATCCGGCGATCCGCATCCTGCCTGCCGAGGACTACGCCGAACTTGATGCAGCGTTGCGGCAGAGCGATCGATACAGGTGGATCTGCTTCACCAGCGTCAACGCGGTTGCCGCCGTAGACCGTCGGCTGCAGGAATTGGGCCTCGACTGGAGCGACCTGAGCCTTTCCGGAGTGGCGGCGATCGGGCCCGCCACGCGAGACGCCCTGGTGGCCAGAGGTGCACGCGTCGACTACGTACCGGAGCAGTTCGTGGCCGAGGCGATTGGGCGTGACATGCCGGACGTAGCAGGCGCGCGCTTCCTTCTCGCTCGAGCAGACATTGCCGATCAGCGGCTTGTCGACGCCCTGGCCGTCCGAGGTGCCTATGTGGAGCAGTTCACCGCCTATCGAACGGTGATGTC
This sequence comes from uncultured bacterium, assembly GCA_963827235.1. Lineage (GTDB taxonomy): Bacteria > Chloroflexota > UBA5177 > JANWHV01 > JANWHV01 > JANWHV01. The sequence goes on from CAWHAE010000008.1 coordinate 287,322, forward strand.
CGGCGAGGACGCAGGCGCGGTGCGCGAGGCGCTCCGGTCGCGCACGATCGACGTGGTCACGTTCACCAGCTCGTCCACCGTACGCAACCTGTGCGCGGCGCTCGGTGATGGCGCGCGAGAGATGTTGGCAACGACCGTCGTCGCATGCATCGGTCCAGTGACCGCCGCGACCGCCAGGGACCTTGGCCTGGCGCCTGCGGTCGTGGCTGCCGAGCACACGATCCCCGGCCTGGTGGAGGCTATCGAGGAGCGTCTTGCCCATGAATGATCGATCATACGCCACGCCCAAGTCGGACCAGCTCTTTGCAGAGGCCTGCGAGCTCCTTCCGGGCGGTGTGAACAGCCCGGTGCGCGCCTTCAAGGCGGTCGGTCGCACCCCTCTGTTCGTCGACCGGGCCGAGGGTCCCTATCTCTACGATGTGGATGGACACCGCTACATCGATTACGTCTGTTCCTTTGGGCCGCTGATTGCCGGCCACGCCAATCCGGAGATAGTCGAAGCTCTGCGTCGCGCGGCCGGGCAGGGCACGAGCTACGGAGCGCCCACGGTGCTCGAGGTTCGACTTGCCCGGGCGATCCGTGCCGCGATGCCTAGCGTCGAGATGGTACGGTTGGTCAATTCGGGCACGGAGGCCACGATGAGCGCCCTGCGGCTGGCTCGGGCGTACACCGGCCGCGAGATCATCGTCAAGGTCGAGGGTGGTTATCACGGACATGCCGACGGCCTGCTCGCCAGGGCGGGTTCGGGTCCCATGACCCTCGGCGCACCGGATAGCCCGGGCGTTCCAGCAGGCGCCGCGGCATCTACGATCAACGTGCCGTTCAACGATGTGGAAGCGCTCGACCAGGTGCTTTCCAGCCACGACGTGGCTGCGTTCATTGTCGAGCCCGTGCCGGCCAACATGGGAGTCGTGCGGCCGCGCGGCGCCTACCTGCAGCAAGCGCGAGAGATCACCGAGGGTTACGGCACGCTGCTGATTTTCGACGAGGTCATTACCGGTTTCCGACTGCAGTATGGCGGCGCGCAAGGTGTCTACCGAGTGCGGCCCGACCTGACCTGCCTCGGCAAGATCATCGGCGGCGGCCTGCCAGTCGGCGCCTACGGAGGCCGGGCGGACATCATGAGCATGGTGGCACCGGTCGGTCCGGTCTATCAGGCCGGCACGCTGTCCGGCAATCCTCTTGCCGTGAGCGCCGGTCTGTGTATGCTCGACATTCTCAGCCGGCCGGGAACCTACCGCCGCCTCAACGTGCTGGCTCAGCGTCTGGCCCGCGGATTGCGCGGCATCGCTCAGGACCGCAACGTGCCGTTACGCGTGCAGCGCGTTGGTTCAATGCTCACGGCATTCTTCGTCGATCAGCCGGTCCGGCAATATGCGGACGTGCGGTGTGCGGACACCAAGCGATATGCCACGTTCTTCAATGCCATGCTCGAGCGCGGTATCTATTTGGCGCCGTCCCAGTTCGAGGCGATGTTTGTGTCGCTGGCACACGGAGAGGAACACATTGACCGGACCCTGGAGGCCGCGGACGCCGCCTTGGTGAAGCTGGCCCTGTGAGCGCATTGCCCGGCGCCAAGCAGGGCGAACCCACCTCAAAACTTCTGTTCAGTACGTGACAAACTGGGGCGCCCCAGTGCATACTAGGAAGCGCTGGCACGGGGCAAGACCCGCCGACGTACGGTTGGCGATGGCGGGAACCTGTGTGGCGCGCGAGCCTGCGCGCACGGTGATGCAGGCCGCGGTAGATTTCTGTTCTAGGTGGAAGAAGGTAAGCCATCGTGCAAGGTTCCCGCGTTTTCCTTGGCGTCGACGGAGGTTCATCGGGTACCCGAGCGCTGATCGTCGACGACCTGGGTAGAGCCCTGGGCCTTGGTTTCGGTGGCAACGCAAATCATGCCTCGATCGGCTACGACACGGCAGCGTCACACGTCATGGAGGCGGCCGAGCAGGCCGCAAGCACGGCAGGAATCGACCTCTGGAAGGTGGAGCGTGCCCACCTTGCTGTGGCCGGGGATGACGTTGAGGATGACCATTACAGTCTCACCGCCGAGCTGAAGGCGTGCTTGGGTGACGTCCCTTTCGATCTGACCAACGACGTGTGGGCCGGCCTGCGCGCCGGCTCGATCGACGGCTGCGGGATCGCGGTCAATTGCGGCAGCGGCGCGGGCGGAGTAGGCAAGAATGCCGCGGGAGCCGCTCTCATGATTCCCGATCTCGGGTATATCTTCGGCGACTCAGGCGGTGGCATGCAGATAGGCGTAGATGCTGTTCGCGCCGTGATCCGCGCCTGGGACGGTCGCGGCTGTCCTACCGCCCTCACAGAGGCCGTATTGGCGCTCGCCGGGCAACCGTCGACCGAGGCGCTCTACCTTGCGGTATACCGGGGAGCCGTCGATCGATCTAGAATTCGCCAATGTACCCGTCTGGTATTTATGCTGGCCAGGCAGGGTGATGAGGTGGCAGTGGAGATCTTGCGACGCATAGGCGATGAGTTCGGTGTGACCGCATGCGCGATCGCGCGCAGGCTCGGGATGGAGAGCGACGGCTTCGACTTCGTACTGGCCGGCGGCTCGATACGCACGCTGAGCTCACCGCTCGTCGAAGCCGCGGTGCGGCGTCTCCGCTCGGTGGCCGCGGATTGTAGGCCCACGTTGCCGAAGCTGATGCCGGTAGCTGGTGCGGCACTGCTGGCAATGGAAGCCGCCGGCGTGCCTGTAGGGCTCGAGCTCTTCGACTCGCTGATCGACCAAGGACACGGCTGGCATCCCGAGGAGAATTTCGACTAGCACGAGATGGAGCGGCACTGATGAAGATAGGCGTCATTGGCGCCGGCAGCACTTACACGCCCGAGTTGATAGAGGGCCTGCTGCAGCGGCGCTCAGTTATCCCGACCACTGAGCTCGTACTGATGGATATCGACCCGTCGAAGCTCGAGATCGTAGGCAAGCTGGCAACGCGCATGGTAGAGCGGGAGGGGAGCCCTTTCAAGGTGCGCCTCACGACAGACCGGCTGGACGCCGTGCGCCACGCGCAGTTCGTTCTTACGCAGATTCGCGTGGGGCGACTGCAGGCGCGGGAAAAGGACGAGCTGATTCCGCGCAGTTACGGCTACGTGGGCCAGGAGACGACGGGGGCGGGCGGCTTCTTCAAGGCGTTGCGCACGATACCCGTGATCCTCTCCATCGCCCGCGAGATGGAGTCGCATGCTCCGGGCGCCTGGATGATCAACTTCACGAACCCGGCCGGCATTGTCACGGAGGCCGTGCTGACACATACGCACGTCCCGGTGATCGGGCTCTGCAATGGGCCGTTCGGCACCCTCAAGCGCATCTCGGAAGTGCTCGGAGCGCCGGAGCGCGAGCTCAGCATGCGGTTCTTCGGTCTCAATCACCTGAGCTTTGCCGCCGACATCTGCCATCTCGGCAAGAACGTGCACGCGGCAGTCGTCGAGGCCATGGCATCGAACGCGGATCCGACCGACGCGGCCATCCTTCGCGGACTGGGTCTCATTCCGTCCAGCTACCTGCAGTACTTCTACAAGCGGCCGGAGAAGGTCGCCGAGCAGCAGGCCGAGAGCCAGAGCCGGGCCCAACGGGTAATGGACATAGAGCGGGAGCTGCTGTCCCTCTACGAGAAGCCCGAGCTGGCCGAAAAGCCCAAGGTGCTCGAGCAACGCGGCGGTGCCTGGTATAGTACTGTAGCCACGAGGCTGATGGAGTCCATCGTCTCCAATAGAGGCGACGTGCACATCGTGAACACGCGTAACCGGGGATCCATAGTAGACCTGCCGTTCGACTGCGCGGTAGAGGTTGCAGCCTCGGTGGACGGGCGAGGACCGACGCCGTTGGCGCAGGGCAGCTTGCCGGTGAAAGTTCGCGGACTGGTCCAGCAGGTCAAGGCCTACGAGCAGCTTACCGTCCAGGCCGCTGTGAGCGGTGACCGCGAGACCGCCATCTGGGCGCTTACCAACAACCCTCTGGTCGGATCCTACACGGCCGCCTCTACGCTGGTCGACGCGCTCATGGAGGCGCATCGCGAGTATCTCCCGGCATTCTTCCCTGGTGGCTCCGCCCGTTGACGGCGCAACCTCTGATGCCCGGCGGTGCGCGACCACAGTCGACGAGCTGCCGGGTGTCGCGAGAGCATGCCTGGCAGGGAAGGCCGGCAGCAGCATTGACTCGGATTCAGCGTCGAGTCTGATCAAGGAGCGAACGTGGAAATCATTATCGCACCCGACAAGTACAAGGCAGCCTTGCTCACGGCGCGCATCATCGCCACGGAGCTGCGGGCAAAGCCGAGTCTCGTGCTCGGTCTGGCCACGGGGCGGACTATGGAGAGGGTCTACCAGTACATGGCAGACATGCATCATCTCGAAGGTCTGGATTTCTCGGGGTGCCGTACCTTCAATCTCGACGAGTACGTCGGCATCCCCGCCGAGCATCCGGGCTCTTACCGGCGCTATATGAACGAGCGTCTTTTCGATAAGGTCAACATCGACCCCGCCAATACCCATCTTCCCGACGGCATGGCGGCCGACCTGAAGGGGGAGTGCCGCCACTATGAATCGCTGGTGAAGGAGGCGGGAGGCGTCGACCTTCAGCTCCTGGGCATAGGGCGTGACGGCCATATCGGCTTCAACGAGCCGTTGTCGGCGCTGCGGTCCCGCACGCGTGAGAAGGCTTTGACACCGGTCACCGTTCGGCAGAACTCGGCCATGTTCGGCGGTCCGGACAACATGCCGCGCCGCGCGATCACCATGGGCGTAGGCACGATTCTGGACTCGAGGCGCTGCATTCTCCTGGTGACCGGGGACTCCAAGGCTGCGGTGGTGGCGAAGGCCCTCGAGGGACCGATATCGTCCATGGTCACCGCGTCGGCACTGCAACTCCATCCTAACTGCCAGGTCGTGGTGGACGAGGAGGCGGCCACCGACCTGCAAGGTCGCGACTACTATCACTGGATCTTCGCCAACGAGCCGGAATGGGCTGAGTATCGGGATCTGGACGCTTTAGAGCCTCGCTAGAAGTCGAGGAGGAGAGATCATGAAGGTTCCTTTCTACGGTCACACGCGCCAGTACCACGCCATCAAGGTGGAGATCGATGCCAACGTGGCCCGGGTGCTGGAGAGCGGGCAGTATGTCATGGGCCCAATGCTCAAGCAGTTTGAGGCCGAGTTCGCGGCGTACACCGGCAAGAAGTACGCCGTCGGCGTGGGCAACGGCACCGACGCCCTCTGGCTGACGATGATGTCCCTGGGGTTGCAGCCCGGCGACGAGGTGATCACCAACGCAAACACGTTCTTCGCTACCGCTGAGGCGATCTGGATCGCCGGCGCTACCGCCGTACTGGTCGACTGCGACGACTCCACGCGCTGCATCGATCCCGCCAGGGTGGAAGCCGCGATCACGCCCAGGACCAAGGGAATCATCCCCGTCCATCTCTACGGTCAGTGCGCGCCCATGCGGGCAATCAAGGACATCGCCGACCGGCACGGACTGTGGGTCGTCGAGGACAACGCCCAGGCTATCGATGCGCGCGGCGACGATTTCAGGATCGGCGAGCTGTCCGAAGCAGTGTGCACGAGCTTCATCATCCAGAAGAACCTTGGCACGTTCGGCGACGGCGGCGCGGTGTACACCGACAATCCCAACATCGACGCTACGGTCCGCAAGCTGCGCAATCACGGCTCGGGCCTTCGCGACCACCACAGCCCGGGCTTCAACAGTCGCCTGGACGACCTGCACGCGGGCTTCCTGAGCGCCAAGCTCAAGCACATTGGTGAATGGTCGGACCAGCGCCGCGCATTGGCGGCTCGTTACGATAGCGGCCTCAAGGACGTCGATTTCATTACTCTGCCGTACGCGCGACCCGGATACCGTCATGTTTACCACCTGTACGTGATCGAGACGAGAGACCCCTCTCAGCGCGATCCGCTCCTCGCCTTCCTCAACGAGCATGGCGTCGACGCCAAGACCCACTACTCGATCGCCATTCACAAGCAGGATGGCTATCCCTGGGGAAAGGGCGCCGTCATCTCCGGCTCTCTGGCCCGCGCGGAGAAGAATGCTGCATCGTGTATCTCACTGCCCATGTTCCCCGAGCTGACGTCCGAGGAGATCGATTACGTCATCGCCACGATCAAGTCCTGGAAGCGCTGAGCCGCCGAATTGTAGCCAGGAGCACGCTATGAGCACGTACAGGGTCCTGGTAGTGGGTATGGGCAAGCGTGGCAAGAACCACGCGGCGCACTTCCATGCCAATCCGCGCTTCAAAGTGGTGGGGATTTGTGACGTCGATCCGGCCAAGCTCGATGGTCTGGCGGCCGGACTCGACAATCCTGCGACCGGCGACAACGCCGCGGAGATGGCCGCCGCGCTCGAGCCGGATGTGTTCTGCTTCTGCACGCTTCCGCATATCCGGTCCGAGATGGTCAAGATCGGCGTGGAGTGCGGGGCGAAGCTGATTGCATTCGAGAAGCCGGTTGCTCTCACCTCGCAGGAAGGCCAGAAGGTGAAGGCACTTCTTGCCGGCAGCCCGGCGAAGGTAGTCGTGAGCCATCAACATCGCTACGGCCCGCATTATCGCGCCGTGAAGGAGACCGTGGCCGGCGGAAAGATCGGCAGCGTGCATACCGTCTACGGCATTTCCCAGGGGTGGGCGGCCCACATGCTGTCGCATCTGATCGACTACACTATGTGGTTCAACAACTACGCGGCGCCCGCATGGGTGCTGGCGCAGGCGGCGGGTGGCCACAAGTTCTCCGACATGCACGCCTCGCCCGACTACATCGCGGGCTTCGTGCAGTATGCGAATGGGGTGCGCGGCATTTACGAGTGCGGCGGCGGCGCGCCGGACGTGCCCGAGGTTGAACGGTGGTGGAGCAAGTGCAGGATGGGCGCCTCCGGCCCGGGCGGGTTTGCCGAGGTCTATACCGGCAACGGCTGGAAGGCCGTCACGCAACACGGCGTCCTGCAGGGAGAAGGCTCCATGGCCTACGACCAGGATATGCCGGGGTACATTCAGGACATGGCCGCCTGGCTCGACGACGGCATCGTACACCCATGCTGCCTCGAGCACGCGTACGCCGGCTTCGAGGCGATGATGGCCATGTACAGGAGCGCTGCTCGAGGCGGGCAGATCGCGCTGCCGCTCGCGGACTCAGCTGACGAGCTTGCCGAACTGAAGAATTCAGTTCCGGCCACGCCGCTCCTCGTCACGCTGGAGGCGTCAAGGAAGGAATTCGGCCTCTGAGGAGGGCGGAAGCCGCAGCAGGCTTGTGTGACTGCCGCTCGCTACGCACGACGGCTATCTCACACGCCTGCCGCGGTATTCGCATTGCCACGCAGGGCGCTCTACTCATGCCGGCGCGGCGGCCAATACCTCGGCCATGGGTGGGCGCTCGTAGTCCTCGACACGCCGTACCTCGAGGTGGAACTGGTCGCGCGTGTGCACGATCGTCTTCATCGAGCGATTCAGCTCGGACACGAGCTCGATCTGATGCTGGCGCTCGAGGCGGCCAATCATGGTCTGCAGTATGGTGAACGACATGCGGCTCAGAGCGGCGAGAGACTGGTTGCGGTGGACACGCTGTTCGAGGTCCACTTGAGCGATCGTGTTGATACCGAAGCGCTCCGCGATATCGATCAGCAAGGCAATCTCGACGCCGTATCCGGTGGCAAAAGGCAGCTGCATCAACAGATCTCTCCGTCCCGCGTATTCGCCGGATAGCGGCTGGATGAGACCAGAGAGCACAGGGTAGAACAAGTTGATCAGCGGCCGCGCCGTCAGCTCGGTCACCCGGCCGCCGCTCGACTCATGCAGCACGTCACCTTGCCTGAGCGGCCGGCGGTAGAAGCCCTTCACGTAGCCGATTCGTGGCTCCCTCAACAATGGACCGAGTAAACCGTAGACGAACTTCGGGTGGATGTTCGCGATATCCGTATCGATCCAGGCGATGATGTCACCGGTGGCCAGGCTCAGGCTCTTCCACAGCGCCTCGCCTTTGCCGGAGTAGGATCCGCATTCGGGAAGCACCTCCTGATGCACGTAGACCGTGACGCCGAGCGACCGCGCGATCGAGGCTGTGCGATCCTCCGACTGGCTATCGATCACCAGCATGTCGTCGATGAGCGGCTGCCTACGCTGCAGATTCTCCTGCATGCATTCGATGATGCTGCCTATCGTCTGCTCCTCGTTGAGGGTCGGCAGCACCAAGCTGATCGTGAGGTGCTGCTGCTCCTTCATCCTGACGAGCTCGGACAGCGAGGCAAACTCCTTGCTGTGAAAAGTGTTCTCGGCAAACCACTTATCGACCACCAGCGAGATGCTCTCGGCGGCGCCTGGCTGCGCGGCTTCCTCCGCCACCTTGGCGGGTCCGTACTCGGCGATTGGCATCTGCCGTTCGGTCTTCGTGATCAGGATCGGGCACTCCACCCGTCTGGCCATCTCCTCGGCGAGGTAGCCATAAGGATAGGGAAAGGAACGGCTCGTCGCGGCAGCGCCCATTACAATCAGGTCGTGGCCGGCGGCCTCCCGGACCAGACAGTTCAGGAGCTCGGCGGCAATCACGGACCGGGCGTGGGCGACGCCCGGATACAGAGCCTCCCAGTACTCGCGAAAGGCTCGGTCTTCAGCCTGGGCCTCGGCGACGGGGAGGTAGGCAGGGATTACTCGTAGCAGGGTGATCGAGGCGCCCCATACCTTCGCCAGGCTGATGCCGAGCGAGGCGGCGAGATCCGCGTGTGTACCGCCCCGCACGGGCAACAGTACTCGCCGGGGCGTGGCCCGGGGATCGAACGGCTTGACAGCCAGCATATCGCACGGCGGCTGCTGCGTGAGCCGCCACATCGCCGACTCCGCCACGTTGACGTAGGGTGGAGACGGCGCCCAACCTACCACGAGCAGGCTCGCATCCGTCTCCATCACGACATCAGCAAGCGCTTCGTCGATAGTGTGTCCGGCGCGGACGATCGTCTCGGCCGGAACGCCTTCTTCTTCGGCGGCCTGCGCGGCGCGTCGGAGAAGCCGGCGCTGGGCGCGCGCTTCTTTCGCGCCATGACTAAGCGAGTGGCCCGGGGCGACGAGCACGACGCTGACTACGACCAGACGAGCTGCCCTCGAACGGGCCAGCTCCGCGCCAAGCCGCACCAGATGTTCGGCTGTACGAGGGTTTGCCACGCCCACCAATACCGTATTTGATTCGGTCACGTGACCTCGCGAATTCAGTTGTGGTGTGGAGTCTCGCAGTTGCTCCCGACGCCTGGCGTTCCGCAGATCGGCCGCCATCTCCCTACGGAGCCTTTGCAGGATCCCGCCGGTCGAACGGTCCGAATTGCTGCCGTCGCTCTTCTACCGTACGGGATGGCCCGGCATCCGTCCAGATCCGCCGCTGCGGGCTCGCAGCCGCTTCTCCATTGAGGCGCCCGAGTGCTAGAATAGCCGTGCTATACCAGTGGAGGGGTTGCGTATGTCTGGGCATTCCAAATGGTCGCAGATCAAGCGACAGAAGGGCACTAACGACGCGAGGCGCGGACAGTTGTTCACTCGCCTGGGACGGGAGATTCAGATAGCTGCGCGCGAAGGTGGCGGGGACCCGGACGCTAACTTCAGGCTTCGTCTGGCGGTTCAGCGAGCGCGCGAAAGCAACATGCCGCTAGAGAACGTCGAACGCGCCATCAAGCGAGGTGTAGGCGGCGGGGAATCGGGTAGTCTGGACGAGATCACTTACGAGGGTTACGGTCCAGGCGGCGCTGCAGTTCTCGTCCAGGTCATGACCGACAATCGCAACAGGACGGTCGGCGAAGTTCGAAATGTTCTGAGCAAGTGCGGGGGAAGCCTCGGCGAGACCGGCTCCGTTGCGTGGCAGTTTCAGGATCGTGGCGTGATCTCAGTGACGCTACACGACGGCAACACGGAGGACCTGGAGCTGGCGGCGATCGACGCCGGTGCAATCGACGTGACTATCGACGGTGACACTCTGGAGGTCCTGACCGAGCCGGACACGCTCGAGGCCGTCCGGCTCGCCCTGCAGTCGCAGAAGGCCGACATCACCAACGCAGAGCGGAGTCTGGTGGCGAGCACGACGATCGCTCTCGACAGCAAGCACGCTGCGCAAATGCTCAGACTGGTCGATCGGCTCGAGGAGCTGGACGACGTGCAGAAGGTGTACAGTAACGTCGAAATATCCGATGAGGACCTGGAGGCGTACGAAGGCTGAGCGGCGGCTTTGTAAGTCCCGCCGGTGACGGGCGTGACTCGCACCCTTGGCATCGATCCCGGCACCGCCATAATGGGGTATGGCGTGGTCGAATCGCCCGGGAAGGGCGGCGTGCTGCGTGCTGTTGACTATGGCGTGCTCACGACAAGCAGCTCGGACTCCCTGGCGATACGTCTGCAAGCCCTGTACATGAGGCTTGGTGACCTGTTCGCGACGCACGCACCGGCAGCTCTGGCCGTCGAGTCGCTGTTCTTCAATGTCAACGTTCGAACGGCGCTCGCCGTGGGGCACGCGCGCGGAATCGTTCTGTTGGCGGCGGCCGAAGCGGGCGTCGATGTGTTCGAGTACTCCCCTCAGCAGGTGAAGGGGGCCGTGGTGGGCTACGGCAAGGCGTCCAAAGAACAGGTGCAGGTGATGGTAAAGACTCTCCTGGCGCTGCAGACGATCCCGCGTCCAGACGACGCCGCTGATGCATTGGCTGTTGCCATCTGTCACGTGCATAGCGCTCGCATGTCTTCCCTGACGGTCGGGCCGGCCGACCGATGATCGAATCGCTGCGAGGCGTGGTCGAATTGTGCACGGGAGACGCCGCCATTCTGCGGTTGGGTGCCGTGAGCATTCGGCTTGGGATCACGGCGGAGACAGCACGCGGGCTCAGACCCGGCGGGACCGTGGAGCTGTTCACTCACCTATTCTTCCGTGAGGATGTAGTGGCGCTCTACGGCTTCTCTTCGCGTGAGGAGCGCGCGATGTTCGAGGAGCTGCTCGGCGTTACCGGCGTAGGGCCCCGCGTGGCCCTGGGCTTCCTCTCGGCATTCACGCCCAGTGGACTGCGCGAAGCTATCGACGGCGAGGACGTTGTCCGGTTGACACGCGTGCCGGGGGTTGGGAGGAAAACGGCGCAGCGAGTCGTGCTTGAGCTCAGGGGCAAGCTGGTGGCCGCTGCTCCCGCGGGACCGACCAGCCAGCTTTCGCCTCGCGACCAGGAGCTGATTCAGGTGCTGGCCGGCCTGGGGTACACTTCGACAGAGGCGGGTGAGGCAGTGCGGCACAGCAATGACGTGGCCGCCGAGGGTACCGATGAAGATAGACTCCGAGCTGCCCTCAGTTACTTCGCTGCCTACTGAGCTGCACGTTGCGGCGTACCAGTCGGACGACCAGCCCCCAGGGCCGGACGACGATGGCGTCCCCCCGGAGGCCGCCAAGGCGGAGTCTGCCCCAGGCGCGGGCCTGCCAGAGTCGTCCTGAGCCGTTCAGCCCAAGGTCGCGTATTGCCGTCCTGATCATCGTCGGCGTGCTCGGGTTTTCTGTTTCTGCTGCGCGTGTCCAGCATACTGGCACCGTTTCTGTGGGCTATCGTGGTCTGGCCTACATTCTCAACCCTTTGGTGGCCGCCCTGCGCAGTAAGGCGAGGATGCCGCGACCGATGGCAGTAGTGTGCATCTACCTGGTGGCCATCGCGATCATCGCGGGACTGTTGTACTTGGCTCTTCCTCGCATCAACACGCAGGTCGCTCAGCTCACCAACGAGCTGCCTTCGATCACCGCCGATTTGCAGGCGCGCTACTTTGGCTCGACGAGCACTCCGTTGGACGTCGCTGGTTTCTCCATCGACGTGCAACAGGTCACGAAGCAGGTCGCCGACAGCCTGAATTCCTTCCTGAACGGCTTTTTCGGCAGTGCCATCTCTGCGGTAGTTACTACCGTCGAGCGCATCACGCAGCTGCTGCTTTTCGTCATCGTGACGTTCTACTTGATGCTCGATGCCGAAAAGATCGGCGAGCAGCTCAGGCAGGCGATCCCCAGTGCGTACCGCGACGAGACCGTGGCGTTGCGTCGCGCATGAACTACGTGCTGCGTCAGTACATGCAGGCTCAGCTCATCCTGATCGCGATCATGGGCACGGCGAGTTTCGTCGTGCTGACGATCATGAACGTGCGGTTTGCTATCGCCCTGGCCCCGATCGTCGGGTTGCTCGAGATCTTCCCGATCATTGGGCCGTTCGCGGCGATCACCATGGTCACGGTCATGGCGTTGTTCTCTACGCCGCCGTTCGGCCTTTCGACCACGGCGTCGGCGATCATAGTCTGCCTTATCTTCTTTATCATGCGCCAGATCGAGGATTACGCAGTGATACCGAACATCGTCGGACACGCCGTGAAGCTTCACCCTGCGCTGATACTCTTTGCTGTTGCCTCGGGAACCACGCTCGGCGGACCGCTGGGCCTCTTTCTTGCAGTACCGGTCACCGGCGCGCTGAGGGTGCTGGCCGCGCACATCTATCAGAAGACGTTCCCGGCGTGAGCGGAATCCAGCCGGGTCTGCTGCTGGACCGTGCGGAAGCAATTCGGCTGGCCGACGATCTGCGATCGCGTGGACAGGCGGCTGGTCTTTACCAACGGTATGTTCGATCTCCTGCACGCGGGTCACATCGCGTATCTGGCCGCGGCACGAGATCTGGGCGACGTTCTGCTGGTCGGCCTGAACTCCGACCAAAGCACGCGCCTGCTCAAGGGACCCGGGCGACCGCTCGTGCCGGAGACAGATCGAGCAGTCGTGCTGCTCGCCCTGCGTGCAGTCGACGGTGTGGTTGTATTTGACGAGCCGACTGCCGGCGCTCTCATACGGGCGCTTCGCCCCGACATCTACGTCAAAGGAGGCGACTACTCGCTTTCGGGATCGGGCGCGGGCACACCGTTGCCGGAAGAGCCGGACAGTACGTGCTTACGGCGGCGAGATCACGCTGATCGCCTATCGTCAGGGTTATTCGACCAGCGAACTGCTTGCGCGCATTCGCAGCGGCAGACGGCGCACTGCGCGATGCTAGGCGTCCGGCTCCAGCATCTTGTGCAAGACTGCTTCGGACTCTAGGCTTGTGAGACCGATCAGGCGGTCGCCCGCTGGAGCATGGTCTGGCCGGTCGGGAAACGACCGCACTCCGTCCCGCACGTGAAGCGAGAGCACGGTATCGGCGGCAGCGAGAGGTCTGCAATACGCCGGCCCACCCACGGGCAATCGTCGCTCATGTACAGGTCGACGATCTCCATTCCAACGTTGCGCAGCGTGAGCAGATTGACGAACGGCGTGGTGGGGATTTCCTGCTCTATCAAGCTGATGATGAACTGGGTCGCGCTCACGGTAATATCAATGCCGAGCCGGATGAAGATCTCTTCATTCCTGGGATTGTTGATACGCGCGATGGTGCGCGTGACGTTGAAGTGGCGCTTGGCTACCTGGCAGACGATCAGATTATCTTCATCTTCTCCGGTGACCGCGCACACGACGTCGGCGCGACCCACACCGGCAGTCTCCAGCGTACCGGCCTCGGCGCCGTCACCACGAGTACCACGCCCTGGCCGAAGTCCTCGGCGATGCGTGCCGCTCGCTTGAAGTCGCGCTCGATGAGCAGCACCTCATGCCGCTCCTCCAGCAGTGCCTTGGTCAGGTAGTAGCCGACCTTGCCACCGCCAATCACCACCACGTACATGGATGATCATTGCCTCCTCGCCGCTCACGGACCCTATCAGTGCCGTCGCATCTGGGCGACTCCAACCCTGGTCGGGCACACGGTCTCCAGGCCCGCCATCCGGAACGTGTCCTGTCGCTCAGGATCGTAAATGCGCGTGATCACTCGCGGAACATTGAAGACCTCTCGGGCAACCTGGCTGGCCATGATGTTCGTGTTATCGGAATTGGTCAGGGCACACATCGCGTCCGCCCGATCGACTCCCGCCTGCTCGAGAATGTCTTCGTCGATGCCGTTTCCGAGCACGACCAGGCCACTGAATCTGGGTGGAAGACGCTCGAACGCCTCCATCTCCTTGTCGATGATGCTTACCCTGTGGCCGGCGGCCTCGAGCATACCTGCCAGCCTGGCGCCTACGCGTCCGCAGCCTAGGATAACAACTCGCATCGCTTACACTCCATGAAATGAGTCCCGTGCGATCATACTCATAATGCCTGCTCATTCGCCAGTGACCGCCGTGCTCGAGGCAGCGCCGATCCAGTCCTGGGATTCGTGCTCCTCTTCGCTGCAAGCCACCTCGGGGCGCGCGGTCACCGGTCCCGTACAATGGTAGCTGACGGACGTTCGCCGCCTGCGCCAACGCCGGCTGCCGCTATCGCCTGGCTGAGCACTCTCCGCACAAAGTACACTTGGACGGCGGATCGCGTGCCGCTTGAACGGAGACATCTGTTATCTACCGCAAGCTGACCGCTACAACGAATCAATCGGCGGTCGTCCATCGCGTGCCAGGTCGCCGCCGCGAAAGGCGCTGGCCGTGCGCGTAGATGAATTCGACTACGATCTGCCGCCGGAACTGATCGCACAGACGCCGATCGAGCCCAGGGACGGATCGCGCCTCTTGGTCGTGGACCGGGCACAAGGAATCCTGGCACATCGTCTCTTCGCCGATCTGCCCAGACTCCTGCACCGGGGCGACGTGCTGGTTCTCAACGACAGTCGTGTGCTTCCGGCTCGGCTGCACGGGAGGCGAGCTCCAAGTGGTGGTGCGGCAGAGCTCCTGTTGCTCCGCGATCTGGGCCAGTGCCGCTGGCTGTGCCTTTCGCGTCCGGCCAAGCGCATTCGCACGGGTTGCAGGCTGTCCTTCGGATCTGATGCGTTGATTGCCGTGGTGCGGGAGGAGCTGGATGAAGGGCAGCGGGTGATTGAGTTCGACGTCGAGCCCGGGGAGTTTGCCGGGCTCCTCGCCAGGTTTGGAGAGATGCCGCTGCCTCCCTACATCCATCGGCCGCTCGAGAATCCTGAGCGGTACCAGACGGTCTACGCGCGGGAGCCGGGTTCGGCGGCCGCGCCCACGGCGGGACTGCACTTTACTCCGGCGCTTCTCGACCGCATGGAGCATATGGGCATTGCTATCGCCTATGTCACGCTGCACGTCGGTCTGGGCACGTTCAGACCGGTACAGGTCGACGAGGTCGACGACCATCGCATGCATGCCGAGTACGGCGTCCTGCCGGCAGAGACTGCCGCGACAATTGGTAAAGCGCGGGCGCGGGGCGGCCGCGTGGTGGCCGTCGGCACGACGGCGGTGCGCGTGCTCGAGTCGGCGGCGCTGGTTGGCCCCGACATGGCGTGGTCGGGCTGGACGGACATCTTCATCTACCCGGGGTTCAGGTTCCGGGCTGTCGATGCCCTGGTCACGAATTTCCACTTGCCGCGGTCGACCCTGCTGATGCTGGTCAGCGCGCTGGCCGGCAAGGCCCTTATCGATCAGGCGTACGCGACCGCCGTCGCCGATCGATATAGATTCTTCAGCTTCGGCGACGCCATGCTCATTCTCTAGCCGGATCGTCGCGACCGGCGAAACGCGGCGATGCGGTATGATCGCCACTGGAGTGTGTGCCGGCGTTGTGAGCAATGTACAGGCACGTAGTACAGGGAAGGGTGCCGAGTGCGTGCGCTCTTGATGATCGGCAACGACAGGTTGTCGCTTCGGCAGTTTTATTCCGCCGTTCTCGACAACCATGCCGCCGGCTGGACCACCTCGTTCATGAGCGGCATGCCATCGGACGTCGAGTCGATAGCTGGCGGCTTCGATCTCGTGATCTGTGAGCTGGGCCGACCGGATACTTCCGACCGAGTAGATATGGCGCGCAGGCTGCGGCGCGCGGGTGTCGACGTTGTGACTCATGTCGAAGGGCAGGAGTCCGAGCGGCTCCGTGCTGAGCTGGTGGGCGACGGCGTGGTGGTGGTTGCCAACCCGTTCCATGCTGACCAGGTAGCCGCAGCACTCGAACAGGTGGCGACGCGCCGGAAGGCCGCGCCGCGTGTCGCCGGCGCGCGGGAACGGCTCCGCCGTTTTCTCGGACGCTGAGCGCCCGGAAGAGTCCGCCCAACGTACTGCGAGGGATAGTGGGATACGATGACTGACCCGCCGCGCACCGTGTTCATGGGAACGCCCGAGTTTGCCGTACCGTCGTTGTCGGCCCTGTTGGAGCTCTCCCGAGGCAAGGCGCCGCTCGTCCATATGGCGGCCGTGTTCACGCAACCGGACCGCCCCGCGGGCCGAGGTAAGCGCGTCACGGCACCGCCTGTCAAGCTGGCCGCTCTGAACGCCGGTCTGCCGGTCTTCCAGCCCGAGCGATTGCGCCGGGCGGAGGCGTTCGCTCAGCTCGCCGATCTCGAACCTGAGCTCATCGTCGTCGCGGCGTACGCGCAGATGCTGCCGCCTCGAGTGTTGGCGCTACCGCGCCACGGGTGCCTGAACATCCACGCCTCACTCTTGCCGCGCTATCGGGGGGCAGCGCCAATTCAGGCCGCGATTCTCGATGGGGCTACGCAGACCGGCGTGACAATCATGCAGATGGAGGAGGGTCTGGATACCGGGCCGGTTCTCTCGCGGGTCGCCGTGCCGATTGGAGAATTCGATACGACCGGCAGCCTTACCGCGGCACTGGCTTCTGCCGGTGCCCGCCTGCTCACCACAACACTGCCGGGCTGGATCGCCGGAAAGCTGGCGGCTGTGCCACAGGATGGCTCGCTGGCCACGATGACGAAGCCGCTGGCCAAGGAACAAGGGCGCATTGACTGGTCGCTGGACGCGAGGGCCCTGGAGCGTCACGTTCGCGCCATGTCACCCTGGCCGGGTGCCTACACGGAGGGCAGAGCGGGGCTATTGAAGATTCACGCTGCCGCTGCTCTGCCGGGCGGCAGCTCCGCCGTCCCCGGCACGCTGCTCGATCTCACCGCGGGGCCCGCAATAGTGACGGGTGATGGCCTGCTGCTGCTCCTCGAGGTGCGGCCGGCCGGGCGGCGTGCTATGCCCGCCAAGGACTGGCTGCGCGGCGCACGGTCACTGCTAGGTACCGTGCTCGACGGCAGCACTGGCTAAGGGGCCGTCGATGCGACGGGATTCTCGTAGAGTACGCGTTCCACCTAATTCCTCGGGCCGGCGGCGGCGAGTTGGGCCTGGGGAGTTGAGTCCGCATACCAGCGCAGGAGCCGCGCCACCCATACAGCCCGTGGACGGCGAGGAAGGGCTGTTTGACGAGCCAGTGGGCGGATTGCGACACATTCGCCTGTGGTCCGGCCTTCTGCTCATCGGCCTGGCGGCCGTGATGATCGTGCTCTCGCAGCTTCTGGGCGTGGCGTCCCAAGACTCGACACCGCGCGCCACACCTGCTTCAAGTGTCCTGCCGAGCCTCGTCACAGCGATCGAGCGGTCCGATCTCAGCGTGACGGTGCGATTAGTCGAGCGCCGGTCGGCAGTCGCTGGCTTGAGCGCCAAGACGGGCAATGAGTTCCTGGTCCTTGACGTACTGGTCACTAACAAGCAGCAATGGGTACTGTCCGTCGACTACACCGACTTCCACATCCTGGACGGCGGGCATGTTGTCTGCACCGCGGGAGCATATCCCGGGCACGCCGGGTCGCTGCATCGCCGTCTTGCCCCCGGGCAGAGCACGCAAGGGGCATTGATTTGCCCGGTGCCGCTCGGCGAGAAGGGCCTGGTATTTGCTTACGTGCCCGAGGATGGCTCACACGCGCAAGCGCGGTGGATAATCGGGTAGGGGTGCCGGCGCGCCACGGGAAGCGGGCGCATCTCAGGTCAAGTACTCGCGCAGGCGCTCCACGTGGTCGGCATTGAGCTCTACGAGGATGCTCGCTACCTCCGGACTGGCCTCGACCACCTTTTGTCGGACCGCGTCTGCGATTTGGGCACCTTTCTCGACCGTTAGATGGGGGTCTACGACGATGCCTATTTCGACCAGCACGTCGCTGCCGTGCGCGCGTCCCGTGACCGCGGTCACCTTCTGCACTCCAGACACTTTGCCGGCCGTCCGGCGCAGGCTCTCGCTCAACTTCTCGTCCAGATTGCTTTCCATGAGCTCGCGTCCTGCGCCGACGCCTATGTTTATGGCCGTCCAGACGACGATTCCGGCAATTACCAGACCGCCGATACCGTCCAATCGAGGCTCGCCCAGACGGGCACCCAGCACGCCGAACACCACGGCGAGCGAGCTGAACACGTCGGCCTGACTGTCGCGCGCGTCCGCCTCGATGGCCTGCGAGCCGACGGCATGCGCTATGCGCATCTCAACACGCACGACGACCAGCTTAACGGACAGAGTCGCCACGGCAACCCAGAAGGCCAGGAACGACGGTGTCGGCGTGCCCGATATGAGCTTCTGGATAGACTCCCAGCCAAGGAAAAGGCCGGCTGCCGTGAGCAGGTGCGCCGACGAGGCGGCGACGAGAACCTCGGCCCGGTCGTGGCCGTACGGGTGCGACTCGTCCGCCGGGCGCCGAGCGTAGAACAGGGCACCCAATACCATCAAATTATTGAGCACATCCGCCGCTGAATGGCCAGCATCGGACAACAGCGCCACCGATCCGGAGATCACACCAGCTACGACTTTGACGGCAACAAGAAGCACATTGACGACCAAGCCCAGGATCGGTCCCCACACCGCGGCTCGGAAACGTTGCTCCGCGTTGAGCCGGCGGGAAGGCCTGCCGACCTCCGGACGATGCGGCGCGAGTGTGGTCTCGCTCATGTGCAGTGTTGGACCTCCGTGGCCGGGTCGGGCGATACCGGACGATCCTATCATACGGCTGGGCTCAGTGCCAGACGCTCAGCCCGGCGAGGGAGTTCGATTCGTTGTGCAGGGTCATGAGCATG
This sequence comes from uncultured bacterium, assembly GCA_963827235.1. Classification (GTDB taxonomy): domain Bacteria; phylum Chloroflexota; class UBA5177; order JANWHV01; family JANWHV01; genus JANWHV01. The sequence goes on from CAWHAE010000008.1 coordinate 306,185, forward strand.
ACATGGGGCAAGAATGTGCCGGCAGCAGTGTTCCGGATGCTCAACACAGACGGCGCGCGGACCGCCCGGCGCTCGTCCAGTAGGGCGCAAGGAACCGACGCGGCCTACCACTCTACACGAGGTAGCCTGGCGAGAGCCGCCCCAGATACTGGTCTAGCGGTGACCCATCCTGATCAGCACGATGCTGAACTCGTACAGGATAATCAGCAGGACGCTGACGATCAGCGGCGTGACCGGATCGGCGCCCGGTGTGATGATCATGCCGGCGAACAGGGAGACGAAGAACGCGACCTTGCGCTTTCGGCGCAAAAACGCCGACGATACCATGCCGACTCGAGAGAGCAACACCAGTACGACCGGGAGCTCGAACACTGCGCCGAAGACAAGGATCAAGATGGCGAATTGACTAAGATAGCTGGCGGAATCGGGGATGTACAAGAGATCCTTGCCGCCGATGCTCAGCATGAAGCTGAAGTAGCGCGGAAATACCAGGTAGCCGACCCCGGCTCCGACCAGGAACAGCACCAGGCCTAGACCGACGAAGGGCACGACGTAACGCCTGGTCTCGATCTCGAAGGCCGGGGCGACGAACATCCAGAGCTCGTAGAGCCACACAGGCACGCTGATCACCGCTGCCGGGATCAGGGCCAGCTTTATTCTCAGGAACAAGGCTCCGGTGACGGTGTTGAACGTCAGCACACCGTTGCCAAAGGCGGTGTGGATGCCTGCCAGGGGATGAGTAACAAGATTGAAGACCGGCTGATAGAAGAAGAGACCGAGCACTGCCGCCACGGTTGTGACAATGATGCAGACGAAGAGTCGCTGCCGCAGCTCTTCGAGATGCTCGATCACCGTCATGTTCTTCGGATCGGGATCGTTGAGCGCCAAGAACTTCCGGCTGACTGCCATGGTCGCCCTTCTTATGCCTGAAACTTAGCGCCCGTCCGAGGCGCTGAAACAAGTGTGGGTGTGAGTCAACCCCGACTCACACCCACGCCCGGCATCCAAGTCAACAGAATCGAGACGGTACAGCTAGTCTCTCGAGTGATCAGCACCGACAGGCTGTCGGGTATCAGCCCCTTGCGCCGAGTACTGCTGCTCGACAACCGGCGGCTGCTGTATGGCGCGCGACGGCTGAGGCTGCTGCAGGGTCTGCTGTGTAGGAGTCGGATCGCTCAACCCGCTGGTGGCGTCCTTGAACTCGCGGATCCCGCGGCCAAAGGCAGAGCCGATCTCGGGCAGCTTCCCCGGCCCGAACACCAGCAAAACAATGATCAAAAGAATGATGATCTCTGGGCCGTGTCCTATGCCAAACATCTCGTTTGCTCCCTCGCGCTTGGAATGCTGTACGCACGCATGATACTCTTCCTGAGGTCTGTTGTCTATGTCGACGTCAGGAGCCGTGCCGTTGAGTAATACGTCGGAAGCCGGCGATCGGTTCACCAGCAAGGCGAATACAGGAGAAGAGCGAGATCCGCGGCTCTCGGACTTGAGGCGCCGCAAGGCGGCCGTGCTGGTGGATCACGAGGCGCGTGCGGCAAAGGCACAGCACGGCCGGGGCAAGCTGACCGCGCGAGAACGAGTAGCGCTGCTGGTCGACGGTGACAGCTTCGACGAGCTGGATATGTTTGCCGTGCATCGTTCCAGTGCTTTCGGTTTGGCCGAACGGCGCTATCCCGGCGACGGCGTCGTTACCGGCTTTGCCACCGTAGACGGCCGCCGTGTTGCCGTGTACTCGCAGGACTTCACCGTGTTCGGGGGCTCGCTTGGTGAGGTAGTGGCGGAGAAGATCGTCAAGTTGATGGACATGGCGGTAAGGGTAGGCGTGCCGATCATCGGCATCAATGACTCAGGCGGCGCTCGCATCCAGGAGGGCGCCGTGAGCCTGGCCGGATACGCCGACATCTTCTACCGGAACGTGCGGGCCTCGGGCGTCGTGCCGCAGATCTCGGTGATCGCCGGTCCCTGCGCCGGTGGCGCCGTGTATTCGCCTGCCATTACGGACTTCGTCTTCATGGTCCGCGGTATCGGCAAGATGTATATCACCGGACCGGACGTGATTCGGGCCGTAACCGGTGAGGAAGTCGAGCACGAGCTGCTGGGAGGCGCCGACACGCACTCCACACTGAGCGGCGTGGCTCACTTCGCGGCCGACGACGAGCGTGAGGTCTTTAGCATGGTCCGGGTGCTGCTTGACTACTTGCCGTCGAACAACTTGCAGAGATCCGCCGCTGAGGCAAGCTGGCGACGACCCGGACCGGCGGGACGCTTCGCTGGATTCGGTGGTGCCGGATTCCCCGTCGCGGCCGTACGACATGCACGCCGTGCTGCGCAGCCTGCTGGACAGGGGTGAGTTCTTCGAGGTGCAGGAATCCTACGCGCGAAACATCCTGATTGGACTCGGCAGGCTTGATGGCCGCTCGGTGGGCGTCGTCGCAAACCAGCCGTCCCAGAAAGCGGGAACACTTGACATCAACGCTTCGACGAAGGCCGCGCGCTTCATCCGGTTTTGCGACGCCTTCAACATCCCGCTGCTAACCCTGGTTGATGTGCCGGGCTTTCTTCCCGGGACTGACCAAGAGTACAACGGTATCATACGGCACGGGGCCAAGCTGCTCTATGCGTTTGCCGAGGCGACCGTGCCGAAGATCACGGTTATCACGCGCAAGGCGTATGGCGGCGCATACAACGTAATGTGCTCCAAGCATATCGGAGCCGACTTCAACTTCGCCTGGCCTTCCGGCGAGATCGCTGTCATGGGCCCATCGGGTGCCGTCTCGGTGATATTCAGGCGCGAGATTGCCGCTTCACAGGAGCCTGCCAAACGGGCTGCAGAGCTGACGGCAGATTATCAGAACCGCTTCGCCAATCCCTACGTCGCTGCTGAACGCGGCTTCCTCGACGCCGTGATCGAGCCGCGCGACACCAGGCCGACTCTCATACGAGCCTTTGCGACGGCCGCCGGCAAGCGCGAGCCTCGCCCCTCCCGGAAGCACGGCAACATCCCCCTCTGAGAGCTGGGCCTCGGCCGTCACTACCCCATGCGGTGCCCCGAGTACCTCGATCGGGTACCGGCAGTGCATGGTCCAAATGGGGCTAACACATAGTGCCACAGTGCGAGCAGAATATGCGTGTCCACTGATGAGTCTGTATCGAATTGCCGAGGTGTTCTGTGTGTACTCTCGCCCCAGCGGCAGTCCCGACGGTAGGTTTCGTTGGGCGCGACCAGCTGATACTTCAGTCCCAGTCTCTTGTTCGGCGGGCCGTTGGTCGCTACATGACCAGGTCCGGCAGCATTATGGATGCCGAGGACATATTTAGCTGCGGCACCATGGGCCTGATCGACGCGGTGGATCGCTTCGATCATAGCAGAGGCGTCCGCTTCGAGACCTACGCCGTGACCCGAATTCGCGGCTATCTCGTGGACCAGATGCGCGCGGTCGACTGGCTGCCTCGTTCGGCACGTACCAACGTGCGGCTGGTACACAGGGCATCGACACAGCTCGAGGAAAGCCTGGGGCGGAAACCAGAGGTATCCGAGCTAGCTACAGAGACCGGCCTGCCGGATTCCACGTGCACCCAAGCGCTCATCGACGGCTCGTGCCGAGTTCTCTCTCTCGAGGAGATGGCTCCTGAGTCCGACGGAGCGTCCCGTCCAATGTCCGTGCAAATCGAGGACGACAGCGTGCCAAATCCCGCGGCGGCGGTTGAGCGGCACGAGCTGCGCGGCGGCGTAGCGAGTGCGCTTCGATCTCTGCCGGCCCGAGAGCGCACGGTCGTCCGGCTCAAGTATCTCAACGACTGGACTTGCCGGCAGATCGCCGCGCACCTGGGCGTGTCTGAATCGCGCGTAAGCCAGCTTCACAACCAAGGCCTTGCGCGCATGCGGCGATCGCTGATCGCGGACTTCGGAGACCTGTCCAGCGAGCTGCACATCGCCTGATAGGGAAATCGAGCTCCCTAGTCGCCGGCGCCGAATAGCATGGGCTGGATAGCAGGGGGCTCGCGCCTGGGCGGTTGCAGGCCGAGATGTTCGTACGCTAGGTCAGTGGCGAGACGTCCTCGCGGCGTACGGCTAATGAAGCCGAGCTGCAGTAAATACGGCTCGTACACATCCTCGATGGTATCTGACTCCTCGCTGGTGGCCGCGGCAAGTGTATCAAGGCCCACCGGCCCACCACCGAACTTGTGCACGATGGTATCGAGCAAGCGGCGGTCGGTTGCGTCCAGACCCAGATTGTCGACCTCCAGCATGCCGAGCGCCTGGTGGGCCACTTCTCGCGACACGCGGCCGCCGGCCCGGATCTGCGCGTAGTCTCTCACGCGCTTGAGCAGCCGGTTGGCCACCCGCGGCGTGCCGCGACTTCTGCGTGCGATTTCATCGGCCCCGCCGTCGTCGATTGGCACCTTGAGGATCTGGGCCGTCCGCCTGACGATCTCCTCGATCGCCTGTTTGTCGTAAAACTCCAGGTGGCAGTGCACGCCGAAGCGATCGCGCAAAGGGCTGCTGATCAGGCCGAGGCGCGTAGTGGCCCCGACCAGGGTGAAACGCTTGAGTCCCAGCCGCATCGTGCGCGCGCTGGGTCCTTTGCCGATGATGAAATCGACGGCGAAGTCCTCCATCGCCGGGTACAGCGTTTCCTCGATGACGCGATTCAGGCGGTGAATCTCGTCGACGAACAGGATGTCGCCTTCGTCGAGATTCGTGAGGATGGCGACGACGTCTCCCGGCCGCTCAAATGCGGGTCCGGAGGTGATGCGCCGGTTGACGCCCATCTCGTTGGCCATGATCCCGGCCAGGGTCGTCTTCCCGAGGCCGGGTGGTCCGTAGAGCAGGATGTGGTCGAGAGGCTCCTTGCGCGCTCGCGCGGCCTCGATCAGCAGGTGGAGATTGGCCTTGACCTTATCCTGGCCAATGTACTCCGAAAGCCTGGAAGGTCGAAGGCTGAGCTCGGCAGCAGCCTCCTCCGGTTGCTGGTACGGCGTGAGTAATCGCTGCTCTTCCATCACCCTCTCGACACGGTCCTAGCCTTCGGCCGGCTCAAGCGACGTCGCGCTGGACGTCCGGCTGTTGCCGGGCTAAGAGGACCGGCGCGTTTGAAAATACCGGAAACCGATGTATGCCAGCACGAGGAGCACCAGGACCGGCACCGCCGTGACGATGAAGCTGGCAACGGCGTCTACGAGCATCTTGATCGCGAATATCGCGATGATCACAGCCACCGCGCCAACAATCAGGCGGTTCTGCAGCGTGCTTGGCAGTATGCCGGCCAGGACTTCATGTGGCGCCGGCTTTGATTGATCTCGGCGCGGCCGATCGATGAGCTGGCGCGATGGTCCATGAACCTTGGCAGTGGGCAGGAGCGGAACGTCCGGCAGGGATGCGCCGCACTCATGGCAATAGCGCTGGTCGGGCTTCTGAATCTCAGCTCCGCACGTAGCACAGTTCATGGATCTGCTCCGCCGCTAAGCTCTGGATTCCGGGTCGCGCACCCGCTCGAATCCTCGCGCGAGCAGATCGTAGCAGCTCTCCAGCGACTGGGGCATGACCCGCGTCTCACCGATCACCGGCATGAAGTTTGTGTCGCCGATCCAGCGGGGTACCACGTGCAGATGCACGTGATCGACGATACCCGCGCCAGCCGAAGCACCCTGGTTGATGCCGATGTTGAACCCTTCAGGTCCCATGGCCTCGCGGATGACCCGCACCGACCGCTGAGCAAGCACCATGATCTCGTGCGCCGCCTCAAGTGGAAGGAGCTCGATGGTAGGCAGGTGTTCGTAGGGCACGACCATCAGGTGCCCGTTGTTGTAGGGATATATGTTGAGCACCACATAGCAATGCGCGCCGCGACAGAGGATGAAATTCTCAGTATCGCGGTTCTCGGCCGGCTTGGTGCAGAACACGCACGCTTCTGGCTTTTCCGACATGATGTAGCCAATACGCCACGGCGCCCAGAGAGTCTCCATCGTTCCCAGATGATACCACGCGCCGGCCTTTTCGTCGGACTGTGGGCCGCGCTCCGTTCGTCCCACCCAAAATAGGCTAGCCTGCTGCCATTGCGCCACTTTGACACGTTTGCTAGCATGGGCACAGTCCAGGAGGAAATAATGAATGCTGCCGTTGCCGCGGAGTCCATCCCACTGCTGATCGTCGACGATCATCCGGTCGTGCGTCACGGTCTGCAGGCTATCCTGCAGACGGACCCGACGCTCGCCGTGGTCGGCGAGGCCGAGGACGGTCAAGACGCACTGGAGAAAGTGGCGCAGCTCCACCCGCGCGTCGTGCTGATGGACGTGCATATGCCCAAAATGGACGGGCTAGCCGCCACGCGCCGGATCAAGGAGCGCTTCCCACGGGTCGCCGTGGTGATTCTGACCCTCTATAACAACGAGCAGTACGTCGTGGAAGCCGTCAAGGCCGGTGCGGCGGGTTACCTCCTGAAGACGTCGACGCGCGACGAGATCAGCAGCACCATTCACGAGGTAAATTCAGGCGGCATGCTCATCCGGAGCTCGACACTGCACAAGGCGCTAGCCGGCACCGTGGAATCGGGAGAGGGCGTCGGCTACACCATGCGAACCTGGGGCGAAGCAGGAGAGATCGAGAGACTGAGCCCGCGGGAGCTGGACGTGCTGCGCCTCGTGGTGGAGGGCATGACGAACAAGGATATTGGCGCCACGCTGTACATCACCGAAGACACGGCGAAGAAGCATGTGCAGAATATCATCGCCAAGCTCCAGGTCTCCGATCGCACGCAGGCAGCTGTGAAGGCGCTGAGGCTGGGTCTGGTCAAGTAGTCTCCGGCGGTACGACCCTCCAGCCGGAAACATACCGTCCGGAGGCGGCACGGAGAGCTCGTGTCTGCGTCGAAACGTCCGCTTGGCCCGGCAGCGACGGTAGGCGAGCATCACCGCTCGGTCAGGCACTCGAGTCCGTCCAGAGGCCGTCCGCACCGGCACGCCCCAGGAAACACGGCTCGAGCGTGTTCTGCAGGTTTCTGTGTGAGTGCGTGTAGACGTTGAGATAGTTGCTTGTAAGGCCGTGCCATACCGCACCCTCCTGCCGCTCCCACAGTACGGCCTGAACAGAGCCGGCGAAGCGGCGGTGGAAGCTTGCCTTGAGCTCGGCGGCGAGCAGGCGCACGCGTTCGCTGCGTGCCGCCTTGGCGCTCTCCGCCACGTGGTCGGGTAGGTGCGCAGCCGCGGTCCCAGGCCGCGAAGAATAGCGGAACACATGGATACCGGCGAAGCGCAGGCGTTCGAGCGTGGCGACGGTCTGCTCGAAATCGACCTCCGTCTCACCCGGAAAACCGACCATCACATCCGTCGTCACAGCGAGCTCATCGATTGACTCCCGTGCCAGCGCTACGAGAGCCTCGTACTGCCGGACGTCGTACTGACGTCGCATGGACCGCAGGACGGTGTCGCAGCCGCTCTGCAGCGGCACGTGAACGTGACGGCAGAGCCGAGGATCGCCCCACAGACGTAGCCATGCTGGCTGCAGATCCTGCGGCTCGATGCTGCTGACGCGGATGCGTAGTCGAGACGTACCGGCCAGCAGGGCGGACAGCAGCGAGGCGAGGTTCGGCGCACCGGGCAGGTCGCGTCCATAGCTGCCAAGCAGTATCCCCGTGAGTACGATCTCGCGGTAGCCGTGCGCTTCTAGGGCCTGCGCGGCAGTGACCGCCTCGGCCAACGGCACGCTGCGGGGGCCGCCTCGGGCCCGCGGTATGATGCAGAAGCTGCAACCGGCGTTGCACCCGTCCTGGACTTTTAGTGTGGCACGCGTGCGCTGACGGTCCGCTCCCACGGCGACGGGCAGCAGAGTGGCCGGCAGGCCTGCGCGTCCGAGCCGCGGCTCTCGAGCGGTCTTTGTCATCGAACCGACCGTGCAGCTTCGCCGCAGGGCGAGCTCCTCTTCGACAAGCTCGACGAGCTGATCCTTGTCGCGATTAGGGATGACGACGAGGTTTCCGGGCAGCAGGTTGCCGAGCTGACGGTTGGCGACGGACACGTAGCAGCCGGTCGCTGCCACCAAGGCCAGCGGGTTGGCGCGACCGGCCTGACGGATCTCCTGTCGTGATTTTCGATCGGCTACGGCAGTGACCGTACAGGTGTTGACCACGTAGACGTCCGCTTCGTCCTCAAACGGCACGATCTGGTAGCCGCGGTCCAGGAAACTCGACATAAAGCTCTCGGTCTCGCTCGAGTTCACCTTGCAGCCCAGGGTGGAGAAGGCGACTCGAGGAGCATCATCGGGCGACATCGCAGCCGGGGTGTCAGCCACAGGCATCACCTCTCATGCCAGGCCGCGGTCTGCCTGCTGAGCCAGGTTGCCGGCCGGTCCGCGGGCCGCGCGGGACAGTCTAGCAAATGTGATTGTCGGCATAGGAAGCATGATAGCGATAATGACGGCAGCAGACGTACCTGGGCCTGGCGATTACCGGGCGCATGCCATACTCTGGCGCCGCCCAACTGTGCGGGCGGGAGCGGCAGCTCTGCCTGAGCCTGCCGGCTCCAGGTGGCCACAGACGGCCCTCGCTCGCGGCCAGGCCGGTATCGGCGTAGACGAGCCTCCGGTATCCGTCGATGCGATTCGAGACTCTCGGGCCAAGCGCGGGCTCGCGGCGACCTACGCCGGGTAGCAGCTGGCCAACCAGTTGTTGCCGCCCTGATCGACGAATGTGCCCTGGCACGTGGCGTGTAATGTCACGTTGTGCACGAAGGTGGTAGGCACGGCGGGAGCCACCAGGTCGATGTGGTTGTTCACCCGGGGCGAAGGCGGCGGGATCTGCAGCGTGTAGGGACGGGCATCGCCGAGCAACAGGCTATCGAGGTGCATGGTGCCGTCATTCTCCACCTGCATCGTGCCGTAGGTACTGACGTTGTCCCCTATCTGGCCGCCCGTAAAGCTCGCCGTTCCGCTGCTCTCGATACCCCCGATAGCCATATCAGCGACGTTGCCGAGGACCACGACGCTGCGTGCCACCAGGATGCCCGCGTTGACGATACCGGCTTCCTGGATCGCTTCGTTGTCGTTCACCTGACTACCAACGATTTGTAAGTTGCCCAAGTTGCTGATGCCGCCGCCTCGATCCAGGCCACCGTCCAGGTAGGGGGTCGTGTTGTGGTTCACAGCGCTGCTGTCCACGGTCAGAGTGGCACCGGCCAGGTTGTCGATGCCGCCTCCGTCGTCCGCGCTATTACGCTCTACCTGGCTATTGTGCAGCAGCATGGAGCCGGCGTTGAGGATACCGCCGCCCTGAACGGCTGTGTTGGCCAGCACCTGGCACCTGTGCACGTATATCGTGCCATGGTTGTCGATGCCGCCGCCCTGACCGGGTATCGACGCGTGGCCGCCGGTGATCGTCAAGGAGTAGATTTGCGCTGTGACGCCGGGCTCGACGCGAAAGACACTTGAGTGCCCGGCTGCGTCGATGGTCATCGCCTGCGGGCCCGCTCCCGGCCCCATGATCGCCACGCTGCGGCTGAGGTCGAGCACGCCCTGGGTGAGCGTGATGGTCGTTCCATCGAGATGGAGAGAGAACTCAACGCTGTCTCCGGCGGCAGCATGAGTCAGGATGGCGCGCAGCGTACCCGCGCCGCCGTCGTCGGCTGAGCTGGTGACCAACCACGTGTGCGGTGCGTTCGCCGCACGAGCGTGCGAAAGAGGCAGTAAACAAATCAGGGCAGCGATGAGCAACGCGACGCGGTTCACGGTTCCCCCACCTTCTGTACTTGACTTATCTCAGTCTACACGCCGCCGGTGACAAAGATAGGCCCATTAGTATATACGCCTTATAGGTGCGTATTGCACGCTATCTGTTGGCTGAGCTTGCCCGAATTCGAAGAACTGGTGCTGGCTTCCGGCGACGCCGGGACGGCATCCATCCTCGTTGCCTACCGGGCATGCTAGGCAAGGCGTGCTCCGCGAAACGCCACTGCACGCTTGCCTCCCGGAATGGTGCGGGCGGCCCGACCTCTCGGCAGCCTCCGCCGCCAGCGGTGCCGCGATGCGCGTCACGGTCACTTGGGAGCCGGGACAGCCGGCGCCTCTCTAGGATGAGAGCGGCATCGGTGTGGCCGGTAGGATGCTTTCGATTCTCGCAGCGCACCATTCGCGGCGCGCCATGACGGCGGTAGCGCGGCGCCGGGGGTCGTCATCTCGACGCGATCGCTCAGGAAGCGCTGCGGTCTTTGCGGCTCGTGGATGCCAAGAATCAGTACTGATAGCCCGGCGCGTTGCTGCTATCATACCGGCGGCAGCATGGGTGCTCGACGGCTAGTTGGGCTCACACTACGCCAAGCTGCCATCGGGGGAATGTTAGTTGGGCGAGAAAGCGCTGATAATCGGAGTAAGCTCGCAGGACGGCTCGTATCTCGCCGATCTCCTGCTGACCAAGGGGTACGAAGTGGTCGGCACCATCCGGCATACTACGAGCTACGTCAAAGAGAACATCCAGCATCTTGCGGGACGTATCGCCATCGAAGCCGCTGACCTGCTGGACGCCGAGAGCGTCGTGCACGTGGTCAAGAAGCATTGTCCCAGCGAGATCTACAATATCGCGGCACAGTCCATTCCCGCGGACAGCTGGACCCACCCCTACTACACGGGCGAGATCACCGGCTTGGGCGTGGTGCGCGTCATGGAGGCCGTGAGGCATCACGCCCCGCGGGCAAAGGTCTACCAGGCTACCAGCCGCGAGATCTTCGGCCACATCGAAGACGGCACTGCGAACGAGTCGACGCTTATCGACGCGAACAACCCCTATGGCATTGCCAAGGCGTATGCGCATATGATGGCCCGCTGCTATCGCGAGTCGTATGGTCTCTTCTCCTGCTCCGGCATCTGTTTCAACCACGAGAGCCCCCGGAGGAGCCTGCACTTCGTGACCAGGAAGATCACCGCGGCAGTGGCCTGCATCGTGCATGGCATCGACAACCCTCCGCTGGACGAGCTGGGGCGCCCGCTGATCGGTGGCGACAGGAAACTGCACCTGGGTTGGCTCGATTCGCCTCGCGACTGGGGTTACGCGAAGGAATATGTCGAGGCGATGTGGCTCATGCTGCAACGGGAATCGCCGAAGGACTACGTCATCGCTACCAATGTCACGCACACGGTACGCGACGTCTGCCGAGCGGCATTTGGCCACGTTGGGCTCGACTGGGAGGACTATGTGATCAGCGATCCGGCCCTGCTGAGGCCGACGGAGATCACCTGCCTGCAAGGTGATTATTCCCTGGCGAAAGCCGAGCTTGGGTGGGAGCCGCGGACGACGTTCGATGAGCTCATCGAGCTCATGGTCGACGCCGACTTGCAGCGCTTCAAGCAGTAATGCTAGTGACCAAGTCGTGTCGCCTCGAGCATGCCTTGCCATCCCGGGCCGTTCGCGCTGGACACCACTCCCGCGATGGGGAAGCCAGGCTGCAGATGCTGGTCGGTGAAGCCGTGGCGATGCGCCCAGAGCCGCCAGAGGCGATGTCCTCGTCGAGCGCGCGCTCGATCAGACGCGCTGCGGGCGACGGCCGTTCACGCGGGACGACGCAGCCAATCGGCGACGAGTGGCCCCCGGGACAATGGTTGCACGGACGCCTCGAATCTCACTTGACCGCCCAGCATGCATGCCGGCAGCTCCGACGCGACGCGCCGGCGCTCCACATGGTCGAGTGCGGCCTGGTCTGCACGACCGTGCATGGCACAGCGGTCGACCATCGCAACATCCGGCGGCGCTTCACGCGTCTTTGTCGGCTCTCAGGCGTTCCGCGCGTTCGCATCTACGATCTCCGGCACACCGCCACCAGCCTGATGATCGACGCCGGCGCGGATCTGAAAGCCGCGAGCGAGGCGCTTGGTCATACCGATCCGCGGATCACGATGAAGGTCTATCGTCATGTGCGCGGCGACCAGCGGGCCCAGGCCATTGCCCTTCTCTCCGATGCGATCACGCATGCCGATCCACCAACGGAGCTCGATCAGGATTGACATCGCACAATCATCGCAAAAATGGTCCCGGCAGAGGGTTCGTTCCACCCCGTCCGGCGCCATGTTCCCCCTGAGATCGCGGTTCTGATGTGCCGATTCCGTCCCCCGGACCTTCTGAAGTCGTTTCAGAAGATAGTGTGCCTAACGCTCACATCGAGATCTCCGACACCTAGCATGCGGAAGGTGGTGGCAGGCAAAGCCCGTCGATGACAATCCAACGCCGGGCACCATAATCTAGACAAGGTCCCGCGCGCACATGCCTGAGTCGAGGGCAAGCGCGCAAGTCGTACAATAGAGTCTGTAAAGTCGGTGCCGCGCGTCTGACTTTCCAACCTGGAACTCAGGCATGTCATCCCGGCGAGTTGCTGGGCCAGACGTTCACGCGAGTGCGCCGCGACAGTCTCGACTGATGGTGCGGCGGGTTGGGGGTCGGCTCGGATGGAAGATTCTGGCGTTGTACATTCAATCGCGCGGATTTCGCCGAAGGTTCGACTTGGTCCTGCGGGCATCCACGTGTTCGACCGGAAAACGGGGACCAATGTCCTTCTCGACGAGGTCCAGGTGCCTCCTGCGTCGTGGTCCATCACGCCTAGGCACGTTGGAATCGCGCTCACGAACGCGTGCGATCTCTCCTGCCCCTATTGCTTCGCGCCAAAGAAGCCTGCGGCACTGGACTTCGATCAGGTGGTCGGCTGGCTTGAGGAGTTGGATTCTGGTGGGAGCCTATCCGTTGGATTCGGCGGGGGTGAGCCAACTCTCTACCGCCGACTCGGAGAGCTATGTCACTACGCCGCCAGTCGCACTCAGCTTGCAGTCACGTTAACTACGCACGGCCATCACCTGACTCCCAACCTTATTGGCGCACTAACCGGGGCCGTTCACTTTGTGCGCGTCAGTGTGGATGGGGTTGGGCTGACTTACGAGGCACTACGCGGGCGCTCATTTTCGGCTCTGCGCAAGCGACTTGAAGCCGTCAGGTCGCTTGCGCCACTCGGGATCAACTTCGTCGTCAACCGCATCACGTTCGCCGATCTCGATGCCGCAATCGAGCTTGCCGCAAATGCAGGCGCAGCACAGTTCCTTTTGCTCCCCGAACAGCCTGTTCGAGGGCGTGGTGGCATTGATGAGAAAACTCGTGAGGCGTTACAACGCTGGGTCCGCTACTATCATGGCTCAGTGCCATTAGCTGTGAGCGAAAGTGGCGCCGTCGGCTTGCCAAGCTGCAACCCGCTGGATGGCGAGAGCGGACTACGCGCGTATGCACACATCGACGCGTCGGGCGTCCTAAAAGCCTCCTCGTATGAGATCGACGGTGTGTCAATTGGGCAAGGGGGGCTCGTGCAGGCGCTCGACACACTGCGGGGGTAACGGATACGGGAGGCTAGAATGAAGATTTGGCAAGGGTATGGTTCCGAGCACTCTTCGAATCTCGTCATGATCGGTCGCTTCAAGGGGGTGGACGACGCAGACAAGGCGCGCGAGGCCATCGAGCGGTTGACCACGCAGGTCAAGGTAGAACAAGATGAGAAACGTCTCGATGTCGGCGGGAGGACTGAGCGGTACTCGGATCAAGTACGCAAGCTCCTGAGGGAACTTGACCTCTGGACTCTTGCTCCCATTGAACTCGAGCAGTTCCTGTATGACGTCTCCGTCACGGCCGAAAATGACCGTGTCGTCGTGAAGACCGATGAAGCTGATGTTTCGGCGTTCCTCAAGATCCTGCTCGATCGCGGCGCGCGCGTTGAGGTGTTCTCCGCCCACCACTATCCCGAGGATGAGTCGAAGAAGACGCGGTGAGGCTCCCCGGATCGGAGGACCAATGCCAGCACTGAACTGGGATGCATTTGAGAGACTACCCGGAGACGTCGCCTCCAACTTCGAGATGCTGTGCCGGATGCTGGTCTTTCTTCACTTCGGCCGCTACGGCGTCTTCGGCGCGCTAGCTCAACAGCCTGGTGTCGAATTTCACTTGAAGCTCGACATGCCGTGTTCTCTTGGAGATCGGGGTCGGTGGTATGGCTGGCAGTGCCGCTGGTGGGATCTCGGGAGCGGTGAGAAGATCGGCACTGCACGTCGGACGAAAATCGAGGATGCAATACATACGACAGAGCGAGTGCTCCCTGATCTGACGGACTGGGTACTCTGGACACGCCGGCCTCTGACACCGAGCGATCAGACGTGGTTCCAGCAAATAGAGACGCATATGCGCTTACGGCAGTGGACGGCTGTGGAGGCAGAAGGCTACCTCGACGGGCCTGCAACAATGCTGCGAGGAAGCTATTTCGGCGAACTCGTGCTCACTCCGGAGGCACTGGCCGACCTGATAGGCGCGCCGTTGCCCCGATCAAGCTGCAGTGGCAGCCCGAAGTGCACCAAGTTGTCGAGGCTGAGCGCACTCTACGTCGCATGCTGGGCGGCGCCGATCCGTGGGATGCGTTGGACGTACAAGCGAATCAGCTCAACGCTGATACCGACGCAGTTGCCGCAGATCTGCAAGGCGTGACAGCCAACCTCAAATCGACGACAAATGAGCTAATTGGCCTGGGCCGATCCATGGCGAGTGTCCTAATCGACGTTCGCGCTGCCCTAGACCAAGGCGACCTCGACGCACTGCAACGTCGGCTCATCGAACGTCCTGCGGCGATGAGCTCGAACGTTGCACAGGTCCCGCGCCGGCTTCGCACTTGCCGTCAGCCTGCTGGCCTTGCGGCTACTAATGTGTTGGCTGACATCAGACTTGCCCGAGAGCTCTTGGGTGAAGTGGACTCCTGCTTGAGCACACGACTGGTTGCCGTAGTGGCTGATGCTGGTTGCGGCAAGACTCAGCTTGCCGCCGAAGTCACTCAGCCCTCCACCACTCGCCCTGCTGCGATCCTGCTTCACGGCAAGGACTTGAATTCCGGCCAAACACTCAAGAATATCGCGGCTAGCGTAATCATCCAGGGGGTCCCAGTTCCGAGCATGGAGGCTCTAGTCGCCGCAGTCGATGCAGCTGGACGGCGAGCAAAGAGGCGCCTGCCTATCGTCATCGATGGGCTTAACGAAGCAGAGGACCCGCGGGATTGGAAGAGTGAACTTGCCTCTCTCACCGAGACCCTAGACCACTACCCATACGTACTCGTTGTGTGCACACTGCGAGATTCGTTCTCCAACGAGGCGCTACCGGCAGATGTCCGACGACTTGAGATCCCCAGCTTTGGCCTCGATACCCTGGAGGCCGTCCGCCGCTACTTCAAGTACTACCGCATCAATCCGGCGGACGCGGAACTCCCCTGGGAGTATCTTGAGCACCCTCTCACATTACGCATATTCTGCGAAGTCACGAATCCGTCCCGCGACCGCGTCGTGGGGGTTGAGCATATGCCGGGCTCGCTCACTGCACTCTTTGACCGATACCTCGGCCAGGCATCGCAGCGCATTGCTGGGCTGGCGCCTCGCGTTCAGCGCTATTACGAGCAGGATGTGCGTAGAGCGCTCAATCAAATCGGAGCAGCCCTATGGGAGGCGAGAGCACAGAGCCTGGACTTCACGACACTCAGGCGTCAGCTGGACGACCAAGGACGTCCCTGGGACCAGAGTCTCGTTCGCGCATTGGAGCAGGAAGGGATACTGCATCGTGAAGCGGGCGAGCTGCCCGGTCACGAAAGGGAGTCGGTGCTATACGCCGCGCTCGCCGGGCACATCATCGCCGACTCAATGCTCTCTACGCACGGCCACCGGGGACTCGAGGCCTTGTTGAGAGATCCGGCAAGCGTGGGCGCATTTACCGGTACTCCGTCCGATCGGCATCCGCTCGCAACAGACATCTTGCGTGGGCTTGTCGGCCTTGTCCCTCGCCGCATTCTAGGACAGCAGTTGTGGCGGCTGCTTGATGAGCCGCTTCGCAGCGAGGCAATACGCGAAGCAGTCAATCTGGAGAGCAGCTTCCTTGATGCCGCAACTGTTGACGAGCTACGAGCCCTAGCCGTGCAACCATCTTCCGGGCGTGGCGACATCTTCAACCGTCTGGCACATATGCGCGCAGCGAATCGACACCCGCTCAATGTTGACTTCCTCGACGATGTGCTCCGTCCGATGCAGGTAGCGGACCGCGATCTTCGTTGGACTGAATGGATTCGTCGCAACAGCGACTGGGTACTCGCGGATCTGCGTTGGCAAGAGTCCCGCTGGCGCTCTGACTCCAAGCGCACGCGCGCCGACTTATGTCGCGCTCGGTGGATCATGTGGACGCTCACGAGCACTCATCACCTTCTGAGAGACCAAGCGACGCGCACCCTTTACTGGTTCGGCCGCCCCGATCCCAGGGTACTGTTCGACCTAAGTCTGAACGCGCTGGCCATCAACGATCCTTATGTTCCTGAACGCGTGCTAGCTGCAAGCTACGGTGTCGCGATGGCGCGTCAGTACGACACAGACGAATCAGGCACCGTTATCGATGCCCTAGAGGATGAAGCGCAAGCACTCTACCAAGGGATGTTCTCGCCCGGCGCCGCATACGCAACGACGCACTGGATAAGCCGCAACTACGCGCGAAGGATCATCGAGATCGCGACACGCGTGCGCCCAGACGCGATACCGGGCGAGCAGCTGGAGCGCACGAGGCCGCCATATCAGGAGGGTGGCATCCGCAATTGGGGTCAGAGTGATGACAGGAATGAAGGTGAATACCGCAACGGCAACCCGCCTATTGACATGCTCGACGACGACCCAATGGGGCTACTTGGACCAGGCATCACCAAATATCAATGGGACGCGCCAGAGTACAAGCACGCCAAGGCGAACCTTTTGTGGCGCATCTATGATCTCGGCTACTCTTTAGAGCGATTTGGCTCTATCGATAGTGTGCTGGCGGGAGAAAGACCATGGCCAGGCCGACATGCGGAGAGCGGCCACATGGATGGCTACGGCCGGAAATATTGCAGGATCGCGACGTGCGAGTTGGCAGGCTATCGCGATGACCTGGACTTGCTGCGTAGCGAATGGGAGACGAGATCTGAAAACTGGCACTTTGTGGATGTGGACCCCAGTTTTCCGGAAGAGCCGACGCGGCTTCAGCTGGTTCTCGGCGACGTCCTTGGAGATCGTGAGACTCAGCTAGGCGAGTGGATCGTGGGCGGACCAGATCTGACGTTCGAGGACCTATGCGAAGCCGACCAAATCGGTGAGACACGTGGGCCCTGGGTACTCCTCGACGGTTACATAT
Organism: uncultured bacterium; assembly: GCA_963827235.1. GTDB lineage: Bacteria > Chloroflexota > UBA5177 > JANWHV01 > JANWHV01 > JANWHV01. The sequence continues at coordinate 323,374 of CAWHAE010000008.1, forward strand.
CGCAGTACGACCGACGCAGCAAACGGCAGATGTTCATGTTCTTGCGAGGAATTCTCGTGGCTGGGCCCAACCCAGAGATGATCCGCAGCATCGTCGCCGATGGGAGGCGGATCGACGGGGGGCATCTCGATCCACCCTCTACCTACTACACGTACGCCGGAGAGATCCCGTGGTGCGAGACCTACCCGCCCAATGAACCGTGCTCAAGTTCGATCTTTGATGACCAGTCCGCTGCGAACATGCCGGCTGTAGAGCAGGTCGCGACCATCCTGTACGAGGAAGACCCGTCGGATTTGCAACTAGCCGAAGATGCCACTCCAGAGGTCTCCGTTGATCAGCTTGAGCAGGAGCTGTCAGTCAGTCAGTGCATGAGCTTCGAGCCTGTTGAGGACGCATCGGGCGTGGGCCGCAAAGAACACGGCGCGCCAACCTTCGCAGATGTGACTGTTGCAGTGACGAGGCATGGCTGGGAAAGCTATCACAGCCCGCTGAACCCTGGCTCCAGTGCTCACCTGCCTGCACGACAGCTATGCGATGCGCTTAGTCTCACCAGTCGTCCGCAGACGTTTGACTTATTCGATCCGGCAGGTCACCGGGCCTCGATGTCCTTCGGTTCCGGCGAACACTACGCTAACCGGCAAGACTTCACCTTTATCCGAAGGGATCTACTCGATCAGTTCCTCGCAGTGAGTAGCCAGCACTTCGTCTGGGCAATCTATGGCGAGCGAGGAGCCTTCGGATCCGATGCTGACACAAGGAAGATGCTCGGGGACGGTCCTGCTTACGCTCGCTTCGACAGTATTCGTCTGTATGACCCTGATCGTACGTCTCACATCGTGTGATATGGCCATCACGAGTTAGAGCACCTGTCGGGCTCAACGACAAGCCTGTATACCTTCACGCACGGCCCTGGCGATCCGCGCAACTTACGATGAGCACTTCTGCGCTGTTCTCCATCGCGCCATCTCGGGATGTCCGACACAACTGTCATCGCACAAACATCGCAAAAGATGGCCCCAATCAGCCACATACGGAGAGCCTGCGTCAGCATTTTACGCTTGAGTACTCTGAGAGGGCCAGAGGAGATTCGACACCAAGACCTGCTGAACACTCTTCAGATGGCTTCCTCTGTCCGCAGGCTTCTACGCGACTACGGCCGCATGGGTGAGCTGGAAGCGATGCTGTCCCTCTTCGTCCGGCAGTTGTGTCAGCTCGAAGCTAGGGGGCTTGCGTATTTGCCAGGTGCGATACCCTTGCTCGATCAGCCATAGCCCGATCTGTTTCTGAATGAGATGCACACAGGTTGCAGGGCCGCGCTCCGAGTCCCAGAAGCTATCCTTGTCTATCCTCGCTTTGGCCCACTGATCCGTGTTGCCTAATCGCACATACACGAAGCCCCATTCTCGCTCGAAGACTCCGCGATCCTCGATCCGTATGTCGATGCCAAAGCCGTTCCCATCGGACCGGTGCTGGCCATTATTCCACGCTTCCACTTTCACCCTGTCACCTCCGTTCATCCGTTGTTCGTGAAATCGAGACTGCGGTCACGCTGGCGCAGCAGCTCCTCACTCGAGGAACCCGCGCTCTCCTGAACCGTGATGGGATTACTGGTCCGCAGAGATCTGCCTAACTCTACCAAGCTGCCACCGCGAGGTCCCGACGCGAACAAAGCCGGGATACTCTGCCAGTATAGAGCGGATGTAGCTCACGACTGCACGCTGCACCCGCTCGGCCCCCTTCAGTGCGCGAGCAATGTCCGTGGCCGTGCACGGCTCCGGCGCTGCGGCGACGTACCGTGCAATGCGCTGAAGGTCCGTCAGGTGCTCCCCCGTCTGAACCGTGCTCTCCATCAGCATTTGCCGGGCCTTGTAGGTATTCAGCAGATGGTCGCTTATGGCCGAAAGAACGAGCTCACGTCCATCCGCTGATCGCATCCAGAACTCGCGCAGCCTGCCGGTCCTGAGGCCGTAGATCGCGAGCCCGACACCGAGCCCGCTCGCGACAACAAGAGCAGGGCGAGCTCGCCGGTCAGTCAGCGCACTCTTCGCGATCGCACCGATGCCTGCAATGCCCCATGTGCTGCCGACCGGCAGCTGATCAGCTTCCGCCACGGTCCGGCCAGCTCGCGTGAGCGGCAGCCACTCCCTCGTCGTTAGGCCGGGATCGACCAAGTGACCATCTTCCGAAAGCGATATGGGCCCGAGAAGAAGAACAAGTGCGGCCGTGGCGGCATCATCTGGGTCGCGTGCCACCACCTGCTGCACACGACTGTCGTCGGGCAGTTCCGCCGGCATCGTCACATACAAGATGGCCGGCAAATACTCGCTGACCCAGCGCTGGTATGCGATCGCAGGATCCACCTTCGCCTTACGAGCTCGACGGGCCATGTGTTCTGGGACTTCGTCAAACACATGGGCCGACGCGTAATAGCGACAGGATCCGACTCGAGCGCTTGCTACCAAAGCACCTGGGCGCCCACGGCGAACGGCGGACATCAGGTCATTCAAGAGGACATTGAGTCGACCACATACGGGTGAATCGACAGCATGCCTCTGCTCTTCCCGAAGGTGGGGTTCGCGCGCCGAAAGCTGCTCACCAATGAGTGATTCGCCACGTCATTGCTGCCCTGCTCCTGTCCATCTGAGAGGCTCCGCATGTGGTCATGGAGCGAAGCCGGACGCTTGCCCTCCAAAGCCTTCAAATATGCCCAGGCACACCGTCGAGCGGGCTCCATGCGATGGAGTTCGCCGCAGGGCAGTTCTACCCACTTGCGTCGGTCTTTGTGGCCCAGGCGCGATATTCAGCCACGCGTCGCTCCCACCATAGCGCGGCCGCGTCGCCTCACCGGATAGTATCACCCTGGCGCGGCACGTCCGATGGGGACCAAATACGCCATGGCAAAAATACCACAAAAATGGCGCCGGTCCGGACTCTTCAGTCACCAAACCGACGCCATTTTACGCTCAAAACGCTGGTGGACCAGAGGGGATTCGAACCCCTGACCTTCTGAATGCCATTCAGACGCGCTCCCAACTGCGCCACTGGCCCGAGACTCCGATGCCGTGCCTTACTGGGGCACTGCCTCGACTGCGGCAGCCTCGCGAACGCTCACGCGCTGGCGATTGTTTACCTGCCGTTCAAAGACTACCTCACCGTCGACCAAAGAGTAAAGGGTGAAGTCCCTTCCCATGCCGACGTTTACACCCGGCTTGAACTTGGCGCCGCGCTGGCGAATGATAATATTGCCGCTGATCACCTGCTCGCCGCCGTACCGCTTCACCCCGAGGCGCTTCGATTCGCTATCGCGCCCGTTGCGGGAGCTGCCAACTCCCTTCTTGTGCGCCATAATCCTACCTTCTCTCTCCTGCGCCGGCAGAGCCGACGACGACTTCGCATGTACCGCGCGGCGACTGCGGCGGGTACACGCGATCGTTACTCGGCGGCTACCGGGCTGCTCGACTGAATGGCGCTGACCAGCACGTGCGTCTGACTCTGCCGGTGACCGGTCTTGCGGCGATAGCGCACCTTCGGCTTGTACTTGAAGACGATGATCTTCGGGCCACGGTCCTGCCGCACCACCCGGCCGAGTACTTTCGCGCCTGCGACCGTCGGTGTGCCGACAGTGATCTCACTGCCATCGCTGATCATCAAAACCTGATCGAACTCGACGTCCTGGCCCGTCGCAACATCCAGTTTCTCGACGGTCAAGGTCTGTCCGATCTCCGCCTTATATTGCTTTCCGCCCGTTACCAGTACTGCGTACACGGTATCCTCACCAATTGCGCGCCTCGCGGGCCCTTTTCGGGCGCCACAAGGACAGACGATATCAACTTCCGCGGTTGCTTGTCAAGGCGCGTCACCCACGCTTGCCATTCTCATCATAATCAGCACGGCGACCCGGGATACCGCTATACTCACGCCAAGGCCGGACTCGCACAGGCGTACGCACTTACACGGCTCGGTGGGCACCGAGGCTATGGGTAACAAGCCGGATGTGATGGTGTTGACTCGTCGCCGGTTGGCGGCGGCAGCTACGGGTGCCGAGCCGGTGCGGTTCTGGCCGAGTGGCCGGCCACAGGGCCCGGGGCCCGGTACCCGCGCCCGTCGTTGCGTCGACCGATCCGGGCAGCGCTATGCCTATGCTGGAGGCGGCACGACGAGCCAGTGATTACCTGCCTGGGCGACATCTTCCTCGACCTCCATCTCCGGCGCGTCGTGACGGCCGGCCCCAGACACACTGCCGAGCCCATGGCGGCCACGCCCGGTGGGGCGGCGGCGAACACGGCAGCCTGGCTCGCCCGGCTCGGCTCTGCCGCCGGGATCATCGGGTCAGTGGGAGCCGATCTGGTGGGAGCGGCGTTGAGCGCCGATCTGCGACGGCGCGGAGTGCGCACCGCCGTTTCTCGCGTGACCGGGATGGCAACCGGCATCTGCATGGTCATGCATGAACTGGATGGCGGCACCAGCGTGACGGCACGCAGGGGCGCGAACGACGTGCTACGCCTGGATGCGCGCCAGCGCAGGCTCGTGTTTTCCTCTTCATGGCTGCACATCTCCGCGTACGCCTTCTTCGCCGAGGAATCGAGAGCGCTGGTCGTGCGAGCCGCCGAGCTGGCGCGGTCGAACGGGGCACCGGTTTCTGTCGACCTCGGCGCGCCCCACCTGGTGCGGCACGTGGGACCGGCAGAGTACCTTCGGCTTCTGCAGGCCGTTCACCCGAGAGTGCTGTTTGCCAACGAGGCCGAGGCCGCTCTCCTGTCCGGTGCCGGCGACCCTGTCGACTCGATAGCTGCTCTGGCCGAGCTCGCCGTCCTCAAGCGCGGAGCCGCCGGCTGCATCGTGCACGACGGGCGATCGCGCACCGTGCTCGACGCGGTGCCGGCCGAGGAGGTCGACGCAACGGGCGCCGGAGATGCCTTTGCCGCCGGCACCATCTCTTGCCTGGCCGCTGGAGGTAGTCTGTTCGAAGCGGCGCGCGCGGGAGCGGCATTGGGCGCGGCATGCGTGATGGTGGTGGGCGGGTATCCGGCGGCCAGCCACGCGTGACAGGTGACAGGCAGGGTCAGAGCGCGTAGCGGCATGAGGACGGCGCCGATGAATGCCGTACATTCACCAGGGAGGTCGCGGACGAGCGCATCTCGCCTCGGCACGGACACCGGGACGCCGCGCTTCGCCGGCGCTCTGCTCAGACTGCAGGTACGAGGCCGGCTTGGCGCACGCGGTCCTGCAAGATGTCCACGATGGCATCGTCTACACAGAGCGTCCAGGCCAGGCAGAACTGGACAGATGGATGGGCACTCCGGCTGCGCTCCAGGGCCGGGATCACGTTCCGGGCCAGCACCTTGCCGGGAAAGTGCAGGTACGGTGCTAGGACGATGCGTGCCGCTCCCCGCTGGGCCAGCCGATCCGACGCCGCCTCGATCGTGCGCTCCGAATTCTCAGCCTGCGCGGTGGCGACGATCGCGTCGCCGCCGATCTCAGCACGCACCAGCTCTCCCAGCGCATTCAGCCGCTCCCCGCTGTCCCATTGCAAGCGGCTGCCCCGGTTTACGAGCACGACGCCGAGCAGACCTCCGGCCCTGCGCCGTACCAAGCCATGCGCGGGAAGGTACTGGCTCGTGCCCAGCAGGGCGGCACTCACCCGCGCGGCAACCAGCCGGGCGAGCCGCGGGTCGAGTCCCAGATTCGGCAGCTGGCGTATGGACGACGGCAGGCAGCGCGGCTCGCAGGCGATCGATCTCACGCGGAATATCGCTCTGGATCTCCTTGCCGTCGAAAAGAAAGTACGGCAGGACGGCGATCTCGGCGGCTCCCTGCTCGACGGCGGACTGCGCCGACTCCAGCAGCGTGGGCGACAGGAACTCGAAGAAGGCCGGACGGACAGCAGGTCCGTTGGGATATCGCGCCTGCAAGCGCCGCGCAACCTCTCGAATGCCTTCGTCGGTGGCCCTACCGCGCCTGCTGCCGTGTCCCAGGACCAGGATCGTCTGAGTAAAGACGCCGTCTCTGTCCATACCTCGAGTATACCTGCCGGTAGCCGGATGTCCGATAGCTCGCGACGGCCACGCGTCTGAGCCTGTCGCGAACACACGGCGGTTATGAGCGGCTACGGGCCAGAGAAACGGGTTCGCCTCGCGGTGACGAATGTGCGCCTCACGCGGGCCGTGCGCGGAGGTGGTGCCCCGGGTGAATCAGTGCGCATTCCGCCTTAAGCCGGCCCGCCCCAGTCCTTGACGTTGCCCTACAGGCACCGTTCAGCCGCACGCTGCCGTCTCCATCATGCCGTGCCGCCCTACGGTTGCCGGCAGACCGGTCGATGCCTTGTCGCACCCCGCCGGGGAGCCGGTACGATGGTCTGTGGGCACAGTCACTGTCGCGTGTCACCGCATGAAGGGAGAAATGCCATGCCTCTGCCTGAGAGCAAGGAAGCGATATTGGCCCTGGCAACTGACGGGTACAAGTCTCTCGATGCCCTAATGGTGACAATCGATGACAACCGGCTCGAGCAGCCGGGCTTATCGGGCGGCTGGAGCGCCAAGGACGTGCTGCTGCATCTGGCGTTCTGGCATTCTCACCTGCTGCGCATCCTTGACGACGAGGCGCCGCCCTTCGCGCTGCCGGGCGAGGACGAAGAGACGGCGCTGAACCGCATCAATGACGAGGCATACAGGCAGTACCATGACGTGAACGCGTCGGAGGCGCGCCGCATCTACGCCGATTCGCGTGACCGCGTGCTGGCGGATCTGCGGTCGCAGCCGGAGGACATGCTGTTACGGCATCTCGACGCCATCCGCTGGAATACCTGGGAGCACTGCGCGGAGCACGAAGCCGGGATCAGGATATGGCTGGCCGGCTGAACATGACGGACACACACGGGCTCAAGGTCGGGGCGTAGGTCTCCGGATGCGGCCGATCGACACAGATCGCCTGGGGAAGCAGCCGAAACGACCACTCCCCTACCCGGACATCCCGGGTAGGGGAGTGGCACAGGGCTGGAGACTCGCAATCAGGCGGCAGGCTCGCTCTGGATCAGGTATCCACCGGCAGCTATGGCGATGGAGACGATCAGGCCGATGTACGCGCCGATTGACGGTCCCGCGCTTACACCAGGACCGGTGGCGCTTGGCCCGTCGGTGACCATGAATAGGATGGTGCACACGAGGGCGATCACGCCGGCACCCATGAGCAAGCGGGCCTCGGTGAAGTTGGGCGGTAGCGACGCCAGTATACCTTTCACCTGCACGCCCAACATCGGCAGCAGGACCCACGCGCCAGAGACGATGAACAGCAGTACGGCGAGGTAGCCCCAGCCGTGCCATCCGCTGTCGGAGCCACTGGCGGAGTAGACGCCGGCGGAAACGCTCACGGTGTACCAGTGTAGAAAGCTATCGATGAGCCCAACGACCCCGGCGATGAGGATTATCTTGCGGCCCATGCTCAGGGCGTTGAACATCTGTTGCGCTTGCTGGAGCTGCGGATTGGGACTGCTTGGATTACTGCTCATGCTCTCCTCCGTTGTCCTGTCCACTCTTAGCGGCGTTACTACAGTTACAGTGCGTGCCCGCAATGCCCGCAGTACTGCATCCCTTCCGGCACATCCTTGCCGCAATTGGGGCATGGGCGTTCGACCGAGGTGACGCGCACTTCAGGTGTCTTGTCTCCGATCCGTATCTCCGCTAGCTCCTCCTCCAGGGTTTTCACCTGCGCCTGCAGATCGTCGATCTTTTGGCGAGTCTCGTCGAGGCTTTCGTCCTGGAGCGCTCCCGTGCCGATCAGGCCGTACGCGAGTCGGCCCAGCTCCGCGAACGCCTTGTCTAGGTCGTGCCGCTTCCCTCCCAGCTCATTGCTCACTCGCGTGAGCTTGATGGTCTTGTCCGCCTCGGACACAACCCGCGAAACGCTCTGACCGACGGTCGTACGCGCCTTCTCCAAGAACCCCATGAAGACTCCTCCTGAAGTAGGGATCGTCACGATTATAGTACAGCGGCGGAAATACGCAACCTTTCCCAGGGAAACGAGGGCGCCGCGCCAGCCGGTCCGGCGCGGCTGGCCGCCGTCCTCCGGCCCGCGGTCGCCTCCATCACGTTTCGCTGGTTCTATTCTGCCAGAAGTTCATTGCATATTCTTTCCTCTTTACGTATACTCATACACAAGCGGGTGTGACCCCCGGATGGAAGGACACGATGACGGCCCTACAGTTCAGCGCCGAGCTTAAGGTAAGACTTTCGGACGATGCACGGGGCATCGATTTCGACCAGCTTCGCGCCCTGCAATCGGAAACGAGCTGGGCGCGGGACCGCGCGCTCTTCGATCTGCAGCGTGCAGTGGCAGCAAGCGATCTCGTGATCACGGCGTGGTACGGCTCCACTCTCGTCGGCTGTGTTCGCGTTCTCAGTGATTTTGTGTACAGGGCTGTGCTCTGCGACGTGATCGTGCATCCGGCCTACCGAAGGCGAGGTATTGGTCGCATGCTGGTAGAGGAAGTGACCTCACATCCTCGCTTGGCGCGGGTGCAGAAGTTCACTCTGCTGACCACCACGGCGCGCCAGTTCTACGAGCGCCTCGGCTGGAAGCGGTATCCCGGCGAAGGTATGGTCCTGGAAAAGGATCATCAGTGAGCCGTCGCTACAGCGGCCGGGAGCAGTCGCGCGCGGCTGGAGGGTGTGGGTCATGGGCAGTGGACTAGCCCTGAATGAAGCAGGCGGTATGGAGCATACGTCGCCGACTGTGGACCAGCTCGGCAACAAGCAGTGGGGCGGCCGATTTGCCGCTCCAACTGATCCCCTGGTGGAGCGTTTCAGCGGCTCGGTCGCCGTGGACGGTCGTCTGATCCTGCAGGACATTGCCGGCAGCATTGCTCACGCACGCATGCTCGGCCGCCAGGGTATTCTGAGCACACAGGAAGCCAGGGCTATCGAGCACGGCCTGCGCGCAGTGCAGGCAGAGTATGAGGCCGGCGATCTCATTCTCGACGACGATCTGGAAGACGTGCATACGGTCGTGGAGGTGGCGCTGCGGAAGCATGTCGCCGAACTGGCCGGCAAGCTCCATACCGCGCGCAGCCGGAACGATCAGGTGGCCCTCGATCTGCGGTTGTACACCAGAGAGGCCTGCGTCGACGCGATAGAGGGCATCGCCGAGTTGCAGTCTGCCTTTGTCGTTCAGGGGCGTGCCTGCTTCGGTCTGGTCATGCCCGGCTACACGCACCTGCAGCGGGCTCAGCCCATCCTCGTCTCGCATCATCTGCTCGCCTATGTGGAGATGCTGCAGCGCGACGTGCAGCGCTTCGCGGCCTGTTTCTCGCGCGCCGATGTGCTCCCTCTTGGCTCGGGCGCCCTGGCAGGCGTTCCCTACCCAATCGACAGGCTCTGGCTGGCCGGCGAGCTCGGCATGGCGTCGGTCGCTCAGAACAGCATTGACGCGGTGGCGGACCGCGACTTTGCCATCGAGTTCTGCAGTGCGGCAGCGATGACCATGATGCACCTCTCGCGCTTTGCCGAGGAGGTGGTCCTCTGGTGCTCGGCCGAGTTCGGTTACTGGGATCTGGACGACAGCTTTGCCACCGGCAGCTCGATCATGCCGCAGAAAAAGAACCCCGACGTCGCGGAGCTGATCCGCGGCAAGACCGGTAGGGTGTACGGCGATCTCCAGGCTTTGCTCACTCTGATGAAAGGGTTGCCGCTCGCCTATAATCGCGACATGCAGGAGGACAAGCCACCCCTGTTCGATGCCGTCGACACGCTGTCTGCCTGCCTGGAGGCGAGCGCCGGACTGGTGCGGGCCGTGCGGCCGAACGCCAGTGCCATGGCGGCAGCAGCAGGCAATCTTGTATGCGCTACGGACGTGGCGGACTACCTGGTCGGCAAGGGGATACCGTTCCGCGAGGCGCATGCCATGACGGGGGCGTTGGTGCGAGTGTGCCTTGCCACTGGAACGGCATTGCAGGATCTCGACCTGGCGAGCTACCGGCGAGTTTGCCCCTTGATCGACGTCTCCATCTACGATCGGATCAGCCCGCAGGCGTCCGTGGCAGCACGCGCCGCCCTGGGAGGGACTGCGCCGTCGGGTGTCAAGGCGCAGCTCGACCGAGCGTCTACGCTGGTCTGGCAGAATCGTACCCTGGCGCGCGACCTGGGGAACAAGGACCCCTTGGCCTAGGTACTTTTTGACGGCCGCCCACGTTTACTGCGATCCGGCGTAGATCGATCGTGTACTATTCGCGGCGTGGAGGTGCACTAGATGCCACGTCGGAATCTCGTTGTTGTCGGCGCCGCCCTGGCTGCCGTCGTCATTATCGCAGTGATCATCGTACTCGCCCGTAGTCATTCTCAGAAGAGCTCCACTCCGACCCCCGTTCCGACCTGCACGCCGACCCATCAGGTGGCCGCCTCAAGAACACCGACGATGACGCGCTCGTCGATAGCCACGCCGACCTGCACGCCCACGACACGCGGCACGGCGACGCCCAGCCGGACGTTGTCGCCCACGACCACGCTATCGCCCACGGCAACCGTGCCTCCGACGGCAACGCCTCACCCCGCGTTCGTGGCCGGGCCATTGAACGGAGAGCGTGTGTCGTGGGCCGTCGCCCATCGCCGGCCCGTGGCGGTCATGGTGGAGAACATCAACCCAGACGCGCGGCCGCAGACGGGCCTGAGTTCGGCGAGCATCGTCTTCGAGACCGTCGCGGAGGGTGGCATCACGCGTTTCATGTCCGTGTATCTCGAGAACATTCCGCCAATCGTCGGGCCTGTTCGCAGCACGCGCGTGTACTACGACGCCTGGGCGAACGGCATGCATGCGGTGCTGGTGCATGACGGGGGAAACGACGACGCACTGGCCGAGCTCTTCACGCTGCATAACATCGCGGACGTCAATGAGGTAAAGTGGGAGGACGCCAACTACAACCCCACCGTGCCCTTCTTTGCACGCTCACCCCTGAGGGTCATTCCCCACAATATGTACACCTATCCGCCGAAGGTTCTGGCCTATGAGAAGACGCAGCACGTGCAGCTATCCGGCAATTTCCCAACCTCGCTGGCTCACCATGTTCCCGACAACATCGCACACAGACCTACCGGAGGCACGCTCGACCTGGCCTTCGACTCGAGCGTGAGCGGCTCCGACCCCGGTTACAACGTCGAGTATCAGTATGACCACGCTACCGATCGCTATCTGCGTTTCATGGGCGGCTCGCCGCACATAGAGCCTTCCAGCGGCCACCAGCTTGCGCCCAGCAACGTGGTTGTGCTCTTGGCCGGCGTGTCGCCCGATCCCAAGGCTGGCGCGAACCCGGGGGCCGTGTACGTGCAGTCGACAGGCAAGAACCTGGCCTATCTGTTCAGGGACGGCAAGGAGTTCAAGGGCACATGGCACAAGGCGCACGGCGGCAGCCCACTGCTGCTTCTCGACGACCATAAGCGGCCGTTCACGTTCAATCCGGGCCAGACGTGGATAGAAGTAGTGCCTTCGACGGCCGGAAACATGACCTGGAAGCCCGGCCGCTGAGCGCACGGGCGCGCATTGGCGCGTGGCGCATGGGGGCGGTATATTACAGCCAATTCGGCCCGTTCCGGTACGGAGGGCGCTGCTGGAAAGCGGCCGGGGGCTGCCGACTGCATTGCAGGGTCAGGAGGGGTTTGGGCACGAGGAATGCGGTGGCGGTTCGCCGCCTGTTCGCCGCCGAGTGTTAGCCCTGGTCGACGCCTGCCAACTCCCCGGGACACCGGTCGCACGCCGGCGCCTACTCGCTTGGTCCGTGGTTTGTGGTGGAGGTTACTAGTGAAAGTCTATCCGTCTGAGCAGATTCGCAATGTTGCCCTGCTCTCTCACTCGGGAGCAGGGAAGACAAGTCTGACCGAAGCCATGCTGTTTGATACGGGTGCGATTCAGCGTTTCGGCCGTGTCGACGACGGCACCACGACGAGCGACTTTGATCCTGATGAGATCAAGCGACACATCTCACTGTCCACAAGCCTGATCCCGTGCGAGTGGCGCGGCATCAAGATCAACGTCATGGATACGCCGGGCTATGCGGACTTCGTGGGAGAGGTGTGCCAGGCCTTGGTCGTAGCCGACAGTGCAATGCTCGTGGCATCCGCCGCGGCCGGCCTGGAAGTGGGCACCGAGCAGGAATGGAAAATGGTGCGGGAGCGCAATCTTCCCACCGCTTTGGTGGTCAATAAGCTGGATCGCGAGAACTCGGACTTCTTCAAGGTCGTGGATCAGGTGAAGTCGCGGCTCAAGGTCCATGCCGTGGCCGTGCAAATCCCGATCGGCACCGCGCTGGAGTTCAAGGGTGTTGTCGATCTCCTGACGAACAAGGCCTACCTGTTCGACAACGGCAAGGCGGTTGAGACCGAGCCGCCCGCGGAGATGGCCGAGGATATCGCGTTTCACCGCGACCAGCTTTGCGAGGCCGTGGCCGAACTCAGTCCATCGTTGACGGACAAATATCTCGAGGGCGAGCCGCTTACCGACAAGGAGCTCAACGACGGGCTTCACGAAGCCGTGTGCTCCGGGAGTCTCATGCCGATGCTGTGCACGTCCGCGCTGGCCAACGTCGGTATCACCACGCTCCTCGACTTCATGGTCGACGTCTTGCCCAGCCCGTCGCAGGTACCGGCACGGGCGATGGACGGCAAACAGCTGAATGGATCGCCGGCCGCTCTCGTGTTCAAGACCGTGGCGGATCCCTTTGGCAAGCTCAGCTATTTCCGGATCTTCAGCGGCGACCTCAAGTCCGACGCCCATCTCTTCAACGTGACTCGCGGCCACGAAGAACGCATCTCGCATCTCCTGGTCGTGCGCGGCAAGAACCACGAGGTCGTCTCCGAGCTTTACTGCGGTGATATCGGCGCCGCGCTGAAGCTTCAAGACACCGAGACAGGGAACACGCTGGCTACCCGAGAGAAGCCGGTGGAGCTTCCGACTATCGAGTATCCCGAGGCGTCGTATTCGGCGTCCATCGAGCCCAAGACGCGGGCCGACCTGGACAAGCTGGGGGCGGCCGTGGCGCGCCTGATCCAGGAGGATCCTACCTTGCGCTGGCACAGGGACGCCGAAACCGCGCAGACGATTCTTTCGGGCATGGGCGAGAGCCACCTGCAGGTGGCGGTAGACCGGCTGTCGCGCAAATTCGGCGTCGAGGTGACTCTCGGCGAGCCCAAGATTCCCTACCGGGAGACGATCACTGCCAGTGCCAAGGCCCAGGGCCGACACAAGCGGCAATCCGGTGGGCACGGCCAGTTCGGCGACTGCCATCTGGAGCTCGAACCGCTACCCCGGGGTGGGGGGTACGAGTTCGTGGACAAGATCGTGGGTGGTGCGGTTCCGCGCCAGTTCATTCCCGCAGTGGACAAGGGCGTGCAGGAGTCGCTGCACGAAGGCGCGCTGACCGGAAACCCGGTCGTGGACGTGCGAGTCACTCTGTTTGACGGCTCCTTCCACACGGTCGACTCCTCCGAGCAGGCCTTCAAGACCGCTGCTTCCATCGGTTTTCGCGCGGCCTTCGAGAAGGCGCACCCGGTCCTGCTGGAGCCCGTGATGGACGTGGTCGTCATGGTACCCAACGAGTTCATGGGCGACGTGGTGGGAGATCTGAATTCGCATCGCGCGCGTATTCTCGGTATGGACCCGGTCTCCGATGGTATGACGGAAGTGAGGGCCAACGTGCCGATGGCGGAGATGTTTCGCTACGCGACGACGCTGCGCTCGCTGACTCAAGGGCGGGCAAGCTATACCATGCACCTGCTCGGTTACGAGGAGGCACCGGCGCACATCACGCAGCAGGTCTCGGCCGAGTACCACAAGTCACGTGAGCAGAAGGAGCACTGATAGCGGTTCCGGATGCGGCGCCGCCCTGCCATGGTAAACTCGACGACGACTCGACGCCCGAGCAAGGGCAGGGCGAGCCGGTGGGAACGTGTCTTCACCGGTCTCACTATCTTTCTGCTGCTGATTGGAATTGCCGGAGTGGTGCTTTGGCGCCTGCCCAGCAAGTACGAGATTCTCATGCCCGCGACCGCGCAATCGGTCAACTCCATGATCTCGGTGCAGGGGCATCCGTTGCGGGCCGGCAGAGGCGATCTGCTGATGACCTTCGTGTCCGAGCCCGACTCGAACATGCTGGAAGAGCTGCTGGCTCACTTCGATCCGGATGCTTCTCTCGAACCGCTGCCAGCACAGTACAACGCCTCGCAGGACGTTCAGCAGAACAAGCAGCTGATGCTCAGCAGCGAGCAGACTGCCGAGCTGGTGGCGCTCTGCGAGGTAGGCTACAAAGACCTGTGCTCTGGCGGTATGGAAATCCAGGCCATGGAAACCTACAGCAAAGCTGCGGGCGTGCTGAAGGTTGGCGACATCATCGTGGCCGTGAACGGGCACGCGACAGTCACGGCAGACGAGCTTCGTGCTGCGATCTCACCACTCAAGCCGGGGGCAGTAGCGGCTTTCAAGATCGTGAGGAACGGCAAGACGTTGACCGTTCAGGTGCGAACTGTGCGGTCTCCCACGGCTCCGCACGGCACGGTCGTGGGCTTCGCCTTCGCGCCGGCACCGCCGCTGCAGTTTCCTTCCAAGCTGCCGGTCGACGTCAAGATCGATCCGGGCAATATTGGCGGCCCTTCGGCAGGAATGATGTTCACGCTTGGCGTCATCAACCGTCTCTCGTCTTCTGACCTGACGCATGGTGTGAGAATTGCCGGCACGGGCACGATCAGCCTGGATGGCAGCGTGGGCGCCATAGGCGGCATCAAACAGAAGGTGCTCGGCGCTCAATGGGCCGGAGCGCGCTACTTCCTGGTGCCGTGCGATGGCGGCAACTACACGGACGCCACGAAGACGGTCGGTCACAAGATGACCCTGATACCGGTGAATGATCTGGCGGACGCGCTGAGCTTTTTGCACGCGCTCGGGCCCGGTGGCTTGAGCCCGAAATACAAGGACGTCAGCTGCCCCGCTTCATAGCGCTGTGCCCTTGCCGTCCCGTGTGTCGCGTCAATTGGCGGATCACGTCTGCATGGCGATCACCGCCGGGGTGACTCGCGCCAGAGAGGGTTTGGTCACTCGGGCAACGGGCCAGCATGGCCGGGATCTGGCAGAGGTTCGGAGATCAGCCGTGCAACCGCGATGCTCACGAGGCCAAACACGGCCGCGGTCACGACGAAAATCGACCGGATGCCGAACAGGGTGGCGCAGCCGCTGCCCCCTAGCTGACCGATCGCCTGTCCGGCCGCATTGACGCCGGCACTCAGCCCCATCACCGCGCCAAGCTGATCGCGCGGCGTGCTCAAGCTGAGCATAGCGCTGGCAGTGGCCAGCATGACTCCCATGGAGAGGCCAGTCAACCCACGCAGCAGGTAGAGCTGGTCGATCGAGCTCACGCTGTGCTGGGGAACGTAGATGATGGCTGTCGCCACCGTCGAGATCATAAGCCACGTCTTGAAACGGCCCCGCCGGTCGGTGATACGACCGGTCATCACGGCAGACACGGCGCTACAGATGCCGGCGATGGCGAACACGTTCCCGGAGAGTGCGGCGGCGTCGCTCGCGTTGGCGCCCAGTGATTCCACAAAGACCGGGAGAATAGGCCCAACGATCTGGCCTCCGAACTGCACCACGCAGAGAACGAGGATGAGCATGGCCGTCTGCCTGTTGGAGATGATCTGGCGCGCTCCCGCCCAGAAACCCAGGCGCTTGCTCGTCCCACCAGAGGCGTCGTGCTCGAAGCTCTCGTCGACGTAGAGCCACGTGAGAACTGTTGCCACGGCGAGCAGGGCGCCGGCGACGAAGAACGTCGGCTCGAACCCGAAGCGGTCTACTAGCTGGCCGCCCGCCAGAGGTCCGATCGAGGAGCCGGTGAACACCGCCATCTGCATGAGACCCATGGAGAAGCCAAGCTTCTCACGCGGAACCGCACCGGCAACCAGCGCCTGCGAAGCCGCCACACTGCCAGTGAGCACGCCCTGCAGGATGCGAATGACCAGCACCTCGACGGGATTCCGTGCCAGCAGCATCAGCAACGCCAGCCCAGCGCCGCATCCCATCGCGCGCAGCACCATGGGCTTGCGACCGAAGCGGTCGGCCACGGTACCCCAGATCGGGGCGGACACGGCCATAGCCACGGTCGTGCTGCCGAAGAGAAAGCCCGACCAGATCAGAATCGCGCTCTGGTCGTGCACACCCAGATGCTGGATATACAAAGGAAGGAATGGGTAGACGAAGCTGAAGCCCATCTGGGCCAGGATCTGGGTGAACCAGCTCACCCAGAGCGTACGCTCCCACCTATGCATGATGGTGACATTGTACGACCTCTGACGGCCGCTTGGGCCTGCCCGCGCCTTCAGCAGCCTCAACGGCAGGTAACGGCGAAGTGATGAGCCAGATTTTGGCCGCGAATACGCCGGGAACGCCACGGCGAGCGGCGGGCTGGTGCCTCGAGCGTCTCACCCATGTCGTGCCGGCCGATGGAGTGGACAAGCCGCTAGCCTCCACAGAGAGGCACATCACCGCTCTGTCTGCACGATTCACGATCAGCTTAATGCCGCCGTCGCGCAGGACGGCGACGAGGCAGGCGGATGATGACCGCACCTACGTGCGGGCGGTATCCCGCAGGAGGATCGCCGCTGCTAGCGCCCCGGTGGCAGTGCAAGCCAGGTTCACGACGTCGTTGGTGCACCAGGATCGACCGGAGACGAGAACGGTAGGTGTGCCGCAGGCATGCGTCTTTCGCTCGGTGAGCGTGCCGCAGGTAGGACACCGGTATGCCGCCTGAATCGTCGCTCCCACCATACTGTCGGCGAGCGATCCTGCGATGCCTCCCACCGACACGGCGAGAAAGTGCCGTGCTCTGCCCCCCGAGCGCGCGACGGCCGCGGCCACGAGGGCGACGGTGGCGCTTCCACCGATCGAGGCGAGCAGGCCGCGCAGGCTGACGGCGCCGGAAGTGCCGGGCGGCGCTATTTCGCCCGTGTTGATCATACGGGGCGGCCTGCGGCTTGTCTTCCCGATCTCGGTTGCCCAGGTGTCGGCGTTGGCGGCGGCGAATGAGCCGGCGAAGGCACGTTCCACGCCCTGATTCGGCCGTACCGAATACAGTAGTGCGGCGGCAGCCGCGATCCCGCCGTTGGCAAGCGCCTGTACGATGTCGCGCTCCGAGCCTCGTGCCTCGATAGGGGTGCTGTCGCCTCGCGAGCGCTGTGGCGCGCGGCGTTGGGAAAGAAAGCTGGAGCTACCGAAGAACGTGAACAGCACGGCTGCCCATCCAGCGCCACCACCGTAAAACACGGGACAGCCAACGATCACGGCGCCGGCCACGCCGGACGGCGCTAAAGCGCGCCGCCGCTGTCCGGCCGCGCCCGCCATGGCGCTGAGGGTCAGGGACAGGAGTAACCGGGCGCGCTTCATGGCACTTCTATGCCGACCGCCCCACGAAGGATCGTGCGAACTCGCGTACGTCCTCGCGCCAAGCAGTGTTTAGCGGTAGCGTATCGAGGCTCTTCATGGCGGCCAGCCAGTGTTGATCCTCTCGCGCCAGAACCGTCTGCCGCGCGCCTGCCGCGCCAAGCAGATCGCGAATCCGCACCTCGTCACCCTCGGCATGCTGCTGCGCGTAGCAAGCTTCCAGCTCCGCGCGGATGGGTGGCGGGGCCGTCTCGAGCGCGACAATTATCGGTAAGGTCATCTTGCGGGTGGCGATATCGGTTGATGAGCTCTTGCCGGTCTCGGTCTCATCTCCCCAGATGCCGAGAATATCGTCGCGGATCTGGAAGGCGATGCCGAGGTCGGCCCCGAAGGCGCGGGAGACCTCTCGCAGGGGAGCTGGGACATTCGCAGCGCGGGCGCCAAGCCAAGCAGCCTCGCCGATCAGGCCGGCCGTCTTCCGGCCAATCATCTTCAAGTAGCTGCTCGAACTCATGTCGAGACGGCGCTCGGCCTGCATGTCCAGAAACTGGCCTTCGCACAGGCGGAGAATGGTGGACTCCGCTGAGCGAAGCGCGGCGATGAATGTGGCTGGGTCATTCTCGGCCATGGGGGATCGCAGCCATGCGAGATGCGCCAGCGAGAGCAGTCCGTCGCCTGCGTTGATTGCCTGCGGCTCGCCCCATATAGACCACACGGTAGGTCGGTTGCGCCGGCGTTCGCTGCGGTCCTCGATGTCATCATGAATCAGGCTGAAGTTGTGCAGCAGCTCCAACCCGGCGGCGAAGTGAACCAGGTTCTTGGCTTGCGCGCCCAGACCTTCGCCCAGCAGCATGCACAGGCTGGGACGTAAGCTCTTGCCCATCCGGGCCTCGCGAGGCGCGAAGTCCCTGTCGACCCAGCCCAAGTGATAGGACATCATGCCGTAGAAAGGCTCGAGGCCGGAACCTGGGCGCAGCATATCCTGCATCACGGCGCGTACCAGGTCGTTGTAGGTGCTCAGCTTCTCCGCGAGGGAGAGAAACGCACTACCCTGAGCGGCTGGCTGGCTCGAAATGGACATCGAAGACAGTCTCCGTTCTGGCCTCGGGCGCTCGGCAAGCCGCCATACCTGCCGGACCGGGCGTCGAAATGTTCGTGTGTTATACTACCAGAGATTAAGACGAGAATTACACCCACCAAGGAGCAGTCGATCGGATGGACAGCCAGACCAAAACAGCCTTGATCGCGCAATATGCCACGGGTTCGGGCGATACCGGCTCGCCCGAGGTGCAGTGTGCGCTCTTGACGCAGCGCATCAACGAGCTGCGAGAGCATTTCAAGGTCCACAAACACGACCACCATTCCCGGCGCGGTCTGTTGATGATGGTGGGACAAAGGAAGCGTTTGCTTTCCTACCTGGCGGAGCGGGATGTTGAGCGGTATCGCTCCTTGCTGTCTCGGCTCGGTCTGCGCAAGTAGCCGGAGACGCGCATATTCATGGAGGAGCGATGAGTTATCGCGACGAGGTTGAGGTCAGCGGTAAGACACTGTCCCTGGAGACAGGCCTGCTGGCCGGCCTGGCCGACGGCGCCGTTGTGGTGCGCTGCGGCGAAACTGTGGTACTGGCGACGGCGGTAGCCAGCCAGACGCCCCGAGAGGGCGTGGACTTTTTCCCACTCACTATCGACTACGAGGAGAAGCTGTACTCAGCCGGGAAGATTCCCGGCGGTTTCATCAAGCGCGAGGGCCGGCCGAGCGAGCACGCGATCCTCTCCGCGCGGCTGACCGATAGGCCCCTGCGGCCATTGTTTCCCAAGGGTTTCCGCAACGATGTCCAGGTGGTCGTCACGGTGCTGTCCACGGACCAGGAGAACGACCCGGATGTGCTCGGAGTTTGCGGCGCCTCGTGCGCCCTGGCCATCTCGAGCATCCCGTTCAACGGTCCGATCGCCGCAGTGCGCGTCGGCTACGTCAACGATACGTTCATCATCAATCCGACCGAGAGCGAACTGCAGTACAGCGACCTGGATCTCGTGGTCGCGGGCACTCGCGATGCGGTCATGATGGTTGAGGGTGGCGCTCAGGAGCTACCGGAAAGCCTCGTGCTCGAGGGCATCCGTCAAGGGCACCAGGCTCTGCAGCCCATCATCGAGATGCAGGCACGAATGGCCGCGGCGGTGGGCAAGGCCAAGCGTGAAGTACCGGTCTACGTTCTGCCCGAGGAGCTAAAGGCGGAGGTCGGCGAGGTGGTGCGCGGCAGGCTCGCGGACGCCGCTTACCAGGAACGCAAGGAAGAGCGTGAGGCCGCGATTGAGGCGGTGAAGGCGGCCGCTGCAGAGCATTTCGCGGAGCGAATCGCGGCCGGCACAGTCTCCGACAAGCAGGTAGGCGAGGCGTTCCAGGGCGAGCTCAAGGCGCTGATGCGGCGCCGCATTCTCGACGAAGGCGTGCGGCCCGATCTGCGCGACCTTACCACAATTCGACCCATATCGTGTGGCGTTGGTCTGCTGCCCAGAACCCATGGCAGCGGCCTGTTCACGCGCGGCCAGACGCAGGTGCTGAGCATCTGCACCCTCGGCTCCGGCACCGACGAGCAGATGATCGACGATATCACGCCGCAATCCAAGAAGCGCTTTATGCACCAGTACAACTTTCCGCCCTTCAGCACAGGCGAGGCTCGGCCGCTTGCGCGGCCCAGGCCGCCGGGAGATCGGGCACGGAGCTCTGGCGGAGCGGTCGATTGCCGCTGTTGTCCCTGCCGAGGAGGACTTTCCGTACGTTATTCGCGTGGTGTCCGAGGTGTTGAGCTCGAACGGATCCTCGTCCATGGCATCGGTCTGCGGAACGACGCTGGCGTTGATGGACGCGGGCGTTCCCATCAGCGCGCCGGTGGCCGGGGTTGCCATGGGGCTGATCACGGGTGACGACGGCAAATACGCAGTGCTGACCGATATCCAGGGCATGGAAGACTTCCTTGGCGATATGGACTTCAAGGTGGCTGGCACCGCGGACGGCGTCACTGGCATCCAGATGGACATCAAGGTCAAGGGCATCACGTTCGAGATCATGCAACGTGCGCTCGAGCAGGCGCACAAGGCCCGTCTTTTCATTCTGGACAAGATGCTGGAAGTGATGCCTGAGCCGCGCGAGGAGCTGTCACCGTACGCGCCGCGCATCCTGAAGATTCAGATCAACCCGGAGAAGATCGGCGCCTTGATCGGCCCGGGCGGCAAGGTGATCCGCAAGATCCAGGAAGAATGCCAGGTTAGTATCGAGGTCCAGGACGACGGTACGGTGCTGGTGGCCACGAACAACGGTGCGAACGCCGAGAAGGCCGTGAACCAGATCAAGTCAATCACCATGGATCTGGAGGTCGGTCAGGTCTACGATGGCGTGGTGAAACGGGTGATCGGGATTGGCGCCTTTGTCGAGGTGCTTCCCGGGAAGGAGGGCTTGGTCCACATCTCACAGCTCTCGGCACAGCGTGTCGAGCAGGTCGAGGATGTGGTCAAGGTCGGCGATAAGCTCACCGTGAAAGTGGTGGAGATCGACAGCCAGGGACGTGTGAACCTGTCGCATAAGGCTACACTTCCCGGCTACGAGGATCTGCAGGTGCCGCCACGCGGTGAGCGGCGCCCGTCCGGAGGCTTCAACGGCGATCGCAGGAGTGGTCCAGGCGGCCGCGGCGGCCCGGAGCGCGGTGGGTTCGATCGTGGGGGGCCAGCACGTGACAGACCCCGTTACTAGGAGAGCACCGTCGCTTTGACATAACGTTCAGCCGGCCCCGGCAATCGTCAGGTTGCACGGGGTCGCCTGATTTCGCGGAGGGCGGCCGCCAGTTGTGGGCGCGGAGGGCTACGTGAGCGAGAGGCAGCAGCAGCTTGACATATTGGATGGGGAAGTGCGTGCGTGCCAGAAGTGCCCCCTGTGCCGCACTCGCACCAAGGCTGTGCCCGGCGAAGGTCCGGTCGACGCGGAGATCCTCTTCGTGGGCGAGGGACCAGGCTTCCACGAGGACCGGCAGGGCAGGCCGTTCGTAGGCCCGGCCGGCCGCTTCCTGGAAGAGCTGATCAACAGCGTGGGCCTGCAGCGAGACCGGGTCTACATCACGAACGTGGTCAAGTGTCGCCCTCCTGAGAACCGCGACCCTGCGCCCGCCGAGATAGCCGCCTGCGCATCCTATCTGGACCGGCAGCTTGCAATTATCAGCCCCAAGATCGTGGTCACGCTGGGCCGCTATTCCATGGCGCGCCACTTCTCGGGCCAGTCGATAACGCGCATCCACGGCCAGCCCAAGCGAGAGAACGGCGTGATCATCTTTCCCCTGTTCCACCCGGCAGCCGGGTTGCGGAGCCCGGACGTGGCTGAGATGACCAGGCAGGATGTGAGGCGCATTCCGGCGCTGCTTGAGGAGGCTCGTAGCGGCCGCGAGCAGGCTGCCGCCGGCGCACTGCGCCTGGCGCCGGCACCTGCTGCCCCGCCGCCGGCGACGGACGAATCCGGGCCGACACAGCTGTCACTGTTTTGAACTCCACGCCTGCCGACCTGCTACCGCGATGAGTGATCGATCGATCGCTGGAGGCGATGTGCGCCTGCGCCATGGTCCACGTCTGCGCGTGATCCCTCTGGGCGGCATCGAAGAGGTCGGCAAGAACATGATGGTCTTCGAGTTCGGAGACGACATCGTGGTGGTCGACGCCGGCCTCATGTTCCCGGACGACTCCATGTACGGCATCGATCTGGTCATTCAGGACGTGAGCTATCTCGAGGAGCGCCGCGACCGCGTACGTGGCTACATCATCTCACACGGTCATGAAGATCACACCGGCGCCCTGCCGTATGTATTGCCGAGGGTTCCGGCACCGGTCTATGCGGCGCCCCTGACACGTGCACTTATCGAGGTGAAGCTGCGTGAGCACAAGCTGGCCGACAAGGTAGAGCTGGTCACCGTCGTGCCGGGGACCGTACTCTCGCTGGGTAGCTTCTCGGTCGAGCTGTTTCACCAGTGTCACAGCATTCCGGACGCGCTTGGTGTGGCCCTTCATACACCGATCGGCACCGTGGTGCACACGGGCGACTTCAAATTCGACCAGCGGCCGGTCAACGGCGTGCCGCCCGACTACGGTACGCTGGCCAGGTTGGGCACTTCGGGTGTGCTGGCCCTCTTCTCCGACAGCACGCGTGCCGACACGCCGGGATTCACGCCTTCCGAGACCGTGGTGTCGGAGGGCATGCGACGGGTGTTCTCGCGCGCCAGGGGTAGAATCATCGTGGCGACGTTCGCCAGCCTGGTGGCACGCGTGCAGCAGGTGGTAGACGCTGCCGTGGAAACTGATCGCCGGGTGGCGATCATCGGCCGCAGCATGGTGAACAACGTCAGCCGCTCGATTGAGCTCGGCTATTTGCGGGTGCCACCCGGGGTGTTGGCCCGCCTGGACGAGATTGACAGTATTCCGCACCACCGGCTGGCCGTGGTGACTACCGGCAGCCAGGGCGAACCGACGAGTGCTCTCACGAGAATGGCGTTCGGCGACCAGAAGCACATGACCATCGTGCCTGGCGACACGGTGATTCTCTCTGCCACTCCGGTGCCCGGAAATGAGGAGTCGGTCGCCCGCAACGTGAACAACCTGTTCAAGCTGGGGGCAAACGTCGTCTACGAGCCGTTCGAGCAGGTGCATGTTACGGGACACGGCTCGGCAGAGGATCTGAAGCTGATGATGGGCCTGCTGAAGCCGCGCTATCTCGTCCCTATCCATGGGGAGTACAGGCACCTGGTGATGCACAAGCAGCTCGCCCTGCAAATGGGCATCCCGGAGGAGCGCGTGATCATTGCCGAGAACGGCGCCGTGCTGGAGACGGACGGCGTGCATCTGCTGCGCTCCGGAACCGTGCCGGCCGGCAAGGTGTACGTCGACGGCCTGGGCGTGGGCGACATCGGCGACGTCGTGCTCCGCGACCGCCAGGTGCTGGCGCGCGACGGTATGGTCGTGGTGATCGTGATGGTGGATCGGCAGACTCGCAGGCCGGTAGCGGATCCCGATCTGGTGACCAGAGGCTTCGTTCACCTCAACAATGCGGACGGCCTCATTGAAATGGCGCGCGAGGTTGTGTACGATGCCTTGGACGCCCACCTCGATCAGACGGCGGAGTGGACGTATGTGCAGTCGAAGATTCAGGAAACCCTCAAGAAGTTCCTCTACTCCAAGACGAAGCGCCGGCCGATGATCATACCGGTGGTGATGGAGGTTTGAGGGCCCGGAAAAGCGAGATCTGATGGCAGTCCGCAAGCCCGTTCCGCAGGGCCGCCAGGGTAGCCGCGGATCGAGGGCGCTGACTCCTGCTGACAAGCCACAGCGCGCCAAGACGACGCGCGCGCGGGCGCACGAGATTGCGCCGGCGGAAGAGCGGCAGCCTCGCTTTAGCTCGTCTCAGCGAGACCGCTGGCGCGACGCAGCCAGATTGCTGGTAGTCAGCGCCGGGTTGGCAGTGGCGCTCATGGTGGCCAATCGAACAGCCGCGGGTCCGGCGGTGATCTCGGCTCTCGACTGGGCCGCGTACCTGCTGCCTCTGCTGTTCATTGCAGTTGGGCTCGATGTGTTGCGGCGATCGACCCGCGGGCGGCCTCTGCTCCATCTCGAGGAGGTCTGCGGGCTGCTGGCGCTCTTTGGCTCCGGTGTCGTTGCACTCGGTGGCGGTCACCACGCCGGGCCGCTGGGCAATGCCGCGGCGGAGAAGTTGCATGTGTGGTTCGGGCTGGGCGGGGTCCCGCTCACGTCGATCTCGCTGCTGGCTTGCGGCATGGTTCTGGCTTTCCATCTCACCGGCCGTGGCGTGTGGCGTTGCCTAGTTCTGGGCTCCGATGGTGCGCGCGGACTGACCCGGCTCGTAGCGGGCGGCACGGGGCGGTTGGCGAGCCTCCGGTCGCACAGGCGCCACGTGCCTGCTCCTTCGCCTGTCGTGGAGCAGACCGCGAAGCGCGTGGCAAAGGTAAAGCCGGCACCGCCGGCCGCCCAGCCGCAGGTGGAGCTAATGGCCGATGATGCGGATCTCGAGCCACCGGCCGAGGCGTTGGCCCTGATGGTGCCGGATCTGGCGGGTGAAGACGAGGAGCAGAGCGACACACGCGGCGGCCTGGAGCCCGAGCCAGCCTGGGTCTACCCGCCGGTCTCGCTGCTGGACACCGTCGTACCGGACGACACCGCGTCACCAGCCGATAACGCCATTCGCAGCCGGATCATCGAGGATACGCTCAACGCGTTCAGCGTGCGTGCCAGAGTAGTTGGCTCGCACACGGGTCCCGCGATCACTCAGTTCGACATCCAGCCCGAGCGTGGCACCCGGGTGCAACGCGTCACCGCCCTGCAGAACGACCTTGCCCTTGCGCTCGCAGCCCGCAGCATCCGTATTCAGGCACCGGTGCCGGGCATGAACGTGATCGGCATCGAGATACCGAATGCCAGGACGGCAAAAGTCACCCTGCGCGAGGTGCTGGAGTCGGATAACTGCGCGAAGATGAAGTCACCGCTCAAGGTAGCGCTGGGCAAGGACGTGTCCGGCGGCGCCGTGATGGCCGACCTGGCGCGAATGCCGCACCTTCTCATCGCGGGCGCGACCGGCTCGGGCAAGAGCGTATGTCTGAACTCACTCATCACCTGTCTGCTTTTCCACAACAGCCCGGAGCGCCTCCGCTTCCTGATGGTCGATCCCAAGATGGTCGAGCTGTCTGTATTCAACGACATACCCCATCTGCTCGCGCCTGTAGTGACCGAGGCTACCAAGGTCACGGGCACGCTGAAGTGGGCGCTCAAGGAGATGCACAGGCGCTACAAGCTTTTTGCCAAACGCGGAGCGCGTAACATCTCGCGCTACAACGAGCTACAGTATGACCCCAAGGAAGTGCTGCCGTTCATCGTGATTATCATCGACGAGTTGGCCGACCTGATGATGGTGGCGGCTGAGGATGTGGAGGACGCCATCTGCCGCCTCGCTCAGCTTGCACGGGCGACCGGGATGCACCTGGTGCTCGCCACGCAGCGACCGTCGGTAGACGTGATCACCGGCCTGATCAAGGCGAATTTTCCCGCGCGAATCGCCTTTGCTGTGAGCTCTCAAGTGGACTCGCGCACAATACTCGACCAAGCCGGAGCCGAGAAACTGCTGGGCAGAGGAGACATGCTGTACCTGCCCAGCGACGAAGGAAAGCCAATTCGCGTGCAGGGCGCCTATCTTTCCGATGCGGAGATCGAGGGCATCGTCGGCTTCTGGAAGTCGCATTCCTCGCGTCCGGTAGAGACTATCCCGGCTGTCGAGCTCGAGCCGCCGCCGAAGGCGGAGGAGCCCGATCCGGACGATGCCTTGCTGGACGACGCGGTGCGGATTCTACGCGAGTACCGGCGAGCCTCGGTTTCTTTACTGCAGCGTCGGCTGAGCATCGGCTATACGCGAGCCGCGCGACTGCTGGACGTGCTGGAGGATCGGGGCGTGGTGGGACCGTCCGAGGACGGTCGCTCGCGCGTCGTGCTGGACGTCGGCGGTCCGGACGTATCCGGGCCGGCGGCAGCCGAATCGCTCGAAGACGACGAGGCACCGCCGCTCTAGCCAGGACTGCCTGCCATCGCGGAGGTCGGGCGAGGGGGGTATAGAGGCGGGCCGCGGAAGCCCCAGCGCCGGCTCGCGTGAGTACCGGGCGGCTTCGGCGGCACGCCGGCGTTCGATGCTGGCCTAGGGGCCGGCCTCTACGCCAAGGACAGAGTCAAGAGCGGACTTATAGGCCCGATACAGGCTCTCCAGCTCGAGCGCGAACAGCCCGTTCCAGGTTAAGGTGGTTCCGTCCACCCTGCCCTTTCGGTGCAGAGGAACGTCATAGGCGTCCGCCAGCGCCTCGAGGCGGGGCAGGTCGCTGTGGTGCAGGCTGACGACAATGCGCGACGGGCCCTCGCCGAAGAGCGCCACGTTGCGCCGTCCTTCGGGAATCGGGTCGACGATCTCGGCGCCAAGTCCACCGGCCAAGGCACTCTCCACCAGAGCAACGGCGATCCCGCCTTCACTGCAGTCGTGGGCGGACTGTAGAATCGCAGCCTCGACTGCCTTGCGGCAGACGAGCTGGACGCGGCATTCCAGATCGATGTCCAGCGGGGCTGGCTGCCCGCAGGGAGAGAGACCCCGCGCTTGAGCGTACACGCTGCCGGCCAACGAGACGTCGTCGGGACCGATCAACACGATGACGTCATCCTCGTACTTGAACCCCGGCGTGCAGATCCGGCGCAGGTCCGCTATGTGCCCGGCCATGCCCACCACGGGCGTGGGGTAAATGGCTCCAAGCTGGCTTTCGTTGTACAGACTGACGTTGCCGCTGACCACGGGAATAGACAGTGACACGCAGGCGTCCGCCATGCCTGAGATTGCCTGCTCGAGCTGGTAATACACCTCGGGCTTCTCGGGGTTGCCGAAGTTCAAGCAGTCGGTCACGCACAGCGGCCGCGCCCCCACGCAGGCAAGGTTGCGGGCCGCCTCGAGCACCGCGATTGCCCCGCCCGTATACGGCTCGAGGAAACAGCGACGTCCGTCGCCATCGATAGTCAGGGCGACGGCATCCTGCCTCCCCTTGAGGCGCAGGACGGCAGCGTCGGCTCCGGGAGGTACCACTGTATTGGTCTGGATCGTGTGATCGTATTGGCGCCATACGCGTTGCTTGCTGCCGATATTGGGATGTGCGAGCAGTGCGAGCAGATCCTCACAGAGATCGGGGCCGTCGGGTAGGACAAGTGCCGTGGCACGCAAGCGCTGTATCTCAGGGTCTTCTCTGCCCTCCAATACATAGGCCGGGCATTGTTCGGTAAACAGCTTGACCGGCACTTCGGCTACTACTTCCGCGCCGTCACGGATGCGAACGAGGCCATCGTTTGTTATAGCCCCTATCACTGCGTGAGGTAGCTCCCAACGATCAAGCACGGACTCCACCGCGCCGAGGTGCCGCGGCTCCACGGCGACGAGCATGCGCTCCTGGCTCTCACTGAGCATCAGCTCGTAGGCAGTCATCATTGGCGCACGCCTTGGCACTAGCGCTAGGTCGATGGCGACGCCGGATCCGGTCTTATCCGCCATCTCCACGGTGGAGCTCGTCAGTCCGGCGGCGCCGAGGTCTTGCATGCCGGCGATAATAGCTCTGTTCCGCAGCTCAAGACACGCTTCCATGAGCAGCTTCTCGGTCAGCGGATCGCCAACCTGCACAGCCGGCCGGCGTTCTTCGGACTTCTCGTCAAGCTCCACGGAGGCAAACGTAGCGCCATGAATGCCGTCGCGTCCGGTAGCCGCGCCAACGAGCACGAGCAGGTTGCCGTCAGCGCCCGCGTGAGTGCGCACGATTCCTGCTTCCTCGACGAGACCGACGCACATGGCATTCACAAGCGGATTGCCTGCATAGCACGCCTCGAACACTGTCTCACCGGCGACGGTGGGAATGCCCATGCAGTTGCCGTACCCGCCGACGCCCGCGACGACGCCGCTCACGATGTGGCGAAGCCATGCGTCATCTTCCGGAGCTGCAGGCGAGCCCGGAACTGTCGAGGGCAGACCGAACCGCAGAGAATCCAGCATGGCGATCGGCCTCGCGCCCATGGTGAAGATGTCGCGTAGAATGCCGCCGACTCCCGTCGCCGCGCCCTGGTACGGCTCGATAGCGCTGGGATGATTGTGGCTCTCGACCTTGAGAACGAGGGCCAGGCCGTCGCCGAGACTTACCGCGCCTGCATTCTCTCCGGGTCCTTGCAAGACCGCCGATCCGCCAGTAGGAAACCGCTTGAGAAGCGGGCGCGAGTGCTTGTAGCCGCAATGCTCGGACCACATCGCGCCAAACATGCCCAACTCGACCGCGGTCGGCGTCCGGCCGAGCAGGGCGAGGATCCTGTCATACTCATCCGGCACGAGACCTATGATACGCAGCTGCGCCGCGCCGGGTCGTTCGTCATTCATGCATGGCCTCGATCATCGACCTGAACACCACGCGCCCGTCGATTCCACCTATCGCCGTGTCGCACGCGCGCTCCGGGTGCGGCATCAGCCCGAAGATGGTTCCCTCGCGATTCCTCACTCCCGCTATCGCGTCGATGGAGCCATTCGGGTTTGAAGCAGAATCCAGCGTTCCGTCATCCCGGCAATATCGCAACACGATCTGGTCGTTGGCCGTGAGCTCGGCGAGTTGATCAGGGTCGCAGTGGTAGCGGCCCTCGCCGTGCGAGATGGGCATGCGGAGCACAGCGCCTGCCGCTGTGTGACCAAAGAACTGCCGGCAGTCGGACGTCAGGATCAGATTCACCCAATGGCAGCGAAATTCCAGCGAATCGTTGCGCAGGAGGGCGCCCGGCAACAGGCCAGCTTCCGTGAGTATCTGCATACCGTTGCATATGCCAAGGACCGGCTTGCCGCGCTTCGCGTGCGAATATACGGCCTCCATGATCGGCGAGAAGCGCGCGATCGCTCCGCAGCGCAGATAGTCACCGTGCGCAAAGCCACCAGGGAGAACCACCGCGTCGGCGCCGTGCAAGTTGGTTTCCGTATGCCAGATAACCTCGACAACCTGGTCGAACACGTCGGTCAGAACGCAGCGCGTATCCTCATCGCAGTTCGACCCCGGGAAGGCGACGACTGCCCACCTCACGTCGACGGCCTGTCGACGAGATCCAGCGTGAACGTCTCGATCACGGGATTGCTGAGCAGACGCTCGCACGCGGAGCGAGCCTGCTCGAGCGCCGCCTCGCCGCTGGGCGCTGCCACGGACAGTCGAAAGTACTTGCCGGCGTGGATTTCCGCTATAGTGCCGTAGCCCATGGCGTGCAATCCGCGCAATATGGCTTTGCCTTGCGTGTCCAGCACCGCCGGTCGCAGGCTGACGCGCACATCAATGCCGTAGGTGACCGGCGTTTCTACGTCAGCCATCGAGGTCCCTCCCTGTGAGCAACGTGTAGGCCGCCTTGTACCGCGCTTCAGTGGCAGCGACGATCTCAGGCGGCAGTGCTGGGGCGGGTGGCTGCCTGTCCCATCCGCATCGAAGCAGGTAGTCGCGCACCGGCTGCTTGTCGAAGCTAGGCTGCGCATGTCCGGGCCCGTATCTATCGGCAGGCCAGAATCGGGACGAGTCGGGCGTGAGTAGCTCGTCGATCAGCAATAGCTGTTCGCCGACCAGGCCAAACTCGAACTTGGTGTCAGCGATGATCACGCCGCGGCCGAGCGCGTATCCTCTAGCGGCCTCGTAGATTGCCAAACTCGTCGCCTCCAGTTGCCTGGCAAGCGAGTGGCCTAGCATCGCCACGAGGTGATCGACGCCGATATTCTCGTCGTGTCCAGCTTCGTTCTTGATGGCAGGAGTGAACGCCGCAGAAGGCAGCTCCTCGCACATCCGCAGGCCCACGGGCAGCGGTATTCCTGCCAACGTGCCGCGCTCGGCGTACTCCGCCCAGCCCGAGCCCGCAAGGTATCCTCGGACGACGCATTCGACGTCGATCCGCTGCGCTCGGCGGACGAGCGAGGAACGGCCTGCGAGCTCAACGGTCCCAGGATTGAAGCCGAGGAGATCGCTGATCACGTCCCATTCGGCCGATATCAGGTGGTTTGGCACGATGTGGCTCGTCAGGTCAAACCAGAAAGCCGAGATCGCGGTAAGCACGCGGCCCTTTTTCGGAATGCCGGTCGGCAGGATGCAATCGAAGGCGGATATGCGATCGCTTGCCACCATCAGCAGGCGGTCCTGGCCGGCGTCATACATATCGCGAACCTTGCCGCGATGGACGTGCGTCAGCCCTCTTACGGTGGGAAGCTGGTCAGCAGGCGACCAAGGCTTCATGGCTATTCGTCGCCGTCGAGCTTGAAGTACCGGTACGTCTCGCCGTGGGTGAACGCCTGGCCTTCGGCCGCGCCGGCGGCCCACTTGCCGACCATCTCCGTGGGATCCCAGCCATTGAGCTGGCTCTTGTGAGCGGTCAGCGCCTCGATCTTGAGAGGAAGGGTCTCGCTGATGTCCACGATGACGTCGTCCTCGCTGGACATGCCGACGAAGACTTCGCCTATCTTGTGAGGCTGGAATCCTTCGGCCAGGAGCTCGGGAAAGGTAAGCGGGTCGCGCGCGGCGGGGAATATGGCGCCGAGAGCGGCCTCCCCAGCCGCGCGGTGGTCGGGATGATTGATGTAGTCGCGCCCGCTGTAGTAGCGCGTGGGATCCTGGCAGATCGCCACTTTCGGCTTGTATTGCCTGATCACGCGGGCGATGTCGCGGCGTAGCGTGAGCGATGGAGTCACCATGCCATCTTCATAGTGCAGGAACTCGACATGTTTCACGCCCAGAATGCGACAGGCCTCTTGCTGCTCACCGCGGCGTATGGCCGCGAGATCGGCGCTGCTCATGGTCGGATCGTTCGAGCCCTTGTCGCCGTCCGTCACGAGCAGATACACGATCTCGCAGCCGCCGCGCGCCCACCTCGCCACGGTTCCGGCGACCATGAACTCCGCATCATCCGGGTGCGCGACGATCACGATCGCGCTCTCCGGAACGGCGCCATAATTCTCGAGGCTCTTGACCACGCTTGCACCATCCTTTCCCGGACCGCTTGCAGGACTGCCAGCTCAAGCCTGCGGCGACCGAGGCTCACCCAATAGCGCATCCAGAATGCGTTCATTGGATATTGTACGGCATGGCCGTGGCGCAGCACCGCCTGCGAATCGGCTGAGTGGTACCGGATCGTGCGAAGAATTCGCGCTGAGGTCAGGTTCGAACGACGCCCTCGGCGGGAGCCGCTTCCGAGGCGATCGGCGAGTCAAGCGGCAACTTGCCGCGCTCGTCGATGCCTCGAGCGAACTCCTCCACCATCTTGGCGTTGAAGGCAGAGAGGTCTGCCGGCTTGCGGCTAGTAACCAGCCCGCTGTCTACGTGCACCTCACGATCGACCCAACGCCCGCCGGCGTTGACAATATCCGTCCTGAGCGAGGGCCACGAGGTGAGCGTCCGAGATTTGACCACTCCGGCTTCCACCAGCAGCCAGGGCCCGTGGCAGATTGCCGCCACCGGCTTACCTGCGATGAAGAACGCTCGCACGAAATCCACCGCCTGGGGCACGGTGCGGAGCTGATCGGCGTTAAGTACGCCTCCCGGCAGCATCAGTGCGTCGAACTCGCCGGGTGTGGTCGTGTCCAAGGTGGCGTCCACGTGGACGGACTGGCCCCAGTTGTTCTTCTGCCAGCCGCGAATCTGGCCCTGCTTGTGAGACACGACTTTGACGTCCGCGCCTGCCTCCAGTAAAGCCTGCCTGGGCAACATCAGCTCGCTCTGCTCGAATCCGTCAGTCGACAGGACGGCAATCCGCCTCCCGTCTAGGGCCATTGCGTACATGCTGTACTCCTAACTGTTCGCGATGAGACCGTCGTAGCGGTTCATTCGCGTTACCGGCACCCCTGACCTCGCGGCGGCCGCTCCCGCGGGCACGCGCTCCGTCTGCTTTCGGAGGCTCGACTCCTCGACCGACTATGTTCCATGCGTTGTCATCCCGAGACGGATACTGTTACTCGCCAGGCTGATGGTGCCCTTCCTTGTGTTGTTTGAGCACAGTGCGGGCGGCCACTTCATCGACCCGCTTGCCGTAGCGTCCAGACTTGTCGGCGCTTTCTTTGATGTGCTCGTATCGGCGCTGTTCCTTGTCGCTCACGCCTCGCAGGTGCTCTTCCCGTCCGTCCCGTGCCGGCATTTTGTGTTCCTCCTATCTGGCTAGATCCACCAGGATTCTTGGCGGACCGGCTCCCATGGTGCCGCCTCCGCCGGCACAGTCCATCGCCCAGACGATCGGGACTGGCGTCCGAGATGCCTTAGTCCTATTGATCTGCATCTGGCGCACCCACGGTACGAACGGCCCAGCTAAGTAGAGTGAGGGCTGGAGCCATTTGTTAGCCGGACCGGTTCCATGCCATCCAGAGGATCGACGTCGTGCAGGAGTCAAAGCATTCATCCGGATCGACTCGGCGGTTCTGGGGAGGGGGCGTTCTAGAGCCGCTAGAGCGGGATCAAGCCCAGCTCCCGACCACGCGTCACCGCCTCTGTCCGCGTGGTCACGCCCAGCTTGCCGAAGATGCTGGCCAGGTGCGTCTTTACCGTGCTCTCGCTGAGGCTGAGCTGCAGAGCGATCTCCTTGTTCCTCGACCCGGTGGCTAGAGAGCGCAAGACGCCAATCTCGCGCTCTGTAAGCGGCTCCACGATGTCACCCTGCCTTGCGAGCTCGCCGAACCGCTCGACCAGCTTGCCGGCGACCACGGGCTGAAGAAGCGATTCATTACGGGCGGCTGCACGCACGGCGTCGGCGAGCTCGACCGAAGTTACGTCTTTGAGCACGTAGCCTTTCGCTCCCGACTTGATGCCTTCGTAGATATAGTCGTCGTTGTCGTAGGTGGTGACGATCACGCAACGAATCTCCGGGAAGAGAGTGCGAACCCGTGAGATGACCTCTACCCCGGAAATATCTGGAAGCTGCAGATCGCACAACACCACGTCGGGGCGCAAGTCGTTAATGATGCGCAATCCATCCGATCCGGTACCGGCTGCCCCGATGACCTGTATGTCGGCGTGCTCGCTCAGCATGTGCTCCAATCCCTGCCGCACCATAGAGTGATCGTCTATCAGCACAATGCGAATCCGCTCCCCGTTGCCGTTCGTCGAGCTGGCACGAGCCGGAGCCGCGGGCGCGGCCACCGTCAGCTTTTCCTGTGGCACTGGTTCGGACGGTGTGTAGGGCACCACGCACCAAACACGCGTGCCCTGATGCGCTGCGCTTTCGACGCGCAGGCTGCCGCCCACGAGTCGAGCGCGCTCGGCTGCGCCCGCCAGGCCCACCCTGCCGGTGCCGAGCAGCTCGACCGCGGAGGGATCGAAGCCCTTGCCGTCGTCCTCCACGAGGAGCGTGAAGACCTGCAGCCCATAGTCCAGCAGGAGTCTGACGTGCCTGGCTTCGCTATGTGACCAGATGTTGTCCAGGGCAACTCGCGTAAGCCGCTGCACCACTGAGCCTGTCTCCGCCGCCAGAGCCCTTGGCTCACCCGTGACGATCACTTCCGGCTTTATGCTCAGTCGCCGCTCCAGCTTGGCAGCTTCATCCTGGACGACAGTGCGCGGGTCCTGGAGATCCACACTTGCCGAACGGAGGTTCCAGACGATGCGCCGCGTCTCCGCTACGGCCGACCTCGCAGTGCTGCGGGCCTGGGAGAGGATCTGGCGTGTCTCCGAGTCCTCGGGCACCAGCTGCAGTGCACGCTCAAGCTGGAGCACAACCGACGTGACCATCTGAGCGAGCACGTCGTGAATGTCGCGCGCCAGTCTATCCCGCTCCTCCTTCTTGGCGTGCTGGCCATACTCCTCTTGCAGGGTCCTCATCGCGTGGCAGGTGCCGAGTACAAGACCCAGTGTGCCAGCAAGCTCGACGTCGACGTCCCCGTAGACGTCTGCCCGGCGGTCGAGCAGCAGGATGCTGCCGGCCGGAGCGTCGTCGATAACAATGGGAACAGCGATGGCGCTGTGGAAGCCGGCTTCGGCAATCGATGTGCCAAAGCCGCCATCGGGCATGCCCCCCAGGTCGCCAAGCACGGTACCCTGCGCCGATACCGGCAGGTGCTCCGCGGCGGCAATGAGGACCGAGCTGAGCTCCCGGCCGGCAAATCCCTCTGCCCCGGGCTCGCCACCGGCGTCGTAGGCTGCGAGCTCCGGCACAGGAGACTCGATCCTCACCAGCGCGGCATCAAACGGGATCCGCCTTCGGACTTCACGCAGCAGGTCGATCTCCACATTGTCGTTTGCTAGGTGCGCGAGCAGGTGCCCGAGAACCCCGTGCAGCGACTGCAACCGCCGCAAGGCATGTGCGGACCGTGACTCTTCCAAGCGCTGAGGTGAAATGTCCTGGATGAGAGCGATGGAACCGGTTACCCGTCCCTTGTGATCGGTCGTCGGCGATGCCGACACGAGTACGGTGGCCAGACGTCCGTCGCGCAGCCTGAGCAGGCATTCTTCACCCGGGACAGCGACGCTTTCGCGAAAGGCGCGTGTCAGTGGCCACTGCTCGGCGGGATACGGACGGCGATCAAGAAAGAAGGCCTCGAATTCCGGCGATTGGCTCTGGCCAGGCGCCGACATCAACGTGCCGGAGCGTGCCAGCGCAACCGCTGCGCTGTTCCAGAATCGGATCTGGTGCGGCGGCAGGTCGGCCACAAGAACGGCGACCGGCGACTGGAAGGCGGCTGCGCGCAAGGCGTCGCGGTCGCTCCTGATTGCGGCGTTCGCCGCTGCGTCCTTCTCATTCGCCTGGGCCTGGCCAATGCGCACGGCCATGTCGGCGGCGATCTGCTCGATAAGCATGACCTCGCCGCTCTCCCACACTCGCAGGTCCGCTGTCTGTATGGCCACCAGTGCTCCCAGAACCTTCCCCGTCAATGTAAGAGGTGAGATCAGCAGGGAACACATGCCGCTGCCGAGCAGCAGCTCGCGGTTTGCGCGGATCGATGCCTCCCCACCCGGGTCGCGCGCGATGTCCGAGATGGCAAGCGTCCGCCGGCTGTGTGTAACCAGCGCCACAATAGCCTGAAGCACCGCCTCGACGCGCCCGTCAAGCGTGGTGTCACCTTGCGAAAACGTGGCCGCTCGCATTGGAGGGGCGGTGTCCGTTCCCAGATAGACTCCGCACCAGGTGACGCCCAGCGCCTGGCCGATCGCGGTAGCCGCCCCGGCACAGAGTGGCTCGGTGCGGCTGGCGTCGCGAAGCGACTCCTGGATGCTTGCCCTGAGCAGCCCGATACGAGCGCGCGCCGATTCCTCCGAGAGAATCATGGCATTCCCCAGCGTCGCCGAAAGGTGGACTGCCAGCTCTGAGAGATCCACGGCCAGCTTGCCGCCGTACTCTCTCGTGGTCTGATAGCCGATGCCGACGAAGCCGAGCAGCCGATCCTGCTGAACGAGAGGGATGCCGAGCCACGCCTCGACGGTATCCGCGGCAGGAATCGACTCGGCGATCTCCGGCCAGGCGGCATAATGCCGCACGTCTGCTATGTACATGGGGTTGAGTCCGGCCCGAAACTGCCTCAACGGCGGCCAATGGTCGGGAAGGGAATGGCCGAGAGGCAGAGGCTCACTGGGCCTCCCGGCGCCGCCTACGGCGACGCAACGCATTACACCGTCCTGGCTAACGCAAAGGCTCGCACTATCGCACGCCGCGATCATCACCACTGCGTCGACGATGGCCGTCCATACCTGCGGCAGCCGCAGGCTTGTGTTGACGGTCCGGATCGCCTCGAGCAGTCTCGACGTCGAGCCATCGACGGCATCCTGAACGAACCGATCCGTCATGGAAGGTCACTTCTCCACTTGGGTATCTCAATATTGGGCACTGCTAAGTAGCAGCGCAGCACACGGCCTCCGACATGCCGAAGCTTGCCCCGCGTGCCCACCGGATCTCCCGTGCGTCGGCTTCAGGCCTGCGGTGAGTCGGTTCCCGCGGGAAGCACCATGACGTGCGGCGCTCTGGCGTGGCGCCCGATTGCCTGCTCGAGCGCCTCGTCTAGCTCTTCAATCAGGTACGGCTTGGCGAGGAAGGTGTGAGCACCGGCATGCCGTGCCAGCAGCTCGGGATCCCCGGACGACACGTATGCGCTCAGCAGCACAATTGCGACTGGTGCGCGATCCCTGATGATCGAGCATGCCGTCAATCCATCCTGACCAGGCAGGCCCCAATCAATGACAACGACGTCAGGCCGCTCTCGAGCCACGAGCTCAACCACCTCTATGCCGTCGCGAGCCTCGGCCACGACCTCATGCCCAAGCTCGGCTAGCTGCTGCCGAAGCAGCTCGCGGATCTGGGAATTGTCTTCCGCAACTACTACTCGGTACTTCGCCGGCACGCTGCCCGCTATCATCGTGCAACTCCACCCGCCACATCCCGCAGCCACACCCGCGCAACCAACCCACAATTGGGCACGCCCTGCACACTGACTCGCTGCGTCACTGTAGCGGAGACCGGTCAATGTGTCAAAGCGGTTGGAGTTGAGGTGTTGTGCCGGCCGAGAAGCCGGAAGCGCACCCGTAGACTCGAACAACTGTTCGCACGCGGAAAGCAAGATGGATCACGGCACGGATACAAATGCAATGGCCGGCTCACGTGCCAATTGTGCCCAGATGACTGGCTGGTATGAAGCTCGAACTATGATGCCGAGGACTGCATTGGCATCGCAGTTGCGCTACGCCGGCGCCGGCGCCGGCCCACATATCCTTTGGTCGCGTAAGGCGTGGCGTCACCCCAAGATCGAATCAGGCTAGTGCTGCCGCAGCGGCCGCATGTCAGGATCGAGCGCGGTGGCAATGCCAACGCCTCGGCCTGGCTGACGGGCACGCTGCTTGCCTCGGTGTGGTGAACGAAGCCCCGGCTATTTGAGCAGCTCAAACACTCGATCTGCCGCGCATATAGTCCCACTGGAGTCTCCCTATACTGCCACCCGGCGCCACATTCGGCACCAAAGCCGCGGATCACCCGACTGCACTCCGCGGTGTCAGTCGTTTAGTGCTGGCTCCATTCTGTTACGGAGAGCTTTGCGGCGCACCACCTGTCCGGTGGATTGCAGGGCGGAAAAGGGACTAGCCCACGAACTCATCCATTGCCATACGTGAGGCCGATGCGCCTGCACCCATTTATCGCCATAATCAACAACGGCGGAGAGCATGGAGCCAGCCTCGTGGTTGAGGCCATGGCATGCAGAACCGACACGTGGGGATGTGGGCTCGGCAATGCATGCTCGTGGGAGTATCATGGAGAAGCGCATGAAGCCGGTGTTGCTGGCAGCGTTTCCGTCGCTAGACCAGGCACTGGGCGCTATTGACGATCTGGTGATTGCGGGCTTCGGCGGAGATGCCGTGGGCTTGGCTTCCCGGGAGCGACCGTACGGCGAGTTGCAGCGTGAGAGTCAGGATCCGGTGAATGCGGCTGGCAAACAGGACATCGCGGGCCAAGCTGATTTCTTCTCGCGGCCTGATGATGGCGGTGGGTGCGCGCGCAGCAAGTACCGCGGAACCGGCACTATCGTGCAAATTCCCGGCGTGGGACCGGTCGCCGTCTCCGGTCTCTTCGCCGGGGCAGCCGGTGTCAAGCACTGGCTGGCAGGATGTCTCAGCGACACCGACGCCGGTACCTCGGAATGCGGCTACCGTGAGAGCCAGATCGGCGCCGGTAAGGCGCTGGTTGCAGTTCTGCCCGAAGGCAGGTCGATTTTGGCTGGCGAAATACTGCAACGGCACGGCGGAGAGTTATCGCGAGCCTGGGGTCAAACCGCGCGCTGGTAGCAACGGCGCCCGCACATCGTTCGATACTAGTGGTTTGGCGCCAGTTACTGTGACGGCCAGTCTGAGCTTCTGGGCGAAGCGGCTTGCAGATGTTGTTCTATGCCTACCGTATCCAGGTGGGTCAGACTGAGAGAGTAGAGTGGAGCGCCGTCTGCTGACGCTGCGTGTCAAACAGCGCGTGCTTGGGCCCGGTGCGGACTACGAGATCACCCAGCCAGAGAGCGGCGAGATCGCGTATGTGGTCAAGAGCGTGCCAACCGGCGTCGGTCACTCGTTCGAGATGCACAACGCTGAGGGCGCCACGATCGCTACCATTCATCAGCACCTGTTGCCGGTGGAGCCAAACTACGTGATCCGTCGCGATGGAATAATCGTGGGAGAGATTCATCGCGACCTGTCCGCGGTGACCTTTCCCCGCTTTGTCCTGGGCGGCATCGACGGGCTGGTGCTGACTGGCGACCAATCGGATACCAAGTTCAGCCTGCTATTCCGGGGCGAGGTCGCCGCCCGCGTCGAGAAGGAGCTATCGCACGTGGGCACTGCCTACACGATGAGAATCTCCGGTGACGTGGACATAGTGACCGCCCTATGCATGCTTGTCGCGGTGGACGATGCCATTGGGCAGGAGGCTGACTAATCGCAGGTCCGTCGGAATGAGTGGATACACCGAGGAAGCCGCCGCGGCGACCCGGCGCATGCGGACATGGACCTGCCACGGCCACTCATGCTGGTGATCCGCCTGACCAACTGCCACCCCAATGATGGCGCAGCGTCATGGAAGGACGTTGCCAGCCCGCACAAGCCAGGCCCGGATCACAGACATGCGGCCTGCGGCTCGTCAGGGTACAGAAGCACGGTGTGCTCTTGCCATGCCACAAAATTCAGCACGTCGTCTCCCGGGACGCTGAGCACCGTCGTATCGTCGGGGCGTGCCACCTTCAAGGCCTGGGGCCGGTAGGCGATGCGGCAGGGTCCGTCCCGGTCTGCTCTGACTTGAGCCCAGGTCAGACGCCCACCGTCCCACTCGAGGTCAATGGTGAAGCCGCCGCGAGCGCGCACCCCCCGCACCGATCCCGTTGGCCACGCGCTGGGCAGTGCCGGCAAGAGATCGATCGTCCCGGTGTGGCT
Source organism: uncultured bacterium (assembly GCA_963827235.1). Classification (GTDB taxonomy): domain Bacteria; phylum Chloroflexota; class UBA5177; order JANWHV01; family JANWHV01; genus JANWHV01. The sequence goes on from CAWHAE010000008.1 coordinate 362,252, forward strand.
CTGTACAAGCATCTCGAAGATGGCGGACGCGCCTCCGAAGTTGCCGTCTATCTGGAAGGGAGGGCAGTTGTCGAACAGATTCGGCAGCGTCGAATCACGCAACAGGGCGATCAGGTGCTCGTGCGCTCGGTCGCCCATGCCGAGTCGTGCCCATTGACCGACCATCCACGCCCTACTCCAGCCAGTGTGTCCACCGCCGTTGGCGAGGCGGCGATCGAGAGATCGGGCCGCGGCTCGGGCGAGCATGGGCGAGCCGCTCGGCGTGATCTGCCGGCCCGGATGCAGGCCGAACAGATGGGAGATGTGGCGATGACCGGGCTCCACCTCGTCAAAGCCGGCAGACCACTCCAGTAGCTCGCCATATCTGCCGGTCCGCGGCGGCAGCAAGCGCGCTCGCGCCGTCTCCAGCTCTGCCCGGAAGTCCTCATCGGTTTGCAATATCGTGCTTGCCGCGATGCTGTTGGTGAACAGATCCCAGATGAGCTGCATATCCATGGTCGCTCCAGCGGACACGGCGCTCTCCCGGCCATGTGGGTCACGAAACGTGTTCTCGGGCGAGGTGGAAGGACAGGTCACCAGGTTGCCGTCCGGAGCCTCGACGAGCCAGTCCAGGCAGAACTCCGCCGCGCCTTTCATCAGGGGATATGCGCGGTCGCGCAGGAACGTGAGATCGCCACCGAAGGCATAGTGTTCCCAGAGGTGCAGGCAGAGCCATACCCCGCCCATCGGCCACATAGTCCAGTTGGGCGGCGAGTGGCCGTCCCCTGCCGTCCGCGTGCCCCGCCAGATGTCGGTGCCGTTGTGCGCTGCCCACCCACGGCAGCCATACGTCAGGCTCGCGGTCTTCCGTCCGTCCACGCTCAGGTCGCCGACAAGGCTCAGCAGGGGCTCGTGGCACTCCGCCAGGTTCGCCACCTCCGCGGGCCAGTAGTTCATCTGCGCGTTGATGTTCAGCGTATAGTCACTTCCCCAGATTGGCCGAACCTGGTCGTTCCATATTCCCTGAAGGTTTGCGGGCTGAGTGCCCGGCCGCGAGCAGGAGATCAGGAGATAGCGACCGAACTGCGCGTACAGCGCGGCGAGCTGGGTATCCTGCTCGATGTCTCCGGCGCGCAAGCGCTCGTCCGTCGGCACCTCCGGCGCGGACGATCGGCCCAGCGTGAGTGTGACCCGATCATACAGTCTCCGGCAGTCCGCGACATGTGCGGTCCGCAGATCATCGTACGTGCGCATGCCGGCCTCGGCCAGCGTGCTCTCGATCGACGCGGCAATTGCCTCGGCCGATAGATCGGGCGCGGCGCCGAAACCCCTGTAGCCCGTGCCGCCGGCTATGAGCAAGGTCACGGCAGTGGCATCGTCAATCTGCACAATTCCCGATCCGGTGCTGACTCGTCCGCCTTCGGGGAGCACCAGCACGCGGGCCTCGAAACGCATTCCCTTCCCTTCGGCCTCGTGGTACGCGACTGGATTCTCGCTCGCAAGATGATGCGCCACCACGTGGCTGGGCGCTTTGCCTCGCACAGCGAGCCCGTTGTTCCCAACCGGGACCCTCGAGGCCTGCAGGGGACTGCTCAGGCCTACCACAAACGACAGTAAGGCCTCGTCGGTGCAGGTCATGCGCACGACCACCACCTGATGAACGGCGGAGGCGAATACCTCGCGAGTGAACAGCGCGCCGCCCACGCGGTAGCGCACTCGGGCCACGCCGCTGCCCACAAGCAGCTCCCGCCGATAGTCGTGCGCCGGCTCGGCGTGCGTGCACTGGAGGTAGAGATCGGCGAGCGGCAGGTATGACTCGGTGAATGGGCCCTGAAAGCTCTTCGCGAGCTCTTCTGCCTCCGCATACTTGCGCTCCCGCAGGATGAGGCGTCGAATCTCCTGCAGGAGCGCAGGTTCTGGACAGGGATGCGCGTCTTCGGGAAAGCCGGACCACAGCGTGTCCTCGTTCAGTTGCAGCCGCTCCAGCTCGACGCCGCCGAACACCATGGCGCCGAGGCGGCCGTTGCCGATCGGCAACGCCTCTGTCCACTCGCCCGCAGGACGGTTATACCAGAGGCACTGAGTCTCAGTTTCGGGATCGGTCACTGCGGAATCGTCTCGCCGGCAGGCGGAGGATTGAACACCAGCGGCTTGAGGAACTCGGCCGCCGCCCGTGTGCCTTCCTCCAGGCCCATGAGCGGATCTTCGTGTTCGATACTTAGCACGCCGTCATAGCCGTGCATCTGCAGCAGGCTGATGAAGTCGCGCCACCACGCGGCGCCATGCCCGAAGCCGACTGCCCGGAAGACCCACGGCATGGCGGCAGGCACCGCGGGCAATGTGGTGTCGAGGCACCCGTTGATGCCGGTGTTGTGGGGATCGACCCGCGTGTCTTTGGCGTGCACGTGACCGAGTGCCGGACCGAGCGCCCTGACCACCTCGAGCGGATCCATACCCTGCCACCAGAGATGGCTGGGGTCCAGATTGGCCATTATGGTGCCGGAGATTGCGCTGCGAAGACGAAACAGCGAGGCAGTGTTGTAGACGCTCATGCCCGGGTGCATCTCGAAGCAGAGCAGCACGCCCAGGTCGCGAGCGTAGGCGGCCGCGTCCGTCCAGTACGGAAGGATTACCTCGTCCCACTGCCACGCCAACAGGGTTGCGAAGTGGTCCGGCCAGGTGAACGTCACCCAGTTGGGATGCGCTCCGCCGTCGGGGGTGCCGGGACAACCGCTCATGGTGACCACGCGATCCACTCCCAAGGCCGCCGCCAGGCGAATCGTGTCCCGTATCACCTGTGCGTCGTGCTGCGCCACCACCTGCTGCGGATGGACCGGGTTGCCGCTGCAGTTGAGCGCGCTGATGATCATGTTCCGGCTCTGCAGGTTGGCCAGGAGACGCCGGCGTGCGCCCGCGTCATCCAGCATCTCCTGAAGGCGGAGATGCGGCGCAGGCGAGAAGTTCCCAGCGCCCAGCTCGATGGCGGTAATGCCCCATTGCTCGTAGCGGTCCAGGGAATCGGCGAGCGACAGATGCAGTGTGCTGTCGGTGAACACTCCGATACGCATGCTATTCTCCTCAGCGTGGCTTATATGCGTTGAACATGGCGATGGCTTGCGCAACGTCCGCTTTGCCCTGGGCGCCATCCGTGAGCGGCTGCTTGCCTGACACTATGCAGTCGTGAAAGTGGAGCAACTCCTGTTTGAACGCTTCCTCGAAACCTGCTTGGTGTTCTCGCCGCGTGTAGACGCCATTCTCCATGGCTTCCACTACCACCGGCGTGGGCACGCTCTTGAGGAAGGGCGAAGGGAACCGGAGCTCCACCCGGCCGTCGGTGGCCAGGAACGCCAGGTCCTCACGATAGTTGCGCACGTCGTCCAGGTAGGTCCAGGTAAGGACGGCGCGCACGTCGTTGCCGTAGGAGAACGTGCTCATCACCGCGTTACCCTCCGCCCAGATTTCGGTGGAAAGCACGGCATCCGGAGCGCCGATCAGTCCCCTCAGGGCATTGATATCGTGGATGATACTGCCGAGCAGAACCTCCGCGTAGGCGTAGCCGAGCCAGCCCGGTACGTCCCCCACGGCCTCGCGCACGAGCGAGTCGTACTCGCCTCGCAGGCGCGAGAGGACGTCTGCCGGCACATCCGCGGCGCGATCGATGCGGTGATGCGCGGAATACAACTGCTCGGCCGGGTGCCAGATATGCACTTCCACAGCGCGCAGATGGCGCAGCCGGCTTACGGCCTGCTGGGCGAAGCGGTAGCCTGGGTCGAAGCGTTTCATGTAGGCCACCATCAGGATGGTGTCGTGTTGCTCCGCCGCGGCGATCATCTCGTCGGCCTCGCGCAGCGTGAAGCACATAGGCTTCTCCACCAGCACGTGCCGCCCGGACATGGCAGCGGCTATGGCCGCAGGGGCATGAGATCCGGGAGTGAGCACCAGGACCGCGTCCAGATCGTTGCCAATGAGATCGGAGACCTCGGTGTAGCGCGACTCCACGCCGTAATGTTTGCCCACTGTCTCCAGCACGCCCGGTGAGATATCGCAGAGCGCCGCGATCTCGAATCGGTCGTCCAGCTCTCGCAGATACGGCAGATGCATCATCTGGGCAACGGCTCCGCAGCCAATCACGCCCACGCGCACGCGTTTCATCGATCCTCCACACTAGAAGCACTGCTGTAGAAGCCTCCGGCCGGGGTGGAACGACAGGTGTCACCCGTACCGCGGCCGAGAGATGCGCTGGTTCCAAGGTTAGGCATGCAAGAGCTCGGCGATCGTCACTGCCTGTCCAGTGGCTATGGACTTGTTCGCCGCCACGCCCATGAGCACGGACATGGCGCCGTCCCATGAACCGGCCATGTGGCCCAGAGGATCCGGCAGGGTCAGCGCCCCAAACAGCCGCTCGAGGAGACGCTCGTCGCCGCCGCCATGATCGCCGGCAGGTTTTGGAATCTCATAGTTCGCCACCGTACCGCTCTTGTGGTAGACGGCTATTACGCTGCTGGCTGCTTGCGCCAGCGGCCCGGTCTCGTCCTCACGAAGCTCCATGCGACCCTCTGTGCCCGTCAGGGTAGCTCGCCAGCCCTCGATCGGACTGAATGCGACGAGCGAATAGCTGAGCTGCGTCCCGCACTTGTAGCGCGCCACCAGACTCATCGTATCCTCTATATCTATCTGCTCGGCGTAGACGCAGCGGTCGCGGTAGTAGCCGTCGTATTGCTCGGCGTCGAAGTAGAAGCTCTTCAGGAAAGGATCGGACAGCAGATCGACGTAGAACTCGCAGCTACGAGCGTACTTACAGGTGGAGCAGCGCTCGCCGCGTTCCAGGCGCGTGGGGCCATAGAAGCGCAGTTGCCCGAGAGCATAGACGCGCTCCGCCTCGGCACCAAGCCACCAGTTGATCATGTCGAAATGATGGGTGGCCTTCGTTACCAGCAGGCCGCCAGAGTTCTCTTTCAGCCGGTGCCAGCGCCGAAAGTAGTCGGCGCCGTGCCGCCGGTCGAGATACCACTCGAAATCGACATTGAGCACCTTCCCGACCGCTCCCTCGAGGAGCAGCTCCTTCGCGCGGGTGACGTAGGGCATGAATCGATAATTGAATGTGACGGTGACGTGCCCGCCGCTTCGTCGCTCGGCGGCGAGCACGGCGCGGCATTGCGCGTCGTCCACTACCATGGGCTTCTCGGCAATCACGGCGCAGCCCGAATCAAGGGCGCGTACGATATAGTCGGCGTGGTAGCGGTCCATAGTGGTGACGATGACGCCATCCGGCCGCGTATCCCGCAGCATGGAGTCGAAGCCGTCGAAGGCAGGCACGCCGCACTGCCGACCGACGAAGGCGGCTCGCCCTGGATTGGCATCGTACACGCCGGTCAGCACGGCGCTGGCTGTAAACTGACTCCTGATCGGCTCGGCATACATCTCCAGAGCGCGCTTGCTTGCTCCGGCGAGAACATAGCTCTTCATGCGACTCCCTGTATTCGGTTAGGTTGAACAGGTGGCAAACAGTCTGGCTGCACCGGCCGGATGCCGGTGCAGCGGTCAGCAGTCAATGTCTTGGCGCGCAACGCCAATAGCGCTGTCGGCCGGCGATTCATCCGCCAAGGCGGCTTTGCCCAATGCTTCCAGCGGGTGCGCCGCGTGGTCGCCTTGCCACAGCTTCTGCGCCCCGAGGCAGTACGGGTGAACGGCGGCAGCGCCGACACGCTGCCCCCAGTCCGCTTCTGCTGCCCCACACGTCTCGCGCCGCACCTCTACCGCAAAGACAGGTCCAAGAGCGTAGGAACCTACACCGGACACAGAGTAGGCATCATCCTGCGTCGTCATGCGTTTCACGTGGCTCAGCACGACAGGTTCTGTTCCAACCCAGTACCGGTCCCAGCCTACCGCCGCTCTTCCGCTTGCAAGGTAGTGCCGAGCTCCGTCGCCTCAGGCATCTCACCAGGCGGCACCCATTCCTCGATCGCCATCTGGAAGCGCCAGAACCGCTCGAATCGGCACACCACGCTTCCGTCCGCCAGCAGGGACTTGTACGCGATGACCTGCGTGCCGGAGCCCACAGCCTTCGCCGTTGCCAGCACCTCGTCCGGTTCTGCCTGCAGCGTTAGCGGTAGCCATGCAGTAGGTCCCAGCTCGATTTCCGTGCCCAGCAGAGCGGTGCGAGAGTCTTCCTCCCGCCATACGATGTAGTGTCCGCCCTTCACTGCCCGCACCATCCCTTCAATCTCCGCTCCGGTCGCCTCCTTCACAAAGTCATCGCGGCGGCACCGGTGCTCGCCTGTACGCAGCAGCTCCGCCAGATTCTTGATCGCTGCGATCTCGCTTCGGGGCAGCTCTTCAGGCAACACAACATCGTGCGTGTCCGCGGGAAATGTGTCGTGAATCAGCGCGAACGCGTCCATCAATGGGTCTTCGAACGCTTCCGGCTCCCCACCGAACTGCCCCTGGAAGCGCAGCACGTGCTGCTGATTGCGCACCGGGACCAACAGCAGGTCGCGCGGCTCGCGCACTGCGCGCATGAAGCGATATACCTGCACCATTTCGTGCACCGTGCGTCCCGAATGATAGCGAAGTGACACTTGCATCGCCGATTTTGGATCATCCTCCGGAAGTGCGTCCAGCTTCTCGTCCTCCAGCCACGCTGCAGGCAGATCGAACGACACTTCCACCGCGCAGTTGCTTTGTCGATGGTTGGTCAGGCGGAGACCGCCGCCAGGAATCGGCCATGGGGCCAGCTCGAGGTTCTCGAGCTGCTCGCCGGTCTCCGGCACTACCAACTTCCACGGCACGGCCTGCGCCAGCGGTTCCGCCTGAAGTGTCATCCGCACACCTCGCCGCTCCAACTCCGGATAGGCGTCGAGCAAAGCGAGCCTGTTATCCCCGCACACGAAATCGTGCGCGAGCATCTCAACGCCCTCGACGGCGACCGGTTCCATTGTCTGCAGCGCCCGATCGAACACATCCGCCATCTTCATTCCAGCCGGAAGACGCGCTTTCACCTCCATGTGGATCGGCTCCGTCGGTGATCGAGACTCCCGGCGAATTCCCTTCGCCTCCGGCCGCACCACGAGCGAACTTCCAGGAGGGTTGAGGGCACGCTCTATCTCGCTCCAAGGCTCCTGCAGCGCCGACGGCTGCAGCCGAGCCTGCTGCAGCGCGCCCAGCAACTGGGCAGCGCTCTCCTGAGGCGCAAGATGCCAGAGCACTTCGAATGCGAACGCCGCCGCGTGCCGGGCCGCCTGCTGCTGCCAGCCTTGCGCGTCCGAACCCTTCTTGCCAGCGATTAGGTCAGAGATGCCGCGCACGACAAGCCAGGCCACACTATGAGCGTAAACGGCCTCCAGAAAGCCCCGCCCCTCCATCTCAACGGCTACAGCATCCGAATATTGCTTACGCAGGAACCTGTATGTCGCCGATCTTGTGTGGCTCACCACCTGCTCGCCTGCCGCGATGGGTCCGACGTGCGCGACCGGCTCACCGCGCCGGGGACCGTGGATACGCGCATGCCACGCCGTGCCACGTCGGCAGGAGCGAGCACGCTGCACCAACCCGAAATCGCTCTGCCCTAGGTCAGGCCGCATCAGGAACTCCCGATCTGCCTTGCCCGCGTGATAGTTGTACACCTTGGTCGCGGCCACGACGTCGCCGAGCTTGACGTCTTTCAAGCCACCTCCGACGCCGACGAACAGGCCTACCTGCGCCTCGGCAACGTTCAACGCGCGCTCTGTCTGCTGGGCAGCCGCTACGTTACCCGCGCCGACTTCGGCGATCAGCACCTCCCACCGGCAGTGCTTTCCTTCGAAGAATCCCCGCTCGTACCCGGTGCCATAGTTCACCTGCTCCACGGGATCGCTGAGGTGCTCCCGCACGGCATCGTATTCGATGCCCAGTGCGCTGAGTATCACGGCTTTCCCGGGCCGCCCCTTTCCGGACGTTGGCCTCGGGTAGGGTAGAAGTGGGGACCAGCGCGACGGACCGCTGTCCGCGCCCTCCGTCAGCGCCGAATACTCCGCCGCTATCGCAGGATCGGCGCGCACATTGCGTCGCAGGGGACCCGACGCCCAGTTTCTCGCAGTAGGATCGCTCTCGTCCAGCACCCTTCCTGCGCCACTGAGGACGATCTTCAGGGCGCCGGGCAGCCGCTCCCCATACGAGCACCGCAGTAGCGCGCGCTGCACCCCGCTCTCGACTGCTTCGACATGTTTGGGCTCGATCAGGCCATCGCTGAACGAGCGCGACCCCGCGCGCACCTCCAACCGGACGCCATCCAGTTCACGTCCCTCGACGCTGACGGACACGGTGCCGGGCGCCAGATACACATCGCGGATACATGCGCGCGTCTCCGCAATTCGCACCCGCACCGTGGCCCTCCCGACCTCTACAAACCCGGGCTGCACGCGGTTCGCGCCATACACGAGCTCAGTCACCAGCTCCTCGAACCACCGGAACGTGGGACAGCCGGGGCCAGCCACGAATCGATCCGGCGGCGTCCATGGCACCGGATCTTGCTGCGACAGGACGTACTCCTTGTATGGCCAGTCGGTCGCCACGAGCGGAAAGGCAAGATGGCTGCCCACCAGCGGCCACTCCTGTACGCTCGGCACCTCCGACGTGCTGCCTGCTGGCATGACGAAGAAATACACGCGGCCATCCGTATCCGGCCCCGGCATCCACACGCGGCCACCGCCCTGCAACAGCCACGATCCGACCTCGCCGCCCGGCACCACGCCGCCAAGTACCAGCACCGAGCCATAGTCGCAGACTCGGTTCTGTGCGGAACGCCGGTTGGACGGCGCCGGTGCTGCCTCCACGAGAAGCACGCGCAGCCGCCAAGGCTCCTCGGCATCACCCCGCACCAGCGCCAGCCAGAAGAATACTTGGTCATGCTGACCCAGCAGGCTTGCCAGGTCCTGAATGCTCAGCGACACTCCTCGACCCCCTAGATTCTGTCCGGTGCCATCATCCCGCCCGCTCAGGCCGCCGTCAAGCCGCATGGCGGCGCATGCCGACAGGTCTACGCCGACCCCGTCTGCCCCTGGCTAGTATCCTCCCGGGCATAGTCGTTTGCGTTGACGCAGCACGGAGCTAAGAGTTAGCCGGCCGTGGCGCGGGCGGTAGCTCGGGAAGCATGCCGAGCGGGGGTTTCAGGATCAGCGGCTTTCCGGCTATGCGTCTCAGCAGGTCTTCGTTGTCCCGCCACAGGACGTAGTGCTTGACGCCACGAAGAGGCAGCGGTATATGTCGGATATCGTCGGAGCTGAAAACCACCGGCAGGAAACGATGATTAACGCTGTGGGCGTCATAGAGCTGCTGCGTGATGATCGCGCCCTCCCAGGGTGCACCCAGACCGACACCCTCAGGCTCAGGCTCGCCGCGGAATCGGCGCGCGTATCGTTCCGTGCAGACGCACACGACGAAGTCTGCGCCTTCAAGTGATCGTTGCATCCAGAGAGGCAGACCCTCCGGAAAGTCCAGGTAGTAGCGATCAATATCGGCATCAACACCATCGTCACGCAGCTTGTCAGCGAGCGTAAGGCATTGGTCCTGGTGCTCGTCGGTGTCCCACGCATAGCTGATGACGGCCGTCGGGGCGATGGGTGCGGGCGATGACGTGCCAGGCGTGACGGCGGCGGACAGTATGGGAGGGGCGGTTACGGCGGTAGGCGTGACCGTCGCGTGCGTAGCGGCAGGGGCTGTTGCCACCGGCACAGAGTGTGCCTCCTGCTCCAGTGCCTCCGTGCCCAGGTACGTGATGCGCACGCGCAGTGCGGCGTTGGGAGTGCTGGGGGTCTCGCGCTCTAGGTGGCCCTTGGCCACCAGATGCTCCACTGCGCGCGCAACGCGCTCGTGGTCGAGAAGCTCGAGCTGCTGAGCCAGAGATGAAGCCGAGTGAAAGCGCCTTCGATCCTGTCTTGCAAGGGACTCTGTCAGTGTCAGGATGCATCTGCGAAGCTGAGATCTCGGACTGGCTAGTTCGAACAAGAGCTTCAAAGCCAATCTGTACGTTGGCAAGCAGCACGCCGATGATGGAGACCGGACGACCTTGGGCCGTAGGAGACGCTGTGTCGTAGATCACGCTCTCCAGGTCACGCAGTTCGGAGAGTCGCATATGTAGATCGACGAACATGGCCTCCGGCTTTAGCCGCGCAGCAACGCCCAGCACAGCGACAGCCGTCGTCGGAGCATTGTTGCCGAACTGCCACCTTGCCACCGCCTTGTAGTCTTCTTGCTGGAGAGTTCGGAGGATCTGATCGAGTGCGTCGAGCTTGGGCGCGACATACTGCTTTGCCTGAATGGTTCGATGGGCCTGCAATCCACGGCGGTAGGCAGCTAGCTGGCTGGGCAGTTCACGCTGCATCCAGCCTATAGCCATGCCGATCCAGCTTGCGTCCCTCTTGACGTCGAACTGGAGCCTGGGAAGTCTGGCTCCATGGATCTGATTCAACGGCCTTAGCCTTCAGCTGCGGTGGTCACGACCCTCTGGCTCCACTGCGCACGCCAGATGTCGATCGCCGGCTAGAACGACATACCCGAGATCGAACTTGCAGCAGCGTGGCGCTCTCACGTGTGAGGGCCCCGCGCAGCAGTACCCTCCGCCTCGATCGCAGCCAACTCCGCCTCCGTCGGCTTCTCGACCTGCGAGCCATGCCGCACAAAGACATCACCAGAGTGGATTCGGTGCTGCTCATCGCCCAGATCGGACTTTACGCGGTAGGGCAGCTTCCGCCGATCTCGCAGCACTTCTATTTCACCGACAGGCCCTACTCGGTAGTCGACGACCCGGTACCGGAGGTCCACTACTGGCTCTGTGTACATGGCAACGACCTGCTCAAAATGATCCTGGCTGAGCCTCGGGTCCGGCGGTCCGTGGTAAGCGTGCGTCCTCGGCGCGAAGCCTATCACCAGGAGCCGGGGACCGCTCGCCTGTGTGTTGGCCAGCGCGAGAAGGTCCTTGACCAGTTCTGCCTTCTCTCCCTTGGTGCCCGTGTGCAATTCGCGCTTGAAGTCGACGCTGGTCGTCTCCCATTGCTCAACCAGATCGTCGATGCGGCGGGACTCGAACACATAGCCACGTTTGATTGCCCAGACGATACCGGTCATGGTGGCTACCATACTGAAGTAAGGACCGCCAACCAGCGTGGGTATGCGGATGAGGCCGAGATTGTTTAGCTCTTCGGCTACGGTGAGCAGCCGTGCCGTGCCGTTTTCCCAGCCAAGTTTGGACAATACTGCGTCGTGCCCTACAGCTGACACCAACACGTGATCGCTCCCGAGTTGTACACAGAGGTCCATAGTGGCGTTCAGCACCTGCTCCTGGGCAGGTTCAAGCTGCCAGGCGCACGTAGACTCCCACGACTTGGCAGGGTTGGCGAGATAGGCTCTCCCGGCAGGTGTCAGGCTATACGCGATGCCATGCCCGATGGACTTTATCAGTCCGAACTCTTGCAGTTCCTTGAGCATGCCGAGCAAGCCATGCCGCTGCGGCGACGTGTGCCACGACGGCCCTTCTGGCAGACTCTCGAAAAGCGCACTGGCGATCGTCTCGGTGTGCACTCCAACATACTCCTGCGCCAGCCCGGATTTCTCGGCGGCATCAACCGCACTCAAGATCCTGACACACCAGCCGAGGTAGTCCATGACCTGGAGCGCCGGTTGACTCGCTGTCTCGTTGGACTGGCGGTCGTGGTGTTCACGCGTCCGCGTCAGAATCTGAGCCCGGTATTGCTCCTTCGCCGCCTGAACCAGAGGCGCTACGATCGCGTTGTTCGCGTAAGAGGCTACCTTTGCGTCGATGGCTGTCTCCATCTGCTGGATGGCTCGCTGGACGCTCGCGGCATTCGTGGGATCGAAGCGCAGCGTCGAGATCGTGCCGTCCAGCGAGGCGAGTGCGCGCTGCGCGTCCTCGAGCTCGCGCTGCAGCCTGTCAAAGCCACTGACCGACAGGTTCATCACGGCGTATTCCTCCTTTGAGCTGCGATGCCTCCGCTTAGGTGGCAGCCAAGGGACACAGTGCCTCCGTCAAAGGACACAGTGCTGTGTCAAAGAGCCTGTGTCCTTTGCTGTTCCTCTGGCGAAGCTATGCTATGCACTGCGTTGCAGCGACGCTCTTAGCATTCGCTATAGCCGCAGCCGTGGCACTTTTTGCAGCCTTCCTCCAGGACGAAGGCGGCACTGCTGCCGCACTGCGGGCACATGTTGCCGAGCACTCGGGCCCCGGGCAGCCGGCCCGCTGCCGCGGAAGCGTTGCCGTTGCCGTGTCCGTTGCCGTTCTCGGCGACGTGCTTCTGCATGGGACGCGAGACGATGCTCAGGCCTTGCTGAATGTGCCAGCTCAGTGCCTGTGCCACGGCATCCGGGAGCGACAGCACGCGCTCGGCGCCGAAGCCAATCGAGCGGCTGCCGCCGATGCCGCGTAGCTGCCCGGCAATCAATCTCAGCCGTTCCTCGGTCGGTATCGGCGAGGGCAGGCGAAGGTTGAGCGAGATCAGCCTGCCCAGTGCCTCGGCGAGCGCCGCGATGTCCGAACCGGCGCGCCCCACGCTGATGAACACCTCCAGCGGGCCCGCGTCGTCGGAGTTGACGGTGATATTGGCGGTGCCCTCCGGGGCCCGAAGCTGACGTGTGTAGCCCCAGACCACCGGCGGCCGCGGCTTCACGGTCGTCGGAATGGCTGGAATGTGCGCTTCGTAGTCTACGCCGGCCCCGGGCACCGGAAGCGGCAGGGCCTGGCCGTCGGTCTCCTCGCGTGCCGGCGTTCAGCACCTGGCCCGTGCTGAGGCAACCGTCGCGAAAGACGGTGATGCCTTTGCAACCTTCCTGATAGGCCAGCAAGTATGCCCGCGCCACGTCGTCCACCGACGCTTCGTTGGGCAGATTGACGGTCTTGCTGATGCTGTTGTCGACGCCGCGCTGGAAGGCGGCTTGCATCTTGATGTGCCATTCGGGCAGAATCTCGTGCGCGGTGACGAACACGCGGCGCCACACTGCCGGCAGGATCCAGGTCGGCGACTGTGCCGTGATCGCTGACCCGTTCCATGAGCTCCTCGGAGAAGAAGCCCTGCTCGCGGGCAATGTGCTCGAACATGGTGTTGGTCATCACCAGCTTGCGCTCCGTGGGCTTGCCACGATCGACGACGTGCATGAAACGCCAGGGCGAAAGCCGGCTCGATGCCGCTCGAGCAGTCGGCGATGATGCTGATCGTGCCGGTCGGAGCCACCGTGGTGAGCGTCGCGTTGCGCAGCGGCGGCCCGTCCTTATAGATCGATCGCGAGAAGTTGGGGAAGGAGCCGCGCGTCTTGGCCAGCTCCTGCGACTCCTGATGCGCCGATGCGGTTGACGAAGGACATGACCTTCTCGCCAAGCGCGAGGGCATCATTGGAGTCGTACGGAACTGCAAGCAGGAAGAGAAGGTCGGCCCAGCCCATGACGCCGAGGCCGATGCGCCGATTGGCGCGGACAGTGTCCTCGATCTGCTCCAAGGGCAGAGGATTGATCTCGATCACGTCGTCCAGGAATCGGGTCGTGACTCGTGTGACCCGCTCGAGCTCTTCCCAGTCCACGGCGTAGGAGCCATCCTCGTTCTTGACCACGCATTCCGCGAGGTTGATGCTGCCCAGGTTGCAGGCGTCGTAACCGCCCAGCCACTGCTCGCCGCAAGGATTGGTCGCTTCGATCTGCTCTAGCTCCGGTATCGGGTTGCTGCCGCTGTTGTTAGCACGATCGATGAAGAGCAGGCCGGGATCGCCGGTGGCCCAGGCAGCATCGCAAATGCGGTCGAACACCATCTTCGCGTTGAGCGTGCCCGTGACTTTCCTTGTGTGAGGGTCGCGCAGCTCGTAGTCGCCCTCGCGATCGAGGGCATGCATGAACGCCTCCGTCGCGGCGACCGAGATATTGAAGTTCGTGATATCTCTGAGTCCAGTTTCCGGATCCGGGCGCTTGCAGTCTATGAACTTGAGGATATCCGGGTGGTCGACACGCAGCACACCCATGTTGGCACCACGTCGCGTGCCTCCTTGCTTCACCGCTTCGGTGGCAGCGTTGAACACGCGCAGGAAGCTGACGGGGCCGCTGGCTACACCGCGCGTCGTGGCGACTTCGCTGCCTTCCGAGCGCAGGCGCGATAGTCCGAAGCCGGTGCCGCCACCGCTCTTGTGAATGATCGCGGCGTACTTAATGGCGTCGAAGATCTCGGGAAGACTGTCGCCGACCGGAAGGACAAAGCAGGCCGACAACTGCTGTCCGTTCTGCTTCCCGGCGTTCATCAGCGTCGGGGAGTTGGGCATGAACTGGCGCTCGACCATGACCTGGTAGAAGCTCTCGGCCACACCGGTCACGCCGGCATCGTCGGCTCCCCACGCGCGCTCGGCCTGAGCCACCGCATCGGCCACGCGCCAACACATCTGGTCCTCGTCTTCCAACATCTTGCCGTCTTGGCGCCAGAGGTAGCGTTCCTTCAGCACACGTGAAGCACTTTCCGACCACCGCCCCTTCTTGCGCTCAACCATCATCGGCCCGTCATCCTTCCCTAGACTGTATGTGGCGTTGCTCTGGGAATGCGCTTCCCCGCATTGACGGCACTCCGCCGTGCTGATGCTGGACCGTGCCTCTAGTCGTGGCGCACTCGCTCGATGGCCTCTTGGAGCTGGCCAAGCGAGTCGAACCGCAGATAGACCGACGCGAACCGAAGATAGGCGATGTCGTCGAGCTCCCGCAGCCTGGCCATCACGAGCTCGCCAATGGCCTGGCTGCTCACCTCGGACGCGCCCTGCTTGAACAGCTCAGTCTCGACATCGTCCACGAGGTTGTCGACGGCATCAGCTGGAATCGGCAGACGATGGCAGGCCGTCGAGACCCCTCGGCGTAGCTTGTCGCGACTGTAGTCCTCACGCTGGCCGTTCTTCTTCACCACCGAGAGCCCCACGTGCTCCAGCCGCTCGTACGTCGTGTACCTCTGCCGGCAGGCGGTACACTCGCGGCGCCTCCGCACGCTTCCACCGGCTCTTCGTCTCCGTTTCGCGCGAGTCAATCACGCGGGAGTCGTTGTGGCCACAGTAAGGACACTTCACGACGAATCACCTTCCGGCGCCTCTGACCGCCCCAACATCTAGTGTCGGATCCACAGACCTCCCCAGAGCATAGTATACGGTAGCACGTCGCCCGTTCCGGATCAATGCATATGCCGCCCAGTTTCCGCGCAGTTTCTGGAAGGCCAGTGGTTCGACAACTGGAACAAGATTCGCCCATCCTACCATGTTGCAGACCGTGAGTGGGAGCCCGACTATGTTGCTACTCTAGAGGTGATGGGTAACGAGTCCGCAGTACATGCAACCGTGGCTGCTGCGGCCGGGCTTTCCGCCGGCCGGCGTCCCGGCGTGCCTCGTCGAGCCTCGAGCGTGGCCCGATCTCGCCTGAAGCTCGTCGCCCGGGGCTTGTCGATGGTGGCCGTCGCCGCCGCCGTCGTGCTCGGCTGCGTGGTGACCTGGCAATCACTCGCCGCGCGGAGGGACGCCTCGCCGGCACTCGCCGCGACGGTGGACGGCATGCCGGTGACCATGGCCGACTATCACGGTCAACTCGCTCTGGTAGATGCCGGTACGCCGGGCCTGCAGCCGCAGGATGTCGGGCAGGTCACGGCACGCGCGCTGCAACTGGCGATCGACGGAGTGCTTATCGATGCCACGGCACGGCGATACGGACTGTCCGTGTCACCGGACGCGATCGACGCCACGATGAGGCCTCTTGCCCTGGGGGCGACCGGCGGCGATAGCCAGAGCGCGGTCTTGCGGTCTGCCGCGCGGCGGGCGATTCTGAGAACTCGTCTGGGCCTGCTGCTTCGCGATCCGACCTGGTTAGAAGAGATGGTTGCAAACGCCGATATCCGCTATTTCGTCGGCGCACCGAGTCCGCCCGCCCTGAGCTTGGGAGCGAGAGCACCTGGGTTCCAGGCGAGCGATCTGCGCGGGAAGAGCTGTCTCGTTGCAGGATCTGCACGGCAGGGCGGTCGTCCTGAATTTCTGGACGACGTGGTCGGGCTACAGCGCGCCGGAGCTCGGCTTGCTCCTGGCCTTTGCGAGGGCGCATCCGGAGATGTATGTGGTCGCGCTGAACTCCTCGGAAGACGCACAGTTGGTCCGGGGCTTTGTCGCCGAGCACCAGCTCGAGGGACTCACTGTCTGGCTTGACAAGCGTGGTCAGGCATATGCCGGCTACAAGCTGGCCGGCGTTCCCGCAACATTCTTCATAGATATGCACGGCGTACTGCGCAGCAGTAACTACGGAGCGCTGCCGGGGATAGAAGCTCTGAACGAGCAGGCTCGTCTTGCCATGCGCGGTGTGAACGGCGCCGGTACGAGCGGGGTGCTGTAGATGACCGAGCATGCGGACTTGAGGCGCCGGCGTCGGATGCGCCGGCTGGTCGGCTGGGCTCCCGCGCTTGTCGCCGTGGCCGGCATCGCCATCGCCACCTTTCTGGTGTTGCGTCCAGCGAGCCACGCCACCGGCCTCGTAGGCTCGAGGGCGCCGGACTTTATGCTCCGAGACACGAACGGTGGCAGCGTGCATCTCAGGTCGCTGCAGGGACATCCGGTGCTGCTCAATTTCTGGGGCGTGAGCTGTGCGCCGTGCCGGCGCGAGATGCCGGTGCTGCAGCAGGCATATGGGCGGTATCGCGGTCAAGGGCTCGTGGTGGTTGGGGTGGACGCTCAGTTCGACGACATCCAGGCGGTTACGGCGTATGCCTCCGAACACGGCGCCACCTACACTATGCTGGTCGATCCCAGCCAGGCGCTCCTGCAGGCCTACGGCCTTGACGCCCTGCCACGCAGCTTCCTGATTGACCGTTCCGGCGTGATTCGACTAGACGAGCAGGCCCCGCTCGTAGATCCCGGCGTTCTCGCGCAGGCACTTAAGTCGATACTGTAGCGCTGTTCTCGTTCTGCCTCGCGAGATGAAGCACCGTACTCGTGGATGTGCGCCGGGATCCAGCCGTCCGGCCGCTGCAGGAGCCGTGCTCCGCAGGCCCGCACCTGTCTGCGATATCCCGGCGAGAGCGTCTAGCGATCGCGCTGGAAGTATCGCCTCAGCCTCTGAAGGCGGGCGATCGCCTGCGTCTGCAGGCTCTCGCGCCTTGGGGCACTGCTGGCACCGTCCTGGCGACGCTGCACATCGGCCGACCGGGGCGATTGAGCCGGCCGGGTAGTCGGCGGCTTGGGCCCGACCGATGCCGATACGGCCGAGGGAGTCTTGACCCCTACCTGTGGACTCGCCCCGGCCGGCCCAGCCGTAGGCGGACCGCTCGCGGCACCATCCCCGTCAGGGAAACTGACCACTGACGGCCTCGCGGTCTGGGCGCTCGTGGCCGCGGGCGCCGCGGCGGCAGCATGGCTTTTCCGCGGCGCCACGAGGGGCACGACGCCTGCGACCGGTAGGTCGAGGTCGACTTTGCTCTCCGGAGTGAGTGGAACCACGCGGCTACCGGATGCTTTGCCGGCCGTCGCCGCGGGGCCGGCACCGCCGGAGCCGGAGCCGTCTTCATCGGGGGTCGCGTGTGCCCTGTCCGGCCCCGCCTCCGGAAGGGCTACCGAGCGATCCGCCTCGAGCGAGACCACGGTCGAAGCGGATTCGCGGGTGGCGGGTACCGGCCCGGCAGTGGGCGAATTGACGCTGCTCGCCGAGGTAGCGGCGTCACCACCCGATACGCCGAGCGACTGACTTGACGAGACGCTCTCACTGCCGGCGGCGGCGCGGAGCAACCGAGGCGCCGCGCTCTCGATGGTCGCTGCCTCCAGGAGCTTCAGTCGCGCGTCTCGATCGCCGACCTGAGCCTGCAGGTAGCCGACCTGGCCGGACAGGCGGACTCGATCTTCTTGGAGGCGCGCTATCTGCTCGTCTTTCTCGCGAAGCATCTCGAGTAGCGCCAGCATCTCGGGCTGTGCCTGGATGTGCTCGAGGCGCCTCGGCGGGCAAGGAAGTCAGCGCGCCGGCGCCGGCTACCGGTGCGTCAGAGCGCAGCTCCAACAGATCGGCGCGCTGCACGCGCCAGCGATTGCCGTGGCGAACCGCGGGCAGTCGTCCACTGAGCACGAGTGTGCGCAACTGCCGCTTGGAGCGGCCGCTCAGCTCCGATGCCTGGCCGATTGATAGGTAGCTGTCGTCCGGCATGCGCCAAGTGTATCCTTGCGCGGCACGAGCGCAACCAACCCTCATCTGTTGATGAGCCCCGCCATCAGCTATGGCTGCCCGTATGGGGCTCCGGGAGCTCGGAGCGTGGATCGGGTTGAACGGGAAGCGCCGGTGGTCGCGGTGCACTGAGGCGCAGAATGCGGCGCAAATCCTCCAGGGTGATACGGCCGCCCACGCTGCCGCCGCCTTCCACTGCTACGACCGGGATCTCGTACCGGTATCGCTCGAACAGGTCGACGTCGGTCATAATGTCTATCTGCTCGACAGCAAGTGGACACTCGTGCGAGATATCTCGTCGAGAAGCTCTTCAGCTTGCTCGCATAGATGGCAACCTGGCTTCATGTAGAGGCGGACGACTGGTATGGTCATGCGCCTTCACCAAAACCGCATGAAGGCGTAGGCGACGAGCAGCATGGCAGCGATCTGCACGAAGCCGATAGGAAGTCCGCCGAAGCGGACCGTGGTGAACGTCAACACCGTCCACAGGGCGGCCACCACGACGACGAAGCTGATGCCTCTGGCAGCATTGACACCGCCGCCGCTAGAACGCCGGTAGCTGTAGGGATCATATGAGGACATGCCCCTCGGCGTCGGGCGCATGACTCTCACGCGTCCTCGAGGCTGCCGCAGCTCACGCCACCAGCGCTTGATCGCCAGATAACGGCGCGTGATGAAGCGGTATCGCCAATAGAGCGAATTCTCCTGTAGCTTCTTGAAAAGGTCCATTGGGACCTGCCTTCCCCAGCTCCGACTTCCCGCGGCTCAGCCTCTATCAATCGTAAGTATAGGCTCGTGCACCTATTCAGTCCATCCACCCCTTGACTTTCGGAAACAGATCCGGCGGATGACCGTTGCCATGATGCTGCTCCCATGCCAAGCTCGAACCCGTAGCGGCGGAGTGAACTCCGCGCTCGGCGCATTCGCGCGAGGGTGCCTGAGCACTCGCAAGGACGAATCTAGGGGCATCGGGTGAGCCTCCGCAGGCATGGTGGATTCCGGCGTGGCTTGCCTTCAGGGGAGACCAAAGGCCAGGAACAGCATGCCGAGGCAGAGCAGTCCGATCTCAGGCAGCACGCCGTCGGTGTTGTGCTGCCCATTGATTGTTTCGGTGTGACCGTCGAATGCCACGGTGGTCGTAAGCAGCAATGCGACTGCGATAGTGATACACATAACGCCGGCGACGACGGAAAGTCGCCGGAGCCTGTGCAATCGCCGCGCTCTCCGTGTCTCTCGTTCTCCGGAAACCACCAAATTCACCTCACCGAATGAGAGGTCCGACCGGGTCGTGCTAGCCCGCGATGAATGATACACGCCGATCCGCACACCCAAAACCAATGTGCTGAACCTGATTGACGAATATCCGAATTCGACCGTACAGTGAGCGCAGCAGGAGCCGGGAGACGAGGCGGCCAGCCGATCGGAAGCTTATGGATCCGGTATCGAGCACCGTGGTGTCGGACTACCTTCAGACAATTTACAACACCACGATGGAGGGCGATCCCGTCATCGCGGCGGGGCTGGCGCGGAAGTTCCGTGTCTCGGCGCCGAACGTGGCCACTATCCTCCGGCGAATGGAGGAGGACGGCTTCATCATGCGCGACAGCCGCAAGAGCATCGCGCTTACCGACACAGGTAGGGTGCGGGCCGAAGTGGTACTGCGACGACACCGCCTGGCCGAGCGAATGCTGATCGAGCTGCTGGATCTCGACTGGATTGCAGCTCACGAGCAGGCCCATCATCTCGAGCACGCCTTCACGCCCTTGGTCGAGTCGCGCATCGACGCGGTGCTCAACCATCCTGCCACCTGCCCGCACGGCAACCCTATACCAGGCGGCGTCCGGGACGCGGCGCAGTATCTGCGCGAGGCCGGCGCCTTCCGCCTGAGCGATGCGCCTGTCGGCCAGTCAATCGAGGTGATGTGCATCTCGGAAGTGGTCGAGGATGAAACGGCGGTTCTGCGCTACGTGGGTGAGAAGGGCCTGCGGCCGGGCACTGCGCTGAGCGTTCGCGAACGCGAGCCAGGGGGTGCGATAAGCGTCGAGGCGAAAGGGCAGACGGTGATCCTCGGATTAGACCTAGCCAGCAAGATCTGGGTGCGCACGGCACCCAGTGCCGCGGCGCCGCCTGTTGCTGGGGTCGGGCCCGGCGCCTGAATCCTGCAGGCCTGTCGCGATAGCTTCGAACTCGGTGGGCCGGCTGGGCGAGCGCGATGGTGCTTTCGCAGCCCGGGCCGAGTGCCCGCGCGCGGCTATGCCCTGCCGATTCCGCGTCTTCAACCTCTCAGGTACGCTATGCAGTAGGAGGTCATGGCGGGCCGGGATGGTCCGCAGGTGCGGAGGAACATGGAATACCCGTTGATCGTATTCGTGGTCAGCACGGCGTTCTGCGCGATCGTGCTGAACCAGTTCATGCAGCGACGCCGAGCCTATCAGCTTGCCTGGAGCGTGTCACTTGCCTCGGCGGCAGCAGGCTCTCTGTCCTACGTAGTCTTTCTCCTGGCGGGCAGGCCCGAGATCGCGTTTCGCCTTTACTACATATTCGGGGCGCTCTTAACCGCCCCGCTCTTGGGCGTCGGCAGTCTGTTGCTGGCGTCGCGCACGCCGGAGGCACGCCGGCGTGCCGGCTATCCGATCGCTGTCGTGGTACTGGGCTGTTTGGCCGGGTCGATCATGCTTCTCGTGAACCCGATCCACACGGATGTGCTGCAACAGCTCAACGGTGGACCGGGTACCAATCCGGACGTCTATGCCTCGGGGCCGTGGCAGCCGATAGTAATCGCGGTCAATATCGCGGGCGCTCTGAGCGTGTTCGGCGTCGCGGTATTCTCGGGATGGCAGCTTTTGCGCCGCTCGGGCACGCGGAGGCTCGTGGTGGCGAACGGTCTGATCGCACTCGGCACCTACGTCATCTCGCAGGCTGGAGGCCAGGCGCGCACGGGATTCGGGGCGGGCGCCTTCTGGCTGACCATGGCGCTGGGATGGATCGTGCTCTTCGGCGGCTTCCTCAGCACGTTCAGTCCGCGAGTTGAGAGCGTGGACGTGCGTCGCTCGGTACGTGCGCGCGACGCGGCCACGGCCTGAGGACGTCCGCCGGCGGCTAGAGCGACCGATGCTGGCGACGGTACTCGAAGAGCACCACGGCCACGGCTATTGCCAGGTTCAGCGAGCCGCCGTGCGCCATGGGAATCCTGATCGAGAAATCGCTGTCCTCCGCCACGTCGGGCGGCAGGCCTTCTCCCTCGTTGCCGAACAACAGCATGCAACGCCTCGGTATAGTCGTCGACCATAGGTCGCTCTTTGCCCTGGACGAAGTGGCCACGATGGGCAGTTGATGATCGCGACACCAGGCGCGCACGGTATGCCATCGATCAGCGACGGCATACGGCACGCTGAAGATCGTGCCCATGCTGGCCTTGACGCACGCCGGGCTGTAGATGTCCGTGCCTCCAATGACAATGGCGCCCCCGCCCATGGCGTCGAGGGTCCGTATGGAGGTTCCGAGGTTCCCCGGATTGCCCGGCGAATACAGTGCCGCAAACATGTCGGTGACGGCAACTGGCAGACCATCTATGTTCGCCTTCGGCTTGGACACGACGGCCGCGAGGCCCGACGGATGGTCGCGCTCGGCAATCTGTTCGAACAGCGGTGCGGCCACCGCGGTTACGCGGGTACCGCGCCGTGCCTGGCGTACGACCATGTGCCGCGCATCCTCGCTCGCGAGCAGGTCGGGCGCTACCACCAGCGTATCGATCGGGGCGCCGGTGTCGACCGCTCGCCACACGGGCAGAATGCCCTCGACCAGAAACGAGCTGCTGCGGTCGCGCTCCTTGCGGTCCAGCAAGGCGCGCAGTTGCTTGGCGACTGCGTTTGATTTGCTCGTGATCGAGCCGCGGGCCAGCGCCTCCCACGTCTCGTCGCGATCTGTGCTGGCCGTGCTTGCGCCGGCTGCGTCCAGTGGTGTCATCATCTCCGGGCCGGCTCGCGCCGCCATCGCGGCGCGAGTCCTTTCTGCGGATTACATCTGCTCATGATCATATCCGGACCCGCGTAGGGTGGCGGCACGTAAGAGTTCAGAGTCGAGGTCAAAGAGTCTGCAAGGCGTGGAGGCAGGCAGCGAAGGGGTTGAGGTCGCGCGCAGCCCAGGTGGAGAAGACGCTGGCCAGGTCGCAACGGATGGCCGAGCCGGCATCGCCGCGCGAGCCACCGCTGATCTTGCGGGCGATCACCTGGGGACGCACGGTGCGTTCGGCCAGGTTGTTCGTGGGGCTGACGCCGGGCGTGCGGATGAACTCGAACAGTTCGCTCTCATAGCGGTGCAGGCAGGTGGCCAAGACCTGAGCCGGATGCCCGGGCGTCGTGCGATAGCAGCGGGCCAGCAGCCGCAGCCGCCGTTCCAGGTTGCGGGCCACGCGGGCACGCTCCCGCAGGGTGCAGGCGGACAGGTCCAAGGCACGCGCACCGGCAAAGAGGTCCTTGAGCGCACGGACCCAGTCCTGCACGTCTGGCCGCGCAGGGCAGTCCGCACCGAGCTTGTGGGCGTCGCGCAAGAGATGGGCCCAACAGCGCTGGTGTGGTCCGGGGTACTGGTCGTAGGCCGCGTAGAAGTCGGTGCTCAGCACGCCGCCAAAGTCGCCCACCAGCTCCCGTGCCACCTGGCCCGATCGGCTCGGGTGGAAGGTATACAGCCGCGTGGCCGCCGGCCCGTCCGTGGCTTGCACCCACAAATAGCCGTTCTGCCCGTCTTGGCGCCAGCCCGTTTCGTCCATGTACTGCACCGGACTGGCCCGTGTCTGGGCTCGAATCGTCGCCACCACCGGTGCCAACTGCTGCCGCAGGCGGGCCAGGATGTCTTGCAGGCCGCCGATCGAGAACCGGAGCCCGTAGACCTGGTCCAGCAAGGCTTGCACCTGTGCCAAGGGTAGCCGAGCGCTGGTGCGCAAGACACCAATCAGGCTGGCCAGCCGCACGCCTATCCGCCCCTGCCCCAACACCTGCCCCGCAAAAGAGACCCGCGGCGTCTTGTATGCGCGACAGACCGGACAGTACCGCTTGAGGATCTGGTGCTCCACCACGCTCACCGGCGTGGCCGGCACCTCCAGCACTTCCCGCCGCCGCTGCACCGCTCCGTCGCGTAACGTATAGCCGCAATCCGGACAGCGGTCATAGGCGTGTCGGACGTATTGGCTCGGCGTGCTCCGCGGCCGACCATGGTTCTGCTCCGCCGCCCGCTGTCGCCGCGTTTCCCCTTCCGCCTTCTCCCGCTTGACCCGGTTGGCCTTGGCCCAGGGCGCCGGCGGCCGCTTCTCCGCCTCCAGTTCAGCTATCCGCTGTTCCAGTGCCGCCACTTTCACGCGTAAAGCCGCGTTTTCGACCTGGAGTTGCGCCACCTGCTCCCGCAGCAGCGCATTCTGGATCTGCAGTTCGGCAATCAGGGCGAGGGCGTCTTCGAGCGTCATCCCTTGACGCTACCCGCTTCATCCGTAGCGGGCCAGCAACCTCAACCGATTGCACCTGCATCTACTTCTGAGCTCTTACGGCGGCACGCGGGTGCAGGACCGGCGCCAGAGAGGCCTGCGCTGAGCCGCACCGCTCACCACCGGCCCAGGCCGAGGCCGGATTCTCGTGACGTGCCCTCGAGCGCGGAACAGGCATAGCTGAGACTCTGCCCCGGCGTGCGTAGGCGCGGCTCGACCACGCCGTCACGGGCCAACCATTTGAGCATTTCGTTCGTTATGGAAAAATCATCCGGCCACTTGCGTTCACCGCGAGGCTGGCGTATGCTCGCTGCATGCGGAACGCTTCTACCGTGCTGGTTGCGTTGGCCATGCCGCGGCGGCAGACCGGCGTGTTCGTCCTCTGAAGTCCATTCTCGACTGCGCACAACGCTCTAGTGACGTGATTTGCTCGTGTTGGTTGCCGCTCGAGGCGACCGCAGACAGTCCCGGAAGGGTTGGGCAAGCGATGGAGGCGCGGAGGTTCGTCGGCGATGAGACAGCAGTGTCGAGTGTAGAGAGGGTTGAGCAGGCAATCCCTCGGCGGGCATCGACTCATGGCGTGGCCTGCGGCCGTTGCCGATACTGCCATCGAGAGTACGTGTCGGAGGACCTCGCCAGGTGCGACCACTGTGGGGCATACGTTTGCGCCCGGTGTGGCAGCGTGCGCGACAATCCCAGCGGGCACGGCCATCTGTGCTCTGCCTGCCTCCGGGCCGCCGTGGAATGGCGAGCGCGCTGGCACCTGCAGACGGCAGCACGTGTCTCCAACCGTCTCAACATCTAGTCCCTGAAGTCTTCCGCCGGCTTTCCCTGACGGGCAACCTGCGCTACGCTGATCGCGGTATTGGCCGGAGGGGAGAGTGACCATGGACCTGTATCTGCTTCGTCACGCCGAGGCCGGTGAGGCGCCTCGGGATGAGGACCGGCGGCTGACCGACCATGGCCGTGTCCAGGCTGGAGCGGCTGCCGGCGGTATCGCAGCGTTACATCTCGGCTTGCACCAGATGATTAGCAGCCCGATAATCCGCGCCGTGCAGACTGCCGATCCGGTGGCGAAGGCACTTTCGCTCCCGATCGAAACGTCGGAGGCACTATCGGCCGGCCATGGCCCGGCCGAAGCTCTTGAACTGCTCGTCGCATACGAAGGCCCGCTTCTCGTGATCGGCCATGAGCCGCAGCTATCGGGTATTGTGATGGCCGTGTGCGGCGGTCGCGTCCGCATGCGCAAGGCGATGCTGGCGCGGCTCGAGCTGGATAGAGCCGACCCGGCAGTCGGAGCACTGGCATGGCTCCTGTCGTGGCAGCACCTCAAGAAGCTGGGCTGATCTCGTCGCCACACTCGCGGCGCCGGTGGACCGCGAGCAGGAACGACGCCGCGGAATAGCCTTCACGCCGTGATGCCGGAGTGACGGCCACCCGGATGGTGCGCCTCTCATCGCGCTGCACTTCAGAGCCGCTTCACTTCTACCTATCCGCAGCACATGCCCCTGCAGCGGGTACTGCTGCGGTGCACAGCAGCCGACGGGAAGTACCGCGCTCGATGCCTTCGAGCGGGCCGGCGGACGACCCGCCCGGCTATGGCCGCGGGGCATTGCCCCTCCTGAATCGGCGCTCGGCGATTTGCGACGGATCCCGGGACCATTATCCCCCAAGAGCGTGCTCTTCGGCTCGATCTTGCCGTAGTCTATATGCGGGCTCTAAGCGAAAGGAAGGCATGAAAAGCGGAATGTGCGAACAAAAGCGCGTGCTGGTGGTCGACGACGACATGATGGTTCGGGAGCTGATGCGAGACGCCCTCTCGGTACAGGGTTATGTCGTCCAGGAAGCCACCGACGGGGTTGATGCCCTGGAGCAAGTTCGGCAGACCGAGTTCGATGCCATTGTCCTGGACATGCAGATGCCCAAAATGGATGGTTGGCAGTTTCTCGACAGCTATGAGCGCCTGAAAGATCAGCACGCGCCCGTAGTGGTCTGCTCTGCGCTTATGGGCTACGACCTCCGCATCGATCAGGGCTCCGTGGTGGGATTCCTGGCCAAGCCGTTTGCGCTCGACGACCTGTACCAGTGTGTGAAGCGGTGTATCAGCTCGACGTACTAGGCTCCAGGTTCTCGTCCTAGCCCGACCGCTTCAGTCTTCCGGTGCGCTTCGCGAAGCGCTCGGCCCGCAGGAACAGGTACACGCCCAGGGGAATGGTGACCAGCCCGATCACCGAGAGGCCGAGCAGCGACTGCCACATGGCGCCCAGGCCTTGCCCGTCAATCATGGCCGAGCGCATGCCGTCGAGCGCGTAGAGAGCAGGCGAAACGTGAGCGGTCCATTGCATCCACATGGGCAATACGTTGATCGGGTAATAGACGCCGGAAACCAGCAGGAGCGAGGCGGAGATGATGTGTGTCATCTGTGCGCCTCGTTCGGTGAACAGCAGGGGCAGGATGGCAGCCATGATGCCCAGGCCCATGAAGCTGAAGCTGCCGAGCAGGATAACGACCACGGCGGCACCGAGGTTGATGTGGCTAACGTCGACTCCAAACAGTAGGCCGATCACGGCCAGGATGACGCCCGTACGCACCACGCCGTAGATAACGCTGAACACGCTGGCGCCCAGCAGGTGGGTGACTCGCAATACCGGGGCCATCATGGTGTATTCGATGGTGCCTTCCCATCGCTCGTAGGAGATGGTCTCGCTGATGCTGTCGAACACAGCCGACAGATACGACCATACGAGGGCGCCCACGGTCAGATAGAGGATCAGCCGGCTCGTATCCAGCTTCGATCCGCCACCGAACTCGTCCGCTGCCCTACCTATGTAGAGCACCGAGAGCGCCCCGGCGATGCTGTAGCAGACGAACACAACCTCCCAGCCCCAATAGCGCTTGGAGAGGTTTACATTGCGCTCGATGAAGGCGTATGATGCACGCAGCTCACGAAGAACCGCGGTAGCGGCGCTCATTCCTCACCTCCTTCTTCCCGATCGTTTTCCAGGGAACGCCCGGCAAGGGCGAGAAAGACCTGTTCGAGCGAGGGTAAGGTCGGGCCACCGGAGCGAGCCGCCAGCTCCTGCTTGAGCTGGAGCGGCGTACCTTCCCGCAGCAGCATTCCCTGGTCGATGAAGGCGATGCGATCACAGAGCGCATCCGCCTCGCCCATGTCGTGGCTGGTCAGCACGATGGTGGCGTCATGCTCGTCCCGCAAGCGCAGCACGAACTGCTGCACGTCGAGCTTGCTCTGCGGATCGAGCCCGGTGGTCGGCTCGTCGAGTAACAGGAGGATCGGCGAGGTGAGGAAGGCACGAGCAATGGCCACCTTCTGCTGCATGCCGCGCGACATGTGCTCTACCGGCCGGCCGATGCGCGAACCTGGGATTCCCAACAGACCGAGGATGCGCTCGATCTCACTCCTGGCTGTCCGCCCATCGAGACCGTAGAGTCGAGCGGCATAGAGGAGGTTTTCCATCGGCGAGAGCTTCTTGAAGAAGCTCGCTTCTACGCTCACTCTGTTAATCATGCGCTTGACGTCGTGCTCGTGTCGTACGATGTCCCGACCGAAGACTGTGATGCTGCCCGAGTCGGGCACGAGCAGGGTAGATACCAGCCGGATCAGAGTCGATTTGCCCGAGCCGTTTGTACCGAGGATGCCATAGATCTCTCGCTTCTCGATACAGAGCGAGATGTTGTTTACGGCGAGCACCTGGCTGGACGGTTGCCGGGATTTGCCGAACAGCACGCGAAGCGAGGGCCGCCTGCTATCGGGCTGGAATGCTTTCGAGGCGCGATCCACCACGAGGGCGTATTCAGCAGCCATGAGGGTATCTCCATACTGACATAAAATCGCGAACGAAGGCCACACAAAAGCCACGGGTGCCGGCTAGCTCGAGCGCAACCCGTGGCGACCGCTGGTCAGTGGCGAGCGATACTCAACGGAGCGGCGGGCGCGCAGCGATGCGTCGGCTACGTACGACGCGGGACATGAGGATCTCGAACATAACCGCGCTGTGGTACACCCGCGCATTCCTTCCGCGGCGTGACGCCGCAATGCCCATGAAGATGCATCGACATCGTACGTGCCGGGATGTGGGAAGTCAAGCTCGTGTAGCAGGGTATACAGCGACGGTCGAATTGCCAGTCTCGATGCCCAGCTGCGTGTACCCAGAGACGCAAATGACGCAGATCGGCCAAGCGCCAGGCTCGGTCGAGTGCAGGCTATCTCGCGTGCAAACCGAGAGTGTCCGGTATCCGAGCCTGGCTGGATACGTGAGCAAGCGGTGTCGCAATCCGCGCGGCTGACCGTGCCCGGTCGCGCTAGCTACGAGCCGGCGCGCAGGCCATACTTGCCCGTGAAAGGGCTGCGGCATTTATCGACGACGAGCAGCGAGCCGGCCTGAACTCAGACCGCGCAAACGCCGAGGAACCGGAAGAACGTGGTCATCGGGCCACCTCCGGACCCAGCAGGAGCAGTGCTCATGTTAGGGCTCGGAACACTAACCCCTGATCTCGATCGGCTGAACACCGGCAGCCACGCGATTGTCATGAACGCGCGTGGCGTCCGCGCTGGGAATGGAGAGCGCAGCTCCGCCAAGCTGCTGAAAAGTGCACGAGACAATTGCCGGCCGGCTCAGGTCGTCCGCCCAGATCCCGACAGCGCTCGCCTGCGCGAACAGGCTGTTCTGGATGCTCGGGCTGGCGCCTCCAGTTATGGAGAGCATGGCGTTGTCTCCATCGCTCCGGCTGCCGTAGTACATCTGCACGTAGTCGAGCCGGGTGCCGTCCGCGCCCGGGCCGTCGATGGCAATGTATTGCCACTTCCCGGGAGCCGGGCTCGCATTTGCACTCGTGATCACAATCGGGCTCGCGGCTGTACCCAGCGCGATCAGGGTGCCGTGCACGTGGAATGCCGCACCGTCTGCCATCTGCACGAAAACGCCCGGCTCAACCGTAAGGGTCACACCTGGGGACAGTACTCCACCGTCCAGAATAAGCGGCGCCGCCTGCGCGTGCCACACCCCACTGTGAGTGATGGCCGTATCACGCAGCTCAATCCCGCGCTGCCCTGCCGCCAGCGACGTGCCGCCGATCACAGTGCCGTCGTCGGCCGGCACCGAGATCGCGGACGACGCGTCGCCGGCAAATATGCAGTCGCTGAGCGTGGGTCTGCTCGTATCATCGGCCCAAAGGCCGTTCCGGGCGGCCTGCGTGAATACGCTGTGGCTGATTACCGGCGCAGCGCCTCCAGTGATCGACAGCATGCCGTGGTCGCCGCCGTTCCAGCTGCCGAAGAACATCTGCACGTAGTCGATCCGGCTGCCGCTGGCGGCCGGTCCGTCGATGGCGAAGTAGCGCCAGTTACCCGGCGCCGGGCTGCCAGCATTGCTCGTTACAATGATTGGCGCCGCTGCCGTGCCCAGGGCCAGGAGTGTGCCCTGCACGAGAAAAGCAGATCCGTCGGCCATTTCCAGCAGCGTTCCGGGCTCGACGGTCAGGCTCACCTGGGCGTCCAGCACGCCGCCGTCGAGGATGAACGGAGCGCTCTGACGATGCCATGTGCCTCCATGCGTAATGGCCGTGGCCCGCAGCTCGATCCCGGCCTGGCCGGGTCCCAGCGTCGTGCCGGCGATCAGGGCGCCGTCGTCGGCCGGCACCGAGATCGCGGACGATGGGTCGCCGGCATACACGCAATTGCTGAGCGTGGGTCTGCTGGTATTGTCGGCCCACACACCGTGTCGCGTGGCCTGGGCGAACACGCTGTTGCCGATTTCCGGCGTAGCGCCTCTGGTGACCGACAGCATGCCGATGTCGCCACCGTTCCAGCTGCCGTAGAACATCTGTACGTAGTTGAGCCTGCTGCCGCTCGCGGCCGGTCCGTCGATGGCGAAATCCTGCCAGTCGCCCGGCGCGGGGTTGGCGGCATTGCTCGTTACGATGATTGGCGCCACGGCCGTGCCCTGGGCCAGCAGCTTGCCCTGGTCGTTCAACGCGGCACCCTGGGCCATGCGAATAACTGAGCCGGGCTCGATAGTCAGAGCAGCGCCGGGATTGATCGTGGCACCATCGAGCACAAATGGAGCGTCCTGCCGGTGCCAAACGGTGTCGTGCGTGATCGCCGAGTCACGAACCTCGATTCCGCGCTGGCCCAAGCCGAGTCGGGTTCCGGTAGTGAGACCCGCGCCCTCGGCGGGCACCGATATCGCAGCTCCGCCATCGCTCGCGAAAACGCAGTCGCTTATAATGGGACGGCTGTTGTCGTCCGACCACACACCGATTTGAGTCGCCTGGGCAAAGACACTGTTGCGGATGATCGGAGCAGCGCCGCCGGTAACCGAGAGCATGCCGTCGTCTCCGCCGGTCCAGCTGCCGTAGAACATCTGCACGAAATCAAGACGGCTACCGCTCGCGCTCGGTTGGTCGAGGGCAATGTACTGCCAGTCGCCTGGCTTCGGCCGGTCCGCAGCACTGGTGAAGATGATCGGTGCCGCGGCCGTACCCTGCGCCAGTAGGGTGCCCTGAACGTTCAGCCCGGCACCGCCGGCCATCTGCACCACGGTTCCAGGTCGAATAGTGAGGCTGGAGCCCGCCGGCACATCGATGCTGCCTGGGACCGAGACGACTCCGGTCCAGGTAGACTGTGCAGGATTTGTCGCGGTCATGGTACTCGGCAGGCGGGTTGGCGGCAGCGTCACGCGTGCGGGTGGCGGGTTCGGCAAGTTGAGTACCGGTGGAACGGTAGCAGCCGTCGTGTTGGGAACGTTCTTGATCCAGGCGAGGATAGCGCTCAAATCAGCCTGTTGTGGTGGGCCTGGCGGCCCATTGCGCGGCACAACGGTCTGGCGCCCTGCGCCAACCAGCACAGTCGATTTCCGGTTGGTTACCTGAACTCGTCCCTCGATCACGGTGACCACGATGGCTTTGGTCTTGCGGTCAACGCGGACGTCAAGCCTGGTGCCCTTGGTGGAAGCCACCGCTGTGCCCACCTGAACGTTGTGGCTAGCCGCACCATGGACAACCTCCAGAAACAGCTCGCCACCTGTGAGTGTCAGATGCAGCGGGTCCCTGATCGCGACGTCGGTATTGGCGCTCAGGTCGACCAGAGTTCCATCGCGCAGTGCAAGAGAGGCGTATTGACCCGCTCCGGTCAAGGCATGGTACTGATCCAGCAAGTCGGTGCCGACCCGTCCGTGCACCGGCTTAGCTTTGGGCACCACCACGCTGACCCCTGCCTTGACGGCGGCGACCGTCGCAGGCGGTCCAGGTACTATTGGTATGCGGGCGGTGAGCGGGGCATAGCCAGTGCGACTCACCTGCACCAGCGCTTTGCCGACTGTTCCAGCGTGCACGACCAGCGTAACAATGCCGCCGCGCGTGCTGCCGACCGCCGGCCTGTTGACGCCGGTAATTGTCACGAGCGCGCCGGACACGGCCTTTCCCGCTGTGTTGGATACGCGGATCACCAGCTGAACGTCGCGTCCGACCTTGATTTGCGGTGGCTGGACGCTCAACCGCAGAGACGGGGGCGACGGCTTCGAACGTGCGGCGCCGGGGAGGTATGCTCGCGCCGCGGCACCCGCGCCGTGGATGGGAGAAGAGATGGGCGCAGCTATCAGACAAAGCGCCGCGCAGAGATGGAACCAGCGAATCATGACGGCCTCCAGACTGGCAGCGAACTTGCGCCGGTTGCGCATGAGGACGTGAGAGGCCCCGCACGCCGTGCCAAGGCAATACCTCACCCTACATGGGGAGCCCATTGCTGTCAAGATAGGTACGTTCCGGCAACCTTCGCCAGTCTGCCAGTCAGTCGCCGGTGGCGAACTTCCTCTCCGGCCCGTGCCCCGTGGTTGCTCACCGCAAGCGTCGCTGGTTGCTCACGCGGTGGTCAGGGTGCTACCTCGCGATCTCGACGATACCAGTCAGACAGCAACTATCGTCGGGGCGATACAATCGGATTCTAGGGGAGAAAAGCCGATGACTCACGCCGAGAAGTCCACACGAACAGAGCATTTCTTGCACCTACGCGGGCTGTGGCTCGCCATTCTTACGCTGCTACTCATACTTGGGACCCTTCCGGGGCCCACGCTGCTGCGCACCGTGGCCGCGGGCGTTGAACGGCCGGTTCTTGCCTTCTACTACCCTTGGTACAAGCAGTCGAGCTGGTGCACTTGTACGATGTCCGACTTGCCTGCCGCCAAGTACAGCTCCAATGATACGAAGGTCATTGACCGCCAGATAGCCGAGGCTTCGCGCGCCGGTATCACGGGTTTCATCGTCTCCTGGTGGGGGAAGGGCAGCTATGAGGACGGCAACTTCGCCACGATGCTGGACCGCGTCGCCGCGTGGAACGCGAAGACGAGCGCCCACTTTGTGCTTGCCATTCACCTGGAAGATGATGGCACAATGCTGCAGACCGAGGCGCACATCGAGCAGCAGCTCCGCTACGCGATGGCTTCATACACCGCCCGATCGACCTACTTCCACTGGCAGGGGAAGCCGGTATTCTTCATCTGGGACGCTTTTGGCGGCGGGCGCACGCAGGCCACCTGGGCAGCAATACGCAAGCAGGTCGATCCCCAGCGCAAGACGTTCTGGTCGCTGGATACTATCGAGGTGTCAACGCTGGACGACACCTTCGACAGCATGCACCTCTTCGGCGCCGGCTACTGGGGGATCACCCAGCACGACATGATGGCGCTGTACCGCAACTTCCGCGCCAAGGTCGACGCTTACAACCAGGCGCACGGCACACAGAAGCTCTGGATCGCGGGCGTGATACCGGGCTATAACGATAGCCAGAAACCTCAGCCGCTGGTGGTGCCGCGGGACAACGGCGCCACGTACGCCCTGAGCTGGCAGGCTGCGATCGCCAGCAAGCCCGCGTGGATCACAATCAGCACCTTCAATCAGTGGTATCTAGGCAGCACCATCGAACCCAGCGTTCACTATGGCACGCAGTATCTTGACCTGACGAAACGCTTCGCCGCAGAATGGCGGGCTCAGGGTTAGGCAGGTACGTCCCGCCCGATTTCACTGGTGGCAGCGGGTACCATGCGCATTGTGAGGGTCAGGGTCACGACGGCGACGGGCCGCAGCAGTAGTCTATGACAAACAGCGTGCCGGCCTGTACGCAAACTGCCTCAGCGCCGATTGACCGGAAGTACGTGGCCGTCGAGCTATCTCCAGAAACATGCGTGCCCGCACGAGAACCGACGGGCGGCGCGGAGCACTCTCACCTGTATCAGCCAGCAGTCGGGTGGTTGCAGCCGGCTGGCACCCCACCGTCACCGGCAGAGTGGGCCCGCGGTGTGACGCAGATTCAACAGATGGGGCCAGCTCGAGGTGCAAGGCACCGCGCAAGATACAAGTTGGGCGGCGCAGGCACGGGCTACCGCCTTGCAGTGTCTGGGAGTGAGCCGCCCGGGACTCGAACCCGGAACCCATTGATTAAGAGAGGGCAGACGGGTGTGTTTGCCTATCTTCGCACGCGTTGTCACTTGGGGCTATACCAGAGGGAGCTATCCTGTGGGAACCAGGCTCATAGGGCCATGTGTTGTCTTGACTGCGTTACTATGGGCACGTCCGTAGTAACGCTGTAGTAGGGCGACACACCATGATCCGGGCCGTGCCTGCGGCCAATCGGCACCCGTTTCTGTTAGCGTTTCTTAACTGATATTGGCACATCGGTGTCTGGACGGAGTTATGGTGCCGTGGTACCATACCCATGCTGAGAGGAAACTCTCAACGCAGGCGATACCAGCGTAGCTATCTGGTGTGCCTGGGATAGTGCCCCGCCGGGTGAAGCGAGTACCCTTCCAGCGCGTAGGCCATTCGCGTTGGGCAAGTTGGGAAAGCGTGACCGAGCCAGCGGCATCGCGGTGTATACCGCCGGCAGCCCGCATGATGGGTTAACTCGCCCACGGCGGGAACGACTGCGAGAATCAAAAACGAAAACGATTCTAGCGTGTCCGCGCGTGCTTTTGCACGTGCGTCAACTGTCTGCGGGGGAGTCTATGAACACTCAGCCTAACGCCATGCCCAGCCACGTCCGCTTGCTGACCGTGCCGGAAGCCGCTGCTCTGCTCAATATTGGCCGTTCGTTGGCCTGGAAGCTGGTGCACTCCGGACAGCTGCCAAGCATCCGCTTGGGTGCTAAGGCCGTGCGGGTACAGCTGCAGGGAATCGAGGCGCTGATCGCGCTTCCCGCGGAAGCCTGCGCCTGATGGCCGAAGCCTGCATCCATCCTGGCTGTGCACAGCCTGCACGGGCAGCTCTGCCGAGCGGTCGATACTGCGATCTTCACAGGCGGCTCTACACGGGCCGGTATTCAAGCCCGGACGTCCTAGCGTACTACCGCGACGTATGGCGGCTCTGCCATGGGAACGGCGCCACGATCAACGCCATACTCACAACGTGGCGCCAGGGCGCGGAAGGCTGGCACACACTCCATCAGGTCGACCGCATCGTTCCCGGTGACGCTGCCCCTACGCCCGGCGGGTTGCCCACGCAGGCGGAACCTACGCAAATCGCCCGGTGGGCGCGCCTGAGCCCCGCACACTGCGGCACGTTCCTGCACTGGCCTATGCCCGATCCTGACGATCCCGATCCGGTGCCGCTACCTTGGCCAGTACCAGCACACTTCGTGCTGCTGTACCAGCGGTACGGCGCACTGCACTCGATCGCCAGTGCCGGCGTGCCCACAATCGACGGCGTGGTTGACGCGCGGGTGTTCTCGCACAGTCCGCGCGTGTGGCTGCCTGGCGATTGGAAGGGACCGAAGGCACCATCGTATGCACGCTACCAGATCCTTTCGGCGCCAGACGTCGCCTTCCTACCAACTGCCGAGCCTGTGCGGTTCATTACTCGAGCCGTGTATGGCAAAGACGTGAATCGGCCCGGCAACGGCCGTCCGCCGTACTACGCTGAGGGGCAGGAGTTAATGCTCTACCACCCGACAGACGGGTATGCGCCACTCACTGCCGAGCAGGAAGAGGCCGCATACTACGCCCTTACGGGCCTAGACGACAAGGATTTGCGCCTGTTCTTCGCATGCATGGATCTCCATCACAAACGAAGCAGCGGTGAATATGACCGAAAGGTGTTTGTCAGCGCAAATGACCTGCTCAGCTACCTAGGCTTTGCTCGCCATGGGGGCACTTTTCACCGTGAAGACAAGGAAGCGGTTGCCCAAGTGCTCCGAAACCTGAACCAAGTGTACGTACGTGTCGAGTTCTTGGACCGAACGGCCAAGCAGCCCAAGCAGCGGGTGGCGCGCGGCAGAATGCTGGAACTTGGGGAGCTAGCAGGGGGCGCTGGCACAGACCAAGATCTACTTGGGTTTTGGGTGGGCGCAGGGGCATGGATCATACCATTCTTGGACGGGACGGCCGGCAGCCCGCAGTTCGCGGCCCTTCCCGGACGGGCACTGCAGTACAACACGCACTACGCGATGCAGAGGGCGGCCTTCCGAGCCAGTGTCTACGTGACACAACAGCTGCGCATCCGGGCGAAGACCGGTAACTTCAGCCAACCCTTCCGCATCAGGACAATCCTCCGGAACATAAGCCCCGCACTCCCGGCTGATCAGCAAGAAAGGCGCCGGCTCATGGGGTACGTTGCGGATGCATTCGAGCGGATGCTTACAGATGGCGTCATAGCAGGGTGGGGCTACATGAGCACTAGCGCACCAGCGACGTTTGAGGGTTGGCTTGATGAGACAGTGCGCTTCGATCCCCCCGCAACCGCTCAGGAGCAGTACGCCCAGATTGAGGCGCGGCACACGCAATCATCAACGCCAACGACGCGCAAACGCGGCTAGGCGGAAGGCGGCCGGGCAGGGGGGAGGCTAACGCTGAAGCCACCGCCAGCTGATGGAGAACCCACCGCCAGCTGATGGAGAACCCACCG
This sequence comes from uncultured bacterium, assembly GCA_963827235.1. Classification (GTDB taxonomy): domain Bacteria; phylum Chloroflexota; class UBA5177; order JANWHV01; family JANWHV01; genus JANWHV01. Next base: position 397,795 of record CAWHAE010000008.1, read on the forward strand.
CCAGCTGAAGGGCGTTCAGGAGAGAAAACGGCTCCTATTACTCTATTACTCTACTCGCATGAATGCGGCGCTGGCGCGCCACACATGCGTGGATTCACACTGCACGGCTAACACTGCGTGGCTGCCGGGGCGTGCCCGCGGCCTACTTGAAAGGGATTGTTTGTGACTTCAGGGACTTCGATACAACCGCGCTTGGAGCCCATCAGCGCGCTTGTGAACGACTTCATGGCAGGCTCCGAACGGCGCTGGGACGCGCAGCAGAACGGTACTCAGCTGGGGCCGATGACCGGCTTTCGGGCGCTTGATACCGCTTTGGGCGGTTGCTTGGCACCCGGCCTCCACATCCTGCACGGCAGCCCTGGCACTGGCAAGACGGCGCTTCTGTGGCAGATGGCCGCTCATTGCGGTGTGCCCGCCGTCTTCGTCACGTGCGAACTCAGCCCGCTCGAACTGCTTGCACGGGCCATTGCCCGCGAGACGCGTACGTTCCTGGGCGATATCAAGAGCGGGCTCGTGCTTCCCACGATCCTACATCGCCACGCGTACAAAACCATAGAGGAACTGTCACATGTGTACCTCGTCGATGCCACGACAGAATGGCCCAATAGGCAATTCCTGATTGACGCCGCGGAGATTGCCCGCGGGGGCGGCCCGCACGTGCTGATGCTGCTTGACAGCGTGCATACGTGGGCACAGGGTCTTGTCGGCAACGTCAGCGAATACGAAGCGCTAAGTGCCGCGGTTGATTCCCTACGGCGTGTTGCCGCGCAAGTGAACATGCCGCTACTCGGGATAGCCGAACGGAACCGTAGCAGTATGGATCGCGGCGGATTGAGCGCTTCGGCCGGCAGTCGGAAGTTCGAATATGCAGCCGAAGCTGTGATCGAACTCTCGCGCCCGGACGAAGCCGAAGCGCGTTCCAAGCGCCCGGTGATGGAAGGAACCGACGATTCATACACGGATGTGCAGGTGAAGCTGAGCAAGAACCGCCATGGAAGCGTGGGGCGCGTGATCAATCTCACATTCGAAGGCCGCGTGCAGTGCTTCACGGAGGTACCGTACTAGTGCCTACGTTCACGCTTCCACCATCCAAAGCAACCGATGATCGCCCATGGCTCACACAGGACTTGCTAGAACAGCACGATCCGGGAGCTCCGCACGCTAGGGGCCATCGGCGCTACTTGTGCCCGCTGCCCGCCTGCAGGGACCACCAAGAGCCGCGCAAGGACCGCAGTGTTAGTGTTGATCAGAGCAGCGGGGCATGGAAGTGCCACCGTTGCTCGGCACACGGTCAGTTGGAAGACTTTCGAGGGGACAGCCGCTTTCAGACCGGCAAGCAACGGGCACGCAGTGAGCTAGCCGCGAAACTGGCGATCCGGCCGGCAGTCGTGGCCGAGCTACGACCCACGCCAAGCGGGCAACCAATCGCAGACGCCTACGCGGCGCTGTCACCCTTGCATGGCACGCCCGGGGCCACCTATCTGGAGGGCCGCGGTATCAGGGTCGACTTAGCCGAGGCCGCGGGTGTTCGCTTCACAGCGGCGGGTCAACACGGGTGTTTCGGCGGCCACGCCGGCGTGGTGTTCCCGGTCGTTGATGTATCCGGCGGTGTGGTTGCACTGTCGTGTCGGTACCTTGGCGATCTTACACCCAACAAGAGGAGCGTAGGTACTGTCTCAGCCGGCGTATTCGCTACTTGCGGGGCGCTGAAGGCCGATCCCGTGGCCATCTGCGAGGCACCGATCGACGCCTTGAGTCTCGCAGGCGCCGGGCTGCCGGCACTCGCCTTGGTTGGTACAGGCGTATCGGGCCGATCCGCTTGGTTGCGAAAGGCGCTAGCGTTGCGAACGGTGTACGCGGCGACAGACGCGGACACAGCCGGTGACAAGGCAGCCGACGAACTGGCTGCAAGCCTGAATCTTGGCACGCAGGTAGAACGGTTGCGCCCGCCGGCTCCGTACAAGGATTGGAACGAAGCGTTTGGCAATCAGCGTATTCCCATGAGTGCGGCGGAGAAGGCATATCAGGATCTGTATCCGGTATGGGCGGCCAAGCACGACGAATTGCGTGCGGCCCGTATGGCCGGCAGCCCGGACGAACCGCGGCTACAGCAGGAATTGGACGCCCTGCTTGCCGAGAATCACCGACTCCGCGCGGCAATGTAGTGAGAAGGAGGGAGGCGTGAAATCGGCCAGTGGAGGCGTGTGATACTAAGCTGTGATGAATGCTTACCATACGCTGCAAGACTTCACGCTAGCGCGAACGTCGAGACGAATTGCGGCCATTTAGCGATTGAGAAGCGCCCGGCGCGTGCGTAGCTAGCGGTCAACGATAGTGGTGGGTGCGCAAGGGAGCGTGCCCCCCACTCGGGGGCAAATGGGGGGGACACGTAGGCAGAAGCGACCCGCGCACAGGGGACACAACCTGAATCCTTGAAAAGCGTCTTCACGTTTCGCTGAGCACCGGCCGTGGCGCAAAGCCGCAAGGCTCGCCACGCACCATAACCCATGTACGCCTGCAGGGCAGCCGACAAGCAGTCACAGAAATGCCGCGCACGTTTGGTACCCACAGCGGCGCACCAAGGGCGTAGACTGTTGGCGTGCGGGATTTCCGTAGGAGGAAGCGTGTTCTCGGAGGTCGACAAATGCAAAGGCTTCCCGTGGCGCTGTTGTTGATCACTCGCATGGTGTGTGTTGGGCTGACTTCACTCTTCAGGGCCGTACGCTAGCCCAAGCGCCTAGTGCTGCAAACCGCCGCAATAAGTAGGACTCAGCCAGAAGGAGAGATAGACGTGGAATCTCGCAAGTCCATTATCTGGCTGCTTGTCGGCCTGCTTGTAGGTGTGCTGCTGGGCAGCCACTTGCATACCACCGCCCTGGCCACTAGCCGACCGTGTGGAACGCCGACGCCGAGCGTGGTGGGCACGCCACGCAACACGACTCCCACCACAGGCGCGCATAGAATCCGCCTGCTGGTGTACGTCGCAAGTACTAGCTCGAAGCCTGACAATAACAATGTGGTTGAGCGGCCTTTTACCGTGCGCGGCCCGTTCACACTCCGCATGGACTACTCCGCCATCGACCCAAACAAGATGGCTACAGGAGGCGGGGGTTGGGTAGAGAATGCCACTACCGGCTTGTCGGAGTTCTTTAGTGGGGCAGCAATCGACGTTCACGAAGCGCCCCAAGTGGTTCAGGTGCGCTTCACGGATATGCGGTGCCAAATCGGCTGTACGCTTGACGTCGTGGAAGGCAAGAACCTGCGTTGGGCTGCGCGGGTGGAACAGTAGGGGCCACCCAGCCGAAGAGGTCGAGTTCACGAGTTGTGCTCTTGGCGGAATGCGGTTGGCGCGCGGTTGCACGTGAGCGCCACACCGCTTGCTGTGAAGGTGCGTCTAGGTACCCGGCTGCCAGCGACCTCACGCGCTATGCGAGGGACACACGACAGTCAACCCCTGAATCAGCCGCTCCAGGCGTGCGAAGTCGGTTGACAGGTTAGCGCCACGCATTACTGCCCATTTACCCCCGCCTTCGTCAACGTAGGACGAACGAAAGTGGGCCGTAGGTGTATTATAGAAATAGTCTGTCAAATACAGCCAATATGATCTCCCGGCAAGCTAAGACAATATTGTTGTTTCATCTGACCCTTTTGTAATATGTAACGCTTTTGTTATATCGTGACAATATTGTTCGTCACTCTAAGTTTAAATAACTCAGATTATCAATGAGATAGCGGCTGGCATATTTTTCGCTAGATAATACATATCCAGGCCCGGAGGCAGACAATGAATACTTTGAAAGACAAGATAAAAGAGCTGGAGCGCGAAGAGATCGTAAATGCCCTTAGGGAAAGCAACTGGGTTATGGCCAGGGCGGCGCGTAGGCTTGGCATAACCGAGAGGATGATAGGTTACAAGATCAAAAAACTGGGCATAAGAAAAATATTCGAGAGAGAGGGGGAAGGAAAGGAATTATAGACAGGCGGTACCTGATCAAAGAACAAAGCGGACTTGAGTCCGATAAATATTCAAGAGGGGGACTTTAGAGATGAAGCGTTTTATAGCATTGTTGACAGCAGTCTTTGCCTTATGTCTTATCATTAACGTGTATGCCGAGGAGCAGGCACCTGCCGCGGCGCCAGTTCCTGCGACAGCAGCGGCTCCGGCAGCCCCAGCGGCTCCGGCACCCGATGTAACTGGCAGCGTTGTGTTTACTGGATTAAACAGGTATATCTTCAGAGGTGCCGAACTGAGTACTAAGAGTCTTGTGTTGCAGCCTTCCGTAACAGTCAACTACAAAGGATTTTCTATTAATTACTGGGGCAACTTGGATACCGATCAGCATCAGACGCAGGCTTTAGGAAATAGCAGCGGCATCGGCCAGAAGAGCTAGAATGAAACGGATCTCACCCTAAGCTATACCTATAATATCGACAAACTTGCCCTCACCGGCGGGTATATTTACTACGGGACAAACTATACTCAGCAGACTCAGGAGTTGTATGTAAGTGGTACCTATGACATGATTGCGCATCCTACACTGGCGGTATACCGTGATATCGATGCCCACCCGGGATTCTATTTTAACCTTTCGTTCTCGCAGTCTCTGCCTGTTTACAAACTGTCGAACGGGGATGTAACTGTTGACCTCGGAGCGGGTTTCGGCTTTTACGATGTTACTGATCCTGGTGAGAAATATAGCGCACTTCACGACGGCAATGTAAAAGTTGGCCTTACCATACCAGTATATAAAAACGTAGTTGTGCAGCCTTTTATACAGGATTGGTTCGCGCTTTCTCACACGGCCGGCAACGACCACAATGTATCTATCAATGGCATGTTCGTCAATACCAATCCGGCCGGACATATCGACAACACCCTTGTATATGGCATAGGCGCCACATTGAATTTCTAACTTTTGCATTAAACGAGAACACATAAAAATAAGGAGTATCACTATGGCAAACGAGCAACAACCAGTCACCAGAGGGACATTAGGTCTGACAGGCTTAACGATGAACGCGATGGCGCTGATTGCGCCAGGAGCGTTCCTATGGTTAACATTTCAAATGCAGTCGCTTTACGGCGCACCGCTGGCCGGCATGTCGATGTGGTTCGGCATTCTCTTTGCCCTGTTACTGTGCTTCGCAACTGCAATCAGTTATTCGGAACTGGCGAAATTATATCCAGGTCCGGGTTCATCATATCTGTATGCAGAGCAGGCGTACCTTTCAAAAACCCACTCCTACAAGTTCGCCCGAATCGCCAAGTTCATAACCGGATGGGCGAGCCATCTGTATTATTGGGTATATCCTGGGGTCATGGTAGGTGTTACGGCTATCCTCGGCGGGTTCTTGTGTAACCAGTTCTGGCCGGATATATTCAGCGGAACCTATAACAGCCCGATCTTCATGTGGCTCTTTTGCATCGTCTTCGCACTAGGCGTTGCATACATCGCGTATCGTGGCGTAACCGGCACGACGGCGGTCAACGTGGCTATCAATGTAATCCAGATTTCGGCGCTACTGATTTTTACCGTAATCGCCATTGGCTATCGCGTTCAGCACCCACAGGGAGCAGTAGGTTACCACCTTTCCACCGGTATAGCGGTTAATTATCAGGTTGCCCAGGAAGTCGTGAAGGACGATAAGGGCAATCCGACACCTGCGCTTGATCCCGACGGCAAACCGACTATGGACAAGGACGGGAAGCCTGTCTATCAGATGCAGGATTCGGTTGACAAAGACGGCATTCCTGTTGGGGCGGACAAGGACGGCAAACCTGTAGCAGATCCGAAACTCGCAGCCCCATTTGCGATCGACTATTCCGACGGAGCGATTACCAAGGATGATAAGGGGGCTGAAACATTCAATTACCATTCCACGGCAGGTTCTGTCATTGCCCCGCACGGTTTCAACTTTATCTTCATTCAGGCGGCCATAGCAATTCTGATCCTTGTCGGCTTTGAGTCAGTCACCGCAATGGGGGCAGAGGCGAAGCATCCGACGAAAGACATTCCGCGCGCGGTCTTGCTGTCCCTGGCCATTCAGGGAGCTTTTTGTTACCTTCTTGAGTATTTCGGCGCAAACTACCTGCTTCACAATGGTTACACTATGTCGATGGCGGGTGCTTCCGGTGCTCCGATTGGAGATATGATGGTAATCGTAGGCACGTGGTTATTCGGCAGCTATGCGGCGGGCAAGGCGTTCATGCTGGTACAAGCCTTCACTGTTTTTCTGGCGCTAATCGGCACCACGCTATCCTGTCTCAGCACCGGCGCCCGTGTTACTTATGCTATGGGCCGAGATGAGGAAGTACCGTCACATTTCGGTCTCATGCATGGCAAGCACATGTCACCTCACCGCGCCATCTGGACTTTGGCTGTGATCTCGGTTATTATCGGCATCATAACAGTGACGCTTTATATGGGCGGCCAAACTACTGCGCCTGCAGCACTAGACAAACATAACTTCTGGTACAGCGTCGGCATATTCTCGCCCGAGACTTATATGGCAATGCCTAACACGCTGCTCATCGTGACTCTTGTCAGTAACTTTGGCACCTTCCTTCTTTACATGATCACCTGTTGGATCGCGATGGTTGCCTTCAAGGAGCACCATAGCTTTAATGGTTTGAAGCACTTTGTCATCCCGATCCTCGGACTGCTGGCGAATCTAGTCATCATGCTCTTTTACCTCGTTGGGCCTTTCACAGTTGCTGGCATGAGTTGGAAGGAACCGTACATCGCTCTCGTTGTCGTCGCACTGTGGGGCATTTACGGCGCCGTCTACTTCATGAAAAGCAGTAAGGCAAAAGGTAAAGAAATATTACTCAGCAAACCTGTTAAATCCTAAACAGGCCGGACCTTGTATCAGTTTCAAATCAGGATGGTCACCCTTAGGGTGGCCATCCCTTTTGCAGCTCATGCTTTTAATTTCACAAAATAAATGGTAAAGTGCTCTAACTATGGAACTGATCTACTCTGAACTTTCATCACCCGGACCGGCGCGCGAGAACAATGAGGATTATTTAGGCTCCTGGCAGCCGCAATCACTGGAAGAGAAGCGCAGACTCGGCGCGGTGGCTGTGCTGGCTGATGGCGTGGGTGGACTTAATTATGGAGAAGTAGCGAGCCGTATGGCTGTGGAAACTGCGCTGAAGACTTTTCGAGAGGCCCCAGGCGAGCAAACCCCGCAGCAGTTGATTACTCAAATGTTCAACGCGGCCAATCTTGCGGTATACGACAAAGGCATGGAGGACCATGGCAAGTCCCGCATGGCTACGACTTTGGCCATTGTCGTGCTTCGCAATAACGAAATCGTGGTGGGCAATGTCGGCGATTCCCGCGTATACCTAGTCCGCAAGGCCGAGATCAAGCAATTATCTACGGACCATACCTACACCGGAATGCAGCAAAAGTTCGGGTTGATTTCGGAACAGGATGCCAGGACAAGCGAGAACCGTTCTGTCCTGACACGCAGCGTCGGGCATGAACCAGTATTACGAGTAGATGTGGAAAGTGTTACTGTTTTTAAGGGAGACCGCATAGTTCTTTGTTCGGATGGTCTTTATTCGCACGTCGGGGACAGTGAGATTGCTGAAATCGTATCGCGTCTTTCTCCGGCACAGGCTTGCCGCCAGCTTATTGCACTATCTGAGCAGAGAGGCACCGAAGACAATCTATCCGTGCAGATTCTGCAAATCACCGATGTTGAGAAGGTAGCATATTATCGAGGCGTCCCGATGTATCAGGAGACTGCAGATCCGACTGCCAAGTATGAACTGCGTCCCGGACAGACGCTCGACAACCGCTTTTTGATCACTGAAACCATCAGCCGTAGTGGAATGGCAACAATATTCAAGGCCACTGACCTGGCTAACAAAGAGACTGTGGCGATAAAGGTCCCGTTCATGGAGTTCGAGAGCGATTCGGGATTCTACTCGCGGTTCCAGCGTGAGGAAGAAATCGGACTTCGCCTGAACCATCCATACATCCTGAAATTCATTCACTTGGAGGAGGAACACCGCAGCCGGCCATACATTGTGACCGAATACCTTCGGGGTTATACTCTTTCGCACCTGTTGAATAGCGTCCGCCCGATGCCCGAAAGAGACGCGGTCAAGTTGGCAAGCAGCATCTGCGAAGCGTTGTCGTACATGCATGAGAACGGTGTCATCCATCGCGACCTTAAGCCGCAGAACATCATGATCTGCTATGACGGAACGATCAGGATCATGGATTTCGGCATCGCCAAGGCCGAGGAAGGCAGACGGCTCACATTCACAGGCTTCACTCCTGCTGTGGGTACACCTGACTACATGGCGCCTGAACAGGTAAGCGGGAAGCGCGGTGACGTGCGGACCGACATATACAGCCTTGGGGCAATGCTTTATGAAATGGTGGTCGGAGTACCGCCGTTCGATGGCGACAATCCGTTTGTAATTATGAACGCGCGTGTAACCGGCGACCCTGAGGCACCACGGAAACAAAACCCGAGAGTTTCTACGCATGTCGAGGAGATTATTCTGCACGCTATGGAACGCAATCCGAGAGACCGATATCAATCAGCCGCAGCGATGAAGGCGGACCTGGACAATCCGGGCTCGGTAAAATTGACCGGACGATGCGACCGGCTTCAGTCGCCAACCCCATGGAAGCAGAGCTGGAAGAAGGTCCGCTGGATAGTGCTGGGCGTGTCGATATCTCTGGCAATCTTCATTTTTGTGCTTTGGCTTATCATTCAACGTGGGCCCGCTCATTGATCTAAATTATTATTGTATCGGAGGACTAAATATGACATATCTTGCATGGCTTATTTTTATAGCCGCAGCACTCTTGGAAGTTGGTGGGGATGCGGTAGTCCGTAAAGGTCTCCGCGGCAGCGGGATGTTAGTGATTCTTATGGGCGCCGCAATGCTGGGATTATACGGAGTAGTGGTCAACACGGTTAAATGGGATTTTTCCAGACTTCTCGGCGTTTATGTGGCAGTATTCGCGCTGATCAGTGTATTGTTCGGGCGCTTCGTGTTCGATGAGAATATACCGGGCTCGACCTGGATTGGATTGTCAGTCATTGTCTGCGGAGGGATGATAATCCAGTTCGGAGACAAAATCAAGATATAGTCGAAAAGGAGATGGAAATGAACAGGGCATGGATAATTTTGTTGATGACGGTGTTACTTGCTGGACTCCTGCTGCCTTCATTCCAGACATTTGCCGATGAACAGGTGCGATCCGCATCCGCGCCTGGACTGAAACCTGATTCGTCCGGAGCAAATACCGGTGGAGCCGTGGATGTTGTAGGGGCCTCGCGAGGCGCACCCACAACGGATGATATGAAAAACCTTGCGATAAACGAGCCGCTCGCCGTGAAGCTGGCGGATGTGATAGGCCACAGCAGAATAGCTATTAATTTCATCTGGACCCTGATCTGCGGGTTTTTAGTTTTTTTTATGCAGGCAGGTTTTGCAATGATGGAGACCGGGTTCACAAGGACGAAGAACGCGGGCCATACTATGGCGATGAACATGATGGTATTTGTATTTGGTGTCCTTGGTTACTGGGTTTGCGGATATGCTTTCCAAATGGGCGGCTCAGGACCAAGCCCTCTTGCTGGTGGCACGGGATTGCTGAATGGTGAATTTGCATTGCACCTGTTCAGCAAAGACTTCGGTTTTTTCGGCACAACCGGTTTCTTCCTTTCGGGGCAGGCTTATGATGTCTCGATCATTACGCTTTTTTTGTTCCAGGTGGTTTTAATGGATGTTGCGGCCACTATTCCGACCGGTGCAATGGCCGAACGCTGGTCATTCAAGTCATTAGTTATATTCGGTTTCTTCATCTCAATGGTCACATACCCGCTTTATGCAAACTGGGTATGGGGTGGCGGGTGGCTTTCTATGCTCGGCAAGAACTTCGGTCTCGGCCATGGTGTTCTCGATTTTGCCGGATCATCGGTCGTCCATATGGTCGGAGGCGTTTCGGCTCTGGCAGGAGCGATCGTTCTGGGTCCCCGCATGGGAAAATACAAGGCCGACGGTACACCCAATGCTATGCCTGGCCATAATATTCCTATGGCCATCGTGGGTTGCCTCATTCTCTTCTTCGGTTGGTTCGGGTTCAATTCAGGATCCACCCTTGCAGGTGCTGATTTGAGGATAAGCGTGATTGCGGTAAACACAATGCTTGCTTCTTGCGCCGCATGCTTCTCTGCCATGTGCTATATGTGGGTTCTTTATGGCAAGCCGGACCTTTCCGTGTGTGCTAACGGACTGCTAGCAGGACTCGTCTCCATCACGGCGGCCTGTGCATTTGTAAGCACTGTCGGGGCCGTAATTATCGGAGCTATCGGGGGAGTCCTTTGCTGCGTGAGCATCTTCTTCGTCGAGAGGAGATTAAAGGTCGATGATCCCGTAGGTGCCATATCCGTTCACGGCACTTGCGGCGCATGGGGGCTTATGGGTCTCGGACTTTTTGCGGACGGGACATATGGCGATGGTCTCAACGGCGTCGCCGGCGCGGTCAAGGGGCTGTTCTACGGCGGCGCATCGCAGTTCGCTGCCGAGGTCATCGGTGTTGTTGTAAATTTCGTATTTGTATTCGCCGTGATGTATGGTTTTTTTAAACTGCTGAACAGGATTATTGCAGTTCGGGTATCTCCTGAAGTCGAGTTCGAAGGGCTCGACCAGAATGAAGTCTCTGTCACCGCATATCCCGACTTCGGTCTCAAGGCCCGCCGATAGGGCGCAGATAAGCAAAATGTCCTGCCCATCGGCAGGGTGTTTTGTTTATAATTGAAAAAACTCCCGGGAGACTATGTGTGGAATCCGCGATCAGCTTTGAGATGGCCAGGCAGTTGCTGCTATCTTTTGCCGTCATCCTGGCAGCAGGCACCGTTTCGGTCTTTCTGTCGCAAAAGCTCAAGGTCCCGGATGTGGCTATATTTCTTCTTGCCGGCATCCTGCTCGGATCTGAGGTTGCCGGCATCTTACACATTGCTGCCGACTCGGCTCTGAACCAAATCATACTCATATTCGGCGCCTGTTATATCCTGTTCGACGGCGGAGCTTCGATCAGGCTGAAGGTCATGAAGCAGGTCTGGATCACTCTCTTCGTTCTCGCTACGGTCGGCGTTATTATCATGACAGCCATTACAGGTATTGCTGCTTATTATTTGCTGGGGCTCCCTTTGATTACAGCTCTATTGCTGGGTGCCGTAATCGCACCGACTGATCCAGCTACGATAATCCCTGTTTTCCATCAATTGAGAATAAAGGAGAGGGTTTCTCAGTCGCTGGTCAGCGAATCGGCATTTAACGACGCAACAGGTTCCGTCCTCACTTTCGCGATCCTCTCTGTCGCTATGGGTTCTTCCGGTTTTTCGCTAATTGGATCCCTTTCGGATCTTTTGAAGCAGTCTGTCGGGGGAGTTGTCATAGGTGGGGCAATGGGATATCTCAGCGCTTTGCTAATAGCCCATGAGAAGTTTGACTTCCTGGCCAAATACGCTCCCGTAATAACGCTAATGGCTGTAATCGGGACTTATTTGGGTGCGGATGGAACTCAGACGAGCGGTTTCATGGCGGTTTTTGTTTTCGGAATCATGCTCGGCAACAAGGAATCGTTCGGCTTTCGGATGAATGTGCTCGAGCATAAGAAACTCGATGAATATATCACAAGGACAGCTATGATCATGAGGATGTTTATATTCATCCTTCTGGGCTCGCAGGTCGATTTCAGTCTCATGAGCAAATTCCTGTTCGGTGGGATAATTATCGTCAGCATATTCATGTTAATCGCACGGCCGATTACAGTCTTTTTATGCGCCATTCCGGACAGGCGGGCAAAATGGAGTTTCGACGAAATGATCTTTATGTGCTGGACGAGAGAGACGGGCGTAGTTCCCGCAGCACTCGCAGGCTTGTTGACGGGAAAGCATGTACCTGGCGCCGAAATCATAGCTGCTGTTACATTTATCGCTATCCTTATGACAATCCTGATCCAGGCTACGACCGCGAAGTGGCTTGCAGGAAAATTGGGATTGCTGGAAGAAGCATGAAGGCGGTTAAGCGCTTAGGGCGCCCTTATTGATACAATTTTTACACAATTTTTATACTTTCTTTAGTTATTCTAAATAGAAGTAACCGGCAGCTTCCAGTACAAATTTTGAGGGCCCGGATTATCAGTTAAGACATTAGCAGCCTAAATCCATCAGGAATGGATGCGGGGGAACCGTTTTTTGGGGCGTATTCCGGTTTAGGAAAGGGCACTTCCATGCCTGAGCCCGTCAGCTAACCTCGTCGGCATGTGGAAGGGCAATGGCAGGATCTTCAACCTCGCTGCATCGCAGCGATCTCCCCCTTTGCTCTCACCTATTGTAAGGAGGAGAGATGTCACTCAAAAGTATTCTTATCGGTAGGCCCATTGAAACGGATAGGGAAAAACACGAACGTCTTCCAAAAACTCTCGGGCTGGCCGTCTTTTCGTCGGATGCACTTTCTTCCGTCGCGTATGCTACGGAGGAAATCCTTCTCGTGCTTGTGCTTGCAGGCACTACTATGCTCCACTATTCTATGCCAATTGCGATCGGGATTGCGACTCTTATCGCCATTGTCGCTATATCATATCGTCAAACCATTCATGCATATCCATCGGGCGGCGGTTCATATATTGTCGCCAAGGACAACCTTGGAATAAACACCGGCCTTGTGGCTGCGGCTGCCCTCCTTATCGACTACGTGCTTACCGTGGCCGTCAGTATAACGGCAGGAGTTGAGGCGATTACCTCGGCAGTCCCTGTCCTGCAAAACCATTCAGTCTTGCTGTGCATGGCTTCGCTGCTAGTCCTGACTGTAGGGAACCTGAGGGGCGTCAAGGAGTCCGGCAAAATATTCGCGCTGCCGACATATGTGTTCATCGGAAGCTTGGCCGCCCTGATAATCTACGGCCTCTTCAAATATTTTTATTTGCCCCATCCTCCACTGCCCGAATACAAGGCAGCCCCGGCAGGCAGCATTCTGCCGATATTCCTTATCATGCGGGCCTTTGCTTCAGGCTGCGCTGCGCTGACCGGAATAGAGGCGGTCTCGAATGGAGTGAAAGCCTTCAAAAAACCCGAGGCAAGAAACGCAAGCATCACGCTTACCTGGATGGCTGCGATCCTCGGGACCTACTTTATAGGGATAACCTTTCTTACAAACCACTACGGTATACTTCCCAGCGAGAGCGAGACAATGCTATCGCAGCTTGCGCGCACCGTGTTTTCAAAAGGGGTCCTATACTACATAGTGCAGATATCTACGTTCCTGATTCTCATCCTTGCCGCCAACACCTCGTTCGCCGATTTCCCACGGCTATCCTCGATAATGGCCGTGGATGGTTACATGCCGAGGCAGCTCAGCAACCGGGGCGACAAACTTGTATTTTCAAATGGTATACTTTTGCTCAGTCTCTTCTCCGCAATCCTTATCTTAGGGTTCGGAGGCGAGACGCATGCACTCATCCCGCTTTACGCAGTCGGCGTGTTTCTTGCTTTCACATTGTCCCAGATAGGGATGGTGAAGCACTGGATCGACAAGAAGGGAAGCGGTTGGCAGAAATCGGCTGTCATCAATGGCGTAGGTGGGATTACTACTGCGCTGGTTCTGAGCGTCATCGCAGCGACGAAATTTATGCACGGGGCATGGCTGGTCATCATAGCTATACCGACGATAGTATTCCTGACAAAGCAGGTCAAGTCACACTATCGGTCCGTTGCTGCCCAGCTCTCACTTGAAGGACATGTAAAAGAAACGGAATTCCAGCACCATTCAGTGGTAATCCCTATATCAGGAGTACAGAAAGCCGTAATACATGCAGTTAAATATGCCAAGGCGCTTTCCGACGACGTCTCTGCCGTCTACGTATGCCTGGACCAAGAGGAGACAAAAAGGATACAGGACAAATGGCAAGAATACGGGATGGGCGTTCCGCTCATAATACTAGAATCACCGTACCGCTCGATAATGAGGCCGTTTCTCGATTTCCTGGATGAGGTGCACGCAAGATATAAAATGGGCGTTATTACCGTAATAATGCCTGAGTTCGTCCCCCAGAAATGGTGGCACCACCTGCTGCATAACCAGACCGCCCTCCTTATAAAAGGCGTGTTGACGTTCAAGAAAGGGATAGTGTCTACAAGCGTGCCGTTCCACCTGAGCGAGTGAGCATTATTCCCAGACAACGACCTTTGCACTCCATATCTCGCCGGTGCCGCCGAAAATGAACCATCCACCTTCGGGCATCGGTTCTCCTTTCGGCATTCCTTGAACGAGATCAATAAGGGCGTCTCCGCCCATTCTTCTTGCTTCATCCTGTAAGTGCTCGATGGCATCCATGACATGATGAAACGGCCCAGTGCTTGCAATAACTGTCCCAATCACCTTGTACGTACGAGGCGCTCCGTAGGCAGCGTATATTTCTATGTTGTAATCTTCCGGCTTGACCTGTCTTTCAGCTTCGTCGTGAAGGACGCCGCGCGTGGTGGCGCAGCCGAATAGGGAATATATTAAGAAAAAGATCAACGAATACTTGATAATGCTTCTCATTTTATATCACCTAAAATGTGCATTGAGCCTTTCAAATAAAGACATCGATTAATATCATTATAACAACGAGAGACGATAGATATATATTACGAAGACTTCGGACAGGCATTGCGAATTAGTTGGACGTTAGCCAGACTGGGTCATATATGTAAGCCTTAGTTACCTGCAGATTTGTTAGGAAAAGTCAGAACCGTACTGGATAAATAGATGTTGAGGGGAGGTTTTCAGACGGAACAACTTAGCGTATTCACACTGTTTTTTTCGCGAATCAATTTTGTCTATATTTTGTCGAGCTGGGATCTACGGATGCCCTTCTGACGGAAAAATAGACTCCGGCCATCATTGCAGTAATTCCTATCCACTGATAACTAGATATCTCTTCTTTGAATATTCCGATGAGCAGGATGAGGCTGAAGAAGGGGAAGGTCATTCCTAGCGAGATCGCCTTGGAGATATCCAATCGTGCAAGTCCCTCATACCAAATTATCTTACCGACTCCAAGCAGGATAAGCCCTGTGAACAGGAGCGTGGGCCAACCTGCAAGAACGATATCGGACATATTCGACGGCTTTTCAACAATCATCGAAAGCAGCAGGATGAATAACCCGCCGATAGAAAAGCGGACGAAGAGTATCGTGGCGGGCGAAACCTGGTACAAGGCTTTCTTTGCGTAGAAATTGCCGATCGGATATGTAGCTGTACTTGCAATGACCAGTATATCACCTATATTTAGGCTGAATTTGCCGTTGTATAAAATTAGTGCCGATCCAATAAATATACCCGAAGCGCCTATCAGTTTTTCGATCGTGGTTTTTTCGCCTATAAGGGGGGTAAATAGCATGGTGAAAAGAATCTCCGAGAGTAACAATAACGAGGTGTTTATGCCTGACGTTTTGCTCGACCCGATAAAGAACAGTATGTAAGGAATTATGACGATGCACAAGGTAATCATGAGAAGTGAAGCATATGCTTCCTTCTTTCTGAGTTCGCCAAGTTTTCGGCTTATTGCTATGTAGGCGAATGCGCCGGCTGAGGCTAAAAGTGTGGAAATCGCCGCAAACGCCAACGCAGGAATACGATGCGAGCCCCGATTGACTATCACCGGGAATATACCCCACAGCACGGCACTGAACAAGACGAGAATCACTCCCTTTGTTTCCTGTCTGGTGGGTTTCATTAATATTGATTGGACTATCGGCTCAGCCTGTTAGATGAATTACAAACTAATGACGTGGATATTCTGACCATTTCGGACGTCTATACTTCGGACGGAACAACCCAATTCTTACAGTTCTTAGAGGCCATTTTTATGGAGCAGAAAAACAGCAACCGATGCGCATAGACAATATATTCCAAAAAGATGCCAGCGGCCGTGTTCCAGCCAATTGGAAAGCCACCGAAGGGCCAACATGCCAGAAATAAAGCTCAGCATCATGCCCAGCAGGCTGGGATAAAAAAGACCTGCCACGCTTGTCATGTCCTGCAAAGACGCATGCTGTGCCTTCAGCAGTCTCAAAACCTCTCGTATGATAATTGGTGGTGTAAGCACAACTGCAAGAGCGAAACTAAACTCTTCAACTTTAGCCTTTGTGATCCCTAATAGAAGTCCTGTTGATATTGTTGCCCCGGAACGTGAAAATCCCCGAAATGGCAAACACAGACCCTGCACCGCTCCGATCCACAAAGCTTCGTTTATGTCCAAAGGGGTATGCCCATTGGGCGAACGACGACTTTTCCATCCCGAGAAGATTATTACCGCGCCCACTGCCGCAAGTGCTGTCGAGATAAGAGTTAAGTTGCCGAAAAGAAGTTCAATCTCTGCATGGGGGACATTCCCTAATATGAATCTTTCAATCAGGGACTTCAGAAATAATCCGATAACACCTGTCAATAATGTAGCTACCATAATAAGTCTTACCGAAACCAAGAATGTATGCCGTGAAGAAAAGAAACTTTTTTTCCACGACTTCCAGAAAAAAATGATGACCGCGAACATCGTACCTGTGTGGAGCATTACCAGAAGAAGCGTCATCTCAGGACTGGTGGGGTCAAGTCCCATCAATTTTTCTGCAATAATGACATGCGCTGAACTTGATATCGGCAACAGTTCAGCGGCCCCTTGGACCAGAGCAAGGACGAGAATCTTCAATAAAGTCATATGATTTAACCTCGATTGGTTAGCATTGGAAATGTTCTACCGTCGAACTCCACGATAACTCTCTTAAGTATATCTTATTTGCTATCTGCCCTGCCGGCATTCTCCAATCTATCAAGAATCTTGAGCATGAGATCGTTCTGACGTTCCAGATGCAAGAGAATTGTTTCAATTTCTTTTTCCGCTTTTACATTGACTTCAAAGTCTGATTCGGCTCTTTTTTCAGCATGTCTGCCTTGGAGATTTTGACCTATCATAATCAGCGGCATTAAGAATATCTGTAAAACATTGGATAGAAACAGCCATAAGACAAAAGCCGGGAATGGATCAAACCTTGACTCGATTGGCCCGAGAGTATTCCATCCTAGCCAAACAATTGTCCATACAAAGACAATAATGAAGAACCCCATTGAGCCGACCTTGTTAGTGATCCAGACAGCTGAACGTTCCAACCGACTCAGGCTTTTGTTGTGCTCAATATTGACATTTCTGATCTGTTTATGCAGCTTTTCCTTTTTTAGTTCTTCATGAGTTAATAATCGGTTGTCGTTCATTCATCTCTCCCAGTATGAATATGTATACGGTGGTTCCATCTGTATCTCAACCATTATAACAGGCTTGGCACGGATTTTACGGAGGAGTTCGGACACAGATAAAAAGAAACTGTCTTTATCGCACGTACCTGTCATAAAAATGACGATATTAAGCTAAACTGTATGCGTAACTGCCTCTGGCATTGTGGGAAAATCTTTCCTTAGACGTAAGAAATTGGAAAATACTGCCGCACAAGTGTTAGGTGGAAAAGTAGAGGCAAAGGTGGGAAGCCGGGAGTGAAAAAGAAAATGATCTATTTATTTTAAGTGGTTAGTCTTTTAACCGTTGCTTATTTATCATCTATCGAGCTATTTAGGCATAAGACTTGCTATACCACATACAGCGTAAGGGTTGTATGGCAAGCAGACGTGATAGTAAACATTTGCCTACAAATGGAGGTATCATGGCAATGTATAAATTCCCCGGATTATTTGATGATCTTAGGAAAATGCAGATGTTTTCGGCGTTAAGTGATGAGGAGATGGGAGATATCGTTGGGAAAATAGTGGTTAAATATTATCCCAAAGACGACGTGATTTTGTGGGAAGGTGATACTAATTCTTATATGTATCTTATAATGTCTGGTAGGGTCAAGGTTGTGCAGATGACCGAAGATGGGAAAGAGATTATCAGTGCTATCCATGCTGTTGGAGATTCATTCGGGGAATTGTCGTTACTAGATTGCAAGACTTCCCCTGCCGAGGTTGTAGCAATAGAGGACACTTCAGCTGCCATTATTAGCCGAGAAAATTTCTTTTCTATTATTTATTCACAGAAAAAGGTGCTTGATAATTTAATTCAAATGTTTTGTATGAGACTTAGGGATTCCTGTGAAAGAGTACAGATGGTTAATTTTAAGAACTCAGAGCAGCGGCTAACCATGCTTTTTCAGAAATTCTCCGCCTCTCATGGTGAACCAGTTGCGGAAGGGACTTTATTGAACATCAGGTTAACTCACCAAATAATGGCTTCTATGACGGGCCTAAGTCGTGAGACGGTGACAAGAACAATTGATGCATTACAGAAGGAGAAGAGCATAAAGATTCGGAAGGGAGACAGGAAGGTGATTCTACTCCCTGACTTCTTGAAATTAAAGTTGGTTGCATGATCAGTTTTTACTCATGCTTATTCCATACAACAAGTATTCTGATTATCACCAGTTGCGTGCTTGGAACGCGCTAAAAGTGCTAGCAGCATTTCAGCCTGACGCGTCTCAGTATCCTTGCGCGAGGTATTGAAGATTCTCCCTCAGTCCTAACATCCTAGCCGTGGTGCCAGCTTCGATGGGCTTGTAGTTGATGTCGTACACCTGCGTCTGGAATGAAAGCTTCAGGCTGTCTCTCTTGTCCTGCTGGATAGCTGCAGCAGAAGTGATCTTCCTGAAATCTTAGGTTTCATATAGCATGTTGCACAGTTTTTTCCCATCGCTGTCGAGGAAGGGCGCTGTAGCAATCTTTTGTAACAAGGAAGGTGGAGGCACCACTTACAAGACCGAGCGATGAGGTTACCACCGCAAAGACACCCAATATTGCTAAAAATGAACGATGTCTCATACAATACTCCTTCATCTTCATCAGCTGTGTATCCCGACTGATTCAAAAAATCTCTTCTATAGATAAGCATGCCTGAAACAGAGGGTATTGCATATACTGAGCTCGATGTCGAGTGAATCAGACAGCTGGTGTTTCTCTTTCGTCCGAAATTGACGATAGCGGAGCGCCTTGAAAAAGCATCTTAAAATGTACATCGACCATCGGAAAGTCGTGCATGCTATGCCGAAATAGCATTGAGCCGCTTTTGCTGGTAATATTATAAATATCAAATTAGAATTTTTGATCACAGGAGGTTTATATGAAGAATGATGATGTTGTCAAAGTTGGGGCGGCATTTTTGATCGGCGGCACGATAGGCGCGGCCATTGCACTTCTCTACGCGCCGCAATCGGGCCGCGAGACAAGAAAGGACATTAAACGGACGGCAAGGCGGGTAAAGAACGAGGCCGTCGACCTTGTCGAAGATACCATCGACAGGGTTGATGATTTTGTTGATGAGACAAAAGACAGGGTGACCGAACTTATCGACAGGGGTGTCGAGCTTTCCGGCGCAGCAAAGAAGGAGATCGTCAAATCGCTTGAGCAGGGACAGAAGGCCCTTGAGAAACAGAAGAACAGGGTCATGGAGGCGGTTGGCCTTTAAACGTCCCCAAGTGATTCAATGATATCACTCCACACACTCTCTTTGCTCGAATTCGACAAGCTTCTCAGGATCATCGCAGGTTTTGCAAACAGCGGCGCCACGGAAGCTGCTGTTGCGAAACTTGCACCTTTGTCTGACAAACGGGAAATCTCGCGAAGGCAGCGTGAGACAGGAGATATCTTAAGGCTCTCATCACAGGGCATCTCGCTCGGACTGTCGCAGTTTCCCGATATCGGTGGTCTTTTTTTAAAGGCGCGACCTGAGGGGTCAGTGCTAGAAGGAGTCGAACTTGCAGGTTTCACGCCGGTTCTTGAACTGATCTCGGACATTGCTGAAAATCTTGGACTGCGAGAAGACATCCCTTCCCTTCGACAGCTCGCAGAAGGGCTTACAGGTTTTCCGGACATTCTGAAGGTACTCAAAAAGTCCGTCGACAGTCAGGGTGCTATTCTGGATACGGCTTCTTCAACCCTTGCCGGCATACGCGCCGAGATACGCAGGATCGAGTCCCGAATCAGGAAAAAGCTCGAAGACATGACGAGAAGCGAGGATGTATCAGTATTTTTGCAGGACGATTTCGTCACAACGAGGTCGGGCAGATGGGTCATCCCTGTAAGGATGGATTCGAAGGGCCAGGTCGCCGGAGTCGTGCATGATGTGTCGAAATCGGGTGAGACGGCCTTTGTGGAACCGATTGCGATTATAGGCCTCTCGAACGAACTTGAGAATCTGACTGCTGAGGAGAAGGCCGAAGAGATACGCATTCTGCGCAGCATATCTGCGCGGATACGCGAACAACTGGTCGAGATCGAGGAGCAGTTCAAGCTCCTAGTGTATATCGACATGCTGAATTGTATATACCGCTTGGCCGTCCTCCTGAGGATGGAGATTCCCGAGATCAACGAATCCGGACTTATCAATCTTGTCAATGGCAGTCATCCGCTCCTTTCCCTCAGCTTTCAGAAGCACGGCACGGGCAGGCATGTAGTCCCACTTTCCGTTCGGCTTGGCGGTGATGATGCGGTCATGGTCATTACAGGCTCTAATGCGGGGGGCAAAACCATATCTATAAAAACAATTGGGCTTCTGGCTCTGATGGCTCTCACAGGTATGCCTGTTCCGGCCGATTCGTCATCTAGTTTCCCGCTGATAAGCGATCTGCTGATAGATATAGGCGACGAACAATCGATCGAGAACGACCTTTCGACCTTTTCGGCGCACATAGCGCATATATCAGAGATATTGAAAAAGGCTGACCCTAAGGCGCTTGTGCTGCTTGACGAACTAGGCACCGGTACAGACCCGGTCGAGGGTGCAGCACTGGCCTGCGCTGTGCTGAACGAGATAAAGGAAAGAGGCGCACTCCTTTTTGCAACAACGCACCTTATGGATATCAAGGGATTTGTGCACAGGACCGCCGGTATGCTCAATGCGTCCATGGAATTCGATCAGAATACCCTGTCGCCACTCTTTCGGCTGAGGGTTGGAGAACCGGGGCAATCTCATGCTATCGAGATCGCCAGGAGATACGGGCTGCCGGATCGGGTGGTCGATTCGGCAAAAGCACTACTTGGAGGTGTGAAGGTCGAATTCGACAATCTCATAAGTGACCTGACCGAAAAGAGGTCGTATTACGAGAACGCCATAGGCGAGATCAAGAGGCAAAAGTTGGAACTGGAAGAAAAGAGAAAGGACCTGGATGAGTTGACTGCGACAGCTAAGCGTGAGCGCGATGTCGTGCTGGCAAATGCATACCGGGAGTCGTCCGAGCTTGCGGGTGCTGTAAAAAGAGAGCTTTATGAACTCCTCGAAGCTGCGAAGAAGGCTGAAAAAGAGAAGATCAGAGAATCGTTGAAGATAGCGGACACAAAGAAGCAGGAGATCGACAAGACCCTAGTTGCCCAGATGCCTGAGGAGGCTGGGTCTCTTTCTATAGAATCGATAAGGAAAGGCGATCTCGTCTATGTAAGATCCATCGATCTGGACGCACAAGTAGTAGATGTCGACCGTCGACATGAGCGGATCAGGGTAAAATATGGGAGTGTCGAGGTCGAGATCCCATTTACCGGTATTCAGAAGAAAAAAGGCAAGAGCGTCTGCGCCGGCAGGCAGACAGGAGAACTCCCGCAAGCCGTATCTGAAAGAGCAGCGATAAGCATCAACATAATAGGGCTGCGTGTAGATGATGCTTTGTCGCGAATCGAACCTTTTCTAAACCATGCGGCATTGGCAGGGTTGCGTGAGGTGGTGATAATCCATGGTGTCGGGGCAGGCATTCTCATGAGAGCGGTAAGGGAACATCTCCAGGGCCATCCTCTGGTAACAGGTTTCCGCAGTGGCGAGCAGCATGAAGGCGGCAGAGGCGTGACGGTTGTTACACTCAAATAATAGAATTGCACCGTAAAGTCCCGACTGATCAGATGGAGGCCCTTCGAAACGCACCGACTTTCAATGATTACGTCCTTCCCTGTAAAATAATAGATTATGGAAAAGAAACATTTTGTGGATATTTTTGCGGATGGGGCATGCAGCGGCAATCCTGGACCCGGCGGGTTCGGAGCCATTCTGAGATCGGGCGCAAAGGAAAGAGAGATATCCGGCTGCGAGTCTCACACTACGAACAACCGCATGGAACTTATGGGCGTTATCTCTGCAATCGAAGCTCTCAAAAAGCCCTGCAGGATCAAGGTGACGACGGATTCGAACTATATCGTCAAGGGAATGACGGAGTGGATAAATGGTTGGATCAGGAACAACTGGCGCAACTCGCAGAAGAAGGAGGTCCTGAACAGGGACCTTTGGGAAAGGCTCCTCCAGGTCTCGAAAGGGCATGACATTGAATGGGTCTGGATCAAGGGACACAACGGCCATGTCGAAAACGAGCGCTGCGATGAACTAGCGCGACAGGAAATAGAGAAGTTCAGAAGATCGGCCGCGCGATGAAAAGGCCGGAACTGCTCTCTCCTGCGGGCGACTTCGAAAAGATGTGTACCGCAATTCATTACGGTGCGGATGCGGTATATCTCGGAGATCCGCGGTTCAGCTTGCGAAACAAAGCTAGGAACTTCGATTCTGAAGAGCTTGCCGCAGCAGTCCAATACGCTCATGATCGCAGCGTCAAGGTTTATGTGACGGCAAATATCTTTGCCCGCAACCGCGACCTGCAGGCTGTCAAAGACCATATCCGTATCCTCAAAGACATCAGGCCGGATGCTGTTATCATCTCCGATCCAGGCCTGTTCATGATGTTCAGGGAAAAGGCCCCTGAGGTAGATATCCACGTCTCCACCCAGGCTAACATTACCAATAGCGAATCGGCCCACTTCTGGGAGAAGATGGGCGCTAAAAGACTGATTCTATCAAGAGAGCTCTCGATAGAAGAGATAAGAGAGATCGGCGAAACCGTGGAAATTGAACTCGAAACTTTTGTACACGGATCGGTATGCCTGTCTTATTCCGGCAAGTGTTACCTTAGCAGCTTCCTGGCTTCGAGGAGTGCAAACGCCGGCGAATGTACAAATTCATGCCGATGGAAATATGCCCTCGTCGAGGAGAAACGGCCTGGGGAATATTTACCCGTGTTCGAAGACGACGGCGGGGCGTATGTCATGAACTCCAAAGACCTCTGCCTCGTCGAGCACCTGCCGCTTTTGAGTCGTGCAGGCATAGGCAGCTTCAAGATCGAGGGCAGGATGAAGGGCGTCCATTATGTCGCAGGCGTAACTAGGGCGTACCGAGAAGCGGTCGACCTTATCGGCAATGATGATCTCTATCAGTCGCGGCTCCCGGCATGGCAAAAAGAACTATCCCTGTTCGGCAAACGGGGATATACGACGGGACTCTTGTTCGGATCCGATAAAGACGAAATATGCAATGTCACGGGCAAGAACTACGCGCCAGAAAGTGAACTGGTCGGTATCGTCCTCGATACAAAGGGTCAATTTGCCAGGGTTTTGCTCAGGATCAAAATCTCTGTCGGCGAGTGGATCGAGTATCTGATCCCTGGACACGAAGATAAGATGATTGCCGTCGACATATTGCGATATGAAGACGGGATCGAAGCTGTCTCGGCATTGGCCGGAGAGACTGTGCTGATCAAGGCCCCTTATGTGCCACGCAAAGGAGATTTGATAAGAAAGATTCATCAGGCGTGACAAGCGACTGGCCATGTTCTTGGAGGTAGAGATCCAGACTTTCTTTCACTCCGTTGCGACGGTGGGAAATAGATGCCTGTTTGAACGCTGCTTAAAACCGGACATTTTCACTTTGGCTTGACAGCAGTGCAGTGTGGTGTTGACTTTTCTTAAGCAGCGACATAATTTAATAGGGAGTATATGCAAAGCGGAGTCAAATTCCGGTGTTATCCGGGCAGTATCTTGTCGAGGCCACTGTCGCAGTGGATTGGATGCCAGCGCTTTGTCTATAACGCCAAGGTAGCTGAGGATGAGTATTTCCGGACTTTCAGAAACCATTCCCTATCCCTAACCGGAGTTCACACCCCGACCGACCAGCAGTACTCCCAGTTCAAGGATAAGGATCTGACCCCGTTTCTGTACGATGTCCCATCCCAGATATTGCGTAACGGTGCTTACCGTTACATGCAGGGACATGCCCGCTTCCGTCAGGGACTCGCTCAACGTCCGACCAGAAGAAAAAAGCACGGTCGTCAGACCGTAATGATCACCAAGGAACTGTTCCGGTTCATTCCGACCGGCAAGATTACCGGATCCAAGGACGGGGATATCATCGAACACAAGCTGTTTATAGGCACTGAGAAGTCGCCCATAGGGGAGCTTAAGTTCAAGGCACATCGTCCCTACGGGATACCAAAATCGATCGCTATTGCTCGCCATAATGGGGAATGGCATGTGTCATTCAATTATGCAGAGGCAAACTTGTCCGGCAACATGGAGCCAATGAGCGAAGAGAAGTTAATCGAGTACTTCTCAGGACTGACCGCCGAAGAGCTGGAGGCAATTGCCGTGGGTGCAGATCGTGGAGTCACTATCCCCATGGCGACTAGCGATGGGGTTAACTATGACTTCACTGAGACCCAGAAGAAACGTCTGACCAAGGCAAGGAAGCAGAGGAAGAAACTACAGAAGCGGCTAGCCAAGCAGCAGAAAGAATCAAATCGGCGAAAGGTAACAAAAGAGAAGATCGGTGATACCTACGCCAAGGAGCGCAATATCCGGCAGGCCTGTGCCCACAAGATCAGCCATACCATCGTAGAGTCCGAGGCCCAGGTATTTGTCCATGAGGACCTGCAGGTTAAAAACATGACCAAACGGGCAAAGCCTAAACAGGACGAAAACGGCAAGTACATAAAGAATGGAGCTGCTGCCAAGTCGGGACTTAACGATGCCATACTGAGATCTATGTGGGGAATGGTTGTTAAGTTTATCAGGTACAAAGGACTCAAGAGGGAGAAGTTGACAATCAAGATACCGGCTCATGGCACTTCGCAGGAGTGTTCCCGATGCGGGCACACTCACCCCGATAATCGGGAAACGCAGGCAGAATTCATCTGCCAGGACTGCGGTTTTACGGCAAATGCCGACTACAATGCAGCCCTAGTAATCAAGAAACGTGGTATCAAGGCATAGTTGGATGGCGTGATTGTGGTAAAGCAGAAGAAGGCCGTAATGGTCAGGAAGGGATCACGGCGGCAAATAGGGCAGGGACTGCCCGAATCAAAGCGCGCATCCATGGATGTTAGCCGTATCATGGGTGGCCCGGTTGTACACGGGCAGGAGGCGACTGTAAGACGCACTGCGGGTATTCCTCGCAGGGTGCTTGTGTCTGCGAATCGCGAAGCCCCCACCTTAACTGCTTCCTGCGGTTAGGTGGCGGGTAGTTCACAAATGACGAGGGCAAACACCGACAGCCCCAGAAATGCGACGAGGCTGAAGCTCAAAAAATTATTATGCAACTATCCTTCCGCTTTTGTCATATGCAGGATTGGTGGATCGATGAATCGGGAAAGAATCGGGCGAGGTAAATCTTTCCCTTCAAAGCAGTATTCGGGCAAATAGTCTCTCGACGCTTGATTATCTCCACCAGTTGTGGCGGTACCATGGATTTTACCAGGGATCGTACCAAGGATCGTACCACTCGTAAGGATACGGATAATAGGCTGGATAGTATCGCGGTTCTTCCCAAAGATGGAAATCGACGATTTCGAAATATCCATATGTGTAGTTCATCTCGTCCAGCCTCTCCGTTCTGGTCCCTTTGTATATGCCAGCTATCGTGATCTCCCGGTCTTTCCTGAATATGATTGGGTCGAGTATTGCCCTTTCCTTAGGGTATAGTGCAAGGAACCTTATAGACCTGACATAGTCTTTCAGATAACCCCGCGAATCGACAGGCGCGTAAATAGCTTCTATCAGCGAACCGTCCTTAGTCACGCGCGTATTGACGATTTTACCTCCAAGAATGTAAAGCTTGCCTTCGAACAGCACCGGGGCTGCATTAAGTTCGTAGAGCGAGGGATTCACTGTCGATGAGTACTATCATTTATCTCGTCTTCATCGGCAGCGTCAC
>CAWHAE010000009.1:0-672500 GCA_963827235.1 uncultured bacterium
GTCGCGCGCGGGAGTCAGGCTCCAGCGCGCCTCCGTCTCAGCCAGGTGCGCGTACGCGGGGATGGAGAGGAGGCGGCGCTGGTGGCCCAGCGACTGCAGGCAGGGCACCAGCTCGACGTAGCGCTCGCGGCAGTAAGCATCGAGCGCCACGATCTCCTCCGGCGTGAGCGCACCCCATTCGCGCCCGATGTCGGGATGGCTGCGGAAGGCAAACGTATCCTCGACGTAGAGCTGCAGCATGTTCAGCTTGAAGGAGGCGATGACGTCGACCAGACGGCGCAGCGTGGCCAGGGTCGGCACCTTGCCGCGCGAGACGTCGAGCATGATGCCGCGGTGGCGAAATACCGGCCCGTCGGCGATGCGCAACCCGGGCACGTTGCCCTCTGCCTGGGCCAGGATCTGTGTCAGCGTCCGCGCACCGTGGGCTAGACCGGCGGGTGATGCTCCCCACACGGCAATACCCTCACCCGCCACCGTGAGGCTGTAGCCTTCGCCAGTATCCGTGCCCCCGTCGGCATACGGCCAGGCCGGCACCTCGCCGGCGCCCGGGCTGCCGCGGAAGATCTCCTCATCCCGGCCACGCACGGCCAGTACCACGGTGTTCGCCGTGCTCGAGCAGCGCCGGAGCGGCTGAATGGCAGCGGCTACGCCCCGATCGAGCAACGCGGCCTGCACCTCCCGCGCGGCGATCCATTCGCCGGCCCCGGCCGCGTGCGACAGCGCGACGCTCAGGCCGGCGTGCAAGGGAAAGCTCCCCTGAGTTTCCTCATAGATGGTCGGGGCCGGGATCAGGCTCAGCGGCGTCCGCGGCATGGTCTTTGCTCTCCTGTGCTACTGCGAGATTCACCTGTGAGCTTACCAGTCCTCCCCTCCCACCGTGCGGCAGCACCGTGCCGCGGGCTGACCTGGACTCTGTGATCCGGCGCTTCGGTCCGCCGATCCTGGGACCGCGGTCGTGTCGACCGCCTCCGGACATGCTCGGCACGGCTTCGATCGGCGCGAGACAACAAGCCGCCGTATCACAATGTCCAGGTGCGCCTCACTGCACCGGGACCCTTGCCAAGCATCCCAGACCCACCTAACCTCGGGATATGGAGGTGCAGCTCACGCCCGACCAGCAAGCCCTTGTCCGTCAGGCCATCGAAAGCGGCCCCGTAGCCTCTGCGCCGCGCCTGCCTCTGCTCCAGTCCGCTGAGAGCGCAGACCACACGAGTTCCGGACGCGGGATGTACGCAGGCGCCTTCTCGTCGTCGCTCGTCTGCGGCTCGCGGGTTTCGCGAGCCTCCACTAGAACAGCTCGCCGCGCAGCAGGCGGAAGAAGTAGTCCAGTCCGCCGGACGGCAGGCTCGACTCAACGATCCTGCCGTCCTTCAGACGGAGTATCTGCATGTCCGTGAAGCGGCCCATCCGGTGCGTCGGCGCCATGCCCGCGTATACGCCCTCGTGCGTGCCACGGAAGGTCACCTGCACGGCGACCATGTCGCCGTCGGCCACCAGGTTGTCGATCGTCACCGTGAGATCGGGCACCGCGGCCCGATACTCCTGCAGGAATGCCTTCACCTCCTCGGGCGTCCGGCGCTGCTCCGTCGGCCGCAGCTCGTTCCAGTACAGCACGTGCTCAGGGGCGAAGGCCTCGTCGATCGCGGCGAGGTCGCCTTTCGCCCATCCCTCTTCGTACAGGCGCCGCACGACCTGTTTGTTCTTTTCCTCACTCATATCCGCCACCTTCCTCTCTGGAGGGCGCGCCTCGCCGGCAACTCGCACGCTTGCATCGCGCCACGATCAGCGGCCCTGAGCTTCAACTGTCCGCACCACATTGCAGGATGCCTGCCGGACCGCCTCTCCGGCCGCAAGGCGGGGTATCACGAGTCAGGCGGCGGAATCTCACCTTCGGGCACGACGCCGACGGTGAATTCCCGGGCAGCGAAGTCGCGCATCACGACGCGATAGACTGCTTTTCCCAGGGCACGCCTCACCACTCCGTCCTCACACACCAGACAGGCAGATTCGTCGAGGCCCCAGCCCACTGCCGTGTGCGTCATGGCCATGGTCTCCAGCACCCAGGGTAGCGCATTCCGCTCGCCAAGCTTGCGCACGCGGGACTCCATAGGTCTGCTACCCTAACACTCGGGCTCGCTTGCCCGGCAGCGGCACAGGTCCGGCGTCTACCGTCTCGAGACACGATACACCTGCCTTCGGCCTTGCGCTGCCGCCGCCCGGCCTGGGCCAAGCAGGCTCTCAGCGAAGGAGTGTTTCCGCAGCATGTACCTGTTCGAGCCGATCCAGATCAGGGAAGTCACGTTCCGCAATCGCATTGCCATGGCCCCGATGTGCACCTACGCCGCCGAGGACGGACTGGCCAACGACTGGCATCTCGTCCATTACGGCAGCCGCGCCCTGGGCGGCGTGGGCATGATCTGCGTCGAGGCCACCGCCGTCCTGCCCGAAGGCCGCATCACGCCCGGGGACCTTGGTCTCTGGTGCGACGATCAGATCGCGCCGCTGAGCCGCGTGACGGCATTCATCCGCCAGTATGGCGCCGTGGCCGGGGTCCAGCTTGCCCACGCGGGACGAAAAGCAAGCACGTCCCGGCCCGAAGACGGCGATCTACCGCTGGACGCGGCGCACGGATGCCTGGCAGATCGTGGCGCCGAGCGCCATCCCCTTTACTCCCGAGCATCCCGTGCCCGAGGCGCTCGACGAGCAGGGCATACAACGCGTGGTCGGCGCGTTCCGCGATGCCGCGCGCCGCTCGCTGCAGGCCGGCTTCCAGGTCGTGGAGATCCACGCCGCCCACGGCTACCTGCTCCACGAATTCCTGTCGCCGCTCAGCAATATGCGTGATGACGAGTACGGCGGATCGTTCGAGAACCGTACCCGCCTGCTGCGCCGGGTCGTCGACGCGGTGCGCGAGGTGTGGCCCGCGGCCAATCCCCTGTTCGTGCGTATCTCGGCCACCGAGTGGCTCGAGGCTGGCTGGAGCCTCGCCGACTCCGTCGCCCTGGCCCGCCGGCTCGCCGCGCAGGGCGTCGACCTGGTCGACTGCTCCTCCGGTGCCAACGTGCCCAAAGTCACGGGCCCCGTGGGGCCCGGCTACCAGACTCCGCTGGCCGCCACGGTGAGGCGCGAGGCGGGCGTGATGACAGGAGCCGTCGGCTTGGTCACTGCCGCCGCGCAAGCCGATCACATCGTGCGGACCGAGCAGGCGGACATGGTGTTCCTGGGGCGTGAGCTCCTGCGCGACCCCCATTGGCCGCTGCATGCGGCGCAGGTTCTCGGCCAGGATGCGAGCTGGCCGCGGCCGTACCGGCGCGCACGTACGTAAGCTCGCGCCCTGGCACTGGTCTGTCAATAGCTGAAACATCGCGCTCCCACCGACCGCTTGTCTATCGACGGAGACGCCACGGCAGGTTCGCGCGAACGGCGCTCGCCGGCTCAGCCATGCGCAATGATGTCGCGATCAGCGTTCGTGCCCACGCCGCGATAGCCGGGCTGGCGGAGGCGACAAACTCCTGGCCGCGCGACACTGCCGTCAGCCGCGTCAGCCCGTCCGCGGCCATTGCCCAACGGCTTGCGGCGGTGTGATAGCTGAGGATCGCACCGCTCTCGGGATGAAAGCAGGCGGGGAGGGACCAGTCTGTCAATCGTCTCGCCGCGGGCGCCGTGAGACGGAGAGCGGGGTGAAAGCCGAAGACGCCGGATCCGGGCAGATCCGTGCCGCTCAGCCGCCGTCGCGCCATGTATACGCGGCACGTCTTGCCAAGATAGCCGTCTCGGAAGTGCGGAAACTCTGGCGCAAACGGCGCACACTCGCCTGCGCCGGCATCCAGGACGGTGTCCACGTCGAGGTAGCCGTATATGGCGTGGAATGGACGTCCCATGAAGCCGAGACGTCCGTCCCGTACCTCTGTGCAGCGAAACAGGCCCCAAAACAGAAAGAGGTCACCGGTGCCGATGTCACGCGCGATCAGGTGGCTCACCGCGGCACCGGCCTGCCCGAACAGCGGGCGCCAGCCTGGCCGTCGTGGGTAGCGCGCGGCCACCAGGTCGGGATCGAGATGGGCGCGGTGCTGCTCGTCGTAGCGCTGGTAGCCGAGCTCGTGCAGGAGATCGAGCAGCGTACCGGACTGCCAGGCGAGGTCCGCGTAGCGCACCGTGCAGTCACCGGCGTCGGGAATAGGAAGCGAGAGCATCGATCCATCCGGGAGGATCGGACTTGGTCCGCCACCTGAGGCGGAGTCGAAGCCTTTCCGCGAGAGAACGACGCGCACCTGACGACCTGAAATCGCGCTTCCTCCATCCACTGATCCAGCCATGTCGTGAGTGTAGCAACGTGCCGCCGGTAGGCCGAGCCTCGGGCACTCTGCTTCCGCTGGCAGACCGGCCGGGTCGAGCACGACGTCGAAGTCACGGCCCTGTCGACATGGCTGAGAGCCCTGCCGCCGCAGGAATCGTGATACCGTAATGGATGGTCTCGCTCCTGCCGGGAACACGCTGCTTCCGTGGGGCGTGACGACGAGGGGCCGGCGCGTGTCATCCCCGCGGGATGGCGCGGCGTGCCAGGCGAAGGTTTCGGGGGCGGAGCTGCAATGATTCGTATCGGCATAGTCGGCTGCGGGCGCATTCTCAATGCCCATCTGCAGGGATACAAGCTGCTGCGCGAGCACGGCGTGGACTCCTTCCGTATCACGGCACTCTGCAGCCGGAGTGAAGACGACGCCCGCATGTTCCTGCGGCGCGGCCAGGGCCCGGCGCCGCGCCGGCCCGTGATCGACCCCGAATCCGGGGATCCGCTCGCTGCGCCGCATACCTACTTGAGCGACTTTCAGGACGATGTCGAACCCCGCGTCTACACCGATTTTCGCGACATGCTTGCCGGCGGCCAGGTCGACGCCGTCAACGACTTCACGACCCTGGCCCTGCACCACCAGGTCGGCGCCGCCGCGCTGGAAGCCGGCAAGCACCTGCTGGTTCAGAAACCGCTGGCAGTGTCGGTGCGGGCCGGCCGGAAACTGGTCGAATCGGCGCGCGCTCGCGGCCTCACCCTCGGCGTCTTCGAGAACGTGCGGCAGGAGGAGGACGTGCGGGCAATAGCCTGGGCGGTGCGCGCCGGACTGATCGGCCGCGTCCAGCTTGCCATGGCGGGCAGCCTGGGCGGACTCTGGTCCCCCGACCGGGTGGTGGCCGATACTGCGTGGCGGCACCAGAAGCTCCTGGGCGGCGGGGGAGGAAGCATCGACATCGGCGTCCATCAGATGCACTGGATGCGCTACGTGGTCGGTGAGATTGCCGCGGTAGGCGCGGTGGCGCGCACTATGGAGCCGGTGCGCTATCGGCGCGACGCCGCCATGCAGGTCGTGGAGCAGGTCGCCGCCGGCGTCGACGACACCTATCTCGCCACCCTGGCCTTCGAGCAGGGCGCCGTGGGCCAGCTTCTGTGGTCGTGGGCCCTGCATGGCAAGCCGCTGGATATTCCCGGCGGCGCGATCGTCTTCGGCAGCAAGGGCAGCATCGCGGACGGACGGATAGTGCTCGACGACGGAGAGCAGCAATCCGTGGCACTGCGATTCGAGCAGGAGATGACGCCTGCCGAGCAAGCCGCGTTCTTTCCGCTGGATCTGCGCGACCCGTTCGCCATTCAGCAGCTCGACTGGCTGCGAGCCATCGAGAGGGGCGGAGATCCGGAGACGAGCGGGGCCGAAGGCTTGCGGGACCTGGCATGCGCCTACGCGATTCTCGAATCTTCATTGCTCGGCCGCCAGGTCACGGTGCAAGAGGTCCTGGATTACCGCGTCGACGCATATCAGCAGGAAATCGATCGGCACTACGGCCTGGTATAGGATGGGCCGCGCTCGAGGGTTCTGGAAATCGTGCGCGCAGCAAGTGACTGCCACTATCGACGGATGTTGTCTCTCGTTTACGGATGTTGGGAAGGATGCCGGACATGATCGTGCTCAATACAGGCGACTACCGTGACAAGGTGCTTGGCTGCTGGATGGGCAAGAACATCGGGGGCACGCTGGGCGCTCCTTTCGAGTGGAAGCGCCAGAAGAACGACGTCTCGTTCTACGTGCAGGAGTCGAGCGGGCAGCCTCTGCCGAACGACGACCTCGACATCCAGCTCCTCTGGCTGGTCGCCCTGGAAGAGCACGGTGTCCACATCGACGCCCAGACGCTGGGCGCCTACTGGATGATGTTCGTCACGCCCCACTGGGCAGAGTACGGCATCGCCAAGACGAACATGAAGGCCGGCTTGCCGCCACCGCTGAGCGGCATGGCCAACAACCCGTACAAGGATAGCTGCGGCGCCTTCATTCGTTCCGAGATCTGGGCCTGCATCGCGCCGGCTTTACCGGACGTGGCGGCGCGCTACGCCTACGAGGACGCGATCATCGACCATGGCGACGGCGAGGGCATGTACGCGGAGGTCTTCTGCGCCGCCCTGGAGAGCGCGGCATTCATCGAATCGGATATCGACCGGCTGATCGAGATCGGCCTGTCGTACATCCCCGGCTCCTGCGGCGTGGCGCGGGCGGCGCGCGCCATGGTCGGCGACTATCGCGCCGGCAAGAGCTGGGAAGAGGCGCGCGATCATCTCCTGCGAGAGTATCGCGGCCGGGCTAACGAGTGGGGCGGCATTGCCCAGGAGGACCGCGACAAAGGGTTTGCCGACGGCCCGCTCGGCTGGGACGCTCCCAGCAATATAGGCATCGTGGTGATCGGCCTGCTGTACGGCGCCGGAGACTTCCAACGATCTCTCTGCGTCGCCGTCAACTGTGGCGAGGAC
This sequence comes from uncultured bacterium, assembly GCA_963827235.1. GTDB lineage: Bacteria > Chloroflexota > UBA5177 > JANWHV01 > JANWHV01 > JANWHV01. Next base: position 6,788 of record CAWHAE010000009.1, read on the forward strand.
ACGGACTGCACCGGCGCCACGGTCGGCTCGATGTACGGCATCATCCACGGCGCGAAGACCATCCCGGAGCGATGGCTGGAGCCGATCGGTCGCGGCATCAAGACGGGAACGCTCAACCTGGGCGAGCTCGGCTACTACGGCGACCAGCTTCCGGCCACGCTCGATGTCCTGACCGATCGCGTCACCCGCATAGCGCAGCAGGTGATCCTGGCCAGGAACCTGCCGGTGACGCTGGTTGCCGACTGCGCCACGGCGGTCCCGGCGGAGGCCGTGCAGGCACTGCCGGCCGCGGATGCCGGACTGAGCGTGCACGGCAAGGCCGGCCGCACCGAGCACACGTTCGACTCCTTCTCCGTGCAGGTGGACTATGCAGGCAAAGCCGTGGTTCGGCCGGGGGAGCCGAAGCGCCTGCAGATCTTCATCGAGAACCGGTACAGGACACCCGAGCTGCTGCGCGTGCGCTGGTACGGGCCGGACGGGTGCACGATCTTGCCCGCCCACACCGCCACGGTGTTCGTCCCGTCCACGCCGCCGCGCTCGGCTTCGCTGCAGGTCGATGTCGTGCTCGAGAAGGTCGAGAGCACGAACCGCCTGGTGGCCGAGATCTCGGTGAATGGGCGCAGCACCGTGATGCTCGTGCCGGTCGTCCTCTTGCAGGAGTAACCGGCGCTCGCGCGCTGAAGCCGGCAGGATTGCCCGGGTGGGCCTTCTCCTGGGACCGCTCGGGTATCTTGCCTGCCCCGTTCGCCACCACGAGACCGGCCAAGCGCCCGTGATCCCGGTGCGATCGGTTCTCGCGCGCATGCACGAACGATAGCAGCGTGGGGCTTTTGGCTGGAGGAAGCGTGCCGGGCGGCGATTGCCGCCCGGCACGCTACGGCCGTGGCGCTGGGTGCTCCGGCGCCAGACATTCCATGTAGATCGTGTCCCAGAGACGCCCGCCGGCAAACCGCGCCTGGTGCCGGCGACCGAATTCACGGTAACCGGCCTTGGTGTAGGCGCGGATTCCCGCCGCGTTGTATTCGAACACGGTCAGCATGATGTTGTGCAGCCCCAGGCAATCGAACCCGTATTTTGTCACCAGCGAGGTCGTCTCAGTGCCGTTACCCTTACCGCGGGCATCCGCCTCGCCGATCAGGATGCCGAACGTGGCCGTGCGCGCCAGTGGATTGATGTCGTCCAGGCTCGTGGTCCCGATCGGCCGCAGACCGTCCTTCTCGTAAATCGTGAATGTCACGCCGTCGCTCTTACCCGCAAGAGCCGGCTCGAGCCAGTTCAGCTCGCGCTCGCATGTAATCGGCTCCTGGCGGATGCCGAGGTTCCTGACGGTCGAGAAGTCGTTGATCCAGCGCGTGTACGTATCCATGAGATCGCGTCGCAGCGGCCCGAGCGCAACCTTCTCGCCGGCGAGATTGATGATCGGAGCTTCCATGACTTCCTCGTGAATCCTCCTGCCCACTGATCGGTCACGGCTTCGCGCCAAGTCTCGATCCCGCGGTTGCCGCCCCCGGTCCGGCCATGGTAGCATGCTCCGTTGCGCCCCAGCCATAGGCCCGGACAGTCAAACCGCGCGCTTGCCTAACAGACTACGATCGCCTGCCCGGCCGCGTCCCGATCGCTCGGCGCGCTAAAATGCTGGCGGACACATACTGCGACGATAGGAAACGGCGATGCCGACGAGAAGTGAGGAAGACGATGACGAACAGGGAGCGCGCTCTTGCCGTGCTCAACTATGGCTCTTACGACAGGCTGCCGATCGTGCATTTCGGCTACTGGGAAGAGACGCTCGAGAAGTGGCAGTCTGAGGGGCACATCCCTCTCGAAGAGGCGAAGGGCTGGGCGGACGGCAACCAGTACGACCGCAGCATCGCAGCTCGGCTCGGATTCGACTTCAACTGGCTCACCTGCTGCACGGGCGTTACCGGGCTGTTACCGGCCTTCGAGGAACGCGTGGTCGAGGAACGCGGGGACGGTGCGCGCCTGATACTCAACGTCGACGGTGTGATCGTCCTGCAGAAGGATGGCGTGCGCTCCATACCGGCCGAGGTGGAGCATACGCTCAAAGACCGTGCCAGCTGGGAGGAGCACTATCTTCCCAGGCTGCAGAACGCGGAGACGCGAATCGAGCCGCGCGTGCTGATGGAGCTGGGCGATGCGCAGGATCGCGATACCCCGATCGGCATCCATTGCGGCAGCCTGTTCGGCAAGATCCGCGATTGGTGCGGCCTGGTCGGCCTGAGCTACCTGCTTGCCGACGACGAAGAGCTGGTCGACGAGATCATCGTTACCGTGGCCGACCTTTGCTACGCCGTCGTCGCCGGCGTGCTCGCTTCAGGCGTCGACTTCGACTTCGGGCACTTCTGGGAAGACATCTGCTTCAAGAGCGGGCCGCTGATCAGTCCCGCCATGTTCGACCGCAAGGTGGGGCCGCACTACGCCCGCATCACCCGGCTGCTGCGCGATCACGGCATCGGCATCGTGTCGCTGGACTGCGACGGCAAGATCGACAAGCTCATCCCGACATGGCTGCGGAACGGCGTGAATACCATGTTCCCCATCGAGGTGGGCACGTGGCAGGCCAGCATCAAGCCCTGGCGCGAGACCTACGGCCGGGACCTGCGAGGAGTAGGAGGCATGGACAAGCGCGTGTTCGCCCACGACCGCGCCGCGGTCGACGCGGAGGTCGAGCGCCTCCGCCCGCTGGTGGAGCTGGGAGGCTACATTCCCTGCCCGGACCATCGCATTGCCCCGGATGCCGTGTGGGACAACGTGCGCTACTACTGCGATCGCATGCGCGCGGTATTCGGGTAAGCGGCCAGGCACCGCGGCCCCCGAGGCAGCAGCGCTAACCCTCCGCGTCTAGCGCAAGAACAGCTCCACCACCGGCACGACCACGTCCGGCTTGCGCACCGGCAGCTTGAGCACGAGGGTATCGCCAAGCCGCCTGGCGGGATCCAGGAACGTCGTCGCTTCGGGCCGCTCGTGCGAGGTGGCCAGCGCGATCTCGCTGCCGTCGTGCAGGAACTGCGCGTACTCCACCTTGCCGGCCAGGCCGTCCAGGTAGAGCGTCTCGAACGGCCAGGCAAAGACGTGCACGTACAGGCGCTTGCCGTTCTGCGTCAGGCGGCAGTTGGCCGGCTCGGGATACTCACTCTGCGTGCAACCGTAGATCGACCTGCCGTGCAGCGCCATCCAGTCGCCGTAGACCCGCAGCGCTTCCTGAGCGCGCCCGTCGAACGCGCCGCGCGCCGTGGGCCCCACGTTCATGATCAGGTTGCCGCCGAGGGCAACCGTGCTCACCAGTATCTGTATGAGCTGCGCCGGGCTCTTCCACGTCTCTTCGTCTCGGTGGTAGCCCCACGATCCGCTGAACGTGTGGCAAGCTTCCCAGATCACCGGCTTGCCGTCGACGTGAACCCAGGTGCGCGGCTCGAACTGCTCCGGCGTGTGGATGTCGACCTCACTCGGCGGAAGATCCGCGCGATCGTTGACCAGGATGCCGGGCTGCAGTTCGCGGACCGTCTTGAACAGGCGCTCGCTCTGCCAGTCGTCGCGGCCCTTGCCGCGCAAGCCCCGGTAGCGCTCGTTCGGGCTCGAGTAGTCGAACCAGATGACGTCGATCTTGCCGAATCCGGTCAGCAGCTCCTGCACCTGGCCCAGCAGGTAGTCGGCGTACACGCGCACGTCTCGGTGCTCGTTCCAGGCGGATGCCTCGGGGTGATCGCGCATCGGATGGTACGGGTCCACGGGGTACTGGGGATGGTGCCAGTCGAGCAGCGAATGGTAAAAGCCGACCTTCAGACCGGCTTCGCGAAAGGCGTCGACATACGGCCGCACGACGTCCCGGCCATAGGGCGTGTTCGTCACCTTGTAGTCGGTCAGCTTGCTGTCCCAAAGGCAGAAGCCTTCATGATGCTTGGTGGTGAGCACGGCGTACTTCATGCCCGCCTCGCGCGCGCTCTGCGCCCAAGCGCGAGGGTCGTAGAGATCCGGGTCGAAGTGGTCGAAGTACTTCTGATAGTCGGCGTCGCTGATGCGCTCGCGGCTCTTGACCCACTCGTGCCGGGCGGCAAGCGCATAGAGGCCGAAGTGAATGAACATGCCAAACCGGTCGTGCACGAACCACGTCGTGTCGCCCTTGGTTGGCTCCGGCTTCAGCATCGTGTTCTCCTTCTCTATCGGGCCTCGAGTCCGTCGCCTTCCAGACCGTCGCTCTGCCGCCAGTGGCCATCGCCGCCTCGGCGCAGGGTGAGCAACCCGTAGGGCGGCACGCTGAACCGATCGCCGGAGGCCGGCAGGGTGACAGTATCCGGGTGGCCCTCGTGCTCGAGCACGCGCAGCACCATGTCCTGCCCGTCTTCCGCCGCCTTCAACCAGACGGCGCTGCTGCTCGAAGCCTGCACGCCCAGCAGGCCGGCGCGGTGCGGGCCGCTTCCCTCGCGAGCGACGTGCGGAGTGGCAAGCGGCGGACAAAGGAGGTCGTCCGCCAGCTGCTGCGCCTGCCGCGCACGAACGCCGGGACCGGCGAGCAACCGCACGACGAAGGTCTGCTCGCCCTGGTCGATGTACGGGTAGCGCCCATCCGGGTCGAGCTGCACGGGCCGGTGATGCGCGTAGACGGGTGAACGCACGGCCGTGATACAGAACATGCCGTCCCTGGCCGCGTAGGAATACTTGGCGTCGTTCGCCACGACGATACCGTAGCCGTCGGCGTCCGAGAGCAGCACCCAGCGTTGGCCGGGGTATTCGCGGCCGTCGGCGGACCGCTCCAGAGACCCGTAGGCGACTTCGTAGCGGTAGGACGGCGCCTGGAAGGCCAGCGGATAGCTCAGCCGCAGCAGCGTGTCCCGCTCGTGCCAGTCGACAGTGACGCGGATTTCCAGCGGCAGCGCCGGATCGGCATAGAGAAGGTAGGTGGTGATAATCGTGGAGCGGCCCGCTCGAGCATGAGTCTGGATCGCCGCCCGCACCGGGCCCTGTTCCAGCACCACGCAGCTCTCCATTGCCGCGGCTCGGCCCTCGAAGGCGAAGCCGACTTCCTCGTGACTCCAGGTATCCGATCGATCGTCGACCAGCAAAGCCTGGTTCGCCACGCCGGAGAAGAGCTCACGCCCGCTTCGCTTGTCGGTCAGCGAAGCGATACCGCCGCCGTCCGCGTCGACGACCAGCCGCCACGCATCGCTCTCCAGGCAATCCGAGCGCGCCTGCAGGCGCGAGGGGGCGTTCGGCGACGGCCCGGCCACCAGGCGGTACAGCCGGTAGCCGAAGGCCGGTACCTCGGGCGCGAAGAGTATGCGCGGCAGTGATCGATGCGTGAAGTTCTCCGGCGGCAGAAGCTGGTACGGCACCTCGGCTCCCTGGTCGTCCAGCAACCGGTACGTGGTCGGCTCCCAGCCGGTCCACGGCTCGTACTCGAGCGCCGCGTGCTGTCCGGCACCCGTCAGGTTGAAGACCAGGAAGGGCGCTTCCGCGTGGGAGGGGGCCGGTCCGACGGACGCGGCGAGCCGGCGCACCGCCGCCGTCACTAGCTGCTCCGCCTCCTGGATCACGCCGCCCAGTGCCTGTTCGGCATCACGCGTGGCGCTGGGCACGGCGGTGCCGCACAGTATGTCGTGGAATTGGTTGAACAGCAAGGTCTGCCAGAGCTGCCGGAGCCGCGGATGCGGATACTCTGCCCCGGTATGGAGCAACGCCAGGGCGCTTGCCGACTCTGCTTGGGCGAGAGCCGCCTCCGCACGGCGGTTCAGCGCCTTGAGCGAGGAGACGACGGAGTAGCAGCCGACGGCGTGCATCTGCAGCTCGGACCGCACCGCGGGGCGGGGTAGCGCCGCGACCTCGGCGAAATAGCGCGCCGGGTCGCTGAATACCGCGTCGCCTCCGGCGGCCTGGAAGCGGGCGATCGCTTCCAGATCGCGGCGGGTCGGCCCACCTCCGTGATTGCCCACCCCATAGAAGCACATGAGCGGGATGCCCTCGTCCCTGGCCTGGTCCCGAACTTGCTCCAGCTTGCTCTCGACCGGCGGTCCCGGCGTGGACGTATCGTAGGTGATCGGAATGCGAAAGGCGCGCACGGCGGATCCGTCGGGAGCCACCCAGTCGAAAAGCGACGACGGCAGCGCGTGCTCATGCTCCTTGGGCCGCATGAAGACGTAGTGCGTGAAGCCGGTGTGGCGCAGCAGCATGGGCAGGGTCGCCACATGGCCGAAGGAGTCGACGTTGTAGCCGACAGTGACCTCTATGCCGAAGCGCTCGCGGAAGTAGCGCCTGCCGTAGAGGGCCTGCCTGACAAACGCTTCGCCGGCAGGCAGATTGCAGTCCGGCTGCAGCCACCAGCCGTTGACGATGGCCCAGCGTCCGGCACGCACGAGATCCTGAATCCGCGCGAAGAGCGCCGGATCCAGGTCTTCGATCCAGCTGTAGACGACCGCCTCACCGCGCGTGAAGATCATGCCGGGGTACTCGGACAGCAGCTCTACCGCCGCCCAGCAGGTACCGATGGCCTCGGCGCAGCCTTCGGGCCAGCGCCAGAGCCAAACAGGGTCCAGGTGCGCGTTGCCAATCAGGTGCAGTCGTGACATTGCACCGGCAAGTCTAGGCCCGTTCGCCTCCGCGTGTCAAGGCAGATCGGTTCTTGACGGACGCAAGGCCACTGGTATACTAGGTCCTATCATCTAAGAGCGCGGAGGAACGGGAAGTGCCCCAGGGAGCGTTGCCGCCCCCGATCCCTATACCCTGCAGATCACCACGGACGCGCCACGGCCCTACTTCCCGGACACCACGACCTATGACTGGGCCGAGCCCGAGCACGTGGTGAGCAAGTACGGCAATACCTGGGCGACCAGCCTGACCCACATGGTGTTGAGCGGGCCGTATATTGCTTCCAGCTGGCAGAAGGGCGCGTCCATCACCTTCACGCCCAACCCGAGCTATCATGGCGTGCGCAAGGCGCCCTGGGCCCAGATCGTGTGGGCCATCCCATCCGCGGACGTCATGGCCCAGTTCCAGACCGGGCAGATCGACACTACCTGGTATCTGAATCCCGGTGAGCTGCAGGTTGCCCTGCACACCATGCCCAAGGAAGCCGTCACCGTTCCCGCTTTCGATATCTGGTACCTCACCTACAACACCTTCACTCAGCCCTTCAACGACCTGAAGGTCCGGCAGGCGTTCAACCTGGCCGTCGATCGCCAGACGTTGGCCAAGCACGTGCTCAAGAACATCGCCGTACCGGATTACAGCCTGCTCATGCCCGGCTTTCCCGGCTACGACGCCTCGATCAAGGTGCCGTACGACGTGACACAGGCGCAGAAGCTGCTGGCCCAGGCCGGCTACCCGGGCGGCAAGGGCTTCCCGTCCATCGACATCTGGGTCCGCACTAGCCCCAACGAGATCGCCTGGACGAAGCTGGCAGCCGAGTACATCCAATCTGAGCTCAGGAGCAATCTCGGCGTGAGCGTCGGCGTCAAAGTGAGGGACCAGAAACTGGTCACCGAAGCCCTCAACAAGCACACGCAGCCGTTGGTCCTGATCGGCTACAACTTCGACTACGTCGATCCCGGCGACTACATGGACCTGTTCATTACCGGCGGCCGGCACGCCTGGTCCTACGCCCCGTACGACCAGACGGTGAAGGCAGCCGATAGCTCGTTCGATTCGGCCACGCGCACGAAGCTGTACGAGAAGGCGCAGCAGATCCTGGCCGACCAGGTGCCTGCATCCTTCTTGTTCGTGCCCGTCTACAACAGTCTCTGGAACCCGAAGGTGGCCAACCCACCGAAGTTCCCGTTGTTGACGGATGACTGGATGTTCAACGCGTATCTGAAGAAGTAGGATTAGCGAGTGGAGGACAGGATGCTCGGCACCGAGGAACGGGACCTGGTTGCCACGGCGCGACGGGCCTTTCCCGGGCTTGACGCCATGACTTATCTCAATACGGCCACGCACGGATTGACCCCACAGCCCGTGTTGGATCGCTACGTGGAGATGGTTTCGCTGACGGCCCGTTATGGCCATGCGCGCTACGAGACCGAAGACCTGCCCGCCTACCGGCGGGCGCGATCGGCGGTCGCCCGTATCCTCGACGTGCCTCCCGCCTGGGTCGCCTTTGGCCGCAACGCCACCGACGGCATCAACGCCGTCTTCGGCAGCCTGGCCTGGCAACCCGGCGACGAAGTGGTCATCTCGGACCAGGAGCATCCTGCCGTCTCTCATCCCTGGCTCTACGGTGAGCGGCGAGGTCTGTTCGCAACCAAGACCTTCGCCGTGGACCCGGATCCCGTCGTGACTCTGCACAACCTCGAGGCCCACATCACCGGCAACACTCGTCTCGTCGCTTTCAGCCACGTCAGCTCGCAGACGGGCATCCGGCTCCCCGCCGCGGCCATCTGCGAGATGGTGGAACGCCTCAACGCGGCCGGCCGGAGGCGTGCCATACTCACGCTCGTCGACGGCACGCAGGAGCTGGGCCAGTGGCGGGTCTCCGTTCCCACCATCGGCTGCGACTTCTATGTCAGCAATGGACACAAGTGGCTGGGCGGACCGAAAGGCTCCGGCGTGCTGGCAGTGCGCGAGCAAGCTGTGGGACTGCTCCGGCCACCCTACGTGGCCGGCGGCATAGAAGATGCCGGCGACGCGATAGAAGACATGATGAGCCCCCGCGACGCACCCCATCTCTTCGAAAACGGCACCCAGAACCTCGCCGTGGTGTCCGTCCTGGCAGATGCCGTTTCCTGGCTCGACGACCTGGGCTGGTCCTGGATCGAGCAGCGCGAACAGGCCCTGGCAACCTACCTCAGGCAACGCTTGCGAAGCGTGCCCGGCATCACGGTGCTCACGCCCGACACCTGGGAGCATTCCTCGGCGATCACATCGTTCTGCTGGGAGGGCGTCGACGCCGAGCGGCTGCGTGACGAGCTCTGGCAGCAGCGTATCATCACGCGCCTGGTACCCGAGCTCAACGCCATCCGCATCTCCACCCCCTACTTCATCTCCGAGCAGGAGGTGGACCGGCTGATGGACGCTCTCGTGTCGCGCGCGGACGGCAGGTAAGGCCATGACCGATGGCGCCGCCTCGCCGCAACGCTCACTGCCGCGCCGGATCTGGTGGCCCTGGGACCAAGCGAAGCAGCGCGTCGGCTTTGCGCGCGACTTCAGCGCGGGCGAGCCGGCGGCCGCCATGCTCTACGTGGCGGCAAGCGGCCCATACCGGGGCTGGCTGGACGGCAGATTGCTGGACGTCCCCGACCTTCCCTACCCTTCGTGGCGCGTCATGCATCGCATTGCCGTCAGCCTGACCAAGGGCACGCACGCGCTGCGCATCGAGGCGGTCCCAGGCGATCACGGGCAGCCGTTCCTGCTCGCCTGCCTGGACTGGGAGGAGAACGGCGTTCCGTTCCGCGCCGGCACCGATGCCGAGTGGGCGATGCTCGCCGATCCACCTACCGGTTGGCAGGATACCTCGCCCGGCGCGGCATGGCGCCTGGCCTGGGCGTTCGACGGCGTGTGGGCTGAGCCCTGGGCGATGCCCTGCAACGCGCCGGACGACTTCTGCCGCCTGTCGCACGGCTGGCAGACCTTCACCACCGAGCGGCTGCGCTGCGCCGTCGACCTGTTTCAGGGGTTGACGACCGCGGGCGCCGGCGCGGTTCTCGAAGCCGACGGCTCGCTGCGACTGCGTCCGGCATGGCCGCACGCCGCGGGAGCTCCCCGCATGGAAAACACGCGGGCCTACTACCTCTGGGAATACGTCCATGAGGCGCAGGCTCTGGCCCTGAACACCTGGCTCGAGCTGTTCGCGCAGCGGGCGCCGTACGCCGTCCTGGACGCCGGCGATGAGACCTTCGCCCGCGTGCGCGTCACGCTGCGCAGCGGCGGGCCCGCTGTACTGGCCGTCTCCACGGGCGAATCCCTTCCCGAAGTACACGTGCATGCCAAGCGCCTCACCGACGTCTTCACGCTGCAAGATGGTGAGACCTTCGTCACCACGCCGGCCGGCTTCCGTTACGTCAAGCTGGTCGCTCTCGGCAGCGGCGGCGAGGAGGCCGTCGTGGCGCCGATCGAGCTGCAGCATATCCGCCATCCGGCCGAGCAGGTTGGCCGCTTCAGCTGCGATGACGACGTGATCACGCAGGTGTGGGCGCTCTCGGCACGCACCCTGCATCTGTGCATGCAGAACGAAGTGTGGGACGGCATCAAGCGCGATCAACGCCCCTGGATGGGCGACCTCTATACCGAGGCTCTGGTGGCCTATCATCTGTTCGCCGATACCCGCCTGGTTCGCCACACCCTGGCCGTGCTGGCCGAGCTTGGCCCGGCGCCCGTGAGGCCTCTCGAGCAGCAAAGATATCCCGGCCTGTGCGCCGCCTGGAAGACCTCCACGGGCGACATCAACGACATCCCATCCTATACCCTCTGGTGGGTAGTCGGCTTGGCCGACTACCTGCGCTACACCGGCGACCAGTCGCTGATCGACGAAGCGGCAGTCGCCGTCGAGGCGGCCCTACGCCACGTCGCGGACTGGGTCGGCGACGACGGCATCTGGCGCTTCCAGAGCGGTTGGGACTACGTCGACTGGGCACCGCTCTCGGCCGCCGAGCGGGCGATCTTCTGCCATCTGCTTGCCTGCCAGGCGCTCGAGCTGGGCATCGATCTGCTGGAAGGCTCAGGGAGAGCGGCCGGCGACTTCCGCGGCCTGCACGACCGCATGGTGGCCGCCGGCCGGGCTGCCTGGTGGCGTGACGGCGACAGCGCGCTGGGCACCGCGCACCACCTGCAGGCCATGGCCATTCGCAGCGGCATGCTCTCGGCCGACGAGTCGGCGCTGCTCTTCACTCGTGCCCTGGCCGGCGATCCGCCCATGAGCATGACCTACTGGCATCGCTACGCCGATCTGGACGCGGCGCGAATCGTGGGCCGGGTGCCGTGGGGGCTGCGGTATATCCGCAAACACTGGGGCCAGGCGCTGCAGATCGGCATGACCACGCTGTGGGAGGCCTTCGACCAGGCGTGGATGGGAGACGATCCGCACGGAGTCTCGATGATCGGCGCCGAATTCGCGCGCTACGGCGGCTACCTCACCTCGCTCTGTCACGGTTGGTCGGCCGGGCCGGCCGCCTGGCTGCACGAGGCAGTTCTGGGCGTACGCCCGGCTATGCCCGGATTCGCCGCCGTGGATTTCGTGCCCGATCTGGGCGACCTGCAGTGGGCGGAAGGAGCCATCCCTACGCCGCGCGGCGCGATCGAGGTAACCCTGCGTCGAGCCGAGGGCAAACGTCCCTCGGCCGTGCTCAAGGTACCGCCCGGGATCGCGCTGCGCATCCCGGACCGGGCGCAGGACGAGTGGGAGCTGGCGATCGATCAGGGCAAGGCGGTGTAGCGTCCACCGGACGTGAAGAAGTTGCTGCCGTGACCATCAAGAGGTCAGGCCGCTGGTAGTGGGAGCGCATCGTGGAGAGTTCGCGCGCCGTCGTCGACAGTCTGCTGCGAGGCAAGAAGGCCGAGCGGGTTGGGCTGGTGGACAGCCCCTGGCCCGAGACGCTCGTGGCCTGGGTCGAACAAGGGTATCCGATGCGGACCGTGCAGAAGGAAGTCGGCGAGCACTATTGGCGGCGTGAAGACGGCCGCTGGGAAGAGGTCGAGCAAGCCGGCGAGTACGAAGAGCCGGAGCCCATCTGGAAGCACTTTGACTATGACATGGTGGACGTAGGCGGCTTCTTCGATTGGCACCCCCTGCGCGACTACGACGAGCTGGTGGAAGATCAGGGCGACTGGGAGATCCGGCGCAACGGCTCCGGCGCCTCGCTCAAGTTCTGGAAACACCGCTCCGGCACGCCCGAACACATCGCCTTTCGCATGGCGACGCGTGAGATCTGGGAACGGGACTATCGCCCCCACCTGGCCGAGTTCGACGTCAGGCGTCTGGGCAGCCTCGTGGAGATGGGCAAGAAGCTGGCCGAGGCGCGGGCGGCCGACAAATGGACGCACTATGGGCACCAGTTCGTATGGGAGAACATGCGACAGAGTCTGGGCGACGTGACGCTGTACGAAAGCCTGCTTCTGGACCCTGCCTGGATCCACGACTACTGCCGGACCTACACCGGCATGTATAAGCGCTACTTCGCCTACATGATCGAGCAGGTGGGCAGGCCGGACGGCATCTGGCTGTACGAAGATCTGGGCTACAAGAACGGCCTGTTCGCTTCCCCCAAGGTGCTGCGCGAGCTGATCTTTCCCTACTTCACCGAGATGGTCGAGTTCTTCCACGGCTACGACCTGCCGGTAGTGCTGCACAGTTGCGGCAGCACGGCGCGGGCCCTGCCGATGATCGTGGAAGCCGGCTTCGATGCCCTGAACCCCATGGAGCACAAGGCGAAAGACAACGATCCCTTCCTCTTCGCCGAGCAGTACGGCGACAGACTGGCCTTCGTGGGCGGCTTCGACGCGCGCCTGTTCGAGACGAACGATCGGGCGCTCATCCGGCGCGAGATGACGAGCTACATCGACGGCATGAAGGCACGGGGAGCGCGATTGGTCTTTGCCACGGACCACTCCATCTCGCCCATCGTACGCTACGACACCTACCGGTTCGCGGTGGACGTGTACCGCGAGCACATGACTTACTGAGAAGTCCGGCTCATCGGCTCTGGAGGCAAGCCACGGCGGGAACTGCATTGGCGCCCACGCGCAGCGAAGCCGCACCCGATGCCCCAGGCTTCCTGGGGAGCCTCCGGGGACCCGCTTGCGGGTGCCGCCAAGCGCGGAGTTCACTCCGGCCCCGCGGGTTCCACCGTGGCCGGAGCATGGGCGCCGGCCGGCTCGATCCACAGCGGCCGGATATCGGCGATCGCACGGTCGAACAGCCCGGCCTGGCTCGTGGGGCGAAAGAGCTGCTCGAAATCTTCCGCGGTGAAGGCCTTGCGCAGGCGCGAGACGTAGGAAACCTGCAGCACGTTCAGGTAGTGCGCCACGTCGTACTCCGGCAGCGCGCCCGCCGGAGCCTGGGCCGCATCGGCCTCGCCGGGTCGAAACGTGTCGTTCTCCGGCGTGTCCGGAAGCCAGGTCGGCGAGCCGTCGGCAGCCCGGTAGAAGCGCACGTGCTCGCCGGCCCGCCAGCTCGAGCGCCCTGCCGCCAGCAGCGCTTCGTAGACCGCCTCCTTGGCCCGCGGCCGCGATCGAGTGTACTCCCCGGCCGATTTGCCCAGCCGGACCCCGGTGGCCACGTCTGCCGGGGACAGGCGCCTGCCGCGCAACGCCCCCACCGTCGCCACGTACGCCGCGCGCACGCCTTCCACGTCGTCCGCCAGCAGGGCACGTAGCGCCGTGGCAAGAAACTGCTCCCCGAACGCCTCCGTGCGGCTGGAGCGAAACGCGGCCCCGCGCATGATCAGCCGATCGTCGTAGGTCAGCAGAGCGTAATTCTTGATCTCGTGGGCCAGCATGGACCGGTAACGCCCTTCGTAGTCGAGCTGGATGCCGTGCGGCAGGGCGGCAGCCACGGCCGCCACGCAGGCGCGTTCGTCCGCCTCGCTCCAGCCGTCCGGCACGCCGAAGTACACCCCGTCGGTGTCCGCTTCGAGCAGCGCCACGCCCCGCGCCGCCAGCCGATCGACGACTTCTCCCAGCAGCTCCCGGCCCCGGCGCGTCACCTCGTCCGCCGCCCGCCGATCGGCGAATAGCGCCATCTCTCCGGCGCCCATGTAGCCGTAGGCGGCGTTGACCACGATTTTCATCGCCGCCTGCACCGCGTTGTGCTGGTGCGCGAGAGCGGAGCCGGCCGGCGCCAGCGCCGCTTGCCGCTTACGCTGGAGCCGCAGCTCGGTCAGGCGATCGACGAGATACAGCAGCGCGCCCAGCCGGTCGCAGGCTGGCCCGATACGAAACGTACGCATGATCGAGGGGTACATGGAGGCTACGTCCGCCTTGACCACGTGCCTGGCCACGCCACCGGCATAGAGAATCGTAGCCCCACCCTGGTGCGGCGCCAGCAGCGCGTCTCCGCCGGCCGCGTTACTGGGCAGGGCCAGGCCCTCGCGGAGGTAAGCACGGACAAGGAGCGGCTCCAGGATGCCCGTGGCCGGTCCGGCCGAGGCCACGCGCTCGTACCGGCGGGGAGCCATCCCTGCCAGGGCGAACGCGGCGCCCATCAGCCGCCGCGAGAGACCGTCGACCTCGATCACGTCGTCCTGGGCGTATCGCCGGACTTGCTCCCTGTCACGCTGATAGGTGCGATAGATCTCCGGCCCGGCAATATAGGTGCGATCGGGCGCCGCCAGACCGAAATAGCGGGCCGCCGCCTTCAGCCCGTGGCTCTGGAGGGCCCTGTCCGTGAACGCATGGCGGCGCACCGCGTCCAGGGTGTCGATCAGCTCGCGCCCGGCCACGCTGTAGCGCACCCGCCGGCCTCGCCCCCAGCCGGCCGGCGCATCGTACCGCTCGAGCAGAGTCGGGCCTTCCTTCCGGCCCAGGTGGAGAGGCACGCCCAGCACGGCGGCGCGCTCGGCGAGAAAGGGCAGGTCGAAACCGAAGATGTTGTGGTTCTCGATCACGTCAGGATCGCGATCGCGGATGAGGGCGCACAGGTCGTCGATCAGCGCCGCTTCGTCCTCCGCTTCGGGCGCCTCGAGGAGCGTCTCCAGGCCGCGGCTATCGCGCACCGCGACCAGGAAGATGCGTCCCTGCCGGGGCGAGAGCGACGTCGTCTCCAGATCGAACTGCAGGCGATGCAGGTCGGCATAGGCCATGCCGCGGAAGCAGACCTTGCCGCTCGCCATCAGGTATTGCTCTACGGCGCCGACCTGGTAATACTCGTGCGAGAGATCGGCAACCCGGCGGACGTCGCGCCCCAATCGCGACCGCGCTCCGGCCAGGACCGCCCGCTGCAATGCGCGGCCGTCGCTTGCCGAGAGCACGTGGCGCAACGAGCCCGGCGGCCCATCCATCACGCGGTAGGTAAAGGGCGCGTTCTCGCGGGCTGCCGCCCCCTCTTCGGTCACCGCATCGCCGAGGTCCCGCATGTCGAAAGAGCCCGCCCCGTCGCCGAGCACCGCCCTCTCCTCGGCCACCGCGTGGCCGAGATGCCGCACGTCCTCGAGACTCGCCGCGTAGAGCCACGGCCTGTAGCGGCTCTCGGTGCAGAACACGCCTTCGCCGGTGCGCTGCCAGACCAGCGCCCGGCCGTTGCGGTCCGCCCAGACGGACACAATCCCCGGCATGGGATCCCAGCCGAACAACCAGGAGTCGTTTGCAGGCAAGGCGCCGGGCGCCGGCGACCCGGTAGTCACGGCTTGCGCCACGCCATGCTCTCCCTCATGCAGATCCGTCACGCCCGGCGCCCAGTCGCGCCCGATCCCGCGCATGCGTGCCGTCACCAGTGTCACACATCCCGGTGCCGTGCGCAGCGCCTTCGTTAACACACATGTGACGAGCAGATGCTTGCCGTCGCGATGCCCGCCACGTTCGTGGCTGTCGTGATGTCCCGGACTCTGCCCCGCGTGAGCAGTTGCCGCCGTGACGCCCCGAGCGGCACAGGTAGAGTGATCGCAGTGCTGCTTCCCATGGTGGACTTGTTCGTGCGTTGGCGGCTTGCCCATAGAGCGGCAAACGAGCTTCATCTCGGTTTCTCCGAGAACGCCTGAGGGCAGCCATCACACCACTTGCCGGGGCAATGGAGCAGTTGCCCGACGTGCATCTTTGTGCGTGGTGGCAACCGTCACACCATGACGCGCTATTGGCTTCTCTTCTGGGAAACAAGTGAGGGGCGCATGTCCCGCGCGGGACATGCGACGGGCCTTTCTGGTGAGACAGCTGCGAGACGTGCGCGCACAGCAGGTGAGAGAGGGGAGCACCGCGGGTGGCCCGTGTTGGGCTCCGAGGCTCGTGACTCCTGCAGGAAGCTCTATACTGGGTGCAAGCAGCATGCCGCGGGCAGGCGCCGGCTTGCGGTGGTCGCGTGCAGTGCACGAAAGGAGTGTCACGTGGCTCGATCAGCGATCCGTCCGCAGCAGCAGACAGTGGCGGCACGGCTGATGCTAGCAGGCGTCGTGATCCTGGCTGTTGCGGTGTTGGCTTGTCCGCTGCGCGGTGCGGTGCAGGCGGCCGTAGTCAACCACATCGCTGCCCTGTCGTGTCCCACTGTCACATCCTGCGTCGCGGTGACCGGGGATGGCGCTATCGCGCTGACCAACAGCGCGGGCGCGCATTGGGCGATAGCGCGGGCGCCAGCGGGCACGGCGCTGGCCGGTGTTGCCTGCGCGAGTGCGCGCTTCTGTGTGGCCGTGGGGGACAGGGGCAGCATCCTGGTCTCGAGCGGCGGCGCGACGTGGGCGGCTCGCTCGTCGCATGTGACAGCGCGACTCAACAGCATCAGCTGTGGCTCCCCGACGACGTGCGTCGCGGTGGGGGCACTGGGCACCATCGTGACTAGTGCTGACGCCGCCGAGACGTGGACAGCGCGTCGGTCGGGGACCCAACGTGATCTGCGCGCCGTGAGCTGCGCCGACAAGCGGCGATGCGTGGTCGTGGGCGACGCTGCCGCCGGCGCCGCAGCGCGGGTACTCACGACAGCGGACGGGGGCGCGACGTGGGCCAAGCGGCCCTCCGGCAGCACCAGTAGTCTGTATGGCGTGAGCTGCGCGAGCGCGGCAGCCTGTGCCGCGGTCGGGCAACACGGCACACTGCTGGCGAGCCGGGATGGCGGCAGCAGCTGGCGTGCGGGGCGCGCGAACGTGGATGCCGCCCTGCGCAGTGTGAGCTGTCCGTCTACGGCACGCTGTCTGGCCGTCGGCTTCTACGTGGCCACGCCCGGCGTCACGCCGGGCACCTGGGCGCTGGTGCTGAGCACGGATGGCGGGGCGACCTGGACCGGCCCGGCCGCGGCGGCCATAGCCGGCGCGCTCTACGGCGAGATGCTCACCGTGGCGGTGAGCTGTCCGACCGTCCACACCTGCTTTGTGGCTGGACGAGATTTCCTGGTCAGCCACGATGGCGGTGCCAACTGGAGCCGGGTGGGCTAAGCGAGGCATGGTCATAACTCACAGGACATATCGCCTCCAACTGGAGCGCACGCACACTTGACTCGATGGCTTGGGGCACACCCGCGCGATGATGTACGGCGCGCTGGCGTGCACGGCGCGTCGCACGGCGTGCTGGCCGAGATGCTGTCGGACCGGCGGGTCAATCCGAATCTTCATGCACACGATTCTGGCACCGCAGAGCGCAGATCGTGGCTGCGAATCCAGTGCTGTCGACGATCCAGTACGAGCCCGATGTGGCCGCATATCGCAAGCGACAGGGCGGCGGCCAGTCCTCTTCGCTCCTTCACACGTGTACTCATCCGCGTCCAGCATCGGCATGGACCGCCGAGCTTACAGCACCATCCTTGCTGCCGTCTTTGTACACCGAGTGACCGTGCTTGAGCAGCAGGAGGCGACCAGCCCATACGACGTGACACTGGCTGGCTATGGGGATCAGGACGCCGACTTGAGGTGCCGATCGAAGAACGCGACGATCCGGCTCCTCGCATCGGCGGCCGCCTGAGCGTTGTAGCCGAACCCAATCAGCGGCTTGGAGACGAGGCCGACGATGGTGAAGAG
Organism: uncultured bacterium; assembly: GCA_963827235.1. Taxonomy (GTDB): domain Bacteria; phylum Chloroflexota; class UBA5177; order JANWHV01; family JANWHV01; genus JANWHV01. The sequence continues at coordinate 24,376 of CAWHAE010000009.1, forward strand.
ACGGGGCAGCGCCGCGTCCGGACCGGCCGCGCCGCGGAAAGTAGCCAATGCCCCAGGATGGTTGTTCAGGAACGAGTGCCCGACATTCGGGTAGATCTTCACCTCGTTGTCGATCCCGTTGGCGTCCAGGATCCGCTTGAGGCGCGCTGGTGCGTCGCCGACGGAGCGGTCCCGCGAGCCGTAGCTCGCGACCACGGGGCAGGCACGCTGCAAGAGCGACTCGGCGTTCTTGGGCAGCGCCCCATAGTTGACGCTGGCGGCCGAGAAGCCGTGCCCGGCGGCGAGTAGGAGGGCGAAGCCGCCGCCCATGCAAAAGCCAATCACGCCGATGCGCCCGGAGCAGCCTTCCTGCCCGGCGAGCCAGTTGCGCGTGGCGTCGATGTCGTCGAAGGCCGGTCCATGCCCGGCCACGGCGTCCCGAATCGTCGCGACCACGCAGCGGACCTTGCCGTTCCACGAGTACAGGTCGGGGCCTACTGCAAGGTAGCCCGCTTGTGCCAGCCAGTCGGCCTGTGCGCGCAGGTCGGGGCTCATCCCGACGGCGTCATGAATCACCACGACGCCCGGCCAGGGTCCGGGGGCTGCCGGTTGCGCCAAGTAGCCGCGCAACCCGCGGCGCGGAGTCGGGATTGCCACCTCGCCCATAGGGACCCCTCCCTAGCTCTCTTCGCGCATACCTCAGCACGGCACCGTGTCAGGCGGACCACCCAGGTCGCGTCCTCAATCGCGGCGGGACTTGCAGGACTCGGTGAAAACAGACAGACCAACTGGCCACGCCGCGCCCAGCTCCGTGGGCCGTGACCGAACGGCGAACCCTCGCAGGCCTGCCATGGCTTGTCTCGCCCGGCCCATGCTGTGTGCGTGTCGGATCCGCCCTGCGACGCCGGCACGCTCAGTTCCAGTATGCCAGTGCAGGTAGACGGGGGTGCGGTCTGCCGATGGATTGTGCCGTTTGACCTGGGCACAGTTACGCTGCCTGTGTCTCACACTGAGCTGCTCCCGCCGGCTGTGCAGCTCACGCAATCGGTGCGTCGCGCGAGCAAGGCGGGTAGATGACGCCGGCCGCCTGGAGCCAGGGAGGCTCGGGATATGGGTTGCGTTCGATCGCAGAGCCGGCAGCACTACTACGCCCGACGGGCGCCGGCCTCGCTGAGCCCCGGCACGTGCCGCGGGTTGGCTTTGGCAGGTCGACGAGCGGCACATATCGCCCGAGCACCATCGCAGCAGTGGTACACTGGCGTCAATCCGACCGTTGCACGGGACAAGGCGCTCGCCATCCACGCGAAGCAGCCGCGATCTGCAGCAGCAGACTGTGCTATACGAGAGGCTAGACACATGCGAAGCAGCCGTCTTGCCTTGGTCGCCGGTATGACGCTATCCCTTTGCCTGCAATCGCCCGGCACGCCGGCGATGGCGGCCGCTGGCTGGATGAGCTGCCGTGATAGCACTCCCGGGGCCATCCGCCCGGACGGCTTGTTTCACGACAGCGGCCCCCTGTACTTGCAGCCGAGCGCGCCCGGCCCGCACAGTCCGGTGACGCTGACCTTCCGCACCGACGCCTGTGATGTGCAGACCGTCAGTCTGCAGTACCGGCTGACCGCCGACGAGACGAGCGTTCATACGGTGGCGATGCGTGACGTCGGCCACGACCAGACCGGGCGCTACGACCTGTGGCGTGCCACGATTCGGACTGGAGCGGCCGGCTCGCTGCTCACCTATCGGTTTGAGCTGCGGGACGGCGCCGCTGTCGAGTACTACGGCTCGCAGGGTGTGGGCGCTCCGTACTGGGTGGGCAAGTTCGCCATCGCGCCGGGCTTCCAGACGCCGGCCTGGACGCCGGGCGCCATCTTCTACCAGATCTTTCCGGACCGTTTCAAGAACGGGAATCCGCGGAATGACGTGAAGACAGGGGAATACCTCTACCAGGGTAAGCCTGTGCTCGCTCGGCCGTGGACTGCACTGCCGGAGAATCCAGGGCTGGCACGGGACTTCTTCGGTGGCGACCTGGCAGGCATCAGTCAGGAGATCATTCCCTACTTGAAGCAGACCCTGGGTGTCACTGCACTCTATCTCACCCCGATCTTCCAGTCGCTCAGCAACCACAAGTACGACACGCAAGACTACTTCAAGGTCGACCCGCACTTCGGGACCAACGCCGACCTGGTGGCACTGATTCAGCGGGCGCATAGCACGTCGGCATACCAGGGCGATTACCCCATGCGGATCGTGCTTGACGGCGCCTTCGCCTACACCGGAGACAGCATCGCGTGGTTCAACAAAGAGCGGCTGTATCCGGCAATCGGTGCCTACAACACCAGGACGAGCCCGTACTACTCCTTCTACATCTTCTCGCAGTGGCCCGATCAGTATGACCAGTTCGACCACGGCTGCTGCCCCACCATGGTGCGCCTGAACTACAGCACGCCCGCTGTGCGGGACATCATCTATCGCTTGCCGCACTCGGTGATGCAGACCTATCTCCGAGCACCGTTCGGCATCGATGGCTGGCGGCTGGACAGTGGCAACGAGCTGGGCAGTGCCGGAGGCACCGATGACAACAGCGGGATCTACCAGCAGATGCGGGCGGTCGCGAAGTCGGTAGCACCGCAATCGTTGATGGTGGGCGAGGTCGCCCCGGAATCGTTGCCACTGGTATGGGGTACTGCGCAGCCGTGGCTGGACGGGACGCAATGGGACGGAGCGATGAACTACGCCGGGTTCACGTACCCGGTCTCAGAGTGGATCACGGGCGAGGATGCCACCGGTACGCCCAGTGCTCTGAAGACCGCGGGCCTGAATGCCACGCTCATGAGTTCCCTCAATGCGATACCGCGGCCGGCGCAGCTGGCGATGCTCAACTCGCTCTCGACCCACGATATCCCGCGCTTTCTCTACCGTGCAGGCGGAAACGCGGGGAAGCTCGGCCTGGCGGACATCCTGCAGATGACGGCTGTGGGCATGCCGTCCGTCTACTACGGAGACGAGATCGGCATGACCGGTGCCACCGACCCCGACAATCGTCGCCCCTTCGACTGGAACACGAAGGACTGGAACCGCACGCTGCTCCGACTCACGCAGCAGCTTATTGCCTTGCGCAAGTCAACGCCGGTGCTGACCACGGGGTCGTTTGCCGGCTTGCTCCTGGACGACACGCATGCCGGCTATGCGTTCGGCCGTTGGCAGGCAGGGCAGCGCGCCGTGGTCGTGTTGAACGACGACCGGCGCCCGCACAGCTACACGATTGACGTCGCGCCGGTCGAAGCGCTGCCCGGGAGCCACTGGCGGGATGCTCTGCGTGGCGGCGTGGTGTCGACCTCAGCCAGAGATACGGTGACCATTACCCTTGGGGCCTATAGCGGGACGGTGCTGGTGCAGACGGCGCCCTAACGCACTCGGGGTGCTTGCCTCGTACAGCGTCATCGACAGGCAGCCCAGATGGCAGCAGTCAAGCCTGGTTGAATTGAGCGAAGTGGTCCAGGAAACAGGACCTGCCGTGCAGCCTCATACCCGACTGCATGTCCCGCTATCTGGCGGCGCGTTCAGCTCGCTCCGTCAGGACCGGGGTGAGGGCCGCCCGCGCGCTCCTGCTGGGCCAACGCTTCGAGCCCGGCGACGACAAAAGTGGCGAGGGCGCTGCGCAGCGCTTCCCTATCGCCATCCGCGGTCGCTATGCTGGCGTACTCGTCCATCGCGCCAACGACCGCGGCAAGGGCAATACGCACGGTATAGCCGTCCCTCGGCAGTCCATACTGGTCGATCAGGACCTGAGCAGCGGCCCGCAGCGCATCCTCCGTATACATGCTGCGTAGCGCGCGCAACGCCGGATTAGCGGCGAACATCGCCGCCCGCAGCAGCCGCAGCTCCGGATCGGTCCGCTTGTCCTCCTCGCGCAGCCAGCAGCTGAATACATCGAACAGTGATTCATCGGCACGCAACTCGGCTATCCTGGTCATCGCGCGCTGCACCGCTTCGCGGACGTGGGCCAGCGCGAGGTCAATCTTCGAGGGAAAGTACAGGGACACGGTGCGTGGGGCGACCTCCGCCGCCCCGGCGATGTCGTTGATCGTCGTCGCCTCGAAGCCGTTCGTCGCAAACAGGCGCATCGCCGTCCGCTCAATGACATCGCGGCGACGCGCTTTCGATCGCTCACGCAACGACAGTGCTGCCATGGCAGTATTCTACCATACAGCGCAAACTTGCAGGTAACGGTAAAACTGCAGTATAGTGTAGACGATTCATGGGCAGGCACAAGCGGCCGGCATGGCCACGCCGGGCTTCCGCGCGGGGTCAGCCGCGCGTCAGGCAGCGAGCCGAGCGAGAAGGAAGGCTCTGGATGGCGGTGGTTCTGCAGCGGCTCGGCTTGGCCGCGTTCCGGCATCGCACTGGTGTGGTGCTGCTGTGGCTGTTGGTGCTGTTGGCGAGCGGCATCGGCGCCGTCACCCTGGCGGGGTCGACTTCGAACACGTTCCGCATCCCCGGCCAGGAGTCCACCAACGCGCTCGACTTGCTGGGCGCCCGTTTCGGCAGTGCGGCCAGCGGCGCCACCGCGCAGGTCGTCTTTGAGGTTCCGAGCGCGCACGCGATTACCGAGCAGCAGCCGGCCGTTACGGTGGCCCGAGCGGTGGCCAAGCTTGCCAGGCTCCCCGGCGTCCTGCAGGCCACGAATCCGTTCAATCCGGCGGCACCAGCGGTCTCGGCAGACCGGCGCGCCGCGTACAGCACGGTATCCTACGGGGTGCAGGCCTCGGCCATGCCCGCCGTCCAGCGACGTGCGCTGCTCGCCGTGGTGTCTAGCGCCCGCCAGAGCGGCCTGAGTGTGGAAGTCACCGGGACGGCTTCCCAGGCTAGCGGCGCCGATATCGGCAGCGTGGGCGAGTTCGCCGGTGTGGCCGTCGCTGTGATGGTGCTCGCGCTCACCTACGGGACGCTCGTCGCTGCAGGGTTGAACCTGCTCACTGCGGCCGTCGGCGTGGCGATAGGCTCGCTGGGTATTACGACGCTTACCGGCTTCGTGGACCTCAATTCCACCACGCCGATCCTCGCCCTGATGCTTGGGCTGGCCGTGGGTATTGACTACACACTGTTCATCGTGATGCGCTTCCGCCAGGAGCTTGAGGCTGGATTCGAGGTCGCGGAAGCGGCCGCGCTGGCAGTCGGCACTGCCGGCTCGGCGGTGGTGACGGCAGGCGGCACCGTGGTGATCGCCCTCGCCGGCCTGGCCGTCGTAGGAATCCCCTTCGTCACCGAGATGGGCCTTGCCGCGGCCGCTACAGTGGTTATTGCAGTCCTGGTGGCGATCACCCTCGTGCCCGCGGCGCTGGGCTTCATCGGCCATCGCGCCATGCCGGCGCACCGCCGTGGCAGCGCACGAGCCGGTGCATCCGCCGCGGGTGATGACGCACCACGTGAGCGGGGCTTCTTCGCAGGCTGGGTGCGCATGGTGACCAGCCGTCCCTGGCCGGTGCTTATCCTGGCCGTGGGCGTCCTGGCGATTGTGGCGATCCCCTATTTCTCCATGCGCACCACACTGGTCCAGCTACCGGCGGCCGGCACCACCCAGCAGCGAGCGACGCAAATACTCGGCGCGCACTTCGGGCCCGGCTTCACCGGACCGCTCCTGGTACTGGTCGACGGGCCGGCGGCGGCACCGCGCGCCGCCGCGATCAGCCGGCAGGCCGCGAGATTGCCTGGTGTGGCGCTGGCGACACCACCGCAGGTCAACGCAGCGCGGAGCGCGGCGCTGGTGACGGTAATCGCCACGACCGATCCCGCCAGCCAGGCCACGGTCGACCTTGTGCACCGGTTGCGGGCCGCGTTTGAGACGGGGAGCGGTCCCCGCGTCTACGTCACCGGGAGCACCGCGGTGAGTGTCGACGTGTCGCAGCAACTCAACTGGGCCATGCCCATCTACCTCGTGCTGGTCGTCGGCCTGGCACTGGTGCTGCTGACGCTGGTGTTCCGCTCGATCCTCGTGCCACTTACCGGCGTCGCCGGCTTCCTGCTCACGATCGGCGCCTCGTTCGGAGCCACCGTTGCCGTGTTCCAGTGGGGTTGGCTCAAGGACGTGCTCGACGTCGGCACCACCGGGCCGCTCATGAGCATCGCTCCCATCATCGTGATCGGCATTCTGTTCGGTCTGGGTATGGACTACCAGGTGTTCCTCGTGTCGCGCATGCATGGCGCGCAGGCGAACGGTGCGGCGCCACGTAACGCCATCCGGATCGGCTACCGGTTTGCTGCTCCCGTGGTGACTGCCGCTGCGACTATCATGTTCGCTGTCTTTGGCGGCTTTGTGCCCGGCGGCAGCGCGGTCATCAAGCCGATCGCCTTCGCGCTCGCCCTGGGCATCCTGTGCGACGCCTTTGTGGTGCGTATGGTGGTGATGCCCGCCGCGCTGGCACTCTACGGGCAGGCCGCGTGGACGCTGCCGCGGTGGCTGCACTGGCTGCCGAACCTCGACCCCGAGGGCGCCGCCCCGGAGTCGCATGCCCCATCGCACGATACGGCTCGTATCCGTGACTGAGTACGGCGCCACGGGGACAAGCGCCGGCTGAGAACGCTCTAGGTGGACGCACGCGGCCGGGCTTTGGAAGCAGCCTTGCCTGAACAGTCTGTAGCAGCAACCAGTTGCGTAGCGCCGGCTGAGCGATTAGGATTCCATTGGCTGGCCGGTCAAGGCGGACGTCGTGGGTGGCATGCTCACAGACGAGTGTCGCCGGTTGAATGGGTCGGGCTGAGGGTGCTCGCCGCATGTATCACGTCGACACGATGGGGGAACGTGACATACCGCAAGCAGCGGCGTTGTGGCGGGAACTGTATCGTCTCTCTCGCGGCGGTGCTGCGCTTCCAGGAACCTGGGATGGAGACGATGGGGCACTGGAGGAGTACCTGGCCGGACGGATCCAGGCGCGCACGTCACTCGTGGCTCGGGAAGGGCGGAGGATCGCCGGCTATCTGTCCTGGATGGACATCAGCTTTCATCAAGAGAACTCCGCCTTCTGTCCAATAACTGGGCATGCGGCAAGCGGCGAGGATCGCGAGCACGTGTATCGCCGCCTCTACGACGCCGCGGCAAGCCTGTGGGTTGGCCACGGGCGCTTCAATCACCTCTGGATGATCTTCCATGGCGATCTGGCGTTGAGAGCCATGCTCTACGATCTCGGCTTCGGATCGTACGTGATCGATGCCTATCGCGGTGTGCCGGAAACGGCCCGCGGGTTCGACCACCACTTCCGCATATCCCGGGCCACGGCGGGGGACGCCGCCGCCGTGTGCGACCTCGTGGAGGAATCGCGAGAGTATTATGGCGCTGCACCGATATTCCTGAAAAGATGTGCCTATCGTGAGGATGAGCTGGCCCGCATCATAGAGCAGGCGGCTGTCTTCGTCGCCTGGAGCGGGTCCACTGCCATTGGGCTGATCAGCGTCTCGATGAACGCGAGGACCAGCCTTGAGAGCCTAGCCGGAATCGGTTGCGGCACGATTGACACGCTCGGAGCCTACGTGAGGGACGGCCACAGACAGACTGGTGCCGGCACATGCCTCCTCGAGGCCGTGCTCGGCTACTGCAGAACGCATGCCATCCGGGGCCTACACGTCTCGTTCGAGACGGCGAATCCACTGGCGAACAGGTTCTGGCGTAAGCACTTCACGCCCGTTGTGCTCTCGGTGCGTCGCGCAGTGAACAGGGATGCAGCTGTTGCAATCCCTCCCTGATCGGTTGGGAGACATACTGCCTCCTCATCCTGGTCCACGGCACTCGCGAGCGATCTTCCTCCCTCGCGGAACTTCACGTTCCCCGGCACTGTCCCATCCGGGTCCAGCGACCGCACGTCTGCCAGCTTCCCCAGGACCAGGGGGCTCTGGCACGGTGTACTCCAGCCGGCGAAATCCGGAACAAGCAGGATGTGCTGCTTGCCGACGCTAACCGCAACGTGGTCTCGGATGGCGAGCAGAGCCATGGAGCTGGTCCGTGCCCGGAGGACAACACGGGCGACGGAAGGCACCTGCCCCTCCCACTTCCAGTGTATGGCGCAGCAGGGGGCTTGCGGCAAGCCCTGGGTCGCGTCGTATAATCGCCGGACCAAGCCAGAAGTTAGGGAGCTTTGCCTTTGACCATCAGCGACTTTCCGCCGCGGCACACTACAGGCTCGCGGTGTGCCAGAACCACGTCAAGCGCATCCTGGCCGGCTGTGCGGCCAGTCCTTGCGCAGGATGGGGCACGGGGGCCCGGTGAGGCGCCGCGACATTCTTGAGAGAACGCACAAGGGAGAGAGCAGATGGGCCGCTACCTGTTGCAGTTCCAGGAGATCGACCAGATGCAGGTCGCGGTCGTCGGCGGCAAGGGCGCGCACCTGGGAGTGCTTTCGCGGATCGAAGGCCTTCGCGTGCCGGCCGGCTTTTGCGTGACGACGGACGCATTCCAGCGGATCATGGCGGAAGCACCGTCGATCGGCGATCGACTCGATCGACTGGCGCGCCTGAAGCCGGACGACCTGGAAGCGATCCGCGCACTCAGCGCGGAGATCCGCCGGACCCTCGAAGGGACCGCCATACCCGACGATCTGGCGGCGGCAATTACCGGCCAGCTCGCCCGGCTTGGCGAGCACGCCGCCTGCGCCATCCGATCCAGTGCGACGGCAGAGGACTTGCCGACCGCTTCCTTCGCGGGCCAGCAGGACACGTACCTGAACGTGGTGGGGCCGGCGGCGATCCTCCAGCACGTCAGCCGGTGCTGGGCCTCGCTCTTCACCGAGCGGGCCGTGATCTACCGCCTGCGGAATGGCGTGGACCACCGGAAGGTCCACATGGCCGTGGTCGTGCAGCGGATGGCCTTCCCGCAGGCGGCCGGCATCCTTTTCACGGCCGACCCCGTCACGGGCAACCGGAAAGTCGCCTCCGTGGAGGCCGGCTTCGGCCTCGGCGAGGCCCTGGTCACCGGCTTGGTGAACGCGGACGTCTTCAAGGTGCGTGCCGGCGAGGTCGTCGCCAAGGCGGTTGCCACCAAGCAGCGTGCCATCTACGCCTTACCGGCCGGCGGGACTCAGGAACAGGCGATCGAGCCGGAGCGGCAGGAGCAGCCGGCGCTGGCGGATGCGCAAGTCGTGCGGCTCGCGCAGTTGGGCCGGCGAATCGAAGCGCACTTCGGTCGCCCCCAGGACATCGAATGGTGCCTGGTCGACGACGAGTTCCAGATCGTCCAGAGCCGGCCGATCACCACGCTGTTCCCCATCCCCGCGACCGGCGACCGCGAGAACCACGTCTACGTCTCCGTCGGCCACGGGCAGATGATGACGGACGCCATGAAGCCCCTGGGGCTCTCCCTGTTCCAGCTGACGGCCGCACGGCCCATGGACGAGGCCGGCGGGAGGCTGTTCGTCGACGTCACCCGGGGCCTGGCGTCGCCGGCGAGCCGCGCAGGCCTCCTGGAGACCCTGGGGAGAGGAGATCCGCTGATCGGGGACGCGCTGCAGACCGTCCTCGACCGCGGCGACTTCATCCGATCGCTCCCGGACGAGGGCCCCGGAGGGCCACCGGCGGGCGGCGCGCCAGCCCCAATCGAGACCGATCTGGCTCTCATCGCTGAGCTGATCGGGCGCAGCCAGGCCTCCATCGCTTCTTTGAAGCGCGACATCCAGACGAGGTCGGGATCAGCGCTCCTCGACTTCATCCTGACGGACCTTCAGGAACTGAAGCGGATCTTGTTCGATCCGCGCAGCCATCAGGTGATCATGGCGGCGATGGAGGCCACCTGGTGGCTCAACGAGCGGCTGCAGGCGTGGCTGGGCGAGAAGAACGCGGCCGACACACTCACGCAGTCCGTCCCCCACAACGTCACGTCGGAGATGGGGCTGGCGCTCCTGGACGTCGCGGACGTGATCCGCCCGCATCCGGACGTGGTGGCGTTTCTGCAGCACGTCACGGACGACAGCTTCCTGGACGAGTTGCTCGCTCTCGCGGGCGGGCGGGAAGTGCGAGACGCCATCTTGACCTGGCTCGACAAGTACGGCATGCGCTGTACCGGCGAGATCGACATCACGAGGCCGCGTTGGAGCGAACGCCCCACCACGCTGGTGCCGATCCTCCTCGACAACATCAACAACGTCGAGCCGGGCGCCGGACAGCGGCGCTTCGAGCACGGGCGGCAGGAGGCGTGGAAGAAGGAGCAGGAGCTGCTCGAGCGCTTGCGGGCCTTGCCGGACGGGGAGCGGAAGGCCGACGAGACCAAGCGGATGATCGACCGGGTCCGCACTTTCATCGGGTACCGGGAGTATCCGAAGTATGGTATCGTCAGCCGCTACTTCGTCTACAAGCAGGCCTTGCTCCGAGAAGCCGAGCGCCTCGTACAGGCCCACGTGCTGCGTGAGCAGGAAGACAGCTTCTACCTCACGTTCCAGGAACTCCACGACGCCGTGCGGACCAATCAGGTGGATGACCAGCTCGTCCGCCGGCGCAAAGACGCGTTCAGGTCCTATCAGGCGCTCACGCCGCCCCGGGTGCTCACGTCGGACGGCGAGGTCATCGCCGGGTCGTACCGGCGCGACGACGTGCCGGCCGGCGCGCTGGTCGGCTTGCCGGTTTCCGCCGGGCTCGTCGAGGGGCGGGCCCGCGTCGTCTTGAACATGGCGGATGCCAACCTCGAACCGGGCGACATCCTGGTTACCGCCTACACGGACCCCAGCTGGACGCCGCTGTTCGTCGCGATCGGGGGCCTGGTCACGGAGGTGGGGGGCCTGATGACCCATGGCGCGGTGATCGCTCGGGAGTACGGCTTGCCAGCTATCGTAGGGGTGGAGCACGCCACCCGGCTCATCCGGGATGGCCAGAGGATCCGCGTGCAGGGAACACACGGGTACGTCGAGATCCTGCCCGAGCGAGCCAGCCAGGCTGCTGCTGGCGGGACTTGTCCGCATTGAGTCGCGCGAGTCAATGTGGCACGGTACCTTGGGCGAACGGGGAGACCGAGCGCTACTGTATGAGGTATGCACCTCCAACTACGGGCACCCTCGCCCGCCCGCCGCATCGGCGGGGGTCAGCGCCATCACCGGTGGCTCTGGACCGGTGCGCTAGTACCGGTCGGTGCGTGGAGTGGTAGCCTGCATACCGAAAGTGGATCTACGTGCTACGAGTTGGAATGGCGGCCGGACCAGCGCCGGCGCCCCGCTGCGTGTGCCGTCGATGCGGTGAATGAGCATTGAGACAGCTTGCCTGGCGATGACATCTGGGTTGACTGCGATCGTACTCAGCGGCGGATACGCCCATTCGGCCTCGAGAATATCGTCGAAGCCAATCACGGCGATATCTTCTGCACTGCGCAGACCTGTGTCATGGAGCACCGGCATAGCACCCAAAGCGACATGGTCGGAGGCACAACACCGCCATGTGTCGGCGCTGCCAGCCCGTGCTTCGCATCTTTTCCTGGCGGCGTGCGTTCCCCGGAATCGAGTCCTTCGCGGGACGTGCCGAATGTTCACGGCACGCCGGAGCGTGCGGCAGCGCCGTATGCGTTATGTACTGGCTATGGAAGAAAAGGAAGTGTTGGAGATGACGGCATGATGCATCTGCAGGATCCAGATGAACACTCCTACGAGGCGTTTAGTCAGAGGCCCTTTTATCGCGCGATGGATCGGCTGACCATCTCACTCGCGCCCGTCGCTGAGCGCGTTCTGGACATGGCTACCGGCACCGGCGCTATGATATCTCTCCTCCTGGAGGAAGGAAAGCTGCGCCCGGGCGGTCGCGTGACGGGCGTGGACGTCGATCAGACTGCCATTGATGCAGCCATGGAGAAGTTCCATGATCCAGCCATACGATTCCTCTGTGCATCTGTGGAGGCACTCCCGTTCGACCCATGGCAGCTTTGATCTGGTCGTATTTTGCAACGCGGTGCACTTGACCAATATGCCGGTTACCCTGGCGGAAGCGTCGAGAGTTCTTCGCTCGGGCGGCACGCTGATCATGAGCAGTGCATACGTCAAGGACATCGCATACGGCCAAGGCGGCAAGCTGCAGTGGGGCCGCCTCGTACTGAAAGCACAGAAGAAGGCACGCGCGAAGGGCTTCTCTCCGCAAGCGCCGATGGAGCTGATGAATTTCACCCAGGCCGATTACACGGAACAGCTGCGCCTGCTGCAGTTCTCCGGCATCGAGGTCCTGGTGAAAGAGGCACGTATGGAGGTCGACGACGTTGCCGCGATTTGCCAGTACGACGAATTCGCAAGAGGGGCGCTGCCCGGCGTTCCGGTCGACGACGCAAAGGACGCCCTGATAGCCAGTGCGGAAGAGCTGTTTGGGGACATGCGCAACAGACATCCCGGCACGGCGCCCTATTTCCCGCGCGGGTGGATGATACTCTCCGCCAAGAAATAGCGAGGTGCCGACACCAGCGCCCTAACGCACCTGGAAGACGGCGAAGTGATCGCTGAAATCCACGCACCTTTCAACCGAGGGTGCCCGTTGCGGCAGGCCCTCTTCAGCAGCATACCGGACACCGGGCGGTGCTGGAGTGGCGTAGCCGCAGCCCAGGGCCCGGTAGGCGACAGGCGATGCGCAGGCAGGATGAGGCTCGCGCTAGGACCATGTGCTGCCGGTGTCCAGCGCCGGTGAGCGTGTCGCCCGTACGGATCGTGGCTAAGCGCACGGCGATGCTCGCCTAGACCGTCATCGTGTCGCCGACGGGCACGATGGTCAAGGGGACGCTGGTAAGCATCTTCGGGCTGAGGAACATGGCCATCGACTGTTGTCCAATCTCGCTGAGCATGGCCTCGTGGATCTGCACGACCTGGTCGGGGTGCATGACCCGAACGTAGTCCGCTGCCTGCCCAACCTTGGTCCACGGGCCGCTCGTGGGCAGGAGGAGTGTGCTCACGGGGGTGGGCGGGACGAAGTAGTCGTCACCAGGATGGAAGAGGCGCCCGTCGACGAGGAAGCCGACGTTCGCGCACGACGGGATGTCGTGGTGGATCGGTGCATGCCGGTCACCGAAGACGGCGATGTCGAAGCCCTCGATGCTGAGCCTGTCACCGTCCACCACGGCGACGAGCTGGTCCCGGCGGGCCTTCCAGCGGCTCACTACGGCGAGCGGGCCATAGACCTTGAGTTCAGGGCGCGCGTCCAGTGCCTGGGCGATCAGCGCCTCGTCGACGTGGTCGGCGTGCTCGTGCGTTAGCAGGATCGTTGCCGTCTCCGCGATCAGCGCTGCTGCATTGGGGGTGAAGGTACCCGGATCGATAAGCACGTGGCCATCATTTCTGTCGAGCGTCACGCAGGCGTGGGCGTGCTTGGTCATTTCCATGGAAGGCTCCTTTCTGCTGTCCTCCTCCAATGTACAGGTATATCTGTACAGTTTCAACTGTACAGGCGTGCCGAGGATATGCTAGACGTATGAACGCAAGCGACAATCGATTGCCCTCGTCGGCCGATCCGCGTGTATTGGCGGTGCACCTGCGACGGGCTGTCGGCGATCTGGTGCGTGCGACCCGGGGTGCGGATGTGCTGGCGCCAATCCCTGCTGCGGTGATGGATCTTTTGGACCGGGATGGATCGATGACGACGGCGGACCTGGCTACCCGTCGTCAGGTCCGGCACCAGACGATGGCGACGACCGTGAAGGACTTGCACGACGCGGGGTACGTCGTCGCGACACCCCACGAAGGAGACGGCCGCAAGAAGATCCTCAGCCTGACTGCCGCAGGAAGACGGGCTCTCGAACGAGATCGCCAGGACCGGGTGACGCGGCTCGTCGCGGCCATGGAACAGTCGCTCACAGGTGATGAATTGCGAGTTGTCGCCGACGCCCTGCCGCTCATTGACCGGGTCACGGTGTCCATCATGAAGAGTCGTGACCCAGCGTTGCCGGCTCGAAGTCCTATTACTGGCGACTGGTAGGGCCGGCCACAGCCCAGGGCGCGTTCTCGATGATCGGGATGTACCGTCGCGAAGGGCCGCGGTGGCTGAGCCAGATGCAGAATGCCTCCTCACTGTCTACCCGCCCACGGCGCTGGGGCCGAGCGCGTTGGTGGACCGACGTGAGCCCGCCATGCACGACCGCGGGTCTCCTGCCGACCGCCCTCGTGAGAGCAGTTCTCGCTATGCCTTGCCCCTAGTAGCTGGCAGGCTTGGCAGTGCCCTGCACGCGCCGGCCGTCCAGATCGCCATAGTGGCAGGCATCGGCCCCATGACAGGTGCGCGTGAAGTCCATGCTGATCGTGTAGTGGCCGGGCTTGGCCGTCGTCAGCGTGGCGTAGAGGTTATCCCCAACCTCGGGAAAGCTGGTGGGCAGCCTGGGCGGCACCTGCGTGCGCGCCAGTCCGGGCAGCAGGGCGCGGAAGAACGGGGCCACCGCGCTCGCCGCAAGCCCCGGCCCGCTGGAGTGCGCATCGGCGCGCCCTTGCTGGACGGCAATTGAGCCAGTGAGTGTCAGTGCGCAGGCAACAGCCGCCAGCGCAGATCGCATTCCACCCAACCTCATGATGAATTCCCTTCCCAACTCGTCGATCACCGTCGTCGTCGCCCGGCGGGAGCCCCGCGCATACACGGCAACATGCCCGCCATGCGCTGCCCGATCGCACCGGCGAACGGCTCGTCCCACTCCATGGAACACTGATGAGTCCGCAAATGTGCCTATCCTCTCGCCACTGCTACCCATCCGAACCAGCATCTGGCACGTCGCCCCTTACCGGCGTTGACCGTTCGAGCTTCCACTGTTCCGCGGCAGCCAGGTCGCGAGCCTGCGCCGCCAGGAAGGTGAAGAGCTGTTCCATGCTGGTGAAGCCGTGGCGCTCAGCCGTACTGGGGCTTTCCAGCGAGGCCCGCCAGTCAGGCCGTTGTCGTCGACCATCCACAGCCGGAGCAAGTACGAGAGGCAGGGACGCCGTCCGTCAATCATCGCTCTCCCCATTGTGCCGATCGCATGGCGCTTCCGCTGGCTGTCCTGTCGTGTCCTGTCCTGTCCTGTCCTGTCCTGTCCTGTCCTGTCCATCCGCGCCCCGAGCATAGCAGGCAAGCGCAAGGCTCGCGCAAGACACCGGACCGCGTGGGCTTAAGGGGCAAAATCGTGCAATTGTGGTCGCGTTCGCCAGAACAGTATGATGATGAAACGGTTGGGCTCGCGCTGGAACTCTCGGCACGAGGACGATGCCAGAGCTTCAGTTGGCGATGCTTGGCCCATTCCAGGCGACGCTCGGTGGCGCGCCGATCACCGGGCTCGCCTCCAGCAAAGCCGGCGCGCTGCTCACCTAACTTGCCGTCGAGGCCGACCGCCTGCACACGCGCGAGACTCTGGCCACGCTGCTGTGGCCGGTAAGCAGTGAGGAGTCTTCCCGGGCCAATCTGCGCAACACGCTCGCCGTCCTGCGCAACGCGATCGGCGACCCGCAGGCGATGCTGCCCACCCTGCTCGTCACCCGGAGCACACTCCAGCTCAACCCGGTGGGCGAAGGGTGGCGCGACATCGCAGCATTCAGGACGCTGCTCGCCGAGGACCGGCCCGGCATCGAGCGGCTGGAAGCGGCAGTAGCGCTCTACCGTGGTGAGCTCCTGGCTGGGTGGATAGCCGGCGACAGCGCGGCCCTCCAGGATTGGCTGACCGTCCGGCGCGACGAGTTCACCGGCCGGGTGCTCGCTGCCCTGCAGCGCCTGGCAGCGGAGTATGAGGCCCAACAGAACGACGACCGGGTCGAGGCATGCCTCCGGCGCCAGCTCGCGATGCAGCCCTGGCGTGAGGAGGCGCACCACGACCTGATGCGGCTACTGGCGCCGACCGGCAGGCGCACAGCCGCCCTGGCGCAATTCGAGTCGTGCACGCGTGCCTTGCGAGCCGATCTCGACGTTGAACCCTCGCGCGAGACCGCCGTGCTCTGCGAGCGGATTCGCGACGGGGGGTTCGCCGACGAGGCAGCCCGCAGTGCCCAGGTACCACGACGCGGCCTCGCTCCGCGCGGCAGTTCGGGTTGGCCGGTGAAGGGTCGCCCTGCCCCCGCCTTCGTGGGGCGCCAGCGCGAGCTGGCCCGGCTTGCCGCGCAGCTCGAGGCCACGCTGCAGGGCCAGGGCCGGGTGGCATTCGTGGTTGGCGAGGCCGGCGCGGGCAAGACGGCATTGCTGGCGGAATTCGCCGCGCGGGCAATGCAGCGCCACGGCGAGCTGGTGGTGGCGCTGGGCAGTTGCAACGGCAGTTCGATACGCCGCCGGAACCCATCTCGGCGCAGGAGGCGCGGCTGCACGAGGTGCCGCTGGCGCAGGTACAGGAAGTGGGCAACCCTTCTGCGGGGCCGGACGCGGGCCCGGCAGGGCGCGTTCGAAGAAGGGCTGGACCTGATGCGCCACGGACTCGCCGCCTGGCGGAGCACTGGCAGCGTGACGACCGTTCCCGCCCAGTATTGCGTGGCGATTCACACGTGCTTGGAGGAGGGTCGACCGGACTCCGGTCTGCAGCTCGTGCAGGAAGCGCTGGAGCTTGCCGAGAAGCACGGCCTGCGCTGCTTTCTGCCCGAGTTCGTTCGCCTCAAAGGCGAGTTACTCCTGCCACCGGGCGACGTTGCGGTCCGCGCGGAGGCGGAGGCATGTTTTGCGCAGGCACTCGAGGCTGCCCGGCGTCAAAGGGCCAGGACGTGGGAGCTGCGGTCGGCCCTGAGCATGGCCCGCCTCTGGCAGCGGTATGGCCGATGCGAAGACGCCCGTGCACTGCTGGCCGTCGTCTACGATTGGTTCACCGAGGGCTTCGACACCCCCGACCTGCGCGATGCGCGGGCACTGCTGGCAGAGCTCTCCGGCGCAGGCGGCGAAACGCATCCTTACCCGGCGCACGGCACGGGCTAACGCCGGTTGGTCATGTCGGGGCGAGGAGCGGGCTGGCACTGCGCGACGTGACAGTGTGCGCGACGACAGCTGCGGGCGCCCGGGCCGCTCATACCACGCTGCAGCGTCGACACGGGTCTCCTTGAGCAGGCATCGGCGCCGGCCAGGCGCCGAACAGCAGCAGGCCCTGGACCCGGGAGGTCGCCGCCTCGGCTTGAACCGGGCACAACCCGAGGATTTGCGATAACGGCGCAGATCCTGCGGCGCCGGCTGCTTCTACGCTCGAGCAGGGTGTGGCCAGCGCCCCACTGCTTGCCCGCACGTAACGCGTGTCCATGCATCGACTCGCATGACCTTGCAGCAGTGGGCGCGGCACGCGCGTGACCGGTTTTGTCCTCTGCAATCAGCCCCGCACGCTGTCTCTGGCAAGTGATAGCGTCTGCCGATATCGACCGGGAGTGCAACCCATGTGCTTGGTGAAGACCCGGTAAAACTGCGTGTAGCTGCCGAAGCCGGCCTCCATGGCTGCATCGATCATGGTGCGGCGCCGTCCGTGCGCATAGAGACGCACGAATCGGTCTATGCACTGGCCGTTGCGGAATGCAACCAGCGACAGGCCCATCTGCAGCTTGAACAGGCGACACAGGTGGGTCGGACTCAGTCCAACTCGACGTGCGATTTCGGTCAAGCCAAGCGGCTCCGCGCTGTTGTGCACCAGACGTGCCGCTTGCTCGACCGCGGGATGGATATCGTGGCCCTCGCCAAGGTCATCGGCAGATTGGTAGCCGGACCATGCCGCAAGCAGGGCAAACCCGAGCCCGACGTTGAAGTAGGTCTCGTTCGGAATCGCATCGAGGAGCTCGCGAAAGAGCATGGCGAGCCAGCCGGTTCGTTCGGCATTCAGTCGCCGGCAGAAGTGACCGGCAGGATCTGCCTGCCGTAGCGGCCAGGTGTCGTTCCCGCTGCAGAGACTGCCGATCAGGGCCGGCTTGAAGACAGCGATCCACATGACATAGTCCGGGCTTTGCTGGAGCAGAAGGTGGTCCTGGTTGGGAAACAGCCACACGATGCTGCCAGGCGTCAGATCGTATCGGCGCATGTTCATCACATAGGTGGCCGTGCCGTCCACGACGACATTGACCTCGAGCTCTGCGTGGTGGTGCATCGGCCAGAGCGCCAGCCTGCTCGCCCACTTGTAGTGCCAGACGATGCCGTCGAGATTCTCGGGCACGCTCAGTATCTCTTCCATCGCAAGAAATGGTAACAAACGCGCAGCATTTGTGAGGAATCCGCGGCGACTGTAGAGCACAATGGACGGTGTCTTCAGCGTATTAGGGGAGCGCCAAGGAGAGCGTGGTGACAGAGGACGCCGTCCACATCAGCGAGGCACAGAAACGGCAATACCGAGAGGAAGGTTACGTCATTCTCGAGCACGTCATACCGGATGAGCACCTCGAGGCTCTGCGGGCGGAGTGCCAGCGTTTCATTGATGATATGCACGCGGAAATGGATCGCCGAGGCACCGACACGCTCGGTATCAGTCACCGCAACAAACGGTATTTTGTCGCCGGTGTGCAGGCTCGCCGCCCGCGTGTCCATGACTTTGTGTTCAGCGACCTCATGGCCGGCATCTGCCGTGCCACGATCGGAGACGAGGCGTATCTCTATTGGGACCAGTACGTGGTCAAGGCCGCAGAGGTCGGCATGAAGTTCTCGTGGCACCAGGACTCCGCGTTCAATGCCACCGCTCCGCACCGGCCCTACGTGAGTGTGTGGTGTGCCCTCGACGACATGACCAGGGACAACGGCACGACATTCATTCTGCCATACTCCCGAGCAGGGTCCCGCGAGCTGATTCCGCACACGAAAGAGGAAGGAACCAACGACCTGGTCGGCTATCGTGGCGACGACCCGGGAGAGATCGTGCTTGTCCCGGCCGGGAGCATCGCCCTGTTCTCAAGCTTTACGCTGCACCGGAGCGGCGTCAACGAGACCGACAAGATGCGGCGTGTCTACCTCGTGCAATTCTCGCCGGAGATCGTACAGAAAGCGGACGGCTCCGGCCCTGCCGGCGGATCGGAGCAGTTCCTCCATTCAGGCCGGCGCTGCGATATCCGCCGGAGCACGTAGCGCCTGCCAGCTCAGCGTGATCTCGGCGAGGGCAAGCCATCAATATGCTTCCAAACAGAAGTTGCGGGACGGACCTGTGACCGCGGTTGTATCGAAGCGCACGGGGCGACTGCGGTCGCGGGCAAGTGGCAGCCAGGTTCACACCGCAAATACTTCCGGGAAGCAGAGAGAGCTACGCGGGCAAGCACCGCGAGACAGGAGGGAAGCCGCCAAGGAAAAGCACTCACGCTCGATGTTCTCAGGCTCGCAGAGAGATAGCTGTGCACTCCAGACCTGTCATCTGTATGTCTATATCGCCACGACTAGGCAGTACGTCATTTCCGAGGAGTTCAACGATGAGCAGCTGCACACCGATGAGGGGACCTCGTTCTGCCCGATTGATGCGGAGCCTCGTAGCGGTCGCGGTCGTACTCTCCATAACTATGCTACCGGCGGGGGTGCGCCGGGCAGCCGCGACATCACACCCGGCAGCGACCAGCTCGATAAGCGTGTGGGATATTCAAACCGGCTCCGAGCAAAAAGCTCTGCTCGCCATGGCTGCCGATTTCAGCAAAGCGAACCCAGGCACATCGGTCCAGTATCAATGGTTCGTGGCTGATCCCTACAAGACCAAGATCGCGATTGCCATTGGCGCCCACCATGCGCCCGACGTCTTCATGGGCTGGGGCGGGGGCGTGCTCGGATCCTATGTGAAGTCAGGAGCCGTGGTCGACCTGACCGGCGCGCTCAACGCCGACCCCGCATGGAAGTCACGCTATGTCCAGTCGGTTCTCGGCGCGGCAACGTTCAACGGCCATATCTATGCTGTTCCTTACAACCAGTCTCAGCCGGAGGTCATTTTCTACAACAAGGCGATCTTCGCGAAGTATGGTATTGCGGTACCCACGACATGGCCACAACTCCTGAACGTGATCAAGGTGCTGCAAGGCCACAACGTCATTCCGTTTGCGATGTCCGGCAAAGTCATGTGGCCCGAGATGATCGTGACCCAGTATCTGGCGGAGCGCATCGGCGGTCCCGCTGCCTTGGACGACATCGCCAACCAGAAGCCCGGTGCATCGTTCAATTCGCCGGCCTGGATCCAGGCAGTCAAGATGTCGCAGGACCTGGTAAAGATGAATGCCTTCGAGAACGGTTTCTCTTCGTTTGACTATGGCGCTGGAGCGGACGCCCAGCAGCTGCTGTACACCAACCGGGCCGCGATGATGTTCATGGGCGTCTGGCAGATAAGCGGCGCCCGCGACAATGCGCCAAGCTTTGCCAAGACCATGGGCTTCTTCCCTGTACCGACCGTGCCCGGCGGAGAGGGCAAGCTCACCGATCTGATCGGCAATCCGGCAAACTACTACTCGGTCTCTACCGATAGCAAGAACCCGTCTGCCGCCATTGCCTACCTGAAGGAAACGCTGAATCCGACGTTCTCCAAGGCGTTGCTCAGCGAAGGCAGCGTGCCTCCAGTGGCGAAGCTCGATTTGGGAGGGGTCGGCGATCCACTCTTGACCCAGCAGGTCCAGTTGCTCAAGTCCTCGACGGACTACCAGCAGCCGGTCGATCAGCTCCTGGCGCCGGAACTGGCACAGGACTTCCTGAATCTGACGTCGCAGGCGTTCCTGCTTTCCATTACGCCGCAGCAATTCGCCAGCACGATGCAGTCAGACACGGCGAAGTACTTCGCCTCGAACCACTGAGTGTTCGTCCGCCTCTAGGCTCAGGGGGAGCCGGGAACCGGGATCGTGGCCCGGCTTCCCCTGACGCAGGCTGGCGCATCCGAGGCGGGCTGGAGGCGATACAACGAATGAGCCGACTGAGTCCAAGTACCCAGGGAGAAGCGCGCCACGAGCTTCAGCTGCGCGCTCGACATCTCCCAGGTGGCGATACCATGGTCGTTCTGCTCTTCGCGGCGCCAGCACTGCTGCTGTTTGGCGCATACCTGCTCTACCCGGTGGCCGCATCCATCTGGTACTCGCTTCTACAATGGAACGGCATAGGCGCAGCCAGGTTCACCGGCCTATCCAATTGGAATAGGCTATTCCACGACAGCAGCATCTGCGCATCGCTCCGCAACACGCTGATCATCTTCGTGGGCTCGGCAGTCTTCGAGATCCCGATAGGCCTGCTTGTCGCCCAACTCGTGCAGCAGCTGGGGCGCTTTGGCGCATTACTCTCGAACATATATATCGTGCCACTCTTGTCGTCATCAGTGGCCATCGGCCTCACGTGGACGAGCCTGTATAATCCACAGTTTGGCCCGCTCTACTACATCTACGACCACTTCAATCTGCAGGCTCCAGCTTTCCTGGGCGACGCTACGTGGGCGGTGTGGGCCGTTACCGTGGTCATAATCTGGCAGTACATTCCGTTCTACATCCTGCTGTTTAACGCTGGATTGCTCGGGATTCCCAGCGACTTGTATGAAGCAGCAGCAATTGACGGCGCAAATGGCTGGAGCCAGTTCTGGACGATCACCATTCCGCTCTTGAAGCGGACGTTTGTCACAGCGCTCATTCTGATGATTACCGGTTCTCTCGTGTACTTCGACCTGATCTATGTCATGACCAGCGGCGGACCCGGCGATTCTTCGTATACGCTTGCACTCTATGTGTACCGCTCCGCGTTCCAGGATCAGGACGTGGGATATGGCTCCGCTATCGCAGTGCTGCTATTCGCGATCTCCTTCGTCATCTCTGCCGTTATTGTCCGCGGCACCAGGCTGCTGCAGGAGCAGTGACATGATCAGTGGTCGGCAGCGGCACAGCCCGCGAGCACGAGCGCGACGGCGACCTGCGTTACAGCGAGTTGGCAACAAGCCCCTCCTCGTGGTAGCTGCGTCGATCTGGCTCTGCATCACCGTGATACCGATTGCGTTCACCCTGATACAGACGCTCAAGACGCAACAGGACTCGCTGGCGACCGCACCCTGGACGCTGGCAAATCCTACGTTCTCGAATTACGCCACGGTGTTCTCACCGGACTTCTTCCACTACGTGGTGAACAGCGTCATCACGTCGGTCGGAGCGGTGCTCCTCTCGACACTCGTCGGCTCGCTGGCCGCTTACGCCATTGCGCGCCTTCCCGGCAAGCTCAACGGACTGCTCTATCTCCTATTCGTATCTGGGCTGGCCGTGCCGATTTATGCCGCGATCGTGCCCATCTACCGGCTGGAGACCGATCTGAACCTGTACGACACGCTGCCGGGTCTCCTGCTGCCGTTTGCCGGTACGAGCCTGCCGATTACAGTGTTCATCCTCACCGCGTTCATGAAAGCACTTCCGGTGGAGCTCGAGCAGGCAATGAGCATCGACGGAGCCGGCTCCGTGCGCCGATACCTCCAGCTCGCGCTACCCCTCTCGCGTCCGGCAATCGCCACGGTTGCTATTTACGCATTCATCAACAACTGGAACAACTTCATCCTGCCGCTGGTGCTCACCGAATCGCAGGGCGAGCGAACCCTCCCTCTTGCGACCTGGGAGTATCAGAGCGAGTACGGGATGAACGTGCCGCTTGTGCTGACGGTGGTGGTACTCTCCACCATTCCGCTGCTGCTGTTCTACATCGTGCAGCGGCGCAATTTCATTCAGGGCCTCACCGCGGGTGCTCTCAGCGCAGCATAGCGGAGCAGGCACGATGGGGGTCTGCACGGCAGGACGGCACGCTGTAGCCAACGTTCTGTCGTGGCCACACAGGTAGAGATCGAGGGCTGAGATGTCACAACCGCGCGATGCTTACGGCGACAGCATAGCCAGGCGAAAGTCTCGCTGGGAGAGCCTGGTGGACATGAGTGCTCCATGCTCACCGGCCTGGGTCATCACTCTGGAGGGCGACGGCGACGAGCGTCCTTTTCCGTGGCTCACGAATATCCCGCAGCGCATCGAATGGGCCTGGCAGACGTACCTGCGCGACATGGCGCGGCTGGAGTGGCTGCACGACGATAGGATCCCCTGCCTGGATCCGTATACCGGCACCGAGATATTCGCCGCGGCCTTTGGCTGTGCAGTGAGTCGTCCGGCGGACAACATGCCCTTCGCGCTCCCACTCATCGAAAGCGCCTCCGCGGTGGCACGGCTCAAGGTGCCGGCGATCGACGCGGAACCGCTGCGCGTGCTGTTTGATATCGCGGACGAGCTCCGCACTCGCGCCGGCCCCGAGGCCACGATGAGGCTGCCCGACGTGCAGTCACCGTTCGATATCGCGGCGCTGATCTGGGACAAGCGGAGTTTCTACACGGCCCTGCTGGACTGCCCGGAAGCCGTGCGTGAGCTGACGAGCAAGGTCGAGCTGCTGGTGACGGCATTCCTCGACGAATGGCTGCGGCGATACGGTCAGGAGATCGTGGCGCATTATCCGCACTACTATATGCGGCGGGGCGTTACGGTCTCGGTCGACGAGGTCGGCTCGATCAGCGCGCGCATGTGTGCTGCCTATGTCATGCCCGAGCTTATGCGGCTGTCCCAGCACTATGGCGGCATCGGCGTGCACTGCTGTGCCAACGCGCGGCACCAATGGCCCAATTTCAAGCGCCTCCCCGGGTTGCGCGTGATCAACCTCTTCGGACTGGAGCGGCCGGGCATCTTGCGGGACGCTACCGAGTTCTTCGCGGAGCACACGGCACAGATCAATGACTGGGACGAGCCGCTCTCTTCCTGGCTCCCTGCAGTGCCGCCGGCCGCGCACGTGGCGTTTGAGACGACGGTGCGCGACGGGGAGGAAGCGCGACGCCTTGCCGAGCAGCTTTGGGAGACGTACAGGCGCTGAAAGCATGAACCGCCTGCTTACTCCTCGCCGATGGCCAGAAATTGTACACATTGCGGTGCTGCATGGATTGCCGATTCTGCACAAAGACCCTTTCCACCGCGTTCTGATTGCCCAAGCAACGGCGGAGCCAATGGTCCTCGTGACCACGGATGGCGAGATCCCACGCTACGCCTCCGCGCGTCTGCAGGTGGTCTCCTGATCACGCCGGTGATCCGGCTCCGGTGTACCGCCGTCCTCCGGACAGGCGCGGATTGCGTTGCCGCCGGCATCTACCGCCAGGGCCCGCCGGTCGGGGCTGCCGGCCGGGGCTGCCGGCCCGTATCGAAGCGGTAGCCCGGCCTCCACCTGCGGTATACTGCAGTCTCCAGATACTCGAGCGGCGAGCAGCGTTTCAGGAGTGCGATGGTGAGCAGCAAGCCTCTGGTGTTTGTCGACGGCGAAGAGGGAACGACGGGCCTGCAGATCTTCGATCTCCTGGCCGCACGGCCGGACCTCGAGGTGCTGCGGATCGACCCTGCCCGCCGCAAGGACCCGGAGGCGCGCCGGGATCTCCTCAACGAGGCCGACGTGGCCTTCCTCTGCCTGCCGGACGACGCCGCACGGGAGTCCGTGGCGCTCACCGCCAATCCACGCACCCGCCTGATCGATACCAGCACGGCCCATCGCACCGCGGCCGACTGGGTCTACGGCATCCCCGAGCTGGATAGGTCCGCGCGTGAGGCCATGCGAACGGCCACCCGGCTCTCCGTCCCCGGCTGCCACGCCACCGGCTTCGTCATGAACGTGTATCCCCTGGTGAAGGAGGGCGTCGTTCCCGCCGACAGCCTGCTCACCTGCCACTCCATAAGCGGCTACAGCGGTGGGGGCAAGAAGCTGATCGCCCAGTACGAAGCGCCGGATGCCGACCGCCGGAAGCTGAGCAGCCCGCGCATGTACAGCCTGGCCCTCAAGCACAAGCATCTTCCGGAAATGCAGGTGCGCGGCGGACTGGTGCACGCTCCCATCTTCTCGCCCATCGTGGCCGACTTCTACAAGGGCATGGTCGTCTCGGTGCCGCTCTTCCCCGCCCTGCTGCGCAAACGGATTACTGCCGCCGGGGTGCGTGACATTCTTGCCTCCTACTACGCCGGAGAGCGGTTCGTGACCGTGATGCCCTACGAAGAGGTGCCCGCCCTGGACGGCGGCTACCTGGATGCGCAGGCGTGTAACGGCAGCAACCGCATCGACCTCTTCGCGTTCGGCGGCGAGGATCGCATCCTCCTCTGCGCCCGTCTGGACAACCTCGGCAAGGGCTCGTCCGGCGCCGCGCTCCAATGCATGAACGTCCTGCTGGGCCTGGACGAATCGCTCGGCCTGTCTGCATGAATGCTGGGAAGCGCACCAGACTATACTCAACAGGAACGCAGCGCCGTCCCGCGATCGCCTGCGCCACCTGAATAGCACGCTCCATCGCAAGGGGCATACCGGCTCCCCGCCACATCCGAAGTCGGAGAGCCGAGCGCGGAGTCGGAGAAAATGGGAAAGATCACCCGGAGAGTCCTGTGCATCGGCAGTGCCGTAATACTGAGCCTGTTGACCGCGATCGGTCCGCTACATGCCACACCCTCCAGCATACGCGTGACGATCAGCACGCAGACCCGCACCCGCGACCTGGGTACCCGGACTCTGGCTGCCGCTCCGGCCGGCTGGACGATCCCGGCATACAACGACGGCGGCTGGACCCACGCCCGGCAGCTTCCGGCAAACGAGCAAGCCGCAGTCCGGAAGGCCTTGACCAGCAGCCACGTAGCTTTGCAGCCCGGCATGGCCTTCTACTACGGCGCCATCGTGCATGACAACTATCTCTTTCGGACGGACTTTGTGCTGCCGAGCGGGTGGACGGCACGCCCGACCACTCTCACCTACCACGGGTTGTGGAGGTCCGGTGCAGGCTACGGCATGGCGCTGTGGGTCAACGGGCACAAGCTGCGCGACTTGACTTCGGGAGGCATTGTTCACCTGCCGGCCCCTCGCATCGACGGCTACCTGCGTGCCGGCAAGAACGTCATCGCCTTCTACTGGACAGGATCGGCAACCGTGGCAGGACTCTGGTTCTCGGCGGAGATTCCGGCGCGGTAGCGGGCACATCACGTCGCACTTGCCGGGGACATGTGCACGCCGGCAATGTAGAGGATGCTGCCGTCCGTCTGCGAGGGCAGAATAGGCGCGCCAAGGCGGGACAGATGGTCTCATCGCTATCGCAGCCACCGCTGAGATCGACGACAAAGGGCGCCGGCAGCTCGGTCCAGGAGGCGCCGGGAGAGATGGTGAGGGTGCCCTCGCCGCCTCCCGCCGAGCCGGGTGTTCTCATGTGAGCGGTCCCGTTCCGGGCCACCCCTCGGACGCACCGTGCGGTATCCTGGACTGAAGAATTCGGGCCTCTCCGGTATGTCGCCACACGATGTGCCACACGAGTGCGGCGAGTCCGCGCGAATGGTCGACGGGCTGCAGCCGCCTATTTCCAGAAGGGGGAACGGGCTTTGGAGACGGCGTCGCAGAACGCGCAGCCCGGGTCTGCGTGCAAGCCGGTCGAAGGGCGACTCGCAGCCAGGATGTCCCGGCTTGGCACGGAGACCGCATTCGACGTGCTCGCCAAGGCTCAGGCCCTCGAGCGCCAGGGCCGCCACATCATCCACCTGGAGATAGGAGAGCCGGACTTCGACACTCCCGCCGCGATCGTCGAGGCGGGCGCCCAGGCCCTGCGGAACGGTTATACGCACTACACGCCAACGCCGGGAATCCTGCCCCTGCGCCAGGCCATAGTGGAGGAGATGGCGCGCAGCCGCGGCCTGCAAGTGGCACCGGAACAGGTTGTCGTGACGCCGGGCGGCAAGCCGGTGCTCTTCTTCACTCTGCTGGCCCTGGTCGACGAAGGCGACGAGGTTCTCTGTCCGGACCCCGGCTTCCCCATCTATGAGTCGATGATCCGCTATTGCGGCGGTACGGTCGTTCCCGTCCCGCTGCCCGAAGAGCGTGGATTCCGGCTCGACCTCGACAGCCTGCGGAAGTCGGTTACCGCGCGAACGAAGCTGATCATCCTCAATTCTCCCGCCAATCCCACGGGGAGCGTGCTGGAGCAGGACGACCTGCTGCGCATCGCCGCCGTTGCCCGGGAGCACGACCTGTTCGTGCTGTCCGACGAGATCTACTCCCGGCTGCTCTACGAGGGCGTTCATCACAGCATCGCCGCCATCCCCGGCATGGCAGAGCGCACCATCGTTCTCGACGGATTCTCCAAGACGTACGCGATGACCGGCTGGCGGCTCGGCTACGGCGTGTTCCCGCCCGCCCTGGCTCCCCACATCGGCAAGCTGATGACCAACTCGAACTCGTGCACCGCCGCCGCCACGCAGGTGGCAGGCATCGAGGCGCTCACCATGGACCAGCAGCCGGTAGCCGCAATGCTCGAAGAGTTCCGCAAACGCCGGGACGCGATCGTCGCGGGTCTCAACGCTCTGCCGGGCATACACTGCGGCACGCCCTCGGGCGCCTTCTACGCCTACCCCAACATCCGGCAGACTGGGATGCGCTCCGGCGAGCTCGCCGACTTGCTGCTGAACAAGGCAGGCGTGGCCACGCTGGCAGGCACCTCGTTCGGCCCGGCTGGCGAGGGATACCTGCGCCTCTCGTACGCGAACTCCGTCGAGAACATCCGCGAGGCCGTGTCGCGCATCGATCGTGTGTTGGCCGATGTAGTGGAAAGCCGTTAGCCGTGCCAAAACCGCGCGTGTTCCTCACTCGAGAGCTGCCGTCCGAGGTCATGAAGGCGTTGCGCGAGCGATGCGAGCTGACCGCCAATATGCTGCCGCGCGCTCTGACCAAGGACGAGTTGATTACCGCTGCCACCGGGATGGACGGCCTGCTCTGCCTGCTCACCGACAATGTGGATGCCGACGTGCTCGACGTCCAGCCGCGGCTAAAAGTGGTGAGCAACTACGCCGTGGGCTTCAACAACGTGGACGTGGCGGCAGCCACCGCCAGAGGAATTCCCGTCACCAACACGCCCGGCGTGCTCACCGAGACGACCGCGGACTTTGCCTGGGCTCTGATGATGGCCGCGGCGCGGCGTGTGGCCGAGGGCGATCGCTTCACGCGGGAAGGGCGGTTCCAGCAGTGGGGGCCTATGTTGATGCTGGGCTCCGACGTGCACGGCAAGACGCTCGGCCTGGTCGGGGCCGGACGCATCGGCCAGGCAATGGCCCGCCGCGCCCGCGGTTTCGCCATGCACGTGCTCTACACGGATGTCGTCGAGCCACCGGCCGAGGTCGTCCGCGAGCTGCGGATGGAGCGCGTCTCGCTCGAAGAGCTGTTGCGCCGATCCGACTTCGTGTCGGTCCACGCGCCGTACAGCGCCGAGACACATCACCTGATCGGTGCGGCACAGCTCCACGCGATGCGACCGGGCGCCTTCCTGATCAACACGGCCCGAGGGCCGCTCGTCGACGAGCCGGCCCTCGTGGAAGCGCTGCGAAGCCATGATATAGCCGGAGCCGCGCTGGATGTCTACGAGCACGAACCGCTCCTTTCCCCCGGGCTGGCGGAGCTGGACAACGTCGTGCTGGCTCCCCACGCGGCCAGCGCTTCCCTGGAGACGCGCACGAAGATGGGCATGGTGGCCGTAGACAACCTCATGGCCGTCCTGGAGGGCAGGCGGGCACCCTTCACCGTCAATCCCGAGGTATACGGATAGCCGCCGGCAGGCAGAGGCGGCCTCGCGTGGCCGTGGCGACGGCGGGAGAGACGGGACGGCGATCCGGGTCCCCGGGGCCGCAAGGAGCAGCCCCGGGGACAATTCCTCCTAGCCCACGGGCCGTGCCGGATTTCTAAACAGCGGCGGCAATGATCTGGCGGTCGTGGGTCGCTTCAATGCGGTGGCCCGGCGGTACGACAAGGAAATCGTCGTCCCATTCGCCGGTCAGCAGCCGGCGTACGAGCGTCATGTTCCCCTCGAGCTGCTCAAAACGCCAGCCGTATTTGGCAGCATCCTCCTGCGCCTGAGCGCGGTAGTGGGCATCCGGCGTCGATCCCATCTCGATGTACGCGGCGCGCTGATAATGCTGATGCCAGGCGCCCATCACCTCCAGCAGGTACTGGGCGTTGTCCTCGCCGTACTTGGCTACCAGCGCTTCGTAGTCGTTGTCGATTCCCGTGGCCACGCCCATGGCTACGCGGTTGCCCTGTACGCTGCTGACACTCTGGCGCTCGAGATAGTCGTCGGAGTAGTAGTACGTGCCGGGCGTGGCGGCAAACTCGGCGTCATAGCGCTCCCGCGAGCCGAGATACACGGTGATGCAGTCGTGCGCGCGCGGTACCGCGATGGGCACGCCCCGCGCCTGCAGGCCTTCAAGCGAACGATTGCACAGCCCGAACGCCAGCACGATGGCCTGATATGAGGCCGCGTCGACGGCGTCGATCTGGCGCTGAAGCTCCTCTCGAAGCAGGCGCGCCGTATTGTGCAGGCCCTGATCCACCAGCACCACGTCGATGATGTGCGGCGAGCTGGCGGCCTGCCGGTAAACCAAGCGCGCAAATACACTGCAGGAAATCACCTTGATACGCACGGATGCCATTCCCCCACTTCCTGGACAAGTACTGTGATGGAAGATACCAGTCACGGTGCCGGTTTGGGCTATCTGGCTACCGCGGGAACAGGCTCCCCTATGATGCCTCCGCGGCGATGTCGTTCTGCGCCTGCCACTGGACGGCGATCCAGGCAACGGCTGCTGCCGCTTTCTCGTCCCGGGCTGCCGGCCGTCTCACACTTTCGCGCGATAGAACCAGATCGTGCCGGCTCGCCGTGGGAGCGTGAACGTAAAGCCGCCGGACCGCAGCGCGGCTCCCGACAGCTCCCTCGTCTCACCTGTCTCGGCGTCGGTCAGCACGTAGTCGGTATCGGGCCGCGACACGTGCGGACGGACCGTGAGGCTTTCCTGCGCGCACTCGGTGTGGCGAATACCCTGCAGGAACCCGTCGCCCATCTCCGGCCGGTCAAACTGCCAGGCCACCCACGCTTCGGCGCTGCGGCCGAAGTCGGTGAGGGGATAGTAGTCGCCGTGTAGCATGGTGCCGGCAGCGCTCCGCCACACCTCCACCATCTTGATCGCCGTGGCAAAGTCGTACTTCTCGTCGCGGATGTCCATGGTGAGGAACAGCATCGGGCCCAGGCCGCAGTGGAATGAGAAGCTGTCGACCTGGGGATCGAAGCGCGCCTGCTCGCCCTGCTCGCTCATATCCCAGGAGAGCGTGACCTCCTTGAAATAGGGAATCCATTCAAAGAGGGTGTGGTGGAACGACAGCTTCACCGGATGATTGCCATAACCATAGTCGGTATAGTGCAGCGGCACCGAGCGGCGCATGGTCTCGAGGTCGTTTCGCCGTCCGCCAGAGGAGCAAGAATCGATCCAGAGACCCGGGTTCCGCGCCAGCAGATCGTCCCAGAACTGCAGATACCCCTGCACGTGCAGGTTTTCATGCATGCCCTGGCGCTCTTCGGAGTCGTTGTCTCGCCAGTGGCGCAGCGGAGGAAAGTTGAAGTCCTGCCGGTAGATCTTGATCCCATTCTCTCGAATCAGCTTGCAGACGTGGTCGGTCAGCCACGAGCGACACTCGGGAATGCCGAGATTCAGCAGCGCGCTCTTGGCGGCCCAGTCGTCCGAGTCGGCAATCCGCAGCAGCCACTCGGGATGATTGTTGGCCAGCCAGGTGCCGGGCATCACTCGCTCGGGCTCGAACCACACCAGCAGGTCGATGCCGTTCTCAGTCGCGTGATCGGATATCGGCTTGAAGCCACGCGGGAAGCGCGCGGAGTCCGGCTCCCACGTCCCCGTGCGCACCCATCTCCTCTCTCCCTGCTCGGTAAAGCAGGGGTACCAGCCGGCGTCGATCCACCAGACGTCCAGGTCAAACCCTTTGTTCCTGTAGGCATCCATGTAGCGGATCTGGTTCTCCTCCGTGGCCGCGGTGAACTCTTCCCCTTCGTCGGTACCGGCGCCGACGAGCTTGGGCTGAAGAGGCCTGCCATTCGGCCTGGGCAGCACGTGCTCCAGATACCATCGGCGCCACAGGTTGACCGCCCGCGTACCGTCGGACGTCCAGGACAGCAGCGTCACGCGCGGAGTGCGTATCTTCTCGCCCGGCAAGAGACGCAGGTGGGTCAGCTCCTGCCCCACCCGCACGTGCACGCCGTCGGCAGTGGCGTCAAAGCCGGCCTTCCACTGAGCCGGCCAGCCCACGGCCAGCGTCAGTCCGCGGCCCTCGAACTGGACGCGATAGTATGGAAAGGCGCCGTCACAGGGGCGGCCGCCGGTGGGCGCGAACGACCGGCTTTCGCCGGCCTGCAGAGCATCCCGCTCCGGCAAGTAGCCGTCCTCGCTGTAGAAATCGCCGTTGCAGTGGTAGAGGACGGGCGAGGAGCCGGCAAACGCGGCGTCGAGCGCGAGCACGTCGCTGATCAAGGGCGTGGGCCCGTTGCCCGTGTTGGACAGCCACGCCGTCCACTCCACCACCGGATAGTCCTGGTAGGTCAGACATTCGACGCGCAGCCGCAGGCCGGTCTCGGGATCGGTTCCTTCGTAGATCGTTTCGACGATATTGGCGTCGATGCGACGCCTCGCGGAGGCGGGAGACCACTGCGGAGGTATGCCCCGGATTGCCTTCTCGCCATAGCGGAAGGAGACGGGCAGGTTTCCGGGGGTCGACAGGATAGGGTCACTCCAGGCGCGACAGAGCACCATGTCTTCGGCGATAGTTCCGGGCGACGTGTATTCCGGCTTCACGGCCACGTTCCTCCTGATCTACATCCAGGACGTGCCGGCGCCGGCCTCTGCTTGGCCAATCCCGCGAGCGGCATTGCGCCTGCAGGAATAACATGGCCTGCGCGCTGGCGTGCGGTCGGTCTCGGCCTCACAACGCGCGCCGAGATCCAGCCTTACCTATTGTAGACTTCCCGCCGGCGCACGTGTAGACTGTATATTGTCTACAGTGCCACCTGAAACTGGAAGGCAAGAGGGCGCTCGTGGCGCTCACAGTCCGGCGTTTCGTCAGTCCGGTTGGCGATCGGGTCTCGCGCCACCGCGATCCGCGACGATCGCGCCTGGGGAGTTGCACAGCCGGCAAGCGCGTTGGGGCTGAGCTCTCTATCGAGCCTGGGTGATTCGGCAAGTTCGTGCGACACGTGAAGCCCCGCCGTGGCCGGCGAGGCGCCTCATCTCCTGGCCTGGATGCCGAAGTCATGTCGCCTAGCCTAACGGCAAACCACACCGGGACCCACGGTGACGACGAGTGCATCGAAGGCGCACACCATGCCCACGATTTGTCGTGGGGAGGCTCATGGCCCGCCAGGCGCGGAGTTCACTCCGCCCCCTGCGAGCTCCGTCTTGGCCTGAGTGCAGGTGCATCTCGGCAAGACTTGCCGGATGCGCCACTACGTCTCGGCCAGCCGCGGTCCCGTGACCTCGCAGCATAGTGCGCCGATGTGATTTCGGCCGCTGTGCTTGGCGCTCTCGGCGGCCTCGTCGGCTGCTGCTTCGAGAGCCCGCCTGCGCCGAGCGGAACGCCTGGCATCTCGCATCAGGTCTTCGTGCGCGGCGTGTGAAAGGTTGCTGAAAGCACTGGGATTGAACATCTACTCTCGTCCTTCGCAGTTGTGGATATGACGGCTGTCGTGCGCCCTCTTGGCCGGTGCACCATCGTTCCCTATTCTGCGCTCGATGCCGGATGCATCCCATGTGCGAGGCACGCAGGCGCTAACGTATCCGCTAACGCAATTCGCGCTAGATGTGCGCCCACTGGAACCGCGTTGGCGTGCCAACGCATTTGCCTCCACCGAAGCTGTATCCACGTCCGGCAGTGATTGCACCCAACGCAGGGTGACGGCGTGAACGTCGCCGCGGCCGGCCCGGTGACCGCCGCTGTTGCCGAAGTAGCGATGCCTGCCGAAGCGCTCCGGTCCGCCAAGGCGCATCCTCGGCGCCATGACGTGTGGTGGAGCCTCCTTGGGCGGGAAGCCGTAGGTCTCGCCAGAGCCGGGGCCGGCTCGATCGAAGCGGTGCATCCGCTCCCCGAAGTGCCCGTGTCCGAATCCGTGCATTGTCTCGTTACCTCCGATGGTTTGGAATGTCTGATCGAGCGCTCTATAACTATCTCGATATATCGATGATATACCTGGACTGCGTCCCGGTCAAGCCCCCACCGGCGCGCATTTTGTAAGCATTGTCACCGCGGGCTGCTTTCGCCCGGTTGTGATCCCCAGGCCGCGGTCCGCTATCTCGTTCTCGGCCGGGCAGAGCACCGGAGTCAGAACGACGCGGGAACTGGGTGCTCTGCCGTCGCGCATGCCGGCGGCGACCTGCTGCTGATCGCGCCATCGTAGGCACTGCCGCTCAGTCTCCTATCCGTGTGCCATAGCGCGACCGCGACAATGAGGAGCCCACCGGCCGCTGCACCGGCGTTGAAACAGAGCCGATTCCGGCGCCGCTACTGACTACCCCGGTGCAGAGCGCCGTGCATGCATCGGCCCGACGAGTGCAATTCGCCCGTGGTGGCTGAAACACGGCGCGGGACATGCGGAACCCGCGTAACCCGCGAATTCACGGATGCCGTGCGTTCTCTCGTCCCCACCACGGTGCCCGCCCATCCGCTATAAGCGCATGGGCGACGGTCTGGCGGTGTCGCTACTCGGCGAGCAGGTCGCGCAAGGCGGCGACGACCTGGGGGCAGTCGGGCACGATGGAGCGCTCCAGGGGCGGGCTGTAGGGCACCACGGTGAAGGTGCCGTTGAGCCGGTGCACGGGCGCATCCAGGTCGTCAAAGCCGCGGGCCGTCACCTGGGCGGCAATCTCGGCCCCGATGCCGCAGGGGGCATAGGTCTCGTCCACCACCAGCAGCCGGCCCGTCTTGTGCACCGAGGCCAGGATGCTCTCGATGTCCAGCGGGGCCAGGGTGCGCGGGTCCAGCACCTCCACCGAGACCGCTTCCCGGGCCAGCGCCTCGGCCGCCTGCACGGCCAGCGGCACCATCGAGCCCACCGCCACCACCGTGGCCTGGCTGCCCGGCCGCACCACCGCCGCCCGGCCGAAGGGGATCAGCTCCTCCTCCTCGGGCACCGGCCCCTTGCTGTTCAGCAGGGTGCGCGGCTCCATGAACACCACCGGGTCGTCGCAGCGAATGGCCGTCTTGAGCAGGCCCTTGGCGTCCCGGGGCGTGCTGGGCACCACCACGCGAAAGCCGGGCAGCTGGGTGAACAGGGGATAGTAGTTGCCGGTGTGATGGGCGCCCGAGGAGTCGCCAATGCCGATGCAGCCCCGCAGCACGATGGGCATGGTGAGCCGGCCGTCGCTCATGTACTGCACCTTGGCCGTCTGGTTGACCAGCTCCCCGATGCCGTCCAGGGCAAAGTCGAAGAACATGTAGTCCACCACCGGCCGGCTGCCCGTCATCGCCGCCCCCGTGCACAGCCCCGTGAAGCCCCGCTCGCTGATCGGCGTGTCGCGCAGCCGCTCGGCGCCATAGAGCGCGAACAGGCCCAGCGTGGTGC
Organism: uncultured bacterium; assembly: GCA_963827235.1. Classification (GTDB taxonomy): domain Bacteria; phylum Chloroflexota; class UBA5177; order JANWHV01; family JANWHV01; genus JANWHV01. The sequence continues at coordinate 58,625 of CAWHAE010000009.1, forward strand.
CGAAGTTGCCGCCCCGGCTGCCGATCCCTTCGCCCACCACGAACACCGTGGCATCGCGCGCCATCTCCTCGGCCAGCCCTTCGCGCGCCGCCGCCGCATAGGTCATCTCTCGCATGGCTCGCACCCCCACCGCCCTCTCAGGCCTCGCTATAGACGTGCCGGGTCGCCGTGCCGACCTCCGGCCAGGCACTCTGGGTGGCAAAGGTCACCGCCTCGGCCACCTCCGCCTGCACCGCCGCCTCCAGCGCCTCCAGCTCGTCTGCCGTCGCCTGCCCCTGCTCCAGCAGCCGCGTGCGCAGCCGCTGCACCGGACAGCGCGCCCGCCAGGACGCCACCTCGTCCCGCGTGCGATAGCCCGAGTCGCTCATCCCTTCCGAGTGCGGCCGCGTGCGGTAGGTCAGGCATTCCAGCAGGCTGGGCCCTTCCCCGGCCCGCGCCCGCGCCACCGCCTCCCCCGCCGCCTGGTAGACCGCCACCACGTCGTTGCCGTCCAGCCGCAGCCCCGGCAGCCCGTAGCCGCCGGCCCGCTCGGCCACCACCGGGTTGCCCGACACGCTGGCGAAGGGCACCTCGGTGGCATACAGGTTGTTCTCGCACACGTACACCACCGGCAGCTTCCAGGCCGCCGCCATGTTCAGCCCTTCGTGGAAGGCGCCGTTGTTGGCCGCCCCGTCGCCGAAGAAGGCCACGCTCACCAGGTCCGTCTTGCGCAGCTGGAAGGAGTAGGCCGCCCCGGTGGCCATCAGGATGCTCGGCCCCACGATGCCGCTGGTGCCCAGCACCCCCACCTCGGGCGCGAACAGGTGCATGCTGCCCCCGCGCCCGTGCGAGACCCCGGTCACCTTGCCGAACAGCTCCGCCACCAGGGCCCGCGGCGCCACCCCTTTGGCCAGGGCATGCCCGTGCCCCCGGTGCGTGCTCAAGATCACGTCATCCGGCCGCAGGTGGGCACACACCCCGCTGGCCACCGCCTCTTCCCCGATGTAGGTGTGGCAGGCCCCCGGGATCAGCCCCGCCTGGTGCGAGCGCGCCAACTGCTCCTCGCAGCGGCGGATCAGCACCATCTGCCGGTACAGGGCCAGCAGCCGGTCCTTGTCCACCACCGCCGCCGCCTGCCCCGCCATCTGTGTCACCATACGGCTCGTTCCTTTCCCGTGCCGCGCCGGCCCTAGCGCACCAGCCAGAGCGTCGGCCGCTCGATGAACTCCTTCACCCGCCGCAGAAAGCGGGCCGCCGGCGCGCCATCGACCAGCCGATGGTCAAACGTCAGGCTCAGGGCCAGCATCTTGCGCGCCGCCAGGGTGCCGCGCTCCTCGTCCACCACCACCGCCCGGGCCACGATGCGCCCCACACCCAGAATGGCACACTCGGGCAGGTTGATGATCGGCGTGAAGGCGTCCACCTCGTACATGCCCAGGTTGCTGATCGTGAACGTGCCCCCGTGCAGGTCCTGGGCCGTCAGGCGCCCGCTGCGCGCCGCCGCGATCAGCGCCGCCGACTGCGCGGCGATGCGGCGCACCGACAGGGCGCCCACGTCCCGCAGCACCGGGGCCAGCAGGCCGCGCTCCGTGTCCACCGCCAGCCCGATGTTGACCGTGCCGTGCTGCACGATCGTCTCCCCCTCCAGCGAGGCGTTCAGCGCCGGATGCTCGCCCAGGGCCAGGGCCACCAGCCGTGCCAGCAGGTCGTTGTAGGACACCGCTCCCTCCCCCGCCGCCGCCCCCTCCGCGTTGATCGCCTGCCGCAGCGCCACCAGGGCCGTCGCCTCCGCCTCCGTGGTCAGGGTCACCGGCGCCACCGTGTGCGCGCTGGCGCTCAGCCGCTCGGCAATCAGCCGCCGCACCCCGCCGACCCGCGCGCTCGCTGCCTCGGCGACCGGCGCCGCCCCCTCGGCCGCCTGCGCCACGTCGGCCCGGGTCAGCCGCCGCCCGCCCGTGCTGGCCGCCAGCGCCGCCACGTCCACCCCGGCCTCGCGCGCCAGCCGCCTCGCCAGCGGCGTCACCCGTGCCGCCGGCTGCTCCGCCGCCGCCCGCACGTCGCGCTCCACGATGCGGCCCGACTGCCCGCTGCCCTGCAACGGCCGCCAGTCCACCCCCAGCTCCCGCGCCACCCGCCGGGCCCGCGGACTGGCCGCTGCCGCCTCGCGCGTCTGGGCCGGCAGCCTCGTGTCCCCGCTCGGGCCGGCGACCGGTGCCTGGGCGCTCTCGGCCGCTGCCGGCCGGTCGACCGCCTCGGGCTGGCTGGGGCCGGGCAGGGCCTCGCCGGGAGCGAGCAGGTAGCCCAGCACGGTGCCCACCGGCACCACCATGCCCACCGGCGGGCAGCCGGGCGCGATGCGCAGGATGCCGCGGTCGATGGACTCCACTTCGGTGACCACCTTGTCCCCTTCGACCAGGCAGACCACGTCGCCGACCTCGACCTGCTCGCCGTCCTGCTTGCTCCACTCCACCAGGCTGGCTTCATTGCCGCCCCAGCCGAGCCGGGGCATCACGATGTCTACCGCCATCTCGCCACCCTCGTCGTCCTGCCCCTCGCCCCACCGCGCCTGCACGCCCCGGCAACATCAGTCAACAGTATACACAGCGCTACCGCCCGGTGCAATGCCACCCCCTGCTGCCCGGCGCCGCACCCACGCGCTCGCTCGCCACGGCACGCGCGGTGACCGTGGTCGCAGGAGGCGGCCATGACCACGGGCGCACCGCTCCCGCCGGGCGAGCACGGCTGTTCTCCCCGGCGAACCGCTCCGCCATCCCGGCCGGCCCGCCCGCTACCCGAACGAGGTACCGAGGGCCGGCCGGACGCTCGCCGCGCGGCTAGCCGGGCAGGTGCATGCTCACCGTCAGCCCGCCGTCCGCGAACAGCACGGCGCCCGTCACGTACGAGGCGCGCTCCCGGTGCAACCGCAAGCGACGTGCTCTGATCTCTCCCGCCGTGCGGCGGGCCGTGGCCGGGCATCTGCCCGAGCCGCCGGAAGCCGCTAGCGGTGTGCCGCCGGCTCGGCGGCGAGCGCCCGGCCTGCAGGCGGTGCAGCCGTCGCGTGAGGGGTGGCGGGCCGCCGTCTGCGCTTCGGCTGGGCCGCCGTCTTGCTCGCCATGGCGCCGATGGTGATGCCCTGCCCACCGGTGAGATGGTCGTAGAGCAGCGCCTTGGCCGTCGCCGGTTCGTGCTGCTCGAGTGCGGCGACGATCGGGCGGTGCCCCGACACGGCCTTGGAGATGTCGTCCGCGCTCGTGTCGGCTATGTCCAGCGTGGTCTCGATCAGTGTGGCCAGCGGCTCCCACGCGCTCCGCACGGCCCGGTTGCCCGAGAGCACGATCAGTGTGCGGTGGAAGGCCATGTCGGCGGTCGCAAACGCCTCCACGCGGCCCGCGGCCACCCCCTGCTCCATCTCGTCGATGTCGCGGTACAGGTCCGCTGCCTCTTCCTCCGTGATGCGCATGGCCGTGCGCTGAATGGCCAGCGTCTCCAGCGTCAGCCGGCACTCGTAGATGTCGGCGATGTCCTGTTGCGTCACGCCCACCACGTAGGCGCCGCGCCGCGGCTCGCTGCGCACCAGTCCTTCTCGCTCGAGCTGGGTGATCGCCTCGCGGATCGGTAGCCTGCTGACGCCGAAGCGCCTGGCCAGGGCCGGCTCTTTGAGGCGGTCGCCGGGAGCAAACTCCCCCAGCACGATGGCGCGTCGCATCGTCGCAGCCACGCGTTCCCACAGTGCTTCAACCCGCACAATATCCGGCTTGTTGGCACTCAACATCCTCTACCGTTCTCCCGATTCACATCCGTGCGCACCTTCAGCGGTCAGGTACCCGCCCGTGCCGGCCTCCGGCGAGGCGGTGCAACCCTCGGCACTCGGTACGAAGCTACCCCACAGTGTATGGGACGGTGACAGCTTTATCCGATCGAGCGCGTGATGCCTCTATCGCCGTTCGATCCTCACGTCAAGGCCACCGGGTACTCAGGACCATGATGCAGCCATCAATCCCGGGTACCCGATGCGCGAGTCTGCGCACTGCGCCGGCTCGACGTTCACGCGCCGGCGGCGGCTTCTTCGCGGCATGCCTATCGGCGCCGTTCGCCGCCGGTGCCTGTTGCTAGGCCGCGACCGACCGATGCCGCAGCACGATCTCGGCGACGGCACGCCGGGTGGTCTCGTCGGGCCGCTCCAGCGGCAGGGCAGGCCGCCCGCTGCCAAAGCCCAGCGCCGCCGCCGCCAGCTTGGCCCCGGTCAGGAAGTGCCCATACTGCTCGATGCGCGCCAGGTCCGCTGCCTCCGCCTGCAGCCGCGCCACCGTGGCCCCATCCCCCGCCCTGGCCGCCGCGAAGAGCGCCACGTACAGCCGCGGCGCGAAGTTGGCCAGCCCGGGCACCAGCCCGTCGCCCACCGGCGGCGGCGTCTGGTTCATCAGCTTGCCGCTGCCCTGCAGCACCCGGAAGTGCGGCTGCTCCGCCTTGATGGCCAGGAAGCGGGCGAAGGCGCCCCCGTCCTCGGCCGAGTCCTTGATCCCGATCACCCGCCGCTCGCTCGCCAGGGCCGCCACCGTCTCGGGCAGCAGGATGTTGTGCGTGCACTGGGGGATGTTGTAGAGCATCACCGGCAGGGCACAGGCCTCGAGCAGCCGCTCGATGTGTCGCTGCTGGTCGGCACCGCTCACGCCGAAGTAGTAGGGGGAGCCGGCCACCAGCACGTCCGCCCCTGCCGCTTCCGCCTGCCGGGCCGCCTCGCAGGCCGCGCTGGTGCCCGGCAGCATCACCCCGGCCAGCACCGGCACCCGCCCGGCGGCGGCGTGCACCGCGGCGGCCAGCACCGCCCCCCGCTGCGCCGTGCTCAGCCAGGCCCCTTCGCCAAAGCCCCCCAGCACGAAGAGTCCGGCGCAGCCCCCGGCCAGCACGTAGTCCACCAGGCCGTGCATGCCCCCCGCGTCCGGCTCCCCCTGCTCGTCCAGCGGCGAGACCAGCGGCGGGATCACCCCGCCCAGGCTGATGCGCCTGCCCGCATTCTGCTCTGCCATGTGCTCTCCGGTCCCTCTCTCTCTGCCCTCATCCCTCGCCTGCCGCCCCTAGACCACCCCGTTGACGCAGTTGGGCACCCGCTCGCCCCGCAGCGCCGTGGCCACCGTCTGCGCCACGCTCGCCCGCAGGCTGCTCACCGCCCGCGGACTGGCCGAGGCCACGTGGCTGGTGATCACCACGTTGCCCATGCGCCGCAGGGCGCTCTCCGCCGGCAGCGGCTCCGGGTCCGTCACGTCCAGGGCGGCACCGCCCACCCGGCCCGCGGCCAGTGCCGCCTCCAGGGCCGCCGTGTCCACCAGCGTGCCCCGCGCCATGTTTACCAGCAGCACGCCCTCCTGCATCCCGGCCAGCGACCGCGCGTTGATCATCTGCTGCGTCTGCGCCGTGCTCGGGCAGTGCAGCGAGACCAGGTCGCTCTCGGCCAGCAGCCGCTCCAGCGGCACCAGCGTGGCGCCCAGCGCCGCCGCTTCCTCCGCGCCGAGCAGCGGGTCGCAGACCAGCACCCGCGTCTTGAAGGGCAGCAGCCGCCGCACCACCTCGCGCCCGATGCGCCCGCAGCCCACCACGCCCGTGGTCATGTCCCGCAGCGTGTGGTAGGTGTTCAGGGGCAGCTGGGCACTCCAGCCCCCCGCCTGCACCGTCACGGCGTGCCGCACCACCTGCCGCGTCAGGGCCAGCATCAGGGCCAGCGTGTGGTCCGCCACCTCGTCGATGCAGTAGTCCGGCACGTTGCACACCGCGATGTTCCGGCTGCGTGCCGCCGCCAGGTCCACGTTGTCCACCCCGATGCCGTAACGCACGATCAGCCGCGCCCGCTGCATGCCCTGGATGGCCCGTGCCGTCACCGGCGCGAACTGCGTCAGCACGAAGTCCGCCTGGGCGCAGCAGGCCAGCACCTCCTCCTCGGTGCGGCACTGCGCCCCCACCAGCGTGCAGCCCAGGGGCTCCAGAATCTGCCGCTCCGTCTCCAGCTCGCCAAACGTGGAATCGGTCACCGCTACCGTATAGCCTGCCATCATCGCCTCCCTCAGCCGCTCACGCGCCATCGCGCAGCGTGAACGCCACGCCCACGCTCGCCGCCGTCTCGATCAGGGTCTCTACCGTGTGCGCGCTCAGCGGACAGCCCGAGGCCGCCCGCTGCCGGGCCGTGCGCAGCTCCGGCTCCCCCGGCAGCAGCACTTCCTCCACCCCCGCCACCGGGGGACTGGCCTTCAGGGCGTCGCAGAAGGCGTCCACCCGCTCCTGGTACTCCGCCAGGGAGGTGAAGGCCGTCACGTCCAACGCCTGCACGTAGTGCGCGATGTCCACCCGCTGGCTGAAGTCTTCCCCCCAGCGCACGATGTGCGGCCCCCACTGCGTGCCCAGCAGCAGCGAGGAGGTGAACTCGATCATGGTGGCCAGGCCGTAGCCCTTGGCCCCGCCCATGGGCAGCCCGGCATAGGTGGCGAACACCGCCGGGTCGGCCGAGGGCTCGGTCACCGGCCGCCCCTGGTCGTCGATCACCCACCCCGCCGGTACCCGCTGGTGCTCCTGCGCCGCCTTGTAGTACTTGCCTCCCGCCACCACGCTGGTCGCCATGTCCACCGTCACCCCCGGCCAGCGCCGGCCGGCCGGGGCCGCCAGGGCCAGCGGGTTGGTGCCGAAGAAGCGCTGCCGCCCGTTGTAGGGCACCACGCTCGACTCCGCCGGCGACCACACCGTGCCCACACAGCCCTGTGCCGCCGCCCAGTTCACGTAGTAGGCCGCCGCCCCGAAGTGGTTGGAGTGCCGCACCAGCACCGTGCCCACCCCCTGCTCCCGCGCCAGCGCCACCGCCTGCTCCATGGCCCGCACCGTGGCCAGGTGCCCCATGCCGCCGTCCGCGTCCAGCACGCCCACCGCGCCCCGCCGCCGCTCGAAGCGCAGCCGCGGCGTGGGGTTGATCAGCCCCAGGCGCAGCCGCTTGACGTACAGGCGCAGGTTGAAGGCGCCGTGCGTATCCACGCCGCGCAGGTTGGCGTCGACGATCACCTCCGCGCACAGGGCGGCCTCCTCCGCGGGCATGCCGGCCCCGGCCAGCAGGGCGCCGGCAAAGCGGCGCAGGCTCTGGGCGGAGACCACGATGTCGCGGGCCGCGGCGCGCTCATTCTCGTGCATGGCTGTTCGTTCCTTGCCCCACTCTCGCTGCTCTCGCGGTGCGCAGCGGCACCCCCGCCCCACCGCCGGACTCAGCCGTGCGGCGCGACGGACGCGCCATCCCCGCGCCGTGCCGCCCTCACCATACCGCAGATCCCCGCCGTGGTCAACTGTTGACAGAATGTTCGGATTGACGATTGCCGTTCTACTAGCATACTGTTGACAGAGATCCGTGCGCGGCGGGCCGCTGCTGCCCGCGCCGCCATGGCACGGAGGCCGGAGGCCTTGAATGAACCTTGACCTTGCCATCCCGGAGTCGCTGCTCCACGAGCTGCTCGACTCCGTGCCCATACCGCCGCTGGCCCCCGTGCGCTATGACATGGCCACACCGCCGGCACTCGGCGATCTGCCAAAGCTGGTGGCCGCGCAGGTGCAGGCTGCGCGCGCCTGCATTGCACCGGGCCAGCGTATCGCGGTCGGCGTGGGCAGCCGGGGCATTGCACAACTTCCCGAGATCGTGGCCGCGCTGGTGCGCAGCCTGCGCGATCTGGGCGCCGATCCCTTTCTCGTGCCGGCGATGGGCAGCCACGGCGGTGCCACGGGCGAAGGTCAGCGCGCCATGCTTCACAGCCTGGGCATCACCGAAGCGCGCGCCGGCGCACCGATCGTGGCGCAGATGGAGACGGTCGAGGTGGGCGTGACGCCGGACGGTACCCCGGTGCGGCTGGACCGTCTTGCCGCGGCGGCTGACGGCATCGTCTTCGTGGCGCGGGTCAAGCCGCACACCTCGTTTCGCGGACCCTACGAGAGTGGGTTGGCGAAGATGATCGCCATCGGCTTCGGCAAACAGGCCGGCGCCTCTGCCTGTCACGCGCAGGGCTTCGGCCAGATGCACCGGCACGTGCCGGCCCTCGCCGAAGTGGCTCTCGCCCGGGCGCCGTTCAAGTTCGCCCTCGCGGTGCTGGAGAACGCCTACGACCAGCCGTTCAAGGTGGAGCTGGTGCCGGCCGAGCGAATGCTGGCCGTAGAGCCGTCACTGTTGGAGGAGGCGCGCGCCGCCATGGCCCACATCCCCTTCGACCAGCTCGACGTGCTGGTAATCGACCGCATCGGCAAGGATATCAGCGGTGACGGGGCCGACCCAAACATTACCGGCTGCTATCCCACGCCCTACGCCAGCGGAGGCCCGTCCGTCGCGAAACAGGTGGTGCTCGATCTCACGGATGCCACGCACGGCAATGCCTGCGGCCTGGGCACGGCAGACTTCACGACCATGCACGCGGCGCGCAAGATGTCCCTCGCGGCCATGTACGCCAATGCCCTGACCTCCACGGTCGTGCGTCCGGTGGCCGTGCCCATGGTCCTGCCGTCGGACCGCCTGGCCCTGGCCGCGGCACTGCTCACCTGTAACGCGGTGGGCCGGCAGCAGCGGCTGCTCCGCCTGCAGGACACGCTGCACCTGGGTCGGTTCTGGGTCTCGGCCGGCTTGCTTGAGGAGGTGCAGGCCAATTCGCGGTTGTACCTCGAGGCTGCCCCTGCACCCGCTTGCTTCGATGATGAAGGTAACCTGTTCGACCATGGCTGTAGCTGATCGGGGGAGAGCAATGGATGATCTGCCGGGCTTCGGCATGGAAGTGGTGCGGATGCGGGAGGCCCTGGCGCGGGAGGGCGTCGACGGAGTTCTGCTCTCCGAGCCGGGAAGCATCTGCGCGGCCACCGGGTTCGCCGTGCCGCTGCCGATTGGCGCTAGTGCGGCCTTTGCCGGTGGGCCGCTGCTGGCCCTCGTAGGGCGAGACGCCGTTGGCCTGCTGGTCTCCGGATCGGAGGCCGGTGTCGCCAAGCAGGAGAGCCGGGTCGACGCGCTCACCGTCTACGAGCCCTTCGACCACTTGCAGGCCCTTGATGCGCGGGCTGAGTTTCTGGCCGGGCTCGACAGGTTGCTGCAGAGTGTGTTGCCCTCGCATGCATCCCTGAGCCTCGGCATCGAGCCGCGCAGTCTCCCCACGCTGGTGGCGGCCCACCTGGCCGAGCACTATCCTGCGCTGGCGGTGCGGGATGCCACTGTCGCGGTGGCGCGCGCCCGCATGGTGAAGACGCCGCGCGAGATTGCGCTGCTGCGCCGGGCCGCGCGTGCCGCGGACGCCGGCCAGCAAGCTCTGCTGGCGCAGGCGAGAAGCGGTGCGAGCGAGCTGTCTCTGTGGAACGGACTGTGCGGGGCCATCGAAGCGGTGGCCGGCGGCTCGGTGCCGATCACCGGTGAGCTGGTAGCAGGTCCGCGCACCGCGGTGGTCGAGTACCCGGGCGGCCCGACCGCGCGCACGGTGGAGCATGGGGACACCATAATCTGCGACATCAGCCCCTGCGTGCACGGCTACTATGCCGACTGCTGTAACACGCTGGTCGTGGGCGAGGCCACCGCAGACCAGAGCCACTTCTGCCGGGCGGCGCGCGATGCCTGTGAGGCGGCCATGCTGGCGCTCCGGCCGGGCGCCCGCGCCGCCGATGCCTTCGAGGCGGCACGAGCGGCCCTGGAGCGGCACGGTCTCCCGGTAGCCCACTACGCCGGGCACGGAATCGGCGCTTCGGTCAACGAGCTGCCGCGGCTGGTGCCCCACGACCTGACGCGTATCGAGCCCGGCATGGTATTCGCCGTCGAGCCGGGCGCCTATGCCGGCTTGGGCGGCAGCACCGGGGCACGCGCCGAGAAGATGGTTCTGGTGACCGCCGGCGGTCCCGAGATCCTCTCGCAATTCGCCTGGGGAGTGAGCTAAGCCAGTAGCCAACTGCCAGCCACTGCCCGGCCTACGCAAGCGCAGGGTCGACGTCTCATAAGATTGCTTCACTCCAGGATATCGCTGGCTTTACAGCCTGGGGGGCCGCGTGCGGCCAAGAAGCCCCTGCTTCTGAGTGCGATCTTGTTGACTCTCAGAGTACCTCTATGTATACTGTTAACACTCATTTGAGTGATGTCGTGCTGCCTGGAGCCGGCATCCGAGGGCCGCGAAATAGGGGGTATTTGAAGGCCCGAGAAGCCCTCCTTCGACACGGTTCCGGGCGGGGTGATAGACGCCCCGTTGGTCGACGGGTGCAGCGCGCTCGGCGTAGCTGCGGCGAATTCTCATCCCGCTTTCGCGCCCTGGTACCGTGGCGGTCGCCGTGGTGGCCTTCTGCGGCAGCTGGAACGAGCACTTGATAGCTTCGGCGTTCGTAACGAATCGCGCCGCTGGTGCCGGCATCTCGACGTCGATCAGCGAACAGAACCTCGAGCTTTGCCGGCTCGAAGCTGCCTGGCTAGGCTTCTCGTTGCTGCCGGTAGTGCTGTATCTGGCGGTGCAGCGCCATGTGGTACGGGGACTTGCCGCCGGCGCGGTGAAGTAGCAGGGTGGCCTGCTCTGTTTGGAGGGGGATGGCGCTGACGTGATGCAGGACCGGGAGTATTCGGCTTTTTGTCCGGTAGGATGTCGTATTGTCAGGCAAGTGGCAAGCCAATGAAGAGCTTACGACCGATCGAAATGCCGTCCGTGCACGATGCATTGGTAGCAAGCGTTAAAGAGTACATCATCGCCAATCGGCTTCGGGCCGGGGATCCGCTTCCCACCGAGGCGCAGTTGGCCGAGCAGCTTCGCGTGAGCCGCTCCGGGGTTCGGGAAGCCCTGCGATCGCTGCAATCGCTGGGAGTGATCACGTCGCGGCGCGGCGAAGGACATTACGTCAATAGCTTCAATCTCGACCCTATCGTGCAGAACCTGAACTACAGCATGCTCTTCGACGTCGAGGATGCCCGCGAAGTGCTCGAGATACGCGAGCGACTGGAAATAAGCTTCATTGCCGACGCCGCATCCGCCATGAACGACGCGACGCTCGAGACCCTGAACGCCCTCGTCGAAGCCATGCATCTCAAGGCGAAACACGGCCGCTTGTTTCTCGAAGAGGATATTGCCTTTCACCGAACGATCTATGAGACGACGGGCAACCGCCTGCTGCTCAAGCTTCTGGACGTCTTCTGGGACGTATACAAACACCTGCGCGACCGGTCTCTGCTCGACGTGCGCGACCTCAGCCTGGAAGCCGGCAGCCACGAGCAGATCCTGCAGGCGCTGGCAGCAAGAGACGGCGTGGCGGCAAGCCGGTACCTGGTGCCTCACTTTGCCAGTATGGACGAGCGGCTAAAGCCGAGCCGATCGCGGCGGGGAGCCGGATCTTCCACCGCCGCGCAAACCCCGGACCCGGATGAGCCGCGATAGTAGCGGGAGGATTTATGCTGCCAAAAGAACGCGTGATAGCCGCCCTGGAGTTTGGTCACCCCGATCGTATTCCCGTCGGCGAGACGGGCATCGACTACGCCATCACCGAGCAGGTGCTCGGTCGCCCCACCCTGTACCGGGCCAAGTGGAAAGAGTTCACGGCGCTCTGGCAGGGCAGGCGGGACGAGTACGTGGACTCATGCAAGCGCGACATCGTGGACCTGGCGCGCGCACTCGGACACGACGTCGTCCCCGCATTCCTGGTGCCTCCGAGGCACAAGGCGCCTGAGGTACCGGAGTTCCTTGAGACCTATAAGTGGCGCAACCCGGACGGGCGCGTCTTCGTCTACTCGCCGGTGAGCCAGGGTCACGCCATGCTGGTGGAAAGCCCCGACGTCACCGTGGACGATATCCAGGACATTCCCGTCGACATCGACGAGTCGGAGCTCGAGCTGGTGCGGCACGTGGTCAAAGAGATGGGCGACACGCACTTCATCCTGGGGCGGCCGGGTGACGGCATCTTTCCCTGCATGCGCTACACCTTTGAGTTCTTGCTCCGTAACATGGTGGAGCGGCCGGAAGTCGTGGCCCGCATCATCGAGGTCGAGACGAAACACTGCATCGCCGTGGCCGATGCATTGCTGGACGCCGGGTGCGATGCCGTGCTGCCCACGAGCGACGTGGCCGGCAACAGCGGCCCCTTCATGTCGCCCCGCATGTTCCGCCGGTTCATGTTCCCCTGGCTAAAGGCCGAATGCGACGCCGCGCATGCCAAGGGCAAATACCTGATCAAGCATACCGACGGCAACATGTGGGCCCTGCTGGACATGATGATCGAGGCCGGGATCGACGGCTGGCAAGGCATACAGCCGCGCCTTGGCATGACGTTCCCGGCCCTGCAAGAGCGCTATGGCGGGCGCCTCTGCTTCTGGGGCGGCGTCGACGTCGATACCCTGGTCGCCGGGAGCGAGGCGGATGTCGCCGAGGAGGTGCGCGTGGCCTTCGAGAGCGCGCCGCCGGCCGGCGGCATGGTGCTCACCTGCGGCAACAGCGTGATGGTCGGCGTGCAGCACGCCAACTACATGGCGATGATGCGCGCGGCCAAGAGTCTCAACGATAGCCGGCAGGGAGGAGGTGACCATCACGACGTCCACGATGAGCGAGCGCGAGAACTTGTTGCGCGCGATCAGGCATGACGACCCGGAATACGTTCCGGTCCGGCACCTCGACGGCAGCGTACCCGGCATGGCCCGTCTCATCTATCGCAACAGCCGGGCCCTGCTGAGCGGCACCGATCGTTGGGGCGTCACGTGGGCCGGCGGCATCGCCGGCAAGTCAGACTTTGAGCCGGAGATCCAGGGCTACCCGGTCCATCACCCGCTGGCGGATCTGGACCGCCTGGACGACTATCCGTTCCCCGACCCGGATGAGCCGGGCATCATGGACGGGCTCTACGACGGCGTCGATCGCCGGCAGGTTCTGGTCGCCGGCGAGCTGATGTTCCCCGTCCAGGACCGGGCACATACCCTGATGGGAATGGACAACTTCCTCCTGGCTCTCATCGATCGGCCGCAGCAGATGCACGTGCTGCTGCAACGCATCGCCGACTATCAGATCGGCATCATTCGCCGGTACCTCGCCATGGGCGTGGACATCATTCGCGTTCTGGACGACTACGGGACGCAGCGTTCGGTGCTGGTGGGGCCGCGCCTCTGGCGCACCTTCATCAAGCCCGAGCTTGCGCGTATCGTCAGGGCCGCCAAGGACGGCGGCGCCCTGTTCTGGCTGCACTCGTGCGGGCGCGTGATGGAGATACTTCCGGACCTGGTCGAGATCGGCGTGGATATCCTGGACCCCGTCCAGGTCATGGCCAACGATCAGGCCGAAGCCAAGCGTCTCTACGGCGACCGGCTGTGCCTGATGGGCGGCATGGATACGCAACGGGTCTTGACCCTCGGTACGCCCGAGGAGGTCGAGGCAGAGGTGCGAGCGCGAATGGAGATGCTGAAGCCGGGCGCCGGCTTCATTCTGGCACCGGACACGCTGATCACGATGCCCGAGGCCAACTATCGGGCCTACCTGGCGGCCGGCGCGCGCTATGGCCGGTACGCGCGCCTGGCCGGCGCCGTCTAGTTGCCGGCCGAGGAAAGGATGGATTATGCCGACGGTCCTGATCACCACTGATATGCTGAAACCCGGCGAAGCAGGTGGAGTCCGGCTGCTCGACGAGGCCGGCATCAATCTGCGCTATGCGCCGCGCAGGCCGCGCTCGATCGACGAGCTGCTCCAGCAGGCCGAGGGCTGCGACGCCAGCATCTGCGGCGACGAAGCGTACACGGACGAGGTCTTCGCCGCCCTCCCCTCGCTGCGGCACGTGGCACGCCACGGCGTCGGCTACGATTCGGTCGACGTCAAGGCGGCGACGAAGCGAGGCGTCATCGTCACCGTGACGCCGGGTGCGAACACGGAGCCGGTCGCCGACCACGCGTTCGGGCTGATGCTCGTACTGGCCCACCGCATCATGCGGGACGACCAGGCAATACGCCGGGGAGAGTGGCTGGGTTCGATGCGAGCCGACGTCTTTCGCAGGACGCTCGGCCTGGTCGGTCTGGGCGGCATCGGAAAGGCCGTCGTCCGCCGTGCCCAGGGGTTTGCGATGCGCATCCTCGCCTACGAACCGGCGCCGGACGACGCGTTCGTGGCCGCGCACGGGGTGGAGCTGGTCGAGCTGGACGACTTATTCCGCCAGAGCGATATCGTCTCCTTGCACGCGCCGCTTCTCCCAGGCACGGTTGGCCTCGTCGACGCGCGTCGCCTGGCCCTGATGAAGCCAAGCGCGTACCTGATCAATACGGCGCGGGGCGGCCTCATCGACGAAGACGCGCTGTACGAGGCGTTGAGCAACGGCCGGATCGCCGGCGCAGGACTCGACGTGCGAGCCGCCGAGCCGTCCACGGGAGGGCGTTTTGCCACGCTGGACAACGTGGTGCTGACGCCGCACGCGGCCGGCAGGACCGAAGCGATGTGGCTGGCAGGAGGCACGATGGCCGCCGAGGCAGTGCTGGCCGTCTTGCGCGGCGCGCGGCCGCACGGCCTGGTCAATCCCGCGGCGTGGGAGCAGCGAGTGGCCGCTGCTCAGGCGTAGACTGGAGAACAGTGACTCATTTCCCACAGGATATAGGCACACAGAGAGCCCAGAGATGCATAGAGGGATGGAAGAAGGATGAGCCTGGCAGAGGAGCAAACTAGGCAGTGGACATGGTCTGAAGCACTTCGTGGTGTCGTACCCCCAGTGATCACCCCACTAAAAGCAAACGGGGACGTCGACGAAGCCGCGGCGGGCGCGCTGGTGGAGCACGTTCTGGAAGCCGGCTGCAGCGGCATCTTCGCCATTGGCGGCTGCGGCCTCGGTCCGTGGCTCACCACCGAGGAGCGCAGTGTCGCTCTTCGCGCGATCGTCGCCGCCGCCCGCGGACGAGTGCCCGTGATGGCCGGCTGCATGCTGCCGGCCACTGGTCCCGCTCGCGAAGCAGCTCGCCGGGCGGAGGCGGAGGGAGCCGACGCCATCGTCGCGGGCACACCGTACTACAACTCCGTGGCATCCGCGGAGCAGCTTCGCCATGTGGAGGCCATCCTTGCCGCCGTGAGCCTGCCCGTCATGCTCTACAACATCCCGCAGTGCACGGGCTATCCCATCTACACGGATGTCGTCGCCAGCCTGGCGCGCGAGCCGCGTGTTCTGGGTATCAAGGACACCTCTGCCGACATCACCATCTTCCAGGGCCATCTCGCGCTGAAGAAGCAGCGCCCGGACTTCCGCGTATTGCAGGGAGCGGAGCGGGTGATGGCAGCCAGCATGTTGCTGGGCGGCGATGGCGTGATCGCCGGCCTGGCCAACGTCGCTCCGCGCTACTTCGTCGATCTGGTGCGCGCCGGCCACCGCGGTGACGCAGCGACCTGCCTGTCGTTGCAGGAGCGTATCACCGATCTCTACTCGTTGTTCTTCCAGGGCCAATTGCTCGCCGCCCTGATCGCGGCCTGTGGCGACCTCGGCTTTGGCAGCGGCCGTCCGTCCGAGCCCTACGAGACGCCCAATACAGCGCAACGGGAAGAGATCAGGACCGTTCTTCGCCGGCACGGCCTGCTGAAAGAGGCGGCGGTCCTCGGCGCGTAGGCCTGCGATCGGCGGAACGACGTGAGCCGGTGGCGCATGCGTGGAAAGCGCTCCGCGCCACCGGCCGAGCAGGTAGACTTGTGGTGAAACAGCGAGAAAGTGAGGAGAAATCATGCGGCTGGTAACCTTTGTCCTCGAGGGACGGACTCGGCTGGGCGCTCTACGCCGCACTGCGGGCGTCGATGAAATCGTCGATCTCAACGCTGCCGACGCGGACATTCCGGCGGACGTACTGGCCTTCCTAGAGGGTGGAAGTGCGGTTCTGGCGCGCGCACGCGCGGCGCTGGATCGTGCAGGCGCCCAGGCGATTCATCCGCTCGGCAAGGTAAAGCTGCTGTCGCCGGTACCGCGCCCGGGCAAGATCGTCTGCATCGGCCAGAACTATGTCGCCCATGCCTCGGAATCGAACGCCGCTCCCTCGACGTATCCGATCATCTTCGCCAAGTACGCGAACACGATGATCGCCTCGGGCGACGCCATCGTGCTGCCCAAGATCAGCACGCAGGTGGACTATGAAGGCGAGCTGGCGGTCGTGATCGGCCGCACCGCCAAGAACGTGGCGGAGAAAGACGCTCTGCAGTACGTGGGCGGCTATGCTCCCTACAACGACGTGAGCGCCCGCGACTTCCAGAACCGCACCAGCCAGTGGGTAATCGGCAAGACGTTTGACACCTTCGGCCCCATGGGCCCCGCACTGGTCACCGCGGACGACGTGCCCGATCCGCAGAAGCTCGACCTTCGTCTCACGATCGGCGACGAGGAGCTGCAGTTCTCCAACACGAGCAAGATGATCTTCCCGATCGCCAGACTGATCGCCTACATCAGCGCCGCGATGACTCTGGACCCGGGCGACGTGATCGCCACCGGGACGCCGGAAGGGGTCGGCGCCGCGCGGACACCGCAGCGATTCCTGCGACCGGGCGACGTCGTGCGCGTGGAGATCCAGGGCGTCGGCACTCTGGTCAATCCCGTCACGGCGGAGGCGTGACGGCGGAGGTGTAGCAGCGCGCTCATCCCTCCACGAGCCCTCCAGAGCCTCTCCGTGCCTGAAGGAGCAGCTACAGGCGCGTCGCTCCCTGGACCGGCACAACAATCCGCCGCACGGTCGGCCACGTGCATGCATGGACGATGCCGGCCGGATGCCTCGGCACTTGAGGCATCCGGCCGGCATCGGCAGCACCAGCCGGTTGCTCTGGCAAGAAGTATTCACACACAGCGAGGATGGGTCTTCATGTCGAACGTCGAGAGTAGCTCGGACATCCCGGCCGCGCCTGCCGGCGCGGACGTCACCGGCCTCGCCCTATCACCGGATTTTGACGGCGACCGCACTGCGTTCGCGGCCACGCTCGCCGGCCTGTACCACTCGACCGATGCCGGGTTCACCTGGAAGCGTCTCGGGCCGCCCTCCGGAGGGTCGTCCCTGACCGCCGTGGCCGTCTCTCCTGCCTTCGCGGGCGACCGTGTGCTGCTTGTGGCCGGCCTGGACGGCGCTCTCTACCGCGTGACCGCCGGCGGGACGGCCTGGGCTGCCGCGCAGCTGCCGAAGTATGGCGAGGGAATCGTCGCGCTTGCCATGTCGCCCGTCTTTCCGCGCGACGGCACGGCATTCGCCGCCGTGATGTCGGGCGGCGTGCTCGTCTCCCGCAACGGTGGCTCGACGTGGGAGCCGGGCGCGTTCGGATTGCTCGACCTCGACGTGCTGGCCCTGGCCGTGTCTCCGGCGTATGGGCAGGACGAAACACTCTTCGCCGCCACGGCCTCGGGCGTGTTCCGCAGTCCGAATGGCGCGCGGGCCTGGCGAGAGGTCGGCGCTCCCGGAGAAGGTGAAGCCGTGCAGTGCCTGGCCATCTCGCCCGCCTTTGCCGAGGACGGCACCCTCTTTGCCGGCACGGACGGTGCGGGCCTGTTCTGCTCGCAAGATCGCGGCGTCACCTGGCGGCCGATGGCGCCGGCGCTGCACGATACCAGCGTCAACGCAGTGGTGCTCTCCCCCGGCTTCGCCGTCGACCGCACGGCATTGATGGCCACTGCATCCGATCTGTACGTCTCCCACGACGCTGGAGAGACCTGGTCCTATTGCGTGGATGCCCCGGGCGCCCTGTGCATCGCGGTCGCGCCGTCATTCCCCGCCGACGGACTCGTTCTGGCCGGTCTGGCGGAGAACGGCGTCCTTCGCTCGACCGGCAACCTCTCGGGCTGGCACTTCGCGAACGCGGGCATGGCTCCTGCGTGAGGCCCAGCGCCGCCGCCGCACGCGCGCCACGACCCACCCAGTAGGGACGGCCTCCGGCCGCGGCCTGCAGCAATAGCCACGTGGCCGCGGCCGGCTCGTCCCTGCCCTCCTCGCAGCTGGAGGCTCCCGTCCACCCGGGACCGCAGTCCCCCATCCGCTGCCATGCGACCTCAGTCGCAGGCTTGGTCCACCCGGCCGCCGCCGGCCCCGTGCCTGCCTTCCTGCCGCAGCTGGAGGCTTATATCGTCGCGGCCGCTTTCCAGCTGGCGTCCGCCGCGGCATGCGGCGAGGCGGGCATGATCTGCATCAGCTCGATGCGATTGCCGTCAGGATCGGTGATCCAGTACTGCCAGTTGCCGTCGATGCCCTGGCTGGGCTCACCGACGATCTCCAGTCCCCGTCCGGCAAGATCGCGCAGCGTCGCCTGTATGTCGTCGACCGCGAGACTGAAATGGCTGTAGCTGGCCTCACCGTCCGGCGGCGTGATCTTGTGCGCGACGGGGAACAGCTCGATGAACTGGCCCGGACTCACCTGCAGGTAGACGATCCATGGCGATGGCGATCCGTCTCTGTCCAGGGTAAAGGCTTCTTTGAAGCCCAGCTTCTTGCAGTAGAACTCGCGGGCGCGTTCCAGGTTCGAGATGTTGAACGCGGCATGCCCAATCCCGGTGATCACTTCTTGCGCCTCCTCGACCGCGCACGCGGTCACGTATCTGCTGTACTCACGATTCACGCCATCGCCGGCCGCCGCGGTGCACGGCGGCATCGGAGCGGCCTTCCACCCGCACACTCCGCGCCGGAAGCAGAGGTGCCGGAGGACCAGCAGCCGCTCAAACAAACGATTGCGGACAATCTTTTGTCCAGACCTTAACACAGCGACTGGAGGCTGTCAACCGCCGTTCGAAGGCGGCGCGCACGATTCGCGAAGCACCAGTGACGGCGGGAAGATCACGGTCCGTTCCCGCTGATCGCCGCAGGCTGGCGTCGCGGTGTCGATGGCGTCAAGCAAGGCGTTGGCGGCGTGCGAGCCCATGTCCTCGATCGGCTGGCGCACGGCAGTGAGGCTCGGCGTGCAGAGCGACGAAAAGGAGATGTCGTCGAAGCCGATCAGCGACAGATCGCCGGGCACCTTCAAGCCTTCGGACGACATCGCCTTGAGCACCGTGATCGCCGTGACGCAGTTGTTGACGAGCACGGCGGACGGCGGCTTGGGGAGTGCAAACAACGGCATCAGCGTCTTGCGAACCGACTGCAGGTCGCGCCCGCCGACGGTAACTTCAAGGCCCGGTTTGTCCGGCAGGTCGTGGAGAGCCAGGAAGCCGCGATAGGCCTGCCTGCGCAGGCGATCCTCCCAGGAGTGCGGGTGGAAGCCGTCGAGCACGTACGCGATCTGACGGTGGCCGAGCTCGTAGAGATAGTCCATGGCCATTGCCATGCCGGCGCCGTGCCCGACCGTGACGGACCACTCGCCGGCTACGCTGGGCCGGCTGCCGACGGTCACCACGTGCTTGTGCAGCCGCACCAGACGCTCCATGGCTTTCGCGAACGTCTTCTCCTGCTCCATGTTGCGCGTGAGCGTGTCGCCAATCATCAGCACGCCGTCGACACGATCGGCGCGCAGGATGTCGCTGAGCGCCCAACCTTCGTTCGAGTCGTGCTCAGCAGTGCCGAGCAACAGATGATAGCCCCGCGCGCGGCAGGCCGCGTTGATCACGTGGAGCAGCTCACAGGCAAAGGGATGCGATAGGTCGAACACGATGGCGCCCACGCACCTGGTCTGTGCCGTGCGGAGACTGCGTGCCCAGGCATTGGGACGGTAGTTCAGCTGCCGGGCAGCCCGCTTCACGCGCTCGATGGTATCGGCACTGATCGATACGGTGCCGTTCTTGTCGTTGAGCACGCGCGACACCGTCGACGTCGACACGCCGGCTTCGCGAGCGACATCGCGGATGCCGCCTGAGAGAGGTATCTCGGCCACCGCGACCCTCGCATTAGCAAACGATTGACTGTGGTGCGTCCACATCCTAGCACGCCTCCTGAGCGCCGTCAACGGTGCTCTGAGCCCGATGCTATGCCGGGAATTGCGCGCCTCTGCGCCGCGGTCGTCGCGGATCGCACACCTTCACAGAATCGCTTGACGCACAACGCCGTGCGTGCTAGTGTAGGCAAAGGATTTTACACAAACGTTTTCCGTGAAGCGTTTTGACGGGCGGGATTGCGACGTGGGCGTGGGAATACGTGACGTAGCCAAGCTGGCCGGCGTGGCGCCGTCGACCGTGTCACGCGTGCTCAATGGCAAGGGCGCCGGCGTGCCGATCAGCGAGAAGACGGCAGAGCGCATCCAACAGGCTGCGGAAACCCTTCAGTATCGGCCCAATGCCGCGGCGCGCAGCCTCCGCACCACGCATGCGCAAACGGTTGGTCTCATCGCTCGTGACCTGCTGCACCCGTTCGTCGCCGAGCTGCTGCGTGTCATCTCCGCCGAGTGCCGGACCCGCGGCTATCACTTGCTGCTCGCGCACGCCGAGCACAGCATCAGCGAGGGCTCGATGCTGGGTGACATTCTCAGCGCCGATCGCGTCGACGGCGTCCTCATTATTGGCGACATCATGTCGGACGCCTCTCGCATCGAAGATACGGAGCGCCTCATTCAAACGCACGGCCACGTGCTGACCGTGGGCGCCCACCCGAGCGTAGCTGGCGAGATATCCCTCGTGGTGGACGACCAATGCGGCGTCTCGCTGGCGCTGGAGCACCTGCTGTTGCTCGGCCATCGCTCCATCGGCTATATCGCGCGGTCCAGCGGGCCCGAGCCGTGGGAGGACACGCAGAGGCGGTCGGCCTATGAGCAATTCCTCAGGCGCCACGGCATGCCTGTCAGGAGCGAAGCCGAGCAGGGTGTCGACGACAGCATAGCATCGGTCACGCAGGCACTGAAGGTGATGATGGCTCTCCCGGATCGGCCCACCGCCGTGTTCGTGAACAACGATTTCACGGCGCTGGCCGCGGTCAAGGCCGCGTTGATGTGTGGCCTCCGTGTTCCCGAAGACCTGTCGATAGTCGGCTTCGACGACATGCCATTCGCGGCACTGTGCTCGCCGGAGCTCACCACGGTTCGCCAGCCAATCGAGACCATGGGCCGCTATGCCGCGAGCATTCTTCTCGATCGGATCACCGGTGTGGATCCACCGTCTGTCCTGCCGGAGGGCATCCCGGATGGCAACACACTCGTGTTTGCTCCGACACTGGTGTGTCGTGAGTCGGCGTGCTCGCCGTCTCCGCAGTCGCAGAGCTACGGCGCGCAACCGACCCCGGCAGAATAGTCCGCGAGCAGAAAGGGGGACAGGCTGCAGGGTAACCTCCCTCGTCCACGCGCAACTCGAAGAGATTCGCGCTTTGCCGAGCTGAACGCTCGTTCTTTCCCAGGCATATAGTGGGCCAAGGTCATGCTCGAAGGAGAGTTCACACCATGAGTCTCGATTCCTCTCTGTCCCGGCGCCGTTTCTTGGCAGGCGCTGCCGCCACCGGGGCGGCCGTAGCTGCAAGCTCTGTCCTTCCCTCCCAAGCCCAGGCTTCATCCGCGAAGAGCCCGGTGGAGATCACCTACTGGTATCCCTGGGGCGGCGACTCGAAGACCTACGAAGAGAACCGGATGAAGCAGTTCAATTCGACGCATCCCGCCATCCAGGCAAACGGCCTGTACGTGCCTCCCGACAGCGGTGTGACAAACGGCAAGCTGCTCTCCGCCATCGCCGCCGGCAACCCGCCCGATCTCGTGGTGACCAACCTTTCCGGCGCCGCGGCAGTGCTCGGCTATCAGGGAGGTCTGATTGATCTGAGCCCATACTTGAAGGCGGTCAACTGGACGCCGAGCGAGATGGTGCCGGGCATACTCCCGCTCATGACGTACGGCAACAAGATCTGGGCCCTGCCCGAGACCGGCAACCTCACCTACTTCTACTGGAACCGGACCATGTTCAAGAACGCCGGCCTGGATCCCAACAAGCCGCCGACCACACTCGCGGAAGTCGACGCCTACGCCGAGAAGCTGACCACCAAGGACAGCAAAGGCAACTTCAAGACCATCGGCTTCATTCCCTGGGCCTGGGACGGCAACGATCCCTGGATCTGGCCCTGGGTCTTTGGCGCCAACTTTACCAAGATGGTCAACGGCAAGCTGGAGCTCACGCTGACCGATCCCGCTACGATCCGCGCACTGAATTACCTGGCCAGCTACAGCAAGAAGTACGGCGTCTCCAAGCTCCAGTCGGCCGTGTCCTCGTTCGGCGCCGCGTTCTCGCCGAACGACCCGTTCATCTCTGGCCTCACGGCGATGATGGTGGGCAGCGATTACCATACCGAGGCGCTGCGCACCTACAATCCGAAGCTCGACTACATGGTGACTCCGATGCCGATGGCCCCCGGTGGGCGAAAGCTTGCCACCGAGCTCTCGTGCAATATCTATATGGTGCCGCTCGGCTCCAAGCACCCGCTGGAGGCCGTGCAGTTCGCCATGTGGGCCGGCAACGGCGTGGCGGTGATCGGCAACGAAAACGTGTGGCATACCTACAGCGGGTACAAGCAAGGTGCGAATGCTCCGAAGAACATCTGGCAGCAGCGCGGCGATCCCGTATATAAGGTCACAGAGCTGCTGCTGGCCTCGGGAGCAACGACCAACGGCCCATTGCTGCCGATTTCCGCCCAGCTGAACAACGAAATGCAGACTGCCGAGCAGTCAGTCTACTATCTCAAGTCCACACCTGAAAGCGCGTTGTCCGATCTGCAGAGCCGCATGCAGCCTCTCCTGGACAAGGGCATGCATCAGTAGTCCGCGGCAATGACCCGGGGCCGTGGCGCGCCGATCGGCGCGCCACGGCTCTCACGGCGCGAGCAGTGGCTGCGCTGGCGCGGTGGGTACGGGGTCTCTGGTCGCGCAAGCCCATTCCAGGGGTCGGAACAAGATGCATTTGCCGGCCGCGTGAGAGGAGAGGGGTCAACAATGCGGATGGGTGCTCACGAACGTCGCAACCTCCGTGTGGGTCTGATGTTTGTCAGCCCGTGGTTGGTCGGATTACTCGTTTTCTATCTGTACCCAATTGCCGCGTCCGCCTATTACAGCTTGACCGACTACAACGTGCTGCAGCCTCCGACCTGGGTGGGCTTGGACAACTACAAGGCGATCTTCAATGATCCGCTGTTCTGGACTTCCCTTGGCAATACGCTCTTTCTGGTCGTGGTCGGCATCCCTGTCTATACCATCGTGGACATTGCCGTGGCCATACTGCTGAACAACAAGGTGCCGGGTCAAGCCTTTTACCGCACCGTGATCTTCCTGCCTACCCTGATCCCGGCCGTCGTCCTCTCCGTGCTGTGGCTCAGGCTCCTGGATCCGCGAAACGGCCTGGTCAATGTCGTGCTGTCCCAGTTCAACATCAATGGGCCCGGCTGGTTCTCGGACCCCGACTGGTCGAAGCCCAGCTTCATCTTGTTGACGCTCTGGGGCACGGGCAATTCGGTGGTGATCTACCTGGCCGGCCTCCAGAACGTCGACAGTACCCTGTACGAGGCGGCCGACGTCGACGGCGCCAACTGGCGCCACAAGATCTGGCACATCACGCTGCCCAGTCTCTCTCCCGTGATCCTGTTCAACATCATCCTGGCGGTGATCGCCACCTTCCAGTATTTCACACAGGTATTCATCATCAGCACCGTCGGCGGCAACGGCGCCAATGCCGCGCCGGGCTCGCCGCTGAATTCGGTGCTCTTCTATTCGCTCTATCTCTACCAGAACGCCTTCGCCTACCTGCACATGGGGTACGCGTCCGGCCTGGCCTGGATTCTGTTGATCATCGCGCTGGCGATGACCGTCCTGATCCTCCGCACGTCGGCAAGGTGGGTGTACTATGCTGGCAGCAGGTAGGCGTCCCAAAGCACCGCCATCGGTGTCGATGCCGCTGGTGCACCGCCGCACGCTGAACTGGCGCAAGATCGCGCGCGTCATGGTGGTCGAAGCGCTGCTGATCCTGATCGCCATCCTCTTCTTCGGCCCGTTCGTCTGGCTCATCTCCACCTCGCTGGCGCCTGAAAGCCAGCTCTTCACGCGCTCGATCGTGTGGATCCCTTCGCCGATCCAATGGTCGAATTACGCCAACGGGCTGAACGAATTCCCGTTCTGGACCTACTTCAAGAACACCATGACCATCTGCGCCCTGACCGTGATCGGCGCCACGGCTTCGTCCTCGTTCGTGGCCTACGGCTTCTCGCGCGTGCAGTGGCGCGGTCGTGAGACGCTGTTCGTGGTGGTGCTGGCAACGCTCATCCTGCCGTACCAGGTGACGCTGATCCCGCTCTACCTGCTGTTCAAGGACTTCGGCTGGCTGAACACGTACCTGCCGCTGGTGGTGCCGTCGTTCTTCGGCAACGCGTTCTTCATCTTCCTGTTCCGGCAGTTCTACCTGGGCCTGCCGACCGAGCTGTCCGATGCGGCGCGGATCGACGGCTGCAGCGACCTTGCCATCTACAGTCGCGTCATCCTTCCACTCTCGAAGCCGGTGCTGGCGACGGCGGCGATCTTCTCCTTCATCGGCGCCTGGAGTGACTTCCTGGGCCCCCTGATCTACCTGACGGACTCGAGCAAGTACACGCTGTCGATCGGCGTGCAGCAAGTGATCGGCCAGGAGCCGCACTGGACGTGGCTGATGGCCGTCGGAGTGGTCATGACTCTACCCATACTCATCCTGTTCTTCTTCGTGCAGCGCACCTTCATCCAGGGAATCAGCTTCTCGGGAATCAAGGGATGACCGGTGCCGAGCCCATAGTCGCCGTCCGCAACGTATCTCGCACCTTCGGCAGCGGCCACGGCAGCGTGACCGCGCTGCGTAACGTGACGCTCGAGGTTGCGCGCGGCACGCTGGTGGCCGTCACCGGGCGGTCCGGGGCGGGCAAAACCACCTTGCTCAACTTGGTTGGCGGCCTGGACACGCCTACGACGGGAACCATCCTGGTGAACGGCAGAGACGTGACTCGCCTCAGCGAGCGCGAGCGGACGCTGTTCAGACGCCACGACGTGGCGTTCGTGTTCCAGTCGTTTACCTTGCTGCCGACGCTGTCGGCGTTCGAGAATGTGCTGCTGGCATTGCATATCTCCGGCACTGCCGCTCATCTGCGGGCACGGCGTGCCCGCGAGATGCTGCAGGTGGTCGGGCTCGCTGAGCGTGCCGATCATCGACCCTATGAGCTGTCGGGAGGAGAGCAGGAACGCGTGGCCATCGCCCGCGCCCTGGCCACCGGTGCGCCGCTCATCCTTGCCGACGAGCCCACCGGCGAGCTGGACACCGGGACCGGCCGGGAGATCGTCAACCTGCTGCGCGACGTCGTGCGGGAGCAGAGCGTTGCCGTGGTGGTGGCGACTCATGACCTCGCGGTGGTGGCAGCCACCTTCCGGTCCTACCGGCTCGCAGACGGCGTGCTGACCCCGCTGGAAGGGGTATCGCTCAGTGGCGGGCAATGATCGTGCCACGGACCTGATCGTCTGCGACAACCTGAGCAAGATCTACCGAATCGGCAGGCTCGAGGTGGCCGCGCTTCATGGTCTGGACCTGCGCGTCGGCGCCGGCGAGATGATCGGCATCGTCGGCAAGAGCGGCAGCGGCAAGAGCACCTTGCTGAATCTGCTCGGCGGCCACGACGTCCCGACGTCGGGCCTGATTCGAGTAGCAGGGTATGACCTGCACGCGATCGGCGCCGCAAAGCTGGCCGCCTATCGACGGCACGTCGTGGGTTTCGTCTGGCAGCAGACCGGTCGGAACCTGTTGCCGTACCTGTCGGCGGTACAGAACGTCGAGCAACCGCTCTATTACGCGGGCGCGTCGCGTCGCGCGGCTCGATCCCGCGCCGTTGAGCTGCTCGAGATGGTCGGTCTGCGCGACCGCATACGTCACAAGCCCGCCGACCTCTCTGGCGGCGAGCAACAACGCGTCGCTATCGCCACGGCCCTCGCCAACAGTCCGCGTATGTTGCTCGCGGATGAGCCGACCGGTGAGCTGGACAATCAAACGGCCCACGACGTCCTGGGCGTGTTCAAGGCCATCCGCGAACAGCAGGGCGTCACCGTGGTGGTCGTCACACACGATCCGGCCGTGGCAGACATCGCCGATCGCACGGTGGCCATCCGGGACGGGCGTATCACCGAGGAACGAGTCAGGGTACGGCATGACGAAGCCGGCGACGCGCGGCCCGACGCGACTCACAGGGAGTATGTGGTGCTCGACCGCACGGGGCGCCTGCAGATACCGCAGACGTACCTGCACACGCTGGGAATCACCGACCGGGCAGTCATTCGCATGGAGGATGGCCGTATCGTGATCGAGCCGGCGCAAGCCGGCGGATCGCCGGTAAGGACGGAGCAATGATCGTCGCCGTGACCCGGGCCGCGGAAGCCTCGCGATGAAGGGCCTGAGAGGGCTGGTTCTCCTGGCCGTACGTCGCGCCACGGCGACGCCGCAGCTGCTGGCGATTCGCTTCGCCGGTCTCCTGGTGGCCGTGATACTCGTGGCCGGCGTGACCTTGTACGGCGGTGCCATGGGCGACGCCATGCTGCAACAGCGCGTGGGGCTGGATGCAACCAACACGAACTTCGCCGTCAGCCTCTCCGGCCAGGCCCTGAGCGGCGCGCAATATGGGAGGCTCGACTCGTATATCCGGCAGGGCGAGTCGGCCGACGTGGGATTGCCGCTTGGCAATCTGCACGTGCACCACAACACGTCGACCGTGCGCGTGTTCCGCCTGCCGGGCCGCGGGACCGCCATCAACGGTGCGCCGCTGGCCAGCCTTGCGCTCGACTACTACCAGGGGCTCATGAGCCAGGTATCGGTCTACGGCGGCCCGGCCAATCTCCCGGACAGGATGCCCGACGGCGATGCGCCGGTCCTGATCTCGCCGGAGACGGCGCGAAGTCTCCACCTTCAGCCCGGCGACCGGCTGGCGTTCGGTGAGAGCTTCACCCACGCCGTGACGCCGCCCCTCGTCGTGGCGGGCATCTTCCTCCCCAACGACATCAACAGCGCCTTCTGGGACATTCATGCCGGCGACCGCGGCTACGAATCGCTCGTGACGCCGAGCCTGCAGGTCTTCCAGACCTTCGCTGCCGATGCGAGCCTGTTCAGCCCCGACTACTATTGGCAATCGAGCACCAGCGTCGGGGCCATCCATCTCGGCAGCGCCAACGCCATCGTCGCCGGGATCGGCCGTGCCCGCGCCCGGATGTCGGCGATCGCCCCGGGCACGACGCTGATCACCTCACTGGACGTGGCGATCGGCGGCTTCCAGGACCAGTACCAGCTCCTGTCTCAGATCCTCCTGATCCTGGTAGCGCCGGTGCTGGCACTGATCCTGTTCGCGATCTTCGTCACCACCAACCTTGCCCTCGAGAGGCAGGCGGGAGAGATCGTGTTGATGCGCAGCCGGGGCGCCACGTCGGGCCAGGTCTTCGCGCTGTACGCAGGCGAGGGAGTTGCCCTCGGCATCGCCGGTCTCGCGGTGGGCCCGTTCCTCGGTCTGCCGCTTGCGCGAGTGATCGGGCGGTCGTCGGGTTTTCTCACCTTCGGGGGCGCCCTGCAGTTCGACCTTGCTCTGCAGCCTGAGACGTATCTCTACTGCGGCGCCACGGTCGTGCTGGCTATCCTGGTCGGCCTCCTACCGGCGATGAGCCTCGCACGGCGATCGATGATGTCGTTCAAGCGCGAGCAGTCGCGACCCAGCCGCCGGCCGCTGTGGCAACGGCTCTACCTGGATTTCGTCGTCCTGGCCGCTTCGCTCTATGGGCTGTACTTGCTGGTCGGGCAGGGAACGGTGAGCTCGAGCGACGTCACGGCGGTGGTGGCGAAAGACCCCGTGATCGGGCTGGCGCCGCTGCTCTTCGCCGTCGCCATCACCATGATGCTGGCGCGCGTGGCGCCGCGCGTCGCCGCGCTGCTGCTGTATCTGCTCGGCCGCTTCACCTCTCCCTCGGCGTACGTGGCGCTCCACAGCCTGACGCGAGCGCCGAAGCAGCCCATGCGCCTGATGCAGCTGTGCACGCTCACGCTCACCCTGGGCATCTTCGCCGCCACGGTGGCGGGCGTACAGGAGCAGAACCTGAGCGATCAGTATCTCTACCAGGCGGGAGCACCGCTGCGCCTGCGCGAGACCTTTGACCGGCAGGGCCTGCCGGTCAATCAGCAGAACGTGCCCGATGCGATGCCGATCTCGGCCCATCTCGCGCTGCCGGGCGTGCATGCCGCCACACCGGCTCTGCGCTTCGAGTCGTTCGGCAACGTGATCAACACGACGGACAACAGCACGGCCGTGAACGTGCTGGGCGTCGATCCGGCCACGGCGGCGTCGGTGATGTGGTATCGATCCGACTTCGCCGATCAGCCCTTCGGCCGGCTCCTGCAGTCAATCGCATCCGATGGGCCGAGCGCCGTGGTGAGCGACAACCTGCTCAGCGCCACGGGCATGCACACGGGCGACACGTTCGGGGTCACCCTGACCAACAACACGCGGGTGTCGTTCCATATCGTGGGCACGGCCCACTTCTTCCCCAGCCTCGATCCCACGCAATATCCCTTCGTCGTCTGTAACCTGGCCTACCTGAGTGCCGCGAGCAAGAGCCACGGCGCCAACGAGATGTGGCTCGAGACCGACCAGACCGAGTCGGCGATCAACACCATCCTGATTGCCGTGGGACAGTGGCCCCGCACGATTCTAAGCTACGACGGTCTGCCGCCGGCCGACGCCGCCCAGGGCAATCCGCTCTCCACCGGCATCTACGGCGTGGTCTCGGTCGGCTTCCTCATCGCCGTGGCTCTCGTGCTGCTCGGCTTCGGCACCTACGGCTACCTCACCCTGCAACAGCGGCTGACCGAGGTAGCCATTCTGAGAGCGCTGGGACTGTCACAGGGACAGGTGCGCTCGCTGTTGCTGTTCGAGCAGGTGTTCCTGGTAGCGGCGGCCATCGCCGGCGGCATAGCGGCCGGCCTGCTGACGACCCAGCTGTTCCTGCCCTACCTGCCGGTGGCCACGAGCGTGGTGCCGCCCTTCGTCGTCGTGATGCCCTGGCTCGCCGTGGGAGAGTTCGTGCTGGCGCTGCTCGTCGTGTTCGTGCTGGTGTTGAGTGTGCACATGACCGTGCTGTTGCGCGCGCAGCTCAGTCGCGTGCTCCGTCTGGGAGAAGGATAGGAACGAGGCGCGTCGCCGCACCGGCCAGAGTTCAGTGCAGAGGAGAGAGATGGTGAGCACGGAGACGTTTACACTCGGAGTCAACTACTGGCCGCGCAAGAAGGCCATGTATTGGTGGAAGGACTTCGACCGGGCCGAGGTAGAGACGGAGTTCGCGCAGATCGCCGGCATGGGCTTGCAGGTGGTGCGCATCTTTCTCTTCTGGGAGGACTTCCAGCCCGCTCCCGATCGCATCAACGACCGCGCGCTGGCCGATCTGGGCACGGTGCTGGACGTGGCCAGCGAAGCCCGCCTCAAGGTAATGCCCACGTTCTTCACGGGCAACATGTCGGGCATCTGCTGGTGGCCCCTGTGGGCGCTGACGGACCGGGACGATCCCAGCGGGAGCGTACGGCGGGCCGGAGGCGAGTACACGTTGCGCCAGGGCCGCGATCCCTACGCCGATCCCTTCATGCTGGAAGCGGAGACGCGGCAGATTGAAGCCGTGTGCGGCCGCTACGGCAGCCATCCCGCGGTGTATTCCTGGAACTTCTCCAATGAGCCCGACCTCTTCTTCACCCCGAAGACGTATGCGGATGGCGCCGGCTGGAACCGTATCTTGAGCCGGACCGCGCGGAAGTGCTCGCCGCTTCCCGTGAGCGCCGGCATGCACCTCCCGACCCTGAATTCGTATAACGGCTTCCGCCCCGACATGCTGGCACCGAATAACGATTTCCTTTCCATGCACGCCTACAGCATCTACTTCGGGCCCACCGAGCTGGTCGACCCATTGAACAGCGACGTCATCCCGCTGGCAAGCCTGGTGACCGAAGCATTGGGCGGCAAGCGCGTCCTGCTGGAGGAGTTCGGTTACGCCAGCTCCGAGAAGGGTGACGTGTCGGAGCACCGGATCGTCAAGCGTGCCACGCATGAAGGCAGGCAGTACTTCGCGGCCGACGATCCCGGCGGCGTGTTCTACCGCGACACGCTGACCAAGCTGGCGAGGTGCGGATCTCTGGGCGCCTTTGCCTGGATGTTCTCCGACTACGATCCCAGCCTCTGGAGTCTGCCGCCATTCGACTCCAACGAGCACGAGCGATTCTTCGGATTGACGCGCTACGACGGCACGGTGAAGCCGTCCGGCCGGGCCATGAGCGAGATGGCTGCCCAGGTACGCGAGAACGGGCTGCCGGCGCGCACCGTGGAGCCGCCGGAGCTCGACGCCGACGCCTGGTACCGCGACCCCAGGACGAGCTTCGAATCGCTCTTCAGGCGCATGCAAGGCACGATCTGAAGCCGGCACCTGTCTCGCTGCTTTGCTTGGAAGAGCTTGCGGGCCGCACGCAGGTTTTCGCCCGTGTGGTCACGTTCCGGGTTAAGCCCAATCGTGAGCCGCGATCGATGGCCCACCCGCTCCTCCGGCTCGCAGGCCACGTCAACGCGCGCGGCAATGCTCGCCGCGATACGTCGGCGCAGCTTCTCGCGGGAGAATGCTGTCCCCATCCTCCGAATGGCCGAAGAACGCGCGGCCCTGCGGAAAGACCGGCTCCACCAACAGCGACCGATCAAGATACTTGTTGCCGCCCTCACACGCACCATACCGTCCGTGCGCCCGTGCGGTGGTCGTCCGGTTGGCTCGCTCCTTGCACGATGGGGTCTGCTGCGTTTGGCAACGCCAGGCCCAGGTCCACTCCACTATACTGATGAGCAGAGGCGCAGGGCATGCACTGACCAGCCAGGCGCCATTGGTCGACCAGGGGACGATGAGCGTGCATGATTCCGGCGCGGAGCACTTTGAGTTGGAGACGGCGCTGCACGGCGGGCTGCAGGCCTTCGCCTCCGGTGACATGGCAGCAGTAATCGCGGCGCAGGGTCCGGACCCTGAGCGCACCGGCGATCTCGCACGTGTTCTGGCGACCCGCTCCTGGCCCGCGTAGTAGCGAGTCATGCTCTCTAGCGCGCACGGAGGCGCGATGATTCCGCCCCCACCCTTCAGGCTGCGCCTCGATCCGCGCTTTGCACCGCGCTTCCCGGGCTATACCGCGCTGGTGATCTACGCCCAGAACCTCACGAACGGGCCGAGCGACGCCGGCAGTATCGCGGTGCTCCGTGCGGCCGAGCGGGACCAGCGTGCTGCGTTCGCCGGCGGGAAGGCGGCGGATCACCCGCACATCCAGGCCTGGCGCGCGGCGTTTGGGGCGTTTGGCGCTAAGCCAAGCAAGTATCCGTGCTCGGCGGAGGCCTTGCTCTCGCGGACGCTGAAAGGTCAGGATCTCCCCGCCATCAATCGCGTCGTCGACTTCTACAACGCGGTGAGCGTGCGGCACGTCCTCCCGGTCGGCGGTGAGGACTGGGATTGCCTGGACGGCGACCTCGTCTTGACGGAGGCAGAGGGGACCGAGCCGTTCGTGAGCGTGGAGGCCGGGACGGAGGTGACAACCTATCCCGAGCCGGGTGAGATCATCTGGGCTGACCCTAGGGGTGTCACCTGCAGGCGATGGAATTGGCGGCAGGGGCGGCGCACGCTGCTGACTCAGGAGACGCGGCAGGCGTACTTTGTGCTGGACCGCCTCACCCCGTACACCGAGGATGCGCTGCTGACGGCGGGAGAAGAATTGACCGGACTGCTACGGACCGCGAGCCCCGCGTGCCTGTTGACGCTGGTCCTGCTGGGCGGAGAGCACGGGCCAACAGGCCGGGACATCTCCAGTCCCTGAGGCGCGCGCCCCGGTCGCGACGCGCTGCGCTACTATGCCGCGTCTTCGCTGCCAGGGCAGACCACGAAGAACGGGTTGCAGCCTCCGCTGACTCCACAGCGCGTCGGCCGCTGCATTCTCGATGCTTGTGTCGGGCAACCGAGCCCAGCGTACGACGTGTATCTCGGTCAATCTGAACCGGCCCGACCAAGCCACCGGCCCTGAGCGCAGAGTGTAAACTGTTGACTAGCCCGGCGCCTACTGTATCATGCACCTGGGTTTACGGCTGAGCGATCGCGTCGTCGCCGAGCTCAGGCGAGACGAACCCTGCGCCGGAGCATACCGAGTTTTGGAAGGGTCTGGTTGGCATAATGGTCAGTAATCGTAGGCCTGGCAGGATTGCGCCTGAGCCGCTAGAGGACACCATACCTCCCGGCATATTGAGCGGCACCCCGGCGCGCGCCGCGCTGCGACGCGGAGTTGACTGCCTGGCTGAGGCCGTGCGGCCGACCCTCGGACCGCTTCCGCGCACCGTGGCGCTGAAGGAAGAGATAAACGGCGGACCGGTCGAGATACTCGACGACGCGTCGACGATCGTGCGGCGCATCATCGAGGTGCCGGACGTCTATGTCAATATGGGCGCCATGCTGCTTCGCCACGCCGTCTGGCGGACCTTCGAAGCGGTAGGCGATGGAGGAGCCACCACTGCCATCCTGTTCCAGGCGCTCTTGCGCCGCTTGAGTCCCTATATAGCGGCCGGCGGCGACCCCGTTGCCCTCCGGCGGCACCTGGAGCACGGCCTTGCCGCCGCCACCGCCGCTTTGCGCGCCCAGGCCAGGAAGCTGGAGGGGCCCGAGGAGATTCGACGCGCCGCCGAGACGCTGTGCCACGATCCCGCGCTGGCCCGCATGCTGGGTGAGATATTCGACATCGTGGGCTCGGACGGCTACGTGCAGGTGGAGAACCTCTACTCTCCCGGCCTCGAGCGCCAGTACGTGGAAGGCGTCCACTGGGACCAGGGCATGGTTTCGGCGTACTTCGTCACCGACGAGGACAAACAGGAAGCGCGCCTCGAGATGCCTATGCTCCTGATCAGCGACCTCCGCATCTCGTCTGCGGAAGAGCTCCTTCCGCTGCTGGACAAGCTGGTCGCGGCGGGCTGCCCGGGTCTGATCGTGATCGCCGACGAGATCGCCGAGACTGCCCTCGCCCTCTTGCTGGCCAATCACCGGCAGGGCACCCTCCATTCCTTCGCCGTCAAGGCACCCTCGCACGAGCCGCACCGGTCGCGTATCCTGCAGGATCTGGCCGTGCTCACCGGAGGCAGCGTGGTTAGCCAGGACAGCGGGCAGCGCCTCGGCAGCGTCGGCCTGGACGACCTGGGTCGAGCGCGCCACGCCTGGGCAAACAGCGGCAACTTCGGCGTCTACGGCGGGGACTCGGATCCCGCCGCGCTTCGCAGGCGCATCGTCGAGGTCAAGGCAGAGCTGGCGGCGACGACCAAGACAGAAGATCGGGAAGTCGTCCGCCGCCGCTTGGGCAGACTGATGGGCGGCGTGGCAATCCTCAAGGTGGGCGGCGACACGGAGAACCACCAGAAGACCCGCAAAGCGCTGGCCGACCGTGCGGTCACCGCGCTCAGGTTGGCGCTCGACGCCGGCGTGGCTCCCGGTGGCGGAGCCGCATACCTGGCCTGCCGCCGCGCCCTGCGGGACGCCCCGGGCTCGACCGAGGAACGGGTAGCCCACGAGGCCCTGGCCCTGGCTCTGGAGGAGCCGCTGTCCGCCATCGCGGCCAACGCCGGATTCCAGCCCAACGTGGCCGTCGCCGCCGTGGATGACGCTCCGGCAGGGTGGGGCTTCGATGCCTGCAGCGGTCAGATCGTGGACATGTGGCAGGCCGGCATCGTCGACCCGTTGCCGGTGCTGCAGAAGGCGCTCGAGGTCGCCGTCAGCGGCGCCGCCATGACCCTGGGCAGCGAGGTGCTGGTACACAAGCGAGACCCGCTCAAGAAGGTCAATCCCTGAGCAGGTAACACCTGCCTTAACGCAGAAAGCGCTCGGCGACCGCCACCATCATGTCGACGCCCGCCGGTAGTGCCGACTCGTCCATGTCGAACCGCGGGTGATGGTGGCCGTAGACCAGGTTCCTATCCGGGTTTCGCGTGCCCAGGAAGAAGAAGCTGCCCGGCACTCGCTCGAGGAAGGACGAGAAGTCCTCCGCGCCCATGCTCGGAACCTCGACCAGAACTCTGTCTACCGGCACCACGCCGCGCGCGGCTTCGAAGACGAGCGCCGTCATCGCCGGATCGTTGACCACCGCTGGGTTGCCGAACGAGTAGTGACAGACACACTCGAGGCGTAGCGCGTGCGCGATGCCGGACGCCACTTCTTCGATCCGCCTGGCCAGATGGCGGCGCACGCCCTCGTCGAAGGAGCGCACGGTGCCGGTCATCGTACACGTCTGCGGAATGATGTTCGGCGCGTTGCCCGCGTGGATCGCCCCTACCGTGATCACGGCGCTCTGCATCGGATCGACCTCCCTGGACACGATCGTCTGCAGGGCAAGCGTGATCTGGGCGGCGGCGACCACGGGGTCGATGCACTGGTGCGGATAGGCGCCGTGCCCGCCTACCCCGGTCAGCCTCAGCGTGAACGTGTCGGCCGCCGCCATCACCGGACCGTCGCTCGTCGATACGGTGCCCACCGGGCCGTCCTGCGAGACGTGAAGCGCGAAGGCAGCATCCACTTTCGGGTTCTCGAGCACGCCCTCTGCGATCATGGCCACGGCGCCGCCGGGCGCCTGCTCCTCGCACGGCTGGAAGACCAGCTTGACGGTGCCCGCCAGGCGATCCCGGTGCTCGACGAGAACGCGCGCCGCGTTCAGCAAGATGGCAGTATGGGCATCGTGCCCGCACGCGTGCATGACCCCCTGATTCCGGGAGGCATAGGGAACGTCGTTCTCCTCCTGTATGGGCAGCGCATCCAGATCGGCTCGCAGCAGAACCGTCTTGCCCGGCTTCTCGCCCCGGATGAGCGCCACCACGCCGGTGCGGGCCACTCCCGTCTGCACCTCTAGCCCCAACGCACGCAGTCGCCTGGCCACGAACTCGGCGGTCTCGACCTCCTTGAAGCCTAGCTCGGGGTGCGCGTGCAGGTGGCGCCGGTCGAGCACCACTTGCTCGGCCACCGGCAGAAGAGATGCCGCGGGTGTCTCCATAACGTTCTCCTGACTGCTGCGCTCGCCAAAACAGTTCTGCTTCAACCGAGCTGTGACGACGACCCAGGTCCGCTGCCGGCTCCCGAGATGCCGCCTCCGGGCGGGCGGGAATGTGCCGGACGTACCACGAACGTACGGCTCGTCCAGTGACATGGTAGTCCCTGCCTGGCGTCGGATGCCACACGCGTGACCGCCGCGGCCACGAACCGGCGGCGCCCGTCCGATCGTGCCTGCCGCGGCCCTGACGGCCCGGCCGCCCGGGCTGTACCATGACCTCGTTTGTAGGCGCGCAGCCGGGGCCGGCGCTCCTATCTCTCGATCGCGCCGCCCCGCGTACGCGTCGATTCCGGAGACGAGTAGCTTGTCAACCATAAATCTTCACATCACCTCGACACCGCAGTGTCCGTCTGCTGCCATGACACCGCAGTGTCAGGCCGCTTCCCACCGAAACTATTGCCTGTTGACAGACCACTAGCCCTGCTCTGACGCGGATCGGAGGGCGACCTATGCGCGGTGTCCCCGGCAGATCCGGCGTGCGGATCGCCGCGGGCGGTGCCGCGGTCGTGCTTGCCCTGGCCGGCCAGCATCAGTCACCGCGCGACCATGTGCCGCCCTGGGTGGTCGCCGTCACCGTCCTGGCTATCGCCCTCGCCGCGGCTGCCCTTCCCGATCCGATACCGCACGCCGATCGGCCATCCGGCGCCGCGTCGCCCCGGCCCGCGTCGCGGCCGGCCCTAGCGCTGAGCCCGCTTCTTCCCACGCTGGCACTGGGACTGCCGGCCGCCCTCATATGGAACGCCCAGACGTTCACGCCGGCGCACGTGTTGGCCGGCGACGCCTCGTCGTTCGCCGCCGCGCTCTGGATTGCCGGCCTGATCCTCGCGCTGGCAACCGCCTGGCGGGTTGGCCGCCCCGCCGGATCGACGCTCGCGGCCGCTCGGGCCACAAAAGGCGACGCGGACACGCCGTCATGGCGTCTCTTGCCTCCCATCCTGCTGGCCGCGACGCTTCTGGCGGCACTCATGCTGCGCCTCTGGCATCTCGCTTCGCTGCCGTTCGGCCTCTGGATCGATGAGGCCGACAGTCTCTCCAATGCCCAGGCGCTCTCCCATCTGCCGTTCCAGCCCTATGCGCCCGGCAACTATGGACACACGCCCAGTCTCTATGCTTATGCCCAGGCCGTCGCCATACACTTTCTCGGCACCGGCATCTTCTCCATCCGCCTGGCCTCGGCCCTCTTCGGCGTTCTCGGCGTGCTGGCCGCCTTCGCCCTGGCGAGGGCGGTTGGCGGACCTGCCTGCGGACTGATCGCCGCCGTGCTGCTGGCCGTCTCCGCCTGGTCGATCACCATCTCTCGCCTGGGTATGTCGAACATCGCCGCGCCCGCCCTGCTGGGTCTCGGCGTCTGGGCGCTCTACACGGCCATCCTCAGCCCGGCAGGTTTCTGGTTCATGCTGAGCGGCGTATTCCTTGGCCTGGCTATGATGACCTACGTCGGCTCGCTCGCCACCATCGTCGCCGTGGCCGGCTTCCTCGCTTTGAAGCTCTATCTCGATCTCCGCTACCGCAGGGCGGGAGGCTGGCCCGCGGCCCTGCTCTTGCCGGCCGGCTTCCTGCTCGCCGCCCTGCCCCTTCTGGTAGCCGCGCATCTCGATCCGGCCTACTATTCTGCCCGCGCGAACAGCGTCGCCCTCAGCCACGAATACGCCGGCTGGGCGCGCTTCCTTCCTGCCCTTGCCCGGAATGCCGGCCGCCATCTGCTCATGTTCACCACGTCCGGCGATCAGAACGGGCGCCAGAACCTGCCCGGTGCACCCATGCTCGATCCCATCACCGGCGCCTGCTTCCTCCTCGGCGCCGGGATAGCGGCGCGGCACCTGTCTCGCCCGGTCTATCAGCTCCTTCTGCTGTGGATCGTGGCCGCCCTTTCCGGCGGCATCCTGGCGCTGGACGGCGAAGCACCGCAGAGTCTGCGCTCTCTCGCCTCCATGATTCCTGCCGTCGTGCTCGCCGCCCTGCCGCTCCTCCTGCTCTGGCAGGCACGGGACGCACCGCGGCCGCTCAGGGTGTGCCCGGCACTACCGGCGCTCCTGCTCGTCGTGCTGCTGGGCTTGGCCGGTTGGGTGAACGTCGACCGCTATTTCTCCACTCAGGCCACGAGCCTGGCTGCCTGGGAAGCCGGCGGCGGCGCGCGCATGCTGGCCGGTCGCGAGACCATCACGCTGCGCCGGCAGGGGTACACGGTGCTCGTGGACCCCGCGCTGGCTACGGGCATCTCGGGACTGGAGTACCCTACATTGCGCTACGACGCCGGCGGCGATGTGCCCCTGCTGGACCCGGCACAGCCTATTCCCAGACATAGAGCGCGGCTGAGCCTGGCCCTGATCGTGGCGCCTGAGCGTACCAGCCTGCGCCTGACCCTGCAGCGCCGCTATCCGCACGCTACCGCTGTAGCCCTGACACCCGACTTCGACCACCGAGCGGTGGAGGCGTGGGTGATCCTGCTCCCCGACCTGCCTCCCGCTTGACCGCCACGCCGGCAGAGCGACCGGCCCACCCCGCTTGACAAACTAACTACATTAGTATAAAAACTAAGATAGTTAGTATTCAGCCGGGCGCGGTGCTCGGCACCGAGGACAACTGAGGGGACAAGCAATGCGGATCACCACTCACGGAACCTACCTCACACAGCTCACGCGCCTGCCGCGCGTCTTTCCGGTAAACTGCTATCTCGTGCGGGAAGACGACGGATTCACCCTGATCGACGCGGCATTGCCGGGCAGCGCCCCGGCCATCCGCGCCGCCGCGCGCAAGCACGGACTGCCCATCCGGCGCATCGTGCTCACCCACGCACACATGGATCACGTCGGCTCGCTCGATGCCCTGCACGAAGGACTGCCGGAAGCAGAGGTCCTGATCTCGGAGCGCGACTCCCGCATGCTTGCCGGCGACCTGCGGCTCGATCCGGGTGAGTCGCCCGCCAAGCTGCGCGGTAGCTGGAAGACCTGCACCACGCGCCCAACCGCCTTCCTGAAGCACGGCGACCGCATTGGGTCGCTGCAGGTGCTTGCCGCGCCCGGCCACACGCCCGGGCACATGGCTTTCTTCGATCCACGCGACGGCACGCTGATCGCCGGTGACGCCTTCCAGACTCGCGCCGGCGTTGCGGTCTCCGGTACCATGCGGCCCCTGTTCCCGTTCCCGGCCATGGCAACCTGGTCCAAGCCGATCGCGCTCGACAGCGCCATCGCCCTTCGCGCTCTGCAGCCCAAGCGGCTTGCTATCGGCCACGGCGAGGTCCTGGAGACGCCCCTGCCTGCCATCGACCGCGCCATCGCCGTTGCCGAGCGCGCCCTGGGAAGGATGGTGCAGCACGGCCGCTAGAGCAGGCATCGACCATGCCGCAGTGGTGCGCACGGCCTACGCGCTGGTGGATAGCAACGGGCCGCACGCCCTCACCCTGGCCACGCTCGCCGCGGTGCTGGGCGTGCGCACGCCCTCGCTCTACAACCACATCGACGGCCTGCCCGGTCTGCAGCGCGATCTCGCGCTCATGGGCGCTCGCGACATGGCACGCGCGCTCACTGGCGCCACGGTCGGGCGCTCGCGGGACGAGGCGGTGAGGGCGCTCGCCGCGGCCTATCGCGACTTCGTGCACGATCATGCCGGGGTCTACGAGATGCTGCTGCGAGCCGCGCCGGCCGATCGTGCGCCCGATCCCGAGCTGGACGACGCGGAACGCGATCTGGTGAGTATTCCTCTCGCCATCCTCAGCGGCTACGGCTTGCACGACGCCGGCGCGCTGCACGCCGTGCGCTGCCTGCGCAGCGTCGTGCACGGCTTCGCTACGCTGGAAGCACGGGGCGGCTTCGGCCTGCCGCTGGACGTGGAAGAAAGCTTTCGCCGCCTGGTCGACCTCTACATAGCCGCCCTGCAGCCCGACCGGGAGCTGCAGCGGACCGAGGCGGCATGCGAACAGGGAGTGGGCCGCTGAGCATGGCGGCTCTCGTGAAAGGTATCGCTCATTGTCGCTAGATACCTACATCCAGGAGATGCCCAAGGTCGAGCTGCACGTGCACCTCGAAGGCTCTATCCAGCCGGCAACGCTGCTGGCTCTGGCCCAAAAGCACGGCATTGCCCTGCCGGCCGATACCGTCGAGGGCCTCCGGCGCTGGTATACCTTCACCGGCTTCCCGCATTTCGTCGAGATCTACGTCGCCATTTCCCGTTGCATCACGTCTCCCGACGACGTCGAGACGATTGCACGCGAGTTCCTCGCCGGCCAGGCCGCTCAGAACGTGCTCTACAGCGAGGCCACGTTCACCGCCTACACGCACTATCAGCTCAACCGCATTCACGTCCGCGATTCGCTGGCCGCCCTGGATCGCGCCGCGCGTTGGGCCGCCGCGACGCTCGGAATCCGCGTGGGCTGGGTGATCGACATCGCGCGCGAAATGGACGGCGACCGGAGCGTCGAGGTCGCGGACTGGGCGATCGCCGGGCGGGAACAGGGCGTGGTCGCCCTCGGTCTGGGCGGCTATGAGGTCGGCAACCCGCCCGAAAAGCACGCCAGGGCATTCGCGCGCGCTCGGGAGGCCGGACTGCCGCGAGTGCCGCACGCCGGCGAAACGGCAGGGCCGGCAAGCATCTGGGGTGCCCTCCGCGCCCTGGATGCCCAGCGCATCGGACACGGCGTCCGCTGCCTCGAAGATCCCGATCTCGTAGCCGAGCTGCGGCGGCGGCAGATCCCGCTCGAAGTGTGCCCGACCAGCAACCTCTGTCTGGGCGTGGCGCCCGGCATGAAGGAACATCCGCTGCCGCGCCTGCTGGCCGAGGGCCTCTACGTGACGCTGGGCTCCGACGACCCGCCCATGTTCAATACGACGCTGACCGGCGAATACCTGGCCGTGGCGCGGGCCTTTGGCTGGGGCGCGGCCGAGCTGGAATCGCTGGTGCGGGCCGGCGCCGGCGCGGCGCTGCTGCCCGACGGCGAGCGCACGGCACTGCAAAGCCGGGTCGAGCGGGAATTCGATCGAGCTTCGTCCGGCACACCTCGTGTGAGCAGGGCGGCGCTCAACTCACGCGCATGAGCCTGGTTGAGCGGGCGGCAAATCTGCTATAGTTGCTGTAAGCGCGACACTCGTATAAGCTCGAGGATTGGCTCGGCGTTTCTACCGGCGGCCGCAAACCGCCTGGCTACGAGGGAAGTGCATCTAGGGTTCCGTGCTTCGCGGTTGTGCTCGCTACGCTGTGGCAGTAGCCGCGGGGTGGTCTGGACCGAGCGATGCTGGCGAGGAGAGGGTTTCTCTTCGCTACACCACGGGGATAAAAGCCCGGATGGCAGGTTCCACTCAAATACTGTGGGACCGCCATCCGGGCTTTGCGTTTTGTCCGCGACAATACGGCCGAGCGCACGGTAGCTCGCGCGGTAGCAGAAAGGATAAACGGTTCCTGTGAACATTTGCCGCTATTTGTCTCGATCTGCCGTTGTTGCTGTCCTCGTGGGGGCAGCCATGATCACTCCAATCTCCCGGCCAGATGCTCGCGCCGCCTCGACGACCAACGTGTCCATCGCCCTGAACTGGATCAAGAACGTAGAGTTTGGCGGAATCTGGGCGGCACAGGAAAAGGGCTGGTGGTCGCAGGCCGGCCTGCAGGTCTCCGTGCGCAGTTACGACGACGGCTATCAGGATCCAGTGCTGCTGGTCGGCGCCGGCAAATACCAGTTCGGCTTCCAGGATGGAGCATCGATCATCCTCGGACGGGCCGCCAAGGTTCCGGTCAAGGCCATCTGGGCATCGGGTGAAACGTCCCCCTTCGCGTTCATCACCATGCCGAAGAGCGGCATCAAGTCACCCAAGGACTTCAAGGGCAAGCGCATCGGCTACCAGAGTCATGAGAAGTACGTGCTCGACGCCATGCTCAGCGCGGTCGGCCTCAAGGAGAGCGACGTGTCACCGGTCGTCGTGCAGTATGATCCCACGGTGCTCCTGGCAGGCAAGGTCGACGCCTACCTGGCGTTCCTGACCAACGAGCCGATCGAGCTCGCGCAGAAGTATCACGTCAACGTGAACATCATTCCGGCCAGCGCCTACGGGTACGATTTCTACAGCGACGTGCTCTTCACCACGGACAGCACG
The DNA here is from genome assembly GCA_963827235.1 of uncultured bacterium. Lineage (GTDB taxonomy): Bacteria > Chloroflexota > UBA5177 > JANWHV01 > JANWHV01 > JANWHV01. The sequence continues at coordinate 99,652 of CAWHAE010000009.1, forward strand.
ATCAAGTCCAATCCGGCGCTGGTGCAGAAGGTCGTCTCCATCATGGACAGGGGCTGGAAATACGCCCTGGCACATCCGGATGAGATTGCCAAGGTCGTGGTGCCCAAGCTCGACCCAACCGACTCGGTCTCGCAGCAGATGGCAGAGATGAAGGCGCTGGCCAAGCTCGCCTCCCGGCCGGACGCGCCGACGGGCTCCATGACCGCCGCCCGCTGGCAAGCAGGCATCGATCTGCTGCTCAAGTACAAGCAGATCACGGCGCCCGTGGCCGCCTCCGACGTCTACACCACGCAGTTCCTCGGCTCGACGCACTGAGATGGGTGCTATATCCTGCCAGGGCGTGCAGTTCAGTTACCCTAACGGCGTACGTGCCCTGCGGGATATCAATCTCACGGTCGCCGCCGGACAATTCGTATCCTTGATCGGCCCCTCCGGCTGCGGCAAGTCCACCTTGCTCCGCATCGTCGCCGATCTGCTGGAGCCGGAGGCCGGCCGGATCACGATCGCCGGCATCTCGCCGCGTGCCGCTCGCACCTCGCGCAAGATCGGCATGGTCTTCCAGGAGCCGGCCCTGCTCAAGTGGCGCCGCGCCTCCCGAAACGTCGAGCTCCCCCTCGAGCTGGGGGGGAAGCTCGACCGGGCCGGCCGCACGCGCGCCATCGAGGTGCTCGAGCGGGTCGGCCTGGCGGATTGCGCCGGCAGGCTGCCCGCGCAGCTCTCCGGCGGGCAGCGCCAGCGCGTCGCCCTCGCCCGCGCGCTCTTGCAGGAGCCCGAAGTGCTGCTCATGGACGAGCCGTTCGGCGCTCTCGACCAGATCACGCGCGACGAGATGAATGCCGCCCTCCTGCAGGTCTGGGAGATGACGGGCATCACCGTGCTCTTCGTCACCCACAGCATCTCCGAGGCAGTCTACCTCAGCGACCTGGTAGCGGTATTCACGCCCAGGCCGGGCAATCTCTACCACACGATTCCGGTGCCGCTTCCACGTCCGCGCGACCCCTCTGTGCGGCGGACCGCGCAGTTCTTCAGGCTGGAAACGGAAGTGCTCTCTGCGCTGGATGGCAGACCGGTCGAATCCGACGACTGGACGCGCAGCAAGACGCTCAAGTCCGGTGAGCCGCTGGCGGCGCCCGGCTCGTTTGAACGGAGCCTGAACGATGCATCAAACTGAACGAGCGATGGAAGTCATAGGCGCTAGGCCGCGAGCTTCGCGACAGGCCAGGCAGCACTCCGTACACTGGAAGCTCGTCGCCGACCGCGTTCTGGACGTGCTGCTGCCCGTGCTGGCCGTGGGCGCCGTGCTGGCATTCTGGCAGTTCTACGTGATCTGGCAGAAGGTGCCGCCCTTTCTCTTCCCACGACTCGACGACACCCTCAACAGCCTGTGGACGAACCGGGGCGATCTTGCCTCGAGCCTGTTGACCACCCTCGAGGAAGCCGGCATGGGCTTCCTGTTTGCCAACCTGCTGGCCATCGCAGGCGCCACCATCTTCGTGCACTCACGCCTGGCGGAGCGCTCCATGTTTCCGCTGGCGGTGCTCATCCAGACCATCCCGATCATCGTCTGGTCGCCGATTCTGGTGATCATCATGCCCAACGACAGCATCTGGCCGCAGGTCGTCATTTCCTTCCTGATCACCTTCTTCCCTGCCCTCGTCAACATGACCCAGGGCCTGCGCATGGTCGAACCGCTGCACCTGGACCTCTTCCGTGTGCTCAACGCGTCCCAGTTGCAGGTCTTTCTCAAACTGCGCTGGCCGGCCTCCATCCCCTCGCTCCTGGCCTCGCTGCGCATCACCAGCACGCTCAGCCTGGTCGGCGCCATCGTGGGCGATTATGTGGCCGGAGGCGGCAACAACCTGGGTAACCTGCTCAACCGCGCCCACCAGTCCTACGACACTGCTCTCATGATGGCCGTCGTCCTGGTGGCCACGATGACCGGCATCGTCATCTTCCTGCTCATGTCCTCGGTGGAGCGAGTAGTGCTGAGCCGGCGCGGCTAGCGCGCGGCTGCCCGGTCGCATCGCTCGCCTCCGCAGCCTTCGGTCCCGGGGCGCCGGCCGTGACTGGCACCACAGGTCGATTCACCGTATGCTGATCTCGTGAACGCCGGAGTACTGGTAAGCCTGGAGGACGAGAAATGCGACCCTCAATAGAGTGGCTGGGACATGATTCATTCCGCCTCGGCGACGGGCACACCGTCGTCTACGTCGACCCCTGGAAGCTCAAGGGTAGCCAGCCAAAGGCAGATCTCATCCTCATCACGCACGACCATTTCGACCACTTCTCCGCCGACGACATTGCCAACCTGACGAAGGACGGCACGGTCGTGGTCGCGCCGCCGCCCGTGGCGAAGCAGCTTACCGGCGACGTGCGTAGCGTGCGTCCCTATGAGACGCTGGTTGTCGCCGGCTTGTCTGTCGAGACGGTTCCCGCTTACAACATCGACAAGTTCCGCGAGCCGGGTAAGCCGTTCCATCCCAAAGAGGCCGGCTTCGTGGGCTACATCATCACCCTCGGCGGCACGCGCGTCTACCATGCCGGCGACAGCGACCATACACCGGAAATGGACAAGGTCAGCTGCGACATCGCGCTGGTGCCGGTGAGCGGCACGTACGTGATGACGGCCCCCGAAGCAGCCGCGGCCGTCAACTCCTTCAGGCCGTCGCTGGCCATCCCCATGCACTACGCCGATATTGTCGGCTCGCTTGGCGACGCCGAGGAGTTCAAGAAGCTCGCCCAGGTTCCGGTCGAGATTCTGGAGCTCGGTGTAGCTCAGGGCGCGAACCAGGGGAGGCTGCGCGCCGCGGGCCCGATGCGGTCCGCGACCGTGTTCCGTTCCGCGTCCGCCGCTCCGCACGGTCACGAGGGAACGAGGATCTCGTTCCATCCCCGGATCTGCCAGGCGCGCACCACGCCGTTCACCACGAACGGGTCTCCCGTGGCGAATTCCTCGGCAGCCTCCCGGCTGCTGAAGATGGCCATCGCGCCCTCCTCCTGTGGATTGGCAAACGTGCCGACCATCAGCAGCTCGCCCCGTGCCTGGAACTCGTCGATGCGGGCGCGGTGGGCAGCAAACTGCGCGGGCGCCTTCGCGGCGACGTCCTCGGCGGACTCGTAGAACAGCACGTACTTCACGATCTACCTCCCAGAGCGCTTACGGCCTGCCCGCCGGGCGGCGAATCCGTTACCGAGCGGATTGCCGCCACCCATCCCTGCAATGCCGCCGGTCGCCACTCGCCGGCGCCGGGTATCGCCGTCATTTCATCCTCCCCCGGCTCACCGCGAGGCACACAGCGCCGGCCCTATGTGTGCTTGCCGCCGGCGCGATCGTAGTCCCGCTGGGCGGAGCCGATCTGCGACATGTGCTGCTCGACCCAGACCAGCATGTCCCGCGCGCGCTCTGCCGCGTCATGGCCAAGGTCGGTAAGGCAGTACTCCACGTGGGGCGGAATGGCCGACTGCACGGAGCGTTCCACCAGGCCATCGCGCTCGAGCGCGTGCAGGGCCTGCGCCAGCATCTTCTCGCTCACGCCGTCCACCCGGCGCCGCAGCTGGCCGAACCGCAACGTGCCGTCCAGCAGCCCGACCAGGGCCAGCATGCCCCACCGCCCGGTGACGTCGTCGAGTACCAGGCGTGATGGGCAGCCCCAATCGAAGACGTCGTAAGGTCGGTGCTCGCCGCCTTCAGGGGTTGCGATCGTGGTCCGCGTGCGCGTTCATGCTTCCATTGTACCCGAAACCGTGCGAGCAGTAAGCACGGCGCAATCCATTGCACTGCGTAATGGAAAGTGCTATCCTTCAGGCAGTGCAGGCGATGCTCCTGCACGGGTACTCGAAAAGGAGATAATCATGTCCATCCTCGTCACCGGTGCCGGCGGGCACCTCGGCCGCCAGGCGGTAGCGCACGTGCTCGAACGCGTGCCGGCCGGCCGGGTAGCGGTAGCCGTGCGCGCTCCCGAGAAGGTCGCCGACCTGCGGGCCAGGGGCGTGGAAGTCCGTCAGGCCGACTACGACAAGCCGGAGACCATGGCAGCGGCCTTTGCCCACGTCGACACGCTGCTGCTCATCTCGACCAATGGACCGGACGATCTGCGCGTCGTCCAGCACCGGGCAGCGGTGGCAGCCGCGCAGTCCGCGGCGGTCAAGCACCTCATCTACACCTCTGCCACGGACGCCGATACCAGCAAGCTCGGCGTGGGGCGCGTGCACAGGGAGACCGAGCAAGCGATCAAGGCCTCGGGCCTGACCTACACCTTCCTGCGCAACGCCATGTACACCGACAACTGGACGGCCGCCGCGCCGCAGTATGCGTCTTCCGGCATCGTGGCCGCCAACACCGGCGACGGGCGCATCGCCACGGCAACGCGATCAGACCTGGCGCTGGCGGCAGCGGTCGTCGCCACCACGAGCGGGCACGAGAACAGGACCTACGAGCTTACCGGTCACGAGCTCTGGAGCTTCGCGGACCTGGCCGCCGAGGTGGCGCGCCAGACCGGCAGGCCGGTCCGCTACAACGCCATCGGCGACGACGAGCAGCGCGCGTTCTTCGCCGGCATCGGACTGCCCGGCTTCCTGATCGAGACGCTGGTGGACATCCAGGCCGGTATCGCCAGGGGAGAGCTCACCACGCGCACCGGCGACCTGGCACGGCTGATCGGCCGACCCGCCCAAACCCTGGCGGACTCCGTCGCCGAAGCGCTGCTCGCCGCCGGCCAGTTGGCCCAAGCGTAGCACCTCACTGGGCCGAGCAGGGCACAGTGCACCGGGCCGCCCGAACGATGCGGCCCGGCGCACTGCGCCTCCTGCCGGATAAGCGGCGCGGCGATTGGCCGCGTCCCCCAGATGAATGGGCTCACATGGTCTCGCTCTCGAGCTCTCGCGCGGCTCCGTGGCAGGCTCAGGGCCGAGACGGCCCCGCGGCGCGGGCGCCAATACTGGACTCATCCGCCCTCTCGCCGATGCCGCCGCACGGCTCGCGGCTGCCGGCGAGGTGCCTTGCATCCGGCCGCAACTCGAGGTCCTGTACCCCCCACACCACGCAGCTGGGAGGACGCCGCCAGCTGGACTACGTGGTCATGAAAGCGATCACGGCAAGTGTGTTTTGTAGCGCGTGCAGGATCATGCAGCAGTACACCGACCGCGTCCGCTCCAGGACGAGCGCCTGCACCACGCCCAGAAAGAACAGCTCCGGGAAGATCACGGGAATGCAGTGCACCGCGGCGCAAGTGTCCCGCCGAATCCGCCCCAAGCGTAGCAGGTCTCCTGGGAAGCGCAATAGTCGTTCTGGGTGAAAGCCCAATCTGCCTCCTGTCGTGGGCATCCAGATGCGCATCTGCTTCCGTTCGGTGTATAGTAGGGTCCGTATGTAGCAGATCGGCGGTGAGCCGGCGCCGCGTGCCCGGGCGGGAAGGCTGGACGGGTACGTTCGGTCGCTGCCCGGCGCCGCGGTTCCGCCAACCGGCAGCGCTGCATGCCCGTGCCCCGTTCCGCGCATCCGTGCCGGTTGGCGGCAGAAGGCTGGCCCGACGACGACACAGCAGAACAGACCGGCGGCGTTCAAGAGCTTCGCCGATCTGCGGAGACAGCTCGAGGCTGAGCCCGATGACCTCGAGCCATTCATCGCCGCGGATCTGCCGTTTGGCGCGTTCTACTGGGTCCCGGACGAGGAGTCGTGCTTCGGCTATCGCGACAACCACCCCTGGGTGATCGTCATTCCCTACCAGGCCGGCCGCATGACCGTTTCGGCCTCCCCGCGCACGTCCTGCCGTTCCGAAGCGCGCGACCGCTCCGAGCTCGCCACTCCCGGCGGGCTCGTGGTGGGCCTCGACCGTGACGGCGTCATCGTCCTGGACAGGCGCCAGCCCTTCCCTGCCCTGAGCTTCCGACGCTACCACTACATCGGTCGCCTGCCCGAGGCATGGCAGCGCCGGCTGCGGGAGGCGCTTCTGGCCGAGGGACATCGCATCGCCCGCGAGAGCGAGGCATCCTGATGGACCTTCAGGCTCTGCTCGAGGAGTACTCCTCCTCGGGTTTCGGCGACCTGCTCTACCGCGAAGCGCTGCTCACGGTGCACGCCGTCGTGCGCGGACACCGCTACCCCACCGGCTATTCGCCGACCGGAATCTGGGACGACGATGCTTTCGGCGCCCTCGCCCACGACTGGGTGATGAACAAGCTCATTCGTCGCGGACAGCTCGACCACCTGCTGCTCACCAATCAGACGCTGCGCGGCTTCCGCAAGGGACTCGAGCTCTCGTTCGTGGACTTCCTGATCGGGCAGCGCAAGCGCACCGCACTCGATAATCTCTTCGACCGCGCCGCGGCCATCCTCGAGACCGATCGCCGGTTCCACCTCTTTCTCGACAGCCGGAAGCGGGCGTCGCGCTTCTGGGGCCTCGCCGCGTGGTCGTCGCCCCGTCCCTACCAGGGCTCGGACGACGACCTGATCGCCGCCGGGCTCCGGCAGCAGGGCGTGCGGCTCATCCACTACCGCGGCGATGCCCGTAAGCACAGCCCGGTGCTCGGCGACCATGATCTCGGCGATCTGCTGGCCTCCCTGCTCGACGATCTCGGCCGCCTGCTCAGCCTCGCCCACTTCACCACCATCTTCGCCTACCGCTTCGATCTGCTCGATGCGGCGGTGCTCAGCACGGAGCAGCCCGCGCCCGGCGGATTCTCGCCCGGCACGCTGACCCTCGGCGACACACTGCGCTCCGATGCACCGGCCGTGGATGCCCGGCTGCTCGTGGACGAAGCGGCATCGACCGTGTTGCCGGCGCTCTCGGACCGGCAGCGCCGCGCCCTGCTGGCCTACGCCCGGCCGGATGCCACGCTCACCTCCGTCGCCGTGCTGCTCGGCTGTTCGAAGAGCACCGTCGACAACGAGCTGCGCCGCGCCCTGGCGTCGATTCGCCGGCAGGCCGCGGACGCCGACGAGGCTGAGCGTATCTATGCTCGCCTGCTCGAGCACCTTGCCTCCGCTATCATCTGAGCCATGGCGCCGCCGGTTGGAAATCGTGGGCGAAGCGCTGTTTGAGTCTCGTGCGGTGATCGCGGAAGGGAGGCGTCATGGCGATGCAGCAACCGCCTGAAAGCACCTGTCCCGCCGCCGGCGATCTCGCCCTCTACCTGGCGAGCCGGCTTCCGGAGGCAGACCGGATGGCCGTTGCCGCCCACCTCGAACGATGCACGCGCTGCCCCGAGATCGTCCGCAACCTGCAGGAGGCGGACACGGCAAACGGGATGATTGGCGTTGCCGCGCAATCGTCGCCCGCCAGGCTGCGCGAGGCGCGGGCAGCCGGCGAGCAGCCGGCGCGACGGTTCCGCGAGTTGCTGAGCCGGCCCCGGCCCGACCATCTGCGGTTTGGCCAGTGCTGGACGGTGGCGGCACCGGGCAACCCACCCGACGACGAGTGCGCCGCCGAGGCGCGCATCGTCGTGCTGCTGGCCGGCGACCCGGCGGCCGCCGTCGCCACGGCGCCCATCTCGCTCGCGCTTCCCTATTGCTCGCCGGACGATCTGCTCGTGCGCGCGGACGAAGGACCGCTTGGCTACGCGTTCATGATCGAGGCCTGGAATACCGTGACCGTGCTGCGCGATCAGCTCGCACGCTACGCCGGCACGCTCCAGCAGCCGGTGAAGCGCTTCCTGGGACTGCTCTGCCAATCCCAGCTTGGCCTGCCCGTCGACCTCTCGGAGCTCGAGACGCGCCGTGGCCCGGCGATACTCGAGAGCAGCGATCCTCGCCTCCGGTTCCAGGAGCAGGAGATCCTCGCCTGCGCGCATCTGCGCCGGCCCGCGCTGCGCGCGCTCGAAGCGCCGGTCGCCGCTCCGGCGGCGCCGGAAGCGCATCCGTTTGCCGGCATCGTGGCCGAGGGCAAAGCGCGCGGCCTCACGCTGCACCAGATCGCCGAACGGCTCGGCCTCACGCCCGCGCTGGTGCGCAGGCTCGACCTGCGGGCCTTCCGCTTCGGCCCGCGCGAGCGGCCCGTGGCGGCGGCGATCGGCAGCCTTCTCGGCTGGGATCTCGCGGCACTGGCGCACTACCTGCAGCAGCGGCCCGCTCTGGCACCCAACGCCAGCTTTCGCGCCGATCGGGCCCCCGAGACTCAGGAGCAGCAGGACTTCTTCGAGGCCGTGCGCGCGGACCCGCGATTGACCGATGAGCAGCGAAGCCGCTGGTTGCGCCTGATGGACCCCGGCGAGCAGGAAGTCCCTCCCACGTGAGCCACTGGGATGCGATCCGCGCCCAGGCGCGCGCGCACCACGACACGCTGATCGCGCGGGCGGAAGGCAATCCCGCCGCGGAGGCGCTGCTGGCGGCTGCCGAGGCGGTGAGCGGCATCGCCAGGGAGCCCGTTCCGCCCGGCGATGCATTGCTGGCCGGCGGCGCAGCAGTGCTCGACCGTGAAGCCGGCACGATCTGGTTCGACAACGGTGTCGAGCCGTGGCAGGCCCTCCTCACCCAGGCACACGAATACGGGCACTTCTGGCTGGGTGACGATCACGGCGCCTGCAGCGCGACCGACGTCGACGCCGGCCTGGCGGACGATGACCTGGTCTCCGGCGCCGCGCGCGTGGAAGGGTACGGCCCGCGCGAGCGCCGGGAGCGCGAAGCCAACGTGTTTGCCCTGGAGCTGCTGCTGCCCACCGGCCTGCTGCGCCGCTGGTACCTTGGCGAAGGGCTGGATGCGCCGGCAATGGCCGCGCGCACCGGCCTGCCCGAATGGCTGATCGCGCCGCAGCTCAGCCGCGCCGTTCTCGTCTCGCTACCCGCCGGCGGCCCACGGCCCGAGGAGCCGGAGGGCGCCGCCATGGACCCGCTTGCCCTCGACCCGAGCCAGGCGTCCGCCGCCTTCGCCCCGCGCGGTCCGCTCCTGCTCGAAGCCGGGCCCGGCACGGGCAAGACACGCACGCTGGTCGGCCGCCTCGCCCACCTGCTCCGGCAGGGCGTGCCCCCGGCCGCCATCCTGGCCCTCACCTTCTCCAACAAGGCGGCGGAGGAGATGCGGCAGCGAGTGGCACGGGCCGCTCCCGGGGCGGCGCTCGGCATCTGGATGGGCACCTTCCACGCCTTCGGCCTCGACCTGCTGCGCAAGTACGGTACGCGCATCGGATTGCCGGCCGATCCCGTCGTGCTCGACCAGATCGACGCCCTCTTCCTGCTGGAGGATGCCCTGCCGGATCTGGATCTCGCGCACTACCAGAACCTCTACGAGCCCACCATGTACCTGCGCGACATCCTGGGCGCCATCTCGCGCGCCAAGGACGAGCTGATCGGGCCGGACGAGTACCGGGCCCTCGCCGATCGCATGCGGGAGTCCGCCGGCGACGACGGTGAGGTGGAAGCGGCCGAGAAGGCGCTGGAGGTGGCCCATGTCTACGCCGTCTACCAGGCGCGCCTCGAGCAGGACGGCCTGCTGGACTTCGGCGACCTCATCTTCCGCCCCGTCACGCTGCTGCGCTCGCACGCGGATATCCGCGCGCCGGTTCAGGCCACCTACCGGCATGTCCTGGTCGACGAGTACCAGGACGTCAACCGCGACGGCGGGCTCTTCCTGCGCGAGATCGCCGGGGACGGCGCCGGACTGTGGGCGGTGGGCGACGTTCGGCAGGCCATCTACCGCTTCCGTGGCGCCGCGCCGGCCAACATGCGGCTGTTCCGGGGCGACTTTCCCGGTGCCCGGGTCTGCTCGTTGCGCCGCAACTACCGCTCGCAGCCCGCCGTCGTCCAGGTCGTCGCCGGCCTGGCGCCCCGCATGCTGGCCACGGCCGGCGAAGCATTCGCCCCATGGGAGACCGATCGCCACGCCGCCGGCGGCAGCGTCCGTTTCGAGCTGGCGGTGGACGAGGAGGCCGAGGGTGCCGGGCTGGCAGCGGATCTACGGCGCAACCGGGAAGCCGGCGTCCCCTACCGCGATCAGGCCGTGCTGTGCCGCTCCCATACCGGGCTGGAGCGCATCGCCGCGATCCTGGAACGGGCCGGCATTCCCGTGCTCTACCTCGGCAATCTCCTCGAGCGCGAGGAGATCCGCGACCTGCTGGCCCTCCTGTCCCTCGCCTGCGAGGGCAACGGCTCCGGCTTGGTCCGCGTGGCCCGCTTGCCCGAATACGGCATCCCGCTCTCCGACGTCCGCGCCCTCCTGGCCGCGGCGCGCGAGCAGCAGATCCCCTTCCCCCGCGCGCTCGAGCTGGCCGGGGAAGCGCCGCTCCTCCCTGCCTCGGGGCATGCCGAGCACCTGCCGGTGGCCGGCGCTGCAGACCGGGCAGACGGGGCGACCATCGCCCAAACGCCGGACCGGGCAGAACACGTGCACCGTCCCCATCCGCACGACCCGGCGGAGCAGGCGAGCCCGCCCGGCGCTGCCGATGTGCCCCGCCACCCGCCCGCCCTCTCGGCGCAGGGCAGGCGGGGACTCTCACTGCTGGCCCGGCACCTGGACGGCATAGCCTATGGCAGCTCGCCGGCCGGCTTCCTCCACGCCTACCTCTTCACGCGCGGCGCCTACCTGCGGCCGCTGCTGGCTGATACGTCGGTGGTGGGCGACCAGAAGCGCATGGCCCTCTACCAGTTTCTCCAGTTCGCCCAGGCGTGGCAGCCCCGGGAGCGCGACGCGCACCGTGAGCCGAGGCAGGCCTTCCTGCGCTACGTGCGCCGGCTGCGAGCGTTCGGCGAAGATCGCGCCCTGCGCCAGCTGCCGGACTGGGCGGAGTCGCTCGACGCCGTCCGCCTGCTCACCGTGCACGCCTCCAAAGGCCTGGAGTTCTCCGCCGTCTACCTGCCGCGCCTGGGGCAGGGCATGTTCCCGGCCAGGGGGCAATCCCGGGCCTGCCCGCCGCCCAGGGGCATGCTGGCGGCGGAGCGTGACGAAGACGCCGAGGAGGAGGAGTGCCTGTTCTTCGTCGCCCTCTCCCGGGCGCGCGATACCCTCTGCCTGTCCCGCGCGCAGCGCTACGGCAAGCGGAACAGCAACGCCTCGCCCCTGCTCGCGCACCTCGCCGGCCTACTGCCCGCTCCTCCAACGCCGACCTGGACCGCGGCCTCCCTCGCCGCCCCGGGCGCTCCACCAACCTCCGATGCCGGGTCTGCGTCGAAGACCGCGTCCGCGCCGGACACTCCGCCCTCGCTGGATTCCCTGTCCGCCTCTTATGCCGCGCCGGCGCTGGACCCCGTGCCTTCGAGCGCTATCGCGCCGGCGACAGATGCTCCTCCGGCCGCCAACACCGCGGCCGTGCTGGATGTGACGTCTGCGCTGGATGCCCCGCGGTTCACCGCGGGGTCTCTCACGGCGCGCCAAGCGCGGACTTCAGTCCGCCCCCCTGCCGGCGCCCACCCGACCCTCCGTGCGGAGGTGCTCGAGGTATACCTCGACTGTCCCCGCCGGTTCTACTACGAATACCTGCTCGGACTGGGCGGGCACCGCGATGACACCGCCTACGTCCAGTTCCATCGCTGCGTCTACGGCGTGTTGCGCTGGCTCCAGGAGCAGCGCGCCGCCGGCCAGGAGGTCGACCTGCCTGCTGCACGGGAACGGCTCACCGCGTTGTGGCAGGCGCACGGTCCGGTGGACCATCCCTACGAGGCCATCTACCGGCGCGATGCCGAGAAAATGGTGGCGCGTGCCGTCAACCGCCGGGTACAGGGATTTGGCCGTCCGGTGCGGCAGGACATGACGGTGCGCCTGGAGCACGGCTCCGTCTCGCTGCGGCCCGACCACGTCGAGGTGAGCGACGACGGCGCCGGCCGCTCGGTTCTCGTGCAGCGGCTGCGCACGGGCCGCGTGAGCAAGAGCGAAGCCGACAAGGACATATACGCCCTCTACCAGCAGGCCGGCGCCGAGGCCTTTCCAGAGGCGAGCGTCACCGTGCAGACCCTGTACCTGGCCACCGGCGAGACCCAGGACATCCGGATCCACGAACGGAGCATCTCGACGCGACTCGCCCACTACGATCAGGCGTTTCTCGGTATCACGGACGGCGACTACCACGCGCGCCCCGACGACCGCCGCTGCCCGCGCTGCCCGCACTACTTTGTTTGCCCGAGTGGATCGTGAACTGGATTGCCGCTATGCCCCAAGCTCGTCGCAGTCCAGGAGTATTGACTATGTCTTCACTGATCCGCCATACGCTGGCAAGGAGCAGTATGGTGAACTCAATTATGTCTGGGAAGCATGGCTTGGTTTGAACACACAATGGCTCGATGAAGAAATCATTGTCAATTCGGTACGTGGCAAGAGTGAAGCCGACTGGGCGGCCATGATGCGGCGCGCTATGACCGAGTGTTATCGCGTGCTCAAACCAGGTCACTGGCTCTCGCTGTGCTTTCACGGTACGACCGGCACCTGGACAATTGTTCATGATATTATGGCCGAGGCCGGCTTTCTTCCTGACAGCGGCGACAGGGCCCTCTTTATCGACACCGACCAGAAGACATACAACCAGAATACTGCCGACAACGTGCCAATGCCCGACCTGGTGATCAACTTTCGCAAGCCGCGTCCAGTGGAGACAGGCGGCTTGGCCATTCTTGGCGACGAGGATCTCACCACCTTTGCCGAGAAGGTGCGCGCCGTGATCCGTGGCTATCTGCTCGCCCACCCTGGCGAGACCAAGGATCGTATCTACGACGAGGTTGTCAGCGCGATGGTGCGTGCCGGTCGCATGGAGGCGCACAACTTCGACGAGTTGCTGACCCAGGTGGCCGACGAGACAATCGAGCTGCAAGGACGTGGTCGGTCGGGCGATGGTTTGGCCGACGGCCGTGCGCCATATGAGATTCACTGCTGGTATCTGACGGACAGCGAAAGTGATGTCGTGGATGCCGCGGAGACCGCGAAAGAGGACCGGTCAGCCGCTATGCTTGGCGCCTTCGTCGAAGCGCGGATGCAAGCACAGCCGGATCTGGACGGCGTGCACTACAGCCACCTGTTTGAGAACTACATCCACAGCGTGAAAGACAAGCCCCGGCGCGAATTGGCCGATTGGCTTGCCGACTATTTCTTCCGCTCCGCGAGCGGTAGCTATCGCCTACCTGAATCCGAAGAAGAGGAGCAGGCAAAGACCTCCGCGCGAGCAGCGGGCGTCAACCGCCACATCAAGCGCTATCTAGCGTATATCAAGCAGGGCGTGGCGATTCCGGAGCGCGACCGGCAGGGCGCGGCGACGCTGGCCGAGTGGGTGCGCAAGTGCAAGCGGACCGGACTCTACGACGAAGGCAAGCTCCTCTACGAGCAGGGAGGGCTTACGCTTGACGCGTTGAGCGAAGAGCATCAGGTCGAAGTCGAAGAGGACTATGCTACCTGCGTTCGCATGCTGGAACGCACAGGCAGCGTCCAGAAGACGGTACCAAGAGGCAGGAGAGTGATAACGACGGACGCACCTACCCTATTCTGACAGGTTGTCGTTGGGCTGTCGGAGCGGTAGCAGTACCACCAGCCACTAGTCAGGGTTTGGGAGATCGACCAGGTTTGACTACAGCGATAGCGGCATCGGTCCGAGCAGATGACTGCTGAATGTTGTGAAGTGATAGCGCAGGTGCTATCATATGAGTGTCATCGGTACTACTATGTCGCGGATTGAGAAGCTTATCGCGCTGATCAGGAAGCGTCCGGTGGAGGCGGAGTTCGATGATGTCGCGACTGTGCTGGAGCATTTCGGCTGGAAAGCCGCTCGGACCAAGGGAAGCCACGTCTCGTTTACCAAGGCAGGGGAAGCGCCGATCGTGATCCCGAAGAAGCACGGGAGGAAGGTCAAGCGCGTCTACCTTGACGACCTATCTGGCCGCCTTGGTCTGGATGACGACTGACGTCGAGCCGCAGTCTCACACGTATTAAGAGATCACGTTGGGGTGACACATGACTTCTGCACCACGCAAGACTCTGGAAGAGTACCTTGCCCTCGAGTATCCGTTTGAAGTGAAAGTCGATCCGGAAGGCGGCTACGCCGTTCTGTTTCCGGATCTACCCGGCTGCTACACCGAGGCTGACACGCTCGAGGAGCTGCCGGCGACGGTGGCTGAGGCGCGCGAACTCTGGCTGGAGACCGCATTCGAGCAGGGCGTCGACATCCCGCTGCCCTCCGTGCCGGAAGAGTGCAGTGGGAAGATTCTGCTGCGCGTGCCGAAGTCTCTTCACCGACGGCTGCTCGATCAAGCCGCGCGGGAAGGTGTGAGCTTGAATCACTATACGAGCAACGTGCTGGCGCGCGGTGACACACAGCTAGCAGTTGAGCGCAGACTCGACTCAATTGACCTCCGGCTAGATATGCTGGCCGAACGACTACAGCGCTATGCAGTGGAGGTACGGCGTCCGCGCGGCGAGTCCACGCTCAAAGTGATCTATGGTAGTGCCAAGCCGGGCGAGTATGCGAAGGCAATATGAGCAGCACGAACGAAGAGGACGTGCCATCGTCGGTGAGCCCGAGCGAGTACGGAAAGTTCATCGGGCAGATCGAACTGCTTTCTATCTGGTTAGCACGCGCCGAGGTCGAGAATAGAGCCGGGCCAGAACCACCGGCAAGAGGAAAGTTCAGCATAGAAGACGACTCCACCTGGGCGCCGCAGCCAGGCGTTGGCTTCGTGGTGAACGATCGCTACACCGTGGAACTGCATGGCGAGACGAGCCTGGCGATGAGCGTTAAGGCGGAATATGCGGTGCTCTATCGATCGTCGACTCCTCTCACAGACGAGTTGTTCCAGGTTTTCAAGCGCGTGAATCTGCCTCTCAACGTCTGGCCCTACCTGCGCGAATACGTGTCCAGCACGATGGGACGCTTCGGCTGGCCGCCGTTCACTCTGCCCGCGTTCAAGGTGAACACCCCGCGCGACAATCAGGATGGGTCGGCGGAGCCAGCGAAGAAAGGGCGACGCGCTGTGGGCAAGACTCGCGTCTTGACCGAGCCAGTCAGCCGTGAGTAAGCAAGCTGGCAGGGTTGTCGCGCAATTGGGAGCAGCACGAACCTCCAAGTGCGCTCGGTGTTTCGCGGCAAGGTGGTGAACAAGGCTCACACCATCAACACCGGTGTCGACGAGTTCCCACGTTACGTGGTGGAATACCTGATCGACAACTACTGCTCCGAGGACACGTTCCAGCAGGACATGGAAAAGGTGGTGCGGCGCCTGAAGGATGCCTTCGTCTACGGCGCCGAGGCGGAGAAGATCCGCCATTACATCCGCGAGTCGCGGCGCCACTCGGTAATCGCCAGTCTAGAGGCTCGCTTGGTCGAGACTGAAGACAAGTACTGGGGCACTATCTCGGCGATCAACGAGGATTTCGTGAACATCCCGGAAGCGATTGTACGCCAGTACCCGATGTTGCTGTCCGGCGGGATGTGGGGCACGATCGAGCTGACCTACGACGAAACCGAAATCTACAGTGGACGAATCCGGCCGTTCAAGGTGCTGACTTTCACCCAGTTCCAAGTCAGCGTGATAAACCTGGACGAGTACATCGATAAGCGGAAGGAGTTCAGCGCTGACGCATGGACTGATCTGATGATCAACTCGTGCGGATTGAACCCTGCGGTGATGACGCGAAGGCAGAAGTTGCTGTACCTGTGCCGGTGCATTCCGCTTGTCGAGCAGAACTGCAACATGATCGAGTTGGCGCCGCGTGAGACCGGGAAGACATACCTGTACCGGAACATCTCATACTACGCGCACGTGCTGTCCGGCGGCAAGGCCACGCCGGCGCAGCTCTTCGTCAACCTGAACACGGGCAAAATTGGCGAAGTGGGCACGCGCGACGCCGTGGTGTTCGACGAGATCGCCAATACAGATTTCACGGACCCCGAGGCGTTCGTCAGCATCATGCAGGGCTACATGCAGGATGCGAAGTTTAGCCGGGGCAAGAAGGAGCTGCTGGCGTTTGCCAGCCTGGTCTTCGTCGGCAACATCGACGTACAGGGTAGCCAGCCGCATGAGAAGTACTACCATCTGTTCGAGCCCCTACCCGACTTCATGCAGGTGATCGCCTTTCTGGACCGCATCCACTCGTACCTGCCGGACTGGGAACTGCCGAAACTCTCGCCGAACAGCTATGCTAGGGATTACGGCTTCATCGCGGACTACTTCTGCGAGATCATGCACGAGCTGCGACGTACGGATCTGGTGCAAAGCGTGCACCGCCGCTTCGAGCTGCTGGACACGGCGAAGACATCCCAGGGCGTCTCCGGTCGCGACCAGCGCGCGGTGCTCAAGAGCGTATCGGGCCTGCTCAAGCTGCTCTATCCGGACGGTCACATAGAGGATGACGCGCTGGAGGAAGTCCTGCTCCTGGCGTGCGAGCTGCGCCAGCGCGTACGGGATCAACTCCATCTGATCGCACCGGGAGAATACGATCGCGTCAAGCTTGGCGTACGCATGACAGCCACAGATAGGGAGATTGCGCCTACCGTGCCGGAGAGCGGTCGTGTGCAGCGTGTCACGGCCCGCGAGTATCCGGCAGTGGGCGAGGTGACTGGCCTTGCCGTCAGCGGAGACCATGGGACGCTGCTATCGTTTGAGATGCAGGCACTAAAAGGCAAGGGGCGCATCACCGCGCTCGGCTCGATGCAGCGAGTGATGAAGGAGAGCGTTGAAGCAGCGGTACAGTACATCCGCGGACATGCCAAGGATCTTGGAATCAACCCAACCTGGCGCGACAACTATGACGTCGCCGTCCTGGCCACATTCATGGGTTGGCCAAAAGAAGGGCCTTCTGCCGGGGTGACGATCGCCACAGGCATCGTCTCGGCATTGACAGGCAGGAAGGTGCGCGCCGACCTGGCCATGACCGGTGAGATAACGATCATTGGGAAAGGTGTTGCCGGTCGGCGGGATCCAGCAGAAAGTGCGCGCTGCATTTGACGCCAAGATCAAAGAGGTCCTGCTACCGGCACAAAAAACTCGCCGACGCCCAGCTATTGCCGTCCTACATTCTGGAGGCGGTCACGTTGACCCCAGTGACGACGGTAGAGGAGGTACTGCAGAGCGCACTGCTTGATTGATCGCGGTTTGGCGCCAAGCTAGTGCCTACGCACTCTCGCACCTGACTCCGGTTGGTCACGTACTGCCCACCTGACAGAATCACGGCGAGCACGACCGGTTCCTGGCTCGAAGAGTCGCTGCACAGGTACGTCCGGGTTATCGCGCACGGCTACGTAAAGCTGGGCCGACATCGTACTTCGCGGCGTTTTCCCGGCCGGCGAGATAAGCCCTCTACGTAATGCTTCGTCGGTAATCTCAGCAGCCGTGAGTGGCTTGGCGGCATCACGCAAGACCTGCACGGCGGCTGACAAATAGCTGCTTGTGGCACCCATCATATCACCCCCGAAACTATATTAACTCACTCGGCCTACGGGCTTGCGAACTGTCGCCTATCAGCACAATGATGAGCGCGGACGATTGCCATTTTACAACCCGGGGGGTGCGCCCGGCGTCATCATGATCATGCGGGGAAGAGGAACGAGGTAGAGCATGACACGTGTCTCAATGCGCGACCGGTACGTTCGCGCAGTAGCCAAGTATATCGTCGACCACTACAACAGCCAGCCCCTTCCGAGCATCGAGCAGCTCATCGAAATCAACGGCAGCACCGGGTTCCCCGTGGCCATCGAGGTACGGAGTGCCATGAACGTCACTAGCGTGGCACTGCAGGACGATGAATTGGAAGCCGCACACAGGCTCGCCAAGAACGCGATCGTGGAGCAGGTGCCTCACTTCCCCATCGAGCAGGCACGTATCCTGGCTCAGGTGGTCAAGGTGTGGCGGCCGAGTACCAACGACATCCAGCGCGCCAAGCTGATCAGTCGCGTAAAGCAGTGGCTCGCCGACGCCAAGCTTGAAGGCAATCACGATAGCCTGCTTCAACGACTCACCACGCTCACCCCGAAAGAATCATCAGCGCTCATCAACGCGCTTCTGCGCGCCAGCCGTGGCACACTCACGGACCAGGCTCTCCAGGCAAGCGGCATACTCCTTCTCCCTGTCAATAGACGCCCAGGCTCCCGCTAGTCTTGTGCCTTCGGGCTCGCACCGCGGGCTGTCCGGGCAAGGTCGCGGCAGCGGTCGGCTGCAAACCTCTATTGCCGGTTGGAGGTCCGCGATGCAAGACATTGCGAGCGATGACGGGTTGCGTCGCCTGTCGTCTGCAGGTGACGGCTACATCTACAGGGCAGTCGGCGAAGCCACTTACGACGCGACGGCCCGACAAGTACTTCGCCGCCGACCTGGAGACGGCGGAACGCTGGCTCCTGGCCCACAGGCGAGGCAACCGGAAGCGGTGCGGAACCTGCGCGCCGTAGCTGCAGGCAGAGAGTCCGGCGCCGCACCCGGGCGAAGGCGAGCGGACTGCCCTGAACGTCGATCCGCAGGCACCCTCGAGGGCGTTGGCAAAGCGGCTCGACGCCCTGTTTGTAGAACACAGGACGATGAACGGGCAGCGGCACGGATCACGCTACGGCTCACGTCGCGGACGAACGGACTGCCGCTCTATCCTGTGCGGCTTCGACTGCCATGCCAGAATCCAGTCTTTGGACGTCGGCCACGCATTTGACAGGCTTCGGTCTTGCTGGAACGCTGGCGCCCCATCTGAAGAACTGGCATGCCAAGTCCCAGCCGAACCAGGTGTGTCTGAAGTCACCCGTCGATGGCCCTCAGGCGAGCTTCGGCCGGCCGATATTCTACAACACGCAGCCTGCATTTGCTGGACAGGTGCTGCTCCAAGGGCTGGCTCACAGCAGTTGTGCAAGTAAGCCAACGGGCTCGAGGAAAGGAGCGACGCGGTGACTCAACAGGTGACGGTGCGGGAACGCCTCGCAACATGGCTCGGAAGCCAGTCGAGGAGTCTAGCCAGCTTTTCGGAACCGGTGTTGTACGCTTATCTGGCTGAACAGATCGGGGCTCAGCCTGAGGAAGTTCGTGCGGCCGTCTGTACGGAAGGCCCTCCAGTCTACGCCCTGTTCGAGCATCTCTGGCAAGGACGATGGTCGCCGAGCAAGCCGTTCGCACTCTACGGGTATGACTCAAACCATTGCGTGCTCGATTGGGAGATCTCTCTCGTCGCTGGTTTTGCCCAATGGTTGACAGCGCAGGGCTACGTCGCCGTGCGCGAGTTCGGCGGCTCCGTACATACTCAGCATCTTGCGCTTGGCGGCACTCTCCACGGTCTCCAGGCCGGCACGAATCAGCGGGACCTCGCCGCGCACAAGGATACGCGCGACCCACAAGATCTCTGGCTTTTCGAGGCCAAGGGGAAGGTTGCAGGTGGGTTTGACATTTACGAGTCCGCGGAGGCGCTTGGGCAGATCTTCATGTATCCCGATGCACTGCTAAGCGGGCTGCTCGGCAGCAAGAGTTCGCGTGTAGGTGGACACCTGTGGAACATCGTCGACCAACTTGGCGATGGTTGGATTGCGGGCGGACGACGCACTCACCTTGCTGCGGTCGTCCCAGCATTCTCGCCAACGCCGGTCTGGCAGGGTGGTGGTAAGGTCACGATGCAGCCACGGCCGTACTATGAGCGCCCCGTGCAGCGTGTGCTGGACTTCGTTCAGAATCGGAATGCTCTCGTCTCGCGGGCCGTCTTTAAGCAGGACGTGTTGTTCGCTGAGGTTCTCGGTGCAATTGAGACGCGGTATGGGCTGAGCGACCTCGTGGCAGGCAATGGTCCTGTAACCTTCCACATCGTGGAACTCTCCACGACGCCCTCTGGCGAGTTGAGGGTATACGATCGGACCAGGGAAAGTCTGTGGGTGCCCGCGCTCGCAAACGCCGCAAACGCCCGTGCCGGGCCTTGCTATCGCACCTAATAGCCCGTTAGCTGCGACAGCACGGTACGGCCTGCTAGCACAGGAGCAGAGCCGATCCCAAGGCCTTTGCCTTGTGCAGGTGCCAAGAACCCGATCCATGTGTATCCTGAGGGCGGGCACGTGGCTGTTCGCCGAGGCTGTTCCATGGGACGGCTCACGTCGTTTCTGTACCACATGTGCGACAGAGAAAGACCCAAACGTGGCCGAGCATCGACGTCCAGGGGTTCGTGTCCTACTGCTCTGGGATTGGGAGCTGCTCCTGCGTTGGGTGTTATCGAGTGTTGCCGGCAGCCTCGCCATGATGCTTGTGTTCTTGCTTTGGGGCGACCGCACCGTTGATGGCCTCGAGATGTGGCTTGGATTCTTAACACCTGCTCTCGTTGCCGCAGTATGGCAGTGGCTGGAAATCTGCCGACGTCTCGCCGTCAGCGCTTGGGGCCTATTCCCGTGGCTGGTCGGGGCCACCATTAGTGGGCTGGCCGTGCTCGGACTCCTGGACTTCACTGGCACCACAGAAGACTACGCAAGGCTCGCAGTATTTGCGGCCATGTTCGGAGCAACAGGCGGATTCTTCCAAGGGCTGTGCCTGCGGCGGCAAGCGCAGTGGGCAGATTTGTGGGGACTCATAAATGGAGTTACCTGCGGATTCGGGTGGCCGGCAGGCGTGTATGCTGGTTCGGCCTTGTTCGGCCACAACGGCACGGTTGTCGGATGGGTAGGCTACGGCACCGCGACAGGGCTCATTCTTGCGTGCCTATTCCGTGGATGGCAACAGCGCGGCCCACGGATTCGACAAGAGTAGTCGCTCGATCGTCACTGACGCCGACTTCTGAATCCACTGACACTGACTTCTGCATATTGTCGTTGACTTCTGAAAATGACAACAAACGTATTCAGTCCGTGCCAGATCAATCCGGCAGAAACATGTTCGAATCCTGGAGGTCTGTCTATGATCGTCGTCAACCTGTCACGGACCTGGCCAGCCGTGCTTGCCGGCAAGATCGACGCCGCTGCCCCCACGCTCGTTAGATGGGCACAGATCAAGGATGCCGACCTGGAGACACAAGCCGACGTGATCCTCGGCATATACAAGAATCAAGTGGTCACTGCCTTCGATATCGAGGGTTGGACGCGAGGCGAAGACACGCGCGTCACATTCATTGGACCTCGACTGCATAGCGGCAGCACTCCATCCTCTTCCGCAGGGAGATAGGCTGTATCTGGCGATGGCGGTCGACGTCCAGACGCCGGAGCACCTGCACACGCACCACGACCTCGACAACTATCTCTATCCGGTGGTCAGGCGACTGGGCTGCCCGCGATTCGTCCTCGTCCGCGGCGAGAAGCGCGTTGGCGGCGGCTCATACCTCAGTATTGGCCTTGCCTTACCCGCGCCCGATCCTGGCACCGCTGAAGGCTGGACCTGCTTCCGTCACATGGCCGGGAGCGGGGCGGAAGGGAAACGCTGGAAAGCCGGGCTGTGGAGCGCGCTGCACGCGGCGCGACCAACCGCATTGCCGCCCGGCGGAGCCGAGGTTCGCCTCGCCTGGCGCTGCTCGAAGGGACGTGACTGGTACCAGCGGCGCAACTGGGCTGCCCCGTGGAAGCCGGCCATCGACGCGATGGGCCCGGCGCTGCGTCCAGCGGCGGCACAGGATCCAACCGACGACAAGCGCTTTCAACCCGGCGACGGCCGCATCGTCTCGCTGGAGCTGCACCTGGTGGAAGACCCGTCGATGGCGTTCGACGTCGAGGTCGGCATGTGGTGGCGAGCGGCAGCGCGGAGTTGACAAATGCCTCCGGACAAGAGTCGCGGTATCCGGCGCACCATCCGGCCGCGGCCGGTCCCGCCCCTGCCGCAATCGCAGGCCACTGTCCTCGCCACACCCGGGACCGCAGTCCCGCACCTGCTGCCATGCGCCCGCAGTCGCAGGCCACTGCCATGAGCGATCGCAACCGCAGGCCACCGTGCCCCGCCACACCCGGGACCGCAGTCCCGCACCTGCTGCCATGCGCCCGCAGTCGCAGGCCACTGCCATGAGCGATCGCAACCGCAGGCCACCGTGCCCCGCCACACCCGGGACCGCAGTCCCGCACCTGCTGCCATGCGCCCGCAGTCGCAGGCCACCGTCCCCGCCACACCCGGGACCGCAGTCCCCCACCTGCTGCCATGCGATCGCAATCGCAGGCCACTGCCATGCGCCCGCAGTCGCAGGCCGCTGCCATCTTGCCGCGGCTGGAGGCTCCTCGTCCGCCGTGCCGCGGATTCAGATGGGAAGCCTTTGGTAGATCGACTGCAGAGCATGTTTCCGTGGGCATTGCCGGGTTGCATGCGGCGATACGCCGGGCGGCTGGACTGACGGCTCCGGCTGACGCGAGCGCGCCGGTACCATCGACAGAGAGTCCTGTCCCCCGGCGCGGACGGCATGGCAGTCGTCTACCTGGCCCGCGACCTCATCCTGGACCGGCTTGCGGCGTTGAAGATCCTGCCGCTGTTCGCACCGGGCGTTGAAGCGCGGGAGAGATTTCGGCGCCAGGCCATCGTGTTTTTCATCCGAAGCGCTTGCTGCCAGAATCACACTGATCGGCGATCAAATCACAGCGCGGCGCCGCATCGAGACAAGGCCGGTTATTGGCGGCCACCGGCAGCCTCGGCCGTTGGAGCGAAGCCTCTGTGACCACTCTGCCATCGCCAGTCGCCACGGCCGCCACGACCCAACCCGCCCGGTCGAGCGTCCACTGCTCCGGCAGGTGGAGACCCTGCTTCCGTGGGGACGTCGGCGCGTAACCCTTCCGCGTCGCGTCCGCGCCGAAGAATCCGGCAACTTTGGACCCATCGGTGAAGGCGACGATGACCCACGCGGCGTCCGGTATGTGTTGGCTGAAGAGCCAGTCCCACATACTCGGAGGACACAATAAACTATGGTGCGGCCTGGTACCGCGTTCTCCGGTCGTCGTACTCGGCGGCAGTTCGGCGCCGGTAGCATCGATGTCTTCCTTGACATCCTGCCCGTTCGTGCTAGACTTCGTTAGGAGATAGAACATATGTTCGTCTTTCCGGCACTCCGTCGCGCAGCCTGAGCCGGGTCCTCCCGCGCGACCCGAATGCTTGCAAATGGTTGCAAATGCTTGCAAATGCTTGGAGGGAATGGTTGATGCCTGCTTCCAGCGCCGCGTGTATCGGCGGCGGCCGCCGCACGGCCTCGCAGTCCCTCCCGCACCGCTCGCCGCCCCGGCGTGCGGGCAAACGGCGATACCTTGCCGCGAACAGGCGCTGGTGGCCGTCACGCACCAGCTGCTCGAGGTGATCTACCACATCCTCACGACGGGGGACCGCCATCACGAGCTCGGGGCCGACCACGACCAGACCGCGGACCCGCGACGCACGGTTCGGCCCCTCGCCAAGCGGCTCGAACGCCTGGGCTTTACCGTCACCCTCGCACCGGCCGCGAAGGCGGGCTAAGCAGGCGGTGCAGGGTCATGGGAACCCTCCCACGAGCGCTTCCAGGGCATTTCCGAGAGAACCCCCGAGGGCATCTCCCGTCGACAACCGGCCCCGTCACCTGGGACCGCAGTCCCCCTCGTGCTGCCATGACTCCGCAGAGTCAGGCCTGCGCCCGCCGCAACCGGCGGCCGCCACGCCCCCACGTGCGTGCTTGGGGTTCGCGTCGATTCGTGCTATATGCTTCCCAGAAGTAGTTGAAGTGCGAACCTGCCTGCCGCTTGCCCGCGACCGCAGTCGCCCCGTGCGCTGCCATGCGACCACAGTCGCAGGTCCGTGCCGCAGCTTCTGGTTGGAAGCATCTAGATCCAGATCGGGAGCATGAGCAGGCGTGTCATCTGCAGAGGAGCATCCGGTGATAGCATCCGGTCCGGTCCAGGACCGAGCGCGCGGCTGCCTGATGGGGCAGCTCGTAGGCGACGCGCTCGGCAGCATCGTGGAATTCCAATCTGCCGCCGCCATCCGCGCCGCCTACCCCAACGGCCTGCGCGAGATCATCCCCAGCCCCGTCCACCACACGCTGGCCGGGCAGCCAACCGACGACTCAGAGCTGGCGCTCGCCCTGGCCCGCTCGCTCGTCGAGCGCCGCGGATACGACCGGGAAGACGTGGCCGGCGCCTACGCCGATTGGTATGAAAGCGATCCCTTCGACGTCGGCGCCACGATCGGGCAGGCTCTCCGCGCCGCCGCGGCTGCCCGTGCCGCCGGTACCTCTGTTGCCGATGCCGCCTGCGCCGCCGCCAGCCGGCAGAGCCAGGGCAACGGCGCCCTCATGCGCCAGAGTCCCCTGGCCATCTGGGGTTGGCGGAGGGACCCCCAGGATCTCGACCGATTCGTGCGCGCGGATACCATGCTCACTCACCCGCACCCCGTCTGCCAGGCCGGCTCCGCCGTCTACGTCGGCGTCCTCTCCCTCATCGTGCGTGAGGGCACCGGCGGCCGCGAGGCGTACCGGCGCGCGCGGGACTGGCACCAGCACTACTCCGGGCGCTCGGTCGAGGTACCGGCGGCGATCGATGAGGCCGAGACCGTCCTGCCGGTCTTCAGCCGCAATCAGGGCCACGTGCTGATCGCCCTGCAAAACGCCTTCTACCAGGCCCTGCACGCACCCAGCTTCGAGGAAGGCCTGGTGCAGACCGTGATGGCCGGCGGCGACACGGACACCAATGCCGCCATCGCAGGTGCCATGCTCGGCGCGCTGTATGGCGTGGAGGCCATCCCGCGGCAGTGGCGCGACGCCGTCCTGAGCTGCCGCCCGCGGCTCGGCAGCCCGGGTGTCCTGCAGCCTCGGCCGTCACGGTATTGGCCGGTGGATGCGCTCGATCTTGCCGATAGCCTCCTGGAAGCAGGTATCGAGCAGGCCGGACAGGCCGGCACCTGACCACACGCCCGGTAACCATCCCATCGCCCGCGCCACAACTGTGACGCGTGCTCGCCTCGCCATCGACCACGGGCGGTGGTACCGGCAATGATCCGCACATCCCTTGCCTGCACCGGCACGGTGAGAGCTGCCGTCCCGGCCGGTACGCAGGGGCGGGCGGATTGAAATCCGCATCTTGGCCGGCCATGAGGCTCCCCGGGCTGAAGCCACGGGGAATCGTATCGGAAATCACGCCCACTCGCAGAGCCCGCGACCGCAGCCTGCGCACCACATCCGGCCGCAGCCAGCCCGCGCCCTGCCATCCGACCGCAGTCGGAGGCTCCCGTCCCCCGTCCATCCGACCGCAGTCGGAGGCCCCCGCGGCCGGCCAGTTTGCCTGAATCCAAATCGGGGCTATATTGCGTATATGGAAGTGATGCATATACACATTAGCTGCCGGCCCAAACCGCTCGTCTACCACTTCGCGTGGGCGCCGATGCGGTTGAAGCCGGTACTCGTGGGATGTATCGCCGATCGACTGGCGCATCTGCTCACCGAGAAGGCAGAGGTGCTGAACGTGGGACTGCGCAGCCTGCGCATTCAGCCCGCTTTCGTCTATCTCATGGTCGAGGCGCCGCCGACCGTTTCCCCTCACAGCATCATCTGCGGCCTGAAAGCACATTCGTCGAGCGTGCTGCGCAGGGAATTCAAGGAGCTGACTACCATTCCCACCCTCTGGACTCGTGAATATCTCGTCGCGGCGGGCGAAGATGTTTCCGCGGATGACCTGCTCGTCGCGTTCAACTCGCAGCTCGGCCCCCGGCGATCGCCGGGCCGCCCCCGCTGCACCCGATCCTGAAGCTGCGGCAACACGGCGGCTCCGCACCTGTCTGCCGCCGCTACGCCGGGGTTTCACCGCTCCCGGGCACCGAGCCCGAGAGCTTCAACCGAGAGGAATCTAGACCATCATGCAAAAGTGCGAAAACTGCCAAACCCGCGAAGCGCAGGTCAGGCTGGAAGGGTTCATCAACGGCCGGCGCGAGTCGCACTTCTTCTGCAAGCAATGCGCCGAGCAGATCATGCAGGGCGCCCTGGGTGACGACAACGCGACGCTTGGCAGCAGCGTGCTCGGAAACATCTTCGCCAACCGGTCCGGCGGCTCCTCACAGGCCGCGGCCGTGCCGGCTACCGCCGAACGCCAGGCACCGCAAAGCAAGACGCCTACCCTGGACCGCTTCGGACGCGATCTCACCGCCGAGGCCGCGATGGGGAAGCTCGATCCGGTGGCCGGCCGGGAGCGCGAAGCGCGCCGCGTCGTCACCGTGCTCGGCCGCCGTCAGAAGAATAACCCCGTCCTGCTCGGCGAGCCGGGCGTGGGCAAGACCGCTATCGTGGAAAGCCTGGCGCGACGCATCAACGACGCCACCTGCCCCATCTTCCTGCGCGGCAAGCGCATCATCTCGCTCAACCTGGGCGGCATGGTCGCCGGCGCCATGTTCCGCGGCCAGTTCGAAGAACGCGTGAAGTCGATGATCGAGGAGGCAACCGCCAACCCGGACATCATCCTCTTCATCGACGAGCTGCATACGGTCGTCGGCGCCGGTGCCGCCGAGGGCGCCGTCGGCGCCTCCGACATGCTCAAGCCGGCCCTGGCCCGCGGCGAGCTGCGCGTGATCGGTGCCACCACGCTGGATGAGTACCGCAAGCACGTGGAGAAGGATGCCGCCCTCGAGCGGCGCTTCCAGCCCGTGCTGGTCGGCGAGCCGTCCGTCGAAGAGGCCATTCCCATGCTGCAGGCCGTGCGAACGCACTACGAGGCGCACCACGGCGTCCGTATCCCGGACGAGACCCTCGCGGCCGCCGCCGGCCTGGCCGATCGCTACATCAACGATCGGTTCCTGCCGGATAAGGCCATCGACCTGATGGACGAAGCGGCATCCGCCCTCAAGCTGGAGATCGACGAGTCCGGCGAAGGCGCGCACGTCCGCGAGCTGGAGCGCGAGCTCTCGGAGATCCAGGCCCAGAAGGAAGCAGCCGCCCTGGCGGAGGACTATGAGAAGGCCGCCACCCTCCGGCAACACGAAGTGGTGGCCGTCGAGCGCCTCGAAAGCGCCCGCGCCGAAGCGGGCCTGAGCGAGCCGCCCATCGTCACGCCCGAGCTGATCGCCCGCGTGGTCGAGGGCTGGGTCGGCGTGCCGGTCGGCGAGATGCTCGAGCACGAGCGCGCCAACCTGATCAGCCTGGAGCACGACCTGGCCGGTCGCGTGGTGGGCCAGGACGAAGCGATCGAGGCGGTAAGCCGCGCCATCCGGCGCTCGCGCGCCGGCCTCAAGGACCCGCGCCGTCCCATCGGCTCCTTCCTCTTCCTGGGACCGACCGGCGTCGGCAAGACCGAGCTGGCCCGTGCCCTGGCGGCCGAGCTGTTCGGCGGTGAGGATGCGATCATCCGCATGGACATGTCGGAATACATGGAGTCGCATACCGTCGCCAGGCTGTTCGGTAGCCCGCCCGGCTACGTCGGCTACGAAGAGGGCGGCCAGCTTACCGAGCGCGTTCGCCGCCGGCCGTATAGCGTCGTGCTCTTCGACGAGATCGAGAAGGCGCACCCGGAGGTCTTCAACGCCCTCTTGCAGATCATGGATGACGGCCGGCTGACCGACGGCAAGGGCCGGTCCGTGGACTTCAAGAACACCGTGGTGATCATGACCAGCAACGCGGGCTCGGCCGAGCTGCGCAAAGCCGGCAAGCTGGGCTTCATGACCGCCAGGACCGCCGAGGAGGGAGAACGGCAGGACGCCATCGAGTCGAAGGCCCTCGAGGGCCTGAAGCAGGCCTTCCGCCCCGAGTTCCTCAACCGCATCGACCAGGTCGTCGTGTTCCGCTCGCTCACACGCGAGAACCTGAACGTGATCGTGGGCCTGATGCTCGCCGAGGTGGAGAAGCGACTGGCCGGACAGCAGATCGGCCTGGAGCTCGACGAAGAGGTGCGCGGCTTCCTGATCGAGCAGGGCTACAACGAGGAATACGGTGCCCGGCCGCTGCGCCGTGCCGTGCAGACCCACGTCGACGACGCCCTGGCCGACGCCATCCTGGCCGGCAAGCTGCTCCCCGGCCAGACGGCAAGCCTCACCCTGGGCGAGGGAGCGATCCGGGTGAATGCGACCGGGACGCCTGCCGAGGCACCCGCCGCTGCCCCGGGCGGCGCGCCGTCGCACGCCGCGTAGACCGCGCCGGCGATCCACGCACTGCACGAAGCGGCCGGACCCGAGATTCGGGTCCGGCCGCTTCTTTTCGTCTCCGGCTCAGCTATCTACGAGAATGGCCGCCCACGGCCGATCTTGAACACACAGGCGTGGTCACACGGCTTCCGCGCGGGCCGATCGATGATCAAGCCTTCCGGCCTGAGTCGCCAGCTCAGTGTGCCGTGCCACCCCCGTACATCGTCACGGTGCCTGCGGGCAGCACTGAGTGACGGTGTTCTCAGTGACCGTAGCCGAGAAGGTCACCGCCGGACGGTCCTGGGAAGGGCCGGCGCTCGACATGGCGAGCCGGCGCGCGGCCCGAGTGGCAGACCGGGCCCGGCACCCAGACCTATCCGTAGGCAGCGGGCGGCAGTGGCAGCTCAGGCCCTGGCCAGCGCGGGCGGCCCAGCTGCCGGCGCAGTGCGGCGACCCGCTCCGGCGTCCGGATCGGGATGACGTAGACGGGGATGTGCTCGTCCCACTGCAGCTCCAGCATCCGGTCGAGCACCAGATCGGTAACCTCGTCAGGATCCTCAGTGTCGACCACGGCGGTGATATGCGTGACCCGGGGATCTTCCTCCGCCGGCTCAACTCGGATGTCCGCGCTCGGATACCGCTGCCTCACCAGGCCGCTGAGCTCCTGGATCGCGGCCTGACGCCGGGCGTCGAGCCCAGCCAGATACTCGTCGTTCATGATGCCTTGCCGCACTGCGACCGGATCGCGGCCAGAAACACTCGCGCACGCTGAAGCGCCCGTCTCGCCTGCAGCTCGCTCACCAGATCCTCCTTGTAGTCCGCTGCTTCCCGCGATAGGTACAGCCGCGGCAGTACGTCGCGCAACTCCGCCTGATAGACCTTTCGCCGAGGGATCAGCTCGCGAGCAAACAACGCCTGCGCCTGTTCGTGACTCCACGCCGCTTGTCGCGCTGGCGGCACCAGGCCGGCAGCGCGCAACGCAGCGACCGCAGCTTGAAAACAGCAGTAGTAGCAGCGGTTCGCCATGTTGTTGTATCTGCCATTGGCGTACTCGCTAGCTGCGCCCGCCAGACTCTCTTCGGCCTTGCTGAAGTAGATGTCCTCGACTTCTGCCATGGCATGCATTCTACCGCAAGGCTGGACACGCACGCTGGGCGCGAAGCACGAAGACCCGCCGATCTCCACTACGGTGCCCTGCTGTAGACTGACTACTGCCGCACTGCGGGACCGCCGCGGTGCCGAGCCTTGCCTGCCTGCGTACATAGACTGGGAGAGCTCACATGTCCCTCGACGAAACCCCTATCGACAGTCAGGCCGACTGGGTGGCGGAGCATTTGCGCCGGTACCTGGCCACCGGCGGCGAGGAAGGCCACGTGTGGCGCGGTGCGACCACCCTGGCCCTGACCACACTCGGACGGCGCTCCGGCAAGCCGCGCCGGACCATGCTGATCTACGGTAAGGACGGCGACCGCTACGTCGTCGTGGCCTCCAAAGGCGGAGCGCCCGAGAACCCGCTGTGGTACGAGAACCTGGCCGCCAACCCCGAAGTCGTCGTCCAGGTGCTTGCCGACCGCTTCCACGCTCGCGCCCGCACCGCCACGGCAGAGGAGAAGCCGCGACTCTGGAAGCTCATGTGCGGCATCTGGCCGGACTACGCGCAGTATCAGAAGCAGACCACTCGCGAGATACCCGTCGTGGTGCTGGAGCGAGTACAGTAGTCCACCGGCAACCGAAGGCCGCCGGCCGCGGGATCGCTGCCGTTCAGTGCTGCACCACGTAGGCGCCGGGCGCCATGCCGGCCTTGCGCGCGTGCCCGTCACGGTCGACGCCGATCGCGTCGGCGGAGACGAAGCTTTCAGACGGCAGGCCGGCGCCGGCTCGATCGCCGGCAGGAAACTCGGGAACCGGCACGGTCGATGCTCCGGCAGGCAGCGTGCCGGCGCGCACGTGGAAGTCTCCCGCGGTCGCGTCGACGAACCCGGGTCTCGCGGCGTTCCACGCGTTGTCCGCTCGTAGCTGAGCAGGGTTGCAGGTGCTGTTCGCAGGCCGGCAGCCCTGGTCCGGCTCCTCCGGACCGAGCTCCAGGTCCGCGGGACCGTTCCAGATCACGTTGCCTTGGAGGCGAAGGTCGTCGTCGGCATGCACCACCGGCGGCAGATGCAGTCCCGCCGGCGGCTTCGCCGGGCCGGCCACGGCGATCTGGCTGTACATTGTGCGAGCAGGCGGCGGATTGACCACCAGGTTGTCGTACACGTACACGTTCCTGTTTGGAATCACTTCCAGCCCATCGCCGGCGACCGCGCTGCCCCACGCCCCCTGTGCAGAGTTGGCGCGGCAGACCTCCGGGTGGCCGCAGCCGCGCATGCCGAACGCGAACAGCATGAGAGCGCTGCCGGCATGCTGATCCGTGCCCACGCGATACAGGGTGTTGCCCACGAATGCGACGTCGAAGGCGCCGCGCGCGGCCAGTCCGGCGTTGCTTGTGTCGTGCACGATATCGTTCACGAAGACCATGTTGTAGGCCTCGAAGCGGAACCACGGCCGCACCAGGAATTCCAGGCCGCTGCCCTCGCCGGCGGACATGCCCACTTCGGCGCAGTCAAAGATCTCGTCGTCGTCGACCAGGAACGACGTGGAACCGCCCTTGAGCACCATGCAGTCGTCGCCGGCGCGGTGCACACGGGAGCCCGTAATGTGGCCGTACTGGACGGCCATCGTATCCACGGCAAACCAGTAGGCACCGCCGATATCGGAGTCCTCCACGAACAGGTACCTCGACTGGTTCGCCTTGAGCGTCTCCTGCGGCTGGTTCTTGGTTCCGTCAAAGCCGTTCAGCGTGCAGTCGCGGATCAGGATGTGGTCGGTCTTCTCCAGGTGGATGACGTCGCCGCCGCCTCCGTAGCCGCGATCGGTCAGCACGTCCAGGCCAATCAGGTAGAGGTACCGCGTGTCGTAGATATTGAGATACCCGTGCAGCCGCACGGAGTGCGCGCCCGCGGCCGCCTGCACCACGATCGGGGCGCTGAAGGTGCCGTAGCGCGACTGCCAGTAGGTGGGCAGCGCGCTCTCCGGGTAGTCGCCCGGCGCCAGCAGAATCCGGTAGCCCGTCTTCAGCGTCGCGTGCGAAGGCAACGCCCGCCAGGCAGCGTCGAGCGTGCGCAGGGCGCGATCGGGAGCAGAGCCGTCGGCTGCGTCGCTCCCGTGCCTGTAATCGACGAACAGCGGCCGTAGGTGGGGAGATCCCATGTCATACCGCGGACTCGCCCACGAACGG
The DNA here is from genome assembly GCA_963827235.1 of uncultured bacterium. Lineage (GTDB taxonomy): Bacteria > Chloroflexota > UBA5177 > JANWHV01 > JANWHV01 > JANWHV01. The sequence goes on from CAWHAE010000009.1 coordinate 130,794, forward strand.
TCCCCGGACGCCGTCGCGCGGCTTAGGCCGGCCCGCGAGGCACCCGCATGTGTGGCCGGCTGGCTCACACACAGCGCGACGATGAGCGTGCAGCGAAGGATGCGGATCAGTCTCACAAGAACCACCCGCGAGTATTTGCTTGCCGGCTGCTGAGGATCAGGATGCGGGTACCGGCGGCAGCCGGCAATAGCCCATGCGTACGTTCCCGGCCCGCCGCGCACCGCGCTTGGATATCCGTAGATTGCCGGGCAGTGCTGCCGCGCCGCCGCGCCGTTGCTGCTTGAGAATTCGTGGAGCACCGACTACACTGGCAATCAGCACACTGGTTTCACCAATCCATGGGGCGGATGGTATGGACTTCCTGAGCTGGACGGCAGAGCGGTACGCCGACCGCTGCATCGAACAAGCTCAACAACACATAGAGGAGCTCGTCCTGGCGGCCGGCATGGCCACTCCCAGGGGCGCGCACAAGGCGCTGGGGTCGACGCTGGCCGGCCTTGGCGGTGCCCTTGCCACGACCGCCATGATTGGCGTCGGCATGTTCCGCATCCCGAGCGGCGAGACCGTGAAGAAGGCCGTCGCCAACCACCTTATCGCCGTCACGACCCACCGCGTCTACCTGTTCAACGCCAGCCCGTTGATCAAGGTCATCGGCGAGGGAGTCTCCTGGATGCGGAGCGATGTCAGGACAAGCGTGGAACAGGGCCCTGTGACCTGGAAGGTCACGCTCTACCCACCGCGTATCGACCCGCTCAGCCTCGAGCTCTACGTGACGGGATCCGCTCACCCCAACAAGCAGGTCGTCGCCCTGCTCATGCAGAACCCTGCATAGCTCGCCGTACCTCACACGGCCCGCCTCTTCATCCCGCCGCCGGCGCGGCGAGCGCCTGCTCGACCTCCTGCGCGTGGCCGCTGGCGTGTCTGCCGCCGATCATGATCAGCAGGTCGGCCAGTGCCCGCTCGCCGCCGCGCGGCAGCAGGATGAGCCGCGCGAGCAGATCGTCCGGCGCCGCCTGTACTCGCAGCCCCAGCGCCTCCTGTCCGGCCTGGAACGCGGCCAGCAGCTCGCCTTTGCTCTTGCTCACGTATTCTCCAACCAGCTGGTGATTGCGCTCGTCCATGCTGCCCGGACCGCCGAATATCGGTTCGCCCTCCACGGCGCGCTGCAGCATGCGCTCGTACATCGCCTGGCCTGCTGCAAGGTGCGCCAGCACTTCCTTCGCCGTCCAGCCGCCCTCCGCTTGGTGAACTCGCATGCCCAGCTGGTCCTCCGAGAGCGGGCCGAACGTACGCACCACGTCGGCGGTCCCCTGGCGGATTGCTTCGAGCACCTCGGTCTTGTTTGCCATTGCCGTCACCCCATCTTCCCGCGCCATTCAGCCGGGCGGCTCGATTGCCGCGCGTGGCCGGTGCGGAATAGGCTTCTTCGCCAGTATCACTGTACCGATCTCGACCACCTCGCTGCAGCCAACCGCGCGTCTCGCAGCCGCGCCTTCTGCTGCTTCACTTCGTCCGAACCCCGGTCATACGAGCTGCAGAAGAGGTGAAACTGGCCGCAGCCGGCTTGTACCCTGCCATCCTGCCTCAGCTGGAGGCCGCCGGCCCCGTCTCAGCCCCTGGGGCTGGAAGCCCCGTCCCCAGTTGCTATCATGCAGGCACGGGCATCGACGGCGAGTGCGCCGCTCCAGGATCGCCGATAGAAAGACCGAAGCATGAAACTTGCCGCGCCGCGGACCACCTCCTACCGTGAGCACCTGCTCGTGGCGTGCGCCTGGCAGGGCATGGCGGCGGCAGGCGTCCGGAACCGACCCGCGGGTGCCGGACGCGGCAGTGCCCATTCGCGGAGCCGGCAATGAGAGGAACAATAGCCGATCGCTCGCGATCGATCCCGGGCAGCCTGGTCGTGGGCTGCGGCGTGGTGGGCGCCGTACACGCGGACGCTCTTGCCGAGCTTGCCCTCACCGGTCGCGGCCGGCTGGCCGGCGTCGTGGACGAGGATCCCGCGCGGGCGGAGGGCTTCGGCCGACGCTGGGACGTGCCCTGGTCGACCTCGCTGACCGAGGGACTGGCGTGGCCCGGCGCCGATGTGGTGCACGTGTGTGTGCCCAGCGGACTCCATGCCGCCGTGGGCACGAAAGCGGCCGCCGCCGGCCGGCATGTGCTGGCGGAGAAGCCGATCGACGTCACCCTGGCGCGGGCCGACGATCTGATTGCCGCCTGCACTGCCGCGGGCGTCGTTCTGGGCGTGGTCTTCCAGCATCGCTTCGACCCCGGCTTTCGGGAGCTTCTGGCCCTCGTGCAAGCCGGCGCTCTCGGCCGTCTCGTGCTGGCGGAGGCGCGAGTCAAGTGGTACCGCAGCCAGGGCTACTACGACAGCGCGGCCTGGCGCGGCACATGGCTGCTGGACGGCGGCGGCGCCCTGATCAACCAGTCGATCCACTACCTCGATCTGCTCCTCACTCTCTGCGGTCCCGTGCAGTGCGTGACCGCACGCACGGCGACCGCGTGCCACGCCATCGAGGTAGAAGACATCGCCGCCGCCGTGCTGCGATTCGAGTCCGGCGCCCTGGGCACCGTGCTGGGCAGCACGGCCGTCTTCCCGGGCCTGCCGGAGCGGCTGGAGGTCTCGGGTACCGAGGGCAGCGCCATTCTCGAGGACGGCGAGCTCGTCCTGCGGGCCACCAAGAAGGACATCGGTCCCGTCGGCTCGCACGGTCTCGTCGCAGTTCCAGCCCAGCTGCCGTCACAGGCGCCACACGAACCGCCCTACGGCGGCCGCCACACGGACCAGATCGCCGATTTCCTGCGCGCCGTCCGGCAGGGCAGCAGGCCAACCGTGACCGCGGAGGCAGGCCGGGCAGCCCTGGCGCTGGTGCTGGCTATCTACGAGGCCGCCGCAACGGGCACCGAGGTGCGGCCCGCGCGATGATCGCCGCCTTGGCGATCACAATAGCGTCACCGCCGGCAACCTCTTCGACCAAACGGGATAGATGGGTCTTGGCCTCGTGGATGTTGACCTGGCGCACGGCACAACTCTGGTGATAAGACTGGACTAAGTCTCGTCCACTATAGCCGAGCTGACCAGAAAGGACAGGTGGCACGTACGGACTGCCTGCCGGCGCCGGCTGAAAATGGCAGGGAGCCGGTACACTGACCTGAGGAGTCAGGTGATGCGGATAAACACCGTGGGCATCATGATGCCGGGGGACATGGGACACGCGGTGGGCCGCGTGCTGCGCGAAGGTGGGCTGCGCGTGGTCACCTGCCTGCAGGGACGCAGTGCGCGCACCCGGGGCCGCGCCGCCACGGCGGGCATCGAGGCGCTACCTGATGATGCCGCCCTCGTCCGCGAGGCGGACGTGATCCTGTCTATCCTCGCGCCGGCCCATGCGCCCGCGCTGGCCGAGCGGATCGCCGGCGCCCTGCGGACAACCGGTGCGACGCTGCTTTTCGTCGACTGCAACGCGGTCGCGCCGCAGACGGTGCGCGACGTCGGCGCGGTGCTGACGGAGGCAGGGGCTCGTTTCGTCGACGCCGGCATCATCGGCGGCCCGCCAAAGCCCGGCGCGGCGGGACCGCGCGTCTACGCGTCCGGGCCGGACGCCGCGGATCTGCTGTCCCTGCGCGAGGCCGGTCTGGATGTGCGGCTCGCCGGTTCGGCCATCGGCCAGGCGTCGGGTCTCAAGATGTGTTATGCCGCCTTGAGCAAGGGGTTCACCGCCCTGGCAACGGAGGCGTTGATGGCCGGCAGATTGCTGGGCCTGGAAGCGGAGCTGCGCGCCGAGCTGACCGAGAGTCAGGGCGCGATGCTTGCCTGGATCGAGAGCGCGCTCCCGGGCATGCCGCCCAAAGCCTGGCGCTGGGTCGGCGAGATGGAAGAGATCGCCGCCACCTTTGGCGCGGTGGGCCTGCCGTCGGATCTGTTCGAGGCAGCCGCGGCCTTCTACAGCATGGTGGCACAACAGGCACATGCGGACCGAAACGCGCTCGTGCCCGGTAGCCGGGCGTCCGACGTGATTGCTCGGTTGACTGCCATTCTGCCGTGACCGGAGACACCACGAGTCCGCTGTGCCGCACAGTCGATTGGGAAGCACGTAGACGGAGCGCGCTAGAGCACCAACATAGCGGACAGATCGGTGGGAGACGAGCCGGTGCTCCGCCGGCTGTGCTCAACCAGGCAGCCGATCGCCAGACGGCCGGCCCCAGCAGAGGGGCCGGCCGTCTGGTTACTGCTACATGCCTCTACGCCTGTACGTAGCGTTCCTGCCGAGCGGATCCTATTCCTTGGCGTGCGCGCCTGCCACGGACCGTCTCAGGCGAAGGACTGATCCTTGTAGGCCAGCGACGCCGCTCCCTGCACGAAGGTCACTTCCCGGATGCCGATGCGGGAGGGAAGCTCGGGCGCCGGCACTACGAGCGGCGTGGGCGCTCCCTGGCCGGGAGCATGCAGGGGATAGGCCGTGGATGCCGCGGTGTGCATCACGATGTTGCCTTCCGTCTTGCTCACTATCTGGTGGATGTGCCCGTTCAGCGCGGTCACGGAGCCGAACCGCTTCACCAGGGCCAGCACCTGCGTGCTATCCGCGGTGGCCCAGCCCCACTTCGGATACACGGCCAGCAGCGGCACGTGGCTGAAGATGACCAGCGGCGTGTCCGAAGAGAGCGGCGCCAGGTCCTTCTTGACGAAGTCGAGCTGCTCGGGGCCGAGAATGCCCAGCCCGTTGAAAGTGCCGGCGCCGCTCTCGCTCTCTACCTGCTGCACGTTCGCCAGCGTTAGAAAGTGCACGCCTTGGTAGTCGAAACTGCCGTATCCGGTCCCCTTGGTACCCTTGCCAAACATGCTCAGGTACCGCTTGCCGTGATCGACGAAGACGTCGTGCTCGCCAGGCACGTTGAACGTCCGCTCGGTCTTGATCGTGCCCATGAGCTGCTTCACCGTGTCGAACTCGTCGACCTTGCTCAGGTGCACATGGTCGCCCGTGTGCACCACGAAGGCGGGACGCTGCGGCAGGGCGTTGATGCGACGTATCGCCTCTTCGAATGTCCTGGTCACGTCTGTATTGGCCGCTTGGTGGAATCCGATATGGCTGTCGCTGATCTGCACGAAGGTGAAGTCGGCGGCCTGCGCCGCCTGCCCGCCGCGCAGCGCCTCGGCGAGCGCCGTCGAGCGCACGCGGCCTCCGCTGAGTGACCATACGACGCCCGTGCCGGCCCAGGCCATGCACTTCAAGAAGCCGCGCCGGTCGATACCGTCGTCCTGGTGGTCGTGGCTGATGAGATCGCTCATGGTCATGCGCCTTTCTTTACCGTGACCGTTCCGTGCATGAACGGGTGGATGCTGCAGTAATACGTGAACGTGCCCGGCTTGCCGAACACGCGTGTGAAATGGTCTCCGGTATCCAGCGCTTCCGAAGTCCAGATGTTCTTCGTGCTCTCGACCGTGTGCGGATCGCTGTCCTCATTGGTCCAGACCAGCTTGGTTCCGGGAGAAACCACGACATCCGCCGGCGAGAAGGCGAAGTTGCTGATTGTCAGCTGCACCACCCGGCGGTGCAGCATGATCGTCACTTTGGGCTTGGCCGCGGCCGCCCCTGCCATCTGCGCCATCTGCGCCGCGTCCATGCCGGCGGCGGGATGCGCCGCCAGGCCGGACGGTGCGCCCAAAGCTACCGAAGCGAGCAGGGCAAGAGATCCCGACGTCGCCAGCCCCCAAAGGCCGGCTTTTCGTATGTTGAGCATGTGCCTAGACTCCATCCATTGCGCTACGTGGTGCATCGCGTGAGGGGTTGCAAGGCGTGCGCCACCGGCTGCCCCCGGAGTGGCCGGCTCGGCCGGCTCGGCCGGCCCCAGGAATGGGAAGGAAGGTGCGCGGTTGTCCGCCGCGGTCAGATGCGCTCGCGCGTGCCCGGGGCGAGCGCGTGCCCGTTTTCCTCGCCCGGCGTAATGCCGGGCCGGGACGGTGCGCGGTTGTCTGCCGCGGCTAGACGCTCTCGCGCGTGCCCAGGGCGAGCACGCGGCCGTTTTCTTCGCGCACCGTGATGCCGGGCAGGGCCGATGGGGCCAGGCCTTGCGCCACCTTTCCCGTGCGCGTGAACGTGGAGCCGTGGCACAGGCAGCGCAATCCGCCGGGCCCTTGCGCGGCCGAGGCCGGCTTGAGCCGGCATCCCATGTGCGTGCAGATGGCCGACACCGCGTGCAGCCGGCCATCGTCGTTGATCAGGTAACCCAGCAGGCCGCCGGCGCTGAACGGCTTCATGCCGCCCGGCGGCACCTCGTCGATCGCCGCCACGTCGTACCAGCGCTCGTTCCCGGCCGCCACCAGGGTTTGCGGGCGCTGCGCCTCCTGGAAGGCGATGGCACCCTCGGTCCCGGCGACGCCCAGTCCGACGCCCCCCGCCAGCGCGGCGACACCGCGCAGGAAGCCGCCGCGGCTCACTCCCAGCCTGGGCCGCGCCCGCGTCTCCCGGGCAACCGCGCGGGCAGTCTCCTGCTCGAGGCGCTCGAGGAACGAAGGGCTAGGCATCTCCACGCCTTCGCGGGCGAGCCGTAGCTGGGCAGCCACGATGCGCTCCCGCATCTCATCGTCGGGCACGGGTTGCCCGACCGGTCGTTTGTCTGCGACGAGCCGATCCAGATACGCGTCGAGATTCGCAATCTGCTCCAGGGACTCAGGCTCGCCGGTCCTCGGATCCCGCTCGTCATTCATCGCCGATACCCCCTTTCTCGGACCGCCTCTCCCGCTCGGGCCACGGCGCCTGCCCGGGTGGGCCGGCGTCGAGGGTCGCCGCGCGGCGCAGGGCGCGGAGCTGCAGCACGCGCACATTGCCGACACTGATCCCGAGTACCCTGCCGATCTCCGCCGTGGAGTATCCACGCAGGAAACGCAGGCGCAACACCTCGCGCTCCCGTTCGGGAAGCGCTTCCAGAATGGCGGTTGCACGATCCCTGGTTCTGCGAACCTCCTCCGGACCATCGGTTCCGCGGAACAGCAGATCCATGTAGCCGTCGATCGGCACGCTCGGTAGGCGTCCCTGTTCACGCCAGTAATCGACGATCGCCGTGCGTGCGGTGGTATACAGCCACGAGCGGATGCTGTCGGCGCTGCGGTCGCTCGCCAGCCAGCGCGTCGCCTTGAGGAATACCTGGCTGGTCAGGTCTTCCGCTGCCTCGCGGTTGCCCACCTTGCCGTAGATGAACGTGTAGATCTTGGCGGCATTTTCCTGAAACGCACTGCCCAGGGCAGTGCGAGTGCCGTCGGCCCGCGCGTCGGACCGGCCTTCGGGCTGCATCCGCTCCTGTCCTCCGTCCGCTACCGTGTTCGCCGTGCAACACCCTCATTAACACATACAGGTGAGCGTTACAGCGGCAGCGGCGAGACTGCACGGAATCTTCGGCCCGGGTTAACCGGCAGATGATCAACGCCTGTGACTGCGGCAGCAGGCCGGCCTGCCGGGCGATCAGCTCGGCGCGCTGGGGGATGCGCCGGCAGGAGGCGCACTCACGGAAATCGACTCGTAGTCGAGCGAGATCTCCTCCCAGTGCAGCATCCCGCTGAATACGCCCGTCGATTCCCACGTGCTGTATTGCGTGTAGCGCGTCACGCGTGCATTGGTCAGCGTGGAGATCGACACCACGGCTGCGGCCCCGACGCCGGTTCCTGCCTTGATCGCCGGTGCCGACCAGGTGATGACGACCTTCGGAAGTGCGCTGTTGCTCGCGTACGCATTGAACACCTCCACCGAATCAGAGCAGATAAGGCGCGACAGCGTTACGGGAGCATAGTGCCGCTTCCCCCGGGCCGGGGTTACGCCGGGGCCCGAAGCGACCTCGAATGCCCTGGTGCTGAAGGCAGTGGTGGCTTTGCACAGGCCTGAGACGAGTATTGTGCGGCCGCGCAGTGTGTTCGGCTGCGGTGTGACGGCGAGCGGTATGGCGACAATACTGAGCTGGTCGTAAGCGATCGAGATCTCCTCCTTGTGCTGATACTGGCTGACCTCCCCCACGGGGAGGTAGGTGGAATACTGAGCGTAGCGCGTCGGATACGCGTTGGTCAGCCTGGCGCTGAGAACGGTCATGGTCCCGTCCAGGAAATCGATGACGACTGCTTTTGCCGGTGTGCTGCCGGTGCAGGCGCTGAACAGAATCGGCGAATCCTTGTCGACCTCGCGCGATAGAGTCAGGAGAGAGTGTTGCTGGCCGGCCGAGCCGGATGCTCCCACCGGAGTCGAGGTAAGCTCGAAGGTCATGGTCGTGAACAGGTCGATCGGGGCTGAACAGAGTCCGGCCACCGAGAAGTCGGTAATTCGGTACGCTATGACGCCGGATGATTGACTGGACACTTCCGTCTCTCCCTCAACTCACGCCTGTAGCCTTGCCATCCCTGAGCGGCCGCGCAGACGTCTCCACGTTAAGCCGGCCTGATCACGGGCGTGGCCTGCGGACCGTGTACGTGCTGTCTCGGCAGTGTCATGCCTGCGGCCGCTGCTCGCTTGCATCTCCAGTGCACCTGGCCACGATGTACAGGTAGCGGCTCGCCACAGAGTAGGGCTCGGTGCCGTAATCACCGTGGTAGCTGGCCACCACGAAGCCCGCTTCGCCGAGCATGCCGGCAATCTCCCAGGGAAATATAGGCCGCCACCACAGGGAGAAGGGCCGCTCGCTCACCGAGCCGTCCGCGGCACGCTCACTGTACCAGCCGAACACACGCTGGCGCCCCGTGGCGTCCATGCGCGAGGCTTGCGAGTATTGCGTGTACTCGTTGCCGGTTCGGATGTTGACTCGCGACTCCAGGGCCTCGGCGCTCTCGGTGCCGCCGAGCGGCAGCACGAAGGGGTTGATGAGGTCGAGGGCGAGCAGACCGCCGGGCGCCAGGTGCCGGACCACGGCTTGGATCGCCCGGCGCTGTCCTTCCAGGCTATCGAGAAGCATCAGGCTGCTGAAGGGGATGACGGCCAGAGGGAAATCACGCTTCTCAAGGGCCAGGTCACGGATGTCCGCCTGGACCAGCCGGATCCGTGCGCGCGTGGCCGCGTCCTCTCCCTCCAGATGGCGGCGGAAGCCGTCGAGCATGCCGATCGATATGTCGACGCCGGTGAGACACACCCCGGCGCGGGCCAGCGGGATGGCAATGCGGCCGGTGCCGCAGCACAACTCGAGTACCTCACCGCCGGCGCCGGTGGCCAGGTCCTGGTAGAATCGCAAGCAACTCAGGCGGTCGGACGTTCCCCCGTCATCGCAATCGGGCGTCCGAGCGTCGTCGATCCAGGGAAAGTCGCTGTCGTAGTAGTCGACCAGGGCATCCTGCTCGACCGTCTCGACCGGCGCCGTGTCCGTTGGCGTCTCGGCGTGAGCCGTGCCGGTCATGCTATTCGCCGAAGGCGAGAGCGTTCACCGTGGCTTCACCCGCCAGGTGGCTGAGGTTGCCGAGCGTCAGGGTGGCGCGGAAGCCGCCGTCGACGCGCTGCACCGACACCGCACAGGTGGGCACGGCCCCGGCCGCCGTGCCGTGGAAGTCGTCCACGACCGAGGCGACCACCACGGGCGACCGCGCGCCGCTGAAGTACACCGCCAGGTCCCACTCCAGGCGCGCCCAGTGATTGCCGCCGCTGTGCTGCACGGGCACCACGGCCTGCAGGGCCGCGATTACCGGCTTCCGCAGCTCCAGCGATCGTACCGTACCCGCCGTGGCCGGTGCATCCGCCGCGGCCCCGGCACTGCCGGCATGCTCCAGGAACCCGGCACCGGCCAGTGCGCCAATCACGCCCGCGCTGCCCGCCAGCAGGCCCCGGCGCGAGGTGATTGCCGTGGCGGCCGCCGCCGGGGCGCCGCGCGCAGAACGGCGCAGACGCTCGTTATCCTGCTCCAGCGCCTCCACGCGCTGCTGCAGCGCGGCCACGATGCTCTCCAGGTGTTCCATCTCGCTCGTGCTCCCCACCGCTATACTGGGCCCCGTGGGCCCGCCGGTCGAATCTCGGATGCCTCGCACCGCGTATCCGTCAAAGCAGCCTAGCTCCCGGCCGTCGCCGAGATGCTGTCGTACATGAGTGAGACCTCCTCCGTCAGTGCCCCGTCGGAGACGTACTGGGAGTAGCGCACCACGCGCGCGTTGCCCAGCTTCAGGCTCAGCGCTGACTTTTGCGAAGCATCCAGCAGCCCGAGCGTGATGTCGCCCAGGCTCGCGCTCCCACCCAAGGCGTTGATAACGCTGTGCGTATCGGAGCCTACCTTGCGGGTGAGGGTAATCGGAGTGTTGTGCCAACCGCTTCCGGCACCCGAGCCGGCCGCCAGCTCAAAGGAGATCGTCTGGAACCACCCATGGCCTGTCGTGTCGCCGTCCACGCTGAAACCGTGCGAAGAGTCGGTGAGCTGGGTGTACTTCAGGAACTTGAGCGTCTTGTCTTGACCAATGCTCGCCATGCGGACTTCACCTTTCCATCTCAACTGCCGTTTCACACGAAGTCACTTCATGGGCCGGTGGTGATGGTCACCTCGAAGCGGCGCACGTCCATGCCCCTTGCCGTGGTCGCTCTGATCACGGCCGTGACATGCTCGCTACCATGCGGATCGAAGCTCACCGGGATGCTCGCGCTCGCGCTGCCGTCACTGCCGACTGCGACGGCCGTCGTCGCTTCATACAGCACCTGCGCCGCGGACGTCACGAGCTGCAGGTCCAGGGCGACCTTCGATCCTGGCACGGCATACACGACGACCGGGATGCTCTCGCCCGTCGAGATTGTCTGCGGCGCCGGGTAGACGGACAGCACAACATCTTCCGGATGGGCGGCCGGAGTCTGCGTGGGCTGCGGCGTGGGCGCCGCGCGTGGCGCGAGGGCGGCGGCGGGTGCGCCGACCTCTTGCACCGCGCCGGTCTGATTGTCGGTGAGATACAGGTTACCCGCGCCGTCTATGGCGATGCCCCACAGGTCGCCGAACCCCACGCCGGTGGCAGAGCCGTGCGGATCGCAACCGATCGTATCTTCCTTACCGATAACGCCGGCCACGGTGACGATTCTGCCCGTCGTGTCCACCATGCGCACCACGTTATCGCCGGTGAAGTACAGATTGCCCTTCCTGTCCATGGCGACACCGTTGGGCTCGTAGACCAGGGCCGCGGTCGCCGGGCCGCAGTCGCCGCCGTAGCCGCCGTCCCCGCTGCCGGCAACCGTGGTGATGACGTGCGTCGCGGCGTCCAGCTTGCGCACCCGCAGGTTGTTGTAGTCGGCGATGTACAGGTTGCCGGCGGCGTCGAACGCCAGGCCGCTGGGCCCGTACAGCTTGGCCTTGGTGGCCGGTACGCCCGCATTATCCGTGCCGTCACAGCAATAGCCGCTGGTGTCGTCCGTGTTGTTCCCCGCCACGGTATTGATCGTGCGCGGCGTCGCGGCACCGATCGAGCGCACCTCGTTGCCGTCGGTGATGTAGATAGTGTCGCCGGCGTCGACGGCGATGGCTTTGGGGTTCATGGTGGCGCCGAGCGCGGGTCCGCTTGGCTCGGCGGTAGCAGTATTCCCGCCCCCGGCATCGCCGGCCACGGTGGTGATGCTGCGCAGGTCGGCAGACACCTCGAGCACGCGGTGGTCGTCGGTGTCGGCGATGAAGAGGTTGCCATGTGCGTCCACCGCTACGCCCGCCGGGTTTTCCAGCGCGGCATCGGTGGGCGAGCCGCCATTGGCGGTATCGTCACTGCCGCCCCCGGCCACTGTGGTGAGAGTCCGTGAGCCCGCAGTGATCTCGCGAATCAGGCTGTTGCCGGTGTCGGCGACGAACACGTCGCCAGCGGCATTCACGGCGATCCCCTCCGGCTCCTTGAGCGGGGGACTACCGCTGCCGGAGATTTTCGCGATGCAGTCGGGCGATACTGTCAGGCCCGGTTGGCAGACCAGCCGCACCGCAGCCGGCCGCGCGCCGGCAGCCGCGACGCTTCCAGGGAGGGTAGGCCTCCAGCCCGCCGGTTGGCTCAGCCCTATGGGCAGCGCCACCAACGTAACGCATACGAGCCGCAGTTGCCATGCTCGCCACATGACGTGACCTCCCTCGCTCAGGCTGCCTGCCGCGACCTCCTCGGATACTCATCCGTTCCGCAAGACCTGGCGCTCGCGGCCCAATCATACTGCAGTGAAACCCGCTTCGCAAGGGAATGGCTGGATCGGTGGAGTAGTGCACTTTGCCGGAACATTCGTGCTGGCACGACTCCGCTCCGACCGCATTGTAGAAGGCTCACGCCGCCTACGGGCGCAGCCTCGTGCCCACCGGCCGCACTTAGCGACATCTCACCATCTTCTTGCCCTCGTCTCAGACAGCTCTCAGGGAACCCTTACCTGGGCTGCTTAGCATCAAAGCATGAACACGATACCTGGCTGCGCACGCGCACTGATTGAGGTGCCGTCACAGGCGCAGCGACACGGAAGGGACTTCACGTTGATGCAAAACCAACTCACCGCCGGTGTTGCCCGGCCCGCGCCGCACAGGCCGCAGCCCGCGAGCGCCGCGCGGACCGTCCAGCGTCGGGAGCAGATGGCCGTGCGCGTCGCCGTGCCCGCGGCGCAGGCCGGCCGGCGCGAAGGCAGCGATCTCAAGCACGCCGCGAGCTCGAGCGTCCGCATACTGTTCTACGGCATCGCCGCGGTCGTCGCCGGGATCTGGCTCAAGGACGGCGGCGTGACCGGCGTGCACGACACCGGCACGCTGCTGATCAGCATTGGCCGCTTCACCGGGCTCTTCGGCGCCTACCTGCTCCTGATCCAGCTGCTCCTCCTGGCGCGGTTGCCGTTCCTGGAGTGGGCGCTCGGCTTCGACACGCTGATGAAGCGTCATCGCCTGAACGGCAAAGTGAGCCTGCTGCTGGTCCTCGCCCACGTGGCCACGATCACAGCAGGGTATGCACTGCAGAGTAAGATCTCTCTGCTCGCGCAGGCTGAACAGTTCTTGACCTCCTGGCCGGACATGCTCCCGGCACTGGTCGGCACGGTACTCCTGGTTCTGGTCGCCGGCTCCTCGATCGTGATCGTGCGGCACAAGCTCCGCTACGAGACCTGGTACGGCGTCCATTTGATGGCCTACCTCGGCATCTTCCTGGCCTGGCTGCACCAGGTCCCGACCGGCACTGACTTCGTGAGCAATCCGGTTGCCACCGCCTTCTGGACCGCGCTCTACGTGGGCACCCTCCAGCTCGTCGTGCTCTTCCGGGTGCTCCAGCCGGCGCTCGGCTTCCTCTGGCACCGCCTGCGCGTGACCGAGGTGACGCAGGAAGCGCCCGGCGTGGTGTCGCTGCGCATCGGCGGGCACCATCTCGACTGGCTGAACGCCCGGCCGGGCCAGTGGCTCAGCTGGAGGTTCCTGGACCGGGAGCGCTGGCGCGAGGCACACCCCTTCTCTCTGTCCGCCGCCCCGGACGGCAGGTCGTTCCGCATCACGATCAAGGATCTGGGCGACTTCAGCCACTCCATCTCCGGCGTGAAGCCCGGCACCTTCGTCCTGGCCGAGGGACCCTTCGGGTCCTTCACCGGCGAGGCCAGAACGCGGGATCGCGTGGCCCTGATCGCTGGCGGCGTGGGTATCACTCCGATTCGTGCCCTCCTCGAGGAGATACACGGTGACGTGGTGCTCGTGTACCGTGCGAGGAGGTTCGAGGATCTCGTCTTCCGCGATGAGCTGGAAGCTCTGGCCCGCGACCGCGGTGTGGGCATCCGCTACGTGCTCGGCGATCGCCGCGCCCCGGGCAATGCTCACCTGCTGTCCCAGGAGCACCTGCGCAGCCTGATACCCGACATCGCCGGCCGAGAGGTCTACCTGTGCGGTCCGACCGGCATGATCCGCGCGCTCAAGCACGCCTTGAACAAGCTCGGCGTGCCCAAGGCCCACTTGCACATTGACGAGTTCGCTTTCTAGTCGCACGCAGCACGAGGATATGGGACCATGAAGAAACGAAGCAGAGCGGCCCGGCTCGTGCCGGCCCTGATGGTAGCGGCGGCCACGGCCATACCGGCTGCCACGGCAGTAGATCTGCTGACGCACGCCTCGCCAGCCACAAACCTGGTAGCGCTCAGCCCCTCGACACCCGGCGGTCTCTCGCCGGCAGGATCCACCGGCTCAAGCGCGACGGCCACCTCCACCGGCGCGACGACGGCGGGCTCCTCCGGTGCCGGCGGGCCTTCCACCACGCCTGCGACTGCCTCCGCCACCGGCACCACCTCGACTGCAGCTTCCAGCGGTGCCGGCGTGACCGCGGCTTCGTCCAGTTCCGCAGGGACGGCAACGCCAGCCGCCACCGCCGCGACCGGCAGCGTCTCAAAGACGTATGTCGGCACCGCCGAACAGAACCGATACGGGACGGTCCAGGTAACGCTTGTGGTAACGGGGAACAAGATCACCGACGTGATCGTCACGGCGCCACAGGACAATCCGCGGTCGGCGTCCATCAACTCCTACGCCGTGCCCGTTCTACGCAGCGAAACGCTGCAGGCACAGAGCGCGAATATCGACGCGGTCTCCGGCGCCACGTACACGAGCGAATCCTACATCGGGTCGCTACAGGCAGCGCTGGCCGAAGCGAACCTGTAGGTGAAGATGCACCGCAGTAGCCCGAACACTAGCCGACGGGCAGCCCGTCGCGCTCCGCCGACCGGCGGAGAGGCAGTCGAAGACAGAAGATGCTGCCGCTCACACCGGTCGAATCCAGGTCCAGGGTGCCGCCCATGGCCTCCGCGTACGCGCCACCCAGGTGCAGGCCCAGCCCGGTGCCCACGCGGCCGGACCGCATGCGGCTACCGGGGACGCGGCCAAAGCAAACCAAGCCAAGTCCGGCTGCTCGCTCGTGACGTGTTCATCCCAACGTCACCTCGTTCCCGCGGCCGGCGGCTGCACTACCGTGTGTCCCCGTGCTGAGCCGTATGCGTCGCTCTTCCCGCGTGAGCCGGCCGTCAGGCGCGCGTCTCGCTGCAATATCGGAGCTCTGGCGCGTACAACCGCGCACAACGGGTATCTCGGCGTGCGCCGTCGGTCTCGAGTCCGGAAGTGTGGCGGCCCGGGCGCGGGCCACCACGATAGCTCGCCGGGCAGGGCGCACTCCGGCGACTGGTCGACGGCCAGTCGCCTGTTTGTGCGGCGCGCCCAGTGCAGTCGCGCGCACGGTCTGCGCCGCTGTCGAACCATTCATGTGCTCGCCGCCCGGTGCCGCGGTACAAGGCGTTGCCGCACAGCTCACCATATGCGGTGTTCGCCTGTCCTCGGGCAGTCGGCCCGGCCTAACCCGCATCTTCCGGGCTCTACAATGCCTGAAGATCCACGGAGGTAGATATCCCCCGATATGGCCACTTAGGAGCCCCCAAGCGCCGCTGCCCTGTCTTGCTCCGGCCAGCGGCCTCGCTTGGGGATGTTCGGGCCATATCGCGCCGGAGCGCGCTGCGCTAGGCTCAGGGCGATGAGCACGAGCGACCCACCGGCACACCCACAAGCAGCCCGGCCGGACGTGCGGGTATCGGCGAGCACGCTGCGAGCCCGTAGGCAAGCGTTCTGGCGTGCCGGCACAACGCTGATCTTCGCACTTGTTGCAGTCGCCCCAATGTACTCCAGCCCCACTCTCGCCACCTATGCTGCCGTCGTCGTCCTCTACGTCTTCTGCGAGTGGCTGGTCGTCATATTGCACGAGTCCGGGCATCTCCTGGCAGGACTGACCATGGGCTACCGGTTCCGGCAGTTGCGGGTTGGCCCTCTGCTGCTCTACGTCCGCATCCCGGGCCGTGGCCTGCGCGCCGGATGGGCACAGCGAGCTCGGGGCGGGCATTGCGCAATGATCCCGAATGGCCGGCGCAGCACATGGCATGAGGCATGCTGGCTTCTCGCCGCTGGATCGTTTGTGACGTGCCTCCTGGGCGGAGTGAGTGTAGCGTGTCTGGTGGGCGGAGTCTGGAACGCCAGACAGCCTTCGTTGGTTGGCGTTGCGCTCTACGAGTTCGCAGTGGCGTCGATGATCAGTCTCTACGTGAACGCTGTGCCATACATGTCTGCTAACGCCACGCGAGACTTCGCATGGCTCTGGTGGCTGCTGCGAAACCCCAACACGCGGGAGCAGGCTATGGCCGTGCGCCATGTCTCGGAGATGCTTGCGCAGGGTACACGACCCCGTGATCTGCCCGAGGATCTGCTCGCGCGCGTGCTTGAGGTCCCGGCACCACCCGTGTTGGTCGTGCTCGCCTCTATGCAGCTCTACTACCGGCAGATCGATTTGCGACAGGCGCCGGAGGCCATTGCTACGCTCGACGAGCTTGCACGCAGGATCCGTCGGAAACGCGCGCGTCTCATTGCCTCCTTCCAGGTTGAGGTTGCATTCTTCATTGCCCGGTACCGGTATGAAGGCAGGCGTGCCAACGCCATTCTCGCCAAGGTACGTTCCAGGCAAGTGGAAAGGTCACGACTGCTGCGCGCCCGCGCCGCGGCGGCTTTGGCCATGGGCGAGTGGGCGCAAGCGGAGAGCTACGTCGTCGAGGCTCGTCGACAGCTCGTGTCACATGTCGAACAAGGTCTTTCCTTCGCGGAAGATGCCTGGCTTCAGCAGATTCTGGGCGGTGTTGCGCTTGGGCGTGGAGAGCAGCCTTCGGTAATCCCTGTCCGGGTGCAGGCTTCCGGCACCTTGCTCGAGGTGCCTCAGGCGCTGCCTGGGCGAGATCTCAGCGAGGAAGACCTGGCTTCCGTGGGAAACACGTGCCAGGTACTCGGCCTGACGCTGCGACTGCGTATTGCCATACGGCTGGCGCAGGATGAGGCCGTGCGCTTCCATCACGACTTCGTCGGCACCGAGCATCTGCTGCTGGGCCTGGCCCGCCTGGATGGCAGCCTGGCCGCTCGCGTGCTGCAGAGTAGCGGCGTCACGTTGCCTCAGCTGCACGGCGAGGTGGCTTCCGGCATGGATGCGGATGATGAACAGGTACCCGAAGCCACCGAGTTCACGGACCAGGCGAAGGTAGCTTTCACGACGGCGGTGCGGGAGGCCCGCAACCTTGGGCACGAGCATGTTGGCTCGGAGCACCTTCTGCTGGGCCTGCTTGGCAACGAGGACGGCAATGCCGCCGTCGCCCTGGTCAAGCGGGGACTGACACTTCGGGCACTTCGCACGACGATTGAGCGTCTCATGGAATCGGTCCTCCCCGTCGCTCCTGCGACCACGGCATCCGGTTCCGACGTCTAGCCTGCCTGCCACCGCTCGTTGTCTCCGGCGCCTGCCGTGCCAGTACTGCTACCCTCGCCTCGCGTGCCGGACAGGCTCGGCGTTTCAAACCGCCCGCCTCTCACGATGCCTATGCGAAGGCCGTGCTACGATGCACGGTAGCAGTGCTCAAACCGGCGTGGCGCTGCCCTCCCCGGCCAGACTGCTCGCGCTGCGGACTCGCATGCGAGGCGGGCCGTCAACGGCCACGAGTCATTGCGCACCGCCGTCGAGGTTGAGCTCCACGGCACGGCGGCAGCACCTGTTACATGAAGGAGACAAGATGAAAGCCATGGTTTTCGACCACTACGGTGGCCCCGAGGTCCTGCACGCGGCCGAGGTCGCCACCCCGGCGGCCGGCCCGGGCCAGCTCCGCATCCGCGTCAAGGCGGTCGGAGTCAACCCGCTGGACACCAAGATCCGGTCTGGCATGATGCAGGCCATACGGCCCATGACCCTGCCCGCGATTGTCGGCATCGACGTGGCGGGCGTCGTCGATCAGGTGGGTGAGGGGGTCACGGACGCGGCGGTGGGCGACGACGTGCTGGGGTGGGCCGACACCGGCGCCTACGCCGAGTACGCCTTGGCGACCAAGGTGGCGCGCAAGCCGGCCGCCCTGGGCTGGGACACCGCCGCCGCGCTGCCGGTCGCCGGAGAGACCGCGCTGCGCGTGCTGGACCTCCTCGAGGTCAAGGCCGGAGAGACGCTGCTGATCCACGGCGCGGCAGGAGCAGTGGGCACGATCGCTGTCCAGCTGGCGGTAGTCCGGGGCGCGACCGTGATCGGCACGGCCAGCCCGGCGAACCACGCGTACCTCCGCGATCTCGGTGCTATCCCGGTGGAGTATGGTGACCGGCTGGTAGAACGGGTTCGCGCCCTGGCTCCGCGCGGCATAGACGCAGTCCTCGATGCCGCCGGCAGGGGCGCTCTCCCAGCATCCATCGAGCTGCGGGGCGGCACGTCGCGCGTCGTCACGATCGCCGACATGGGAGCCCAAAAACTCGGCGTGCACTTCGCCGCCGGCACCGGGGCAACACGGTCGGCGCCCGCGCTCGCCGAGTTAGCCCGGCGCGCCGCCGGCGGCGCGCTCCGGGTGACCGTGTCCGCGACCTATCCGCTCGAGCAGGCGGCCGAGGCCCACCGCGTCTCAGAGGTGGGGCACCTGCGCGGCAAGATCGTGCTTCTGGTCGACTGAGCCTGCCCACGCGCGCCGCCGAGGCCCCTAGCGCTGGCAGGCAGATAGCGCACGGTCCGTGCGCACTCCCATCAGATGTCCGACTATGCCGCACCTGATCTATCATGGGCACCGAGTGGACCGTAACGAGCTGAGCAGCGAGAGGTGAACCACATGGCACCGGCGCGCCGTTTGCACTTCGGCATCAAGACCGCTCCCCAGAACACCACCTACGACGATGTCTTGCGCGTCTGGCAGGAGGCCGATGAGCAGCCGCTGCTCGAGCACGCCTGGCTCTTCGACCACTTCATGCCCATCTTTGGCGACCCGACCGGTCCCTGCCTGGAGGGATGGACGCTCCTCACGGCGCTCGCCGCTTTGACCGAGCGCCTGCGCGTCGGCCTGATGGTCACCGGGAACACCTACAGGCACCCCGCCGTACTTGCCAATATCGGTGCCACGCTCGATATCATATCGCGCGGGCGGCTCGACTTTGGGCTTGGCGCCGGGTGGAACGAGCGGGAGCACCAGGCGTATGGCATCCCGCTCTACCCGGTGGGGGAGCGAATCCGCCGCCTGGGCGAGTCCTGTGAGGTGATTCGCCGGCTGTGGACGGAGCAGGCGCCCTCCTTCGAGGGCAAGTACTTTCACCTGACCGATGCCTACTGCGAGCCGAAGCCGGTGCAGAAGCCTCACCCACCCTTCGTCATCGGCGGCAGCGGCGAGAAACTGACCCTGCGCGTGGCCGCTCGCTATGCGAGCATCTGGAACTACGTCACCGGTCCGGTCGAGGAGTTCCAGCGCAAGAACGCGGTGCTCGACGAGCATTGCCGGTCGATCGGCCGCGACCCGGCTGAGATTCAGCGCTCCGTGCAGCTGATGATGGAACCCACTGACTGGCCGGCCAGCCGGGAGCTGGTACGCGGCTACATCGATGCCGGCGCGAGCCACCTGATCCTCAACCTGCGCCCACCGTACCCCGAACGGATCGCCCGCAGCCTGGTAACGGAGATAGTCGAGCCCTTACTGTCGTAGGCGACTTTCAGGTCTTGGCATGAGATGGCTGACGGCAGGACGAGGCATCGTGCACTGCGAGATGTTCCCACTTCTCGACCGCACCGGCCCAACCGCTCGCAGCTGTTCCAGATCTGGCTGAACCTGCCGGCTGCCAACCAGATAGTAGAACGGTACTTCACGATGCTCTGGCGCGAGCACCTGCCCCGCCCGGTAGCCACGGACGACGCCGGGCGAACGATCGAGGTGACCTTGGTCGCGGGAGCGCTCGCGGAGCCGCAGCCGCCGGCTCCCCCTCCGAATGGCAACCGAACGCACGCACACGGCAATGTGCCTGGTCGCCGTGCTCACGGTCTTGCCGGAGGTGAACCGATCCTGGGTTGTCTCCTCGGCTGTGTGGCACCTGCACGAGGGCAAGTCGCGAGACTCATACAGCCTGTTTGACAAGCGTTTCCAGGTCCCGGCAACAACCCGGTTTTGGCACACTGCAGCGAAGATCCTAGGAATGACCAAGCCAAGGCCAAGGCATTGACCGCACAGCCAACAGGCAACCCGCCGCCCGCGGCGAAAATGCACGCCGAAGAGGTAGATATTGACCTTCCTCTCGTTCGCGCATTGCTTGCCGCGCAGTTCCCGGCGTGGGCATACCTGCCGATCCGCGCCGTCGGACCGTTCGGGACGGACAATGTGCTCTATCGGCTAGGCGCCGACATGGTCGTGCGACTGCCTCGTCGCGTGCAGGACGTCGCCACCCTGATCAAGGAACGTACGTGGCTGCCCCGCCTTGCGCCGCTCCTGCCGCTCGCTATCCCGACCCCGCTCGCTCATGGCATGCCCGGCAGTGGCTACCCCCTCGAGTGGTCGATTTACCGGTGGCTCGACGGGGAGAGCGCCAACCTCGCGCCCATTGCCGACCTGCGACGGGCCGCGACCGATCTGGCAGCGTTCATCACCGAGCCGCAATCTATCGACACCACGGGTGGGCCACGGCCGGAGAATGACTCGGCCCGCGGCGTGCCGCTGGCACGACGGGCCGCGGCGACGCGCGCGGCGATTGCAGCCCTGCATGAAGAGGTCGATACCGTCAGGGTAACCGCATCCTGGGAGGCGGCACTGCGTGCGCAAGCATGGCACGGCCCGCCCGTGTGGTTCCACGGCGACCTCGACGCACGCAACCTGCTCGTCACGAACGGCCGGCTCAGCGCCGTCATCGACTTCGGATGCCTGGGCGTGGGTGACCCTGCCTGCGACGTGATGGTCGCCTGGAAGCTCTTCACACCGGCTGCCCGCCACAGCTTTCGCACGCTACTTGCGGTCGACGAGGCGACTTGGGCGCGGAGCCGCGGCTGGGCACTTTCCCAGGCGCTGCTGATTCTGGCCTACTATACCCCGGAGACGAACCCGGTACTCGTAGGTGAAGCGAAGCGCTGGGTGGCAAACGTGCTCGCCGACTAGGCTGCGAAGTCCTGAAGCTCGCCGTTGTCCAGCAGGTGCGCTCGTCTCGCCTGAACGAAACGAGCTTCGCCGCGGTCCGTGCGACCGCTACGCTCGGCCGCACGCGTGTGCAGGTCGCTCCTGTCCCGGCACCTGCGATAGGGTACGACGGCAATCGCGCTCGGCATCAGGCTTCGCCTCGCCGCTGGCGCCTGCGGACAGCGCCCGACAAGCGAGCTGTCGCGACCTGGTCGCGGTGTGGCTATCGCAAGCGTTCGGCCTTCACGGCCCGGCGACAACCCGCGCTGTTGCTGTGCCGGCTGCAATGTGCATCCCTGCGCCGCCGGTTGCCCGAGCATAGGTAAGGTAGAGCCCGTCGAGCACCGGCGTACCGCACGCCAGCATCCCGCCTCTACCGCGCCCTTGCCAAGGTCGCCTCGGAGACAAAGCGCCGTACCCGGCGCCAATACCTGGAGGCGGGAGCACGGATGTGCCGATCAGCCGGCACGGGTCGGCGATCGGAGATAGATAATACTCCCAACAGGCCATTGCACGTACCTTTCGACGTCTGTATATTTAACTAGGTGAACATTTAGATGTTGAGATTCTCATACTGTGTAATGCATGCTTCGACAGGAGGAGCAAGTATGGCCGTGCAGTCCCCGGGCACGCCGCCCGGCGCACCATTTACCTTGCGTTCGATCTTGGTGCCCTTGCTGACGCTGATCGTCGGCATGTTCATGGTTCTGCTCGACATGACCGCCGTCAACGTGGCGCTGCCGACGCTGGTAAAGGACTTCCACTCCCCGCTGAGTACCGTACAATGGGTGCTCACCGGGTATATGCTCGCGCAAGCCGCGGTCATTCCTCTGGCCGGCTGGCTTTCGGATCGTTTTGGCGCTAGACGTATCTTCCTCTTTGCTGTCGCTCTCTTCACACTGGGCTCCGGACTCTGCGCCGTGGCCCAAAGCGACACGATGCTGATCGCGTTCCGCGTCTTGCAGGGGTTGGGCGGCGGTTTCGTCATGCCGATAGCAATGGCCTACACTTATCGCCTCAGCCCGCCCGACAAGATCGGCATGGTTATGGGTACGATGGGTATCCCGATTCTCTTCGCACCCGCGCTCGGCCCGACCATCTCCGGCTGGCTGGTCCAGTATGCGGATTGGCGCTGGATTTTCTCCATCAACCTCCCGATCGGCGTCATCGCCCTCTGGCTTGGCTCGCGCAAGCTGCCGATCGTCGGCACCAAGGCGGCAGGCGAGCTCGACCTGCCCGGCATCGTGCTTGGCCCGCTCGCCTTCAGCCTGCTCTCCTACGGTGTCAGTGAAGGGGCGACGAGCTGGACCTCCGGCAATACCCTCGTCGGCCTGATCGGCGGCGTTGCCGCACTGGCGGCGTTCATCGTCGCCGAGCTGCGTGCCCACAAACCGCTGCTTGAGCTCCGCGTGTTCGGATCGATCGACTTCTCGCTGGCCGTAGTCGCGCAATGGGTCGGACAGATCGGCCTGTTCGGCGGTATCTTCCTCGTCCCGTTGTTTCTACAGCAAGTACGCGGCTACGGGCCGTTCGACACAGGGCTCGTGCTAGTGGCGCAGGCGCTGGCTGCCGCGGTCTTCATGCCCATCGGCGGCCAGCTCTTCGACAAGATCGGCGTGCGACCTCTGGTGGTCGGCGGCTTGGGACTCGTCTCGGCCGGAACCTACATGCTGACGCAACTCAGCGGCAGCACGACCGGCACGGATATGGTCCTGCCGCTCGTCCTCCGCGGCGCGGGCATGGCGCTGATGATGATGCCGCTCAGCACGCACATTCTCAACTCGGCGCCGCGCGAGCTGGTGAGCCGGGTGACGTCACTCACCACGGCACTGCAGATGGTGATCAATTCTCTTGCCGTGGCTGGACTCTCGACCATACTTTCTTCCAGGACCGCGTACCATGCCGCCACGGCGCAAATCAACGCCCTCGCTGCCAAAGCGGCTGCAGCGGCCGCGCACGCCCATGCGGCCGGACATGCCTTGTCGGCTCCCTCCTCGACAAGCCTCCCGCTGCCGATCGCCAATCTCTTTGCGCATGCGTTCAGCGATACGCTCATGGCGACGACCGTCATAGCAATTGTCGGCGCGCTTCTGGGCTTCACGCTGCGGCGTAAGCCTGCCGCGCAAGCCTCCGCCGCGCCGGGCGGCCAATCTGCTTTTGAAATGGTAGGCTAACACTTCTATGACTTTCGCCTCTGAGTCAGCAGTTCAGTCCGCCGGTTCCATCCGGAGCAGCGATATTGACGAATGCATTGAAACGCTGGTAGAGATCCTGCCTCGTGTCACACGCATGCTCAAGTCGCAGTTGCGGGGCGGCAAGCTCACGCCGCAGAACATGATCTTGCTGACGATCATGCAAGAGCTCGACGATATTCATGAGGATGGCTCAAATCCGGGCGAGCTTGCCAGGAAATCCTGCCTGTCCAGCGCGGCAATCACCGCCGCGCTGGACGATCTCGTGGCGGGAGGCTTTTGCGTGCGCGCGCATAGCGAGAAGGACCGGCGAAAGGTACTGCTCCACGTCACGCCACACGGCCGCTTGGCCCTGGCCGAGATGCGCGAAGACATCAGGGCATTGCTGTATCGTATGCTGAACGGCTGGGACGTGGAGCGCGCCACGCGACTGCGCATGGCGCTTGTGGACCTCGATGCCGCCGTGCAGACCGCTGTCTCAGCCCCGCCAATGGGCTGAGCGCGCATTGGCCATGCCCGACAGGGAGCAGACCCGGGCTCGACCACGCTCGACGCACAGCAAGTACGTATCTGCGATGAGCACGGAGAGTTCTGGGTCGTGATGCGCGATCCCGAAGGTAGCGAGTTCTGCGTGCAATAGGCGCAGCCGGCTGTGCCTTCTGTCACGGTGGCCCGGGAGCGTGTCAGCGACCTGGGTCGGCCTGCAGCCCTCCCCAGGTCCAGCGGGGCACGGGACGGCCCGCCGGTACGACGGCGTCGGCCGGCGCGTAGCGCATGACGTCGGCAACCGCCCACTCCATGTAGGCCCGCAGCGCGGCGCGCAGCTCGGTGTCGGTCGGCAGGCCGGCGTCGTCGAAGGCGCCAACGAAACAGCCGAGGAAGCGGCTACCAAGCCCGGCGTCTGCTTGCGTGCTGGCGTGCACGTCCAGCATGGCGGAGTGACCGCCGGTCTCTTGCGTGTAGGCGGGGGGACCGCCGAAGACCTCTGCCCAGTAGGCAGCCAGCCGCTCGATATGCTGGGGGTGCCCGGGATGGGAGAATGGGTGATTCAGCACAGGGTCAGCCAGACAGCGCTGGTGGTGCGCGGCCGCCAGCCGCAAGAACGCTCCCTCTCCGCCGGCAGCCTCGAAGATTGACACGCTGTGCCGGTCACTGGTGTTCACTGTCCTGCTCCTTTCAGTCCGGTAGAGGCTAACACCCAGAAGAGGCCCCTGGGGCAGCGTGAGAGCAGGCCGAAACCGTTCCCAGATCGCTGCCCCGTCGATAAAGAGGCTTTCCATGATCCGGATAGCTTCCGCGTCCGGCCGCACGGACAGACTCCTCAACGGCTCCGTGACGAGCCCACGGTAGTACGTCAAGTAGTCGACCATCCCTCCCCTGGCGGCCACGTGCGTCGATCAGGTGGCAGCGCGCTGCGGGGCAAGCGGTACCCGGACCGGCTTTCGCTCCAGGCTGGATTGCCCGGCGGCGAAGATGATCTCGTGCGTCTTCACCGCGTCCTGAATGTCCGGCATCGGGGTCCGGTCGTGCACGATGCAGTCCACGAAGTGGTCAACCTCGCCTTGGAACGGGTGGTGCGCGACCTCCGCCGTGTCCGGCATGACGGTGGGCACCTCCGCCCAGCCGGTCTGACCTTCAAGCATCTCGGCGTAGAAGCGGTTCTGCACCAGGGTGCCCTTGCTCCCGTGCAGACGGACCAGGAAGCTGTATGGGACGTTCCCCTCCACGATGCTGGCCACCTTGCCGATCGTGCCGTCGTCGAAGTGCAGCAACACGACCATGGTGGCGTCGTACTCGCACTCGCCGGTGAAGCTGCCTGCGTAGCACATCACCTCGTCCACCTCCCCGGGCATGAACTGGCGCAACGCATCCACGGCGTGGCAGCCGGACAGCAACAGCGAGTCGCCACCCTCCCGCTTGGTTCGTGTCCAGTCATGCCTGGTGTCCCCGTTGGGCCGGTTTCCACTCATGTACCCGGTCTCTCCATAGAACAGCTTCCCAAGGACATCGTTGCGGATCAGCGACTTGACCATGTCGAAGTAGGGGCTCCAGTGCAACACGAAGCCCGCCAGGCTCTTGACCTCTGCCGCGCCTATCGCCGCGTCCAGGCGACGCAGCTCGTCCAGGCTCATTGCCACCGGCTTTTCAATCAGGACATGCTTGCCCGCCTCGGCAGCGGCGATCCCTTGTTCGGCATGGCTGGCGTTCAGACCGCAGATGTCGATAATGTCCAGGTTGTTCTGCCTCAGCATCTGCCCATAGTCCGTGTACACCTGGCAGTCCTTCAGGCCGTGCCGCTCAACCGCCGCCAGCGCGTTCTGCCGATCGCGGCTGCACACCGCCGCCACGCGGCAGTGGCCGTTCTTGAGCCAGGCATCAATATGCGGATGCGACACCCAGCCTATGCCGACAACGCCAACGCCAAGGCACCTGTCTGCCATGCGATTCTTCCTCCTTGCTGCCACTCTCAGTTGCAGCTGTGCGCACCGACCGAGGGCATCGTCACCGTGACTATCATTGCATCTCCGCCAATGAGTGGACACCCGGCAGCGCGCAAGGGGGAGCAATTTCTCTACGAATATGACGCTGGCGCCAGCAGGCAGCACGATGTCGCTATCTATGCAGCGGAGCTGCCATGGTCCGGCAGAGATATCCACGGCAGGGCACTGCCTCTGCCATCGAGCAACAACAGCGGCAGGGGGATAGGCAGGAGCGCAGAGTCCTCGAGCAGACAAGCTGGGCCACGGCGAGGCGCATCGCTCTGCCGTGGCCCAGCTACTGTCGCGTGCCTGGTCAGTCGCCTATGCGACGCACGAAATGATAGGCGATGGCGTGTCCCTCATAGCTGACGGGGATCATCTCCGTCTCCGCCGCGAAGGTGGTGCCGTCCTTGCGCAGGCCTCGAAAGCGAAAGGTGGCAGGAAAGGCCAGCGCGTTGACACGGTGGTGGTAATTCCAGGCATAGTGCTCGCGATCTTCCTCGGCGATGAAGCTCTCGAGAAACGGCTCGGCGGCACACCACTCCGCGACCGTCAACCCGTGCAGGGCGGCCATGCGCTCGTTGCACGTCTTGTGAGACTCGTCGAGCCACAGGTAGACGCCGTCAGGACTTCCCTCCAGGATCGGGCGGAACTGTTCCGCTACCGCGCGAATGACTTCTGCATGCTCCATGGTGCCCTCCTTAAATCACGAATCTTGCGTTTGCATGGCAGCCGTGGTTAGCCCTATTCGTCCCACGCTTGCACACCAACCTGGCGTGCGATCCGGCCGTCGACCACTTCCAGCATCGCTACACAGCGCACTGCCGTACCGTCGGGATAGGCGCAAGCTTCGTCGTAGGCCAGACTGTCGCCGGCGGCGATCACGTGCTCGACACGGTGCCGCAACGCGCGTCCGCAGATGTCGGTCCAGTAGGCTGCGATTGCGCTCTTGCCGCGCAGGGTGAGTGGATGGCTGGGCTGATGGTTGCGGTCGATCACCTGCAGCTCGGCGTCGTCGGCATACAGGCTGACCAGGGTCTCCCCGTCGCTGCCCTCGAGGGCAGCACGTAGCGTGTCGGCAATACTCGTCGTGGTAGTGTTCATCGATCGCTCCTCAGGCTGCTCAGGCTCTGGCTTCGAATATGCGGTTGAACGGCGTCTGTGTCACGCGCCGGAAGCGGCCGAAACCTGCCGCGGTCACCACGTCGCGCAACTGCGCCTCGGTGGCAATCGTGCCCAGCGCCGGCCCGCCATGGGCAAGCGCGTTCGGCGTACAGCAGAGCGTGGAGGCGCCGGCGAACAGGCGGCCCACGGGATTCAGGTTCTCCTCGACCCTCTCTCCGGCCATCGGCTCGACGATAAGCGCTGTGCCCTCGGGTGCGAGCGACCTGTGCGCCTGCCGGCAGGCGCCGACGGGGTCGGCCATATCGTGCAGGCAGTCGAAGTACGCGAGCAGATCGAAGCCCGCGAGAGGGGCCGGAAAGCTGTGCGCGTCGGCCACCTCGAACACGACGCGATCGGCCACGCTCGCTTCCCGAGCAGCCCTGTTCGCCCGCTCGATGGACGGTGCGTGGCTGTCGAATCCATGGAATCTTGACCGCGGGAAGGCCTGGGCCATGATGATCGTCGAGGCGCCATGGCCGCACCCGATGTCTGCCACGGTCGCGCCACGCTCCAGCTTCTCCTGCGCCCCATCGAGCGCGGGAATCCAGCTGGTCACCAGGTTGCCGATATATCCGGGCCGGAAGAAGCGTTCCGTCCCCTCGAAGAGGCCCTGGTCATGCTCGCCCCAGCCCATGCCTGTTCCCGTGCGAAATGCCTCGCCGATCCTGGACTCCGCCTTGCACATCGCGTTGATCAGCTGGAAGCCGCCGCCTACAAAGAACGGGCTGCGGTCGTCGGCTAACGCAACTGCCTGCTCCGGCGGCAGGAAGTACCGGTCGGCTGCGGCATCGTAGGCTACGTAACCCCCGGCCGCCTGATTGATCAGCCATTCCCGCAGGTAGCGCTCGGCAGTACCTGTACGCGCCGCCAGCTCGGCGGCGGAGAGCGGCCCCGCATCGGCCATGGCCTTGTACAGCCCAAGCCTATCGCCTATGGTGGCCAGGGCCGTACTGAGTGCCGCTCCGAAATCATCCACGACCCGGCCGAGGAACGCCTGGAGCTTGGTCTCGTCAATTGCCGTAACTTGTGCTTGCATCTCGTCTGCCTCCCAATCCTCTCCACCTGGGCGCCCGGGTGGATTGGCATTCGCGATCGCTTCCCCGATAGTAGGTCGGGCAAGGGCGTGCGTCATCGTGGGAAGTACGGAGTGCGAAGTGCGGCGGTACGGAGATCAGGCCTGCCGATCGCCCGCTTAGCTTAGGCCGTGCTGCACCGCCCACGCGGCGACCTGGGCACGGGTCGAGAAATTGAGCTTAGCCAACACGTTTGTGATATGCGTCTCGACGGTCCGCTCGCCGACGTACAGCGTCCGCGCGATCTCGCGGTTGGAGAGACCTTGACGGATCAACATCACTACCTCTCGTTCGCGCGGTGTGAGACTGCCGGCTGCCGTGGTGCTCTGGCGCCGGGACCGCGCGGCGATAGCACGCGGAAGAGTCGCCAGGGCGCGCTGGAGAAAGGACGCGCCGGCCGCCTCATCGGGCATCCGGCCGGCCAGCGATTCGAGGACCTGCTGCATGCTCGTGCCTGCCGCCTTCGCCTCCGCAGGCCTCCCGAGGCGTTGTAGAAGATCGGCGCGGCGTGCCTCACATCGCCAAAGCAGAGGCAGCGCACCCTGTGCGGTCGCGACCTGCCGGGCTGCTTCGAACGCTGCTTCGGCTTCGTGGTACTTTCCTTCCGCGGCCAGCGCTTCTCCGCGAAGCCGGGCCAGGCGCGGTGCGCGTGTCCGCGCCGGATCCAGGTTTGGCGTCGCGGCTTCCATCTGGTCCAGCAGCGCGACCGCGGAGCCTGCCTGCCCTCGCGCCAGCGCCAGCTCGATGCGGGCGCACCAGACCAGTCGCTCGCCCAATGTCTCGGCGGGCTTGGCGGCATCGCCGGTCGCCTCAAGGACCTCGCTCGCCTGCGCAGGTTGAGCGTCGAGCAGCAAGGCGCTGGCCAGCAGCCCGCTCGCGACTCGCATCCAGTGCGATGAGCCCGTCTCACGTGCCAGCGTGAGGGCCCTTTGGAGCTGCGTGGCTGCCTGTTCCGGCTCCAGCAGGTCCAAAGACAGGTAGCCTTGCACGCAGTAACCCGCAGCCATCCACTGCCGGTGCTCGATCTCGGCGGCGATCAGGCAGCCTTGCGCGGTCGCACTCTGCGCGGCTGCGTACTGGCCTGCCGAGCCAAGGCAGAACCCGAGCATCAGCAACGCGTAGGCCTCACCGGAACGGTTCTTGATCTCGCGCGCCAGGGCCAGAGCGGCCTCTCCATCGCGGATGCACGCATCCAGATTGCCTTCGGGCAGGACCATGCTGTCCGTCTGGACGGTGGCGCCGCGCAGGGTCATGGTCGCAAGGCTGGAGATCAGCCCCGGTCGATCGTCAAGCTCGCGAAAAAGTTCCACGGCTCTCGAGTAGTACCGCGTCCCCTGGATCAGGTCGGCACCCAAATAAGAGGTCATGCCGAGAAAGTCCAACGTGGCGGCCAGCCCGGGCCGGTCGGCCAGGCTCTCGAAGATTGCCAGCGCCTGCAGGTGGTGAGTACGTGCCTCCAAAGGCCGATCGACATTGAGGTACCAGTTGCCGAGCCGATTTGCGCTATGGGCGCGCAACGAGGCATCGCCGCTGGCCTGTGCAAGATCGGCTGCCCGGCGATAGTACTCGTACGTCTGCTGATAGTCTCGGCCGGCCCACAGCATCCCCAGGTCCAGCAGCGCCTGCCACTCAGCCGGTAGGCTCTTGCCTGCCCGCGCCGCCTCGAGCGCCGCGAGATAGTCGGCGTGTGCCGGCTCCCATGCGCCGAGGCTTTCGTGCGCGTGCCCGCGCATCCGATGCAGCTCCGGATCGGGGAGGAGTGACAGGTGTGCGGCCGCGTCCAACGCCCTGGTGAGGTGATCGATTGCCGCGCCCGGCGCATACAGCCGGATTGCGCGCTCGCCCAGCTGCCGGGAATAGAGCATCGCCTTCTCCCAGACTCCTGCCTGGTGGTAGTGATAGGCCAGATCGGCCGGATGGCCGTGAAGTGCCGTCGCGTAGAGGGTTTCAACTGCTGCGGCGACCTGGCGGTGCGTCGCCCGCCGTTCCAGGGCCAGCATGCCCGTGTAGATTGCCTCCCTGGTCAGAGCGTGCCGGAAGACGATCTGCTCAGGCGGCTGCTGGATCACCAGCTGTGCGCCTACCCACTCTTTCACGCACCGCACCAGACCGTCGTCGTCGAGACCGGTCACGTGCTGCAGCACGGAAAGATCGATGCGCTGGCCGATCACCGCGGCCACGGCCAGCGCACGTGCAGCCGGGGCACTGAGACGATCCCGCCGGCGCTGTACCGCGTCCTGAATGCTTCGCGGGATGCGCAGGTCACGCAATGCTTCACGACTCCAGGCGCCGTCGGCAAAGTAGATGGCGCCGGAAGACACGAGCGATCGCAATACTTCCTCGATGAAGAACGGGTTGCCCTCCGTCAAGCCATAGATCGCCTCGAGGAACTCCGTGCGGATAGGGCGATCCAGCCTGAATATCGCGCGGAGCATGGCCTCTACCTCGCCGGCACTCAGACGCGTGAGCGGCAGCTCGGTCGCCAGGCGGCTGCGATCCAGCTCGGCCAGTAGGTGGGTCAATTGTGCGAACGCTTCGTCGGTGCGATAGGTGAGCACGAGACCGATGGGCAGCCGGCTGGTCGCGCGAGCGAGGTGCAGGATGTATTCCAGGCTGCTGTCGTCGCTCCAATGCAAGTCCTCCAGCACGATCAGCAGCGGCCGGAGGGCAGCCAGACCGGTCAGCAGATTGGTGAGCGCGGCGAAAAGCCGTCGCTTGCGCTGCTCCGGCGCGCCATCAGCCGCGGAAGAGTCACCGCGTCCGGCGGCAATCTCCGGCACGATCATGCTCAGCTCCGGCCCGAGGGTCTGCACGACCGCGGCCGCCGACTCGTCGGCGACGGATACGCGGCAGGCACGCACAAGGTCGCTCAACGGTCCATAGGGGAGTGACCTGTCCGGCTCAAAGCAGTCGCCCTGCAGCACGGGCATACGGCATGTGGCAGCAATACGGATGCATTCCGCCACCAGCCGTGACTTACCGATACCTGCCTCCCCGGAGATCACGATGACGCCGCCGTGGCCGGCGGCGGACTGGTGAGCGAACTGGCCCACGGCCTGCAGATAGTGATTGCGCCCGATCAGCACCGGGCAGGTGATTGGCTGGTCGAGCGGTGACGCCATCAGACTGCCTTGTTTGACTCGCGTAACGACCGCCATCATCTCGCGTGCCCAGCGAAGATCGCGATCGAATGAACTCGGCTG
This sequence comes from uncultured bacterium, assembly GCA_963827235.1. GTDB lineage: Bacteria > Chloroflexota > UBA5177 > JANWHV01 > JANWHV01 > JANWHV01. The sequence goes on from CAWHAE010000009.1 coordinate 161,767, forward strand.
GATTGGAATATACAGTGGGAACGAATAGCCGGTTCGACCGATCATGAAAGGAGCCGTGACCGCCCGCTATTGGCGCCGTGGCCCGGTTCCAGCGGGCCGAGAGGCAAGACTTGACCGCGCGGCAGCGAGCCGCGCGGTCGCCGGCACGTCCGCCCAGCTTCGAGCTGCCTGTGCTCTTCTCCAGCAGGTCAGAGTAGATTGGAGGTAGCGGGCGGCGCTTGCCGTCTACCTGATTCGCTGCCGCACGCTTCCGGATGCCACGCTTGCGCACATGCGAGCCCTGTCTCCGGATGCACCGGGCAGTGATAGCCGGGAGAATGCACTGGACCGGCTCGCCGTGGCGCGGGACTGGATGTTGTGAGGCAGAGGTGGCGGAGCAAGCCGAGTCCGGCCAGCCGGCGGCGATGGAGACGGCACGCCTGGAAGCATTCAGCGACGGGGTCTTCGCCGTCGCCATCACCTTGCTCGCTCTCGACCTCCGGGTGCCGGTGCACCGGGATCTGGTGAACGCCCACGGTCTAGCCCGGGCCCTGGCAGGCCAGTGGCCGGAGTACGTCGCGTACGCGCTCAGCTTTCTGAGCATCCTGGTCATGTGGGTGAACCATCACCACCTGTTCGTCGTCATCCGGCGCGCGGATCACTTCTTCCTCATGCTCAACGGGCTGCTCCTGATGATCGTCACCACGATCCCTTTCGTCACGAACCTGCTGGCCGCGTATCTCGTGCAACCGGAGAAGCGAACCGCTCAGGTCGTGTTCAGCGGCGCCTACTTTCTCTTGGCAATCGTGTTCAACACCATGTGGCGCTACGCGTCGACAGGCAGACGCCTGCTCGGCTCCAATATCGACAATCGCCGGGTTGAAGACATCACACGCCAGTTCCGCTTCGGTCCGCTCCTGTATCTGACCTCGTTCGCCCTGGCGTTTGTCAGTGCTGAGGCCAGTCTCGCCCTATGCATTCTCCTGGCTTTGTTCTACGGGCTGCCAAGCAGCATCACCCGCGCCACGCGCTGACAAGCGGGCATGCACCTCTGCCACTTGGATCTGGATGTGGCGCTTCAGGAGCTCGGCATCTCCCGGCGGGCGGTTCGCCCATCTCACCCGTAACTCGTCAAGTTGGGACGATGATGGAGAGCCTGTTGGCGTGGCTTCCCATGTCGCTCCCATGTTGGAAGGTTAGCATCGGCTATGAAGCATCTCCTCGACGCGCCATTCGAGCCCACTGTAGTGAGCAGAGCGCAGCATGCACATACTGGTCGTTGAAGACAAGCGCCGTCTGGCTCGACTCCTCGAGGACTCACTGGAGCTGTGGAATGCCCTTGTGGTCCTCCTGCTCGTCGGCGCCCTCGAGGGCATCACGTACGTGGTGCTGGCCAGGAGCTTCAGCAATGCCGTGGAGTCCGAGCTGCATGCTCGCATGAGCCAGAAGCTCTCCATCGCCAATCAGGTAGGCCTCAGCGCACTCGCCCAGCGCAACGCACAGCGTCTGGAGTACGACCTCGCCTATCCCGGCGTCTTCGCGCCGGTTGCCGACATGCACGGACGCGTGCTCGCCGCCCCGGTGGGGCTGCGGGCCCTCGCGGTGCCCGACCAAGCGGCACTGGACCACGCCTTGACCGGGCACGTGGACGAACGCACGGTCAAGCGCGGCGCGTATGACGTGCGGCTGCTCAGCGCTCCCGTGTTCTCGGGCTCGCGCGTCATCGGCGCCGTGCAGGTCGGCCGCTCGCAGGTCCTGCACGAGCGCGAGCTCGCCACCTTGCTCCAGGTAGCGCTCATCGGCGGCATGGTGGCCCTGGTGCTTTGCCTGGGAGGCGGCCTCTTCCTCGCCGGACGCGCGCTCGTCCCGGTACGTGCGGCGTTCGTGGCGCAACAGGCCTTTGCGGCCGATGCCTCTCATGAGCTACGCACTCCGCTGGCCTTGCTGCGCGGCACGGCGGAGATGCTGCAATCTCGCTACGGGCGCGACGCCCGGCGCGATCACCCGATGATCGCCGATCTGCTGAGCGATTGCGATCGGCTGCGGCGGCTGGTCGGTGACCTGCTTACGCTGGCGCGGGCGGATGCTGGCCAGATGGCGCTTCGCTCGGAGGCGGTGCGGCTGGACCGGTTGGTGGATGACGCAGGCCGTCGCGGACTGGTGCTCGCCGCGCCGCGTGAGATCGCGCTGACCTGGAGCGCATCCGAGATCACCTGGGTAGACGGCGACCCGGCCTGGTTGGCTCAGCTCATCTGGATCCTGCTGGACAATGCGCTCTCGTATACCAATCAAGGTGGTGCCGTGCGAATGGACCTCACTGCCAACGGCCGCCATGTCGGACTCGCGGTCTCGGACGCGGGCATCGGCATTCCCGCCTCGAGCCTGCCGCACATCTTCGACCGCTTCTATCGCGTGGATTCGGCGCGTGCGCGAGAATCAGGCGGGGCAGGGCTCGGCCTCGCCCTGGCACGCGTCATCGCAAAAGCGCACGGCGGCACGATCCAGGCTGAGAGCGGCGAAGGCCTGGGCAGCGTGTTCACCGTCTACCTGCCCGTACGACGCGATCCCGCCGGCTCAGGTGAGCCTTCCGCGACCAAGCGATCAGAGCCGCGCTGAGCAACACCCGGCAACCCTGGTCCGTTGGCCGGGGGGACAGGTGGGTACGACCAGCCAGGCGGCTGACTTGGTAGTCAGTCCGAATGGCACGACCGATATCTTCGCCGCCGGCACGGTGCCGGTTCCGGGCGGCAGTCCTGCCGCCAACGCGAACGGCGCGCCGCAGTTCACTCCGCCCTACGCGGCGCGGGCAGCGGCGGGTACCACCGTCGTCACCACCACCGATCCTGCCCTGCTCAACCCCTGCGACGGCGGTGCGTACCGCTACAGCTACGGCCAACAGAACGGCAAGCCGGTATATGATGTCGTCTGCGAATGAGCGCTGGAGCCAAACCTGGCCGAAGCATGCGGACGCCGGTGCCGTGACTGTTTTGATCGCATGCGGGTATCAGCCGGCGCGTCCGGGCTGGTGCGCCATGCTGCGCACCAGCCCGGACGTCAGGATCGTTGCGGAGGCTGCGGACGAGTTCGAGGCCATCGCTCTGGTGGCAGACTTGCGGCCTCGCGCTGTAGTTATGCCCACCGACTTGTCGCCGGGGGACGGCTTCGCGGCTGCCTGTGCGATCAGACGTATCTCTCCAGCCACCTCGATTCTCCTGCTGGGCCTGGCTGGCGACTCGTCCGGCGTGCGGAAGGCCGTACGGGCAGGCGCGAGTGGCTATTTGCCGCTGCAGAGTACCGGCGCTTTGGTGCTCCACGCGGTTCTCGCCATTGCACAGGGGGATGTGCTGGTGGCCGGTACGTCCTACCTACCCCTTGCGCCTGTCACCGCTCTCGCCGCGCCTTGCTCCGGCGCCGGCCGCTCTCCGAGCTCCAGCGCTGAGCACACGGTCGAGCCGCTAACGGAGCGCGACGTGACGATTCTGGAGCTGATCGCCCAGGGCATGACCAACCGGGACATGGCACGCACGCTCTCGTTCGCCGAAGTGACCATCAATATGCACGTGCGGCGCATACTGGCGAGGCTGCGCGCCGCCGACCGGACACAGGCCGCGGTCATCGCGCTCCGCCTGGGCATCATCGTGTGAGCCGGCGTGCCTGCCGGCGTCTCGGCCCGTGCTGGCACTGTCCTACCCGCCGTGCGCCGGGTAGTCATGGCGGGAGGAAGTCGCGGCGTTGCCGTGACGCGAGTTGATCTCCGTGTTGCGGCCTCCTGAGCTACACTTACCGGCATCGGCGCCGGGTGAGCAGGCCACTGTGATCTGCCCCCCCCCGCCGGATCGCATGCCGCTCGGGCCTAGGTAGCCACAGCTTGCAGCCTCGCGGCCGATCCTGCGCCGCTCCAGGGATGCCGTCCCCACCGCCCCGAATAGCCGGAAAGGATCCGCACCGATGATCACCGTTGACGCTATTCGCCCCGTGCCGCTCTTTGCCGGTCTCGACGAAGACCTGTTGCGGCGCATCGCCGCCAGGGCTGCCGACGTGCGTCTGCGCGCGGGCGACTGGGCGGCACGCGAGGGCGAGGCAGGCGCGTTCTACATTCTGCTCGCCGGTCGCATGGAGATCACGAAGACCTTTGCCGGCAGACAGAAGCGGCTCGCCCTGCGCGAGCCCGGCGACTACTTTGGCGAGGTGCCGCTCCTCTTGGGTGCGCCGTTTCTGGCCAACTACCGCGCGGTCGTCCCCTCTCACCTCGTTCGCGTGGAACGGACCGACCTCGCCGGCCTTCTGTGTAGGTAGCCGACCGTGCGCGACGAGCTGACCGCCGCCTTCCTGGAACGTGTCCAGGGCGTGGAGCAAGCGGTGACGGCGGCAGGACGCCTCCCGCTGGTGGTCGGCACGCGCTTCGACCCTGCCTGCTATGTCGTGCGCGATTTTCTGACGCGCACCTTTGTGGAGAGCGAGTAGCTCGAATCCCACGGACGAGGATGAGCGGACATGTATTCCGCCCGCGGCCCTGGCCCATGACCGTTTGCCCCTCCTGGTGCTGCCCGACGAGACGATGCTCGTGCAGCCTTCCTTGCGCGAGGTAGCCGAGGCGGTTGGCCTGCGCACCGCACCGTCCGGACCGGCGTACGATGTGGTGATCATCGGGGGTGGGCCGAGCGGCCTCGCCGCCGCCGTCTACGGCGCCTCGGAAGGGCTGCGGTCGCTGCTCGTCGAGGAGACCGCGCCGGGCGGCCAGGCCGGCATGTCTTCACGCATCGAGAACTACCTTGGCTTTCCCATCGGCGTGGCAGGCGACGACCTCGGCAGCCGTGCCCTCACGCAGGCCCAGCGATTCGGCGCCGAGATCATCGTCACCCGCCACGTCGATGGTATCGAGCCCGGTCCGGCGAGCCATGCCATCCTGCTCGACGGCGGCCAGCGTATCCGCGCTCGGGCCCTCGTGCTCTCCTTGGGCGTCAACTATCGCAAGCTCGCCGTGCCCGGAATCGATCGCCTGGTGGGGGCGGGCGTCTTCCACGGCGCCGCGCGAGCGGAAGCCAGCACCACCCGCGGCTGTCACATCTACTTGATCGGCGGCGGCAATTCCGCCGGTCAATCGGCCATGTTCTTCTCCGACTATGCCACGCAGGTCACCCTGCTGGTACGTGGACCGTCCCTCGCTGCGTCGATGTCGCAATACCTGATCGGCCAGCTGGCAACCAGGGATAACATCGTGGTGCGCACCAATTGCGAGCTTGCCGCCGTGGCAGGCGACCTCCATCTGCAGTCGATCACGCTGCGTGACCCGGCGTGCGGAGTGGAAGAGACCCTGTCGGCCGACTGCGTGTTCATCTTCATCGGGGCCAATGCGCACACGGAGTGGCTGCCGGACGCCATAGCGCGGGATAGGCAGGGCTTTCTGCTCACCGGTCGCCATGCCGACGAAGTATCCGGCGCCGCCGTTCTGGACCGCGACCGCTATCTGCTCGAGACCACCGTGCCCGGCATCTTCGCGGCGGGCGACGTACGGCACGGCTCGATGAAGCGCGTGGCGGCCGCGGTCGGCGAAGGCAGCATGGCCATCGCCTTCATCCACCAGTACCTCGCCACCCTGCCGGCGCAGAGCCGGTAAGGCTCGCCATCGCCTACACTGATCTCGTGCAGTCTGCTCGGAGGCCGCGGCGTGCGTGATACAACGATTGTTCTGATCGACGGGCTCCCCGGTTCCGGAAAATCGACCACCGCCAGGTTCCTCACGGCGCAGTTCCAGCGGGCCGGACTGGCGGCGGCGTGCTGGCTCGAGGTGGCCGAGCAGGGACAGGACCACCCACTCAACGTGGGCGGCGCTATGCACCCCGCCGGACAGACTACGGGGTCGCGCCTCTTCGCACACTACTCCGTCGCATCCTATATCGAAGAGAGCCTGCAGCGGTGGCAGGACTTCGTCCAGGCGTGCGCCGGCACGGCCGACGTGCAGATCGTGGAGAGCTACCCGTATCAGAACGCGGCCAGGGTGCTCCTGCAGATGGACGCCGGCATCGACCAGATCCACTCGTACGCCGCGGCCATCGAGCAGGTGCTCCAGCCGCTCCATCCCGTCTTGATCTACTTCGAGCAGCAGGACTTCGTGGCCGCGACGCGGGCAATAGCCCGGCAGCGCGGTCCGGCATGGACCGCGTACCTTGCCGAGGTGGCCACGGATTGTCCCTACGCCAGACGGCTGGGGCTGCACGGGCTTGACGGTGTGCTCTCCGTGATGACCGCGTACAAGGCCATGCTGGACGATCTCCGCGCGGCATCCGGCCTGCCTGAGCTCGTTCTACGAGACTGTGCCGGCCGATGGCCGGCCTGCTACCAGGAGATCCTGGCCTTTCTCCAGATCTAGGGAGGTGCAGAGCCTGCACTCACGGCAGACTGTCGATCTCCGCGAGGAGCCCGGTCGAAGCTGCACGCATGCTGCTCGAGCGTCTCACGATCAGGTCGGGTCGCGGCAGCGGGGTGCGTGCCAGGGTCGCCGCCTCTGCCGGCGCCGTTCCGCCGAGCGCCGAGAGGAGGAGCGCGACGGCATGCCGCCCGGTCTCCAGCTGGTGCAGGCGAATACTGGAAAGGGGCGGATCCACCACTGCCGCGAGCTCCGTGTCGTCCACGCCGGCGATGGCGATGTCGTCCGGTACGCGTATCCCTTGGCGCCTACACGCCAGGATGGCGCCGACTGCCAGCAGGTCGTTATAGGCAAACAGCGCGTCCGGCCTCGGTCGCTGCGCGAGCAGCGTCGAGGCCGCGATCGTGCCCTCGCGGATGGTCGCCCGGATGCAGCGCCGAATCCAGCGATCCGAGGGCTCGATACCCTCGGCACGCAGCGCATCGCAATAGCCGGCATAGCGTTCGGCTGCCACCCAGTCGGCGGAGCTCGTATCGCTGTCGCCCAAGTAGGCAATGTGACGGCGGCCCTCGGACAGCAGATGCCGCGTGGCCAGCTCGCCGACGAAATGCTGGTCGACCAGCACGGCGAGATGCGGGAAGGTACTGGCCTCCTCCTCGGCAGGCCGATCGATGTGGACGACCGGGCAGTGATGCGCCGCCGCGTCCATCAGGCCATTCAGCTCGGCGTCGCCGATGTCGCTCAGCCACAGGATGATGCCGGAGACGTGCTGGCCTAACAGAGCGCGGACGTGCCGTGCTTCACGGTGCGGATCGCCGTCGAGGCTGCCGAGAAACAGATTGTAGTCATACGACTCCGCCATGGACACGCAGCCGTCGATGCCGCCGGCGAAGAACGGATTCGAGATGTCCGGCACGATGAGGCCGATCGTGCGCGTGTGCTTGGTCGCCAGGCCCCGAGCCAGGGGATTTGGGTGGAAACCGAGATCCCTGATCGTCGCGAGCACGTGCTCGCGCGTGCTTGCCAGGACGCGCGCCTCGTTGTTGATCACGCGCGAGACCGTCTTGGGGGAGACGCCCGCCGCCTTGGCGACATCCCGGATCGTCACGGACACGGCCTTGATCTCTCTTTCTGTGTCCTCGCAGCCCGCAACGCGTCAGCTCTTCGCTGACAGCGGTGTCATCGCGGATCCATCGCCACTTCCGCCGACGGTGACCGCGAGGCCGGCCTCGACAAACACATCGATGTTGGCACGTACCGGCTGCGCGTCGTCAAACGGCGGATCGAATGCCATGCCCAGCGGCTGGTACTTCCCGCCCGCCGCCCGGTTATATGGCAGAAGGTCGACGCGCTGCACGGTCGAAACGGCGCGTGCCGTTGCCGCGATGGCACGCAGATTCTCGTCGGTGTCGGTTATGCCGGGCACCAGAGGTACCCGAACCACTACTGGGACAGCCAGGTCCGCCGTCGAGCGAAGGTTGCGCAGAATGGCGTCGTTGTACACACCCGTGTAGCGACGGTGCGCGGCCCGATCGATCAGCTTCAGATCGAAATACAGGAGATCGCACCGGCGCGCAAGGCGCGAGAAGACCAGCGAGCCGGCAAACCCCGACGTGTCCAGAACCACGTGCAGGTTCTCGAGGCGCTCCAGCACGCCCTCGAGAAAGGCTGCCTGGTAGAGCGGCTCGCCTCCTGAGAACGTCACGCCCCCGTCGTTCCAGCGCAGGATCTCGGCCTGGCTGTTCAGCAGCGACGCCAGTCGTTCCTCCGTATACACGCGGCCCACCGTGCGCTCGCCGACCGCCGTGCGCATGAGCTGCGGACTGGGATCGATGGACTCGGGATTGTGGCACCACGCGCACTTCAGCGGACAGCCCTTGAGGAACACGGTGGTGCGGATCCCAGGGCCGTCGTGCACGGTGAACTCGCGGATATCGGCGACCGTACCGCTACACATGGACCTTCACAGCTGATACGTGTGCCGAGCGATCACGTGGTCCTGGTACACGGGCGCGAGCTCGCAGAAGTAGCCGCTCCAGCCCCATACCCGCACGATCAGATTCCGGTGCCGCTCCGGGTGCTGCTTGGCGTCGAGCAACGTGTCGACGTTCAGCGCGTTGAGCTGGAGCTGCTGACCGCCAAGCCGGGCAAATGTGCGCACCAGCATAGCGCACTTGGCGAGCGAGTCGGCATCCCGAAAGGAGAGATCCGACAGCTCCAGGGTAATCGGCCCGCCGTTGAAGATGCGCTGATAATCGATGTGGCTGAACGCCTGCAGCACGCTGATCGGCCCCCGCACGGTCACATTCGGGGATGGAGCGAGATTGGCGCTGAAGAGGTCGCCTTGCTTGCGCCCGTCGGCGGTAGCGCCGATTGGCGGCGCGGCATCCCCCGGGTTACCGCGGGCCAGCCAAACGTAGTACATAGCCGACCCAGTGCCCGGCCGGATCCGGCCGCCGCGGCCGTTGTCCTCGATCGCCTCGCAGGCGTCGGCCACGAGCTCGAACAGCCGCACCATGAGGTCATTGGCCTCATCGTCGCTGCAGGCCTTGGGTGCGTCTTCCAGCAGCTGCTTGCGCAGCGTCTCGTAACCGGCGAAATCGTGGTCCATGGCCGCCAGCAATTCGGACCCGGTAACGGCGTGGCGATCGTAGACGAGATGCTTCACGGCGGCGAGGGCGTCCGCCGCGTTGGTCGCCGCCGCGGCGTGCAGGCCGAAGTTGTTGTACTCCAGGCCCGAGGACAGGTCGCGTCCGCGCTCCAGGCATCCGTCCATCACGACGGAGTAGAACGGAGCTGGCGGCAGCAGCAGACGCCGGTAGTCGTCCACCAGTTGCCGGGCCTGACCGGCGATCTCCTCACCGGCGTCCTGCAGAATCGCCTCGAACGGCGCCTCCACGGCAAGGCCTTTGCGGATCGCACGGTCCACGGCAAGGGGAAGCGAGATAGCGCCGATATTCACCACCTCGAGGCCCTTACCCGGAATGATGAACTCCCAGCAGGCCGCGACGACGTAGTTGCGCGCGTCTTCCAGAGCGTAGCCGTGGCGTACGAGAGCAGGGATCACCACGGCATCGTTGGAGTACTGCGGAAAACCCAAACCCTGGCGGGTGAGCTCGGTGGCGAGAGTTAGCAGCCGCAGATCGGTATCGGGCGAGATACGCAGGTTGATCTTGGGATCGATCATTGTTGTGTACAGCGCCACCCGGAGCGCCATCGTCGTCAGCTCGTTCGCCGCGCCGGACCCGTCGCTCCTCACTCCCCCGAGCATGATGGTCTGCCCGTTGTCGCCCTGCTGAACGCCCGGATAGAGATCGCTGTCCTTGTTCAGCAGGATGAAGAACTCCGCGAGCAGCTCTTCCGCTTCGGCGATCGAGAGGCCACTCGCGGCCAGGTCGCGCTCCAGGTAGGGCCAGAGATATTGGTCCAGGCGGCCGAGGCCGACGTGATAGTGTCCCTCAAGCCACACCATGGCGTGCAGAAAGCGCAGGGACTGCAGCGCCTCGCGGAACGACCGCGGTGTCCCGGCCGGCACCTGGCGCAGTGCCTCGGCAATGTCGTCTCGTCCCTGTGCCTCCGCCTCGGCTGCGTATCGGGACGCCAGGTCCAGCACCGCGTCAATGGCCTCGATCGCGCAGGCGAGGAACTCCCGGCTCTCAGGGTCGTCGCCGCGCTTGCCGGTCTCGACGGCCCGTTGGCGGCGTGCCAGCAGGCCTTCGGCAAGTATGCCGCCCCAGTCGGCGCAGATATTGCTGATCGGTCCGAGCTCGTGCAGGGTCCTGCCCTGCACGAGCGACTGCCACGTCGCCTCGTCATACAGCGCCGGCAGCTGGACCGTCGTCCGCGTGAAAGCAATCTGCTCGTCGGCCAGAATGACCGGCTGTTCCGCTTCGAGCACTCGGCGGAAAGCATGCGCCGTACGCCGGATCCAGGAAAGCTGAGGATCGATCTCCGCCGCCAGATCGAGCGCGCCCTTCTGGCGCAGCCGCTTGTGCTCTCCGGCGCGCAGGAAAGCTCTCAGACGATCCAGGCGCGCGGTAGGAAAGCTCACGCCCGTTTGCAGCGCGTCGCCGGTGGCCGGCACTCCGCTCCCGGCATGCTCCCGGCCGGCGAGTGCGACGGCGCCAGCTTCGTCCACGGCCTGCAACGCATCCATTTGTCATCCTCCTCGCGAACCCTCGTGCCCGCGGCACCAATGTGCGCGGCCTGAGGCGTACGCAGAGCCCCTCCCGGGCCTTATCCGTGCCGCGCGGCGCACGCAATCCGGTTAGCCCGCCGCCCTTGGCGGACCGCTGCTCGCCGAATCTGCTCTCTCACCTCGCATGACACCGTTATCATGACGACAACCCTAGCATGGGCCGGCACGCCTTGTCAATTCGGCGAGCCTGCCGCCCGGCTCGTGCACTTCGCGGACCTTGAGGGCGCCGGCAGCCCCTGAACCGCCGCCGCCCTGCCCATTCCGGTTCAGATAAGGAGGAGATGCGGTGAATCGCGCTCAGCCGAGGACCGGCAACCCTCCTTCAGCCCAGGCCGGGGCGTTGAGTGACAGCCGGTGCCCATATCGCTGTATCTTTCCGCCAGAAGATCGCGTACGCCAAACTGATACCGGTGGTGAGTCGTGCACAGGGGTAATGACGCCAATCCCGGCGACCCTCCGGCCGCCAGGAGTGACAACTATGTGAGGAGGTCCGCCATGCAGCAGCCTGCCCGACCACCGGTTCCCTTCGAGGTGCACGATCCCGACCTCCTGGCCAACGCGCGCGCCGTCCTGGACGCCTGCCGCGAGCCGGCGGAGATGCAGCAGGCCGTGCTTCGCGCCGTCGCCGCCAATGAGGCCTGGCGCGGTCACGCCTGCATCAATCTGCTGGCTCCTGAGGCCCCCACCAGCCCGACGGTCCGCGCGCTGCTCGCCGCCGAGGTGGGCATCCGCGCGGCGGAGGGAAACATTGGCCCGGCCAATCGCTGGTTCGCCGGCACGCGCCACATAGACGAGATCGAGGCGCTCTGCGTGGAGCTGCTCAAGCGCGTCTTCGCCGCCCGCTACGCCGACCACCGCCTGGTAGCCAGCATGATCGGGAACATGGCCGTCTACGCGGCACTTACCAAACCGGGCGACACGATCATGAGTCTGACCCAGCCCTTCGGCGGCCACTCCAGCAACCGGGTGGACGGTCCCGCGGGCGTGCGCGGCCTGACCATCGTCGACGTGCCCTTCGATACCGCTGAGCTGGAGGTCGACCTGGACGCCTTCCGCCAAGAGGCGCAGCGCTCCCGGCCCGTGCTGGTTGCTCTCGGCGCCTCGATGACCCTGTTTCCCTTTCCCCTGGCCGCCATGCAGCAGATCGTGGCCGAGTGGGGAGGGCGCCTCTTCTTCGACGGCGCTCACCAGCTCGGCTTGATCGCCGGCGGCCAGTTCCAGGATCCCTTGCGGGAAGGTGCGGCGGTGCTCACCGGCTCGGCCGGCAAGACGTTCAGCGGACCGCAAAGCGGGGTGATCGTCTGGGACGATCCCGCGCTCACCGTGCCGCTGACCCAGGCGATCTTTCCCACGTTGGCGGCCACCCACCAGGTCAACCGCGTGGCGGCGCTCGCTGCCTCGGCCGCGGAGATGCTGGCCTTTGGCCGGCAGTACATGGCTCGCATCGTGGCAAACGCCCGGGCGCTGGGCGAGGCCCTCGACCGCCGCGGCATTCCGGTGCTGGGAGCGCACAAAGGCTATACGCGTACCCACCAGGTGATAGCCGACGTGCGCCGCTTCGGCGGCGGCCTGGACGTGGCCCAACGGCTGGCCGAGGCCAATATCATCACCAACAAGAACCTCATTCCGGCCGACAGGCCGGAGAATTGGGACAGGCCGAGCGGGCTGCGACTGGGCACCATCGAGGTGACGCGACTGGGCATGGGACGGGCGGAGATGGACGCCATCGCCGGCTTCATCGCCCGAGTGCTCGTCGACGCGGCGCCGCCCGCCGCGGTGCGCGACGAGGTCGTGGGCTTCCGCCAGGCTTACCAGAAGCTCTACTACTGCTTCGAAGAGGGGCTGCCGCCCGGCGAGGTGACAGAATAGACAGGTATAATAGTCCATAATCGCGAGGGATGGCCGGCCTTCCCCTCCAGGCATGGACGCCTGCTCACGTTGCGCCCAACGGCGGGTCCCAACCACGTGCGCTTGACGGCGCCGAGCCCGATGCCCATGCCGAGAGGGAAGAAGTGATGCACGTTCATGTTGGATGCCGGCTTGACTATGAGACGACCTGGCCTACTCCTGCACTGCTCCAGGTCCAGCCTCGCGAGGAGGCGGGCACGTGTCTCGTGCGCTCTGCCTGGCATGCCAGCCCCACCCTGTCTTTGCGCGACTTCGACGATATCTACGGCAACAACTGCACGAGGCTGGTGCTCCCGGGCGGGACGGCGCAGATCAGCTACGACGCGATAGTGGCGATCGACGGCCTGCCGGACCTCACGGCTCCCTCGGCAGCCCAGGTACCGGTCGAGTCACTCCCCAACCACGCCCTGCACTTCACCCTGCCCAGCCGCTATTGCCTTTCCGACGAGCTTGCCGACACCGCATGGCGGCTGTTCGGCGGCGTGACACCCGGATGGACGCGCGTGCAGGCAATCTGTGATTGGGTGCACGATCACATCCGCTTCGCCTACGGCAGCAGCACGCCGCGGACCACGGCGATGGACGTCTACAACCAGGGTGTCGGGGTCTGTCGCGACTTCGCCCACCTGGCCATCTCGTTCTGCCGCGCCCTCAACGTCCCGGCGCGCTACGTGTTCGGCTACCTCCCGGACATCGGCGTGCCGCCCCCCGACGCGCCCATGGACTTCTGCGCCTGGATGGAGGTGTATCTGGCCGACCGCTGGTACACTTTCGACCCACGAAACAACACGCGCCGGATCGGCCATATCGTGATTGGTCGCGGCCGGGATGCGCTGGACGTGGCGATGGTCACGACCTTCGGCTCGGCTATCCTGCACCTGATGGAAGTGTGGGCCGACGAGACAGAGGTGCCCGAAACGGAAGGCGTCTCTGCCCCTGCAGTCACAGAGGCGGAAGCTCGATGAGTGGCGACGCTGTCGAGCCCGAAGGGCTGCCGGTCGCGAACGTCGACAAGACCGAGCTTGCGCAGCTCGAGCTGCTCGATCCCGGCGGCGTCGACTGGCCGAACGTCCGGCGCACCGCCTATCTCATCCACCAGCATCTTCGCTACGATTACCCGAGCCCCATCGCGGACCTCGCGCAGCGCCTGATCATCGTGCCGCCGCTCATGCACGGTGACCAGCGAAGGATCATGTACCGGCTCGACGTGTCGCCTGCACCGGCAACGCGGCAGGAGACGAAAGACGAATTCGGCAACGCGGTCGTCACCCTGCGCCTCGCTGCCGCCGAGCACTCGGTCGACTTCGAAGCCTGGATAGTAGTAGAGCGCCGGCCCGCGCTCGGCCTCCAACGCCAGCCGGCCGATGTGCCTGCCGTCCGCCGCCTGCTGGTCCCCTCGCCGCTGACTAGCCCGGACCCGGCGCTCCGCGATGCCGCCCGGCAAATCAGCGCGGCCGGCCCTGCCGGCCGGGACCTGGCCGAGCGCATCGCCGGATGGACGCATGGAGCGCTGCGCTACGAGCACGATTCGACCGACGTCCACACCACGGCCGCCCAGGCCCTGGCACTCGGACGCGGCGTGTGCCAGGATTACGCCCACCTGATGTGCGCGCTCTGCCGCCTGTGCAAGATACCCGCCCGCTACGTGTCGGGCCACCTGCTCGGCGAGGGCGGCACGCACGCCTGGGTAGAAGTGCTGCTGCCCGACTCAGAGCGGCCCGGATGGCTCGTCTCCCACGCATTCGACCCGGCGAACGGTTGCCGGGCCGGCCTGCGTTACGTGACCGTCGCCGTGGGACGCGACTACGGCGATGTCGCTCCGACCTCGGGTACCTATTACGCCGCCTCCCCAGGGACGCTGCGCGCCCGCAAGACCGTGGGCCTCACCGCCGCCGAGTACGTGCCGGTGTCTTGAATCCTTGCCGCCACTGCTGCCCGCCGCGACGAAGCGACACAACGGCAACTTGTCAAAGTCGACAACAGCCGGCTAGCGCCAGGTCAGCTGGGGCGGGTGCCGGTCTTCTCTCTGCGAAAGCGCGCCTTGTATTCCGGCGTCATCTTTTCGGTGGCGTACTGGAAGATCAGCCTGGCGGCCGTGTCCTTCCACTGCAGCAGAAAGGCTTCGACCGGTTCGGGCTGGCGTTTCCAGGCGTCGCGCAGGAACCAGCCCAGCCCCTGGTGCACCACTTTCTCCCCGTCGAGCATCATCGGCCGCAGGAACTCGACTAACGGCTCGACGTCCCGATCGCCCTTCAGCAGCACCAGCATCGTCACCGGCACCGCTCGCCGCTTGAACTTGGCGGGCGACTGACGCCAGGGGCCCAGGGCGTCAAGGGGCACGATGCTTCTGCTCAGGAACTCGCCCAGCACCCGGCCGCAGAGCGTGTCGCCATGCGCCCAGTTTCGCACCCCGATCTCGAGCCAGGTGCCCAGCCGCTCGAATACTGCCGGGGAGTACTCCTTCTTGAGCTTGCCGGCGAGGTAAATAGCCAGGAACCCTTCTTCGTACTTGCCGTCTTGCCACAGCAGATCGCCGAGATCGAGAATGCCCTGCAGGCCGAGCTCGCCTGTACAGGTCTTGAACCACTCCTCCCGCTTCGGCTTCAGTACGCTCTCGGGCACGCCGTAGGCGTCGTAGCCTTCGACGAAATACTTGGCGTATTTGGCGACCAGCTCCGCGTTCGCGTGGGCGCCGTAGAACTCGCGTATCTCCGATAGCAGCCTTTCGAGCAGCGCCACGCGCTGCCCTTCGGACGCGATTGTCTGTGCGGCCTTCATGCCGTGCCCCTCTACATCTCGCGCTATAGGTCGTCAGATAATGATTCCGAGTTTCGGACTGGCAGCACCAGAGTAGAATTCCCCACAGGTGTGGGGTTGTTTACCTGAAGAGCTATAGCAGCATCGGGACCCCAAACTTATCCTACAACCAGCGCGTCCCATCTACCGGCACGCGCGCCACTCGCGAAGAGTGGTCGGCCGGACCCTTGCCGCCAAAGTGCCGGCCCTCGTCGCCGCGCCCAATCAGGTACGTCTGATGCCACCGGATGTAGGTACGGTCCCACATTGACAAAGCTCGTGCCGCCGGCCGATCTGGCCGCCGGCACGTCGCTCACCCGCGCAAACGTCGAGGCGACAGCCACGAGTACCGGCACGGTTGCGTACGCGCCGGCAGACTATGCCGCCGCGGGCGGAGCCGCCGGCATCCCGTCGAGCTCGTGGGGGGCCGGCACCCTACACCGTGTGGGCGGCCACGTACTTCGCGTCCAGCTCGAGGCCGAATCCCGGCCCTGCCGGCACGCGATAGAGTCCGTCGCGAATCTCCGGCCGGTTAGCGATCAGGTTCCAGAACAGCGGATCGCGCTCGGGGTGAAAACACTCGACGTAGGTGCCGTGCGGTATGGAGGCAAGTAGGTGAGCGGAGATCTGCGGTTCCTCGTGATGACCCATCTCGACGTCGAATGCCGAGGCGATCGCCGCCACGCGACGCCATTGCGTGGGGCCGCCAGCCCACGACGCGTCGAAATTGCAGACGTCGATGGCGCCGTCGACCATCAGATCGCGGGCACCGGCCAGCGATACCTCGCTCTGGCCGGCCGCCACCGGAACGCCGCTCAGGTAGCGAACGTCGCGCATGGCCCGCCGGTCGTTGGTCCACCGGCACGGCTCCTCAAACCAGCGAATGTCGAGCCCGTCGATCAGGCGGCAGAATTGCACGGCCTCGCGCAGGGTATAGCCCTGATTGGCGTCTGCCATCAGCACGAAGCTCGCCCCGGCGGCCTCGCGTGCCACGCGGAAACGCTTCGCGTCTTCCTCCGGCGAGGCGCCGCCGACCTTGAACTTGCAGCCCGCCAGCCCGCTCTTCTGGTAGAACTGCATCTCCTCGGCCAGCTCCTGGCTGCTCCGTTGGTAGTAGCCGCCGATCGCGATAATCGGCAGTGCGTCGCGGTAGCCGCCCCACAGCCGGTAGAGCGGCATGCCCAGCGCTTTGCCCACCGCGTCCCAGATCGCGCTGTCGACACACGCCATCGCTTGCGTGGCAAGCTTGCGCTCTCGCAGAATGTCGAAGGTGCTGGGCAGCATCTCCTGCCAGCAACCCTCCACATTGAAGGCGTCGCGCCCCACGAGCGACGGTACCAGCTCCTGCTGGATGATGCGCCGTATCGGCGCCTGTAGCTCATCCTCGTCGCCGTTATAGGATTCGCCCACGATCCCGTCTTCGGTGAGCACGCGCGTGATGATCGTGCAGCGCTTGTCCATCTGGTATTTGCTGCCGCGAAACACGCGGGCTAGTGGGACGCGCAGGCCTATCGTTTCGATGCTGCGAATGCGCAGCGGTGCCGCACTCCACTGTTGCTGCTTGACGTGCGCGCTCCCCAAAGCACTCGCCTCTGTCCCGGCGCCCTTATCCGAACCCGATTCCATTGGCCCATCCTTCCACTGCGGCCTGAGCCGCGTTCGCGCCCGCCGCCCCATCTTGCCTCACCTGTTCGGCGGCGGCTTCGTACCGGCCCGAGACTACGGTCCCCATACACCAGTCGCGAGTGCCGCCAACCCCGGCTCTGGCGTGCTCACCGCGCGCATCAGCCGCGACCCACTGTGGTGCGTACCCCGGCCGACCCGTCGTCGACCTCCTCGCAGCTGGAGATTCCCGTCCACCTGGGACCGCGGTCCCCATCCGCTGGCATGCGACCTCAGTCGCAGGCTTGGTTCGTCGAGTGCTACCCGAGCAGGCGCCGCACCGCGGACGCGATTCGCGCCGCATCCGGAATGGCGGCCGCTTCGAGCAGTGGACTGTACGGCAGGGGCACGTCCGCGAGGCACACGCGCGTGACCGGCGCGTCGAGGCTGTCGAACGCCTCCTCCTGCGCCAGTGCCGCCACGGTAGCCCCCCAGCCTCCTGTACGCGGCGCCTCCTCCACGACGATCAGGCGATTGGTCCGCTCGAGCGATCGATAGATGGCGCCAGTGTCGAGCGGCACCAGGCTGCGCAGATCGATCACCTCCATCTCGATCCCCTCCCCGGCCAGGATGCTCGCCGCTTCCACGGCCTGATGAACCATGGCCATGGTTGCTACCACCGTCACGTCTCGCCCCGCGCGCACCGTGCAGGCCGTCCCCAATGGAATCACCTCCGCGTCGCCGGGAACCGGCGCCTTGATCCGGTTGTAGAGCGCCTTGTGCTCGAGGAAGACAACCGGATTCTCGTCGCGGATAGCCGCACGCAGCAGCCCTTTGGCGTCCGCCGGCGAGGATGGTGCCACCAGCTTCAGGCCGGGCATACCCATGAGAACCACCTCGAGCGTCTGCGAGTGCTGGGCCCCGAAGGAGAGCCCGCCGCCGCAGGCTGCGCGAATGACCAGGGGTGCGGAGAACTGGCCGCCGCTCATGAACCGGTACTTGGCAACCTGATTGCCTATCCCGTCGAAAGCCACCATGGCGAAGTCGGCGAACATCAGGTTGACCACGGGCCGCATGCCGGTGAGCGCGGCACCCAGGGCGGCTCCGATTATTGCCTGCTCGGAGATCGGCGCGTCCCACACACGTGTCGGCCCGAATTCCTCGAACAGACCGGCCGTCTCTTTGAAGGCGCCGCCCGCCTGGCCGACATCCTCGCCGATCAGCACCACGCGCGAGTCCCGCCGCATCTCCTCGGCCAGGGCATCGCGAATGGCGTCCCGGAAACTCACCTCGGCCGGAGCGCTAAGCGTAGACATAGCTACTCATATCCTCCGCCAGCACTGCCGCCTCGCGCGCCTCGTGCTCCGCAGCGTCGACCCGCTCCCGCGCGGCGGCCTGAATCAGGGCGTCGGCAGCCTCGTCCAACAGTCTGCGATCCATCAGGCGCCTGCTCGACAACGTCAGGGGGTCGCGGGCGAGCCAGTATTCAACCTCCTCGCGCGGCCGATACGTGCCCGGATCCGAGCGGGAATGGCCGCGCTGGCGGTACGTCTCGCACTCGATCAGCATGGGCCCGCCCCCTTCCCGCGCGCGATCCACGGCCCGGCGTGTGACGGCAAACACCGCTTCCACGTCGTTGCCGTCCACCCTCGCCGAGGGCATGCCGTAGGCTCCGGCCCGCTCGGCCACGTGGGCCACCGGGCTGGTACGTGCAAAGGGGGTGTATTCGCCGTAGAGATTGTTCTCGCAGACAAAGATGACCGGCAGTCGCCAGACGGCGGCAAGATTGAGAGACTCGTGGAACGCGCCGATGTTCACGGAGCCGTCGCCGAAGAACGCCACCGCGACCTGGTCCGTGCCGCGCAGGCGGATCGACCACGCGGCGCCGACCGCCACCGGCAGCCCGGCCCCCACGATGGCAAACGATCCCAGTGCTCCGCATCCCGCGTCCGCCAGGTGCATGGAGCCGCCCAGGCCGCGACAGAGTCCAGTAGCGCGACCCATGATCTCGGCCATCGCCCGCGTCGGATCGGCGCCCTTGGCCAGCACCTGGCCATGACCACGGTACGTGCAGGTCATGTAGTCATCGTGGCGCAGCGCGGCGCACACGCCCACTGCCACGGCTTCCTGTCCCTGACAGAGATGCGTCGTGCCGGAGACGTCTCCCTGCACGAAGAGCTCCTGCACGCGGTCCTCGAATTCCCGGATCAGCCACATCATGCGGTAAGCGGCAAGCAGGTCCAGATCGCCGGATGCGTTCATGGCGCGTTAGTCACCTCAGTGTCGTCGGTGCTGTATGAGCCTGCGCGTGGGTTTCATGCTCTTGCGGGCGTGGGGCCTCGGCAGACCGACCATGGGCAGGCTCGACGGACCGCCGCAAGATACGATTCTGGAAGCGATTGCAGGAATTGTAACATGCAAGAGCCGGTCGCGCAACGTCGGTCTTGAGGCTTGCTCAGTGCGATCCGGGCGTGCTCCTGTAGCGCTCTACCACATCCTCCCGCACCCGGATGCCCAGGCCCGGCCCCTCGGGCGGCAGCATCCAGCCGTCGACGTGATCGAACGGCTTGTCCACCAGGTCGTGCTGCATGGGATTCCACAGCGGCTTGACCTCGAATTGCCGGCAGATCGGCGTGCTGAAGGAGATTGCCAGGCTCGCCGCGGTGACGATGGCCGAAGACCAGGCATGCGCGTTTGCCTGCGCGTGTGCCGCCTCCGCGTCCCCGCACACGCGCAGAAAGCCGCTGATCCCTTCCGCTCGCCCCGGATCGACGCCGACCACGTCGACTGTCCCCGTCTGCAGGATGCGCCGGTAGCCCGCGGCCGTCCACTCTCGCTCGCCATAGGCGATTCGCGTCTCCGTCCTGGCACGCAGCGCCGCGTATCCGACCGGGTCATCCGCTCCCAGGGGCTCCTCTATCCAGCCCAGCTCGTACTCCTCCATGGCCCGCACGCGCTTGATCGCAGTGCCGACGTCCCAGCGAACGGCGTTGCCGATGTCGATCATGATCTGCTTGTCCGGCCCAAGGGCTCGGCGCAAAGTCGCTACGAAGGCGACGTCACGCGTGTGCTCGAAGCCGAGACGGGCCTCGCCTCGCTTGCCGAAACCCACCTTGATGCCGTGAAGCCCGTTGCCCACCCAGCCGGCCATCTCCTCGACCAGCGTCGACAGCTCTGCCCGCGTGGCATGGCACGACACGATGGCCGGCAGGCGCTCTTTGCAGGGACCGCCCAGGAGCGTGAGCACGGAGGTACCAAGCGCCTTGCCCTTGAGATCCCAGAGAGCAATGTCGAGCGCGGCGATGGCGAACGAGGCGATGCCGCCCACGCCGTACCACCAAGCATGCTCCTTGAGCAGCCGCCACAGGCTGTCGGTATCGACCGGATCGCGGTCGATCAGCAGCGGCGCCATGCCGTCCACGATAGCTTTCGTGGCCCACGACGCTTCCGGCCACATGGTGACCGCCTCGCCCCATCCCACCTGCCCGTCGTCCGCCCGCACGCGCACGAGGCAGAGATGACGCACGGCATTGTTGTCGTTGGGCTCAGGGTAGGCGATCGGAATGGCCTCGATCGACTCAATGCGCATCGGCGTCCTCCTATCGCGCTGTCAGCAGACCTATCTATCCTATCGCAGTCATAACCGGCCGGGCGTTTTGCATAGAGCCCTTCTATGGCATCGTATAGCGAGCGGCTTATAGCTTCCCAGTGCGAATGGCACGGCAGGCGGTCCGTGAGCATGCCGCGGGGTGAATAGCCGGGTGACGGCTAGGCTGGTGAGAGCGAAGGGATAGTCACATGGCCTGGAGCGTTGGAGCGGGACTCGAGGGAAAAGGCGTTCTGGTCACCGGGGCAGCGGGGGGCATTGGGCGCCCGGTGGCGGAGGCGTTCGCGCTCGCCGGGGCGCGCGTGATGGCCGTCGACCTGAGCCAGGACGCCGTCGACGACGTCGTAGCAGGATTGGCAGGCGACGGACATCGCGCCGTCGCCGCCGACTTGCGGGACATCGGCGCCCACGGCGCGCTGGTGGCCCGCGCCCGGACGGAGCTGGGCTCGCTGGACGTGCTCGCCCACGTGGCCGCCGTGCTGCTCCGGCGCGCCGACCTCGACGAGGTGAGCGAAGACGATTGGGACCGGCAGCTCGACCTGAATCTGAAGGCGAGCTTCTTCCTCTGCCGGGCCGCGGCCCGCGTGATGCGCGCCGCGGGCCGTGGCGGACGCATCATCACCTTCACGTCTCAGGGCTGGTGGACCGGCGGCTTCGGCGGCTCGGTCGTCTACAGCGCCTCGAAGGGCGGTATCGTCTCGCTCACGCGCGGCCTCGCCCGCACCTACGGGCCCCATGGCATCACGGTCAACGCCGTCTCACCGGGCCTCGTGCGGACGCCTATGCTCACCGACGGATTGGCCGGCGACACGTACGAGACAATGCTTCGCCAGGTACCGCTCGGGCGGGTGGCCGAGCCGTCCGAGCTCGCTGGCACCGTCGTCTTCCTGGCCAGCGACCACGCCACCTACATAACCGGCGCCACGATCAACGTCAGCGGCGGATTCCTGATGTATTAGCGGTCTGTCAACCGGCTATCGTTGCGGAATGGAGACGGCCCGAGACCGGGGCGCCTGCCGCGGCGGCTCGCAAATGGCAGCAGAAGCGTGCCTTGACTCTCACCGGGACACACGCTACTGTGGGAATTGCCGGCTGGAATCGATTGCAGGGTCGAGAGGAGCGCCTCGCATGGGGAAGTTGCGCCTTGGTGTGATTGGCGCCGGATCGTGGGCGGTCGCTTCGCACCTTCCGAACCTGGAGCGCCGCCGCGACGACGTCGAGTTCGTCGCCGTCAGCCGGCGCGGTCGTGCACAGCTCGAGATGATCCGCGACCGATACGGCTTCGCCGTGGCCAGCGAAGACTATCACGACGTGCTCGCCGCCGGTATCGACATCTGCGTTGTGGCCAGCCCCTCGGCCCTGCACTACGAGCACGTTATGGCTGCCCTGAAGGCCGGGGCCTCCGTGCTCCTGGAGAAGCCGGTGACGGTCAATGCCCGGCAGGCCTGGGACCTCGTGGAGGCGGCGCAGCGGCTGGACCGCGACGTGGTCATCGCCTACGGCTGGAACTACAAGCCTATGGTGCGCGAGGCGAAACGGCTGCTCTCCGAAGGGCGCGGCATCGGCACCGTCGAGCAGGTCATGGTCAGCATGTCCTCGGCCACTCGAGAGCTCCTGTCCCATACGGGCTCCTACCCGGATGCCTCCGGCGAGGTGGCGCCCGATCCCGCGACCTGGACCGATCCCCGCCTCTCGGGCGGCGGCTACGCGCAAGCGCAGCTCTCCCACGCCCTGGGCCTGGCGCTCTGGCTTACCGGGTTGACTGGCAAAGAGGTATTCGCCCTCATGTCCGCGCCGCTCTCGGCGCCGGTCGAGCTGCACGATGCGATGGTGATTCGCTTCCAGAACGACGCCATCGGCACAGTCTCCGGAGGCTCCGCACACCAGGCAGCCGACGGCGGCAAGCATCACCTGGAGGTTCGCGCCATCGGCTCTGAAGGCCAGCTTCTGGTCGACGTGGCTCGAGAGGCCGTGTGGCTGTTCAATCGCGATCGCGGCGACCTCAAGCTGCCGATCCCGGCCGAAGCCGGCCGTTACGACTGCGTCGGCCCGGTAGACGCTCTGGTGGATCGCGCCCTCGGACGCCCGGCCGAGAATTGCTCGCCACTCGAGCTGGGAGCGCGCACTGTCGAGATCCTCGACGCCGCCTACCGCAGCGCCGCCACCGGCCGGTTGGCGCCCGTACGGCGCTAGCGCATCAGTCAACAGAGACACGTCGAGAGCAAGCGCGACCTCTACTCGCTGGCAGGGGTGCTCGGGTACGTGGTCTTCGACCCCACGGCTGAACACATCGTCGAGCGAATACGTGCGTGGCGCTCCGCGGACGACGTGTTCGAGCCCTGGCTGCCGGCACCACGCGCAGACGGGCAGCCCGCCTGGGACAGCCGCGTGCTGGGTCTCGCCCTCCGTGCCGAGGGACCCTTGCTGCGTTTCGACCATCCGCTGCTTGGGCCGCTACTTGGACGGCGCGAAGTGGTGGATCGGTACCGGATGGCCAAGCAAGCAGCCGACGCGGCAGAACGCCGCGCGCTTGCCGCGGAGCAAGAAATTGGCGTCTTGCAGGCTGAGCTCCGGCACCTCAGGGGCGGCTTGTAGAGGTAGGCTGTGCCCCCTTGCTCAGGTAGCAGCTCCGGCGCCGGCCAGTCCGCACGAGGCCCGTGGCTCGAAGTGCGTCTCCAGCGTCGCGATCTCGGGCTCGTTGCTCCCATGCAGCCGGCGCAGCAGGAGCTGGGCGGCCACGCGGCCCATGGCGACGTTGTCGCGTGAGATCGTGGCAATAGGAGGCGTGAACAGCTCCGCCAGCGGCACCTCGTCGCAGGTGACCAGGCCAAGGTCCTCTCCCAGCTTCAATCCTCGCTTGACGATCGCTCGCAGACAGCCGGTCAAGAGCTGGTTGTAGCCCACCACGACTGCAGTGGGCGCGTCCGCTCTGTCGAGCAGCTCGCCGGTAATCGCCTCGCACTCCTGCTCGGAGAGCCACCCAGCTCGGTGGATGAACGTCTCGGGCAGGCCGCGGGCAGTGTAGGCGGCTCGAAGCCCCAGCAGGCGCTCGCGCCCGGGACGAATGTCGGTGGGCAGTGAGATCAGTGCGATGCGCCGATGCCCGAGATCGAGCAGGCAGCCGGCCGCCCGTTCCATACCCGTCCTGTGCTCGGACAGCACGGCGCTGGCTCGCAGTCGTCGAGGCAAATCGCGATCGATGGCCACGATAGGCACGTCGACGCGCGAAAGAGCCTCCAGCGTAGCACGCTTCCGCTCGCTGGACAGGGACACGATCAGACCGTCCACTCGCCTGCTCTGCAGGAACCGCACGTCGGCGGCGTCGAGGTCGGGGTCGTTCTGCGAGTTCATCAACAGCAAGGAGTAGCCTGCTGCTCGCAGCACCTCCTCCGCGCCGCGCACGATCTTGGCGGCAATCGACGGGTTGGCGATGTCCGTCAGAGTGAACCCTACCGAAAGCGTGGCCCCGCGTCGCAGGCTCTGGGCGAGGAAGTCCGGCGTATATCCGAGCTGCTCCACCACCCGCAACACCCGCTCGCGCATGAGTGGACTGACGTCCGGGTGACCGGACATCACGCGGGACACAGTCGACATGGCCACTCCCGCCTCCTGCGCGACCTGGCGCATGTCCGGCCTGCGGGCGTTGGTCATGAAGCGCGCAACACGTCCCGCAGCATCGCGGTCTGCCCCAGCACGTCCACCTCTTCTTTGCCGCCCCACTCCGTGAACGGCACGAATTCGATGCAGATGGCGCCCTGGTAGCCGTGCCGGTCGAGCCGCCTGCGAATGTCCGTGAAATCGATCTCGCTGAATCGCGCTGCCGTCTGCAGGTGGCCTGCCGCCGCATGGCGCGCGTGCACGTGACCGGCGAGCGGCAACAGATCGTGTACCTCGTCCACCGTGTATCGCTGCACCAGGAAGTGCGAATAGTCCAGCGTGAGATGCAGTCCGGGCACCGCTTCCACCAGCGCGCGCGCCTTGACCGGCGTATCGGCCACCGAGTCGAGATGAGGCTCGACCTGCAGCGGCATGCCCCCCGCCTCGGCGGCGGCCACGAGGCCGCGCAGAGCATGCGCGGCAAGCTCGAGCGAGCGATCGGGACCCAGGTCGGGCCAGATCACCCCGGGGAGCGTGGTGAGACCGCGAGCGCCACAGGCACGGGCGCATGCCGCCATGGCGCGCACGACGCGCTCGTTCTCCGCGCGCACCGCTTCGGATGGCGAATTCGCCGCGCGATCGGCGAAGTCTTTGCCGAACGTGAAGAAGAGCTGGCACACGCCGATCCCGGCGCGCTCGCTCGCCGCGCGTATCCGCGCGGCGGCAGCCTCTGGATCGGCAGTCACCTCTTCCGCCGGCACGTGTTCGCTGCCCGTATAGCAGTCGACGTCCACGAGGTCGAGACCGAGCAACCCAATGACTGTCACCGCGTTCTCAAACGAGAGCGCTGAAAACGAGGCCGACGTGCAACTCAGCCGCATGATCGTACTCCTCCGGCAGCAATCGCTGCCGGTATCGTATCGTGGGCGCTCGCTGCGGTCAACGGCGCGCGTAGCCTGTCGACGACCTTTCCGAGAGGATCGGTTCTTCTGCGACCCCAGCGTCTGCATCCTCTCGCGCGCCGGCAGCGGACCGATCCGCCCTCTCGTGATAGCATGGTGCACGGCACCGGCATTGTCGGAGCCGCCCACGGGAAAGGAGTGAGACACGGTGCAACGAATCGCCTTCATACTTGGAGTGAAGCCCGGCCAGGAGAAGGAATACCGCGCGCGACACGACAACATCTGGCCCGAGATGTCTGCATTGCTCACGGAAGCCGGCATGCGCAACTACTCTATCTTCCGCCAGGGCACCCAGCTGTTTGCTTACTGCGAGGTGGACGACTGGAAGGAGACCGTCCGGCGGCTGAATGCCAGCGACGTCAATAGCCGGTGGCAGGAGTACATGTCGGATATCCTGGTTGCGGATATCGACCCAAGCACGGGTTCCTATTACCTGCTGGAAGAGATGTTCCATCATCAGTAGCGGCGATGCCACGCCGTGAGGAGGCAGAGATGATTCACGAGCTGCGCGTTTACGATGCGGTGCCGGGCCGCCTACCCGACCTGCACGCGCGCTTCACCAACCTCACCCTGGGGCTGTTTCGCAAGCATGGCATCGAGGTCGTCGCCTTCTGGGAGGACATCATCGGCACGAACAATCGCCTGACCTACATCGTGGCCTACGAGGACATGGCCCACCGCGACCGCGCCTGGACTGCGTTCAGCAACGACCCCGATTGGATCGCGGGCCGGGCCAAGACGGAGGAAAACGGACCCCTGGTAGCGCGAGTGACCAACACGCTGATGCGTCCCACCGACTATTCGCCGCTGCGCTGACCGCTGCCCGATCGACGGGAGCGGAACCACGTGCCCGCTCCCGTGTCTCCCCCCGATCGTGCGTCTGCGACACGTGCCTGCCCGCGGCCGGTGAATTGCCGGAACTGACTCGCCTGCCCGGGACAGTCCGCGTCTCGGAATGGACTCTGCATGCCCGTTGCCTCCACGAGGCGGGCGAGACGCCGGCGCCCACCCGGGGGCAATCGGCTCCTCCGCGACGTCAGCGTCAACATCCTTCTCCAGACTGTTGGTTCGACTACGGGCGCGCCGGTCCGGTTCCTGGACGTCTCTACCGCCGTCCCAAGTCGCTGCCGGCCTCCCTCGCCCAACCGCGGGCGCAGGCTGGCTTTGTATACTA
Source organism: uncultured bacterium (assembly GCA_963827235.1). GTDB lineage: Bacteria > Chloroflexota > UBA5177 > JANWHV01 > JANWHV01 > JANWHV01. The sequence continues at coordinate 187,957 of CAWHAE010000009.1, forward strand.
GGAGTCGCGTTTGGCCTTGCAGCGGGCTGAGTGGAAGAAGCGCGATCGCCCCTATGATTTCCCTGTTCGTAATCGTCGCCACCCTGCTCAGCACGAATCTCTATGCCCTGTCGCGCTCCCGGCGCCTCAGCCGGATCCCGTTCGCAGTGGCCGTCGCCGCCCTGGTCGTCGCCGTCCTTGGTCCATTCGCCGGCGTCCTTCGCCTGCCGCTACCGAGCAGCTTCCTGCTGCTCTGGCTGCTGTTCATACCCATTGCCGCCATTTGCGCGGTCGCGGCCACGCTGCTGGGAGTGCTCGGCCTGGCCGCCGAGGCGTTCGCCGCCGTGTCGCCTGCCGGCCGGCAACCGGCACCGCGGCACCGGTGCCGCCGTTGGATACTCACGGCCATTCCCGCCGCCCTGATACTGGCCGCGGCCGTTTCGAATCTCGTCACTCCCTTGCGCCTGCTGGACGCGTCGGTGCAGGGCGTAGAGACCAGCGCGGGAACCGTGGTCGGCGACACGCGCTACGGCGCAAGCTTCACGGCCGCCGTGAGCGGCCGGGTCGCGGGCAACCTTACTGCCAGCGTCAACTACCGCCCTGCCTATCCCCGGCCCGTGTTCACGCACTCGGTGACCGGCGGGAGCTGGTCGTTCGCCGCCTACCAGCACGGCCAATACCGCGGCACACTCTATGGATCGGTCGGACCGGGCACCCTGCACTGGAACGTCGACGTGACCCAGGGCGACATCCAGGTCGACTTCGTCGTCGTCGGGGGCACCGGCGCCTACCTGGGAGCGCGCGGCCACCTGCGCTTTTCAGGCAGCCTGCTCCACACCACGTTTCCGCCGACCGTGGCCGGCAATCTGCAAACCGACCTGAGCTGAGTCCCATCATCTCCATCAGTACCACCCGCCCTTTTCCGCTGCCTCGGCCGGCCCATCCCTACCCTCCATACCCGGAGGCTACATTCCACCACCCATCCGGGACCGCGGTCCGCCCTCTGCTGTCTTGCGATCACAAGCGCAGGCTGCCGGTCCCCGTCCAGCCGCGACCTACTGCGGATCGCAATCGCAGGCTACCATCCCGGCGCACCGCGCTCAGCAGTACAATGGCCAGCGGACGCCGCGCGGCGAGGCGACCTTTCGAGCAGTCGCCGCGGCGCCGGGCTCGTACCGAGTGTGCATCGTTGGTGGAGGGCGACTATGGGCTTCACTGCGTCTGGCTTTCGAGTCTCTGCCCCCGTGGCCGTCCTGGCCGCCGTGGTCCTCATTAGCGGCGGCTTGCCGCCCTCCGGCCAGATAGCCGCGCCCGCGGCAGCGTCCACGCTCGTGACGGCAGGTAGCACGCGTGCTCTGGAGTCCGCGCCGCCCCACACCGTTCAAACAGCCTGTTTCGGCACGCCCTGCGGGCATCTCGTGCGCCCGGAGCCGCAGACTGCCGCCCATCGCCCGGCTTCGCTCTCCACGGCAGGCGACGACGCCGTGGATCGGGCGCTGATCGGCACCTGGATCTGGTCAAAGGACTCGAACGGCTCCCATCCCTCGACCGGCTCGCAGTGCACGCTCCTGTTCGTGGCGCGCGGATCGGCAACCCTGAGCTGCACGCGGCCGTCCGAGGTGTACAACGACCCGGGCACGTACCAGGTGTCCGGCGTCACCACCGCGGGCGGCAAGATCACCCTGCAGCTTTCGCAGACGGGGATCAGTCTCGCGGCTCAAGCCTACAGCTATGCCGGCGGCAAGCTCATTCTGCCCTTCAAGCTGATGAGCGACGGCACCGGTACCTCCACCTGGCGGCGGCCGGCGGCGCTGGCGCCCGGCTCACAGGACGTCGCGTCCGTGGCCTACGCCGCCTTCGACCAGGCCGTGGCCGGCGGCGACGACTACGATGCGGCTGCCCGCGCCGCCCTGGCCGCCTTGAAGGAGCACTCCTTCTCGTCCCAGGACGCGACGGGAAAAGTGGCGGGCGCCGCGGCGCTGGCGGCACAAAAGAGCGCCTTCGACTTCGCGCTCACCGACGACTACAGCGGCATCGTGGTGAAGACCGAGGGCGGGCGCACGTACGGCGTCTGGCTCACCGTCGATCCACTGGCCATGGCCGCACCACAGTATTCGTCCCCTAAGCCCATGACGATGAGCATGTTTGCCACCGATCCACGCACGCACCTGCTCATGCAGGCGAGCAGCGGCAAGGACGACCCGGTCCATCACTCCGCGCAGCTGCTGTTCGGGTTCTACAACCAGCGAGAGTACTCGCGCCCCGGCGAAGTCACCTACGCGCTCAAGGACAACGGCGAAAGTCCCACCGTGCTCAAACAGGACCTGGTGCGCGCGGGCTATCCGGCCGGCGACGTGACAGTTCGCGTGGACACCGAGTTCACGCCTCGCACCCTGTACGATGCCCTGATCAGCGATCCCGGCGTGCTCTACATCTCCAGCCACAGCGGAATCGATAGCTTCAGCCACATCGGGGACATCTCGACCAGCTACGTGTTGGCGACCGGACAGCGCTTCATTCGCAGGGCCGGCGACGGCTGGAGCGCCGGCGCCGCACCGCCCGAGGGCCTGATCAGGCAGATGCTCCAGGAGGAAGGCCTGCCGCAGTACCTCTGGAAATATGTACGGCCCCTGGCACTGCGCGAGGGCCCCGCCTCGGTCGACTGGTTCCTTGCCGTGTACGAAGGGTTCTTCAAGGCCGTGCAGGCCCAGAATCAGGGCTGGAAAGCTAGCCGGTCGCTCGTGTACGTCGACGCGTGCTACAGCGCGAAGCTCACCCACTTCAGCGATCTGTTCAAGCCCGGCGTCTTCGTCGGCTGGAGCATCTCCGTCGAATCCTACGCCAGCGTGCACATCGCCCAGCACTTCTTCTCCAACCTCGTGCGGAAGACCCACTCGGCGAGAGAAGTCTGGTACGAGACGAAGCGGGTCCTGTCCACTTTCCAGGAGATCTACCCGGAGGATAAGCTCGTCGACACCACGGATGCCGGCAAGCAGGCCCTGCTCCAGGAGGCGATTCACTCGTGGGTGATGCGCGGCGCCGACGGCGCGGCGTACAAGCCGTACAGCGACGTGGTCAACTGGCTCGCCTGGCTCGGGCGCTGGAATCAGATTCCGGAGTCAGCGTCCAAAAACCTGCAGAGTTGCTTCGACCAGTATTGGTCGCACGGCACGGGCGGCGGCCTCGCCAGCGCCATGTGCAACGCCGGCGTGCTGGGATCGCACGTGCCCACGGCCGATGAGGTGAGAGAGGCGCGACAGCTCATAGACGGCGAGCCGGCACCGGTGCCCGGCGGACGGTGGACACTCGCCGACGGCCTGCCGTACGGCAAGTGACCGCTCCACCGGCCAACCGGTTGGCGTCATAGGGGCGTGTACGCCAGGGTCTCGACACCCTGCATGCCGGCTGAGCGAGGCATGGCCACGCATGCTCGCCGGGTTCAGCCGGTTGAGCGCCCGTAGATCTCGGACGGACGGCACCGCTGTCAAGCACATACGGCGAACGTCTCCCGGCCCTTCGCCGGGCAGCAGCGCCATGTCACTGCCCGGGCGGCTGAAAGGCGCCGCTGGCGGTTTCGCCCCCTGAGTTGATGCTCGCTGCCCTGAGCCTGCAACAGGCACTCCCGGCACAGCCGCTCTGGCCTGTGCGAGAATGATCGTGGCCAGCTCACGGTGGGCTGCCACGCATGGAACGTGCGGTGAGCCCCACCCCGGAGCGTGTGGCGAGGCTGTCCCCATGTTGCGGATAGCCCCAAAACGAGCGTGAACATCGTTACAGGAGGGCATCATGCCGGACATCATGTCGCTGATCCGGGACAGGCATTCCGATCGCGGACCGTTTGACCCCGATCGCCCGATCGCCGCCGCCGACCTGAAGCAGATGCTCGAAGCCGCGCGCTGGGCGCCTACCGCGCACAACATGCAGAACTTCGAGATCGTGGTCGTCGACGATAAGAACCTGCTGGCGAGCGTCGGCGAGATCCCGTCGCCGCCGTCGGAGGTGTTCATCCGGGAGAACCTCGCCCAGCTCGCCTTCTCGGAAGAGGAGCTGCGCCGGAAGAAGGTCGGTATCCTGGGCGCTCAGTTCCCCGCTGCATGGCGCGTTCCCGGCGCCGACTTTCACGCCGTGGCGCGCGAGAGCGAGCCGTCCTTCCTCAAGGACACCGTGAAGGGCAGCCCCGTGGTGCTGGTCGTGCTCTATGACGCCCGGAAGCGGGCACCGGCCTCTGAAGGGGACGTGCTTGGCTTCATGAGTCTTGGCTGTGCCATGGAGAACATGTGGCTCGTTGCCCAGTCCCTGGGCATCGGCATGCAGATCATGAGCGTCTTCGGCGGAGTGCCTGTGGAGAAGGAGCTGAAGGAGTTGCTCGCCGTCCCCGCGCACATGAAGATCGCCTTTGCCGTCCGCCTGGGCCATGCTGTTGGCAAGGCGGCCGGCACTGTGCGCGTGCGTCGTGACGTCGACGACTTCGCGCACGAGAATCGCTTTGGAGCCGGGTTCAGGGCCGAGGGCAGCGCCTGAAGGCAGGCCGTGTCGGGAGCCTGCCCTCGGACCACTAGAGCCGTCCGGAACGTAATGCATGAGCCGGCGCGTGCGGCTTGGCATGAGCCGAGCCCACTCTGCCGGCACTCATCTGCCACGACCCCTCTGGGCCGGGCTTCGGCAGTCGAGGCCGGCGGAGAACATCACCAGGATAGCCTGGTCGCCGCGCGTACGTGGTGCCTGGCAGGCGCCCCGTGGCCAGGCAACTCGGCCACCATGCGGGCCCTACGCCCCGGAAGCCCTGTCCTGCATGCTAAAGTAGCAGTGGAGCAGGTAGGCTGAGCCACCGCCGGACTGAAAGGGGAAGGCGCTGAACACGAGACGACCGCTCGACGGTGGCGACCAATCCCCGAACCGCCTCGCGGCACAAGCACCCGTGCGCCTGCCTCCCGGCATCCGCCCGATCGTGGCAGGCCTCATGCTGTCCATGTTCCTCGTGGCGCTGGACGGCACCATCGTCAGCACCGCCATGCCGCGCATCGCCGGCGAGCTTGGCGGCTTCTCGCTCTACGCCTGGGTACCCTCGATCTACCTGCTCATGGCGACCGTCACCACGCCGATCTACGGCAAGCTGTCGGACCTGTTCGGACGCAAGCGGATCCTGTACGCCGGCATCGGCCTGTTCGTGCTGGGCTCAGTCCTCTCGGGCGCGGCCTCGAGCATGCTGATGCTCATCGTGTTCCGTGCCGTTCAGGGCCTGGGCGCCGGCGCGGTGCAGCCGGTGACGCTGACTATCATCGGCGACATCTTCACCCTCGAGCAGCGGGCGCGCGTGCAGGGCGCGTTCAGCAGCGTCTGGGGCGTGTCCGCGGTCATCGGCCCATTGCTCGGCGGATTCCTGGTCGACGACGTGGGATGGCGCTGGATCTTCTACCTGAACGTGCCGGTGGCGATTCTGGCCGTAGGCATGATCTCGCGCTACTTCCACGAGCATCGCACCACGCGGCGGCATGCACTGGATGTCGCCGGCGCCACCCTGCTCACCGGCGCGCTATCCGCCCTGCTCCTGCTGTTCATCGAGGGTGGCCAGGCCTGGGCGTGGCGCTCCATCCAGACCGGTGCCCTGGCGGCGATCACGGTAGCCGGGCTGGCCCTGTTCGTCCAGGTCGAGCGGCGTGCCGCCGAGCCGGTCTTCCCCCTGGATCTGTTACGCTCGCGCATCATCGCCGTGTCCGCCGTCGGAGGCTGCTTCGCCGGCGTACTGATCATGGCCGTGACCTTCGAGGTGCCGCTCTTCGTGCAGGGAGTGCTTGGCCTCGACGCCATTCACGGCGGATTGGCGCTCGCCCCCATGTCGCTGGGGTGGCCGCTCGCAGGAGCGATCTCCGGCACCCTGGCCCTGCGTTTTGGCTACCGCCGCACTGCCGTGGCCGGCATGCTTTGCGACGTGATCGGCGTCGCCCTCCTGCTGACCCTGACGGTGCAGAGTTCCTTCGCCCTGGCCAGTCTCTTCTCTTTCGTGGTCGGCGTCGGTCTCGGCTTGAGTAGCACGCCCATGCTGATCGCCGTGCAGAGCGCCGTGGTGTGGGCCCGCCGCGGCGTGGCAACCGCGACGACCATGTTCGTGCGCAGCTTCGGCTCCGTGGTCGGACTGGCCGTCATGGGCGCTCTGATCAACAACGCCACGCAGGGCTCTACCGCCGCGACCAATCAGGCACTGAATGGCGGCACGGGCCACGCCCTGGCCGGCAGCGTGCTGTACCACGTGCATGCCTCGCTGATGGACGGCATCCACGCGGCGTTCTTTGCCGCGCTCGTCGCCGCCGTGATCGGTCTGTTCGCCGTGTCCCTTCTGCCCGGCGGCAGGGCACAGGAGCACGCAGTCGCGGAAAAGGCACCCGCCGGCTGAGCGTCGATTGACGGATTGCGCCGAGCCACTGGCTGATCGAACCACTCCAGGCCGGCCTCCTGGCGGCATCCCGGCACTGGACGCGAAAGCCGCCCCCCGCGAAGCACTCTCCGTCTCCGCCCAGCGTGCCCCAGCAGAGGCAGTCGCCCGATGCTTGACGATAGTTTTACAGCAAACTATAATAGTTTGTGATAAAACTATTGGAGGACACGATGTCGGATGGTACTGTGGTACAGTCGGCCTTCAACCTGGTGCGCCGGAGCCGGTTCGTCTACGTCACCACCAATGGCTCCGACGGTTACCCCAACACGCGCGTGATGTTCAACCTGCTCAAGATGCGCGCCCGCGCCGTCGCCAAGGGACCGGCCTCGCTGCCGCCCGGCTTCGCCGCCTGGCTCGGCACAAACACGTCCAGCGTGAAGACCGGCGAGATCAGGCGCGATCCCCGCGTCTGCCTCTACTACGCCGGCTTGGCAAGCTGGCAAGGGCTAACACTCACCGGCACGCTCGAGGAAGTCATGGATCGCGAGGTCAAGGCTTCGCTGTGGATGAAAGGCTGGGAGATGTATTACTCCGGCGGACTGGACGGCGGAGACTTTACCGTGTTCCGCTTCCGGCCTGAGCGAGGCCGCTACTACCACGGCCGGAGCGTGACCGCGTTTGACGCCTCGCAGCCCCTGTCGATCCCTGCCGCGACGGGCAGCCCGGAGTGACGGCGGGCCGGTCGTCGAGCGGCGAGACAGGCAGGGATGCCGTCGCGGCCCCCGCGCTCGAGGGCGGCAACCTGATCGCCAAAGCCCACGTGCTCGGCCGGCGGGTCTTCGCCCGCCTGCTCAAGCAGCATGGAATCACCGAGCTCAATCCCGCCCAGGGTAGCATCATCTACGCGCTCTGGAAGGCGGACGGGCTCTCTCAGGCCGCCCTGGCGACGCGCACCAAGCTCGACAAGTCCACGCTGACACAGATGCTGGACCGGCTGGAAGAGCAGGGACAGATCGTCCGCGCGCGCCACCCTACTGACGGCCGGCGCCACGTCATCCGGCTCACGGAGCAGAATCGTGCCGCTCATGCCTCGTACCTGGCCGTGTCGCAGGAGATGCTCTCGCTCTTCTATACCGGGCTCAGCGTCGAAGAGATCCACGCGTTCGAATCGACCCTCCGGCACGTGATCGCAAACCTCGAGTCGGCAACCCCGTAATCGGCCAAGCGCTAACGGCTACACCCACCGCGGCCGCGGTAGTCGCTGTAGCCACCGGCACGGCGCCATCCCAACGGACGAAGCGCGCAACCGCGACCCTCCGCAGTGTGTACCCGGCCGGCCCGTCCCTGCCATCCTCGCAGCCGGAGGCTACAGTTCCCTCCTTCAGCCAGCCCATCTGCGCCATCTCCCCTGTATCTGCGGCATCTGCGTTTCAGCGTCCGACCGCGATCCTCCGCGGAGGCTACCGTTCCCCGCTCATCACGCGGGCAGCCGGATGCTGAACGTCGTCCCTCGCAGCAAGGCACTCTCCACGTCGATGCTGCCTCCCAGCAGCTCGATCGTGCTACGGCCGATGGCCAGGCCCAGGCCGAGACCGGCACCGCTCCGCCCGCGATCGCGGCCGCGCTCCGCTCGATAGAAGCGTTCCCAGATGCGCGGCAGGTCCTCCGCCGGGATGCCGCGGCCCGTGTCGGCCACCGCCAGCACGATCGCTCCCGCGTCCGCCCAGGCACGAAGCGTCACCACGCCGCCCGCGGGCGTGTAGCGCAGAGCGTTCTGCATGAGGTTGACGAGCACGCCCTCCAGGCGTAGCCCATCCGTCTCCAGCGGTGGCAGATCGGCGGCCACCTCCAGCTGCAGCCTGATGCCTGCCTGCTCGGCCGCTGGGGCGAACCGCTGCTGTAGCCCGCCCAGAAGCTCCGCCACCGGCAGCGGCTCGATCACCACTGCAGCCTGTCCCGTCTCCAGCAGCGCCAGGTCGAGCAGATCGCCGGTGAGCCGGCGCAGTCGGCCGGTCTCGTCCCGGATCGTGCGCAGCGCCTCGCCGCGCTGCGGCTCTCCGGCAATAATGCCGTCTGCCAGTCCCTCGGCATAGCCCTGGATCAGTCCCAGGGGCCCGGCCAGCTCGTGAGAGACGTTCGCCACCAGGTCACGCTCGACCTGCCGCCGGTGCAGCACCTCCCCGATCATGGTGTTAAATGCCTCGGCCAGCTCTGCCGTTTCGGCGGGGCCATCCGGCATCACTCGCTCACCGTAGTTGCCGGCTGCCACGCTGTGCGCCACGGCCGTGACGGCGCGCAGAGCGCGGCTCAGCACCTGCGCGGCGGCCAGGCCGGCCACCACGGCCAGCGCCAGTGAGACACCACCCGCCAGCACCACGAGGGCAATCACTCGCCGCCACTGCGCTCCCACGGCATCCACCGGGTCCGCCAGCAGCAAGCCGCCGTGGCGGCGCGCTATCGCCGGACCCATGTCGATCCGTATGTCGCTGATCAGCTCGTTCCCCACCTGGTGCCAGCCGGCCGCCCCTCCGGAAGGCGCCCGTCGCAGATCCGCGCGCAGGCGAGCGAGCAGCTCGGTCTGCATGGACTGCGGCATGGGCGAGGCGTAGAGCAGATTGCCGGACGGTCCAAGCACCAGGGCGCGGCGGTCCGGCGTGCCGGCTAGGAGGTCGGTCATGGCGCGCGGCAGGGACCGCGGTGCCAGGAGGAGCACGCCGGAGCGCCCCCCGCTGCAGCAGCTGCCAATCGCCGTCGTCTGCCGGGCCAGGAGAGTCCCTTGCCGGTCGATCAGATAGGAGTTGAGAAAGACGCTCAGCAGCGCGGCGTTGGTCAGCAGCGCCAGCAAGCCCACGGCGGCAATGGCCAGGGCCAGGCGGCTGCGCAGTCCGCGCCGCCGCGTGCGTCGCGCCCCGCTCACGACGGGTCCGCCACGAGCTTGTACCCGATGCCCCATACGGTGCGCACCTGCGACCCCGCGGAGCCGAGTGCTTCGCGCAGGCGGCGCACGTGCGAATCAATCGTTCTCTCGTCGCCGTCGAAGTCGTACCCCCATACGTGGTCGAGCAGCACGGCACGGGCACAGACGTCGCCGGCGTGCCAGGCCAGGTAGGCCAGCAGGTCGAACTCCCGCTCCCGCAGGGTCACCGGAACGCCGGCTACCCTCGCCTCCCGGCGAGCCGGGTCGACGGCGATGGGGCCCACGGTGATCGCGTGCTCCGGCGCCGCCCGCACCCGGCGCAACACCGCGCCCACTCTCGCCACCAGCTCGCGTGGCGAGAACGGCTTGACCACGTAGTCGTCCGCTCCCTCCGCGAAGCCCCGCAGCCGGTCGGCCTCGGCGCGCAGCGCGGTTACCATGATGATCGGCACGTTGGCACGTGCGCGCAGAGCGCGGCAGGTCTCCCACCCCGACAGGAGCGGCAGCATCAGGTCCAGCAGAATCACCTGGGGGTGGTGCCGTTGCGCGAGCTCTATCCCTTGCTCGCCGGTCTCGGCGCTGAGCACCGTATACCCCGCGTGCTCGAGGTAGGTGCGCACGAGAGCCGCCATCGCCCTGTCGTCCTCTACGATCAGCACCGTCGATTCACCTGGTGTACCGGCGTCCATGTGTATGCCGCCCTTGCGCTGCAGATCCGGATTGCGCCGAGTATAACAGACGGCAAAACGTCAAGTGTGACAGAAGCGTGACCGTCGCGGGATCACAGTTCTGCCACATATCTTGGCGCGGAGCGTGTTAGCGTAAGCCTGAAGGCAGGGAGGGAACACCCGAGCCGGCATCACGTCGAAAGGAGCACGCCATGGCCTGGATTGGCCGCTTTGCCGTTCGCTTCCGCTACCCGGTGATCGTCGCCTGGGTGCTGATAACCATTTTCTGCGCGCGCGCCTTCCCTTCCCTGGGCAGTGTCGTCAACAGCGACAACAGCTCGTTCCTGCCGGCGAGCGCCCCCACCAAGCAGGCTGCCACCCTCGCCACGCCGTTCCAGCCCGCCAACCTCTACACGTCGGTGATCGTCGCCGTACGCGCCGATGGACCGCTTACCTCACAGGACCAGGCGGCAATGACTCGGGCGGAGAACAACGCGCAGAAAGTGCGGCATGTCGCCTTCGTCCACGACCAGAGCATCTCCGCCGACGGCCGCGCTCGCAAGGCGACGATCGGCGTCGACGTTTCTCCGTCCGACAGCCGGGCCGGCACGGTGATAGACCAGGTGCGCGCGGCGCTGAGCGCCGCACATCCGGGAGCCGGTCTCAACCTCCACCTCACCGGGAACATGGCCAGCAACGTGGACAGCAAGCGCGCCACCGCCGACGCCAACCAGCGTACGCAGCTCCTGACCAATCTCGTCATCCTGATCATGCTCGTGATCGTCTTCCGCTCCATCCTGGCGCCTATCGTCTGCCTGCTGCCGGCCGTTCTCGTTCTCCTCCTGGCCGGCCCAGTGATCGCCCGGGTGTCGTCGATCGGCTTCCAGGTATCCAGCTTCACGCAGGTCATCCTCACGGTGCTCGTGCTCGGCGCAGGCACCGACTACGGGCTATTCTTGATCCTGCGCGTCCGCGAGGAGATCCAGCGCGGGCATTCGCCGAGCCAGGCGGTGGTCGAGGCCGTGGACAAGGTAGGCGAGTCGATCAGCTTCTCTGCCGGCACCGTGATCGGCGCTCTGCTCTGCCTCTTGCTCGCCACCTTCGGCGTCTACCGCGATCTCGGTCCCGGCCTGGCCATCGGCGTGGGCCTTATGCTGCTGGCCGCCCTCACGTTCTTGCCGGCCTTGCTCAGCCTTCTGGGCGGAGGCGTCTTCTGGCCGATGCGGATCCGGCCCGGCAGCGAGCGTGCCGGCGCCTGGGGCCGCATCGCGGTCAGTATCGTCGGCAGGCCCGTGAGCACGCTCGTCGGCGGCCTCGTACTCTTTGGTGTACTCGCCGCGCTGGCCCTCGGCTACGCCGCCGGCGGCTTTGCGGCCGGTGCCACCGGTCCGGATGGTAGCGATTCACTGCTCGGCTCGCAGGCCCTGAGCGCGCACTATCCTGCCGCCGCGGTCAATCCAACCACCGTTCTGCTGGTCTTCCCCAGCTCGGCCTGGAACGATCTCGGCCCGGTGCAGGCCGCCGAACAGGCTCTCAGCAAGCAACCCGTCTTCAAGTCCGTCAGCGGCCTGCTTGATCCGAGCGGGACCCCAATCCAGCCCTCGCAGCTTGCTCAGCTCTACTCCCGGCTCGGTGCCCCCTCAGCCCTGCCGCCGGTCGAGCCTGCGAACATTGCCGCTCAGCTACCGGTTGCCACTTACAACGCCTACCGGGCCACCGCGCAGTTCATCAGCGCGGACGGGCGCACGCTGCAGTTCTACACCACCCTGGCGGCCGGCGATCCCGCCGGAACGCCGGCCCTGCAAGCCATTCCCGGCGTGCGCAGCGCCGTGCAAGGCGTGGCGCGTGCCGCCGGGGCGACCGCGAGCGGCGTGCTCGGCCAGGCCGCCTCGGGATACGACGTTAGCAGCGCCTCCAACGACGACCTTGTCCACATCGTGCCCGTCGTGATGCTGCTGATCGCCGTACTGCTGGGACTGGTTCTGCGCAGCACGATCGCCCCACTCTATCTCGTGCTCAGCGTTGTGATCTCCTTCTTCGCCGCTCTCGGCGTCGCCGTCGTGATCTTCATGCACCTCAAGGGCGACGCGGGCCTGAACTTCGTGCTGCCTTTCCTGATGTTCGTCTTCTTGATGGCCCTCGGATCGGACTACAACATTCTGGTCATGAGCCGCATTCGCGAGGAATGCGGCAAACGGCGCCTGCACGATGCCATTGCCATTGCGCTGAATGCCACCGGCACGACGGTAACCTCCGCGGGCATGATCCTGGCCGCCACCTTCGCCGTGGTTGCCGTGACGGGCTCCTCCGAGCAGGTGCGGCAGCTCGGCGCCGGTATCGCCTCCGGCGTGCTGCTCGACACCTTCCTGGTCCGCACCCTGCTGGTGCCCTCGATCGTCGTCCTGCTCGGGCGCTGGAACTGGTGGCCCTCGCCGATGGGCCGCGCGCCGGCACCGGCTCTGCTGAGCGAAAACGAAGCAGTGGCCGTCACCTGACGGGTGCGCCGCGGCCCAATACGGTCCCATGGCCGCCGCCGGTGTTCGTTCTCACGCGACCTCACGACCTCATGCGGGTGTTGCATACAAAGTTTGAATAGCTTAAACTAGCGAATGCCCGAGGATAGGCGCAATCGCGGCGAGTCGCTCTCGGTTGCAGGTGCCGCCCGAGGATTCTAAGCCAATCGAGCTGTGCTTCGTGTATGCTCGCGGCAAGCGCTGCCTCGTCCGGCGCGCGATACGTTGTACCCGCAGTTTCAACATCCGGCCAGGTAGCGAACGACCGGCGCGAGCACGCGGCGAGGTCCGCCGGCCGTCCCGCACCGGTAGCGCTGAACAGGGGTATCCTATGCGCGAGGATGGACGCACTCGGTGGTTGGGCTGGGCAAGCAGCGGAGTCGTGGCCGCGCTCCTTCTCTGCGCCTACGTCCTGGCCGGTGGACTGGGAACCGGGCGGAGCCAGGCAGCGCTCGCCGTCAGCAGAAGCGGCAAGCCTGCCGCCTGGCCGAGCATCGTCAGCATCACGATCGCCAATTCCTGCGCCCGCACGCCCTCGATCAGCGGTAGCGTTCAGGTCGAGGCTCAGCCGCAGTTCAGGGGAACGGTGGTGCTCGGACTGTTCTTCCTGTCGCAGAACGTGCCACACCGCTTTCAGGATACGGGAAGACGAGCCACGGCCGCGTTCAATGGTACGAACACCGCTTCGTATGCCTTCTCACCGTTCACGCCGGTGCCGGGCTCGCCCGCCTACGTGATCAAGATCCTGCATACCTCGCCCGAGCTTCACGTGCCCGACTCCCTCTCCGAATCGCTGGCCATTCCCGTTTGCCAGGCCGTCACGGCCACGCAGACGGTTACCTCGACTGTCACTGATACGTCTACGGCCACGCAGACCAGCACGACCACGGTGATAAGCACGGCCACGGTGACGAGTGACCAGACGGTCACGGTCACGACGACGACCACGGACTTCGTGACGTTGACGGCCACGTCTCCCACCACGATCACCGTCACGACGACCACGACGACGACCACCATTCCGGTTACCTCGACCGTGATCACGACGACGACCACCACTCCGGTTACCACGACGCTCTGATTCCACCGCGTAGCCGATACACGGGCAGGTACCACATCGCTACCGTCGCGATCCCGGCCGAGGCTGGAAGCCGTGGACGCAGTTCCGACCGTGACGCGCTGAGCTGCCTGCCAAGCGCCCAGTGCCGGGTAACAATTCGCGGCCGTCACCTCGCCACGTGCACGGAGACTTGTCGTTGCGGAGGCCAACCTGCTAGCGCTTGATACGCCCGCATCCCAGGAACCGATTGGCGAGCCTGGCCCGCAAGAGCCGCCGCTTCCACGGTCCGGGCCGTGGCGGCGCCTGCTGCCCGGACCCGGTCCCGTCCTCATGCTCGTTCTGCTGTGCACGCTGCTGACCCGCCTGATCTGGCTGCCGCAGCCGTCGGGCGCGCTGATCTTCGACGAGGCCTACTACGTGAATGCCGCCCGCGACATCGCGGGCCTACCGGTGCCCGCCGGACAGCCCTACGCCGGACAGCCAACCGGCCGCGATCCCAACCAGGAGCATCCGCCACTCGGCAAGGTACTGATCGCCGGTTCGATACGCCTGCTCGGCGACGACGCACTCGGCTGGCGCCTGCCCAGCGTGATCGCCGGATTTGCCGCCGTGCTGTTGCTCTACGGCATCGCGCGAGCGGCAGGGGCCGATCCCTGGCTCGCGGTCACCGCCGCGGCGCTGTTCTCCGCCGACAACCTGTCGCTGGTGCACAGCCGCATCGGCACTCTCGACATGATGCTGGTCGCGCTCCTGCTCCTGGGATCCTGGTTCGCGCTCCGCGGCCACCCTCTCCTGGCCGGCATGGCCTGCGCCCTTGCCTCCCTCGTCAAGCTCACCGGCGTCTTCGGCCTGCTCGCCCTGGTCCTGCTAGAGATCGTGTCCGCGGCATGGGCCTGGAGGCGACAGGCTCACGGGTGGCTGCGTGCCCGCTTGCGCGCCGTGGGATTGCTCCTCGTCGGCTTTGCGCCCCTCTGGTTCTTCGGGCTCTGGCTGCTGGACGCGCGGTTCACCGGCTATCGCTTCCCCTGGGACCACCTGCACTACATGCTGCGCTACGGCTTCGACCTGGCGCGCCCCGGCGGTCCCCAGGGACAGGAGAGCCAGCCCTGGCAGTGGCTGATCAACGAGGTGCAGATGACCTACTTCCGTAGCGACCAACAGGTGATGGTGAACGGGCATCTGCTATCGGACCGTGCGGTGATCTTCTTCCGCGGGGCGATGAACCCTGCCATCATCGGCGCCGCGTCCCTTGGCATCGCCTTCGCGTTCTGGCATGCCTGGCAACGCCGTGATCGGCTTTCTCTCTGGATCGTCACCTGGCTCGCGGCTACGTATCTGCCGTTTTACCCCCTTGCCATGCTGGGGCACCGCATATCCTATATCTTCTACTTTCTGCCCTCGCTGCCGGCCGTCACGCTCGCCCTCGCCCTGCTCCTTTGCCGCGGCGGACTGCCGCGGCTCGTCGTCTGGAGCTACCTGATCGTGGTCCTGGTCGGGTTCATCGGCTACTTTCCATTCCGCACCATACCCTGAGGCGGCTGGAGAATCCCCGTTCCCCGCTCACCCGGGACTGCGGTCCCGCATCCGCTGCCATGACGCAATCGCAGGCTACCGTCCCCTGCTCAGCCGGCGGGGCTCGCCGAACCAAGCTCGTGCAGGATCAGGCCGTAGGCCCGCTTGGCGCGCTCGAAGCTGGCCAGGCGCAGGAACTCGTTCGGCGCGTGGAAGTTCTCGTCGTCCAGGCCGAAGCCGAACTCTACGGTCGGCGCGCCCAGGATGTTCAGGAACAGCTCGCAGACCGGGATGCTGCCGCCGGAGCGGGTGAGCAACGGCGTTGTGCCGTAGATCTGGGTCAGTACCCGCGCCGCCACCACGTTGCCCCAATGATCGGCCGCAATGGCATACGGCCTGGCCTGGTTCACCGGCATCTGCACGCCGATCTTGACGCCCGGCACCCTCTGCCGCCGGATATGCTCGGCGATCAGCTGTACGATCTCGCTGGGTTCCTGGTTGGGCACCAGGCGGGACGTGATCTTGGCATGCGCCTCGCCCGGCAGCACCGTCTTCACTCCGTCGCCCTGGAAGCCTCCCCAGATGCCTGAGAACTCCAGGGTCGGGCGCACCCAGCGACGCTCCATCGGCGTGTAGCCGGGCTCGCCCGGCAGCGCGTCGATCTCCAGGCCGGCCATGAACTCCTGCTCGTCGAACGGGACTTCGGCCAGCGCCTTTCGCTCGGCGTCCGTGAGCTCGACCACCTTATCGTAGAAGCCCGGCACCAGAATGCGGCCGCCTTCGTCCCGCAGCGAGGCCAGAATCTGCACCAGGGCCGCAATCGGGTTCGCCACCGCGCCGCCGAAGATGCCCGAGTGGAGATCCTGCTTGGCGCCCTGCACGTCGATCTGTACGGTGCAAAGGCCGCGGCATGCCAGGCACAGGCTGGGCATATCCTCGCCGAACTGCCCGCCGTCCGCGCTCAGCACCATGTCGCAGGCAAACAGATCGCGTTGCTTGCGAAGAAACGGCGGCACGTCCGGGCTGCCGATCTCCTCCTGGCCCTCCAGGAAGAACTTCAGGTTGACGGGCACGCCGCCCTCCGACCGCAGCAGTGCCTCGACGGCCAGGATCGGTGCCAGCATGTTGCCCTTGTCGTCGCTCGCTCCTCGCGCGTAGATGCGCCCGTCGCGTACCTGGGGCTCAAAGGGTGGGGTGGTCCACAGCGACACCGGATCTACCGGCTGCACGTCAAAGTGCCCGTAGATCAGCACGGTCGGCTTGCCCGGAGCGTGCAGGTAATCGGCGTAGACCACCGGATGGCCGGCGGTGGGCAGGACGCGCGCGTGCTCGGCACCCGCCGTCGTCAGGCGGGCGGCCACCCACTCGGCGGCCCGCCGCACATCGCCGGCGTGATCGGGCAGAGCCGAGACGCTCGGTATGCGCAGAAAGTCGACCAGCTCGTCCATGTGTCGCGACGCGTGCTCTTCCAGATAGGATTCCCATGCGGTCATCTCAGCGCTCCTTCATCCCTGCGTATCCCGTGGCATACTGCTTTCCTTTTCAGGATAGCGCGGCACTCCGAGGCCCCGCACACGGCCGAGAGCACATCCGGCCAGTCAGCCGATTCGTGAGTGCATGGCAGCTGTCCGTTTGGGCGGACGACTGCCATGCACTCCGCACACCACTTCGAGGGTGTCAACTCCGAATGTTCACACTTACCGCGCCCGCAGTCGCAGGCCGATCCCCCACCGCGCCGCGCATTGCGCCCGCGCTCAGGCGGTCGCCTCTTCCTCCGGCTGCTCGACCAGCTTTGGCTTGCCGGGTCGAAGCGCCTCGACTGCCGAGCTCACGCGCGGCGTGTAGAGCGCGATGCGCGACGAGCCGAACACCAGCAGCATCGCGGCACCCACTACCGTGTAGATGCACAATACGGGGATGGCCGAGCCGAAGTTGTGCCCACCGAAGTACAGCGTATTGCGCAGCAGGGTGTAGCCGGCGGCGTTCGGCAGCCAGGGCCCGATCGCCCGCCAGAATCCCGGCAGCATCTGCGGCGCGGCGATTCCGCCGGAGGACGGGTTCCCCAGCAGGATGAAGGCAATCAGCGCCACCTGCGTGCCGTACATGCCGATAAGCGCCTGCAGCCCGGCCGTGGCGCAGGCAGTCGAGAAGACCAGCAGAGTGCCGATCCCGGCCACCGCCCAGAAGTGCTCCGAGGGTATGGGGCCGAAAGCCAGGCCGATGCCGGACCCTGCCAGGCCCGAGGCAACCGAACACAGGGCCAGCGCGCCGAGGCGAACCAGCGAGTGCTTGCGCGACCACTGCTTGAATCCGACGATGGTGGTCACCACCGTGGCCAGGAAGTAGCCGCCGAAAACCCAGCCGATCATCATGTACAGCGAGGACAGACCGGTGGAATCCTGCTGTCGCAGCGGCTTGGCGTCCGTGACCGTGACCGAGGCATGCTGCGCGGCGGCGAAGAGCTGGCCAAACTCCGCCAGCTCGTGGCTGGCCGTGAAGTTCACCGCGCCCGCCGTGTACACGCGCACCGTGGTCAGCGCCTTCGGTGTCCCCGTCATCTGCGGTACCACGTCGAGCACCGTGACGCCGGCGTGCTCCGCGGCCGCGACCTGCCTCCCGGCCGTCGACACGATCTGGCCGACCGTGGTATCGACGGAGCTGGTGGTAAGGACCTGCACCGACGTCACTGGGCTGCCTGGCCCCGTGGCCACGCTCACTAACGAAGGCATCGCACGCAGCGTCGAAGCCACCTGCTGTCCGAATCCGGCCACGACCTGGCTCACTGTGTAGTCCAGGCTGGGAGCAGTGAGGATCTGCAGGGAGGTGAGGCTCTTCGTGGACGCCACCGGCTGCACGTCAACCACCGTGGCGGTGGCGTGCTGCCGGGCCGCAAACTGCTGCCCGAACCCGGCGATGAGCTGGCTCACCACGTAGTCGTTGCCTGAGGCGGTGAGGATTTGCACGCTGGTCAGGCTGGTGACCACCACGCCGCCGTCCACCGTCTTCGCGGCGATGGCGGATTTCAATGCCGTCGCACTGGGCAGCACGGTGACGCTGAACAGATGGTTGCTGGCGGCGCCGATCTGCTGGGCCAGCAGCGGCGCGATCAGTGGCGAGGCCACGAGGCCGACCGGAATGGTAGCTGGGACCGACACCACCAGGCCGCCGTACACGACCTTCTTCGCCACGTCGGAGCGCAGGACCGCCACGCTGGCTTCGGGCCGCACGCTGACCAGGCCGCCGGAGGCCGCGCCGATCTGGCTATCGAGCGCCGATGCCATGAGCGAGGGAGCCACCACGCCGATTGCGATGTGCGCCGGCAGCGAGAGGCTGATACCGCCGTAAACCGTCTGCGAATTGATGTCCGCCTTGAGAGCGGCGGCACTCGACTCGACCCGCACCCTGAGCAGGCCGTTGCTCGCGCGCTCGATTCCCTGCGCCAGAGTAGCCGTCATGCTGACCGGCGCCGTGATGCCGATCGGGATGCTGCCGGGCACGCTCAGCACGATGCCGCCGTCGACCTGCTGATTCTCGATCGCGGACTGCAATGCCGTGCTGTCCGTCACTGCGCTGGCCTTGAGCTCGTGCTGGCTGGCCGTGTCGATGGCCGAGATGAGCGCGGCGCTCATGGAAGACGGGGCCACCACGCCGATCGGCATGTCCTGTGGCTTCGGGTCGTGAAGGGCCCCCACGTAGGAGGCCGAGAAGATCAGCGGCACCACCACGCCCACCGCGAGGACGACCGCTGTGATCGGCGAGAACAAGGGGTGGCGCTTCTCGGCGCCGAGGCCGGATCGGCCTCTGCGGCCGGCAAACTGCAGGCTCATGGTTGCTAGTCTCCCTCTGCTATGGATGACTGAGCGGGATGTCTCTCAATGCCGTTCAGGATGAGCTGAACGATCTGCTCACGGGCTCTGTCAAGCGCCTCGGTGGACGAGAAGTCCATGCCAGGGAAGTCGAGCTCGCTCTTGGGAACGAACCACTGGTGAAGCAGCGCGATATACAATGCGTCCGAGATCAGCATGGGCATGTCGATTTCCTCGCGCAGCACGTGCGCGGCCTGTGCCTGGACCAGGAACAGGCTGGCCGGCCGCAGCCACCAGGACTGCTCGGTGTCCGCCTGTACCAGGGAGTAGGTGGACCAGCCCTCCGCTGCCTCCCAGGCCAGAATGCGCCTGTAGGTGACGTGCCGGAGGAAATAGTCGAAGACCCAGCGCAGCGTCGTGCCGAGCACCGCGCGCACCGTGTCCATCTCGCCCGCGGATGCCGTGCTGGACTCGAAAAGCGGGGCCAGGTCGCGGCCGAACGAGGCCTCCGTCGTGGCTTTGATGCGCAGCACCACGGCGCGATAGAGACCCAGCTTGTCCGTGAAATAGCGGAAGATCAGGCCGTTGTTGTAGCCCGATGCCGCCGCGATGGCCTCGATGCGCGCTCCGGCAAACCCATGCTGGGCGAAGGCTTCCTCGGCGGCGTTCAAGATAGCCGCCCGTGTGGCCTCCGGATCGCGGGGCCGGCCCTTTGCCGTCATCGCCGCTCCCTCCTTCGTAAGTAAGTAGATACCTACATACTATATCTTGCAAGAGCGGTTGTCAAGAGGGGGCGTCGGCCTTGCCGCCTTAGTCGCGCACAGAGAGCAGGCTCACGCTGCCGTCCGGCATCGGCGCGATGGACCGTTGCACGTGCCACGGCAGCAGGGCACCCAGCCACGACAAGACGGTCGCTCCCAGGCCACGCGTCCGGGGTTCGCCGCCCGCGTTGACGACATAGAGACGGTCGGTGCCGCGATCGACGGCCATGGCGGTGGGGGCCATGCCAACAGCAGTCGTCGCGACCACCCTACCGGCGCGCGCGTCCAGAATGCTGACGCTGCCGGCACCGGTGCTGTCCTGCTCCAGCACCATGACCCGCTCCGGCTGGCTTGTCGCAGCTACCCCGATCGGGACGCCGTCCAGGCGGATGGTGCGGACCAGCGCGCCGGTCCGCGCGTCGAGCACGCTCAGGCCGGCCTGGCCCGTGCCGGCAACATACACGCGTGCATGCCGCGCGTCCAGCGCCACGCTCTCCGGCTGGTAGGCGAACGCATACGCGACGGAGAGGAGCGGCACGGTGCGCAGGCGGCTGCCCGTGCGCGCATCGAGCATGGTCACCGCGCCGGTGACGGCATCGGGCAGGAACACCCGGCCTGTCTGCTCGTCCACCACGATGGCGAAGGGTGCGCCGGCGAGCGACACCGTGTGCAGGAGTATGCCGCTACGCGCATCGAGCAGGTCGAGATGGACAGGGTTCCCCTCGCCAGCCAGCACGAACACGCGGGCCGTGCGCTCGTCCACGGCCACCGTGCCGGGGTAGAGCGGGTTCAACCAGGACGGCAGTGCAACCCGGCGCAGCAGGGCACCGGTGCGTGCATCGAGCACATCCAGGCCACCGGGCGCCGCATATGTCTCCTGCTCGAGCACGAAAACACGACTGCTGCGACGGTCCACGGCGACCGCAGTGGGGCCACCGCCCAGTCCGAGATGCGTCGTGCGCACCAGCGAGCCGCTCCGCGCATCGAGCACGCTCACGCTGTGGTCGGCCGTGTTGAGCACAAAGGTGCGTGCGCTCAGCTCGTCGACCGCCACCGCCAAGGGTCCCTTCCCGACAGCCACGGTCGCGCGCAGGCTGCCGCTCGTCGCATCCAGCACGCTGACCGTGTCATCCTGACTGTTGAGCACGAAGACGCGCCGGGTCTGCTCGTCGACGGCCACGGCCACTGGCTGCCGGCCCACCGTGACGGCAGACGGCGGCCCCGCCCGGCGCACGACCTGGCCAATCCCGCCGGCGAGCAGGGCCGCCAGCAGGACCGCCAGCAGGAGTGCCACGACCAGCCCGTGTCGCATCCCCGTCCCCTCCCGTCGCACCTCTGGCCGCCCTCGCGAGCGCTGCGTTGCCCGCACTGTAGCCGACCACGCAGCGGGTTCTCGTGCGGCGGGATCGGGCCAACGCCGGCCACCGGTAACACCGTAGCACGGCACGAACGAACAGGCGTAGTGCGACGAGCCCTGCCAGATACGTGCCGAGATGTGAGCATCAGAGGTGAGTCTAGCCAAGCAAGATCACCAGTGCGCGATCGCGGATCAGCGCTGCATCTTCATTCATCCAACTTGTAGCGTCGGCGCGCCAAAGCGGGGTGCAATGAGCTCGCTGTAGCGGTCCGATATTTGTTGCGCGCGGGCCAGCGTGTGCGACCAGCGAATGGGCACTTGCGGTCGCCGGTCTCGGCGCTGGTCCGGGTTTCGTCTACCTGTGCCTCAGGATTCGGCCCCTTGCACGGCCACTACCACGAGGTTGATGATTATGCGCAGCCTACATACCTCACTTCGAGGAAGTGAGCAATGGGCGCCAAGTCGTGAGCGCGACCAAGAGAGGCAGATGGAGCTCCGACCGATCAGCGGTCGATCCACCTGCGGCACCGCATGTGCGAGGCACGTGAAAGCGGCATTGAGCCGAGAACTCTCGGGCAGCTACATCGCTGTGGGCAGGACACTCGGTTGCCACAGTACCGCCAGGCCGTACACGGTCAGGGCGACTGCGGCCACCTGCGCAACCCGACGACCGACCGGCAGAACCTTCTCGGCATAGATGAGCGTCGCGAGCGGCTTCACGTCGAAGATCGTGGTCGACGGCGACGCGCTCGTCGTCAGCTAGCCGGCGATCGGCGTGCAGCTCTGGTCGTCGAAGGCGCGGTCGCCCGCGTGCAATCCTACTCAGTGATCACGTTGCAAACCACAGCCGCGTGGAGAGGTGTACCAGACACGGCGGACACTCATCGCGCTGGGCGCGACGCTCATCTGCCGGTCTACACGATTCCGGTTTTGTTTGCGTCTCTTATGCTCTGCGGCGTCAGTTTGTCCGGCTCGACGCTGGGGCGGTCTAGCGTGGTCTGGCTTCCAGAGAGCGCTGCATGGCTTCCAGGCGGGCAAGGCGGTGCTCGATGCTGGGATGTGTGCCAAACAGCTCGCCCATTCTGCTTCGTTTGGACTGCGAGACGATGTAGAAGGCGTGGAGTGGCTGCGCGGTGCGCAGATCCCGGGTTGGTATGTGCTGGATGACGTCGTTGACTTTGATCAGGGCCGAGCGCATGTTGGCGGGCGTGCCAGTCAGGATCACGGCGCCCCGATCTGCCGCGTACTCACGGTAGCGAGACAGGGCACGCAAGAGGAAAAAGCTGATCAACCAGACGGCGAGAGAGATCAGGAACACCACGGCCAGCGGGTTTCTGCTGCCACCCCGGCCACCGAATCGGAGCCATCTGCCCCAATGCACCATGAAGGCCGCTACGCTGGCGAGGAGACTGGCATAGGTCATGACCATCATGTCCCGGTTGAGAATATGCGACAGTTCGTGTGCGAGCACGGCTTCCAGTTCGGCAGGTTCCAGCGTCTGCAGCAGGCCGCGGCTGACCGCGATCACGGCCCGCTTGGGACTTCGGCCCACGGCGAAAGCGTTGGGCACGCGGGTCTCGATCACGGCCAAGCGGGGAACGCCCACGTTCGCCATCTGCGCGAGGCGAAGCACGATGCGACGCAGTTCGGGCTCCTCGTCATCGTTGAGTAGGCGCGCGTGGGTCGTGCGCAGCACGAGCACGTCTGAGGCGTAGAACTGGATCAGCAGTAGGCCGACGCCGGCGGCCACGAGCAGAATGGCGCTTCCGCAGAGATTCCAGAGGACGACCAGGAAGACGGCGTAGAGAGCGGCGAGCAGGAACAGTGTGGCGCCAATGCGGAGGGTGAGTTGGGTGTCCCGACCGTACCAACGTGTGCTAGTCATGTCGCGTGGCGCGCTCGAGCGAGCCGCGTGCGGGCGGCTGCCGGTGACGCGCTCTCCTTTCTGCTTACGCTGGACACCGGGCGGCAGGCCGGCGTGGTTGTGGCCTTTCCTGCGAAAGACACTGCGGCGCGCTCTAATTGTAGGTCGGTGGGTGGGCTGCCGCAATGACCTACTCGGCCTGCGCGGTTTCCGATTGCCACGCAGGAGGGCAGATGTCCCTACAGGACCTCTCTGGCCACGGTGGCCACGTGGGAGGTGCATTGGCTCTCGGCCAGATCATGGTTTGCAGGGTCGCGTGTCTACAAGCAACGGCTAACTATACATGTCGACAGGTCGGGGCAGGAACGGTTCCCTGGCCCATCAGAAGCGTGAACTTGGCGTCCAGTAAGTGAGTGGTACGAGCGCAAGCTCGCATCAACGAGGTGTTGTTCCGCCTCGCATGATGTCAACTGCGGGCGCCAAGGTTCGCATTGTCCCCGCGTGGAAGCTCATGTTCCACCTGCTAGCGGTCCAGTCAAATCAACCAGTCCTGGAGCACGAGACCCGATATGCGCCCAAATTCGCGGGTATTGTGTGTCACAAGTGTGGCGGACGCCGCGAGAGCGATAGCGGCAATAGGGCCCAGAATAAGCGTTTCTGTCACCAAGTGCAAAGTATCTTGATAGGCTAAAGGCTCAAGGTTGGTCAGACGGGGAAGCGGCTGATGACGTTGTTATACTCCTCCTGGGCGTCTTCGAGCGCAAGACGGGTGTAGATCTCCAGAGACTGCCGGTAAATGGAGGAGCGTAGGACCGGTCAGATCCCGCCGATGTCGCGCCGCCGGAGTCCGCCCAGCCCGGCGAGGGTGAGGCCGGCCGCAATGGCTGAGAGCACGAGCAGCGGCACGAGTGTCAAGCTCGCAGCAGGCAGCTGGGGCACGCGTTCGAACGGAGAGAGGTCCTGAAGCCAGAGTGGCAGATGGAGGATCGCGCCGAGGAACCCGACAACGACGCACGCCGCAAGGATCGCCCATGACGCGCCGACCCAACGCGGCAGCAGCCCATCGAGGGCGATCGCGAGTCCGACCATGATCCACATAGGCGGCGCGTAGACGAGGGCGGCCCCGACCAAGCGCGGAACGCTCTGCATGCCGCCGCCCGCTACGCCATAGGTAAGGCTGGTTGCCAGACCAGCGACGGCGAGCAGCACGACGCTGCCCGCGAAAGCCACCGTGAGGTGGCTCCCCGCGAAACGCCAGCGCGAGACGGGCGTCGCAAGCACCAAATCGGCCCGCATCGACGTCTCCTCGCTTCGCACGCGCAGCGCGGACTGGACGGCGAAGCCCGTGGCGAGAAGCGCCATGATTCGGAAGGAGGCAGCGAAATAGGAGTCCGTAAGGTTCCCACCTCCGGTGCCGGCCAGCACCTCGGCAAGGGCCTTGTTCTGCCCGATGAATGTGTCGACCGTGGGACCAATCCAGCCATACCCGATGCCTGTGACGAGGACGCCCGCGGCCCACCCGAATAGTGATGCGCGCTGCAGGCGCACAGCCAGCCCGAACGCGTGCCCGAGACTCGGCGCGGCCGTTGGCCTGCCTGGCCGGGGCGCCACGAGCCCCGCCCCGAGGTCGCGCCGAGCGGCCATGGTCGCGGCCGAGCCGACTAGGAGCACAGTCACCCCGGCCAAGAGCAGGAAAGGCCACCACCGCTCGCCGGCGAACGGTCGCGCCTTCTGAGCCACCCCAATCGGGGAGAACCAGGAGGCTGTTCCGTCGCCGATGTCGCCCACGGCGCGCAGCACGTACGCCGCCCCGAGCAACGCCCCGGCGACGCCATAGACGACGCGGGTGTTTTCGGTAACCTGGACCACGAGAAGGGCGATGCCGCCGAACACGAGCCCGACCAGGATGAACGACACGCCGAACACGATCGACCCGACCGCAGGCAGGCCCTGTGCTAACAGGACGGCAGCTGTGAGCGCGCCCACGGCCACATTCATCACGGCCACCGTGAGCGCCGCGGCGAACGTGTTTGCGTGGATGCTGACCGGGAGTGAGCGCACGAGTTCGAGGCGGCCGGCCTCCTCCTCGCCCCGCGTGAGCCTGCCCAGCATGAAGATGCTCATGAGGGCAACCAACACCATACCCCCGGCGCCGAACTGAAACGCCACCTGCCCGCCGACGGTGTTCAGGCCCTGGGCAGGTCCGTTGAAGGCGATTGCGGCGGCGTTGTGTTGAGTGGCGGCAGCCGTTTGATCCAGGGCAGCCTGGGTCGGAAACAGACCCTTGATTCCAACTGCGGTAAGCGCCGCCAGCACCACGATGGCCGCGATCCAGACGAAGATCCGGATGCGGTCGCGGCGCAGGATGAAGCGGGTCAACGCAATGCTTCCCGTAAGTGAGGTCATCGACGTGGCGACGTCGTCATGTCGCGCCCCGGGTCGACCGTTCGGGGTTCCTTCGCCAGCTCATCGCCATAGTGCCGCAGGAACAGCTCCTCGAGTGTGGGTGGATGGCTGACGAGGCTGCGGACCCCGATCTCGCCGAGCCGGCGCACCGCAAGGTCGAGGTGATCGGTATCGACGTCGAAATGCACATGGGCGCCGTCGATCTCAAGGTTGTGAAGACCGTCCAGGTTGGCAAGGCTCTGCGCCGGACGTTCGGTCTCCGCTGTGATCGACGTTCGCGTAAGGTGCCTGAGCTCGGCGAGCGTGCCTCCTTCCACTACCCTCCCCAGCCTGATGATGCTCAACCTGTCGCAGAGGGCTTCGACCTCCGCCAGGATGTGACTGGAGAGCAACACCGTCCGCCCTTCGGTCTTTAGCTCGCGAATGTAGTCCTGGAAGACCGCCTCCATCAGCGGATCGAGTCCCGACGTCGGCTCGTCCAGTAGGAGCAACTCGGCGTCAGACGCGAGGGCCGCGACCAATCCCACCTTCTGCCGGTTGCCTTTTGAGTACGTGCGGGTCTTCTTGCTCGGGTCAAGTTGGAAGCGTTCGAGAAGTTCATCCCGGCGGCGCGGGTTGAGGTCGCCCCGCAGCCGGCCGAATAGGTCGATCACCTCTCCGCCGGTCAGGTTCGGCCACAGACTGACCTCCCCGGGCACATACGCCAACCGGCGATGCAACTCGACGGCGTCGTGCCACGGGTCCTTCCCCAGCAAGGCGACCTCCCCCGCGTCGGCTCGCAGCAGCCCGAGCAACACACGGATAGTCGTTGTCTTGCCCGAGCCGTTCGGCCCGAGAAAACCGTAGACCTCGCCGGTCTCGACCGACAAGTCGAGACCATCTAGGGCGCGCGTCGATCCGAAGGTCTTTACAAGACCAGAAGTGGAGATCGCGGGCATCACGCTGCCATCATCCCACCAGCCCTCGCACCGAGCAGTCCCGCCAGTAAGCAAGACACGAGGGCCACGGGCAGCAGGCTTGCCATCGCTGTCCTCCCGCCGGATCCTGTCGGAACTCAGCATTCCAGCCGCTGCCAGATTACTTTCGGCCATCACAGTAGCTCAGGAAATGGCCAGAGTCAAGCAAATAGCACGGATCTTCGCGTTCCGCAGACGAGCTGCGTCTGCCGGACGGGTCGCTACCGTTCCGCACGTTCCCAGCAGCTCAGTACAACGCAGGCCCACGTAGGTGGCCGGCTCACCAGCAGCGATGATCGGCCACGCCGCTTTGTTCCAGGTCCCTCTCGCCTCCCCTCAGGAACGGAAAGAAGCGGGTAGCGAGGAGATCGTGCCGTCCTGCTATGCTGGTCTCATGCAGACGGCTGAGCACTTCCTGTTAGTGGACGGGCATCACCTCTTTCATCGCACCTTCAACGCGCTGCCCCGGACCATTCTCGGGCTCGATGGCGAGCCGATCCAGGGCGTCTATGGCTTCGCCGGCGCGCTCCTTCGGCTCGTGCGCCGGTTCGCGCCTACCCACGTCTGTATCCCGTTCGATCCACCGGACCCGCCGTTCCGCCGTGCGCTGTTCCCTTCCTACCGCACCGGTCGCCCACGCGGCACCGAGGCGGAGGTGGCCAACTTCGATGCGCAGGTGGGTCAGGTCGGGCAGGTGCTCGACTATCTGGGCATTGCCCACCCCATGGTCGCCGGCTACGAAGCAGATGACGCGCTGGGCACCCTGGCGGCACGGGCGAATGCCGCAGCGCTCCGGACGACCATCGTCTCCGGCGATCGCGACCTCCTCCAGCTGGTCTCACCGCAGGTCACCGTGTTCATGCCCAAGGGAAAGGACGGGGAAGCCTTCACCCCGGCGCTCGTGCAGGAGCGGTGGGGGGTGACGCCGCAGCGGTTTACCGATCTGAAGGCGTTGATCGGGGACGACTCCGACTGCATCCCCGGTGTGCCGGGCATCGGGCCGCGCACTGCAGCGGAGCTGCTGGCCCGTTGCGGCGACCTGGACGGCCTGTACGCGGCGCTGGAGACGCTGCCGGCCCGGCAGGCCGGCCTGCTGGCAGACTACCGCGAGCGCGTTTCGCTCAACCGGCGCCTGGTGACCATCGTGACCACGCTCGACTTGCCCGCGGATCTGGCAGTCTATCGCTGGTCCTGTGCTACCCCGTGGACGGCCAGCACCTTGCTTCAGGTAATCGGCCTGCGCGACTGACCGCACGCCGATCGCGCGCCATCGTCCGGGCATTGTGGGGGCACCGGTATCGCCTTCTATTCCGAGAAGGGCGCCGCCGGGTAAGCCGTTGACCCAAGGGTCCGCTCGCCCTCGACCCTCCTTTCCGTGCAAGGAATCCGGCAGCGGATTGTGCGGCGCACCAGCCGCACAGGTGCTGCGCGAGATCTCGTGATCATGGGGCAAACATAGCCGCCAGCGTGTCCAGCACACTCTGCTGAGCGGCAGCATCGATACTGCCAAGCTGCCGGACGAGCCGTGTCTTGTCCACCACACGAATCTGGTCGAGCGCGATCTCCCCGTGTTTGCCTTGGAATTCGCAGGGCACGCGCGTGGGATAGGCGCGTCCACGCGTGGTCATCGGAGCGATAATCACGGTCGCGATAGCGGCATTCATCTCATCAGGCGAGACAACGAGCCCGGGCCTGGTAGTCTGCATCTCCGAGCCGACCGTGGGATCAAGAGAGACAAGATAAACGGCAAACCGGCGTATTACCACTGCCATTCGCCTAGATCCCACGCGCTGGGCGTGAGCGTGTCGGCGTCCAGCAGCGCATCATCGTGCTGATCGGCCATGGTACGAAAGGCGTCCTCCCAGCCGGCGCGCGGATGGTGGGCCGCGGAGATGACCAGGTGATCACCGTCGAGCTGGATGTTGACGGCGTCGCGCAAGCCGGCTTGTTCGACCAGTGCTTTAGGGATTCGGATCCCCTGCGAGTTGCCAATGCGAATAAGGCGCGTAGTAACGGTGTGTGCCACGGCTATCTCCCAGATGCTTGTGTGGTCGGGGCATACATTGTAATTACAATGTATGCCCCGAGGCGTCGAGAGTCAACGCACTACCGATCCGGCGCGCCGAGAGCGCGTGCGATCGGTGCCATGAGCCGGCGACACCGCTAGCTGCACGCGAGCGTGTCCGGCACGTACACTGACCCGCTCATGCCTGGGCAATTCATCCGCGCCTCAATGTGCTCGCAGCGCCTGCATCAGGTGTGGGCAGCGATTCGACCATGAACGAAAGAGTGAGGCCAGGGCGCATGCCGCGCAACGTCATCACCGAGGTCGGGCTACTACCACAGCGACATTTCCGGTATCTGCTTTATGGCTGCCTCTGGAGACAGCGGACCCCACGTCTCCCTTTGGTGGCAACCCCCGGAGGGTGCAGCGCTAAGTGTCACTGCAGTGCTCAGCGCTGCCGACGGCAGCTGGGCCGGCGCGCTGGCTGCTCGCCGCAGACAGACCACGCGTTTCGGGGTACGCTGGGATGCGTGAGGTCGAACATAGAGCAGAGGAGATCCACCGGCATGCCCGACGCGCTACCGCGGCAATCGATAGGAGGCGACGGCCCAAGGGTCATGCGCATTGCTCTTGGCTGTATGGGCCTGACCGGCACGTGGGATCCCGGTGCAGTGGGCCCAGAGCAGCGAACCCGCGCAATCCGGGCATTCGAAGCGGCGCTTGACGCCGGGATCACGCTCTTTGACCACGCCGATATCTACGGCGGCGGCAGCTGTGAGGAGGTCTTCAAGGACTGCCTGGCTGCCGTCCCCGGCGCGCGGGAACGAATCGTGATCGCCACGAAGGGCGCCATACGACACGGCTTCTACGATGCCGGGCGCGAGTATCTCACCGGGTGTGTGGAACGATCGCTCGGCCGCATGGGGATCGACCACATCGATCTCTATCAAATCCACCGCCCGGATCCGCTGACCCACCCGGCGGAGACGGCATCAGCGCTGAACGACCTGCTGCGGCGAGGCCTCATTCGGGCAGTCGGCGTCAGCAACTACTTCCCCGAGCAGGTGCGCGCGCTCCAGCGATACCTGGACGTACCCATCCGCAGCAACCAGATCGAGATCAGCCTGGTGAGGCTCGATCCCATGTACGAGGGCCTTGCCGGCGGAGACGGCACGCTGGATCAGTGCATGGCCCTGGGCATGACCCCGCTGGCCTGGAGTCCGCTGGGCGGAGGCAGACTCTTCGGCAGCAGGCCCCATCCAGGCGGCCAGGAACGCGTTGCGGCCATTCGCACCGCACTGGCAAGCCAGGCCTCGCGCCACAACGCCACGCCGGTGCAAATCGTCCTGGCCTGGCTGCTCGCCCATCCGGCAGGCATCATTCCCTTGGTGGGAAGCGCCGATCCCCGCCACATCGAGGAAGCGGTGGGCGCCACGCGAGTCAAGCTCAGTCGCGAAGATTGGTATGCCCTCTGGGTGGCGGCCTGGGGACGGGAAGTGCCGTGACGCCCTCGCCGCGAGCCGGCACGGCGGCTGTGCCCCCCCTCGAGCGTGCCGGCCGTAGGACTCTCTCCGTGCCGGCCCGGCCAGTTCGCTCGAGACGTCGCCAAGTCCGCCCCGTCGCTGGAGTGTCACAGGGCATCCCAATCCCGCGTCCAGAGCCGTGTGCGGGATGTGGTAGATGCTGAGGTGCCCCTTGGGCATCAGGCACCCGATACGCCCGTACCCTGCCGTCCTAATACAGCTGGAGGCTACCGCCCCCCGCCCAACCACGACCCACTGCGGTGGGTTCCCCGGCCGGCCCGTACCCTGCCATCCTGTCGCAACTGGAGGCTCCGCGAGTTCGCCACGCCGCACACGCAAATGGGAAGCATCCTAGCAGGCTAGCGGCGAGCGGCCTGCTAGTCAGTGTGCCTTGCGAGATCAGGTCGGGAAAGCAGGCGAGAGCCCACGCCGGCGCCCGCGGACCGTGTCACATGTACCGGTGCACCGCAGTCTGGCAGTATCATCCGCATAGGATAGCTCATGAGTGACGACGGTAACGGGGTGCAGGCAACGCTGGCGCGGGTGCGCGCCTACTGGGATGGCCGCGCCCGCGCACATCTGCCTGACCTGGAAAAGCTGGAGTGGTCGCACTGGCGCTCGCAACGGCTCCGCTACGAGGTCTTCCTTGCGGATCACGATCTGCAGGGCAAGAGCGTGCTCGACGTGGGCTGCGGTCTGGGCCACTTCTACGAGCACCTGCACAGGCGCGGTATCGAGGTGGAGTACCTGGGCTACGACCTCTCGCCGGCGATGGTGCGCCAGTGCCGTGCGCACTATCCCGACCAGCACTTCGAGAGCGGCGACTTCCTGAGCTACTTGCCGGCCAGCCGATTCGACTACACCGTCGCCTTCGGCATCCACAGTGTCCGTGTTCCCGGCATGCGCGCCGTGCTCGATCAGGTGACGCGCCACCAGTTCGAGCTCACCGGTATCGCCGCCCACGTCAGCCTGCTCACCGACCGCTATCCATCGTTCGCGCCGCACATGCAGTCCTGGTCTGCCGAGGAGGTGCTGGCCCTGGCGTTGGCGATCACCCCGACGGTCGCACTCCACCATGACTATCTGGAGACCGACTTCAGCGTGACGCTCTATCGGGCGCCGGTGACCAAGAGCCGGCTCTCCGGCACGCTCGCCTACGACCGAGAGTAGCCACGGCGAAACCGCCCAGCTTATCGCGTGCCGTGCCGTGACGGCGGTGGACCGCACGAGTTTGCCCTCCGCGCGGTCTGTCACCGGGATCGGAAAGCAGCAGCACCCTGCACGCATCCCGTAAGCACGACGGAGGGCACGCCACGCCGGGGCGGCATCAAGCACCCTTCTCATGCCCGCACCAGGCTCACAAGCAGCAGCTTGGCGCGATTTGACGGATTTACGTCGAAGATCAACCGTCGCGCCAGAAACCAGCCGCTGCCGTCGCGCACGACCACCGACACGGTCGCCACCCCGGACATGGCGAAATAGGGATGGCCTGCATACCATCCACCGCTCGCCCCGACCATGGCGAGGTCGGCGGTTCCCATGTCGGGCATGCTCGGCATCGCCATCACGAAGTGGACCTGCAGGCCGGGCCGCAACAGGATCCGTAACGTGCTCGTGCTGTCGGCTCGCTGCACGAACTCGATGGTGGCCGGCCCATAGCGCGCCGGCACCGGCGCCAAGGACAGGAAGCCCGCGCCTGGCCCGGCGAGAAAGTCAAAGGGAACGATTGTGACGCGTGCACTCGATGCAGACCGCAGAACGATGTCCGCATGCCAGTGCCCCAGGGCAAGGATATCGCCACTGCCGGCGTAGCCGCCCGGGGCCGGCGCCAGCACGACAGTGGAGACCGGGATTGTGTCGTATGCCGGCATGCCAAGCTTCACACGCACGGAAGCTACGTTGGCGGCGCCTCCCGGGCGAATCCACACGAACAGGCGCGTCGCGCCAAGGACAGGTGAGGCGATCGCCAGCGTCACACGAAGCCGGCCGCTGACCCGCGTGGCCGCGATCTGGCCCGGCGCGGGCGAGGGCTGCGCGCACGCGGCCGGCCCGCTCCCCGAGAACCTCGCAGTCGTCGCGCTGCCGGCCGACACGACCGGCGACGAAAAGTGCGCGTATGCCACGAGGCACAGCATGAGCGCGATACCAGCCTGCCGCCGAGGTATGCGAGGAGGTCTGCCGCGTGGTCTCATGGTCCACCATAACCGAGAAACGATCGTGACCGGTCTTGCTCAGGGACCGGCCTCGGTGCTTCATGCCCGTCCAATGGAGACCGCCTGCTCGGACCCCCGCCGACCGCACGCCGGTGGCGCGCAGTCGGCCGGAGTCCGAGCGCGTCGCGGGCGTTTCCGGACGCCGTGTGCGGACAGGCCTACAGGCCGCGAGCCACCACGCCGCAGCCGATTGGAGTAGCGTGCGCACCGACCAGGTCCGGACCCATGTGGACGTTCACGTACCAGCCGGTTGCCGGCACGCTCGCCGCGGGTATGGTCAGCGTCTCATGCGCAACACCGGCAGCGTCGGCCTTCAGCGACGGGAACGGGTAGAGGATGGGGCCGTTGGCACTGCACGTGCTCCCGCTGTGGATGTGCGCCGGGTGGATCGTGTTCGGTTCCAGTCCGGCTACGTCGACGGTGACGTCGAGCTGGCCGGTCGATGGGTTGAGCTTCAGGATAGCGACACCATTGACCTTCGAGCCGGCCTGCGGACTGATGGACGCGACGCCGAGCGTCGCCTGACCGCTCGCCGCTACTTTGTAGAGTGCGTTGGCGCCGTCGTCGACGTAGTAGAAGCCGCCGTCCGGCGCGATGGCCAGCCCGAAGAGGGTGCCCGCACCGGCCGATGCGCCCTGCACCGGCGTCGTATCCAGGTCTTCGGCAAACACCTGAATGCCGGCAGGTGTCGTCTCCACCACTTTTCCGTCGTTCGCGTTCACGGTCAGGATGTCGCCGTTCGGCGCCACGGCCAGCCCGAGCGGACCGTTGAGCGCCCCATTCGCCGTCACGTCCCACCCCGCATGCGCCTCGTTGGTACGGGTCAGCGCGGAAGGGATAGCGCCGATGCGATTGTCCAGCGTATCGGCGACGTAGAGCGTGCCGTCAGGGGCCAGACCGACTCCCGTCGGACCGATGATCAGCGCGGCAGGGTCGGTGCGCTCGCCAAAGCCCTCGGCAATGACCATGCTGGACTTGAGGCGCGGCTGTCCATGGCCCACGGTCGGCACGCTGAGCACCAGCCGCACAATCGTTCCCTGGTTGGTGCCGTGGATCGGACCCGCCGCGAGGGCGCCGTTGAGCACATTGGACACGAACAGCGTTACCGTGCTTCCTCGATCGTATGCCGTCATGTCCCATGGGCCATTGATACCGTGGCCGGTGAGCGTGCTCACCACGTTGCCGTTATTGTCCAGCACGATCAAGCAGCCTGCGTCGACCGTAGCCGACGTGCCGTCCTTCGTGGGAAGGCTGCCCACGATGACAAAGCCGCGCGTCAACGTAGCCAGGGCCGTGGTCAGACCGACTCCGCCGGGACAGCCGCCCGGTAGCTGCGTGGAAGTGATACTGGCGAACAATTGCTGTGAACCGCTCGGCGAGATCTCGACGATAGTCGTGCCGGTGCCCTGCGCGTTCGCCTTGTCGTTGAAGTTGCTGACCAGCACATCACCCTGCACCAGCTTCCCCGTGGTGTGAGGCACCACCGCCACGCCATAGGGATTGACGTCGCCGTTGGACGGCACCGTGGACCCCACGGTGGTGGTCAGCGGCGTGGTCTGCGCAAGCTGCACGCTCCTTGCCCTTACACCCGGTCGAAGGTCCGCCACGGGATGCTTGATCAGCTGAGGCAGCAACGCCCGCGATGGACTCGCCTGATGCGCCGAAGCTCCCGCCGAGACGACCGAGCCGCCGCTCAAACCCGCTGCTACGATCCCGCCTGCCAGCAGCGCGGCGCCCAGCAGTCGCGCCGGCCGCCGGGCGCGGCCGGGTGATCGGCGCACCGGCCTTGCCTTGTCTCCACCGGCGCCGCGCACCGACAGTCTTGCAGCTTCCATGGTCCGTTTGCCTTTCCGCTTTCGCCCCCACGCCGTGCCGAACGGCACGCAAGTCCAGCCTATCAACCTGCTCTCTAAGGCGTCGCAAGCACTGCCGCAGGGATTGACCCCCGCGCGACGAACGGCGAAGGCAGGACCCCGGCAGGGCCGAGCATCGGAGAAGAGGCCGCCCTTGTCCATCGAGCTGAACGGCGTGATCGCCGGCCATGTGGCCGCCTTCAACGCCTTGGCCAATCGACCCGCCGGCCAGGCGGCGGTACTCCTTGCGACCACGATCGGCGCGTGCAGTCCGGTGGTCGCGAACATGGCCGTGCCGTTGCTCAGAGTGCCGGTGCCGCGCACGGTCGATCCCGCCACGAAGACCATGATGCGCGGCGGCGTTCCGGAGGCATCATTCTTCCGGTCGCTCGCTCGAGGCGTCAGCGTGGGCTATCATGAGTGTATGCCCTCGACTCCCGAACTCTTGCTCAGCGTCCTGGACCAGTCTCCGATCCGTCAGGGCGGCACCGCCGCGCAGGCGCTGCGGGAGACTGTGGA
The DNA here is from genome assembly GCA_963827235.1 of uncultured bacterium. Classification (GTDB taxonomy): domain Bacteria; phylum Chloroflexota; class UBA5177; order JANWHV01; family JANWHV01; genus JANWHV01. The sequence goes on from CAWHAE010000009.1 coordinate 222,242, forward strand.
GCTTGCCCGCGAGACGGAGCGCCTCGGCTACACACGCTACTGGGTGGCGGAGCACCACAACACGGCAAGTTTCGCCGGCACGGCGCCCGAGATCCTGATCGGCCAGATCGCCGCCAACACCTCCAGTATCCGTGTCGGCAGCGGAGGCGTGATGCTCTCGCATTACTCCGCTCTCAAGGTGGCCGAAACCTTCCGCCTGCTGTCCGCGTTTTACCCCGGACGGATCGACCTGGGCATCGGCCGGGCGCCGGGCAGCGACCAGCACACGGCGTCGGCTCTCGCCTATCCCCGGCCGATGGCCGATATCGCGGCATTCCCTCGCCAGGTGGCGGACCTCACCGGCTTCCTATCCGGCGCGCTGCCGCCAGGCCATCCATTTTCCAGGATCGAGGCGCAGCCCGGACCGCCTATCGCCGTGCCCGAACTCTGGCTCCTGGGTTCGAGCGACTACAGCGCCCGACTCGCGGCGCTCCTCGGCTTGCCCTTTGCCTTCGCCGATTTCTTCGGAAGCGCTGGGGATATTGGCCCGCAGGTCGCCGATCTGTATCGTCAGGAGTTCAAGCCTTCGACGTATTTGCAGGAACCGAGACTGGGCGTGGCCGTACATGTCATCTGTGCCGGCACCGCCGAGCAGGCTCACTACGTCGCATCGAGCATGCGCCTGATGGTCGCGCAATTACGGACCGGCCGGGCTCGGACGGCGATCCTTTCGCCCGAGGAAGCTTCCAGGCAGGAGCTCGCTATTGCACCCGATCAGCCCGGGACAGGTTTTGCGAGGCACTTCATCGAAGGCAATCCCGAGCACGTGCGCACGCAGCTTCTCGCCGTAGCAGAACGATACGGAACAAACGACCTGACTATAGCCACGAACTGTTTCTCCTTCGAGGACCGCGTGCGTTCCTATCGACTGGTCGCTGCGGCCTGCGCTTTGGGGCCGGCCGTGCCCAAGAAGTAGCGGATGCGGCTCGCCGCGGAGCTCGGCCTTGAGGGCATTGATGCGGGACCGCTGATATCGTCCCGATACGCTGAACATCCTGGTCTGCTGTGCCTCCATCTGGCGTATCAGGCCGGCTGTGGCACCCGCGTGACGTCCCGGGTCTGCGCGGCCCCGTAGCGCGGTGACGCAAGCCATTTCCGGCAGATCTCACCTTGGTCTGACGATAGTGGGGGCCTAAGGCGATGGTGGCACGACCGGCCCTTTGCCCACGATGTGCTGTTCCGGCGGACTGTCGAGTGGCAGGGACAGGCGGAAAACACTGCCCGCCGGACCTGTGCTCTCCAGCTCGAGATCGCCGCCCATGGCACGGGCGAGCCGCCGGCCAAGGAAGAGACCGAGTCCGGTTCCCACGTGCCCGGAGCGGATGCGACTGCCCTGGATTCGCCCGAACCGCGTGAAAAGCAGCGACCGGTGCTCCTCGGCGATGCCGGATCCCTGATCGTGCACGCGAATCGCCACCGTCTCACCGTCCTGTCGCCAATCGACCGCGACCGGGCACCCCTCCGCGGAGTACTTTGCCGCGTTGTCGAGCAGGTTGATCAGCACTTGCTTGGCCGCGCCGCCGTCGGCCAACATGCGCAGGTTGGCTGGTCCCTCGAGATCAAACCGCTGGTTCGTGTATTTTCCCTCGAGCTCATCGGTGACGCTCGCCAGCAGTGCGGCAACCGAACATGATGTGGGTTGCAAGAGCGCCATGTCGCTGTCCAGCCGCGTGGTCAGCAGCAGATCCTCGACCAGGCGCAGTTGGCGGTTGGCTGCTTGCACGATAAACGTGATCCTCGTGCGCCGCTGCGCATCGTCGAGATGTTGCCAGCGTTCCTCCAGCAGCTCACTGTAGCCGATGATCGCGGTCAGCGGCGTGCGCAGCTCATGGCTAACAGCGGCAACGAAGTCGCTGCGCGTCCGCGCTAGCTCCAGCGCCGCCAGCCTTGCACTCTCGGCCTCACGGCCGGCACGCACGGTAGCGGTGACGTCGACGGCCACACCGGTGCCGGCGCCGATGCCCGCGGTATCGGAATCCGCTGTCCACCACACTTCGAACACGCGATCGTTGGTGTCGACGATGATGGGGAAGCTCTCTCCTGCCAGGATGCGCGCCCAGACCTCGTTCAGGTGCGGCGCGTCCTTCTGCCAGGAGCCGATCGACGTGCCTACCACCGTGGGCGCCGAGGCGCTCGCTATGAAGGGCGCACCTTCCTGGTAGTACGTGAAGGTGCCGCCTGCCTCCACGGCAAACAGGGCGATGGGCGCGTGCGTCAACACCGCGCGCAGTCGCAGCTCGGCCTCCTTGCGCTCCGTCACATCCCGGGCGTTGATCACGATACTGCGCACCAACGGGTCGCGGACCTGGCTTACGGCCGCCAGCTCGAGCCAGTGATACGAGCCATTTGCGTGCAGTGCGCGCAGTGCCGTGCTCTGCTTGGCCCCACTGGCCGTGGCCAGGTGGTTGAGAGTGGCGGCTGCCTCGTCCAGATCGTCGCGGTGCACGATATCTGCCAGTGAATGACCGACCAGCTCGCTGGGCGAATGACCGAGCGCTTGCTGGAAGGAGGCACTGGCGTGGCGAACTATGCCCTGTCCATCGACGATTAGCACGAGGTCGGCGCTCTGCTGCGACAGAACACGACTGCGGTGGCCGCGCCCCTCCATGACGATCTGGAATACGCAGACGATTGCGATGGTCCCCAAGATCACGCCCAGCAACAGCGCGGCCGTGTCGGCAACGGATCCGGCGGAAGCAACACCGCCAGCGGTGACGTCAGCCTCGTCGAGCTCGGCCAGTTGAGTGAGCGCCATCTGTAGCGGTGCGACGAATTGGGCGTCGGCCTGTTGCAGCAACGCACGGCCGACGGTACTGCCGACCTGCGCACTGCCGATCGGCTCGGCCAGGCCCGCGGCAAGGAGGAGACCCGGAAAACGAGCCTCGATTTGCGATTGCAGTGCGGCCTGACCCCGCGGGTGAGGCCCGGCCGACTCGAACTGCTGGTAGTTCCGCCAGGATTGCCGGACCAGCGCCACGATCTCGGGAATCTCGACCGGTGTTTTCTTATTGGCGGAATCGTAGTTGAGCAACGCACGATAGCCGAGGTTTTCCGCCTGCGTGATCTCGCGTTCCGCGTCGAGCAGGTGCACCAGACCGGGGAGCTGCGCCGATGCGATATCGTGCAAGGTCGAGTGGGCTCTGTTCAGGCCGTGGAGGCCGACGCCTCCGATCAGTCCGCCGAGCATGAGCAGCAGCAGGAGCTGTAGCATCACTCTGGGCGAGCGAAGGACGTGAGATACGTAGCGCATCAACCACACTCCTTGTACTTCACGCCACGTGCGCACAGCATTGCCACGGAGTGTCTGTTGCACAGGTCAGGGTGGCGCCTTCTGAATCCACCGGCAGGGCACAACAGGGTCGCATCCTGCATGATACATTGCACCGGTAGAGCACGGCCTCGCGCGGGCACGCGGCAATTTGGTGCCGGCATACGTGTCTCGGCCGCCGCGGGCAATCACCAGACGATGGGCGGCAGAGCAGCACGCGGGCCGAGACACCGGGCTCCGCGCTTGCGCTCACCTGCGAGGCACGGCCCGCCGCGGGTATCCCGCCGCCGGCTCATCGCATCCCAGTCGTCCAGTGAGCCGTCATTGACTCCGCCACCTCATGGTCGAGCACAACGCGGACGGTCCGGACTGCTTGTTCGGCCACATTCCGCTCCCGGCCACGGGGCGGGATAAGGCGCACCGTTCGGCCTTGGCTATCCTGCCGGCACCTCCGGCGGCCACGGATACGGCGCGCGGCGCAACAGCCGGCGTGAATGGCGCGGGCTCGATCGCAACGGCGGTTCGTGCCGGCGGTTCGATCGTGCTGTAGGTCGTATCGTGTGCCCCGCGCGAGCGCGCGATTCGAGCGCCGGCGCCGGCCGGTAAGCCCAAGTGTGTAAAGTGCGCAACATCACGGCAGGCAACGTGACTTTATTCACTCCCCCCGTTTCTTGGGCCATGCTAGGCTGCGCAGTAGCAGAGACGAAGCGAATGAGAATCGTCCTGCAGCACCGCTCTCCCCTGCCGGCGGTAACCGCCTGGTGTCGGGCTGGGAAGCGGGACGGTGCTTCCAACTACACAGAATCGTCACACTACTGCAACACATCGCTCATGCCCACGACACCATCGGCGCCTAAGCTGGGCAATGTGAGACCGATGAAGTACGCCGGTCATGCGGCCGGGCTGTTGAAGATGGTTATGACCGAGGAGCGTGAAGATGCTTGCCGAACTGATCATTGAGGCGAGAAACGTCACCAAGACATATGTAACCGGCGCGCAGCGCGTCGATGCCCTCCGCGGCGTCGACTTCGCGGTCGAGCGCGGCGAAATGGTAGCGATCATGGGTCCGAGCGGCTGCGGCAAGACAACCCTGCTCAACTGCCTCTCCGGTCTCGACGAGTTTGATCACGGCGAGGTACGCATTTCGGGCACGCCGCTGCGCGACATGAGCGACAACCAGAAGACCGACTACCGTGCCAAGAAGATGGGCTTCGTCTTCCAGGTATACAATCTGCTGCCCGTCCTGAGCGCGGTGGAAAACGTGGAGCTGCCGCTGCTCGTGAGCGGCGCGCATCCCAGATCGGCGCGCAAGAGCGCCATGGCCGCCCTGGATACCGTGCAGCTCGGGCAGTGGGCCAACCACCGTCCTGCCGAGCTCTCCGGCGGCCAGCGCCAACGCGTGACCATCGCCCGATCGCTCGTCAATAACCCGGCCATCGTGTGGGCCGACGAGCCGACCGGCGCCCTCGATTCCGAGGCGGCAGACGGCATCATGGACCTGATGTGCCGGCTGAACAAGGAGAACGGGCAGACCTTTGTCGTCGTCACGCACGCACAGGAAGTCGGCGAGCGCGGCGACCGCATCGTGCGCATGCGCGACGGCCGCATCGACGATGCCGGCCTGGGTCTCGGTGCGCACGGTATGACCCACATGCTTGACCGCCAGCGCTCCGCCCTGCAGGCAGGATAGGGACGAGACGATGCAATCACTCTTTGGCATACCCATGGACACTCTGATGGCCTGGATGCTGGCCATCTTCATCGTCGTCACAGCCGCGGTGGCCGTCCTCGCCGTGCGCAACCGGCTGTTCTTCAAGATGGGTCTGCGCAATATTCCGCGACGCCGCGCGCAGACCGTGCTGATCGTTATCGGCTTGATGCTGAGCACGGTGATCATCACCAGTGCGTTCGGCACCGGCGATACCCTGAGCTACTCCGTGCGCTCTGCCGTGACGTCCGGGCTTGGCACGGTGGATGAAGCCGTGTTCCACGTCTCCGGACTTGGGAATCAAACCCTGATCAACGGCGTCGGCACGTTCTCGCCCGGTGAGATCAGGAAGATTCAGGCCAACGTCGCCGCGAATCCGTCCGCAGAGGGCTCCATGACGGCCCTGATCTCCGCGGCGCCGCTGCAGGACCTGACCTCGGGTCAGACCAAGGCGGCCAGCCTCTTCGAGGCATTTCCCTCCCGCTACCCGGCCAAGTTCGGGCCGCTGACCACTACCGGGGGCTCTACGGTAACGCTCGGTCAGCTTGAGCCCGGGCAAGCCTACATCAACGCCAAGGCGGCAGATAGCCTGAGCGCGCATGCCGGCGACACGGTGGATACCTACGTCGCCGGCACGAAGATGACCCTTCGCGTGCGGGCCGTGCTCAATGATGACTATCTTGCCTCGGGCGGCCTCAACACCACAGGCGGGGGCTCGCTGCAGCCGGCCATTCTTGTGCCGATCGAGCGCCTATCCGGCTTGTCGCCGAACGTTGTCCTCGTCTCCAACCAGGGCAACATCACCAGCGGAGCCGACAAGACCGACGCGGTGACGGACTCCACTGCGTGCCCTGCTCACCAATCCCAGCGAGGTGGCTGCCGCGCAGACGTTGCTCGCGAGCAGCACGGGGAAAGTCCAGCTCAACAAGCTCATTGGCGACCCGGCACAAAGCGGCGCTAAGAGCAAGCTGACGCAGTTGCGTTCGGAGGTCGCGAGAGCTGGCCAGAGTGACCGGCTCAAGAGCCTGCCTGAGCGATCCCACGGTCGTCAACGCGCTGAGGACTATCAAGGCGCCGCAGCTCGCCCGGCCGCTCAACGACACGCTCGCGGCTATCAGCGACTACTCGGTGCAGAACGTGAAGAAAGACGGGCTCGAGCGCGGCCGACTTGATTGCCAGTGTGATCGTCAGCGTGTTCATCGTCTTCGGCCTCTTCTCGATCGCGGCCGGCATCATGCTGATCTTCTTGATCTTCGTGATGCTCGCGGCAGAGCGCCGGGCCGAGATGGGCATGGCGCGCGCGGTGGGCACGCGGCGCGCTCATCTGATCCAGCAGTTCCTCTTCGAGGGCTATGTCTATAATCTCGGTGCCGCGCTGGTAGGCATTCTCCTCGGCATCCTGGTCTCGCTCGGCATGGCACGCGTGATGGCGGCGCTCTTCGGTAGCTACGACTTCACGATCGTCGGCCACATCGAGCCGCGTAGCCTGGTTGTCTCCTTCTGTCTCGGGGCACTGGTCACCTTCCTGACGGTGGCCTTCTCCTCGTACCGGTCCAGCCGGCTCAACGTGGTCGCCGCCATCCGGGATCTGCCGGAAAGCTTCGGCATCAAGACCAACGTGGGTCACGCCTGGGCACTGACGGGCAGCCGGTTTGCCAGGGTGCTCAACGTGCGCCGGCCCCTGCCTCTCATCTACTGGGTGCTGGGCCTCGTGGCCGCGGTGCTGGCGCCGCCGGCCGGCATCACCTATCTCGTCCTGAGACTGGCCTGGTATTGCAGGGCCGTCTTCGCCGCTTACTTTGCGCGCGGCCCGCTGTTCCTGGCCATCGGTATCGCCCTCATTCCGGTGGGTATCAAGACGACGCAGTCCATCTTCTTCACCCTGGGCTGCTCTCTCACGGCGATTGGCCTGGCCATGCTGGTCCGCTGGATATTGCACGCGTTCGGCGTCGGCGATCCGCTGCGCAATCGCATCGGCTACTCGCTGGCCGGCGTGGCCCTGGTCGTGTACTGGCTGCTCCCGTTCGACTTCTTTCAACGGTTCGGGCTGCCGAAGCTCCAGGGCGGCATCGAGATGTTCTTCGTCTCGGGCATCATGCTGGTGATCGGTGCGGTGTGGACCGTGATGTTTAATGCCGATCTGATCGCCAACGGCCTGATGCGGCTGTTCGGCGCCGCCGGATCGCTCGGACCGGTCATGAAGATGGCCGTCACGTACCCGATGCAGCACAAAGTCCGCACCGGACTGACCCTCGCGATGTTCAGTCTGGTGATCTTCACCCTGATGGTGATGTCCGTGCTGACACGAAGCACTGCCGGCAGCCTCGTCTACGACCGGGACACCGGCGGCTTCCAGATCTATGGCAATCCCAGCCAGCCGGTGTCCGCCGCCGGCAACGCCGCGGTCATCGCGGCCAATCCTGCCCTGCGCACGGCTATCGTGGCGACGGGCGCGATCGGCCAGGAGAGCGTGGGAGTTCGGCAGCCCGGTCAATCGGATCAGTCCTTCAGTAATAGCGTCGTGAACGCCCTGGATACGACGTACCTGGAAAACACGCGCTTCCCCCTGCATTCCCGAGCACTGGGCTACACGTCGGACGCGCAGATCTGGCAGACCTTGCGGACCCACCCGGGGTACGCGGTCGTCGACGGCACGCTGGTAGAGCAGCCGTCGAGCAACACCATGCAGTTTGGTGCCGCGTTCAGTATCAAGGGGATCAAGTACGATGACAAAACCTTCAAAGCGCAGACAATCGAAGTCCACGATACGCGCAGCGGCCTCACGATCCCGCTGACGGTCATCGGCGTGCTGGACCAGAACGCCACGAACAATCTGCCGGATCTGACACAAGGCATCTTCACCGGCGAGAACACCTTCACGGCAGCCGGCGGGCAGCCCATCGGCGTGACCAGCTTCGTCTATCGCGTGCGGCCCGGAACCGACATCCATGCCACCGCGCTGCTGCTCGGCAAGGCCTTCCTCAGCGAAGGACTGGACGTGAAGGAAGCGCAGAAGCAGTTCGACCAGAACCAGGCACTTGGCATCGGCCTCAACGATCTGCTCGAAGGGTTTATGGCCCTCGGGCTCATCGTCGGCATCGCCGCGCTCGGCGTGATCGCCTTCCGTTCCGTGGTAGAGCGACGCCAGGAGATCGGCATGATGCGCGCGATCGGCTTCCAGCGGAGCATGGTCCGCACGGCGTTTCTGCTTGAGTCCAGCTTCGTCGCCGTGCTCGGCACGCTGAACGGCGTCGTGCTTGGGCTGGTGCTGTCATACAACCTGGTGGCCAGCATTACCTCGACCAACAGCGCGTATAGCTTTTCCGTGCCCTGGCTCCAGATCGTGGTGATCGTCGCGCTCGCCTACGTGGCATCGCTGATCACGACCTATCTGCCCGCGTGGCAGGCTTCGCGCATCTATCCTGCCGAGGCCCTGCGCTACGAGTAGATAGCTGGTGACAGCCCGTTGCGGAATCCCTTGGTAGCCAAAGGGACCTCCCGGCCGAAGTGGCCGGGAGGTCCCTCTTTGCCCTACCCTGTAACCGTGCGACAGCAGTGGCGGCACATGCCGCCGCCTGGGAAGGAGAGACTTCTGATGAGCGCATATATCATCGCCGCCATCGACATACACGATCGCGTGGCCTACGCCGCGTACGCCGGCGCGGCAGGACCGGCCGTCGAGCAGTACGGTGGACGCTACCTCGTCGTCAGCGACAAGGTTGAGGTGCTCGAGGGTGAGGCGGCACCGGTGCGCCACGTGATCATCAGCTTCTCGAGCGCGGACCAAGCGCGTGCCTGGTGGTCCTCACCGGAGTATGAAGCGGCGAAGGTGCTGCGCCGGCAGGCTGCCTCGAGCCGGTTCGTGCTGGTCGAAGACTAGCCCGTTCCCACCGTATGCGCGAGCGACCGTCGCCGTGAGCACGCCGAACCGCCCGCAGCAGAGATGTTGAGCAGAGGTAACGAGCGCGCATCAAGAGGTCGCCACCGGGTCGGTTCACGCGGTCCGTGCAGACTGCCGGACACGAGGAGAAGTCGGTTCATGAGCGACGACTCTGCATCAGGCAGAACCCGGATTTATCGAGTTCTTAACACAGGCTTAGCAAACAGTTAACGGCCCGCGCCCTATTATTATGCAATGGCCCTCACCTCAGTGGCCTCCTGTTGGTTGTCCGACGTTCAGCACGTACGTGGAGCGCACCGTAAATGAATCGCAGGACGAAGCTCCGGATCCTGGCAGCCCTTGGTGTGGTCGGCATGCTCGGCGCCGGTGGAATGCCGTCGCACGCCGTCGCCGCCTCGCCTCAGGTCACGATCACCGTCTGGCACGAGTACTCGAAGTTGAATCTCCAGGCATTCAATGATCTGATCGGCCGGTTCGAGGCTGCCAATCCCACGATCAAAGTGGCGCAAGTGGCCTCCGTCAACTACAACGCTCTGTTCCAGAAACTGCAAAGCGCCGTCTTCGCCGGCAATCCGCCCACCATCGCGCAGGCCTACGAGGACCAGGTGCAGCAGTTCAACAGCAAGAACCACGCCATCGAGGACCTGGCGCCGTACGTAGCCGGCGCGAACGGGCTCTCCGCCGCCGATATCAAGGACTTCTACACCAGCATGTGGGCCGACGGCATGCTGGATGGCAAGCGCCTGATGATGCCGTTCTCGAAGAGCGACATCGTGCTCTACTATAACCCCGCGCTGCTGGCCAAATACGGAGTTACGAAGCCGCCGGCAACCTGGAATGACTTCGCCGCCGATTGCGCCAAGGTAACCACGATCGCCAACGGTCGCGCGAGCCAGTGGTGCATGACCTATCAGGTGGACGAATCGGACTGGTACGCGTGGGAGCACGAGTGGGGCTCCCCGGTGCTCGATGCCTCGGGCCAGGCGGCGTTCGGCAACGCCAAGGGCGCGGCGCCGCTGGCGTTCTTCGCCGGGCTGGCCGCCAAGAAGCAAGTCGTGGTTTCCACGACGGCCAACTATCAAGACCAGACGGACTTCGACTCCGGCAAGACGGCCTTCGACCTCAGCTCGAGCGCGGGACTTGCCTATGAGCTCTCGGGTGCCGGCCCGGGCGTACAGGTCAAGGTAGCGCAGATGCCTGCCGGGCCCGCGGCCCAGGACACCGAGCTGTATGGCGCTCCCTTCACCATGTTCAGCAAGGCCACGGCGGCACAGAAGCAGGCTGCATGGCTGTTCCTGAAGTTCATCACCGAGCCGGCGCAGACCGCCTACTGGGCAATGCACACGGGCTATATGCCGGTTCGCCGATCGGCGCTCAACACGCCGGGGCTGAAGGCATACTACAAGCAGTACCCCGATCGGCTGGCCGCCGTCGATCAGCTCGATGCCGCCGTGCTGGAGCCCGCGCTCAACGGCTGGGAGAAGGCGATCAGCGATATCGATACTCAGATGAGCGCCGCGCTCAGCGGCAGCAAGGATCCGACCGCCGCCATGCAGCAGGCAGCGTCGCAAGTGAACGGCGACCTGACCAACGCCAAATAGGACCTCATAGCTGGCAGTCCCCGCCCTGCCGGAACCGTCCCCGGCAGGGCGCCTCTGCAGCTCCGCTGGTAGAAGGGTTGAGCGTGCAGATCTCCTCACACGTGGCTCGCCCCGGCCGATCCTCCGATCCGTCGTTGCGGTCGAAGCTCGCCAATCTGCTCGCCCCCTACGGCTACCTGGCCCCGGCCCTGCTCATTCTCGGTGTCTTCCAGCTCGCGCCCATCTTCTTCGTCATCTGGCTGAGCTTTCACAATGGCGCCAGCTTGCTGGGAACGGACTGGGCCGGGTTGCGCTACTACCGTCAGATGCTTCAGGATCCCGAGGTTGGTACGGCGCTCGGCGCCACCATCAAATTCCTGATCGGCTTCGTGCCCATTTCGACGGCGCTGGCCCTCGGACTGGCCATGCTGTTGTTCGAGAAGCTGCCCGGCATCGGTTTCTTTCGCATTCTGGTGCTCCTGCCGTTCATCACGCCGGTGGTAGCCACCACCCTCGTGTGGCACTGGATCTTCAATCCGCAGTACGGGCTCATCGACAGCGTGCTCTACTGGCTGCATGTGCCCACGGTGGATTGGTTCACGTCCTCGTTCTGGTCGATGGCAATCCTGGTAGCTTATACCATCTGGCACGAAGTTGGGTTCACCACGCTGATCATGCTGGCAGGACTGACCAATATTCCGCGCGAGGTGCGGGACGCTGCCGAGATCGACGGTACCGGCCCGCTGGCAGGCTTTGGGCTGATTACCCTGCCGCTGATGGGGCCATGGATCTTCTTCGTGATCGTGATCGACGTGATTGGCGCCTTCCAGGTCTTTACCCAGGTGCTGACGCTGACCAACGGCGGCCCGGACAACTCCACGACCATCGCCGGCTTCTTGATCGAGCAGGAGGCCTTCCAGTTCTTCAACCTGCCCTACGCCGCGGCGATCTCCGTTACCGTGCTGTTGATCGTGGCCGTGCTCACCGGACTCCAATTCGCGATTGGCCAGCGCCGTGTCTTCTATCAGTGAGGCACCCCTGATGAGCATGCCGGCGGAGCGGATCACGGTCGTGCTGCCGGCCAGATCCGGCCGGCGCGGCAGGCGCGCGGCGCTTGTGCGCTACGTCTTGCTCGTGCCGATCTCCGTGGTGCTGGCCTTCCCGTTCTACTGGGTAGTGCTCACCTCACTCGTGCCCAACAGTCACGTCTTCGACTTCCCGCCCAGCCTCTGGCCGCGCTGGTGGGACTTTGCAAACTACGGCACGGCCTGGAACGGCACGCCGTGGCTGAACTACTTCGCCAACACCGGGCTGACCGCCGTCGGGACCACGCTGCTGGTGCTTTGCACCTCCACGCTGGCCGGCTTTTGCCTGGCTACCATGCGCTTTGCCGGCAAGCGCCTGCTCACCGGGCTCATCTTCGCCAGCCTGATCATGCCGGCCATCGTGGTGATCATTCCCGATTACGTGATCGCCAACAGCCTGGGCTGGCTCAACACCTACCAGGTGCAGATCGTGCCCTGGGGTGCCAGCACGTTCGGCATCTTCCTGCTGCGGCAGGCCTTTCTCGGGCTGCCGAGCGACCTGTACGATGCCGCGCGCATCGACGGCTGCAGCCGGCGCTTCTATCTCTGGGCGGTCGGCGTGCCGCTGGTACGGCCTGCCCTGACCACGGTGGCACTCTACATCTTCGTGGGCAGCTACAACGCGCTGCTGTGGCCCCTGGTGATGACCAGCTCCAATGGCACGGACGCGGGTGTACAGCCGATCGAAGTCGGCGTCTACAGCTTCATCGGCGAGAACGGCACCGCGTTCAACCAGCTCTGCGCCGCCGTCGTTTTCACCATGCTGCCGGTTATCCTCCTCTTCCTCTTGATGCAACGCCAGTTCGTGGAGGGTGTGATGCGCTCGGGACTGAAAGGATGACCACGCTCACCGTCCTGGCGGGCGAGCGAACCATCGGAGGCACCCAAATCGTGGTCGAAGACGGCGGCGCCCGGCTGCTCTTCGACTGTGGCCTGGTCTACGATCCGGCCGGAGATCCCTTTGCCCAGGTGCGACGGCGCCCCTGGCGCGTCTTGTCCGACCTGCTGGCCCTGGGACTCGTCCCCGCCGTGCCCGGACTCTACGCTCCCCGCTGGCTCGAGCACCTACCCGCCTCGCTCTCGCCGGTGCTTGCTGAGTCTGATGGACCGCTGGCAGTTGCGCTCAGTCACTCTCACCTCGATCACTCGCATCTGGCCGGCTTCGCGGATCCATCGGTGCCGGTCCACTGCACTGGTGCCACCGCCCGCATCGTGGAGGCGCACGGCGTCCTCGGTAGCAGCTTGGCTCCGGCAGCCCATCGCCTCGGAGACGACGCCGGAGGCGACTTCGCCGTCGGGCCTATGCGCGGGCGGTTGTTGCCGGTCGATCACGACGTGTGCGGCGCCTGTGGTCTCTTGATCGAGACGACTGCCGGCGCGATCGCCTACTCCGGCGACTTGCGTCTGCACGGGCCCGCTCCCGAGCGCAGCCTGGCATTCGCGCGCGCGGCCAGAGAGTCAGGCGCGCGGCTGCTGATCTTGGAAGGAACGCGCCTGTGGCCGCTCGATCCCGGGTCCGGAACGCCGGAGGTTGAGCGGAACGAAGCCGACGTGGCCCCGCTGGTGGCGCGGAAGCTGGCGGAGGCGCGCCATGCGCTGGGCATCATCGTGCTGATGCCGGACAACGGGGAGCGGGTCGAGGCGCTGGCGCTGGCAGTGCAGGCCGCCGGACGGCTGCTCGTGCTGGATGCTCATGGCCTGGCATTTGCCGTTGCCGCCTTGGGCCGTCCGCTCGCCACCCCGCATGCCGTGTATGTGCCCTCCGGCCTGGCACGGCTGCTCGACCGGCAAGGCGACGACACCGGCCTCGCCTGGCTGAGCGCGGTGGTTGCCGCGGCGCCGGCACGCCTCACGGCGCGCGACGTCGCCGCGGATCCCGGCCGCTTCCTGCTGCGGCTCGACTGGCCGTACTTCGCCGATCTGCTGGATCTCCTGCCGCAGGGCGCCCAAGGAGTGTTGTTCCACGCCAACGGCCTGCCGTTGGGTTCCTTCGACCCGGCCTGGCGTCAGCTCGAATGGTGGGTGCAGCGCCTCGGCCTGCAGTTTGTCCCGGCGGGGAGCAGCGGGCACGCCACGCCGGCCGCGTTGACGGAGATATGCCGGGAAAGCGGCGTGCCCGCGGTCATGGCCGTCCACTCGCAGCACCCCGAGCTGCTGGAGACGGGCGGAGCGCGGCGCGTGCTCCCGGCGCGCGGCCGGCGCTACGACCTCGACCGCCTGCTCGAGCAGTAAAGGCAAAACCGTCATGCCCGCCACTGCAGAGCCATGCGAGCTCATACATGGATATTCGTCAGGCACAGGCGAGCCGCCGGGTACTGGACACTCCCCCGTCCCAGCGTTGAAGCGGCATCTTCCGTGAGACCGTCGCCGTTATCTCACGCCATAGGTTCGTGGTGGGCCACGCGGCGGTCGCGACACATGACATGTCGACGCCAAGGAGCGGCGGTGCGCACCTACACGCCGCGCTGGCGTGCTCGCGCGTCGCTCGCCCGTCGCCGGGCACCGCAATCTAAGGCAGCCAGTATGAACAAGCGCACGCAGTCCGTACGACGGCCTGCTTTGAAGTCCTCTCAAAACCGGACGAGGGCTGTCGCACAGATGAGCGCGGCCCCCAGGTGGAGGAACGCTTCGCCCCTGGTAACAGCTTCGCTCTTCTCCGGCTCATCTCGTGGAGCGCCGCCTTGCCCGACCACCGACGCTCTGCCATGCTGGAACGAGATTGCTGTCCTGGAGCATCGCGCGGAAGGTGGGAGCACATGGAGCGAGTCACCGGTCTCGGCGGAGTCTTCTTTCAGGCAGATGATCCCGAGCGGCTCTATGCCTGGTATGAGCAGCATCTCGGGCTGCGGCGGGAACCGGACGGCCCAGTGATCTTTCGCTGGCGCCACAGCACGGACGAGGGCAGCCCGGGCATGACCGTGTGGTCGATCTTCCCCACGGATAGCCCGTATTTCGCTCCAAGCCGCTCGCGGCTGATGCTCAACTATCGCGTGTCCGACCTGGACGGCCTGCTGGCCCGCCTGCAGGAAGAAGGGGTCACGATCGACGAGCGGCGTGAAGACGCAGAGTACGGGCGCTTTGCCTGGATTATGGATCCGGAAGGTAACCGGGTAGAGCTGTGGGAGCCGCCCGCCGAGCCGTAATCCGGGCGCCCACGGCGTGCTCTTCAGGTATCGCTACTGCTCCCAATCCGGGAGAAGCCCGACCACGTGCCGATCAGGCGGCACCCTTGCCTACAAATACATCAGCTCGCTTGGTCTCTGGGCAACCGCAGCGTGGCACAGCCACACACTTGGCGCGATCAAGACGCCGTTAGCTCAGTCTTACCCTCCGCAGGAGCCGCGATGCTCTGCGGCCCAAGGTTAGCCGAGTGCCAGTGTCATGCTCGATGATCGCGGCGGCGAACAGTGCGCCGGCGCTGAGCCGTTACCCACCAAACTGGTCCCACCAGAGTGGTCCCACCCTGGCCCAGGTCAGAGACTCGGCAATCAGGTCCTCATGCGTGTTGTCGATCTGCGACACTATCGGGTTCAGCCGCTGCAGTTGGGTATGGTACGGGCCGGTCTCGAAGATCTCCGGCCAGGTCTGCGAGGCGGTGAGAGCATTGCCCGGTCCAAGATAGAGGACGGCATCGGCTTGTTGCCCATAATGGCTCTGCGCCGCGGAGATCACCCGGTTACCCCACGTTGGTGTGCCGGCCAGCCAGGTGCCGCTAAGGGTCACCGATGAATGGCCTTGCGCATGCCCTGCGGGGAACAACAGATTCAGGCCCGACGATTCAATCGGTTAGCGCCTAAGGAGGCTCAACGCTTTGGCGATATCCGGATCCCTTCCGCTCGATAGGTCGTTGGCAGTCCTCGGAACGTAGTAGTCAGGCGCCACTCCGATGCCGTTGATCACCTCGTGATCCGGGCCTAGTTCATGGCGCGCGGGCAGCGCCAGGAGGCTCCCGTCGTCAAGAAGGTAGCCCGCTGCCGGGCCAGACGCGATCCCGGCAGTGCGAGTGCCTACCAGGGTACCCAGGTGCAGGTCCTTGACGGCCGCAGCAAAGGCATCACAGGCGGAGACGCAGTTGCGGTCGGTGAGGACGATCAAGGGCAGGTGCAGCAACGGGGCAGAATCGTCGGTATGGTTGGCAGTGCAGCCATGCCGCACGGCACAGTCATAGCTCGAGACTTTGCCGCGCGTGAAAGCGCCGAGCAATCTCGCTACCTCGTCCGGTGAGCCTCCGCCGTTGCCCCTCAGGTCCAGAATGACCCCGCGCAGCTTGCTCTTGCCCCCGAGGTCCAAGAATCGCCGTCAGCACCTCGTCGGCAACGCCGGGCTCGAAGTTGCTCATGGCCACGTAGGCGACATCGCCAGCCAACTTCGAGCTGACCACGTTCGTCGCGACATAGTCGGCCTCGAACGCCTGCGGCTGCATGCGCACCGTCCACGTCCGCCCCGTTGCCGGACGATGGAAGGTGATGCGGAGCGCCTGGCTCTGAGGATATGCCTGCGAGAGCAGATCGACGACGCCTGCCGACACCAGGCCGTCCACGAACGGCGGCACGCCATCCACGGAGACAATCACATCTCCCGGCCGCAAGCCCGCCTGTAGAGCCGGACCACCGTCGACGGTGGTGACGAACATAGGCCCCAGCGCCTCTGCCGGTGCAACGGCCGCCAGAGTGAGCGCCGGAGAGGTCTGAAGGCCAAGTCCATACGGCGCTCCGTCTGGCGCAAGGAGCGGGTAGTCCCACCAGGCATGGTTGTCTCCTAGGCTCTCCACCATGCCGGTCATGGTAGCGGCGGCAAGCTCCTGGCGCAGTGTCGCACGCGCCGGTAGCTCGCGCTCGACAGTGCCATACACCCTCGCAAAGGCGCGCCAGTCCGCCTGGCGGTCGCCCGTAAGCGCCGGCAACGTAGCACCGCCGTCATCCATCCCGAGACGTTCGAGCTCCTGCGTGAACCCGGCGAAGGCACCGACCAGCAAGGTCGCGTCGTCGAGCACGGGCCCCGCGTAGTAGTAAGCGAAAATGCAATCGTAGGCCTGTTGGATGGTGCCGATCGTGGTGGGCGCCAGCGGCGCGACCGAGGTGGCCAGGTCGCACATCGGCGGCGATTCAGGCCCGACCGCCGCGTTCCCGTACTGCGTATTGCCGGCAGGGACCAGCGACTTCAGGGTCGTCCCCGACGCGGATGCCTGCGACGCGAGGAATGATGACGCGTGCAAGGTCCCGCAAGCTACCACCAGCGAGCACACCAAACCCAGTGCCCAGCACCAATGCAGCCGATGCAACCGGCTACGCCGGCGCTTGCGGCCCGTCGTCGGATCCTCTGTCCTGGTCAGTGCTCCCCGGGAGTCGTAGCTGCCATCCCGGCTCTCTGCGTGTCCGAGGTCTCGATCGATGCTGTTGCCACACATCCTCGTATACCTCCTGCCGATGCCACTTCTGCTCCCACGTTGCCGAGGAGCTGCCGGGCCGAGCGCACTTATGCGAGCGGCAACCGGCTGGTTCGCGGGCATGGCCGACCCGATTGTAGCAGCGTTGATCCCTCGGTCACCCCCCCCCCGCTTGGCCGAAGAGCGGCACACGCGGTCTATAGCCACGGCTCCAACTGCGTCAACAGTCTGGCCGCCGCGACCTGTCCCGTCCCGTCGTTGTCGCCATTGACAATGATCACGATGGTCGCGCGCCGGTTCGGCAGGTACCACATCTCGGTCGTGTAACCGGGCAAACCGCCGTCATGCCCAATGAGGTTGGTCGTCGCTGACCCCGCAAACGCTGCCAGGGCGAGGCCGTATATCCCACCACCCGGCGCCCCGATCGACTGCATGCTCCAGTCCACACGCTGAGCTTGGAGCTTCGCGCTCAAGAGCTTGCCCGTGGCCAGCGCCTGCGCCCAGACGTGCAGATCATCCAGCGTCGACACCACCGCGCCTGCCGAGCCGCCCCAGGACAGGTCCTTGTACCTCACGTCCACCACGGCCGAACGCCCGGGCAGCGTCGTGTACCCGTGCAAGGAGGGCGGAGGCACGGCGGCGTCAGCACGCAGGTAGGTATGTGTGAGATGCAGCGGACGCAGAATCTTCTCCTGCAACAGCTCCGCGAGTGACTGGCCCGTGACCTTCTCCAGCAGCATGCCCAGAATGATGAAGTTGGTGTTGGAGTAGTGAAAGCTGCTGCCCGGTCGGAAGTAGAGCCTGTGCTTGGCCGCCACGGCCAGCAAGGCCTGCGGCTGCCAGGTCCGAGCACAGGTGGCCTGACTGCCCGTCACCGTGCAGGAGTCGAACTCTTGCCGATCCCAGGCCGCGTCCTCGGTGTAGTTGAAGATGCCGCTCGTGTGGCCGAGCAGCTCGCGAACGGTCACCTGGCGGGCATCGGGCACCTGCGGCAGCCAGCGCCCAATCGGCGCATCCAGTGCAAGCCTGTCAGCGTCCACGAGCTGTAGCACGAGCGTACCGATAAAGGTCTTGGTAATGCTGCCTACATACGTGCTGTCCGTCAGTCGCGCCGGTCGCTTCGTCGCCACATCGGCCATGCCCGCCGCATACGTCCAACTGCCGTGACCCGGCTCCCACATGCCCACGATCGCGCCCGGCATCGTCGGGCCGAGCGCCTCGTTCACGGTATCCCGCAGCGTCTTCTGGACCGCAGGTGGAAACCAGTTGCCGCCGGCTGCGCGCGCCGGCGTGGCGTCGCCAGTGGGCATGCCCACGGCGATCAGCCCAACTGCGGCGACCAACCGGAGCGCGAAGCGCCAGTGTGGGCAATTCTTGGCTGCCGACACGGGGACTGCAGCGGGAATACGTGCTGCGACCCAGTTCGTATGGCGCAGCAGGAAACGAAGCACCCGAGTAACGACCAGCGACCAAGGTGAGCACATCCTGCTAAGTCCTTTCGCGTGAACTGCTGCAAAGGCTGCTGCGCGTGGCGCTGTCCGGCACAAGCATAGCGCATTCCTCAGCCCGGGCGGGGAGTATCGCTTTCACGACGCACACTGCGCGGACACTATGCAACGGCATCAGAACGAGGCACACGAGACCTGCGCTTCTACCGATCATGGCAATTGTCGCCGGCAGACCGTTGGTGCCCGTGCTCTCCGGCTTCGTCGACGTTGCATATTCACTCATGTGTCGGGTTCGGGGACGCTGCCCCTACTAGGAGTAGAGGCTTCCCGCTGCCCGCCCACAACTGGCCGTGCTGGCGCCCTTACGCACGCCGTGCCTGGTGATGTTCGATATCGCAGCCGACCGAAGCCTGTCCAACCGGCGAGTCTGGGCTGAGAGTGTCGGCACGGACGCCATCTGCATGGGCGCCGAGGGCACGCTCTGGGTCCAGACCGCAGGCCATCCCGAGGGTGCTGTCGTCCGCATCCGCGAGGGCGGCGAGATGCTCGCGCGGATCCAGCATGATCGCACCATTGGCGGATCTCCCGGGCGTCCTGTGCCGCGGTCAGCAGCGGTCGATCGGCGGCGAGCGCCCGGGCGCGATTGCTGTGCATGATGGGGCTGTCGGGATCGGCGTGCTCGAGTAGGGCGGAGACAATGTCGCAGGATGCCTGGCAACGAACGGCTCATCGCCGTTGAGCGTTGGGGAACCCAGCGGCACGCTGCCTTGCGTCCGACCAGGTGACCGTCGTGGCGAGCGCGTGGAAAGCACCGCTGGCCTGTTTGCCGTAGAGCGTCACCTGCAAGGACGGTTCCACGGTGGCCGGTGGATCGGGCGCTAGAGCACGCCGGAGATCGTCACCGACGCCAGCGTCATGCGCTGGTCGGTCGACCGGGCACGTGCCAGTTCACCCTCGTGCGCGGGCGGCGTGCATTCTGGCATGCTTTCTAGTAGTACGCCGTCTGCCACGGCGGTGGCCGGCGTGGCACGCTGCTCCGTGCAAGGGGGACGTGGTGCACCGCTGTGGTTGCCGCCCGTGCGGAGCGGTGCGTGCTGGGAGCAGCAAGGAAGGGAGTTTGCCTGCATGCGCAACGTGACCCACAGCCCTACTCGGCTTCGGCAGATCCTAGTCCTCACCGTAGCAGCGTGCCGTACCGCTCTCGGCCGCTTCATCGTGGCCCTGGGGCTCGCGATCATCGGCGCGCTCCCCATGGCAAGTCCCACGGCCCACGCGGCTCGAGCGCTCCTTGCTGCACCTACGTTCCCCGGTCCACAGTATGGCACAGCAGGCACGGCCGCGATCACGCCGGCCGATTTCTCATTCCAATGCAATACCGGACCCACGAACGCCCGGGTCAGCGCGGCCGGCGTCGCCGTGGCGGCCGGCCAGGGCATTTTCTCGCTCGGCTGCGGTCAAGCGCAGATCCTGCTCAACACCCCGGCGTCCGGCTACTTCCGGGCCGCCGTCGCCGTCGCCGACACGGCCCCGGCCGGGAGCAAGGCCAATCTCCAACTGCTGGTACTCGGTCCAGGCGGCTTCAACATCCACAGCGCCTTCGTGCAGGTCGCCAAGGGCATGACGCGGCAGGTCGACGTCGACGTCGCAGGTGGCGTGGCCCTGGCGATTACCTTTGCGCAGGCCCCTACCGTGCTCTACCAGCTGCAGCTGACCGGGCTAGCCCGGACGCTCCGGCCCGTGCCCATGCATGGCACCGGCATGCCGGCCGGGGCCACCCCGGTGCCCAAAGCCGCTGTCCGCTTCAGCTGTAACGCTGGCCCCGCCAACCAACAGGTCACCATCAGCGATGTGAGCGTGCCGCTCACCGGCACGTACCAGTTCGTGGGCTGCGGGACGATCACCGTGCCGCTCTCGGCAGGCGCGGGTGGGACGCTCGCCCTACGCTATGGCACGGACGAGACGCTCACCAACTACACGTCCATTCCCGCGGAGGTGGACTTGCGGGTGCTGGATGCAAGCGGCCACCTGCTGCGCAAGGCCATCGGCCTCTCCTATGTCGCCAGCGGCCTGCAGGCGCTCTGGGTCGATACCCGTGGCGGCAGCACCGCCACCCTGACCCAGGAGACTGGTGCCGAGGTGCTCTCTGTGACGAGCTTGAGCTTCCTGCCGGGGCACTACGCGCCGCACCCGAATCCGAACCATCAGGAGTTCGGCAGTCCCAGCGGCGGAGCGGTAGATATCGCGGCCGATGCCCTGGTCAATGTCTGCAATGCGAGCGTGGGCACGAACGATATCTCGGTCGCCCACCAAGATGTCCCCCGCGACAGTTACGTGAATATCATCGGCTGCGGTATGACCGAGCTGATCATGACCAACGCCCACGGGCACTTCCACGCGCGCTTCGGCATCAACGATGCCAGCACGAACCCGAACAATCAGGAGACGGTGACGCTGGTCACGCTGGATCAGAACAGCCATCCGCTCCTCAAGGTCACCGTCAGTGCCAAACACGGCGGGCCGGCCGCGACGCTGGATGCGAGCATTGACGGCGCCAGCCTGCTCGAAGTCCAAAGTGTCTCGGGTGGCGGCCTCGGGGTGCTCTTCGACATGACCCTGACCGGCCATGCCACCCTCTACGATCGCGTCTTCCCACCCAGCGAGCCGCCGCTCAGCACGGCAGGGGGCACGCCCGTCGATCCGCGCGGCTTTGCGCTGGCGTGTAACGTGGGGGTGACCACGCAGGACACCCTGCTGATCCATCAGGCTGCACTCGAGCAATGGTCGCTGTCGCTCACTGGCTGCAGCACGGCGACGCTGGACGTCGCCAAGCTGCCCGCGCCGCATCGGCTGTTCAGCGTGCTCTATGGCCTCACCGTGCAAGACCAGCACTACGGCATCGGCCACCTGCGGCTGTCAGTGCTGGACACGACCGGCAAGGTGCTGCGCACGGTGTTGGGCGTCACGCGCGCGGGCTATGGCCCGCGGCGGCTCGCCATCAGCCTGGCCGGCGGCGTCAAGCTCCAGATTGCGGGAGTCGACGCCCCGCTCACGGTCTTTGCCTTGACAACTGCCTGACGTGGGGTGAGCGACGCTGCCGGCGAACAGCTGATCGGCATGCCGGCAGCGTCGAGGCGCCGCCCGCGCTTCGACGTTGCAGCACGTCACGCCGGCGTTCGGGGGTACGACGGAGTGGGTCCATCTACGCGTCCGACGGTCCCGGCGCGGTGGAACGCGTCCGGCCACCTGTGGTTATACGGCACGATCTCGATCACTCTCCTCCCTCGTTACTAGGACGGATGAACCAAACGGCCAGGACTGCCTACCTCCACGGAGGGCCCGAAGGGGCTGCTGCGGGCTGCCTCTTCGGCGAAGTGGCAAGCCACTCCGTGGCCCTCAGCGACACGCCGGAGGAGCGGCTCTTGTGTGCGGCAGAGTTCTTGGGCGAGCGGGCAGCGGGTGTGGAACCGGCACCCCGGGGGCGGCGCCAATGCGCTCGGTACTTCCCCAGAGACCACCGCCCGGCGTTTGCTGCGGCTGAGTGCCGGGTCAGGGATGGGGACAGCCGAGAACAGAGCCTGGGTGTACGGGTGGTGGGGGCCGGTGTAGAGCGAGTCGCGATCAGCGATTTCGACGATCTTGCCCAGGTACATTATGGCCACGCTGTCGCTCATCGCGCCTACGACGGCGAGGTCGTGGGCAATAAACAGGTAGGAGAGGCCAAAGCGGATCTGAAGGTCGGTCAACAGCTGGAGGATCTGGGCCTGGATCGACACGTCAAGAGCGGAGACCGGCTCGTCCAGCACGATCAGGCTCGGATCCCCAGCCAGCGCCCGGGCGATCCCGATGCGTTGGCACTGGCCGCCGCTGAACTCGTGGGGAAAGCGCGATACGGCATCAGTCGGGAGACCCACCAACTCGAGCAGCTCCTCCACGCGTCGGCGGCGCTCCTTGCGCGGCATGAGGTTGTGGACTGTGAGCGGCTCACCGATGAGCTGGCCTACCGTGTGCCGCGGGTTCAGCGCGCCGACCGGGTCCTGGAAGACGATCTGCATTTTCCGGCGCAGCTCGGTCAGCGCGCTTCGGCCGAGCTGGGACAGGTCACGCCCCTCAAAGCGGACCGTGCCCGCAGTCGGCCGGTTGAGATAGAGCACCGCTCGGCCGGTGGTCGATTTACCGCACCCGCTTTCTCCGACGAGGCCGAGGGTCTTGTGATTTTCGAGCACGAAGCTGACACCGTCGACAGCGTGGACTGTTTCGCGGCTGCGGAAGATCTTGCCCGGGCCGCGAATGTGGTAGTGCACCACGAGCCCCTCTACCTGGAGCAGCGGAGTCTCGGCCGCGCTCGGATCCTCCGTCGCCCGGATGGCGCCAGTGCTCATAAGGTCATCTCCGGAGCGCTCTTGACCGGGTCCCAGCACGCCACCCCGTGAGCGGGAGCGATCTCGCGGAACTGCGGCGTCTCCGCGCGGCACCGGTCGGTGGCGCGCTCACAGCGGGGGGCGAAGGGGCATCCAGCGCGGAGCTGAGTCACTTCAGGAGGAAGGCCGGGGATGGACTCGAATACCCGCGACCGCCTGGCAGTCAGCCGTGGCACACACTTGAGCAGCCCGACGGTGTAGGGATGGGACGGCCGGTCGAAGAGGTCGACTACGGCGGCGGTCTCCATCACGCGCCCGGCGTACATCACCACGACCCGGTCGCAGTGGCCGGCGACGATGCCAAGATTGTGGGTGATCAGGATGGCCCCGACATTCGAGCGATCAACAAGGTCATCGAACAGTTCCAGGATCTGGGCCTGAATCGTGACGTCGAGGGCAGTCGTTGGCTCGTCGGCGATCAGCAGCCTGGGTTGGCAAGCCATGGCCAGGGCGATCATCACCCGTTGGCGTTGGCCGCCGCTCAGGCGGTGCGGATACTCATGGATGCGCGTCGCTGGGTCCGGGATACCCACCGACCGCAGCACGTCGACGGCCCGCTCGCTGGCTTGTTTCTTGCCCAGCCCGAGGTGCAGTGACAGCACCTCCAGGAAGTGCGACTCGATGGTGATCACCGGGTTGAGCGAGCTAAGCGGGTTTTGCGGGATCATACCGATCTGGCCCCCGCGGACGTCCCGCATAGCCGCCGGCGAGAGCCGGAGCAGGTCCTGGCCCTCGAAGATGATCTGGCCACCGGAGATCTTCCCCGGCAACGGCACCATCCGCATCATTGACAGCGCGGAGACGGTCTTCCCTGACCCGCTTTCGCCGACCAGCCCAACACGCTCTCCGGCCCGCACTTCGAGGCTCAGTCCTTGCACGGCGTAGATCGTGCTGCGCTCCAGGCGGAACGAGACGCTGAGGTCCCGGACCTCCAGCAAGGCGGTCTCCGGTGTCCCGCCGGGGACCGGCGCTAGGCTGGGGAGGGGCGCCGATGCCTTTGTCACGGTCATGAGCTCCTCGGAGGTTACTGCAATTACCGCGACGTCGGGTCCAACGCGTCGCGCAGGCCGTCGCCCAGGAAGCTGAAAGAGAGGCAGGCGATTCCGATGCAACCGATGGGGACAAGCACGAGGAGCGCGTCGATCGGGAGGTAGGACACGCTGTCGTTGATCATCTTGCCCCAGTCGGCCAGTGGGTCCTCGATGCCGAGGCCCAGAAAACTGAACCCGGCAGCGGTGAAGATCACGTAGGGGATCTGCTGGACGAAAAATACGATGATCGGCCCTGACGCATTGGGCAGGATGTGCATGATGATGATGCGCCACGAGGGCACCCCCATGGCTTGCGCCGCCTGCACGAAGTCCCGCTCCCGAAGGGCTAGGTACTGCGCCCGTGCGAGGCGGGCGAAACCGACCCAGAGGGTAACGCCGATGAAGAGGGCCAGCTTCCAGACATCAACCCCGAACACGGTGATGAACAGCAACGCGGCGAGGATCGTCGGGACCATCTGGAACAACTCGAAGAGCCGCAGTGTCAGCCAGTCGAATATGCCGCCAAACCAGCCGGCGATAACGCCGATGGGCAGTCCGATGACGAGGCCGATCAATGGTGCCCCGATGGCCACGGTCATCGAAGTCCGGTCACCCCAGATGGCCCTGCTCAACGTGTCTCGGCCGATCTGGTCCGTGCCGAGCCAGTGGTGCCAACTGGCACCGTTCATCACAGCCGTCAAGTCGGTTGCGGCCTCGTCGTAGGGAGAAATATAGGGGGCAAGGATGTCCACCAGGAGGAGAAGCACGACTATCACACCGGCGGCCAGAGCCAGGCGGTTGCGACGGTAGCGATACCAGGCGGCGTGCCAGAAGCTGGCGTTCGCCCGGCGCCTGGTCGGCGCCACGCCGGCAGCCGGTACGCTGCTCATCGCGACATCCCCTCGAGGCGCACCCGCGGGTCGACGATGACGTAGGCAATGTCCGAGAGAATGTAGCAGATGCCCCACAACACAGCCACGATCAGCACCAGCGCCATGATCAGGGGGTAGTCACGGCGCAGACTGGCGGTGGTGAAGTAGGCGCCGAGGCCGGGCAGGGCGAAGGTCGCCTCGATGAAGATGGAGCCGGTGAGGATGTTGGGGATCCATGGCCCCATGATCGTGATCAGGGGGATCAGCGACGTGCGCAGGATGTACTTCCACAGGATGTGCCTCTCCGACAACCCCCGCGCCCGGCCCATGCGCACGTAGTCGGCGTAGGTGACCTCGAGCGTGCTGGCCCTGGTATAGCGCTCCATGAGGGCCATTGGGTAGAGCGAGAAGGCTATCACGGGCATGATCACGTCCTGGGCCGTGCCCCACCCCCCGACGGGCAGCCAGCCAAGCCGCACGGCAAAGACCTCGATCATGAGGAAACCGATGACGTAATTCGGCAATGCCACGCCGATGGTCGAGACCACGGCAGTGATCAGGAAGTCAATCCAGGTGTTGTGCTTGAGGGCGGCGATGCAGCCGAGCAGCAGCCCGAGGGTGTAAGAGACGGCGATGGTGAGGCCTCCCACCACCAGCGTGATCGGCCAGGCCGAGGCGATGAGCTGATTCACCGTCATGGTCGGCTCCTCGAAGGGGACGCCGAGATAGCCGTGCAGGAGCTGCCAGAGCCAGTTGAGGTACTGCTTCCAGATCGGGTCGGCCAGGCCGTACCGCACCATGATGTTGTGCATGGCCTCGGGGCTCATGACCCCCTGGGTGAAGGTGAAGGGACCGCCGGGGACGGCATGCATCATGGCGAAGATAGCGAGCGTGGCCAGGAACAACGTGAAGAGCAGCGACAGGAGCCGCTGGACAAGATAGGCAACCACGGGCTTGCTCCTTTCGTCTCCTGGCTCGGAGTGCGCCTCACCCTAGCCGTCGTCGTCGGCTCGCTCCCGGCACAGGCCAGGCGGCCAGCACCTGATTCTCGTGACGCCGACGGGCGCTGCCGGGAGCGTTCCCGGCAGCGCCCATCACATCCTATGCAGTGAGCTTACTACGACATCCCGCTCTCGCTCTGGCGCGGGAACTGGCCGACGTTGTTCGCGATGTAGAGCCCCTGCTGATTGGTGGAGTGCGGGTAGAAGCCCGGCCACTGGATGCCGTTGTAGCCGAGGTAGTTCTTGGCCAGCGTCGGCCCCTGGACATACGGCCACATGAGGTAACCGCCCAGGCCGAAGAAGAGGAACACCGCCGGGGCCTGCGAGGTCTGGAGGACTTGGGCCTCCGTGTAGATCTCCTGGCGCTGGTTATGGTCAGCTATTGCACCGCCCTGGGCGAGCAGGTGGTCGTATTGCTTATTGTTCCAGTCGTGCCGGCCGCCGGACTGATACACGCTCAGCATGTTCGAGGCGTCGAAGTAGTCCATGCCGTAGGAGATAAAGCCCATCTCGATCTCCGTCTCGGGCTGGGCCTCCATCTTCTTGTAGAACGTGGCGACGTCGAGCTCCTGCAGCAGGATCGTGCTGTTCCCGCCGAAGAGGACCTGGTTCCAGTTCGCCGCCAGGGCCTGCGCGACCAAGCCGGTCGTGGTGGGGCCAATCGCGCCGACGGCGGCCGGATAGCTGAACGTCACCTCCGGGAAGCCCTTCCCCTTCGGGAAGCCGGCCTGGGACAGGAGGCTTTGAGCCATCGAGGTGTCGTAGTTGGTGTACTTCTTCAGCGGATCGCCGACCGCGAAGGGGAAGCCCGGCATGAGGTAGCCGTAGGCGGGCCTGGCCAGCGGCGCCAGCAGGGCGCTGATGATGGAGTCCCGGTCGGCGGAGTGGGCAAAGGCCTGGCGCACCTTCAGGTTATTGAACGGCGCGGCCTTCGTCTTGAAGAACACATAGTAGACGCGGAAGTCGATCGGGTTCAGGTACGGCGTGAGCGAGCTGACCTTCGGGGTCGCCTTGGCGATCAGGAGGTCCGCCTTGGACATCGCTATGTCCGAGTTCTCGTCGACCGCGCCGGTCGCCAGGAGCGGCAGGTAGGGCGACGGTAGAGATCTTGCCAATCTGCCACTCGATGGGCGAGCCGAACCCGGCGTTGTACTTCGTGTTCGGGCCCCAGGACGACCTCCGTCGTCGGGTTGAACGACTTGAGGACGTAGGGACCCATGGAGATGGCAGTCGCCGGATTGACGTTGTACAGCCCGTTGCCGTACTTGGCCAGCCCCGCCGCCGAGAGGGGCATCGAGTAGAGCATGGCGTACGGTATGAAAGCAACGGGTGCCTCGGTGGTAACCACGAAGGTGTACTTGTCCTTGCCCTGGGCCACGCCGATCGAGCTGAGAGGCGCCTTCCCCGCAACCGCGCTCGCGTAGTTCTTGAGCCCGATGGCCGTCCAGTACCAGGTGAAGTCCCAGGCGTGCTTGGGATCGGCGGAGTAGCGGAACGTCTCGACGAAGTCGGCGGCGGTGAGCTCGTTGCCGTCGGTCCACATGATCCCCGGCGTGATGTAGAACTCCCAGGTGGTCGGCGACGTCTGCTTCCAGCTGTGCGCGACGCCCGGGACGATCTGGTAGGCGTTGTTGATGCGCACGAGGGGGGTCGAGAAGTTGTCGGCCAGGGGAGCGCGTGCGTAGACGCTCTCATAGAAGTCGAGGCACTTGAACGTGGCGCCCACGGGGTTGCGGTAGTCGACAAGGAACTGCTGGGAGGCGGGCGCGGCGTTGGCCGGCAGGATCGCGCCGGTGGTCGACTTTACCGCTCCGGGTTTCGCGCCCGTTCGGTTCAGCAAGCGTTCGGCGTGCGCGCTCTTGGCGAGGTACAGGCTTGCCACGCCGGCACCACCGGCAGCCAACAAGCCACGCCGGCTCAGCTCAGGCAGGTGAGAATTAGAAACGCGTTTGCTAGTACTCATCCGGCATCCCCTAACTCGGTAAAGCAAAACCAACAACGACGTATCCTGGGGTACGGTGGCTGATCTCCTGACACTGTCACGTGCTGAAAGAAGCGCCCGTCCATCACCGCGCCGACCGACCGCTATGCGGTGCACATCGTGGTCCTCGCGTCCTGCTACGACGCATTCGCAGGACCGTTGCAGACCCTGCTTCGCGGCCTGCGGATACCCTGGCTCTCCATGAGTTGCGGGTGCTCGTGCCGCATAGCGTCCCTGCGTCTCGTTCCGGAGCGGTCGCGCGGCTGACGCGAGAATAGGTCCATACTACGCACCTCGCTGTGCCTTGTCAAGAGCGGCCTCTTCGATGATCAGGGCTCATGCGTGAGTCGGTGATGGCGGTGGCGCAAGGACCAGCGCGAGTGCCGGGGGGTCTTGGGCATGATCGCGGAGACGCGCGGCGATCTGCTGGACACCGGCGCGGCGCAGGAGGCTGAGGGCGGCATCCCGGAGGAAGGCCATCACCGGTCCCTGCCCGGTGTGGAGCGTGCTCTCGTACTCGCCGAGCGTGACATCCTTGGTGCGATGGAGGTCGTTCTCGATGGTCCAATGGCCGCGCGTGAGCGCGAGCAGCCGGTCGGGTGGTCCTGCCTCGACGGACAGGCCGGTGATGCCATACAGCAGCGCCTGCCTAGCTTGGCCATGTTCGCGCCAGGTGCGTTCCAGCCGGAAGACCTGCGCCAAACCGGGCCAGGCGAGATAGGCGGTCAGATCGGTGGAGGCGACCAGGTGGCGCACCTCGTCCTGCCGCCCGTGGCCACGCTCGTGGGTCCATGCTGCGCGCCGGTCCACCAATGCGGCCGGTCCCAGTGCTGCGGGCGGGTCGAAGAGGAGCGCGATGTCCGCGTACAGCGTCGGCTGATTCTCCTTCTCCAAGAGCAGGTAGCCGTATTTGGGGGCGAGCACGGCGATGCCGCCAGCCCACCCATGCCATGGAGATCCGGACCACGTTGCTGTCTCTGTCGGGCGGTACAGCGCGTTGGCCGTGGCCATGCTAGGCTGACCATCGGCGTATCGCCGTCGCTCTCGGGCCCCGTCGGCATCGGCACGTCTGTGGTGGGCGGCAAGCCGAGGACACGTGCAACTGCCGGTCACGCGCCCGGGCACAGTTGAGCGGTGACTTTGCGCCGGCCGGCGGGTCTATTGATCTGGGGCCAGCACGTGGTTGGCATTCGCGCACGTAAGTAGAGGGGGCCGATGACCGTCAGCGAGGAGTTCACGAATCTCACTGGACGATTCCGGAGTGAGTTGCTCGCGCACTGCTACCGGATGCTCGGTTCGGCCGACGAGGCCGAGGACTTGGTACAGGAGACGTACCTGCGCGCCTGGCGGTCATACGCAGGGTTTGAGGGCCGCGCCTCCGTGCGGACCTGGCTGTACCGGATCGCGACCAATGTGTGTCTGACGGCGCTCGAGCGTCGTAGTCGCCGGCCGCTGCCATCTGCGCTGGGCGAAGCGACGGGCGACCCGGACGCGCAGCTTGTGGCGGGCATGGAGGTGCCCTGGCTGCAGCCCTTGCCTGACGCGCTGCTCGCCGGACGGCACGCGGATCCGGCCTCAGTGGTCGCCTCGCGGACGGGTATCAGGCTGGCCTTCGTCGCGGCACTGCAGTACCTCTCCGCTCGCCAGCGGGCGGTGTTGATCTTGCGCGACGTGCTGGAGCTACCGGCCGCCGAGGTTGCGGACTTGCTGGGCACGACGACGACGGCCGTGAACAGCGGCCTCCGGCGAGCCCGGGCCCAGCTCGCACAAGTACTGCCGGCCGAAGATGAGCTTGCCGAGCCCGCAGAGCCGGACCGCCGGGCGCTGCTGGAGCGATTCGTGGCCGCCATCGAGCAGGCCGACGGCAGTGTGCTCGCAGCACTGCTGCGGGAGGATGTTGCGCTGGAGATGCCGCCGGTGCTGACCTGGTTCGCCAGCAGCCGGACCGTAGCGCGTTTCATCGCCGCCCAGTTTCTTACCGAATCTGGACGGTTACAGCTGGTGCCGGTGGCAGCGAACGGGCAGCCTGCGTTCGCGGTGTACCAGCGCGAGCCGGACGGCACCTACCACGCGCACGCCGTCCTGGTGCTCACGATCACGCCGACCGGGATCGCGCGGATCGTCGCCTTCCAGAACCAGGATTTGTTCGGATCGTTTGGCCTGCCGCCGCAGTATCGTGCCGCAGAGCCGCTGCCGGCGCAGGGCTAGGCGGTCCTCCCGTGGCTCCGCGGAGCAGAGGACGAGAGCTGCTCGACGCTGCGGTCAGGTACGCGCTCGCCAACGTGGCCCTGGTCACGCCACGGCTCCTATCGCGTCCCACCCCGTGTTCCGACTGGGATCTGGAGCTGTTGCTGGACCATCTGGCGGAGTCGATGGCGGTGCTGCACGAAGCGGTCGCCACCGGCGGCGTCGCTGCTCACCTCGCGCCCGCTCACCCCACGTCCGAGCCAGACTCGGTCGCCCGGCTGCGGACACAGGCGGCCAATCTGCTCGCCGCCTGGGCCGTCGCTGGGCCGGCACTGCGCTCGGTCAGTATTGCGGGCCGTGAGCTAGCTGCCGGCACGGTCGCGCTGACCGGCGCCATCGAGACCACCGTGCACGGCTGGGACATCGGGGTCGCGTGCGGCGCCTATCGGCCGGTGCCGCCGGGTTTGGCAACCATCCTGGCGCCGATTGCACCGCTGCTCATCACCCCAGGCATCCGGCCTGGGCTGTTCGCCGATCCGGTGATGCTGCCGGGCCCAGACTGCCCCGGCGACCAGCTCATCGCTTTCCTCGGGCGCCGGCCCCTCCTCGCGGCCGCTCGCGCCTGAACCCGGCATCGTGTTCAGGTCTGCCGTAACGCGCTGAGCTTTCCTTGCCGGCCCGCGACGATTCCTGGCCTTCCCGCTGGTCTCTAGTAGTGAGCCGCACAACGAGCGGCGCACAAGGGAAGACAGCGGAACTGGAGGAAGAGTCATGACACTCGCAGGAAGAGTCGTTCTGGTCACCGGGGCCAACCGGGGCATTGGACAGGCGCTGGTCGAGGAAGCGCTCAGGCGAGGCGCTACACGCGTGTACGCCGCTGCACGCCAGCCCCACGCCCATCTCGATCCACGCGTCACGCCCCTGACCCTGGACGTGACTGACTCAGCGCAGATTCAGGCAGCGGCCGAGCGCATCGAGGTGCTCGACATGCTCGTCAACAACGCAGGTGTGGCACTCTACGACGACCTCAGCGATCGTGCGGTGCTCGAGCGGCATCTCGCCGTCAACCTCTTTGGCCCCTACGAGGTGACCCGGATCTTCTTACCGCACCTGACCCGAACGCAGGGAGTCCTCGTCAACAACCTGTCGATGATGGCGCTGGCGCCCCTGCCGCTCACCCCGGCCTACGCGATCTCCAAGGCGGCCGCGTTCAGCCTGACGCAATCCCTGCGCGCGCTGCTCGCCGGGCGGGGCGTGCGGGTGCACGCCGTCCTCACCGGTCCCACTGACACCGATATGACCCGAGGCTTCGACATCCCGAAGGCCTCCCCGGCGTCGGTGGCACGCGCCATCTTCGACGGCGTGGACCAGGGGGAGGAGGATATCTTCCCCGATCCTCTGTCGGCGTCCATCGCCCAGAGCTGGCGCAGTGGTCCTGCCAAGGCGATGGAACGGCAGAACGCGGCGTTCGTCCCAGCTGCGAGTGCCGCGGCATGAGGAGAGTATCAGTGCGCTGCGCTGAAGCCAGGAGGAGGTACACGATGGAGACATTGCGCGGCAAGCAGGTGCTGCTCACGGGAGGCAGCCGCGGTCTCGGGCGGGGTATGGTCCACGGGCTGCTCGGCGCCGGCGCCCAGGTCCATACCGTCGCCCGCGGTGCAGCGGCGCTGGCAACGCTGGGCAGCGGCGTCGCCGTCACGGCGGCCGACGCGGCGGATCCGGTGGTTGCTGGCCGCCTGCTGGAGGACGTGCGTCCGGACGTGGTGGTGCTCAACGCGGGGGCAGCGCCACTCGTACGGCCATTGCACCAGCACACCTGGGAGTCGTTCAGCCGCAACTGGGAGGTCGACGTCAAGATCGCCTTCCATTGGCTGCGCGAGATCCTGCAGCTGCCGCTCACGCCCGGCAGCGAGGTCGTGGTGGTCTCGTCCGGGGCAGCGCTGCAGGGCTCACCCTTGAGCGGCGGCTATGCCGGCGCCAAGGTCACGCTGCGCTTCATGGCCCAGTATGCGGCTGAAGAGTCACGCCGCCGCGACCTCGGCATCCGCATCACGGCGCTTTTGCCTCGACTCACGCCCGCGACGAGCCTGGGCCGGCCGGCAGTGGCGGCGTACGCGCGGCGCGCCGGCATCCCCGAGGATGAATACCTCGCGCAGCTCGGCGCCCCGCTCACCTCTGAAGGCGCGGGCGCCGCGCTCGTCGAGCTGCTCACCGATCCCGCGCTCGCCGGGCACGAGGCCTTCCTGCTCAGCGGAGCCGGGCTGACACCATTGGACTAGCGGCTCACGCTACAGCGCGCCGGGGTCATCGCCCGGGACCTGCGACCGCCGCTGCCTGTGCGACTGGCAGCAATCTCGATCGCAGCCCGGGCACCCGGCGCCGGCAGACATGGCCGGTGATCGCCAAGCCATTGTGACCACAAGGAGGACTAAGCTCATGGCCGCTCACAAGACCGGGACGCGGGAAGAGTGGCTCGCCGCAAGCGAACAGTTGCTCGAACGCGAGAAGGAGTACACGCGGCTCGGTGACGAGCTGGCCCGCCAGCGCCGCGAACTACCGTGGGTACGCGTCGAGAAGGAGTACCGCTTCGATGCCGACGACGGGGCGAGGACGCTTGCCGAGCTGTTCGCCGGCTGCTCCCAGCTGCTCATCTACCACTTCATGTTCGGACCGCGCTACGAGGCCGGCGACGCTACCAACGCGTCGATTGCCGATGCAGTGAACGCCATCCTGCCCCACCTCCACGCTCGCGACGTCACCATGCTCTTCGTCTCGCATGCGCCGCTCGCCAAGCTCCAAGCGTTCAAGCGACGCCTGGGCTGGAGCTTTCCCTGGGTCTCCGACGGTGACAGCGGCTTCAACGCGGACCTCGGCTTTTCGTCGACCGAGGAGCAACCGCGTGCAGTAATTACCCCGATGCTCGAGGCCGGCATGCCGCCCATCGTGGAGAAGAATGCGCGCGAAGCCGGCACCGATGCCGCCGGCTACCTGACCGAAACACCCGGCTTCAGTGCGTTCGTGCTCGAAGACGGCATCGTCTACCACACGTACGCGACCACCTGGCGCGGACTCGAGTTCCTGATGAGCTACTACCCGATCCTCGACCGGGCTCCCAAAGGTCGCGACGAGGGAGCGGCGTGGCAGCTCTGGCTCCGCCGCCACGACGAGTACGAACACGACACGCCATGAGAGCACGTGTCCCTCGCGATGCCAGCGCGATCGTCGCGGCAGAGGCCGGCTTTATCCTTGCGCCCGGATCGCAAGCAGTTGCTGAGCAGGGCCCGGCGACCAGCCCGAATTCCCGAGCAGCCACATTCCTAATGGTCGGGCCGTATGCTCATGCGAGAGACTGATGGACCGCACCGCCGCGACAGCGGGTGCGGTGGGCAGAAGATGGATGCAGATCACGCCGCATGCGCAGTGGTGTGGGCGCGGACCGCGCTGATGCACGTACCCCGCTTCGCGCACACCGCGACTCTCCTCCCCGACGGTGACGTACTTGTCGCCGGTGGTGGCGACCCTCAGACTGGCGCAGAGCTGTCAAGCGCGGAGATCTACCAGCCATGACAAACGCGATGAGCCTGAATGCTGCTCTGTATCGGGCGGATTCTCGTCATCGTGCAAGTGTGCGAACAATGCCAAACCCGCGCTTCGCGGGTTTGGCTGGATGGCTCCAGCGATGGCCCGCGCGAGCCGTACCTGTTCTGCAAGCAGTGCGCCGACCAGATCAGACAGTGCGCCCTGGCCGGCGAGAGTACCTCCCAGGACTGCAGAAAAGCGCAGCGCTGACTACGCCTGCCAGGCACACCAGGCCGAGCAACACCACGGTGGCCTGTACGCCGGCGTGCGCTGCCAGCACGCCCACCAGCATGCCGCCGATCGGCGTCGTGCCGGCGAAGAGCAGGTAGTAGAGGCTCATCACACGTCCGCGCAGATGATCCGGCGCGGACATCTGGAGGCGGGTGCTGGCGCTGGAGCTGAAGGTGATGCTGGCCACGCCCAACACCACCAGCAACCCCAGCGTGACCGGCATCCAGGTGGAGATCCCTACCAGTGCCAGTACGACCGAAAAGACAAGTGCGGCGACCATGATCACCGTTTGCGAAGTCTGCCGTGCCGAGGCCACGCCGAGCGCGGCGACCACCGAGCCCACGCCGAGCGCCGACGTCAGCAAGCCAAGGCCTAGCGCACCGGCGTGCAAGGTGTACCTCGCCAGCAGCGGCAGCACGGTGCCGAAGTTGTAGCCGAACGTGCCGACGATACCGACCATGGTCAACGTGCGCAGCACATCGGGAGCGCCGACGGCGTAGCGGATCCCTGCCCCTATCTGCCGGAATACGGTGCCGCGCGCCGGTCCGGCCACGGCATGGAACTCCCGCGGACGCATGATCGCTAGGCCCACGAGCACCGGCAGGAAGCTGGCCGCATTGATCAGAAATGCCTGACCGATGCCGATGGCGCTGATCACAATGCCGGCCAGAGCGGGGCCGACCACCCTCGCCGCATTGAACAGCATGCTATTGAGAGCAACCGCATTTTGCAGCTGCTCGTGTCCGACCAACTGCGCCACGAATGCCTGTCGGGCCGGATTGTCCACCGCGTTGACGGTGCCCAGCAGGAAGGCCACCACGTAGATTTCCCACAACTGGACCGCATTGGTGACGACCAGCATGCCAAGCAGCACGGCCTGCAGAGCAGCCACGCTCTGCGTGCAGAACACCAAGTTGCGCCTGGGCACCCGGTCGGCGATCACGCCGCCGACCAGCGTCAACGCCGTCACCGGCAGGAACTGCAACATGGTGACCGTGCCCAGCGCCGTCGGGGAGTTGGTCAGCTTCAGGACCAGCCACGCTTGTGCCGTGGTCTGCATCCAGGTGCCGCTGATCGAGATCAGCTGCCCGAGCCAGAAGACGCGATAGTTGTAGATGGCAAGGGAGCGAAACGTCCGGCCGAAGCGCACCCTCATGTACTGGATAGCTCCTGGGCTTCGGCGCTCGGTGCCTGCACACGCTCGATGCCCGCTGCCACCAGCTCCAGCATCTCGGTCACCCGTTCGAGATCCGGTCCAAGCTGGTCTGCCAGCGTCGTGAGGAGCGCACGATTGCCCTCCCCGATCGTGCCGACGGCTGCCGCACCGTCGGCGGTAAGCGTGAGCGGGATCACGCGCCGGTCGGCCACCAACCGGCCACGCTCTACCAATCCGGCGCGTACCAGCTTGTCCACCAGTCCACTCACGGTCGCCGTGGTCAAGCCGAGATGGCGAGCCAGCACATGGGTGGTGACGCCGGGCTGTGCTCGAATCTTGAATAGGACTCGCAACTGCGGCAGCGTCACACCCTGCTCTTCCCATACGTGCAGGCGAAGCGTCTCCACGTAATGCACCAGCGACCAATACGCACTGCGAAAGCGCTGTTCGATATCACCCATAGCTTCATACTACGGCATATCCTAACAATTAGCTATCGCCTGCCTAATTACCGTTGCGGGACGCGCAACTCCACATGCCCTGGCTGCCCTGCAACAAGCTGGCGACCAGGCCGGTCAGGTGGACCGGGACCTCCATTCCCTCGATAGCTCCGTCATTCGTGCCCATCAGCACGCCGGCGCGGCAGAGGGGGGACCCGGCGACCGAAGCGCCCGGGCGCTCGCGGGCCGGGTTCAGCACCAGAGTGCACGTCCGGGCCGCGGGGCAGGGCAAACCGGTCGTCTTCGTCCTGACGGCGGGCAAGCGGCACGACCATGCCGCGGTGGGGCGCTGATGACGCGGAGGCCATCAAGCGGGCGGGGCGGGGACGATCATGGTTGCGCCCGCGGCGACTGGACGGGACGAGCGGCCCAGACACGACAAAGGGACGTCACCCGGCAGGCTGATCGTCGAGAATCTGCACGTCGAGTTCCTGCAGCTGAGCGGGGTCGGCAAGCACGTCGATGGCGACGATCTTGCCGGAGACGATCGTGAACTCGAAGACGCCGCGAGGCTTGCCGCCCGAAGCCCAGACGGCGCCCACAGCCCCGTCCACCAGTGCGGCTTGCGCGCCCTGCGCCCGCCCTGTGAAGGTCCTTGCGACGGCCGTCGCACCTCGGACCTCGGCTTCCAGTTGCGCGCGAGGCCGCGCCACGGCGGCGCGGTCGGCCCGGAGCACGACGTCGGGATCGAGCAGTGCCAGCAACGCGCTAAAATCGCCGTTGCGCGCGGCCGCCAGGAACGCATCCACGATGGCACGCTGGCGCGTGCGATCGGCGTCGGGAGTCGCCGCCGAGCCCTGCACGCGACGTCGAGCGCGGCTGGCGAGCTGCCGCGCCGCAACCGGCGACCGACCGACGATCGTGGCGATCTCGTCGAACGGCACGCCAAACACGTCGTGCAAGATAAATGCGAGCCGCTCGGCGGGCTCCAGCGCCTCCAGGACGACCAGCAAGGCAGGACCGACCGCGTCCGCCAGCAGCGCCTCCTGAGCGGGATCGGGGCCGCCCGTCGCGCGCACCACCGGCTCAGGAGCGTGCAGATCCAGCGATTCTTCACGGCGCGATCGCCGTGCCTCCAGCATATTCAGGCAGACCCGCGAGACCACGGTCGTGAGCCAGCCACCAAGGTTCACTACGCCGTCGGCGCTGGCGCGGCTGACCCGGAGCCACGCCTCCTGGACGGCGTCGTCCGCCTCGGTCGTCGAGCCGAGCAGCCGGAATGCCACCGCCTGCATATGGGCGCGGTGGTCTTCGAAGCGCTGTGCCAGCCACTCGCGTTCGTCCATCACTGCCCTTCCCTGGTCACGTTTTATCGCCGCTACCTGTCATGATACTGACCGGTGGAATACGGCCGGGGTGACACAGCGAGTGTAGCGAGTGAGAGGAAACCAGCCGTGACGGACATCCAGAAGTCGGCCAGGAGTACCACCAGCAAGGCGTCCACCGGATTCTCGGACGAGGAACGAGCCGCTATGCGGGAGCGCGTCCAAGAGCAGCAGGTGGCCACGCGCCGCGACCAGCGCGCGGTCAAGGAGGACGGGGAAAGCGACGTGCTCGCGAAGATCGCCGAGATGCCGGAATCGGATCGCGCCCTGGCCGAGCGACTCCATGCCCTCATCACCGCCAGCGCGCCGGCCCTCGCGCCGAGAACCTGGTACGGGATGCCCGCGTATGCCAAGGATGGCAACGTCGTCTGCTTCTTCCAAAGTGCGCAGAAGTTCAAGACGCGGTACGCGACGCTCGGCTTCAGCGACAAGGCGAACCTCGACGAAGGCGCCATGTGGCCGACCGCCTTCGCGCTGACGGAGTTGACCGCCGACGACGAGACACGGATAGGCGCGCTCGTGAAGCAAGCCGTGAGCTAAAGGACTGAGAGGTGACAACGATGAAGACGATGACCTGTAAACAAATGGGAGGACCTTGTGATGCCTCATTCCATGGAAACACGGCTGATGAGGTGATAAAAGCGCAAGATAAGCATCTGAAAGACATGGTCGCCGGAGGTGATGAAACGCACAGAAGCGCCCTGAAGAGCATGCAGGGTAGGTGGAAGAATCCCGTGTCAGGAATGGGGTGGTACCTAAGAACAAAGAAGGCCTTTGCTGCTCTTTCCGAAGACTGATCGGTCATCGATGCTTCTGCGGTGCGAGTGGCGGCAGTTCTCGCATTCACGTCGATCTGGCAGGCGAGCACCACCGACCTGACATCGAATATCGCTTGGCGTGGGATGCTATAGTGGTGGACCACTATGGTGGAAGTTGGTGGTCGGAGAGTACTCGGTCCACGACGTAGCGCATCGCCTGCGACGACGGTCGACAACGTTGAAGCATACTCTACGATGAAAGCGGATGTACGAACTCGCTAGCACATGAGCCTAAGCGAGATGGCCGGCGGCCGAGCACGAGCGAGCCTGTGGCTTCGACTATGACTGCTGCGCCGACTGAAGGGAGGACCACGATGCGCCGGCTGTTCAGGCTCTTTGCCCTAGGAAGCCTCGTCCTAACGGCCACGGCGGTGCGCATGCCCGCCGTGCACGCAGGCTCTCGCGACGCGGCAACCGTCGCGACGTGCCAGGCCAACGCCTTGAGCATCGCGCCTGATCTCGTCTCGGGCGCCACGGGCCACATTGCTGTGGAGATGCGGGTGCGCAACGTCTCTGGGATGCCGTGTGCTTTGGAAGGCTACGCCACGCTCGTGCTCCTGGACGGGTCTCGTCGACCGCTGCTGACGGTCCTGACGTGGGGCTCGCGCTACTTCACGATCTTCAACCGCCCGGTCCGCTTGGTGACGCTGGCACCCCGCGGCAACGCGTACCTGGCCCTGGGCTGGTCGCACATTCCTGAGCCAGGCCAGACCTGCCCGAAGGCGCCCAACCTGCTGGTCTTGCCGCCTGGAGCCACGAGCGCACTCTTGGTGGCGCTGGGTAAGCCCAGCACGCTGTCCTATGGCCCGATTGATGCGTGCGGTGGGGCACTCGCCGTCTCGCCCATCGAGCCGACGCACTTCAGTTTGTAGTGCAGGTCGGTGCACGGCATAGGTCAGGGCGGAACACTTGCGCCCGACGCGAACGCTTGCGGTGTAGTACTCCGCGGCGTTCCCACCACGTCAGACGTCTGCGAGGGCGCTAGCGAGCTGATGAATAGCTAGACATACCGCCGCTAGACCACTGGTGCGCCGGTCTGACAACATAATCGTCGCACAACTGCTGCGCTGTATCGCACGACATAGCGTCGTGCAGTCCCACCGGCTACTCTGCAGGGTGACACAGGTGCAGGTACAGGAGTGCCCGCTGGACGCGCTCACGCGACCGGGCATGACCCTCGACGACCAGTTGAGGTCGTTGCGCAGGCTGCTATGCCCGGCCGTGGGCCCGGGCCGCGCAGCTGGCCACTCGCTCGTGATGATCTACGCTTCGTTGGATTGCGGAGGAGACTCGTATGGAACCGATTCCGATCACCGGCCACCAGCAGCTGCACCCCTATGCCTGTCGCGGGTTGAGTATCGACCCCGACCCGCCCGAGGTCGGGCAGCCCAGCCTGATCAGCCTGTTGCTGGTCAATTCCGACCCTCTGCCGCTCACCGTGTCACACGTGGAATTCAGCGTGGCTCGCTTCGGTATCGGCGTCCTTGAACCGGAGCACCTCCCGCCACTGGGACCATTCGTCATGCCGGCAGATCCTGACCATACCGAACTGGTGCGTGTGACCTGGACGCCGGGCGAGAGCGGTCACCGCTGCGTGCAAGCGCTCATCCATATTGCTGGGTGCTCGCAGCCACAGCGGCTGCGCCGCAACGTATTGGTCCTGGAGGAAGTGGACTCTAGCCGGCGAGAGTGGCAGATTCCCTTCCGGCTAGGGAATCCAGATACGGAGCCGGCGGCGCTCGTGCTGAGCACGGTAGGCGATGCCGCGCGCAGCGTCGCCGCGCTGATGATGGTGAAGGGACGCTATGTGCCGCTTGGCCAGCCGATCCAGATGGCGCCACGGGAAGAAGTGGACGCTATGCTGGTCCTGCTGGCCCCTCGGGCAGCGACTGGCGAGATCGCTCTCGGGCTCGAGGCGACAAGCGGTGGGCGCCTGATCGACGGTATCCAACTGGAGGTGCGGCGGTCGGGGACCTGGCAGGGACTCGGCCTTGATAGCACGCGCGACGTAGCGCGCCTGGTATCTGTGTGAGGCAGCGCTGCACCAGGATTCGCCATCGGGCAGGTTGCAGGCGGTATCGAGCGGCCGAGGTTGCGCGCCTAAGTCGTGGTGACCGGTCAGGTCGTGACAGTCTTGTGCGAGCCAACGTGATTCGCGATGAGCGCGCGCATGCGCTCTGACGCGTGACGCTTCGATTGATGTTGCATTGAGAGACTGTCTTCAGATCTGGCGCGATTTCCAGGTCGTCGAGAACGAGACCGACCTGCGGGTGCGACGAGCGCAAAAACTAATACCTCGTCTACCCTCTCGGGTCTCAGGCGCTGGTCACAATCTGCCCCGATGCCGCTCCTTGGCCTTGGCACGCTTGACCGCACTTCGGTGCTCTTCCCGCCGCACGGCCTCCTCCCGTCGAGCCGCCTCCCTTCGGGCAGCCTCCTCGGCAATCGCGGCCTTGACGGCGGCTTGCGCGGCTGTACCGACCACGGAAGCCTTCCGCTCTTTTGCCCTGCCCCTGGCTTGTCGCTTCGGACTCGTTCGTTGGTGCTCGACCGCAGCGCGTGAGTTCAGGGGAGTGGCCGGAGCAGCGCACGCTCGAATCCAACAGTGCGTCATAGCCGTGCAGCGAGAAGGCGAGGACCTCGGCGCCCGACGGCTCCGCACCGAATACGTGGCGCGCCGCCCGCACGTGGCCATCTTCGAGAATCTCAAGGAGGCCTACCCAGAACTGACCATCAAAATACACGGTGAACGTCGTCGACATCGCTTCGCTCCCAGGCACACTCAAGTGACCCGGCAGCAACAGGACTCTTCGATGCCGAAGTGACGGGCTAGTACGTCCGGTGTCCTGCCACGAACCCCGTACGACTGCCATCCGGACTTCCTCCGGACCGTGCAATTCGTGCAGCCAGCGTAGAAATGAGTGTACCACCGGCAGTCCCCGTCGCGGTATTCGGGCGCGCTTTCGGGCGCTATCTTTTGTAACGGGTGATCCGTAGGCCTGGCATAGTCAGCCGCTACCCGCGGGCACGAAGGCTCAGGAGTCAGCGCTCAGCGCACTTTGTCCCGTTGCCACATGCCATGCCGGCAAGCTGCAGAAGTCGTTGCTGCGCCGCGAAAGTGAAACTCGCCTGTGGCATCCATGCCGGTTCGCTTTACTGCCCGGCTCCGTCTAGAGCCTATTGGCCCACAGCATGCGGACGGCCTCTGGCGGTTGTTTCAGGATCCTGCCGTCGCTGCCTGGTACGGACCTTGGACCCGCCAGATGGCGCAGGATGAAGCCGCCCGCATCGGTGTGTGCTGGGCGGCCGATGGCGTTCATAAATGGATGGCGTACGACCGCCTGAGCGGTGGCCTCGTCGGGCGCGGCGGACTTTCGCGGACGCGCCTGGCTGGCCGGGACTACCTTGAGGTCGGCTGGGCGCTGCTGCACCAGTTCTGGGGCCACGGCTACGCAACGGAGATTGGACAGGCTGCAATCACCTTCGCCTTTGACGAGCTGGACGCCGCCGAGATTGTGTCCTTCACTGAAGTTCGAAACACCCGGTCGCGCGCTGTGATGGAGCGGCTCGGCTTCCAGTTAGTACGCGAGTACGTACCCGAGAACGGCAGCGAGCCTTTCGCCCTCTACGCGCTCAGCCGATCCGGCGTCAACGAGCCGACAGACAAGCCTGACAACGGCTAAGGGATATGCGCCCATATCGGGCTCAGCATCTCTCGGCAACTCGAGCCCGGTTCGCGCATTCTGCCAGCGCACCGATGCGGTCAGCTTGCTGCTTGGGCATGCATCTGGTCACCCCGCCGTCTCCCGTCCTGAGGATCACCTTCCCCGTGCTTGGGCCTTCGACGTACCTTTTGCCACCGACGGTTGGTAAAGCGCTCCATGGCTCGCGCCACTCACGACTTTGCAGCACGCTCTCGTGCTTGCCACAGGCGCATTCGCGCTGCTGGCTCACGACGGTGACGCCGGACGCGGCACGTCGAATGTGCGTCCGCGCGTTGCGGCGCAGCGTGGTACAACGGGGAAGGCAGACTGGCATGCTGCAAGGACCGGATGTCGAAAGGGGCGCGCTGCGATGGATGTGGCCATTGGACTGCCGGCGACCATACCCGGCGTGGAAGGACCGGCGCTGGTTGCCTGGGCGCAGCGCGCAGAGGCGCGCGGGTTCTCGAGCCTGGGCGTGATCGACAGGCTCGTGTACCCGAACTACGAGCCGCTCATCGCCCTCACTGCGGCGGCCGCCGTGACCACGCGTATCCGCTTGACGACCGCGATTCTTGATCGCGCCACTGCGGACGAACACTGCCATGCTCGCCAAGCAAGCCGCGTCGCTGGACCGCCTCTCAGGCGGGCGGCTCGTGCTCGGCCTCGCAGTGGGCGGCCGAGAGGACGACTTTGTTGCCAGTGGGGCCGACATGCACACGCGCGGGCGAGCATTCGAGCAGCAGCTTCTCGAGTTGAAGCGCATCTGGAGCGAGGAGCGCGAGGACTGGCAGGTGGCCATTGGTCCGCGACCGGCCCGCGCTGGTGGGCCCGAGTTGATTATCGGCGGGCAAGCCGAGGTCACCTTCAAACGAGCGGCGACGCACGGAAGCGGCTGGATCATGGGCGGAGGGACGCCCGACAACTTCGCGACCGGGCTGCAGGCGCTCCGCCAGGCCTGGAGCGCTGCCGGTCGCACCGACACGCCGCGGAACATCGCCCTGTGCTACTTCGCGCTCGGCCCGGACAGCAGGTCGCATGCAGATCAGTATCTCCGGCACTACTATGCGTTTATGCCGCAGTACGTCGACATGGTCGCAACGAGTGCCGCTGTGAGCGAGCAGATGGTGCGGAGCTACGCGGATGCCTTCGCCGCAGCGGGCTGCGACGAGCTGATCGCCTTCCCCTGTTCGGCCGATCTGGAGCAAGTCGATTTGCTCGCATCGGCAGTCGCATCCTACCTCAGGTCGTAGAAAGACTTCGGCGACCTTGGATGCCGGGGTGCCGCCCCCAGCGGCCAGGCGGTGCATTCCACTGGTC
This sequence comes from uncultured bacterium, assembly GCA_963827235.1. GTDB lineage: Bacteria > Chloroflexota > UBA5177 > JANWHV01 > JANWHV01 > JANWHV01. Next base: position 264,777 of record CAWHAE010000009.1, read on the forward strand.
GTGCAATCACCGATGTGCGAGGCAGCGCCACTGCTGCCGGGACACGGCAGTCGGAGTGCATACGGTTGCGACTCCGAGCGACACATCTCCACGATCTGGTGGGCCATGGCGTTCGCCTGGACCAGAAGTGGTCCGAGGGTTTGCGCACCGGCGGCACCAGCGTGCCTGGCCAACCGAACGATCAACAAGAGAGCGAGCACCTGTTCCAGGGTGCTCGCTCTCGAGGCTTTGCAGCGTGCCGTCATCCAGTGGTTGGCTACGCTCGCTTCCGGCATCCTGAAGCCCCTGAACAACAGCCAGAACGGGAGCAGGATGATCTCGAACGAGGCCACGGGAAGGGCAAGAAACTGCGTTGAGCCACCCGGAGAGGTGTCAATGAGATCGAACCAGCCGGCAATGCCCCCGAACAACACCAGGGCGTAGCCGATCAAGCCAACCACGGAGATACTTCGTGGCACGAGTCGGAACCGGAACAGCATCCAGGTAAAGAGCAATCCACCCAGCCCGAGCATGAGAAGATGATCGACCACAGCAGGGAGCCCATTCAATCGCTCCCCTCTGCGGATACACCTTGGCCAGATAGCCGGAGGCGTTCAGGATCGGATCCAGGAGAAAAGCCGCTGGGATGCTGACGGCCGCGGTAATCAGAAAGAGGGCCGCAATCACGATCTCTGCCCTGCGCTGGCTTGCATCCACGGCGCGCTGGGTCCTGTCCTCTTCCCGCGGTGACATCTCCACCACGTCATGTAGCGCAGCGCTCTTGAGGTTCATCATGTTCGTGTCTCCATTTGTGCAAGCTACTGGTGCGTTTCACGGTCCGATATCCGGCGCTTCCGCCTGTGCGGGTACAACGTGCATGACCGAGAGCAACGGCAGGCCGAGATCGCGTACTTTCCTCAGCACGGCGTGCAACGCGGCCTGATCAATGACTGGTCCGGCTAGAAGCGTGTCGCCGTTGTCTACTCGCCTGAGGGTCAGACCCGCGAACCAATCGGCCCACCGGTCGTCAAGGTGTCCCTTGATGCGAATCTCGTACAGTACAGGCTCGTCTTGCTCGTCAGCTGGTGCGCGTGTTTCGCTCATTCCGTGCCTTGTCCGGTTCCCTCCTGCCTGGCGTCTCTGCATGTCGTTGCAGGCGCTCTGCTCATGGACCACACCGTGCGAGCGTATGTGGGGAGGCGTCGTCCCCATGTATGGGGTTAGATGTGGGGATTTGTAGGGGTGGCAGATGCCGGACAGGCCGATACCCCGCGAGCCTCGCGACGGAAGACCGGGTTAGCGAGTAGCGGGACGCTGCAGTCTGCTCGGGCAGGGCTGGGCCGTGACTATAACAGACCCAGCTCTGCTGCCCGATCGACCGCCGCCCGGCGGTTGACAACGCCGAGCTTCGCGTAGATGCGCTTGGTATGGGTACGGACGGTGCTCAGGGCGACCACCAGCTCACGGGCGATCTCCGGCCCGGAAAGCTCGGTCTTGAGCAGCCGGAGCACGTCGCGCTCACGGTCACTGAGCGGCTCGATGAGGGGCGCCGCGGCGCGGGATGTGGGGAGCGACGTGTCGCCTGCGCGCCGCTGTTGCTCCGCTGCGCCATCGGTGGGCCTTCGTCCACAAAGGTGCGGACGTAGGCTCACAGGTGCGCATTGCCTCGTGGAGACGACCCTGCGCAATCCGAATATCCGCCAGGGCGATGACGCCACCGACTGCGTCGGAGATGTGCCCGGCCTTCTGCACCCTCGCCATGCAATCGGCATACGACCGGTGCGCTGCCTCGAGATCCCCGCTCGTCCAATAGGCGAGCCCCAGGAGCCCCGCTGCCGCTCCCCGCCGGAGATGGTCATCCTTAGGGACGAGGTCAGGCATCCGTAGGGCGTGGGTCACGGTGCCGGCCACATCGCCCACGGCCAGGGCACGTGCGGCACGGTTCAGGGCGATCGTACCAGGCAGACCGCGAAATTCCTCTTCATCCACGACGACCATCTCAGCCGATGCGGCGTCCGGTCGCCTTCCCATGTCTGCCGTCGTGGCCAGCCACCGTTCGGCGTCCCGTAGCCGGGTATCCACTCCCTCGAGCTCGCCGCGAAGCAGTAACGTGCCGGCATAGTGCACGCTGAGCACGGGCCTGCTGGGGAACAGCTCGCCCGGGAGCGCCTTGAGCCAGCCAAGCACCGTGGCCTCGTGTCGACTCCGGCGCATGGCCGGCACTGCCCGTTCGATTAGGCCCGCTGCCCGCGCGAAATCCTCGGCGGCCAGCGCGTGGCGGATTGCCCCGGCCGATAGACCGTTCTGCTCGTACCATTCGCTCGCCCGTCGATGCCGTGGAGCTACCTGATCGGGCTGCTCCGCCTGCAAATGCGCAGAGAGCACGTCGCCAAAGAGGTGGTGGTAGCGGTACCAGCGGCGCTGGTCATTCAGCGGCACGACAAAGAAGTTGCCGCGCTCCAGAGCCTGCAGGAGCACGTTGCCTCCCTCCTGGCCGGTAACGGCATCGCACAGCGCACCATGTAGCCGGTCCAGCATGGCGGTCTGCAGCAAGAAGCGGCGGACATGCTCCGGCTGACGCTGCAGGACCTCTTCGACCAGATAGTCCACGATGTACCGGTGGTCTCCGGCGAAGGCTCGGATGAATCCGGCAACATCCTGCTGGCCCTGCAGGGAAAGCGCGGCCAATTGCAGGCCGGCAATCCAACCTTCGGTGCGGTCTTCCAGGGCAGCAATGTCCGCCGGGGAGAGGCTGAGGCCCATCACAGCATTGAGGAATTCGGCCGCTTCGCCGGGTGTAAACCGCAAGTCGGCGGCGCGAAGCTCAGTCAGCTGCCCCCGCGCGCGTAACCGGGCCAGGGGGAGCAGCGGCTCTTCGCGGGTGGCGATCACCAGGTGCAGGTGCAGCTGCGGCGGCAGGTGCTCGAGCAGAAAGATGAGGGCATTGTCAACCGGTTGGGCATCAATCAGGTGGTAGTCGTCAAGTACCAGGAGGAGCCCGTCCGGGAGGGCGGCGATCGTGTTGAGCAGGTTCGTCAGAATCGCGTCGGTCGGCGGTGGCTGCGCGGAGGGCAACGCCTCCACCATACTGTCTCCACGCTCAGTCGCAATCGTCTGTACAGCAGCGACCAGATAGACCAGAAAGCGTGCGAGGTCGTTATCCCCGTCGTCCAGCGACAGCCAGGTGGTCGGTCGCTCGATACCCTCGACCCATGCGCCGAGCAGCGTGGTCTTGCCAAAGCCGGCCGGGGCGGCGATGAGGGTTATCTTGCGGTGCAGTCCCTCATTCAGCCGCTCGATCAGTCGGGGGCGGGGGACAAGCGTGGGCCGGGGTCGGGGAATGAAGAGCTTGGTGATCAGCACCGGCGTAGGCATGGATTGAACCCCTCAGGCGGTACCTCGGCGTTTGCTTCCGCAGTCTCGCGTACGCCTGACCTTTGGCGACGATGGCACCACTACCGAGAACGATCGCCTGGAGCAGTGTAAGACTATGAAGTATACCCACGCGGTGGCAAACCGTCCGATATCCAAGCGCAGGCAGCCGGCTCAACCTTGCTGCTGAAGTCTGAACTCTTGCCGATATCCATGCGCCCACGCCGCGCTCTTCTGTATGAGCTAGCTTATTGGTTGTACTGGTACCCTATTCTCTTTTCTCTCCTCTGAAAATCCACTGAACGCCGTACTTGTCATAGAACTGACCATACGTTCCAAATGGCATTTCATGCAATTCCTGAAACCTATTTTCTGCTGCTCCTTCTGCCAGCTTATCGAACACTGCCTTCAGTTCATCATACGTTCCGCCAATGACAAAGATTGCAGAGGTATTGCCCTGCTTGGGCTCAAAGTCGGGTGAAGCCATCCAATCTGCCGCGGATACTTCAATAGCACCGCTCTTGAGATGTGCATTGATAATCCTGCTGTGCTTATCTGGTGGAAACTGTGCTTTCATAGGAGTGTCTACAAGCCTTAGCAGCCTCAGTTCTCCTCCAAGACACCTGCGATAAAAGGTCATTGCCTCTGCACAGTTGCCGTCAAATAAGAGAAATGGCGTACAATGTAGCACGACCTTTTCCTCCTCGCGTACACCAACGCTAATATCGGGGCGATACCGTTACGTTAAGGGCGCCACTTGGGACCAAGGCCAACCGCCGTCGAAATACTCGGGCGACGATGCCGCCTTGGACCGTGACTACGGCTACCGAAATCATGCCACCGTTCATGCATAGCGCGCTACTACTGGTGCCATCGACCGCCACGCTGCCGGCCGTCAGCGTGCCGCCGTTGAGCAGCAGGTGACAGGAGTTCCCGTCCTGGCTCAGCGCAAGCAGGGTTCCGGCCGTGAAGTGCTTGATCATCAGCGAGCCCGCCAGGTAGCTGATCGTGTAGTTGGCCGCCGTGGTACCTGTGCAGGTAACGATGTATGTCTCCGCTGGCATGCTCGTACCGACGGTCCGGCCGCGGCCGTCGAGAGCAGTGCAGGCAAGTCCGCTCAGTACGGCAGGCGCGTCCCCGTTCAGGAAGCCAGCATAGCTCGCATCCAAGGGCGGATCCGCGCCGCCGAATGGGCGACGTCCAGCCGGTCTTGTGTGCGTACAACACGGAGTTGTCTCTGCACCCGCTGCGCCGTCTAGGTGCGTCAGCTCGGGTGGATCGGGCAGTTCGCAGTCTTGCGTGAGGAGCATGGGGGTCTGGCGAAGGTCAACACTGCGGGGACTGGGAGATAGCTGGGGTATTGCTACCGCACTCCATAATCTCGGAAGCGTGGCGCATTTTCAAGGCGCGTATGCTCGGGCGACGGTGTTGCACGAGGAAGGACTTGCGCGACGCCGGGAGTTGAGTGACAGATGGGGTATCGCCGCCTCACTGCTCAATCTGGGGAAGGTGGTGCTCGACCAGGGCGACCACAGTCGGGCTGCTGCGTTGTCCGAGGAATCATTGGCGCTGTACCGGGAGCTTGGGGACAAGGGAGGCATCGCCAACTCGCTCAATAGCCTGGGAACGTGGGCGTACGTGCTGGACGACTTCGGCCGGGCGGTGGCACTGCATCAGCAGAGTCTGACCCTGAAGAGGGAGCAAGGAGACGAGGGTGGCATGGCGGCAGCGCTCAACTCCCTGGGGAGGGCTGTAGCTGCGCTGAGCGACGCCGGGCGAGCCACCGAGTTGCAGATGGAGGCCCTGGCTCTCTGCCGGGCAATAGGTGATAAGCGTCTGAGCGCGCTCTGCCTGGAGGCATTGGCCGGAATATCCAGCACCCAGGACCGGCCCGAGCGCGCCGCACGGCTGCTTGGAGCTGCCGATGGCGTGCGCAGCCGCATCGATGCTCCCCTTCCCCTGAACGAGCAATTGCACCATGAGTGTCTGAAAGAATCAGTGCGCGTCCAACTTAACGAAGCGACGTATGGGGCGGCATGGGAAGCCGGGCACGACATGAGCCTGGACGAGGCCATCGACTTGGCGCACAGCGCAGATTGGCCGGCTGAGCTGGTCAGCGAGGTATTGCCAGCGCTGGAAGCTTGACGGGTCCAGTCGTGGCGACGACATTTGACTGCCACTGCGATCCAGTTTGGTCATTTGGTCGCGCAGCAGAACCGTCCCCCGCTGAATGACGCGGTTGCCTTCCGTGCTAGGACCACGTCTGAACCGAGAATGCCTCCCGCACTTCCGATCGACTGCATAGTCGTCACATCGGCGCTGCGTGACAAGATCGCGCTGACCTTGCCGATCACGCAGGCTTGTCGTCGTCTGGCAGTACAGTCTGTGCACGGCCCGAGCCAGTGCATCATTCGCGTGATCCAGGATTGCTGCGTCTGCACGCTGCGACACAGATGCACATGTGCGAGGTCATGCCCACAACCGCCGGCTCAGCCGCGAGAGTTCTCGATTTGGCCGCTCTCCCACCCATACACACATCATCCGAGCGCCACAGTGCGGCAAGAGTGCGGGAACTGTGCGGGATCTCTTCATGGCCGGGCGGATAAAACACGTTCAAACTGAAGAATATACGGTAACAGCTCAGAACTGGCTCCCTACAGGGCCGAAAGGAGCAGCCACCTTCGTCGATACGCGGTCGAAGATCCGGTCACGGCCAGCACGGCCTTCGACCCGGCAGCCACGTATGGTCCCGGCTCGGCCCGCGCCTGCAAGCGCGTGAGCGCCTGCCGGAAAGCACCATCACGGCGTGCGGGACCGCAACATGCTCCCAGTGGTGCGGCGCGACCGCACGGTCTACCCCAGGTAATTCTTCGAATGGCATGTCCAGCAGACAGGATAAACATTATGCGCACACGACTGCGATTCTCGACCCTCTCGACTCTTCGGCAGTACGTCGTCCTACTTCGTGGTGCCGCCTGCGCGCTCGTTGTCGTCTGCACGCTGGCTTTGGGTGCCGGCGCTGTGACCGGGCCGCACGCATACGCCGCGGCGGCTTGCAGCCCAACGACGACGCCCACGGCCGACGACACGCCACCTGCCGACTTCTCCAGCGACGCCAACATCATCGGCAACTTCACCGCGGCCCGGCAGGCCGAGGGATGCGCGACGACCTTCACGCTGCCCGCGGGCTTCGATGGGCTCTCGCCGCAGCAGCAGATGCTGGCCCTCTTCAACACGGAGCGCGCCGACCGCGGACTGGGCGCCCTGCAGCTGGACGGCACGCTCCTCTCTCAAATCTCGCTCAACCACAGCCGCGAGATGGCGCAGTACGCGTACTTTGACCACCCCAGCCCGATCAATCAGCCGACCGGAGTCTTCGCCCGGTTCACCGTCAACCCGGCAATTGCCCATGCAAGCCACGGTGAGGGCGAGAACATCTCGGCCGGCCAGTCGACGGCGGCTTCGGCGGTTTACGGCTTCATGTACCAGGATTCGCAGTCAGCCTGGGGTCATCGGCACAATATCCTGGGCAACTTCGATTGGGTGGGCATCGGCATCGCCCCGGGCACGCCTACCAGCCCGTTCACGCCGTACTACACCGACGACTTCCTCCAGGACTCGCCCGCCACGCCCTACACGCCCCCCGCAACCGCCAACACCAATGCGCCCAGCCTGAATGCGCCGACCCTCGCGGGCTCGGTTGCCACGGTGACCAACGTCGTCGAGCAGGGCGACCCGACCGCCATCACCGGGGTGGTGTTCTACACAGGATCGATTGTCGAAACCGGGAACACCTTCAACACCGTTGCCGCCACCAACCAGGGAAACGGCACCTGGACGGCAACGCTCCCCGCAGGAGCCACCGGCGCGCTGCACGCCATAGCCGTCGACGCCAGCGGTAACTTCACCGATGTCGCCATCGCCGGCGCAACCGCTCCCGGAGGCGGTACGGGCGGCACTGGCGCCTGCACGCCGGACGGCACGGTCTGTCTCACGAGCTTCACGGCCAGTAGCACGGCGCCTGCCGCGGGCACAAGCGTGACGCTGACCGCATCGACCAACATCGATCCCGGACCGACCATCTGGTTTGTCGATATTGTCGATGAGAACGGCGCCATTCTCACGAGCTGCGGCTCCGGCCTGAGCTGCACCGCCACCGCGTCGTCGGCCGGCGCTGCGACGCACCAGTACACGGCACGGCTGAGCACCTCGTCGTCCAGCATCAGCGCAGGTGCGCCGACATCCGCCACGGTCGCCGTGACCTGGAGTGCAGCCGCCGGTGGTACCGGTGGCACGGGTGGCACCGCCGCTCCCGGCGGCGCAGGCGCCTGCACGCCGGACGGCACGGTCTGCCTGACGAGCTTCACGGCCAGCAGCACGACGCCTGCCGCGGGCACAAGCGTGACGCTGACCGCATCGACCAACATCGATCCCGGACCGACCATCTGGTTTGTCGATATTGTCGATGAGAACGGCGCCATTCTCACGAGCTGCGGCTCCGGCCTGAGCTGCACCGCCACCGCGTCGTCGGCCGGCGCTGCGACGCACCAGTACACGGCACGGCTGAGCACCTCGTCGTCCAGCATCAGCGCGGGCGCGCCGACGTCCGCCACGGTCGCCGTGACCTGGCACTGAGTCTACAAGCACGGAGCCGGTCGGGATCATCGAGGCAATCCCGACCGGCCTGTTTCCCCGTCACCTGGGATCGGTACGCGGGATGGCTGCTCTTGCGGCGCGCTCTGCGGCCCCGATGCATGTGTCGAGTCTTGAGATTCTCGTTCAGGCATGTTCAAACAATAGGGAGTTGAGTCCATGGAGGAGGTGCTACGACGTCGCAGCTACCGGCTTATCGCTGGTGGCGCGCTGCTGATGTGAGGAACTCAGCGGCACACCGTCGTGTTTTGGTCAAACGCTCGTATCCGCGCTACAGAGAGAGCCTCAGCGCGCGCCAACGTTGCCGGCGCGCCGACAGAGTCAAGAGAGGGAGTACGCCGTGAAACAACCCATCGCGCGAACCGTGGCTGCCTGCGCATTGCTGCTCGCCACGTTTATGGCCGCGTCGCACGCGCCTGCCACTGCCGGCTCATCCTTGAAGACGTACCGAGACAATGCCAATCATTTTACCTTTCAGTATCCTACGAGCTGGGCGCTGGATTCGAAACTCTCCGACATTTCCAGGGTTGCGGCCTCGGTCGGCATCAAGAGCGGCGTGGCGGTAGCTCCTTCCGACAACGCGGCGTATTTCGCGGTGCTCGTGAAGCCCTCCGGCACGTCTCTGGCAGCGCAGCGCAGCGCGGACACTGCCCTCATCAAAGAGGGAGTGACGATCATCGGATCCATCCACTTCAAGGACATGTCGGCCGCCTTTGGCGGTAACGCACTGGGCGCGGGCGCAACCGTGCGTTTTGACGCCTCACATTCCGGCTGGGTGACGGTCCAAGCGTACGTCCACCATAGTAGGACCTATTACAACCTGCAGTCCGAACTGACCACTCCCACCATATCCAGCGCCGAGAACCAGCAGATGAAAGCAGTGGTCACCAGCTACGTTTCCGACTGATCGGCTGGCGCGCTGCACCACAGCGTTGGAGAGATCCCATTGCCGGCCTGCACCGCGCCCAATGCGGACGACGTTCCGCTGGCGTGTCTGCATGCAACTCTAGATCGTGTTATCCGCTTTGCTTGAGGAGTGGGCAGCGCGGTGCAACAGCAGGCAGATGAAGGCGGCGAGGCGCATTCCTATCAGGTTGGCCTGCAGCCGTTCGTAGTCCTTGGCCAGACGACAGACGGAGTGCGCTAGCCGATACGGGGTCGTGCTGAGATACGTGCAAAAAGAGGAATTAGGCCGATACGACGCCATCAGGTGCGCCTGACTCCTGTACAGACAGCGTCATATTTCCATCCAGCGGGGTCGGCGGCACGTCCAACTGCACGAGGCAAAAGATCGTGCGAACGACCCGACCGTATCGCCCTGGTCCATGCCAAAGACCACGACCGGTCCCTCGCCAAGGATGTCTGCTGTGGCAAGGGCGATGTGCCGTGGGAGGATGCCTTCGCCGCCTTGCGCGGCGTGGGCTGCGACGACAACCTGATGGTCGATACTCCGGCCCGAGCCGGCCGGGCACTGCCCTATCGTGCTGCCGGTCTCCATGCCGCCGAGACGAGCCTGCGCTGGCCGACCCGCTACCCCTGATGTGAGGGTCTGCGCGGCGACCGCGACATGTTCATGATCTGGCAGGTGAACGGCGGCGGCAAGACCATGCAGGACTTCGGCAGCCAACCCATCCCGGTCCCCTATCTCAAGTTCATGGAGCGGATGCCGCTCTGGCACAAGACCGACGACTACATCTTCGTGCATGCCGGCCTGAAGGTCGGCGGCACGCCGGCATCCTCCAGCGCCGAGGACCTGCTCTGGCAGCGCGAGCCGTTCCTCTCCAGCCCCTACGATTGGGGCAAGCGGGTGATCTGCGGCCACAACATTCAGACGCAGGGCCCCCTGGTGATGTCCAACAAGATCTGCATCGATACCGGCTCCTTCCTGCCGGCCGGCACGCTCACCTGTCTGATCCTGCCCACCCTCGAGTTCGCCTGCGCCCACTAGGCCAATAATCGTCAAGGACGCAGGGCGGCTGCAACCCGCTCGAGCCGGGCGCGCTACCCGGATTGGCCTCCAACCCGCTGTCATCTGTACGCGCTCCACATGCTATCCGCATACTGAGCGAGCGCACTTAACAGCAAGAAGCCCCCGGTCATCACTGGCCGGGGGCTTCTTGCTGCGTTCTGGTCACTTCTTGGGCGGCATGATCGCCTGGCATTGGCTAAACTCATGCACGGCGAGGGCGTAGTCATAGCGCGCAATGAACGCCGGTTGTCCGTTGTCCAACGGTATCTGCCAGGCCGCTAGGAACACTGCATCCATGTTGCCGAACGCGCTGATCAGCAGACCTTCCTGCTTCTTGTAGTGGGTGTATTGGGTCGGGCGTCTGTCCCAGTAGTACCACTCCTGATCTATCGTGTGGTAGTCGGCAACGGCCTGCTGGGAGAACTGTTGCTCAGAGATGTGGCCCACCTTCAGGCCGCTGGACAAGGTGTTCCACAGGGTTATTGCTTGCAGGACTTGCGCATGTTGCGCCCACAAGTAGACACGCTGTTTGGAGACTGACCAGCCCTGGGCATGAGCGGGCTGCGCGGCGGATAGGAGCAAGAAAACGGCCAGGATCGCGGCAATTCTCTTCATGTCGGGCACCTCCACAGCCCAAGTATAGCCCGGCTCGTTTCGCCTGTGAAGCACTCCCGCGCCCAATAGCAAGCCCCCAACCACGGTTGATGGTTGGGGCTCTCTGCTTACTGCTTGGGCTCTTACTGCGCGGCCGGCAGGCGCTTCTGCAGGTCGTCTACCTCGTTCAGCAACGCCATGATCACTCCGCAGAGTGCCTTGGTGCTGTGGTCCTTTTTGGTTTGGGCAATGTCGCGCACGGATTCACGAAGTACAGTTACAGTTGTCGGTCACGACCAGGATCGCGATCCAGGCGGGCGTGGTGGCCGCCGCTGCTGGCGCCGGGCAAGGGTGGCCTGGCGCCGCTCCTGGAGGAAGAGAAAGTAGTCCTCGGCCGCCAGATAGGCGACGTGCTGCCGCGGCGTCCAGCGCGCGGGGCGGAGTCGTGCCTGCCGCTCGCGGCACACATCGCGCCAGGCCGCGTCCTCCTGCCGGCGCTGCTGCCGGAGCGCGCGGTCCGCCCCGTGCTCCGTCGCCTCCTGGCATCGCTGCCGAACCGTGCGCACAGGCGTGCGCGGCGCCGACCGCCACACGAACTCCCGCATGGCCCGCTCATAGGCCGTCTCCAGGTTTGCGAATACCTGGCCCGGCCAGGTCCGTTCCGCGTCGCTCGCGCTCGGGCGCGGCCCATACACCACGAGCCGGCCCGACGACCCGCTCACCACTGGCAGGTGCGCCGCCACCGCATGCACCGCCGGCACGAAGCACAGGTCCACATTCAGGGTTTGGCCGGGCTCGTCGGCGGTGCGGTTCTCGCCGTTCGACCCCCCCTCTTGCCCGGCGCGCTCGGCGCAGGTAACAACCCGGCAGCGCGCAGGATGCGCTGCACCGTGCTCGCACTGACCAGCGGCACCCACCCGTGCGCCTTCGCCAGCTCCGCTGCCAGCCGGCGTTTGCCCCACGCCGGCTGCTCCTGCCGCAGGGCAACTACCTGCGCGACCACTGCGGGTGCTGTCCGGTGGGGCTGGTGCGGCACCTGGCTGGCGAACTGCTCCAAGGCGGGGTAGCCCCCCGCCAGAAACCGCGGCTTCCAATAATAGAAGGTACGTCGTCCGACGTGCGCCACCCGACAGGCCCGCGCGACGTCACCGGTCGCCTGCCAGGTCTCGAACAAGAGCCGTCGTTGGGACGGCGTCGTGCGGGGGAAATGCGTCCGTGCCATGCGGGTCACCTTGGTCTTAGCCGGCGATCGCGAGTCCTGCTCCAGGTCCGCTCAGCATGGCACACCGCTCCGTAATGTGCAATATCCGATGAGCCCTAACAGCCCTTCGTGGCCGACACGCCACGGAACATGACTATCCCCGCCAACGGGGCGTCGACAGCAGTGACGTCACCACGGTCGAGGCGCTCGCCGCAGACCTGCGTGCTCGCCGTATTCTCGAACCTTGACCAATCGCGAGGTTAGCCGAGTGTTAATGCCGGCTTAACGTGGGCTTAACGCTCACTTGCTAGAGTGTATGGCGTACTGAAGCAACAGACGCTACAGTGTGACGTTTGCTGCGCCAACCAGGAAGGGAGTCTATCCATGTCCAGATTGCCGCGGTTGTTGACGTCCATGCTGCCCGCCGCAATCCTCGCCTCAAACGCCGCCTTTGGTGGGCCGGCAGCGCGCGCCACGGGGCCAACGGCGCCGACCGTCGTCACCTTACCCGGTTACCAGATCAGCGTGTTCGCGCGCGGCACAAGTGCCTACTCCAATCCCGATGCGATCGTGTCCGATGGCCAGCACGTCTATGTCGGCTTCCAGAACGTCACGGCGAAGGACGGCACCGACCACAAGAGCAGTACGGTGGTCGAGTACACCATGCACGGCACGGTTGTCCGTACCTTCGCCGCGCTCGGCCACTGCGACGGGCTGCGCATCGATCCGTCCTCGCACCTGCTCTGGGCCCTGAGCGATGAGGACGGCGATCCGCACCTGACCACCATCGATCCGGCCACAGGCGCCACCCAGCTCTATCAGTTTCCCAGGACGCCGCACGGCGGTGGCTACGACGATATGGCGTTCTCTCATGGCATGGCCTTCATCGACGCCTCCAATCCAAACCTCGATAAGAACGGCGTCAACGTATTCCCTGCTCTGGACACGGTGACACTGAGCAAGAGCGAGGTGCATCTCACGACGGTGCTCATGGGGGATGCCCCGTCGCTGGACATCACGGCAGGAAACGACAAGACAGTCACACTCAATCTGATCGATCCGGATTCGCTCACCTTTGATTCCGCCGGCGATCTCGTCCTCGACAATCAGGCCGGCATGCAGCAGATCTTCATCAAGAGTCCCGGCACACCCCAGCAATCCGTACGCAGTCTGAATCTCGGCGACGCCGTGGACGATACGATCTGGCCGTCGTCTGCCGCCGGGCGACTCCTGATCAGTGACACGGGTTCCAACACCATCTTCGCCCTGCACAGCACGGCGCTGGCGAAGGGGAGCGTGTATGGGGCGGCGCCCAACGATTCCGGCGTGGCGGGGTTCGTCGGCACCGTCGACCTGACGTCCGGCATCATCACGCCGGTGGCGATAGGCTTTGCCAGTCCCCACGGCATGCTCTTCCTGCCGGACGGCATGTGAGGTCCGCAGACGCGCCGAGGGAAACACGCCTGGTCTGACATGCCCGAGTGAGCGCCGGGACCCTGGCCGCGGAAGAGTCGGCATCGAACGCGATCTGCGGCCTCTGGCCCATCGCTACCTTGGCGTGGAGGGCGGTGACCGATGGGTCGAGGAGAACGGCGGCAGCAGGGCAGGGCAAGGCGACCTCCTGATCCGCCTGCGGCCCCAGATCTGGCTCTCCGCCGACTTCGGGAATGGCGACTGAAGTACCTGGAAGCACGTCGACCAGCCGACAGGGGCCGCCGTCAAGAGCCATCGCGTTGCGTTTCTGACACCCAGAATAGGCTCGCCGTCTGGTTCACTGCAATTCCGGCCTCATGGCTTCCTACACAGCCTTCGCGTGCCCTGGCGAGCGGGCCGCTATGAACTCGCAGGGCACGTCGACGCCATCGCCCCAGCATCTTACAGATTGGACCTACGCCGCTTGGATCCACACGTCGTTCATACGATTGTCCAAGACGCTGACGGCGGCGGCTTGACTGCGTGTTCGTTGGTGCGTAGCATGCCCATCCCAAGGCGCATTGCCGCATGGAGTCAGAGCCTGGCGTTCGACCGACTAACTGACGGTCTTTGGGCGAGCGATCATTCTGGTATGTTCGTCGATCTAGCAGTTGGGAGGGACAGCTGAATTGGGGGGCGGAGTCTTGCCGTCTGCGTGCATCTGTCTTGTGGTCGTCGGGCCGCCGCCAAGACGTGGGCATGATGCTTAGCAGGAGTATGTGCAGGCCGCGGTCATCCGACGCCCGTCACTGTGCTTGCGTACACGTTGTCGCAAGCGCGTACCTGAGTTGTGCTGTGCAGCCTGCCATGGGACAATGGCGCTGAGGCATCTCTGGCTCGAAAGGATCGGTGGGCGATTTGATACCAGTTGACATGGATCCGCTAGCAGTATCACGCCCTCGTGGCCAGCTCTCCACTACCTCCGATCTGACGGCGGAGGAGAAAGCCGTTGTAGCCAGGTTCCGCAACACCTCCTTCTTGCCGGCGAACCGGGTCGCAGGTGGATCGGTCTGGCAACAGCCGTCCCTTGGCGCCATCTTGCTGCTACCGGGGATGGTATGTGCCGAATTGGTTACGGCCAATATTCTAGCCTCAGCCTGGGTAGTGAAGACTACCGCACGCTATCTTGCGCCGGACTTCAGCGTGCTTGCGCTGCTGGATGCAGTACTCCTGGCGTGTTCCATGGGCGTGGTACTTGCGCTCGCGCGGCGGGGCAAGTCACGTGCTCGCCGCACCGCTGTCGCGGGGATTGTCGCCTTTGTCCTATCCCTGGCGTTCCTGCTGGCTATTGCGGGGTCTGGCTCCCAGCTGGGCCTTGACACTCTACTGGGGTTTGGAGCAGCGGCGTTGGTGATCCCAATGGCGGCTGCGGGCTTCAGCATCACCCGTGCCTTCCAGCTGCCTCGCGAGACTCCGCCGCTCATCGGCCCGCATGACATCAATTCGCTTGAAGGTGGCGCGGTCCGACTGCGCCAAGGCTAGCAGCGCTCCTCGCCGGCCTCTCTGCACCGCTTGGGGCGCGCGCAATTTGAGCAAATCGATCTTCATCCGACCATATCCGCTCCTCTTGATGAGTTTGTTCACACTACCCTCCACGGATCCCAATGTCCACGAAAGCGTGAGTGCGGCCCGGACAGCAGCATCCTCCTGCTCCAGGCTCGTGGCGAAGTTGCGCAGCTCTGCTGTAGACCCAGCACGGCACTCTCGCAAGCCAGGGGTCGAGGTCATCGCGACGCCGTTGGCGCTCCATGGCCCGGAACCGCGCGACCATCCGCTGGAGCCAGACCAGTTCGCAGACGGTTCCAGAGCACACGATTCTCGGGGGCCAGTGTCTCGTCGCCAGCCTGAAGCACCAACCATGAGCGTTCCTTGGGGCCAGGCAGCGGCATGAGTGGGACCGACGGCTTGGCCAGCCCGAGACGATGCGCACAGATCCACTTGGATGCGAGCGAGCGCCCACCATCGACGCCCTGTGCGCTGATCTCCTGCTATAGGCGACTCTGATTGGTGCAACCTTCGCTGAGCCGGCGCAGCATGCATGACGCAGAGCGATCCACTGTTCTCCGGCGTCGGTAGCCCCGACGTTCGGGCGGCAGCACGTCTGCACGAAGCCAGGGCCGCACGGTCGCCACATAGGCGCGGTGTTCGGCGTGAGCCGCACGACCGTCTACCGCGCCCTACGGCGCGAACACACGATTATGCGAAGGTCTGACCGGATGCCTCAACAGGACATCGGAAAACCGACGGCTACTTTACCGCCTTGGACGTGTTCCCGAGCGACGCAGCGATCTGGGCTTGTTCCGATTGCGGCACGCTGAGCGACGAAATGATCCGACTGACGCTGCGGTTTCCCCCTCGGGCCAACGCGGCCCGTGCTTGCCCGGTGTACTGGACCGTCGTGACCGAGGCCGCCGTGGACTTGGGTGCTGCGGCCTGAACCACCGCCGCCCGCGCGGCTTGCACGGCGGATGCAGCGTGCGCCGGGGTCTGTTGGGCATTCGCCGCCGAGGCGAGTTGTGCTTGCTTCGACATGGTGACGGTGACGGCTGGCTGTGCCGGAGGTGGTCTTTCCTCCTTCGGAGGCGCAAGGATGGCAGCCCGATGCTCGATCGCTCACCTGATAGTCTTCGGCAGAAGGCGGCACATCGAGAGGCCCTAAAATCGAGATGCAGGATCCTTCTTTGGCGTCGCCTCGAATAGGATAGCCTTCAAGTCGTGCGAATTCGAGCCCAGACCCGCACATGCCTGCTGCTGAAGGACTCCGGCAGCGGCCGACGTGCGATAGCCAGGGCGACCACCACGGCGATGGCCATACTGCCGGCGACATCCATGGTGTGATGGGCGCCGATGCCGAGTCGTCCGAGCGCGATGAGGAGGGTGCCGAGCGCGAAGCATGGCAGCTTGCCACGATCGATCTACCGGAGGCTTGCCGTAAGAGCGGAA
Organism: uncultured bacterium; assembly: GCA_963827235.1. Lineage (GTDB taxonomy): Bacteria > Chloroflexota > UBA5177 > JANWHV01 > JANWHV01 > JANWHV01. The sequence goes on from CAWHAE010000009.1 coordinate 280,961, forward strand.
GCCAGCAGTGTATGGTCCGAGGGAAAGCCGTTGTCGTGTCGGACGGGCGTGAGCGCCGACGAGAGCGCCACGAAGTCCGGGCGCGGATCGGAGATGAGTCCGTTGAGAGCTTGCGCGAGTAGCGCGGCGAGCAACAGAAGCAGCGCGATACGTGCGGCGTCAACGAAGGACATCCGCGCAATGCGCATCGCCGCAACCACGAGCCAGGCCGCACACAGCAGGTAGAGCACATAGACCGCTAGGCCGCTGGCTATATCGCGAGTGACGCTGTGCCGCTGCTTGCGGTAAGTCACGTTCCCCCATCGTGTCGACGTGATACATGCGACGAGCACCCTCAGCCCGACCCGTTTAACCGGCGACATTGAGGCCCTTGGTCCCCAGCCCGACCTCCAGTTGCGGTATCTGGGCCCCAAGCACCAAGCTGATCGGGCCGTTCATGATCGCGTTCTCCTGGTCCAGGATCACTTGGCCGATGCCCTTGATCACCCCGGAACCCGTGGTGCCGCCCGTCCGGCCTATCGAGAAACCGGCGCTGCCGTCTATGCGTCGCTGATGGTCGTGCTGTGCGTGGGCACGTCGTGGGCGAGATTCTCCGTGGGGCTCAGATACTCAATCCACCAGCCGCGGAAGAACGTCACTTCGTATCCGCCGCATGCGGTAATCACGCGCGCGGCCGCCTGCGCGTCCAGTAGCGCAGGGATGGGCACGGCGAGCACGATGTGCTCGTGGCGGAGATGCCGCGCGTAGATCGTGGCCAGATGGCTCTCGCCACCCAGTCTCTTACAGAAGCGCGCGAGCCGGCCGTACAGACCGGCACGCCGTGCTGGGTGCTCTAACGCCGGCGCCTCGCAGGGCAACAACACCTCGGGTTGCAGACCAATCCGACGGAGGCCCCCCTCCGCGCGCCGGCACGCTGCCGCATCATCGACGACCGCGAACACATGATGCCTACGCGGCGTGCCAGCGCCATCGATCGACGCCATATGTGCCATCGCAGCCGCCTATCTCCTGGTGGTCATGTCCGCCACCATTGTCGCACGGCCGCCACGATGTGTGTACGTCGGTCAGCGGCGCAGCCTGGATATGCTGGCAAGGGGCTGCGCGCGGAACCGTGCCGGTGCCGCATGCAGCGGCGGCTCACCCTGAGCGCGTACAGGCAGTGGTCTCGCGCGGTGGCCGACCCGATCTCGCCGGCGATGCGCTTCCGCGCATCGAAGCGCCCACGCTGCTGATCGTCGGTGGCAACGATCCTCAGGCGCTGCTGCTGAATCAACAAGCACAGGCACTGCTGCATGCAGAGCACAACGTCCAGATCATCCCGGGAGCAACGCATCTGTTCGAGGAACCGGGCGCGCTCGAGAAAGTGGCGCGTCTGGCGCGGCAATGGTTCACGGCGTATCTTCGCCGGGCCTCGTAGCGGCGCACCGCAACTACGTGGCCCGGAGCCATCGCCTGTCCGCCCGCGCAGGCGGAGCACTGACGGTTCTCCGTTCACACAGAGTTTGCAGAACGACCACAGCTGGTTACACGACGGCAACAGCCCGGAAACAGTCTCGTCCTATGCTGGTTCTCGTACACCAGATTGCTGGTGATGCAGTAGACAGCGGAGGAAGAGATGAAGGCGTTCCGACAGTCCGGCAAGCGAATCCTTGGTGGCGTGGTCGTGTCAACCGTCCTGGTCCTGGCAGCCGTCGCTCCGACGGCGACTCACGCAGCAGCCTCTGCGCACACCACGGCGTTGGGCATTCCCAAGCGCTGCCAGCCGATCATGAGCGAGATCCAGAATCTCAGCCCGGCGGACTTCCCCAACCAGCAGGCTTTTCAGAACGCCTTGCGTGCCCTGATGAGCGAGTTGCATGCCTGCGAGCAGCACTACGGGAAGTAGGCAGGAGGTTAGGCGGCCTGCCGAGCGGGCCTGTGTGTGAGGCGGACAGGGATGAGTACCGCATCCCTGTCCGCCTCGCCCAGATCGACCTGGCTACCATGGTCGGCGCCACGCGGGTCCAGTCAGCCCGCGCTCTCGCCCCGCGTCGGCGCGGTATCCTGGCAACGACCGCTGTAGCAGCGCGCAGAGTGCGCCGGGCCGGCGCCTGGCGACCGCAGGCGTACTTCGGAGAACTGACCAGCCATACTGCTGCAAGAAGCGATGATCGAGCGACTGCGGGCCCTGTGCCAGGGTGATACGCATGTCCACGCCGCCCTCCTGGGCGGGTCGTTCTCCCAACGCGACGGCGATGCCTTTGCCGACATCGATGCGGTGCTCTTCTTCGCCGGCGAGGCCCTGCCGGCTCTGGACCAAGTGGCAGGGGGCAGGGGGAGTTCTTTCTAACCGTCGGTGTCCTCATCTCACGAGCCTACGGCACAGGTACGTTTGTCACCTGCATCCACGTCGCGGCACCATTCACCGGTGCCTCCTGCTCGATACTGATCGCCGATTGCGCCAGATCGCCGCCGACTGTGAAGCTGAGCGCGCCCTCGACACCGTTCAGCTTGGTCGCTGCGACCTGGGCCAGCACGCCGGTTCGGAGGTTCTGAGCCGCTGCCGGCGCGCCCGCTGCGCTCGGCAGTTGCGCACCTTCGCCAATCGCGACCTTGATCGCCGAGATCAGGACGGTTGCGCTATCGTAGCCGGTCCCGCTGAAGGGCCCGGGTGCGCCGAATCTCGCCTGGTATTGCTGCACGAATGAAGCAGCGGTTAGCACAGTGGTGAAGTCCGCGGGCGTCAGCGTGCTGAAGACCAGGCCGCCGGCCGCCGGCTGGACCGCCTGGAGGAATGGCACGGTCCGTATGCCGTCTGTTCCGGCGAACGACGTGTGTGCGAGCGAAGGAACCTCCAGCATCTGCTCGCGGACACTGATGCTGTCCGGCGTCCCCGTTGCCGGATCGCTGCCACCGTAAAAGATCACGTCTGGCTGCTCGGCGGAGATCTCCGTGAGGGCATTGAGGTAGTCGGCGGTGCCCTCCGGCAGGCTGATATGGTCCAGTAGGTTGCCGCCAAGCGCCTTCCAGGTCTGGCTGAAAGCAGCGGCGACTGTAGCGCCATAGGCAGTCGCGTCGTCCACGACAGAAGCCCTCCTGTACCCTTTGATGAGGAACAGATACTGGGCCATGGCGCTGCCTTGCTGCGCGTCGGTCGGTATTGTGCGGAAGAAGGTGAGGTTACTCGTCGGGCGAACGGTCGCGAGCTCCGTGGTCGCGGCGACGCAGCCCGTCGCGGCGCTGTTGCTGGTCAAACACGGGTCGCCGGCCGAAGGGCTGACGACGGTGATGCCTGCTCTGTTTGCCAGGGGAAGCTCCAGCAGTGCCGTCGTAGTGTCAAACGGCCCGATGATGCCTGCCACGTGCGAGTCGCCGATCAGCGAGGTGACGGCGGCAGCACCGGTAGCGCCGTCCGGGGCGCCGCCTGCACCGGTGTCATCCATGGCGTCCAGCGCAAAGGTTACGCCGGGCACGAAGTTGGCGGCATTCGCCTGATCGATCGCCAACTGCGCCCCGTGCTCGGCCGCGAGACCTTGTGCCGCATCCTTGCCGCTGAGCGGCAGGACCAGTCCCAGCTTGATCGTCGTCGAGACCGCCTGCGTGGCGGCAACGGTTGCCGTGGGCGTCGACGTCGATTGGCTGGCCCTAGTTATAGGGGTCGACGTCGGCGTAGCCGACGGCTGAGCAGGAGGGATACCGGTTCCCTGATTCGACACCGGCATGCCCACAAGGCCGACGGTGTTTTGCGCCTCATCCACGACGAAGCCGACGATCTCTCCGGCATTGTTGATGCCGTTGATCACCGTCGCGGTCACACCCGGTGCCTCAACCGAGTGGTAGGCGCGCGACGTGACGTCGAAGATAAAGCCGTGAGTGTTGCCAGCGGAATCCTGGTAGAAGCCGACAACCTGTCCATCGTCGTTCTCACCCAGTGCCTGCGTGAAGGCAGAGCCAGGATAGATGAGGAGGCTGAGCGTGCCGCCCTGCACCATGAAGCCGGCCGACGTGGTGTCGGAAGGCTGGGTGAAGCCCACGACAGTGCCGGAGTCGTTGATCCCGGTTGCCTGGCTATCGGCTAGCGGCAGCACCTGGAACGTGCCACTGCTCGAGCGAACATACGCGTGGTCGTGCCCTTGCGCATCCTGGTAGTAGCCCGCGGCCTGGCCGCGATTGTTGATACCCAGGATCTGGTTGAACTTTGTTCCCGGTCGATCCACGGTCTTGAACCGGCCGTTGACGTGCAGGAAACCATGGGTCGTGCCGGCATGGTCGATATAGAAGCCGCCGCTATTGCCCTGGTTGTCGATGGCGATCACCTGCGTCTGCATCGACTGCGGAAAGTTCTCCGCTGTGTAGCTGGACGGCAGCGTGAGCGTAAAGCCCTGGTTCGGATGCAGGATGCCTCCCAGTATCTGCCCGGCCCCATAGTAGCCGGCGATGGCCCCGTGGCCGTTAATGCCGAGCAACTGCGTGAAGGTCGGGTCGTGCGGGCTCGCGATGTGCTGGAAGGTATACGCAGTCGCTGCGGCCTGCGGAATGGCAGAGGTGCGGGCCGCGGCAGTCAAAGCCGGAGTGCCGGCAACGCTCGCTGCGATTGCGAACGCGCCGAGCAGAGAAACGAGGTACGGTGGCGTCTTCATGGTGATGTCCTTTCGAGAGACGGCGTCTTGCAAGTCTCAGTATGAGCCGCCAGAAGGGGCCAAACCACGGTCGTAGCCCTGACAACGCCCGGACAATAGGTGCCGCTGCACCGCCTGTCAGGCGCTTTCGACTCCCTCACCGTTGTCGCTGGAGACGTCAGCGTCGAACAACGCCCGTCCGTGTGGTACTACCTGTGATCACTGACAGCGTTGCTGTCGCTGCTCGTTGGCCGAAGCCCCGACTGCTGGTCCTACGCCAAGCACTTCGCCCTCCTTGACCGCCTGTTTGAGCCTGTCACCTCGTGCGTGCTGTCCGTCGGATCTGCGTGTCGTGGCCGCCCTGCACAAGGCCACGCGGCTGCCGTTCGTCCGCCTCTGCAGTCAAACTCCTCCACCTGCGACCGGGCCGCAGTCCTGGTACTCCCCAGGGCAAGAGGCGCGCAAGGCCGCTCGCCACGCTGCCGGAATGCATTGGGCAGCTTGTCTTGACTCTTACGCCAAGCGCTCGCTCATAATTGAGCCACTACCCTCGCGAGCGCAGTGCGTGCTGGCGTCCCTCGCTGCCTCCAGAGGGCAACGGCATGCTTCGTAACCCCGGAGGTGTATGATGGCTGCGGCGAACTGGCAGATCAAGGGCGACTACTTCGAGAACTGCAACTGCGACGTCGTCTGCCCCTGCCTCTTCTCGAGCATGGCACCCATGACAGCACGGCCGACGCAAGGCGTCTGTGATGTCGCCTTTGGTTTTCACATAGACAGCGGCACATTCGGCGGCACCACACTCGACGGCTTGAACGTCGCCCTGACCGCGCACACGCCGGGCCCGATGGCAAACGGCGGCTGGTCCGTCGCCGTGTACCTCGATGAGCGCGCCGACCCGACCCAGCGCGATGCGCTCACCGCCATCTTCAGCGGCAGCGCTGGCGGCGTGATGGGTGCGCTCGCACCGCTCATTGCGACGGTTCTCGGCGTAAAGGCGGTGCCTATCGCCTTCCACAAGGACGGTCTCCGGCGCAGCCTGCAGATCCCCGGCATCATGCAGCTGGGCGTCCAGGCAGCGCCCAGCATCGCGGCGCAATCGGCCATCATGGCGGCCAACGCCCACCCCTTCAACCCGGCAGGCGTGGCCATGGCGGTGGGCAGCGACCAAAGCACCTGGACCGACTACGGCATGCACTGGGACAACTCCGGTAAGAACGGCCACTACGCCGAGATCGCCTGGTCCAACGCCTGAATCGCCGCACTGCTGGCCGGGAGTGCACCCATGGCCGTCCCTGCAGACCGTTTAGTCCCGCGTGACCGCCTCGTGATCCTGGCGGTGCTGCTCGGTCTTGCGGCAGCCGGCTGGGCGGTGCTGATCTGGCAGGCCCGCGGGATGGGCAGCGCCATGGGGCTGACCATGGGCATGGGGGCGCCGTTGTTCCTGGCGATGTGGACCAGCATGATGGCGGCGATGATGTTCCCGGCCGCCGCACCGATGATCTTGCTGTTCGCCGCCATCCAGGCCGGCAAACAGCGGCAGGGCCGACCCTTTGTGCCCACGTGGCTCTTTGCCGCTGCATACCTCCTGCTGTGGGCCCTCTTCGGTGCGCTGGCCTATGCGGCGGCACTTGGGGCAGAACATCTCGCCGCGCAGAGCATGTGGCTCATGGACCACGCCGCACGCATCGGCGGCCTGGTGCTCATCCTGGCCGGTCTCTACCAGCTCTCGCCGCTCAAGCACGCCTGCCTGACGCGGTGCCGCACGCCGTTGCAGTTCATCCTCACCTCCTGGCACGACGGCATGGGCGGCGCGGTGCGTATGGGCATCACGCACGGGATCTACTGCCTGGGCTGCTGCTGGCTGCTCTTCGTGATTCTATTCCCGCTGGGCGTGATGAACCTCGCAGCCATGGTCTTGCTGACCGCGTTCATCTTCGCGGAGAAAGCCTTGCCGGGCGGTTATTGGGTCGCACGCGCCGTCGCCGCAGCATTGATCGGCTACGGCGTGCTGGTCCTCGTGCAGCCAAGCATCTTGCCCACCGCCATGTAGCAACGCCCGGTTCCGCCACGCAGGCTGAATGAACATGCACGAGGCGCGCTGCTTGATCAGTGCCGGCTGCCGTGCGATGCCGATTGCCTCGCCAGCGATCCCGGCTACTCAAGCTGCGATCGCGCCGGTAGACGGCATAACAAATAGGTCCCATGCCGATCGATGCTGCCTCAGAAAACCGCTGCTCGGCATGGGCCGGACCGTGGACTCAAGTCACTGCGACGCCGTACACCCAAGCTCCAGGGGCTGTCCGGCGAGCTCCTTCGTAGCACTGCCGTTCGGCGCAGAGACTGAGAGGCGGTTGAGGGCGCCGACTGAATAGATCTCACCGTGCGTGCCCACGGCGAGCGGCCATCCAAGATCCGAGTGCAGCACGGTGGTGCCCCGCGGCGTCAGCGTGAGCGTCTCCTCGTCGTAGGGCACATAGATGGTGCCGGAGCGCGACACGGCAAAGCCTGGGAAGTAGCCTCCCCGGGAAACGCTGACCGGCAGCACGCCGGCGGTCGTCAGCCGTCCGTTGCCGTCGATCCGCTGCACCGCCTGGACGCCTGCTGAGGTGTTGAGCACGTAGACATGGCCGGCTCCATCGTCCGTCATTGTGCTGGGTCGCCAGGTATTGTCAGTCGCACTGGCCGGCAGGAAGAAGGCCCAGGCTGGCTGGTAGCCCTGATAGGCAGGCCGGCTTCTCACGTTCAGATTCGGTTCGTACACCGCCGAGCCGTCGGAGACGTAAACCTTGTCCCCGGGACCGATTGCCACGCTTGTTGGTATAGAGGGCCAGACAATTCCATCGTCGAGGGCGCGAATCTTGCCCGGCGAGTCGAGCGCGTACAGCCAACCCTGTGCGGAGTCAGCCAGCAGTACCGAGCCTTCTTGAGTGATGACTAGGCCTGTCAGATCGAGATCGGCATCGGAGACGTTGTCCGGCAAGCAGGGTTCCCGCAGATTGAGGAGCGTGTGAAAGCGCCCGTCGGGTGTCCGTTCCAGAAGTCCGTGATCGCCGAGAAGATAGAGGTCGTCGTGCGCATCCACCGCCAGCGCGCGGACGTGGTCGGGCTGGGCAGGCACTATCGCACCTTGCGTGGGTGGTGCCGCGACCTGCGCTGCAGACAATGCAGGCTGCGGCGGCGGTCCAGGTATGACCAGACCCGAGAGCGACGCGGCGATCGCCACGACCGAGATAGTCGCGGCTGCATGGCGAGGCTTCCATCGCAGGAGCGGCTTCCCATCCCGTGCGGCCAACCAGGCATATCGGATGGCGCCTGTGCCCAGGAGAGCGAAGACGAGCGGCAGCCAGCAGGCGGGGGCCTCTCGCCCGGGTACGGCGGTAAGGCCATCCCAGCGGCGCATGAAGAGTCCCGCCAGCCAGGCGAGCAGGGGCGCCAGCCAGCAGAGTGCGATGATGCCGGCGGCCGTTCTCCGGTGCCGTCTAGCGATTGGCGAGTCGGCCGCCGCGTCGCGGATCGTGGGCGTGCAGAGCGGCAGCAGTGCCAGTACGCCCGGCGCGAACACCGCAAGCACCCTGAACAGATTGTCCGGCAAGTCCGGTTCGACAAAGGTGTTTGGCATTGAACCACTGCCGGCAGATCCATACATCGCGCCGTAAATGGCGCCGCCGGTGACGAAGGCGAGTGCCGCCGCCACGAGCACCCGGCCGTACATCGCGCAGACCGACGAACGCACCCAGTCGCGGCTCCTCTGGCCGGCCAGCGTGGCCGCGACCTCTGCCGCGCTGTGCGGCCGGTCCTGCGGGGCAAGCTGCAGGAGCGAGTCGACGAGGCCGGCGACGCTGCGCGAGACGTCGGGCCGAAGCTCGGCCACGGGCGGATGGCGGAAAGGCGCCTGCTCGTCCGGATTGTAGCCGGTGAGCAGGCGGTGCATGGTGGCGCCCAGCGCGTACAGGTCGCTCCGCTCGTCGGCGATGCCCTGGTACTGCTCCGGCGCCGCGTAGCCCGGCGTGCCGATAGCCGTGCCCGGGACGCCATCGAGGGCGCGCCGCGCCACGCCGAAGTCGAGCAGCGTGATGTCGCCGCCGTGATAGAGCACGTTCGAGGGCTTGAGGTCACGAAAGGTCACGGGCGGCCGCTGCCGGTGCAGGAACTGGAGGAGCTCGGCCAGCATGGCGCTCCAGCGCACCACCATGTCTTCCTCACACGGCCCGTCCCGGGCGACCAGCTCCTCGAGCGTCTCGCCGGCCACGTAGCGCATGGCCACGTAGTGGCGATCGCCCTCGCTGAAGCTAGCGATGAAGGCGGGCAGGCGCGGATCGTCGATGGCGGAGAGGAGGCCGGCCTCACGCACCAGCCAGGTGATGACCTCGGGGCGCTGTTCGGGCGGGAGATTGCCCGCGCACAGCTCTTTGAGTGCGACGTCGCGAGGCGTCACCTTGAGGTCGACGGCGCGGTAGACGGTGCTCATCGTGGAGCGATGGGCGACGGCCTCGATGCGGAAGCGACCACCAACCACGGTACCCGGCGGCAGCGCATCCTGTGCAGCCAGAACGGGCAGGGTCGTCTGGACCGGACAGGGCCTGTCGGCCGCGTGCAACAGGCCGCAGCGCGTGCAAGCCAGCGGACCCACGGTTTGCATCCGACCAGCCTCCAGCACGCTCTCTCACGCGCCGCGCTACGCCGAACGTACGTCCTTGGTAGATCGCCGACAGAAGGTAGGCGCCGGCTCACATCCCGCATGCCGCGAGCCGATCCCGGCTTTGGTCGTCTACAACCTCAGCTATAACACACTGCCAGATGCCTGTCCAACGCGGCATGGACCGAGGAGCTGAGTGAGCCGAAACGGCGCATGCTCAGTTTTGCAGGGAGCCGGGGAGCTGGCGATAGCCTCCGGCCACCTAACCCACGGCGTGCTCTTCATTTGTCGCCCTCGCACCCAATGCATGGTATCCAGACCACTCGCGGGTCATACCGGACTCTTGCCCACAAATACGTTGGCTCGCTTGCTCAATCTGCAAGTGCGATGCGGTGCAGCCGCAAGCCTGGCGCGAGGCTGGGGCCGTTATCACACGCGGTGCTGCGCTACCTGGCATACCGTATCTGCCGTGTGCGCTGCCTGCACAGCCCGCCCTTGCACGGCTGAGTCCGCCGCAGTATGATCGGGCTGCCGCCGGCCGGGTGCGCCCGCGCACTCGTGGCAGCAGGGCAGCGACACAGGTAGCTAGAAGGAGCTTGGCGCGCAGACTGGGCGGGTCGCACCTGCGGCTGCTCCTTGTGACCTGAGCACGCTCCAGCAGCACATGGCCACCTGCCGAGCCGGATTGCGAGCCCGGCGTTCGCTGCGGCGAGCCGGGATGCCTCGCGGCGCGGGCCCGCCCGTTCGCAAGGGTGGCGCGAAGGTTGGCACGCTGAATCATGAAACGAGGAAGTACTATGCAGGCAGTAGCCGTCCTGGAGCCCGGCAGGGTCGCCGTCGTCGTCGTCCCCGCGCCCGCGCCGGGCCCGTATGAAGCTCTGGTCAAGAGTGAGGTCGCCTATATCTGTAACGCTACCGACCGCAAGGTGATCCAGGGCCATGCCGCCGCGCTCGGCATCGTGGCGTCGGACTACCCGCTCATCCTCGGGCACGAGACGGTCGGGCGCGTGGTGGAAGTCGGCCGCAAGGTGACCTCCTTCAAGCCCGGCGATCGCGTGCTTGGCGGGCTTTTCTTCTCTCCCGAAGGATACGGCTCGGCATGGGGTGGCGACTCCGAGTACGTCCTGGCGACTGACCACGCGGCGATGGCCGCCGATGGCGTTGCCGACGTGCAGCACGGTTGGGACGAAGTCTTCAAGATCATGAAGAAAGTCCCTGAGGACATCCCGGTAGAAGCCGCGGGAATGCTCGCCACCTGGCGGGAAGTCTACGCTGGATTCTCGGATTTCCAGCTCAAAGCGGGTGACGACATTCTCATCTTCGGCGCAGGGCCGGTCGGACTCTCGTTCTGCCGGTTCGCCAAGCTGCTTGGACTGGGCTGGGTTGGCGTCGTGGAGGTCGTCCCGTTCAAGCGCGAGAAGGCCCTTACGCTGGGCGCCGACGCCGTCTTCGCTCCCAGCGACGCGGCCATTGCCGATCTCGCTCGCACGCGCGGCAAGCCGCTCGACGCCGTTATCGACGCCGTAGGCTCGGTCACCATCATCAATGCCGCATTACCGCTGATCAAGCTTGCCGGATCGATCTGCGTCTACGGCGTACTGGCCGACGCGCTCATCACACTCGACAAGAGCAACGCCCCCAAGAACTTCAACTTGTTCCTGCACCAATGGCCCACGCGCGACGCCGAGGCGGCGGCGCAAGAGCCGCTCGTGCAATGGATCAGAGATGGTAAGATCAGTCACCGGGATTTCAAGACCGCGGAGTTCCCGATAGCCGATGTCGCGCAGGCCCTGGCTATCACCGAGTTGCCGACGTCGATCAAGACCATGTTGCGATTCTCGTAGCACATGCGTGATCTCGCCGTGCTTGCACTCCCTTGGATTTGTCGCCTCACACCTTGCTCAGCCGGACCTCCAGGCCGATCCCCTGCGTCGTCACCGTACCGGTCCGAAAGGCGCTCTGCGCGACAAGCTGCTCGAACTGCGCCCGTGTGTAGGCGCGCCGCCGCAGCCACCGCAGCGTCCACCGCACCACGAACGCGCTCATCCGGCTGACCTGCATATGCTGCACTTCCTGGTCGACGGCTGCACCGGTGGCATCCTTGCGCATGTCCTGGACCACGGCGCTGCCGCCACGGCGCAGGACGCGGTACATCTCGTTGAGCGCCCCCACAGGCTCGGCGAAGTTCTTGAAGGCGGCCTGGCACACGATCAGGTCGAAGGAGTCCGCCGCGAACGACATGTGCGCCGCATCGCCGCGCTCAAAGTCCACGCGTACGCCCGCGGTCTGGGCGTTCTCCCGTGCGATATCGACCATCGTCCGGCTGATGTCCAGCCCCGTCACCCGGTAGGGGCCGCACCGCGCGATCTCCACCGCGAGGTAACCCGGTCCCGGCGCGATCTCGAGCACCGCCGCTTCCGGCGGCAGTGCCTCGGTCAGCCGCACGGCCTCCTGGTGGTACTCCGCGCGCTGGGCCGGCGTGCCCCGGTTCCGCGCGTACCACCGCGCCGTGCGTCCTTCCATCTCCGGAATGAGCTTGAAGCGCTTGCTTTCTCTGAGCACCATCGGCCTGATCCTCCCGGGCCAACGCCATCGCGTGCGAGCGGCGTTGGCCCGGCGGACCTGGCCGCCTCGCCGCGCGCCGCTTTATTATTCGATGCATCGAACTATACACTGAATGGTACCATCTGTCTGTATCGAGCAGTACACCGTTGCGGAGAGGCTAGCATGGCTGGAGAGGCTGACAGCCCGAACCGGGCCCTCATGCTTGATCAGATCGGCACCAAGCTCCGGCTCCTGATCGCACGGGCCCTGGTCTTCAACCATCACGTCGCGGACCAGCTCGGACTACACCCCACTGACAATCAGTGCCTCGGGCTGCTCCAGCTTGATGGGGACATGACACCCAGTCGTCTCGCGCAACGCGTGGGATTGAGCCGTAGCGCGATGACCGCGGCCCTGGATCGGTTGGAGCGCACCGGATTCGTGCACCGCGTGCCGGCTGCAGTTGACCGCCGCCAGGTGATCGTGCATGCCGACCAGGAGCGACTACAGAACCTGGCTGCACCACTCTATATATCGCGCCGCGCACACATGGAGCGCGTGTGGCCAGCGTTCACCGACCAAGAGCTGCGGGTGGTAGCGCGGTTCTTCCAGGCGCTGACGGCCGAGGCGGAGGAGCCTGTTGCGGGAGCAGGGCCGACTGACGAGGGGCCAGATGAGCCAGCGCCCCCTGGCAGAACAGGTTGACGCATTCTCGCCTGCCGGGTTCGCCAGCGGAAATCTCAGGACAGCCGGATCCGCCGTATCTTGCAGCGCGACCGGGTGCGCCGGCGGCATGCCCGCACCTGGGCCGGTCACGTCGCGCCATACGTTACGGACGAACCCTCGTCGACGACTTCGATCCAGGTCTGCCCGGGATTGAATTGCTGTCGTTTGCCGCGACTGTCACGCAGCTCCAACGCAGCATTGGTCGAAGGCTTGCTCCAGGATCCTTGCGCGACGTGGCCGTCCTGGAAGTACAGGGCCGATCCCGTGCCTGTCGCGTGAACGTTCACGCCGTCCGGTGTGAAGGCATCGTGGTCCGGAGTGACCGGCGTGAAGAGCACCACGACGTTGCTCGCGGCATCGGCCAGGCCCGAGATTGAGTCGACTTGTGTAACGCCGCCGATGCTTCGCAGGTACCGGTTCGTCACCCTGTCGTATGCCCAGTGCACGTCATACCAGTACCCGGAGAAGCCCACGTCGATCCAGGCAGTTTCTGGTCGGTGGAAGTAAGCGTCCGGCACCCGGTGGGGCAATGCTGTGGGGAAAGTGTCCGCAACAGGAAAGCCAGCCTGCGCGGCGAACCCTCGTAGCGAGAGCGTGCTGGTATACAGGTTGTGTGGAACGGCTCGATACGGGGATCGCATAAACGGAGGGCCCAGCGGCCCGGGCGCTGAAGGGAGATTGAGGTCATCGATATTGGCAACGTTCGGCATATTCAACAGTTGGTAGAGCGCGTCGCTGTTACCCCCGGCGTGGGCATAGATTGCATGCAGTCCCGAGGCCCAGGCATCAAAGTAGATTCGTGCGCTGCGCACCGGTCCCACGACCGGCGCATCCTTCTCGAGAAATACTGCCATGATCCGCGTCACCCCGCCTTCCGCCAGCGTCTCGAATACGAGGCTCGCCCGGTTGAGGCCGGTTTGCGGTCGTGCGTCCGGCGCGTAGTTGTCGATCACCACGGCGATGGCGCGCCGATGTGACAGTTCGGGTCTCGTCGGCAGGCCGCTGAGCGGCCCTGCCGGGCCCGGTCCCGTATCGTCAAGCGTGTCGTCCGCCCGATAGGCTTTGTCGATTGTCGGCGTGGGCGTGATGGTAGGTGTCGAGGTGATGCTGGGGCTCATGGTCGGCGTGCCGCTGGCGGTCGCACTGGGCGTTTCCGATGAGCTCGGCGTCGCGGTCGGTTCGGGCGAGGCGGTCCAGGTCGAGGTCGCGGCAGGCAGGGCCGTGCCGGTAGCTGTGCTGGTCATCGTGAGTGGCAGCAATGTCTCGGTGGGCTGCGGCGCCGGAGTAGCTGTGAACGCAGGGGCGACTGCTGTGGACGAGGGATGCGTAGCGGCGGCATTCAGATGTCGATGCAGGGGATCCGTGCCGTGAGATCGAACGACGCCGGCTACTGAGACACAGAGCAGTGCCGCCAGCACGCCTGAAGCGACCTTAGCCCGCGGCGATTGAAAGACGTTCCGTAGCGTCCGCCGAAGCTGCCTGGCGCGCGGACCGCGCAAAAATGCCCACACGCCTGACGTCAGCTGCATACGGGAGCGAGCCCTCTGCGTACTGTGGAATTGTGTCTATCTGGAAAGTACCTGCGAAGCCTTCGCGAAGGCAACAGGTGCCGTGGTGGCGGCGTATCGATAGTCGCGCCTTGCCGCTATCGACTGTGGCTCATGTGTCCGGTAGCGCAGTTGTTCGCCCGGGTAGAACGGACCAGCGCGAGGCTCGGAGGGCCCAGCGTCACGACGTGTGCGTCAAATGTCTCCTTGCGGCGCCGTCTGACCGACCATACTATGAGGGCACACCAACCATCGCAATTGGTGACCAGCGTGGAAATTGCGACATGAGCCCGCGTGCTAATGCCAGGCGCGGACGTCGACCACGCAACAATCCAGGCTAGCATCGCTCCATGAGCAGTTGGTTAGGAATGCAACCCAGGCATCTCAAGCTCGTCACGGTGGGTCGGGTGAAGCTCTGTGTCGATCCAGTGGAACTGGCGGATGCGAGAGATCCGACGGAGCTTCCATCCTTGCCGTGTACGGCGTTGGGCCAGGATGCCCGAGGCTTCCTTTGGGTCGGCACCCAGAACGGGCCGATGCTCTTTGATGGCTGCTACTGCGGCACTCCGGCCGCTCTATCCGGCATGGGCGGCTCCACGATCAACTGCCTCTGCTTTGGTGGGAACGACACCGTGTGGGCCGGCACCGAGGGAAGTGGCATTGCCTGGATTCAGATCGGGCTCACCGGCCCCCGACTCCGCCGCCTGCTGACACGCTCGGATAGCCTGCCCGGTGACTTGATACACTCGCTGTGCTCCGATAGGCGGGGCCGAGTGTGGGCGGGCACGCCAGACGGCCTGGCTCTGCTGGAGCATGGTTGCGTTGCTCGGGTCATGGGCGCGCTCGACGGCTTACCCGCGGCGCGCGTAAACGCATTGGGGTACGATACGCGCGATCGCCTGTGGGTAGGGACCGACCGGGGAGTCGTCGTGCTCGTCGATGGTGCCGTCTCTTTCACCGGGGACCAGGCGTGCCCGTTCACCGAGGACCTGGTTCAGCGGTTCTATTGCGATCCGCTCGGGCAACTGTGGGCCGGCACGCGCGCCGGCAATCTGTTTCGGGCCGAGGTCGGAGCAGACGGCCGGGTACAGGTAGCCTACGTGCACGGCTGGGGGTCGCCAATCGCCGACATTTGCATGGCTGCCGATGGTCGCCTTTGGGTGGCAACGCTGGAGGGCGTGTTCGTGCTTACCGCCGGCGTCCTGAGCGATCACCTGGCGGTCGCCGACGGCCTGCCGTCGGCCGACACATCTGCACTCTATTGCGACCGTGACGGCCGCATGTGGGCCGCGACTCGCAAGGGCCTCGCGGTGCTTCTTGACGTTGATTATCCCGTGCATGTGCTTGTCGGCGCTGATCTTCGCGCGCGGGTGGTGTGGAATATCGAGCCGGATGCCAACAATTGCATGTGGCTCGGCACGGATAGCGGCCTGATCGCCGTATCAGGTGAAGACTCGCAGGTTCTGCATCTACCTGATCTCCCGGAGACACTGCGCGACAATGCGATATGGGCAGTGCGCCACGACGGCCTGCGCCAGATCTGGGCGAGCCAACGGCGGAACGGTCTGTTCTGCCTGGACGCCTCGACCGGAGCCCCACTGGCCCATATGCTGGCCGACCGCGGCGTGAACGTGATCGCCATGTGCATGGTAGGGCAGCAGGACCTGTGGCTGGGCACGTCGCGCCACGGCCTCATCTGTGTCGACATGCGGTTGCGGAAGGTCGTGGGAGAGATTGGCACTGCAGACGGTCTCCCCGAGACGTTGGTGTCTTGCCTCCATCTGGACGGCGCGGGTCGTCTCTGGGCCGGTACCCTGTCCGGGCGGCTGGTCTGTATTGACCCCGTGCAACGCGCGATTCTGTCTACGCTCGAGTTGGCCACTCATGGCCCTGCCCCCTCGGCTTTGTGCCTGATGCATGACACTCGGAGCGGGCTATGGGCCGGTACCAGTGCCGGGTTGATGAGCATTGATCCTGATCGCAACACGATACTCCGCACCATCGGAGCGGCGGACGGCCTCAGAAGCCTGACAGTGCTGGGATGCACCGTCGATGCCCGCGGTCACCTCTGGCTGGGGACGGGATGTGGCGTGATCCGCTATGCGCCCGACACCGGCACTCTCGCGGTGATCGACCGCAGCATGGGCCTGCCACATGACGAATGCGATCAGAACGCCGTTCATCTGGACGACCGCGGGAGGCTCTGGATCGGCACCGCCAAGGGCCCGGCGATCATCGACACCAACCGGATCCCCATCGACGTGCCTCCTTGTCCCGTCGTCCTGACAGGGTTCCTCGTCATGGGCGAGGAGCGCGACGTGACGCCCGACCTGGAACTGGAAGACAGCGATTGCGACCTGCAGTTCTCCTATGCCGCCGTCTCCTTCACGGCACCGACGCTGGTCCTTTACCGTGTTCAGCTGGAAGGCTTCGAGTCGGGCTTCTCGTCCCCGAGCACCGAGCGCAGCCGGCGCTACACGAACCTCCGGCCCGGAGCATATGTGCTCCGTGTTTCGGCGTGCAATTGGGGCGGAACGTGGAGTACGCCACTCGAGATCCCCCTGCGCATCGTCCGCAACCATCAGGCACAGGAGGCGGAAGAGGCCCTGGAGCACGAGCGGTTCGAGAAGGAAGTCTATCGGGCGGCCGCGACACGGTTGGAGGATCTGAATCAGCGGCTGGCAGAGGCATCACGGCTGAATGGCGAGTTGCTGGAGCAGACCAGGGCCTCATACGCGGACACGCTGGCACGCCAGGAACGGCTGTCCGCGCTGCAGACCATCTCCTCGACCCTGGCGGCGACGCGCACGCCGTCCGAGGTCGGCGAGCAGATCATGCGCATTAGCGCCCTCTATCTGGACGCACCTTTCATCAGGATTCGCCTGTTGAGTGCCGACAGGGCATGGCTCGAGCACGTCATTGCTTCCACTAACGATACGGAAGACCCGCGTTTCCCCAAGCGACGGCCCTATGACGACCAGGTGCCGTCGGCCGAGGCCGTGCGGACCGGCCGCCCGGTCTGGCTCGAGTCGCCGGAGGAGATGCTGGCCAGGTTCCCAGACTTCGCTCGCAAGATGAGGGAACGCGGTTTCCTGGCCAATGTGACGCTGCCGCTGCTCACCGACGGCGAGGCGATAGGCTCTATGGGGCTCATGTTCACCGCGCCGCGTCGCTTCCGCGGCGACGAGCGCGAGTTTCTGCTGGCCGTGGCCAGCCTGGCCGCGCAGGCGGTCGATCGCGCCTGGCTCTATGCGCGGGAACAGAAGCGAGCACAGACGGCGGAGGATCTGGCGCGCATGCGCGGCGACTTCGTGGCCTCTGTCAGCCACGAGCTGCGCACGCCACTCACGGCCATCGTCGGCTATGCAGAACTGCTGGAGGCGCGCTGGAGCATGCTGGCTGACCAGGCGCGACTCGAGCACGTGCGCCGGATCGTCTGGTCCGCCAACCGGCAGTTGCGCCTCGTACAGGATCTGCTGTTGGTAAGCAAGCTGGACTTGGGAGCGCCAACCCTTGAGTGCAGGCCGGTGGACCTGGAAATGCAGGTGCAGCTCGCAATCGCCGAGCTGCAGGGCAGCTATCCCGGCCAGCGCGTGGAGACGGTCGGCCCACCGGAGATCCGGGTACACGCGGACGCGGCACGGGTCAGCCAGATCCTCGTCAATCTCCTGGACAATGCCGCCAAGTACTCGCCGGAAGGAAGCCCCATAGAAGTGGACTGGAACGTCGTCGCGCCGGAAGCGAGGATACGGGTGCGGGACTACGGGCCGGGCATTCCGGCTGAGGGACGGCAACGGCTCTTCTCGCGGTTCGGCCGAATCTCCGGGAGCCGGATTCGGGCCGGCCGGGTAGGGACGGGGATGGGCCTGTTCCTGGCCCGCCAGCTCGCCCGAGCGATGGCGGGTGAGCTGGAGCTCGAAGACACCGGACCGCAGGGGACCATTTTCTGCCTGCGGCTGCCGCTGGTTATCGAAGGGTTCTCTACAGAGTCGGTCGGTCGGCCAAATGCCGGCACGGCGAACGATGAGCAGGGCAGAAGTCTCTAGAGCTAAGCCTGAGCCTCCGGATTAGCCGGCTGCACCACGCAGCGGCAAGACGACGCGGGATCCATCGTGCTCGATCGTGACTGCCGGACTGGTCGGCATTGCAGTGTGCGCAGGCTCACCGGACAGGAACAACACGAGACGAAATCGCCGGCGGAACTGCATGCCGGTGTAAGAGCCGATCCGCTCGCCGATGCTCAACACGCCCGTTTCGTCATCCCAGTCGAAGCGGACCGACACATATGAGCCGCCCTCGTATTTGACGTGAAGGCAATGGTTCCCGGACGCTTTTGGCGGTAGCATGGGCAAGCTCATGATGGCGTTGGCCGAAGGGCGCGAGCCGGCGACAAACGGCGAGGACAATCTGCAATCGCTGGAAATGGCGTACGCGGCAGTGACCAGCTCCGAATCCGGCGGCGTCTGTGCGGTCTCGGGCGGAGCCGAGACGCAGGGTACGGAGTCGAGCGGCGGATCCACGCACACAAAGAGCAGAGGCTAGCCGCGCCGCTGGAAGAAAAGGAGGAGTATATGCCTGCATATTCGCTGTTCGCAGATGCCGATTGGCCAAGATTGGAGCGCGACTGGACGGCATGGTGGGCGGGGGGGCTCGAACGACCGATAATCGTGCTGGAGACACGTGCACCGCGCCCTGGTATCGACTGGAATACGTTCGACCCGTTCCTCACCCAGTTTCCGCCGGAGACGCCGGTCGACTCGATGCTTGATCACAGCCAGCTCCTGCTCGACGCGACACACTATTACGGCGATGCCTACCCCAAATGGGACTCGAACTTCGGCGCCGGCAACGTCGCCGGATTTCTGGGCGCCGCATGGCAGCACAGTCATGACGTAAGGACGACCTGGTTTCACGGACCGCCCAGTGCATCGCTGGCAGAGATCGACGTGCGGTTCGATCCGGCCAATCCCCTCTGGCAAACGGTTCGGGCAGCCACGGAACGAGCCATAGAGCGCTGGGCGGCCCAGTGCACAATCGGCTATGCCGATCTGGGCGGCAACCTGGATGTGCTGGCCAGCCTGCGCGGCACGCAGAATCTGCTCTACGACCTCTACGACGCTCCTGAGGAGATCGAGCGGCTCTGTCCACGGATCACGAATGCCTGGCTACGCTACTACGACGTGTTGGATGAGCTCATCGCGCCGACGCCGAAGGGATCGTCGTGCTGGGCGCCGCTCTGGTCTCCCACCCGAGCCTACATGCTGCAGAGCGACTTCTCGTACATGGTGTCGCCGGCGGTCTTCGAACGCTTCATACTGCCCGATCTCGAACGCTGTTGCGCGGCGATCGACTACCCCTTCTATCACATGGACGGCAAGGGACAGCTCAAACACCTGGACATGCTGCTCTCGATCGACAGGCTGCGCGGTATCCAGTGGCAGCCCGGCGACGGCGCCCAATTGGCCGATCAGTGGCCGGAAGTGCTGCAACGTATCCGCGCCGGGGGAAAGCTCTGCCAGATCTACGTCGATAGAGAAGGAGCTTTCAAGGTTGCCCGGGAGCACGGCGGAAAGGGATTCGTGTTGTCCATCGTGGAACAGCTCAGCGATAACGACGCGACAGAGTTCATGGAGGCCTTCGAGCGAGAGTTCGCGCCCAATAAGCGGGCCGCGGCGATCCGGCCAGGCATGTGACGAGGACATCGAGCACCATGGCGCTACCTGCGCCCCGAGCGAGTTCAGGCCTGGCGGGAAGCCGACGAGCTGGCGGGCAAGGCGCTCATGCGGGCCGGCCGCTGGATAGTCTGATGCCCGACCCACTCTCCGATCGACGCCGAATCCCGGCCGGAGCTGCGATGAAGCGCAGTCCTCTCATGCCCGCCGTGCCGGCAGCGGCATGTCGACTATCTCGCCTGCCGCCTCGATCTCGAGCTCTATCTGCTCCGAGACGAAGTCAGGCCGGAAGAACGCCTGGGCAATCATGGTCGGCACCACGGCCGAGAGAATCACGACGGTGACGAGAATGGTGTACTGCGATTGCGTGATCAGCTTGTTGGTCAGTCCGAACAGGGCGGAGATGGTGCCGAACGTGAGCCCGGTGCTCATCAGCAAGGTGAGATAGGCACTCTCCCGCGGCGGCATCCGCAGCCTCCGCGCGGTTGGCCACACGCCGACACCCTTGGCCGACAGCTTGACGAGCAGGAAGAGGGCAATCAGCCCGGCGCCGGAGAGCACGGCCGGCAGCGACACGTACAGGCCGGCCTTGAGGAAGTAGAACGGCGTCAGCAGCGAGAAGGCAATCGACCGCATCCGCTCCACCAGCTGGCGGTTCTGCACGAAGACGCCGGCCACCACCAAGCCCACCAGGTAGGCGGGCAACACCGCCTCGCTGTTGGCGCCCTGGGCCAGCCATCCCAGGAACAGCAGGACGGCAAAAAGAAACTTCACCTCCGGCTCCGACACGCGGCCGCCCACCGAATCGATCACGAAGCGGGTGGCTCTGGGCAGGGCTATGAGCGCTACGCAGGTCACCGCCGCGAAGAGCGCCAGCCAGCCGTTGAAGTCGGCAAACAGCACGCCCAAGGCCAGCACGGTACCCAGGTCCGTGACAAAGCAGGCCGCCAGGATCAGCTTGCCGAAATCGGTCCGGTTGAGTCCGGTCTCTACCATCACCGCGTAGACCACGGCCACGGATGTGGTGGAGAGGGCCACGCCGGCAATCTCCGACGCGTGCACGTTCCAACCGACGACAAACCGCGCCACGAGCAGGGCGCCCACGAATGGAAAACTGAACGACACGGCGCCGATCGCCAGCGCGGCTTTGGCGTGCCGCCTGAGCGCCTCGGGATCAATCTCGGCACCGGCCAGAAAGGTGAGCAGTATGGATCCGAAACCGGCCAGGAAGTCGATGAAGGGCACCGTGTGCATGTGCAGAAAGTTGCCGCCGACCACGCCCACGGCAATCTCGACCAGGGCCACGGAGATGCCAACTCGAATGGAGATGACACTGGCTACGAGTGCGAGAGCAAGCCAGGCCGATGCGATGAAGTAGATGCTGCTTGTGTCCACGAGAACCCGCGTCTTTCGTTGCTAAGACCGGGCGGGTTCGCCGTAGAGTGCCTCGCCAAGCGCTGGCGCACGGCACAAAAAAGCTCCCGACCGGCCATTCTCTGACCTAGCAGGAGCCATCAGCAGCCGAGCTGCGGTTTCAACACCAGTGTTGGGGCGGTCTCCATCGCCACTGCCCGTATCGTAACAGACCGGGTACGATACCGCCAATGGCGAAATAGGGATGTCGGCAGGCGCACGCCGTGGCGTACGCATCAGTCCGTGCTCAGGTAACCCGGCCGCCCCACGCTTCCGCAGGTCGAACATGTGCCGACCAGAGCGCCGCCCCTCAACGCACGATCAGCACGTGGCAGGTGGCATGCCGGCTGACCTTCTCCGCAGTGGTTCCCATGAAGGAACCCCAGATGTGCGAGTGGCCGGCATGGCCCAGGACTACCAGATCGTAGCCGCCATCCTTGGCCACTTGCACGATCGTCTGAGCTGGGTGCCCCGGCACCACCTTGGTCGACAGGATGAGTCCATGCTCGGCAGCAACATGGCGGGCCTGCTCCAGCACCGTCCCGTAGAAGGCGTCCCGTTCCTCCTTCACCGCGTCGAACTCGTCAATGGTGCCCACATAGGTAGGCAGCCCCTCCTCCACGGAGAGGCAACAGAGGTCGGCATGCTGCTCCTGTGCCAGCTGCACGGCGACGCCGAGTGCCTTGATGGATGACGCTGAACCATCGCAACAGGCGAGAATGCGGTGAAACACAGTCACCTCCTCGATACCGCTGTGGCGCGAGCACCGGTGTAAGTACAGACGCGCAACGTGGGCAATCGCTGCACGTGCACTGTGTGCGCAGCGCTGTGCGAGTCGGCCGGCATCGACGGACCGCCAGAAGGCCGAGCTTTACGCCAGGTGGCGGCAGGTAAGAGTCTGCGGCGATCGTCGCGATGCAAGGCCGACCTGGCACAGAGCATAGTCCTGTCTCTGGCGGCAGTCAACGGTGGGCGCACCCTCCTTTAGCGGTCCTCCGTCATCTTGCCTCGCCGCCGTCGCGGTGAGCCTACGCCTACGCGATCAGCTCTGCCTCGCTCGTGGTATCGCCAGCCTCATCCGAGCCCCGCCCTGCCAGCGCGTGCTTCAGCTGCTCGCCTTCGATGTCTAGATTCGGCATCGCCCGATCGAGCCATCGAGGCAGCCACCAGGCGCGGCGGCCCAGCAGCGCCATCACCGCCGGCACAATGGTCATCCGGACCACGAAGGCGTCGGCCAATACGCCGAAGGCGAGGGAGATGCCGACGGCCTTGATGGTGGCATCGCTTGAGAGGGCAAAACTGCCGAAGACTGTGAACATGATCAGCGCCGCGGTCGTCACCACGCGCCCACTCTGCGCAAAGCCGATTACTACGGCGTCGCGGGCGTCTCCGGTATGCACGAAGCGCTCGCGCATGCGCGAGACCAGGAAGACCTCGTAGTCCATGGCCAGACCGAAGAGGATGCCGATCAGCAGCACCGGCAGGAAGCTGAGCACCGGTCCGGTGTTCGTCACGCCGAGAAGGCTGGTCAGGTGCCCGTCCTGGAAGATGGAGACGACAACACCCAGCGAGGCGAAGATACTGAGCAGAAAACCCAAGACCGACTTGAGCGGCACCAGTATTGAGCGGAACACCAAGCCCAACAGGATCAGGGCCAGGACGACCACCACCACCGCGAACTCCGGTAAGGCAGCGCTCAACTTGTTCGACACATCGATGTTGATCGCCGTGGTCCCGGTCACCATCATGTTCACGCCCGTCTGCAGGCGTGCCGGCACCGCTTTTGCCCGCACCAAGTTGACCAGGTCCTCGGTCTGTTGCGTGGAAGGCCCGCTGCGCGGGATAACGGTAATAATCGTCACGTCGCCGGACCGGTTGTGCTGCGCCGGACCGACCTCGGCCACGTCGGGTAGTGTGCGCAGCTCCTTCGTCACCGCCTGCGCGATCAGCGTGGGGTTCTTCCCAGGACCGTCGACCACGATCAGCAACGGCCCATTGAAGCCGGGGCCGAAACCCGCGCTCAGCAGATCATAGGCGCGTCGTTCGGTCGAGGTGGTGGGCTGCGTGTTGGCGCCGGGCAGCCCCAGCCGCATATGGAGCGCCGGCAGCGCCAGCAGGACCAGCGCGGACACGCTCACCAGCACGACCGGCCAGGGGTGGCCGGTGACGAAGCGCGCCCAGCCCAGGGCGAAGCGGGGCGCACGGGTCGCCACGTCGTCGCGGCGGAACAGGCCCCGGCCCAGCCGAGCACCGCCGAAGCCGAGCACGGCGGGCAGCAAGGTGACGGCAACCAGCACGGACACGGCCACCGTGCCCGCCGCGGCCAGACCCATGACCGTCAGGAAGGGGATGTTGACTATCGACAGACCCGCGAGCGCGATCACCACGCTCAGCCCGGCAAAGATCACGGCACTGCCGGAGGTGGCGACGGCACGGCTGGTCGACTCGGACGGCGCCTGCCCCTCGCCAAGCTGCTGCCGGTGCCGGGAGACGATGAAGAGGGAGTAGTCGATGCCCACGGCCAGGCCGAGCATGATCGCCAGGATTGGCGCCGTCGAAGATTCGTCGACCACGCGGGAGAGCGCCGTCAGCCCGAGCATGCCGATGCCCACGCCGACGACCGCCATCAGCAACGGGATGCCGGCCGCCAGCAGGGAGCCGAAGGCGATCACCAACAGGATGTAGGCGATCGCGATGCTGACCCCGATCGAGCTGTCGCTGGCCGTCCGTGCCGCCACCACCCCACCGCCGAACTCCACCTGCACGCCGGCCGCCCGTGCCGGCTGCGCACTGTTCGCCAGATCGGTCCTGGAGGCATCCCTGATCTGGCTGACCGCGACCGGGTAGATCACGCTGGCGTAGGCGATCCGTTTGTCCTGCGACACGGTTCCGCCGCTAAACGGATCCATGACGGCCACCACCTGCGGCGCCGAACGGGCTTCAGCCAGCGTGTGCCGGATCGCGGCCTGGTGCGTGGCGTCGGTGAGCGTTTGTCCGGCCGGCACGGCGAACACGATGGTCGCGGTGGTGCCGCCGGTCCCCGGGAACTTCGCGTTCAACAGGTCGAGGGCCTGTTGGCCCTCGGTGCCCGGAAGCGAGAAGGTATTGCTGGTCGGCCCCTGAAAGGCGGCCGCGCAGCCGGCGACGATGCCCAGCACCACCAGCCAGAGCAGGAGCATGCGGCCACGGTGCTGGAAGGCCCAGCGCCCCACGCGATACAAGGCGGATGCCATCATCGCCGGTCCCTCCTCGGATTGTGGGGCATAGTGATCGGGAGCGGCCGGCGTTCCATGAACAGTGCGTGTGTGCGCGTCACGAGATCGTTCCCTTCGCTGTGGTGAGCTAGGCATTGCCGGTGCCGTTTGGCGGTAGTACACTATGAACAGGAGTTCAAGTTCCTATGCCATCAGTATGAACGTGAACCCAAGTTCCGTCAATGGCTCGTTCGAGTAGTAGGAGAACAGTCGTCCATGAACCCCGCCGGAGCGCACGCTAGACGCGCCGACTCGACAGCAAACCACGCACGCATTCTCGCGGCGGCGCGATCGCTGCTCGCGGAGCGCGGTCTCGATCTGGAAGTGGACGCTATCGCCGAGCGTGCAGCGGTCAGCGTCGGTGCGCTGTACAGCCATTTCACCAATCGCGACGCCCTGGTGCGCGCCGTGCTCGGCCAGACGTTGGACGAGGCGATGACTCGCTTTCGCGCCGCGGCGGCGATCGAGGATCCGGTCGAGGCGCTTCGCCAAATCCCCCTCGCCTGCGCCGCCGACCGGCTACTCTTGGTCGCGTTTCGCGATCCGCGCAGCAGCAAGATCCAGCCGGATATCAAGGAACAGCGATACGTAGTCGGCACCGAGCTGTACAGGATGGTGGAAGGCATCCTCGAGCGGGGCATGCAATCTGGTGCGTTTCGTCCGGACCTTGATCCGCGCATCACTGCTTCTGCCATACTCTGGTCTATCAGCGGTGTGGTCGAGACCGGCACCGCGGAACGGTCGCAGGACGAGCTTGTGCACGCGCTCGCCGATCTGCACAGCCATATGGTCGCCTCCCGCTGAACGTCTCGGCGCGAAGCAAACCAGCTCACGGCACACTGGCCCGGCGAAGTCGCGCGCCCTCGTGCAAGCGGTAAGACCGTCGAACAGCGTAACCGGCGCGACCATCGGCTACACGGTGCTATGCACCGGAGAGGAATGCGGCTGCCCGTGCGCCCCATGTGCGTACGTCAGCCACGCTCTCGGACACGTGCAGCTCGGCGCGAACGATGAGCCGGGCGAGCTCTTCGGCAACCGAGACGGGATGGACAGGGTCCGTGGCCCAGCTGAGAATGAGCGTAGACTGCGCGATGCGCGCCAGCTCCGCACGGTCCGGCACATTCGACCTACCCACTCCCCGGAGCAGGGTGGGCAGCACGTCCAGTGAGACATCCGGCGTCGAGAGGTAGCCGGAGACGCCGCTAAAGATGGGCGGCGTCGGCAGCCGTGCGAAGGCGGCCGCGATGGCCTCCGGAGTGCTCGTCTCCACGGTCGCTGCCAGTTGCTCGTACATGGCAGCCTGCCCGGCGCGGCCTTCCCACGATGTCCCCGGTGCGGTCAGCACGAGCCGCTGGAAACGCCCGGGCGCTTTGACCACGGCGTGCAGGATAGTGGCCGTGCCCATCGAGTTGCCGATCGCGGAGATCGGCTGGTCGGGAGAGAAACGATCGGCAAGCGCGAGCAGGTCGTCGGCCAGGGCGGAAAAGGTGTACTCAGCCGGTCGCCGGCTGGCACCCGACTCGCCATGACCGCGTGCGTCGTAGGTTATCAGGTGATGCTCGGCCGCGACGGGCGAGAAGTCGAGCAGTCCCAGGCGACGGTCGCCTGCTCGACTGAGCGTAAGCCCGTGCGCGTAGATTGCCGGCGGCCCGCTTCCGGCTTCTGAATACGCGAGCTGGATGCCGTTTACGTCGATGAACTTGGTTGGCAGCGCGGCTGCGCCGGCGCCGTCGATGTCTTTCGTCGTGACCGCGTCTCTCCGTGTACGCTGCCAAAAACAAAAAGCCGCCACGGCAACCCGCACGGCACACGATCTATCCATATCTATAGTACCGGCGGTGGTGGAAGCGTCAGGATCCGGCACGGGGTACCGGGGTACCCTCAGCTCGCGCACCTGTGGAATCATGTATGCTTATGCTCGATTGATGCTCGTGCCTCGATCACCATGCGCGGGCCCGACCTGTTCGCTGATATGCCATACGACCCGGACGCTCTCTGCAAACACGGCAGCGTGCGAGTGGACAAGCGCCGGATGCATGACGGGGAACTGCGGCGGTGCGCCTCAGACTTGCCAGCTACCGTTCTCGCACATTGATCGGAGGGACTGGCGATGCGCATAGGCATATTAGGGCCGATCTCATGGCGCGTCCCACCGCGCCATTATGGTGGCTGGGAGTTAGTGACCCACCATTTGGCAGAGGGGCTGGTGCGCCGCGGCCACAAAGTGACGCTGTTCGCCAGTGGTGATTCTCAGACTTCTGCAGAGTTGGCAAGCGTCGTGCCGCACCCGCTCTCCGAGGATGCCGGCCTGCAGCGTCTTGCTCGGACTTGGGAGACCCTGCACCTTGCGGCTGCGCTCGAGCGCGCCGGCGAATTCGATCTGTTGCACAATCACCTCGGCTCGTACCCGGTGGCTTTCTCCAGGCTGTGCCCGGTACCACTGCTGACGACGCTGCACGGCTCAGGTGCCGAGGAAGCCAGCCGATTGATCTACGGGCGCTTCCGTGAGGGACCCTATGTCTCCAGCACGGACGCCGAGCGGCGGCTGGCCCCGGACCTCACATATGCGGCCACCGTCTACAGCGGCGTCGACCCGGCGCAGTTTCCGTTTGCTCCACAGGGCGGTGATTACTTGCTTGTCCTTGGGCGGATGTCGCCCGACAAGGGCATCCACACGGCGATCGACGTAGCGGAGCAGTGCAACCTGCCGCTGATCCTGGCAGGCATCGTGCCTTCCGAACACGAGCGCTACTTCAGCGAGCGGATCCAGCCGCGACTGAGCGATCATATTCGCTTCGTCGGCCCGGTAGATCTGGAGACCAAAGCACGACTCTACGGCGGGGCACGGGCCCTCCTCCACCTGATCGCGTGCGAAGAAGCGTTTGGCTTGACAATGGTCGAAGCCATGGCCTGTGGCTGCCCGGTCATCGGCGCGCGCCGGGGCTCGGTGCCGGAGCTGATCGCCGATGGCGTGACCGGGTTCATCGTCGAGGGGGTCGATCAGGCAGTGGCCGGCGTGCGGGGGCTGGGGCACATCGACCGCGCGACCTGCCGAGCCCACGTGGAGGCGCACTTTACAGCAGATCGCATGGTCGACGGCTACGAGGCGGTGTACCGTCGCCTCATGCGCGGCTGATATGCATCCACCCACACTCCGATCGAAAGTAGTCAGACTTCGATACGTAAGCACTGCTGGTGATGTGAGCATCCTTGACCACGCCTGCAGCGAACCTGCCGGCTCCGACGAGGAGCGCGGTGTGGCCTGGCATCCCGTGGCTCCTCCTCCGGATCTCGGACGAGCCTGATGGGATGCTCAACCTCGCCGCCGCAGACAGTAGGATAGCGAAGGCCCGGATTCCACGAGGCTATACGTGTCTACGCGTTGCGCCTAGTTTCTTCGCTTCGAGCGGGAGCCTAGCATGCTGGTGCCCATGCTTGCGGTTCGCGTAACGCGCAGGGACTTTGCCGACTCCACAGGATCCGGCTTGGCCGGTAGCATGACCCTGGCATCAACCGCGGTCTTGAGAAGGTCGATGAGGTCATCGTCGTGATTTAAAGACACAAAGTCGACGACGAACGTCCTGGTTTCGTCCATGGTTCAACCCTGGCCTTTCTCGCGCGCCGCGGATATTTGGTTCTACTATCGACTATCCTACTACCTTGGCGGCTGAGCTGCATCTGGTTACCGACCTGAAACCACTGCTTGTCACTTCTTATCAGCCCGATAGTCTTCAAATCCTGCGAAACGATGTGGAGGGCTTTTCGCACCGGGAAATGACCCGCGGACCATCTCCGAGATTGGCCGAATAGCGTGCGCTCATGGGTGGCAAGGGACTAGACTTGGGGTAAAGCGGTCTAGAGCGGCTTGCCCCGAAAACGCTCGGTTCTTACGATGCATAGTTCTCACTGATAGGTACCGCTGTTCAACCTACGCTACTATATTTGGCAAGACCTCCTCCCCGGCACATGCACGACCAGATACGGCCGGAGGACCGAGATGCATACGTATTACAGCGGGAAGGCAGGGGCACTAGGGTCAATGCCAGACCTCGACACAAACCTAACGAAGGCCGCGGTCCTGGACCAGCAGTTCATGCTCCGGCGACTCAGCATTGTGATGCGCCCACGAATAGACGACGCATACGAGGCATGTGGCGTGCTCAATCCTGGCGGCGTACGTGCCCCAAACGGCGATTACCTGCTCTTTCCCAGGTTGGTCGGTCAAGGCAACTTCTCGCGAATCGGCATCGGGAAAGTCGTTTACGACTCGGTAGGGCGGCCCATAGACGTTGAGCGGCGAGGCATTGCGCTCGAGCCTAGCATGCCGTACGAGCTTAATCCGCTGTCGGGAGGTGGCTGCGAGGATGCCCGTGTTACATACGTGGCCGTTCTCGGGGCGTATGTGATGGCTTACGTGGCCTTCGGGCTTAATGGACCCCGCGCCGCGCTGGCGCTATCCAGTGATCTCTACGAGTGGCGGCGCGTCGGACCCATCAACCTCGCTCCTCATCGCGGCGCGGACATGAATGTGTACAGCAACAAAGATGCGATGCTCTTCCCAGAGCCCGTTGTCGGCCCAGACGGCCGCCCCTCGCTGCTGCTCATGCACCGGCCAATGTATGAGATCTTCGTGGAAGGGACGATGAGCGATCGCGAGCACACACCTTTGCCGCCAGGTGTGAAGAGCGACTTCTGGACCGTGTGGTTGTCGTATTGCGCGCTCGACGATGCCGATTGGGCTTCGCCAAGCGCGGGCTCAACCACGAAGCCTCCTACATTTGGCAATCACGTTGAGTTGCTGCCTCCAGCGCACGCATGGGATTCGATCCGGATTGGAGGCGGCACGCCGCCTGTTCGCCTGCCGCAGGGATGGTTCACACTCTACCACGGCATTGGAGAGGTGTCGCGCCCGGGGCCACGGCAGGTCCTGCGCTATGTCGCCGGCGCGTTGGTGCTTGACACCGCCGATCCGCGGCGGGTCATCTACAGGTCGACCAAGCCTGTGCTCGAGCCGCTCCTTCAGGAAGAGTGTTCCGGCGTCGTCTCGGACGTCGTCTTCCCGACGGCGATCGACGAGCACGATACGTATCTGGATGTGTACTATGGTATGGCTGATGCCTGTATCGGCGCCGCCCGCATGAATATGCCGCGGACCGGAGTCTAGAGCACGCTGCTCGCCAATTTCACGTATTGGTAGGGGGTAGTGCATGCAGGTAGACACCTCATTGGATGCCGGTTTTGGCGCACATGTCGACTGGCCTGAGGCTTCCGGTCCGGTCGATCCTGCCAGACTTGCGGCTGCCCAGAATCAGTTCTCGCGGCTGCCGATAGATGCCATTCCCGGCCCGTCGCCGCTTCCGCCCGGATCGCGTGTGCCGATTATGCCGAATCCGTTGTTCACTGGGCGCACCGCGGACCTTCGCGTTATGGCCGCGCTGTGCAAGTCGGCTGCTCCGATCGTGGTAGCACTCGACGGTCCAAGCGGCATCGGCAAGACATGCCTTGCAATCGAGTTCGCGTATCGTTACGCTGGATATTTCGCGGGCGGCGTCTTCTGGCTGAGCTTCGCCGATCCCACAAACGTTGCGATTCAGGTAGGCGCTTGTGGCGGGCCCGACGCCCTCAACCTATGGACCCAAAGAGACGTTCCGCCACTGCACGAGCAGGTGCGCCGTGTTCGCGCCTATTGGCGTAGTCCGTTGCCGTGCTTGCTTATCTTCGACGGCTGCTCCGCTGAGACGTCGATAGAGGAGTGGCGGCCGCCGGACGGTGGTAGTAGGGTTCTTGTAACCGGACGCTTCGGACAAGGCCTTTCCAGATCGATTACCTCGCGACTGCAGCTTTCTGGTCTCTCGCCTGCCGAAGCATTGGAGCTGCTACACGCCTTTCGCCCCGGCCTTCCGACCGACGATGAGGAGCTCGGAGCCATCGCGAGAGAGCTTGGCGGCGTACCGCTGTCTCTCCATCTGGCAGGTGGCTCGATGAGCAGCTCACGTCGAGCGATTGCGCCCGCCGAGTACCTTGCCGAGCTACGCAGCATGCCGCCGGCCGCACCCGGCGAGCATAGAGCCGTGGGGTTTGACGAGCGCGACATGCCGCCGCATCTCGCGCGTGCCATTGAGCTCAGCTACGATCGCCTCGACCCAGACGATGCTATCGATGCTCTTGCCATCAGACTCCTGGCACGCGCCACATATTGCGCCGCGGATGCGATCATCCCTTGCAGCTTGTTGTACTCGGCAGTCGATAAGCCCGAGGCGAGACGCGATGAAGCGAAGCTCGCGCTGGAGAGGTTGATTCGCCTCGGCCTGTCGACGTCGATGGGGGAGGATTCAGTTCAGACATTTCCGCTCCTCGCGGAGTTCGGGCGCGCGGCCTTGCAAGATCCGTTGGCTCAGACCGATGTCGAAGTTGCCGTGCTGGAAGAGGCGAACCGGATCACTGGCCTCGCTCATGCCGAACAGGCCGTTCTCGTGGAGCCGCACCTGAGGGCACTGACGGATGCCGCGCTCCGGCGCGGTGACGCGCATGCCGCAGCTCTTTGCACGGCCCTTGGCAACTATTTGATGCTCGTCGGCAGCTATGCAAAGGCACAGGACTACTTCTTGCGCGCGCTCTCGGTCGACGAGACCACCTACCGCGAGCAGCATCTAGATATTGCCGGCGGCCTGCGAACGCTCGGCGGGCTGCAAAGGGCACAAGGCCGTTTTTCGGAAGCCCGCACGCTCTACGAGCGTGCCCTGGATATCCGCGAACGCCTGCTGGGACTCGATCATCCGGACACCGCCGAGAGCCTCAACGACCTTGGAGGCCTCCTTCGCGATCAGGGTGAGTACCCAACCGCCCGCCGGTACTACGAACGCGCCCTGGCTATCCGCGAGCGGGTGTTGGGGCCCGATCACCTGGATACCGCGGCAAGCCTGAACGACCTGGCAGGCGTATTTCGCGACCAGAACGAGTACCCAACCGCCCGCCGGTACTACGAACGCGCTTTGGCTATCCGCGAGCGGGTGTTGGGGCCCGATCACCTGGATACCGCGGCAAGCCTGAACGACCTGGCGGGTTTGCTGCGCGAGCAGAGTGAGTACTCAACTGCCCGCCGGTACTACGAACGCGCTTTGGCTATCCGCGAGCGGGTGTTGGGGCCCGATCACCTGGATACCGCGGCAAGCCTGAACGACCTGGCAGGTTTGCTGCGCGAGCAGAGTGAGTACTCAACTGCCCGCCGGTACTACGAACGCGCTTTGGCTATCCGCGAGCGGGTGTTGGGGCCCGATCACCTGGATACCGCGGCAAGCCTGAACGACCTGGCAGGTTTGCTGCACGTGCAGAGTGAGTACCCAACTGCCCGCCGGTACTACGAACGCGCCCTGGCTATCCGCGAGCGTGTGTTGGGGCCAGACCATCCAGACATCGCGGCCGCACTCAACGACCTGGCGGGATTGCTTCAGGATCAGGGCGACTATGAGGAGGCCCGCTCGCTCTACGAGCGTGCGCTGGCTATCGAAGAACGATCCCACGGCCCGCAGCACGTCAGGGTGGCTACAGCTCTTCATAGCCTTGCCAGTGTGCTGCGGGATCAGGCAGACTACGGGAAAGCTCGGCCGCTCTACGAGCGTGCCGTGGACATCCGTGAGCGCCTGCTGGGGCCCGATCATCCGGACACCGCCGAAAGCATCAACGATCTAGCCTGCCTCCTGCGGGCGCAGGCCGACTACCAAACAGCGCGGCCACTCTACGAGCGTGCCCTGGCAATTCGCGAGCGCGTACCGGGACCTGAGCATTCAGTTACGGCGGCGAGCCTGAACGATTTGGCTGTTCTGCTCCATGCACAGGCTGATTTCCCTGCCGCCCGCGTCAAGTACGAGCGCGCTCTTGCCATACGACTGAAACTGCTTGGCCCAAACCACCCAGATATCGCGGCCAGCCTGCACAATCTGGCCGGATTGCACCAGGATTTGGGTGAGTATGCACAGGCCCGCGAATACTTCGAGCGGGCCTCGAAGATGTACGAATGTACGCTTGGGCCTGAACATCCGGACATCGCGACTACCTACAATAGCCTTGCCGCGCTGTTACGTGCCCAGGGTGATTTAGCCGCCGCCTCCCCTCTGTACAGGCACGCCTTGTCCATCCGCGAGCGCAGCCTGGGCCCGAATCACCCTACCACCGCAGCCAGTCTCAACGATCTGGCGGGCCTGCTGCAGGACCAGGGCGACTACGCGGCGGCCCACAGTCACTACGAGCGCGCCTTGTCCATCCGCGAGCGCGTGCTGGGTCCGAATCACCCTGCCACCGCAGACAGTCTCAACGATCTGGCGGGCCTGCTGCAGGACCAGGGCGACTACGCGGCAGCCCGCGCGCACTATGAGCGCGCCTTGTCCATCCGCGAGCGTATGCTAGGTCCGAACCACCCTGCCACCGCAGCCAGTCTCAACGATCTGGCGGGTCTGCTGCAGGACCAGGGCGACTATGCGGCGGCCCGCGCGCACTATGAACGCGCGCTGTCTATTCGTGAGCGGGTTCTGGGTCCAGAGCACCCCGACACCGGTCAAACGCTTGCCAACCTCGCCGTCCTGCTTCACAATCACGACGACGACCTACTGCGCGCGCGTGAATGCCTGGATCGCGCTCTGCGCATTGGCACCAGGTATTTTGGCGTGAACTCCTCGGAGGTCATCGTCGAGCGCAACTACCTTGCGCTTCTGCTAGGCGCGATGGGCGAGCTGCCCGCGGCGCGGAAATCCTTCGAAGATCTCGCGATCGCGATTGAGCACTCGGAGGTCCTGGAGCCACCAAACAGACAGCAGTTCCAAGGATATACGCAGCAGTTTGCACGTGAGATGGAAGCGGCATGGACGAGCAATTCGGAACGGGGCCGAAGCTCGGCACTCGGACGTGCTGCCGGAGTGCTATCAGACGTCACCAGGTTGCTTGCCAGGGTCACCCAGGCAGAGCGCGCGGTCCTGGAGCGAATCTCGAAACGTTGGCGGGAAGTCGTCACCCGTGAGTCTGCACGGGCAGGTAGGCTTGCCATTCTGAAACAGGTCGCCAGTCCCTACAACTTCACGATTCCGGTGGAGGGTCTGGCGCTCGTCGGACGAACAGATGTGTTTGAACGGATCGAATCCCATTGGAGCGGCCCAGGCGCACGAGACTCCTTGCTCATCCACGGTCATCGCAGAATGGGCAAGACCAGCGTGGCCCAGGCCATCGTGGAGCGGTGCCACCTTGGTGACGATACTCGCCGGATCTACCGCTCGATGGAGACGGTACAGCTGCGGCACGAGGGAGACCTGCTCTATGCGCTGGCATCGGCCCTTCAGCTCGAGTTTCCCGAGTCACTGCCGAAGCCTCGACGGCACGCCTATAGGTTCTCCGACGCGCGCACGGCCTTTGACCGTTTCCTTCGTCGCCTGGAGCAGGTGAGAGGGCAGGCCCGCATCGTCATGGTTCTGGACGAGTTCGAACTGCTTTTCGAACGTCTGGGAGCCGGGGAGGCGGAGGAGGCACTTCAGAATCTGCGCGGCCAGACTAACACCTATTCGTGGTTGGCTCTTGCCCTCGTCGGACTGAGCGACCTCCAGGATCTGCAGTACTCCTACAA
Organism: uncultured bacterium; assembly: GCA_963827235.1. Classification (GTDB taxonomy): domain Bacteria; phylum Chloroflexota; class UBA5177; order JANWHV01; family JANWHV01; genus JANWHV01. The sequence goes on from CAWHAE010000009.1 coordinate 314,961, forward strand.
GAGTGCCATTCTCGGTTGGGTTGGCATTCGCGTGGGTTTCCTCGACCACGGCCAAGTCGCCGATGTACTGGCAAACCCCGCGCGTGATCCCGACTTTCAGCTCGAGTACACGCAGGAGGCCCTGACTCACATCGCAGTGCTGACAAATGGCCAGCCATACCTTGTGCAGGTCATCGGCGACCTGCTGGTGCAGCGCTACAATCGCATCCGCTTCACGGAACGACGGGACCACAGCGGCACGTTTTCGATTGAAGACGTCAAGGAGGTGGTCGATAATCCCGCCTTCTACGAGACTGCGAGCGCCTATTTCACAGGCGTATATGGTCAGGCAACGCGCGGCCAGCAAGGTCAGATAAGCGTCCTCACTGCGCTTGCCCCGTACGAGAACGGCTTGAGCGAAGACGCGCTGCGGAGTGCGGTCCAGCTCGACGACGATACGCTCAACGAAGCGCTCACGGCGCTGGAACGACACGCTGTGCTGTACAGGAGTGACTCCCAGCTCCTCTATAGCGTTCCTCTTATGCGGCGCTGGATGGAGAGGACTTACCTCGGCATGAACCCTCGGGCCTAGCGAATTAGGGGCACTACCGTGAGCAAGCTCGCGCCCGCTTTGACCATCTCTGTAGGGTCGCCCGATACGAACGAGCGTATCCCCTTGACGCTCAGCCTGTCTCCGGAAGGAGGAGAGGGCGAACAGTGCACACTGGAGCTGCCATTCCCATTGGCAAGGATTCCACTGCTGCTACGAGCCCTGAGCGCGCGTCAGAATCCGTACTACCCGACCAATGACAAAATGTTCAGATCGGCTGACGAGCGTGAACAGGCCGCCAACCATCTGCGGAATCTCCAGCTTTGGGACGACAATGCCGGGCCATCAGGCGCGGTGGTCAGTGACGTTCATATGCGCGTGGGACAGATTCTCGGTGCCGCCATACTGGCTGCCGGGACTATGAGATCAAGCCTATCGACACTCTATGACGCGGCCATTGCCGCCGGAGAAGGCGAGGTTGTCCTGCACTTTGAGCCGAACGCTACGTCGTTGGCAGCCTTACCATGGGAGCTGGCCTATGATGGGCCGCGACCTATCTTATTGGCGCGCGGCACACATCTTGCTTGTACCCGGATACTTGCCTTTGGTCACGCGCTGGCGCAGCAACACAATGACGGCCAGGAACGGCACATTCTTACCGTCGCGCCACACGCGTACATGGACGACGCTGCACGCGCCTTCGAGCAAAACGCTCGCATGCGATTGAGAGAGGCCGTGCGCGAACGCCCTGTGGTCGTCGAATCCCTCAATCCGGCTACCATGGAGGCGCTCAGCACGCGCTTGGAGAAGCAGCCTCGCATCGATGTACTGGACTACTTTGGCCATGGGCGACTCACGAATGCCGGAGGCGCCTTGCTGTTTGACAGTCCTCAGGGCGGGCCCCACCCTGCTCTGGCCAGCCAGTTGGCCGCTCTCCCAGCGCTGCCGCTGCTCGTCGTATTGCACGCCTGCCACTCCGCCCAGGTGGATATCGACGAGCCACTCGCTACCGTAGCGGTTGCTCTGAGTGAGGCTGGAGTGCGCGCCGTCATAGCTATGCAGGTGACCATCCAGATGAGTGCAGCAACGAACTACGTTGTGCCGACCCTCTACCAAGCTCTAGCGGACGGACGAAGCGTCCAGCAGGCAGTCACCGACGTGCGACGTTCTCTCTTTACCGCCGAGCCAGGCGGCACGAGCTGGTATGTTCCCGCGCTATACCTGCGCCAACCCGATCGACAGCCGTGTGTGCCCCTACCGAAGCGCACCGCCGCAGCACCTAATCCGTTCGCGGGCCTCGGCGCGCTCGAGGATTCATCACAGTTGGTTGGACGCAAGCCGGAACAACTGCGGCTATGGGAGCGCTTGCAGGCCGGCGGTCATTTGTCGATCGTTGGACCGGCCGGCAGTGGTAAATCGGCCATGCTGGCGCTCATCGACGCGCGACGAGAGTCACTGCTTACGCGGAAAGGTGCAAAGCTCGTCTGGCTGAGATTCCATCCGCGGATGAACCTGGTAGGAGCCCAATTCACTCTCGCCACGGCGCTCGGTGGTAAGAAGGTAACGGACTTGACGCGTTTCCTCTACGACAGACATCTCTTCCTGATCCTGCTGCTGGACGATCTGCACCTGCTCGATAAGGGCTCGATCGGACTCGATGTACGGATATGGCTACGGGGTATTGCTACGCCGAGTGCCGGCGCGAAGGTGCAGCTCGTGGCAACGAGCACGGAGCCGCTCTCCCGTGTCTTCGAGCAGGATGATCCAGTCATAGCGTCTCCGCTGGCCGGCACGCTGAGCGACGCGATTACATTGGGCCCGTTGGCGAAAGACGAGGCCCGAGAGTATATCCGCTCGCGGCTCGAGAATACTCCACTTCTGAGCAGCCAATTCGAAAGCCTGCTCACGCAGCCACTGTATCCGGGACCGTTGCAGACCGCGTGCCGAATCCACTATGACAGCCTCTGCGAGGCTCAGTGAGCCACTCAGGGCGTCGGCGGCGTAGGCGAAAGAACGATCGCCCGACTCGGTACTTGACCATCGGTGCCAAGATGAAGGGCCGCCGTGAGCGGCAACCCGATGACGGCCACACGTCTCAGGATCAGGAGATCTGGCCGAGACTGCAGGGTACAGGCGCTGACATCACGCTCCGCACTACAGTTCCTCCCCGGTCGGCTCGTTTTCAATCCAGCTCGGCAAGAGTGCGTGCGCTCTTATGTACCGCGGTCCGAGATCGTGAGACGGCCCTGTACATACTTCATACCGATCGAAGCCCCATGCTGATCTCGAGCTAAGGCAAAGGCGTCGGTGCAGTAATGGCTGTCGGCGTGATCACGAGCACCCGTGTAGGACCCGGCTCGGCGGGCGCAGGCAGCTGGGTCACCACGACCAGTAGCGCCAGCAACGCCGCGAAACTAGCCACCAAGAAGCCATGCGCCAGGTGTAGGAAGCATAGTTTCTCGCCCACGGTCTCGGTGTAGGTCCGTCGCAGCGCCAGCCAAGCATTAGCATCGAGATCGTTCGTATTGGAGTCCTTGCGGACACGCGGCAGAAAAGTCAGCGTGGCGAAGAACTGGCTGGTCAGCCACAGCGCCACCGGCAGGAAGAACATCAGCAGCCACATGTGGGTGACCTGCTTGCGCAGATCACTGAAGGCGAAGACGGCCAGGTAAAACCCCTGCAAGGTGCCCGTGAGGGTAATCAGTTGTTTGGCCGCATCCTCGACCCTGCCTAGCTCCTGCAGCGGGGCTTCCGTGGCGATCGCGCGCCACCGCTCTGCGGCCGCTTCAGCTCTGTTTTGCTCTCCTGCATTTGGCTCCTGGCCGGAAAACTCAGGCGATGACATATCAGGCTTGATTTCCCTGCACCACCGGCAGGCCGTTGCTGTAACCCAACACGCCGTCGCCGAGTACCGGGTTGCTGACATCCCAGGTATCAGGCAGGTCAACCATATTCAGCCGGTTGCAGGTGCCGCAGTAGAATGGCTTTCGCTTCGTGCTGACCACCGCGACCACCTTCTCCGGCACGGATACCTCCGTCTCTGTCTCCGCCGAGCAATGATAGCAGCGGATCACGATCTTCATCTGGGCCATAGTGCGATCCTCCCACGCTGTCGCCTGCACAATCGAAATATGCTCGCCACCCTGGTGCTACCTCGTTCCCTCAGCCTACGCTCTCCCGCCCTTCGCCGCTACCCGCTCGCCGGCCACGGGCGTTCATGCGCGACACGAGAAACTGCTCTCCGTGGCCAAGGCCGTCCATGATTTCGGCTTGACTGATCGGCGCCCGACGTGTCGGCACCTAGCGGCGACCGCGATCCGTGCGCCCGGGCCGACTGCCCTGGACTGGAGGACCGGAGGGGACACACTGCCAGACAGGCGGATCTCGCTACACTACCCGAGGCTCCCGAGGATCTTGCTCTTTGCCTCTTGAAACTCACTCTCGGTTACCACGCCATCCCGGACAAGGTTGGCAAGTTCTCTGAGCTGTGCCATGCGGCTCGGTGCCGCCACCACCTGCCGTATGCGCTCGCTACCGGCGACCGGCGGCACGGATCCGGCCGCTCTGCATCGTTGGCTGGCCTTCACTCCCGGTGCCGCGCGGGTATGGGATGTCGGCAGCGAGGATGCCGCGTTGGCGGAGGAGAGCAGCCAGCTGCGAATAGCTGATGCCGTGCTCGAGCGCAATCGTGGATGCATAGCTGGCACCCTGCGGCACACCTGGCCGGATACGGAACGTCCGACGCTCGCACTCTTCTGCACCGTCCAGTACGACCTCTGCAAGCAGGCCACCCACGCGGGAATCCCCCGGTGTCTGCGCATTGATCTCATCGACCCGAGCCGCGAGCTCGTGCAGGTGCGTCACGTAGATGGCCCGTGCCCCGAGCATCCGCAAACCGCGGACCACATCACAGGCCAGGGCCAGGCCTTCGGTCGCGCTGGTCCCGGCGAGCACTTCGTTCAGCACGATCAGGCTGTTCGGACTCGCTTGGTGGAAGATCGCGGCGAGCCGTGCCGCCTCCTCGTCCAGCCGCCCCATGCCGGGCTGGGCTCGCTCTGGTGTCGGGAAATGGGTGTAGATGCCATCGACGGGACTCAGCCGTGCGGCACGCGCCGGAACATACAACCCGGCCTGAAACAGCACCTGGGCCACGGCCACACTGCGCGCATAGACCGTCTTGCCTCCCCGATTGGGACCGGTCAGAATCCAGACTCGTCCCTGCGTGGCATCAAAGAGCACGGGATTGGTCACGAGCTCGTCCGTCACCGGGCGAGCGGCGGCACCATCAAGCATGCGGAGGGCGAGCGTGAGATTGTAGCTCTCGTCGAGGGTACAGACTCGCTGGTCGATGGAGGCACACTCTGGTCGGCACAGGGGCAGCCCCACCGCGCGTAGCTGGCCAAACAGAGCGGCGCTGTGGAGCAGGAAGGCCAGCTCGGGTTCGATGGCGCAGAACGTCCGGGTCTGTACGCTCAGGTAGCGGTCGAGCGCCTTGCGCACCGGATCCGTCACCTGCTCGAGCAAGGCCCGCAGGTCGCGCGCCAACGGCGTATCGCGTCCAACCGGGGCGGCCTGCACGCTCCGCAAGGGTGTGAGCGGCTGCGGCGTGGCCGCATTGCCGAGGAGACGCTCCAGCAGGGATACACGACCGGTCACCTTCTCCGCGCTGAGGGCAAGGATCGTCGCCGACTCTGGTTCCAGGTCGCCGCCCAGGTTGATGCCGACCGTGACGCTCCCCACACGAGCGAGAACAGCGTGGAGACCGGGTAGCTCGGCCTGCAATGCCACGAAGGCCTCCGAAGCGATCACTGCCTCCACATAGGCCCGGAGGGCCCGCAGCCCTGGCGCCTGAGCCGGTGAGTCCGTCACAGCGTGGTGCGCGAGCAGCACCGCTTCGCAGTAGAGGGTCAGCTCCTTGAGGCGCTGGATGACCTGGTGGACCACCCATTCGCCAGGCTGTGGGCCGGCCGCCTGCAGCAGCGCTGTCAGGCTGGGCAGGAGCTGCTCGAGTCGGGCGCGCAGCCGCTCATTCTCGAGCAGGTCCGTCAACGTCGCGGCGCGATAGGCGATAACCGCCGGATCCGGGCACAGCGCTTCAAGCACGTCTCGCACAAAGCCGACTCGCTGCGATTCCCCTCCGCTCAGGGCCTGCACCAGGCGATCCACGTCAAGATCGGTGACGGTCTCAGCGCTGATGCCGCGTCGTGTCTGCCGCACATGGCGGCTCCCTGGTGGCCACAGCAAGCTCAGGGGTTCAGCTCCGAGCAGGGTAGACTGCGCCTCCATTCTGCCTACTGGCCTTGATCCGTTGCCTCCTATCCCTGTTCCCATCGGCTTCACCGTCTCTGGCTCGATCCTTGCTCGCGGGACCACCGTGGTCACCCGGTTGCTCCCGTTATAGCGCACAGAAGCGCAAGGGAACAGTTCGACCGCGCAATCGCCGCATCGCGCGGACCGGCGGTCCGTGGCTATCGCCGGAGATAGCCCGACGCGAGTGCTCCAGGGCGCCTTTCGACGTTCATACATGTGGTAGCCTTGCCCTCGGGCTCGTTGTCCAGCAGGGCCGCAGCGCCGATGCTGCCCACCGCACGCGGGACATTACCACCACGTGCCCGTCAAGCCGGGAGCGAGTGACAGCTCGTGCTGCATCCCTGTGGCCGTGCAAACCGTCAGACGGCCTATCCTGTATGGAGCGGGCACGTCGTCTATCTACCCGGGAGTGCCCGCGGCCAACAGTGCGAATCCCATGGAGGGTATGCACGCATGAAGATCACGAACGTCGAGACCTACCCCGTCTTCACCACGCGCAATTGGCTGTTCGTCACCGTGGACACCGACGAGGGCATCTGGGGCGTGGGCGAATCCAACCTCACCTCGCGTGAGGAGGCGGTTATGGGCTTCCTCAACCACCTGCGCCCCCTCCTCCTCGGACAAGATCCCACGCGCATCGAACATCTGTGGCAGCTGATGTTTCGCAGCGGCTTCTTCCCCGCTGACCGCGTCGGCGCCTCCGCCATCGCGGCCATTGACACAGCCTTGTGGGATATCGCCGGCAAGGTCCACGGCGTTCCGGTCTATCAACTGCTCGGCGGTCTGGTGCGTGAGAAGGTAGTCTGCTATCCGCACAATGCCGGCGAAGACGGGAGCATCGCGCCGCTGGTCGAAGATTGCCGGCAGACGCTGGCCCAAGGGTATCGGTTCGTGCGCTGGGGACTGCCCACGGCGGACAGCATCCTGGAGCCGCGGCAGGCCGTGCGTACGGCCTTGCGGCAGTGCGAAGCCGTGCGCACCGCGCTGGGCGACGAGGTGGAGATCTGCCTGGACGTGCACACGCGGCTCGACCCCGCCGACGCAACCACGCTCTGCCGCGAGATCGAAGGCTACCGGCCGTACTTCGTCGAGGATCCACTTCGCGCGGAGGACACCAACGCCTACCGGGCACTGCGGGCACGGACGGGCGTGCCCCTGGCCGCCGGTGAACAGTTCGCCGGCAAGTGGGAGTACCGCCAGTTGATCGAGGAGGACCTTATAGACTACGCGCGCCTGGACCCCACCCTGGGCGGGGGTATCACGGAGTGCAAGAAAATCGCCGGCTGGTGCGAGACCCACTACCTGAATATCGCCCCGCATAACCCCAACGGGCCGGTGAGCACCGCTGCCTGCTTGCACCTGTGCCTGGCCGCGCCGAATGTCGGGGTACTGGAACTGCCACGGCCACCCGGGTCCGTACTGCCGAACGTTTTTCCCGTGGTGCCGCGCTTCGAGCAGGGGTATCTGCTGCCTCCCACGCAGCCGGGCATCGGTGTCGAGTTTGACCGGGCCGCGGCACGTCAGTACGCCTATCAGCGGAGCGAGCTGCCGCACCTCCACCGCCGGGACGGCTCGCTCACCAACTGGTGAACGCCTTGCTCGACGCGCCTGCGCGCTGCGTTCCAGTTGGCGTCACTCGGGAAGAGATAGAATCCGGTCGCACCAGGTACTCCGCCGGCGCTCGAGCCTTGTGGTCCGGCCGGAACGGCGGCTTTCCGCCCTGCACGCCGCCTGGCCGCCGCTCACACGGAGTGCGACGGCGGCCAATTTCCTGCGGCGCAGATGCTCCTCGCTACCCAGCGTAGCCCGTCACGCTACCGACCCACTTGATGAAGCTCGGCGCATCCTCGTTCACGGCATGGCCACCGTCCCAGTACATCCACGCGTTCACGTCGTCGCCCAGGTTCTGGACGCTTGCCACGAGGTTGCCCAGCACGGTGAGCGAGGTGTCGGTGTCGAGGGATCCGGTCCGCAAGAACCAGTGTCGCACTCGCGCGGCGTTCGGGTTCTGCTTGCCGACGAAGTACATGGGGTTCATCATGTGAATCTTCGCCGGCAGATCGCTGGCGATCTGTACGTTGTTGTTCCCCGTGGCATAGCGCAGACTGAAGGTCGTGAAGTGCCGGGCATTGGTGGTCGCGTCGCCGAACTCGCTGTTCTCTGCCGCATCCAGTTTGAAGCTGTCGAACGCCGGCAGACTCTTCAACCTGCCGTCGTAGGCCAGGAACTTGGCGAACGCGAACGTCGCCTTGCCATTGGTCCAGCTTATCCAGGGGCGCTGGGCGAGATAGCTTGCTCGCGCGCTCTGTGAGAGCGCGCTGAGATACTTGGTGGCTGCCGGCTCGAGATAGGTCCTCAGCAGGTAGTCCGTGTAGCTGCTTGCCGTGATGGTGCCGAAGCCGTTCAGACCCTGCAGGTTGAGAGCGGCCTGGTACGCGGCGAACGCCGCCGCCAGCTCCTTGGAGAGCGTCTGGTTGACCTTCGTGCCTCCGGAGCGCAGCGCCGTGCTTCCCAGCATCCACTCGTAGGCCATGTCGGCGTGCTCGAGGTCGGTAATCGGGCTGTACGCGGCGCTGGCAAAGATCCGGTCGCTCGAGTTGGCCGCGCCAAGCTGCGCCAGATACGCGTCGTAGAGCGGGCTGTCTCCCGAAGCCCCAAGCAGCGCGGAGAGAGCGCCACCCGCGCTGGCGCCGGTGGAGATGATCCAGTTCGTGTTCCCGGGCACCACCCCGTGGTTGGCACGCAGGTACCGCACGGCGGCCTTCAGGTCCACGATGGCCGCCGGCGCCTTGCCGTAGTACTTGCCGCTCGACGTCACGTTGTCCCGCCCGCGCGCACCGGGCGTGACCACGACATAGCCCGCCCCCAGGGCCAGGTCGGAATTGCTGCCGTTGTCGCCTGCTCCCGACGGAGCGCCCGCCTGGCCGCCCGGCATGCCGCCCGGCATGCCGCCCGTGGCGCCGCTCGGTGGTGTGCCGCCACCTGGCGCGCCTTGACCCGGCATACCGCTGCGAGACACGGACGCCGACATGTACCCGCCCACCGTGATGTCGAAAAGGATGGGTGCATTCCTGGCATCGATCGCGGCGCCGTTGATCTTGACCGGGACGCTGACATCCATGCTTTGATACGTCACATCCACCGGATGTGCGACGTAGGGGATGGCGTGGTAGTAGCGATACGTGACCGTCTTGGTGCCCGACGACGTCGACACGGTCTTCGTCTTGGTCGTATAGCTGTTCTTCGGGAACACCAGGGAATAGGCCTGGCCTGACGTTGAGCTTGCCCACGCCGCACCGCTTGAGCGCGATGAGTAGTACGCGCCCGCAGCGGAAGCGAGCACTGCCGTGCCCATTGCCTGTTTGAGGAACCCTTGTCGTGAGATCACTTTCCACTCTCCTTCGTGTGTGTTGCGCCCAGGGGCCGAGTCCGCCGGCCGGCTTCAACTGGGCAGATCGAGGTCATGCGGCATGGCGCACGTTCGGGTAGATCCGTCTCGTCGAGGCGTGCTCCTCGTTTCTGCCCCTCTCGTGTCCACCATGGCTCCACTTCCGCGCCGTGGATGCCGGGGCCTTCGGTAGTCGTATCAGACCCGTCTCATGGGCCTGATCGCCTATCCCTGCACTCGCCCTGCTCGTTCGGCGCCGTATTCAGACAACCTTAGCGTAGAGCCCGGAGCTAAGAAATCTCTATGCATACGCTCAGCGGCTAGACAGAGGAACTTCAGAATTCGCTGAGAAGCGCCGCCCTCGCACTCGCTTGCGACGAGAGACGCCTACCGTTACCGCCTTCGTCTCGCGTCGTAGTTGCCATCGCCGGCATGAATAGAGATACTTTGGGCAACAACGGATCAGGCGCCGCGGCCGGGAGACAGCCGAGTCTGCGATGCTGCCGGAGGCCGAACGCGATCGTGCGCACCTGGAATCGGTCGCGGCCGAGCGTATCATTGACGAGGCCCGTAACCTCGATGGCGGAGCTGTCCTGAGCTGAATCGGAAACAAGACGACAGGCCCGCGCGGTTCCGCCGGCTCTCAATGGGAAGGAGACGATGGTGTCCAATCCAGGGGGAAGAACGGTACTCGTCACCGGCGGCGCGACCGGTATCGGTCGCGCAATCGTAGAAGCGTTTGCCGAGCAAGGAGACCGCACCATTGTGGCCGATATCGACGCGGAACGCGCCGCGGAGGTCGCCGCCCAAGTTGGGCATGGCTCGTTTGCCATCCGGTTGGATGTCGGTGCGATCGACACGGTCGAGGGTATCATCCACGAGGCCGCGGAGCGCGCCGGCCGGATCGATGTCCTGGCCAACAACGCAGGGGTTTTTGACATGGCCCCGCTGCTTGAAATCATGCCGTCGAGCTTTGAGCGTCTATTTCGGGTCAACGTGTATGGCATGTTCTTCGTGCTGCAGGCAGTTGCCCGGCTGATGGTGCGAGATGGTCGCGGCGGTCGCATCATCAACACGGCGTCGCAGGCCGGCCGCTGTGGCCAAGCAGCATCGGCCGTCTATGCCGCGAGCAAAGCCGCGGTGATCAGCTTGACGCAGGCTGCGGCCCTTGCCTTGATCAAGGATCACGTTCGGGTGAACGCGATCGCGCCCGGCGTGACCGACACGGAGATGTACGACCGCATCGACGCGCTCTATGCTCTCCAGTACGGCCTCCCGTCTGGAGAGAAGAAGCGTGAGGTTGGGCTCGGGGTTCCGTATGGACGGATGGCCTCTCCGCGCGAAATCGCCGCTGCGGTGGTGTTTCTCGCGTCCGACGCCGCCGAGTACATCGTCGGCCAGACCCTGAACGTCGACGGCGGGCTCGTCCTGAGCTGAATGAGAAGCACGGCACCACTCCTCCACCGTTGTGCCCGGTCCCCACTCTCGCAGGTGCCTCTCGAGGTGCGCCGGGGCCGCGAATAACGCGAGTGCCGATCCCCGCAGCTCTCCGGGATCTCCAGCCAGATCCCGCTGGGTAAAGCCCACCCGGCATAGATAGACGAGCTGTGCGCCGGCATGCTCGGTGCCGCGCGGAAGATATGCTGCCGCTTCCGGAGAGACATCGCCGCTACACAAGCACCCGACCCGGACACAAGGCGTCGAGAGGCGTTGACCGGTCTCTCCGTCACGGGCCGGCGACGGCGGGCACGTAGTCTCGAATTAGGCTCGGCAGCGCGTGGCCAGGCCTGGGAGGTTCACAACGTCGGAGACGTGTTGCTTCTCTCGGGGGCGATGAGGCGCGCGGCGTGAGCGGCAACGGTTGATGGCTGATGGTTGAGAGCGAGGCATGATGAACGCACGTGAACACGCACGCCACCTGGGGGACACACTGCGCCGGGCACATACACGGTGCAGCATTCGGACGCGGGGAACGGACCGTCCGTTACACGCCGCCGTTCATCCCACCGGTCGTGATGCGGGGGCATCGCGTCGGCCAGCAGCCGCACCGCGGACGCACACCCGCGCTCCGCGGCGCTCAGTGCCCGGCGCCGGCTCGGACGCGCGCCACGCGCGGAGTGCCACGGGAGGGCCGCTCGTGCTGACGCCCCTCCCGAACCTACCGGTTACGTTGCGCGCCAGGATGAAGCAATCTTCTGCGCACCACCTCGTCATCGTCGGCGATAGCCTCGGCGCCGGGCACGGCGACCCTGTGCAAGGCCTTGAGCTGGTGGGCTGGGCGGATCGTCTCGCCGTCGCACTGCAGGCGCGTACGCCTCCTCTGCGCGTCTGCAATCTCGCCAGAATCGGCCGTACCACGGAGGAGATTGCGCGCGAACAATGCGCCCAGGTGCCTCGGCTGCGGCCGGCGGTTATCGTGGTGTGCGCTGGGGGTAACGATATGTTGCAGCGCCGTTGGCAGCCGCGGGTGTTTCGCCAGGTCTACATGGCGCTCCTCCAGCGGCTGATGGCCTCGGGCGCACGTGTCATTACCACCACCTGGCACGATGTGCCGCGGGTGGTCCCGATGCAACCGGCCTTGGCACGCCACTTCTCAGAACGGCTCGCGGCGGGCAGTGGCGTGGTACGCGGTATCAGCCGAGAGCTGGGCATGCCCTGCATCGACTTCTGGTACCGGCCGGCACTGCTCGACGCCGGATGCTATAGCCGAGATCGCCTGCATCCCAATGCACTGGGGTACCTTCGCCTCGCGGGAGCCATCGCAGCTGCATTGTCGCCGTTCGCCGGGCTGCGTATTCCGCAAGGGGCGCTCTATACGCGTCGCGAACGGTGCCAACCTGGTGTCCTGGGCGCGTGGCGGCCTCACAGCGGGTCGCTCGAGTCTCATCTTGGCCGGCCGCTCTCGATGGATGCGGCCTCCGGTTCATCGGCCGGGATCTCGATCGGGTCGACGGCGTCTTGGCCGTAGGCGCCCAGGCTGCCGATATGCTCGATGTCGTCGTGCGTCAGGATGATGTGATTGAGCCGGTCGTACGGGGCTCCGGCGTGCTCGCAAGCATCCCGAATACGCACGGCCAAGCCCGGGATGCCCGTGTCCACGGCCCGAACCCCGCGGATGTGACCATACGCAGCTCAGCGCGCTGCGCCCTGCCGGTGCATGCGGGCGTGCAGGGCGGCCATCGCCTCATGGAAGGGTCGCTCCAGATATGCCTGGTGATCCGCTTCACCATGCGCATGCGTGATGCGGTGCGATGGCTCCTGCCGGCTGCGGGTGCGAATATACTCGAGGCTGCCCTCGAGCAGCGTCAGCATATAGGTCGCCACCTGGGCATCGTGGAGCCACCAGTCTCCACCTACCGCGATGTAGATCGGTGACGTATGGGCCATGATGCCCCGTTGCCAGCAGTCGAAATGGCGGACCGCGTCGACGTAGCCAGGTCCACCCACCCGCGCCGCTAGCCAGGTATGGCTGCTGATGGTGAGACGGGTCCTCAGGCAGAGCCGGCGCGCGCCGCCCGCCTGCTCGGTCACCGCCACCACGCGACCCTGTTGCACGATCTCCAGTCGGTGCATAGGGAGGATCGACTCCGCCCAGGCCTTTACCTCCACTGTGCCGCCGTTCCCTGGCAGGGCGATACTGTCGCCAATCTGGTACCCGTCCACCGTGAAATCGAGGATCGGGCCCCCACTGTGGAAGGTGCGCCCGGCCCGCAGATTGCGGCACCAGCTCTCATAGCTGAACTCCTCGTCGGGGATGCGCACGTACGTGCGATAGAGCCCCACCGGCACGTCCGCCGACATCTTGTCGGTCCCGCCGACTAGCGGCAGCCGATAGCCGCAATTGAGATAGCGGTAGTACTCCAGGTGCTCGTACAGCCCGCACGTGGTCATCTCCAGCGCATCGGCGCGACCGGTGGCGATCAGGGCCGCCGGCTCGCCGTTGGGCTCCGGCGCGTGCGGAACGACCACGGTCCCACCCTGCTGGTGGCACTGGTCGGCCCAGTACGCCAGGGTGGTCTCCAGCGTGCCGCCCATCTCTGCTTCCTCCGGCCCGTCGGAGCACCAGGGCAGCACCGGTTCCCGCAAGCCGAGCAGCGAGAGGTGCCCCAGCATGTGCTGACGGTTCTCCTGCGATGCGTAGACGATGGTCCTCCCATCGGCCGAGTGAAGCGGTCGCCCGATAAACTCCTCGGTGCTGGTGAATAGGTGGCCCCACTGCGACTGCAGGAGGTTGACCACGTTCAGGTCCTCGCCGCGCGCCTCCGTCTGCGCTCCGATCGTCGAGAGGAAGTGTACGTGGGTGTCGCCGCTAAAGTAGCCGCGCGCGTTCATGTCGCACCAGCGCCGGAGCCGCAGCTGCAAGCGCTGCTGGCCCGGCTCGATGCGCACGGACGTGCGAAGCGGCTCATACTCGAAGCCGCGGGCGACGTCGACCATCACCTCGCCGCGCGGCAGCCAGCCTTCACAGCGGCCGTCGATGTAGGCGTAGGTCGCCTGCCCAAGCTGGACATCACCGCCTATGTCGATGTGCCAGGTGCCCATGCCGCCGTTCAGGTGGGCGTGGTGGCCGTACGGCGCATAGGGTACCCCGTCGGCCGAGCGAAAGTGGATACGGCACGGAACGGGTAGGCCGGTGGCATCGTCGACGACTTCGGTCCGCACCCAATTGCGCCCCGCATCCGTGATCGCGACCTGCAGGCGGGGTGACGGGGTCAGACTCCCTACACGCTCCAGGTCGGCCCAGCACACTCGGCCTAGCTCCTCGTCGCGTAGGGTGACCCGCAGGATAGCGGACGGCGTAGCAGCTACCCGCACGTAGGCGGGGCTGCTGCCCGGGTTCACCGGGACCCCAAAGCCGGGCAGCGCGGAGCCCACGGAAGTGCCGGCGGTCTCGGCGGGCAGAGCGTAGGGAAAGCCGGCGATGCCACGATCGACCTGCACGCCAAGGGCGAACGGCTGCGCGGCATCGGTAGCCTGTGGCAGGGTGATGGTGACTGTAGTGGCGCCACGACGGCAGAACGGCTCCTCCGCCAGATGCCCCAGCGTCACCGCTGCCAGCAGAAAATCCGGGCCGGCCGGCTCGACCATAAGGCGGCGGATCGGGCGCTCTGGCTGTGGATTGGACCAAGCCCACAGATAGTACGCGAGTGGACGGCTCTGCTCCACCTCGGTCAGCCGCGCGCCGGCATCGCCCCAGGACCCGGCAGAGCGGGCGGGCAAGCCGTCGGGCCGATCGGGCACAGCCAGGAAGGGTAGCTGGCCCCAGCGCGTCGGTACCGTGGCAATCTCGAAGCGCTCGCGGATCGGCAGACGGGTGCTGCCGCCGTCGGCAAACTCGATGACGTAGTGGGCGACGATCTCGCCCAACGGCCCGCCCGCCAACAGGTGCGAAGCCAGTAGTCGATGAACGAATAGCACGTGCCGGGCGGTCCGGTCGCCGACCGGGATGGCAAGAGCCGGCGCGCTGCCATCCAGCCGGACCAGGCAAGCGCCGCCACTGCCGCTCGACGGCCCGATCTGAAACGGGATCCCATGGAAGGCCTGCAGGCCGGTGGGGAGTCTGTCCGCGCTCGCCAGGCAGTCCGCGCCGGCGTTGCAGACGGCTGATAGGTCAACCGGGGAATAGTCGGCTTCGACCATCGCTGGCACCTCCTGTGGCCTACACGCTACTTCTGCTAGAGTAGCACGTGGACACGGCACAGCCTGCCGCCAGCGTGTGTGGGCACCTCAGGTTGCAGGGCGGGTGAATCATGCATCACACCACACGCGATACTCCTCAGCCATGGGCGAACCTCGCCTCACAGTGCGCCGGCCTCATCCATGGTCATGGCACGCCCATCCGCCCACGCTGCCTCGAACGCCACGGGGCCCAACGCCGCGCGGAGCGCCGTGACGGCGGTTTCAATGCGGGGGCGTTCGTTCGGCGGCAGACGGAGTCCGATGATCTCTCGACCGGCCTCGTGCAGGGCCGCTTCCTCGGCCAGCAGGAGGTAGTAGTGCGCGTGCGCGCGTTGCGCGGCAGCCAGAGCACCGCCGCTATCGAGCCGTTCAAGCCCGAGCTCGCGAATTGTCTCCAGCATGCCGATACGCGTCTCGCCATCGGCCAACTCGGTGCGCTACACCAGGCTCTTCTCCACCAGGGAGTGGAGTCCCGCCAGCACATCGCCGGTGTGGGCGTCCGTTGCCCTGACCAGCGCGGCGACCGCTTCCGGCGCGCAGCCGCTGCTGAATACGCTCAGGAGCTGGAAGAGCGTCTGCTCGCCTGGATCGAGTAGCTCGTAGCTCCAGGCGATCGTGGCGCGCATTGTCTGCTGGCGTGCAGGAAGGTCGCGCGCCCCCGATCAGTACGTCGAGCCGTCGCTCCAGCCGCGCCAGCAGCGCGTGGGGCGAGTACAGGCGGACCTGGGCAGCAGCCAGCTCCAGGGCCAGCGGCAGTCCTTCCAGACGCGAGCAAACCGCGGCCACCGTGGCGGCGTTGGCCGGAGTGATTGCGAAGTCCGGGTGGTGCGCGCTCCGCGAAGAGGGCTAGCGAAGGATAGCGCGCAAGGACGTCGAGCGGCGGCAGGTGCTGCAGGTCGGGCAGCGGCAGCGGGGCACCGGAACCTCGCGTTCCCCGCGCAGACGCAGAGCGGCACTGCTCGTGACCAGCACGTGCAGACCGGTACAGACTTCGAGCAAGCGTGCCAGCTCGGGGCCGGCAGGCAGCAGGTGCTCAAAGTTGTCCAGCACCAACAGGAGCTGCTTGGCGCGCAGCTGGCACGCCAGCTCCTCGACCACGGGGCCATTGCTTTCCACGCGCAAGCCTACACTCTGCGCCAGCACGGCCGGCAGCAACGCTGGGTCCTGCAGGCCCGCCAGGGGGACAAACACCACGCCGCCGGCGTAGGCCCGGGCAAGTCCCGCTGCGGCGGCCAGCGCCAGCCGTGTCTTGCCCACTCCGCCAGGGCCCGTCAGCGTGATCAGCCGAGCTCTCGACGGCCCAGCCGGCTCCAGGAGCAGGAGGTCGGTCAGGCCCTGAAGCTCCGTCTCGCGACCGAGCAGCGGGGTCAACGGCATCGGCAAGGTATCGCGAGGGCCGTCATGCGTGCCGGAACGCGCCGGTCCCGCGCCACGCCGCTGGCACTCGGCCACGAACGCGATCTGCTGCTGTCCGGACAGGCCCAGGGCGGCAGCCAGCCGCAGGGCACTCTCACGTTGCGGTGAGCGATTGATGCCGCGTTCCAGATCGCTGATACCGCGTACGCTGAGTCCGGCCCGTTCCGCCAGCGCTTCCTGAGACACACCGGCCTCCAGGCGGTACCGGTCGCAGCACGTCGCCGAACGATCCGTGCGCTGTGCCGGTCATGCGCCCAACCTCCCTCCCTCGAGGCGCCCGCAGCCCACGTCCCTGGGCAACGGCATGTGCCAGGCGCGATCGTTCGCCGACGGGTCCGTGCAGGCACAGATCGCCGTCTACAACACGACCTGCGCCCTTGCCACGGCCACGCTTGGCCCGGGCGCCGACCATGCCCAGGGCGCGCCGTACACCGTCGCCGGCTTCGTGTGCAAAGCCACCGTCGAAGGTGCCGGCTCCCCCTGGGCCGGGGCCTGGGGCGGCACCTATTACGCCTATACCTGTGCCGCCGGCAGCGCTCAAGCCGCCTTCAACTGGGGCCGTCACTACACTTACTGAGCCGGGGTCACGACGGCCGCTAAATCCGGAGCGCCGCGTGTGGCGTCGAGGTCGGGCACCGACCAGTGGGGTTGCGGCAAGGACGAGGTCACTTCGAGATAGCTATAGCTAGAGTTGCCTGTCATCTCCGGCCATGCCTGCACGGTCGTCGCGGCGCCGGTGCCGGAGTCGCTCGACAGCCATTGCCGTCACGATAATACCGAGGAGGATCCAGAAAGCCGCGCGCATGGCCAGCAGCAGGACCTGGCTGGCCAGGCGCGGCAGGTTCGTCCAGAACAGCGCGCTAGCCGAGACGATGTGCAGCTGCGCGCTGTCGAAGGTGAGCCACTGCCGGCGAGCCGGGTAATAGTACTCGACGGTGACCTTGTGCCACCCCAGCTGCTTGAAGCGGTGCGTCACCGCATACCCCTTGGCGACGGCGCCATCGTCGAACACCCAGCGGAACGGCGTCCGCAGCATCTCGGCCGAGAGCGAGCTCCCTACCTTCGCCACATCCTCGCTCAGGTGCAGGCTGTCGCCCGGTGCTGCCGCCGGCAGCGTGAACGGCGCCCAGTGAGCAGCATCCACCTGAGAAGGCGTGCCCTCGGTGAGGCTGGCCGTGGTGCCGTTCATCGCGATGGAGGCAATGCCATTCAGGCTGCAGGCCCGGGCAGTTGCCGCCTGCCCTGCCACCGCCGCGAACGTGAGCAGCACGCACGCCAGCACCCGGCCGGGCGAGAGGCGAGCGACGTGAGCAGTCATGGTCCGAGCTCCTTCGGCGAGGCAACGCAGGTCTTGGCAGTCAGGGATGCGTGGCGTGCGGGGCGGGTGCTATGGTGATCGTCACCTGGTCGAAGGCGATCCACTGCTTCGTCGGCGGCCAGTACGCCTCGACCACGATGCGCCGGCGGCCCGTGCGGGCATAGGCGTGCTTCACGGTCCAGCCTGTCGCGGTGCTGCCGTCGCCGAACTCCCACCGCCACGGCCGCTGCATCGCGGCCGGGACGAGTGACTTTACCACCTCGTTCCGAATCTCGGTGAATACGATCGCGCGCTCGGCGCCGTAGCCGTTTGGTAGCGAGAACGGCGCATACGTCAGGAGCTGCGCCGACGTCGTGGGCGGATCGGTCGTCAGCTGATCGAGGCGGCCGTCGGCGGTCAGCGAGGGCACGTTGTCCAGCGAGCAGGCGCCGGCGCGGCCAACGGAGAGCAGCGATCCTATGGCCAGGACGGCCGCGATGACAGCCGTAGAGATGAGCGTGTGTCGCCGGGTGCCGGCTCCCAGGTTCTTCACCTGCTCATGCC
Source organism: uncultured bacterium (assembly GCA_963827235.1). GTDB lineage: Bacteria > Chloroflexota > UBA5177 > JANWHV01 > JANWHV01 > JANWHV01. Next base: position 333,144 of record CAWHAE010000009.1, read on the forward strand.
TCGAGCAGCGCCCGGATGGTGGTGACGACACGCGACGGCAAGAACGGCACGTCATAATAGGCGCGCAGCCGGCCTGCCGGGTCGATCAGGAACAGTCCGGCCTGGTGCACGATCGCGGTCGTCGGCTTGAAAATGGGCGGAGGCGCTTCCACGTCGACCCCATAGGCGCTCCATATGCGAGACAGCACGGGTCGCGGGGCGGTCAGGTAGTGCCAGTCGCCGCCCGGCCAGCCTGCATCCCGCGCGAATTGCGCCGTCGCGCCGGGGCTATCCAGCTCAGGCTCCACGCTGACCGCTACGATGCTCAGCCTGGACGCATCCTTGCCCAGGTCGTTCCGCACCAGGGTGAGGGCCTTGCCCACCAGCGGGCATTGCTCCTTGCACAGTGCACTGATGAACGTCAGCGCCACCACCCTGCCGCGCAGTTGCTCGGGCGTGATCAGCGTGCCGTGCTGATCGCGCAGGGCAAAGGGGTGGGCTACCGCGGCGGGCCGATACACCGCGTCGGCGGCGATGGCCGGCGCACCTCGCTGTGCCGGCTGGTCGGCGACCAGCGACGGCTGGAGGAGCGTGGTGCAGCTCGGGCACTGAATGGCTCCGATCTGCGCCATGCCGTCGCGCACGGTGCCGGCGTCCAGCGGCCCGACCCACTCCGCCTGCAGACGTCCTGCCTCGTTGATGAAGAAGCTGGTAGGCCGCGCGCCTACGTCATAGGACCACGCCACGCTCTGTCGCGCATCCACGCCGACGGCATAGGGGATATGGGCCGCGCGGACGAATGCGCGAGCGGACGCGACTGTGTCGCCGCCGGTGGCCACGCCGACCACGCGGATACCCTCCGCCTGGTAGGCGTGCACCGCCTGGCGCAACACGGGCAGCTCGTCGAGACAGTCCGCACACTGCGTGTTGAAGAAGTTCAACAGCACGGGATGACCGCGGAATGCGCGCAGCGAGACGCCGGCACCCGCACCGGAGGCCTGGGGGAGTGTGAAATCGGGCGCCGGCGGGACCAACGCGGCCGGTGCCTGGTGGGCCGCGAACGCCACCACGCCCCCAAGTGAGGCCACACAGACGACCATCACCGCCGCGAAAACGCGAAGGCGCGTCCCGCGCAAGCGTCGTAGCCAACCAATCATGACGGGTCGTCCCTTTGTATCGGGCAGCGCTTGTGTGGGGCTCTGATCCGCAATATAGCAGGTTCCCGCTTGCTATGCTTGTCATGTCGCGCCGCCCCCGCCCGTGGGGTGGCGCCGGGCGCTTGCAGCGCAGCCGCTCGTGCCGTAGTGTGAGGTCAGGTGTATGGGTATGGGTGTGCGCGAGAGGAGAGAAGCGTTGGCACGGTCTGCGTGGCAACCGGCTGCAGTGATTGGTTGTGTGGCAGTGCTGCTGATCGCGTCGGGACTGCGCTCCGTGGCCGCCTGCGACATCGACGGCCTGCCGTCATTGACGGTCGATCACACCCTCGTCCTCGTGAACAGCGAGCAGCCGACCAGCCCGGCCACACTCAAAGTCTGGGCGCCGTTCGTCCCGCCCTTCAGCCTGATCGCAACGCGCACCTATACGTTCGCCGAGATCCGCCAGCGAATTCCCCTGACGCCTGAGGCCTTCGAGAATTCCTGGCGCTGGGCGTTCGGCGACGGGACGCCGCCGGCACGCGGGGACAGCGTGCGGCACGTCTATCGGCGGCCCGGCGTGTACAGGGTCACCGTCGCTGCCTACTTCCCCTCCCACAAGATCTGGTACACGTTCGACGCTCTCCAGGTGCGCGTGACGGTGGGCTGACCCCGGCCCGGCCACCACGCCTGAGCGCGCGCGAACCGGGCCGGGTGGGCTCCCGGCGGCGAGCCGGACCCGCTCGAGGTCACCGGTACGCGCGGACGTTATCGCCTGCGATGAGCGCATCTCAGGGATTGTCGACGGCCGCTTCGTTCGAGCCCACGGGCGATGGCACTACGGCCACCACGCGATTGTCTGCCGTGCGGATGATCGTCACGGCGTTGCCGCCGATGCTGGCCACGTAGACGTACTTGCCGTCCGCCGTCACGTCGGGCCCGTGCGGCTGTGCCGCCACCGGGATCGTGGCGATCACCTTGCGCCGCGCGGCGTCGATCGCGCTCATCTCGTTGCCGAGCTGGTCGGCCACATACACCGTGCGCCCATCCGGCGCGGCCACCAGCAGCGCCGGTCCCTTGCCTACCGGAATGGTCGCCACCACGCGCAGGGTGCGCTCGTCGATCACCGACACATTGCCGGCAGTCTGGTTGGCCACCCAGACTTCGTGACGAGGCCCATCCACGGCCACGCCGTAGGCGCCCGGCGCGGTGATCACGGTGCGCCCCGGCCTGAGCGTGGTGGTGTCGACGGTGTAGACCCAGGCACCGCCGGCGCAGGCCACATACAGGGTCTTGCCATCCTCCGCGATGTCGATGCCGTGCGGCTCGAAACACGTGCCGTCGGGGAACTCGATCTGCCGGCTCGTGCCGGTCCTCAGATCGAGCACGGAGAGATCGTTGGAGCGGAAGTTGGTGACGAAAGCGCGCCGGCGATCGGGCGTGAACACCACGTGGGCCGGCCCAAGTCCCACGGCAAAGGTGCGCACTACCCGCATGCCGCGCAGATCGATCTGCGTCACCGTGCCGGGATCGGCGCCGAAGTTGGTGACGAAGGCATACGGTGTGCCGTCGAGCACGTCCACGCCGTGCGCTTGCGCGCCCGTGTGCAGGATGGACCCGCCCAGCTTGCGGACGCCGTTGGAGCCCATCTCCGTCACCAGCACCGTGTAGGGCAGAGCGCGGGCAACAGCCAGGTTATAGGCCTGGCTCAGATTCGCCGAGCGCGCCGGCAGGCCGGCGGGGTTCGTGCCGGTTTGCGCTGTGAGCAGGTGCATGGGCCCGCTCAGCGGCACATAGTAGGTGAACTGGCGCAACGTGACCCAGGCACCACTCCGCTGCGCCTGAATGGTCAGCCCCCAGCGGCCGTTCATCGGCGCGAACGCGTCGCGCACCACCCAGCGACCGCCGCCGAGCGCCGTGGCCGGATAGGTGAGGACGCCCATGTCCATATCCAGCGACTGCGAAAGCATTCGCACCGCCGAGGCCTGCCCGATGCCGCCTAGCGTGAAGGTGTTGGGCGCGCTGATCAGCCCGGGCGTGGCGACAATGCTCACGGCAGCCGAACCGGACTGGTCGAGAAAGGAGGCGCCTGGTCCGGCGATGAACGTGAACGGAAGATCTCGGTACTCGCCGGGATCGTCGCGCGTACGCACCATCACGTCGGCGCGCCACTGCCCGGCCTGGACGAGGTCGCCGGTCCCGTTGTAGCCGCCGGCAGCCGGCGTGGTCTCCACGAAGGTGTAGCCCAGTGATGATTGGCCCGGCACGCTCAATCGGATGCGCACCTGGCCGTCGGTCACCTTCCGGCCGCGCTCGGCCACGAGCACGCGAAACGTCGTGCTGCCTAGGGCCGGCGGCCTGATCGTCAGCGTCGCCTGCAACACGCCCGCTGTAGCACTGCCCGTGATCGCGCCCGGCACCGGTACCGAGGGCGTGGCCGGAGCCACGGGCGTGCCGGTCGTCGAGACCACGCTGCTGAACACCGCGGCCGCCGGGGCCGTCTGCCCCATCAGTGCCACGCACAACAGGATGAGGGCGCCGAGCGCCGGCTCGATGCGCAGGCGCAGGGCAAGCGATGCATACCCGCGTTCGGCCGCCGGTGAGTCGGCCGGCAACCCGCGCAGTCGGGGACGGGTGACAAACACGTGGGAAGCGCTCAGCAGCACGATCACACCGATCAGTGCCAGCTTGACCAGCAGAAACCGGCCGTACAGAGTACCGGCGAGTTGATCGAAGCTACCAAGGTGCACCTGGGCGTTGAACATGCCGGTCACGGCAGCCGCGGCCACCGCGATGTACGCGGCAGGCGAGAAACGGTCCAGCAGGTGCAGGAAGGCTCGCCGGAGAGCAGACCCGGCCCGGTCGCCGGCCGCCAATGCGTGGAGCGCCGGCAGCAGGGCCAGGGCGATCGCCGCCATGCCGCCGACCCAGACGGCCATGGCGATCAGGTGCAGCCAGTCAAGCAGCACGGAAGTGGCCACCATTTGCTGCACCGATGCGGCGTGCCCGGAGAAGGCCAGAGCCAGCAAGTAGGCCAAGCCCAGCGCGGCGGCGGTCCAGCCGGCCAGGACGCTTGGCTCACCGGCCGCCGCTCTGCCGGGCACCTGACCGCTCGCCGATCCGCGACGCGCGCCCACGACCTCAGCACGCAGATAGCGGCTCATGCCGGTGACCAGGCGTGATGCCCGGCCGGCCGGGGCGCCGCTGAGAACCAAGAGCGTCACGAAGGCCAGCAGCATGCGTGCCAGCCAGTAGGTGCCATAGCGCGCGCTCAGGATGGCGTCCAGCGTGTTCGCCGACACCATGCCGCTCCAGCCGCCGGCGCCGTAGGCCTGCGTCTCCAGCTCCAGCAGCGACGTCACCAGCGCAGCCAGCAGGCCCAGGCGCGCCGTCAGTACACAGCGACGCCCGGCAGCCCTGCAGAGCGAGGCCACCGCGCCTTGACGCGTCGCCCGTGTCGACGGGAACAGCACCAGGATCTGCAGTGCCAGGGCCCCGGTCCAGAGCGCCGACGCCGCCAGCACCAGCCAGTGCGCCAGAGCCGCGGCCACCGCCGGGCCGTCGAGCGTAGGGTTTTGGGGCGCGGCGATGGCGCCCGAGGCGGCGCTCGGCGCCACGGCGCCGCTGCCGCCGGCAGTGAAGGTGTAGAAGCCGTGCAGCACGTGGCCGTCCAGCGCCGAGTCGCTGGTCCAGTAGACCGAGTAAACCCCATCGGGGAGCGCTGCCAGCCTCACATCTAGCTGTTCGCCGTTCGCCGGATCCACGTGGCCGGTATCGCCGTTGACCTGCCGGCCCTGAGCGTCGCGGATCACGATGCGGGAGAGTGCGGAGTTGAGGGCCTCGTCGAACCAGAAGCGATAGGTGGCGGCCTTCACCAGGACACGGCTGTCGGGCGCCAGCTCGGCGCGCACAAGGTGAGCGTGCGCTGCCGCCTGTCCGGGCAGCGCGAACAGCGCGAACAGCGCGAGCGCCAGTGCGCACGCACCGAGTAGCAGGCGGCGGACGGACATACTAACGCTCCCTTCGCGCAAGAGGCGCTCGGTTTCCATGGAAACGCGCCACCAGGAGCGCGTCCTCCTGGTGGCGGCTCCGGACGCTCGATCAGACGACTGAGAAAGTGAACCACCCCCCGGCGTGGTGACCGTCGTTGGCCGAGATGGTGTACCAGATCAAGGCATACGTGCCCTTGGCCAGCTTGGGCACGGTCATGGTCATCTCCATCGCGTTGGAGAAGGAGACCTGGCTATCTCCGTTATCGTCCTGACCATGATCGCCGGTGGTCTCGAAGATGCCCATAAAGCTCCCCTTCGGAGCGACTCCCTCGGCGAAGAAGCAGCTGACTGTCTTGGGCATGGCCTTGAGCTTGGCGCCGGGCGCAATGCTGCACTTCTGCAGGCTGGCGTGAGCCAGAGCCACACGCGGCGCCAGGGCGCTCATGCCCAGGACCAGGGAGGCCGCGGCCAGCCAGCGGGTCAAATGGATACGCATGGACGTTTCTCCTGATTTCTGTTCTCGTTCGGCATAGGTTTGTCGCGAGCGTGCAACGCGGCCGTTAGTGGTTCGTCAACTATGAATGCTCGCATTCCCCGCGACCGCAGTCGCCCAACTGCTGCCATGCGCCCGCGCTCGCAGGCCGCGCCTCTACGGCAATGATTGGTTGTTGACAGACCACTGGTGCGTGGCATCGTGGCGGGATTTGTGATAGCCAAAGACCGTGCTCCACGCGGGGCAGTCGCGGGCGAGCCATGTTCCGGCCTTCCCGCTTGCCTGAACCGTGCTGGCTTATACGCCGCCTCGCTCGTGCGGCGCGGCGACGGTCAGATCGGTGGCGGGCGCGAAAGCACTCCCGGGCCGCCCAAGAGGCCGCTCGGGGCGAGGGGCGGCGCCGGCGGGAAGGCCTGGCCCAGCGGTATCTGCAGCGCCTGGCTGAGCAGCCGGCGCAACGCGGTGATCGCCGCCTGAAGAGTCTCGAAGCGGCGCTCCAACCGCCAGACCAGCGCCGCGAGTAGCAACGCGACCGCCAGGTGCACGGGCAGCAGCGGAACGGCGCTCTGCACCGCCATGGCCATGACTACTCCATGCATGTGTGTGGAGACGGTCATGGGCATCGACTGCTCAGCCAGTGCGTACAGGCCGGCCTGGACGCCGAGCAGCGGCAGCAAGAGCGCCAGCAGCCTGCCTGGATGGAGCGGCGCTCGTGCCGCCGGCGGCCGAGCCGCGACATGCAGGCACCGTGCCGTCTGCGTGAGGCGGTGCCGCTGGCCCGCGAGCCTCTGCAGCTCGCGAAACAGCGCCAGCAGCGTCAGCAGGGCGGCGGCGATCACTACCAGGAGCCCGCCTCGAACCGGACAATGCGCCAGCATGAAGGCGACCGAGGCGGGTCGACCGTTCACACCGTCCAGGCCCAGATGGTATTCGACGACGTGGACGAGCGCTGCACCGACGCTGGCCAGCAGCAGCAGCGCGCCGGCAGAGAGGACCGGTCCGGCAGGTCCGCTCCCGGCGCGGACCCGCGGCAACGGCAGCCACGCAGCCGGTACGGCTCGCAGAGCTGACGGTGGCGGTGCGGCACGAGACCAGTACATACTCACAGTATGCTCGCTCGTCCACTATGGACACGGGTGCGCCGCAAGCAGCAGCCAGCGCCGTCCCGCGCTACCCGCGCTTGCGGCCCACGAACAGAAGATGATCCGATGCCCCCATACCCTCCGGCGTCGTTCCCGTCTGCTCGACGAGGTCGAGCCACGCCGCCGCATCGGTGTCCGAAAGCGCGGTCAGCGTGTTGCCCCAGATGCCCGTGAACGATTCGACGCCGGTGTATGCCACTTCGTCGAACCACTCGCGGAACAGCGACCGGAACTCCTCGCACCAGCTCAGGTGGGCGAAGGCAATAGGGGGCGCATGGTCGGGATCGAGGTTGCCGTCCTGCAGGAACTCTGCATGGAACTGCCGCAGCTCCGCGCCGCGATTCCCCGACTGCCGAAAGCTATCGCGCAGGTAGGCCAGGCGATTGATCGCCGCGGCGAACAGCACGCCGCCGGCCCTCAAGATGCGCGCCGCTTCCCGCACCGCCTGCTCGCGGTCCGCCACGGCTGGGAGATGATACAGCGGTCCCAGGAACAGCGCCGCGTCGCAGCTCATGCTCTCGATATGGTCCAGGTGCGTGGCCGAGGCAAGCGTGGCATCCGCGATGTTCGCGGCCAGCCCTGCCGCGCGGAGCCGTGCGGTCGCGGCATCCAGCAAGCGCTTCGAGATGTCGACCAGCCGGATCCGGCACCCGTGCCGGGCCAGGACTTCGGCGTAGTGGCCGACCCCGACGCCCACGTCCGCGACCACCGCGTTGGCCGGGACGAAACGCTCCAGGTAGCGGGTTGTCAGGGCAAGCTCCACGGCATGATCGACGGAAAGGCGCGCGGCTTCGTACTCGAACACGCTCGTGTTGTAGTTTCGGGCTACCGCCTCTTCCTCAGCAGTCAGCTTCGCCATCACATCCCCCTGGTCCTGCAGCGCGCGCCACGCTGCCTCCACGTAGCCACGGGCCCGGCCCCCAGGTAAGCCGCGCCGGAACACACCGTGACTGCGCGTACATCGAAGGCGCGCACGATGCTCTTCTCTCCTATCCTACGCTTCCTCTACTGCTCTATACATATCGAAAGATGCGCGTCGATCTCACCACGCACTTGACATCTTCCTGTCATCGTCCTGTCATCTCAGTGCTCTAGCATGGTCTTGTGGCGGGCGCGGTTGCTCCGGCAGGGTGTTTGACGCGCCGGAATGCGTCCGTCGTACAGACCATCGATCGCCGCGGCGCAAGTACCGGCAGGCAAGGGAGGGATTGGATTCGTGCACAAGGTTGCTACTGTTGCTTCATCCCTTTTCAGTCGAATCACCCACTGGCTCGTCATCCGGAATGGAGCCCGCTACGTCCTTGCCGGCACGATCGCGCTCGCCGCGCTGGGGGCCGTGGTCGCCAACCAGGATCTGCCCAAGCCGCCTGCCATCTCCTCGGTCCTGCCGATAGGCGACAACGATCACGGGCACTACGGCTGGTATGGTTGGCACAGGCACCATCACGGGGGCTGGCAAGGCCGCGACTACTACTTCGGTCACCAGCAGACGTACGACGGCACCTGGTCGCAGGGATCCTGGGGCGGAAACGGCTACGTCGGTCAGGGCGGCAGCGGCTCAACCGGTCAATCCGGCAGCGGCTACTGACCAGCCGGGTAGGCATCTCTCTACGCCCTTACAGCAAAGCGGGACGCGTCGTGCGACGCGTCCCGCTTTGCGTTGCGCGGCGGCCCGGCGCGTGCGACGCTGAGAGCCCGCCAAGAGCACGGTCCTATATCCAATTGTCTGGAGCAGGAGCGGCTTCCTGCGTACCACGTCGGCCCTCGGACGGTTCGTGTCCGCCGCGCCGAAACCTTGCTGGGCTCCCTTGGCCGCCAGCCAACAGACCACTGCGTCACGATATCCACGTGCGTCCCACTCGCACGAGCGGCAGGCAAAGTGGCAAGATGAGAGTGTATTCTTAAGTTCAATTGCACGCGACAGGGGAAGCCGCGGTATCACGGTGGGATGCGATGGCAGAAGACAAAGGCACGGCGTCGATTCAGCCGGGAGGAGCGTACGCAGCGCCGGAGTCCATGCTCTCCGCCGTCTCCTTCCTGCGCGACCACGGCTTGCGCGTCACCCCGCAGCGACTGCTGCTGGTGGAAGTCGTGCGCGGTCTGTCCGGCCACTTCACCGCCGACCAGGTCTACAACAGGGTGCGCGCCGCCTACCCGGGCGTGAGCAAGGTGAGCGTCTACAGAGGCCTCGACACCCTGCGCGAGCAGGGCCTGGTCACCTGCACCGAGCTCGGCCAACCGTCTGCCGAGTACGAGTGGAGCGGCGCATCCCGGCACCACCACCTCGTCTGTACCCACTGCGGCTACCAGCAGAACGTGCCCGATGGCGCCATGGACATGCTGCGGCAGCGCCTGGCCTCCGACTACGGCTTCCAGGCCACCATCGACCACATCGCGATCTGGGGCGTCTGCGAAGCGTGCCACCAGGCACAGCACAAAGAGTGACCGATCGGTTGGCCCGGCCATGAGGCCGGCATCGGTTATCAGCGCGACTCCCTAATCGGAGCCGGCAAACTCAGTCGCGACGGCATCCATATACACGTCGTCCCACCGTTGGTCGCCCATCCACCGGCAGGCGCGCCGCCGTCCGTACTCCCTGAAGCCGGCCCGTGCGTAGGCACGTTGCCCGGCGACGTTCCACGCCGCTACCGTCAGCCCGACGTTGCGCAAGCCGAGGGTGGTAAAAGCATAGGCGAGCGTCAGGCGCGTCGCTTCGGTGCCATAGCCGTGGCCGCGCGCCACCGGCTCGCCGATCAGGATGCCGAAGTCGGCACTGCGGTTGCTATAGTCAATGTGGAACAAGCTCACCGTGCCTATCGGTCGCCAGGTAGCGAGCTCGTAGACGACGAAGTCCACGCCGTCCTCGCCCAGCGCGTCACGCTCGTAGCGCGCTGTCCGCTCCTCAAGCGTCTGCGGGAGCGGCACGCCGATGTTCTGCCGGGCGTCGAGATCGTCGCTCCAGCGGGTCAGCAGGGGTATCAGACCGCGGCGCAAGGGACCGAGGGCAACGTTGTCTCCAACGAAGTTGACGATCGGCTGCTCTGTGGCATGGGGCTCTGCTATCATCGCTACCTCCGGCTTGATGCTCCCAGGTGGGAGCCGCGGGCCACGTGACATGCACTACGACTGTGTACCGTACATCATGATGCATCCTGCGCGCGGATCTCGGTGGCGGCCGTGCCTACCGGTCCTGGCGCAGTCCTCTGCCGCGTTCGGACCGCTCGACTACAAACCTGGCTGGACCGCCGAGCAAGTCCCACCGGGGCCGTCGAGCGGCGCAGTCGCCAGCTCTGCTAAAGGATCGGCGACACGAAGCGCGTCAGCAACGGCCGGTGGTCCGAGGCGGCCGCCGCCGCCGGTAGGTCCACCACGTCGCACGAAAGCAGCCACGTGCGCAGGGCGGCGGGGGCAAACACGTAGTCGAGTCGGATGGCCGGGTCGGGCGCCGGAAACGTGTAGCCCGGCTCGTCGGGATGCAGGTAGCGGTAGCAATCGATGTAGCCGGCATCCAGCACCTGCCGGATCAGGTGCCGCGGCAGCAGCGTCTCACCCGTGAACAGCCCGCTGCGTGCCCCCCGGTCCAGGAGTGCACCGATCGTCATCTGCCGCTCGCGACGCGGCGCCCCGAGCTCCGCCTTCACCACGCGCATGCGGCTGGCGTAATGCGCCGTCAGACTCTTGAACACGATGCCGTCGCCCGGCGCCAGCGAGTTGCAGTCGCCGAACATGAGATGCGGCATGGTCGCCCGCGGCCCGATACTCTGCAGAATGGCGTCCATCTCGCGCAGACGCCGCCGCTCGCCGCCGATCGTGGCCGTGGCATTCAGATGGATGACGAACAGCGTCAGATCGGTCGCGTTGGGCAGCCGAACCTGCACCTCGAGCATGGTCTTGCGCAAGATCCCCGGGTGCGGGTGGTTGTGGCTGCCCACGATCGGCAGCCGGCTGAGAAAAGCTACGTGATGGATGGTGTTGGCTACGCCGAATACGTAGTCCATGCCCAGGGTGTCGGCCAGGCGCGCCACGGCCAGCTCGTCGTCGGCTTCCTGTATGCCGAGCAGGTCAGGCCGCACGTCGCGAACTACGCTTGTGATCGGCTCCATGCGCCCGGCGCCGCCCAGGAAGATGTTGTAGGACATCAACGAGAAACTGGCGGGCTGCTGATCCATGCGGTACGTCACGAGCTAGCCAAAAACCTCGCGCCCCAAGCGTAGGAAGTGCCGGTGCGAAGAAGAAGGGCAGGGGTGGCAGGATTCGAACCCGCAACCGACGGTTTTGGAGACCGTTGCACTGCCAATTGTGCTACACCCCTGTGCGGTGGAGCTGAGGGGACTCGAACCCCTGACCCCTGCGATGCGAACGCAATGCTCTCCCAACTGAGCTACAGCCCCGCGCCACAGTAGTATACCGCACCGGCCCGATGCGTCAATGGCGCTGTTTCCCTATGGGGCCGACCGGTCGGTGCGACACAGCGGTTTGTTGTCTCACGACGATGGAAGCAATGGCGCGACTCGGCGTGTCTTCACCCCGAGAGTACATCCCCGGAGTGCCCGCCCTGGTTGCCGAGGTAATCAGCCCATCCCCAAACTGCCGCGGAAGCCTGCCATATGCGAGATCGCGCAGTCACCGCGACGCAAGCCCGTTGCCAAGCTGATAGGTTACCAAACCTATTGGACTGCTAGATATAGCACGGGTACGCTGGAAAAGGGCCGGCCGCTGTGGGCCGTGCCGATTATGGAACGACCCAGGAGGGCACACAATAGATGAGCGTCGCCGACGAACTGCTACGAGCCAACGAGACCTACGCCGCCTCGTTCACCAAGGGCGGCCTTCCCATGCCGCCCGGCAAGCATGTAGCCATCATCGCCTGCATGGATGCCAGGCTCGACCCCGCGCGCGCCCTCGGCCTGCGAGAAGGCGACGCGCACGTGATCCGCAACGCCGGGGGACGGGCCGGCGACGCCATCCGCTCGCTGGTGATCTCGCAGCAGCTCCTGGGCACCCGGGAAGTGATCATCATCCACCACACGGACTGCGGCATGCTCACGTTTACGGACGAGCAGCTCAAGAGCCAGGTGGAGAGGAACCTGGGCGCGCGTCCCACGCAACCGTTCCTCGCCTTCGGCGACCTGGATCAGAGCGTGCGCGACGACATACAAGAGGTAAAGGCATCGCCGTACCTGCTGAAAGATGTCACCGTGCGTGGCTTCATCTACGAGGTGGAGACGGGCCGGGTGCGCGAAGTGGTGTGACCGGGACGCCTGGACGCGGCGCGCGAGGCGGCGGCCGTCTGGGTCCAGCGATATGCCTGCCCGCAGCCCGACTTTCGAGCCGCTGAAATAGGCGCCTCGAAAGTCGGGCTGCCGGCGTGTGGCGGGTAGCGCCGCTTCACCCCGATTTGAAGGGGATGGCTAGCAAGAATGCGTTTAACGGTCTTGTGATCGATCCGGCCATCATCGCGACGCCGACAGATGGCCGCGATCTCATGCGGGTGAAAGGCCGGATACTCGGCCTTCAGGGCTAGCACCCGTTGCCGAATGTCCGCAGGCACCAGCCGACGATCTTCCGGCGTTCGTTTTGGCTCGGGGAACAGACCGGCCATCCCGACCGCATCGAAATGGTCAGTCTTGCGAGCCAGCGTGCGCTCGGCGATACCCGTGGTCGCCGCACGCTCGGCAGCGGTCTCGCCGAACAGGTTGATAGGACGCAGGATCTCATACGCCTCTTGTTCCGGTCAAGACACATAGAGGTTTATCTGGTCCCATACATGCGTCGGTTCACGGCGTGTGCGTTTCGGTGCAGGCATTGATCACCGCGAAGTCACTGACCTGGCGTAGTGATCCCTCACGCGGGGTAAGCACTGTGCTACCACGCTGATCCGTACGGTTCAAGCCAGGCTGCAGCCTGAATGATTTGAGGCGTCTGGCGCGGCCCAGAGCCCGCGACAGTGACCCGTTGTGGACCTGGCCAGTATGATGCGGCGAACGCTGCTGACCGATGATCTATTGCTCAGCGAGAAACGGTGACCAACGACATTCGCACGTGGCATGCGTTTCCTACGATCTATTGGTTGCGGTATGCCATGGCATCGCGCAGGCGTTTGATGTCGGCAGGTTGCCGCCCAAAGTGCGTGGGAAGATAAAGCGACGGTGCCAAGATTGGAGGGCCGATCGACATTCCGCAGTAACTTGCTTATCGTGGAGTCTATACCCGTCGATGGTGTCGAGCTGGCAACAGCGCTCGGACGGCTGCCGTGCGACAATGGACCTCAAGGCTAGAGTTGAGCCGGACGCTCCACGCTACAGCCGCCAGGGATCGGTGCGAAGGCACGAACACAGGCAGGGTCCTGCCGTGAACGACGAACTGCTGCGGTGCGGCAGTGATTCTGCGGAGCCAGCCGAGATTGAAGGCCGCAGGGCGGGAGGCTTCGTGCCACCGGCAGTACGGTCGTGATCAGTTTGCACGGCGCAGCCTGCGCGTATACATATAGTGGAGAATCGGCGCTATGGAAGAGGTTTGGCTAATCGATGAGTTGATGCACGCTGGGCCGGAGCATCTCGATGCAGCCTTCGTGGCAGGTTACAACCGCAAGCAAGGCTACCCCGACCCGGCCGTAGACCTGGCCGTGTTCAGTACCTATGGCCTTGAGACGAGCGCGGTCGTGGTCGATCTCGGTGCGGGCACCGGACGGTTCGCGCTCGCCGCCGCGCAGAGGTTTGGGCAGGTCATCGCCGTGGATATTTCACCGGCCATGATCGAGCACCTTCGTACACAGGCAAGCGAAGCTAATCTTGCAAACCTCCGCTGCGTGCAAGCAGGTTTCCTCACGTATGTGCACACGGGCCCGCCAGTTGCCGGCGTCTACACGCGGAACGTGCTCCACCACCTGCCGGACTTTTGGAAGGCAATAGCGCTCTATCGGATCGCACGCATTATGCAGCCGGGCGGCATCCTGCGCCTCAAAGACCTGATTTATGACTTCGAGCCTGCCCAAGCCGAAGGCGTGTTCGGGCGGTGGCTCGACGGAGCCGCCCAAGACCCAGCAAGCGGCTATACCCGCGACGACTTCGCCACGCACATCCGTAGCGAGCACAGTACATTCCGGTGGCTGCTCGAGCCAATGCTCGCCGCCGCTGGCTTCGAGATCATGGCTGCTGACTTCAGCGGCTCGGTCTATGGATCGTACACGTGCGTCAGGCGCTGAACATTGGCGTAGGCGGTCACCAATGGTCACGCGTGAGACATGTGCGCATTCCTGCTATCGGCCGATCGCTCGACTGAATAATCCTCGTCCATTGCGCAGCTAGGTCGGGTGGCGACTTCGTGCTCAGCAGTGAAATAAGCTCTTGCGGAAACCGTGAGCGCCTGTCCCATTCAGACACTACGAGACGATGCGACCGCTCAGGCTGGGGGCAGACCTATTTGCCAAAATTGCGCCCGGCATGTGTACCCCCTCCTCGAGGTTTGCCGCCGATGCCATGCTTCCCGACGATCCCGCCGGCGGGCACGACGATACCCCGGGATTGCAGTACCCTTAAGACATGAGAGAGCTGGATGTAGCCATCGAAGCCGCGGCCCTCGCGGCCGCCTGCGCCGCGCGAGACTGGGCGCAACCGGTAAGCGTAATGGCCAAGGGCGAGCACGATTTCGTCACGCCGACCGACAAGAAGGTCGAGCGCCTGCTGATTGACCATCTCCGCGCCGCCTTCCCCGGCCATCGCATCCTCGGCGAGGAGAGCGCGGCACCACCCTGGAACCTGGGCGACGGCACGCTGTGGATCCTGGATCCCATCTGCGGCACGGCCAACTTTGCCTTCGGCAGCCCGCTGTTCTGCACCAACATCTTCCTCATGCGGGAGGGAGAGCCCGTGCTCGCCGTGGTCGCCGAGGGTCTGCGCGACGAGATCGCCTGCGCGGTGCGCGGGCAGGGCGCGTTCCTGCGCGCGGTCGGCGGCGGCACCACCCCGTTGCACGGGCGCCGTACCGGCAGCACCCTGGTCAACTTCGACAGCGCCTACGCGCAGTCCGAGAATCGCATGGCGTTTTCCGCCGCCGTGCTCGGCGAGCTGGCCCTGCGCAATCGCTTCATCATCCGCGAGATGGGCACCAGCGCTACCTTCCCCATGCAGGCGCGCGGCGTGCTGGCAGGCAACATCTTCGAAGCGGCGAAGCCCTGGGACCTCAGCGCGGGCGCTCTTCTCTGTGAAGAGGCCGGACACGTGGTCACCGCGCACGACGGCTCCCCCTGGCGGCCGGACGGCAGCCCGTTGGTCGCCGGCTGCGACGCGGACGTTCACGCCGAGCTGCTCGACTGCGTGCGCGCGGCCCGCCGGGCCGTCGACGGCGCCACCTCGGCCGGAGCCTAGCGGCATAGCTCAAGCTCTACGCTCCGGCACCCGACACCGTGTAGCGGCGCATCAGGCAAGCCATCGCCACACGCAGCCGGGCAACGAAGTCGGAATGAGCTCCGCATCGCGGCGATGAGCCGAGCGTGCCTCGATGTCGGTCGGCGAAGGCGGTCCGCCCGCGCTGGTGGTGGAGGTGTTGAGTGAGTCGAACTGGGATGCGGACCTGGACGCGGTGCGCGGCAAGCCGTACAGCTATGCGCGGGCCGGCGTGAACGAGTATCTGGTGCTGGACCTGAGGGGACACTATACGGGAACCGGTGTGACGGCATGGCGACAGGCGGATGGCGCCTACCGGACCTGGGAGCCCTGCAGGACGGCCGCTGGCACAGCGAGCAACTCCCCTTGGCTATCGCCCTCCAAGGGTCCATGGCCGCCGTGTACCTCGGCGACGGCCGGCGCATGCTGACCGAAGGCGAGGTCGAGTTCACGCTTGCCCGGCAGGCCGACGAGATCGCGCGGCGGGATGCCGAGATCGAGCGCCTGCGGCGCCTGCTCGAGGAGCGGCGCTAGATAAGCGTGAGGGCCAGGGTCCTTCACCTCGAGCTGATACTTATCTTCCTATATGATTCCCGGAAGTAGTTGCGGTGTGAACCTGGCTGCCACTTGCCCGCGACCGCAGTCGCCCCGTCTACTGCCATGCGACCGCAGTCGCAGGTCCGTCCCGCAACTTCTGTTTGGAAGCATATAGCCGGAGGCTCCCATTCCCCAGCCATCCGGGACCGCAGTCCCCCGTCTGCTGCCACCCGATCGCGGTCGGAGGTACTCTGCGCCCCCATCCATCCGGGACCACGGTCCCCCAACTGCGTCATCTCGTCCTCTCTGCGGCGTCAGCTTTTCAGCCGCCCCATGTCTTCCTTGACCTCGCCGGAATCCGTGCTACGATGGTGACACTCGAACATATATTCCATGCGCGAAAGCGAGGTCACCCCATGCTCGACAGGCTGGCCGCTCCCACCACCGCTCGCCACCACACCGGTCCCCGCACCGCCCAGGGCAAAGCCGCCTCCAGCCGCAACGCCTGCACCCACGGCCTGCTCAGTCCCGACCCCCTCGCCACCCCCTACGAGCAGCCCGAAGCCTGGCTCGCCTATCGCGACGCCATCGTGCACGACCTCGCACCGTACGGCGACCTGGAGACCATCCTGGCCGAGCGCATCGCCCTGCTGCACTGGCGGCAGGCGCGCATCGCCCGCCACGAGTGCGCCCTGATCACCCAGGACCAGGTGCGGCTCTCCCGGGAGCAGGCCGAGCGGCGCTTCGCCGTGTGCGAGGACCGCCCCTCCACCATGGCGGAGCTGGATGCCGAGCGGCGGTCCTGCAACGACCGCCTGGCGCTGCTGGAGCGCTGGGCGGTGCTGGAGCCGGAGGACGTGCTCACCGTGGCGGCGGTGCACAGTCTGCTGGAGGCGATGCTCGCCCCCTTGGGGCCGCAGGAGGCCACGGTACCGCTGCTGCTGGACGCGACGGCGACGGAGAGCCTGGAGCACTACTGTGGGCGGCAGCGCTGGACCCGGTCGCTGGTGGAGGCGGCGCTGGAACCGATCTGCGCGGTTGGCACCAGCGTGGCGACGATGCACGCCGTGGCGGTGCGGCGGGCGGGGGAGGCGGTGTCGGCGCTGGCCCGAGCCCGGTCCGACCAGGAGATCGGCGTGGTGGCGGCTACCCACGGGCTGGCCGACCTGCGGGTGCTGGAGCGGCTGGCGCGCTACGAAGCGCACCTCTCGCGGGAGATGCAGCGCACCAGGCGCGAGTTGGCAGAGGTCCGTGCCGAGCGCCGTGCGGCAGAGCACAGCGGAAATTGCGAAACGAATTCGCGCCCGGAGGGCACTGCCGCACCCGCCGGCGCTGCCATCATCCGCGCGGCAGAGCATCACGAAAATTGCGAAACGAATTCGCCACTCGTCGGGCCCGCCGCTCCCGCACTACCACGTCGGCGACGCACTGCAGTGGGTACCTCGGCCGGCCCGTCCCCTGCCAGCCGCCGCAGCTGCAGGCTACTCTTCCCGCGCCCGCCGCTCCCGCTGGCGCTGCCGTCATCCGCGCGGCAGAGCGCAGCAAAAACTGCGAAACGAATTGGCCACTCGACGGGCCCGCGTATCCCGCCGCTGCCCTCGCACCACAACCGCGACCCACTGCAGCGGGTACCCCGGCCGGCCCGTGCTCTGCCATGCTGCCGCAGCTGGAGGTACCAAGTGCCCCAGTTCAGTCGAACACCGCGGCCAGCGTGGGATCGGCCAGGGCCCGGAAGGCGTCGTGAATAGGATCGTGGTGGCCGGGCGAAAGGGCGGGCAGCTCGTCCTCGGCAAACCAGTCCACGCCCAGCGTCTCCTCGGTCTTCACCGGCGTGCCGGCAATCGCCGTGCAGCGAAACACCGCGTGGTAGATGTGATGGGGATGGCGGAAGCCGCGCTTGTAGCTATCGTAGAAGCCGAGCAGCCGGTCGACGGTGACCACGAGGCCGGTTTCCTCGCGCATCTCGCGCGCCGTCATCTGGGCCGCCGACTCGCCCACGTCGGCCCAGCCGCCCGGCATGGCCCACAGAGCGTTGTCGCGCCGCCGCACCAGCAATATGCACCCTTGCTCGTCGAACACGGCGGCGGCCACACCAACCTTGGGCGTCACGTAGCCGAGCTCCGCCGCCAGCCGTGTCCGCACCTCGCCCGCGGCGGCCCCGGTGAGGAAGCCGAGCATGGCATCGGCGATCTCCTGGAGCCGTGCATAGCGCTCCCGGTCGTAGCTGTTCTGCGTGAAGAGCAGGCCGAGGGCGCTCATGGCACGCAGCTCGTCGGCCCACCGGGCCACTGTCATGGCCGGGTCCGGTGCCGCCATCATCGTTCTCTCATCCGTCTGCGCGTCCGCCAACTCGCCCGCCCTTCACGCACAGCATGAACATGAAGCAAGGGGGATTACCCGTTGTCGAGGATACGCGCCTTCATCCACGGGTTGGAGTTGTGGAAGTCGCTCACCGCGCTGCCCGGGCCATTGAGCGCGTCGATGCGCGCTGCCTCGCCGGGATCCAGGTGCAGATCGAGCACGGCCAGGTGGTCCCGCAGATGCTCGACGGTGCGCGGACCGACGATTGGCGCCGTGATGCCCGGCTGATCCTTGCACCATAGCAGTGCAAGCTGGCTGCCGGTGAGGCCGCGCTCGCGCGCGATGGCATTCACCTGGTCGGCAATCGCCACCGCCCGGCGCGTGATGCGCTGGCCAAACAGGCTGTCGGTGCCCATGCGCGCCTGGCGCGAGCTGTCCGGCACCTCGGCTTTGTTCGCGTAGCGCCCGGTCAGAATACCGCCGGCCAACGGCGACCAGGGCAGCAGGGCGAGCCCGTAGCGCTGCGCGAGCGGTACCAGCTCGTTCTCGATGCGCCGGTCGACCAGGTTGTAGGGCGGCTGCTCGGACACGAAACGCGCCAGGTTGTAGCGTTCGCTGGTGGCCAGGCCCTCCATGACCATCCAGGCGGGGAAGGTCGAGCAGCCGATGTAGCGCACCTTGCCGGACCGCACGAGGTCGTCCAGGGCACGCAGCGTCTCGTCCTGCGGAATGTCCAGCGCGGGCCGGTGGAGCTGGTAGAGATCGATGTGATCGGTCTGCAGGCGCTGCAGCGAGTCCTCGCAGGCCTTGATGATGTGGTAGCGGCTGTTGCCGCGCTCGTTCGGACCGGGCCCCACGTCACCGTGCACCTTCGTGGCCAGC
This sequence comes from uncultured bacterium, assembly GCA_963827235.1. GTDB lineage: Bacteria > Chloroflexota > UBA5177 > JANWHV01 > JANWHV01 > JANWHV01. The sequence continues at coordinate 351,987 of CAWHAE010000009.1, forward strand.
ACAATCTGATCGCGCCGGCCGTTGCGGCGCAGAGCGCGCCCGACGATGCGCTCGCTCTCGCCCGCGTTGTAGACGTTCGCCGTGTCGATGAAGTTGATGCCGCCTTCCAGGGCAACGTCGATGATGCGCTGCGATTCATCCTCCGGGGTGGGGTTGCCGAAGTTCATGGCGCCGAGGCAGAGCGGCGAGACCTGGACGCCGGTTCGCCCGAGACTGCGGTAAGGCACTGGTGTTCCTCCTTCGCACGAAAGCATACGACGACCGGGACGGACAGGCAGGGCCGGAAGGCGCGCCGGCCGTTTGTCGCGCAAGCACATATCCACCGGCTGGCGGCTTGACCGCTGAGCGGAGCGCCGCACTGTGTGTGGTACCACATCGGCGCTCTGCCGGTCCGGCAGAGTAGCCCGAATGGGCTAGTTGCTTTGGCCATCGGATCGGCTATGGTGGTCATAATAGGGCCATCTGTGCGCTCAATCGGCCGAGGCGCAGAGGACGGAAGAAGGGCTCCTGTGGGTAATGGCATGAAGAAATCGCGCGGCGCGCCGGAACCATCCGGCGCGCGGTATTATCAAGAGCTGCTCGCCTTGACCCACGAAATGGTGTGGGTCGTCGATGCGGCGGGCACGGTGCGCTACGCCGGCCCGGCCAGCCAACGCGTGATGGGCTACTCTCCGGAGACTCTAGTAGGCAGCCCGGCCCTGGCGCACGTGCATCCCGAGGACGCGGCGGCCGTACGGGAGGCGTTCGCGCGCGCCGTGGCCGCCGAAGGCAAGGCTGTGTCGGTCACTTTTCGCTGCCGCCATGCCGGCGGATCGTACCGCGTGCTGGAGGCGACGGGACAGAGCCGGCTGAGCGACGGCATCCTGAACGGCCTGGTGGTCAGCGCGCGCGACGTCACCGAGCAGGCTCAGGCCGAAGAGGAGCACCGGGCGCTGCTCGAGCACATCCATGCCTCGCTGGCCGCGCTGGCGAGCCTGGCCGGCGACCTGACACGGATCGACGGCAACGTCGCGGCAGACGACCACCATGGCCTGACGGAATCGGTGCTGCGCCTGGCCCGCGAGGCGATCGGCGCCCACGCCGTGGCGGTCACCCTGATCGATGCCGGCGGTGCCTGCCGGACCGGCGCCTGCTCGGGTCTCACTCCCGCGCAGGAACAGGAATGGCGCTCCGGGCGGCCGGGTACCACGCTGCGCGAGCACATGACAGCCGAGGATCACGAGCGGCTGCGCACGGACGGCGTGCTGGTGCTCGATCTGGACGGCGATCCGCCACGCCGCTTGCCCTGTGGCGTACAGACCGCGCTGCTGGCCGTTCTCTCGGCCGGCTCGCGGATCGCTGGCGTGCTGGCGCTCGACCTGGGCGCCGCGCACCGCCGCCTGAGCGAGGAGGATCTCCTGCTGGCGCGGGCCGCGGCCTCGCTGGTGGCACTGGCGGTCGAACGCGACCGATTGGTCCGGGAGTGCGCCGCCACGGCCGCCGAGGAGTTGGCCATGCGCGAGACCGGTCGCCGCATGGAAGCCTTTCTGGCCCTGGCCGCGCACGAGCTGCGCACGCCCCTGGCCGCGTCGAGCGGCAACGTGCAGATCGCGCTGCGCCGGCTCGACCTGGAAGCGAATCGCGGCACGCCCGTGCCCGGCGACCTGAAGATTGTCCTTACGCGGGCCCAGCGCGCCCTCGATCGCCTCAATCTGCTGATCAACGACGTGCTGGACGTGGCGCGCCCGCAGGCCGAACAGCTGATAGTGCACCGGGAGCGCTGCGACCTCGCGGTGGTGGTGCGCGAAGCGGCAGAGGAGCTTTCGGCCCTGGCGCCGGATCGCGTACACATGGACCTGGCGCCGGGACCGCTGCTCTGCGACGCGGACACGGCGCGCATCAGCCAGGTCGTGCACAACTACCTCACTAACGCGCTGAAGTACGCCCCGGAGGGCAGCCCGATCGAGATCGGCGTGCGCCCGGTGGGCGGCGTGGCGCGCGTGTGGGTGCGCGACCATGGCCCGGGCATACCGGCGGAAGATCAGGCACGCGTCTGGGAGCGCTTCTATCGCGTGGACGGCATCGCGCACCAACCCGGGACGCGCCCGGGCCTCGGCCTCGGGCTCTACATCAGCAAGACGATCGTGGAGCAGCACGGCGGTGAGGTGGGCGTGGAAAGCGCGATAGGAGGCGGCTCGACCTTCTGGTTCACCATACCCCTGGCCAATTGAACGTTCCCGGACCGTTGTGGGTCGTTTGCCGTGTTCCGTGCCCTTCCAGCCCGGCGTCCCAGAGGCCCGGCTAAAGGCTATCCACGCCGGGGCTCATAGTGGCAGTGAAGGCGCACTCCGCCCCTGCGGGTCCGAGCCTGGCCCGGGCAATGGCGGGCCATGAGGACTCCTGCGAGCGGGTATCCGGCGCTGAAGACGCGGGGCGTCGACGGCCATGGGTATGACTGGCGGCCCGCCGCTGTCGATCCGCGAGAGATGTGCCCGCAAATGTGACCGTTCTTCGTGTTCCCGGTGCGAGACCCGAGCAATGCTTGGCGTATCGGGTCCAGGCCAGAAAGGAGCACGACCATGCACCTCGCGCGCTGCGGCGCGCGCCGGTTCAGGAACGCTACATGCCTCGTCCTCGCCGTGATCGCCGGCCAGCTCGGCGCCTACCCTGCTCGCGCGGCCGGTTCGCCTGCAACCTTCGCGGTTAAGGTCACACCATCGGACGCGGGCCAGGGCGATTTCGTCGTGATCAGCGGCACCTCGGTGGTCGACAGCAGAACGCCCGAGGTCAAGATCACCGTGGTCGCGCCGGGAACATCAGGCACGACCACGATGACAATGCCTGCTGCCGCGGCTGTGCGACACGTGAGCCCTCCCGTACCCGTTCTTCGTGGCCGGCTACGATCTGCCGGCGAAGACTGGAGCCGCACACGATCCCGCCTCTACTGCAGGTATAGCCGAGCACCGGCGAATGGCAAAGGAGCGGAGGGCGGAAGCGTACCTGAAATCTGATCCAGCGCTTGGATCCGTCGATCCTGGGACTGCGGCCGTTTCCGGACGTGCCCGCTATGGCTTCCATCGTCGCCAGACGACAAGCCGCTCCGTCACCGTGTCCGCGTGGGCCGGCGGCGCGCAGCGCTCGCGGCATGGAAGCCGCCGCCTGCCTGTGCTTCGACCCGCCGCGCGCTCCGTAAAGAGCATCCCGGCACCGAGCAGCGACGCGCGAACGCCGGTCCGGGCGCCATTGCCCGGACCGGCGTTCTCCGCCGCGTGAGCCTGCCCGGCCGCACGCGAGCCGCGCGCCCGTTGAGCCGGAAGACCGGCCCGCTCAGGCTTGCCGTTGCATCGGCGTGAAGAGGGCGATGTGGTTCCCGGCCGGATCCGCGAACACACCCCACCAGCCCACGTGCGGGATCTCCGATTTGCCCAGCACGATCCGGCCGCCGTGCGCCGCCACCTGGCGCAGCGACTCCTCGATGTCGTCGCTGGCCAGGTACAGCAGCACGCTGCCGATCTTGTAGTCGAACCCCATGTCCCCTGCGGGTCCGGCTTTGACGAAGCCGCCACCGGGACCGCCCTCGACCTGGAACATGGTGTAGTCATACGTGGCATCGGTCGTGATGCCCCAACCGAACACGTCGGCATAGAACTTGCCTGCCGCCTTGGGGTCGTCCGCCGGGAGCTCGATGTGCACTACTGGATGGCCCGCCATCGATTCTGTCTCCTCATCCGCTGCTACTCCGCCAACTGCGAACTCGACGTCGCCCATCTATAGTAGGACATGGGTTCTAACAGATCAAGCACTTTCTCGACGCCGCATTCGCTTGTTTCATTCCCCCCATCTCCCGTTCAGCCGGCCGCAGCCCGGGGCACCCACCGCAATGGGTCGCTCCCTGCCGTCCTGCCGCCGCTGGAGGTCATCTTCTCCTGTCAGCCCGGGACCGCAGTCCCACCTCTGCTGCCATGACGAGTGCTATCGCAGGCTTGGTCCCCTAACCGTGCGCTACATTGGCAGAGACGGCTCTTCTGTCAACACCATGGCGAGACGTTGGAAAAGGAGTGGAGTTTCATAATGCCCGAAGATCGACAATTCCGCGTGGCCGTCGTCGGACTCAGAGTGGGCGTCAACATGCTCGACGCCCTGGCGTCTCATCCCCGGGCGAAGGTCGTGTCCATCTGCGACACCGATGAGCCACGCCTCCGTGAGCTGGCGGATCAGTACGGTATCGGACGTATCTACCTCGATTACGGGCAGATGCTGGAGAGCGAGCAGCTCGACGGCGTCTGCATCGCCACCCCCAATCGCCTGCACGTCCCCATGGCGCGCCTGGCTTTGGAGCGCGGGCTGCACGTCATGTGCGAGAAGCCGCTCGCCCTCTCCACGCAGGATGCTCGGGACCTTCTGCTCCTCGCCCGCCGGAAAGGCGTCACGCACGCCGTCAACTTCAGCAACTGGACCAACCCGGCCGTGCGCTACGTCAAAGACCTGATCGATGCCGGCGAGCTCGGGCGCATCTACCAGGCCCATCTTGCCTACCTGCAGGACTGGCTGGCCGACGCGACGGCTCCCTACTCGTGGCGGAACAGCAAGGCCGACAGCGGTACCGGAGCGCTCGGCGATCTCGGCTCGCACGTGATCGACCTCGGGCGGCTCTTTGCCGGCGAGATCGGCTCTGTCAGCGCCACGCTGGCCGTCATCATCGCCGAGCGGCACAGCCCCGACGGCTCGCTACGCCGCGTCGACGCCGACGACCTCGTGGACATGCAGATACGCTTCCGCTCCGGCACGCTCGCCTCGCTGCGCGTCAGTCGCGTGGCGCGCGGCTTCGGAGACTACCGCCGCATAGAGCTCTACGGCGAGCGGAGCGCGCTCATCCTGGAGATCGATAGCAACGTGATTCGCGTCACGCGTGCCGACGAGGCCAACTTGATGACGGGACGCGACTTCCGCCTCGTCTTCGCCCGCGACGCCCGGCGAGGAGAAGGCCGCTGGACGGGAAACACCATCGCCTGGGCCGATGCTGCCCTCGAGGGGCGCCCCTTCTCCCCCAACTTCGAGGACGGCCTGCGGTGCCAGCAGGTCATCGACGCCGCGGTCAGGTCGGATGCCGAGAGGCGATGGATTGATCTTCCTGCCGATGAGCAGTCCTGAAGAGGAACGCATGATGAGCGCGCCAGTCAAGGCCACCGCGTGGGGCGAGTTCTTCGACATCCCCCAGCCCGACGAGTTCGTCTTCATCAGCTCGTTCTCCGGCGGCGAAGTGTTCCGCGGCGGCTGCTGCTTCAAGCGCGGCAGTGGTCGCATCTTCTACTTCGGCCCCGGGCACGAGACCTTCCCCATCTACCACCAGACGCCGGTCCAGCGGGTCATAGCCAATGCCGTCCGCTGGGCGGCAGCGCCCCAGCGGCACCACGTGAACAGGGCGGAAGACGCGCTGCCCGTGGGCTGGTTCGAAGGGCATCATCCGGGGGATTGAAGCCGGACCGCGCTGATGATACCGTGCGGCTGATACGGATGGGTGGCTCCTGGAGCAGGTTATCGCCCGCTCTCCGGCCGTCTCCGGGCATTGTGCTCGCCGCGCGGCGAGCACAATGCCGCGGCACGCGAGCCGCGATCCCAGGAGTGGAGGCGCTGATGAGCACGCCGGTACCGATCCGCTTGCGGTCAGCCGCGGCGCCCGCGGCGCGCGGGCTGGTCGGGCGCCTCACGTTCACCGGACTGCTGCTCAGCGCGCTGGCCGCGCTCGCCGTCCTGGTCGCCTTCAGCCGGCGCTCCGGCGGCTACGGCGTGGACTGGCTGACCTTCTTCAGCGCGGCGGAGCGCTGGCGCGACGGCGGTAAGGTCTACACGGTCGCTGCCGGGTTCTTCAACCCGCCGCCTACCTTGCTGCCGCTTCGCCTGGCCATCGCGCTTCCCTACGACGTGTCGTGCGTCCTCTGGGGTATCCTCTCCCAGATCATGCTGCTGGCATCCGCCGTCGTCACGGCCCGGGCGTTTGATTGGACGCCGAGCCTGAAGGAGCAGGTACTGGGCGCCTGGTGGATCCTCGCCTCCGCCCCGGCTCTGCTTCTGGTACCGGTCACCGGCAACCTGTCCGCCCCCGTGCTCCTCTCCCTCGCCTGCGCGCTCGCCCTATTCCGGCACGACCACGAAGTACTGGCAGGCGCCGTGCTGGCCGGCACGCTCGTCAAGCCGCAGCTCGCCATGCTCGCCGTGCTGCTCTTGCTCTACAAACGGCGCCGGCGGGCGGTCGCCGGTCTCGCCCTGGCCGTCGCCGGTGCCGGTGCCGTCACGCTGCCGTTCACCGGACTGAAAGTGTTCGCCGACTACGCCGGGGTGCAGCGTTCCGTTGCCGGCTGGTCCAGCAACAACGATGCCCTGCAGCTCGACGTGCCGGGCATCCACGGCATGCTGCTGCAGCGCTGGCCCCACGTGCCCGCGGCGGAATGGGCGGCGGACGCCGCCATGCTGCTCGTCGTACTGGCACTCGCCCTCTACTGGCGCGGCCCGTGGCTGCCACGAAGCAGACGCTTCGCTATCGGCTGGGCTCAAGTGATCCTGGCGACCTTACTGGTCACCAGCTTCGCCCACAGCTACGACCTGGTCCTGCTCATCGTGCCTGCCGTCGCCCTCTATGCCACCCACCTGCGGCCCGGGCGTGCCGGCGGCGAGCTGCGGCGGTGGCTGCTTCCCGTCCTGGTCGCCGTCTACGTCGCCCCTTATCTGGTACTGCTCTACAGGCACCACTTCCTCGTGCCCGTCATGCTGGCTGCCTTCGCCCTGCTCTGGCGCGTGGCGGCAGCCGCCGAGGACGGATAGACGCAGGCTACGTCTTGGCCGCAACGGTGGTAGGTGCATCCACGGCGCCCACGATGCCCAAGCGCTGAGCCTGTTTCCCGCTTATCTGAACCGCTGTGGCCGGGAGGCCTGACCGGCATTGCAGCGCTGCATGGAGTAATGGGTCACTGCACCCTACCGCGAGCGCCAGTCCAGCCGCGACGTAACCAGGTAGCTGCTGCCTGCGGCAAATATGATCATGACCATGATGTCAATCAGGTGATTGGAGCTCAGCTGCCCCTGCAGAGCCCGGCGAGGCGCGTCGGCCGCATGGGTCGGCGGCAGTACGGTGCCGGTGACGCGCAGCACACCCGGCAGCGCGGAAGCTGGCACGAGAACCGGCGAGAGGAACATCACCACGACCAGTGCCAGGTTGGTGATCACTCCTGCTACCTGTTGATTCGGCGACAGCACGCCGATCATGGCGCCGACTCCGCTCAAGGTCAGCGGCGCAAGCAGCAGCACCAGCACGGCCAACACGTTGGGGCTGAAAGTGACATGGAATATGAGCGCGCCCAGGATGGGCAGCAGTATCATCCCGGGAATCGCGCAGCAACAATGTGCCGGAGTCCGGTCGCAGGATACCCGTGAGCTGCCCGACCAGCGTCGTCTTGCCGGCCCCGTTGGGACCCAACAGGCCAAAGACCTCCCGGCCGCGATCTCGAAGGTTGGTCCGTCGTTCGCGCGCACTTTGCCGAGCTTGTAGGTCTTCACCAGGTCGCGCAGGACGTAAACATGGGTAGAAGCAGTGCTCATTCCGCGGTGCAGTGCACACCAGCGCCATCTGGTCGCAACCGGAGGTTCCGGCTCTCACCGCCCGATGCGCCGCCCAGGCCCAGGCCAAGTTGCAACCCGCGCCGGGATCGCAGCCCACCCTCTGCTCACATGCGATCGCGATCGCAGGCCACCACCCCCTCTGGAGGGGCTACGTGTTGAACACCACGTAGTGGAAGACCCGCTTTGACTGCGCCGTGCCGGACGGCGTGGCGGCTTTGATGGTGAGCGTGGCCAGGCCCGGCGTGTACGGCGTCACCTTGATCTTGATGTTCAACGAGACGGATCCCGCCGCTCCCATCGTCTTGTCGGTGCTCGAAGTGAAGACGGTGGTCGTGCCGCCGTTGCTGCCGGCTGCCGTGATCACCAGGTCCACGTGCACTTTCGTACCCGGGCGGCCCTTGGCAAAGATGGCCACCACGTTGCGATCGAACTCGGGGCGCACGATGCTGACCAGGGCGCCGATCTTCGGCGTGGGCGTGGCCGTCACGGTCGGCGTCCTCGTGCGCGTCGCGGTCGAGGTGGGCGGCGCCGGTGTAAAGGTGGCGGTGGGAGTCTGCGTGCTGGTAGCGCTGGCCGGCACAGGAGTGCTGCTGGCCGTCGCCGTGGCCCCGATCGTGGGTGTGCCGGTAGCGGTCGCGCTGGGTGTGGCGGAGAGGGCCGCCGTGGCCGTTGCGGTCGCCTGCGCGGTCACCTGGAACGAGGCGGTGAGGTCCTCTAGTGCCCCGCCCAAGGCGCTCTGGATGATCAGCTCGAAGGTGTGCGTACCCAGTGCAGTGGCTGCCGGGATCGTATAGGAGTATGACGAACCCGTGTTGCAGCTCACGCCGAAGCCGTTTCCGCCGCTGCTCGTGCACGGCGCCAGCGTAGGCGCCGGCGAGATTGCCGTCTTGTCGAACGTCAGGCTGAGCGAGGTACCGCCGGTGAGCAGGGCGAGCGAGGGGATGTTGATCGCGCTCAGCGATACCGCGCTTGCCGCCGGGCCGGAAGTAGGATTGGCGATCAGCGAGGCCGGGCTGAGCACGGTGAACGTGGCCGTGAGGTCCAGAGGACTGACGCCGGGTATCGTGCTCGTGAGCTCAAAGGTATGGCTTCCGGGTGCCGTGCCGGCCGGAATGACGTAGCTATAGGCCGAATTTGCGCTGCACTGGCTGCCGAAGCCGATGAAGTTGGTGCTTGTGCAGCCGGTGAACGTGGGAGTGGGCGAGATCGCCGTCTTGTCGAAGGTCAGGCTGATCGTGCCTTGATTATAGATTCCCTGGATGTTGACGGCGCTCAGCGAGACGGTGCTGCCCGCCGTTCCGGAGGTGGGCGATACGGTCATGGTCGGCGAAACCGCCGCCACCGCCACGCCGGTCCGCTGGCGCGCGGTCCACAGGGCCTGCGAGGAAACCAGGAGCGCGAGCACCGCGACAATCGCCACGTATCGCGGTCCTCTGCCGGACGGGCCGTGCAGGCGCCGGCGGTGAGTCGACAGTTCGGGGATCCGCTGGTCATTCATCCTGCCCCTCCTCGATCGGACCTTGTCTACACGATCGCCCGCCGGGTGGAGAGCCGCGCTCTCCGCCGGTAAGCGGCGGCCACTGCTACCCCTATCCTAGGCTATGCTCGCGCGAGTGTGAACCCTGCAGGACACGATGTCACTGCCAGTGTGCCACAAGATGGTTCCCTACGCTATCGCCCCCGTCCACCAGGGCGAGCCTGGATAGTGATCCTGCCTGTTGGCGAAATCCAAAGGGCCCCACACCCGGGACCGCGGACATCTCGTGCGCCCTCGTGAGCCAGGTGGACGGGTCGAGCCACGGTGCCGCCCAGCCACGGGACCATAGCCTCGGGCAGTACGGACGCCCATCTCATGACGCCTTCAGACGCACCACGGCCACGGACCAGGGCGGTATGGAGATCCGCGATCCGCTAAGACGTGCATGCCGTACGGCGCCGGCGCCGTCCGCCCGGCTGGAGTCCGGCGCGATCCACCACATCTCGGCGGCACTGCCCGATCCCGCCTGCAGGTCGACGCTCTGCGCCTTCTTGCCGTCCAGGTTTACCAGCAGGAGGCGCCTCTCGCCCGTGTCCGTCGTGGCGCCCGCGGCAAGAACGCCGGCCTTCGTGGCCCCGCTGCCGAGTTGGACCGCCACGGGATGCGTGCCGAAGTAGCGCCCGAGCAGTGTGTAGACGTCGATTGCCGAGCGTGGCGCGGAGGTTGCTATGTCGAACGGCTCCTGCGCCGGGCCGAACATGGGCGCCTCGACGGCCATGGCGATCGGATTGTCGCCGCCGGCGTCATCCCACACACGGGCCAGCAGGGCGGCGGTGAACAGGGCCTGCGCGTATCCGCCGTAGACGCTCGGCTCGTTCAGCCCTGTATTCGCGTCGATAGACCAGCGCCCGATGAAGATCTTGATCGAGCTCGACTGGTCGAATTGCTGCAGACCTTCACGCAGGCTCTCGAGCCAGGCGTCCACGCCGGGCCGGTCGCCATAGCCGTTCTCCACGGCCTGCACGATGTCCTGCACGCCCAGCGTGTGGCTTCCGGACGAGTAGATCAGCGGCGCGTAGTGCGTGTCGACGCCGCCGTGGGCCAGGGCATCGATCCAGCTCTCGTCGGTGGCGCCGGTAATGAACTCGTCGGCCACGATCTTGATTGGATGCTGCCGGTAGTACGGCGCCGCCAGCACCATCGCCGCCTTGTACGACGTGACGAGCGCCGCATACTGGTCCGGAGTAGCCATGGAGGAGTCGCTCGGCTGGCGCTGTTTGAGCGGAATGGCAAAGTGCGACCAGGTCGCCGGAGAATCGCCGATCTCCCAATAAGGGTCCGGGCAATCCTGGTCCGGCGCGTGCGCGCAGTGCTGCCAGTAGAAGGCGACCAGCTGCGCGGCCTGCTGTGGATCGTCGATCTCGCCGTTCACCGCGATCAGCGGCTGCGCCCCGACCTGACCGGCAAAGGCCATGAACTGGTCCAGCGGGCTGCCGTGTCCGGCCCGGTTATAGCAGTCGGGCCGCGTCCCCGTGGAGCCGTACACGCAGCCCTGCTGCCAGTCGTAGTCGTCGGCATGCGTGTCGAGAAAACGGAGTACCTGGAGGCGCGCCGCGCGTATCGGCCCCGCCAGGGAATTGCTGGGAATGTCGCCCAGGCCGATGCCCAGTCCCAGGGCCATCGTGCCCGAGATGCCGGAGGTTAGCTCGAGCACCAGGGCACGGGCTGGAAGCGCGGGAGGCTGTGCCGGCTGTCCGGAAAACAGCGTCACGCCAAAGATCGAGGCCAGGAACAGGCCGGCCAGCGCGACCAGCGCCGCGGATACCGCGAAAGCAACAACCTGTTGCCGCCGCATCAGCGCCCGGTTAGGTCGAGGGTGAGCGAGACCTGAGGCCCCGTGTAGCCGTCCAGGCTGAGCTGCGCCAGCACCGTCAGCGAGGTGTTCTGATCGCTGGCCTTCGGCTGGTAAACCACTGGAAGCTGGCAGCGATACATGCCGTTTGCATTGGTCAGCGAGGTCGAGGTCAGGTCATTGCGGTAGCAGCTTATCGACGTGCTGTCCGGATAGACCAGCTTCGCCGTGACCTGGGCGCCCGGATCGCTGCTGATCTGGATGACCAGCACGGCGCCGTTGCGGATAGAGCAGGCAGCCTGGTCATCCGGGCACCAGGTCGTCATGTAGCGCGGGCGGGCGCGCAGCACGGTAGAGGCAAGCGGTGCCGTTTCCGCGATGGTCACGCTCCCGCTCACCATGTCGGGGTGACCCTTGTTGAGCACGGTGACGGTGAGCTGCGCCTGCGCGTAGCTGGTCACCGGGTTGTAGTGAATGGGCAGATTGGCCCGCGCGATACCCCTGGCGTTTGCCGTCACGGTGAGCACTCCTGATGGCGGGGCGGTCGTACCATCCGGGAACCTGAGCTGCACCTGGACCGCGGCGTATTTACGCGTGCCAATCACGAGGTGCAGCGTGTCGCCGGACTGGATGGTGGAGCTGCATACGAGCACGTCGGTGCTGTCGCTGCTGTAGTGCACCGCGTGATCCGACGTAGCACACGCGGGAACGGGAACGGTGTCGAGCGCCAGGCGAGCATGCGTATTGGCAGGGGTCAGCCCGACGCTGGACCACAGGAGTATCACGGTGGACACGAGAGCGGCGATGCGACGGGCCATGGCGTGCACGCATTTCTTCCGGCTTCGGACCGGTCGTTGGGTCGACTATGATGGAATGTAGGTTCCCCTACGCTATATAGTATGCAGCGCGCATTGCTGCGTTATTGCATATATGTAAACGTTGTGTAAAGGCTGCGCGAAACCGGGCAGATGCATGTCGCCGGACCGCCCGGACGGTCCGGCATCAGATTGGCCCCACCGCCGCGCGGGCGGCCCGCAGCCACTCTTCGGGGCAGTCGTCGGGCACCGAGCAGCCGGGAGCCACGATCAGCCGCCTGCCATCGCTCTGCGCCAGTGCATCCTGCATCTCCTTCCTGATCGCCTCGGCCGGGCCCGTGGTGATGGCACCGCGCTCGTGCAGACCGGCCATCAGCGTCATGTTCGGCAGCGCCTCGCGCATGCGACGCAACGAGACGCCCGTGTAGCGATCGCTCCAGCTCCACACCGATACCGGATAGCGCAGAAGCTCGCTGAACAGCAAGTCGTACTCGCCATGCGCGTGCAACACGTTCAGCCAGCCCTCGCGCCAGGCGCTCAGCAGCAGCATGTCGTAGGGGCGGCCGAACTCCGCGAACTGTGCCGGCGTGAACAGGCCGTTCCCCATGCCTTGAACGGAGAGAAAGATGCCGTCCGCGCCGGCATCCAGCAGCGCGCGCCCGAGACGCGCCAGGTTGTCCGCGATCACCGCCAGGGCACCGTGCAGCGTGGCAGGTTCCTCGGCGATGTGGGCGCGCACGCGATCGATGCCGGCGAAGGAGACCGCCTCGGTGAGCGGCGAGAAGAGTGTGCTGATCACCGGCACGTCCGGCCCCACCGCGGCGCGCACCCGGCGCACGGTTTCCACCTGCCGGCCGAAGTTGCCCGCGTCCACGGGCAACGGCGTCAGCAGATGCCACTGGTCGGCCGACTGGATGGCGTCGCGCGGAAACGGATAGGGAAGGTCGGGCATCACCTTGAAGATGTCCAGATCGAAGCGGCCGAAGAAGTCGAGCGTCGCCTCGGCCAGAGCCCGTGCCGAGCCGCGAGGCCGGAAGTGGTGCCAGAACGCGATCGGCGGCCTGTCAAGCTCCTCGCCGCCGATCGCGGCCAACACACGCTCACGTTTCGTCATTCCGCTCATGCCACTCGCTCCTTCACATTCATATGGATGTCGTCGTGGCCAGCTCCCACGTCACTCGCCACTCGCCGAAAGAGCGCGGTGCCCGGGCGGCAGCGCGGGTCGAGGAAACGAACGGCCGGCACCTCTTATGTTACATGCCTGGTGCTCCGGCGCGCATGCGCCGTGCCCGCTTGCACCACCCTGTCCATCGGAGGATGATGGTGATCGGTGGTACGGCACCGGCACGCCCGCGGCCGTACGGGCACGGAGAGGAGGCACGATGATCGGCGACGACGTGGTGAGAGCCCAGGTTCTCGAGCTTCTACGCGGCGGCAGCGCCTACATGACCCTCGACGAGGCCGTGGCCGACTACCCCATGGCGAGCATCAATACGAGCATTCCCAACGGCACGTACAGTCCATGGCACCTGCTGGAGCACATGCGGCTCGCACAGGAGGATATTCTCGAGTTCATGACGAGCTCGGGCTACGTCGAACGGCGCTGGCCCCAGGACTACTGGCCGGCCGCGGACGCGACCGCTACCGCGGAACAGTGGCAGCAGACGATCGACCGCATCCGGGCCGATCGGGCCAGGATCGAGCAGATGGCTGTCGATCCCGCCGTGGATCTCGCCCAACGCATACCCTGGGGCACCGGGCAGACGATGCTGCGCGAGTTTCTCCTGGTGGCAGACCACAACGCCTATCACGTGGGTGAGTTCGGCCTCCTGCGGCAGGTGATGGGCACCTGGCCGCCTGGCCACGTCTAGCGCGGCGTCACGCCTCGCCACCGCCGCCATCGCAGCCCGCGCACCCGGCGCCGCGCAGGCCGGTGATCGGCCTGCGTGTCCCGGACGTACTAGCTCACGGCACAGATGGCCGTTGCGCCGGTGCGTACCCGAGAGACGGTCGCCGGCCGGCACGGCGCAAAGGAAGGGTACGGCGGCAGCATGGAACACGCATCGCTCTATGGGTTTGATCCGCGACAGACGGCTCTCCGCGAAACGCAGCTCTGGGAAGCCTACTACGACCGGCATTGGATGCTCGCCATGCGTCGCCTGGTACAGCTTCTGCGCTCGCAGTTTGGCCTGGGACTCGCTCAGGCCATGCGCGCCGCCTTCTGGGGCACGCTGGCCGGAATCGCCTGGAAGCCGCGCCGGCACGACGTGGCGCGCGTCAAGTGGCTGATCAAGCGTTTCTACCGGGTACTGCGCGCGGCGACCGCTGCTCGCTTCAGTCTCGGCGCCGCGGCCGAGGCCGAGCTCCGCTACTGGTCGGTGCACCGCGCGCTCTCCGGTCTGGTGGGATCGCCCGAGCTGGTGGACGCCCTCGCCGCCATCTCGACGGCCGTCTACGGGTTGGCGCCGGAGCGGGTGCGGCCTGCCGCCGAAGCGCGAGCCCGCGCCTGCGACCTGGTGGACGAGATCACCGCCGGCCTCCGGGAGCCGGCGCTCGAAGCCTGGAGCGCCGTCACGGAGGCCCTGTGCGAGGCCTACACACGCCTGAAGGAGGAGCTCCCGGAGGCGGGCAGAATCGGCGCCGGCGGCAGGGGGCAACGGAAGGTCATGCAGTCCTTCTGAACCGGCGAGCACCGTCTCGGCGCTATCCGGTCAACAGGCTGTGGGCGACCGGCGGGTGAGCGCCGCACCTCACGACATCCGGGCCCTCGACCGTCTCGATACTGGCGGCAGACGATCGACGGCCAGATTGCCGAGGCTTCGCGCGCCGGCGCCGGCGGCTTCGTCGTTTCCTGGTGGGGTAAGGGCAGCGTCGAGGATGCCAACTTCGCCCTCATGCTCGAGCGCGTGGGCGCTTGGAATCGCCGCACTGGGGCTCGGAGCGCAGAGTGCTAGAGCAGTTGGGTCGGCTAGCCTGCGCTGTCCGGCTGCCGCGGATAGCAGAGAGTCTCAACCTCTCTGCTTCACGGGCGCAACGAATCGCAGGCGTTCGACGTCGCTTCTCCCGAGAGGGGGATCAGCGGCGCATTCAGTGCGCCGCGGCTGAGCGCGCCGCTTATCGCCGCCTATCCCAGCGCAGCATGCGCGGATCGAACGCCTCACGCAGGCCGTCGCCGACGAAGGAGAAGCAGAGCACCATGGCCGTGAGGGCAAGACCAGGGAAGAGCGACTCCGTCCAGCTTATGTTCAGCACCTGGATTGCGTTGCTGATCATCAGGCCGATGCTGGCGTTCGGCGGCTGCACGCCCAGGCCAAGCAGGCTGAGCGTCGCTTCGTTGACCACCTGCGATGCCATGTCCAGCGTGGTCACCGTCAGCACCAGACCCAGCACGTTGGGCGCGATGTGTGCCAGGACAATGCGCACCGTGGAGGCGCCGCTGGCGCGAGCGGCTTCGATGTAGTCGCGCTCGCGCAGCGAAAGCACCTCGGCCCGCACGTAGCGCGCCATCAGCGGCCAGCTCACCAGGGCCAGGGCGCCGCTCACCAGGGCCAGGCGTCCAAGGCCGCCGCCGGCGTCGCTCACGCTCGGCCCGAAGACGCCGGCCACCAGGATGGCCAGCAGCAGGCCGGGAAAGGCGAAGAGAGCGTCGGCGATTCGCGAGAGGACAAAGTCGATGGCGCCCCCGTAGTAGCCCGCTGCCAGGCCTATCGGCACGCCAAGCAGCACGTCCAGCACTTCCACGCCCACGGCTACGCCCAGCGAGACCCGCAGCCCGCTCATCAGACGGGCCAGGATATCGATACCGTCCTTGTCGGTGCCGAGCAGGTGGTCCGCGCTCGGTGCCGCGTTGGGATCGAGGTTGAAGATATTGGCGGAGGTGGCGCTCTGCCCGTAGACCTGCGGGCCGATGATTGCCACCAGCACCAGCACGATCAGCGCGCACAGCGCGGCGAGCGACAGCCGGTTGGCGGCGAAGGCCGACGCCGTGCGCCGCCAGAGCGGCCGGTCGCCTCCAACGAGCCCGCCGGCCTCCGGCGCGTCGCTCCCCGGATCCGCGGCCCGGGAAGGCAACGTATCTGTCGCGTCTATCCGCGGGTGGCGCCGCATGAGCCCCTATCCGCCGATGCCGCGAGCAGCCTGAAGCCTGCCGTCACCGGGCACATCATTGCGCGCCGATGCGCGGATCGAGCAGGCGGTAGAGCATGTCAGCCAGCAGGTTCATCAGCACAACCACCACTGCCACGACGATCGTGGCGCCCTCGACCACTGGGTAATCCCGCGCTTCGATACTGTTGACGGCGGCAAAGCCGACACCCGGCAGGTTGAAAACGTTCTCCACCACGAACGTACCGGTCACCAGACCGCCGATGGCCGGGCCCAGGAAGGTGATCACGGGCAGCAGTGAAGGCCGCAGCGCGTGGTAGTAGATCAGGCGGCGGCGCGAGATACCCTTGGCGCGCGCCGCGCGGATGAACTCCTCGCGCAGGGTCCCGATCATCGTGGTGCGCGTCAGGCGGGCCATGTACGCCGCGTTCCCCGCGGCAAGCACCGTGATCGGCAGCACGGCCTGCTGCACGGTGCCCCAGTTGGCTACAGGCAGCGAGGGATAGCCGTGCTGCTGCAGCCAGATGTCCACTGCCAGCAACAACGGGATGAGCACGAAGCTGGGCACCGAGTAGAGGATCAGCATGGCGGTCATGCTCAGCCTGTCGCCGAGCCGATTGTGATGCGCCGCCGCGAAGACCCCGGCGGGCACGCCGGCGGCCGTAGCTAGCAACAGGGCCAGGATACCGATCGTGAAGGTCACCGGCAGCGCATCCCCCAGGATGGCCGCTACCGGCCGGCTGCCGTACTGGTATGAGTTGCCGAAGTCTCCGTAGCGCACGATGTGCCACACGTAGTCGCAATACTGCACCACCACCGGCTGGTCCAGATGATAGAAGTGAACCAGCCGGTGGTAGGTGGCAGGGTCATAATGCAGGCCAAGCATGACCTTCACCGGATCGCCGGGCGCGGCATGGGCGATCAGGAAGGTCAGCAGCGTCACGGCAAACAGCACGAAGATCAGTCCGCAGAGGCGCCGGACCAGAAAGGCGAGCATCGATTCTGACTCGGGAGCTACTGGATGGTGACGTCTGCCCAGTTCGGCGGAATGATCAGCGATCCGCCGCCCAGGGCGGTGAGGGCGAGACCCTTCACCTTTGGATTGATCAGCACGTTCGCCTTGCCCCAGTCGATCACGATGCAGCCGGCGGTATTCATGAGCAGTTGCTCCGCCTGTTGATACTTCTGGTAGCGCGCGGGGCTGTCGTGTGGCATGATGTCCGCCGCTTGGGTCAGCGAGTCGAAGGTCGCGTTACTGTAAAAGCCGTTGTTGAAGGCCACGCCGCTCTGGAACTCCAGGCTGAGGAAATCCTGCGGGTCCGGGTAGTCCGCACCCCACTGCACCGCCGAGAGATCGAAGTTGTGGTCGGTCAGAGCATTGGTGTAGGCGCCATGCTCGAGCTGATTCAGTCGCACGGTGATGCCCAGTACCTGCTTCCAGAACTCCTGCAGCGCCACGGCCTTGGTCTGGCCGTCGTTGTCTCCGCCGTCGACGTTCAGGGTGAGGGTCGGGAAACCCTTTCCGCCCGGGTAACCGGCCTGTGCCAGGAGCTGCTTGGCCTTGGTCTGGTTGAACGTCTCGCCTTTAAGATTCTTGTTGTAGCCCGGCATACCCGGCGGCAGCATGCCGTCGGCCGGCAGGAAGCGGTTGTCGAGCAGCCTGACGATCGTGGCGCGGTTGACGGCATACGAGAGCGCCTGGCGAACCAGCGGATTGTCGAGCGGCGTGCGGTGCTCGTTGACGACCAGAAACTCGGTGAAGAGCTGGGGAGTGGTGTGGAAGTCGGGCGTGCCCTGCACGTCCTTGAGGTGGTTGCCCGGGAAATTGATCATGCCCATGATGTCCAGGGCGCCGGTCTTGTAGAGGTTGTAGGCGGTCTCTGTATCCTTTATGAACTCCACGACGACGCCCGCCAGTTTTGGTGTGCCCTGCCAGAAGTAGGGATTGGGTGCCAGGTCGATTTCCTGGTTGTGCTTCCACTGCTTGACGATGAAGGGACCGGTAGCGGCGGCGTGCTCCGTCCAGTTACTACCGTATTTCTCCACCTGGTCGCGCGGCACCAGGAAGGCCACGGAATAGGCAAGCTCGTCGAGAAAGACTGCCGCGGGCTGATCGAGTGTGATCTGCACCTTATTCGTGCCGATCGCCTTGAGTCCCTTCACCGTCTTGGCCTTTCCGTTGGCCATATCCAGGCCGCCTACGATGTGGCTCAGGTAGAAGCTGACGCCGCCCGCGGCATAGGCCGGGCTGAAGGCGCGAGTAAGCGACCACACGACATCCTGCGCGGTGACGGGCGTGCCGTCACCCCATTTCAGACCCGGGCGGAGCGTGAACGTGTAGACCTTGCCGCCATTCGAGACCGTCCAGGAGGATGCGGCGGCCGGCTGCACGCGCAGGTTCTGGTCCAGCCGCACGAGACCTCCGAAGACGAGGTTCTCCACCACGTCACTCTGCGCATCCCCGGCACTCGGTGAGGGAGGGTCTATGACGCCAGGTCGCTTTCACCCTCGTCCGAGATTCGCAGCACGCCGCCGGCCGCATGAGCCGGCGTCGCCACGCCGTGGGCGGCCACCGGGCTGATCAATCCGAGCATGAGGCCAAGCGCGGCAGCAAGCCGTGCCGCCCGCGGTCGCATAGTCATTGGTCGTCCCCCTATTCCACACCTGCACGCTTACCCATGTAACCAATTGAAGTAGTGCATTCCGCTGTGATCACTGTACCTGATTCGCGATCGCCGCGCGCCTGAGACCGGCCTCGACCGTTCCGCTCTTCCGCACAGCGCGATCGCTTCTGTCCCTGGCCGCAGCGCAGCCGGATCGTCGCCGGCCTGTCGTGGACCATAGCGTATACGGCGATATTGACGAGTCTCCCGGACACCCTTTACGATGCGCCCATGAGCGACCCGAGCAGCCCTGCCGAGCACGTCCTGCGCAACCGCGCCGCCTGGAACACCATGGCAAGCGAGTACGCCGCACCGGGGCGCAACGCCTGGCAGGAAGAGCCGCGCTGGGGCATCTGGCGCATACCCGATGCGGAGTTGCGGATTCTTCCGGACGTCGCCGACCTGGACACGATCGAGCTGGGCTGCGGCACTGCCTACGTGTCGGCCTGGTTGGCCCGCCGTGGCGCGCGCGTCACCGGGATCGACAATTCGCCGGAGCAGATCAAGACGGCCCTGGCCCTGCAAGCAGAGTTCGGACTCTCCTTCCCGATCATCTTCGGCGACGCCGAGCACGTGCCGCTTCCCGACGCGCGCTTCGACCTGGCGATCAGCGAGTACGGCGCCAGCATCTGGTGCGATCCCTACCGCTGGATCCCCGAGGCGGCGCGCCTCTTGCGGCCGAGAGGCCGGCTGATCTTCCTCGTCAACGGCGTGATCCTCATGCTCTGCTCGCCCGATGCCGACGGCGTTCCGGCCGAAGATCGCTTGCTGCGCGACTATTTCGGCATGCACCGGTTCGAGTGGCCCGATCAGATCTCAGTGGAGTTTCACCTGGGCCACGGCGATTGGATCCGGCTGCTGCGTGCGAACGGCTTCGACGTGGAGAATCTGGTCGAGCTGCAGGCGGCTCCAGGTGCGACCACGCGCTACCCCTACGTCACACCGGAGTGGGCGCGGCGATGGCCGTCCGAAGAGGTCTGGATCGCGCGCAAGCGTTGAGCGACTGAGCACCAGAGGCAAAATCACATATTCGTCTGCTTCGCCCGCGTTGCACGGTTCTTCGGCGTTGAACGCGCTTACCGCGGTTGCACCGCGAGGACCGCCTGCGCAGGCCCTCAATCCAGCGGGAAGGGCGCGGGCAGCACGAGATCGACGTTGCGGTCGAGCGGAGAGCCGGCCTGGTTGGACTTGATGCCGCAGAGCGGATCGTTGGCCGCCAGCTCGCGGTGGATGGCTGCCAGTCGCAACACACCGCTCTCATCGGCCGGATCGATCGCCGCGGCATGATCGACCATCGTGCATAACAGCGAGAGAGTGCCGTCGCCGTTGGAGACAACCTCCAGCAACCGGGCCTGGCAGGGCCAATCCATCAACGACGAGGTCGTCACCTCCCAGAAACCGGCGGACCTCCCAGTGGGATCCGGTCGCGGCTTGACCGTATTGACGTGCGTGTGGCCGTTGACCCAGAGCACGACGTTGGGGAAACGGTGGACGAGCGCCTCGATTTCAGGTCCCAGCACCCGCGGCAGATCGCGCTCGCCTCCGGATGTCACCATGTCGTTCGACAGCGAGTCGACACCATGGTGTGAGATCAGCACGACCAGTCTGTCGGCGGCCGCGCACCGCACTCGACGGCCCGCGGCATCGAAGTACCTAGAATGAACCTCGGCAAGCCGGCTCTCCAGCCAGGCGAGCTGGGCAGCGCCGATGCTGCCGTGGTAGTTGCCGCCGGCGTTCACGGTGTCGAGCACCACCAGGCGGATGCCGTCATGCCTATCGTCCACGTAGAACGTCGATGGTCCTGAGCCGACTCCGTGTCCCGCCGGGGAGCCGAGCGCCGCACGGTGTGCCAGCATGAATTCCGCGCGGTCGAAGTGCCGGCGCAGGGGATCCGCGGTGACCTCGCGAGCCGGACCGGCGAGGAAGATCTCCGGTGCCTGAATGTAGCTCTCGATCTGCTTCCTGATGTCGAAGCCGGGTGGCAGGGCCAACGGCTTTCGCCCGCCGGTGACCAGGCGATTGAACGCCGGTGTAAAGAGGGCGGTGCCCTGAATCAGCGCGTCGTGGTTGCCCAGACAGGAGATCCAGGGGCGCGAGGATCCGGAGGCTCTGAACGGCTGGTAGGCCTCGGCGATCAGGCCGGGATAGGTGGGGAAGCCCCAGCGCTGCGCGTACTCGTCGCCGCCGCATTCGGGGTGCCAGTAGGCGCTATCGCCCCATGCATCCGATGCCACCCCCTCGTAGGTCGGGCCTCCCGACTGTGGGAGGACGTCCGAGCCCTCCAGAAGGGAGATGGCCCAGCGCAGCTCGTTGACCTGACAGTTGTCCGTCAGGTCACCGGTGCAGACGAGGAAATCGACGTCCGCGCCCGAGGCGGGGTTCTTCCCGAGGGCGTTGATCGCGCGGATCATGGCCTCGACTGCATACGGCTGCAAGAATTCCTGCGGCCGGTACGCCGGGGTCAACAGATGCATGAACGGCGGTCCCGTGAAGCGATTGACGAACTCGAACCGGCCCGGCGACTGCTCGTCCTGTACATGGATATCGCTGATCTGCGCGAAGCTGAGCAGCGTACGCCAGCGTACGGCGTGCGGCGTGCCGGGCAGGAGATCGAGCCGGCCGTAGTGCGACTCACCGGGACCGGCCGTGAGTCCGCGGTAGGGTCCTTGGGAGCCCGGCCTCTTCACGGCACCCGCCCGGATTGTCTGCGCCGAGGTCGTTCCCGCGAAGGCCGGCAGCCCGGCAAGCTCGTTCATGCGGTAGATTCTCCGTACACTGCAATCACTCAGGAACAACGAAGGATCCCGGGGAGTGCCCCGTCATCGCCCTGCTCGCGGGCACGAACCGGCATCGCGGGCATTGGGCACCTCTTTCGACTGGACCCGGCACGGCGAGTCGCCGTCATGAGGGACCCGGCCCGTACAGGCGAGTGGTGAGCGACTCCCGGACACCGGGCCACTCGTCGTCGGTGATACTGTAGACCACGCTGTCGCGCGATCGCCCGCCCTGCACCACCATGTGCTTGCGCAGTACGCCTTCCCGCATGGCGCCGAGCGCCTCGATCGCGCGCTGCGACCGCACGTTGAGCGCATCCGTCTTGAACCACACACGACGGCAGCCGACCGTCTCGAAGAGGTGGCCGAGCATCAGGTATTTCGCCTCGCGGTTCAACCCGGTACCCCACCAGGCGCGTCCGAGCCATGTGGCGCCGATCTCGACGCTGTAGTTGGCCGGCTGGATATCCATGTAGCGGGTGCTGCCCACCACGGCACCCGTGGCACACTCGACCGTGGCGAAGGGAAGCTGCTCACCTCGGGCCGCCCGCCCATAGGCTGTAGCAAGCCAGGCGGCAAAGTCGCTGGGTGGAGTTGCCATGTGACGGCTAATCTCCGCGTCCATAACAAGTGCGGCCAGTGCCGCCTCGTGCCGCTCTGCAAGCGGCTCCAGGCGCACCCAGCGTCCTTCCAGGGTTGGCGGCACAATTGTGTCCATCATCGGCAGTTTCCTAGTAAAAGATAGTACCGCGGCACGCAGGCACCCACGCTCTACGGTGCGTCGGTAGGCAGAAGCGAGGCGACCACCGCGTTGTGCCAGCAGGCCCGCACCCGCTCGACGCCGTGCCGGTTGGCGTCGGGATGCACCCGGTTGGTCAACAGGATCAGGAGCAGGTCGAGAGATGGACAGACGACGATCGACGTGCCGGTAAAACCCGTGTGCCCGTACGTATCCGGTGGCAGCAAATCGCCCGCCCAGGCAGGCTGTGGTGTTCCGGCCGCGTCGTCGGGAAAGATGGCGCTCGTCAGAGAGGAGTGGACCGGAGGCGCCACGGCAGTGGTGCCGCGTGCGTTCACCCGCCAGCCGAGACCATACGCACTCAGGCTGCCGGAAACCTGGACGCCGGTAGCGGCGGCTACGGCAGCGGGGCTTAGCAGCGTTCGCCCCTGCCAGGTGCCGCGTTGCAGAAGGAGCCGGCCGAAGCGCACGAGATCGCCTGCCGTGGCAAACAGACCGGCATGGCTGCTGATCCCGCCCATCGCATAGTGCGTGTTGCCGTCGTGCACCTCGCCCCGGATCAGGCCGGATCGCCAGCCCGCGAAGCGCAGCCCGGCACGCGCTACCATGGCCCGCTCGTAGTGGTTCCCGTCTTCGGTGGCGGCGGCGAGGCTGCGGCGCCGGCCGGCCGGGCAGTAGCCCGCGTCGCGCATCCCCAGCGGCGTGAACAGAGCGTGCTGAAGCAGGTCGGGCAGATCCTCGCCGGCGACCACGCGCACGAGCGGCCGGATCAGGGCCATGCCGAGATCGCTGTACACGACCTGCTCGCCGGGCGCGGCTTCGAGATCGAGCGACGCGATGTATCCCACGCTCTCCTCGATGGTCGCCGCTGCCGTATAGCAGGGTCGCCAGGGTGGCAGCCCCGAGCTATGGGTGAGCAGGTGCCGCAGCGTGATCCCGCCTTTGCCGCCGTCGAAGCCGGGCAGGAAACGCGCCACCGGATCGTCGAGACAGACCAGGCCGGCGTCGAGCAGGAAGAGGATGCTACTCACTCCCGCCACCACCTTCGTCACCGAGGCGAGATCGAAGAGTGTATCCAGACGCATGGGACGGTGGTCGGCGCCGATCTCCGCTTGCCCAACCGCCGATGCAGCCGCGATCGCGCCCCGCCGGGCCACCACCGCCACGGCTCCGGCATAGGCACCGGTTGTCACCCCATCCTCCACGACTGCCATGGCTCGCGAAAGTCGATCGGCGGCAAAGCCGCACGTCTCGGCCGGCGCGCGCGGTAAGCCGAGATCCGGCTCGACGGTGGAAAGCTGATCGGATGCGCCCATTAGACGGCCGGCACGGGCATGAGGTCTATGCCGAGCCGTCCCGGTGTGATGCTGCCCAGAGGCACCGGCCGGGTCGCCCCGGTTACCGAGGGCAGGTTGCCCGACCTGCCGCGCAGGGTGAAGTAGGCAAGCATGCCGAAGAGCATGGCCTCCTTGGCATCCGCCTGGCCGCCCGCAGCTTCGACGGTGCGCAACGGGATCGGCGCCAGCGCGCCTTCCAGGCACGACATCAACGCCCTATTGTGAACGCCGCCGCCGCTGGCCAGGACTTCGGCGGGTATCGCACCGCCCGGGAACCAGGTGCGGAGGGCTGCCGCCACTGCTTGAGCGGCAAACTCGGCCAGTGTGGCCAGGAGATCGGCTCGCGAAAGCTCGGGATGCGCGGAGAGCAGGCCCGTGGCGAACGCCTCGCCGAACTCCTCGCTTCCCGTCGCCTTGGGCGGCGCCGCCGCGAGGAAAGGATGTGCCTGCAGCTCCCGCAGGAGCACACGCGACACGGCACCGCGCAGCGCGTTGGAGCCATCGGGGTCGAACGACTCGCGGCCGCCGCTCGTCAGTCGCATCACCGCATCCAGCGGCATATTGGCCGGCCCGGTGTCGAATCCGATTACCTGCGCCGGATCGCGCGAGGCGGTGAGCAGGGTGAGATTGGCGATACCGCCCAGGTTCAGCAGCGCGCGTGCACGGCCGTCCTGCCCGAACACTAGCAGATCGAACAGGGACACGAGGGGCGCACCGCGGCCTCCGGCAGCAATGTCGCGTGCTCGAAAGTCGGAGACCACGGTGATGCCCGTGCGCTCGGCGATCACGGCCGGATCGCCGAGTTGCTGCGTCGAATAGCAGCGAAAGCCGGCCAGCGTGCCGCCGGTCATGTCGCTCACCGTGGTCTGGCCGTGGGATCCGATCACCGATACCTCCGGCGGCTGCCAGCCCGATCGAGCGATGACGTCCAGTGCCGCCTGAGCGAACAGCTCACCGAGCACCACGTGCATTCGGCAGGCGGCGAGCGCGCTGCCTTCGCCGCCCTCGCAGATGGCGCCCAGGGCATCGCGAACCTCGGCGGGATACGGGCGAATGACGTAGTCACGCAGGATCACGCGCATCGGCGTCCCATCCTCGATCTCCACGGCAGCGGCGTCGATGCCGTCCATCGAAGTGCCGGAGATCAGCCCGACGGCCCGGATGAGCGAGTTGGCTCGCTCGTGCTCTTCGGTTCTCGTCATGACGTCGTCACCCTCCCGGGCTGAAATGCTTTCTGTAGATCAGCTCGGCGATGCCCGGCACGACGTAGTCCTGCAGGATGCCGACCTGTGCGTAGCCGTGGCCCTGATAGAAGCGCTGGGCAGCGACGTTGAAGTCAGACACCAGCAAGAACAGATCGTGCTGACCATCCTCCAGGGCTCGCTGCTCGGTGCTGTCGAGCAGCGCCGTGCCGATGCCATGTCCCCGGACTGCCGCGTCGACGCCAAGCTGCTTCAGATAACCGCTCAGGCCAAAGCCGCCCCCGGCAACATACCAGGCAAAGCCGACAGCACGTCCATCTAGTCGCGCCACGCTTACCGTGGCATCGTCGCGCAGCGCGCGGCGCCAGAGATCGGCAGCCGATTCAGCGCTCACATGGTAGTGCGTCCACGGCTCGCCCGCAGCCATGATCTGCGCGCAGGACACGATGTCGTCGTCGCTCAGGGGCATAATCTGAAGGCGGCCATCCATGGTCACCACCCGACGCGCGACGGATCGGCAAGATCGCGCAGGCTATCGCCGACCAGATTAAAGCCCAGCACGCCAAGCATAAGCGCCCCACCGGGATAGATGACCATCCAGGGCTGCGTAGTGAGAAAGCCCTGACCTTCGGTGAGCAGGGCGCCGAGCGAGGGTGTCGGCGGCGAGATGCCCAGACCGAGATAGCTCAGCGCCGCCTCGATCAAGATGGCGTCCGAGATGGCAAGCGCGGTTTGGGTGATGGTTGGTGAGAGGCTGTTGGGTACGACGTGCCGGATCATGATGCTCCCATGGCCGGCTCCCGCGGCACGCGCCGCTTCGATGTACGGCTCGCCGCGAACGCCGAGCACGGAGCTACGCATCACGCGGGCAAAAATGGGCACGTAGATGATCGCGATGGCCAGGCCCACGTTGAACAGGTTTCCGCCGAGCATGGTCATCAGTGCAATGGCAAGCAGCATGGCCGGAAAGGCGATCAAGACGTCCATGACGCGCATCAACACGGTATCGAATATGCCGCCGAAGTAGCCGCCGAGCAAGCCCAATGTGGCGCCGACCAGTAAGGAGACGGAGATCGAGCCTAGGCCGACTACCAGCGAGATGCGCATGCCGGACAGTATGCGGCTGAGCAGATCGCGGCCGAGATCGTCCGTGCCGAAAGGAAAGGCACCGTCCGGTGCCTGCAGGATTGCCGTTGGGTACATGGTGTCGTAGGGATGCGCCACCAGCACCGGGCCGATCAACGCCGCGAGCACGAAGACGCCGAGCAGCACGACACCGGCGATGCCAATCCAATCGGCTCGCAGCCGGCGCCGGGATCGCGGGAGAATCCGTGCCTCTCCCGGGGCGTCGTCATCCGGCTGCGGCTTCTGCATCATGTCAGGAATAACGAATTCTTGGGTCAATCCACGCATAGCAGAGATCTACGACAAGGTTCACCACGATGACGATCGCCGCCACCACGAAGACGACGCTCTGCACGAGCGGATAGTCACGCTGCTGTATGCCCTGGACCACGAGCCGGCCGACACCGGGTAGTGTGTACACGTTCTCCACGATCACGGCGCCGCCCAGCAGGTATCCGGCCTGCAGGCCGACGATGGTCACCACCGGGAGCATGGCGTTACGCAGGGCGTGCTTTCCCAGCACTTGAGCGCGGCCAAGCCCCTTTGCCCGTGCAGTGCGCAGGTAGTCCTTGGATAGCACCTCGAGCATCGCCGCCCGCGTCATGCGCACCAGGATGGCCAGCAATCCAAGTGCCAGCGTGAACGACGGCAAGAGCATCACTTTGAGGTTCTCCAGCGGCGATTGGAGCAGCGGCACAAAGGCGAACGATGAGAGCCACGGAACGTACAGCGACACGGCCAGAATGAGCAGCGTACCCAGCCAGAAGCTGGGAATGGAGAGCGAGATCAGGCAGAGCACGCGCCCAAGGACGTCCGGCAGCGTGCCTCGGCGCGTAGCAAGCCAGATCCCGGACGGCAAGGCGATGACCAGGGCCATGATCACGGACAGCACCGTTAGCTCGGCCGTGACGGGCAGAGCCAGGCCGAGCGAGGTGGTGATCGGCAGGCCGGTCCGCAGGGAGAAGCCCAGGTCGCCGCGCACGACATGACCGGCCCAGGTCAGATACTGCTGCCAGAGCGGCTTATCGATACCGTAGAGTGAGTTCAGCTCGGCGATCTGCTGCGGCGTCACGTCGGTGCGCGTGCCGAGCATGACCTCCACGATGTTGCCGGGTATCAGATGGATGGTCAGGAAGGCCACCACTGAGATGCCGAAGAGCGTAGGGATCGCCAGCAGGAGCCGGCCGATGATGAACTGGCGCATGCCGTTCCTTCGGCGATCGGCAGGGTAGGCTTCTACCCCGCCGATCGCTCGCCAAGCTACTGGAAGTAGGCGCCGGCTAGACCCTGATAGCTGGCTCGTGGGATGTAGACGAAACCCTTGACGTTTGGACTCATCGCATAGTCCCAATAGCTCGCATAGGTGTAGATCATAGGCCCGCCGTCATTTACCAGCCTGAGCTGGACCTTGTTGTACAACGCCTTGCGAGCGGCCGCCGACGTCGCGGCTCGTGCCTGGTCGAGCAAGCCGTCAACCGCCGGATCGCTGAACTGGAAGGCGTTCGTCGAGCCGCCGGTATGGAGCGCGGCGTACATGGCCAGATCGGGATCCGTCCAATCACCGTTCTCGCCGGTGAACGAGTCGAAGTCGCGTACCACCCACTTGTGGACGTAGTCGCCCCACTCAGTCGTGGCGATATTCACGGTGATGCCCAACGGCTTCAGCTGCTGCTGGATGATCTCAGCGGCTGTGTAGTCGGATGGCAAGTAGTGCGACGCCATGATGCTGAAGCTGAAGCCTTTGGCATAACCCGCCTGGGCCAGCAGCTGCTTGGCCCGGGCCAGGTTCGGCGTGTAGGACGGGTACTGGCTCACCGGCAGCGCCCAGCTCCCGAGAGCGGGCGTGAGCAGGCCGGTGACGACGCCCTGGCCGCGCCCGGCGGCCTGCAGGATCTGCTTTCTATCGATCGCGTAGCTGAGCGACAGCCGGACAAGCGGATTGTCGAAGGGCTTGCGCTTCGTGTTGAAGCCGAGGAGGTGATAGTTGATGTCGAGCACATGCAGCACCGAAACGAGGTTGGCTTGCTGGAGCTGCTGTACTTGCTGGAAGTAGATCGGATCGAGAAAGGCCGCGAACTGGATCTGGCCCGTGCGCAGGGCGGCCACTCTGCTCGCGTCGGAGGGGATGATCTGGAAGACGACACTGTCGAAATGCGGTTGTCCGGGCACGAAGTAGTGCGGGTTCTTCACCAGCGTAATCGAGGTGTTCGGCACCCAGGACTTGAGCATGTACGGACCCGTGCCGTCTTCGACGCGAGTCAGCTTGCCGGCATTGGCCGTCAAGAACTTGGCCGAGGTGACCGTCAGGAAGCTGGCGATCACCGCCAGAAACGGGCCATACGGCTTGCTCAGCTTCACGACCACGGTGGCGTTGTCCGGCGTGGAGACCGCGACGACCGGAGTAAAGAATGAGGCCCAGGGCGATGCAGTCTTCTTGTCTTGCAGGCGGGCCATGCTCGCCGCGACGTCGCCGGCCGCCAGCGCGGTTCCGTCGTGGAACGTGACGCCGGATCGGAGATGGAACGTGTAGGTTTTTCCGCCGTCCGTGATGGCCCAGCTCGATGCCAGGTCGGGCACAATCTGCGCCTTCGCGTCAAGCTTGACCAGGCTGTTGTAGAGAAGATCCTCGACGGGCAGTGAAGCCTCGTCGGTCGTGACCGTTGGATCGAGAGTGAGCGCATCACTCGACGCGCCAATGGTGAGCGTGTTGGCCGCCGCGCTGGCACGATGCGCGTGCAAGGGCAGTGTGCCAATCAGCAAGGCTGCCAGCAGAGCACTGGCAAGCACCGCGCGTACCTGAACCGGCTTGAACATCTAGACACCTCCCAGCGTCCGGAGCACAGAGCAACGTCCCCAATTGCATGTCCGGTGAACCTGAAAGCTCCCGCTGTCTCTCCTTTCTCCTCTCTTGCCCGGCCACGCGCGCCGTCTTCAGCTCATCCGGAGCCCTGCATGCGGCGCCATCCGCACATGCAAGAAGCCTCCGGCCTCCGCTGCCGCCGGCTTGCCCAGGAGTATGAGGATAGCGAGCTTGACGTCGCCCTCGGCATAAGCCGGCACTTCGTCGACCGTCCTCGCGACGCAGTTGGTCGCCGTGCCACCGCGCGGCGGGAACGGTCGCGCCGCTTGACGTCTCGAGGCGCTGTGTCGACCACCACTATGTCTAGACATCGCTGGTGTGGCAATGTAGCACCGCCGTAGTTAGCGTGCAACCCTGGCGGGAGTTCAGGGGGGCATCGTAGCGGTAACCGCGCCCGGCTGAAGAACCTCTGGTCGCAGGAGCCATGCCCGGAGCCACACCGCCTCTTGAGGCTCATGCACAGGCCCTGAACGTCTCGCAGGCTCGCCGATCGCCGGCTCCTTCCCGCGTGTCGTCCGCCTTGGTGAGCCACAACGTCTAGACATGTGCGAAGCGCCATGGAACGAGATGGCGCCGGTGCGTACCACGGGAAGGGTAGTCTGCCAATCCTGGGAGTGACCCAGTGAGCGGCGCGGGGCAGGTACGCGTCTCGACGGGTTGACATCCGTGTGACCGCCGGCTAATAATATGGGTGGTTACCCACTCATATTATCCGATGGGGTGCCATGCGCTATCCACGAGCAGATGCTGACCATGTCCTGGCCGAGGCCCGGCGGCGACTGCTGGATGCTGCCGCTGAGCAGATCGCGCGCGAAGGCTATGAGGGCGCGAACGTCAATCGCATCTCCATCAGCGCCGGCTTCGCAAAGGGCACCATCTACAACTACTTCGCCAGCAAGCAGACACTCATGGAGTCACTGCTGCAGTCCATCGCCGAGCACCATTGCTCCTTCGTCGCGGAGCACGTCCGGCAGGGGCCGGCGGCCGAGACGCGGCTGGCCGGCTTCTTCGAGGCCGGGTTCGAGTTCGCGCGCCGTTATCCGGCCCAGGCTCGCGTAGCGATCACTACCGTGCACGGATCCAATCTCGCCTTCAAGACGACGCTGTACCTGGCATATCAGCCGCTCTTTGAGCTCATCGCCGCGGAGATCATCGCCTGCGGAGTGGCCGAAGGCGTCTTTCGCGAGCTGGATCCTGCGGCGACGGCACGCTTGCTGATGACCCTGTACCTGGGATCCGTCTCGGAGGTCGACGATCGTGGTCGACTCTGGCTGTCGGCTGCCGACGTCTCGGGCTTTGCCTGGCACGCCCTCCGGGTGGCTGAGCCTTGATCGTGGTCGACCGGGAGCATTGCTCCGGATGTGGCCTTTGCGCCCTCGTCTGCCACGAGCATTGCATCGACCTGCTCGGCGGCATTCCGCGCTTCCGAACCGGCGTCTGCAGCACGTGCACCCAGTGTATCGCGGTGTGTCCGCAGCAGAGCCTTTCCTGGGACGGCGTATCCCCGCGGAGCAAGAATAGCGCGCTCCTGCCATCGGCCGCACAGCTCAACGAGCTCTTCATGCAGCGACGCAGCGCGCGGCATTTCAGGGCCGGCAGGATCGATCGCTCGCTCCTCGCCGAGGTAGTCGGCAGCGCCGTCTACGCGCCCACGGAGAACACCGGGCTGCGGGCAATTGTGATCGACGATGAGACCATGATCAGAGAGCTGGATCGCACGCTGGTGCGAGTAGCGCGTAGAATCTACAACCTCGTCTATCGTTGGAAGGTGGTGGGCGTCCTGGCCCGGTTGGTGGGCGCGGAGCACGCCTATCGGCGCCAGGAGCCGAAGCTGCGGGAAGCACTACGGCGCGGCACGGGATGGCGCACGCTGCCCGCTGCGATCGTGTTCATCGTGGGGAGGAAGGGGATTCCGCTGTCCGACGCCAGCGCCCAGTATGCGCTGGCCAACGTCGTCTACTGCGCGCAGGCTCACGGCCTGGGCAGTTGCCTCTGCGGCAACGGGCCGCTCTTCTTCGACAGAGAGAGGTCAATTCGCAAACGACTGGCTCTCAGCCGGCGTGAGAACATTCTCGCAGCGCTCGTACTGGGATATCCCGCCATCACCTACGCCAACGTGGCGCAGGGCAAGGCGATGCCGTTGCAGTGGAACGGCAACACCCAGCCGAGCTGAGCATTCCCACCGCTAGCCTGGCCGCGCACAAGGCAGAGAGCGTTGCGGTCCTCTACATCGGTGTAGACATCGTCTACAGGGGCCTGCGGCTGCCCGAGGCTGATCGGAGTACGGCAGTTTTGCTCACTGTATATCTGCCTGGTCCTGGGTCCCATTCTCATCGGCGACTTTCTCAGCGTGCTGAGTTGGGACACGGCGTCACCGTGGCGCTGGGCTGGCCTCAAGAACTTCCGGCACCATACTGGAGGTAGACCCGTCGAGCTTTACAGGAGGTACCTACATGACAGCTCTGCCAGCCGACGATCAGATCTGGCTGCATGACGACCAGGAGGAGGATCTCGTGGGAACGGACTGGCACCAACGAGCGATCGATTGCCTATTCGACGCGCTGCAAGATGTGGCGGAAGCCGCCGGACTGCCGTGGCACGTGGGCAACCAGCATACCCTGCTCGCCCGCATGCGCGACGGACGCTTCTGGCGTCCTTGCCCCGACATCATGGTGCATCCCCAGGCGGGCAGTGAGCCGCGCGAGGAGATGGTCGTCTCGAAGGAAGGCCCGCCGGCGCTCGTCATCGAGGTGAGCAGAGCATCGACAGTTGACCGCTGAACGCGAGCAGCAGTCACAGGAGATCGCCTTCCTGCGTTCCCAGGTGGAGCGGCTGCAGCGGCGCCTCGAGGGTCGTGACACCGATAGCCCAGCCGAGGGCGGTCCCGAGTCGCGCTCGACCCGGCGGCACCCAGCGATCCTGTCCTCCGCCGGTGGACGTTGCGCCAGCCGTGGGCGATCGAGGCGAGCCTGCCGCGTCCACCGCATCGCGTTGCTGCCATCCGGAGGAGCGCGGGCTGTCGCCGGGCCCTGAACGGCCGCCAAGCGGCTGGCCGGAACAACAGCGATGAATGCGCTACCCTACACGACAGTTCGAGTAGGATTGGGTCCGGCTGCGCGGCGCTCGACCCGGAGGCGCGGGCGAATTACTGGCGACCGGTGCCGATACCAATGGGAGAAGACAGTGAACTTCGATCTGCTCAAGAGGCTGTGCGAGACACCCGCGGTTCCAGGACGGGAAGAGGCACTGCGCACGCTCGTCCAGGCCGAGCTGGGTCAACTGACCAGGGACGTGCGCGTGGATGCCATGGGCAACGTCATAGCCCGTCTTGCGGGCTCGAGCGAGGGCGCGAGAACGGTGATGCTCGCGGCGCACATGGACGAAATCGGCTTCCTCGTTCGCCACGTCGACAAGCGTGGCTTCATTCGTCTGCAGCCTGTCGGCGGCTTTGACGCGAGAGTCCTGGTCGCGCAGCGGGTGTGGGTGCACGCGGGCGGCGGCATGCTCCGCGGCATCTTGATGTCGGGCTCCAAGCCCATCCATCTGCTGCACAAGAAGGCCAAGGCGGCCAAGATGGACGAGCTCTTCGTCGACCTCGGCCTGCCGGCAGAGAAGGTGCTCGAGCTGGTGGAGATCGGCGATCCCGTCACGCTCGATCGCGCGACGGAATACCTGGGCGACTGCGTGGTCAGCAAGGCACTGGACGACCGCCTGGGCATCTTCGTCATGATCGAAGCCCTGCGCGCGATGCGGGCTCCGGCCGTCACCATCGTGGCCGTGGCCACCGTGCAGGAGGAAGTCGGTCTGCGCGGTGCCGGCGCGGCGGCCTTCGGCATAGATCCCGACGTCGCGATCGCGCTCGATACCACGTTGGCGGTCGACATCCCGGGCGTGGAGGACGAGCTGGCGGTTACCCACCAGGGAGCGGGCACTGCGATCAAGATCATGGATTCCGCTTCGATCTCGCAGCCGGCGCTGGTACGGCAATTCCGTCGCATCGCGCGGTACCACCAGATTCCCCATCAGCTCGAGATTCTGCCCAGGGGCGGTACCGATGCCGGCACCATGCAGCGCAGCCGCGGCGGCGTCGCCGCCATCACCCTGTCCATTCCCAGCCGCTACGTGCACACGGTTAACGAGACGGCACATCTCACCGACATTCAGGCCAGCATCGATCTGCTCGCCAGGTATCTGGAGGAAGCGCATACCGGCGAGCTGAGCTCCTAAGGCATCCAGATTGGCATCCGCGCCCTGCGTCGCCACCGCTGATAGCGCCTACCGGAGCTACCCCTCGCGGCGAAAATGCCGCGGAGGGGCAGCGCTAAGCCCAGCAATAGGTCTTCTGTGGTAGGCATGCGAAGCATTCCGTCTACTTGAGATCGGTCCTCGGCGTGGTCGGTAACAGCAGCGGTGGTCGTGGCTGCTGATTGAAATCGAAGTCGTTGACCAGGTTGCCAAGGATCGACGCGCTCTCCCGCACGGCCGGACGGGAGTCAGGCCGTCCGTCCGTCTTCGGATCCAGGCGCCGGCTTCCAAGGAAGTCGTCTTCGATGAACTTGTTGTAGGCATCGAAGGAGAGCGTCTGATGGTCGATGTAGCCCTTTTTCGCATAGGGGCTGATCACGATACCCGGCACGCGCATGCCGTAGCCGTTCTTGTCTACGGTTGGCGGCACCACGTGGTCGTAGAAGCCGCCCCAGTCGTCCCAGGCCAGGAAGATGGCTGTGCTGTCCCAGTCTGGACTCCTCATAATGGCGTTGATCAGCCCGGTGACGTAACTCTGACCGGCCGTGATGAGATAGGGCGGGTGCTCGCTGAGGGCCAGGCTCGGTACCACCCAGCTCACCGCGGGGAGTGTACCGGCCTTGGCGTCGGCATAGAAATGCGTGAGATCCTGAATATTGCTGGTCTGCTTGTCCTGCTTGACGTCCGTGAAATACGGCAGGGGATTCCAGATGTACGGCGTACCCTGCCGTTCCTGCCGCGTCAGCTTCTGAACGTCGGCGGGCGAGATCGTGCCCTTCGGCAAGGAGGTCAAGTTGACAGACCCCGGTGCGACGTAATACTTCCAGCTCACCAGTTGCTGACTCAGAAGATAGGTGATGTCTGTCCAGGCATAGTTGCTCGGTACCACCTCGTTGCGCAATGCCTGTCGCTGTGCAGTCGGCAGCGACCGACCGAACAGGGACAGCAGGCCGGCCAGGTTTTGCGGTGGCGTGCCCGAGGGAGATTGCAGCGCGGACGCGCAGCTCATCGGATCGTTCTGCTTGCTGCATACGGCTGACCAGCCCGACACCATGTAGAGGTGCGAGGGCAGGCTCCAGGAGGCGTTGGGCTCGTACAGGTGGTCTTGCAAGACGAAGTTGTTCGCGTACGTCCAGTAGTTGAGAATGTCGCTCCCGTTGTGGTAGCCCATCACGTCGATAGCGGAACTGTTCGTGCAGCTCGGATTGGTGTTGTTGCCGCAACCCTTATTAGCGCTCTCGGCCTGCCCGATGAAACCGTCCATCTTGCCGCCATCGAGATCCTTGGTCGACGCGGACGCCGTATGGGGGCCGCCGCCGTCCCCGTCCGAGGTATCGTGGTAGGGTTTCTGACAGATGCCTTTCTTGGGATCGGGGACACAGACGGCAGGGACACCATGTTTCATGGGGATGCCGTCGGCCCCGGGATAGGTGCCGAAGTAATTGTCGAACGAGCGGTTCTCCTGCATGATCACGACCACGTGCCGGATCTTCTGGATACCGGATGCGGCATTCGCCCGCGGTGATCCGCCCTGAAGCCGGGGAATAATCGCGCCGGCTGTGAGCGCAGACAGTATAATCGCCGCCAAACCAAGCCTTCTTGCCTGTCGTGCCCCCCGTCCAGGTGCGTGTGGGTCTTGCCGGCGCCTGGAACCCGCCGGCCTGGCTGTTCCACTCATCGATCCTCTCCTCATCTTGGGTGGCGGCGATCGCAAATCCCTGCCTCGCAGTCTAGAGCGCACTCAACACGGGATGCGGCATCGTATCCAGGGCAGTCACTTTGGCCAGGAGTCTCGCGTACACCTGGCCTTCCCGCGAGGCGCTCATGATGCCCCTGCCGGCCGCGGTGTCGAGCCGGGTCTTGGTCCGGGCAAGCAGTGCGGTGGCGAGATCGCCCGCGCTCTTATACTTGGTTCCCGCGATCTCCAGCAGGCTGTCCCCCTTGAGGAGATCCATGGCCAGCACGCCGGCGCTCACGCCTTCCACCCGTGCTATGGGGCTGCAATAGTGTGCTGAGACGACCGGTTGTGCCGGTGCTGCCTGCGCCACCGCTGTACCGGTCGTCCCTATCAGCCCGGCGAGAACGGCCGCCGCGATCAGCTGCGCTACTCTGCGATTCACGACTCTTCCTCCAGATTGTGGGAGCTTCAGCTTTCGTGCGTCATGCTGCCGCGGCGGGCGCGCTCGTGACCGCCCGACCGCACGGCCATCCGCATCGTAGTCCGATCACCTTGGCAAGTTGTGACCAAACTGTGTGCTGGGCTCGGGCGTTTGCCCTCACGGAGGCGTCCTGGGCGGCGGACTTGTCGGGACCAAGGAGGACGGCCACCAGTTGCAGCGCCCCAGGAGCACCACCGCTCGGGGCACCAGCAGGGTGCGAACCAGGAAGGTGTCCACGAGCACGACCAGGCAGGCGTGCGAGTCGAATTCGCGCTCCTGTTGGGTCACTGGTGTCCCGGCAGCCAGGACCCCTCGCCTGAGCGGATCGATTTCCTGATCGCCTCGGCGTAGCCGGGCTTCGGTCCAGGCGGGCGGCGCAGCAAGGCGGAGGCACGAACGACCAATTTGCCCGGCGAGAACGGTTTGCCGGCATAGCCGTCGACGCGCTCGGCAAAGCAGCGCAAGCGGTCTTCCTCGACCCGGGGCGCGGTGAACATGAGCTCGAGAGCGGCAATCTCGGCTGCAGAGCTGGAAAGGGTACGATATGTCGACACAGCTGCCGTGGCAGGAAAACAAACACAGGTTGGCGCTTGTGCGCTGTCCCGGCTTCATGGTGGCCAATCCTCTATCCAGTGGCCGCAAGACCGTTCGGAGGGAGTCATGGATGTCGACAAGGTTGTCTGAGCTATGGGCCCGTACGTGCTTCCACGCTCTACGGTCGCGCTATCGTCGCCGGCCGTTGGCCGCCTCCGGGGCGACGAAAGCCAGAACGTGGGAGGCCGATCCGGCATGCCGGTGCACTCTAGTGTTTTGATACCTTCTTGAGGGAGCAGTCTCCATGCATTCTGTAGCGGACGATCGTGCGGTGCCATCAACACCCAGAAGCGAAGCCATGCGGCAACTCTATCGGCCGCAATTCCACTTCTCGCCGCCCAGGAATTGGATGAATGATCCCAATGGCCTGGTGTATTACGAAGGCGACTACCACCTGTTCTATCAGCATAATCCTGATGCCATGGTGCACGGCACGGAACGGCCAATGCACTGGGGCCATGCCATCAGCACCGATCTGGTGCGGTGGACCGATCTTCCGATCGCCTTATCGCCGGATCACCTGGGCGACATCTGGTCCGGATGTGCGGTGGTGGATCATGAAGACAGTGCAGGTTTGTTCGCCGGTCAGGCTGGGCTCGTTGCCGTTTTCACGCAGAGCCTGGATAGCCTGCAGCAGCAGAGCATCGCCTACAGTAGCGACAAGGGCCGGACCTGGACGATGTTCCCGGGAAATCCCGTGCTGTCCAATCCTGGTTTGCCCGACATGCGCGATCCCAAAGTGTTCTGGCATGCGCCTGCGAAGCGATGGGTCATGGTCCTTGCCTGCGGTGACCACGTCCGGCTCTATACGTCGCCGGATCTGATCGGCTGGACGCATGTCAGCTCCTTCGGCCAAGGGCATGGATCCCACGCCGGTGTCTGGGAGTGTCCGGATCTGTTCTCCTTGCCGGTTGACGGCGATCCAAACGACCGAAGATGGCTGTTGTCCGTCAGCGTGGGAAATGCTCAGTTTAGCCGTGTCCAGTACTTCGTCGGTCGATTCACCGGTGACGAGTTCATCAATGACGACGCGGCCGGCGTGATCAGGTGGGCCGACTGCGGCGCGGACAACTACGCCGCTGTCACGTGGTCGGACACATCTCTTGCGGATGGACGCCGAGTGTGGATTGGCTGGATGGCCTCGCCGTCGTATGCCGAGCGGGTTCCTACGAGTCCCTGGAGAGGCTGCTTGACACTGCCCCGCTTCCTCGATCTGCATGCAACCGGGCACGGTCTGCGGCTGGCACAGACCCCTGTCCCCGCATTGCGCCAGTTGCGCGGAGAGGGCCGTCACTGGGCGCACACAACGGTCGTGCCCGGGACAAACCTTCTTTCGGGCACTACAGGGCGAGCACTTGAGTTCGCAGGGCAGTTCGCGCCGCCGGTGTCGACGGAGTTTGGCTTTCGGGTACATACGAACGGCGAACACTACACAACCGTTGGATACGACTCGAGAACCTCGACGTTGTTCATCGATCGAACCGCTTCTGGACTCACGTCCTTTAGCCCGCGCTTCTCAGGCCGTCATGAGGTCCAGCTCCCCTTGCGAAACGGTGCCCTCGAGCTCCAGATCTTCATCGACTGGTCGTCGATCGAAGTCTTTGGCAACGGCGGTGAGGCCGTGATCACCGATCTCATCTTCCCCGATATCGACGCACTCGGCCTGGAACTCTACGCTTGCGGCGGCGAGGTCGCGATCGAGTCCCTGGATATCTACCCCGTTATGTCGATCTGGGAGCCTGGCTCGCCGGTCTTGACCGTGCCCGACACCTGTTTGGCTGCAGATCCAACCGACCAGTAATGGTTGTAAGCAGTGATCGAAACAGAGGGACAAGTGTCGCAGCCAGCCGCTCGAGGTCCGGATAGACGAAAGCAACTACAATTCGTTCGCGACGATCACTACGCATCGGACGACCACCCCATGTCCGCGTCGCACCTCGCTCGGCCCCATGTCCGCGTTCGCGATCAGGCCTGTCCCGGCAAAGCGCGCCTGCTGCCGCTCCCGCGCCGCCTGCACCGCATGGGACGGCTCGCCCTGGCTCTCGCCCGTCAGCTTCTCGTACTGCACTCGCGGCACTTCCACGTGGATGTCGATGCGGTCCATCAGCGGCCCCGACAGCCGGTGCTGGTACTTCGCTATCGCCCCCGGCGAGCACGTGCACTCCCGCACGCTGTCCCCGGCATAGCCGCACGGGCACGGGTTCATCGCCCCTACCAGCATGAACTTGGCTGGAAAGGTCACCGAGCCATTCACCCGGCTGATCGTCACCGTGCCGTCCTCCAGCGGCTGCCGCAGCACTTCCAGCCCCGCCTGGCCGAACTCCGGCAGCTCGTCCAGGAACAGCACCCCCCGGTGCGCCAGCGAGATCTCGCCCGGGCGCGGCCAGCGCCCGCTTCACATGCTCCTGGCCGCGCACCGCGGAGAAGTCCACCGCCGGGCTGGGCTGGACGTCCAGGTCCAGAGCCAGGGGCGTGGCTACCGCCGTGTCACGCCGCCTACTGACCCTGCACGACGAGCGTGTAGCAGCCCTGGTTGTGCAGGGTACAGCTGCCGGCACGCAGCTGCACGCTGTACACCGCCGGCTCATTCCAGTCCACAGGAGCCGGGCCGGTGCCGCGCGTCAGCAGGCTGCCCACGACCGGCACCCGGCGCAAGATGTTCCAGGTCGAGTCGCCCGCCTGCACTTCCAGGGGAAACTGGACGCCCGCATTCTGGGTCGCATCGTCGAGAAGGAGCGCCTGCAGATAGCACAGGGTCACGCTCGGCGCACAGGGATAGAGCTCGACGGCCGTGCCGCGGACCAGCAGCGTACGGCCAACCCAGGCAGCCGGGTTTCGCGCCAGCCCGGCAGAGATCTGCGCCACGCTGTACACCGGCGCGGCGGCAAGCGGCCGCGCCGGCAATGGCCGGGGGCGGAGCCACCAGGTCGCCAGCCCGGCGCCGAGCAGGAGCACCAGAGCATATCTCATCCTCATCAGACTGACCCTGCCAGCCCGGTCCTTCAATCCTCCGCGCTTGCGGACGGCGCATCCTGTGCTGGCGGCTGACCGCGCAGCCAAGGTCTCGCAGCCCGGACATACTGGTCCGCCGCCCCAGACCCTGCGCGTGCCGAGCGATCGGCACAGCCGGCGGAACGGGCGCGCTGCCCGTGGCGGCTCTGCAGGCAAGACCAGCGTGCCGGATTACCAATGCGCTTCCCCTACCGGTGTACCACCACGCGACATTGTGCGACGCTCTCAAGGACCGGCAAGCGGCTGGGTCTCCTGTCGCCTTCAGCTTCCAATTGCATTGCTCGAACTGTGGGCAGAGGCGCTGCGCCGCGTTGATAGCGGATATCCTAGCGTTGATGGTGGAGTCGAGGAATGACACCATTGCAGAGACCTTGACCAAGGCCGAAGAGTGGAAAAGCCCGAGAGACCCTGCGGGTCTCGTCACCGTCGTGGAGGCATCGATGTCAGGGTGCACCGCTGGCACATCTTGGGACAGAGCAACGCGGCAAGGAGTAGCCGATGGCGATGAACGTAACTAAGGCGGTGATCACGGCGGCCGGGCCCGGTCAGCGCACCCTGCCGGTCCAGAT
The DNA here is from genome assembly GCA_963827235.1 of uncultured bacterium. Lineage (GTDB taxonomy): Bacteria > Chloroflexota > UBA5177 > JANWHV01 > JANWHV01 > JANWHV01. Next base: position 391,107 of record CAWHAE010000009.1, read on the forward strand.
GCTCATTGACCGCGATGGCGTCGAAAAGCCTCTGCTCCAAATCTTCGTCGAGGAAATCGTGAGCGCCGGGATCGAGGAAATCGGGGTGGTCGTGGCCCCCGGAGATGAAACGTCGTACCAGGAGGCAATCGGCGACCGGGATGGCTTGGGCCACGGTTACCGCGGCGCCAACGTGACGTTCATCTGCCAGGAACGTCCTTTAGGGTATGGTCACGCCGTCTACTGCGCCCGCGACTTTGTCGGCGGCGAGCCCTTCCTGCACCTTGTCGGCGATCACCTCTACGTCTCCGGGAGCGAGAAGTCGTGTGCCCGTCAGCTGGTCGAAACAGCCAGCGCCCAGGAATGCGCCGTCTCGACCGTGCAGGCCACGCGGGAGAGTCTGCTCCCCTACTTCGGCGCCATCGGGGGCCGCCGCATCCAGGGACGCCGCGAGCTCTACCTGGTTGAGACGGTTATTGAGAAGCCGGCGCCAACCGAGGCGGAACTCAGGCTTGCCGTCCCCGGCCTGCGGGCTGGGCACTACCTCTGCTTCTTCGGCATGCACGTGCTCACACCCACGATCATGGAGATCCTGAGCGATCAGCTGGCAGAGGCCACGGCCGCGACCACGCTCTCCGCGGCATTGGCCAGGCTCGCCGAGCGAGAGAGATACCTGGCTCTCGAGGAGCACGCTTGGCGGTACGACGTCGGCGCCAGGTACGGCATCTTCAACGCGCAGCTTGCCCTGGCGCTCAGTGGGAAGGACCGCGCCGAGGTGCTCTCGTTGCTCCTCGAGCTGGTGGCGCAGCGGGACCTCGGCGCAACGCAGAGGTCATGATGAGCGGGCAACTCGTCGAGATCCTCACATCTACCGACCCGGCAGTTCGCAACCGATCACTCGATGCGTGCTGCAGAACGGCGTCGCTGGCCGAGCTTCAGCGCGAATGCGCGGACCTGGAGGCCCTGCGGCACACCAGTGCCAATCTCTACGAGCGCGTGCGCGCACTGTTCTTCCTGTACGCCATCCACCGCTTCCACGTGCCGGCCAAGCTCACTGGGCCAGCTTCTGGGCTGATTCCCTATGAGGGCTATGCTCGCCTGCTGCAGCGGCGCTTCGAAGAAGCGATAACGGAGTTCCTCGGCGCCGGACGAAGCTCTGGCAATAGCGCAGCGATTTCCAGCGCCCTGGCCGAAGCCTACCGCCGCCTCGGTTTGCAGACGCTGGCCGATCAAGTGCGCCGAAGCGTCCGCTCGGTGCGCGGCAATCAATGGATGTTCCGCGTCGGCCATCCCATGGACCAGCCACTTCGCGTGCGCCACGAACTGGTGGAGCGGTCGCCAGATGGCCTGTTCCCGATCCTCCATGAGGCAACGCCGGTCCGCATGGACCTGAACCACTGTGCCTGGAGCGACATCTTCTTTCTCGGGATGGATTATCCCGAGGGCGCCCGCGTGCTGAACGTCTCGATAGACCTCGCGGTCCGTGGGCGCGAGCCTTCCCCGCGCCCACCCGTGGAGGCATACTTCCGCGTCATCGACGAGCCTGTCCTCCGCCTGGCGAGCGTGGATCTCGGCGCCACGGCAGAGATAAAGAGCCTCGCCGAGGTGTTCGACTACGCCGCCGACTACCTCGGCCTCCTCAAGGCCGCGGTCATCGCGTCTGGTCTCGTTCCTCCTGGGATCGAAGGCTCCGGCGAGCGCCTCGAGGACCTGCTGGCTCGTGTTGCCGGCGAAGGCAAGGGTATCGAGCTCGTCAGCCGTGTCAATGGCATCCCAAAGGGCTCGCGCCTCGCGGTGTCGACCAACCTGCTTGCCAGCCTGATCGCGGTGTGCATGCGAGCAACCGGCCAGACCGCCTCGATGGTTGGCGAACTCGCCGAAAGCGAGCGGCGCATCGTGGCGGCACGCGCCATTCTGGGCGAGTGGTTGGCGGGCTCGGGCGGGGGATGGCAGGACTCGGGCGGGGTCTGGCCCGACATGAAGCTGATCACCGGCGTTCTGGCCTCACCGGACGACCCAGAGTACGGCATCAGCCGCGGCTGTCTCTTGCCGGTGCACCACATCCTCACCGCGGACGAGGCGTCGGACGACACCCGCAGCCGCCTCCAGGACAGCCTGGTGCTCGTCCACGGCGGCATGGCGCAGAACGTCGGACCGATGCTCGAGATGGTAACCGAGAAGTACTTGCTGCGCTCCGAGGCCGAGTGGGCCGCGCGGCAGGAGGCCGGCGCCATCCTGGACGAGATCCTTGGCCTCCTTCGCACGGGCGACACCCACGCCATCGGCGCCGCAACCACGCGCTGCTTCCTCGGGCCCATTCGCACGATTGTCCCACGTGCGACAAACCTCTTCACCGAGTCGCTGATCGATCAGGTGCGAGCTGAGTTTGGCGAAGCGTTCTGGGGCTTCTGGATGCTCGGAGGAGCCTCCGGAGGTGGGATGGGCTTCATCTTCACGCCGGAGCGGCGAGATGCCGCGAAGGACCGCCTCCAGGAGATCATGCTGCAGACGAAGCGGCGCCTCGAGCACGCGCTGCCCTTTGCCATCGATCCGGTGGTCTACGACTTCGCCATCAACACGCGGGGGACGGTTGCCGACTTGCGCTCGGGCGGCTCGGCCCTGATGCCGTCCGGCTACTACCCGCTGACCATTCCCGGACTCCTCCGGCAGGACCCGCTCAGTCTTGCGCAGGGACGCCGCGTCGAGTTAAGCCGCGTCGGCATGGTCTGCCGCACCCAGCCTGAGTTCTCCGGCATGGTGCAACGGATCTTCGACCGGGTCATGCCTGAGCCAGGGCATGAAGATGGCAACGGCCAGAGCCTGCACGACCTGCTCGCCGCACTCGGCTTCGACCGCATCCAGCACGAGCAAATCCGGGCGGACCTGCGGAGCGGCCGTATTGGCCTGGCCCAAAACCGGCTACCGGCGCGGACCGTCATCCGCGACGCCGAACCGGGCGACGTGGCCAGCCTCGTGGCGCTGCCGGAACTCCGGACCTTGCAGGAGCGCGGCCGGCAGCTGGTGGGCGAGGGTGCCGCCGCGGTGGTCACGTTCGCCGCTGGCGTCGGCAGCCGCTGGACCGAGGGAGCAGGTGTGGTCAAGGCGCTCAACCCCTTCGGCAGGCTCGCCGGCAAGCACCGTACGTTTCTCGAGATCCACCTCGCGAAGAGCCGGCGCCTCGGCCGGGAGTGCGGGGTGGCCTTGCCACACGTCGTCACTACCAGCTTTCTGACCGATCAGCCGATCCGGGATTTCCTCGAATCCCACGACCGCTACGGCTACGGCGGACCACTGGTACTCTCGCCCGGGCGGAATGTCGGGTTGCGTCTGGTGCCGATGACGCGCGACCTGCGCTTCGCCTGGGAGGAGATGCCCCAGCAGCTGCTCGATGAGCAGGCGCAGAAGGTGCGGAAGAGCCAGCGTGCGGCGCTCATCGGCTGGGCCTTGCAGTTGGGTGAGGGCAGCGACTACACGGACAATGTGCCACTCCAATGTCTCCACCCAGTTGGCCATTGGTTCGAGTTCGCCAACATGCTCAGGAATGGTGTCCTGGCGCAGCTCATCGCGGAGCGCCCCACGCTGCAGGTGCTGATGGTGCACAACATCGACACGGTGGGCACGGACGTCGATCCGGCGCTCCTTGCGTGGCATCTCGAGACGGAGGTGGCCATGACCGTGGAAGTGATCCGGCGGTACGTCGAGGACCGAGGCGGTGGCCTGGCCCGCGCCGATGGACGCTTGCGGCTGGTTGAGGGCCTGGCCATGCCGCGTGAGCAGGACGAGTTCAATCTCACGTTCTATAACACGGGCACGATGTGGCTACATGTCGACCGCGTTCTGGCGGTCTTTGGGCTGACGAGGGCCGACCTCGGCGACGAGGAGCGCGTCGCGGCAGCGGTACGGGCAGTGGCGACGCGCATGCCGACGTACGTCACGCTGAAAGACGTCAAGAAACGTTGGGGACAGGGCCAGGAGGATATCCTGCCGGTGGCACAGTTCGAGAAGCTCTGGGGCGACATGACTGCTCTGCCCGAGCTGGAGTGTCGCTATGTTGAGGTGCCGCGGCCACGCGGGCAGCAGCTCAAAGACGTCGCCCAGCTCGATGGCTGGCTCCGCGATGGCTCCAGCGACTACGTCGCCTCGATCTGCGCCTTCTAGCGAGGAGCCGTATGCAAACCACACGTCGCGTGGCAGAAGCCCTTCTCCGGTGGGGAAACGGTCGGCGTTGTCCAGGGCTGCGTTGCCGCGTTTCCTCAATGGGCGGAGTGTACACCATGGCATAGATACCTCGAATACTGCGGTAGACGGGCATCGAACGACTGGATAGGCTCCTCAGGAAGTCAATTCGTCGATGAAGGTAGCCGGCGACGCCTGGAAGTACTCCGCCAGCTTCTGCACGTGCGTCATGGCCAGTCGACGCTTGTTATGCAGAATCTCGGACACGAGTGATCGTCGCCCCAGTACCGGCACGAGATCGGCCTGTCGGAGGCCCGGACAGCCGGTGCTGGTACTTCGCTATCGCCCCCGGCGAGCACGTGCACTCCCGCACGCTGTCCCCGGCATAGCCGCACGGGCACGGGTTCATCGCCCCCACCAGCATGAACTTGGCCGGAAAGGTCACCGAGCCGTTCACCCGGCTGATCGTCACCGTGCCGTCCTCCAGCGGCTGCCGCAGCACTTCCAGCCCCGCCTGGCTGAACTCCGGCAGCTCGTCCAGAAACAGCACGCCCCGGCGCGCCGCCAATCCCTGTTCCGGATCCCAACCCAGGTGCAGTGCCTTGGACTCAAGATAACGATCGATGAGAGACAGGAGCGCGCTCTCCAGGACGCCATGCATTCCCTTAGGTGGCGGTATTTCCCGTATCGCTCCCCGCACATATTCATGCAGGTTCCCGTTGTCGGGTAACGCCAGGAACTCTTCGAAGCTGTGGTGTCTTCGCTCTGCGACCATGCCTATCCCTCGCGCTACAAGCACAGTGTCCGCGTCCCGTATCACCTTGGACCTGTACAGAAGCGCGCAAATGTGCTGGACTGGAACAGGCAACGAGTGGGATAACTACACTTGCTTCCGCGCCCGATACTGCAGCGCCTCGGCGGCGTGAATGGCAGCGATCGTCTCCGCACCCGCCAGGTCCGCGATCGTCCGCGCCAGCTTCAGCGTGCGGTGGTAGGCTCGGGCACTCAGGTGCAGCTGCTGCATGGCCGATTTCAGCAGCCCCTGCGCGCTTGCCTCCGTCAGGCAGTACTTGCGCACCTCGCTCGGCCCCATGTCCGCGTTCGCGATCAGGCCTGTCCCGGCAAAGCGCACCTGCTGCCGTTCCCGCGCCGCCTGCACCCGCGCCCGCACCGCATGGGACGGCTCGCCCTGGCTCTCGCCCGTCAGCTTCTCGTACTGCACTCGCGGCACTTCCACGTGGATGTCGATGCGGTCCACCAGCGGCCCCGACAGCCGGTGCTGGTACTTCGCTATCGCCCCCGGCGAGCACGTGCACTCCCGCACGCTGTCCCCGGCATAGCCGCACGGGCACGGGTTCATCGCCCCCACCAGCATGAACTTGGCTGGAAAGGTCACCGAGCCATTCACCCGGCTGATCGTCACCGTGCCGTCCTCCAGCGGCTGCCGCAGCACTTCCAGCCCCGCCTGGCCGAACTCCGGCAGCTCGTCCAGGAACAGCACCCCCCGGTGCGCCAGCGAGATCTCGCCCGGGCGCGGCCAGCGCCCGCCGCCCACCAACCCCGCGTTGCTGATCGTGTAGTGCGGCGCCCGGAACGGTCGCTCACGCACCATCGGCTGGTCCGGCGAGAGCATACCAGCCACCGAGAAGATCTTCGTCGCTTCCAGACTCTCCTCCGGCGTCATGCGCGGCAGGATCCCGGGCAGCGCGCGGGCAAGTAGCGTCTTGCCCGCGCCCGGCGATCCACTCATCAGCACGTTGTGCCCGCCGGCCGCAGCGACCTCCAGCGCCCGCTTCACGTGCTCCTGCCCGCGCACCGCGGAGAAGTCCACCGCCGACGTCGGTTCCACGTCCAGGTCCAGCCCCATCGGCTGCGCGGGTGCGATCGGCCTGTCACCGCGCAGATGCCCGACCAGCGCCGCCAGGTTCTCCCCCGGGATGATCGTCATGCCTTCGACCAGCGCCGCCTCCGCAGCGTCGACCGCCGGCACGAACACCGTGCTGATCCCATGGTCCCGCGCCAGGGCCACCATGGGCAGGATGCCGTTGGTGTGCCGCAGGGCCCCATCCAGCCCCAGCTCCCCCAGGAACAGGCACCCCGTGTCGTCGAATACGATCTGCTCACCCGCGCGCAGCACGCCCACTGCCATCGGCAGGTCGTACGATGGGCCTTCCTTGCGAATGTCTGCCGGCGCCAGGTTGACTGTGATGCGCTTGAGGGGGAAGCTGAGCCCGGAGTTGCGGATGGCGGCGCGCACGCGCTCCTTGGCCTCGTTGACCGCCGCGTCGGGCAGTCCCACGATGGTGAAGGCGGGCAGCCCGTTGGCCAGGTCTACTTCCACCTGCACGAGGGCGCCGTCTAGGCCGACCACCGCGCATGACTGCACCATCGCCAGCATCGGACCGCTTCCTTCCCGCTACGCCGGAAAGTGTAGCATAGGGCGTGCGCAGGGAAGGCCGCAGTCGCCGGGAATGCTGTGAAATATCGCAACCGGGATCGTCCGGTCAGGCGGGGCGCCACACCGCCTTGGCGGCGCGACCTGGAGTGGGCACGCCGGGGCTTCTCGGTCATATCCAGAGCCCACGCTGCCCGGCAGCGAGAGCAGCCACTCACCCGGGCATCAGAGGGCCTCGATCAGCAGCAGCTCCGAGGTAAGCGGGCTTTCCAGGCGAATCTCCAGTCCGTCGCGGCGCAGGTCCAGGCCCGTGAGCTCGACGCACTCGCCGGTATTGTCCAGCTGCACCCGGTAAGCCCGGCCATCGCGCAGGCCGCGTGGTCGATAGCAGTAGCGACCTGGATCGGGCTCGGTCAAGCGGAAGATCCCGGCCACTTCGCTCGAGCCGTCGGGTGAGGCGTATTCCAGCACGCACCACGGCCGCGGCCGGTCCAAGGGTAGCACGGGCGTGTGGTGATAGACCCTGGCGTCGGGCAGGATCGGGCGAATGAACTCCTTATAGAGACGTACGGCGTGTGCGATCGTGGCGCGGCGTGGCTCGCCGAGCTGGTCCGGAGACGGCGCGATCCCGCGGAAGATCGGATGGGCGAACAGGCAGGAGCGCAGCAGGTAGTCGAGGTCGCCGTACAGGTAATTGTCCGGAAACTCGGTGCCGAAGGTGCGCAGGCAGATCTCCGGCGGCAGGTGCAGGCTCAGGCCGTTCAGGATCTTGAGCGAACGCGGGGCAGGCATCCAGTCCGAGATCTCGGTGATCTGGAAGTAGCGCAGCATGCCGAGATCCAGCCGGCCCCCGCCTGAAGCGCAGTTCTCGAAGATCACTCCGGGGAAACGCCGGCGAAGGCGCTCGAATATGCCCCAGATCGCTTCCACGTGACGCCAGATCGTGTTCTCGAGGAAGCCGTCTCGCAGCCGGTTGCCGCCCTCGTAGACGTGGGTATTGTAGTCCAGGCGAAACACGTCGAGCCCGTATTGCGCGATGATCCGCACGAGCTCGGCTTCCATCCAGCCGGCGACCGCGGGATTCGCCACGTCTAGGTGCCTTCCTTTCCCCACCGGCTCGCCGTTGCGGGTCAGCACCCAGTCCGGATGTTCCTTGAGCAGCATGGAACTGGCGCCGATGCTCTCGATTTCGACCCATAGACCGAACAGCAAGCCTTTATCGTGGGCATGCCGGACCAGAGGATGGAGATCGTTCGGCAGCCATGCCCCGGCGTACCAATCGCCGACGTTGTCGGCCCAGCGGTTTGGCTCTGGTCCGTACCAGCCGGCATCGATCATGAAGATCTCGGCGCCGATCTCGGCGGCCATGTCGATCTCGCGCATGATCCCACCCTCGTCTTCGTGGTCCGAAAGGTAGCCGCGATGGTTGGCTTCGATCAGCTGCGACTTGCCCGGCAATTGTGCCGGCAGTACGGCGGAACGAATGTGGTCGTGCAGCGCCTGGACACAGCCGTCCAGGTCCGCATGCAAATGCCCTATGTGTACCGCCGGGACGCTGACCGTCTCGCCGGCTTCGATCACGCGCAGGGTGGGGTCCGCGGCGAACGGCCCTATCTTGACGAAGAGCCTGGCATAGCGCGCCCGATCGTCCTGTTCGACGGTGATCTCGTACCGCCAGTTGCCGCTCCAGGCCAGCTCTCCGATGAAGGTCTCGCCGGTGACCTCGTTTCTGAGCATGAACGACGGCCGGCCGTGTCCGGAACGGCCCATCCTGCCCTCGACGACCTTCGTGCCGGCGCGCAACGGCTCCCAGCGGAAGTCGCCCTCTCTGAGAGGGCTCGAATCGACGAAGTAGCCCAGGCTGAACACCGATCCCGAGCCGCCCTCGGGCAGGTTCTCGGCGAAATCGCGAATCCACCAGAGCAAGCCGGCAAACGGGGCAACGGCCGACAGCGAGACCGGTCGCGCCCCGGTATTGGTCACGCTCAGCCAGCGCTCGAGAAACGGGCTGCCGTCGAAGCGCGTGTGCACTGTCACGCCGGCGTCGCTCGACTGATGCGCGAGCTCGATCGCCAGGTGGCGCGATCCGGGACGATCTTCGGCGATCTCCCGGCTGGCAACCCATTGCCAGGCGCTCTCGAGCAGCAGGTTGCCGATGCGCAGATGGAATGCCTCGGTAGGCAGGATGTCGACGATCTCCCGTTCCTGCTCGATGGCCTGCCAGGGCCTGATCGTCCCGTTCGCCGACCAATATCTGCCGATGAATCGGCCGCTGCTCAGCTCTTCGTCATAGATGGTGAGACCGGATCTGTAGCAGACGCCTGGCGAAGGTGCGGAGCGCAGCTCAATCGCCGTGTCGGCCTCTTCATTGAGGCGGTTGATAGGCAACCGTGGCATAATCGTGTCTCCTTCATTCGTGAGCCGCGGTCCAGCGGAGGCGTGTGCTTCTCTCAGGCACATATCGGGTCGCTTCGCCGCGCGAGGCAGCATGCAGTGCCATGTGTGTTATACCGCTCGCCACCCCGATTGGCCGGCACCAGCGCTGCCGGATTTGCCGCGTGCCTTACTCATGAATTGGCCGGCCTACGCCGTCCGCGGCCGGGCGATGCGGGCAGCGACAACCGCGGTCGATCTCGCCATGGAGCGCGTGCGCACGGGCATCGCGCAGCCGCGGGCATCGCGCAGCCGCACCGGCAGGCAGCGGCGCGTCTCAGGCCGGCGGGCCGGCGATTTCCTCGGGAAGGACGGCCTGACCTGAGCTGCTCGACCGGTATGCGGCCAGCACGATAGCCAGCGTGGCCCGCCCGTCTTCGAGCGTGATCGTGGGCGGCGTGTCGGCCAGGATCTGGCCGAGAAAGTGGCGCAGCTCGGCAGCATAGCCCAGCGCCCACCGCTCGTCCGCCAACGGGTAGCTCCAGTTCTGATCGGCACGCGGAATCGCGCCGAACATCGAGGCGCCGAGCGTGCCGTAGCCGGGCTGGCTATACACCCGGATCGGCGAGTTACGGTAGATATCGAGAAAGATGGTGCCTTTGGTGCCGTAGATCTCGGCCCGATCGTCGAATGTCCCCAGCGCGTTGACCAGCGAAGTGTCGACCCAGGCAATCTGACCGCCGCGATGGCGCAGCGTGACGTAGGCTGCATCCTCGACGCCATCCTGTTGATGGCTGACCGTGCTCAGCTCGGCATAGACTCGCGTGACCGGCTCGCGGTCGAGCAGATAGCGGATGTACATGATGCAGTGGCAGCCGGTGCTCATCAGGGCACCGCCACCGCTCTTCGCCTCGTCGAGGTACCACGATCCCAGGGTCTGTCCTTCTCCTCCGGAGGGCGCCCCCGAGTGTAGGGCACCATAGGCATCTTGCTGCGCCGCCACGCCACCGCCGGAGCTCTCGCAGCAGCGGAGGAACATCACGTCGCCGATACCCCCTGCGTCGATAACCTCCTTGGCCTGCCGGTAGCACGGACTGAAGCACAGGTTCTCCAGGTACTGCGTGTGCACGCGCGCCGCTCGGGCTGCCGCGATCATGGCATCCGCCTGCTCGAGGCTCAGGCAGAGCGGCTTCTCTACCGCCACGTGCTTGCCCGCCTGTGCAGCCTCGATCATGACCGGCTCATGCAAGAACGTGGGCGTGGCCACTATCACCGCGTCGATGTCCTTGCGCTCGAGCACCCACCTGTAATCGGTATAGGCGCTGGCGCCATAGCGATCGGCCGTCGATCGTGCGCGCTGCTCGTCCAGGTCACAGACCGCCACGAGCTCCGACTCGGGGATGCCGGCACACCACTGCGCGTGTGTCGGGCCGATCGATCCCAGCCCGATCACGGCTGTTCGCACCCTGCGGGACATAACCATTGCCTCCTCTGCATTGGGCGCCGCACGGGTCTATGCTTCCCGGCGCGCGGTCTATCCCTTGATGGCGCCCAGGGTCAGGCCGCGGATGATGAAGCGCTGGACGATCACGAAGAATACGATTTGCGGGCCCGTGGAGACGATCGTCGCCGCTGCCATCAGCGACCAGTCGAAGTTGGCATAGCCCTGGAAGTTGGCGATCGCCAGAGACACGGTGTTGGCATTGCTGTAGGCCAGGGCAAGCGGAAACAGCAGATTCGTCCACACGGTGATGAAGCTCAGGACGGCGGTCGCCACGATACCCGGCGCGATGAGCGGTACCACGACACGCCAGAGGAGAGTCGTGGTGCCGCAGCCGTCCATCCGTGCCGCCTCGTCGATCTCGCCGGGAACGGACTGAATGTAGCCGACCAGGAGCCAGGTGGTGTAGGGAAGCGTATAGATCTGGAACGCCACGACCAGGCCGAAATCGGTATCGTAGAGGCCGCTCGTGCGGAACAGCGTGTAGAGCGGGATGAGAAACACCATCTCGGGCAGCATGCGAACCACGATCAGCCATGTGCCGGCCAGTGTGCCTCCCAAGGGTCGCATGCGGGCCAGGGAGTAGGCAAACGGGATTCCCAGCACAAGCGTGAGCAGAATGGTGGCCAGGCCGACCACGATCGTGTTCACGAAGTCGTGGGCGAAGGTCCCTACCGACCAGACGTCGACGTAGTGCTGCCACTGCGGCGCGAAAGTCCAGACCGGCGGAATGGCCATCGAGTCGATCTGTGTCTTGAGCGAGGTCCAGATCACCCAGAGTATGGGCGCCAGGAAGAAGGCCGACACGCAGATCAGCAGGAAGTAGGGCACGACACGCCGGCGCACGACCGCGAGTGTGGTATTCATCTGCTACACCGCCACTTCCGGCGTGAACCGCAGGTAGAGCACGACCAGGATACCCATGATCAGTGCCAGAACCACCGCGAGTGCCGAAGCATAGCCGATATTGAGGTAGTTGCCGAGACCTTGGGTGTAGATGTAGAGCTGGCTGACGATGGTCTCGTTGGCCGGACCGCCTGCCGTCGTGCCCCACACCAGCGCGAAGACGCGCAACAGGTCGACGGCGCGGAACAGAAGGGCGAAGAGGATAAACGGCCTCAGCCAGGGCAGGGCGATATAGCGGAAGGTCTGCAACGCCGAAGCGCCGTCAATCATGGACATCTCGATCAGATCGCGCGGCAGGCTCTGCAGGCCGGCGAGCAGGATGAGCACGATATTGCCGGTCTGCCACCAGGCGTCGACCACCGCGAGCGCCGGCATCGCGGCCGTGGGGTCGCCCAGCCAATCCGGGGTCGGCAGGTTTAGGGTGCCCAGCACATAGTTGATGAAGCCCTGCGAGGGATCGAGCAGCATCTTCCACATCACTGCCGCCACGATGTCGGCGATCATCAGCGGGAAGATGATGGCGGATCGGAAGAGGGTTATCCCGGGCAGGTCGAGATTGAGCAGGATTGCGCAGAGTAGGCCCAGACCGAATTCGAGCGTGATGGCCATGCCCGAGAACATGAGCGTGTGACCGAGCGAGGACCAGAATAGCGAATCGCTGAGCAGGTTCTGGTAGTTGCTCAGGCCGATCCAGCGCATGCTGCCCGCCTGGCCATAGCTCCAGTTCCATTGGTGGAAGCTCACGAAGAGGCCGTCGAAAACCGGGTACAGCGTGATGGCGGCCAGCAGGAGAAACCCCGGAGCAGCGAGCGCGTAGGCAGGCAAGCGCTTTTGTCGCCATGCGCGATGGCGCGCGGACGCAGGCATCGCGTGTGCGGTTTGGCTCACGGCTTTCGGCATCCTCTCATACCGCCATCGGCCCCTGTACGGTTCAACGCAGCGTCGTCCTTTGCCCGAGCGGACCGGGACCCGGACCGCCCTCGCGGGTGAAGACCGGAGTCAGGCGATGCCCAGCCATGGGCGCCCCGCCACTCCCGAGGTCGCCGGCAACGTGTGCTTCCGCTCTCTGCGACGGCGGCACCATGCTCCACCCGCGAGCGATCCGGACATTCTTCCAGAGCCGGCCGGGCATGGCTCTGCCCTACCGGCCGGCCGGTGTTCGGACTACGGCCAAACTGCATCGGGCGCGCCCAGCACACCCTTGCCGAGGAAGATGCGTGCGTCGAGATCGTAGATACCGCGCTCTGCCGCGCCGTACACGGTAAACGCCTCGAGCGGGCCCAGCAGCGTGAACGGCGAGAGCAGCTCGTGCGGCGTGCCGAGCGCGGCCGCGTCGTAGACCAGGGAGGTGGATCCGCGCGCCTGCACGAAGCCCAGGACCTGCTCATCCATGGCCCGTGTGTCGCCCGACCCGATCAGGTGCACCATGTACGGCTTCTGGCGGTCCAGCATCTCGCACGGCCCGTGCCGGAACTCGGCCGGATCGATGAGCGAGCCGTGGATGCGGAGGTTTTCCATGAACACGGTCAGGGCGAACTTGTAGGCCAGTCCCCAGAGCGGCCCGGAACCGAGCACATACAGCATCGACACGTCGCGCCATTTCTGGGCATCTTGGCGGGCCGCCGCCTCGGTCTGCAGCAGGACGGAGGCAAGGTGTTCCGGCAGCGCGGGGAGGGCGGAGTCCACGGCCTGCACTTCGGGACCGGCCTGACCGCGCCGGCGAGCAATGGCCACGGCAAGCAGGTAGGAGAGCAAGAGCGGGCAGGCATAGAGCGCGATGGAGTCGTACGCGATCGCCGCGTCGGCTTCTCGCGCCAGGGTCACGCTCGGCCGCCGCACGAAGGCAAGCGTCGTGGCGCCCCGCTCTTTGGCGAATCGCAGCGCGGCGACCGTGTCCTGTGTTTCTCCACTATAGGAATGGACGACGACGAGCGAGCCGGGACCCAGCGCCGGGCCGGCATCGCGAACGAAGGGGAAACCCGAGACCACCTGGCTGGGCAGCGTGGTCCAGCGGTTCAACAAGTAGCTGCCGGAGTAGAGGGCAGCATAGGCGCCGCCGCATGCCACGAAGAACACGCGCTCGATGGATTCGAGCTTCAGCGAGCCGAATGTAGCGTCGATCTCCTGCCGCCGTTGCAGGAGCCGTCCTATGTCCGAAGCCAGTACGGGAGCGGTGAAGAACTCGCTGCCCCGTGCCTGCTGTAGTCTTGCCTCACTGACAACCACCGCGAACTACCTCCTCAGAACCTCTTCGCACAGTGATCACATACTGAGCATAACGGATTATATGTGATTGTTACTAGCCGGTCAAGGCTACTGAACGTGATCATGGTGTGCGGCGGATTACCGATCCTCCTCAGGAACCACCCTACCACTCCCGCCCCGAGTGAGGCTGTATGAAGCTTGTCCGTGATAGGTATTGACCATTTGAGACCGTAATGGTAGGCTATTGGTCAGCAAGTGACGATGAGAAGATCATCAGAGGAGCGAGTAGTGATCGCTGCGCAGCGCCGGAAGATGATACTGGAAGACCTGGAGAGCGCCGGGAGTCTGCTCGTCGATGCCACCAGCCGGCGTCTGGATGCTTCCACGGTGACCGTGCGCCGTGACTTTGCTGCTCTTGCGAGGGAGGGGAAAGCAGTACGGGTCCGAGGCGGAATAGTATCGGTCAACGATGGCCAGGCGGTCGAGCTTCCCTACAGCGTCAAGCATACGCAGCACCTTCCGGAAAAACGGCGCATAGCCGCGCTGGCTGCCGGTCTCATTGAAGAGGATCAGGCCATTATCCTGGATGGCGGCACCACCACGGCGCAGATTGCCGCGCAGTTGCGGACGAAGCGGCACATCTCGATCATCACCACCAATCTGCGCGTCATGGTGCTGCTGGCAGAGTCCACCAACCATACGGTCATCGTGCCGAGCGGCATCTTGCGGCCGGGCATGTACGAGCTATTCGGGCCGGAAATGGTCGGCTTCTTCCGCACGCTGCACGTCGACTATGCCTTCATCGGCGCGGACGGCATCGATCCGATCCAGGGCGTGATGAGCGCCGGCATAGCCGATCCTCCGGTGAAGCGCGCCATGATGGCCGCGGCACAGCACACGGTCGTGGTCGCGGACCATGCCAAATTCGGCCACCGTGCTCTCACACAGGTCTGTGACCTGCGCGACGTGTCGCGACTGATCACCGACACAGGCCTGGAGCCGGACATTGCTCGCGCAATGGCGGAAGCCGGCATCACGATCGACCTCGCCTAGCCAGCCCTAGCCCCGCGTGCAGAGACGTCCAGCACGCCAGTTTGCTGAAAAGGAGTCAGATGTGGATACCAACGAGACGACATCGCCGGATCAAGCAATGCAAAACGTCACCCGCCGGCAGGTGGTAAAGGTCGGCGGCCTGGGCCTGGCGGCCGCGGTCGGCGCTGCCGTCAGCGATCGTCTGCCTCTCGCACACGCGGAGACTCTGCGTGCCGCGAGCGCGAAGTTCGATTGGCAGCGGTTCAGCGGGCAGTCGATCAACGTCCTCTTTACGAACCACCCCTGGCAGCAAGCCGTCGCACCGCTGATCTCGCAGTTCGAAAAGCTCACGGGCATCAACGTCAAGCTCACCGTGATGCCCGAGTCCACCTACTACAATCGCGCGCTGCTCGGCCTCGGCGCCGGCTCGGCGCCCTTTGACGTCTTCTTCCAGGATCTCGTGGACTTCGGCTACAATGCCTGGCAAAACGGCTGGCTCGAATCACTGGATTCCTATGTCGGCGATCCTACCCTGACGGACAAGGCAGCCTATGACGTGGCGGATTTCTATCCCAAGTTCATGGACGGCTTCCGCCTGCCGACCTCGAGCGGCCAGCTCTACGGCATTCCAATCACGGTCGAGACCTATTTCATCTTCTACCGTACGGATGTGTTCGCGAAATACGGCATCAACGCCGCGCAGCTCAAGACACTCGACGACTGGCTGGCGGCGATCGAGGGCCTTGCGCCGAAAGTACGGAAAGACAACATGTACGCGGCGGTGATCCGCGGCGTGCCCGCCTCGCTGATCGATCAGTTCGACGCCATGGCGCTCGACTGCTGGGGTAACCGCCCCTACGTGGAGCGGCGGTTGAACTTCTTCGACCAGCAGTGGCATCCGCAGTTCACCAGTGCCTCCGTGGTAAAGGCGCTGGGTTCCTGGGCGCGCGTGGAGAAGGTCTCGCCTCCCGGCATCACGGCCTATGACTGGTACAACTGCACCGCGCAGTTCCAGCAGGGCCGGGTAGCCACCTTCTGGTTCGACGCCAGCCTCTTCGCCTCCATCTTCGAGGATCCCAAAGTGTCTCGCGTCGCCGGCAAGGTGGGCTATGCCATGGTGCCGGCAGGCGCCGGCGGCCAGGCGCCGCGTACCGCGTTCTGGAACTGGGGCCTGGGCATTCCAAAGTCCGGCCACAACAAGAACGCTGCCTGGTACTTCATCCAGTGGGCGACGAGCAAGCAGATCGATCTGCAAGCGGCGCCGAAGACGTTCGCGCCCGTCCGCAAGTCCAGCTGGCACAACGCCGGGCTGATCAAGCAGTTCCCGGCCGGCTACGCGAACGCCGTGGCGTTCGCCCTCGATCATGCCGACGACGCCGACATTCTCTTCAAGGGAGCGGATCAGGTCGGCATCAAGATCGGCGACGCCATCACCCAGATCTATCAAGGCAAGACAGCGGCAGACGCGGCAAGCACGCTACAGCAGCAGGCCACGACGATCGTGAAGGCGGCTGGGTATCTCAAGTAGGACGCGATGACCGACTGCGTGGCGCACGACCCGGAAGGCGCAGTCTTGGATCGAAAGGACGCATGCCATGGATTCTGAATTCTCAATGGGGCCGTTCCTTGCGGGCCAGACGGCGATCATCACCGGTGGCGCCAACGGCATCGGGCGTGCCATCGCAGCAGCGCTGGCACAGGCGGGTGCTTCGGTTTTCGTTCTCGATCGCGATGGGGAGGCGGCCGAACAGACGGCCGCCTCCCTGCGGGCACGAGGTCGTGCTGCGCATGCCGTCAGATGCGACGTAACCAGCGCGGACGACGTCGGGCAGGCGATCGAGACGGTGGGCGCGCAGAGCGACCGCATCGACCTTCTGATGAACAACGCCGGCGTATCCTCCATGCAGCACGTCTGGGATATCACGGAAGAGGAGTGGGATCGCAACTTCGACGTGAACGTCAAAGGCATGTTCCTCTGCTCGAAGGCGGTGCTGCCGACGATGATGGGCCGGCGTGCCGGAAAGATCATCAATACGGCCTCCGTGGCCGGCACGCGAGGCGTTCCCCTGCTGGCTCACTATGCCGCCTCGAAGTGGGCGGTGATTGGATACACCAAGAGTCTGGCCATCGAGCTGGCTCCCTACGGCATCACGGTCAACGCCGTCTGTCCGGGCTATGTGATGACGTCGATGCAGGAACGGGAACTGGGCTGGGAGGCGAGCCTTCGCGGCCTCACCCCGGAGGAGGTGCGCGCGGAATACGTCAAACTTACGCCGATGGGCCGGCTCGAGCGCCCGGAAGATGTCGCCGCGACAGTGCTGTTCCTGGCCTCACCGCTGGCGTCCTATATCACCGGGCAAGCAGTGACCGTCGCAGGAGGCGCCGACCTGCTCTAGCCGAGGCTACACCTGTCTATTCTCTCCTGCGGAGTGCAGCTCCATGCCAAGCATAGCCGTCATAGGCAATCTGATCGGCGACCTCGTCGTGGGACCGCTGGATCGGCTTCCCGAATTCGGGCAGGAAGCGGTAGTCGAAGAGCGCTCGCTGCGCTCCGCGGGCCAGGCCTTCAACACGGCGATGGCGCTGGCCGCGCTTGGCGAGACTCCTTGCCTGGTCAGCAACGCCGGCGACGACGACGTCGGCCGGCAGATTCTGCGAGACATGGAGAGCATGGGCCTCGGCACCGATCTCGTGCGCATCGAGCCGTCCACGCCGACCGGCCTCAGCATTGCCCTGCTCAACTCGGCGCGCGATCGAGCGTTCGTCACGCACCTCGGCCATCTGCACCACTTCACGGCCGGCACCGTCCTCGCGGCCTGGTCAAGTATCGCCGCCTGCCGCTTCTTCCTCTTCTGCGGCTACGGCAACCTGCCTGCCATGCGCGGCGAGAGCAGCGTCGGCCTGTTGAAGCAGGCACGAAACGCCGGCCTCGTCACCGTTCTGGATACAGGCTGGGACCCGGATGGCTGGACGACCGGCGCGCGCGAGGAGGTGTGGGCCATGCTCGAGGAGACCGACATCTTCATCCCCAATCTCGAGGAGGCGCGAGCGCTCACCGGCCAGGACGATCCCGCCGCCGCGGCCGCGCAACTGCGGAGCCGAGGCGCGGGCACGATCATCGTCAAGCTTGGCCCGGAAGGCGCCCTGTGCCTGACCGCGGCCGGCACGACGCACATGCCGGCCATCGAGACGCAGGTCGCGGACACGGTAGGCGCCGGCGACTCGTTCAACGCCGGGGTGCTGTACGGGCTGGCTCGCGACTGGTCGCTGGAAGACGCGATCCGCCTGGGCACCGCGGTGGCAAGCCACGTGATCGCCGGGCATCAGCCGCGCTATCCCTCGATCGAGCAGGCGCTGGCGCTCGGCGGCGCTCCCGCGGCCGGCACAAGGTAGAGGCTCGCTGCCACGCCGGGCACGTGCCGCTACCGGCACTCGGGCCGCGCCGGCAGGCGGACACGTAACATCGACGTTGCACCCGCAGGGTATGTCGTGCAGCCTGCTGTACTCAGGTACATTGGGGATGAATGCCGCGCCCGGAGCGAACGGCGCGGGTAAGATGTCCGCGCGGCGTTCCGTACGGCGCCGAGCGTGAGCAACAGTCCAGTAACCGGCACGCATTCCGGCCTCGGCAATCTCCTGCGCACAGTGGCCGGAGCACTCGAGCCTGTCGCCCATTGATCTGCTCCTGGGCGCCACGGACCGGGCACGGGAGCTGAAGCGGCACGCACTGGCGCACAGTGCGACTCGGGAGCTACCATCGAGAGCAGAGCTGCCGGGCCCGCCGATGGGTCGTGGCCGCGCGTCTACCGCCCGAGACCGGAAGGAGCGCCCATGCCGATCGGCAACCTCTTCGAGATCGTCCTCTTCGTGGAGAATATGCCGGCGCAGGTGCGCTTCTATCGGGACGTGCTGGGTCTTGAGCTGAGTGCGCCGCTCGACACGGATGCGGCCGAGGGGCAAAAGTGGGTGACCTTCAAGAGCGGTGCCTGCACGCTGGCCCTCCATGCCGGCGGCAAGAGGCGGTTTGGAGGCGACGCCCCCCAGTTCTATTTCCTGGTCGACGACATACAGGCGGCACGAGCAATGCTGCTGGACAAGGGCGTCGCCATGTCCGAGATCAGGCACCCCAATGAATGCTCGTCCTTCTGTTCCGGTCAGGATCCCGAAGGCAACTGCTTCGGACTGGAATCGCGAGACTGCTGAACCGGCACCGGCACGCTTAGCGCCGAACGCTCTCGCCGGACGCCACTCCGCTACGGGCGACCCATCGGCTGGCGAATCACGGTCCTCAGCTTCGCGGGCTCGGTGCGCCGGGGATCGCCCAGGTAGATCTCGTGATGCTTGCCCGCCGGGACGTAGCCGCGGGCGTGAATGAACTCGTGCAGGCGCTGGATCGTCGGGCCTTCGTCTTTGTAGGCGCCATAGTACAGGATCTGGGCGCACAGACCTTCCTGGTATTCCTCGAAGCGCATGCGCGGCAGCGCGGGCAGCGGCTTCTTCTTGGCGGCGGCCTGCAGCGCCGCCTCGACAGCCCCTGCCGTGACCACGGGAGGCTGCATGATCATCGCCGTCCAGCACCATGTATCGCGCTGATCCATGGCGAAGTCCGCCATGTCCGTGCTCCACCATAAGCCCTCGAGCGGCATGACGGCGTAGTCCGCGGATGGGTCTGTCTTCTTGACGTCGAACTTCAGCGTGTAGGCCACGGTGTAGAGGGCGTTGATGGCTTCGGCATAGTCCTGCGACGTATTCGGATCGCCCTGCCCGTCGATCATCAGATAGCGCATGGGCGGCAGGTCCACGATGGCAAAATCCCTGGCCGATGGCTGATAGAGATCCTTGAGCTCGCGCTTGAAATCGGTTGCCGGCATCCTCGTCCTCCTTCTAGGATCGCTCTACTGGGAACTGGATCTCGACCACGGGCACACCTTGCCCGGGGAGTGTGACGTAGACCTCGCGGGCCGGCCCGTTGATGTGATGGCCGCTTGCCTCAATCCAGCGGCCGATGGCCATGAAAGCCCCGCCTATAGTTTCGTCGCCAATGCTGAACGTCGCTCACCAGCCCGGTAATCAGCTCGTCTCCCATCCTCGCTACCTACCCTACGCCTTCCAGTAGCTGGAATGTCAAGGGCACTGGTGGAATCGGTAGGAGGACGTGGCGCGGATGTCAGCCCTGCTGGATATCGCGCACTGCCTGGTCGACGACCGGATCGTCGCCCGCGGAGAGCTCGGCGGCAGTGACCGTCACCTGCTGGTCGGGAGCGACGCCGACCTTGTCGACTTTCTCCCCCTTGGCACCGAGCACGTGGAACGCCGTGATCTCCAGCGCGCTGGCATCGCTCAGACTGTAGAAGTAGGCTCCCGCCAGCTCGCCGCCCGTGCGGCTGCCCACAACCTTGCCCAGCTTCAAGTCGCGCACGGCGGAGGCCACCAGCTCAGACGACGACGCGGAGTCGCCGTCGGTCAGAACGACCAACGGCCCGTGGAGGGCGCTGACCGTGCTGTCCGTGCGAAGAGCAACGCGTTTGCCGCTGCCCTGCACCTCGTAACCGACCACGGCGTGGCGCGCGAAGGCACTGAGTATCTGGACTGCCTGGTCCTCCGCGCCCCCAGGGTTGCCCCGCAGGTCCAGCACCACACCGCGTACTGCCGTGCCCAAGTGCAGCCCCTTGATCGCGGTGAAGACACGAGAGGCGGCATCGGCGCTGAACTCGAAGAGCCGCACGTAGGCGATGCCGTTCCCCACTACGCGCGCGGTCGCGAACGGCGTGACCATCAACTTCGGCTGCAACGACACGGTGAAATAGGCTCCGGTGGAGGGGCGAAACAGCGACAGAGAGACCGCAGTGCCCATCCGCGGGATGCTCACTGCGCCCAACGCCGCGGTCTCCTGGCCGCCTGCTACCACGGCCTTGCCGTTCACCTGCTCAATCGTGTCGCCCGGACGCAGGCCGGCGCGGGCAGCCGGCGTGCCCGGCAGCACGTCGGTGACATACGTGGACGTGACTGCCTTGGTCACCGGCGCCGTGACGATCCCCAGGGTCGGCGCCGGTGTTCCCGGGCTCAGCTGGCTGATGTAGATCTTCGTCTCATCCTGGGGCCAGTACGCCAGGTGATCGTCATGCAGGCTCATCGTCATGCCAAAGAGAGCCAGCTCAGCCAGGGCTTGCTGCACGCTCGCGGTTGGTTGCAGCAGGGACGAGATGGCGTCATATTCGTCTGCGAACAACTGCCAGTCGATGTCGCGATCGCCCAGAAGCGACGGCAGGGTAAATGCCGACAGGCTGGAGGGAAGTGAGCCGGCAATCTCGTTGAAGGCACCGCGCAACAGGGTGCGGTCATCCACGATCTTGCCCGCGATGTAGTGGCTCAGAATGCAGCGGTAGCCCTGCTCGACGATGGCAATGTCACTCGCATGGCCGGTGAGCAGGTCCTTCGGCGCGTCGAGCCGCTTGCAGAGGGCCGGCGTAGCGCCGGCGGTCGGCAGTGGGTAGAGGGACCAGGCGATCAGCGCCCACAGCAGCGCGCAGAGCGTCACGGCGCTGGAGCAGGCCAACCTCCTGCGTTCCCTGCGCCTCGCCATCACCATACAGCCCCCGACACCTCGGCAGTCCACCTGCCTCCTGATAGGGTACTGCGTCTGCCGGTACACGATAAGGTCCTGCCGGGATCGAAGCGTGCCTGCGGTAGTGGTCAACCGGCATTCACTGCGGTTAGGGCCGGCCTGCGACTGCGGACGCTCATGGCAGCAGCGGGGCGAGTGCGGTGGTATCCCTGCTGACGTTCATGCCGTAGCCGTCTGCGGTAGCAGTGGCCGCAAGCGCAGGTCGGTCCCTACCGAGGGTCTCCCATGGCAAGACTTTAGCCGGCGGCCGCGTGCTCCTCATGAGCGGGACAGAGGCCATGCATGAGCGCGGCGACGATATCGGCGGCGAAACGGCTATCCGCCTCGTCGTCCGGCGTCTGCTCGAGAAAACGCATGTTCATGGCTCGCTGCTGGCAGGCGCCCAGCAGGAGCGTGGCCACGACGTCCACATCGACGCCGGCGCGGATCCGCCCCAGGCGCTGCTCGATGCGCAGGTAGGTGGCGAGCGACTGGTTGGCCCGGTGGGGACCGAGACCCTTGCTGCGCAACCCTTCCGAGAGCTCCGGCGAGGCCAGCACGCTGGCCGCAATCGGCGTCAGCTTCTGGTAGAACTGCGCGGCCAGACGGGCAACCTCTCGCAGATGATCGAGCAGCGTGTCCTCGCCCGCGCGCTCCAGCATGGCGTGGAGAAGCGGGATGAATGGAGGCAGCCGTTCCGCCATCACGGCGAGCAAGAGGCTCTCCTTATTGGCGAAGTACGTGTACAGGCTGCCCTCCGAGCAGCCGGCGGCGCGGGCGATCTCCTTGGTGGTGAGTGCCAGGATACCGCGCTCGGTCAGGACGGCGAGCGCGGCGTCGAGAATCCGTGCCCTCATTCCGATAATATCCACCGTTGTAACATACAATACTTGACATTGAGCGTTTGCACGCCTACCATGAGCATACACTCATCCGCAGGCGATGAGGTGGGCAGCGGCCTCTGCGGGCCGTGTTTTCGTCCCGGCATCTATGGTGGCGGGGCTGCAGGTGGGGCAAAGCCTCCGGGATTGCCCGGCAGTGGCGACCTGCCGTTGCTTCGACGCCGTTCCTCACGAGACTACAGGGGAGGAATCCGTATGTCTGCAATCGCACCCGCGTACGCCGCGCAGACCGAGGCCGTGCCGGCGCACCGGTGGTGGGCGCTCGTCGCCACCTGCTTCGGCCTGTTCATGGCCCTGCTTGACGTCACCATCGTGAACGTCGCCCTGCCGACCATCGGCCGCGATCTGCACGCGAACTTCGCCGATTTGCAGTGGGTGATCAACGCCTACACGATTGCCCTGGCCGTCTTCCTGGTCACCGTCGGCCGTCTGGGCGACCTTTTCGGACGCAAGCGCATGTTCATGGTGGGCCTGGGTGTCTTTACCCTGGGCTCGTTCCTCTGCGCCGTCTCCGGCAGCATATCGATCGGCGGCCTCTCGCACACCAACATGCTGTTCGCCGCACGTGCCCTGCAGGGGTTTGGCGGCTCGTTCATGCTGCCTCTCTCCCTGGCGATCATCACTGCCACGTTTGCCGGCCATGAGCGAGGCACGGCGATCGGCATTTGGGGCGGCATCACCGGTCTGGCCACGGCAATCGGTCCCGTGGTCGGCGGCGTGTTGGTGCAGGATGTGGGCTGGCAGTCTATCTTCCTGATCAATGTGCCGGTCGGCATCGTCGGCATCGGGCTGTCCGCCTGGGCGATCACGGAGTCGCGAGACGAGCGCGCGCCGCGCACGGTCGACGTTTTCGGCCTGCTCACCAGCGCCGCCTGCGTCTTCTGCCTGGTCCTGGCCCTCGTGCAGGTCAACGACCCCGACAAAGGCTGGATGTCGCCATATATACTGGCTCTCTTCGGCATCGCCCTGCTCACCCTGGTCGTATTCGTGCTCGGCGAGCTGCGCCTCAAGCACCCGATGGCCGATCCGCGTCTCTTTGCCGTCCGCGGCTTCACCGGCAGCGCCATCGTCGCCTTTACACTGAGCGCAGGGTTCTTCAGCCTGTTCTTCTTCCTCACCCTGTATTTGCAGAACACGCTGGGCTTTGATCCCCTGCAGGCAGGCATCCGTTTCCTCGCCCTCAGCGGGCTGATCATCGTCGGCGCGCCGCTATCCGGGCGCCTGACAGACCGCGTCGGACCCAGGCCCTTCCTGCTCGTGAGCACGGCGCTGCTCGTCGTCTCGGCACTGCTGATGACCACGATCTCCACGAGCCGGTTCGGCCAGACGCAGTGGCTGGCCCTCCTGCCCGCCTTCCTGGTCGGCGGCATCGCCAGCGGCATGGTGAATCCGCCCATCGCGGCCCTGGCGGTGGGCACGGTCGAGCGCCGGCTGGCCGGCATGGCCTCCGGCATCTCCGGTCTCTGCCGCCAGGTGGGCATGGCAGTGGGAATCGCCTTCCTCGGTGCAATGCTCACCAGTCGCTACAACACGTACATCCACGATCGCATTCTGTCCTGGCAGGCGCCGGGCCTCACACCGGCGATTCGCCAGCACCTCATTCAGGGGGCGCAGGGCGCGGGCGACCTGGCCGGTAGCACCGGGCTTCAGAGTGCCGGCAGCCAGTACACGCGACTGCCGTTCTTCCCGGGACTGAGCCACCTAGCGCGGGTCGCCTTCGTCGAAGGCACGATCGACATCCTGCGCATTGCCGCCGCCGTGCTGGCGGTCGGCTTCCTGGCAAGCGTCCTCCTGGTACGACGCTCGGACCTGCAGAACGAGGCGCACGACGCCCGGCCGTTCGCCGCGGAATCCAGGGAGGAGGATTACCCGGGCGAGCGCGCGATGGCGAGCCGCGCCGCCGGCTGATTCCGTGGTCCGCGAGCGCACCCAGCCGGAAGGAAGTGTTCCGGCTGGGTGCGCTGAGCCATCCACTCTGTTCAACCGTACTACCTGATGGGAACCCATGGTCTCCCAAAGGAAGGGTTCGCAGGAGGGATCGGCATGCGCTCGTTGGGACTCCCTATCGTCTTTCTGGTCATGCTGCTCAAAGAGGCCGGCATTCCCATCCCGGTACCCGGCGACGTGATCATGCTGGGCGCGGCAGCCCGCGCGGCCAGCGGGCAATGGAATCTCGCGGCCGTGATCGCGGTCTTCGAGGTAGCGATGATCGCCGGAGGCACCGCGCAGTACCTCCTGGCGCGCGGTCCCGGCCGGCGATTAGTTTATGGATTGGGCTGTCGCCTCGGCCTGACGAGCGATCGCCTTGATCGCGTCGCGCTTGGGCTCAAGCGCGGCGGATTCACCGCAGTCGCCATCGGCATGACCACTCCCGGCGTGCGCGCGGCGACGCTGGCAGCGTCGGGTCTGGCCGGCCTCCCGTTCCGCACCGTGGTACCGGCTCTGATAGCAGGCGACAGCGTGTTCTTCCTGCTCCACCTGGCCATCGGCTATGCGGGCGGTACCGGCATCGCGGCGCTGGCACGGAGCAGCCACGTCTCGTCGGGCGCCATGCTCGTGGTCGTATTAACAGCAGTGCTGCTGCTCGGGCTGGCTGGCTGGCTGTTCCTGCGCCGGCAGGGCGAGCGACGGAGCATAGGGGTGCCGCCGGCCGGCGCCGTTGTCGGCACCTGGCGGGAGGCTGCCTGCCCGGTCTGCCTGATGCTCGGCGCCGCGCGCGCCGAGTAGGGCGCTGTCCCTACGTCGGCTCATCTTGACCAGAACACGCTGTAGGGACATAGACTCGGCGGGGACCTGTTACTGGCAGCAGGCGCGCGCACTGGCTGAAGCAGCGGAAGTCGGTGGCGTCGCGCTTGTTGCCATCGATGCGAAGGATGAGAAGGCCGTTCGCTGGTACGAGCGCTTTGGCGCCTTGCCGCTTCTGGATGACCCGCTCAAGCTGGTACTGCCTCTTGGCGTCATCGCAGATGCCAGAGCGGCGCAGGCTGGGGTCTTTCGTGCGAACGAGTGATGTGCAGCGCTGCGGGATCACCGCAGGAGCTCGCCCGCGTACAGAGCGTAGACCGCGGCGCAACGGCGCATCGCGGCCTCGTCGATGTACTCGTTTGGGCCGTGCGAGACGTCGAGCCGGCCCGCGCCATAGGCAAAGGCCGGGATTCCGAGCTGGGCATACCAGCGAATGTCCAGGACGCCAGAGCACATCACGAACCGTGGCGGCGCTGCCTCGACCACGGTGATGCAGCGCGACAGCGCCTCGGCGGCGGGGTGTGTCTCGTTCGTGCTCGCCGAGGGCTGCAGCTGGGTCACGTCAACGGTTACCTGGGCACCGGCGTTCTTGGCAGCACCCTCGATCGTGCTCGTCAGTCGCTCGCGCTCGCGCTCGAGATCCTCCTCGGGATTGTATCGGCCGTCGATGGTGAACCACGCCGACCCCGGCACGACGTTGAAATTCGAGCCGCCGCCGCACAGACCCCCTACCACGAGCATCGAGCCCCGAGCGTCGCGCTCGTCCATCGCGAAGCCCGTGTGCCGCGCTGCCATCTCCTGGACGAGCGCCTCGAGCGGGGCTGCCACGTGCACCATGTGCTGGAAGGCGTTGACGCCACGATGTGCTTGTCCGACATGTGCCTCGCGGCCGTGTACCTCAACCCGGACCGTCAAGGCACCACGCGCGGCATGCCAGACGGCGTCCACGCCGCTGGGCTCGGCGGTGACCATAGCCAGCGCCCTCGGATCGATGAGACCGGCTCCGCGCAGGTAACCAGAACCGGCGACGCTGCCGGTCTCCTCATCGCAGACGAGGTGAAGCACGATGCGGCCATCGGCGATCAGGCCAAGCTCCTTGGCAGCCGCGGCGCCGTAGAGCATGCTGACGATGCCGCCCTTCATGTCGGCGGTACCGCGGCCGATGATCTTGCCCTGGCTTCGCCGTGCTTTGAACTGCGATTGGTCCTGCACCGGTACGACGTCGAAATGGCCGTGGAAGTAGACCAGCTTGGAGCCGGCACCAACTGTGCCGCGCACGACGCACGGATCCTCCAGCTTGCCCGACGGCGTGACATCGATGATCTCGGGAGTCAGGTCAAGGCTCTGCATGGCCTCGTGCAGCACGCGCGCACACGCACCCAATCCGCGCCCAGGCGGGTTCTCCGTGTCGCAGGCCACCAGCCTTTCCAGCAGAGCGGCCATCTCATCGGTGCGGGCGTCGAGCCAGATCTGTACTCTGGCGGCCTGATCGGTCATTTGCGGCACCTTTCGTCGGCATGCTCGTTATACCGTTGCTTTGTGATGCTGATAGTGAGCTACCTCATTACTGCCCCGAATCAGGCATGCGACGCAATCTGGAAGCGGTGAAAGGACCGGGCCGCCACCGACGCTCCCCGGTCACCGTGAGTAACTCCGTCTCTCACGCGGCGAGTGTGCGCCCAGCTACGTGCACCGCTCTACTACTCGCGCCGCGACGCCGATCCAGCCGCCCGACGGATCATAGGGCGTGCCGGCCAGGTCGGACCAGCCGGCCTCGACCGCGAATCCTCGGGCAGCCAGCGCCGCGGTGATGGTCTCCAGTGAATAGTCGTGAAACCAGTTCCTGTACACGGACACCGCGCCGTCCTCGGTGATCACCACGAACTGGTCGAGAAAGACACCCTCGCTCGGGTAGTCGAACCCCTGGGTGAGAACGAGGTGAGGCACGGGCTTCCAGAAGCCGGATTCGAAGAACGCCCACTGATTCCGCGCGCCCGCCTCCTGCCGGTGCTTCCGTGCAGAGACGTCGAAGACGAAGCGCCCGCCGTTGTCCAGCGAGGCGGCGATCTTGCCCAACAGGCCGTCTCGCTGGCGGTTCGAAAGGACGCAGAAGTCGCCGTAGATCATGAAGATGGCGCGCAGACGATGCGGGAACGGAACATCAAGGTAGTTGCCATACTGGTAGTCGACGGCAAGGCCGTTCCCGCCCGCCTCGGCGCGCGCGAACTCGATGGAGCGCTGTGAGAAGTCGATGCCGGTCACGTCCAGGCCGGCTCGGCTGAAGCGCTCGCAGTAAAGTCCAGGCCCGCATCCGAGATCGAGGACGCGGTCTCCGGGCCGCAGGTGAAGGTATTCCAGCAGCCACTGCACAGTGGCGTCGATCATGCCCGGTCTGCGGCTCGCAAGATCGGTCTCCGGGTCGAGGTGCGCAGCCAGTAGCTGCTGGGAGATGTGCTCGTCGTCCCAAAAGCGCGGCTCGCCGGACGCAAACGGCTCCGGCTTGCGACAGGCCTGCCGGAGCGCCTCGAAGTCCAGCCTATTTCCTCGGATCACCATCTGCATCTCCCAGCTACCCGAGGGATGGTACAGTTGAGATTCTCATGCTATACCTTCGCAGCATCGACACCGCGGTAAGGCAGGACGTAGCGACGGTCGGGGCTCTCTCACCGATCAATAAGGTACTGGGATCGAGTGGCCGCCGCGATTTACCGCGGAAGCATGATCAGGTGCTGCGCTCGGAAGGCCACCGGCTGGAAATCAACCTGCTGCGCGCTCCGGATGTTCTGCGGCGCGATGCGTGCACCGCGGTCCTGCATCGCGCGGGATCGCGTAGCCCGGAGGCGTGATCGCCGAGATGCGCAACTGCTTGCCGACCACTGCCGTGCCACTCGATCTGCAGGAGCCGGTAGATTCGGTTCCCGATCGCTATCGGCACGACGCCGGAATCGAGTACCGCGACGAGCCCCGACGTCAGCCGCTGCCCGCGGTGGATGGACGCTGGTCGCGCGAGCGCGTCGCAGCGCGGCAACAGCCACGGAGCCGCTAACGCGAGCCCGGCGAAGGCGATAGCATGTGATGCGATGATCTGCCGGAGCGCAGTGAAGATTGCCGGCTGCTTTCGCCGGTTACAGAGGAGATCGCAATGACCGTGCAGCGCCCACCCCGCCGCTCCTGGGCTGAGCCCTTCAAGATCAAGGTTGTCGAGCCGTTGCGCGTCACCACTGCCGAGGAACGGCAGCGCGCCCTGGTCGACGCCGGATACAACACCTTTCTTCTCCGTTCCGAGGACGTATACATCGATCTGCTCACCGACAGCGGCACCTCGGCAATGAGCGACTATCAGTGGGCCGGCATGATGCTCGGCGACGAGGCCTACGCGGGCAGCCGTAACTTCTATCACCTGGAAGACGCCATCCGGCGCTTCTACGGCTACAAGCACGTGGTGCCCACCCACCAGGGGCGGGGCGCGGAGCACCTTCTCTCACAGATTCTGATCAAGCCGGGTATGATCGTGCCCGGCAACATGTACTTCACGACCACGCGCCTGCACCAGGAACTAGCCGGCGGCACCTTCGTCGACGTGATCATTGAGGAGGCCCACAACCCGGCCAGCACCCACCCGTTCAAGGGCAACGTCGACCTGGAGAAGTTGCGAGACCTCATCGATCGCTACGGCCGGGCACTGATCCCATACGTGTGCCTGGCAGCCACGGTAAACATGGCTGGAGGGCAGCCAATCTCAATGGCCAATCTCCGTGCCACCCACGAGCTCTGCAGCAAGCACGGCATCCCGATCTACCTCGATGCCACCCGTGCGCTGGAAAACGCCTACTTCATCCAGCAGCGAGAAGAGGGCTATCGGGATGTGCCGATTGCCAGGATCCTGGCCGAGCTCTGCTCGCACACGGATGGCTGCACGATGAGCGGCAAGAAGGACTCGCTGGTCAACATCGGCGGCTGGCTTGCCCTGAACGACGACGCTCTGTTCGAGGAAGCCCGCAACCTGGTCGTCGTCTACGAGGGCCTGCATACCTACGGCGGGCTGGCCGGTCGCGACCTGGAAGCGATGGCGCGCGGCATCGAGGAGTCAGTCAGCGACGACCATATGCGGGCACGCATTGGTCAGGTCGAATACCTGGGTCAGAAACTGCTGGATTGGGGCATCCCCATCGTCGTGCCGATCGGCGGCCACGCCGTGTACCTGGACGCCAAGCGTTTCCTGCCCCATCTCTCGCAGGACCAGCTCCCCGCCCAGGCCCTGGCCGCGGAGCTCTACCTCGAGTCCGGTATCCGCTCCATGGAGCGCGGCATCGTCTCGGCCGGACGGGATCCGGAGACCGGCGAAAACCACCACCCCGCGCTGGAGCTGGTTCGCCTGACCATCCCGCGGCGCGTCTATACGCAGGCGCACATGGATGTCACTGCCGAGGCCGTCGATGCCGTGCACGATCGCCGGGCAGCGGTCCGTGGCCTGCGCATGGTCTATGAGCCGAAGTACCTGCGCTTCTTCCAGGCGCGCTTCGAGCCGCTGGAGGCTTGAGCCCAGCAACCTATCGCGCGGCCGGGGGCGCCACTATACGGCGGTATGCGGCGCGCCCGGCAGGCGCAGCGCGTGCAGATGGCCGACGAAGGCGATGAAGGAATCGCCGCCCTGCCGCCACCAGGTGTACAGGGTGACCAGCACCCCGGAGGCCAAGACAACGCCGATGGCGCCGAGCGCATCGAGAAGGTAATGGTTGCCGGTAATGATCACCACCAGGATCATGATGACCGGATACGACAGGGCCAGTGCCCGGATTAGCAGGGGCTTTGCTGCCCAGGCCAGGGTAAGACCGACGATCAGAGCCCAGGCCACGTGCACGCTCGGCATCGCCGCGTACTCGTTGAAGCCAATCTTGAGGCCCCGGGCTCCCCCGAAGACCGCATCCAGGAAGTGGTACGGATGCCCATCGTAGCGCAGGCCGCTGGCCAGCCGTGGCGGAGCCAGCGGGAAGCTTTCATAGAGCAGTACGGCGAACGTGTTGGTGAGCAGGAAAATATTGCGCAGGAAAGCGAACAGGGCACGCCGGCACATGAACACCCAGACGGCAAACGCCAGGGTGAAGAGGATGTGGCCCTGGCCGTAGAGCATGTCCACGACCGTCGTCACCTGCGACCAGCTGACCGTGATTCCGAGGTAGGTATGGGTGTGGGCGAAGAACGACTGGATACCCGGCTCGATCCACAGGTCATGCGCTGCTTCGAAGTTCGCCACGTGCAGGGCGTTGGCCAGCCCGATATTGGCATTGGTGCGCGGAACCAGCGCGTGTGCAAAGTCGTCGGTCAGCTCGACGGCGGCAACCAACAGCACGTTGGCAAGCAGATACACCCAGTCGCGCCATGTCGTACGACCACGGCGTAGACGGCCACGGAACGGAGTCCGCGAGGTGCGCTCGAGAATATAGCTACTTGTGCTCTGGCACCGAGTCCCCACCAACCGGCCTCTTCCACCTAAGCCCCACGGCGTCGAGTACCTTGATACTAGAGGCATCCGAGGCTGCGGTCAATAGTTTCAGGGAGGCGCTCATACGCTCTACATTCATCATGCATCGAACCACAAGTTCCTGGGAAGTCAGGAGACCGGCCAGGTAGCCGAGTGTTCCTAATTTGTCACCGCCAAGCGCGGCTCCCTCGCCGGACCGCTGGATCGCAGATAGTCGTACCGGGCAGCTATTCGTTCCAGCATGCTCATGAATGAGGTGAGCTCGGCGTCGCTCAGCACGCTGAAGGCCGAGGTCAGCAGGTCGCGCTCGCACTCGCGGTAGCGCGCGGTAACGAGCTTCGCCTCCTCACTGGGCACGAGCCACACGACCCGGCGGTCATTGGGATCGTTGCGCCGCACCGCCAGGCCCCGTTTGACCAGACGATTCGATAGGACGGCGGCACTTCCATCAGTGATGTCCAGTGCTCTCGCGAGGTCGCGCATCATCAGGCCGTCGGGAAAGATCTGCTGCAGCGCCGCGATCTGGTGCAGCGTGATGGAATGCACGCGGTCTTGCAGGTCCGGCGGGAGCGCCTTGAGCGCCAATCGCATGGACAACACGGGGCGCAAGATCAAAAAGCGGGCAAGAAGCGCTGCCCGATCGGCCCCTGATCCACGCTCTCCCATGCAGCCCATGTCACTTCCTACTGCCGGCCCTCCTAGCCTATGAAATTTCGTCGCTGGCGTCAAATTACCGTGCTCAGCAATTGATCAAGCCTCCTGCTGACGAGACCACGGCCACCTGCACGGCGACGTCATACGCAGGAGGCACGTGCTGCCGGCAGCCGCTCCCCACTGATCCGGCGCCAGACCCGCCGGCGAGGGCAGCGCGCCCGATCTCAGCGAATGCCGGGTTTCCCGGCGACCAATCCTATGGCGCGGAGCCAGGCGTCGCCCTCGGCACCTATCTTTTCGCCGCGGAAGCGGTAGTCGTGTTTGCGGGCGAACTCGCTCAGGTCGGCATCGAGCTCGCCCAGCAACTCCCCTTC
Organism: uncultured bacterium; assembly: GCA_963827235.1. Taxonomy (GTDB): domain Bacteria; phylum Chloroflexota; class UBA5177; order JANWHV01; family JANWHV01; genus JANWHV01. The sequence goes on from CAWHAE010000009.1 coordinate 422,435, forward strand.
CAACTGCAGCAAGCGATCGAGGGCCGCTTTCTTGCGCGCGATGGCTGCCGCCCGATCGAGATGGACCAGGCACAGGCCGGTGCTGCCTCGAAAGGCGCTGGCCGCTTCTTGTTCGCGAACGTGCTCGAGCAGTACTCCGATGTAGAGCCGCTCGGCGTGCTCGCGCATCCTGCAGGCCGGGCAGCTCGTGTGCGGATCACCGAACTCCCGCTCGCGCGCGCGCGCACGGCTGCGAAGCCAGCGCGGCGGCCATCCCGAGCGACCTCCGGCGAACAGGCGCGACCCTTCGCGACCGGAGCGGCGACCGAGGGCCTTGGCCGCCTGGCGCAGCACGTCACGATACATGATCGCCGCGCCCAGCGCGGCGCCCATGTCGCGCAGCTTCCACGAATGCACGTTGCAGTAGCCGGTAGCAGCGACGAGCTCGAGCCTCGTGGGAGGGTCGTTCACGCTCTCATAGATAATTGCATCCAGGTAGTGCGTGACCGCCGCGAGCGTCAGCGTGCAGACAGGACACCCTTCCTGCCTGCAGGCTTCCAGCAGGTCGAAATACGCGGTGTGCTTGTCTGGCTCGCGCCGTCTCATACCTTCTCCTCGGACGAGCACCGCTGCCCGGCCCCCATGTGTCGCCATGGCCTGCGAACGCGCGCGCCGAGCCGGCGTCACCGCCGTAGGCGAGCCGCCTGCCGGGCGCTTCGCACGCGCGTGGTTAGAATTCTACGCCTTGTTCCGATCCGCAACCAATTCCGTCAATCGATCCAGCTCCCCTGGGCGAACTGCGATGCGAAGAAGATCATCAGCAGGGCGCTCACGCCAACGATCCATCGCAGCTTGGTGCCCGCGCCCAGGGCCACCGCTACGAAGAACGGCAGCACCGCGATCATGTAGCGGCCCGTCGAGTACCACCGGCTGAGCGCGAAGCACCAGGCAGCCAGGCCATAGAGCGAGAGCTCCGGACCGAGGCGTTTCGCGGAGACCAGCAGCACGGCGAGCACAAGAAGTGCTGCCAGCAGATCCCAGACCATCACGTAGTTGGCGGTACTGGAATGGAAGAAGCTGAACCGAGGCGAGCGGATCACCTGCACGTACTGGCCAATGGTCATCCAGGGCGGCTGCAGCGTGATGTGCCATTGACGCTGAAAGGTGCCCACGATGCTGGTGCCGCCAACGGTCATGGCGAGCACCCTCTGGTAGCCCAGCAGGGTGACGGCAGGGATGGCGATGCAGGCGTCGCCCGGCCGCACCCGGCCGCTGCGCCTGGCGCGCAGCCAGGCGTCGACGATCAGGGGGACCAGCAGGACCAGGCCCTGCAGTCGCGTGAGCACCGCCAGCCCCCCGGCCACGCCCGCCACCACCGGGTGCCCTCGCCTGGAGGCAATAAGGCACCAGGCGCTCAGGGCGAGGAACAGCGACTCGCTATACACGCCGAGCAAGTAGTACGAGTCAGGGAAGAGGAGCAGGACCGCTACCGACCGCCAGGCTACGTTCTCGTCGAAGCACTCCGCCACCCAGCGCCAGAATAGCCCGACGGCGGCGGCACAGGCAAGGTTCGACACGATCAATCCTGCCGTCAGATAGTGACCGCCGGTTACGACCGTCATCACGCGCAATAGCAAGGGATAGAGCGGCATGTAGGCGGTGTTCAAGCCGTCTGCCTGGTAGCCGTGCGCGGCGATGGCGATGAAGTGGTAGGCGTCGAACTGGCGCCAGGGATCCAGAAACAGGCTCGTGAGCGACGGCGACTGGTGCGGCTGCGGAAGCACGATCGCAATGCCGGCACCCACGGCAGTGACGAGCACGCGCAGCCCCAGCACGGCCAGGCAGATGCCGGCCCACGGGATCGTCCGGCCCGCCGCGGTGTGCGCGTCCGTGGCGACGGCACGCGGAGCCGCGAGCGCTGCATGGGTGGACATGATCCGCCTCCCGAAGACAGGCAAGCGGCCGGCCCGCCGTGGTCTTGGCGGCGATCACCCACCTTCGCACACCCGTTGCACGGCGCGCTGCTCTCGCCGCGGCCGGTGCTCGACCCTGCCGCGCCGCACCATCTCCCGATGCCCGGCTCACGAGCAGCAGACCACGCCGCACCGGTCCACGCGGATCGTATGGAGGTCCGGCTCGTTCGTCAATTGCCAATGTGGTGGCAGAGCGACGCTCCCGTCGGGCCGGCGTGCCGTCGGCGCTCACTCGTGCCGCGATCGGCTACCGGCGAGCCACTTCCAGCGGCTCCACCTCGGCCAGGGCCTCGCCGATGCAACGCATCAACTCACGAGCAGACTCGGCGTTCAGCTCGACGGCTACCCGGCTTCCGGGTCCCATCGATGCATTGGCAAAGTCGATATTGAGCGTGTGCTCGTACGGCGCATGATAGGGGTGGTCGAAGTAAACCGTGGCGCTGTCGAGGCGAAACCAGCCGTCCGGTCCTTTCCCGCTGCCGGCAATGGCGATCTTCTTGGTGACATACGAGCACATCGCGGCCTCCTCACGCACGCAGATAGCGATCGAACCAGGCCCAGATCCGCTGCCAGCCATCGACGGCAGCCGCCTGGCGATAGTTGGCCCGGTCCACGGCGAAGAACCCGTGGCCGGCTCCTTCGTAGGTGTGAAACTCGTAGACCTTGTGGTTGGCCTTCAGTGCCTCCTCGATCTGCGCGGTCTCCGCCGGCGATGGATGCTGATCCTCGGCGCCGAAGAGCCCCAGTAAGGGGCAGCAGAGCGACGGGGTCAGCCCTACTATCGGCTGAATGAGCATCGTGGCGCCGGCAGGCGGCTGGCCCGCCACCAAGGCACCGTAGCAATCTACGGCGGCGTCGAGCGGCAACCGGCAGGCTGCCAGGTAGGCCTGGCGACCGCCCGAACAATAGCCGATCACTCCCACCCGCCCATTGCCGTAGGGCAGGGCGCGCAGGAATCGGGCCGCGCCAGCCGCGTCGCCCAGGAAGCGTTCGTCGGGCACGCCGCCTGCTGCCCGGGACGCTGCCGCGGCATCGTCCGGGCTGGCGTCGGGGCCTTCGCGGTAATGGAGGTGTGGGCAAATGGCGGCGTAGCCGTGAGCGGCGAACTTGCGGGTGATCTCCTTGGTACCTTCGTCCCAGCCCGGCATATGGTGGATGACCACGACGCCCGGGTACGGGCCGGCGCCGAGAGGACGAGCAAAATAGGCTCCAATCTCATCGCCACCGTGTCCGGCAATGCGAACCGTTTCGGCAAGCAGTCCCTCGTGCTTCATGGTGCCTTTGTGAGTCCTCCCATTCCGATCTGCACGCCTTCGCCACGGCGGACGCAGCCGCCGGAGAGAGCGGCGCCTGGTTTTCCCAGGGTCTTGAGCGCGACCGGCGGCTGCCTTCCGGCCTCCCCTGCTGAGCGGGACGGCAGGTGCCTTCCCGCATCGCGCCACACGTTTCCAACATAGCAGCGCATGCGGTACGTGGCGCAGACAGGCCAGGGCGCGCGGAGCGCCGTCTCTGGAGGTAAGGGCTCCCGTGATTCCGTCGCTATACTCGTGACAGGCATTGAGCGGCGCTCGAGGCGATGGCTGGGGACTGCAGTGCGCGTGGTATCAGCATCCGTGGGACAGAGAACGCTGGTGAGCGGAGCGGCGGCGGCCGAGCGCGCCCTCTGCCTGGGCATCATGATCCTGCGCACGGAGTTCGAGGTGCTCATGGCGCTGGATCACTCGCTCACCGCGGGGCAGCGAAGGCTGGCCGCGGCTCGCCTGGCCGGTCCCAGGGCATACTACATTCCCTGGCTGCGCCGCGAATGTTTGTGGCCACGCCTCTCCAGGTCGGAGGCGCACGAGCTCATGCTCGAGCTTGGCGGCTGGTCACGCCAAGCCTGTGGCGCGCACTTCGGCGACGGGGACGCCGCCGGCGTGCTCATCTGGGCGCTGGGACTCCTCAATCACCTGCCGGCGTATGACACGGCTACCGACGAGGGCACCGTGCTGTCTAGGCTGCCGCTGCTGCGCCCCACGCGGCAGTTTGTCGAGCAGGCGCAACGGCGTCCGGAGCAGGACATCCTGCAGGCGCGTGAGCAGGCCCAGGCATGGCTCTGGCGCGCTCGGATGACTACTCTGCAGCGCGGGGCAGCGGCCATGCTGCCGGGAGGGCCGCTTCCCGGCTTGCGCCTGACTATTGACGGCCGCGCCCGGTACATGGCGGCGCAGGGTGCCTTCGCGACAATCGACGGAGATTTCCCGGCCTTCGGTAAGGCGTATGCGGCCCTGTCGGAGGAGGAGTGGAACCGTATGCAACAGATTGCGTTCAGCCGCCTCCATGGGCTGAACTGGCTCTGCGGCTACGCAGAGGACTGGGACGCCGTACCGCTGGCCACCTGATGGCGCCGCAGTATGTCACTGATCGCCTGGCGGCACCACACGCCCCGTATTCCTGGCCATCCAGCGCTCCACGCTCTGCACCTGCATGGCATACAGCGTGAGCTGGGCATGATTCTCACGCGTGGGCGAGCGGCGCCCGCCGGGGGCCATGCGATACCCGCGTGCGTGCGCGAGCAGGCTGTCTCGGCGCGCCAGGATACGGGCGTACAGGGCGCTGGTCGAATCGCCGAGCAGGTTCTCATCCACAGTCATACTCCTCCACTCTATCCCTGATATAAACGGTGCCGGCAGGCATCGTTTGAGCATCGCGAGGGAAACGCGGGGGCGAAGATACGCCCGCGTCGGCCGGCCGGCTGGAACCTAGATCTCCCACGGCCAGGGAGTGTTTGACATAATGACTCTTTAATATTAAATTGAGATCGAGGGAGAGAAGCGGAATGCGGACAAGCAGGGCGCACGCGGGGCCGGGGCCGGCGGATCACGCCGGCAGGATGGGCGCCGTCGCCTGGTTACGACTGGTTCGCCTGGCTAGAGACATGGTGCAGGCCGATGAGCGGCACCTGCGCGCCAAGGGACTCTCGATGGCCGAGCTGGATATCCTTGCCCAGGTCGGCGCCCGCGAGGGTTTGACGCAGCAGGAGCTCGCGCGTGTGCTCCTCGTCACCCAGGGGAATGTCACCTACCACCTCGACAGGCTGGCCAGGCGAGATCTCGTGGAACGCCGCGTGGCGGGGCGCTGCAACCGGCTATTCCTGACGGAAGGTGGGCGCGTGCTGTTCACCCAGGTGGTGCCGGGGCAGGAAGCGTGGCACGCGAGCCAGCTCTCCGTGCTCACCGGGGATGAACTGCATGCGTTGCTCCCCGTGTTGCGCAAGCTGGCCCGCGCCTACCGCTGACACGTCGACGCTCGCAAGCTCTCCGCTCGCGATACAGAGAAGGAGTACCACGTGAACCTGCTTGGCATTCACCACGTCACGGCCGTAACCGGCCGGGCAGCCGACAACCTTGCGTTCTACACGCAGGTGCTGGGCATGCGCTTGGTCAAAAAGACCGTGAACCAGGACGACGTCTCGGCCTATCACCTCTTTTATGCCGATGCCGCCGGCAATCCGGGAACCGAGCTCACCTTTTTCGATTGGCCCCGGGCCATTCGCCGCCGTCCCGGCGCCGGCACCGTAGCAGCCACGGGTCTGCGCGTGCCTGCCGCGGCGCTCGATTGGTGGGCCAAGAGGCTCACCGCCCAGGGCGCGAAGACGGAGGAGATCGCGCAGCGCGCCGGCAGACGAACACTCGCCTTCACCGATCCGGAGGGACAACGCCTGCAGCTGATCGACGACGGTGAGGCCGCCGGGACCCCATGGACCGGCAGCCCCGTGCCGCCGGAAATGACCATCCGCGGCCTTGGCGCCGTGACCACGACGGTCACGCAGCTGGATGCAACCGCGTACACCTTGACCGAGGTCATGGGCTTCCGGCAGATCGGCGACTACGCGGCACCCGAGGATGGGCGGGCGGTGCTCGTGTATTCCACCGGCGATGGGGGACCAGGCGCCGAGGTACACATTGCCGTGCGTCCGGAGGCACCATACGGCGACGTGGGAATCGGCGGCGTGCATCACGTCGCCTTCCGCACGCCGGATAGCGAGGAGCACCAGACGTGGCAGAAGCGGCTGCTCGCCGCGGGCCTGCGTCCGACTCCCGTGATCGACCGCTATTACTTCCGCTCGCTCTACTTCCGCGAGCCCGGCGGCGTTCTCTTCGAGATCGCCACCGATGGTCCGGGCTTTGCCACGGACGAGGATGCCGAGCACCTGGGCGAGCGGTTGTCCCTACCGCCGTTCCTGGAGCCACGTCGCGCGGAGATCGAGGCCAATCTGCGGCCGCTTCCCACCGTCCAGCCATGGCATGAGCAGGCGGTGGCGCGATGACGGGTTCCGATCTCACCTTCGCCCACCGCTTCCTTCCGGCAGCGCAGCCCGGAGCACCCACGTTGTTGCTGCTGCACGGCACCGGCGGGAACGAGAACGATCTGCTCGACCTTGGCGCCCTGCTGTGGCCCGGTGCCGGCCGCTTGAGTCCTCGCGGCAAGGTGCTGGAGCAGGGCATGCCGCGTTTCTTCCGCCGGCTCGCCCCCGGCGTGTTCGACCTCGAAGACCTCCAGCTACGCACCAACGAGCTGGCGGACTTCGTGGTCGCCGCGGCGAGCGCGTATGGCTTCGATCCGGGCGGCGTCGTGGCCGCCGGCTACTCGAACGGCGCCAACGTAGCCGCCGAACTGATCCTGAGCCACCCGGGCTTGCTGGCCGGCGCCGTGCTGTTCCACGCGCTGCTGCCGAGAAAGCCCGCGGAGCTGCCCGATCTGGCCGGCCTGCCGGTGTTCCTTAGCGGCGGCCAAGCCGATCCCCTGATCGCGCCCGAGCAGACGAAGCAGCTGGCAGCCGTGCTCCAGGACGCCGGTGCCGCGGTAACACTGCATTGGGTGCCGGGCGGGCATAGACTCGGCCCCGCCGAGGCGGCGACCGCCCGCGATTGGCTGGCGACATCGATAGCTGCCGGCAGCAGCTGAGCGGAACGGTCTGGGCGCCGGGACGGTGGAGTATGCTGAAGGCGTCGTTCTCACTCCACCAGAGCATCAGGAATGGATGGGCCGCCAATGGCTGAGCAGGTGTCGCGGGGCAGGATTTCCACCGACGGTCCGTGGTTCAAGGACGGCATGGGCAGAACCTTGCTGCTGCGCGGCGTCAATCTCGGCGGCAGCAGCAAGGTGCCGTACAAGCCGGACGGCGCCACGCACCTGCGAGAAGGCTTCTACGACCATCGCGACGTCTCGTTCGTAGGCAGGCCGTTTCCCCTGCGGGAAGCAGACGAGCACCTCGAGCGTCTGCGCGCCTGGGGGCTCACGTTCCTGCGCCTGCTCGTGCCATGGGAAGCCGTGGAGCACGCCGGGCCCGGAATGTACGACGACGAGTACCTCGCCTATCTCCGCGCCGTGGTCGAGCGCGCGGGCCACCATGGGATCGACGTCTTCATCGATCCCCACCAGGATGTCTGGAGCCGGTGGACGGGCGGAGACGGCGCCCCCGGCTGGACCCTGGAAGCAGTGGGCTTCGATCTCTCCAAGCTGGCCGTGACCGGTGCCGCTTTCACCCATCAGACGGTAGGAGACCCCTTCCCGCGCATGATCTGGTCCAGCAACTACGCCCGCCTGGGCTGCGCCACCATGTTTACCCTGTTCCTGGCAGGTAATGACGTGGCGCCTCGCACCACGATCGAAGGCGTGCCGGTGCAGGACTACCTGCAGAGTCACTTCGTCACGGCCATGGTGCGAGTGGCGCGGGCGCTCGAGGGGCTGGACAACGTGGCAGGCTACGACACGCTCAACGAGCCGCGTGCCGGCTACCTCGGCGTGCCCGACCTTGCCAGCCTGCGGGGCGCCAACTCCCGACTACGCGGTCCCATGCCCACGCCGTTCCAGGGCATGCTGCTGGGCTCCGGCTACCCGCAAGAAGTGGCCGTGTGGGACCACGGCGTCGAAGGCTACCACCAGGTGGGCACGACGCTGATGAACCCCGATGGCGTGCCGGTGTGGCGCCAGGGCTTCCGCGACGTCTGGCGCGAAAACGGCGTGTGGGAGGGCGGCAGGCTGCTGCAGCCACACTACTTCGCCCACGCCGCGGACTTTACCGACGGCTACATGGCGCCTTTCGTGGCGCGCTTCCGCGAAGCGATACGCGAGGTCGATCCGGAGGCCCTCATCTTCGTGGAAGGCGCCCCGGGTGGGAGGCACGTGCGATTCGCGCCCGATCAGGCCGGGGGCATCGTCAACGCCACGCACTGGTACGACGTGCTGACCCTGTATACCAAGTCCTACCGGCTCGATCTCACGGAGGACTGGGAGACGAAACAGCCCGTACGCGGGCGCGAGGCCGTGCGGAAGTCCTATGCGGCTCAGCTCCGCGCCCTCCGGGAGGCCGGCGTGAGCGAGATGGGCGGCGCGCCCACGCTAATCGGTGAGTTCGGCCTGCCGTTCGACCTCGACGACGGCGCTGCCTACCGCAGCGGCGACTTCTCCTCGCAGGTGGCCGCCCTCGACGCCTACGCCGCTGCCATGGACGCGAATCTGCTGAGCTTCACGCTCTGGAACTATACGGCCGACAATAGCAACGAGCACGGGGATCAGTGGTGCGGCGAGGATCTCTCACTATTGCAGTGTGGAGTGACTAGCGATATACTTCCTTATGAGGGCAGAGAGATGGCCCCAAGGAAGGCAGGCACCAGTGGCAGCACCAGCACGACGGCCCGTCCAGCGTCCAGTCAGCGCAACCCGTGCGGCGGGATATCTCCGGGTATCCACAACGAAGCAAGGCGACGGGTTCAGCCCGGAATTGCAGGAAGAGGCAATCACCACCTACGCGGCGGATCATGGCCTAGATCTTGTGCTTGTTGAACGTGACTTTGAGAGTGGACACCACAACGAACGGCCTGGTTATCAGCGCCTGCTAGGCATGATCCGGAGTGGCTACGTCGGCACGATCATCGTGCACCAGCTTGACCGGTTGGGAGAGACAACAGCGGAACTGATGGTACGCCTGGAAGAGATGGAGAAGCTAGGCGTCAAGCTGATCTCGGTCAAGGAAGGCAAGCAAGAGCCCGGTATCCTGTTCGACGTGCTTGGGAGCATGGCCAAAGAATACTCGCGACAGCTAGGGAAGAAGGGCGCGACCGGCATTGGAGATGATGAGCGCGGCAAGGCGTGCACCACGGTGTTGTGCCGACAGGCTACAAGCTGGTGTACCCTGAGCGGATCGGAAGCGGGCGCTACCAGAGTGGCGTAATGACATCTGATGACACAGCACCATTTGTCCGCGAACTGTTCAGAAGTACGCGGACGGCATGTCACAGCGCTACTTGGCGCGATGGGCGAATGAGCCAGGACACCCGGCAGCACCGAAGAGTGCGGCATGGTCACGTGACACCCTGGCGCACCTGTTGCGCAACCGCACCTATCTTGGCGTAGTCGAGTACAACAAGCGGGCTAAAGGCCGGTTCAGTCAGTGCAACCCTGAAACGGATCGCTTCGTGGTCAAGGCCGATCACGAACCATTGATCGACCAAGCGCTGTTCGACCGCGTGCAAGCCCGGATAGCGGACGCGACCGAACGGGGCTTCCATGGGAAGAGAGACGAACGTCCGGAACCGCTGCTAGCGGGTGTCCTGCGGTGCGGATCGTGCGACAGCAAGATGACCGTGCTGCGATGTGCGGATGAAGCGAAGCGGCAACCGCTGTACCTGTGGCGGGGAACGCGAGTGGTGAGATGACGTGCGAGACGTCCGCGATCACCATGGACGTAGCAGACAGGCCGTGCTGAACCAGATCCGCCGCGTGCGGTTCGTAGACAACTGGACGCGAGTACGCTTCAGCCGGTCGTGAGTGAACCCGATCCCCGTGACTTGCTGACCAAGCAGCTTGCCGCCGCACGGGCCAAGATGGAGAAGCTAAGCAGCGGCTTCATGCTGATGGTTGCCGAAGCGAGCGACGCGGAGAAGCAAGCCTACCGGAAGATCGCCAATGCGCTGAGCGATGAGATCATGGCACTGGAGCAAGCACTACGCGATCTGCCCAGCGCGAAGCGTGCGACAGAAGACGTCGAGGCATGGCGTGCAGAGTTCAGCAGGGTCGACCTAGGCGGGCTGATCGACGGGCTGCTAGCGACCGATCAGCGGGGCAAGCTGCGGCACGGGATCGCGGGAGTGGTTGACCAGCCACGATTGATGATCGCTTCCCGGAGAAGCGTTCGACGTGGGCACACGCTAGCGTCACGTGGTCACCCAACCTTCAGGCTTTGGTTGACGCGGGTAGCGCTGTCCTGGCAGACGACGATCCGGGACCGGAGCGGTTGACCAAGCAACAACGCCGCTCCGTGGCAATGCGCAAGTACCGCACGAAGGTGCGTGGACAGCAATAGCACCGTCATTCTGAAGCCCCTGTGTCCCACGATGCAGGGGCTTTCTTATGCCCTGAAAAGGCTCGCGATCACAAACCATTTTGACTTTTCGCTACGTCACTACGTCAGGTACCATACGTAGGTGAGAGCCTTCCGGACGTGGTACCACACCTCTGATACCCTTTTCCCATTTTCCGCTAGACGTGCAACAATGGCGTTATGGAAATTGCACAGAGGATTTAATTAGGGGGAGGGAATGGACAGCCCAACGTTCTTGACCAAGAACAAGCGCGACTCCGGGCCGCGACGACCGCTGATGATCGGTATTCACGTCTCAGCGACCGAATACGAGGTGATCTTGCGCGATGCGGACGCGGCTGGCTTGTCGATGGCAGCGTACGCACGACAGTTGATGCTGAAGAGGGGGCGGCTAGGGAGTGCTAGACAGGCAAGCGCACCGCGACCGGTTGATCCTGATGTTGCCCGGCGTGAGATCACCGAACTGTCGTGATTGGCGTTCGTTGCGGTGAAGCGGTCCGAAGCAAGCGCGGATCCGTATTTAGATCGAAAATCGGCAGTTCAGGGAGAAGGGTAGACCGGTCCAAACGAAGCCCGCATATCCTCGGGGGCCACGCTGATGGCGCCGGAATGAGAAAGACCCGGATCGGCACGACCAATGCCAATCGGGGTCTGAAGGGAAGGGGGCTACTCCCCTGCCATGTTCAACCACAAGTGTACACCAGTTGACGCGAGTTCGCGAGAGCCTTATCAGACTTCACTGTGGCAAACCTTTCGGCCCGCATGGCCAATGCCGGTAACTTTCGATGGCATGCTCCTGGCCATTCCCGATGTCCTCCGCGATGGCGGGCCGATGCGTTACCCACGTCGCCTACGCCATCTGCGATAGCAGCGTGATCGCGCTAGGCGAAAGACACTCCGGCTGGGTCAATGAGCGCAGCAGCAGGAATGCGGTGCGTGCGCTGTGGTCAATTCGTAGGAAAGGCGTGCCACTGCGACCGCGACTGTTACGGGAATCTCAGGGATTCTGGAACAGCCGATCTTGGGGTTTCCCGCGCAAGAGCCGATCCCCATGAGCAGCTATGCCAAGAAGCAGGAAGCGAGAATCGCTGCGCTGGAGGCCGCGAATGCCGCGCTCTTGCATGACAAGAACGAGTTTCAGCGCGAAGTCGAAGATCTTCGGCATGAGAATGACCGTTATCGCTTCCAGTTGGCGGGCGATGCACATGGTGAAGCGGAGCGCGAAAAGGTTGTGTGTGCGGCGATCATCGTGTCGCGCGGGATCAAGTGCTCTCTTCGGCATAGCGGCTCGTAACGATAGTGGGCATGAATTTGGCAAGCGCGTTTTCTCCCGATAGCACACCCGTTCATGTGCGTTTGGGCGACTTCGCGGAATGAACGGGTTTGAAGCGCGAAGACATCGGGCTGGCAGTGAAGGTGGCACACTATCGCGAGCACGGACGCGATTAGTGTTCACACTGCCGCCTGGCCAAGGGGGGCTGTCCAACGACCGAGATTTACTCAGCGGAGGCGACGGCACAGTGCGCGATGCCGATGGCCTCGAGCTCTCCAAGGAAAAGGACAAGGCGCGTCATGCCAAGAAACGGGAGAAGCGGCGGGAGCAGCAGCAGATGATGGAATCGGTGCTGACGGAGCAGTTTGCGGTACTGGAGGAGGTGGCGGAGATCGCAAAGCTGGGGTGTCCTGCCTGTCGAGGTCAACTTCTTGGAACCGGCTATGCCTGCGAGTCATGCGGTACGCGATTGATGGTCGATCAAATTATGGTCGACACTGATCGCGGTGCGAGGGGGTTATTAACCGAGTTGGTGAAAAACCTCCCTACTCAGAAAGATCTAATTAGCACCACCGAGTCGGTGAGAAGCCACCAGCGGCATGGCATCATGCATATACCCCAGCGAAGGGCAGCGCCATAATGCACGCAGGCCTGCGCGACGTACTGCCGCGATGCCGTTGACGTGCAGGTTGGCGCTCAATGACCGGCGTGGCTGAGGGTGTACCCAGGTGTCTCAGAGGGGGGGCACGCAAATGGATTGCCTCAACGACGTCTGGAGCGATGGGTGGCAGCAGCGGAACGGGAAGCTGTAATATAAGAAACCTGGTGCTTAGGGCAACGGCCTAAAATATGGTTGCGCCACGGAAACGTCCGAAAAATCGATTCCAGCCGCGTGCTAATGAGGCACCCGCGCGTCCATGGCGTTGTCGCTCCATCGTACGGACCACGCTAATCCCGTTCGCATCACGGCAACTTCGTATAGGCAACACGAAGCGGAGGTGAAGCGGAGTGAAGACGAAGCAGGGAAGAGAGCCCGGAACGCCATGCCCAGCGCAAAGCAGGAAACATGCAGGAAGCTCACAGGGCGCACATGAGCGCAATCGCAGGCTGGCCGCTGGCAAGCGAAGCCACCGCGCCGAAAGCGTGTCCTGGGATGCAAATCGGGGTGCAGATACCGGCACTGTGGTAACTCCGGCATACATAGTGGAAAAAATTTGGTTAATGGCTGAGCCTGGTGGGCCAGCGTCGGCCGGCGGAAGGGCAAACTGACACTTTTCAGCGAGTGCGGCGCCAGATATTTGCAGGCAGTGGAGCAGAGGTGCCAAGGTATGAGCAGTGATTCTTTGAATAATAGAGATTCACAAGCCCGTGAGTGTACTGCGGGGCCGGGGGCGGCGAAGCGCGCAAAAGAAGCAGCGGTGCGGGTGGTGGAGGCCGCACCAGCCCGGTTGCCCGGACGCGGCGGTCGCGTCGCAGCAGCTGGATGGGGAGCAGACCAAGCGCGGCGGGCGTAACCCGTCCACTAGGAGTCGAAAAGGCGGCGTTTTAGTCAGATGCCTGCCGCGCCGCTGGTCGCGGAAATTTTTTTTTTTTTTTTTTTTATGCTGCTGTGACCAGAATTATTTGTTCATCTGTCGCGGAGAGAGAGAGCGAACAACGTAAGAAAATTAGGAAGGCGCTAGCCGCACTGGAGCGGCAGGGCATGGTGGTTGATACCAGGCGGAATGTCCGCAGTCGTAGTGAGAAGCGGCTGATTCAGGGCCAAAGGCTGAGGCAAGGGAAGATCCGGGTTGATGGAAGCGAAAAGGCGTTACGGTTCGTGCAGGAGCGGGGGCAGGAAGGAAAAATGATGGTTAGTCGGAGGAAGTTTGATGTTCGGCGGATTGCGCTCGTGCGCAAAAGCCATCGTCCGGTCAACAGCGCAAATTACTGTGGTCAAATCTAAAGTTTTTTTAACGCTGCAACAGGAAATCACGGAGCTTGTTTCGAGATGCTATTCAAGAGGCGTTGAGCCAGCGCACGCCATAGCGCCGTTGCGGGGGACATAGCGCCTTTGGCTGGCTTATGGCAGCTGAGCGGAGGCGGGCAGCGGTACTGAGAAAATTGAATGTCTTTATTTTTTCCAGAAGGCTTCACAGGTATATGACGGATGCGGTCAGGGTCGCGCTAAATTTTTTTTAAATTCAGCCGGGGGAACGATCCAGGCGCCATTTCCGCCATGCGCGCCTACATTCACAACACCTTCAATTTCTGCCGCAGCCGGTATACGCGGAGACGGTCGCGAAGTAATCAAAGGCGAATTGGCGATCAGACAGTTCGGCGAACGGTCAAACACCAGCCCAGAATTGCCAATGCGAAAGCATCTCGGGCGCCGTTATTTGTAAGAAAAATATGGTGGATGCTGAGTGTGGCATCTCGCCACTACGGTTATGGCTATCTCAGGAATTGCCGCCACGCATGAACAAAAAGCAGGCGAACCGTTCGCCGGTCTGACGCGGAGATCATCCGCAGCGGGTTGCGGCAAGCCGGGCACACCGGCGCGGCGCCCCGTGCCTGTCGCGCTGCTGGCTATGGCTTGGTCAGCAGGCCCTCAGCCAGCGTCCGACTTCCCTGAGGGCGAACGGCGCCCAACGACACCTGCCTGCGTCGGCGTACGGACGTGGGCAAGGATGCCGATACGGTGCCGGGGCTATGGCGGGCACGTCACAGTATATGCTCGGGCGCGGGAGTGAATGCAGGCAAGGCCTGAGCGCGGCGTTCCCCGGACGGCGGCATAATTTGGCAGCTGCCTATGGCGCACCGCCAAATCGGAACGAAAGCAAGAATTGCTACCAGAACCCTATCTGGTGCCCGGGGTGGCTTGTCATCTTCCTTGCAGCCGCGTGTCCAAGAGTGCGCCAGAGACCTTCAGCCAGGCTGTGTCGCGGTTGTGCGCAGGAGGGTGAGCCATGAGCGCCACAGCACAACTGGTCGCACGGAGGAGCCCCGGAGCCCCGTATCCCCGGCCTCAGCGCCCAACATTGCGGGAGGAGGCCTCGCGGGGCCTCATGGCCAATTCAACGCAGGGATGCAGCAGCGTACATCCAGGTTTTCCATCTCCCTCCTGTGGCCACATTCTCCGGAGCCAGCGAGCTGGCCGTGGCCGGGGATCGTCGCTACCTCCTTCGCGGGGCTGCTGACTCAGGGCCAACGATTCGTCGGGATACCGGGCTGAACAGCGAGGTGGTAACGCTGTCGGCGGTCGCGGGCGGTGTAAACAACCTCTACGTTGTTGCCTTCACACCCGCGAAGAGGCAATGACACGATCTCCGTAGGCGCGCTGGGATCACTGCTCCGCTGCTGTCGGTAGGCGCCCCGGCTGGGTGCTTTTCAGCTATGGAACAGCCCGCTCTGCATGGCGAATGGCATCGTTGTGGCTGTAAAGGTACTCGCGAACGGCAGCGGCGCACCAGAACTGGCGCAGGTTTGCACTTTTAGCGTAGCGTGAGGGGGCAGGCGATGGCAGGGCAAAGAGAGTCTTTAACGTGTGACGGCGTAAGGCGCCTTATGGCGCGCGCAAAGCGAAATAAATAGGGCATTTCCGCAGGGGGCCACTCGGAATCGTCGGCCATAACGCGTAGTAGCGTTCTGGGCTTGCTGGCTGATGATTCGCTCGGCGCCCTGCCGGCAGTACGGCGTTGCCGGAGCATACCGCCGTGGTCGCTTACTGCCGGCACAACACCTCACGGTGAACTCAGCCATAGGAGCGCGAACTGTGCAGATAGGTACACTAGCGGATCGCTTCTCGACAGGCGTGGTTTGGATTCTTGCACAGGACGGAACGGCGTAGTTAGCGGGCTGAAGGATAAATGAGGGTTAGGGCGATGGCAAGCAAAACCACATTCCCACGGCCTTGACATCGGGCGGCGGCTTCATGGGAAGTGGACAAAGCTCTACGCCGCACCAGAAACGAATCCCACACGGCGGACGGTGCAATCTGTGTGGGCGTAGGTTTTCAACGGCGCAGCTGCGAGCGTCGTGTTGGGTGTCACCGCCCCGACAGATGGGCGTTGTTCGTGCCAGCGGGCTTAATCCTAACATGGAGTTTTTGCCTTACGGGGTGGCAGTATGAACTGGGTGTTGCGGTAGCCGGAACTTCCTCGTTAACGGCAGCGGGGTACCTAGGGCACCACTGACGGTCACGCTGACCACTGGTCTAGCGAGCGCTGAAGGGAAAGGGCAGGACGATGCAGAGAACTTGATCCGGTGCAACAGCCTGTGAATATCGTCGTTGACGATAGACGGGCTGGATGAGGCGCTGCGCAAGGCCGACGATATTGGAAGAGGTGTTGACGCGCCTAGGAAGGGTCGCGGCAGCGTTTCAGCGAACTTGGGCGCCTTCGGCGGTGGTAGCGGTGGTGGTGCTGGGGCGGTGGTCAGCAGGCTGTACAAGGCGTCAAGCCTTCAGGAGGAAAGGCGAGCGTTGCACAGCCCACGCGAGCGCCCGGCAGTATTCAGCGCCACAAAACGCATGTACTTATGGCAAACATCGCCAGTAGCTCGGGAGGTCCGGGCGGCTGGCTGGCGGCGGGCTTCCTGGCCCCTGGCCCTGGTGCTGCGGGCGGTGACGAATGGGCGGCGCTGGGCATCATCTCATCCGCTGGCGGCGGCGGGCGCGGCGGGCGCGGCGGCGGCGCGGGGGGATTCGGCGGCACGATCGACCAGGGCGGAGGTCCGGGCTGGGGTGCTGGCGGCGGTCAGGGAGGCGGTGCTGGCGGCGGTGTCAGATTCGGTAGCTTTCGGTGCGCCCGGCCCGAACGCGGGAACCTTCGGCCTAAAGCTGGAACAGTTTGGCGTCCGTGGCGACAGGCAGCAAGCTGCCCTGGTTGGGCTGAGCGGTGCCATTGCGCGACAGCTACTTACGAGCGGCGCACTCAGTGCCGTGAACGGCAGTCGGGGCCGTCGGGGCGACCATAGGCTATGCGAATTCCATGGTCGCGACTCAGGCACAGGCCAAAGAGTCGATGCAGGCTGCGCTGGGCGGTCGTGGAAGAGATAATGGGACCGACCTTCAGACCGGGTTGATCGCGCAATGGCTAACGAGTTCAAGCAGTCCGGGACGCTGACGGAGCAGCTTGCCCAGCAGTTGGGCCTCGGTGGCGTGCAAGCAAAGCAGGCGATGGGTATTGAGCCGACCATGCTGGAATTGCAGCAGCGCACCGGGGCGAGCGCGGATACGTTCAGTGACACCATGGCCGCGATGTCCACGAAGGGTGCGATGTCAGCGCAGCAGATCAGCGATACCTTCGCGGAATTGTTCAGCCAGAGCGCGAATAGCAGTGTCAGCCTGGATGCATTGATCAACTCGATGGTCAGTCTGCAAGCTGCGACCAAAGGCACGACCATGAACTGGCAGTCTACTGCTCAGATGTCGCAGGCGATGAAAGCGCTAGGGCCGGGCTACAACTTGGGTCAGATGACCAGCCCCGCGATGTCAGCTACCGGGACGAATGCCTTCCAGCAAGCAGCGGTGATGGGCGTCACGACTGACCAGCTTGCGAAGTGGCAGGGCCTTGTACCTGGTACAGCGGCGAACCCCGCAGCGCTGTTCAATGCGCAGCTGCAAGCGCTGGCGCGACAGACGAAGGGCAGTCAGGACAGAAACGTATCGAGAGCGAAGAGCTTCTTGCTCCGCTCGCGGGCCTTGACCTCTCTACACTCTCGCCGCAACAGCAAGAGCGCATGATGATGATGGCGAACAGCGGGCAGTGGTCGAAAGCGTACGGGGCGATCCAGACACCCGCGAAGCCGCCTACCGGGATACCGAACATCGCGCCAACCACGACACCGCAGGCGACGGACTGGTGGAACCAGTTCCTCCGCCGGGGCCAGACCTTCGGGACGCAACCCAATCCGGAAAGCGGGATTAACACCCTGCTAGGGATGTCGAACTGGCCTTCCTGGATGCAGGCGGCGGGCGGCGGCATGGACAAGGCGATGGCGGCTCTTGGAAGCCTGCCGATCTTCGGTTCGGCTGGACAGAGGAACCCTTGGGCGTCACCGACCCCGGGACCGAAGACCGGGCCTGTCGCGCCGACCTATCCGGATTCAACGTCCATGTGGACGTCGCGGTAAGCGGCGCGGTGACGACGCCATCAGGCCCCGCGAAGGTCACGGTAACGAGCACCGCCACGTCGCGCACTGGTCCGCCCAAGTCCACGGCGGGCTCCAAGTTCCCCATTCGAGGGACCAAATGACAATTCGCGCGACGCGGTGGCGCTTTCCTGCCGCAGACGCGCCTTACCCGTGGCGTCGGCAGCGTTTCGGCCCGCTGCCGGTGCCGCATCTCGTGGCGCGCAGGCGTCTTCTGCCTGCCTGCCGCCCCCTTCCCCGCTGCGGAGGGCCGGTCGCCTCGCACTCGTCCTGCGTGCCGGTCAGGCCCTCCGCCCCGATGCCTCTCTCGGGGCGGGACGGGTACCGCCTTCCCGATTGCCCTTCTCTTGCGGCAGGACGGCCCCGCGCTATCGTCATGGGCGGCGCCAGACTGCCCTGCCGCCCCCTTTCGCTTTCACCCCTGGGTCGCATGGCCCCCCTCCCCGCCGTGTGCGTCGGATGCTCTGCGATTCAGCTTCTGCGGCGGGCCTCTGTCGCCCCCCTTCCCACGAGGTGCCACACGGGCCTGCCGCCCCTATCCAATGAGGCGACAATGCGCGACGATGCACTGCTCAGCACCGCGCTTGCGATGGCGGTACCGCTAGCCCTGGCAGACTTGCGGCAGCGGGGCGGACCACGCGAAGGTGACTGGGCACAGGCGCGGGCCTTCGGTGAACGGCTGGCCTGTCACGGCGACGCGCCGCTGTTCCGCACCGATTCGGCAGCGGCACGGCAGGAAGGACGCGACACCGCCAGCATGTTCAACGGGCTCGTGCGTGCCCTGGCGGTACTGGCGTACTGTCCGGGAGGGGTGACGTTCCAGGGATTGCACTGGGAGGCAACAGACTAGCGCGCGATTGAAGCGGGAGCGGGGCCCAGGTCTGAAGCTGGGTACGCTGCCTGGAAGGACGGGGAGGCAGTGACATTCGTAGCGAGGACTGCCGAACTGTCCATCGGCCCCTGTCCCCCTTTGCCGGTTGCGGAGTGGGCGGGGGCCTCTTCACGCTTCCACCGCTGTATCCTCCAGGGGGAAGGACGTCCGCGCCTTCGCGACGGCGGAGCGGGTGCGTGGTACCACCGTTCTGTCACGAGAAAGGACGACACACGGACGTGCCGCCCAGTGATGGCCCCCTCGCGCCGGCTCTGTCGGGGTTCGCAGCGTGAGGGGGCCGTTCCGCGCCTGTCCCCGCGCCCTGCCGGTCTCATCCGTATGCTCAAACTGCGGCATGGGATGGGAACGGTACCGAACTCTACAGTACCAGAGGCAGCGGAGCATTGGTGCTCCCCGCGCCGTCGCCTTCCCCGGCAGACGATGACGGGTAGGGGTGTACTGTGTGCTGCTGACTGTTCGACAGTGCCTAACGTTTGCTGCTGCTGCGAGTAGCGCCGTTGTGTGCGCTCCATCGCTGGCGCCGTCGTGGTAGCGCCGTGCACGGTCGTATGTGTGTGCCTGCCGTGCGGCGATGACCGCAGTGCAGATCGGCAGCAGTACCTACGCTGCGGTGTTCATTGGATTCGCTGCGTGCTCATGGCGCGTCGCATGGCGGGGCGCGGAATGCGGGCGTCGTGCTGGCAGGATGCGATAGCCATGTCCTGCGCTCCCGTGCGCCAGACGCGAACGTCGAGAGCCGTAGGGTGCGCTGGCAAGGGGTGCCGTGCTGGTGCCGTGCTGGACAGATATAGTAAGTCACGCGTCACAGGGTATAGTTCGCTGTATATTCCCCCGATCAGCGCGCGAACCCGTCGGACATAAACTCGGGCGGCCGGGCCCTCGAAGGCATCGTGCGCCCCTATGCTCTGGCCACGGCCGGCACGCCGCTCTCCATGCACTTCGATCTGGCCACGCGCACGTTCGAGCTCAGATTCCGGGCAGACCCCGCGGTGCCCGCTCCGACGGAGATCTTCGTGCCACGGCTCCAGTACGCTGGCGGCTACAGCGTGACCCTCTCGGAAGGCCGCTACGAGCGGGCCGACGAGCGCCAGGTGCTGATCGTGCACGGACCCGGCGACGAGCGCGAGGTCACGCTGCGTATCGCGCCGTCATAGGCGTGGCCACCTCTGGCCAGACGCCCACATCCGGCGCTACCAGCGCCGGGCAACCGATCCCTGTTTCTCGCCCACGACTGCGGGCCAAAGCGCGTTGGTTCACTGGCTTACATCGGCCGGCGCGGACGGGAGATCAGCGCAGGCCCGAGCGGATGAATGCATCCATCACCTGCCGGCGCAAGAGCAGGTAGATCGCCAATACGGGCAGGGAAGCCAGGCTTGCTGCCGCCATCAACGGCCCCCACAGCGTGCCTTGCTCCGACATGAACATCTGCAGTCCCACCTGGACTACCGTCTGATCCATCTGGCTGGTGGCAATCAAGGGCCAGAAGTATTCGTTCCAGGACGAGATGAACAGCAGGATGCCGATCGTCGCCAGCCCCGAGCGGATGTTGGGCACCACGATCAGCCACAAAATGCTCCAGCTCGAGGTGCCATCCAGCCGCGCCGCTTCGATCAGTTCGAGCGGGATCGACTTCATCTGCAGGCGCAGCAGGATCACGGCGAAGGCCGCCGTGAGCTGCGGCACCACGAGGCCGGGTAGCGCGTTGAGCCAGCCCAGCCGCGATACCAGCACGTAGTTCGGGATCATCGTGACCTGGATCGGAACGAGCCAGGTGCCGACCAGGAGAAGCAGCAGCACGCGCTCGCCGAAGAAGCGCCAGCGCGCGAAGGCATATGCGGCCGGCAGCGCGATCAGAATCTGGCCGATCGCTACCAGCACGGACATGGCAAACGTGTTCCAGAGCTGGTGGACCAGTGGAGAGTTGTCCCAGACGAACCGGTAGTTGTCCAGCGTCAATCCCGAGGGCACCAGCAGGTCGGAGAAGATATCGTTCGCCGGTTTCAGCCCGGTGACGAACATCCAGTAGATGGGAAGCAGGCTCACCACCGAGCCGGCGATCAGCGCGGCGTGGTGCAGAGCGTGGGGTACGAGCCCGCGCGATGGATGCGCTGAGAGCATGGGCCTATTACTCCTCAGGAGTCGTAGAAGGAGAACCGCTCGGCCAGCCACATGAAGACCAGCGCGATGACGCCAAAGGCGACGAAGAAGAGCAGCGACGCGGCCGCGCTGTAGCCGATACTGAAGTTCTGGAATCCGATCTGCCAGAGCAGGTAGTAGGCGTTAGTGGTGGAGAAGAGGGGACCACCCTGGGTCAGATTGTTGATCAGGGGGAACGTCCACTGGGCCGAGAGCAGAATGCTCATCATAAGCATGAATAGGATCGTGGGCAGCATCAGCGGCAGCGTGACCCAGCGCGTGGCGGCGAGCCTGTCCGCCCCATCCACTGCGGCCGCTTCGAAGTAGGTGCGGTCGAGGTTGGTCACTCCCGCCGAGAAGATCAGCAGGCTGAAACCGAATAGCTTCCAGCCGGTAATCACCACGATCGCCCACAGCGCGGTCGCGGTGTTCCCCAGCCAGTCGATCGGCGACATGCGGAGCGCCCAGTGCAGGGCAAGGTTGGCGACGCCCGTGGTGGGATCCAGCATCCAGCCCCAGATGATCGACACGACGATCGGCGCCATCAGCAGGGGAGTGAACAGCGCCGTGCGATAGACGTCGCGCCACCGCCCCCGCACCTCGTCCACGAAGAGAGCGATGATGAGCGGAAGGATCACTGAGAAGGGCAGCAACCCGACGATATAGAGCAGCGTATTGACCAGCGCCTGCTGCATGCCCGGCACGTTGAGCAGGTCCTGATAGTTTGAAAATCCTACCGGTATCTTCGGGCTCGTAGGCAGGAGATTCCATTGGTAGAAGCTGAGATCCACGGTCTCTGCCAGGGGCCAGTATATCCAGATACCCACGGCCAGGCATGCCGGCAGCAGGTAGAGATACGGCTCCAGCCTGCCAAGCTTGAGACGCTTGATAGCAGGCCGGATGCCGGTGTGCGCGGGTGCTGCCAGCGTCACGTGCATCTTTCGCCTGGCCATCGCGTCCATGTACTCTCCTCTGCGCGACTGCATGGCGGCGACGTTCCTGTCGCCGCCATGCAAGCTCGGCGCCGTAGTCCCTATGCCGCTTCTTCGGTAAGTGCCTCGCGCAGGCTGTCCAGCATCGTGGCCGGCACGCCCACCGCCGTCAGGTAGTCTCGCGGTCCACCGTAGCGGTCGTGCAGGTAAGCCCAGGTCTCGATCAACATCTCCTCGTCACACGACAGGAGCGGCTGCATCGCTTCCCAGTCCTGACCGGAAGCGGCCACTCGCGCGCGAAGGTCCTCATAGAAGCCCTCAGCCAGGTAGCGCCCGGTCAGGGCGTAGTCGCCAGCAATGGCCTCGGCCGGCACTCCCGCCAGGCCGAGCAGCAGGGCGATGATCACGCCGGTACGGTCCTTCCCGGCTGTGCAGTGAATCACCGCCGGAAAGGTATCGGGCTCGCTCAGGATAGAGACGATGCGCTTGATCTCCGTCTGGGAGCCATCCAGGATGGAGCGATAGAGATCGACCAGGGACGTGGGACGCCCGTTCCCTGTCGAGTCCGAGATCAAAGAGATCGGGTAATAGCGCACGCCGGCGGCCTCGGCCAGGGCGTAGGATTCGCCGAGGCGCTCCTCGGGCCGGCGCAGGTCGATGATCGTGCGCAAGCCGGAGCCGGTCAGGGCCTGCACGCCATCCTCGGTCAGCTTGTGCAGGCTATCGCCGCGCAGGAGCATGCCCCAGCGCGTGACCCGCCCATCCTCGGTGGCATAGCCGCCGACGTCACGTAGATTGAAGACGCCCGGAAAGCTGAGCCTGCGTGTTGGTGCTATCATGTCGCTCACCGTGGCACTACTTCGGCATGAAGGCCGAGGCTTGTTGTTGGGCCGACTGCAGCGTCTTCGTGGCATCCGCACCGTGGTAGACCACCTGCTCTACTGCCTGCATCATGATCGTGACCACCTCGTGGTAGTTCGGACCGGGGAACGACACCCAGGGCTGCAGCGCGGCCAGCTGTGCCAGGTTCGGCTGCACCATGGGATGGGCCTGAGCCCAGCCCTTGAGATACTGGGAGTCGTTCACGATGCTGGGCCGCAGCGGCAGGTAGCCGATCTTGCTGGTGATGATCGTGTAGCCACGCGCGCTGGTCAGGAATTGGATGAGCTCCCACGCCGCGCGCTCCTGTACCGGGTCGTGGCTGAGCACGAAGAGGGCGCTGCCCGAGTTGGTCGGCACCACGGGGTGCCCGCTGAAGGCCGGCTCACGCGCCGCGCGCAGGTCCCACTTGCCTTGCGATTCGGCCAGGAACATGGACTGCACCGCGCTGGTCTCCAGCAGCATGCCCATGTTGCCCGAGCCGAAATCGGTGAAATCCTCGTTCTCGGTCAGGGGAGCGCTGGCCCCGCTCTGCACCAGGTCCTGCCACATCTGGGCGGCGGAGACGGCCGCCGGCTCGGCGAACGTGAGCTTGGTACGGTCCGGCGAAAGCACGCGGCCGCCCGCGCTCAGCACCAGCGATTGGTAACACCAGTCGAACTGGCCGAGGCAATCGATGGAGGCTCCCACCTTGCCCGTCTTCTGCTTGATCCGCAGGGCATCCGCCTTGACCTGCGCCCAGGTAGTGGGCGGCTGATTCGGGTCCAGGCCGGCGGTCTGGAACAGCGAGGCGTTGTAGAAGAGCACCGGCGTGCTAAACGTATAGGGCGCGCCGTACACCTGGCCGTCGAGGGCCGCGAGCTTGAGGGCCACCGGACTGAACGGGTACTTGCCGCCTGCCCAGGATGCCATGTCTGCCGGGGAAGCGATGTCGTTGAGAGGCACCGCGTTGAGATTATGCACGATGAAGTCCAGATCCGAGAAGGTGAGCTGAGCCACGTCGGGCGGACTGCCTGCCACCACCTCGGCCTGCACCTTGGCCACAATCGCCGTCGACACCAGCGGCTCACCGACCACGTGGATGTTGGGGTGTAGCTGCTCGAACTCCTGGATGAGCTGCTCGGTGCCGGCTTTGCCCACGCCGGCGCTCGCCAGATTGTAGTCCGCGAAGCGAATGGTCACTTGCTTGTTCGCCGGGATCGGGGCCGGGTAGGATGGCGCAGCGCCGGTCGCACCGGGTGCCGCCGCCGCCACACAGGCAGCAATGGACAACACGCCGAAACCACGCAGAAGTAATGGGGAGCTTCGTCGTTGCATGATCAGTCTTGTCCTCTCACCATAGGGCCGTCCGCCATCAAAGTGTTTTGTGCAGGCCGGCGTTGCCGCCGGAATCTCATGCCGGCGTGGCTTGCCTGCCCGGATGCCGGGATGCCGCTCAGGCAGCTGGTGCTGCTTGGGAGTTCATTCGCTCTATCAGCTCGCCGAGCTGCTGCACGGAGATGCGGCCGATCTCCTCCTGCCTGCCGGGCAGAATCGTCGAAGTCACCTCCGGCACCCGATCACGAATAGTCACCACGTTGAAGCCGCAGCCGGCCTGCATGACGAGCGCGTCGGCCGACCAGGGATCCAGGAGGTGGGCGGTGCCGGGGGCCGCAACTACGGGTATGCCGTTCAGCGCCGAGGAGAGGGGGAAATGGATGTGCCCGGCCAGGATAGCGACCACGTCTTTGCCGGCCAGCGTCGCGCCCAGCTCGGCATCGTTGCGCACCATCAAGAACGGCAGAATGTGCACCTTGTGCGAGACCGGCGGGTGGTGGACCACGACCACAGTGCCCTCCGGTGCCGGCTGAGACAGCTCAGATTCAAGCCAGGCCATCTGCGCGGCGTCTATCTCGCCCTCGGGCGAGTCGGGCAGATAGGAGTCGAGCATGATCACGCGCAGGCCGCCAAGCATGCGGCTGTAGTAGTAGGGCTGGGCAGCCTGCCCATTGTCCAGGCCAAGATAGACCGAGTTGAAGGTCTTGCGGTTATCGTGGTTGCCGATGCCAAGCAGGACCTGTACGCCGTCTGCCGTCAGCTCGTCGACCAGGGCGCGCAGCCGCTCGTAGCTCTGCGGCTCGCCGTGGTTGGAGAGGTCGCCGCTGAACACCAGCGGGCAGTTGGGCAGGAGGTTGGCGCCAAAAGCGCGGTCCAGGCAGACGCGCAGGTTCGCCATCGTATCCTGCCCCATGTAGCGCTCATCTGCCGTGGCAGCAATGTGGAGATCTGACATGTGTACGAGAGTGGTCGTTCCCATCTGCTGCTCCTTTGCCGGCGATTCGTGCCAGCCGGCTGTGCTATGCTTCATGTAAGCGTTCACAAGCTGGGTCCGTGCACCACCAAGTATAGAGACCCACCCGAGTAGCTGGGTTAAGACGGCGTTAAAACCACGTTAATTGTGGCGACGGCGGTCGAGCCCACATGAGGCGAGCGACGACGGCGCCGGGGAGGCTCTCGGTGAGCGGAGCGGCGGAATTCGTGCTGGGCATCAACCCCGTGGTCGACTGGACAGGCCCGGAATACGAGGCGTCCGTCGGCGCATTGGTGGCCTATCTCAAGAACAAGCTGGGCCGGTCGGTCCGACTCGGCGTCGAATCCGACTACGCGACACAGAATCGCCATGATGCGTGCCGGCGCCGTCGATGCCACCTTCTTCGGTGCCTACGCCTTCTATCGCGCGAAGGAAGAGGCGGGCGCCGTCGCCCTGGTAGCGCGTGTTCAGAAGGGGTCCAATACGCCGGGAAGCTACCAGAGCGTCGTGCTTGTGCGCGCAGATACCGCTCTGCGATCGCTTCAGGATCTGCGCGGCCTGGAGCTCGGCTTCGTCGATCCGAACTCGACCGCCGGGTACCTGATCCCTCTGCGCATGCTGCGCGAGGCAGGGCTCGGCGCCGACGACATCACCTACCGCTTTTTCAATACCCATCAGGCGGTCCTCGAGGCCGTGCAGTCGGGTGAGGTAGCGGCCGGGGCCATGCACCGCGGCTTCTACACCGCCCTGGGCGAGCGCGACCCCAGGGCCGCCGCCGGCTTGCGCACGATTGCTACCTCGCCGCCCGTACCGGCAGGACCGGTCGCGGTGCGGCACGATCTGGACTGGGAGACGCGCCAGCGCCTCTTGTTGGCATTGTTGCGTCTGCATGAAGATCCGATTGCCTCGCGCCTCCTGCTCCTGCCCGGCAACTGCTTTCGCCCGGCTTCCAATCGCTCGGTCACGCTCAAGACGGTGGCCGCCCTGGCAGACACCTCCTACGGCACCGTGTCCCGCGTGATCAATAAGGCGGCGCACGTGGCGCCAGAGACGTATGCCCGCGTGATGAGCGTCATCCAGGATCTCGGCTACCGCCCGAACGCGACCGCCCGCAGCCTAGCAGCCAACCGGTCCGGCCTGGTGGGCATGGTGGTGCCCGATGCCGCCGACCCGGCCGTGGTGCGTTATCTCGAAGGCGCGCAGCGCGTGCTGACCTCGCGCGGCATGCAGGTCGCGCTTTGCTCAACAGGAGGCGACCGCAGCCTGGAGCAGAGCTACCTGGGCCTGCTGGAGACAGGAGCGTTCGGCGGCCTGTTGCTGACGGCCTGGAGCATCGACACGCCCGCAGTCGGCTTGCTGGACGCAGCCGGCCACGCCATCGTCATGCTCGGCGCGGCACCGGGCAGTGCCCCCGTCGCGTCCGTAGCGCCCGACGTCACGGCGGCCTGGCAACGAGCGGCAGAGTATCTGCGCGCGCTCGGCCACCGGCGTATTGGCGCCCTGGCGTCTGCTTCGCCGGCAGGCACGATCGCAAGCCACGGCAGTGCCGCGCTCCCGGAGATCGAGCCTAGCCGGCTGGATCTCCCCGACGACGCGGAGGCGGCCCGGCGGGCAGCGAGCACGCTTCTCGCCGCAGCCGGCCCGCGCGACCGCCGTGATCTGCGGCAGCGAGCGGATCGCCCTTGGCGTCCTCCAGGCAGCCTATGATCTGCACGTTGCCGTGCCGGCCGCGCTCAGCGTGCTGGCACTTGGCGAGTCGTGGCTGGCCCGCGCGAGCGCGCCAGCCCTGACTACGGTGGGCTGCCCGCTCGACGGGCTGGGCGAGCAGGCCGCGCTCCTGTTGCTGAGCCGCATGAGCGACGACGAGGTGCCGCCCACTGGTGTGGCGCTTCCGCCTCCGCTGCTCGTGGAGCGTGGATCGACCGCGCGGCCGGGAGAGTCGTCCCAGAGCAGCCAGAGCAGCAAGCATCCGCGCCTCGATAGCGCGGGCGTCGAGTAGACTTGACGTGAGCGGACCTGCACGCCGGTCGCGGCGATCTGCCGCACCGCTCGGGCGATCCAACCATAGCAAGCAGGAGGCACACGGGAGCCCGGCATGATCAGTGCACTCACCAACGCGCGCGTGGTGACGGCAACCGAGGTCGTCGAGGGCGCGTCGGTGATCGTGGAAGCAGGTAGGATCGCCGGTATCCTGCGCCACGCGGAGCGCGGTCGGGCGGGAAGCCTGGACGTGGGCGGCCGCTACGTCTTGCCCGGCATGGTCGACCTCCATTGCGACACCATCGTGCCACGGAGCTCGCCGCGTCCCAACACGCGCTTGCCGGACGAGCTCGTCTTCCTGGAGATGGATTCCTATTTCGCCTGCTCGGGGGTTACCACCGGCTTTCACGCGATCAGCTTTTACGAAAGCAGATTCGGCGTGGATGCCCTGGACCGCACCGTTGCCCTGGGCAGCGAGCTCTACGGCCTGGTGGCGCGGTTGCGCGAAGCGGGCACGGTGCGTCACGAGCTCCACCTGCGCTGCGAGGCGCCCGACCGCAACGCCGTGGAGGCCGTGATGCCGCTTCTGGCCGGCGGCAAAGCCAGGATGGTCTCCCTGATGGATCACACGCTCGGCCAGGGGCAGCATACCAGCGTGCAATGGCTCGAAGACGTCATGCGCGCGCGGGGACGAACCAAGGCAGAGATAGAGGACAGCATGGCGCGGGCGACGACGAACGATGGGGCGGCCATGCTGGCCAACATGCGGCAGGTTGCTCGCGCCGCCCACGAGCACGGTCTGGTGCTCGCATCTCACGACGACGACACGGCGGACAAAGTGGACTTCGTGGCGCGGCTCGGCGCGCGCATCTCCGAGTTCCCCACCACGCCGGCAGCGGCACGCCGGGCAAAGGAGCGTGATCTGGCCGTCTGCATGGGCGCTCCCAACGTCGTGCGCGGCAAGTCGTCCGGCTCCGGGCACCTCTCGGCCACCGAGGCGGTCTCGCAGGGACTGGTAGACGTGCTCGTCTCGGATTACGATGCCCCGAGCATGCTCCCGGCCGTGTTTTCGTTGGCCGGCGCCCACCTGCTGGCCCTCCCGGCCGCGGTGCGGCTGGTCAGTGCGGCGCCTGCCGAAGCGCTCGGGCTGCAGGACCGCGGCACGATCCGGGAAGGCGCGCTGGCCGATTCTGCTCGTAGTCGGCGACCGCCTGGGCTTGCCGCGTGTCACCCACGCCCTGGTGGAAGGGCACGTCGTCGTCGCAACCGAGGCGGTGTGAACGGCTTCCGCCTCCCGTCCGGCTTCCGCCGACGTCTCAACGCCGAAGGCCAGGTTTCTGCGGCGATCGTCCCAGTGATCACGGCGCCTCCTGCCGCGTGAGGATCCGCGCTCAGGTCTGGATGGCAAGATGGATTCCTTGGGCCGGTCGAGCGGCCACGCAGTCACCCTGCCCTACACCGCACTAGATTCAGGAGAGACAAGGTACATGACATCCAGACGCCGCGCCGCGCTCCTGACCGCCGTGCTCCTCTTCCCCCTCGTTCGGACGCCGGGGCCAGCCGGTGCCGCGCGAGGACCAACGCAACCGGTGGCCGGGACCACCAGCATCGGCGATCCCTATTACCCGGCGCTCGGCAACGGCGGCTACGATGCCCAGCACTACACGCTCGACCTCACGGTCGACGTCCCGCACGACACCATCACGGGCACTGCAACCATGACGGCCCAGGCTCTGCAAGACCTGGATCGTTTCTCCCTGGATTTTGCCGGCTTCCACATCGCCGGGGTGACGGTCGACGGTGCGGCAGCCACGTACAGCCACCCGGCCCGCAAGCTCGTGATCAGTCCGGCACGGCCGATACCGGCAGGGAGCCGGTTCACCGTCACGGTCGGCTACAGCGGTACGCCGACCACGATCCCAACCTCCAGCGGCGACGGCGGCTGGCATGACGACGGGCGCGAGGTCTACGTGGCCGGCGAGCCAGATGGCGCCGAGGGCTGGTTCCCGGTCAACGACCACCCGCTCGACAAGGCCGGCTACACCTTTCGTATCAGCGTGCCCAAGCCGTTCATGGTCGTCGCCAATGGGCTTCCGCTGGGAGCGACGGCACACGGCACGACCACCGCGTACCGGTGGCAGGAAAGTGCCCCGATGGCCAGCTACCTGGCGACTGTTGTGATCGGCCAGCTCGCGCCGCAACGCGCGACCGGGCCGGGCGGCTTGCCGCTGCGCAGCTACTATCCGCCGTCCCTGGCGGCTAAAGCCCGGGCGACCTTCGCACGGCTACCGGCAATGATCGCCTACTTCGAGCGCATCCTTGGCCCCTTCCCATTCGACTCGTACGGCACGGTCATGACCGCCGCTTCCGTGTCCTACGCCCTGGAAACGCAAACGCGCGCGCTCTTCAGTCCGGCGGTGCTCGCCTACGTCCCTGACCGCGCCCAGGAAGGCATCGCCCACGAGCTGGCCCATCAGTGGTTCGGCGACAGTGTGAGCCTGCGTACGTGGCGCGATATCTGGCTGAACGAAGGCTTTGCCACCTACCTGAGCTGGCTGTGGCTGGAGCACATCGGCGAGCGCGGCTATCTCAGCAGTCTCATGCGTTCCCAGTACGGCTACCTGCTTGAGGCACCCTATATCAACACACTGCTTAGCCACCCGGCGCTGGCAGGTCGAGCGGTGCTCCAGATTATGCACGCCATACTGCGCATACAGGGAGTGACGATGTCGGACGTGCAGATCCTACAGGGCATGGGCAGGACGTCGATCGCCGCGGTGACCAGCGCCCGTGCGCTCGGCTTCTTCGGCGTCCATCCGGGCTCCGCGGACGCGCAGAGCTTCGAGGAGATGGCGCGCTCTTCGGCCCCTGCCGTGCCGCCGCGCGACGATCTCTTCCCAACAAGCGTCTATAACCGCGGTGCCATGGCGCTGCAGGCCTTGCGGCTGCAGGTCGGCGATGCCATCTTCTTCCGCATCCTGCGCACGTACGCTGCGCGCTACCGCCATGCCAACGCCGATACCGCTGCTTTCATCGCCGTGGCCACCGCGGTGAGCGGCCAGAACCTGGCCGCATTCTTCCGCACCTGGCTCGACACACCAGCCGCGCCCCCGATGCCGGCGCTGCGTCCAACGCAGTGAGCGCGCCGCTGCGCTGGTCGATGGGCGGCGGAGAACGGCAGGCACGAGATCGCTAGGCTTTCAGACCAACGTAGAGTAAGTGGTCGGCAAGGCCCAGGATGCTCGGGTCACCTGCCACCTGTATCAGCATCTGCATGGTGGCGTGGTGCGCATCCGGATCGCTCTCTGCCAGAGCGGCCAGCGCCTCTTGCAGGTCGGGCACGATACTCTGCGTTGCCCACAACGCCTGCGCGGCGAAGCCGTATTGCGCGAAGAACGAGGCGACCTCGGAGGGATGCACGCCGTATCCGCCGGTGAAGCGGCCCGGAATGTCGTTTTCGAACACTCCCTCGTCCAGCACACGGGCTATCCAGGAAGGAGAAGCCAGATGGCGCCGTTCATCGGGGATGGCCAGCGTGCGGCGCAGAAAGGCGTAGCGCGGCATCAGGGCAACGAAGACGAGCCCGCCCGGACGGACGACACGCGCCAGCTCGCGGGCGGCACGGTCGCGCCCGGCAGGGTCGGGCAGGTGATAGAAGGGGCCGAGTGCCAGGGCAGCGTCGAAAGCGGCGTCCGGCCAACGCGAGAGGTCGCGGGCGTCGGCCACTGAGATGTCGTCGACCAGCGCGCCCGCCGGGGAAGCCGCGATCTTGCCCCGTGCGATGGCGGTCAGGGTGGGCGACAGGTCGGCCAGGGTCACGTGATGGCCGCGCTCGGCCAGCCAGATGGTGTAGCGGCCCGGCCCGCCGCCGATATCCAGCACTCGGGCACCGGCCGGAAGATAGGCGGCGATTGCCTCTTGGGTGATGGCAAACTCCAGGGCGCCGTCACCCGGCCGTGCCAGCCGCTCCCACTCACGTTCCGCAAAGCCGTCGTAGTAGTCGCGCACGGCATCGATCAGCGAGATGCTCCCCGTCTTTTCTCTTGTAGATCTTCATCGCCCTCAGGTCAAACTGTAAACAGGATCTGTCTGTGGGTTTGGCTGTTCAAGTCCAGTCGAGTTGCTGACCGGCGTCCGGCAGATCGCGCAGCTGCTGCAGCACGTCGTCCCGGACCTGGCGTGGCGCGCTGAGCAGGCGTGGCTGGGCTGGTCAGATGGTCGGCTGCAGCGGATCGGGATCGAGTGTGATGCCGTCGTACAGGTCGTCGACGGCAAGGCGCAGAGCGATGGTGTCCAGACTGAGCGTTGTGCTGGATGGAAACACAAGATATGTCCAGCTCCCGTCGTCATGCTTGCGGTAGAGCGTGGCTTGGGGACGGCGGTTGTCCAGGATCAGGTAGTCGCGCAAACTCGGCAACCGCTTGTAGGACTCGAACTTGTCCTGGCGATCGAACTCGGCTGTGCTTTGGCTGCGCACTTCGCAGATCACGGTGGCGTCGTCAAAACGTCGTTGGTTCGGCGTTGGCTCGCCGCAGACGACGTAAGCGTCGGGGTAGTAAGTATTTGCCGCGGCGGTGAGCTGCATGTCGGATGGGTAGACGCGGCAGGGCCCTCGGTTGCCGAGGTGGAGGCGAAGTGCGATGAGCAGACTCACAATCAGCTGGGCGTGCGTCGCCGTACCGCCCGCCATAGCCCAGTGGCTGTCCGGTGGGTAGAAGCGCGGATACATGAGGCCGTTGTGGTACTCGTAGCGGCCGGGAAGCTGATCGGCCAGACGTTGGTACTCGTCGGCGCTGATAGCCCGAGGTGCCTCGTAGTCGTCGGGCACGGGCGGATAGGTGACGTGCCGCTGGGTAGCCATAAGCGCCCTTTCGGGTCTTAGTATAGCAGCGGTCAATGACCGGCACCTGCAGGCGCTGGCTTGCCCATCGTGGTGCTAGGCGACGCGAGCTTCACGGCTGGTTGACGGCAGCCGCCCGAGAGAGGGCACGGCGGCCCCACGGACGCTACCATGACGGTAAGACATGGAAACACGGGAGGGAAATATCGTGGTGATGACCGGCGGCGCCCACTGCCGCGAGGAGTACGTCACCAGCGCACGCGGAGAGCGTGTCTTCACGCGGTGGTGGATCCCGGCTCTCGACCAGCCGCGGGCCGTGGCCGTCATCGTGCACGGGCTCGGCGAGCACAGCGGGTGTTATCTGCCGGTGACCGGGTTTCTGCTCGGGCGCGGCATGGCGGTGTACGCGCACGACCACCGCGGCTTCGGCCAGAGCGACGGCCGGCGCGGCCATATCGCGCGCTACGAGCACTACGTGGAGGATCTGCGGCGCCTGGTCGAGCGAGCGCATGGGGAGCATCCAGGATTGCCGCTGGTACTGCTCGGCCACTCCATGGGTGGTACGATCGCCCTCCTCTTCTCGCAGCGCTACCCCGAGCAGATCACCTGTGCCGTCTACTCCGCGCCAGCCTTGATCCTGCGCCACCATATTCCCCTGTTCCAGCGCACGCTCGCTCGCGGCATGTCTCGCCTCTGGCCGACCTTCACGAGCACGGATGCCATCGACCCTACGGTGCTCACCCACGATCCCGCCATACAGCAGGAGGTGCGCGTCGATCCGTGGCGGCACTCCCGCGTCTCGGCACGGCTCTACACGGAACTCTTCGTGCGGGGCCCGCGCGACGTTCTGGCCGGTCTTGACCGGCTGCGCGCGCCCTTCCTGATCATCCACGGTACGGCGGATCCGCTGGTCTCGCCGGACGGATCGCAGCGAGTGTACGACGGTGCCTCGGTAGAGGGCAGCGCCATCCGGCTCTATCCTGCTCTGCTGCACGAATCCCTTCGTGAAGTCGAGCGCGAGCAGGTCTTCGCCGATATCGCCGGCTGGCTGGAAGCCCGGGGCGTGCTCGGTACTCAAGGCTGATCTCTGTCAGCCCTCCGCGGGACGGAGATCGGGCAGATCCCGGACGACCTCTGCGATCGATCTGTTCTCCACGCTCCAACGGTGCAGGCTACCCGAGCGGAGCAGCGCCTCGCCCAGGGCAACGCCCCGTGGCACGCTCTGCCGCCAGGAGTCCAGGACCCAGGACTGCGGAGCGTACTGGCCGGTGCGCAGGCTGAACTCGACGTGGAGCGCCACGATGAGCGCCTCCAGGTCCGGGTCCGCGGGGCCAGCGACGCGGGGACGGTGCCGCCGCATGAATGCGGTAGCATCCAGCAGGGCGATGCTGCCGGCAGCGGAATCGCGCGCCGCGAATCGGACCTCGCCAATACGCCACATGCGAATCGCGCCGGTACACAGAGCACACGGCTCGGTCGTCGAGTAGAGGATGCGATCCTGAGGATCGGCGGTATCTCCGGCCAGAGCGATGAGTGCGTTCATCTCGGCGTGGGCCAGGCGGTGCCCGCAGAGCAGGCGTCCCGGCGCCGCGTCTTCGAAGATGCGATTGCGGCCGCGCGCGACGATCAGGCCCTGCCGGTCCGTGATCACGGCGCCGATGGGGATCGAGCCTATGCGGTATGCCGCCCATGCCTCCTCCAGGCAACCCTGCCATGGTCCGGCCAATGCCTCCCACAGTGCCGTCACCCTCCACGTTCCTTTCTCGGACGTCGCCGTATTGCACCGGCCGGCGTACCGATGCTACCGTGAAGCATACTGCAGGCCAAACCGGCGCCACCGCGAGATCCGGATAGCGCTACGCCCGGCTCGCGTGGCTATCAGCCTCCGGCCGCGGCCGGGTGCGCTGTCAAAGTCCGTCGCTGCCTCTCGCAGGCCGGGTGGCGCGTGCGCAATGCGC
Organism: uncultured bacterium; assembly: GCA_963827235.1. Lineage (GTDB taxonomy): Bacteria > Chloroflexota > UBA5177 > JANWHV01 > JANWHV01 > JANWHV01. Next base: position 456,064 of record CAWHAE010000009.1, read on the forward strand.
GGCTACCACGGCCGAGGGGTAGGCACGGGCAACCGGCGTGCGCCGGGTGCAGGGAGGACCGACGCCCGTGATCGACGACCAAGCGTACCTGCTCGGCGAGCAGTACGGCAGCACCACCAACCTGTTCGCACGCGCCGGCTTGCGCGGCGCCCCTGGTGGCCTACATGCTCTCGCTCGTGCCGGGCGAGACGCTCACCGCGTGCCGACGGGCTGCCCTGGAGCAGCTGGTCGCGCAGGAGCTCGCGGCGCAGGGTACTCTGCATATCGGCAAGGACTCGGGCTTGCTCGAGGCATCATAACCGTCTCATCATTTCCGCACGCAATTCGATAGGTGAGGTGAGCGCAGGATGCGGCGACGTCCTTCATCCCGGCTCCTGGTGATCGATCCCGACGGGCGGGTCTTGCTCTTTCACTTCGTCTTCACGAGCGGAGCTCGGGCGGGCGATGCGTGCTGGGCCACGCCCGGCGGCGCCGTGGAGCCGGGCGAGACGTTCGCCGAGGCCGCGTGCCGCGAGCTCCATGAGGAGACCGGCATCGTGATTCATGATGCCGGCGAGCACGTTGCCGAACGCGAATTCGTCCTGCAGTTGCCCGATGGAGAACGCGTCATGGCCGAGGAACGCTTCTACGTGGTGCGGAGCGCCGGATGCGCGCTTTCCACTCAGGGCTGGACCGCCTGGGAGCGCCAGGTGATGGCCGATCATCACTGGTGGTCGATCGACGAATTGCGGGCGGCAGACGAGGTCGTCTTTCCAGAAGACCTCGTCTCGATACTGGCTCGCGTTAGCGCCGGCGCGCGGCAGTGAGACAGGCATCACGCCGGAATATCGCGCTTCCCTCGAGTAGCCGGCTGCCAGCGGTAGAGATCAGGGTCTCGATGTGAGAAGCGGATCCATCAACCGGTTTCCGCCCTCACCCCGCGCTCGATCCTCAGGGCGTAGCGCCCTTTGATTTCCAGTGACGCGGCCACGCCATCCGCACCCAAGCTGAAGCGCACGTGCATGAACGGATCGCTCCTGAGCAGGAACTCGGTGGGCGTCACTGGCAGCAGCGCCGTGCAGTAGCCGCCCGATCCGAGCACGAGTCTGCCGTCTTCTTTCCCGATCGTGCAGTCGTGACCGCGCATGTGGTACACGCCGGCCATCGCATCAAGCGCCGCGTCCTCGAGCAGAATCGTCGCCGGTTCCCGCACAGAAAGGCCGCACGCCAGCCCGGCCACACTGAGCGTGACAAACGGCAGTGAGGGCTCCGGTGCCATGCGGTTCGTCAGAATGGCCACGTAGAGACGCTCGTCGGGTACCCGAACCGCGTACGTCAGGAAGCCGTGGATGCCGCCAGGGTGCTCGATGGTGCGGCGTCCTGCATAATCCGCGAGTAACCAGCCAAAGCCATATCCGGTGGCAGTGCCGTCGCGAAGCGTCGCCGATGTCCATGCACGCCGCAGCGTCTCCTGTCGAAGCAGTTGCTCGGTTGAAAGGGCAGCGTCCCACTTGGCCAGGTCGTCCACCGACGACATGATGGCACCCGCCGCGTGCGGATGCGTCAAGCTGAGGTACCGGGCATTCTGGAAACCCGCGGCTCCCAGCTCGTAACCCGCGACCCGGCCGGGCACAATCCGCTCAGTATGGTCGTAGGCCGACCGTGTCATGCACAGCGGATCGAAGATTCGTCGCCGCAGAACGTCCTCGTATGCTTCGCCCGCGGCCCGCTCGATAATGGCCCCAAGCAGGACGTAGCCTGAATTGCTGTAGGCCCAGCCCGTTCCCGGCGCAAAGTCCAGCGGCTCATTCTTGAACACGTCGATCAGCTCGCCGAGCCGAACGTCCATGCGTTCAAGTCTCTGCCATTCCGGCATGTCGAGGTGGTCCTTGACGCCGGACGTATGCGTCAACAGGTGCTCGACAGCGATCTGGTAGCCATGGGTTGGATAATCCGGCAAGTACCGCCTGATGTCGTCGTCAAGCCGGAGCTTGCCCTCCTCCACAAGCATGAGGATGAGCACCGCAGTGAACTGCTTGGTAATCGAGCCGAGACGAAAGACCATGTCCGGCTCAATAGCCACGCCCAATTCGACGTTAGCCATGCCATACCCGGCACGCAGAACTGTCGCGCCGTCCTTGACGACGATCACCGCGGCACCCGGTTCGTTGGGCGGATACGCCTGCCGGAGCAGGGCGTCGATTTCCTGCACTCGGGTACTTGACTCCGTAGGCTGATTCAAGGAGAGCCTTGCCTTCCAATGCTGTCAGCACTCGGCGCCGGGCACACCAAGGGAGATGGACGTACCGGGCGCGCGGCGCGATCAGTCTGGTTCCCGCGACCGCGAAAGCCCCCGGTGCCACCCGGCCCGACTACCGGTGCCATTGTACTTCCGCAGCCTGAGCCGTACCGTATCAGCAGACAGCTCACCATGACCGATAGCGCGACCGGGCCGCGCTGGATATTTATGTCAAGTACAATACGACGAGCCGCAGCGTGCACGTCCTGGGGCACCGCAAGCAGTTCGTCTCGTGCCGGTCGCGGCCGGAGATGCTGCGGTGACCGCGCGCTTTGGGAGCGCGTCTCGCCACCGAGCGCTGGCGCCGTCTGCAGCCAACCGGGAGGCCGACGGCGGGTTCGCAGTATCCTGCTTACGGGCGCGGTGCTCGCCGTTCAGGAGGTAGCTATTGCCGTCCTCGCACAATTCGCCGGAAGTGCTGCTGTTCGATCTCGGCGGCGTGCTCGTCGAGCTCACGGGTGTGCCCTTGATGCTGGAGTGGCTCGACCACTCGATGACCGTCGACGAGCTCTGGCGCCGCTGGCTGTTGTCGCCGATCGTGCGCCGGTTTGAGATTGGCCAGGCATCGGTCGACGAATTCGGGGCCGGACTGGTCGCGGAGTTCGGGCTTCCGGTCGAGTCCCGCGAGTTCGTCGACGTGTTCACCTGCTGGCCGCGGGGCGTCTACGACGGCGTGATCCCCCTACTGCAGTCGCTCAAGGGCTCATACCGGCTGGCATGCTTCTCCAATACCAATGAGCTGCACTGGGCGCGGCTCTGCGGCGAGATGGGTCTTGGCCAGTGCTTTGATGCCAGCTTTCCCTCGCACCTGATCGGCTGCCTGAAGCCGGATAGAGAGGCATTCGAGTTCGTGATCAGGGCGCTGGGCTGCGCGCCGGATCGCATACTCTTTCTCGACGACAACCTGCTGAACGTCGAAGGTGCGCGTGCGGCCGGCATCGTGGCCTATCGCACGCAGGGATTCCCCGCCGTGGTGCAGATGCTGGCCGATCTGGGCGTATCGAAGCACATGTGACTGGTAGGGAGACTTCCGTGGAAGCCGCGCCGTCAGGGTTCCGTGCCATCAGGGTACGCTTGGTCCTCGACGCTCGGAGCGCGGATCATCAGCGTCTCGACCGGTGGATGAACCTCGATCACGGCGTGCGGCGCAGCTACCTCTTGCCGCCAGGTTGAGTCCCGGTGCACCACGTGCGTGATGTGCTCTGGAATCTCCAGCAGACCGCGGCAAAGAAACGCGGGATAGACTCGCAGGCCGCCGGTCAGCGATTCCAGTGGAAACCAGCGGAACGTGCACGGTTGCGGCCCGTCCAGCGCAGAAAAGCACCGACGCAGGTCCAGCATCGGCGACCCGTGCGCGAACTCCATCAGATAGTACAGCCCAAGCTCGTGGCAGGGAATGCCGGCTTCCACGAAGAAGTTCTCCGCGACCCACACCAGCCGTCCCACGGTCACGGACTCGCCGCATTCCTCGATCATCTCGCGGGCCAGCGTGCCGCCGGAAGACTCACCGGCCTCGCAGCGGCCGCCCGGCAGGAACCAGAAGCCGGACCCCTCCGCCTGCTGGAGCATAACGTGGCCGTCGTGAAGCGCGACGCCGGCTACCCTGTAGTTGAAGTGAACTCCATCAACCTCGAACGCGACCATCAACCCTCCGAGCGGCACTCCAATGTCTCACGGTCTGGGTATCCAGTATAGACGACGGCCGGACCGCGGCTCGGACACTGTGGTGGTAAGCATGGTTGTCGATGCGCACCGGACCAACGTCAGGACCTCGTACACTGCACAGAGGTCTGCGTGTTGGGAGAGAAGAAGGCGATGATACCTGAAGATCACCGGCAGGTCGGCGACATGTACAACGCGTCTTTCCCATGGTCATGGAGCTTCGAGCACGAGGCGATTCGGCTCGAGCAGCGGAGCCCTGTGGAGTACGCCGTCACACTGCGCTACCTCGACCGCTTTATCCAGCCGGGCCAGATGGTTGCCGACATCGGCGTTGGGGCGGGTCATTACAGCGAGCACCTGGCGCGGCACGGCTGTGCCATCCATCTGATCGACGTCTCGCAGCGCCTGCTCGACGCCGCCGTCGCCCGGCTCCGTATTGCTGGGCTGGAGGACCGGATCCAGGGCGTCCACTGTGCTTCGGCGGCGGCACTTACCCCGTTGGCAGATGCTTCTTGCGATGCCGCACTGATGCTGGGCCCGCTCTATCACCTCGGCAGGGCAAGCGAGCGCGCACAGGCGATCGCCGAGACCGCGCGTATCCTGCGGCCAAGAGGCGTGATCCTGGCAGCCGGCATCAACCGCCTCATCTTCCTGGGCGATGCGTTGCGCGATTCGCCGAACGGGACGGAGTACCGCCTGGACTCCCTCCAGCGGTTCTGGGAGGACGGCAGCCTCGACACGGTCGATGCGCGTCTTCCCGCTGCGGTGCATCTGGCCACGGCTGCCGAGTTCCAGAGCGAGCTGAGCGCCGCGTTCACGCCTCTGCAGTTTGCCGGCACCGAGTCGTTCGCCAGCCGGCTCGTCGAGCAGTTCCAGGCGGCGACGCCGGAGAGCCAGAGGATCTGGCTGGATCTGGTCGAGCAGACCGGCACAACTCCGGAGGGCATCGGAGCCACGACGCACTTTCTCTACGCCGGCCGTAAGTCCTGACGCTGCCCGCCTATCAGGGTCAAGAGCTCGGGCAAAGAGGCAATCTCCGGCCCCTGCCAGTTTTCGACGTCGGGGCGCTGCGTGTCGTAGCGATCGTCGCCGGCGCCGCGAATGAGGACGGCCCGCATGCCCACGCCCTGGGCGCCGCTCAGCTCCTGGCTGCTGCCATCGCCGACGTAGAGGCAACGTGCTGCCTGCACGCCCAGCTGCTCGCAGACGAGGGCGTAGATTCGAGGGTCGGGTTTCTGAAGATGAACGGCGCAGGAGAAGATCGGTGCATCGACGAGAGGGGCAAACGGTGTCTGCGACCAGAGGCGGGGTACGGCCGGAGCGCAATCGCTGATCAACCCGATCTTGTAGCCTGCTGCACGCAGGGTAGCCAACACATCGCAGGCCCCGTGTCGCGGGACCAGTCCGGCGCGGGTGAAATCGAGCATGATCTCGGTAGCCAGAGCGACTTGCTCGTCGCCCGCCTCCGCGCCCAGCCCTCGACAAATGTACGTGATGTTGTCTTCCACGCCGGCCAGAGTGCCCAGCACCCGCATCGGCCAGGTGGCCTCGATCCACCACTGCATGAAGTCCGCACGCGGCACGCGCAGTACGGCGGCCATGCGCTCCAGCGCGGCGTCATGCGGGCGGACCGAGAACGTGTCCACCAGCGTGCCGAAGAGATCGAAGATGACGGCGTCGTAAGGCATGCGGGCAGCGCTGTTCATGTGAGGGTGACCTCGTCACCGACCAGTATCATCTGAAGACGTCCAGTAATGGCCTGCGAGGCCAGGTTCTCCCAGGCGTGGCCATAGAAGGGGACGCGCCCGGCTGGACACCGCACCGGCTGCAATCTCGTTCCCATATCCGTCATATCCGTCAATGTACCGATCGACTCTGATCGCTCCTTGCGTTGCCGGCAGTCTCACCTTGCGCGAGGCGCTCCAAGCTCGTCCAGCTCCGGCACTTCCCAGGAGCATCGCTACTGTACAATTGTCGCGGCGAGCGCACGCGGCGCCGAATAGGAGGCGAAGATGTGCCGGCGCACCATCGAGGCATATGATCGCATTGCCGGGGAGTTCGCGCGAGTCCACGCCGCCATGCCGGACGCTCTGACCGAATACGGCCGTCGCTTTCCGTCACTATTCGGTTCAGAGGCATGGATCTTGAGCGTTTGGCTGGGCATGGGTCGCGACGCCGAAGGCGAGGCGTGCCAGTGTGCCTCCGTCGATGGCGGCAGAGTGATCGAGCGCTGGTTCACTCGCCGCCGAGAGTCTGAGCTGCGGGCGATCCCGGAGTGGCGCACGACAGTGGACGGCAGCCGGCATTGGTTGCACTTCCTCGCCTCGGCCCGAAATGCCGGCGGAGGGATTGGAGAGCACGATTGATGATCGGTACGTCCGTTGCGCCCGCTCCCTGGCTGCTGGCCATGCGCGGCCTGCCCGGCGCGGGCAAGAGCACGCTGAGTCGCGCACTGAGCCGCGAGCTTGGGTGGCCGCTCATCGACAAGGACGACTGCAAAGACATCCTGGACGGACGAGCCGGCGATGCCGGCGGCTTGGCCTACGCAATCATGCTCAACGTGGCCCGCCGCCAGCTGTGTCTTGGGCTGAGCGTGATCGCCGACAGCCCGTTATCGTTCGAACGCTTCTACCTGCAGGCTCGCGAGATCACCGCCGCCTGCCATGCCGGGCTTGCCGTGCTGGAATGCCGCTGTGCCGACGACGTGGAATGGCAGCGACGCATCGACGGGCGCAAGGCGCTCGCACTGCCTGCCCATCATCAAGTGGACTGGGCGTCGTTCCAGGTTACTCGAGCCGAGTGGGTGCGGCGCGCCGGCTACCCGATACGCGATCCTCACCTGGTGGTGGATACCTTGAGACCGATCCCCGAGCTGCTCGCAGACGTGACGGCGTGGCTCACGAGCGCGAGGGCGGCTCTATCCCGTACCGGACCATGAGCGCCTGCAGTCTCTCCCTGATGTGCTGCCGGAGCTCGCCGTGCCGCTCCTCAGAAAAGGCGTGCTCGGGTGCCGCCCGCTGTTCGCGCGGATAGCGCCGCACCGGACCGCCGATGAGTGAGCCGCGGCGAAGCCGGCTACTCTCGGCAAGTTCCAGGTACGGGTATCTTGAGTGTGGGTTGTAGAATAGGGCTGCCGCCAAGAGACGGCAACGGGGAGCAAAGCACATGGAAGAGCGGACAATCGGCGCGCGGCGGGTGAGCGAGCTGGGTTACGGCGGCATGTATCTGTCGGTGCAGGGAAGGCCGGCGGAGACGCAGGCCCTCGAGACGTTGAAGGCGGTGCTCGACGGCGGCGTCACGCTGATCGACACGGCCGACGCGTACTGCCTCAACGACGGCGACGTGGGGCACAACGAGCGGCTGATTGCCAAGGCCCTGGCAGCGGCGGGCAGGTCGCGCGATGAAGTCCTCGTGGCCACAAAGGGCGGCCACACGCGCCTGCCAAACGGCGGCTGGGACGTGAATGGCCGGCCCGACTACCTGCGCAAGGCCTGCGACGCCAGCCTCAAGGCGCTCGGCGTCGAGGTGATCGACCTCTACCAGTATCACAGGCCCGACCCGAAGGTACCGTACGAGGAGGCTATCGGCGCGGTTGCCGAGTTGCAGCGGGCCGGCAAGGTGCGCATGGTCGGCGTATCCAACGTCTCGCTTGCCCAGCTCGATACGGCCCAGCGCCTGGTAGAGGTGGTCAGCGTGCAGAACGAATTCCATCATTGGCATCGTGGGGACGAGAAGAATGGCGTGCTGCAAGCCTGCACCGAGCGCGGCATCGCCTACCTCCCCTACTCCCCCTTCGGCGGCGGCAGCCGTGCCAAGCACCTGGGGGAGATCGCGGCCATCGCCGAGGTGGCGCGCAAGCACAACGCGACGCCCTACCAGGTGGTGCTGGCCTGGCTGCTGGCCAAATCGCCGGTGATCGTGCCTATCCCGTGCACTACACGCGCCGAGCGCGTGCGCGACAACCTGGGAGCGGCGAGCCTGCAGCTCAGCGCCGAGGATATCCGTGCGGTGGACGAGGCGAAGCCGGCTGCCTGAGCGATGGCCTGCCGCCGGCCCTTTAGCTCCGTGGCTTCCTGGTGGTCATACTGATCAGCACGACCATGGTAGCAATGACCACTACCAGGAAGACTACCAGCTTGATGGCCCGGTCGACCGCGAGGTCGACCAGGCCAAGCGCCGTGCACACGCCATAGAAGATGAGCACGATCTGCTGCTGGCTGAAGCCGCGCTGGAGCAGCCGGTGATGCAGGTGCTCGTTGTCGGCGCTGAAGAACGGCTTCCCTTCCAGGGGGCGGCGCACGAACAGCCACGCCGTGTCCAGAATCGGCACCGTCAAGATCAGGAGGGCGGTGCCGATTTTGGCCGGACCCAGGATGGCCAGCCCGCCCAGCGTGTACCCGGCGAACTGGGCACCCGCATCGCCCAGAAAGATGCTGGCCGGCGCCCAGTTATAAAAGAGGAATCCCAGCAGGGCGGCCGCCAGGATCAGCGGCGGCAGCAGCAGCACCTCGCTGCCGAGCAGCGTGCTGGCGCCCTCGCCGTGCGTCGCACCGCTCCAGATCGCCAGCAGAATGGCCGCGATCATCACCACGCCGGTCGCCAGGCCGTCCAGACCGTCCATGAAATTGACCGTGTTCATCATGCCCACGATCCAAAACATGGTAAACGCCATGCCCAGCGAGATGCCCAGAAAGGAGGGCGTGAGAAGAATCTGCAGATGCTTCTCCGGATGCGCGTAGAGAAAGTGCAGGCTGCTCAGGGGATTGGAGACGCCGTGCACCGGATCGAGCCCTCCGAACAGCGCCGCCGCCGCCGCCAGCAGCTGGCCGAGGAAGTGCACCGACGGGCGCAGGCCGCGCGTGTTGCGGCTGGTCAGCACGTCGTCACACACGCCTACGAGCACGGCAACCGTGGCACCCAGGAGCAGGCCGCGGAACTGCTTGAGCGTCTGCTCCCCGATCAGAAACGAGGTATTCAACGCGTCGTGGCGGGCACCGGTCAGGGGCATGAACAGCATCATGCCGGCGGCAAAAGCGGCGAAGAGTGCCACGCCGCCCAGGTACGGCACGGGCCGCACGTGCACGTCACGGGAGCGTACGGGCGCCAGGATCCGGTAGCGGCAAGCGAACTTGGTGAGCAGGGGCGTGAAGACGAGGGATAAGCCCAGGACACAGGCGGCAGTGATGATACACTGTAACGCGAGGTACTCGTCGCCGAACGCGCGGTGTACAAGGTCCACGAAGAGCAAATCTCCTCTGGGGGCGGTGGTTTTCTCACATCGCTTCGGGGCGATCTTACCTCAAATGGACTATTTGACACCATCGGAAAGCTGTGCATATCATGGGTCAAAGGCTCTCTGCCTTCTCCATGGTCATCATGAGCCCACGTTCATGCCAGTGCTTCGTTGGGGGAAGTGTCGGAATCGGTAGACGGGCATGACTTAGGATCATGTGCAGCAATGCGTGAGGGTTCGAGTCCCTCCTTCCCCACCACTGCCCCAAAGGCGAGGAGTGATGCCGCGGTTCTAGCCGTCCCCGGCCTCGAGAATTGGGGGGCTCGGGGGAAGCACGGCGAGAGCGCGGTAACGCTCTGCATGCATACACAGTGTCAGGGAGTGAGGTCGAAGACCCGTGCGGGTTGAAGTTGAACATCTTCCAGAGAGTCAGGTACAGCTCCAAATAGAGATCGATCCGGATGCGCTGGGTCAGGCCGTCGGACGCGCCTATCAGCGGCTGGCCGGCAAGTACCGGGTGCCGGGCTTCCGGCCCGGCAAGGCACCCCGAGCAGTGCTCGAGCGCGCCATCGGTCCAGAAGCGCTGCTGAGTGAAGCGGCAGACATAGCGATCAACGATGCCTACTCGCAGGCTATTAAAGATCACGACCTCCATCCCCTTGGCTACCCCGACCTGCAATCGCCAAAGGCCGAGGAAATCGACGCCCAAAAGCCCTTGAGCTTCACGGCCACGGTCTACATCCGGCCCGAGGTGCAGCTCGGCGACTACGCGTCTGTTCGCCTCACGCCGGAAACGCCGGAGATCTCGGCAGACGACGTGGACCGCTTCTTGAAAGAGCTCGCGGACCAGCAGGCGGCGTGGGTCGCCGTCGAGGACGGCGCCGCGGAGATGGGCGACCTGGCCACGCTGCGCGTGCTGGCCAAGGTCGAGGAGGAGACGCTGGTCGACCAGGAAGCCTGGGATTACCAGCTGCGCGAGGGTGAAGCGCCGAACGTGCCGATTCCTGGGCTTTCCCAGCGTCTGGTCGGCATGCGCAAAGGTGACGTGAAGGACGAGACCATCGAGCTGCCGGCTGATTACGTGCCTTCGTCCTATGCAGGCAAGCAGCTTGCTCTGCATGTCGAGGTGCTCAAGATCGAGCGAAAGCACGCGCCCGAGATCGACGACGCGTTCGCCCTGAGCGTTGCCAAGGTCGACTCCCTTACCGCCCTTCGCGAGCGGCTTACCACCAACATGCAGGCCCAGGCCCGGCGCCGGGCCCTGGATGAATACGTGGAAAAGGTGGTCGATGAAGTCGTCAAGCAGGCCGCCGTCTCGGTGCCACCGCCGCTCGTCGACGAGGAGCTCGAAGACATGATGCGGCAGGTCCAGGAGTCCGTCGAGCGCGAGCGAAAGATCTCGATGGATACCTATGCCCGCATTCTCGGCAAGACCGTGGAGCAGATGCGCGCGGATGCGCGACCGAATGCCGAGCAGCGCGTGCGCACGGACCTCGTTCTCGACGCCATTGCCAAAGTGGAGAGCATCGAGGCACCCGATAGCGAGATCGACGCGCAGGTCCATCTGCTTGCCAGCCAGCCGACCTATAGCAATAAGGAGCGGCGCCGCCTGCTTGCATCCGATGCATTGCGGCAGCGAATTGCCACCAAGTTGCGGAAGAGGTATGTCATTAATCGGTTGCTCGAGATAGCCAGCCCGGATGGTCACGCGGACATGGCCGAGAGCGTGGAAAGCGTGGCCCAGGGTGTACCGGCGACGGTGGTTGCCGAGCAAGCGACGGAATCCAGGCCGGAAGCGACGAGCGTGCAGGAAGCGAGCGAGCCTGGTCAGCAGAACGAAGAGGAGAACTGACGATGGGCCTCGTGCCGATGGTCGTCGAGTCCACAAACCGTGGAGAGCGTGCGTACGATATTTTCTCGCGCATGCTCAAAGACCGCATTATCTTTATCACCACGCCGATCGAGCCGCAGATGGCCAGCCTGGTAGTGGCGCAGCTCCTCTTCTTGCAGAGCGAAGACGCAGAGCGCGACATCAGCATCTACATCAGCAGCCCTGGCGGTCAGGTGACCGCCGGCCTGGCGATTTACGACACCATGCAGCAGATCAAGCCCGATGTGGCTACATATTGTATGGGTATGTGCGCGAGCATGGCTTCGGTTCTGCTCGCCGCCGGCACGAAGGGCAAGCGCTATGCACTGCCCAATTCGGAGATCATGATTCACCAGGGCAGCGCCGGCTTCCAGGGCGCTACTCCCGACATCGAGATTCAATCGCGCTGGATCATCCGCTCGGTTCGCCGGCTGAACCAGATCCTGGCACACCACTGTGGCCAGCCGTATGAGAAGATTGATGTCGACACGAAACGCGATTACTTCATGACCGCGAAGGAGGCCAAAGACTACGGACTCGTGGACGAGGTGCTCGTCAACGCAAGCTTCCCTGAACTCGCGGAGGACTAACGACCATGGCCAACACGAAGCCGCCTCGTGTCCAGTATCGCTGCTCGTTCTGCGGCAAAAGCCAGGAGCAGGTTCACAGGCTTATCGCAGGTCCTGGTGGCGTCTACATCTGCGATGAATGCATCGACCTGTGCCGCGAGATCATCGAAGAGGAACAAGCGAACGCGCCAAAGCAGAAACTCCCTATTACCAAGATCCCGCCTCCCAAGCGTATCTTCGAGCAGCTCAACCAGTACGTGGTCGGGCAGAACCGCGCCAAGCGCGTGCTCTCCGTTGCCGTCTATAACCACTACAAGCGCGTAGCAGCGGGCATGCAGATCGACGACGTCGAGCTGCAGAAGAGCAACATCCTGCTCGTCGGCCCCACCGGCTGCGGCAAGACGCTGCTGGCCCAGACCCTGGCGCGCGTGCTGGACGTTCCCTTCTGCATCGCCGACGCCACGGCGCTCACCGAGGCTGGCTACGTGGGCGAGGACGTGGAGAACATCTTGCTTCGCCTGATTCAGGCGGCGGACTTCGACATCCCGCGGGCCGAGAAGGGCATCGTCTATATCGACGAGATCGACAAGATCTCGCGCAAGTCCGACAACCCGTCGATCACGCGCGACGTGTCGGGCGAGGGCGTACAGCAGGCACTGCTGAAGATCGTCGAGGGGACGATCGCCAACGTCCCGCCACAAGGCGGCCGGAAGCATCCGCACCAGGATTTCATCCAGATCAACACGTCGAATATCCTCTTCATCTGCGGCGGCGCCTTTGAAGGGCTCGACAAGATCATCGACAACCGGCTGAACAAGCACAAGCGGCTTGGCTTCCAGACCTCCGAGGCTGCTGAAGAGCCGAGCGAGGCGCAGAAGCAGGTCATCCCCGAGGATCTTCTGCAATACGGCCTTATCCCCGAGTTCGTGGGACGCCTGCCGGTGGTAGTCATGCTCGAGGCGCTGGACGAGGATACCCTGATCAAGATCATGACCGAGCCGAAGAATGCAATCGTCAAGCAATACAAGAAATTCTTCGATCTCGACAAGGTGGAGCTGGTCTTCACGCAGGAAGCGATCCGGGCCACGGCGCGCGAAGCGCTCAAGCACAAGACCGGCGCGCGCGGCCTACGCACCATCGTCGAGGAAGTTCTGCTCGACGTGATGTACGAGATTCCGTCTCGGCAGGATATCCGTCGCTGCAAGATTACCGAGAAGGTGATCCTCAAGGAGGAAAGTCCGATTCTCGAGCCGGTGCGTCTGCCCGCGCGCGACGAAGAAGACCTCCTGGTCCAAGACGAGCCTGCTTGATACCAGGGCGGTAAGTCCCAACGGCAGATAGTATGACGAGAGCCCGGCGCGGTTGCGCCGGGCTCTCGTCGCGTCGGTGACGTCGTGCGGCGGACCTACTTGCCGATCAGCACGAAGAGATCGGTGCGGAGCGTCTTGCCGTTATCCTGCGAGCTAGTGCCTGCTTCCATCGCCTTCATCGGCAGCAGCAACGGCCTCACCTGCTCGTATGAGGCCTTGTCCGCCTTGGACATGGTCCCCAGGGCAACCCCTTCCAGGAGCGTGCGCAGGGACGTGATGTCCAGGTACATCGTCGCCGTGGAGTGCTTCGGCAACCCTGCCGCTGCCTGCAGGTACGTGCTGCTGGCCGCCAGACTATCGCCTGGATGGGAGAGCGTTGCCTGGATCGACGTCATCACGCTCTTGATCGCCGTGGAGGCGACCAACCACTGCTGCATGGTCGCGTAGCCGTAGCCGGCGGTGTTGGCGAATTCCATGCCGCCGTTCGCCAGCGCAGTCTGCTTGAGCACACTCTGGGAACTCGACGCGCTCGATCCGCCGGCCAGGGAGAGGAGGCTAGAGACGACCGCGCCGGCCGCGGTGGGGTCCTTCACGCCGAACAACGCCGCCAGAGGCAGTCCGCCGATATTGCCAGCGGTCAGGGCAGCGGCGTCCTTGGGGGTCATGGGCAAGATGCCGATCGCGGACTCGCCGGTGAGCAGGTTGAGCACGCCCGAGAACGAGGTGGTGAGCTGATCGTAGGTCTTCGCGTCCTGCGCGCTGGATGCGGCCTTGAGCGTGTTGAGCACACTGGTGATCACGCCTTGCAGGTCGCCGATCGAGAGGTAGAACATGGTGCCCGTGGGAAGCAGGGTCGCGCCCTTGTCCGGCGTGACCTTCGCCGCCTGCTGCTTGCCGGCCACGTTGAGCAGCTGCACGCTCTCGATCTGGAGGCCGTTCGCCTGCGCCATGATCGAGGCGCCGAGTGCCCCGAACTCCTTGTCAACCCTGCCCGCGCTCGGCACCGTGCCCGTCAGGCCGGTGGTGCTGCTCAGCGTGCTGGCGACGCCCGACCCGGCCTTCACGAGGGCCGGAGTGTTCAGGTAGAAGTATCCCAGCCCGCTCGGCGGAAGGGTGGCAATCAGCCGCTGATAGCCGGCAGTGCTCGCGAGGGACTTTGTCTTGCCCTGGATGACGTCGATGACCTGCTTGAGATCTTTTACGGTCGGCGTCACCACCCCTTCGTTGCCCACGATGGCCCCGTAGGTCGGCGATTTGCTCTTCTTCATGCCGCAGGCGCTGATCTGCAGGGTATAGTAGTTGACGCCGCCGTAGGTGCCCGCCGCCTTGGCAGCACCCAGGCGATAGTGCAGCAAGATGCCGGGCAGCGCATCGAACTTGCGCTGCGCCAGGATGCTGTGCACGGTGGCAGGCTTGATGGCAAGCACGATGGCAAGGCCCTGCGTCGCGGATGAGAGCGCCGACGACGTGCCGGTCAGCGGGAGGGTGCTGCTCACGCTGCTGAAGACAGACGGGTCCGTGATGGCGAGCGTGATCGAGCCGTTAAGCCACGACAGCACCTGGTTATCCATGTTTAGGCAGTGCGATCCCTGGGCGCCGGCAGCGCTCTTGACAGCGCTGCTGAAGCCGGGCTCGCTCTGGAAGATGGCTTCAAGCCCTTGCAGGTACTTCCCCTGCACGCCGCCGATCGAGGGGTTGACGCTGGCAAACATCGCCGTGGAGGCCGGCAAGTATGCGGCATCGCCCGGCGGCACGGCTGGCGCCGTGACCGCCGCTCGGGCGACACGGGTCTGCGAGGAAAAGGCCGCGGGCCCGGTTCCCACGAGCAAGGCGACCAGTGCGACGGCCGCGAACATACCACGCCGCCGGCGGGCGCGCGCGCCCGTGACGTGCCGCGGACTGATGGCCCCCGCCCCGAGGTCAAGGGTTCCGCCACCCGAAGTGCGCTCCATTGTATCCATAACCTACCTTACTCCCCACACAGGATCAGAGGCGAGATCGCGGTGATGAGCCGCCAAGAGACGGCAACAACCCCATTTTTGGCTCTTCTCAACTATAGGCGGTTCGGCAGATGAGCGCAACGCCACCTCAGGACTAGAGGAATCAGCCCTTTGCCGGGAAGAGTGCCCGATCTGCGGCAGAGAACAGTGCCTTTGGTTCTGGTGTCGACCGGCGATCGCGGCAAGCATAGATAGAGATAGAGACAGAGAGGGCCGGAGAGCCGGTCCGAACGCTGTCTCAAAGGGGCTGCAGCATGCCGTTTGTACGATCCAGCATCGACGACGCCATCGGCACGATCACCCTGAGCCATGGGCGCGTCAACCCTCTCAGCAGCGAGCTGATCGCGGCTATAACGGCGGCCCTGGACGAGATGTGCTGCCAGGGCGCCCGTGTGGTGATTCTTCGCGCGCCCGCAGGCGCCCAGATCTTCTCCGCCGGCCATGACGTGCGGGAGCTTCCGACCAATGGACGCGATCCGCTGACCTACAACGACCCCCTGCGCACGGTCGTGCGCAAGATCGAAACCTGCTCGCTTCCGGTGATCGCTATGATCGAGGGCTCGGTGTGGGGCGGAGCCTGCGAGCTGGTAATGAGCTGCGACCTGATCGTGGCCGCCGCCGACTCTACGTTCGCCATCACGCCGGCAAAGCTCGGCATACCCTACAACCTCTCCGGCATCCTCAACTTCATGAACGGCGCCGACATACATTTCATCAAGGAGATGCTTTTCACCGCCGAGCCGGTGCCGGCCACGCGCCTGCTGGACTGCGGTGTGATCAACCACGTCGTGCCGCGCCAGGAGCTGGAAGGCTTCACCATGGACCTGGCGAGAAGGGTCGCGGAGACGGCGCCGCTCGTGCAGAAGATCATGAAGGAAGAGATCCGCGTCCTGGCAAACGCGCATCCGCTGAGCCCCGAGGCTTACGAGCGTATCCAGGCCATGCGCCGCGAGGCCTACGACAGCAACGACTACCAGGAAGGGATCAGCGCCTTTCTCGAGAAGCGGAAGCCGGTATTTCGCGGGAACTGAGCAGCGCCTCAGCCGCCCAGGCTTGCGATCAGCTTGGCTGCGGTCTGGCGAGCCAGGTCGCTGGGAATGGCGAAGAACATGCCCTGCGTATCCTTCATGCTCAGGGTATTGACGCCGACCACGTTATACTTCTCGTCCAGCAGCGGGCCGCCGCTGTTGCCGCCGTTGATGAAGCTCTGGTGCTGGATCCAGACGCCGCCAAAGCCGTCGCCGAGGTCGCGGTTCAGCGCGGAGATGGCACCCTCCGTCACGGTAGGCGGTCCCGGCAGGTCGAAGGCGTCGCCGTAGCCCATGCTGATCACCTTTTGCAGCAGACGGAGCTTGCTGGAGTCGCCCCAAGTGAGCGGACGCAGCGAGGTCGGACGCAGCTTGACCACGGCGAGGTCGCCTGCTGTGCCGGCGTCGGCGCTATTCTGCTTGATGGCGAGCACGCTGTAGGTCACCTGACCGTCCGGCGAGAGGGCAAACATATTCTTGGGAGTGGCGCCTTCGACCACGTGCTTGTTCGTCAGCAGGTAGGTTCCCGAGGCGTCAGACTGGATGACGAAGCCCGTGCCCTCAGCCTGCATGCTGTTGGCCAGGTCGGCGTGCAGACGGAGCACGCTCGGCTCGACGCAGGTTGCCAGCGGATCGCTGGCCGTACAGGTCGTGGTGACAGGCAGCTTCGTGCCCACGCTGAAGAACGTGCTGAACATGATGTGCCCATCAATCAGCAGGTCGGCACGATAGGCGCCACTGGGCCAGGAGCCGCTAGGCCCGGTCACGGGCGACATCTGCAGACCATCCACGTACTTGGTAACGTACGGGCCGTGCTTGACCACCGTCTTGCCCGCCTGGTTCTTGACTACCACCGTGTAGCTCGTGGTGCCCGCCTTGAAGCCCTTGTACTCGAAGTAGAAGGTGACGATCTTGGTGCCGGCGGGGAATACCGAGGTCTTGGCCGGAGCGGGCGCAGTAGCGCTGGCCGCCCAGGCATCGAACGCGGCTTTCGTGGCCGGGTAGAGCGTGTCGATCGTGGCGCCGCTGCTGCCGCCCACGCTGAAGCTCGTATGCATCTGGATGCGCCCACCCAGGATCAGGTCGGCCGTATAAGTGCCGCCGGGATAGGCGCTGTCCTGGTCCGGGATGACGGTGCGCATCACCAGCCCGGCGTCGTAGCTTACCGTGAACGGTCCGCGCTTCGCGTAGACGCCGCCGGACGGGGCGTGAATGACGATCTGGTACTGTGTGGTCTTGGGAGTGGCGTCCTCATAGCTGAAGTAGAAGGCGATGACGGACGTACCCTTGGGGAAGGTCGTGGTCTTCGTGGGAGCCGCATCGCTGGTGCTCGTGTTCCAGGCGTCGTAGGCAGCTTTGGTGGCCGTATAGAACACCGTGGATTTGGCATGCGCCGCCCCGGTGCGGCTGATCGAGAAGCTCGTCACCGCGACCTGCTGGCCCTTGAGGAGCAATGACACCGTGTACGGGCCGGTGGCGAACGAGCCGCCGGGGGCGCCTATCTCATCCATGCGCATGCCGGCCGTGTACTTCACGGCAGAGAACTGGGCCGCGACGGTCGCCGCGCCGGTACTGTCCTTCACCGCGACGCTGAACGCCGTCGCGCCAGCGGTAGCGCCGTCGTACTCGTAGTAGACGGCAATGGTCGAGGTACCGGCCGGAAAGCTCGCCGACTTCTTGGGCGCCACGTAGGGCGTGGCGCTCGGATCCCAGGCGTCGTACGCATCCGATGTGGCTGTATAGAACGTAGAGACGGTCGCCCTGGCGGCGGGCCGCGCCTGCGCGGTGAGACCGGGCACGAGTGCCAGGAGCATCGCGAATGCCAGGGCAAGGGAAACCGGAAACGACGGCCTGACTCGGAGCGCGCGCATTGCGGATCTCCCTCCAGCGGCTGTGCCGATACTGCTCTGCATGATATCAAGGTGGCTGAGCAACCTTGACCGGCATCTACTATAGCGGCACGGCCCACCTCCGGCTATGACCTATAGGAGCGCCCTATACTTCCAATACCATGTCACGGTCTCGAGTGGGAAGCCGGCCTCACCCCAATGTGGTTCAGATAAGCGGGAAACAGGCTCAGCCTGCCTCTTCGTGTCCCGCCCCGGCCTGAGCGGCGATTGCCGGCACGCCGGCGTCGATCGCGGCCGGCCCTTCCTTCTCGACGGCCTGGTCCGGGAGATCGATCGTTCGCAGACGGCGCTGGTGGTAATCGAAGCGTTCATGCGCGTAGACGTGGGCCCCGGACCCGGGCACATGTTCGCGCCAGACCATCTCCTGCGGCGTGGTGCCCGGCTCCATGAGCGGGTAAACGCCGGACGGGCTCGGCAGCATGACCTGCACCATGTAGGGGCCGGGCGTCGCCAGGGCGCGCCGGAGTGCCGCCGCGCACTGCGCCTTGTCGTGGACGCGCTCGCCCGGGATTCCGTAGCCGGCGGCAACCGCGGCGAAGAGCGGCCACTCCGCCGCCGCCAGCGTCGCCACGGCGCCTGCCAGCGTCGCCGCCAGGCTATCCGCGTCGCCGGCCGACGCGACCGCGGTCTGCAGCCCCTCTTTCAGCGTGTGAAGGTCGAGCGGCTCCTGGCGGCGGCCGCGGCGGCGGTCGCTGGTCAGCCTGCGGCCGCCGAAGTAGAGGCTGTGCCAGTTGTTGACCATGCCGAGAGAGGAATCGTCGAAGACCAGGATCTTGATCGGCAGGTGGTAGGCGCCGATCGTGTCCAGCTCGTGCGAGGCCATCACGAGCCCGCCATCGCCGCAGCAGGCGAGCACGGGCGATCCGGGGCGAGCGAAGCTCGCGCCCACGGCCATGGGCAGGGCGCATCCCATGCTGCCCATGCCGCCAGACGTGATGCGCGAGCGCGGGGTCGAGGCCGGGAACCACTGCGCGGCCTTCATCTGGTGCGTGCCCACGTCGAACGTAGTCACGACATCCGCATCCATTTCCTCTATAGCCTGTGCCAGGGCGGTATAGACGAACTCGTGGCTGAGGGCAGTGCTTTTGGGGCGATCGTAACTCTGCACCGGCATGACGTGTCCGATCGTCTCTAGCTCGGCGAGCCACGCCCGGCGGTCCGCGCATGGCCGGCCCTGCATGCAAAGCAGCAGGCGTTCGAGCGTGTCGCGCACGTCGCCGTGTACGGCCAGGTCGACGGCCCGCACGCGATTGAGCTGGCGGGCATCGGCGTCGACGTGGACGAGACGCGCATGGGGAGCAAACGCGGCAGGCCGGGCGCCGACCACGCGATCGTCGAAACGAGCGCCCAGGCTCACGACCAGGTCGGCGAGGTAGGCGGCGAGATTCGCCACCATGGGACCGTGCATGCCGATCATGCCCAGGTGAAGGGGGTTATCGGTGGGCAGAGCGCCCCGCGCATGCAAGGTGGTGACCACGGGCAGGGAAAAGCGCCGGCACAGATCCTGCAAAGCGGGCACGCCATCGCCCAGGATCAGACCATGCCCGACGTAGAGGAGAGGCCGCTCGGCGCTTGCCAACAGATCCGCCAGGCACCGGATGTCGTCGTCGCCCGCGCGCGGCGGCTCCCACTCGAATCCTGCCAGCACGTCCTCCCAGGGCCGCATAGTGGTCGTGCCGGCCTGCACGTCCTTTGGCAGGTCGACCAGCGCGGAGCCGGGCCGCCCGGTGACGGCGGCATGATAGGCACGCACGAGCATCTCCTGCACTGCCGAGGGATGCTCGGCGCGCAGGGAGAGCTTGGTGGCCTTGCCGTCCGTGATGCCCACGATATCGATGGCCTGGAAGGCTTCGGGCTCGGCAGTGGTTGCCGTGTTGCCGGTCAAGGCCAGCAGCGGGCGGCTGTCGCGCAGGGAGTCGGCGAGGGGAGTGACCAAATTGGTGGCGCCGGGTCCCGAGGTGGCGGTGCAGAAGCCGGCACGGCCGGAGGCGGCGGCGAAGCCCTCCGCCTCGAAGCCGGCGCCCTGCTCGTGACCGGTGAGCAGATAGCGGTAGGCTCCCCGGTCGTGGGCGGCGGTGAATGCGTCGTTGAGCGGCAGGCTGGCGCCGCCGGGAATGCCGAAGATCACATCGGCGCCGCAGAAGCAGAGGAACTCGGCGGCGAGATCGGCGCCGCTGACGAGCCTGCCGTACCGGGCGCGCCCGGCATGGCGGGGTCGCCGGGCACCTGGAAAATACCGCCGCAAGACTTCACTGATTGCTCTATCGTTGTGTTCTTGGGGCCGTGCCACCGTCTACCTCCCGGCCGCCGGGCAACAAAAAACCCGTCCCTCGACAGGGACGGGCTTGCAGCCCGCGGTACCACCCTCTTTAGCCCGCCATTGCTGCCCGTGCCGGGCACGGCAAGCTCACTCGTCTGGGTACGTGTT
The DNA here is from genome assembly GCA_963827235.1 of uncultured bacterium. GTDB lineage: Bacteria > Chloroflexota > UBA5177 > JANWHV01 > JANWHV01 > JANWHV01. The sequence goes on from CAWHAE010000009.1 coordinate 476,352, forward strand.
CATACCCACGCCAGGGTAACGGGTAGCGACCCCGGCCACGCCTACCGCGGCGTACCGCGGATCAGGTGGCAGCTTGGGAATGATCTTCGGGCTGCGCGCTCCACCCCGTCGCACCGACCCGGGGCTCTCTAAGGAGGCGTGGTGCAGCCGTACTGTTTCCCTCAACGCCGATGACGGTAGTATGGCGGAACGGCGCGGGGCTGTCAATGCGGCAGCAAGGCGATCGCGCGAGCCGACATCATGTGGTTGTAAACCGCTATGGTACGTATTCGCTCGCAGGGCAGTTGATTGCCGCCATCGCCTTGCTGCAGGCATGGCACCTGCTCTGGCAGGGTTGGGACGGATCTGCATGGTCATTGAGTGCAGAGGCGTTCTTCTACCTGCTCTTCCGCTTTGTTGCGCCCGCGTCTTCCCGTCTAGCCTTGCGTAGGCCAGGAGCCACGTTCGCAGCGATATGGAGCAGCGCACTTCTGTTCCCGCTCGCGTAATTGGCCTGCACCGCAGCGCCGAGTGGTGGCAGTATGATGCGGCATACTGACGCCCCTTCGCGGCACCACAGAGGGGCTGTACGATGTCGCTGTCTACGTGCCATTGGCGCGCTTACCGGAGTTCTTGTTCGGGATCGTGGTGTGCGCGCTGTTTGTTCACTGTTCTCAGCAGCGCTGCATTGCACCCGTCTGACTCTCACCACTGGCTGCGCTTCCTATTGGCCTCGTGCTGGCCCACGCCTTGCCACTGCCCGCAATGACGCTGTATACGGGCTTCCTCGACCCTCTCTGGGCACCTCTTCTCGTCGGCCTGCAGCGACTCCGGCCGGGACGAGTCGCGTCCTATCGCTGCGCGCTTCAATGCGTCTCGGAGAAGCATTATATGCCCGGCCTGCCGGGCTGATCGACTGTTTGACGCACGTGGACGGGGGGGATATTCAGGTGCTATGCTTGGACTGCATGAGACGTCTCGAGCGCGGCATCGTGCCGACTGCAGTATGCATACTGATTCTTGCTGCCTGGCAGCTGTCGCGAGCACCTCGCGTCGGTTGGGCGCTGCTACTATATCCCCTTGGAATTGGTCTCTGGTGGTGGGGGGACGCGTATCGCCACCAGACTGGTGGCAAGCGAGGAAGCGAGGAAGCTCGGCACTGCCGCCGCGCACAGGCCCGCGAAGCGGCGTTGCTCTTGCTCACTATCCTGATCGGCCTCGGGTACCGAATCTGGCTGCTGAGCTTCTACCCAGTCACTCACGGGTTGTTGACGGACGAAAGCAGGGTGGCAGAGAGTGCCAGCTCACTGGTCCTCCACCGTGGTGACTGGCCGCTCTATGTTCAGGTCACCGGCGCGGTGGCGCTCTATCAACCGCTGGCGGCGGCCTTCGCGGCGTTCGGCGCCAGCATTCTCACGTTGCGCATCGAAAGCATGGCAGTCGGCCTTCTGCTCGTTCCTGCCGCCTACCTACTGATGCGCCAGTTTGCCGGGGCACCTTCCTCGCTAGTCGCCTCGGCCTTGCTTTCTCTGGCGTACTGGCCTGCCATGATGAGCCTGCTTGATTTTGGCTGGATCGACGGCCTCGTGTTCCAGTCTCTGGCTCTGACTCTGCTGCTGTTCGCATTGCGACGCCAACACGCCGCTGCCGCGGCACTCAGCGGTGGATTGGCGGCCCTGTGCTTCTACGCCTATCTGGGCCACCGGCTGCTGGTTGTTCCGGTGATCTGCCTTGCCACCTGGCATTTTCTTTTTGGCGCGGAGCAGCGAGCACTGCGGTGGCGCGTCTTTCTCGCCTTTGCACTCGGGTTTGCGACTGTACTGGCGCCGTGGTTGGCTACCATTGGCGGCCAGCCCTCGCTGATGTATGGCGATTCAACGGGCCTCACGGCCGACTTCACCACGCAGCTTCATCACGACCCTGCCGGCGCGTTGAGCGGTCTCCTGAAATCTGCAGCCTTGCTGGCCCGTTCCCTGCTGGTCAGCCCACAATCTCACGAGTGGCCGATGTTCGCGCCGCCGTTCGGCGGTGTGCTCGATCCCGTTCTGGCCGTGCTGGCAATCATCTCGATCGCAGGGCTCCTCACGTTGCGACCGCGGCTGCACGCCGGTGTGCTGGCGCTCTGCATCCTCATTCCCTTCGCGGCGGCGAGCACCGTCGTCCCCGTCTTCCTCAACTCGTACAGGCTGTCAGGAGTGATCCCGGCAGCCTTCGTGCTCATCGCCGTCACCGTAGAAAGGATGTGGCGCTTGGGCAGTGCACGATGCCCGAGCGGCGTCACCGCGGCGCTGCTGGCCGCGATGCTAGTGACGTCAGGGCTCCTCAATGTGCACACCGCGGCTGACCGGCTTTCCAGCTGTTCGTCCGTGGCAGGCACGCCCGGATTCTTGCGGAACGAAGGCATCCAGGGAGCGCTGCTTGCCACCTGGGTAAACCGGATGGGACCGGGAGAGACGGTCTATGTGGTGCAGGCTGCCGTTTCCACCTTCATCGATCCGGTGGCCGACTGGCAGTGGCTCTACCGCATGCCGCTGCCGGTCAGCTTCGTGGCCGGCCCTCCAGGATCGAGCCCCGCCTCGTGGGAGCCGGCCGTGAGCTGGTTACTGCCGCGCAAAGGGCAGCGATTCTGGCCGCCGCGCGCTGCCGGCTCCGGGCCGTATGTCACCTATATCGCCATCGATCCGGGGACTCAATGGTTCATACCGTGGCTGCGGCAACGGTATCCGGGCGGGCGCGCATCGACGATGCAGACGGCGGTTTGTCCGACGATTACGATGACGGCATACACGCTCTAGCGCGGTGACGGGCGGCAAGGGCCGTGTCCAGTGCAGGTCCGGTCTATTGTCGTAGCGAAGTTCAAAGCAGCAGAACACGACCCGTGGATCTGGGGCATCTCCGCCAGTCTGGACTTGAGCTGCGGAGACAGCTGGAACAAGCACGCCAGAACTGCCAGCGGTGACGAGTCCGATCCCGGGACCACGCACTCCTTACGGCTATTGGCTCTTCGAGACGGACGACGCTGGCGTCTCCTGGCGCCGCCTCTCGACCGAGGGAGATGGCACGGGGTGGCGGTGGGTTACGGCGCCAGTCGGTCTGACGGGAGCATGCGCCGGCGATCCCTTGCCGGCGACAAGGTGGAGTCAACGCCGGCTTTCTTCAGGGATGACTCGCTGTGCTTTGACTGTGACGACGGCAGGATGTGCTGAATCCACGGCAGTATGAGTTCCCCGTCAAGGCCTTGGGACTCGGCGCCATTTCTGACCCGGCGCACATCGCCGGCCGAGTCAGCTATGTGCGCTGCATGCCTCCGATCCGCGGGCAGGACAGAGGCGGACGCTCAAAGCATCAAGACCAGAGAGATCCGTGAGCACTCATGCTTTTGCGCGCAGCTCACGCGCGAATCCCATCACGCGCTGGCCCTTCGCCTCGCGCCGACCGTCGATGATATAGGGGCGCTCCCGTCCGGTCCGGCGCCAATATGCCGCGCAAGCCTTGCAACGGCCTTGCCAGTCTCGCCGGCGATGAGGGCCCGGCCGCCGGCAGATCTTGCACCGCCGTGGTCTGGCTACCGACCGCTTCGCTCTGCCAGCAGGATCAGCTAGAGTCATCGGCGTTCCACATCGTAACTATGGCTCCCGGAAGATCTCATGGCCGCCGATGCGGCGCCAAATGAGGTGACGCTTGCCGGGAGCCGTCTCAACCCCAAACCCGAAGGTAGCGCGGCCATCGTGGGCCTCACAGGCCATCTCCCAAATGGCAGGGCGATCAACCATGCACTTGACCGGGCAAACCGGCGCGGAACGTGCCGCTGCCGGCCTCCTCGACGAACCGTCGCAGCACACGCAGGAAGCGCCGCTCCCCGGGCGGGACTCAGCCGATCGCAGTCCTGCCAGAAGCTCCATTCGACTGCTGCTCATGTACGCCCGCCGGCAGTGCCATGATGGGGTCTCCTTCGTTCCCATTGTAGCGCCGCGCTACCACGTGCACGACACTGTGCACTAACACTCCCGTCCCTCTTATTCGGCGGGACCTACGATCCGATGAAGGGACGATGGGGCATGTGCGGTACTCTAGTTGCTGCACGTAGCCAGTCCATTGCTATAGATGGCAGCCAGGGCGACGGTTGCAAGCTATGCTTGGGGTGGCACGAGACGTAGATATTCTGGCGGGAGATCTGGTATGGGCCAGTATTTCATGATTTGCAACCTCGACAAACACGAATTCATGAAGCCCAACTGGTTTGGTCACGGGCTAAAGCTGGCCGACATCGCTCGTGCGCGCGAGGGAATGATGGCCGGCGTCGCCATATTGATTGCGCTGAGCGGTACTCACCTCTACTGCGAGGGACCGATCTACGGACGTTGGGCTGGCGATCGCCTTGCCATTATTGGTGACGAGTATCAGGGCGCCGCAGGCGGTTTGACAGTCGACGCAGAGACTTATGACACGATTAGCGGGCAGCAAAGCGGCTGGGTCGACATCAGCGAGCACGTGCGTGCGGTTCTCGAAGGCGAGTGGGCACTCTCGCTGCCGCCTGCCCTTCTTGACGGTGCGGAGCCCCGTTCAACCCTCCACGCCGACGGTACGATCACACCTGTGTCTCGGTTCTGCGAGGAGCCAGGTGTCTAGGTCTCGGCTTACGATGCAATCGCACCCAGGCATCCAGCAACTCACCGGCGCCTGCAACACGTCGCTCCGGCCGGCAACCGCGTCGGCGTGGCGGTGAACGGCGTGTTGCAGGCGAGCTACAGGGACAACGCCGCCGACCGACGAGATGAGTAACACAGGATGTAGAGTGCCCCCGTGACACCGTTTGATGAGGTAGGTTTGCCCGGAGATGGAGCCGCTATTTCAACAGGAAGGGTTGGCATCCGACGCCCTGGCCTGAACAAATGCCCTCGGTGATGGACACAACTGTCACTCGCTGCGCGATCTGGAATACCTCGCTGGACACGTTACAGCTGGTGAAGAATGCGTTTGCTCTTGCTGATTGGTATGGAAGCTACATGCTGAACCATCTGGCACGAAAGCCGGACCAATAACCCGAGGCTCGCGCAGCTAAGCGGTCGAACCTTCCTGGGCACACGGCGACAGACGGCAGGACCATGTCCGGATTCCGCCAGCGCCGGACCGAACAGCTCCGCTACAGTGGTGTCATGAGCAACGCACTGCATCGACAATCGGCTTCCCGACCCGACGGGACGAAGACGGACTGGCGTGGCCGCTTCATCCTGCTGGCGGCCATCTGGGGTCTGAGCTTCCTGTTCATCAAGGTGGGGGACGAAGTGCTGGCGCCCGTGCAGGTGGCGCTCGGCCGCATGGCAGTGGGCACGGCTACCCTGCTGATCGTGCTTGCCTTCAGGCACGAGCGACTGCCCGCCTTCGGCACGATCTGGCTGAGACTGGCCATGGCCGCCTTGCTGCTCAACACGCTGCCCTTCTCCCTCTACGCCTACGGCGAGACGCGAGTGACCTCGGTCCTGGCGGGCATCTGGAATGCCACCACGCCGCTGCTCACCCTGGCGGTGGTGCTCGTCGCCCTGCCCGAGGAGAAGCCGACCCGATCGCGCATTGCCGGCCTGGCAGTGGGCTTCCTGGGCGTGCTCGCGGTGCTGGGTATCTGGAACGGACTCGGCGGAGCCGCCCTGCTGGGCAACCTGGCCTGCCTGGCCGCGGCCTGCTGCTACGGCCTCGGCTACCCCTATTCACGGCGGGTGCTGACCGGCAGGACGGAATCCACGCTTGCCCTGGCCGCCGGCCAGCTCCTCTGCGGCACCGTCGAGCTCGGCATCGTCGCGCCGTTCATCACGCGCGCGCCGGCAAGCATGCCGCTGCGCGTGGTACTGAGCATCCTCGCCCTCGGCGCCCTGGGCACCGGCATCGCCTACGTGCTGAACTACTCGCTGGTGCGCGACGCGGGAGCGACTATCACTTCCACCGTCACCTACGTGATCCCGCTTTTCTCCACCGTGGCGGGCATGGTGTTCCTCGGCGAGCCGTTGAGCTGGAACCAGCCGATCGGCGCCGTGATCGTCGTGCTCGGGGTAGCGGTCACGCAGGAGCGCTTGCGTCTGCCGCGGCGAGCGCGGCCAGCGCCGGCGGTCGGGGTGGAAGGTCGGGGCTGACGCAGCCCGTCAATCCCAGTTGCCGGATCGCCGCAGCCACGTGTCGCCGCCGGCCATGATCGACCAGGCGCCGAGCGCGTTGGTGCTCAGGTCGCAGCCGCTCACCGTGCCGCCGCCATTCGAGGCCACGACGACGGCCCGCTCGTTGCGGTTGATGCGGCAGCCGCGCACGGCCAGCATGCTGCCGAACCCGATGCACACGCCGGCATGTCCGTTGTCGACGATCTCGCTTTCTTGGATCGCACCCTCGGCATACTCCTCGGCGTCCACGCCGTGCGAGGCAGACCGGCGCACCCGGCAGCGCCGGATGGTCGGGCATGCGTAGCGGCGGATGCAGATGCCCACAGCGTTGCCGCTGATCTCGCAGTCCTCCAGGAGGCACTGGCTGGTGTCGTACAGCAGCACGCCGCTCTCTTTCCCGTGCTCGATGCTGCATCGCCGGATGGTTGGATTCGTCGCGGCGCCGTGTATGGCCAGGCACGATCGTGCCCCTGAAACGACGCGGCAGTCTTCGAGCAACAGGCTTCCTTGGGGAATGTCCACGACATGGTGGGGATTCTTTTCCGCCTGGGGCCCGCCCCGCAGAGTGAGCCCGCGCACGCTTGCGCGGGCCGTGCGCATGGTCAGACACGAGCCGTTTCCCGGCTCGACCACGATCTCTTCCACCAATCCCCTGCCGGCGATCTCCAGAGGCTTGTCGAGCACCAGCGATTCCCGATAGAGGCCCGGCAGCACCTCGATACGGCTCCCCGGCGGCGCCCGGCGTATCGCCTCGCGAATGCTGGTGAACTGCCCGCCACCGGAGGCGCAGACGGTCAAGCACGAGCGGTTCTCCTGCCCCGCGCGACCGCGCTCGTCGCCGCGCGCCGGGAGCGTGACATACGGCGAAGACGCCGGCTCCCATACCAGCGGCGGCAGCGCCGCCGGCGACCATTCCGGCCCGTCCGCCGGCGCGGAAGCCACGGCGCCGATTCTCGAGTGGCTCCCGGCACGCCGTTCCATACGGAGCTTCCAGGATGGCGCGCAGAGCGCCTGCCATCATGGCGGCATCGGCGAAGCGCTCGCGCTGCTCGAAGGCGGTGGCGCGGCTCACGAGGGCGCCGAGCGCGGGCGGCAGGCCAGGCACCAACGTGTCCACCGGTGGGAACAGGGCGCGCATAGCCGATTCGGCGCCGCAGTCGCCGCGCTGCAGCTTCATGTACTCCGCGTCCGGTCTGCGTCCGGTGAGCAGGGCGTGCAGAACGGCACCCAGGGCATAGATGTCGCTGCGCGGCGTGGCCCGCCCAACGACCTGCTCGATAGGGACGTAGCCCCAGGTGCCTATGACGGTGCCGCCCGAGGCAATGAGCTGCCGGGCTATGCCGAAATCGATCAACACCGGCGCGCCGCTCCGGCTGTCGAGGAGCACGTTGGTCAGCTTGAGGTCCCGGAAGACGAAGGGCGGTACCCGGCCGTGCAGATAGCTTAGCACGTCGCAGAGGGCGATCCCCCAGGCGACGACGCGCCGCCAGGCACAGCCGTGCGCGAAGCCGTCTTGCTCGGCCTCGGCGAGGACCTCTTCGAAGGTCTGGCCCGGAATGTAGTCCATGACCAGGTACATCGGACCCGAATCGGGGTGCGCGGCCCAGAAGCCGTGCACCGCGGGGATAGCAGGATGGCGCAGGGTGAGCAGAGTGCTGGCTTCGCGCCTGAACCAGGCGATCGCTTCGGCCCGGTCTGAGTCATTTTGGCAGGAGGAGACGAGCAGCTCCTTGATGGCTACGGATGCCGGCTGCTGCCCGGACAGGTCGCGGGCAAGGAAGACGCGCCCGAAGCTTCCGGCGCCCAGACGGTGCACGATACTGTAGCGGCCATTGAGCACTTCGCCGGGCACGAGGCCCCGGTCAATCGGCTCGTCCGGCGCCGGGTCGAGCCAGGGAGGGCGATCGTCGAGCCGTCGGGTCGGCCTGCTCGACGAGCAGGCGATCAGAGGCGCGATCGCGCTACCGCACTGCGAGCAGAACCGGGCAGCGGGCTCGCAGGAGACACCACAACTTGCACACACCGTCGTGTACACCACTCACTCCTCACCTCTTCGTGTGTCGTGAGCGTTCCGACACCCTGGTACCGGCACAGGTGAACGGCGTGCTTCGCGATCGAGGTCGCACGGGGCCGCTCGCCGAGCAGATCAGGCGTTCGCATGCGCGTTCGCCCTTGCCGCTCGAGTAGCAGCCTACACCGGTCACCGGCTGGTTGGCTAGTGCCAATCTACCTGATTAGGAACGGTACTATATGTTTTATCAGCATAAATCTTGACAAGCAAGGTACACTTTGCTACGGTCGAATCCAAGCGGGCTACACAAGGCAATCGAGGAGCGTTGTGTAGCCTGAGCCAGCCTTGCTCCGCACGCGTGCTTGTCTCGGCCGACGAGCACGGTGCTCCGCACGGCGGACCCGATCGGCAGAGACGGGTCGGGCCGTGGCGTTGAGCACGAGAAGTTGGCCTGCGCTCGATCGCGGAGCGCGCTGCCGGTGTGCATGGTGCTCCCGTTCCCGCTCTACGGTCGCGGCCGACCGGCGCCTCCCGTGCCAGAGCAGGCACCGTTCGTTGTGCGTCCACGCCATGAGCCGGGCCTGCCCGGCGAGTGCCTCGTGGGTGGGAAGGGGGATGTTGCCGCTCGATTCGGTGGTACGGGCACGCCGATGGTCGCATGTCACAGGAGCGGATGAGCCGTCGGTGTTGCGCGCGGGGTGCACTGGGGCCGGCGCTGTTGAGCGCCTGACACGAGGCAAAAAGGGGACGCGAAGTGCTTACAATACTTGCAGACCTCGTACCTGATCCTACCTGGTTGAACGCGGGCGACAATGCCTGGCAGCTCACGGCGGCCACGCTGGTCGGCCTGATGAGCATTCCCGGGCTGGCCGTGCTGTACGGAGGGGTCGTCCAGCGCAGGTGGGCCGTCAACAGTGCCATGATGGCCTTTTATGGGTTTGCCATGGTCCTGCTGGTTTGGGTGCTTTGGGGCTTCGACATGGGTTTCGGGCAGCCGTGGATCCAGCATGGCGGCTACGCGTTTCTGGGCAAGCCGGGCGCGGTGCTCGACCACATCGGCGAGCAGGCGCAGGCGAACATCCCGCTGGTCAGCGGCATCGGAGGCATGCCGCCATTCCGGTTCCCCCAGGCCTCGCTCGTCTACTTCCAGTTCGTGTTTGCCGCCATCACGCCACTGCTCATCCTGGGAAGCGTGGTTGGGCGCATCAACTTCAAGGCCTGGATGCTCTTCGTACCCCTGTGGTCTACCCTTGTCTACAGCGTGAACGCCTATCTTCTCTGGGGTGGCGGCTACTGGGCGGCTCGCGGCGCTGTCGACTATAGCGGGGGCTATGTGATTCACCTCGCGGCCGGTGTGTCCGGCTTCGTGGCCGCCGCGGTAGTCGGTCCCCGGTTGAAGAGAGATCGCGAGAACCCCTCGCCCAACAACATGCTCATGGTCATGACCGGCGCGGCCCTCCTGTGGCTGGGCTGGAACGGCTTCAACGGCGGCGACCCGTACTTCGCCAATCCCGATGCCTCCGCAGCCGTTTTGAACACCAACATTGCCACGGCCACGGCGATGCTGACCTGGATGCTCATCGACACGCTGACCAGCGGCAAGCCGCAGCTACTCGGCTCGGTGAACGGCATGATCACGGGACTGGTAGCGATCACACCGGCCGCCGGCTACGTCAACGGCTACGGCGCCATACTGATCGGCGTGCTGGCAAGCTCCATCCCGTGGTTCACCATGAACAAGCTGGCCACCACGCTGCCGATCTTCCGTCGCGTGGACGACGCTCTTGGCGTCGTGCATACCCATGGCCTTGCCGGTCTGATCGGCGGTCTGTCAGTCGGCCTGATCGCGGACTCCAGTATGACTGTGTACTACGGCACGGGAAAGACCGCCGCCTTCTCGGTCACGGGCGGCTGGCACCAGCTCTCGCTGCAGCTCGGCGCCGCGGCGACCGTGATCGTGTGGGACGGCGTGGTCACGTTTGCCATTCTCAAGCTGATCGCCCTGGTGGTGCCCCTGCGTATGCCCGAGGCTGCGCTCGAGATCGGAGACATGGCCGTTCACGGCGAGCAGGTGAGCGGCACCGACGAACCGGCTGCCTCGCCGGCACCCGGCTACGACTATCGCAGCGGTGTTGCCGGCGCCATGCCTGCCGGTGCCATGATGTCCAGCACGGCGGCGCCCGCCCCGCCCATCGACACGAGATGAGTGACTGGACGTCCGGCCTGAAGGCTGCTCAGCAGGCGGCCCGGCGGCGCTCCTCTCCGTCAGACCGGGCTCGGTGAGAGGTCCCGGCGAGCCTGACCGTAAGCCGATTGCCCAGGGACCGTCAGCCTCTCGCGCGCCTCGTACACCTCGCAGAGGTGACGGATGGGGTGTGCAGGATGCTCGCGGTCCCAGGCCGTCCGGCACCGCTCTTCCTCGTCACGCCGAGATCTCAGACAGATCGCTGCCGGCCTGACCGCAACCCGATTGCCACCGGGACCGCGAGCGGCTCTCTCACCCCGGTAGACCTCCGTAGAGGGGACCGGCGGGGCGGGTAGGGTGCTCGCGGTCCCAGGCTATCGGGCAGCGCTCTCCTGCACGACTCGCCGGCATTGCCCTGACGGCCCTAACGGGCGAGGCGGGCCCGAGTTGCCCGGCACCGCACTTCCTCCTTGTGTGCACGGTATTGGGCGGCCTGCCCGCGGCCCGGGCTTGCCGGCGCCCATTCGTACCCGGAATCGGACAGCCCGGCATGGCAGCGGCCCCGATTGCAAATTAGGCGGGGTCATGCAATCATCGCTCTATCACTCCAAAAAGAGAGACATGGGCGGCAGCCTACCCGGCCAATGGCTGCTCCGCTCCTGCCGATCATGCCGTACGGAAGGGGGTGCGCACACACCTATACCATTCGCACCGGCCCTTGCCGGCGGTGAGCCGCGACTGCTCAGTCCGGTACGCCGTCTCTTCGGTTGCGCCCAGCGGTTTCGCCTCTGGTGCCGATCGGCCCGGCTGCTAGGCCTGTGCCGTTCTCCTCTGTACGCGCCGGCCAACTACTCCATGCAAGATTTCCTGTGCCCGTGGCCCTTTACGCAGGCCCTCGATGAGCTTGCGCCCAGCGGAAGGAGACTCGTATGCGACCTGCTCACATCATTCGCATCCTGCTCACACTCCTGTTGACTATGGCCGTGCCCGCCGCTTCGAGCGTGCGGACTGCTCTTGCCGACGTGTCTGTTCCTCTGGTCGAGCTACCCGGCAGCCTGGCAGCGGCGCCCAATGGGCGTGTGCTCGGCCCGCACGCCGTCGGCGCGCCGTTGTCCGTGACCGTCGTCTTGCAGCCCAGCTCGACGGGGCAGATAGACAACCTTCTCTCAGCCCTCTACGACCCGACGAGTCCGCAGTACGAGCAGTGGCTGCCCAGGGGCACCTTCGAATCGATGTTTGCTCCATCCGCCGTGCAGGTGGCGCAAGTGCAAAGCTACTTGCAGAGCCAGGGCCTGCAGATCCTGGCCAGTCCTTCACCCTTCCTGGTGCGCGCTACCGGCTTGACCGCGCAGGTGGAGGCCGCGTTCGGCACGCACATCAGCGACTACGTCGCGCCGGACAATAACCCCTTCTTCTCCAACGACACCAGCGTCAAGGTGCCCGCAACCCTGAGCAGCATCGTGGGCGGCGTGGTCGGCCTCTCCAGCACCGCCCAGGCTCATCCCCAGTACATCACCACGCGCGCGGCGGCACAGCGGCGCGGCGTCCCGGTTCCCCAGTATGGCGCCGGTCCGGGCGGCAGCGGGCTGACTCCCTCGCAGACCACCAGCATCTATGGGGGAAGCCAGACTGCCGGCACGTCCGCTGCCATACCCAGTGAGGACCTTTCGGCAGCCGGTGCCAGCGGGCAGGGTGCCGGACGTATCCTGGGTTTGTTCGAGCTTTCCGGCTACACGCGGCAGGACGTCGTCAACTACGAGCACACCTTCTTCGGCGCAGGCGAGAACGTGCCGATCGTGGACGTGAACGTCGACGGCGGCCCGATCACGCCCATATGCCCGAAGGGCGATTCGTGCGGACCTTTCAGTTCCTCATGCCCCACGGGGTGTAACTCGGCCGACTACAGCGGCGACATCGAGGTCGAGGCCGATCTGGAGACCCAGATCGCGGTAGCGCCGAAGATCCAGGCTATTCTGGTCTACAACGCTCCCAACGACATGACCGGACAGACGGAGATCGACGAGTACTCCACCATCGCGCGGCAAGACGCGGCCGACTCCATCAGCTCGAGCTGGGGCTTGTGCGAGCAGGACGCAGGCGCCGCTCAGCTGCTTGCCGAGTCGATTGCCTTCAAGGAGATGGCGTTGCAGGGGCAGAGCATGTTCTCCTCGGCCGGAGACACGGGCGCCTTCGACTGCCTGCGCGACACGGGTAGCCCCAACCTCACCGCCCTGGCAGTCGACGATCCTGCCTCGCAGCCCCACGTGACCTCGGTCGGCGGCACGTCGTTCGGCAGCTTCGACCCAGGCAAGAATGCCACGCCGTCGTATCCCTACGGCTTCGAGACCGTGTGGAACCCCCTGGACCTCTGCTCCGGCTCGACGGCGGGCCTGAGCAACTGCGCGTACTACGGCACCGGTGGCGGCGGCAACAGTTTGTTCTGGCCTCGGCCGTCGTACCAGCACGGCACCAACGTGACCAGCTCGTACACACGGTACGGTCCGTACTGCGCGCTGGCCACAACCGGGCAGGCGTGCCGAGAGACGCCCGACGTTTCCGCCAACGCGGACGAGTTCACGCCGTACGCGGAGTACTGCACGGGCAGCCCGTCCACCAATAGCACGTGTGCCACGTTCTCCGGCGCGCAAACGCCTCCCGGCTGGTTCGGCATCGGTGGCACGAGCCTCTCGTCGCCGCTCTGGTCGGCAATCATCGCGCTGTCGGACAGCTTCCACGGCCGACGCTTTGGAGAAGCGAACGTCTCACTGTATAAGCTGTTCCGCCTCAGTTCCACCACGTACTTCCACGACATCACGGGCATCAACCAGACCGAGAACAACAACGGCTTCTACCCGGTAACGCCGTTCTACGACGAGGCAACGGGCATCGGCACGCCGCGCATCGCGGCAATCGTCAAAGCCAGCTCGTAGCCCCACGCGGCGGCCAGGAGCCGGCAAGTGCCCGGCATCCGAGGATCCTCGGATGCCGGGCACTTTGTCATCGGGGCGGAGACGATGCCGCGGGCTACATGCCCTCCAACACATTCGGCACGAGACCGCGTGCACGAGTGACGAGCGGCATATGATCAGAGGAGCGGTGCCGCGTAACCAGGAGGGCGCGTCCGTGGTAGCACAGAAGGATCTAGCTCGCCGGCACATGAGCGTTGAGGAATGGCGCCAGCTGCAGCGGACGAGCAACGTCAAATACGAGTACAGCGACGGTCACGTGTTTGCCATGGCTGGAGGCAGTGCCGACTACTCAACCATTGCCATCAACACCATCCGCGCCGCCCAGGATGCCTTGGCAGAACACCCGCGCCGAGTCTACAACTCCGACATTGCAGTGCGTCTGTCCCCGAGCGAGTATCGATCTCCCGATGCAACCGTGACCTGTGACGAGCGGGATCGAGGGCAAGTCACGGAGATATAGAGAGTCCTCGCGTGATCAGCGAAGTGCTCTCCGAGTCCACGGAAAAGCACGATCGGACGGTGAAGCTCGCGCTCTATCGAAGCTGTCCAAGTGTGCAGGAGTACATCTTGATCGCCACCGAATATCGGGCTGTGGAGGTCTTCCGTCGCGCTCAACCCCGCTGGACTTACGAGAGATACGGCCCGGAAGAGGCCGTCGAGCTGGAGAGTCTTGACCTGCGGCAGCCCGTCAGCCAGCTTTACCGGCTGACCGATGTTCCGGACGCGCCTTCCGCAGCACGCCGGCCCTAGTGCCGCTCGAGCGCGGGCTGCAGCCCGCAAGGCTCGCCGCGCGCCAGGTGCAGCCATCGTGCCGCTCGAGGCACCAGCCACTGTGCTGCCGCCACGCCGGCCATCAGGTTGAGCAGGGTAGCAGGAACCAGCAGAAAGCGGACGGCCTGCCAGAAGTACGGCAGATAGAGGGCGAGCGTGACGACGAAGGTCACCAGGGTGAACCGGCACACGGCGCCCCGCGTGCCTCCCTCGCGCAGGTGGCGGATCGTCCAACCCAATCCCAGCACGCCGGCACCGGGCAGAGCGATCCAGAGCTTAAAGCCGAGCAGCGCGACGACGTAGAGCAGCGCGTTGGACCAGTGCCATCGCCACGAGAGACCCGAGCGCCCGGCCGGCTGACCGACCACGTAGCGCGGGCGGAAGAAGGAGCTCAGGCCGGAGCCTGCCGTCGGGCCGGTATGCAGCGCCGCATAGCCTGTGGTCCACGGTGAGCCATACGTTGCCTGTTGCCACAACCCCAGTAGCGCGACGAGCAGCAGCGCTCCCGCGGCATAGTAAACGGCGCGGTGCCGCGCGTCAGGCAGGGTGGACAGCGCGGCGAGCCCCGCGGCAAGCAAGAGGAGGGTGGGGAGGCGAATCCACACCAGGCCTCCTGCCAGGAGACCGGCGAACAGCGTGGAAGCAGGTGAGCGGCCGGTGACGAGGACAGCGAGCTCCAGCAGGATAAGGGTAGCGGTCGGCAGATCGCTCATCACCGTGTGCGCGTAGGTAGCCATGCCGAGCGAGCACAGACAGAACACCGCCGCCACAGGCGCCGCTGCGACATCCCAGAGCCGCGTCGCCAGCCACGCCGCCAGCACGGCCAAGAGCAGAGCGGAGAGGAAGTTCGTCCATACCGCCGCTGTCACGCCGCCCAGTGCCACGGCAGGGAGCAACAGCGCCGAGTACCCGGGCGGATAGCGGGGGATATGCGCGACCCGGTTGGAATCGGCCGCGCCCATGGAAGGCGGCCCGATCCATTGCACGGTGTAGCTGCCGTGGAGCAATGCGGCCGCGCCATAGGCATAGTCGAGCGCATCGGGCACGTCACCCGGCACCGTGCCGGGAGCCACGTGCGGCCGTTCGACGACGCCAAACACGACGAGGCACAGCAGAAACGCCGCCACGGCAAAGACAGCGCGGGAAGGTGGGCCACTGAGCATGAATAGACGAGCGGTCACGGCCGTCACTCGGCCGCTGTTCGGCGTTCTGTTGCGGATTTCACCTTGTCGCACCGTGGTGCCGGCTGCCGCTCAAGACCAAACGAGTGTTTGCTCACGAGATGCGGCAGCACCTCTGTCTACAAGACAGTGTAGATAAGGTGGAGAGAACGGGCCGCCCGCCGATCCACCCCAGCGTATCTGCATTCCGTGATCCAGGGCTTCGGCTCGGCGAGCGCGCTTCCGGCCGAAGCAGTTGAGCGCCGTACCAGGTGTGGCAAGGGGCAGCCAGATCGCTCCGGACAGCGGAGAATGGGCGGATCGGCGAAGCTACTGCGGGAGACCGGGAACGTGCGCTAGTCGATGTGCAGACTCTCCGGCCGCCGCGGGTGCGGCGTTTCTTCCGTCCGCTGAATGGCCGCGTCGATCAGGGCGCGCACCGCGAGCAGGCGCTCGCGCTGGGCGGCCCGCAGATGCTTCCGCGCCTCAGGGGGCAGCAGGCGGCGCACGATCGAGGCAGGCCAGAGCGACTCGCGCCGGCGCAGCTCCCGGACCTGATCTTCGAGCCTCCGCAGCTTCTCCTCGAGGCTTTCCGTGACCAAAGGAGCCTCAGGCTGTGCCATCTCTCTTCCCTCCGAACGCGATTGTGAGCTTGGAATCCTGCATGGCCGCCGACTCTATGCGCAGATCGACGAGCACGCGCGGTAACACCAGAGTACGGCGATAGTTGCCTACCTGCAACAGCAGCTCATCGCCCAGGCGCTTGGCCGTGACCTGCTCCTTGCTCGTGAACGGCAGCATCATCTCGAGCCGGTAGCTACCATCGCTCTTGAGCACCTCATACGGCCGGCCTCTGGAGTAGAAGTCGCTCGGGTCGTCGTCCTCGAAGATAGCCTCGCCCAGGCGGCGGAGCATGGGCAAGCCGAACACCTCCTGCTCGAAGTACGGCGCCTGCCGGATGGGCAGCGGGGAGAACGCCTCGTCGATGGCCAGCCGGTGGCGGGCCTGTTGCTGCCGCCACGTGGCAAGATAGCCGTCCTCGGCTCCCTCGGGGAGCATGCGGTTGCAGATCACGAGGTCAATCGCGTAGCCGTAGAGGTTCAGGTAGGTATAGGTCCGCTGCGCTTCCTTGATCACCATTTTCTCGGCATTGACGACTAGGCGAACGGACGTCAGGTCCGGGTTGGCGAGCAGCTCGTGCATGCGGTCCAGCCTGTGGAACAGCGCCTCGCCGGCGTCGAACACGTCTCTGGTCGGCACGGGCGCCCCGGTCATCCGGCGCACCACGGGTCCGGTGACCTGCGCCAGGCGCCGCTGCACCGGCAGGACCTTCTCCAGCCACCAGCGGGCGCTATCCGGTATTGCCAGCAGACGCAGCGTCTCGCCGGTGGGTGCGCAGTCGATGATGATGGTGTCGAAGCTGCCGGAGTCGTGATGATCGGAAATCCAGAAGAGGCTGGACAGCTCGTCCATGCCCGGCAGGATAGCCAGCTCCTCGGCCATCACATCGTCCAGGCCGCGCCAGGTAAACAGTGTGTGCATCCAGTCCTGGATCACGCGGTAGTAGCGGTCGACGTTGTAGTAGACGTCGGTCTCCTGTGCCCACAGATTCGGCGCCACTTGCACGGGCTCGGGCCCCAGCGGGACGTCAAAGGAGTCCGCCAGGCTGTGCGCGATATCGGTGCTGACCACGATGGTACGCTGGCCACGGTCGGCACAGCGCAGGGCGGTAGCGGCAGCTGTGCTGGTCTTGCCGACGCCGCCCTTACCCGTATAGAGGATGATTCTCACGTCGTGCTCCCATGATGCTCTACAGGTGAGTGTAGCGCCCACCCGTCTTCACGAGGTGAGAGAGCGGCCTCGGTCTCCCGTCCGCTCCGAGCACTGAACGGCCCAGTGTGGCTGCCGTGCGCGTCCGCGCGTTGACGGCCAAGGGCCGGGGTGCTAGTATTGCACCTGTTATCGATACCTGGTATGGATAACAGGAACGGGCCGAGGGAGGCTTTATGAAGAGACTTTCCCTGGCGGCCGTGGCGGCTTGCCTGCTTCTAGCCCCGACCGCAGCTTCTGCCCCGGCTGCCACGCGGGCCGCCGCGCCCACCGCCACCATCACCGTGCACGCAGGCTCCAGTGGAGCGCGGATCAGCCCCACGCTGTTCGGCCTCATGTTCGAGGAGATCAACCATTCCGGCGACGGCGGCATCTACGCAGAGCTGCTCCAGAACCGGGCGATGCGTGACAACCCGCCGTACACCGATCCGTGGACGCTGGAGATGATGGGGCACGCGGCCGCGTCGCTCGATCTCGACGAGCACGACCCCGTCAACGGCAATCTGCCCGAGAGCTTGCGACTGACCATCTCCCGGCTCGCGGCGGGCGATCGCGCCGGCGTGTCCAACCCCGGCTACTACGGTATGGCGATCCGGCCGCGCACGACCTATCGCGTCTCGTTCTACGCGCGGAGCGGCGCCGGCTTCGCTGGGCCGCTCTCAGTAGCCCTCGAGAGCTCCGGCAACGCGATTCTGGCCGCGGCAACGGTCAACGGCGTGGGAAGCCGCTGGCGTCACTACACCCTCACGCTGACCACGAAGCCGACCCTCGTACCCGGCGAGAACAATCACTTCGTGATCTCGGCGGCACACACGGGCACCATCTGGTTCAGCCTGGTGTCGCTCTTCCCTCCCACCTGGAACAACCGCCCGAACGGCATGCGCATCGACCTGATGCAGGACCTGCTGAGCCTGCATCCCGGCTTCCTGCGCATTCCCGGCGGCAACTATCTCGAGGGCCAGACGGTCGACACGCGCTTCATCTGGCAGAACACCCTGGGCGATCTTGCGCAGCGTCCGGGCCACCAGGACGACGCCTGGGGCTACCGATCCACGGACGGCCTGGGACTGCTGGAGTACCTGGAATGGTGCGAGGACTTGCACACCACCCCCGTTCTGGCGGTCTACGCCGGCTACTCGCTCTCCGGAAGCTATGTCCAGCCGGGACATGACCTGAAGCCGTACGTCCAGGATGCCCTGAACGAGATACAGTACGCCACGGGCCCGGTGTCCACCGTGTGGGGTGCGAAGCGTGCCGCCGACGGCCATCCCGCGCCATTCACGCTGCAGTACGTCGAGATCGGAAACGAAGACTTCTTCGATCGCTCGGGCAGCTACGACGGGCGCTTCGCCCAGTTCTACGACGCCATCAAGGCAGCGTACCCGTCGATCAAGCTGATCTCCACCACTACCGATATCAGCAGCCGCACGCCGGACCTGTTCGACCTGCATTTCTATGAAACGGCCGAGTGGTTTGCCGGCCAGGCCGGCTACTTCGACAGCTACAGCCGCAGTGCTCCCAAGGTCATGGTCGGCGAGTACGCGGCGCGGGGCAGCGACGAAAGTATCGGGCAAGGGCAGGCTACGCTCGGCAATGCGATCGGCGAAGCTGCCTGGCTCACCGGGCTCGAGCGAAATGCCGACGTCGTGCGCATGGCCTCCTACGCCCCACTGTTCCAGAACCTGAGCAGCTACCAATGGAGTCCCGATCTGATCAGCTACGACGCGTTGAACACCGTCCCATCGCCTTCCTACTACGTCCAGCAGCTCTTTGCCTCAAACCACGGAGACGTCGTGGCGCCGGCTACGGTGAGTCGCGGCGTACCGCTTGCCGTCGTGGCCTCGAGAGACGATCGGCGGAGCACGTTCTACCTGACGGTGGTCAACTCCGGATCCTCCGCGCTGCGCTGCCGGGTGTCACTCCAGGGCGCGGAGACGATCGCGGGCAGCAGCAAGGTGACCGTGCTGACTGCGAGCAGCACGGATGACCAGAATACGCTCACTCAGCCGCGCCGGGTCTATCCGGCGACACGTCGGATCGCGACCCCCTCGACATCCTTTACCTTCAGCTTCGCCGCGCATTCGGTCACCGTCCTCCAGTTTTCTGCCGGCGCGCGGCCCGGCTAATCGCGGGGCGTGTCGCCGGTATGCGCGCGGTTCGATGAGGATGCGGCTGCGGCCCGCCGGGCACCTGAGCATGAGCGCCCTGGTGTGGCTCGGCGCCCTGGTGTGCATCGGGCCCCTGGCCTGGGCCCTCGTCGCGTCGCTCAGCATCGAAGTCGGCTCGCTCTACGCACCGGGGACCGGCGGCATGCACATGCCGACGATCGACAACTATGTGCGGGCGATCAGGGACCAGCGCCTGTGGACAGGCTTCAAGAATACGGGCATAGAGCTGCTCATCGTGCTGCCCACGACGCTCTTCTTCTGCCCGCTTGCCGGCTACGGCTTCGCCAAGTTCCAGTTCTCGGCCAAACGCCTGCTCTTCATTCTCATGGTTCCCACGCTGTTCTCCGTGCCGGTGACGCAGTACGTGCCCCTGCTCGTGGAGATGAACTCGATCGGCTGGGTAGGCACCTACCAGGCGTTGGTCGTTCCCCTGCTGATCAGCTCTCTCGGAATCTTCTGGATGACGGCGGCGATCACGTCGGTGCCCGACGAGCTCCTCTACGCCGCCCGAGTCGACGGATGCAATAGCTTCCAGACCTGGTGGCGGATAGTGATGCCGGCGATCCGGCCTTCCCTGGTGAGCCTGGCCTTCGTCACCTTCATCACCGCCTACAACGACTACTACTGGCCGCTCCTGATCCTGCCGCAGGACAGCATGCACACGGTGCAAGTCGCGCTCCAGGCCGGCTCGGGCTACGGCCAGGGATTCCTCGCGGACATGGTGGTCGTCTGCATGCCGGCCGTGATCGCCTTTCTGTTCATGCAGCGCTACTTCTTGCGCACGCTGGCGGCGGAACGGCGACCACCGGCGATCGCGGAAAGCGTGCCGCCGTTCCAGCCGGATTCGGCGGCAGGCCAGGAGCAGCCCGCTGCCGGCGCGTCCGGCGCCCGGTCACCGCGGCGCGCGACCCGGGCCGCGCAGTGCGGCACGGTCGTCGCCGCTACGGCTCTGGTCTACGTCCACTCGCTGCGGAACAGCCTGCACCTCGAAGACGTCCTGCGGCTGGTGGGAAACCCGGCGGTCGAGCATTTCGCGCCGCTGTGGCGGTATTTCAGCGATCCCGCTGCCAGCTCATCCGTGCCCATCAATCTGCAGTTTCGACCCTTGCTGCCGCTCAGCCTGGCGGCCAACCACGCGCTCACCGGCGACGGCGCGACCGGCTATCACCTGGGGAATCTCCTGCTGCTGGCCTGTGCCGGCATCGTCACCTATTACCTGGTGCGGGAGCTGCTCGGCCGGGCAGTGCCGGCTTTCGCCGAGGGAGACGTCGGCGTGGCGGCCACGGGCGTGGCCCTGCTCTCCTGCCTCCATCCGGCTGCTGCATTGCTGGTCGACACCGTGTCGGACCGCGCCTTGCTGCTGATGCAGATCTTTCTGGGGGCCGCGCTGCTGCTCTACGTGCGCTCTCGGGCGCCGGGCGCGCGCCGGCAGGCAGCAGGGCGCTGGCAATGGGAGATCCCGCGGCGCGCGGCCGGGCGGTCGATTCTGATTTGGCCGGTCATCCTTGCTCTGTTCGAGCTGGCCCTGCTGGCGAAGTCGCAGGCCGTGGTGGCGCCGGCGCTCGTGCTGGCGTTCGAGCTCACTGTAGGGCGGGCTAGCCCGTGGCAGCCCGCACCCTATCTGCGCTCCCTGCCATTCGCAGGCGTAGCGTGGGCACATCTTGCCTACATCAACGCCTATGTTGGCTATACCGCTCTACCGGACAGCGCCAATGCCGGGTTCGACGCCACCTGGAACTACCCGCTCACGCAGATCCGCCTCAGCGCCGTCCACTATCTCGGCAACGTCGTCTGGCCGTTCAACGTGCGCTTGGTTGCGGTAGCGCCCACCGCGAGCAGCCTTCTCGACGCCGGCGTGCTGATCGGAGCGGTCGTCATCGTGGGCACGCTGCTGTATGCCTGGCGAGCTCGCCGGTCGCAGCCCCTGCTGGCATTCTGCTTGCTTGCCTACTGGATCGCGCAGAGCGCGGAGTCGTCGGTAGTACCGATGGCGCGCAATGCGGCCGACTACCGCCCCTACCCGGCCCTGTCGTACCTCTTCCTGGCCCTGGTGCTGCTTCTGCGCCGGCGACTGAAACCGGCCCAGATCGCTTCCCTGCTGATCCTGCTGGCGGTGTACTTCTCGATCGCCTCGATCGGCTTGAGCGCGCAGTGGTGAGCCGCGCGGCACCTCGCAAGCCCCTCGTTGCGTTGGGATCCAGCTGGACACGCCGCTGTCATGGCAGCGGACGGACACCGCGCTGCCGGAGGAGCGCTGCCGATCTGGCTGGACAGCCTACTAAACCCGGTTGTGACCATGCCTGCACGTCTCAGTGGCGCTCACATTGGCCATAGAGGATCGCGTAGCGCAGGGCGCGGCCGTCTTCGAGCGAAGGTTCGAGCGCGTGGGCCTATATGTATGGCGGGACTACTCGAGATCGCCTTGCGTAACGCCCTGGCCGGTGGTGTACAGCTCTCGGGCAAAGGCGGCGATTCGCGCGCCGGTCTCCCGGGGATACATGTAGCCAAGCATCCCGGCGGTCTCCTCTGCCAGGCGCTCGAACAGGACAATAGTGGCGAAGAAGGCACGCCAGCCATCGGCACGATCGAAGCGAGAGAAGCAGCTGCCGAGGGCGTGCCAGATGGCGGGATCGACCCATTCTCGCATGTGCTTGCCGAGGTAGTACGTGTCGTAGTCCGAGCCGTGCTTGGCCCGGGCGTGCCACTCGATCACCTGTCGCAGCAGCTCGCGTGTCGACCACTCTCTCTGCTTGACCAGCCACAGCTCCCCACGGCGAAGGTACTTCGGAATATGGTATGCCTCAAACCAGAACTCGTTCACCACGGCGAGGAAGGCGCGCTCAGAGGGCGCTGCCTGCGGCGCCGGTCGCCCGGTAAACGGCGTAGCGCTCGCTGCGCGCCCATCCTTATCCAGCAAGATCCGGTAACCACGATTGTAGAGATCCTCGATGACCGGCCCGCACAGGTCCCGCTCGAACCACGAGGCCGGTGTGATCGAAAAGTCGACCTTCAGGCCGCCCTCGAAGACGACAAGCCGGGTTGGCGGGCCGTCGGGCTCGTTGGCGAGTGCGAGATATACCCACACGCCGGCGATCTGGTGAATCCAGGCGTCCGAGTCCGTGTACAGGGCACTATCGGCGACGAACATGGCGATATCCAGGTCGGAGAGACCATCGGCATCGCCGTTCACGGCGCCGCGCGAGCCGGTGAGGAGCATGGCGCGGACTGCCTCCTGTCCCTGTCCCCAAGCCACGAGGGTCTGCAGCAGATCATCCATGACCACGCTCTTGCGCCCACGATCCAGCAAGGCGCGACACCCAGCCCAATGGCTGGGGCGCGTAATTGAGGCTGCTCCGGTCCGTCAGGGCTGCCGGCTGGTGTGCTGTACACGCAGGACGACTACGCAATCTTCCTCAACTCGATAGATGGCAAGGTACGGATAGCGGCGCAGTATCAATTCACGCGTACCCACCTTCCTGCCGGGCCGTCCATATGCAGGGTGCAGGCCCAAGCGCTCGATCTGGGCGCGGATATCCGCCAGCACCCCATGGGCATGAGCTGGACCGCTCAGTCGGGCGTAATAGGCGTGGATCGCTTCGAGGTTCCGGAGGGCTTGCCGCAGGAAGCAGATTACCACGTTTCCTCGGCAACACGTGCACGCGCCTGTGCTAGTGCCGACGGGGTTGTGAGCCGATCTAATGTCACTTCCACCTCTTCCGCCGTAGCCACATCGCCTGCGGCCAATTCTGTCAGGCCCGCCTCGATATCCGCGAGCTGCCATCGCTCGCGCTCAAGGTATTCCTTTACGGCTTCGTTGAAGAGATAGTTGGTGCTGCGGCCCGTGGCTTGGGCAAGCTTGGCCATCTGATCCTTCACATCGGGATCGAGACGCACGCTGAACGTAGTCATCGGCATGGACATACTCCCTCTTGGCCATGGTAACACACATGCACACCATGTGCGCCAACGTGTGCAGGGCACCATCGCGACTCGGCTGGCACTGAGCAGTTGCGCATCGATCCCGCACAGGCGTGATCAGGCACCGTCAGAGACTCCAGGGTCGCATCCTGACGGCGGGTTGTCCGCAGGTGTATAGCACGATATCGCGGGCTCCCAGAGAACAGGTGTACGGTAGAGGAGCGGGAGAGAGAATCCCGTGCTGCCGTCGCCGTCGGGCCCGTCCGGATCGAACCGGGTGGTATGGACTGACCGGCGCCGGTCACGCTGATGCCGGAGGATCTGAGGCAGCGCTCGGCGCGCCGATCCGCCGGCACCGCCTGATGTGCCGTGGCGCCGCTTACCCTCCCCCCTGGCGGCGCCACGGCACAACTCCCTCCGGCCCTATCGGTAGAGAGCTCTCAGCGCAGCCCATGTGTGCGTGTTGGAGAGGATGTCCGTGGAGTCGACGTACTGGTCGATCGAGCCAATGCTCGGAGCCAGCCCTCGCACCTCGGGACTTTCAATCGCCGCGCGAATGGCCTCGGCGAATTGCTGCCCATGAATGACGAGGTAGGGACGCGAGTAGAACGGCGAGACATGCACCGGAAGCGGCGGCGTGATGGCGAGCGCGTTGTGTAGCGAGGCTGCGGCCTCATAGGCCCGAGCAAGATGCTCCTCGCGCTCTTGCCACGAATTGCCCTGCAGGGCGCCCATCAGCATGGGCGTGAGCGGAGCCGCACAGCGCAGTCGCGAGAACGCGGTGCCGAACCATTTGCTGTAGGGAGCGTACGTGCTCTCCATCAGGAAGCACAGCAGCATGAGGTCGTGGACGAGTCGCGCGGCAATGATCCGCGAGCCGGCTTCATCGCCCGTTTCGCCGCAGCGCGCCATGAATGGCTCCTCCTGAGAGATGCGCTGCCACTGGGCCGCCAGCATGTAGAGCCATACGTCCCGTGGATAGTAGCGAAGCTTTCGACGAAGCGGCTCCAGCTCGCCGAGCCCATCATGATACACCCGTCCCGCGGTCATGCTGCGAAGGCGCTGCTGCGGCAGGACGAGCCAATCCACGGGTGCAAGATCTCCGTACGGGTCGATACCCAGGTAGTCGTCGGCGAACGACCCGATCGTCCAGACACGCACGCCATGCGTTACCGGGCCGCTCGCGATCGGTTCCAGCCAGCCGCCATCAACCTCCGGTGAAGCGAAGTTGGTTGGATAGCCATACACTTCATAGGGAAGGTCTTCACTCAATACCTCGGTAATGCGATCTCGGGTCCGCTCCTCGGTTCCCTCCGGCACGAAGAGCTCGAGCTTCGGGCCCCAGCCGTGGTCCGTCGACCGCTCTGTGTCGAAGCCCAGCACGTCGGAGCCCCAGCCGATACGCGCGGCAGAATACGCCAAGTCCGGGAAGCGCGCGGCGAGCACCCGCTTGACGGCTTCGTCGTAGAACAGCTCACTCAGGGCGAGACCCGGAATGAAGGGCTTTCGCCGCTGCATCGAGCTGCCTCCAGGACTAGCCTATGTCTCGATCTTGGGGAAGAGAATAGGCAGCGCGCCTATGGCGGCACCCGGCTCGAGCTGGCCCCAGCCTCCGACGTACGGCTGCTCGGGCAGGGCAAGGGCCCGGCGAAGAGCGGCCATCTTCTCCGGCATGGCCGGCAGCAGCAGGGTGGCGGCGATGCCCAGGGCTTCACCGGCGTAGTAGAGGGTGGTAGCCACGCTCTCCATGTCGCCCGCCTTGGCGGCAGTCCACGGCGACTTCTGCTCCAGGTAGCCGTTGGTCCGCTTCACCAGGGAGATCGCCTCGCCGATTGCCTGGTGCGGCTGCATATTCTCGACGGCAGATCGCACGAGATCCGGCGTGGCAATCGCCGCGTCTCGCAGGTCGCGATCGGCGTCGATTTCGCCCGGTGGATCAGGTATGCGCCCGGCGAAGTAGCGGGCGGTCATGTTGACGACCCTGTTGGCCAGGTTGCCCAGGTCGTGGGCCAGGTCGGCATTGTAGCGACGGACCAGCCCTTCCGGGCTGAACTCGCTGTCCTGCCCGAACTGCATCTCGCGCAGGAGCAGGTAGCGTGTGCCGTCCACCTCGAATCGACGCACCAGATCCAGCGGAGCGCGGAAGAGCGCCATCGCCTCGGCAAAGCTGCCGTCCACGCCGACCGACTTCGAACCCTTCTGACCGGCCATGGTCCAGTAGCCGTGCACGTTCAGGTGCTGGAAGAGGGGGATGCCGGCAGCCTGCAGCATGCACGGCCAGAAGATGGCATGCGGCTTCAGGATGTCTTTGGCGATGATGTGTTGGGCGACCGGCCAATAGCTCTTGTACAGGTCGCCGTCCGGATAATCCAATGCCGAGACGTAGTTGATCAGGGCGTCGAACCACACGTAGGTCACATACTTGTCGTCGAAGGGCAGCGGTATGCCCCAGGTAAGCCGCTCCGTGGGGCGCGAGATGCAGAGATCTTCGAGCGGGTCGCGCAGGAAACCGAGCACTTCGCGCCGGTACTGATCCGGCCGCACGATATCCGGCTGCGCTTCGAGCAGACCGATCAACCAGTCCTGGTAGGCGCTCATGCGGAAGAAATAGTTCTTCTCGCTGATGTAGGTCGGCTCGGTGCGATGCTGCGGGCACTTGCCGTCTACCAGCTCCTTCTCTGTATAGAAGCGCTCGCAGCCGTAGCAATAGAGGCCGCCGTACTCGCCAAAGTAGATCTCGCCCTTGTCGTAGACGGTTTGTAGAATCCGCTGCACGACCCTGGCATGCCGCGGCTCCGTGGTGCGGATGAAGTCGTCCGTCTGGATGCCGAGCTGCGGCCAGGTGCTGCGGAAGACGTCGCTGATGCGCGTAGCGTACTCATAGGGAGACACGCCGAAGGCGGCCGCCGCCTGGGCCACCTTGTCGCCGTGCTCGTCGGTGCCGGTCAGCATACGGCTGTTCTTGCCGAACAGGCGCTGATATCGGGTGATCGTGTCGGCGACGATAGTGGTATAGGCGCTGCCCGCGCTCGGCTCGGCGTTGACGTAGTAGATAGGGGTGGTGATGTAGAAGCTGTCACTCATGGTGCAGTCAGTGTACCAGGCGCCCTCGCGCCGCGAGCAAGTTACGATCAGCCATCCCAATCGTGTGCTTCCCGGTAGCACCGCACGATGCCCGGATAGGCATGCCGGATCATCCAGAGAAAGGGCCTCTTGCGAGTCGTCGGCGCCGGCGGCAGGTTGAGGCCTGTTCGGCGACGACGCATGGCGTCACCGCAAAACAGGGCCCGCTGTGCCGGTTGCCGTAAGCTCCAGGATCCGGGGCTGTGGCCGGGGGAGTCGATCACCTGCAAACCGGGTAGGACTTGGTCGAGCCGATCGCCGTCACTGAGCTCGCGATCGACGGCGATACAGATCGGCTGTTCGCGCATGATCGCCGTCAAGATGCGCGCCATCCCATGGACCGGCGGCCGCAGGACGTGCGCCTGGCCGCGAATGACGGCACTCTCGTGACGATGGTGCGCGTAGACCGCGGCTCCGATGGATCGTTTGAGCCCGGGCAGCCCGCCGACGTGATCCCAGTGCGCGTGTGCGATCGTCATTCGCGCGTCCTGTAGCATGGTGATCGGCATCTCGCGGACGCGATGATTGGGTTGGGGTTGCCGGACGCGAGCCGGCCGCAAGAGGAGGGACTGTGTCGCCATGGCGCAGACACCGAATGCGTGGCGTGAGATCGCCCATGCCGCGCTTGTGCTGCCCTCGCCGCTTGACCGCTACCGTCCGGGCCCCGGTCGGAGGGCCGCGCACGGCACGTTCACCCTGGTCGACGATGGCGGCCGGGGTCCAGCCTTCAACCGCGCGGTAGTGCTCGGCCATGTCGTACCGGAGCAGGTGTTCGCTCTGGCCGATGCCTTTTTCGCCGATGGCTACAGCATCGTCGTCGAGACCGGGGTGGCGGACGCACTGGAAGCGGCTCTGCAGGCACGGGGCTGGCAGCTTGACGAGGAAGAGCCGGCGCTGGTGCTCGCGCCCATCCCCGACGCTGGTCCGTCCGCGCCCGAGGGTCTGGATATCCGTCGCGTGGTCGACGCGGCAGGACTGGCGGACTTCCGGAGCGTGAGCCAGACGCCGTCCGTCTACCTGCCGTCCCTGGCCGCCGTGCTCCACCCTGCGGTTGCCCTGCTGGTTGGCTATGTCGGGGGACGGGCGGTGGCCACGGCGCGATTGACCTGCCTGGGGTCGGTCGTCGAACTGATGGGTGTAGTGACGGTGGCGGCAGCGCGACGGCAGGGCTACGGCACGGCGCTCACCTGGGCAGCGCTGGCCGCGGGCCGGGCGCGCGGCTGCACGGCTGCTACCTTGACGGCGACTGCCATGGGCCTACCACTCTATCAACGCATGGGCTTCCAGCCGGCCGGGATTTACCGCACCTACCTGCCGCCGTGAGCCGCTGTGCGAGAAACTCCCCGATGGAGTCCAGTGCCCTGGCCGCCGCGGCGAGCCGGCCGATACTGCCCGCGAACCCATGCGGCATCCCCTCCCAAACGTCGAGCCTGGCATCGACGCCGGCGGCAACGGCGCGCTCAAAGTAGCGGCGAGAGTCGTCGAGCAACACTTCGTCCGCGCCGGCATGGATGCTTATCGGCGGCAGCCCAGCCAGGTTCCCGTAGAGTGGCGAGGCCAGCGGGTTCCTGGGGTCGGTGTCGCGCAGGTAGGAACGGACCAACTCCTCCACTTGCGGCCGGACAAAGTACGGATCGGCGTCCGCCTGAGTCTCGAAACTCGGACCCGTGAGCGCCAGGTCGGTCACTGGAGATAAGGCCACCGCTCCTACCGGGGCCACGTCGCCGGAGATGGTGGCAAGCGACAGCAAAGTCAGCGCCAGGCTGCCGCCCGCCGAATCTCCGGAGATCGCGATCCGTCGCGCACCCCGCTCGACCACACCGCGATAGCACGCCAGCACGTCATGCAGGGCGGCGGGGAAAGGATGTTCAGGGGCGAGCCTGTACTCCGGCACGAATGCCTCGGCGCCAGCTCTGCCGGCTATGTGTCCGACCAGATTCCGGAACGCCTGGGCCGACCCCCAGTGGAACCAGCCGCTATGCAGGTGAAGGATAGCGTCGCCGGACCGTGCGTTGCTGGGTCTGCACCACACCCCGGATATGCCGCCCACGGTGTCGGGGTGGAACGCTACACCCTCAGGCGACGATACACGCTCCATGATGCCGTTGAACGGCTCACGAGCGGCGGTTCCCTGTAGCTTCCCCTTGAGTGGCGCCAGCATGGCACGCATTGCGGTCATGACGGCAGCGTCTTCAGGGGTAATCGGATGAGTCAGGAAGGCGGCGCGGACAGCTGCGTGCTTGCCGGCAGCAGTTTTCATCGAGACTTCTTACCGGGACACCCGGTCTATATATTTACGATACGTAATGTAAACTAAAGTGAGACCGGAGTCAAGTCTTTTCATTTACGCTACGTTCTGATAAGATCCAGCCGCATGAAGAAAGACTCCTCGATCTCGCCCCGGATCGGCCGTCCCCACAGCGAGGCTGCGCAGTCGCACACCGCGATCATGGATGCGGTTGTTGAGCTACTGCAGGAGATGCCCGCGCACGACCTTACGATGGAGGCGGTGGCCAAGCGCGCCAAGGTCGGCAAGCCGACCCTGTACAAATGGTGGCCATCCAAGTCGGCGCTCATCCTGGCCGTGTTCTACGAGCGCCTTGTCGGCAAGCTGGAAGCACCGCAAGGCGTGACGGCGGAGGCGGGTATCCGCTTCAGAATGCTCCGTTTGATTCGAGAATTCAACGGGCTCTTCGGCAAGGTCATGGCTGACCTCATCGCCGAAGGACAGAGCGACCCGTCGATCCTGCGGGAACTGTACGAACGGCACATCAGCCACAGACGAGCAGCGAGCGTGGCGGACGTGGAGCGAGGCATAGCCACCGGCGAATTCGCGCCCGACACCGACCCTGAGCTGCTCGTCGACGCGATTATCGGCCCGATCTATTACCGGCTGCTGTTACGGTCCGCGCCTTTGACGGAAGGGTACGCCGAAGATCTGATTGACCAGGTGCTTCGCGGAGTCCGACCGTGACCGAAGCATCTCCGGCCAGGGTTGCTACCCGAGCATCGAGGGTGAACCGCCGATAGTGACAGGCCGGTCCAGCGCGGCTCGGAGGCACGATGCGATTGTCTCGCCGTCAGCCAGCGGGTGCCGCTCGGCCACCAGACGGGATGATCCCATCGCCTCGCCGGCATAGCGGGGCAAGAGCTGAAGATGCAGGTGGGTTGGCGCGCCGTCGCACATCGTTACCAGGTACACCTTCTCCGCACCGAGCGCCTGCTTGATAGCCCCCATGAATCGCAGACACATCTGCATCACAGGCCCCGCTTCCTCGTCAGACAGATCCGAGAGGTCCGCACGATGCGGCTTATAGACCACGATGGTATGCCCATGCGCCCGCGGACACTGTTCCAGCTTGACTTTGAAGAGGTCATCGTCGTAGATAACATAGCCGTCGCCATAGAGGGCACCGCCTGTCTCCAGGTCATAGCAGGTGTCGCAAATGCCTTGGCGGCGGAGGCTTTCCACCTGCTGCTTGAGCTGCGCGCGTCGCCGCCGCCACGGGTCGGCTCCGGCCATCGGATCTCCTGCTGATCTGGACATGGCTACACCGTGTCACCATCGGTATGAGGGAGGAACGCGACATGGCGCAGCCACTCGAGAACCGCCGCCGTCGCCTCGGGCGCGGCGTTGGCTAATCCATGGTCGCCTCCTCCGATCTCCCGATAGTCCGCCGGCAAGCCACGCCCCCGGAGTATCTCGTACCCCAAGCGGGCGTCGGTCCGGCGGAAGGCGTTGTCCGCCCCACCCTGCAGGAAGAAGATCGGGCACTTGGCCTCGTGCAGCCGGTAGATGGGCGCCCCGCCGACGAAGTCCTTGAAATACTCGAGCCCGCACGGGTAGCCGTAGAGCTCGACCGTGCCGCCTTTCAGAAGCGCGTCGAGATTGTCGATCAGCCGTTTGGCCGGCCCATTGGGCATGTTGATGTAGTGCCCCAGACAGGTCGCCACGGAGATTGCCACGGCAAGCCCCTGGGTCTCGATGGCACAACGCAACACGGCCGTGGAGCCCGAGCTGATCCCGAGGGCGCCGATGCGTCGCGCGTCGGCCCACTCCTGATCGCGTACGTATGCGCAGACATCGGCCAGATTGGAGGCCCACCGGCGGTCAGACATGCCGGCGGGGTCGCCGCCCGTTTCCCCGCTGCTATAGAAGTCAAAGGTGACGATAGCCAACCCCGCGCCGGTCGCACGTACGCACAGTTCCTCGGTGAAGGGATAGAGCCGCTGGTCGCCCGGCCAGCCATGGCAGACGACAAGCACAGGAAGTGAGTGGTGCCACTCATCGGGGGAGTAGAGCCTCCCGACGTTCCGGTCACCGTCCGCTAACTGGAAGCGAGATTCACGCACGAGCTACCTCCCACTGCCCAACGCAAGCCCGACCCTCTATACAGTAGCGCCGGCACCTCGGTCGCTGCAGACGGGACGCCGACGCCGGGCGCGGCGCTGCGGAACGAGGCTGCCGGCGCAGACCGGGAGCAAGACCTTGCGGAGATTAGCGCGCCCTCACAAGAACGCGCAGCCGGGGCACCGTTCCCCAAGACGACGCCCGCTGTTGCACAAGAGGGTCCGGCGCTCCAGACGGGCACCTTGGGCGGGCGTGTCAAAAGCGCGCAAACGCCCTGACCTATAGTGGGCATGATAGCCGAGCGGATCACACGCCATTGACGGAAGGGCTCGCCGTACATATTCACGGTCAGGCAGGGCGGCGCCAGTTGGTCGTGGTGGTGGCGGGCGGCGCCGGCTCCATTGTGGCAGCCACGGATGGGGGCGCGGCCGAGAAAGGAAGGAATCGGATGAGGCGACTTCGTGGGACCCGTGCACATCGTCTGCATTACTCTCTGGTGGCGCTGCTCGGAGGCACGGCGCTGCTGGCTGCGCAGCTCCCCGCCTCACATAGCGCGTTCCCGATCGGCCAAGCGGTTCCTGTTGCTCGCGCCGCGGCGCCCGTAGCCAGTGTGCAGCCACAGGTGGTCTGGCAGCTCGGCCAGCGCACGTTCGCGCCGGGCAGTGGCGCCGACACGATAAGCCAGACATTCACGCCCAGTGACACCTGCTACCAGGTGGGCGTCGTGGTAGCCGGCGGCGCGAGTGGCGACGACCTGGACGTACGGCTGGGCGAGAGTGCGCATGACGCGGTTCGGGTGGTAACCGGCGAACAGCACTTCTTCGCTGCCTGTCATCTGCAGGCTGGCGTGATGCCGGTCCTGCACGTCATGCCCGACCAGCAGCACAAATACAGCGGCGGCAGCCTCACCTACGCCGTGGTAGTCATGCTGCCCCTGCCGGTGCCGCAGTCCGTGGACGGGGTCTCCACCGGCAGCAGCGCGAACACGTTGTTGCTGCAGGTGAGCCTGCCTGCCGACTACACCGTGCATCTCCACCTCAGTGCCGGCAGCCTGCAGGTCTGGACCGTGTTCGGCAGCACGACCACTCGTCGCGTGCAGATCAGCGGGGACGGCGGGTTTCGGGTAAGTCTGCCGGCCGGCTTGGTACGTATCAACCTGCAGCCAGCATCCAAGCAGGCCGCCACGGTCAAGTGGACCGCCATGCTGGGCATCGCGCCGAAAGTCAGCGACTTCACGCCCGCCGCTGGCGCCGCGCTCAAGCAGCCGCCCGCGACGATCACGGTGCATACCGCTACCTCGGGGCAGCTGGTGCTCGACCGCCAGCCCGTCGACAGCAGCTACGATGCGGCGAAGGGCCTGCTCAGCTACACGCCAGCCCAGCCGCTCGCCGCGGGTATCCACATCGTGGAGGTGGCGGGCACTGATGGCACGCTTGCGACCCGTCATGCCACGTTCCGCGTGCTCCCCTCGCTCACGGCCCAGCCGCCCAGCACAGCGCAAGGCAGCGTCGATGGCGTGGCATGGGAGCAGACGACCACGCCCGATGGCCGCTACCGGCTTTCCAAGCCGGCCGGTTGGCAGATGGTCGGCGAAGGGGGCACGGTCTTGCTGGCAGAGCCCAAGGGGAAAGCGCTCGTCGTGCTCAGCGAGCGCCTGCTGGGCACAGCAATCGATGCCTCCGCCGTGGCCCATACCATGGCCGGCAAAGTGCCCGGCACGGCGCAGTTCGGCACCATTGGCAGCGGCACCTCCTTCAGCACAACCGTGACCGGCAAGAACGGGTCGCACCTCGCGCTGCTGTGCCTGGTCCTGCCTTCCCTACCGCAGCACTCCCTCATGCTGGCCGTGGGCTTCAGCAAGGCCGGCGAGCCCGCGCTTGCAGACCAGGTCTCGCGCATCATCGCCTCGCTGAGCGCCAACGACGACGCAGCGGTGCAGAAAGCGCGGACCTGGCTGCACTACCAGCAGGCTGGATTCAGCCTGAGCTACCCGGCCGGCTGGATGGCCGACTTCACCTCCACTGACGGGCTGCTGTTGGCCGGGCCATTCGACCAGGCGTACCTGTTGGGCGAGGGCACCGACTACAGCGGGCCCGCCACCGCCACGGACATGGAGAGCGCCGGCAAGCAGGTCGTGGCCCTGATCACGTCGCAGATGCACGGCAACCTGCAGATACAGACGCACGAGAGCGGAGCCGGCATTTACCGCTGGCTGGGCACTTACACGAGCGCCGACGGTAAGACGGCGTATGTCGAGCTCGGCCAGGTCATCGCCGCGCATGGCCGCCTGCAGTTCGTGTGGGGCGATAGCAGCGCCGAGCTGGCGCCCTCCAACGTGCCGAT
This sequence comes from uncultured bacterium, assembly GCA_963827235.1. Lineage (GTDB taxonomy): Bacteria > Chloroflexota > UBA5177 > JANWHV01 > JANWHV01 > JANWHV01. The sequence goes on from CAWHAE010000009.1 coordinate 509,306, forward strand.
TCTGGCGGCGAGCCTCGACAGTGCCGCGCAGGCGGCCGGCGTGACGCCGCCGCTGGCGTTCACCGTGGCTGGCGCCATCCAGCAGGTGACCACACTGCTGCCGGCAAGCGTGCTGCAAGGCGAGACTCCCGCAGGCAGCCAGACAGGCAGTGGCAGCAACGCCGGAAGCACGGGCAACACGGGCAACACGCAGAATCAAATCGCAGAGAGTGAAGTGCAAAGCTTCGTGAACGTGTCGATGATGAACGACACGACGAACGAGTTCATCAATCTGCAGGACATGAATCAGGCGGAGTTCCTGCAGTCCGAGGGCTACGACGCGGACTGGTATCCCTCGTACAACTACTAATTGCTTCTACACCGCCTGTTGCCAAAGTCGCAGGCCTTCCTCGGCTGTCGCCAGCGCCCGCGGATACTCGTGCTCCCTCGCGGTGGCAGCAAAGGCGGTCAAGCACTGGGCGAGCGGCCACGCCTGGTCTACCTCCCGCGCAAAGGCAAGGCCATCCTGGAGCAAAGCTGTCCCCTGCATATGCGTCTCGGAATTCCATGCCCGAAGCCGGACAGCGGGCTGCGCAGGTTTGTGAGGTGTGGCTGCGATCCGCGCTCCGACGCGATATCGGACGGAACTGCCACGCGTTCCAACTGCCGCCGGCGAGGCACCGGCTGCGCGGCAACCTCGAAGGCCGTGCGCTCCTCCCCGGTCAACGCCAGGGCCCGCACCAACCGCAGCATGGTGTCCCGGTGCGGATGGCTCTCGCTGCGCTCCAGGGCTTGGATCCAGGACCAAGGTGGTGATTGCCAGACCACGTAACGGAGTAAATGGCGATGGATAACCGCTTCGTGCTCATCGAGCCCTTGATCGAGCAGATCGTGATCGACCACCCTCGGCGGCTGGTACGGGAAGCCACAACGGACTGCTGCCGGGAGACCACGTGCCGGAACGTCGGCGGGCCGGTCCGCGTGGGCACCGCACTGGAGTCTCCGCCCTGCGCAGGGGTGCACCGGCAAGCGCCGGCAACCGCCCCTCGGTCACGCAGGCCACGGCGGGCCGGCTCGGTCGTGCTGGCGTGTGTGCGAGCAGGCATACCTTGGGTAGGCAGTGCGTCATGGGGAACACTCACCCGTGCGGCCCACAGGTCGATCAAGCCGCTACGATGATCACAGGTGCCAGCCCGCAGTGATCAGCGAGGAAAGAACAGATGCAGAGGATCACGCCGTTTTTGTCCTTCGACAACCAAGCCGAAGAAGCGGCCAAGCTCTACGTGTCCATCTTCAAGAATTCGACAATTGAGCAGGTGAGTCGCTATGGAGACGCGGGGCCCGGGCCGGCAGGCAGTGTGCTGACGGTCAACTTCAAGCTGGAAGGCCAGGACTTTATCGCCCTGAACTGCGGGCCGGCCTTCACCTTCTCGCCCGCCATCTCGCTCTACGTCGACTGTGCCACGCAGGAAGAAGTGGATGACCTGTGGGCAAAGCTCTCGGCTGTTCCGGAGGCGGAAGGGTGCGGCTGGCTGCGGGATAAGTTCGGGGTCACGTGGCAGATCATCCCCTCTATCCTGGGAGAATTGATACAGGACAAAGACCCCAAGAAGGCGAGCAGCGTCACACGGGCCATGATGGGCATGAAGAAGATTGACATCAAGGCGTTGCACGATGCCTACGATCGCGCCTAGCAGACGGTAGAAGACAGGAGTCGCCTGAACGCGGTGGTTCCCGCCGTGGTGCTCCAATGGTGCGAAGGTTACTGTCGTTCTACATGACGGCCTGTGCCTGGATCGTCATTCTGCTCCAGGCGCTGTCGCCTTTCCGCCGGATCGAGTTTTGGCCGGTGTTGCTCGGCGTGCTTGCCGGTATGGCCGTGCCGGCCAGGATCTGGCTGCCGTCACCGGGTACCTGGCGAGCGTGGGTTCGCGCCCGGTGCACTGCCGCCGGATGGCGTGCCCTCGTGGCGCCGGCAAGCCTGCCCTTCCTGCTCGTCCTGCTTCCCCTCGCCATCCTCATGATCGTCCAGGGCTGGCATTTTCCGCCCAACGACTGGGATGCGATGACCTACCATCTGGCCAGGGCCGCCTACTGGATGCAATGGCATTCGCTCGCCCACTACAACACGAACTCCTACATGCAGGTTGCCTATCCGGGCAACGCGGAGGCGCTGTCCTGTGCGCTGCTCGTGCTCACCCGGTCCGTCCGGATCGCTTATCTCGTGCAGGTAAGCGCGTACCTCGCCGGTACGCTCGCCATCTACGGCCTCGGCAGGCAGCAGGGGCCCGCCCGGCCTACGCCCTGTTCGGGGCGGGGTTGTTCGCCACCATGCCGGAGATCGTGCTGCAAAGCAACGGCACAGGCGTGGACATTACCGCGGCGGCGTTCGCCGTATCGTCCGCGTTCTTTCTGGTGGATTCGCTCCAATGTCACCGCAGGTCGAGCATCCTCTGTACCGGCCTGGCCGTTGGGCTGGCGCTTGGCACCAAGTCGACCATCGCGCTGGCAGTACCCGGCCTCGCCGCCGGCGCAGCAGTGCTCCTCCTGCACCAGACGCACCACGCGCTGCCACCGCGGCGTACCCTCCTCACCCTGGCGCTGGCCGCGGCGGCGGCATCGCTGCTTGCCGCGCCATGGTACGTCGAGAACTTCGCCGACTTCCACTCTTTTGCCGGACCGCCGCAGGTTGCTCGCCTCCAGCTTGTTTCCCAGCCGACGGTGGCCACTCTCGGCGTCAATTTGCTGCGCCATCTTATCGCCCTGATCGATCCGGCCGGACCGGGCATGGTGCTCCCGGCGGCTGGCGATTGGCTGTACCGGCACGTGGGAGACCTGCACTCGTGGCTCGCGACGATCACCGGCGCGAGCCACTCCAGCCCTGCCCTCGATTGGCCGGGCTGGTCATATTCGGCTGCCGTGTTTCCTCACTTCAATGAGCTCAGGACCTGGTTTGGCTTTACCGGCGGGCTGGCTGTGTACGGAGCACTTGCCGCTGCTCTCTGGGCCGCGCTCCGCCGCCGGGCAGGTATTGCCGCCCTCTGCGCCGCGGGGGCGACCTCGTTCCTGTTGCTCACTGCTCTTCTCTTGCGCTGGCAGCCATGGCAGGGGCATCTCCTGGCCACCCTGCCGGCACTCTGCTGCCCGGTCATTGCCGTGGCCGCGGATTGGTTGGCGGCGTGTCGCGCCGGCTCCTTGGTGCTGTGCGCGGTCGCCATGTACGCAGCGGCGGGTGGACCAACCGCCGCCGTGCTCAACCAGCAGCGCCCGCTCTCCGCCTGGACGGAGAGCTACGACGACCAGCAGGCGGCATGGTTCACGCAGATCACACCCGTGCTCACGGCCGCAGACCGCCTGCTGCCGTCGCAGGCGCGCGCCGGCGTGCTTTTCCCGAGCGCCGACAACAACCACTGGGAGCTGCCGTTCTTCGGCCCGAATCTGACTCGCACGCTCATACCGATCAGGCTCCCGGTGAGCGCGGGAAGCTACCCCGGAGCGGCGCCTTTCAGCTATGCCGCGCCCTTTGGCTACCTGATCACCCAAGCTTCGGACGACATCGTCGCGGAATTCTTCGCGCGACAGCCTGCTTTGCGCTGCCTCACGCTCGCACGGGTGAGCGCAGGGTGGCTCGGCCCATACGTGTTCTACCGCTGTACCGGAGTCACGCGCGACATGCTCTATCGCGCGGCGATCGGCGACCAGAATGCCGGCGACTTCTCGGACGATCTCGTGCAGCTGGACGAGATCGCGCGCGCCGATCCGACCTATCAGCAGCTTCTCTTCGCCCGCGGCTGGGCGGAATGGAACCTGGGCCGGCGCGCGGACGCCATAGCCGACTATCGCGCCTATTTGCGGATGCATCCGGACGATGCCCAGGCCCAGCTTAACCTGGGCTACAGCTTTGCCGTGATGAACCGCTGTAGCGAGGCAATTGGGCCGCTCCGGAAGGCTCTCGAGCTACGGCCATCGTGGCAGGCCGCGCGCCGGGATCTTGCCGTATGCGGGGTCAAGTGAGTCTGATTCAGTGCAGCTTGTATCAGGCGTGGTCGCCAATGAGCTACGGGTTACCAGGCACCCGCGTTCGAGCGGGCACCGGCCACGCGTGGATCTACAGACAGTGCGGTGTCACGAAAGGGCTGCCTGAATGGAGAGGTCCGTCGAGTGCGCCATCCCTGTCCCACCGGTCCTACCTTACACTGTATGCTGAGAATCGAGGCCGGGAAGCCGCCGGGCGCGCCCGGCGAAGCACCCTCAGCCGCGGATCGAGGCACGACGACGCCATGCAGAGTACCTGTAGCCATTGCGGAGCAACGGTATCGGGCAACCACCGTTATTGCCCGGTCTGCGGCGCCCGCCTGGGTGGTCCTGCGCCGGCGGCGCCGGTGCGGCGTCCGAGTGCGGTAGTACCCGGCGCGCCGGTCGGCGGCGGCCTCGTGCTGGGCGATCGGTATGCGGTCGATCACGTGCTCGGACGCGGCGGCATGAGTACCGTCTACCGCGCCTACGATACGCACTTCTCCAACCGCGTGGTCGCCGTGAAGGAGATGGTCGATACGTTCGCCACGCCCGAGGAGCGCGCCGAAGCCGAGCGGGACTTCTTGCGCGAGGCGGATCTGCTGGCAGGTCTCCGCCATGCCGCCATTCCCGCGGTCTTCGATCGCTTCAGCGCCAACAGCCGCCACTACCTCGTCATGGAGTACATCGCCGGGGAGAACCTGGAGAAGGCAGTGGCGGCGCGTTCCGAGCCTTACTCGGAGGTGCAGGTTCGCACCTGGGCGCAGGCACTGTGTGGCGTGCTGCGTTACCTCCACGATCAGCAGCCTGCCATCATCTTCCGCGACCTCAAGCCGGGCAACATTCTCGTGGAGCCGGGCGGCCGCCTGCGGCTGATCGACTTCGGCATCGCTCGCTTCTTCAAACACAGCCAGACCACCGACACTACGGCCCTTGGCACGAGCGGCTATGCATCACCGGAGCACTACACCGGACAAACCGACGCCCGATCCGACATCTACTCGCTGGCAGCAACCATGCACCATCTGCTGACCCTGCGCGATCCCTCGCGGCAGCCTCCCTTCCAGTTCCCGGCCGTGCGAAGCCTCAACCCGGCCGTCTCGCCCGAGCTGGACCAGATCATCGCCAGGGGATTGGATCCGGATCGAGGCAAGCGCTTTGCCAACGTGCCCGAGTTCGAGGCAGCGTTGCAGGGCAAGGCGCGCCCGGCCCGCCAGAGGCCCGCCGCAGGCGGCGGTCCCGGGAATACTGCCACGGCAGATCCGGCGCAGCCTGCCGCTTCCCCGATGAACGGAAGCAAGCAGGCGGCCGCCACGACCATGCTCATGCCCGGAACGCTGGTGCTGGTGATCACCCGCGTCCGGCGTGGAGCCGATCTGAACGCCGTTGCCAACGAGATGGCGCCGCTGACCGACCAGACTCCTCCCGAGGCGCAGCAGCTACTGCGCCGCCTGCCGGTGGTGACCCCGCTCGCGACCATCGCCCAGCTCGGCACGCGGCTCAAGCGGCTTCGCGAGCTGGGAACTGACGCGCAGCAGGTAGTGCCTGCCACCGAGTCGGTCCACCTCGACCCCACGCTGAGACAGGAGCTGCTGACCAACCATCAGATCGTGATCTGGGACGTCAAGGTCGGCGCCGGGCGCACCTGCTACTGCCGGCGCTGCGGGCATCGCTGGTTGACCAGCAAGGCGGTGGGCGATAGCGTGCCACAGCAGTGCTATCGTTGCGGCGCCAAGGACTGGAGCCGGCGTCGCCTCTGCAAGTGCGCCTGGTGCGGTCACGAGTTCGAGGTGCACGACTACCGGCAAAGTCCAGATCGGCTGAGGCCGGTGTGCGAGTGCTGTGGCTTGCGCGACTGGCTGCTGGGCCGCAGGAGCGGCTGGCAGGGCCTGGTGCAGTCGTTCCGCGAGCTGCTGGGATTGCCCGGATAAGGCGCTTTCGCCCTAGTGCTCGCAGGCAGATCTGCCGATACCTCTATATAGAGGTAGAGGCCGCTCGGGGCCTCGTCCACTCCAGCCAGTCGTGGTCGCCGCGACAAGAGGTGGCAAAACGGCAGCATCGCACCGATCCCGCGCGCAGCGCGCCGCATGGCGCTCCGGCGGGACTCCCTGCCTTGGTACTATCGGGCGGTATGGCACGCGGTCCCGTTGGACTAGAATGGGACCAATCCTGGGTGCCCAGCCGGAGGTGAGCGTGGTGGCGTGCGTTCGACACGCGGAAGCGCTCGTGGATCGTTGTCTCCGATCAGGCAGCTATTGGGTGGGCATCCGGCGGCCCGTTAATCGTGGCGAGGTCCGGCACGAGCCGGGTTGGCGGCTCGGAGAAGTTGTGCCGCCACGCCGGTGGCGGACGCGAATCAAACAGGAGACCAGACATGATCGCTGAAGAACCGGTAGGCCAGGAGGAAGCGACGGTACCGGACTCCGAGTGGTGCTACCTGGTGTCGCTCGGCGGCAGCCTTTTCGCGGTGCCGGACAATAGTCGCACGGTCTTGCTCCCCTACATCAGTGGCGTTCCCACCATTACCCCCCTGCCCAAAGGCCTCGTCCCCGCCTACGTCCTTGGTCTGATCAACGTCGCGCAGCACGGTGAGCTGCTGATCGACCTGCCCCGCCTGCTTGGCCTGCGCAGCGGTCCCGTGGGACCGACGGTCGCCGAGAGCCGCCGCGTGCTGGTGATCGGCGAGTCCGTCCCACCCGAGGTCGGCGAGTATCGACTCGCCTTTGCCGTGGACTACGGCTATGAGCTGTTTCAGGTCGCCCAGGCTACGCCAAGCGTGTCCCATCCGCTCGGCTCGTTCATCACCTCGATAGTCGAGACGCCCCATGGAGAGGCAGCCAGGCTGGATATGGAAGAGGTCTGTAACGCAGCGCTCAAGGATATGGGAGCCGAGCGACTGTGGAATCAGCCAGCGCGTATTCATGATGAGGTAGATGAATAGATAGGGCGATTACCGCGATTAGCACGGTTCTTGGCTCCGGTCAGACTGATGACACAATTGTGGGGTGGTACCAATAGGCTATGTCGTAGCAGGAGGCAGCGGACTATACTGGGCTACGCGGGCGTATGCGCGTTTTTTGCAGTCCTGCCCCTCGTGTAGCAGGCATGGTGCGCCCGGCAAAACGTTCTGAGATCTCGAAGCCTTTCTCCTTGGAGCCAATGCTACCAGGAGATAGGTTGCACATCACGAAAGCTGGCTCGAGGATACGCCGACGATCAGAGGGTTAAGAGAGTCGAAGGGGAGCACGCGCCGGGGAGGCGCACCCGGATACCACGATTGGAGGACCGATGTTAGCAACCCTATTCGTTATCGTTCTCATAGCGATTCTCGCGCTGGCTATCTGGATGTACGCCACGAGGAGGATCCGGGAGAGCGTCGAGCAGAGTGAAGCGCAGATGCGCGAGAAGTCCGAAGCGCTGGCGGAAGACATTGTCGCCGTATCGCAGGCTTTGGCAAACGCCCGAGAGGGCGATCTCACGGTGCAGGTGCCGGATAGCGAGTCCGAAGTAGGGCTCCTCTCCCTCTCTCTCAACGGCCTGATCAACGACTACGGGCAGATCGTGGGCGGCATCATTCACGCCTCCCAAGCAGTCCAGGAAGGCGCGGCCCGCGTAGACGAGGGCGTGCGGCGTATCGTGGACGTAGCGACGAGCCAGGCTGAGTCGGTCGCCCAGGTAGCTTCGAGTGTCGACGTCGTGGCCTCCTCCGCCGTGGACGTGCAGCATGACACCGAGACGGCAACCACCCTGGCGGCAAACTCGCGCCTCGCCGTGAACTCCGGCCAGGAATCCGTGGGCCGCATCGCGGAGGCCGTCGACGCTATCAAGGAAGCGGCTATCGGCACCACACGCGAGTTCAAGCGCCTGCAGGAAGACTCGATCCGACTGACCGCCCTCGTGGCATCGGTCAAGAGCAACGCCGAGAACCTCGACATGCAGGCCGCGAACGCCACCCTCGAAGCCCGCCACCTGGGCACGGAATCCGGCTCCGCGTTCGCCACCAACATCGGCCGTCTGGCCCGCCAGGCGCAGGACACGCTCGCCGACGCGGAAGGCGCGGTCCGCAGTGTGGTAACGTCCATCGACGAGGTCAACCGGCGTATCGAGCGCATTTCGGAACAGGTACGGCGCGGCGTCGAGGAAGTGCGCACCGTGCGCACCACGTTCGATCAGATCACCCAGACCAACACTTCGCTGGTACAGTTCATCGACAACGTGGCCGATGCGGCCGGTGCCCAGGCGCACTCCGCCCAGCAGGCTGCACGGTCGATCGGCGAAATCGCCCAGGTGTTCGAGCAGTTCACCGAGCTGCTGATTACCTCCGGCGACGAGATTGCGAACATGCGCCTCGTCGTAGCCGGTTTGCGCGAGTCGGTCGCCGATCTCAAGGTAAGCCCCGAGGTCGATCGTAGACCTGCTTTGTCCGCGGAAAGCGCGGCATGAACGCCACAGAGCTGCTCGCGCAGGGCGGAGAGCGTGATTCAACGTCCGCCGATCCCGTGCTCAGCCACCTATTGGAGCGGATGCTCGAGGCGAGCCAGGGCAACGCCGACCAGTTGATCGGCGCCGTGCAGCGGGTGACGCGCGAGCTGTCCTCGCTCACCTTCAATTTCAACGGGCACGCCATTCGCTCCGGCATACGCAGCGCTGAGCTGCAGGCTCTCGACCATCAGCTCGACGAGGCGAGCTCCGTGCTCAATCGCACCGTCTTCGATCTGCAGCAGCGTCTGCTTCGCGACAGCCAAACCTTGCAGCCGCTCACGCGCATCTTCGAGGTCGTCGATCTCGAAGATGAGCGACCGGCACCTCTACGGCTGCGCGAGCGGATTGATGGCTACTGCGAGGCGCTCGAGCGGGAGTACGAGGGCATCCGCGAGACCCTGGCGGCGTTGAGCTTCCGCCTGGCGCTGATGGGCAACAACATCGAGATCGCGGCCTGCCGGGCCGGCAGCGCGGATGTCTCCGCGCCCGTCGATCTCTTCTGCGTGATGGCCAACCAGCTCCGCTTACTGGCCGACCGCTTGAGAAACGCTACCGCCGATCTGCGCATCTTCCAGCAGTCGCAGAACGGCTATGCCGAGTCACTTCGGGTGACCCTGGCCAACTACAGTCGGGGGACGGCAGCGTGAGTGATTCTGTAGACCGCCTGCAAGCAGCCCTGGCGGCGGCGCTGGCCGCGCCGCCGGCCGCGCCGGGCAGCCCCGAGGAAGAGGAAGGCGCCGACATCGCCACGCCGCGCGCCAAGGCTGCCTCGGCTCTTGAGGCCGCCCTGCGCGATCGCCTGGAATGGCACTGGGACCGCGATCAGCACCAGGGCGAGCAATTGTGCCGCGTCCTGGCAGACATGTGCATGTGGCATGAGCACACCACGCTGCGCGACAAGGTGCTCGATCTGCAGCGCAAAGGCATCGCCTTGCTCGCAGCCGTTCCCGATGGGGAGCCGAGCGCGGGCGACGTGGGCGATATCGAAGACGAGTATCAGGCGATAAAGCCGCGCGAGGATGACGCAGCGGCTATTGCCGCCGCGCTCGGCATGACGCTGGAAGAAGCGAAGGCGTTCGGCCTCGTGGGTACGCTCACCAGCGTCGGTTTCGAGGAAGAAGGACCGGTTCCGGTCGCAGCGGGCGTCTCCGCCGAGGCCGAGCAGCCCGAAGAGGATCTCGAGACGCTCTTCCGGCGCGAGGCAAAGAACCGCGCCTCCAAGGATCTGCCGTCTGCCTTGCAGAATTTCTGGGGCAATCAGCAGTCGATGGACCTCATGCTGACGGTCCGTCGCGGCTTCCACACGATCAAGGGCGACGCCCGCATGACCGCGGTCTCCGCTCCTCCGGAGGTTGCCGAGGAGCTCGAGGGATTGGCGGTGCTCTCGGAAGCGGCGGAAGACATCGTCGACTACTTGCTCGGCGATGACTACGATCCGTCGCAGCCCGCGCCTCCGCTGCCTCCCGGCGCCTTCAGCCTGATGAACGAGGTCGCCAATGCCCTCGTTCGGCGGCTCGAGCTACGCCGTCCGCTGGACAATGAAGTTACCCTGCTCAAGCGGCTGGCTGCTATGCAGCGGAAGGCCGCGGCGCAAGCCGGCGTGGTGATCGACGAGGCGTCGCTGGCCGCCAAGATCCCGCTCCCCACCATGCCCGCCGCAGCACCGAAGGTGCAGCGGCAAGAACCGGTTTCCACCACGGGACATTCACTGCTGCCCACCTTCTTGGACGAGGCGAAACGCTTGATGCCCGATCTGCATCGCGCTCTCGGCATTCTGAGCACCACGCCGTCCGACGAAGCATCGCTGCTCCTGGCTCGCCGCAAGCTGCACACCCTCAAAGGTGGCGCTGCCCTCATTGGCGCTGAGGCGGTCGACATCCAGATGATCGCGCATCATGCCGAGGATCTCTTCGAGCTGATCGAAGACGTCCAGCTCCGTGGCGAGCTGAATGAAGTGCCGAAAGATGTGCTCGACGGTGTGCTCGACGCCGAAGACGCCCTGCAGACTCTCCTGGATAACCTGGAGCATGTGAACTCGGGCGGGCGCAGTCCCGTGCAGCCGCTGCTGCAGGATCCGGCGGAGCTCGTCACGCGTCTCCAGCAGATCACCGAGCGCGTTCGCACCGGCGACGTTGCACCGGCGGCGCCTGTGGCCGTGTCCGAGGAGCCCGCCGCCATGCCGGCGGCCAAGGCGGCCGCGCCAATCGCGGAAGCGGGCGCCGAAGTACCGGCGCAACCGATCACGGACCCTGCTCTCTTGCAGCGCGTGGTGATACCACCGCCGGTCGCACGGCCGCCGGCTCGCATGGTCAGCCTGCGCGACCTGAGCTTCCGGCGGTTCATCGAGAAGAGCGAGCAGGGCCAGGTGCGCAGCCGTACGGCCGTGATCGACCGCCTGGCAGCCGTCGAGGAACGCGCCCGTATGACAAGCGGCGCGTTCTCCCTGTTCATCGGCGTGCAGCAAATGTCCCAGTATATAGAGGAGCAGGCCCGATATCACGATCTGGTTGGCGAGAAGGGCCAGCTCTACATCTTCGGCGCGCTCGACCAGGTGCCGTCGCCCCTGTCCCGCGTTACCCTCGTGCCGCTCGTCGAAGGCGACGAGCTGCTGCGCGAGCGCTTCGCCATCTTCGAATCGCCGGAGTTCAGCACGGGATTCGTCGCCCATGACACTGCCGACGACGTAGAGGGCAGCGGCAGACGCTTCCTTTGCCTGGCGATCGAAGAACACGTGACCCTGGCCGAGATGTCGGACCTGCTTCGCACGGCCATCCGCCGCGGTGGCGCCCTGGTGGCGGCGAGGCGCACGGCGCTGCACAGCATGTCGGCGCTCAAGCCGCTGCCTCGGCTGCAGCCGCCCATCACCCGCCGGGACCGCGCACTGCCGGTAGAGATCACGCCGCGGCGACAGCAGGACTTTGGCAAGGACGTCAGCGTGCGCAATGCCCTGACGGCGCTGGAAGATCTCTCGGTCACACGCGACTCCCTGCAAGGCCTCGTGACGCGCATGTCACAGCAACGCGTAGAGGGTCGTCGCAGCGGCGTGCGCCTGCGCACACTGATCGAGCGGGTGGGCTCGGAGCTGGCAGGTCTGCGATCGGAGCTGGTGCGCACGACTCGCCGCACTGGTGATTGGGATCTGCTTGAAAAGGAAGAGTTCACCACGGTCGACGTGCTGCTCGGTCAGCTCGACGAAGCCCTCGCCGACCTCGAGGAGTCCGACACTAACCTGCGTCGGGATCTCGCCGAAGCGACCGCGCAGGTCGAGATCCAGGCCGACAAGGCGCTGAGCGCCCAGCGCGCTCTGCTCGATATCAGCATGATTCCGCTTTCGCAGATCAAGGATCGTTTGGCCCATGCCGTGCGCTCCGCCAGCAGGCGGCTGCGCAAGCAGGTCGAGTTCGCGCTCGAAGGCGGCGATCTGGTGCTCGACGGGCGGATCGCCGAGGCCGTGTTCGAGCCGATCATGCACCTGATCAATAATGCGCTCGACCATGGCATTGAGACGAGCACCGGTGAGCGTGTCGAGGCCGGAAAGACGATCGAGGGTCACCTGACCATCCGCGGGCGCTCCACGGGCGACGGCGTGGCTATCGACGTCAGCGACGACGGCCGTGGGATAGATCCCGACGCCGTGGCTGCTGCGGCGCTTGGACGCGGTCTCGTTTCAGCGGACGAGATCGCATCGATGTCCACGGATGACAAGATCGCGCTGATCTGGCGGCCCGGCTTCAGCACTGCCTCCTCCGTGACCTCAATGTCTGGTCGCGGTATCGGCATGAAGAGTGCGCAGGACGCCGTGGCCGCCCTGAACGGCCGTATCGAGATTCACTCCGTGCTCCGCCAGGGCACGACGTTCAGCATCATCTTGCCACGCTCGCTCGCCATGATGCGCGTCGAGGTGGTACGTGAAGGGCAGAATGTGATCGCCATTCCGATCACGCAAATGGTTGCCACGCATTCCGTTCCCTATTCGGAGCTCGACGACCTCGAGCCGGGACACAGCATTCAGGCAGGCGGTAAGGAGCTGCCCGTGTTCGCGGTGACGCTTGCAGACGGACCGGCGGGCGACGGCGAGGCCGGGCGCGCCACCCTTCTGGAGGTGGCCGCCAGGAACGGCGCCATCGTGGTCGACGAGGTCCAGGGTAGCCAATACCTGCCGGTGCGATCCGCGCCGGAGTATCTCCGCCGGCACTGCGGCCTGCTTGGCTATGCCGTGGGCGGCGGCGGCCAGATCCTGCCCATACTCGACCTGCCGACGCTCATAGACCGCTCGCGCGCCCTCGTGATCGATGCGCCCAAGGCTACCGTCGCCCGGGTCGCCTACAGCATTCTGGTAGTCGACGACAGCCAGACGATGCGGCGAGCCCTTCGCGATACGCTCAGCAAGGCCGGCTTCAGCGTGCAGGAGGCAGTCGACGGCCACGATGCGCTGAACATCTGCATACGGCAGATGCCCGACTTGATCACGCTAGACATGGAGATGCCCGGCATGGACGGCCTGGAGGCACTGACGGCGCTACGATTGCTGCCGAACGGTGGGGCTACCGTGCCCGTGTTCATGATCACCTCTCGCCAGCAGGCGCGCCATCGCGCCGCCGCGCTCGCCGCGGGCGTTACGCGGTACTTCACGAAGCCCTTCGATACAGACGAGTTGCTCAGCGCCACGAATCTGGTGCTGGCCGAAGGCACCGGCCAGGCGCGGGAGGTGGCGTCATGAGCGTCGAGATCGATGTCTACGTTGCCACGAGTGGGCCCTATCGGATGGCGTTCGCTGCGGATCAGATAGAGTCCACCAGGCCCTGCCCGGCGTTCACCCTGCCCGAGGGTGAGCAGCCCGGTGTTCTTGGCACTCGCGACGGACTGCGGGTGCTCCACCCAGGGTGGTTCTGGGGAGATGCCGAGGTGAAAGAGCAGCCACAATACCTGTTGGTTGTGCGCTCCGGCATATGCGCACTGGCAGTCGACACGTGCCAGCTGCAGCGTCTGCTCATCGATCCACCTCCACCGGTATTGGCGGGGAGCGGCATGGTCTTTGGCCTGGCAAACACGACCGGCGAGCTGACACCGGTCCTCGACCTTGCCTGTATTCCTCTGGCATAGGGGTAGGAGCGAGCGATGATCGGCGCGGCAACGTTGAAGCCTTCTGAGGCAGCGACAGATTGACTTCAAAGGAGAACTGAAATGCTTTTCGGCGGGCGCAAGCAGGTGTCGCAGCAAGCTGAAGAATCGGAAGGGGATCGGTACACGACCGTCAAACCGCATACCGGTCCATTGATCATGGCAGTTGATGACGACGCTACGTCCCGCGCCGCGATTATCAACACGCTGGAGGCTGCCGGGTATCGCGTCCACGCCGTCAGCAACTATGCCGATTGGGACGCCGCGCGGCAAGGCGGCATGAGCCCGGCACTGATGGTGCTCGACATCATGCTTGCAGAGCCGCGCCGAGGGGGCTATGAGATCCTGCGTGCGCTGCGCAAAGAGGATCGCAGGACGCCTGTCATTATGCTTAGCTCGCGCAACACACCCAGCGACGAGGCCTTCGCCAAGGCGAACCAGGCGAATGCATTCGTAAGCAAGGTTCGGGGAGAGTTCGACCATCCGGCACATGGGCTAGTGGCGACGGTGGACAGACTTCTGTCCTCTTGAAGCCTCCTGTTGAACGGTGCTACGGAGTAGAAGAAGGGGGTATGACCTTGGCCCATGGCGCGAGCGCTGTAATTCGTATTCCTACAGGCTTAAGGAGACATCGACTATGAACAGCATGGCTGGGTCAGGCCCCGAGCGGCAAAGAATCCTAATCGTCGAAGACTCGAAGACGCACCGCCGCAACCTTCGCGACGCCCTTGCAGAGGAGTATGAGCTGCACTGGGCGATCAACGCGCGAGATGCTCTTGCCCTTGCCTTCACCAAGCGGCCCAACTTGATCCTGCTCGACATCAATATCGAGCCACCGCCAACAGACGAGGTCGACAAGGAGGGCAATCCCATACTGGGCAAGAATATCAGCGGTCTGGAAGTCTGCCGGCAGCTGAAGAAGAGCATTCTGAAGGACACGCCGATTATCGTGCTCACCGCGTCCAAAGGATTCATTCCCAGAATCAAAGGCAAGCTCGCGCATGCTAATGAGTACCTCACAAAGCCTATCGAGACGCAGCAGCTGCTTGACTTCATCTATAAATACCTGGGTAGCCCGCGTGTTCGAGGCCGGCTCGACAAGATCGAGAGGGACTACGGCGAGCGTGCTGCGCAATCACGCTAGCACGTTCCTGTGCGAGCGTGGCCCAACGAGCAACAAGAAGTGTGATCCCGTATGAAACTCTTTGGTCGCCGGTCGCACGGCGGGAGCGCCGACCTGGCGCGCATCGCCTCGTTCGAGAACCTGGCAGAGCAGCAGAAAGAGGTCGAGGACGAAGACCGGCCGAACTCGCAGCCGCAGATCCGGGTGCTCAGCGATGAGGAGTTGTTCGGTAAAGGCGATACCGGTCCGGGGCACGATGGCCCCGCCGGTGCCCGGGACGCGGAGCAGTTCAGGCCGCTGACGGATGACATGCCCGCGGCACGTCCGTCTTCTCTCGGCTTGCGCTCGCTCACGTCGATCTCCGGCGCAGGCGTGCCGGCTGATCTGGAGATGACGTCCGAGAGACTGGACGACACTGGATCGGAAGCCGGTTGGGTCAAGAGCGGCCGTGGATCGCTCGCGACGAGCGGTGACGCGCCAGCCATCATTGGTGCGGACATCCTGATCGGCGGAGAAGAAGCAGATCTGGTGCCGCTCATTCCAGATACCAAGCCGGAGGCCGAGAGCGCGGATCTCGATGACGAGACCTCTGCCGCCGCGGCCGTCGACGCGCTGCGAGGAGCCTGCGATTTGCTGGTCGATCGCATTCAGCGCATGCGCGCTTTACGTGACGGCGCGCGCTTCATATCCGCGATGATTTCAGTGGTGACTGAGCTCGACGCCAAGTACGCCGAGGACTGGGGCATTGTGCGCCGCAACGGCCTCGAGGAAGTGCTCGACGACGTGCGTGCCGCCGTTGCCGAGGGAGATCGCTTCATTCTGGAATCGCTCGAGAACGGCCAGGGCGGCATGACCGACGAAGCCTTCGTGCGCGATCTCAAGACCGTTGCGATGAAGGACCGGCCCCGGATCATCGCCGAATATACGATCTTCCTTGTGTTTGTCTATCGCTGCGTGCTTCTCCAGTACCTGCGCCCGCTCGAGCAGGACGCCGGTCGCCTGAATGAGATGATGAGCAGGCTCGACTACCTCATCGATGGCGTGCGCGAAATCCTCATTCAGCACGTCAACGCCCACGTCCAGGGTTAACCGCTGGCGCTGGTGCCCCGGACAGAGCATGCTCGCGGCGATGAATTGCGCGATGCGATGAGATTTGGGCGTCTCCACTAGTAGCGTAATAAGCGATGCTACATTACAATAGGAATCACCGTAGTACGCTCTATCAGCCGGAGATGCCGCTGAGCTTCGTGTGAAGCGTTTGCAGAAGGCACAATGCTTCTAGGGGGTGCAGCGCTTCTCTCACGATCATGCTGGGCAAACGGCG
This sequence comes from uncultured bacterium, assembly GCA_963827235.1. Taxonomy (GTDB): domain Bacteria; phylum Chloroflexota; class UBA5177; order JANWHV01; family JANWHV01; genus JANWHV01. The sequence goes on from CAWHAE010000009.1 coordinate 525,349, forward strand.
CAGTCGCATCTGATCGGCTGATGGCCCAGGATGGCCTAGGGATGGGAGTAAACTGGCAAGCAGTCTTGAGTAGCAATACGCTTACTCTAAGGAGCGGCCTGAAGGAGTGGGTGAATACATGAGTAAGACACTTGCGCAGAAGGTTGATTGGCTCTTCAATACGCGACGCAACGCGCAAGGCCGGCAGTTCACCTACGGCCAAGTCCAGCGCGCCACGGGGAACCGTATCACAGCGAGCTACGTCTGGAAGCTGCGGACAGGTGCGATGAGCAACCCCGGTCTCAGCGCCCTTGAAGCACTGGCCTCGTTCTTCGAGGTGCCCCTGGACTATTTCGCCGAAGGCGGAGAGTATCTGGAGCCAAGCCTGAGCGTTGTGAAGCTGCCGCTGGAAGACAAGGTGGCCCGCGAAGACGCCCTGCAAATGGTCAAGGAAGGCGCGAGCAAGCTTCCAGATGATAAGCTTCGGGCAGTGATCGAGGTCGTCGAGTATTTGCGTGCTCACGAGGAGCCTGCGAAGATCTAGACAGTCCCCCCTGTTGGAGCCGAGTCGGGGGAGAGCGCGCTTGAGTCCGCGGTGCTCGCCACGACGCGAAAAGCAGGAAGGGTGCCCGCCTGGAGCACCCTTCCTGCTTTATGGTGTGTGTTCTCGCTGCCTGGTCGCCGCGCGACCAGATGCCGGACCGCCAACTACTTCGGACGCCTGCGTGCGACCGCGATCACCGGGACGTCTTCGCGAGCGGGTAACGCCGCGCCGTCGCCCCCGCGTGCCGGGTCGAATACGGAACGCAGAAAGCCTGTTTTCGTCAGTTGCGATGTCTTGCTGGGCACCGGGGCCTTTTCGATGAAGACAGGCTCCCGCCTCTCGACGTGCGCGCTGCCCTTCACCCGCACCCCGGGCCCGCTGTGCTCGGCAAGCGTGAAGCGGGACTTCAGTATTGAGACTTCCGGGGTCTGTACGGGCGCCGCTGCAGCCTGCGCGTTCGCGTTGTCGAGCACGCCGCGCAGTATACGCGAGATCTCACCCGGCCTGGCGTCAAAGGCAAGGCTTCCGGCGATAGGCAGCACGTGCCCGACCGGCACGCCCTCCCGGTGCACGTTCACGAACACGATGGCCGGCAGCGGCTTCGCGAGTCGCCCGAGGGCCGGATTAAGCACCATCTCGCGATCGACCAACACGATCGGCGGGTGCTGGAGCGCGATCTCCTCCGCGGCTTTGGCGGCATTGTCCGTGTCGCAGAGTATGAGAATGTCGGGATCTCTGGCCAGCTCAGCCCGCAAACGGGCGTGAATCAGGGGAGAAGCGAGCGCCAGGATGAGAGAAACATTGGCCACGATCATTCCTTCGCATGTGCGACCGTCTGCCGGGGGGCGAGTTTGCCGGGGGGTCTCGGCAGCGCTCGACTCACCACCATATTCTAGCGTAGGAGGTTGTGGCATGCCATCACCCGACTTTCTCCAAAGAAGCATCCATTTGGGGGATACCTGTCCCGCCGGCGACTTGACGGCACTCTATCGGCTCGCGCCAGTTTCAGGGCTCTCGGTAGATATCGTGACCGCCGATGCGGCGCCACACGATATGGGCATCAGCACCGCGCCCCTCCGTGCCGTAGTGGGACGTCGCCCGGCCGGAGGCGGAAAAGTGGAATTCGACCACCCGCTCGAGCTGCTCGTGCATGTCTGCTGGCAGTGCCATACATGGATTCTCCTATCGTCGATTGCACAGCCGCCAAGCGGCTCGCATTCGCCTGTAACCAGCGCCGGCGGCGAAGGTGGGCATGGTAGCCCGATCTGTGTGTGGCATGTGTTCCGCGCTCGCAGTAGATTGATAGAGCACATCATTGTGCCTTGCTGCCTTGCGGAACAGGACCGCAGGACAGAGCACTGAACACGTGACGCGAGAACAGTCAGGAGCCTCGATACCTTCATGCAGATAGTGATAACTTGCGCCGCAAGCTCGGCGACGACTCTGCCCAATCCTGGAGCGATCGCCTGGGATTGGGCACGGAATACCGGCTGCTCGACCATGCTACATCCGGCCGACCGTTCACTCCGATTCTCTACAAGATCGTGTCGGCTCAACGCGCGGCTCCTCAGGACGCCGCTAGTGGGTGCTGCGCATCATGCATAGGGGGCTTTGTCCGCTCCTTGAGGCACTGCGGAGTCCAGAATGATTCAAGAGATATCTGCGGACGAGGCACGCTTGGCCGAGTTGCGCGCCGCCGGTGCCGGCTGGGCCGAAGAGGAGGAGCGGGCGCAAGAGGAGCGCTCGGGCGTCAGCGCCGATCTGCTGATGGCCAAAGAGGTCCATGGCAGCCATCCCGGCGACAAGTACGTGCGAGTGGTTCGCACCGGCCGAGGCGCGTTCCGGCACAGCGGCCCCGAGAGCGTACGCGCCACCGCGGCCCTGCCGCGCGCCCGAGGACCCCTCGGCCGCCTACTGTTCGCCATCAGAGAGAGACTGGTCGGTGACCCGCTGGCCAATGAGCAGTCCAGGCACGAGCGCCTGACCAAGCTCAAAGCGCTGGCAGTCCTTTCTTCGGATGCGATCAGCTCGGTGGCCTATGCTACCGGCGCTATGCTCTCCGTGCTGCTCGTAGCAGGGACCGGCAGCTTCAGCGTGTCGCTCGGCATCGCGGCCGCCATCTCCACGTTGTTCGCCATCGTCGTTCTTTCTTACCGGCAGACCGTCAAGGCCTATCCACGCGGCGGCGGCTCGTACATCGTGGCCAGCGACAACCTTGGAGCGGTGTTCGGCCTGATCGCCGGCTCCTCCCTGATGATCGACTACGTGCTGACGGTAGCGGTCAGCATCACGCAGGGCGTTGCCAACCTCGTCTCCATCGATCCCGGCCTGTCTGCGTATCAGTTTGCCTTCGACATCGCGGCAATCCTCGTGCTTCTGCTTGGCAACCTGCGGGGTATTCGTGAATCCGGCTCGATCTTCATGATCCCGTCGTACCTGTTCATCGGCTTTGTCTACCTGATGCTTACGGTCGGCACCGTGCACTTCTTCACCACGGGCATGCACGTCGTATCGCCGCACCCCCAGTTCGGCGTCACCGCGGTGAAGGCCACGGAGACGTTAGGACTATTCCTGGTCCTGCGCGCCTTTGCCGGCGGCTGTACCGCGCTCACCGGCGTGGAAGCAATCTCGGACGGCGTGCCGGCTTTCAAGCCGCCCGAGTGGCGCAACGCGCGCTTCACGCTGACGGCGCTGGGATGCATTGCCATTACCATGTTCAGCGGTATCTCACTGCTCTCGCACACCTACGGCTTGGTGCCGAACGCGGGCGACAACCCCCCTACCCTGATCTCGCAGCTGAACGCCTCGACGCTTGGCAACGGCAGCGTGCTCTTCTACTTCGGCCAGATCGCGACCGCGCTCATTCTCTTGCTGGCGGCCAATACCGCGTACTCCGATTTCCCGCGCCTGGCCTACTTCATGGCCCGCGACAGCTTTCTGCCGCATCAGTTCACGCACCGTGGCGACAGGCTCTCCTACTCGAACGGCATCATCATTCTCACCAGCCTGGCAACGCTGCTCATCCTGCGCTACTGGGCGGACGCGAGCCAGTTGTTCAATCTGTACGTGATCGGCGTATTTGCCTCGTTCACACTTTCGCAGTCGGGCATGGTACGGCGCTGGTGGACGCGGCGGGAAGCCGGTTGGACGAAGGGCATCGCCATCAACGGCGCCGGCGCCACGGTCACCCTGATCGTGCTCGGCATTACCGCCTATACCAAGTTCCTGGCAGGCGCGTGGATGGTCGTCGTGCTGGTTCCGGTCATGGTCACCGGGTTCCTGTGCATCCGTGGGCACTACATGGAGGCAAAGGAAGCGACTCGACCTCGGCCGATATCGGCACCCACGCACCTGTACCACACCATACTGATCTCCGCCTTCCACGCGCAGGAGCACGAGCTGTTTAGCGCCCTCGCCTATATGCGCGTGCTCAACAATCCGCGCGTGATCGTGGTCGGTCCATCGGCTTCCCTGGCAGCAACGCATGGGCCCGACGCCGAGAACATGCTCATAGACGGCCGCCGTGAGTATCCCGCGCTCGCGGAGGCGATTGCGCGGGTGCGCGCGCAAGATCCAGAGGCGAAGATTACCGTGATGCTTCCCTCGCATCACTACGGGCCCTCGTGGCTGCTCTCGCACTGGCTCCTGCGCCGAAGGCTCCTGCGCCGCCATTCGGCTGCGATCGCCCAGATGTCGCGCCAGGTTGACACCGGCTTGTTGCATGGGCATTACTCCAGCCTGGTATCCGTCTCGTCGCTCAGCCAGGCGTCGCTGGATGCCCTGGCCTACTGCCGCTCGCTCTTCACCGGGCGGCTTCTGGCAGTCCACGTGGTGGCCGAGGACGACCCGGATAAGGCACGCCGTGAGTGGGATGCCTGGGGGAACCACATCCCGCTGGTGACCATCGACTCGCCATACCGGGCCATCGTAGCGCCGCTACGCGCCTACGTCGAGGCGCTGGGCGAGCGCGAGGGCGGTGAGATCATCACCATGGCGCTGCCTCTCGTGTGCGCTCGCGGCATCCTTGGCCGATTCCTGCACAACCATACGGCCAACCATCTCCGGCGCCTGCTGCTGGATCAATCCAACATGGTGGTCGTCAGCGTGCCGCACGAGATTCCCTAACATTCGGGCTTGACGAGTGCAGCAGGCACGCCACGTGCCCGGCGCCTGCTACCATTCACCCAGTGATCTGTGACCATGGGAGGGTAGAGGTGGACGGTTCCTACCGGCGAGTAGCGACGACCGTGCTCCATGCCTATACGACGCGCATTCTCGAGGGAGCCGGCATGACCGGCGAGGGCGCCGGCGTCACGGCCTCGGTGCTGATCATGAGCGATGCGCGGGGCATCGAAAGTCATGGTCTGGCCCGTCTGCCGCAGTACGTCAAGCTTATCGACAGCGGCGTCGTCGCCCCGTCGGCCGTTCCGATCGTGGAGCGCGAAAGCGCGACCACGGCGCTGGTGAACGCGCAAAATGGGATGGGCCAGGTGGCAGGTGATTACGCCATGCGCCTGGCGATCGCCAAGGCGCGCCGGGCGGACATCGGCGTGGTCGCCGTTCGCTATTCCAACCACTACGGTATCGCCGGCTACTATGCCATGCTCGCCCTCGAGCACGAGTTGATCGGCCTTTCGCTGACGAACTCCTCGCCGCTCGTGGCGCCGACCCGTGGCCGCCAGGCGATGGTGGGCACGAATCCCATTGCACTGGCCGTACCCACCGGCGACGACCGACCGTTCGTCCTGGACATGGCCACCAGCACCGTGCCCATCGGCCGCATAGAGGTCTATAAGCGGATCAGTAAGGCACTGCAACCGGGCTGGGCCATCGACGAGAGCGGGCATCAGACACTGGAGGCTGTTCGAGCGCACGCCCTGCTGCCGCTTGGCGGCGTCGAAGAGACCGGCGGCTATAAGGGTTATGGCTTGGGAGTTCTGGTCGAGATGTTGACCGGCGTGCTGTCCGGCGCGCTCTACGGGCCGCTGATCGGGGGCCTGTGGGACACGACGTCCGAGAGCAACCTGGGACATTGCTTCATGGCCATCAATCCGGCGGCGTTCGGTCCACTCGAGGAATTCCAGGCGCGGGCACGCGATCTGCGCCGGCTGCTCGAGGAAAGCGAGCGCATGGTGGGCGCCGAGGAGATCCTGAGTGCCGGGGAGAAGGAGCGCCGGGCCGAGCACGACGCCCGGCTCCACGGCGTTCGCCTGCACCGCACGATATTCGAGCCGCTCGTGGGCCTTGGCCGGCGCTTCGGAGCTGGCGATCTGCCCGTTCTCGGCGTCGAATAAGGCCATCAACCGCCGTCGAGCACGAGCGTCCTGAGCTATACGTCTCCCGCTCAGTGCATGGCGCGCATGCAGGTTGCATGCAACAGTGAGTGGATTGTATGGTCATTGCATGGTTAGGCAGCTAGAGAGACCTGCAGCCTCACCAAGCCGCCCGCCCGCGATCGGAACGGCGGCATCGTGCCGGCTCACGGAGGGATGCCGATGGATATCGAACGTCTCGACGCCATCCAGGCACGAAGTGCGGTGCCGCTGCTCGTCGAATTGCTGCATGACGCGCTGGACGACGGCGCGTGCCTCGGGTTTCTGCCGCCTATCACCGGCGAGGAAGCGCGGAGCTACTGGCAGGGCGTGGTCACCGCACTGCAGGGCCAGTCACGCCTGCTGTTTGTCGCCTGGCACGACGACCAGATCGTCGGTACCGTACAGCTCGATCTGGCGCTGAGGCCGAACGCCCGTCACCGCGCCGAGGTGATGAAGCTGATGGTGCACCGCTCCGTCCGCCGCCAGGGGATCGGCCGGGCACTCATGGTCGCGGTGGAGGAAGCGGCGCTCGAGCACGGCCGCACCCTGCTCGTGCTGGACACTCGTCGAGACGATGCGGGCGAGCACCTCTACCGCGCATGCGGCTATACGGCATACGGCGTCGTTCCCAAATACACGCTGGACAGTGACGGGACGTTCCACGACACCGTATTCTTCTACCGGCAGTTGTAGGGCTCAGGCCCTGCTGCCCGGCAGCCATGGCCGGCACATCGGGAGGCGACCGAGACGGTCGCAGCCCCGGGGTTGCCGGAGCGGCGCCCTGGATCATAGCCAAGGTATACTCTGGGAGCGGTGAGCGAGTTGCCGACTATGCAACTCCGGCCTGAGCTACACTGAGTTGTGGAGCCGGACGGCTCCTCCGCGTAGCTATCCGCCGTGGCCTGCTGGAGAGGGATGCTACGCGGGCCACACCCCCTGCCCCAGGGTGCCGGCCACGCTAGAGAAGTGGTGCTGGACGCTCGCCATCCGCCGGTCGGACGGATGGTCACCGTACCGAGCAGGATCGCGCCGGCGGCGGCGCGTCCCATGTGCGCCGATTGATGAGGAAGGGCCTGGAGGCAATGCCGCGCACTCGCCGGGCGCTGCTGGAGATTCCCCGCCGTACGCTTGTAGTTGCCGTCGCGTTTTCCCTCCTGGCGACCGCGATCGCCATTGCCCAGATGGCGCTGATCGCCCATGTGACCGCCGCCGTGTTCCTGCATCACCGGCAGATGCGCGACGAAGGCGCATCGCTCGCGGTGCTGGCCGGCCTGGCCTTGCTGCAAGCGTGCGCGGTGTTCGGGCGAGAGGTTGCCTCTCAGTACGCCGCCGTGCGCAGCAAGGCGGCCCTGCGCACGCGGCTATTCGCCAAGCTCCTGCGGCTCGGCCCCGGCTACCTGCGCGGCGAGCGAACCGGAAGCCTGGTCGCCACGGCCACCGAGGGCATTGAGCGCATCGATCCCTACGTGGGCCGCTATCTGCCGCAAGTAATTCTGAGCGTGGCCGTGCCGCTGCTGATCGGCGTCGCGGTGTGGTCGCAGGACTGGATCAGCGGCGTGATTCTGCTGGCAACCGCACCCGTCCTTCCCTTGCTCATGATCCTCGTAGGCAGCTATGCCGGGAGCCATATCCAGGCGCAGTGGACCGCGCTCGCCCGGCTGCACGCGCACATGCTGGACGCGGTGCAGGGCCTGACGACCCTGATCTCTTTCGGCCGGGTGCCGACGGAGCGTGCCCGCCTCCAGCGGGTCGGGCGTGACTATCGGGACAAGACGTTGCAGACGCTGCGCTACGCGTTCCTCTCCAGTCTGGTGCTGGAGTTCATCACCGCCGGTGCTATCGCGTTGGTCGCGGTGATGCTGGGCCTCCGGTTGCTCTCCGGCTCTATCTCCTTCGAGCGCGCCTTCTTCGTCCTGCTCCTCACACCCGAGTTCTACCGCCCCCTGCGGGAGCTCGGCCTGCACCGCCACGCGGCCATGGAGGGTGCCGCGGCGGCAGGCCGCGTGCAGGAAATCCTCAGCCAGCCCGAGCCGATCCGGATCTCTCCTGTGCAGCAGGCCCGTCTCGACGCCTGTCCGCCGGCAATCTGCTTCCAAGCTGTCCGCTTCACCTATCCGGGCAGCGAGCAACCGGCGATTCCGGGCGTCGATCTCACGCTGCCGCCCGGCACGCGCACGGCGCTCGTGGGCAGGAGCGGCTCGGGCAAGACGACACTGGTCAACCTGCTTCTGCGCTACCAGGATCCGGATGCCGGCCGGATCCTGGCCGGAGAGACGCCCATACACGCGATCGCCGTCGAAGAGTGGCGCAGCCGGGTTGCCGCCGTGCCCCAGCGGCCGTATCTCTTCGCCGGCACCGTGCGCGACAACATCTGCCTCGGCAAGCCGCGGGCACCGCGGGAAGAGGTCGAGCAGGCGGCCGGCCTGGCCGGGGCCGCGGAGTTCATCGAGCGTCTGCCACGCGGGTACGACACGCTCGTGGGCGAGCGGGGCGCGCGACTCTCGGGCGGCGAGATGCAACGGATCGCCGTTGCCCGCGCCTTCCTCAAAGATGCACCGATCCTGGTGCTAGACGAGCCGACATCGAGCCTCGATCCGCTCAGCGAGGGGCTGATCCGCGCCGCGCTGGCGCGGTTGATGCAGCATCGTACCGTGCTCATCGTGGCGCACCGTCTGAACACCGTGTTTACCGCAGAGCAGATCGTCGTGCTCGACGCCGGGTGCGTGGTCGAGAGCGGCACCCACGCCTCGTTGCTCGCCCGCGGGGGGCTCTACAGCCGGCTGCTATCCGTGCGCAGCGGGGTAGCAGTATGAGCACACGACTCATCCACGCCCTGCGGCCGTACCGGCGACAACTGGCCCTAGCGCTCGTTCTGAGTTGTGCGGCCCTGGCGGCCAACGTCGGGCTGCTGGCCATTGCCGGTTACCTCGTGGCGGCGGCGGCTTTGAAGCCGCTTCTGGAGACCCTGGCCTTTCCCATGTATGCCGTGCGCGTTCTGGGCGTTGGGAGGGCCCTGCTGCGCTACGGCGAGCGATTGGTTTCCCATCGTACCGTGCTGAGCCTGCTGGCCGACCTGCGAGTCTGGCTGTTCAGCCGGCTCGCACCCCTGATGCCCGCTGCCGGCGCGAGGCGCGGCAGCGGCGATCTGCTGGTCCGTTTGACCTCCGATCTCGACGAGCTTCAGCACCTCTATCTGCGCATCATCTCGCCCCTCGCCGTGGCCGCCTGTGCGCTCTGCGCCATCGCGGCAGTGTTCGCGGTCTTCAGCCCGCTCCTGGCGCTCTGCGCGGCGCTGTTGCTGCTGGCGGCGGGCGTGGGCGTGCCGCTCCTGGCGCTCCGGTGCGCGCGCGGACTGGGAGATCGGCACCTGGCCACGCGCGGCGCCCTGTTCGACCGCCTGGTGGAAGGCGTCCAGGGTATGGCCGATCTGCTGATCTGCGGACGAGCGGAGGACCACGCGGAACGCCTCGGCCGGATAGATTGCGAGGCCGGACGCCTGCAGATGCGCCAGGCACGGATCAGCGGCCTGCAAGCGGCCCTGGCCACCTTGCTGACAGCCCTCGCGGTCGTGATCATCCTGGCGCTCGGCGTCTCGCAGGTCGACGCCGGGCAGGTTGGCGGGATGTACCTCGGCTTTCTCGTGCTGCTCATGCTGGCCGGCTTCGAGGCGGTACAGCCGCTGGGCGTCGCCTTCGCCACCATGGGACGCAGTCTCGCCGCCGCACACCGTCTGCTCGAAGTCGTCAATGCCGAGCCCGTGGTGCGCGATCCATGGCACCCGTTGGCGGTCCCCGTTCAGCCCTCGCTGTGCTTCGAACGCGTGTGCTTCTCCTACCACGAGACGGAAGGCCGGGTGCTCGACGACGTCGATCTGCTCGTCCAGCCGGGCCGGTGGATCGCGGTCGTAGGCCCGAGTGGGGCCGGGAAGAGCACGATTGCCGGCCTTGCCCTGCGCTTCTGGGAAGCGGATGCCGGTACCGTGCTGCTCGGCGGCGCTCCGGTGAGCGACTATCTGCTCGACGATCTGCGCGCCTCCTTCGCGTTGGTCGCTCAGGACACGATGCTGTTCACCGACACCTTGCGCAACAATCTGCGCATCGCCCGGCCCGATGCCACGGACGAGCAGATCCTCGACGCGCTTGCCGTCGCCCAGCTCAGCGATTTGCCGGCAGCGCTACCCGGCGGCCTCGACGGCTGGATGGGCGAGCAGGGGCTCACGCTCTCGGGCGGCGAGCGCCAGCGGCTTGCCGTGGCACGTGCCGTGCTCAAGGACGCGCCCATCCTCATCCTCGACGAAGCGACGGCAAACCTGGATCCCGACATGGAGGAGCGGCTTCTCGCGGCCATCCATGCCCGCATGCGCGAGCGATCGGTTCTGGTGATCACCCACCGGCTGGTCGGCATGGAGCGCATGGCGGAGATCGTGGTGCTGGATCGCGGACGCGTGGCCCAGCGCGGCACGCACGCCCAGCTCAGCGAGCGCGCTGGGCTGTACCGGGAGATGCTGGAGGCGCAAGAAGAAGTCTTCCTGACCTGATAATAACGAGGAGTGCCGTAGAAGCTCAGAAGAGAAAGGAAGGTTGGGAAGGGTCCATGGACGATCCGACGTCTGCCTCGCGACTGCAGTTCGCGTTCACCATCACCTACCACTATCTATTCCCACAGCTGACCATGGGTCTGGCCCTTCTGCTTGTGGTCTTCAAGACGCTGTATATGCGCACGCACAAAGACGCCTACAACGACGCCGCGCGCTTCTGGGCCAGGCTGTTCGCCATCAACTTCGTGCTCGGCGTGGTCACCGGCATCCCCATGGAGTTCCAGTTCGGCACCAACTGGGCCCGGTTCTCCGCCTCGACCGGCCAGATCATCGCGCAGACGCTGGCCATGGAGGGTGCGTTCGCCTTCTTTCTGGAGTCGGCTTTCCTGGGCATCTTTCTATTCGGCGAGCGGCTGTTCGGCCAGCGGTTGCACTGGCTGTCGGCCGTGCTGGTCTGGCTGGGCACCTGGCTTTCCGGAGGGTTCATCATCGCCACCAATGCCTGGATGCAGCATCCGGTCGGCTATACCACCAGCAACGGCAAGTTCGTGCTCCACGACTATTGGGCCGTGCTCTTCAACTCATGGATCCTGCCGCAATACCTGCACACGATGAGCGGCGCGGTGATCACGGCCAGCTTCGTGCTGGCCGGCCTTGGTGCCTACTACGCGCTGGCGAACCAGCATGTCGACTTCGGCAAGATGTTCCTCACCATCGGCGTGATCGCCGGCTTCCTGGCCAGTGCCTTCCAGCTCTTCCCCAGCGGCGACATGGAAGGCAGGCAGGTAGCGGAGCATCAGCCGGCCAAGCTGGCGGCGATGGAAGGCCTCTTCAAGTCCGAGCACGGCGCAGGCATTGCTATCCTGGGCCAGCCGGATGTCGGCAAGCAGGTGCTAGATAACCCGCTGATCGTGCCGAACGTGCTCAGCTTCCTTACCTACCGGAGCTGGAACGCCAACGTGGTCGGGCTGGATGCCATTCCACGCGACCAGTGGCCGGACAGCGTGGCCTTCGTCTATTTCGTCTATCACATCATGGTGGGCCTGGGCACGATCTTCATCGCCATCATGGCCCTGTCCCTCCTCCTCCTCTGGCGCCGTCGATTGTTCGCCAGCCGCCCCATGCTCTGGATCCTGATGCTTGCCACGCCCTTCCCCTTCATCGCCAACTCCGCGGGATGGCTCACCGCCGAGCTGGGCAGGCAGCCCTGGGCAGTCTACGGTCTGCAGCGCGTGGCCCAGGGCACATCGCCCACCCTATCGGGCGGCAACGTGTTGTTCACGCTGCTTGGATTTGCCGGGATCTATCTCGTGCTCGGCCTGCTGTTCGTGATCCTGGTGGTGCAGGAAGCGGTGCGGGGGCCGTCGGCCGACGAGAGTGCGCCTTCGGGAACAGAAGGCTTGATCTCGTACTAGCAGCGTCAGAGGAGGCTCACGGTGACCACGCTTTGGTTCATCCTGGTGGCGTTCATGCTTGCCGTCTACGTCGTGCTGGACGGCTTCGATCTCGGCGCCGGCGCGCTGCACCTCGTCATTGCCCGCGACGACGGCGAGCGACGAACGGTTCTGCGCACGATCGGCCCGGTATGGGACGGCAACGAAGTCTGGCTGATTGCCGCCGGCGGCACGCTGTTCTTCGCCTTCCCCATGCTCTACGCCTCGTCGTTCAGCGGCTTCTACTTGCCGCTGATCGTCGTGCTGTGGCTGCTGATGGGCCGCGGTGTGGCGATCGAGCTGCGATCCCGGATCGACAACCCGATCTGGGCATCGCTCTGGGATGGCATCTTCTCGGTTTCCAGTATCCTGCTGGCCATCTTCTACGGCGCCGCCCTGGCCAACGTGGTGCGCGGTGTTCCGTTCAGCGGGCACGGATACTTCTTCGAGCCGCTGTGGACGAACTTCGATCCCAAGAACAGCACGCCGGGCATTCTCGATTGGTACACCATGCTGATCGGGCTGCTGGCCCTGGCCGCGCTGGCGATGCACGGCGCAACTTACGTGGCGATGAAGACCGTCGATCCGGTGCGACAGGCTGCCCGGCGCGTGATTCCGCAATTCTGGCTGGCCACGGCCGTGCTGACCGTGCTCGGCACCATCGCCACCTTCTGGCTGCGATCTAGCATGGGTGGCCGTTTCGGCGACCAGCCCTGGGGCGTCGTATTTCCCCTGCTCGCCGTCTGCGGACTGATTGGCGTGCCCTATTTCACGCGCGGCGGACGCGAGGTAGCGGCGTTCCTGGCGTCGGGCGCCTATTTGGCCGGCATGCTGGCGGCCACGGCATTCGCGCTCTATCCCGACGTGCTGCCCGGCGTGGTGAAAGCAGACAGCCTGACCATCTACAACGCCTCGGCATCCGACTATGGGCTTAAGGTCGGACTGATCTGGTGGCTGATCGGCATCGGTCTGGCCCTCGTGTACGTCGTGGTGGCCTACCGGCTGTTTCGCGGCAAGGTCAGCGCGGCGACGGCGAGATCGCACTGAGGCACGGCGTCGTTGCTCGTGGGACGGCGCCCCACCTCGAAGATCGCCTCCGCACTGCTCCGGGGCAGGCGCGGTCTCACGTACGATCACGTCGGCCGGCTGGCACGCTTCTTCCATGTCTCGCCCACGGTGTTCTACCACGGGGTATGACGGGATCGGCCGCATAACACCTGGGCCAGGCATCGATCGGCCAGCGGGGCCGGGCTAGCGCGATCACGGCGATGGGTATGAGCATGCAGGGTACGGTAGGGCCGGCCGGCGCCGGACCGACGTGTAGCATGGCGTGCTGCTCCGCTTCATCTGCGCCTCACGCGGCAGTGCGCAGGCGGCGCAGCGGCCGCGGAACAGGTAGTGCCGGATAGAGTGTGAGCAGCAGATTGGCGGCGACCACTAGAATGGTCGCCAGCTCGATGCCGGAGACGAACGGCACGTAGGTGACCTGGATGTTCAGCAGGTACGGCAAGTAGCACAGCAGGGACGCGCCCTCCACGGCAATCGCTACGAAGAACAAGCGCGGGAACCGGCAGGCGAAGCTGATGGACAACACGTCCGCCAGGTAGAAGTAGCGCTCGTGCATCTCCGGCAACAGGAATGGGATGACCAGGGCGGTGAGCAGCGCGAATCGCAGCAGCATGTCCGGAGTTAGTCGCTGGCGCCGTAGAACGGCGAGCGCGGCCAGGGCAAGAACTGCGAGCGCGGCGAGCAGGATACCTATCCACTTCCATCTGCCGGAGGCTCCAGCCGGCAGCCACTGATAGAACGTGGCTGCCCCGTAGACGAGTGATGCGCTCCCGCCGCCGCCAGGCCCGCCGCCGAAGTGGGGCCCGCCCGGCTGCGGACCCGCACTCTGGGATGCGCTGCCGTTCCCCCTGCCGGATGGTTGCCCTTGCGGCGCGCTGCCGCTCGGCCCGAATCCCCCTGCTGCTCCGGGCTGGCCCGGCGATGCTTGGCCGCCACGGCCGGCCGCTTGTTGTGGACCGGGGCCGAGCCCACCGCCGCCCGGCCCTGCGCCCGGCCCCATGCCGCCGGTCTGCGCTTGACTGACATACACGTTGGCCAGGCTACCTATGTCGCGGCCAGCCAGGAGAGCAGGCGTGAGCATCAGCAGGAAGACAGCGGGCACGAGGATCAGGGTGCGCACCGGAAACATGCGCCGGAGAAACGGCAGCGCCAGGACGGGGAGGAAGAAGATGGCTTGCAGCTTGAACGATATGGCCACGCCGTACAAGACGCATGCCCATGCCGGACGGTCGCTGACCAGGAAATACAGGCTGCCAAGGCAGAACGCCGTATAGATGCCGTCGGACTGCCCCCACGCCGCGCTGTTGAGGATGATCGTCGGCGCGAACAGGATGAGGAGAGCTCCAACCACGGGCACCAATCGCGTCCCCACAAGCCGCCTGAGCAGCAGATAGGTGAACAGGCTGAGCACACCGTCGAACAGCACGGAGATGGACTTGATGGCCACGATCCGGGCTATCGGCATGTAGGTAGATACCGCGATGAGATACAGATAGGGCGGGTTGTAGTTCGAGAACGCGTACTTGAATGCCGCGAAGCCGCCGTGGCCGGCGATGAAGTCGTACCACTGGCTGAGAAAGAAGGTGTAGTCGCTGGTCACGGCGGGATAGAGCGCGATCCGGATCCCCATCGCCACCGCGACGAGCACGGCGACGATCGGCACTCTCCACCCGCACCTGCGGGCGAACGGTATTCTCATCGCCATCTTCAGTTGCCCATATCCCTCGGCGGCGCATATCTGCTGCTCCGGCGGCGATGCTAGACGACGCCCGGCGCGGACGACCGCATCTCTTCTGCTTCGGCCCTGTTCCCGTCCAGCTGCCAGTATCGGGCGCACAGATGAGAGCGGCGTAAGCACAAGATGAGAGCACGCCAAGAGAATCATGAGTGTTTGCTAAGAACGCAGAGCGCGTGAATGCCCTCAGGGCGTATGTCGCTCCGCGCAGGGCGACTGGAATCCGGTGGGCACCTGCGTGCAGCACGTGCCCACCGGAAGCGTGTCGCAGGCCGCTAGGCGGAGAGCGTCTCCCCGGTTTCCAGCAGCGTCTTGAGGTCCGAGAGGACCCTCGGCCAGCCGCCGCCGACACTCTCCAGCACGGGGCTCTCGGGCTCGAAGTCGTCGTGGACCACCGTCAGCTTGACCATTTGCCCGAGCGGCTCGATGTCGAAGGTGACCTTCGACCGCCGCTCAGTAGAGACTTTTGCCAGGAATTCCGGGCTGAAGCCGTGGAGCGCGGCCCACTCAGGCGTAAAGGTGTGCCAGGTGTATGCCAGGCGGCGATAGGGATCCGACTCCAGAATGACCTGTGCCGGATCGGAGATGGTTACAGCGCCCTGCTCCAGCGTGAACGTCGAGCCCGGTTTCCAGTCCGAGAGGAACGCCACACCCCAATACCGCCGGGTGAACGCGGGCTCGGTCAGCGCCTGCCAGAGCTGCTCGGGTGTGGTCTTGATATACGTCGTGTAGACAAACTCGGGCTTGGACATCCGTGTCCCCTCCAGTGCTCGCTTCAGGTCGGCCAGGGCATGGACCCGCGCCTGGTGGTAACGGTCAATCCACCGGTCGGAGATTTCGTTGATCGGCGCCGCGTTGAGGTAGTGCAGCTTTTCCCTGCCCCTGCGCACCGTCGCGACGAGACCGGCTGCCTCCAGCACCGCGAGATGCTTACTCACGGACTGCCGAGCCATCTCCAGCCCCTCGCACAGCTCGCGCAGGCTCTGGCCGCCCCTGGCGTTCAAGCTGTCCAGCAACCGGCGGCGGCTCGGGTCGGCCAGGGCCTTGAATACCTCATCCATGGCATGCCGTCCTCGTTATACGGCGCGCCGTGTCTCAGCCCCAGCTGCTGATCTGCAGCTCGCCGGGATAAGGTGTCGCCCGGCCGCCCTCGAGCGACGCCTTCAATCCGAGCAGAAAGAGTGCCCACTTGGTACTGCAATGGGCCTGCATCTCGGTCGGCTCGCGCCAGCCCGCATGGTCGAACAGCAACACGGTCTCATTCTCGGACGATGCGAGCTCAAAGGCGATCGTCGTGCCGACCCAGTCATCCGGACCGACTACGCAGCGCCAGGCGACGCGATCGGCCGGAGCTGCCTCGGTGACCTCCATGACGACGGCCGGCTCGGGCCCGCCGAAAAAGAAGCTCAGCCTGCCGCCTACGGCCGGGTCGCCGTCGAGCTGGCGTGTCCACCATTGGGAAAGACCGTCCAGGGTCGTCAGTGTTTCGTATACCCGCCCTTGCGGCGCGGCAATGCCCACCCGATGCCTGATCTCGGCCACGTCTCACTCCGTTCGCCCACTACACATGCAGCCGAATGGCTGCCTTTTTAGTATAGGTAGCCGAATGGCTGCATGTCAAGACGATCTCTTCGCTGGCGGCGATCGTGAACGCGACGCGCGGGCGGTGCCGGCGGCACGATCCGTCGTTCTGTCGAGGACGGGGCCGTACCGGGGTTATCGAGAGCTCACGCTATCCGGCGAGCAAGCCGCTTCAGGCAGCGTGGCGCTCGCGGGTGGCGACGCCTGTCGCGTGCGCGTGCCCGGTCTCGGCGCGCCGTCTGAAGGCACTGCGCACGCGATCCAGGCCGTAGCTGAAGAGGCCGGGCTGATTCCGGCAGCCTTCCACGACTTCGCGGTACTCCTCGTAGGAGCTTTCGCCGCGCTGGTAGTCTTTGCGGGCCATGTAGAGCATGAAAGCGCGATCCTCGGCGGTGAGCCGGGCCGGCTTCTGTGTTGCGTTCATGTGATACTCCGACGTGGTTGGTCCAGGCCGGTGCGGCCATGCAGCGCGCGGCCGGCATCCGGCATGAACAGAGCTAGCCGGCCCCGGTGGAGGGACGGCGTCTCAGATGGGGACGGGGACCAACCAGCCGAAGCGGGCGCCGGCAGACCATACGGCGTGCCGGGCATAGGCAGATTACAGGGCGTCGGCGGTGACGGGACTCGCGTAGCAGCCTGCCATGGACCGCGGCGCCCTGGAAGGAGCGGCGTCTCGTGCGCCGTTGCACGTCTACGCCCCTACTGATGTCATCGTAGCAGTAGAGAGACGTGGTATCGCAGAGGCGAAGGTCGGCCATGGCACAGTCCTTGTGACGCCCATGCGGCAGGGCTTTCTCCCTGCCGGGCGCGCCATTCGGCATGTCCGGCAGCGAGGCCTGCCGCCTCATAGGCGCAGCAGGACGACGCTGGTAGCGCGAGCAGCCGGACATTGCCGGCGTTCTTCAGCAAGCCGCTGAGCGGCCGGCTGTCTTGACCGCCTCTATATAGAAGTAGTGTCCGCGCACGTGCAGGCCGCCGTGCAGCACGATCTGCTCGTGCAACAGAATCAGGCGATCGCGATAGGTGTCCAGGCTGTAGTCGGGCACTGCCCACGGGATGGCCTTGAGGTAATAGGCAACCGCGCCGACATCCATGAACACGGTCTCCGGGTACTCTTCTCTCTGCTCAGCTACAAGAAAGCCGGCGTGCTCCAGCTGCCGGACCGCGAAGGCGCAATCCCAGGCGGTCGTGTGCCGGGGCGCGCCAAGCGCGTCGGCGAGCGTCTCCAGATGCCTGCCGCCCACTTGCTGGGTGACGAATCGGCCGCCGGCGCCCAACACACGCAGTACCTCGCGCGGCACGTAGCTTTCGTGCCGGTTGATCACCAGCGAGAAGCTCGCAATGGGAAAGGGCAGCACGCCGCTCTCGCACTTCGGTGTGAGGTCGAGGTTGTCGGGCGCGCCCGCGACATGCACGACCTCCACGCCCAGCGGTGCCAGGCGTGCCCGCGCGATGGGCACGTTGGGTGCATAGGCTTCCGTGGCGGCCGTCCGCACCGGCAGCGGCGCCAGCGAGGCGAGCATCTCGCCGCCGCCCGTGCCCATGTCGAGCAGCGTGGCTGTCGACGAGAGCCGTTGCCGCACGTGAGCCGGATAGTCCCAGGTCGGCTGTTCTTCCAGCATCCGCCCCTGAAGATAGGAAAAGTCCCAGCCCGAGAACGGCTGCCGGATCGCCGCCTCGACGAGTGCGTCGCACGTACGTTCATAATCTGCCATGCGGCTATGGTACTCCGCGCGTACAACGCGTTGCGGCGGGACACGTGCCCGTCCGCCACTTGCCCCGCCGACAGAGCACGATCCGGCCGTTATTGTTAACATTACGATACTCAGGACGGGGCTCTTGCCGGAACACACCAGGCGGGTGGCCCGTGTCTGCCGTGCGTGGTCTTGGTGGAAAGGAATTCCAGGGCGAGCGACTGGACTGTACTCTCCGGACAGGTGCGTCAGCGCGAGATGGCCGGCGGCCTGCTACGACCCGGGGAGTGTGTCCGTTCGGTAGAGAGGGAGCTTATGAGTACCGAGGTGACGGCCGGGAGTAGTGAGATGGGCGTGGCAGCCCACCCTGAGGTCGTGCCGGCGCCCGACGTGGCCGCTCCGCATACAGGAGAGGAAGCTCCACTCTTCATCAACCGGGAGTTGAGCTGGCTCGACTTCAATCGGCGCGTCCTGGAAGACGCCGCGGATCCCCGGCATCCGCTGCTGGAACGGGTCAAGTTCCTCTCCATCTTCAATTCGAACCTGGACGAGTTCTTCATGATCCGGGTTTCCGGTCTCAAGGAGCAGGTCCAGGCCGGGTTGAGCGAAGAGGGGCCGGATGGCCTGACCGTCACCGAGCAGCTCCGAGAGATTCGCAAGGTAATCGTGCGGGATGTTGCCGAACAGCGTCGCCTGCTGACCTCCGAGCTGCTGCCGCGACTGGCCGAGCAGGGCATCCGCGTGGTCGAGTATTGGGATTTGCCCGAGCGGGATCGCGAGACGCTGAAGGAGTATTTCGAGCGCGAGGTATTCCCGGTGCTGACGCCGCTGGCCTTCGACCCGGGGCACCCGTTTCCGCACATCTCGAACCTCAGCCTGAACCTGGCCGTCACGGTGACCAACCCCGAGGAAGGCGAGCGTTTCGCGCGCGTGAAGATGCCCGACGTGCTGCCGCGGCTGGTGCCGGTCCAGTCGCCGGGATCGGACAGCCTGCTGGTGGGAACGCCCAGGCAGCCGCAGAGCTTCGTCTGGCTGGAGCAGTTGATTGCCGCCAACCTGCAGAAGCTGTTCCCGGGCCTCGAGGTAACGGAATCCTTTGCCTTCAGGGTGATCCGCGACGCCGACATCGAGATTCAGGAGGACGAGGCCGCGGACCTGTCGCGTACCATCGAGGCGAGCCTGCTCGAGCGGCGATTCGGCTCCGTAGTGCAGCTCACGGTCGACAGCAGGATGCCGCAGCGCCTGCGCAGCCTGCTGATGAGCAATCTGCAGATTGGCCCGGACGACGTCTATGCCGAAGAGTGCCCGCTGGGCCTCGTCGACCTGCGCCAGCTTCTGAAGATGGACCGGCCCGACCTCAAGGACGCACCGTTCGCGCCGCGTGTGCCGGTCACCCTGCGTACCTCCGGCGAAGACTTCTTTGCCGTGCTGCGCGGCCAGGACGTGTTTCTGCATCACCCCTACGATTCCTTCACGCCGGTCATCGACTTCCTGCAGGCCGCGGCCCACGATCCCCAGGTGCTGGCGATCAAGCAAACCCTCTACCGCGTGGGAAGCCATGCGCCGGTCGTCGCCGCCTTGATGGAGGCGGCGACGGAGGGCAAGCAGGTGGCCGTGCTTGTCGAGCTCAAGGCGCGCTGGGACGAGGAGAATAACCTCGAGTGGGCGAGAGCGCTGGAGAAGGCGGGCGTGCACGTCGCCTACGGCATGCTGGGACTGAAGACACACGCCAAGATCGCCCTGGTGGTGCGCAAGGAGCCGGGTGGTATCCGGCGCTACGTGCACCTGGGAACCGGCAACTACAACGCCACCACGGCGCGTATCTACACGGACATGGGGCTGATGACCGCTCGACCGGAGATCGGGGCCGATGCCACGGAGCTGTTCAACTACCTGACCGGCTACTCGGTGCAATCGCGATTTCGCAAGCTGCTCGTGGGGCCGGTGAGCCTGCGGGCCAGTCTCCTCGAGCGCATCGAGCGCGAGATCGAAAGCCATGCCAGGACGGGAAACGGCCACTTGATCTTCAAGATGAACTCGCTGGTAGATCGCGCCATGATCAAGGCGATATACCGCGCCGCGCAGGCCGGGGTGCGCGTCGACCTGCTCATCCGCGGCGTGTGTTGCCTGCGTCCCGGTATTCCGGGCGTCAGCGCGGGCGTGCACGTCACCAGTGTCGTGGGCAGATATCTCGAGCATAGTCGGGTCTACTACTTCCACAACGGCGGCAACGAAGAGATCTACCTGGGCAGTGCCGACCTTATGCCGCGCAACCTGGACCGCCGCGTTGAGGTGCTGTTCCCGATTGACGACCCCAGTCTGCGCGCCTATCTGCGCAACGACGTGCTCGAGGCATGCATGCGTGATACGGTCAACGCCCGCGAATTGCGCGCCGACGGCACCTACATACGCGTGCGACCCGTTCCCGGCGAGCAACCGTTCGATAGCCAGGCTTACTTTATGCAGCAGGCGCGCACGCAGTAGGCCGGCACCGAATCACGCGTGCACGAAGAAGGCGGCAGCCAGGATGGCGTAGACCGCCAGCAGCTGCGCCCCTTCCAGCCAGGTGCTCTCGCCATCGGCGATCAGCAGGTTTGCCAGGCTCACGGCGATGATCACGGCGGCGACTTCGAAGGTGTCGAAGAGCAGATCCAGCGGATGCCCGATCAGGGAGCCGGTGATCACCAGCGCGGGCGCTACGAAGAGCGCGATCTGGGTCGCGCTGCCGAGCGCGATGGACAGCGCGAGATCCATTTGATCGTGAATGGCTGCCGTCACCGCGCTAGTGTGTTCGGCCGCATTGCCGAGTAGCGCGATCAGAATCACGCCGACGAACATCTGGGTCCAGCCCAGATGCCCGGTCACGCCTTTGACGCCGTCGACCAGCAGCTCGGAGAGCACGGCCACGATCACCGTCGAGACGAGCAAAACGATCACGGCCCTGCGCATATTGACGCCGCCCTCTTGCAGCACCGACGATTGCTCTTCGGTATAGAGGTGCGCGTGCGTGCGCAGGGTGAAGAAGAGGCCCGCGGCATAGGCGGCAAGGAGCACAAAGGCGGTCATCATGCTCAGATGGCTCAACGTGATATTGGAGACCGGCGACGTAGCCGCCAGCACCGCGGGAACGAGCAGGGCGCCGCCCGCCAGCGTCAACTGCGCCCCGGCGGCACTGGCAGCGGTGCGGTTGAAGTACTGCCGCTCACGCCTCCAGCCTCCGACCAGAAACGACAGGCCCAGCACGGCCAGGATGTTGCCCAGAATAGAGCCGACCAGGGACGCCTTGACCACTTCGTAGAGGCCGGCCTGAAGCGCGAAGATGCCGATGATCAGCTCCGTGGCATTGCCGAACGTCGCGTTCAGCAGTCCGCCGGCGGCAGGGCCGATACGGCTCGCCAATTCCTCTGTAGACAGGCCGATGTAGCGTGCCAGCGGCACGATGGCGAAGCCGCTGGTGAAGAACAGCAGGGCCGGGCTCCAGTGCAGGATCTCGGCCAGGATCGCCAGCGGCGCGCCGATCAGCAACACGTCGAGGGGGTGGAATGGCCACCGTCGTGCCGGTGGGGAAGGCGATGCTGCGGGAGGAGAGCTCCCTTGCTCCGGAGGCGCCACGTCCAAGCCGGCAATCCCTTCCCGGGCAGCGCATGCTGTGCCGAACACAGTCCGAAGGGAACTCTCTGCCTTGCTGCCCGGATCTAACTATAGGGGATCTGCCGCGATCCGGCCCATGCGCGCGGGCCGCGCTGCACACCATTCCGCGGCCGTGGGCCACGGCCCGCCAGGGTGCCGGGCGTTCTCACTGAAGCACGCGGTGCTATACTCTGTCGCGAAGAAGAGCCGGCAAGGCGGTCTTCCCGGCGGGAGAACTCGATCGGGAAGTGAGCGGAAGGACGTGGGCGGAACCAGGGCATGATAGTGCTCGGCGATGTTCACGGCCGCTGGCATGACGTGGTCGGCCTGATCGTGCGTGCGGGGATCCGGGGTCGAGACATACTGCAGCTCGGCGATTTCGGCATCGGTTTTGCCCCGCCCGGACCGGAGGCGCGGTTGCTGGCTCTGCTGGACGACGTGCTTGCGTCGCGCGGCTGCCGGCTCTGGGTCATACGCGGGAACCACGATCGACCCGATCGTTGGGCGCCGGAGGCGCCTCGGCCCTGGACCGCGATTCATCTCGTGCCCGACTACACCGTGCTGCACTTGGAAGGTCAGGCCGTGCTGTGCGCCGGCGGGGCGGTCTCCGTCGATCGGCGCGCCCGTGTGGTCGGTGCCTACTGGCCGAATGAAGGCTTCGTCCTCGATGCCGAGCGGTTGGACCGGCTCGATCTCACGGGCCTGTCCATCGTGGCAACACATACGGCGCCGGAGGGTGCCCACCCTCGCGAGCTCGGTCCCCTGGTCGCTCACTTCGCCCGCAACGATCCCTCGCTGCTGGAGGAGCTGGCGGCGGAGCGGCGGGCCATGGCGGCCCTGGCAGCCTTGGTCGCCAAACGGGCCGTGCCCCGATTCTGGTGCTACGGGCACTTTCACGACCGCCGGATCGAGCAGATCGGCCCCACGTGCTATCTCCTGCTCGACGTGCTCGAGTTTGCCGAGGTGCCGCTCATCCGGTAGCCGCGCCAGCCGGACGGACAGGAACGTCATGGGCCTGGAACAGTTTTGCCGCGCCGATCTGCGCACAAACCGGACGTCTCAGGCGCGGGTATGCCCTCACGGCACCAGTCCAGCAAGGCAGAGAATGCTGCATCAAGATCTGGCTCGATTGTTGCTCGAGAGCCCTGGTAGCCATGTGTAGTGCCGGCCTGATTCCAGCTTGCGTGGCTGACCCCGGGGCACTTGGCGACCCGTGCCGGCGCGTCGAGCCACCCGCGGGTGGCACAGCCGGACATTCGCCTGGCCGATTGGAGACGGCAAAGGCGGCCGCAGTGCTACGATACAGTAACGATCCACTATCGGGAAGGACGCCTGCATGTCCGGGCACGAGCGCGGCAATCTGCTGCTCATCTCTGAAAGCTATAACAACGCCGCTATGTACTATGCCATCGGCTTCCTCTTCGGCGATGAGGTGATGTACCTGCACCACGCAGCCGGGGAGACGCTGGTGTGCTCGAACTTCGAGCGCGACGAGGCGGCGCGCCGCAGCAAGATCCGCGATGTGCTGAGCCCGGACGATCTCGGCTATTTGGAGCTTGCCCGCCGAGAGTCGGACCAGCACCGCGCGTATGCCGAGCTGGTGCTGCGCCTGCTGGAGCGTTACGGCGTCCACGAGGTCACCGTCGGTCCCGTAATCCCCCTGCACGTGGTCGACCATCTGCGTGCCCGCGGCGTCTCCGTCACCTGCGATCCCGCCGCCCTCGAGGGCGAGCGTTTGGTTAAGAGCGCGGACGAGATCGCCGCCGTGGAGACGGCACAGCGCGCCACCGAGCGCGCGATGGACAAAGCAATCGAGGTGGTGGCGGGCAGCGAGTCGCGAGACGGCGTGCTCGTTCACGAGGGCAGCCCGCTCACCTCTGAACGGCTCCGGGCGATCGTGGACGTTGTCCTGCTCGAGGAGGGCTGTTTCGGCGAAGGCACGATCATAGCCTGCGGCACCGACGGCGCCGCGCCGCACAACCGTGGGGCGGGTGCTCTGCGGCCCAATCAGCCGATCATCCTCGACCTGTTCCCGCGCCATCGCGAGCTCCGCTATTTCGCCGACATGACCCGCACCGTGAGCAAAGGAGATCCAGGGCCGGAGATCCGGCGCATGTACGACGTCACGCTTAGGGCGCAGGAGCTAGCCCTCGGCCTGATCCGGCCCGGCGCCAACGGCAGAGTGGTCTACGAAGCGGTGTGCAGGCACTATGAAGAGGCCGGCTATGCCACGTCGCTACGCGACGGCGCCTTCCCAGCCAAGGGCTTCATCCACGGCCTGGGTCACGGCGTAGGTCTGGAAATCCACGAGCGACCGAGCCTGAATCGAGTCGACTCTCCGCTCGAAGCCGGCCACGTGGTGACCGTCGAGCCGGGACTCTACGATCCACGCATCGGCGGCGTGCGCATTGAGGATCTGGTAGTCGTGACCGAGGATGGCTGCCGCGATCTCACCCATGGCGAAAGGCGACTGGTGTACTGAGCGTGCTGCGCAAGTTTCTCACCTTCTACTTCCGAAACATGCGCCGGGGGCCCGAGCCCCGGGTCAGCAACCGCTACGTGGCGGCTCACCTGGATCGCCAGGCTCTGCCGCGCACGGCACTGACGTTGTTGGCGCTGCTGTGCGTGCTCGTGCTGATCTTCTTCCTGCACGAGCTGGCGCCGCTGCTTATCATCATGTGCGTGCCGGTCTGCGCCGCCCCGGCCATGGCCTACGCGGCGTCCCCCCTAGGGTATGCCATAGACAATCACGGGCTCTATGTAGAGCGGAAGGCGCTCAAGACGGTGAAGATCCCGCTCAGCCAGATCACCAAAGTGCGCTATCTTCCCCGGCCTGCCCTCCAGGGAGCTATACGGGTCTATGGCACGGGAGGGCTCTTCGGCTGGGCAGGGCGCTATCGCATTCCTAATCTGGGCACCGTGACCATGCACGCGACCAATCTGGACCAGCTGATCATCATTCAGCGCCGCTATCGAAAGCCGATCGTGATCAGCCCTGCCGACTCGGAGGCGTTTCTCGCCGGCCTTCGGCAGCAGTACATGACGCTACAGGCCTGAGCGCAATCGGCAGGACCTCCAATACGGTGTCAGCACGGACCACGGTGGGTGCCGCGAACCTCTGTCGCATACTCCGGCACGGGCGGCAGACGACGAATGCAGATCGCCCGACTGCCGTCAACGGGTGTCGCCGGCTCGACTGCGCCCGAGAAGCTGCATCGGCTGCTATCCCCTGTCTACATTGCTCCGATACCGCAAGGAAGGTGCCGTGCTATACATCATCCGCCGGTGCGCGGTGGTAGGATTGTTGGGCTTGAATCGTGTGCTATGCCGTGCCGCGAGTGAGGTGCCGGATGAGTCAAGTGGTGGTTGAACACAACCGGATCGCAGAGCCGTCGCCAGAGGATCAGGCGTACCAGCGCGACCTGGGCGATGGACTGCGCCTGCGCTGGTCCACGCCGGCTGACCTCGAACGTCTCGTCGCCCTCTACTCCAACGTCTTTCGCTCGAAGGAGGATTCACCTCCCAACGTCACGCTAGGGTATTGGGTGAGAGACATGGCCAGCGGGCGCCACCCCCGTATCACCGGATACGATTTTGCCCTGGTCGAGGACAGGAGGACGGGCAAGGTCGTCGCCGCGACCTGCCTGCTCGCCAATCAAGCGCGGTACGGGCATATCCGCTTCATGATGGGCAGACCTGAGATCGTGGCTACCGAGATTCCCTACCGTCATCGGTCCCTGCAGCGCGCGATCTTCGGCCTCATCCACGCGCGCAGCGCGGCTCGCGGGCACTTGGCACAGGGTATTACCGGCATTCCCAACTTCTACCGCCAATTCGGCTACGAATTCGCCATCCCGCTGGAGGACTCGCGACACGTTCACTTCTCCGCCCTTCCCTTGCCGAAAGCAGGGGAACCCACTTCCTACGCGCTTCGCCCTGCCGTGAAGGAGGATATCCCGCTGTTGCTCGCGCTGTCGGCGCGCGAGCAAGCGTGCTGGCAGATCGCGAGTGTGCTGGATGAAGCGGCGTGGCGCTGGATGGCCTTTGACTGCGATCCGGCGACGGGAAATCTCGGCGCGACCTACATGATCACCAGGGCTGCCGGCGGCGATACCATCGGCTACCTCATGCTCAGCCGCATTCGCAGCGGCGACTCGGCGGGCCTCTGGGGCATGGCAGTCAACGAGGGTCAATCTCTGGCCGAGGCTGCACCGCACGCCCTTCGCGCGGCGCGAGACGTCGTGGCGACGTTTCCGTGCCGTCCCCAGGATGCGCCGCCTGCCACTCGTTTCAGGCTGGAGATGGGACCGGGGCACGCGATCTTCGATGCGCTCGGCCCCTACCTGGCACCGCAGAGCGGCGGCCGTTATGCCTGGTGGATGCGCATTCCGGATGTGCCCGCGTTCATCCGGCACATCGCGCCCGTGCTGGAGCAGCGCCTGGAGCACTCGGTCCTGGCCGGACGGAGCGGCGACTTCTGCATCGGCTTCTATCGCGGCGGGCTGCGTCTCTCCTTCGTGCAAGGCAAGCTGGTCACCGTAGAGCCCTGGCAGAAACCCCTCTGGGGAGAATGCCAGGCGGCGTTCCCGCCGTTGATCTTCACGCAGCTTCTTCTGGGATACCGCAGCTTTGCCGATCTGGCGTATGCGCACATCGACGTGCGGGCTGATGGAGTAGATCGGACCATGCTGGAAACGCTCTTCCCGCCCCGGCCGTCTTTTATGCTGCCGTTGGATTAGCGCGCTAGAGGCCGGTGCCGGTCAAGGCAAGCGCCAGCATGGCATTGCCGGCCAGGGCACGTTCCATCTGCTCGATGCTGATGCGCTCGTCCGCGATGTGACAGTGCTCTTCCAGGCCGGGTCCATAGCCCACGGGCGGTATGCCCGCGTCATGCAGATGCCCTCCGTCGGTGGCGAAGGGCCAGAATCCGGCCGGCTCGCCACCCAGCGCTTCCTCCGCTTGTCGCACGACCCAGTGGTCCGGCGGCAGGGAGTAGGGACGGAAAATGGACGGCAGGTGCATGCTCATGCCCGCGTAGCTGAGCATGTCGTCGTGCTCGACGGCCACCGTGCCGCGGCTGCCCGGCAGCAACACCGCATCCAGACGCGTCTGAAGCTCTCGCACCATGGCCTCCGGCACCTCGCCGGGCACCGTGCGCCAATCCAGGTGGATGCTCACGCTCTCGGGTATGACGTTGATGCTCTCGTTATCGGAGCGGTAGACGGTAGGAGTGAGCGTTGCCGTCTTAAAATCGGTACGCGTGGCCATCGGCAGATCGCGCAGGGAGAGCAAGAACGCCGCGGCAACCGGGTGCGGATTGACGGCGCGATCTGGCGTGCTTGCATGTCCCGCCCGCCCGGTGATGGTCACGCGCAGTCCCGTGCGACCGCGGTGCCCGCGCTTGAGCAGGCAGTTGCTTGGCTCACCCACCACCGCGCAGTCTGCTGTGAGATGAGTCGCCAGGTGCTGCGTACCCAGGCCGCCGATTTCTTCCATCACCACGGCCGTGACGAACACGTCTCCGGCAGGGAGCATGCCCGCAGCGCGCAGGAGGGGCACGACATAGACCTGGCAGGCCAGCGGGCCTTTCATGTCGGTGGCGCCGCGTCCCCACAGATAGCCGCCGGCGATGTGGCCGGAAAACGGGTCGGCATGCCAATGCGCCCGATCCCCGGCCGAGACCATATCCATGTGCCCGTTGAACACAAGGCTCCGTCCTGAGCCGGAGCCTCGAAGGAAGCCAATCACGTTGCCGGCGGCGTCCACCTGCACGTCGTCGTAGGCCAGACTTTCCATCTCTTGCCTGAGCAACTGCGCGACCCGGCCCTCTTCACCGGGCATGCTGGGAGTCTGTACCAGCCGCGCGGCAAACTGAACCGCCGCATCACGCTGCGCTGCAGCGTGGTTGTGAATGCGTTGACGAGCCTCCAAGACCTGGCTTCCCTCTGGTCTCATCTTTTATTGAGAGTATAGCGTGCCCACCCGGACCGTTCACCACCCGGAACGAGTTGGCAAGTGCTGCCCCTCAGATTTCCGCGGGCCAGGTGGCCAGGTGGCGAAGTAGCCAAATGGGCCTTGACATCACGGCCCGAGTCGGCCTATACTCCATCATCCCATACGACTTCCTCGTTATCTCTTGCCCTGGGCGGCGAGTTTCCACGCGTCCGGACCGCATGGGGATGCCTGCATGCACTACGTCACTCCGGCTGCCGGCATGTGGTGCCTTTGGAGGTTGCTAGCTACTCAAATCCCATGGTGCTTTCGTCAAAGTCCTTGCCGGCATGGGTCTGCCTTGCTGCCGGTACGGCCGAGACGGCACGGCGCTGAGGAGTGCTGAGAACTTTATCCATGAGTGACCATCTCGATCATCTCCTCGAGCCAGAGCTCGTACGCTTGCCTCGAGCGACGGCGCCGGCTGCCGGATGGACTACGGTGCGAATTGGCGCGCGAATTGCCTGAAGCCGGGACAAAACCGCTGCTCATTTTGGATGGCGATATCTCAGGCGCCTCGACGGCGCCGATGGAAGACTATTTTCGTGTCTCTATGTTGATGGGAATTGGCGGGTCGCCCGTGATCGAGCTCGCGACATGTGCGCCGAAACGTTGGGAGTGAGTGAATGTCGATTGTGGCCAAGCAGTGAGGGGGAAGAAGCAGACAGCGCTGAATGCCGAACTAGACTTCCGCGAGTTTCCGCGCATTTTGACAACCGATGACCTCGAAAAGAATGACAATGTGTTCTTTACCGCAAGCGGCATCACATATGAAGGGCTATTTCGCGGCGTGCAGTAGACCGGTTATGGCGCGCGCACCCATAGCATCTCTATGCGGCAGCGATCAGGCACGACGCGTTGGATTGAGGCGGTGCACCATTGGACGAGATTGACGGATATAGACTCAACGACCTGCCTTCCCCGAATCTCCAGGGATCGAGCGAAGGGAGGGAAATCGCAGAAACGAACGGCCACGCAACGCCGGTTGCCCTGGCAGAACCGCCGCGCGAGACGCTCGACATCGAGCCTGAGCCGGTGCTGCAGGACCTGCTGTCCTGCCCACCGGCGGACCTGATCGTGACGGTTCCCGAGCCGGCCGAGATCGATCAGCAGGCTGCAGGCCTTGACCGCGACGCACGCGAGCAGGATCGCGGCTCCGCCGTTCCGGGCGGCAAGCGCGCGAACCTGGCCGAGCTGGAAGGGAAGACGCTTCACGAGCTGCGCGAGATGGCCAAGAGCCTGGAGGTGACCGGCTATACCGCCCTCAAGAAAGGCGATCTGATCTTCAGGCTTTTGCAGGCACAGACCGAACAGCAGGGAAATCTCTTCCGTGATGGCGTGCTCGATATCGTGGAAGAAGGCTTCGGTTTCCTTCGCAAGGACCGCTATCTGCCCGGGAGCGACGACATCTACGTCTCCCTCTCTCAGATCCGTCGCTTTGGTCTGCGCACCGGAGACCGTGTCAGTGGTCAGGTGCGCGCGCCAAAAGAAAGCGAGAAGTACTACGGCCTGCTGCGCGTGGAGGCGGTCAACGGCGTGGACCCGGAGACGGCCAAACGCCGGCCTCATTTCGACCGCTTGACTCCCATCTACCCCAATCAGCAGCTCACGCTGGAAACCACGCCCGCCATCGTCGCCACGCGGCTGCTGGATATCGTGGCGCCTATTGGACGGGGCCAGCGCGGCATGATCGTCGCCCCCCCCAAAGCCGGCAAGACGATAATCCTCAAGCAGATAGCCAACGCCATCAACACGAACCATCCGGATGTGCACCTGATGGTCGTGCTGGTCGGAGAGCGCCCCGAGGAAGTCACCGACATGGAGCGCTCGGTCAAGTGCGCCGAGGTGCTCAGCGCGACGTTTGACGAGCAAGCCGATCATCACACCCGCGTGGCAGAGATGGCCCTGGAACGGGCCAAGCGCCTGGTGGAAAGCGGCAAAGACGTCGTCCTCTTGCTGGATAGCATTACGCGGCTCACCCGCGCCTACAACACGGCCATCCCCTCGAGTGGTCGCACGCTGTCCGGCGGTATCGACCCCAACGCGATCTTCCCGCCCAAACGCTTCTTCGGCGCAGCGCGCAAAATCGAAGGCGCCGGCAGCCTCACCATCATCGCCACCTGTCTGATCGAGACGGGTAGCCGCATGGACGACGTGATCTACGAGGAGTTCAAGGGCACCGGCAACATGGAGGTGATTCTGGAGCGCAAGCTGGCGGAAAAGCGCGTCTTCCCCGCGGTAGACGTGCTGCGCTCGGGCACGCGTCACGAGGAGCTGCTGATGGACGAACAGACGCTTCAGCGCGTCTGGCTCATGCGCAGAATGGTCAATGCCCTGGGCGGTACCGAGGGCACTGAGCTATTGCTCAATTACCTGGCGAAGACGGCGACCAACAGGGAGTTTCTTGCTTCTCTGCACAAGGGCGATGTGCAGCCCTAAGATCAATCGTCACATATCCCTATACATCATTGGAGGCTCATCGACCAGGCTGAATTTCTCACCCTGCGCGTTACACTCGGTGCAGTGATCGGGAGGGTTGGCGCCATACTGTTGGGCGCCGCAGACCGTGCAGGTCCAGCGTTGCGCTATGCGCTTGAGCAGATCCGTGCGGGTGACCAGACCCACCAGCTTCCCGGCCCGCACCACGAGGACGCGGTGCATGCGCTTCAAGATATAGCCGACGTCCTCGAGATCGTAATCCGGCGAGACCGTGATCATCTGCGTGCTCATGATGTCGCCGACACTCCGGCCCTGCTTGCCGATCATGTCTGCGTCGCTCACGGTGCCCACGATATTTCCGTCGGCGGCGATCACCGGCAAGCACGCGAGGTGACGGCGCACCAGCTCGGCCGCTGCCGCTTCGACTGAGGTTTCGGGCGCCACGGTGATGACTTCCGGGGTCATGACATCTTGGGCAGTAAGGTTCATGGTTCCTCTACTTTATGCATACGGCGCATCACGCCTGGCGGGCTCCGGCCCCTGAGCAGGTGACGCCGGCACACCAGGCGATCGTGCCGCCAGCTCACTACGAGCAGGATACCGCACTGGCGTGGCGCCGGAACGAGGGTAGGCGAGCGGGCGCGACGGGCTGATACTGCAGCCGTCTCAGACCGATACACTAAGTGATGAGGGCTTGCGCGAGTTTGCTATGAAGGAGCCAGCTGATTGCGTATTTTTGATACCAGGAGTGCCCAGAAACTGGAGTTCGAGCCGGAGCACGACCCGGTTTTGATGTATATGTGCGGGCTGACGCCGAAGAATGAGCCGCATATCGGACACGCCAAGCTGTTTGTCACGGCTGACCTCATCCGCCGGCACCTGGAGTATCGGGGCTACAACGTGCGCTATATCCAGAACGTCACGGATATAGACGACAAGATCATCGCGCGTGCCCAAATGGAGGGGATATCTCCGGAGCAGGTGGCGGCCAAGTATAGCGCTTCCTACTTCGCCAGCGTCGACGCCCTCTATTGCCGCCCCGCCGATCACTATCCGACCGTTACCACGACGATGCCAAAGATCATCGCCATGATCGAGGGTCTGGTAGCCAGCGGCCACGCGTACCGGGTGGGCGACGACGTGTACTTTCGCGTAGCCAGGTTTCCCGACTACGGAAAGCTCTCCAAGCGAAATACAGCGGTCGACAACACCGTGGGTCGCGGCCTGCAGGCCCGCGGGAAGGAGGCCATACCCATCGCCGTGGACGGCGGCGGATCGGAGGAGGGTGAGCGCGGCAAGGAGGACCCGCGCGACTTTGCCCTCTGGAAGGCGGCCAAGCCGGGAGAGCCACAGTGGGAAAGCCCCTGGGGCTACGGTCGCCCCGGCTGGCATATCGAATGCTCGGCCATGGCAAGAGCGGAGCTTGCCGACAGGATCGACATCCATGGCGGCGGATCAGATCTCATCTTTCCGCACCATGAAAACGAGATTGCGCAGAGTGAGTCGTTTACAGGGAAGTCGCCCTTCGCCAAATACTGGGCGCATATCGGCGCCCTGATGGTCTATGTTACGGATGAGAATGGCGAGCAGGTCTTGCAGAAGATGTCGCATTCGCTCGGCAACTTCGTGGCGATCAAAGACATTCTCGCCCGCTATGAGCCGTCCGTGCTCCGGTTGTACCTCTTGTCTCAGCAGTACCGCTCTCCCGTGGCCTATACCGAGGACTCACTGGCGGAGATAGAAGTAGGTTGGGAACGCCTCTGCACCGCCACGAGGAATCTCGACCTGCTGCTGAGCTGGCAGCCGGTACGGGCGGTACAGCCGGATGAGCCGGTGGAGCTGGAGATGCGCAAGGAAACGCGCCAGCTCCTCAATCAGATCGATACGTCCGTTGAAGCGTTCCATGCCGGTATGGACGACGACTTCAACACTGCCCAGGCCATTGCCGCTCTCTATGACCTGGCAGGCCAGGTTAACCGGTATAAGGATTTCCTCCGCGATCCGAAGCTGGTGAACCCGACGGTCAAGGGCGCCCTCCTGCGCGCTTTGGAGGCGTTCAACACGATTATGGGCGTACTCGGGTTAGTGGTAGCGCCGGAAGGTCCGGCAGTCGAGTCCCCCGAATTCACCGCGAAGGTGGAGGGGATGATCGAGCGACGGCGTGAGCTGCGTGCAGCACGCGATTTTGCCGGTGCGGACGCCGTTCGCGATGAGCTCAAGGCGATGGGCGTGATTGTGGAAGATCACCCACAGGGCGTGCGCTGGCGAAGAGATCGGCACGCCAAGTAGGTCCGGCTGTTAGAGCCCGCCACGCACGAGCGTGGGCGGGTCGAGTTGATAGAACGAACTCCGCGTTCAGACGCGGAACCGGCGTGGGCTAGAAGCGCGCGCCACGCCGGATGTAAGTGCAGCCGTCTTTGTCGAGCATCTACGGCTGAGAGAATAGGCAGATTTCATGGCACACGACGATACACGAGGACGCCGCGGCTTCGAGAGCCGTGGCAGGCAGGACGACCGCCCCTACGGTGGCTTCCAGAAGCGAGAACGAGATACGCGGCCCGGCCAGCCTAGCTTTGGCGGCGACCAGCGCGAGCGCACACCGTGGCGCGGCGAGAGGGGCAGCGGCGGGTCCGATACGCGGCCGGGCCGCTCCGCTCGGCCTCCATTCGCGCGCGAGACCCGCGAAGAAGGCTGGACGCCCTTTCACGGCCGCGGCGAGCGCGACGGCGAGAGACGACCCAGCGATGATCGCGGCTTCCGTCCGGCGCCCGAGGGCGAGCGGCCGCCCTTCCGCGAGCAGCAGCGCTACAATGAGCGGCCGCCTTTCCGCTCCGATCGCCCCTCCTCCTTCGAGAACAGAGGAGACAACGATCGCCCATGGCAGAGAGAGCGTCGTGACGAAGGTCGCCCGAGCTTTGCCGATCGCGGTCAGAGCTCCGGTCGCAACGAACGACCAACCTACCGGCAGGGTCGTGGAGGCTATCGCCCATTCGACCAGGACCTTCCGCATAGCGAGCGCCCACAGTCTTCCTACCGCGGCGACCGACCCTTCCAGGGCCGTAGAGATGAGGGCGACCGCGGCTTTCGTCGCCCAGACGGCGACCGCCCGGCCTACCAGGACCGGCGTCCCTCCTATAGCAGTGACCGCCCCTTCGAGCGGCGCGAGGCAGACGGGGCGCCGTTTGCCGATGCCGGGCGCCCGCTCGGCACCGTCACCAGGGCAGGACGTAGCCCGGTCAGCCAGTTCGAGCGCATTCAGGCAGACGTCTACGGTCGCTGGCCCGTCCTGGAGTCCCTGCGGGCCGGCAATGTGGCCAAGATCTACATTGCAGCGGGTGTGAGAGATTCCGCCGACCACCTGCAAGAGATTCAGGCGATTGCCGCGGAAAAGCATGTCACCATCGTGCGCGTGGACCGCTTCGATCTGGACCGCGTGCTCGGTAACGTCAATCATCAGGGGATAGCCGCTGCTTGCCGCCCATACCAGTACACGGACTTTGAGGACATCGTCGCGGCCGCCGGAAAGTCGGCGGAGAAGCCGCTGATCGTGCTCTTCGACGGCGTGCAGGATCCGCAGAACGTGGGCTCGATTCTTCGCACCGGCGAGGCGGTAGGTATCGACGGCGCCGTGCTGCCCAAGCACAACCAAGCGGCCGTCACCCCGGCGGTCGTTCGAGCCTCCGCGGGGGCGGTCGAGCACCTGCCGGTGGCCGAAGTGTCGAATCTACGCCAGAGCATTGCCACTCTCAAGGAGGCCGGCTACTGGATCGTCGGTCTCGACATGGAGGGAGGCACCGACTACGACAACTTCGACGTCGATAGTGCGCTCGCCTTGATCGTGGGCGGCGAAGGGCGCGGCTTGAGCCGGATGATCTCGGAAGAATGCGACTACCTCGTGCGGCTGCCGATGCGCGGCAAGGTGGGCAGCCTCAATGCGTCGGTCGCCGCCGGCATCGTGCTCTACGAAATCGCTCGCCGGCGTGGTACAGCCGGACTACCGAAGAGCAAGCCGGCTGTCGAAGATAGCGTCGACGTCGTAGAGATTGTGGAAGCGCTTGCCGGCGAGGATCTCGATCTGCAAGAGGAGCTCGAGGCGGCCATCGACGCCGGCGACGCGGAAGGGACGGAGTCTCTCGTATTTGAGGAGATCTTCGAGGACGAATCCGACGAGGAACCTGACGTCCCCGGCGATGAGGTCCTCGAAGACCAGGAGCAGGACGCTACGGACAGCGCCGAGGAGAACGACCAGCCCTGACCGACCGGTCCACCGATTGGTTCAGCCAGCAGAGGGCATTCCATCTGGAACGCCCTCTGCTGTTGTTGTATCGACGTACATACCGGCACAGCTAAACGAGGAGGAGTCGTGACGAGAGAAGAAGCACTGGCCATCGTGCGAGAGTACATCCAGAATGAGGGCCTGGTCCGGCATTGCCTGGCCGTCGAAGCGGCTATGCGGGCCTATGCCACGAAGTACGAGGAAGACGTGGAATCGTGGGGCCTGGCAGGACTGCTTCATGACTTCGATTGGGAGATCCATCCGTCCGCCGAATCCCATCCTCATATGGGTGCGCCCATTCTGCGCGAGCGCGGAGTGCCGGAGCCGATCATCCAGTGCATCCTCACCCATGCCGATTACCTGGGCTATCAGCGCGTTACCCCCATGGAAAAGACCCTCTCGGCGGTCGACGAGCTGACGGGCATGATCACGGCTGCAGCCCTGGTCAGGCCGACCAAGTCTCTGCATGACATCGAGGCTCCAGCCGTGCGCAAGAAGATGAAGGACAAGGCCTTCGCACGCCAGGTCAATCGTGAGGAGATCGCGCGGGGTGCCGAAGAGCTGGGCATCGGTCTGGATGAACACATCGCGTTCGTGATCCAGGCGATGCGGTCCATAGCACCCGAGCTCGGCCTGGACGGATCGCTCGCCGTCTGATGTTATCCCCGTCCCTACCTCGTATACGATCTATATCCAAGATATGTATGTAAAGATCGCCGTAGTGGTAGTAGAGGCGGGGAGAGAGGGGATAAGTACCGTGTCTCCAGAGAGAGCGGCTAGGCCGGCGACTGGGAGGAACTGTGGAGGAGCTGCGGACGAGATCGGGAGGAGCTGCGGATAAACCCGGATACCTCCCGGCACAGCTCCCCCGTCCGTCCGATTCATCCAGAACTTTCCCCAGAGGCGATCGGAATCACCCCCGGATTTGTCCGCCGCGGAGGCAGGATATCCGCAGGGAAAGCCCGGCTTTTCCACACCTCCCAGACTGCTCATGCGTGCTCGAGATTGTGGACAATCAGCTGCTGCCACCACTCGTTGAGCAGAGCGCAGGAGGCAAGGGCCCTTCCCGTCTCGGCATCGCCGTTGCGCCCGTGGCCGAAGTCGTTGACGAGTGCAACGGTCCAGCGCGGATAGGGGCGATCGACGAGCAGGACAGGAAGCTGGGGCTGCAGCGATCCCTCCTGGAGGACGCGGCAGTACCAGCCCGTGCGGCCGGTCCTCGCTACCCGTGCCGTCAGTCCCTCGATGCCCCAACGGCGCTCGATTTTCCAGCACGGGTAGCGAGGACCGGTAACCTGGACACGCGCTTCGCCGAGCGCGTAAACATCGCCAATGCAGGCCGTCTCCTCGGAGAGGTCGTCGAGAGTGAGATTTTCGGCGAAGCCGCCCGGCCCCATCTCGGGCCGCCGCAGCTCTTCCCGCCAGAGCGGATAGTGTTTCGCCGCGTAGAGCAGCACAGCCTGATGCGGCCGGCCGTGATTCTTCGTATCGGCCTGTACGTTGCCTTCCAGGTGCGTCGTGTAGAGCCAGCGTGGCCGCGGATCGGGCGTGCGAAAGAACGACGAGATCCACGGGCGGCCAGATTCCTCGGCGGCTGCCTGCTCGCCGTACTGCCGGGGCGCCCCTACCTGGAGGGCACTAATCACTCCTAGCTGCTGCATGTATGCTCCTCGTGGGCGAACGCGCGCTATCCTTCCTTGGTCGGAGGCACCGCTACCCAGCGCTCCTCGCGCGCGCTGCGCAGCAGGCTGTCGGCGATCACGTTCTCGCGATGGCCCGCGGCAAAGGTCGGGAAGTTCGGCTGGCGTCCGGAGGCGTAGCCACCGGCGCGGATGAACTCGAAGATAGCCCGCTGAATGGCCGTGTGAGAATCGGCAAACCCCTCGTCATGGCCGGCGGGGTAGCGGGCGACGGACTGTGCCGCCGGCTCGAGCAGGGCCGGATCCTTGATCAACACGCCATTGGCTCGCTCGCGGTAGCCGAGCCACAGCTCGTTCGGGCGCTCGGCGTCCCAGGCCAGAGATCCGCGAGAGCCATTGACCTCGATTGCCAGGTGGTTCTTGCGCCCCGCGGCCACCTGTGAGACCTGCATCGTGCCGTGGGCGCCACGGTCGAGCCGCAGCAGTACGGAGGCAGCGTCCTCGGTATCCATGGTTACCGGAGTGCGCTCTACGTCGGCCGTAGCGAAAGCCTGGACCGGTTTCGACGGCTTCTGGCGTACCGGAATGAAGGTGGCGAAGTCGGACATCACGCGCGTCACCGCCTGGCCGGTCAGAAACTGAGCGACGTCGAGCCAGTGCGATCCGATATCGCCCACCGCGCGGAGCATACCTCCCTGGGCGCTTTCGACGCGCCAGTTGTAGTCGGTGTCCAGGAGCAGCCAGTCCTGCCAGTATCCGCCATGGACGCTGTACACGGTGCCGAGATCGCCTCGCTGAATCAGAGCGCGGGCATGCTGGACAAGGGGGTAGAAGCGAACGTTGAAGAGCACGGCATGGACGAGCCCGCTGGCTTCGGCCAGGGCAAGCAGCTCGGCGGATTCCGTGCTGTTCATGCCCAGCGGCTTGTCGCACACCACGTGCTTGCCCGCCGCCAGCGCGGCCTTGGCGGCCGGGTAATGCGTGGCGTTGGGTGAGGCGATGTCTATCACGTCGACGTCCGGGTCGGCAATCATCTCGAGGTAGTTCCCGTAGGCACGGGGCACGAACAGATCCGCGGCCTTGCGGACGGCCGATTCCTGCGACGAGCCGGCCAGGGCGACGATCTCCACGAAACCGAGACGCCGCATCGACTCGATATGAGCAGGACCGATGAAGCCTGCGCCTATGATGCCGACGCGAATGGGGAGCCGAGAAGCACTGGCTGCCATAGAAGTACCTCCAGGGGAGACACAACAATTACTCATGCGGGACCGTCTGTGCTTCAACGTAGCAAAATACGCCGCACTGATGCACGGTGCAGGTACCGCCCCCGCCTCCCCAGGAGGGTGCATCGCGTACCATGAGTTGTGTTCTGTGCGCTCTGCGCGTCCGCATCCGGTACGCTCAGATAAGTCTCCAGGAGACGGCGCGAGCAGGGAGACGATAGAGGTATTGGGTCGGTGAGAAATGCAATCCGGTGACTGAGCCCCTTTTTGCCGGCGTCGACCTCGGCACGGCGAGGGTGAAAGTAGGTATCTTCGACGCCGCGGGCAGGCAGCACGCACTGCGCATTCTGCCGCACGCGGGACTGCTGACGGCGGAGCGCGGCGAAGTCGTGCAAGATGCCGCGCTGTGGTGGCGCGCCGTCTGCAAGGCCTTGCGGGCGGTCTGCGCCGAGGTCGACCTGGCGGCGATCAAGGCAATCGCGGTCAGCGGGCAGGGCCCCACGCTGGTCACTACCGATGCCCGGCTCCATCCACGCGGCCCGGCGCTCACCTGGATGGACAAGGATAGCGCGAGCGAGGAAGCCGCGCTGCTGGGCAAGCAAATCGGCCGCGCGGTCGACCCGGGCCATCTCATTGCCAAGGCGCTGTACCTCAATCGCGTCGATCCGGACCCGCATCGCTGCTGGTATTTCCAAGCCTGGGACTATATCGGCGCGCGGCTGTGCGGGGTGCCGCATGCTTCGGCCGCCTGGTTTGACGACGAGCTGAGCGCCTCCGGATTGCCGCGCGATCAGTTCCCACCGTACGTGCCGCCGGGAAGCGTGATCGGCGCCGTGAGCGACGAAGCGTCGGACGTCTGCGGCATGCCGCCGGGGATACCCGTGGTGTCGGGCACCAACGATAGCATTGCCTCCTGTATCGGCAGCGGCCTCACGGAGAGAGGCGATGCGGTGATTCTCGGCGGCACCTCGGGCGGCTTCGTGCTCTGCTGGGATTCGGTGCCGGGGGCCTGGGCGCCGCCGCCCAACACCTACCCGGAGCCGCCGGGGCGCCGCTATCTCGGCGCGACCATTTCGTCCAGCGGCCTGGCCCTGGATTGGCTGGCCTCGATCCTTGGCGCTCACGACCTGGAGACGCTGCTCGTGCATGCCGCGGACGTGCCCGCGGGGAGCGACGGTCTCCTGCTCCTGCCCTACATTGCCGGCCTCTTTCTGCCGTATACCACCGACGAGCGGGCGCCGCTCGCGGACCCCTGGGCCCGCGGCGTGTTCTTCGGCCTGCGGGCGGCCCACGGGAGATCGCACCTGGTGCGCGCGGTGCTGGAGGGAGTCGCCCTGGCCATACGCCAGGTACGCGACGTGACCGTCGCCCAGGGCGGAGAGTGCACGGCCACGCTGACCGTGGGCGGGCAGGCGCATAGCAGGCTCTGGAACGAGATCAAGGCAGCAGTGCTGGGCGTTCCCTTGCTGGTGCCCGAAGTGATCGAAGCCGGCGCCCTCGGCTCGGCCTGCCTGGCAGCCACGGGAAGCGGCTACTATCCCGACGTGTGGACGGCCGCGCGGCACATGGTGCACGTGGCCGTCAGGCTGGAGCCCGACCCCACAATGCAGGAGCGGTACGATCGCCTCTACAGAGACGTCTTCCTACCCCTCTACCCGCGCGTGAGAGACCTATTCCCTCGCCATAGCGCTCTATAGAACAGAGACGGGCAACCGCGTCAGAAGATGCCCAGCCAGCGCCGGCGGCCGCGGCTTTGCTCAGCCTGGCTTGCCTGTTGCGCCTCGGCCATGTAGCGGGCAAGCGCTACGGCTTCCTCGTGCTGCTTGAGTGACTGCGCATGCATTTCCTCAATGCGGCACTGCAGCGTGTCGATACGCTGCTCAAGGTGAAGCACGCGCGACTCGCGTTCCTCCAGACGGGTGCGATACTGGTCGGCGAGATCGTGCCACTCGTCGGCCGCCTGGCTGAGCGGGGCCAGCAGTGCCTGGAGCTGGTCGCTGAGCACCAGCGACGTGCTCTGATCGTTCGCCACCATCAGCTCGTGGCTCAGGTCAGAGGTATCCTTCTTCTGCTCCACGGCGTGCGCGCCCTGCGCCAGCCGCTCCTTGATCTCGCTGTAGGGAAGGTGATTGACGCGAAGGTCCCGCACAGTGCGTAGCACCCGCATGTCGTCTTCGGTGAAGAATCGAGGCTTGCCCGGCTCAGGATTGGCGGAGCTACCGAGATACTCCTTGAACTCTTCAACCCAGCTTCGCAGAGTATTGCTGTTCTTGTCCTGCAAGCCAAGCTGTGCCGAGGCCTCGCCGATTCGATAAAGGACTGGCTCCATGTGCCTGACTATCCCCTCGCTTCCTGTACCTCAGCGAGTATAGCATAGGCGGCTATAGGTAGGGGTAGAATGCCTACCCTAGGGTGCGCAGAGCTGCTCCACCAGCGGCTTGGCAGCGCCATGGGCCAAATACAGCCGGCCCAGCCCTCATGCTCCTGCGAGCCCGCGGCGCGGAGCATGCCAAGTCCACCCCTGAAAGGACCGTGGCGACTGCCCCGTGGCCGCGCGCCGGCACGCGAAGGGGCGTATACGTTTCACGTGGAACGTAGAGCACCCCAGGAGGCGAGTCACGTTGTACTATTGGAGGTGACCAAGCGTCATGATATAGTTGATGCGATTCTCATGCACGTGGCAGAAGGAGGGCTCATGGCTGCCCGTATCCTCGTGGTCGACGACGACGAGCTGATTTGCGATCTGGTAAGTGAGACCCTGAACTTCGAGGGCTACGACGTCGAGGCCGCATACAGTGGCGAGCAAGCTCTCAAGCGGCTGGAGACGAGCAAGCCGGATCTGATACTGCTGGATATCATGATGTCCGGCATCGACGGCTTTGAAGTCTGCCGCAGGGTGCTGAACAACGAGGCGACCAGGTACATCCCAATCATCTTCCTGACTGCAAAGGGCCAGTTCGAGGATGAGCTGCGTGGCTATGAAGAGGGCGCCTTCGACTACATTACGAAGCCGTTCCATCCCCTGAGCCTGGCACCGACCATCAGGGAGACACTGGAGGCGCAGGGACAAAGCGAGCTGGAAGGAAAGCGGCAGAACAGAATCGAGAAGTTGCGCAGCCTGCTCAATCTGCGAGGCAGCACCGAAGCCAGCTAGACCGCCGGTTTCGCATCGGCGGCGAGCCCGATCTGCCCTGCTGGGTACGGCTTGAGCGGAGTCCAGGAGAACGCCTTCAGTACACGGTGGTCCTTGCCGCCGCAGCGGGGAGTGGGGAAACATGGCCGCTATAGCGCCTGAAGAACTTCAGGAAATGATTCCGCCTCGTGTCAACTCGATCGAGGATACCGGGATCGACAGCAGCTTCATCTCCGAATTGCTGCTCAAGCACATCTACTATGGCGGCGTTGTCGCCGGCGCGACCGTGGCCGCCAACATGTGCCTGCCCTTCTACCAGGTGGTCGAGACGCTGCTCGAGAGCCTCAAGACGCAGAACTACATCGAGGTACGCGGCAGCGCCGGCGTGCTCTCCACCACCTACCGCTACGCGCTGACCGATAAGGGACAGAACAAGGTCAAGGAAGCGTTCGAGCGCAATACCTACGCCGGCCCGTGCCCTGTCACCCTGCAGGACTACACGTTCGCGGTGAAGCGGCAATCCATCCGCAACGTGCTGATCACTCGCGAGCAGCTGGCGGTCGCGTTCAGCGGGCTGGTATTCAGCCAGGACACGCTCGATCAGATCGGCCCGGCAATCAACTCCGGCCGCTCCATCTTCCTTTTCGGCCCTCCCGGCAACGGGAAGACGACCATCGCCGAGGTGTCGGCTACGCTGCTCGGCGGCAACATCTACGTACCGTACGCGGTCCTGGTAGAGGGCCAGATCATCCGCGTATTCGACGAGGCGCACCACCATCGGGTAGGGGATACCGATCCGGAGCTGGTGGATCAGCGGTGGGTCTTCTCCCGGCGGCCCGTCGTGGTGGTGGGCGGCGAGCTCACGCTCAATGAGCTGGACCTGCAGCTATCCGAGGAAAGCAGGGTCTACGAAGCGCCTCTGCAGATGAAGGCGAATGCCGGCATGTTCTTGATCGACGACTTTGGGCGGCAGCAGATCTCTCCTCGCGCCCTGCTCAACCGGTGGATCATTCCGCTGGAGCGCCGCGTGGACTACCTGACGCTGATCACTGGCAACAAGCTGCAGATCCCCTTCGACGAGCTGCTCATCTTCTCTACCAACCTGGACCCCAAGGACCTGATGGACGACGCGTTCCTGCGCCGCATTCGCTACAAGATCCACATCGTGCCGCCCACGATCGACGAGTTTCGCGAGATCTTCAAGCGCACCTGCGCGCAGCGCAGCATCGAGTACAACGAAGCGGCGCTCGGCTACATCTACAACGAATACTACGTGAAGCTCGGCATGCAGCTCCGGTCCTGCCATCCACGGGACCTGCTCGATCAGCTCATGGACATCGCCCGCTACCTGCGCGTGAAGCCTATGCTGGCCAAAGAGCTTATCGACCTTGCCTGCAAGAGCTACTTCGTCAAGCTCGGATAGAGCATGGAGCAGCGCCTCTCGAGCGCTGCGGCCCGGCTGGTGTGCTACACGGTGGGAAGCCCCAGCCGCCGGTAGGCCTCGTCGATGTGCTCCAGGTGGTACTGCACGTCGAACAGCGCGTCGAGCTCCGGCTCATCCAGGTGCTCGGTAATCTCGGGGTCGTCCCGCAGCAGCTGGCGGAAGCTGAGCTCCTCGTCCCAGGCTCGTAAGGCGTGCCGCTGCACGAGCTTATAGGCCTCCTGCCGGCTCACGCCGTGCTCGATCAGGGCCAGCAGCACGCGCTGCGAGAAGATGAGCCCGCCCGACGAGTTCAGATTGTGCCGCATGCGCTCCGCGTCGACGCGCAACGCCGAGATCACACCGCGCAGCACATCCAGCATGTAGTCCGTGACCAGGCAGACATCCGGGAAGATCACTCGCTCGGCCGAGGAGTGACTGATATCGCGTTCGTGCCAGAGCGTCACGTTCTCCAGCGCCGTCAGGGCGTAACCGCGCACGAGCCGGGCCATGCCGCTGACGCGCTCGCAGAGGATGGGGTTGCGCTTGTGGGGCATGGCCGACGATCCCTGCTGCCCCTCGGCGAACGGCTCGGCGGCCTCCCTGACCTCCGTGCGCTGCAGATGGCGGATCTCGGTAGCCATGTTGTCGAGCGCGGAGGCCAGCACCGCCAGCACGCAGAGGAAGTTGGCGTGACGATCCCGGCCCACGATCTGGGTGCCTACCGGCAGCGTGCGCAGACCGAGGGCGGCCAGGGCCTGCTCCTCCACCGAGGGCGGCACGTTCGCGTGAGTACCCACGGCCCCGGCGAGCTTGCCCACTCGCAGCTCGTCGATCGCCGCCGAGAGCCGCTGCCTGGCATTGCGCAGCGCATCGACCCAGACGAGCAGCTTGAAGCCAAAGGTCGTCGGCTCCGCGTGGATGCCGTGCGTGCGCCCGATCATCACCGTGCGGCGATGCGCCAGCGCCTGCGTGGTGATCGCTTCCTCGAGCGCGTCGATATCCCGTGCGAGCAGCTCGCCCGCCTGCACGATCTGCAGGGCGAGCGCGGTATCTACCACGTCCGAGCTGGTCAAGCCGAGGTGGATGAAGCGCGCCTCGTCGCCGATGCTCTCGCCGACCGCGCGCAAAAAGGCGATCACGTCGTGCCCGGTCTCCTGCTCGATGGTGTGCATGCGCGCGAGATCGAGGCGAGCGCGCCGGATCTCCGGGAGGGCTTCCTCGGGAATGGCACCCTGCTCTGCCCATGCTTCGCAGACGGCGATTTCCACTCGCAGCCACTGGTCGTACTTTGCCTGCTCCGACCAGATTGCGGCCATCTCAGGGCGGCTGTAGCGCTCGATCACGGTGGCTCCTCACGTAGTAGTGCGCGAAATACCTTCTATAACTTCACCATCGAGTGTAATACCAATCTCCGACTCAGGCAGCACGATCCGTGTACGGCGCCACGCTTGACAGTCGCTCGGCAACAGTATAGGATGACGTAGAGTAGTTTACATCGCAGACCAGTCTGCAGAGGATTGCATGCACGTGTACCACTGATCATCCTGCCGCCCTTTGCTCTGCTCCTGGCCGCCGCCGGCATTCAGGAGCACCAGCAGTTTGGGCGGCTGGCCGACCAGTTGCGCGCACGCGGCGGAGTTGGGACATGAGCGACGACGAGGCGTCCGGCGCCGAAGCCGCCGCGGCCACGGAGGGCCCGCTGCGCGATCTGCTCGCGCTGGATCGCATCGTGCACGAGCCGGCGCGCCTGATCATCCTGGCCGTGCTGGCCAATGCCGAGGAGGTAGATTTCGCCTTTCTGCAGACGGCGAGCGGCCTCACCAAGGGCAATCTGAGCCGGCACGCCGCGAAGCTGGAGGAGGCCGGCTACATCGAGATCCGCAAGTACTTCAAGGGCAAGATTCCCGCTACGGGCTATCGCATCACGCCGCCCGGCAAGTCCGCCTTCGCTACGTATTGGGGGCAGATGCGCACCATCCAGCAGAGCGTGGCGCACGAGACGGCGCAACCCGCCGCGCTGCCCCTGGCTGCCCCACTACCCGCGCATTGAGCTTCTCTTACCGCCTACCTCACTGCCAAAGGATACAGACGATGAAGCTAGCTCCCCGCTATCGGCGTGCCGTGCGGCTCCTTGCCGCCGTGGTGC
The DNA here is from genome assembly GCA_963827235.1 of uncultured bacterium. GTDB lineage: Bacteria > Chloroflexota > UBA5177 > JANWHV01 > JANWHV01 > JANWHV01. The sequence goes on from CAWHAE010000009.1 coordinate 569,139, forward strand.
TGGTGTTCTCCGGCACGCTGGCCGGCCGCTCGGCGCAGGCGGCCGCGATCACACCCGAAGCTGCCCTGGTGCGCGTGCTCACCGTGACGCCGATACAGGCCGGCTGGTTTGCCCCTTCGTTCCTGGCGCAGGTAAGCCTGGCGCAGATACGGCAGGCCACGGCCAGTATTCTGACCGACCTGGGACCCTACAAGAGCGTGTCGGCGGAGACAAACGGCAGCTACCTTATCCGGTTCGCGCGCGGTACGGCGACCGCGCAGATCCACCTGGACGGCGAGTCGCGTATCGATGAGCTGCTGATCAACAATATCCACCTGACCGGCGCGCCGCCCTCTACCGCGATCGGTCCGAAAGCGGCGCTGGCCCGCCTCTTCACCTCGGTGCTTATTCTGCCGACGTGGTTCGCGCCGGCGTTCCTGGCGCAAGCCAGCGTGGATCAGGTCAGGCAGGCGATTGCGCAGGTCGAGGCGGCCTACGGGCCATACCAGGGTATCGACTCCCTCACCGCGGGGGCCTATCGGGTCCGCTTCAAGTACGGCATCGCCACGGTAGCGCTGCATCTCGACGCCGCGCATCGTATCGACGGCCTTGTCTTCACCGGACTACAGTATTCTCCGCTCACGCGAGCGGCCGCCCTCGCGGCGTTTCAGCATCTGCCCGGGCACGTCAGCCTGCTGGCGCTGAAAAACGGCGGCGCGCAACTGGAGCTCAACGCCGATTCTCCGCTGGCGGTGGCCTCGGCGTTCAAGCTGGCGGTGATGGCGGCCCTGCAGCAGCAGGTGGCTGCCCATCGCCTGTCGTGGAACCAAAAGATCACCCTGCTGGCGAGCGACAAGAGCCTGCCGAGCGGCGTGCTGCAGACGCATGCCACCGGCTCTACCTATACCCTCACCGAGGTAGCAGGCTACATGATCTCGATCAGCGACAATACGGCAGCCAACATGTTGATCCGCGTGGTTGGGCGGGCCGCGATCGATACGCTCATTCCCGTGGCCGATCAGCCGATTCTCACCACGCGTGAGGTCTTTATTCTCAAGGATCCGGCCAACAGCGCGCTGCGCACGCGATACCTGGCCGCCGGGACCGCGGCAGCACGGCTGAAGCTGTTGCCGCAGGTTGACCGCCTGCCGCTGCCTCCGGTCACCATATTCGCCGGGGGGAATCCGATCTCGCCGGCGATCGAGTGGTTTTTCAGCACCAGGCAGCTCTGCTCCCTGATCGGCAAGGTCGCCATGCTCCCCGAGCTGAGCATCAACCCGGGCGTGGCGACGCCGGGGGATTGGAAGCATATCGCCTACAAGGGCGGATCGGATAGGGGCGTCATCAACCTGACGACCGAGGTCACGGCGAAGAGCGGGGCGACGTATTGCGTCTCGGCCACCTGGAACGACACCGCTGCCCTGAACGAGCCGTATTTCGAGGCACTCTATGCCAATATCCTGAAGTCGTTCCACTGAGCGCGGCGCCAGGGCGCGAACGGCAGGGCGCAACGGAAAGCCATGGAGGGCTGTTCCTGCCGCGAGAGCAGTCGCCGCGGCCTACCCCGCGTTCAGTCGGCCGGCTCGTCGTCCTCGCGGCTGCCTCGCAGGAATTCCTCGACCTCCGAGACGATAGACTCCGCGTTGGGAAGGCTCTCGGTGCGAGTCTCCTTGTCGTACCGGCGCTCGTACTCGTCGACCTGCTGCTGCAGCTCGGCGTCCGATTCCACCAGACGATCCAGCAGCGCGTCGACCTTGTCGGACTGCTCCCGCAGCTCCCGCAGATCGATGTCCAGGTGCAACAGTCCAAGCACCGTCTCCAGGAGAGCCAGGGTCACGCGCGGGCTCCAGCCGATCTGCGCGTAGGCAGGCACGTGCCCCCAAAAGCTGGCGGCCGGCACGCGCTGGCCCCGGCAGGCCTGCAACAGGGCGGTATGCACGCTGCTTGGGCCCTCGTAGTGGATCAGCGCCAGGCCGAGGTGGGCGAGCGTGCGCTGCAGCCCTCCCTGAGCGACCGCCATGGAGACACGCGGGCGCCGCGTGTGCGGCACGCCATCGAACATGCTGCCGAAGCTGTAGACGGCCTCGACCTCGTACTGCCGCACCAGCTCCATGATCGCGGTCGTGTAGGCGGTCCAGCGAAGATCGGGCTCCGCGGCCTCCAGGAGGAGCAGATCCCTGCCGCCCTCCTGGGGATTGTGCCAGGCGTACAGCGTCGTGCCCGGATACTGCAGCGAGCGCAGCACGCCGCCCACCAGCACCACTCGCGGGCGCGTGCTTGCCAGGTCGTAGTAGTCGTCCGCGCGGATGCTGCCGATGCGTCCGGCATGCAACGTGTCGCGCAGGAACCCCACCACGCGGCTCGACGCCTCCATGGCGTCGCACCAGCCGGTGAAGCTCGCCAGCAGGACGGGTCGTTTGACCGACGGCTCGAGGTCCAGAATGAGATCGCTCATTCGTCCGCCGGGTGTGGCTCGGCCCAGCGCCCATGCGCGCGGATCAGGTCGATCAGCCGCTGGTCGGCTTCTGCCTCGGGCACTCCCCGCTCCATGCATTCTTTGCCGACGTAGAGGTTCACGTGGCCGGGGCTGCCGCCCATGTAGCCGAAGTCGGCGTCGGCCATCTCGCCCGGTCCGTTGACCACGCAGCCCATGACGGCGATCTTCACGCCCTGCAGGTGCGACGTGCGCGCCTTGATGCGGTCGGTCGTCGTCTGCAAATCGAAGAGGGTTCTTCCGCACGAGGGGCAGGCGACATAGTCGGTTCTCGTCAAGCGGGCCCCGGCACCCTGTAGCAGGTCGAACGCCAGGGGAACCGACCCGGCCTGCACGAGGTCGCCGATGCCGTCGCAGAGCAGCGAGCCGAGAGTGGCCGCGCCGGCGAGCAGCGGGTCCCCTTCGGTAGGTGCCTGCAGGGCAAGCGGGCAGTGCACGTCCGCGAGAGCCAGGCGCATTGCCAGCAGTCGCGTGGCGTGCACGACGGTGGCAGGCTCCGTCGCGCGCAGACCGGCGATCACATTGGGTTGGCCGGCAGCCACGCAGTCGGCGACCAGCCCGGCCGCCACGGCGGCAGCGACGCCGGCCGCGTCCCGCACGTCGACCTGCAGCCAGAGGGCCACACCCCCGGCGGCACTCCGGCGCGCCAGATCGACCGCCGCCGCCGCGCCGTCCGCCCGTTCGTCGACGCTCAGGCGCACGGCCTGTACCATCGCCAGCGCCTCGCGCAGCAGACCGGCGTCACCGGATGCGGCGACAAGGGCGCGCGGCGCCGGTTCCTCGCCCTTCCAGGAGAGGGCTGCCAGCCGCTCCAGGTCCTCCCGATCGGCCAGATCCACGATCATGAGCTCGGGCCGCTGCGCCTTCAAGCCTCGGCTCGCCCGCGCGGGAAGCGCCGGGGCGTTCCGATCGGGCACCTGTCCGGCCACGGCAATCGTGGCATCGCCACCCACTGTCACGCCGCCGAGTGTGACGGCTTGTGACCTGCGCCGCCGGTAATGGAACGGATCCCAGGGCAGATCCACGTCCTGCGTACTGGAAAGCGGCGCCCCGTCGCTCCGCGCGGCTGCCGTACCGGCGCTCAACTCGGCAAGAGGCCGGGCGCAGAGGGCGGCGATCCGCCGCGCTACCGGGATCTCCGCTTCCGGCTCCTCGGCCAGGGAGACGCGGATGGTATCGCCAAGCCCATCGAGCAGCAGGCTGCCGATGCCCGTGGCGGACTTGACGCGCGCGTCGTCGCCGTTTCCGGCCTCCGTCACGCCCAGGTGGAGCGGGTAGTCCATGCCCTCGGCATTCATGCGCGCTACCAGGAGCCGGTAGGCGGCAATCATCACCTTGGGGTTCGACGCCTTCATGGACAGAATGATCTGGTGGAAATCCAGCCTCTCGCAGATGCGCACGAATTCCAGCGCCGATTCCACCATGCCTTCCGGCGTATCGCCAAAGCGATTCATCACCCGATCGCTGAGCGAGCCGTGGTTGGTGCCGATGCGCAGCGCCACGCCGCGCTCCTTGCAGGCCTGGACGACCGGGATGAAGCGCGCTGCTACCCGTTCCAGCTCCGCCGCGTACTCGTCGTCGCTGTATTCGCGCACCGCGAAACGCCGCGAATCGGCGAAGTTGCCGGGATTCACGCGCACCTTATCCGCGTGCTCAGCCGCGGCCAGAGCGACGGCAGGCGCGAAGTGGATGTCCGCTACCAGGGGAGTGGTGATGCCGCGGGCACGCAGCCGTGCGCGTACCTCGCCGATAGCCCGGGCGTCGGCGAGCGTGGGTGCCGTAATGCGCACGATCTCGCAGCCGGCCTCGACGAGTCGTACCGCCTGCGCCGTGGTGGCGTCCACGTCCTGCGTGCGCGTCGTGGTCATGGATTGCACGCGGATAGGGTTGCCGCCGCCCACGCCCACGTTGCCGACCATCACCTCGCGGGTGCGCCGGCGGAACGGGCGGAACGGATCGCGCACGTAGGCCGGTCCGTTATCGAGAAGAGGCGCCGCGGGGGAAGGAGAGATCATAGAAGGGGACTCCTTTCTTGAGTGTAGCACGTGCTTCGCCACACTCAGTCGGGCGCGCCGAGCAGCGCTGCCCCGACGATGCCGGCATTATCGGCCAGCTTGGCGCGCACGATCTTGACTTTGTTCCTGGCCACGGTCATCGAATCGTCGAGCGCCTTCTCGGCAGCCACCTTGAAATAGAGGTCGACGGCGCTGACCAGGCCGCCGCCGAGGATGATGCGGGGCGGATTGTAGAAGTTGATGATGGCGGTGAGTCCGGCGGCCAGGTAGTGCGCGCCTTCGGTGACTGCTTCGACGGCGAGGTCGTCTCCCTCCTCGATCGCCTGTGCGATGGCCTGCGAGCGGATCATGCCGGCGAGGGGAACGTGGGGGAGGGGATTGGGCAGGCCGGCCCGCAACGACGTGCGCCGGCCGCGCAAGATCTCTTCCACGATCACGCGGGTGATGGCTGCACGGGAGGCGTAGGCCTCCAGATGCCCCCGGCCGCCGCAGCTGCACACGCGCCCACCGTAGGCGATCACAGCATGGCCGATCTCGCCGGCGGAGTGGGAGGCGCCGGTAAGGTAGCGCCCCTCGTGAATGATGCCGCTGCCGATCCCGGTACCGATGAACACGCAGACGAACGTGTCCTGCCCCTTGCCGGCGCCGAAGCGCTGTTCGCCCAGGGTCGCCACTTCCAGATCGTTGCCGATAGCCATGCGCAGCTTCAGCTCCTTGCCCAGCCATTCTGCCAGCGGCACGTTGACGACGCCGGCCAGGTTCGGACTGCCGAGCAGCACTCCGCGCTCGCGATCGATCACGCCGGTAATGCCGACGCCGCCGCAGTCCACCTCGATGCCCTTCTTGGCGCTCTGCGCCTGGGTCAGGGCATCCTGCCCGGCGTCGACGATGCGCTTGATCAGGTCCTCGGTGCCTCCGGTATGCTTCGTCCTCTTCTTCGCCGTGGAGACCGGGACGCCCGTGGTGAGATCGATAACGCCTGCCAGGATCTTCGTGCCGCCGACGTCGATGCCCAGTGCATATGGCAAGGTGCTGGTCCTTCCCGCCCATCGTGACGATCGTGTAGAGGAGTCCGCGCACGCGGTCTCCCAACTCATGATCGCACACATCGCGCTGCCTGCACACAGCACGGGGCGTGCGATCGCGGTTGACGACCGCTGCCCGGCACTGTACTACTTGAATACTTACAACGAGGAGAAAGTGCGATCATGCCCCGAGTAGCCGTTCAAGACAACAGCCGGATTTCCCTGCGCATCCGGCCTGAAGACAAAGCCGTATTGCTCCGTGCAGCAGCGCTGCAGCACACCGACCTGACGGAGTTCGTCGTCAGGCATGCCTTGCGTGCCGCCACGGATGTCATCGTGGAAGCCGAGCATCTGCAGCTCTCCGAGCGAGACAGCCTGCGGGTGCTCGATCTACTCGAGAACCCGCCACCACCAAACGCCAGGCTGCTGGCCCCCGCGCACGCGTTGCCGCGGCAACCGTGAGCGTTCCGGCGTGGCATGAAGAGCCGATCAGCAAGCGACATGATCGGGAAGCATTCGACTGCGGCGAACCAGCGCTCCACGAGTTCCTGCGCCGTCATGCCCGCCGGAACCACGAGCTGGGGGGCGCAAAGACGTTTCTCGCCGTTGGCGATGTGGAGAGCCACGCCATTCTCGGCTTCTACAGCCTGTGTCCTGCGTCGATTGACTATGCCCGCACGCCGCAGCTCGTACGGCGTGGGCTGGCGCGCTACGACGTGCCCGCGTTTCGCCTGGTACGGCTCGCCGTGGACCGCAGAGTTCAGGGGCACGGTCTTGGCGGACAGCTCCTGCTGGCGGCTGGACAGCGCTGCCTGCGCGTCTCCGAGGAAGTAGGGGGCGTCACGCTGCTCGTCGACGCCAAGAACGCCCGAGTAGCAGCCTGGTATGCCGGCTACGGCGCCGAGCCGCTGGCAGACGCGCCGCTGTCGCTGGTGCTACCCCCGCGCACGATCGAGGCAGCGTTGAGCGCGGCGGGAAAGCTGTGAGAATCAGCCGGCACAGAAGCAGAGGTAGCGCATAGGGGATTCGAACCCCTGATCTCTGCCTTGAGAGGGCAGCGTCCTAGGCCGCTAGACGAATGCGCCGAGCAGTGCGGCAGTACCCCGCTAGTATAGCAGATGGCAGGGACAGGGACGAACCTCCAGCTGGAGGCTCTGTGGAGGCTCCCTATAGAGAACCGAGCCTGCGCGACTAGAGGCCCAGAGCCGCCGCGACCGGGTAGGTGCCCTGGTCGGCGGTGACGACCTTGTAGCCGTTCTGGTTGGACAGGGACAGAGCGACGAAGGCCTCGCTCGAGCCGCTATAGCTGGGCACGACCTGGAAGATGCCGCCGACGGCACCCGACAGCGACGCCGCATCAGTATTCACGTTGACCGTGGTGATGCTGTTGGCGGCGACGGTGTAGGACTTGACGACGGTCTTGCTGGCGGAGGCGAAGATGCCCCGGACCGTGATGGTCGTGGTGCCAGGATTGTACAGGTAGACGGTCTGGCTGACCGTGGAGGTGCCGTTGGTGAGATCCAGGTAGGGGAAGGCCACTTCGGTGAGACCGGCCGGCGCGCCGGACGGATTCTCAGCCGCGTACGTGCCGCCACTGGCCGGGTTGCCACCGTAGTAGGTCGGCCGCTCGACGAAGATCGGGCGGTCGGAGGTGACGACGGTGGAGAAGACACCGGACTGGGTCTGCACGACGTCGTTGACCGCGATGGACTCGCGGGAGGCGGCGTCGACCTGCACCTGCTGGGAATTGATCGGATTGCCGCTGGCGTCGAGGAAGAAGACGGTCACCGTGGCGCTGGCGCTCCCTGCGGAGGCCGGGTTGATGATGTCGACTTCGGAGACGTCAGAGCCGGTGCCGGCGGTGCCACCGCTGCTGGGCCAGGTGCCCGTGTCGGCGGCGAAGATGTACTGGAGGTTGGTGGAGGAAGCGGCAGGCTTGGTGGAAGCACCATACTTGCCGGAACCGATGCCGTCCCCGTAGTACTCCACGCGCTCGGCAGCGACCGGCACGTTGCTGGAGAGGGAGAGACCGAACTCGGAGAAGCCCTTGCTCACGAGGTCCTTGCGAATCGGCTCAGTGAGGCGGGAGTTGGCCGGGACGCTGAGCGAGATGGGCGTGACCGTGGGCGCGGCGGTGGAGCTGACCACCGTCTGGGGCAGCACGTTGACCGTGATGGTGGCCGCGGTGCTGTTCGGGTTGAGGATGGTCAGGTACTCCTCGTTGGTGAGCATGATGTCACCGGAGGCGAGGTAGTAGCTGAAGGGGCCGGTGGCGCCCAGGTTGAGCTGCTGGCCGAGGCTGCTGGAGCTGTCCAGAGCGGTACCGGCGGCGGTGGTGCGGGCGATGATGCGGGTGGCGGCGAGCGGAGCAGGAGAGCTCACCTCGGCGGCCACGGAGACACCGTTGCCCACGTCCTTGTTGACCGATTCCTCGACGACCGAGTCGGCACCGATGGAGCCGGCCACGGTGGAGACCGTGCTGGCAGCAGCCGGCGTGCTCGACGAAGTAGGTCACGGTATAGGTGGTGGCGTAGTTGTTGGCGTTGAGGATAGACAGCGTCTCCGCGAAGTTGGCCCCGCGCCACCGGAAGTCTGGCCCGTGTAGCCTTCCGCGAAGTAGATGCTCGAGGCGCCGGCGACCGGTCCACCGGCCGCGATGGTGAACGGTACGGCACCCACGCGACCGGTCGTGGTGCCCCTGGCCGCCAGGTTGTACCGGCCGCCGGCAATCAGCGCGCCCGTGGCGGACTTGATCGTGAAGATGCCGAAGATGGCACCGTTCGAGTCGGCGGTGAACACCTGGGCGGTGCCGGGCACATCCATGCCGGCTAGACCGGAGGAGGTGTACTGCAGGCTCACGCTGACCGACTCACCGGGACCGAAGTCGGTGCCGCTGATCACCGTGGTACCGCCGACCGGCGCCGCGCTCAGCGAGCTGGTGAAGGTGGCCGGGGTGGAGTTGACCACCGTGAGATTGCAGACGCGCTGTTGCTGAGCACTGCCGCCGCCCGCCACGTAGGCGGTGACGGCGAGCGTGTAGCCGCCGGGGGCAGTGCCGGGCGGGACCGTGAAGGTGGCGGTCAGGTTGCCGCCGGCGTCGACCGTCACGGCTATGGGACCCAGGGGCGCGGGCGCAAAGCCGATCGCCATGCTGTTGCTGCCGCTGGCGCCCTGGGGGGCAACGGCGAACTGGGTGCCAGTGAGGATGACCACCTGGCCGGGTACGAGGTTCGACGCCGGGCAGCTCAATACGCCGCCGGCGCTCGTGCCGGCAACGACCTCCACCGGCGCCAGGTTGCTCGACATGCCGCCGGCATAGACGTAGTAGCCGGAGGGCAGCGCGAGGGCGTTCGGAGCGGTGCCGGCCGGTCCGGAGAGGTTGCCCTGGCCGTCGGCGTACAGCGTGCCGGCCTGGAGCGACGACCCGGCAGAGGACGGGCTCTGAGTGGACCGGTAGTAGAAATTCACCGCCTCTCCGGCCCAGAAACCGTGACCGGCGAGGGCGAGACCGGCTCCGTTGTCCAGGACGGTCGCCGTGATCACCGGCCTGGAGATGGTGAAGGCTGCCGTCTGTGACATCGCTCCGTCGGGCCCCGTGCCGCTTACGTCGACCGTCAGGCTGCCCGCCGGCTGCAGTCCGCAGGCGCTGGGCACGGTGAAGCTGCCGCGCGCCGTGCCGGCCGTGTCTATCTGGACAGTGGGAAGCGAGACGAGGCGCTGGTGTCCGGCGACGAGAGGGCCGGTGGCCGTGCCGTCCGTCGTGCCGTCGTCGCAGGAACCGCCGGTGAGGGAGACGTGCACGTAGTTGCTCGCGGTGGCGCTGCTGGGCGTGTAGCCGGTAGCAGTGAAGCTCACGGTCTGGCTCACCACGGCCTGATCCAGGATGTAGCTGCCGCCGGGCAGGGAGGTGGAAAGCACCAGCTTGCCGCTGCTGGCGGCAGAGCCGATGGTCACGCTGCCGAGAGCGCCCTCGTTCAGGCGTTCGCCGGTGCCGGGCGTCGCCGCTGACGGCGCCCAGTCCTCGGCCAGGATGTGCGCCGCACCGGAAGCGACGTTGCCGTTCAGGACCGCCCCGGCATCGGTGAAGCCGCCGTCGCCGTCTGTTGCCGCGTCGCCCAGGTAACAGGCGCCGGCAGCAACGCCGCTTGGCGGCGGCGGCGTGATCTGCCCGACGTATTCGGTCGTCGCGTAAGTATCGGGCGTGGAGGAGGTGGCGCTTGCTGCCTCGTGCGAGCCGGGCTGCACCTGGCAAGCTCCGCTGCCGCTCTCGTCGATGGCCCAGAAGTCGACGGTTGCATTGGCGGCAAAGCCGGAGCCGCTGACCAATACGGTGCCGCTGGGGCCGGCGATGCCGTCGCCGACCACGGTGATAGACGACACGGTGTGGTCGAGCTTCACGCCGGCCGCCGCCAGCACGGTCGGCTTGACGGCAGAGCTGCTGACCACGGCGACGATGGTGTAGATCTGGTCGAAGAGCGCACCGGAGCTGACGACGTCCGAGCCCGGCGAGGCAAGCTGCAGGCGCGCGTCGAGGTAGCCGCCGGCGCTGGGCGCCACGCAGGCCGGCTGCAGGCCGGCGCTGGTCAGTGTACAGTTGCTGCCGTTCGAGCTCGCCGGCGGCACCACCTGCAGCGGTATGGCGGTGAGGGCCCCTCCGGCTCCCAGCCCGTAGTCGCCGGCGCCGGCAACGGGAGGCGTGCTCGTCGCGCCAAACGCACGCGGGTCCTGGGCGAAGTTCATGAGATCGAAGCTGATCGGGTCGCCGGCATAGTTGCCGGACACGCTGAAGGAGACGTTGAACTGGCCGCCCAGCGGGATCACCCCGCCGTTGCTCACGGTGAGCGAGCTGGTCGCCGCGACGGCGCCCACCGTAAAGGTGGCGCCGGCCGTCGTGGCGCTGCCGCCGTCGTACGCGGTCACCCTGTAGACGCCGGGCGCGGCAGTGGACGGCAGCGTGAACGTCTGCGCGGGTAGCTGTCCGCCCGCACCGATGGTGGACGAGGCAACGGCAACCACCATGGCGTTCTGCAGGAAGCAGGTCGTGCCCGACAGGCAGATAGCAGGATTCTCGACGTTGTCGCCCTGTGCGAACACGGCGCTCGTTCCCACGTGGGAGCCGGCATTCGACGGATTGGGCGCGTTCAGGCTGATGGTGACCAAGCTGGAGCTCGACGACGAATAGGTGAAGCCGCTGCCGTCGACCGTGAGCGTGCCGCCGGGCGCCACCGTCGCGGGAGAAAGACTGATCGACGGCACAGCCGCGGCGCCGGCCGCGGGCACGGAGCCGATCAGCGCCAGGAGTTGCACGACAACTACGAGCAGCCCGATACACAGCACGGCAACCCACCGCCGGGCCGAGATCGCGAGCATGCTATCCCCCTCCGCTCACAGCTCACCATCTACTCTACCAGAGAGCGGGCACGGCAAGCCATGGATGCGTGCGCAACCCGCCTAACCTGCCTCGTGGCCTCCGCGTGGTACCTCCAGCTGCGAGGATGGCAGGGGCGGGGGACTGCAGCCTCCAGTACAGACCGAGGCCCCGACCAGGATTGCTCCCGGTCGGGGCCTCGGTGGGAAGCGGCGGTTAGCCGCCGCTTCCCGGGACCGAGCCTACGCGATTACAGGCCGAGAGAGGCCGCGATCGGGTAGGTGCCCTGGTCACCAGTGACGACCTTGTAGCCGTTCTGGTTGGACAGGGACAGAGCGACGAAGGCCTCGCTCGAGCCGCTATAGCTGGGCACGACCTGGAAGATGCCGCCGACGGCACCCGACAGCGACGCCGCATCAGTATTCACGTTGACCGTGGTGATGCTGTTGGCGGCGACGGTGTAGGACTTGACGACGGTCTTGCTGGCGGAGGCGAAGATGCCCCGGACCGTGATGGTCGTGGTGCCAGGATTGTACAGGTAGACGGTCTGGCTGACCGTGGAGGTGCCGTTGGTGAGATCCAGGTAGGGGAAGGCCACTTCGGTGAGACCGGCCGGCGCGCCGGACGGATTCTCAGTCGCGTATGTGCCGCCACTGGCCGGGTTGCCACCGTAGTAGGTCGGCCGCTCGACGAAGATCGGGCGGTCGGAGGTGACGACGGTGGAGAAGACACCGGACTGGGTCTGCACGACGTCGTTGACCGCGATGGACTCGCGGGAGGCGGCGTCGACCTGCACCTGCTGGGAATTGATCGGATTGCCGCTGGCGTCGAGGAAGAAGACGGTCACCGTGGCGCTGGCGCTCCCTGCGGAGGCCGGGTTGATGATGTCGACTTCGGAGACGTCAGAGCCGGTGCCGGCGGTGCCACCGCTGCTGGGCCAGGTGCCCGTGTCGGCGGCAAAGATGTACTGGAGGTTGGTGGAGGAAGCGGCAGGCTTGGTGGAAGCACCATACTTGCCGGAACCGATGCCGTCCCCGTAGTACTCCACGCGCTCGGCAGCGACCGGCACGTTGCTGGAGAGGGAGAGACCGAACTCGGAGAAGCCCTTGCTCACGAGGTCCTTGCGAATCGGCTCAGTGAGGCGGGAGTTAGCCGGGACGCTGAGCGAGATGGGCGTGACCGTGGGCGCGGCGGTGGAGCTGACCACCGTCTGGGGCAGCACGTTGACCGTGATGGTGGCCGCGGTGCTGTTCGGGTTGAGGATGGTCAGATACTCCTCGTTGGTGAGCATGATGTCACCGGAGGCGAAGTAGTAGCTGAAGGGGCCGGTGGCGCCCAGGTTGAGCTGCTGGCCGAGGCTGCTGGAGCTGTCCAGAGCGGTACCGGCGGCGGTGGTGCGGGCGATGATGCGGGTGGCGGCGAGCGGAGCAGGAGAGCTCACCTCGGCGGCCACGGAGACACCGTTGCCCACGTCCTTGTTGACCGATTCCTCGACGACCGAGTCGGCACCGATGGAGCCGGTCACGGTGGAGACCGTGCTGGCAGAAGCGGCGTGCTCGACGAAGTAGGTCACGGTGTAGGTGGTGGTGTAGTTATTGGCGTTGAGGATGGACAGCGTCTCCGCGAAGTTGGCACCCGCGCCGCCAGAAGTCTGGCCCGTGTAGCCTTCCGCGAAGTAGATGCTCGAGCTCACGCCGGTCGGGCTGGTGGCCGTCACGATGAACGGGTTAACCGATCCGCTCAGCGAGGAGGCACCGGTGGCCACGAGGACGTAGGTGCCGGGTACCAGCGCGCTGGCGGTGGACTTCACCGTGTAGGTCGTGCTGATCGCACCGGTCGCGCTGGCGGTGGTCGTCTGGGCAGTGCCGGGGACGGCGCTGCCGGCGAGGCCGCTGGCGCTGTAATCGATGGCGATCGTCACGGTCTCATTCGGAGCGAAGCCGCTGCCGGTGACCGCGGTGGTGTTGCCGAGCGCTACCGTGCTCGGGTTGGCGCTCAGCGACACGACCGTACCGGTCACGACGTTGACGGTGAGGAAGCGCTGCTGTTGCGTCGACACGCCGGGCACGTAGGCGTTGGCGGTCAGCGTGTAGGTGCCGGAGATCGTGCCGGTGGGCACGGTGAACGTGGCCGACATGTTGCCGGCTGCGTCGACCGTCATCGGCACAGCCGAGACCACCGTGGGCGAGAAGTTGATGCCCAGCGTGTTGGTGCTGCCGCCGGTCGGCGGGGCCAGGAACTGGGTACCGGTCACGGTGACCGTCTCGCCGGGTACCAGGGTCGGCAGCGGGGTGATGTTGCCGCCCACGCTATAGCCGACGGCCGCGGTGGCCGTAAAGCCACTGCTCGTGCCGCTGGCCTCGATGTAGTAGTAGCCGGTGCTCAGGCCGCTGGGCGCGGCGGCGGTGCCGGTGATGGTACCGTCTGCACCCGCGGTGACCACGGACAGAGCCGTGCCGGCCGTACCGGTGGAGACCGTGGAGAACAGCTGCAGGACCACCGTCTCGCCGGCCTCGAAGCCCGTGCCGGTGAAGGTGATCGTGGTGCCGTTCGTGTTAGCGGTGATGGTCGTGCTGGGGATGGTGATCGTCGCCGTCAGGCTCTGCGAGGAGCCGGAAGCGGCGGTGCCGGTCAGGGTCAGCGTTACGCTGGTGCCGCCCACCAGGCTACAGCCCGTCGGTACGGTGAACGAGCCGTGCACCGTGCCGGTGGTGTCGATCAGCGTCTGCCCGAGCGGATAGCTCGAGAGACCGCAGAGCGTGCCGCCGGTGAGGGTGGCGTAAACCGGCGAGGTAGCGGTGCTGGCCAGGAAGCCGGTCGCCGTGTACGTCACCGTCTGGTCGACCGCCGGTGTGGTGGTCGAGAGGGTGAAGGCGCCGGTCGAGGTCGCGGTGGAGCTCACGAGCACGGACGTGTAGGCCGACTCGTTGATCCGATGGCCCACTTCCGCGGTGCCGGTGGCGCCGAGATCGATGGCCAGGATCTTGCCGCCGCTGTAGCCGTTGTTCGTGGTGCTCGAGGGCAGGGTCAGGCTAACGCCCGAGAAGGTGCCGCCCGGCGTGCCGTTGGTCGTGGGACCATCGGACGCAGTCGCGGAGCCCAGGAAGCAGACAGCCGCGTCGCCCTCGTAAGAGATATCGGCGCTGGAAATGGTCGTGCCCGTAAGGGCGCCTCCGGCCGTGGAGTATACGGGCGACAGACAATCTGTGTACCCGGTGCCGCCGCCGCCGAGCTGATCCACGAAGTAGAACAGGACGGTAGAGCCGGCGCTCCAGTTGTAGCCGGAGACGGACACCGTGGAGCCCACGGCGACCAGTGTGCTGCTCACGTTCACGGTAGAGAGCGTATGGTCGATCTTGATGCCGTTCTCCGCGGCAGTCGAGCCGACCGTGGTCGTCGTGGTGCCCGTCAGCGGGCTGCCGGCGTCGCTCACCGCAGACAGCACGTCAGTAGTGGGCGTACCAGTGAAGCTCACCACGTAGGTGACCGGCGAAACGCCGGCAGTCACGGTCGCGGTGCCGCCGCCGCCGATGGCAGCGAGGAGGTTGTTGAGGTCGGTCGCAACCGTCGTGGTCGACGCATTGTACGCCACGCCGGAGACAGTGACCTTGGAGCCGCCGGTCGGCGTGATCGAGATGTCATACGTGCCGCCGGTCGCGTTGATGGTCACGGGGTATCCGGTGGCTGTCGTCGTTGTCGCCGTGCCCACGGGGATATTCGGCACCAATGCGGCGGTGGTGCTGCTGGCACCGGCCGTCGTGGCGGCCGCGTCTCCAGCGGTACCCGTGCCGATCATGGTAAAGATGTACGGCGACGCGACTGTGCCGGCCCCGGTCACGCTGAGGTCGGTGCCGGTCACAATAGCGTTAGTAGCGCCGGCCGAGGCTCGGAGCGAGGCCTGTATGGTCGCCGCCGAGGTGCCGAGGGGGATGGCGGTGTCGACGATCGCATTACCCTGCCCGGCAGTGGTGTTGCTGATCGTAATGTCGAAGTCACCGCTGCCGGCGTTGATGACCACGGAGGCAGGGCTGGCCCCACCGGCCGGGGTGACGGTCACGCCGGCTGCGAGCGGAACCGTCCCGTCGGATGCTGCCGTCAGCACGTCCGTGGCGTCGGCCGTGGTGCCTGTGCCGACGAACGTGACATTGTAGGTAACCGGGGCGGTGCCGGCGGTGACGGTGACGTCAGTGCCGGTGCCCAGTGCCTTGGTCGTGCCGGCAAGGCCCTGCAGATCCGTTTGCACTGTGCCGAACGCCGTGCCGACCGGGATACCCGCGGTGGTCACGGCGGTGCCGTTGGTGCCGGAGATCGTCAGGTCAAAGTCGCCGGTCTTGGCGTTGACGGTGACGGGGTACGTGGTGCTCGTGGTCGACGAGGTTACCGCGCCGACGGTGATCGAGCCGCCGGTCACGCTGGTGGCATACTGCGCCACGACCGCGTACACCTGGTCATAGAACAAGCTGGACAGCAGTGGCAGCGCGGTGCCGGTCGGGGAAGCCAGCATGAGCGTGGCGTTCACCGCCGTGGACGAAGCGCCAAGCTGACAGGTATTGTTGGTCAGCGTAGCGCTGCTGCCGCAGCTGACAATCAGAAGCGGTTCCTTTGCCAGCGTCGCGGCAGCGCCTGTCGGCGTGCCGGTGCTCTGGCCGAGTCCGCTGGCCACGGTCGCGCTGGCAGTGCCGGCGCCGGCCGTCATGGCGAAGTTCTCCAGCGCGAAGGTCACGGCGGTGCCCGCCGTGAAGCCGCTATAGAAGGCGCTGAATTCCTGGCCGAGCGACAGGCTCTGGGAGCCGGTGCTGCCGTTGATCGCCAGCCCGTTGTTGCCGCTCGTCACGGTGAAATGGGTCGTGCCGTAGTCGCCGGTCGCGGCGGGGCCAGCGGCACTGACGCCGTAGATGCCCGGAACGGCGGTCGTCGGGATGGTGAAGTCGGAGTCCGTCAGGCTGCCGCTGCTATTGGCGACGACAGTTTCCTGCAAGACGTTGGCATAGCCCGCGGGCAGGTAGCCCAGATATCCGGCGCCGTACTCCGCGGTGTCGCCGTTGTGGGCGGCATCGATGGTGCTGTAATGGTTCGTAGCGGAGGCGCCGTAGGGCGCGTTCACCGTGATGGTGATGGACTCGCCCGACGAGGCCCCGGAGACGGTCACCGAGAGGGTGCCGCCGGCTGCCACCGACGACGTCGCGGTGACGCTGAAGGTGAGGGAGGCGTGCGCCGAAGGCGTGGCCCCCATCAGCCCGGTCAGCTGCGCCGCGAAGAGCGTCGGCACCAGGGCCAGAGCAAGAAGACTCTTGCGATGGGTCTTCAACATGCTTATCTCCAAATGAATAGGTGGTTCGGGAGCCGGACACTCATTGTCTTTCGACCTGTGCGATGTCACCATCGGATGAGTATCCGGATTCTGGCGTCTCTGCCGTGGGCGATGCCGGCTGCCGTGCGGCCCGGTTGGAAGGACACTGGACCAGAGGCCCTGCACGGCCCCGCGCACTCTCCGGCGCGCCAGGGGATCATGGACGAACGTAGCTCACTCGGTGTGTAACCCCGGGAAACGAACCGCTCAGAGCATTGACTCGTACCGAGCCTGCGCGGCCCTTCAATCCGGAGCTACCTTCATCACCCCCTTTCCCACGTGGAATACTCTCGCGCAGTCATGGTGGGCGCCTCGCCCGTTCGGTCCTCCTCCGGTCTCTCCCGTTTCTTGCCGGCACGGGCATGCAATCCCGGCCAAATCAGGGCTGAATCGGGTTCCACCGGACAGTCTAGCATCTTGCATGTCGCGGTGCCCGCCGAATGTGGCCACCGGCGGCTCCATTTGTGTAATGCGCCGGGCGGCAAAAGGATACGCCCGCAGAGCGCGTTTACAATCAATTTACAGATGACAGTTTGATGATCCTTATATATAGGGGCACATATAGGGGCGACTTTTGGGAGGGGGCGAGATGTTGTGGAGGCCCGTCCAGGCAAAGCGGGGACAAGCCCGTAACGTTGAGGGCCCTTGAAGCGTTACACTTACGGAGCAGGCAGTATGCTTCGCCCTGCCTCTTGTACTGTTGTCTCCTGGAGATGCCTTGCCCGGCTGCTGTGGCTGATCCACGACGAGGCGCGGCCCCGGGGGAGCTTACAGGTACAGTTGGCGAGGCGATAGTTACGAGGGGTTGTCTCGCGGTGGAGGCGACCGCCGGCCAGGCCGTCACGAACCGCGACGAGGCCCTGAAGGAAAGGTGTGAATACCAGCATGTGGGTACGACGTATTAAGCGCAATGTGTCACTCGTTGCGCTGCTCATGTTGATCGCGGTGCTGGTGCCGGCGGCGATGCGTGGCGGCGTCGCACATGCCACGGCGACGGGTACCGTGAGCGTCTCTCCTTCGACCGTCGTGCCGGGCGGTACGATCTACCTGACCGCCAGCGGCAGCGGCTTCCAGGCGTTCCAGCAGGTCAGCGTCTACATCTCGCCCACCGTCACGGGCCTCGGCCCCTACGCTCTGTGGACGACCGATGCCAGCGGTAACCTCAGCATCCCTTCCTATCCCATTTTGATCCCGGGCAACGCCACGTACGGGACTTACAGCGTCAATGTGAACGTGGTCAGCAGCAGCTCGAGCTACAGCGCCTACGTCTACACGACCTTCGTGGTCGGTACCTCTACCGGGACCGCGATCGCGATCAGCCCGACTTCGGTGGTGCCCGGGCAGCCGTTCACGGTGAGCGGATCGGGGTGGACGGGCTCCGGCCTGAAAGTCACCATATCGTTCCCCACGCTGACCTCGATCGGGACCTCGATCGTCACGGAGACACAGTCGGGCACGTTCACATCACCCTACATCTACGTGCCGGTCAGCACGTCCGCGGGAACCTACACCGTCCAGGCGACCGAGAACTACGTGCCGAGCGGCGGCGTGGCGAAGTCGGCTACCGGCGTGATTACCGTCTCCGGCACCACCGGCACGTCGTCGGTCACCTTGAATCCCCTGGGCACGACCACGACCGTCACGGCCGTGCCCGGCGGCACGATCAGCGTCACCGGTCTCGGCTTCCTGGGCCTCGGCTACGTCACGCTCATCTGCTCGTCGCTGGGGATCAGCTCATCGGTGACCGACAACGGCGGCACCTTCTACACGACGCTGACCGTTCCCACCACGGCCGCGATCGGTACCTACGTGCTGACGGCCACCGAGGTGGGCGGCACGAGGGTCGCCTACGCGACCATCCAGGTATCGTCGACCACCTCGACGAGCGGCACCACGCTCACCACCACGCCGACGACGGCGCTGCCTGGGGCGTCCGTGGTGCTGTCGGGCTACGGCTACACGGCGGGTGCCGCGGTCACGATCAGCGGGCTCGGCAGCACCTTCACGACATATGCCCTGTCGAGCGGCTACATCAGCACGTCGATCTCGGTGCCCTCCACGGAGCCGTACGCAAGCTACCTGATCACGGCTCAGGACGTCTATGGGCACGTGGCAACCGCGTACCTGACCGTCGGCACGGCCGACACCGTCTCCGTCAGTCCCACCTCGGGGGTCGCCGGTACCTCCGTCACCGTCACCGGCACGGGGTTCACGTCCGGAGAGCTGGTGACCTTCGGTCTGGCCACCGGCACCACCACCTCGACGTACATCTCGGGCACGACCGTGTCCTTCACTGCCAGCGGCGGCACTATCAGCGGCACCTATACGGTACCCAGCACCCAGGCCGCCGGCACCTACGAGCTGCTCGCCTACGGCAACAGCAGCGGCAGTGTGGCCTACGCAACCTTTACCGTCACCGGGGTGGCGGCGACGGCCACCAACACGGTGCCTCCCACGGCCACGCCGTTCCCCACCTCCACGCCCGGCTTCGTGCCCTTCCCCACGCGGATAGCGGTGCCCACGCAGGCCACGGGCCCGCTGGCCACGATCTCGACCGCCGCGACCACCACGTACTTCGCCGACGGCTATACGGGAACGGCGGCCACGAACGGCAAGGCGACCTTCACCGAGAAGCTCTACCTGTTCAATCCCGGCTCCGTGTCGTCCAACGTCACCACCACCTACTACGTGTCCAGCACGAACAACACGCATACCACGGTGGTCAAGCAGGACACGGTGGCGGCGGGCGCCACGACGGTGCGCGACGTGAACGGCGACGTGGGCACCGACAAGAACGTGAGCATCGTGGTGCAGGCCTCGGCGGCGCTCTCCCCCGAGGTGGTGATCAGCCGCGTCACGCCGTCCGGCGCCACGCTCGATACGGCGAGCGACCAGGGCACGACCGCGCTCGGCCAGACCTGGTACCTGGCCGAGGGCTACACGGGTGCCAGCCTGCAGGAGTATCTCACGATCTTCAACCCGGGCAATGCCGACGCGCACACGCAGGTGCAGTACCTGCCGAGCGATACGGCGGCACCGGCCGCCAAGGCCTACACGGTGCCGGCCAATAGCCAGCTCACCGTCAACGTGCGCTCCGACTACAACGCCCTGGTCAAGCACGGATCGCGCAATATCGGCATCAGCATCAGCTCGGACCAGCCGGTGAGCGTCGATCGCTCCATGTACTGGGGCGACGGCTCGGGATCCGGGAAGTACGGCTCGTCGATCGGCTCCGGCATCAGCGCCGGCCAATCCACGCAGTACTTCTCCTACCTGCCGGCCGCGAACGGATCGCAGTCGTTCGTGACCGTGCTCAATCCGAACGGCAGCGCGGCCACCACGACGCTGACCCTGCGTGACGCATTCGGGGCGCTGCTTCTGGCGGCACCGGCGACCATCGGCTCCGGCCAGCGCCACACCTTTGCCATTCCCACGCCTGGTGGCGGGGAACATAGGCATCCTGTCCGGCACGCTGGTGTCCAGCCAGCCGGTAGTGGCCGAGGCCAGCGTCTACTTCGGCGGCTCGCCGAACGTGGGCAGCCACCCCGGCGTGGTCATGCACGGCACGGCAGGCGCCTCCACGGGCACCGAGGCGGACGTCTCCGCGGCAGGCGCGCAGCTCCGCGTCATCAACGTCTCCGGCGCGGCTATCCGCGTACAGGTGCTCAGCCAGGGAGCCGGCTCGCCGTCGACGCTCTTTGACGCGACGGTGGCCAACCGGGCGGCGGCCACCATCCAGATCCCGTCCGGCGTCGACGCACGCAGCGTCGTGGTGCTGGGCAGCGGCGCCTTCTCCGCCACCCTGGTCAACGGCGGCGTGGGCATGCCCACCGCCTGGGGCGGCGGGCTGAACTAGGGGCGAGCAGGGCCCTCGATCGCAAGGCCGCTCTCCGGAGCCACCGGGGAGCGGCCTTCTCGATCTCGCGGATGTTGCCATGACGCGCCAAAGCCCGGGCGGATAGATGGGAGCGGGCACGGGCGGAGTGCCGCGGGCGCCTGGTCGCGGTCGACCGGGGAATGGACCAAAGGTGCGGGCACGGTAGCCGGCATAGCGTGCGACTGCGGGGATAGCGTGCGACTGGGGGCAGAGCCTGCGACTGCGGGCGCATGGCAGCAGACCGGGGCACTGCGGTGCCGGAGGTGCGCAAAGCACACCGCACAGGCTTATCCGTGCTACGATTGCGGTGGTCCCTTGCGGTATTCTCGCCGTAGGAGGGACGAAACGTAGTATCGCGCTCGGTACGCCACCACAGTCGTGCAACTGTGGTAGAGCGCGCGCGCTGCGTCGCGGCGGTGAGTCGGGACGCTCGCTTGCAATCCACGCTACCCTGCGCGGTTGGTTGCGGCAGCCACACCGATTGTAGGCGGCAGTCCGTTGTTCCAGGAGCATGGATGGCCCTGCACCACGTGAACTTCCATACGGCGCGAAACCAGCCGGTGTTCGAGTGCGCGGCATACGATACCATGATGCGGACGACTATCAAGGCGGTGTTGCGCGAGCGCCGCATCCTGTGCCTCGCCTGGGAGCTGATGCCGACACATCTCCATGCGATCCTCGTTGATTTTGCCGACTTCCCACGCGGGGCAATCCTGAAGCACCTGAAGGGTGACACGTCGAGGGCCTTCTTCCGCGCCTTTCCCGAGTTGCGTGCTAACCTAATGGGAGGGCATCTGTGGGCGAAGGGTTACTGGTCGACGCGCATTACCACCCACGCCCAGTTCTGCGCGACGCTGGAGTACGTGCGTAACAACCGGGCGCATGAAGGCCTGGAGCCGCCAGCGCCACTTCAACCTTTCGGCATGGATGGACCCCTGACCGCGGCTCCAACCGCGCAACCCACGGCAACGTAAGGCCGATCCGGCACTGCAGTCGCACGCTGTCCCCGGCACCGCAGTGCCCCCGTCTGCTGCCATGTGCCCGCAGTCGCAGACATCGGGCCCCCCGCCTCCGGCCCCCCAAACCGGGTGATAGCCGGAACATTTCATATGGTCCACGATGTGAGGCATGAACGACGTACTTCGAGACCTTGAAACCGCCAAGGCTCCTCGAGCAGACAGCCTCACAGATCTGATCATGGAGCATACAGAATTTTTCGCGACTCTTTCACATGAGCTTCGTACGCCGCTGGCCACCGTCAAGGGATTCGGCCAGAGCTTGCTGGACCATTGGGATCAATTGCCGGACGAGCGCAAGCGACAGCACGTCGAGTCTATGCTGCGCTCGGCCCTGCGCCTGGAACGGCTGGTCGGCGACATCTCCCTCTCCGCTAACCTGGTCGACGGGGTCGCCCTCAGCCCCGCCTCAGTGATCGTGGACGACGTGGTCGCCCAGGGCGTTCACGAGGCGAGCACGCTCTATCCCGGCCGGGTGTTTCACTTCCGGCCCTCGGGCTCGGGTCAGCAGGTGTGGGCCGATCGCGAGCGACTGCTCCAGGTGCTGGTGAATCTGCTGGACAACGCCGCGAAGTACTCGCCGGCCGATCAGCCCGTCAACGTGTGCTGGGCGGCCCACGGCTCTCACGTGCAAACCGAGGTTCGCGATGCCGGCCTCAGCCTCACGCGCGAGGATCGAGAAGCGCTCTTCGTCCAGCGCGGCCGTCTCCACGCCGCCAATCGGGCGGCCGGCGCCCCTTGCGGCTCCGGCCTCGGCCTCTACATCTGCAAGGGTCTGGTAGAGGCGATGCACGGCTCGATCGGCACCCGGCCCGGCGACGACGGCCTGGGTAACGTGTTCTGGTTCACGCTTCCTGCCGAGGACGTAGCCGTCGCCAGCTAGCGTGTTGACACTCGGCGGGACCGGCCCTACCATTTCTTGGTGTTCCACTCCCGGCCTCCGGATTCCCGTGTCTCGCGCTTATGGCCGACCAGGTTCCCAGGCCGTACCTGGTGGCCGCCTCTGCTGTTGCTCCTGCTCCCCATCCTCCTGTTTCGCCAGGGGTTGGGGACGGGCACGCCGCCGTTCGGCGGCGACGTGCTGGTGCTCAACTATCCCCTGCTGGCACTGGTCAAGCGGCAGCTGCTGCACGGCCTGCTGCCGCTCTGGAACACGTGGGCGGGTGGAGGCTACCCGCTGGTGCCGTTCAGCGGCCTGATCGCCTATCCGCTCATCTGGCCGCTCGCCTTCCTGGACGTGCGCGACGCCATCACGGTGATGGACATGGCACACATGGCGATCGCCGGCATCGGCGTCTATCTGCTGTGCGGCATCACGGAGGCGGGACGGGTGGGCCGCGCGATCGGCGCCCTGGCCTTCGCCCTCTCCGGCTTCATGATCGCGCACGTGTATGCCGGCCATCTGCTGGAAATGGGCGTGATCGCCTGGATGCCCTGGGTGTTCTTTACCGCCCATCGCCTGATCGATCGGCCCGCCTGGCCCCGTGCGCTGGCACTCGGCGCGGCGCTCGGCATGCAGGTGCTGGCCAACGGCCTCGGCTTCCTTGTGTTCACCGCCTACCCGGTCGGCATCCTGCTGGCGATCGGCGCCGGAACGGCGATCCGCCGCCGGGGCCGGGCGGCCTCGCGCCTGGTCGCGCTCATCGCCCTGAGCGGCCTGGTCGGCGCCGGATTGTCGGGCGTGGTACTGCTGCCGTTCGCGCAGTCGCTGGGTTGGAGCGTGCGATCGGGCGGACTCGACTTCGCCGGCGCCACGCAGATCTCGCTGCCGCCCGCGGCCCTGCTGATGCTCTTCTCGCCCGACGCCGTGGGTACCGGCCCCGACAATACCTACTGGCTCAACCAGTTCAGCCAGGGCTACTGGCACGAGTTCGCCCTGTACGTGGGGCTGTTGCCGCTGCTGGCGGCGATTGCCGCCGCCGTCTACTGCCGGTCTCGCCCGCACGTATCCTTCTACGCCTGGCTGACACTGGCCGGCCTGGTGCTCGCCTTCGGCAGCTACACGCCCGCCTACGGGTTCGTCTTTCACCTGCCCTTCGTCAGCCTGGTGCGCGTGCCCGCCCGCTGGCTGCTGCTGTGCATGCTCGGCCTCTCCGTGCTTGCCGCTCCGGGCGTGGATTGGCTGCTGCAGCAGCGCCGGGGAGCGCGCGCGTTGTTGCAGGCGCTGCGCCGGCCGCTGGCCGGGTGCGCGGCGCTGATCGCCGTCCTGGTGGCCGGCGTGCAGGTGGAATACATGCGGGCGGGAAACATCGACCTGCAGCCGCAGTTCTTCGCCACCCTGTTTCCCGCGGCCGGCCGGCTGCTCCTGTTCGCCGGCATCCTGGCCCTCATACTGGCTTGTAACGCGGATCGCCTGATCCGGCCCTCCGCCACCGCCGGGCTGCTGCTGGCCTTCACCGTTCTCGACCTCTGGACGGCGGAGAGCGGATCGATCCTGTTCGTCGATCCGTCGCACGTTCTACCAGCCCACGGCGATAAGCGCCCTGGTGCACGAGGACCCGTCGAGCTACCGGGTGCTCACGCTGCCGGCCGGAGCCGTTCCCCGCACCATGCCGTATCGCCAGGGCATGGTGAGCGGCGATATCTACGACGCCGAGGACTTCGCGCCCATCACCATGAGCGGCTACTGGACCGTCACCCATCCCAAGAATCCGGCCCATCCAATCTCGAACGCCAATGCTCGTGACTTGATCACCTGCTACGATCAGCGCTTCGCCAGCCTGCTCGAGCATCACCGAGGTCGTCACCGCCTCGCCCTTCTCCAGCGATCGCCTGTGCCAGACGCCCAATGTCGGCATGCCGCGCCTCTCCCTGCGCTCGGCCGTGGTCACGGAGAGCTGGACGGAGCAAAACGGCACGAGCTGGAATCCCACCTGGTTCCAGGCCATCGCCTACGTATATCGCGAATACCGCCGCCCTGCCGCGAGCCTTCCTTATGCCGGCGGGTCGGGCCGTGGCCCAGGCGCCGGCCTCGGCGCAGCTGGCGGCGGTGGAGGCCCCTGGCTTCGACGGCGCCCGGCACCTGATCTACGATCCCGGCGTGCGGCCGGTGCCCCTGGGTCTGGACGGCCTGCAGAACGCCTGGGCCGCCGCGCTCAAGCCCGCCACACTGCCGCTTCCCGCCAATCTCCCGGCCGGCCAGGCCCGCGTGATTGCCGATGACGGCAACAGCGTGCAGGTGGCGCTGAACGCGAGCCGGGCATCGTTCCTGGTGCTCGACGACACGTACTATCCCGGCTGGCAGGTATGGATCGACGGCAGGCGCGCCGACGTCCACCAGGCGGACTACGTGTTGCGCACGGTGGCCGTGCCGGCAGGCAAGCACGTGGTAGTGTTCGTCTACGCGCCGCTCTCCTACCTGGCCGGGCTGCTCTGCACCTGCGGCACGGCGCTACTGGTCGCCGGCGCCGCCCTCTTCCTGCTCCTGAAGCACCGCGGCGCGCCGCCTCGAGCTTGACGACTTCCTGCCGCGGACGGCCCCCGGCTTCGCTGCCTCCTCGTTCTCAGACTCGACGTCCTGCATGCCCGCGGGCAGCGCCGTCTCCTGAAGATCGCGCGCTTCTTCCACGGCGCCCAGGCAGAGCAAGGCCGCCGCCCGCATGCGCAGAGCTTCCTGCTCGGGCTTACCTTCCGGCGTCTCCAGGATGGCCGGGATGCCGGCCAGGCCCGGGTGGGTCAGCCAGGCGCCCAGTCCGGCGTAGCCGATGTTGCCCTGACCGAGGTGCGTGTGCTGATCGCGGTGGCTTTCCAGGGCCATCGGCGAGTCGTTCACGTGCAGGACTCGTACCAGCGAGATACCCACGGTGCGATCTATCGCCTCTACGGCGCGCTCGACTCCCTCGGCCGTGCTGATGTCGTGGCCGGCGCCCCACAGATGCGCGGTATCGATGCAGACTGCGATCCGCGGATGGGCAATGTCGCGCACCAGCGCGGCCAGGGCCTGCAGGCTGCCGGCCATGGAGTTTCCCGAGCCTACATTGTTCTCCAGCAAGAGATAGGGCCCATCCGGCATGCCATCGAAGGCGCCGTGTACGGCTTCCACGATACGGGCGACGCCTGCCTCGTGCCCCGATCCCTTGTGGCTGCCGAGATGCACGATCACGTGCGGCGAGCCAAGCTCGATGGCGCGAGAGAGGGAGTTGCGCACGGCCTGGCGCGAGCTGGCATAGATCGGCTCTTCCGGCGAGGCGAGATTGATCAGGTAGGGCGCGTGGATGGCCAGCGGCCGCACGCCGGCATCGGCCCAGGCGGCGCGCATGGCCGAGGCCCGGTCCACCGGCAGCGGCACGTGCCGCCAGCCCTTGGGATTGCCGGGAAAGATCTGTGCCGCGGTGCAGCCGAGCCTCACGGCCAGGGCGATGGTCTGCTCCATGCCCGGTCCCGTGCCCAGGTGCCGGCCGAGCGGCCTCGACAGCGGGGGAAGCGGTGCTGCTTCGACCGGGTTGCCGGGATCAAGGCTCGGGCCGGGTATGGCCTGCTGCGGATCGGTCTCCATGTGGCTCCCTCCGACACAGATGCCCCCTTTCGATGGGAGGCACTACGGACTGATAAGCTGTCTGATCGTGGCCATCGGCAGGAAGAGCCGATGCGGGTTATCGGCGAACGAGGTGAGTCCGAATTGCTCGTACCAGCCTTGCGCCCAATCATGCTTCGCCTCGACGACCACCGCTATCGCAGCAACCTCCTCGGTAGCCCGAAGGCTGCGTTCGAGCGAGTTCATCAGCAGGCGCCTGCCAAGCCCGCGGCCGGCGAAGCGGGTGTCTACCGCGAGCCGACCGATGAGCACGGCCGGCAGGCGGTTGTAGTGCGGTAGCCTGCGCGTGAATGACTCGGGCAGCTCGGCAGGCACGAGAGCATACATGCTCAACGTGTAGAAGCCGGCAACCGTATCGGCATTCGCCTCGGAGAGGACAAACACGGCCGCCACCCTGCGCCGCTGTTCCTGGGCTGCCTGCTGCCGCAGATACTGGTCGAGAGCCGGCTCGCCGCAGGAGAAGCCCGCCCGATTGTGCCGGGTCGCCAGCGCCTCGACGGTGAATGACTCAGCCACGTACGGCTAGCCGCCCAGCGTCTCCCGGTAGCCCTGCCACGCCGCACGCAGTTGCGCGTTTGGGGCAGGTGGATTGAGCAGTGCCTCGATAAGCTGCACGCTCTCGCTTGCCGTAAGCATGATGACCTCGCGCTCCTGGATCGCTTGCTCCGCCGCGGGCTGCACATGTGCCAGCACGTACTCGGAGACGGAGCGGCCCTCCAGCGCTGCCGCGCGTTCGATCAGCTTCTTCTGGCCCATGGTGGCCCGGATGTCCAGGCGCGCCCGCTTCTGCTCGCCCGGGCTACCGCCTCGTAGACCCTGTGTTTGAGCCATGCACTGTTCTCCTCACTTCCGAAGTGTACACCTGTTTGGTGTACATTCCAACGGTCCCGGCAGCCCTCTGCGGCCTGAGTCAATATCAAGCGTCCGAGGGCGCGGAAAATCAGCCGGGAAGCGAGGCGGGCACGCTGGTCCGATCGTAGATCTCGTCCACGCCGAGATGGGCGCCGATGCTGGCGAACTCGACTTCCTCGGCCGATCCATAGGTGCGAAACAGGACCCAGTCGGCCGGGGTACGCCGGTGAACCTCGACCGCCCGTTCACGCATATTGACGAGCACATATTCCTGCATCGTGGGGCAATCGCGATAGTAGCCGAACTTCGCGCCCCGATCGCGGCCTTCCGTGCTCTCTGACAGGATTTCCATGGCCAGCCGCGGCGACGAGATCTCCGTCTCCTCGTAAATCGGTGCGTCGCACTCCTCGCAGGTGACCACGACGTCGGGGTAGACGAACCGGCTTGCCGAGAGGCGTGACGCTATATCGGAGTTGTAGACGGTGCAAGGGCCTCCTCGAAGCATGGCTCGAAGCGCGCTGGCCACGTTCAGGGCGATGGTGGCGTGAGCACGACTGCCACCGGCCATCAGGTAGAGCTGCCCGTCGATATACTCGTGCTTGGCGTCACTCGCCCGCTCGAGCGCCCGCCATTCTTCGACGGTGACGTAGTGTGATGTGCGTTGTGCTACCACGGAAGTCTCCTTGCCCCTCATAGTACGTCATTGCGAGGCGGCGGGGCCGCACGGATACGGCCAACCAAGAAATGTGGCCCGATTACTCTGCCTGCAAGACATCCGCCGCTCTGCTCGACGCTGCCCAAGGCGGCGTACCAGGCACTTTCCCGGCAGGTGGTGCACGGTCCAGGGCCGAGGAATCTGCCCCTACAGCGGCATCATCGAAAACGACAAGGGGGGCTAGCGGGCGGCATAGAGACGGGCGCGGACGCGCTGGTAGAGCAGCTCGTCGACCAGAATCCAGCCCCAGGACGGCTTGACCTGCGGCCGCTTGAGCGGTGTGACTACCAGCAAGGCAGGCGACAGGCGGCTCAGGGCGTAGCAGAGGGACGGGAGGCGCGACTCCTCCAGCAGGTGGAGAGCAAAGCTGCAGACGATCAGGCTGAACTGCTGCCCGGCCAGGCTGCCCCAGGCGATGTTCTCGAAGCTCAGCGACAGAGCGGGCGTGCCCGTGCGCGCCAGGTACGCGTCGCCGGTAAAGGGGTCCACACCTTCCACGGCGGCGCCGAGCTCGCGCAGGGCCATCGTCACCTCGCCGCTGCCGCAGGCAAGGTCGAGCACGCGGCTGAGATCGAGCGGCCAGGCGGCCGCTGCCTGGGCCAGGATCGCCTGCACGATGTGCTCGTGCGGGTTCCGGTAGTCGCCGCCGTGCCGCCGGTAGAACTCTTCCGGCCCCTCGCGCACGTAGGCCGCGCGGATGGCGGCCTCGCCCCTGGCGGTGCCCCGGCCGGTCAGGTCTCGCGGCATGAGCGGCGGACGACGTGTGGTTCCGGAGGCTGGATGGCGTTCATGCCCTCTATGGTACGGCTTGCGGCGGGAACTCTCAGTCAGGGACGCCGATTGCCTGCTGTATCTCCTGGTGCTGATGCCTGGCAGCCAGGTGCGTCAGCGTCCAAGTCAGGCGCGCGTTGACCACGTAGTTCCAGATCGTGCCGGCACCGATCGCGATCAGGTTGGCGATCAGGTAGTGGATGCCGAGGCCGAGCGTCAACACCGCCAGCATGCCCAGCGAGATGAGCGCGCCGCCGCCGGCAATGAGGTTGTAGCGAAACATGCGCGCTACCCATCCGTGCGGCGATGTCACGTCGCGAAACGTCCAGCGATCGTTGAGGGCGAAATTGCTCAGGATCGCCGTCTCGGTGGCGATCACGGCGGCTGCCATGTGATTCCATCCCCCATGCGCCACCAGCAGATAGAGGATAACCATGTTCACCACGGCACCGATGCCGCCGACCACGCCGAAACGCAGGAAGCGATGCGCGTGCGCGAGCAGCGTGGGGGGGAGGATTGCCGTGACAGCTTTCCGCCCGATCATACCGGCAACCCTTGATCCTGCGCGGCGGAACCGTCCCATCGACGGCACGAAGGTTTGGCACTCTCGTGTGAAGACACGATCTCTCCTTTTGGTCAGACAGATACGCAATCCGCAAACGCGACGGCGGCCACGCCTCGACCGAGAGGCACGGACGCGTTGCGTCAACCGGCCCACGGGGGACAAGATGACCTGGGCAGGGCGCTGATCCCTGGCAGCGGGGCCTGGCTGCCGGCACCCTTGCCGCACGCAGGTAAACGTAACGCGTACGCGGAGCGCGCGCAAACTCAGCCAGAGCTTGACTTCCCGCGTTCCGCCCAGGATGTCGACGAATAGCTACCATAGTGCTGGGAGATTCACCACTATGCTGACCGATCTGGTGGTGCACGGCGCTACCTTGCGCCTGCTGCACGGCAACATCGTGGACGTCCAGGCGGATGCCATCGTCAACGCCGCCAACAGCGGCCTGGCCGGCGGCGGCGGCGTTGACGGCGCCATCCATCGTGCCGGCGGCCCATCGATCATGGCCGAATGCCGCCGCATCGGACGCTGTCCCCCGGGAAGCGCCGTGATCACCGGCGCCGGCGTGCTGCACGCGCGCCACGTGATCCACGCCGTGGCGCCGTTCTACGATGGCGGCAGGAGCGGCGAGGCAGCGCTGCTCCGCGGTGCCTACGCGGCGAGCCTGACCCTGGCCGCCGAACACGGGCTGCAGAGCATCGCCTTTCCCGCCCTCGGCACCGGGGCCTACCGCTATCCCATGCGCGAGGCGGCAGGCATTGCCCTGGAGACTATTGCCGGGCACCTGCGGGGCGAGACGTCGCTCCGCGCGGTCACCATCGTGCTGTTCGCCTTGCCGGACCTCACCATTCACGCCGAGGCGCTGGAACGGCTGGCCCAATCCCTGAGCAACGCCGGGTAGACCGGCTCGCTGCAGATTCGCTCCAGTACGGCGAAGCGATCGTCGCCCCGCAGCAGCGGCTCCACGAGCATGCGCCCATAGGTGTAGGTGAAGGTATAGGTGCGCCAGAGCGGCGAGCCGATGAATTCCAGGGCCTTGCTCGCCTCCCTCGGCGAAAGCAGGGCCCAGCGCTGCAGGTAGGCCGACACCTCATCCACGCTCCGTCCCTGCTCGTGCAGCAGGATGGCGGCATTGCCGCGCACGCTGCGCGCGTGCCACATGGCCCGCTTGACGGCCAGGGCCTGCTCGATATCCATGTCGATGTCCAGCCCGGGCAGCAAGTGCTCGGCGGTCCAGGCCAGCTCCGCGTCGTGCGGAAAGACCGTCGCGCAGGCAGCAGTCGCGATGCCCTCGGAGATCACGCACTCGGGAGTGTTGATCAGCTGCACCGCGTACTCGGCGTGCCCATCGCGCAGGTACTGCCGCGTCTCGCGCAGGGCATGCTCGGTGTGGTGGCCCGGATATCCTTCGTGTGCCATGAGGTCGGCGAGGGTGTGTACGTGCACGGGAAGATCGGTATTGAGCTCGACGCGGGACCGCGCGTTGCCGAGGTACCAGTTGTAGCCGCTCCAGGGCTGGTTCCGTACCAGCGTCACCTCGATGCTCTCACCGGCGGGCAACGCGACGTGCTCGGCCGTGCGCGCTCTCAGATGCGCGGCGACACGGGTCAACAGATCCGGCAACTTCTCCGGCGCAACCTCCAGCCGGCGGCGGTACTCGGCCAGGCGCTCGGGGAGCGGATCGCCGCCGGGAAGCGCGCGCTCGAGGGCCTCGTGTGCGCGCGCGAATTGCTCCTCCGGCACCATCTCGACCTGGAGGTCGAAAAGCAGGCGCGCCTGTTCCCGCAGGCTCATAGTCGCTCCCTGCAACAGCCTCGTGCTTGCTTGCAGAGCCACGACCTGGCGGCTCAGATAGTCCTGGCGGTGCTGTGCGTACCCCATGGCGGGCAACCGGTCCAGCAGCTCCGCGGCCGCCCGCTCGAGATCGGCCGCGCTCGGCTCCGGCTCGCGCAGCACGGCGTCACGCCAGTCCTCGGGCCCGGTCCAGGCGTCGACCGTGCCGGGAGCCAGGCGGTCGAGCCGCAAGGAGAGGCGCGCGTATTCCCCTGTCCACTCGTCGAACAATCCGCCGCGGTCTTCGGCCATCGATCACACCTGCTCTCGCTGCGCGTGAGGCACTGCCAACATCTCTCTGGCGTCAATGTTACCAGTCCCCGGCCGTATAGCCGGATATAGCCTCCCATCAAGAGAAGGCCCTATACTCAAACAGGCAATTTCCTCAAACCTGTGACTGGCCGGATCCCGACACCGCGGTGCCCCGCCGGCTGCCATGCACTCGCACTCGCAGGTCGACATTCATTTCCGCGTGAAGCGGGGCAAAGGTTCATCATCGATGGCTATCATCACCCTGAGCGGCGTCACCAAGAACTACGCGGGACACGAGGTCCTGCGGGGCGTCGACCTGCAGATCGATCCCAAGGAGCGTGTCGCCCTCGTGGGGGCGAACGGCACCGGCAAGTCCACCCTGTTGCGGGTAATCAGCGGCCGCGAGCATCCCGACGACGGCAGCGTGCAGCGCCATCGGCGTCTCAGCATCGGCTACCTCGCGCAAGAGGCCACGTTCCAGAGCAGGCACACGCTGCGCGAGGCGCTGCTCGAGGCCTTCGCCGGGCTGCGCCAGCAGCAGGCCCAGCTCCACGAGCTGGAGGCAGAGCTGGCTGCTGCCGGCACCAATCCGGCCGCCTGGAGCTCTGAAACGCTCGAGCGCTACACCGAGCTGATGGAGCGCTTCGAGCAGCGCGGCGGCTATAGCTACGAACAGCGGCTCGAGCAGGTGTTGACCGGACTCGCCTTCGACCGCGAGCAGTGGGACCGGCCGGCCCGCGAGCTGTCCGGTGGCCAGCGCACGCGCGCCCATCTCGGCCGTTTGCTCCTCGAAGAGCCCGATGTCCTGCTGCTCGACGAGCCGACCAACCACCTCGACCTCCCTACTACCGAGTGGCTGGAGAACTTCCTGATCGCCTGGCCGCAAACCCTGCTGGTGGTCTCCCACGACCGCTACTTCCTCGACCGGGTGACGAAGCGCACGGTCGAGATCGTCGACGGCAAGACGGAAAGCTATCCCGCGGCCTATACGCGCTATATCGAGCTGCGCGCCGAGCGCTATGCGCGACGGCACAAGGACTACGTGGAGCAGCAAGAGACGATCGCCAGGACGGAAGACTTCATCCGCCGGTTCCGCGCCGGTCAGCGTGCGCGGGAAGCCCGCGGCCGCCAGACGCGGCTCGATCGCGTGGAACGCCTGGCCGACGCGCCCAAGGAAGAGCGCCTGCGCTTCAACCTGGCCAGCGGGCCGGCCAGCGGCCAGGTCGTGCTGGCTACCACGCGGCTGCGCATCGGCTTTCCGGACAAGCAGTTGCTGCGCGTGTCCAACACGCAGGTGCTGCGCGGCGCCAAGATAGCGCTGTTGGGCCCGAACGGGAGCGGCAAGTCCACGCTGCTGCGCACGCTGGTGGCGGAGCTGCCGCCCCTGGGGGGCGCCTTCGAGTGGGGCCACAACGTGCAGCCGGGCTACTACGCCCAGGCCCACGAAGGCCTCGATCCCAAGCGCACCGCCGTGCAGGAGATCATGGACGCGCGGCCGATGAGCGAGGATGCGGCGCGGTCGTTCCTGGCGCGCTTCCTCTTTACCGGCGACGATGCGTTCAAGCACGTCGGTAACCTCAGCGGCGGCGAGCGCAGCCGCGTGGCCCTGGCCAAGCTGACGCTCCAGCCGAGCAACGTGCTGCTGCTGGACGAGCCGACCAATCACCTGGACATTGCCGCGCGCGAGGTGCTGGAAGAGGTGCTGCGCGAATACGGCGGCACGATAATCATGGTGTCGCACGACCGCTACCTCATCTCTGCCGTGGCCGACCAGATCTGGGCCATCGAGGACGGCATCGTGCGCGTCTACGAAGCAGGATATGCGGACTATCTCACGCTGCGCCAGCAGGGCCGCTACCAGGCGGAGCTCGAGCCGCCGGCCGCACCGGCAGCCGGGCGCAAGAAGAAGCCCGCCAGGCAGGCACAGGCACAGGCGCCGGCGCGCCCCTACGAGCACCTGGCGTGGGGCGAGCCCGTGGCCGGCGTGGTCGCGGAGGTGGCCTCGCTGGAGCAGGCCGCGCAGGTGACGGCCGATCGCCTGGCATACCCGGGCACGCGCGGGCTGGACGAGCTGGTGACGCTGGCGCGCACGCACGGCGACCAGGTTGCCGGCCTCGAAGCGGCCACCGGCAGGCTGGTGGCCGCGTTCTGGCACGAGCTGCGCACCAATCCGCTGCACGAGCAGTAGCCGGCCGCGGCGCGGCAGGGCGATTATACACTGCCGCATTACGCATCTGTGCGTAATGCGGCAGTGTATAATCAGGGGCGGAGGTGCGGAGATGGCCGGAAATCCCTTCCGCTATGGCGACGTTGCGACCGGCGACTACTTCACGAACCGGCACCGCGAGCTCGACGAGGTGATCGCCGACATCACCTCGGGCCAGAACATCGTGATCATCTCCCCTCGCCGCTATGGCAAGACCTCGCTCATGTTCGAGGCCATCCGGCGATTGCGCGGGCAGAAGGTGCTGGTAGCCTACCTCGACCTGTTTCGCGCTCCCACCAAGGAACGGTTTGCCGATCTGCTGGCCTCCGCCGTCTTCAGCGGCCTGATCAACCCCGTCGAGCGCGTGTTGAAGGATGCAATCGGCTTCTTCCAGCGGCTGCCAATCCAGCCGAAAGTGAGCATAGATCCCACCGGCATGCCGGCGTTTGAGTTCTCCGCCGGACAGCGCTCACGCGATATCGACCAGGCAATCGAGGCGCTTCTGGCACTGCCGGGCCGCCTCGCCGCGGAACGGCACCGCGCGGTAGCCGTCGTCTTCGACGAGTTTCAGGAAATTCTCTCTATCGATCCGCGCCTGCCGGGCGTCATGCGCGCCGTCTTCCAGACCCAGGGGGACGTCGCGCACGTCTTCCTCGGCAGCAAGCGCCATCTGATGCAGGACGTGTTTGCCGGCCAGCATCAGCCACTCTACAAGATGGCCAAGCCCATCAGCCTCAGGCCCATCGAGCCCGACGCCTTCGCGTCGTTCATCCGCGCGCGCTTCTCAGAAACGCTCGTGCCGATCGACGAGGCGGCGATCCGGCGCGTGCTGGCGATAACCGGCGGGCACCCACACGACACGCAGGAGCTCTGCTACTTCCTGTGGTCGCTGGCTCAAGGCGGTCACCCGTCTTCTGCCGTGAGAGAGGAGGTCGTCGACGCGGCGCTTGCCCAGGTTCTCGACGCGGAGAGCGCGCACTACACGACGGTGTGGGAGGCGCTTTCCGCGCACCAGCGCCTGGTCCTGCTCGCTCTCGCCGCCGAATCCGGCCCGGCTTTCAGCGAGAGCTACCGTCGCCGGCATCGATTGGGCGCGGCCTCGTCGATGCAGCGATCGCTGGCGCGTCTTGTGGAGCGCGAACTGATCGATCGGTCGGCGTCGGGGGAATAC
Source organism: uncultured bacterium (assembly GCA_963827235.1). GTDB lineage: Bacteria > Chloroflexota > UBA5177 > JANWHV01 > JANWHV01 > JANWHV01. The sequence continues at coordinate 603,159 of CAWHAE010000009.1, forward strand.
GTGGTGGCCGATGTGTTCTTTCGCGAGTGGATCAGGGCTCGGGCGGGCTGAGCACAGTCGGGCCCGAGTCTCCTCTCCACGGCTGTATGCTGATACGCATAGGAGGTCTCGACGATGGCCATTGCCGCCTATTTTTATCCGATGGAAGCGTAGCCATGGAACGGCCGGATCTGCCGCAGCTCAGCTTCGACGAGTACTACATGGGCCTCGCCATCGCCGTCAGGCGGCGCGCGAACTGCGTGGGTACCCGGGTCGGGGCCATCCTCGTCAAGAACAATCGCGTGCGGGCGACCGGCTACAACGGCGTGCCCGAGCACATGACGAACTGCGTGGAAGGCGGCTGCGAGCGCTGCTCCAATCGGGAGAAGTATGGCGGCGGCGAAGCGTACGATCTCTGCATCTGCGTGCACGCCGAACAGAACGCGCTGATGGTCGCCGCGCGCTACGGCATCGCGGTAAACGGCGCTCTCATCTATACCACGGTGCGGCCGTGCTTCGGCTGCACCAAGGAGCTGCTACAGGCCGGCGTGGTAGGCGTGCGCTACCTCTATGATTGGAAGCCGCGGCCCGAGGCCGAGGGCGCCTACCGCCTGATTCAGGGCCGCTTCGGCGAGGGGATCAAGCGCGTGATCGTTCCCGACCCGGACGAAGCCTGGGCCATGCCGCCTCGGTCGCGCGAGCTGCCCGCGGGCGGGCAGGAACCGGCGATGAACTGAGGGCCCCGCCCTGCCCGCACGCAGCGGCCGGCGACGCGCTCAGTGCCCGGCAAGCGAGGCGACGGCCTGGCCGATCGCCTGCAGGGTCGCCTGATCCAGGGTGATCTCCGCCGCCTTCACGTTCTCGTCGATCTGCTCGGGGCGAGAGGCGCCGATGATGGCACTGCTCACGCCGTGCTGGCGCAGCACCCAGGCCAGGGCAAGCTGGCTCATGGTGATGCCCAGCCCCTCGGCGATCGGGCGCAGGCGGTCGACCGCCTGCAGCACCTCCTCCTGCAGGAAGCGGCCCAGGAACTGCGACGCTTCGCCGCCGATCGCGGCACGCGACCCGGCAGGCGGCGGCTGGCCGGGCCGGTACTTGCCGGTCAGCACACCCTGGGCGAGAGGCGAGAAGACGATCTGGCCGATGCCTTCGCGCTCGCACAGCGGGAGCACTTCCTTTTCTATGTATGTCTCCAGGATGCTGTAGCGCGGCTGATTGGAGGCGATCTGGTCCATGTTGTGCCCGCGCGCGAAGGACACGGCGCTGCCTATCTGCTCCGCCGTCCACTCGCTGACCCCGGCATAGAGGATCTTGCCCTGGCTGATCAGGTCGTCGAGCGCCCGCAGCGTCTCCTCCAGCGGCGTCTCTACATCGTAGCGGTGGCACTGGTAGATATCGATATAGTCCACGCCCAGGCGCCGCAAGGAGGCGTGCGCCTGCTCCATGATGTGCTTGCGCGAGAGTCCATGGTCATTTGGGCCCTCGCCCATGTTGAAGAACACCTTGGTGGCCAGCACGTACGACGAGCGCGGGTAGTCGTGCAGGGCGCGACCCAGCACTTCCTCGGCGCCGCCGCGCCGGTAGGCGTTCGCGGTGTCGAAGAGATTGATGCCGCGGTCGAAGGCATGCTTGACGCACGCGATGGCCGTCTGATCCTCTACGTAGCCGCCATGGGTGAGCCAGTTTCCCAGCGCGATGGCGCTGACCTTCATACCCGTCTTGCCCAGCCGTCGATACTGCATCTGCTCTCTCCTGCTCGCCACGGATTGCCGTCCGGCGCCAATGCCGTGGCAGAGGCCGCGTGAGAATCCGGCCCCGCCCGGGCTTGCGCCGGCATCCGCCGACCTCCAGAAGCATACCGCGTCCCGCCGGCTCGTCTGAAGATACCCTGATTACTGCGTCGCCCCGTCGCTCGCGCGCTGCTATCATGGGCTGTACGTAGGACAGATGACCTGGACTTGATGCCGGCACGGCACCATGCGGGCCACCTGCGTGTTGAGCGCTTATGCCTGCGCCCGTCGATGCACTGATGCAGGCCCGTGACCGGGGTGGGAATGACGACGAACGAGGCCGGCCCGGCCGCGGAGGGGTGGGATACGACTGAGCGCGCGGCCGGCAGCTCTTCCGCGTCTGAGCCGGCGGTGCTGGTGCGCGACGTGTGCAAGGTGTATCGCGTGCCGGAGCGCGAGGCCGGGTTCGGGGCATCGCTGCGCAGTCTCTTCCACCGCACGTTTCGCGAAGTGCGCGCGGTCGACGGCATCAGCTTCACTGTGTCGCGCGGCGAGGTGGTCGGCTTTCTGGGCCCAAACGGCGCCGGCAAGACGACCACGCTCAAGATGCTCTCCGGACTGCTCTATCCCTCCTCGGGAGAGGTGCAAGTGCTTGGGTTCCGGCCGTTCCGGCGCGAGCACGCCTTTCTGCGCCGCATCACCATGGTGATGGGCAACAAGTCGCAGCTTCAGTGGGATCTCCCGGCGGCCGACTTCTTCCAGATCAACCGAACGCTCTACCGCCTCTCGGACCAGGCATTCGGAGAGGCGCTGAGCGAGCTGGTCGACTTGCTGGATCTCGGCTCGCTGCTCAAGAAGCAGGTGCGCTCGCTGAGCTTGGGCGAGCGCATGAAGTGCGAGCTTGCCGCCGCGCTGCTCTACAGGCCCGAGGTGCTGTTTCTGGACGAGCCGACTCTTGGCCTGGACGTGACCATGCAGTCGCGCATCCGGCGCTTCGTCGCGGAATACAATGCGCGCACGGGCGCAACCGTCCTGCTCACCAGTCACTACATGGCGGACGTGACGGCGCTCTGCAAGCGCGTGATTGTGATTCACCACGGCAAGCTGCTCTACGATGGCCCGCTGGACGATCTGGCGAGCCGTATCGCGCCGTTCAAGCTGCTGCGGATCGATATCGAGCGCGAGGACGGCATTCACGCTCCCGAGCAGTACGGCGAAGTGGAGAGCCTGGAAGACGGCAAGCTGACCCTGCGGGTGCCGCGCGAGGACGCGCCGGCAATCACCGCCCGCCTGCTGGCAGACCTTCCGGTGGTCGATCTCACGGTCGAAGATCCGCCGATCGAGAGCGTGATCGCGGAAGTCTTCCGGAGTGCGCCCGGCAGCACCCTGGCAGAATCCGTATCCATGCAGGAGGCCTCGGGTTCGTGATCGCTGCACTGCGTATCTATCTGGCCCTGTCCTGGTCGGAGTTCGTGGCCTATCGCGTGGTATTCTTCCTCTACGCGCTGTGGGCTATCTTCCCTCCCCTGATCTACCTGGCAGTCTGGGCGACGATCGCCAGCTCGACCCCAATCGGCTCCTTCACGGCGGGCGATTTCGTGGCCTACTATCTGGTGTTCATGATCGTCAACCACCTGACCGGATCCATCGAGATCCACACCGTCGAGTGGGAGATTCGCCAGGGCACGATCTCGTCGCGCCTGCTGTTGCCGGTCCACCCGGCGATCCGGCCGCTGGCCAGCAACCTGTGCTTCAAGGGCATGGGGCTCTTCGTCGTGGTACCGGGCGTGTTGCTGCTGGCCCTCGTGTTTCATCCGCAGTTTCACACCGATGCGCCGAATGTGCTGCTGGCCGTGCCTGCAACGATGGGCGCTGCCGCTCTGCAATTCCTGCTCGGGTTTACCATTGCCATCCTGGCTTTCTGGATCACGCGTGCCGACGCGGTGAATCAGCTGCACGAGACGCTGCTCTTCATCCTCTCCGGCCAGCTTGCTCCCCTCGCTCTCCTGCCCGGCGCATTGCGCGCGCTTGCCACCGCGCTGCCGTACCGCTATATGCTCTCCTTCCCGGTTGAAGTAGCAACGGGCAGCCTCTCGGCGAGCGCCACGGTGCTTGGCTTTTCCCTGCAGGCGGCTTGGCTCGTGGCGGGCTGGAGCCTGTTCCGCCTCGTCTGGGCACGCGGCGTGCGCCACTACTCCGCGGTAGGCGGCTAGTCATGTGGGGATCGGTGCGGTTGTATGCCGCCATCTTCGCCGTGTATGTGCGGGCCTCGCTGCAAAACGAGCTGGCCTACCGCGCGAATTTCGTCGTGAACATCGGCCTGGCGCTGGTCGGCCTGGCCAACGCCTTGATCGGAGTGTCCGTGATCTTCTCCCATACCACGACGCTGAGCGGCTGGACCTTCGCCGAGACTCTCGTCTTGCTCAGCGTTTACACCATCGTCAACGGGCTGCTCAACGTCTTCGTGGCGCCGAATCTCGATCAGTTGAGCGAGAGCATTCGCCAGGGCACGCTGGACTTCACGCTGCTCAAGCCGGCCAGCAGCCAGTTCCTGGTCAGCTTCCAGCGTTGCCTGATCTGGGGGCTGACCGACGTCGTGCTCGGCGCCGGCCTGCTGGTGTATAGCTTGACCAGGCTATCGGGCGAAGGCGGATTAGGCGCCGGCCGGCTGGCCCTGTTTGCTCTCACCCTGGCGGCAGGAGTGGTCGTGCTGTACTGCCTGTGGACCATGTTGGCCACCTTCGCCTTCTGGTTCGTACGCATCGACAACATGACCACCCTGCTGCACACGTTCTTCGGCATGGGCCGGTTCCCGGTCGACGCCTACCCGCTATGGCTGCGCCGCGTGCTCACGTTCGTGATACCGGTGGCGTTGATTACCACCGTGCCGGCGGAGGCGCTGAGCGGGCGGCTGGCGCCTATCGTCCCGTGTGTCTCGACGGCGGCCGCCGTGATCATGGTCTGGCTGAGCACCCGGCTCTGGCGGCTCGGTCTTCGCCAGTACACCAGCGCGTCGAGCTAATGCCGGACCAGGGCGCTTCGAGTCCCAGAGCGGATGGCGCCGGCAGGCCCGGGACCGCCGGGCTCGTGGCTGCCCGGCAGGGGCCGGCGCACCTGTCAGAGAACTGACACCTTCCCGTAACGATACGGTAATCAGGCGGCACTACGCTGAGCCTGTGCACTGCATCGCCGCTAACTACCTCGTGAGAGAGAATCGACGTCCATGACCCTGCCACGTCCCCGGGCCGCCGCGGGCAACCCCGCCGCCCGGCCTCGCGGCGCGGCGCCCCGCCTGCGCGCTGCTCCCGCGGGAAAGAGCCGCCGGCTGTACGCGCGCGGATTGCTGAGCGGGCGCGCTCGGCGGCTGTGCCGGTTTGCCATTACCGGTGGACTGGCTGGCGCGATCCAGCTTGCCTTGTTGCTCGCCTTCACCCGCGCCGGCTGGCCCGGTTTGCCCGCCAACCTGGCCGCCTTCGTGCTCTCCGCGCAACTCAACTTCATCATGAGCGGGCTCTTCACCTGGCGCGATCGCCTGACCGCGCTGCCCTGGCCGCGCCGCTGGCTGTTCTTCCATTGCTCCATCGCGAGCATGGCGGTGTTGAACATGCTCGTCTTCGCCCTCGCCCGGCTGTTGCTGCCGGACCTGGCCGCGTCGGCCCTGGGCATCGCCACGGCGGCCACGGGAAACTTCCTGCTTGGCGATCGGGTGGTTTTCCGCGCCCGCCGGCAGACGCAGCCAGCCGCTGCCGCCGCCGATCAGGAGCCGGCCGCGTAGCCCCGACATGGTGGCCCAGGCGGCGATCCGCTCCGGCCGGTGCTCAATAGAGCAGCAATGGGTCGAGCCGTTCGCGCCAGAGCGATTCCAGCGTGGCAAGATCCTCCAGGATGTCCTCCCGGCTCATTTCCGGCTTGACATCCAGGACCTCGAGAGTCTCCAGGGAGAACGCCTCCAGGCCATGCTCGCGGGCGTCGTTGACGAGCCGCCGATCCAGGGCGCTGATCGTGTTCGTCGCCTTGGCCCAGGTCAGCTTGTTGCGGATGCTTGCCAGATCCGGCGTAGACCCGAGCAAGACGCGGCTATTCCGGCTGTTGCGCACCAGATACACTCCGGCCTCGGGCCGTGCCTGCTTGTACTGCTCCCGCAATTGCTTGCGCCGTGCCGGCCCGCTGCTCTCGTCTACGCTCATAGTCTCCTCGCGTCGCTCTGCCGGACGTGCGCTCCTGCCGGGCCGCACGTCGAGATCCTGCTTTGGTGTACCGCGTACCGGCACGGTGCGGATAGTCCTGCCGCCACCGCGAGCAGAAAGCTGATACCGTCACAGAGTGCGAGCCGACCTGTCTTCGCGGTCGAGAACGCGGCAGGATAGGGTGATGCAGCGGGTCAGGAGCGGTCCGGCCATTCCGCGTGCCGGCCGTCCGCGCTGTGCGGGCCTCGTGGGCCGCGTGGTGTAGCGAGCCCGGCGTATCCGCCGGAAGGAAGGGCAAGCATGGCTGAGCAGGCACGGGAGGCGTATGACGAGGTGGCGGAGGTGCTTGCCGGCACCACACCAGCAAGGCTGGGCGCTATGTTCGGTATGCCGAGCCTCAAGATCGGCAGCAAGGTATTTGCCGGCTTCACGCAGGACGGCATGGTCTTCAAGCTCAGTGGAGCGGACCACCGGCGCGCCCTCGACCTTCCGGGTGCACACCTGTTCGATCCCGGCATGGGCCGGCCGATGCGGGAGTGGGTGGTGGTTCCCGCTCAGCACGCGGCGCACTGGGAAGAGCTTGCTCGCGCCGCGCTCGCCTACGTCGGCGGCGAGCGCTGAACCGCTTTCGCCGCCATACGGTGTCCGCCGCGCGCCACGATCCCCGGGGGCCGGTTTTCAGGTGGCACTATCCACAGCGGCGAGCCGCCGATAACGGAAAGGCGGCTCGCCGTTGCTACGCGTGCGCCCGCTCAGCGCGGACGACCGGCGAATCGGTGCCGGTCAGCGCGGATAGATGCCGCGAACCTCGAGGGCATGAGCGACTCTCTCCACGGCCACGATATGGGCGGCCGTCCTCAGCGTGACCCGGCGCTGATCGGCCACGGACTTCACGGTGTAGAAGGCCTTGACCAGTATGTCACGCAGGCGGGCGTTCACCTCCTCTTCCTCCCACAGGAAGTTCTGCAGATCCTGAACCCATTCGAAGTAGCTCACCGTGACGCCGCCCGCGTTTGCCAGGATGTCCGGTACCACCAGGATGCCGCGTTCGGAGAGGATGCGGTCGGCTTCCGGCGTGGTGGGTCCGTTGGCGCCCTCGGTGATGAGCGTGGCCCGGATCAGTGCGGCGTTGTCCTCGGTGATCTGGTTCTCGATAGCAGCGGGCACGAGAACGGTGCAGGGCAGGGTCAGCAGCACCTGGTTGGTGATGGGCTCCGCACCCTGGAAGCCGGTGAGCTTGCCGGCCTCGGCCAAGTGGGCGTCGACCGCCGCCAGATCGAGACCACTTGGGTTGTACAGGCCGCCGTACTGATCGCTGACCGCGACGACCCGGCAGCCCTGCGCGGCCAGCGCGTGCGCGGCGCTGGAGCCCACGTTGCCGTAGCCTTGCACGACCACGGTCGCCTCGTGCGGCTCGATCTGCATCATGCGCAGCGCCTCGATCGTCACGATCATCACGCCGCGACCGGTAGCCTCCTTGCGCCCAGCCGAGCCGCCGATGGCCAACGGCTTACCGGTGACCACGGCCGGAACGGAGTAGCCCATGTGCATGGAGAAGGTGTCCATCATCCAGGCCATGATCTGAGCGTCGGTGTTGACGTCCGGGGCCGGGATGTCTTGTTGCGGTCCGATGATAATCGAGATCTCACTGGTGTAGCGGCGGGTCATGGCCTCGATCTCGGTGGCGCTCATCGTGTGGGGATCGCAGATCACGCCGCCCTTGGCGCCGCCGTACGGGATGTTCACCACGGCGCACTTCCAGGTCATCCACATGGCCAGCGCCCGCACTTCGTCGAGCGTCACGTCGGGATGGAACCGCACACCCCCCTTGGCGGGGCCGCGCAGGAGGGAGTGCTGCACGCGATAGCCCGTGAAGGTGCGCATCGATCCGTCATCCATACGCACGGGGAAATTGACGCTCAGCTCGCGCACGCAGCTGCCGAACAGCGTGCGCACCCCCTCGTCCAGGTGCAGATGATCGGCCGCGATGCGGAATTGCTCTCGGGCTACGTCCAGAGGGTTCGGGACCACCGATAGGATCGCGGGGCTTGCCATTTCCTTCCATCTCCGTTTCACTCGTGACCGGACGTCCCGGTCGTCCGTCGCCTTTGACGTCCGGGTGAACGATTGACAGCTCCCAGTACGGCAGCGCCACGGCTGCCCGGCCCGCGGGTTGGCACGTTACGCCATGGCAATCAGGCCGAAGAAGGGAAGTAACGGTCCCCGGCTGCCGCCCGGCAGCCCCTCGATCTCCTCGACGATCACCGCCGCGCAGAACGGCGCACATACCGGCCATAGCTATCCGATAATCAATATAATGATATGCGCTGGTATCGGCAAGCACGTGGCGCCGGAGCGCCGATCGTCCATCTCAGCCACCGACGAGTGACCCGCACCGCGGCGGTCTCGCGCGCCTGCTCGTGCCGCCGGGCCTCCGCCGGTTAGGCCTTTGCCGGCAGGCAGGTCGCGACCAAGGTAGTTTGTGGCATGCCCGATGGCGTAGGAGAGCTGATCGGCAAAACCGGGCGCGGTCCTTCGAGCAAACGATCGGTCACCGATTTGTCTATGAGGCGGCTGACGAGCGCGTGTGCGGTGCCGAGCAGGGCGATCTGTTGCAGTGCCGGGACGAATGTGTGACGATTCTGTGGAACGAGCATGGTGGCGGGTCGGGGCCGCCCTGCCGCCGGGCCGGCGAAGAACGCCGAGCACGAAGAGATTTTTAGGGATGGGGCTTGCGCGTGGCGCACGTACTGGTCGTCGAGGACGAAGCGCAGCTAAACCGGCTGATTTGCGAGCAGCTCCAGGCAACCGGATACCGGGCGACCGGCGTGCACGACGGCCTGGAGGCACTCAAGCTGCTGGAGACGGTACCTGCCGACCTGGTGATTCTCGACTGGATGTTGCCGGGCATAGACGGCCTCGAAGTCTGCCGTCGCATCCGGGCCCGCAGCATCACGCCGATTCTCATGCTGACGGCGCGGGCCGAGGAGATCGACCGCGTGCTGGGCCTCGAAGTCGGCGCCGATGACTACCTGACCAAGCCTTTCAGCATGCGCGAGCTGCTGGCGCGCGCCCGGGCCTTGCTGCGGCGCGTGGCGCTGATGAGCGAGCAGACACAGGCCAGGCGGGACGATACGCCGCTCCGGCTGGGCGATCTGGAGATCGACGTGACCGGCCGCACCGCGTCGGTGGCCGGCAAGGAGCTGGAGCTCACCCCCAAGGAGTTCGATTTGCTGCACGTGCTGGCTGCTCAACCCGGACGCGCCTACAGCCGCGAGTACCTGCTTCAGCGTATTTGGGGTGTGGAGTACGACGGCTTCGATCGCACGGTCGACACGCATGTAGTACGCCTGCGGCGCAAACTGGGCCCTTTGGGCGACCGGGTGACGACCGTCTGGGGCATAGGCTACAAGATGCTGCCGGGCTAGAGGCACAGTTTCGCTACAGTTTTGCCATAGGCCGGCCACAGCCTGCGCATGCTTCCGCCATACCCGCACCCTATACTGATTGGAACGATCAATGGCGTGGAGGCTTTGTGGTTTCTCTCTACACCGGCCATATATAAGGGTATAGGCGCAAGGCTGCTGACGTGACGGATAGAGACCCTCGAGCGGCGAGCGGGCAGCCGCCCGCCGAGACACCCATTCTCATGCCGTCGTGGTCGATGGCGGCTCCGTTGCGCGCTCCCTTCTGGCAGGCCGCGGCTGAGTCGGTCGGCGGCTGGCTGCTGCTCGTCGTGGCGGCAAGCATCATGCAGCCCGGCATCTCCGTCCTCGTTTTGCGCCAGCCCACGGCGCCGGGCATCTCCTCCGTCACCGCGGTGCTCGGCTGGATCTGGGTGGTCGCGTGGCCCATGTGGCGATTGCAGCAGGTCAAGGGTCGGCACGCGTGGACCCGGCTGCCGTTAGGTTTGCTGCGCGTGTGGTTGCAGGCCGCCGTGATCGGGTTTGCCTGCCAGGCCCTGGCCACCATGCGCGAGGCATGGCCCGGCGACGCCGGCGCACTCGGCAGCGCCGGAGATTGGGGTCTCGCGCCCAGGTTCGCGTTCATGATGACGACGCTCCGCATCGGCGTCGATCTCGGCGCCGCAGGAAGGAGATGGGCCCGTACGCGGCTGCGCCGCCAGTTGGCACTCTCGTACTTCTTCGTGATCACGATCACGTTCTTGAGCCTGGCGGGCATCGGCAGCGTCACGGCCGTGCTCGTGATCGTCCACAATCTACCCGATCCTGCCGGGCAGGCGCGCTCCATCGCCGAGCTGGCGCAGCCGCAATCGGGCAGCGACGCAATCGACGTCACGCGCGCTCGCATCCTTCTGGACGGCGTGGCCAGCGGCAGGTTGAAACCGAACAGTCTCGGCACCTCGCCGCTCAACCTATTCATTCCCTGGAGGACCATCAACAGCCGCGTCGAGCTCGTCACTCTCCAGGGAAAGGTGCTGGTCGCGGTCAATGCACCGCAGGAAACGAAGAGCTGCTCTTCGGCATACCCGAACGAGATCCTACCCGGCCCGGCCCGATCCGCGCTGGTTGCATCCGCCGCCCGCGGTGCGGTGACGAGCGCGCGCGTTCCTTTCCCCAATAGCTGCGTAAACGGTGTCGTAGCCGAAGCGGCCGCAGCGCCCATCCGCGGATCGCGCGGGCAGCCAATCGCGGTCGTGCTCGTGCGCGGCGTCACTGTGTCGGCGTCGTGGAGCCAGATCGCGGGCGCGCTGCTGGTGGGCTTCACGGCTGCCAGCGCGCTGCTGGTGCTCATCACCGTCCTGCCCGCGCTCGGCATCTCATCCGTCGTGTCGGTGTACTTCGCCAGCGGGCTGACGCGCGGCGTAACCGCCGTCTCGCGTACGGCACGCGCGCTTGCCGACGGCGATCTGACCCAGCGCGTGCCCGTCACGGAAGAAAATGAAATCGGCAGGCTGGCGGAGGATTTCAACCGCATGGCGGCAGGCATGGAGCAAACCATGGGCGATCTGCGTGCCGCGCGGACCCAGGCCGAGCAGGCGCTACAGTCGCGGCAGGAGCTCATTGCCACCGTCTCGCACGAGCTGCGCACGCCGATCGCGATCGTGCAGGCTCACCTGGAGGTACTCGAGGCGACCGGCAGCACCGGCCCGGAGGGCATGGGCACCCTGCCTGGAACGGCACTGCAGGCGCTGCAGAGCGAGATGCAGCGCCTCGCGGCACTGGTGGATGATCTCTTCACCCTGGTGCGCGCCGGCACGGATGCCATGCGCGTCACGTGCGTGCCGACCGACGCCGGCAGCGTCGTACGCGAGGTGACCGCGTTGCTGGGCCCGCTCGCTTACCGCGAGGGATCGCTCACCCTGGTGGCACAGGTGCAGCCTGGGCTGCCGGCCGCGCTGGCCGATGCGGATCGGTTGCGGCAGATCCTGGCCAATCTCGTGCGGAACGCGGTTCGCCACACGCCCGAAGGGGGCATGATCGCGTTGGCGGCAGCCGCGGAGCCGGAGTGGATCGTGATCAGCGTTGCCGATACGGGTGAAGGCATCGCGTCCGAGCACCTGCCCCATGTCTTCGAGCGCTTTTACCGGGTGGACAAGGCACGGACGCACTCCAGCGGCGGCGCCGGGCTGGGCCTGGCCATCGTCAAGGAGCTTCTGGAGCTGATGGGCGGCCACGTCGACGTGCAGAGCACGGTCGGCGAAGGTACCTGCTTCAGCGTCTACCTGCGACGCGCCCGGTAGCACTGGGCGGCGCTACGACTCCCAGCGGACGTCGAGCCCAAGCTGCACCACCGGGACGCCTGCCTGGCTGGGGGTCACGATGGCGCCCTGTAGTGCTACCGCCGCCCCCTACGGCGAACACCGCTCCGGCAAGCGCGGTTTTGGGCGCGGTGACTGCTGCGGGAAGGCACCGCTCCCGGCTCCGGGAACGTAGCAGCAAGCAAGTGGGGGCCCTGCTCGTGCACGAGCAGGGCCCCCACTTGCCGAAACGACCTTGTGCCTGTCCGGTACGGAGCAGGCAGTGCCGCGTCAGGGCTACTTGCTGACCTGAATCGAGGGCGCGGTGGCCGTGGCAGAGACGGTGAAGTTGTCCCACATCCCTGTCGCGAGGTGGCCGGGCACCAGGCATACCAGGTAGAACTTGCCGGGCGTTACCGTGCTAAAGCTGGCGTATTGCGACGCCGTACCGGACAAGCCCACGGTCGGATTGGGGGTCTCGGCCAACGGGCTGAGATCGGGACCGATCTTGAGCGAATTGATCACCGCCAGGCTGTGTGGAAGTGCCTGGTCATTCTTGAAGATGAAGTTGACCAGCCACCCGGTAGGCACGATGAAGTTCGCCTGTCCTTTGGCGTAGCCGTTGAAGTTGAAGCCGTTGTTGGCGGCAGTCGCCGCGGCGGTTACCTCGAACACGACCGTCTTCCGCGCAGTGCTCACGTAGACGTCGTTGCTGAGCTTGGTCAGGCCCTTGGTGGTGATCACCTCGCTCAAGCCGCCGATCGCCATGCCGTGCACGTTATTGACCGCCGGCAGCTTCTTGATCGGCGCGCCGTTGAGCTTGAAGGCGATGAGCGTGCCGCCCAGCCCGTTCGGATTGAAGTATCCCTGGGAGCTGAAGCCGCCCATGGCGATGGCGATGTACTGGGTGCCGTTTACCTCATAGGTGATCGGCGGTGCCCCGGAGCCGACGCCCAGGTTGGCGGTCCAGAGAATCTTGCCGGTCTTCGCGTCGAAGGCATAGAACCTGCCGTCGTCGGCGGCACTGAACACCAACCCGCTTGCCGTGGCCAGCGCTCCGCCGACCATCGGCGCGGAAACCTGGGTACGCCAGAGATACTTGCCGGTAGTCGTATCGATCGCCGCCATGGTGCCCGATATGTGCTTCGCGTCGAAGGAAAGCTGAGCGCCGTTGACGATCTGGCACACGGTCAGGGCAGGATAGTAGACGGCCTGGGTCTGCGGGCTATAGGCGGCCGGAGAGTACTCGAAGCCGCCCCAGGAGCCGGGGCAACTGAGCTGCGGTCCCTTCGCCTTCGGCGAGGGGTGAGTGTACGTGGTAACGTAGGTCGTCTTCGCGAGGAGGGCGCCCGTCTTGGCGTTGTATACGAAATACAGACCGGACTTGTTGGCATGGCCGACGGCGCGGACGCTCTTGCCGTTGGCGTAATGCAAGGTGAAGAGCATTGGCGAGGGGTCTGAATCGTAGTCATAGACGTCGTTACAGACCTCCGAGTGGGCCCAGAGGAACTTGCCGGTCTTGGCATTCAGAGCGATGGTGGCGTCTACCCACGGATCGCAGCCGGGCCGATGGCTGTTGTCGAAGTCGGGATAGGGATTGCCGGTGCCGAAGTAGACGATCCCCGTCGTGGTGTCGACGACGGCCGGCATCCACACATCGCCGCCACTGACCAGGGGCGACTTCGGTACCCAGCCCTGCCCGGCGGCCGGCACGGTGTAGTACGTCCAGAGCTTCTTGCCAGTAGCGGCGTCATAGGCGGCCACGAACCCGCGGTGCCCTGAATCACCCTCGGCACTGCCCACAAACAGCATGCCGTTCCAGTAGGTGGGTGGCGAAACCTCGGAGAAGCCGTCGATGGCGCTTGCGACCGTGGTGGTCCATAGCTTCTCGCCGGTGGACTGCTGCAGGGCGATGAGCTGATCATCGAAGGTGAGCAAGTAGATATCACCCTTGGCGGCCGTCACGCCTCGGCTGGTCGGGACACCGCCGCCGCCGCCGGCAATCGCCTCGTAGAAGTTCACCTTGGGAGTGAACTGCCACTTGAGCTGCCCCGTCGCGGCATCCACGGCCCGTACCTGATCCGTGTTGGTGGTGTAGTACATCGTGCCGCCGATCACCAGCGGCACCGTCTCGAACGTCGTAAGCTTCGGACCTTCTGCCTGAGTCCAGGCAACGCCCAATCGCGAGACGTTGCCGGCATTGATCTGTGTCAGGGTCGAGTAGTGATTGTTGTCCGTGTTATTGCCCCAGACTGCCCAGTCTGCGTTGGCCGTGCCGGCCGCCGCGGCGCTCTGGCCGATCGTGCCATGCTGCTCTGCGGCAAAGACCGTGCTTGCGACGAGGAGAGATCCCACTACCGCTATGGCAGCGCCATAGCGACGTGTCCAGTGCATTAGCTTCCTCCTTGTGTCCCGTGTGTCGATACCACTCTGTATGAGCGCCCAATGCAATGCGTACTCCGAGTGCGGCGAGCAATCTGCCGTCGTGCCGTCCACCTGATGCCTGCAACACCTCCACACATGAAAAGTGCAGATAACCGGCCCCATACGCATGTGGACAGGGCGTGGTCTCTGCACCATGTAAGACGTGAACTGTTAGTCTCCAGCAACCTAATAACAAGTATACACTCGTTTTATTATGTGAAAGTAAATCCTTTGAGATAGAGCAGCGGTTCGAAGCGCCACGCTCCTGGTGTGACACGACGGCAGGCACGGTATGTGATCGCCGCTCTACGCGTGGCGAACCGGGCGGCGACGAACGGGACTGCGCTGGTGCCCAGCCAGCGCTGCAAGGCTCACCAACAGGAGGAGGATGATTCCGGATTCTGATATCGCTTGACCGATCACAAGCTTGACGTACCGGGCCACGGGGCCCACGCTTGCTGGTATGGAAGTGCATTTCAACTCTGACCTGCAGGCCAAGGTTGACCAATGGGCCGCTGACACTGGTCGCCCGACCGATGAACTCTTCGCAGACGCGATGAGCGGATATTTCGCGACGCTTTCAGACGCGCGCGAGATGTTGGACTGTCGCCATGACGACCTCAAGAGCGGCAGGGTGCAACCTATCGACGGCGAAGAAGTCTACGCCCTCCTGGATGCCGAGACCGCGGCCCAGCGTGCGCGCTCGGCATGAGGCGGTACGCGCTTCATCCTGGCGCGCTGCAGGACCTTCGCGAGATTCGGGCATACATCGCACCGGACAGCCTCGACGGTACGGACCGCGTGATAGACGAAATCGCCGAGCGAATCCGCATGCTGGCCCCGTTTCCGCAGCAGGAGCACTAGCGGCCTGACCTCACCACGCGGCCGCTACGGTTCACGCGCGTGTACGAGTATCTGATTGTCTACGCGCCCGATGAATCGCCGCTCTGGGTGGTCGCTGTGCTGCACGGCCGGCGCGACCCGAAGCTCCTCGCCGCGATTCTGCGGAACCGGGAATGAGTTGGGAGCTTCACGGATGCCCTAGATGCTTCCCACTTGCATGTGCGTCACGGCGAGCTCGTGGAGCCTCCAGTTGCGAGGATGGCAGGGTACGGGCCGGGCGGGGTATCCACACCAGTGGGTCGTGATTGGGCGGGGGACGGTAGCCTCCTATGACGGTATTCCAGTGGAAGGCTGGAGCCTCTACGAAGCTCACATCCTCAACGTCGCGCTGAAGATGTGGAGTTCCTTCACGAAGGTGTGTACCGCGCTCCCGCATCCTTTGCCCGAGGATGGTGCGCCGCATAGACTCCTTGGTTAGCCGGACGAGCAGCAGTTCGACGGCAATCCTGGACGAGCTAACGGTAACGCCGACGCTTGGCGCCTTCTGCTCCAGGTTGATGAAGATGGCGAGAAGAGCTTGTCAGTTGGTCTCCAGAGGCCGGTCGGCGCGGGCGCGAAGCTTCGCCCAGGCCGGAGTAGCCAGGAAGCTATCGCCTGCGTGGGACCATGCCTCTTCCAGCATCGCGGTGGGCATGGCCAGCGTGGTGAGCGATGCCGGTAGGTGCACGCGAGCGGACGGATCGTGGAAGCCCCAGAAGGCTGCCGGTTTCTCCTCCCGCAGCGATCGCAGCGGAAGGGTCACCATCGAGCCGCACGCGGAGGCGAACCGCGCCACCACGCGCTGTTCCGCCATCGGATTGTCGTGGTGCAGCAGATAGACGAGGGCGCTCAGCTGGTCCGGCGTGGCAAAGAATATCGCAACGTCGGGACGTTCATCTGCCGCGAAGCTCCCGAATGGCTTGAACACGGCTAGGTGGCCGGCAGGCGCGCTGAATCGCATGGCTTCCAGCCACTGCCGCGCCAGCTCCGGTGTGTGGATGAAGCGCTCAGGCTCACGTGACAGGCAGGGACCGCAGGAGAGAAACTGCTCGATTCCCTCGAATATCCACGGTGCGAATCCAAGGTAGAAGGCTGCGCACGGCCGGCCGCACGTGCCGGGCCCAACCGCGACGGTGGCCCCTCGCGCACAGGCGAAGATCAGCGAGGCAAGGCAGCCACCGGATCTCTTGAACTCGAGCGCACCCTGCGGCTTCTCGCGCGTATAGCGAAATCCGACGGGACGAAGGTGCATCCCCAGCACCGCGGCCAACTCGTCCGCGAAGCTTCCATCAATCGGGCTCATACAGGTGCCCTCCCACGGGTACGTCCGCCGAAGCGCGCGTGCCGCGCCATGGTGTGGTCGCGGACTCGGGAAGCGCCGTTCCGTGGCACGCCGCGTCCAGAACTACCCTAGCACGGAGGATGCCGGGGCACAAGCCGCTCGAGAATGCGCCCATGATCGCGATCGATTACCGTCTGGGCCACTGGGCGACGGTATAGCGGCTTGCCGTAGCATTTGACTTGTCCGAGGCAGCGGCCCCAGACGATGATGGCGGAGAATGGCGCCTGCGCCGGTGCTCTTCTCCGTGAGCTCACAAAGACAGCCAACTATGGAGGCAGGCTGGCGTTCGTGGCGGGGCCATGTATCGGACGACGCTTCGATAGTGGCCCGGGCTGGGTCACAGTGCCGGCACTGTCCGCAGCGCGCGCATCCCTGGTACAGACAGCCGGCAGGCTCTCCTGTTAGGATTGATGCGTGCGCGGCAAGGCTGGGCACACTATGTCTGGGAAGAGGGCAGGAGTGCCGGGACGGTGGCCGCCGAGAGTAGGTGAGCGCGAATGGACGCTCATCCTTGCTGCTTTCTTCTTCATGAACTGCGGCTGGGCTACCTATTCGGCGCTCTTCACCAACTTCGTCTCCCAGGATCTGCATATCCATCCCAGCCAGCTTGGCCTCGTCGAATCGCTCCGCGAGGTGCCCGGGTTCCTCACCGTGGTGCTGGCCGCTCTGACCGTGCGTCTGCGCGAATCGCGCGTCACCGCGCTCGCGCTGCTCATTCTAGGCATCGGCCTCATGGGTTATTCGACCGCGACCGGCCTGGCCACCCTGATCGCGATCACCATGTTCGGCAGCATCGGCTTCCATCTGTTTAACCCGCTCAGCTCCGGCCTCGTCCTGGGACAGGCAGGCGAGCACAACCGCGGCACCAAGATGGGTCAAAGCAACACGGTCGGTGCCGTCGGCACGCTGCTTGGCACGGCCCTGGTGCTTGCGCTGGTCATCCCGCTGGGCCTGCGCGGCAGCTTCGTCCCCGCCGGGGCATTGGTGCTGGTGGGAGCCGTCTGCCTGTGGCTCCTGCACGATCAGGAGGCCGCGCCGCGAATCAGCATCATATTCCGGCGCCGCTATCTGACCTACTACGCGCTTACCTTGCTGGACGGCAGCCGGCGTCAGATATTCGGCACGTTCGCCGTGTTCCTGCTGGTCAGGAACTATCACGTGGGCGTGCAGTCGATCACCGTGCTCCTGCTGTTCAACACGGTGGTCACCATGATCTTTGCGGTACCGATCGGTCGCATGATCGATACCTACGGCGAGCGTGCCGTGCTGGTAGGCAACTACATCCTTCTGGTCTTCCTGTTTTCCGGCTACGCGCTGGTCCACGCCGTGGTACTGCTGGGCATCCTGTTCTGCATCGACAACATGCTGTTCTGCTGCGGTGCGGCCATCACCACCTACTTGGGCAAGATCGCGCCGCGCGATGAGATGACGCCGACCCTGGCCATGGGAGGGACGGCTAATCATGTCGCGGCGGTCAGCGTGCCCGTGCTCGGCGGCATCGTATGGGATCACTTCGGCTACCAGGTCACCTTCTTCGCCGGAGCCGCGACATGTATCCTCTCTATCCTGGTCGCGCTGGCTGTTCGTCCACCTGCCCGCGGTGATCGATAGCCGGTCTGGTCATGCTCCGGCACATGATCGAGGTGTCGATCCCGCTCCTCAGGTGAGCGCTGAACCCGTTGCTCGACGCGGGCGGGGTTTCTGCACACACGCGGTAGGTTGACCGGCTCGCACAGGCCACATATACTATGAAGCATAGTATGGCTGAAAGGGCGGGCTGCGCTATGGCGACGACGACAAGCATCCGCATGCCGGATGAGGTGCATGCGCAGTATGAAATGTTGGCGAAGGCGACCGGGCGCTCGCGTAACGAGTTGATGGTGGCCGCGCTCCGTACCGCTGCTGAGCAGCAGTTGCGCGAGATCGCCATGATCCACGAGGGCGTCGAGCAGGCGCGCGCCGGTAGTGGCATCCCCATCGAGGACGTCGTGGCCCAATTCCAGGCCGAGGGCATGCTTCCACCCGACTTCGCGCTCGGCACGGACCAGGCCACGGTGTGACGGTCCATCTGATGCCTGCAGCACAGGACGACATCCGTGCTGCCTACCGCTACTATGCGGAGCGTAGCCCGCAGGCCGCGGACCGGGTCGTCGGCGCGATTCTCAATGCCTGCAACGGCCTGGCCGAGTTTCCTCTGCTGGGCCGACCCGGACTGGTGGGGGGGACGCGAGAACGGCTAGTGACACGCTTCCCGTATCGCATCATCTATCAGATTACCGGCGAGACTATCGAGGTGCTCCGCGTGCTCCACACCACCAGGCGCTGGACGTGAAGATTACCCTCGCGTAGACAGCAAGCCCTCCCGCTTCAGCGCTATCCTTCACACAGCACACTTCGGCGATCTCCTGCTTTCGACAGAGGGGCGTGATGGGTAGAGATAACGCGAAACAGTCACACCAGCGACAGAGTTCTCGTCAGACGAACCCGGTGGTGGTAACCGACTTCCCCGGTTTCGAGCAGCCGGACCTCGAACGTCTCTATCGGAAACTGGGGAACGATCACGTCTTCATCGTGGGGGGCTACGATGCCCTCCGCGTCGCTCTCGAGCAACACCCGGAGACCGATGTGCTGTGCACGGGCTCTATACCCGACGACCTCACCACGCTGGCGCCGAACCTGCGCTGGATCCAGCTCCCGTCCGCGGGGGCGGATCACATCATGCGGAGCGGACTGCCGCTCTCGCGACTGCCACTGATGATCACCACGTCGAGTGGCATCCACGCCACCCCCATCACGGAGTATGTGTTCAGCAGTCTTCTCCTGCACGCCTGGCACTGGCGCAGACTGCTCGCGCTCCAGCGCGACCGCACCTGGGCCGACGACAGCGAGCGGGCGAGTCTGCGCGGCTTCGAGCTCTTCGGCACGACGATCGGCATCGTAGGCGTGGGCCACATCGGCCGCCAGATCGCCCGCCTGGCACACGCCTTCGAGATGCGCGTGCTCGGCATTCGGCGCTCGGCTCACAGCGGCGAGCAAGATCCGGACGTCGACATGCTCTATCCACCTGAGCAGCTCCGGGTGATGCTGAGCCAGTGCGACCACGTGGTAGTTGCCACGCCCAGCACCCCCGAGACGCACCACCTGATCGGGGAGGGAGAGCTGCGATCCATGCGGCCGCATGCCTACATCATCAACATCGCGCGCGGCGACGTGATCGATGAGTCCGCGCTCGTACGCGCCCTGACACAGCACTGGATCGGCGGCGCGGGACTGGACGTCATGGAGCAGGAACCGCTCAGCCCCTCGTCCCGCCTGTGGTCGCTGCCCAACGTCTATCTCTCGCCGCACATTTCCGGTGCCACGCGGCGGTACGGCTCCCTGCTGATGGATCTGTTCCTCGAAAACCTTCGCCTCTACCAGAATTCGGAGCCGCTGCTCAACGTGCTGGACCCCTCGCGGGGATACTAATATCCTGACCGTATGTCCGGCTGCAGCTCTCCGCGATCGCGCGGGGATAGCGGCAGGCGCGTCGCTCACGGTGCAGGGGACTGCATGGAGCAGGTAGGAGACCATGACACGACCGGCGGCGACACGCCGCGAACGCGTGCGCGCGCCGTCAAAGAAATCGCGCGCGCGGCGGGCTTCGATGTAGTGGGCATCGCCGCCGCCGCGCCCTTTGAGGAAGCGCGCCGCTTTTTGCGCGACCGCATCGCCGCGGGTGTCTTCTCGGGCCTGACCTGGTTCACGGCCGAGCGCGCCGACACGGCCGCCGATCCCGCCAACCTGCTTCCGGGCGTTCGCTCGATCGTGGCCGTGGCAATGTCCTACCGCACGATCGAGCCCGAGGATGCCGGCGACAATCTGCCGCGTGGCCGCATCGCGCGCTACGCGTGGGCGCGGGACTACCACACACTGCTCAAGAAGCGCATGCGCTCGGTCGCCGGCATTCTACAGGAGCGGTTTGGCGCCGGCGAGTGCCGCACGCTGGTAGACACGGCGCGGATCGTGGACCGAGCAGTGGCCCAACGCGCGGGAACGGGATGGTACGGGAAGAACACCAACGTGATCAACCCCATCTTCGGCTCGTGGATTCTGTTGGGCGAGATCCTGACCTCGCTGGATCTGGAGCCGGACCAACCGCTGCGCAAACACTGCGGCGCGTGCACGCTCTGCATCCATGCCTGCCCAACGGGCGCACTCACCGGTCCATACGAGCTGGACAACAACCGCTGTATCTCGTACTTGACCATCGAGCACCGGGGGCCGATTCCCCGAGAGTTACGCGCCTTGATCGGCGAGTGGGTGTTCGGCTGCGACGTCTGCCAGGATGTGTGTCCCCCCGCGCTCAAGGGAATATCGGTGAATCACCCCGCCTTTCAGGCCGCCGATCCGGACGCGGCGCGACCGGCGCTGATCCCGCTGCTGCGCATCAGCGAGGTGGAGTTCAGGCGCCGGTTCTCCGGCAGCCCGATCACGCGCGTCAAGCGCGAGGGACTGCAGCGCAACGCGGCGGTAGCTCTGGGCAACAGCGGCGACCCGCGGGCGGTGCCGCCGCTGATCGACGCGCTCAGCCTGGCGACGGCGCTCGTGCGCGGGCACGCGGCCTGGGCCCTGGGTCGACTGGGCGGCGACGCTGCCGTGGAGGCGTTGCGGCAGGCGCTCGGCCGCGAGACAGATCCCTGGGTGCGCGAAGAGATCTCGCTGGCGCTCGCCGAGCCCGGCGCCATGATGGGCATCCGGTCGCGCTAGCCTGCAACTGCTCGTTACATCGAGAACGGCAACGCACGCGCGGTGCCACTGCGCTAACTGTCGAGATGGGCCATCTGCGCGGCATCGTAGCGGTCCCCGGCAGGGGCGCCCTGCGGCACGGCCTTGTCGATCCGCTCGAGATCGTGCGCCGCGAGGTCGAGGTCGCGCGCTCCCGGTGCCTCGTTCAGGCGGTCACGGCGGCGCGCCCCGACCACGGGCACGATATCCCGGCCGCGGGCAAGCACCCGGGCAATGGCCATCTGGGCGACGGTGACGCCTTTTCATCCGCCACCGCACGCAGGGCATCGACCAGCGCCAGGTTGCGATCGAGCCATGTTCTCTTCCTGGTAGCTCCGCTGCCCGCTGTTCTCCCGGCCAATCACCCTGGTAGTCCCGGGCCGTGCCTGCAGTATGCGCGAGGGCGACGTACATGTGAGGACACGGGACACCGACTTCTTCGGCACTGGCGTTGCAACCTGTACGAGCGATCGCGTCGAGCTCTTTCTCGCTCCGCGGAATGAGCCGAGCTAGCATCTGCATGGGCCAACCAGATCGCGCGTTTCGCAACGCGGGCTACGACATGCCCTCTGCCTTGCGCTCGTACGGCTCCCAGGGAGGAATGGGCTCGTGCACGTTGAACGTGCGCTGCTCAAAGCACCGCACCTGATCCCGAAAGGCGTCGCCGATCGGCGCCACCCGCTTGCTCTGGTGATCGAAGACCGTCTGCACCGTGCGCCCTTCGGCGATCAATCGACTGTCTGCGCTCCGGCAGATGCGGTACTCGAACGCGAAGCTGCTGCGGCGCATGTGACTCACGCGCACGCCGACCTGCAGGATGTCGCCCAACAGAGCAGGAGTGCGATAGCGACAGACGGCTTCCACGATCACGAGCTTGATGTCGTCGATGCTCACCGGCTTCCTGGAAACGGTCTGCAGATACTTGATACGGGCAATCTCGAAGTAGGTGAAATAGGTGACGTTGTTGACGTGGCCGAGAGCATCGAGATCGCTGAACCGCACCTCGATCGGAATGGCCAGCCTGAACGGGTCTTGGCCCATAGGTGCTCTACTTCAGACGTAGCAGGAACACGCCGTCGGTCGAGCCCGCGTAGAGAATCTCGCTGGGCCCCGGGCGCATCACCAGATTGAAGATCGTGCTGGGCATGTGCGTGCCGAGCGGCGCCCAGTTCGTGCCGCCGTCGACCGTGCTGTAAATACCCCCGCCGCCCGTGCCCAGGTACATGTGCCCGAGTGAGCGATGCTCGGGAAGCAGCGCGTTCACCGTCACGTTGCCGGGAATGCCTGCCGGCGGCGACCAGGGGCCGTTGAGCGACGTTGCTATCCAGGCGCCGCTGCCCGCGCCCGCTACCAGCCGGGACACCGGACCGTCGAGCCAGGCAAGCGCCGCCACGCCGCCTCCGGCTGCCGGGGCTCCGCCGGCGGCGTGCCACGCGGCAGCGTCGGCACCGCCCTCGTAGAAGCGCCAGGATCCCCGCTCTACGCCGGCCAAGAACTGGCCATCGCGTGCCGACCAGTAGACCGTGGCTATGCCGTCGTTGCCGCCGGCCATTACCAGATGCCAGTGCCGGCCGTCGTCGATACTGCGAAAGATGCCGTCATCACCGGCCGCAACCAGCACGCGGCCGTGCTGGGCCAGCGCGCGGAGCGGGCGATGGCCGAACGGCCGGATCAGTGCGTCCCAGTGGCGGCCCGAGTCGTAGCTACGGTACAGATGCCCGTCTCCGGCCGCGGCCAGCAGCCCGCGACCGCCGTCCAGCGGCAGCAGGTTGTAGATAGCCAGCTTGTCGAGGGCGGTGCCCGTCCTGAGCCACGTCTGCTGATCGTTCGTGCTCACCCACACGCCCGCGCCGGTGGCTGCCCAGAGCGTGTGGCGATTCCCGGGCTGGAACAGCACGCGATAGACCGCGATGCCGCGCAGGCCGGCCGATTCCCACGATCCACCGTGCAGTGCCGGCACCGAGGCCGCCGTCGACGGCAGCGCGGCAACGGCCGGCGGCGTGTCGGACCAGAGCGCGGCGGTAGCACCGACCACCAGCACGCCAACGGCTGCGTCGGCGCGGAAGATGCGGCCCAGCCGCTCGAGCGCGGCGAGCGTTTCCACGCGTTGTCGCAGTCCCCAGACGCGTTCGACGTAGCCGCGCTGGATCGCAAGGTTGTAGATGGTCAGCAGGAGCACGGCAGCCACGAGGAGCAGCTTGAGAAGGAGCGTGCTGCCGTAGGCGTTGCCGCTCAGCCCGGACCGCGTGCCGACCTGTGTCTGAGCGGCAAAGAGACCAGTGGCGATCAGGATAGCGATACCGGCGCCGGCGAAGACCAGATGGCGGCGCACCAGGCCGAGGATCAGCGGCGCCCGGTGGTCGAGATCGATGTCGTCCAGGGCAGGCAGGGCGACCACGGCGATGTAGAACATGGATCCAACCCAGACCGCTGCGCCCACGTCGTGTGTCCAGGACAGCACGATCGCGGAAAGCGTGATCGCCGGCACTGCCGCGGCGTGACTTACGGCCGCCAATAGAAACAGGAAGAGCACGGACGCGACGATCTGGCCTCCGGGCGGCGATCCGCTGGACTGCGGCTGCGCCATGGCGGACCGGACCGAGCGCGCGATGGAATCCGTGCTGACGGACGGCGATCGGGCGCGCCGGGACGTGCTCGAGGGTAACCGCTCGACCAGGACCGCGACCAGCAACACCAGCAAGGAAACGACCCGGGCTAGGCCCAGTCGTCCGCCGAAGAGGCCGGTCACGCTGCCGCCAAGCGACACTCTGCCCGCGATCCAGAGCTCCGTGGCCGCCAGCAGCCAGCTCAGCAGGAGAAGCACGATCAGCAGGCGTGGAATCACGACGCGAAAGCCGTCCGCGCGCCTGCCAACGACAGGTAGCCAGGCGTCTTCGCGCGCGATCGCGGCATGCGCGGGAGCGCCGCCCGGGGCAGCCTCCAGCAGGGCGCCGCCGGCCCAGGCCAGCGCGGCGAGCAGCAGCAGCCAGCGGACGAGCGCGGAAAAGAAGGTGACGGCGCGCAGCGCGGTGGCATGATGCGCTTCCACGCGTGCGCTCAGATCGCCGGCTGCCGAGACATAGCCGACGGCAAAGTCGAAGGCGCCCACCACCACGTTGCCGTCTGCTGCCGAGACCGAGCTCCAGTACACTCTGTAGGTGCCGCCGCCGCGCGAGCGCAGGCGCACGGTCAGCGACTGGTGGTTGGGTGTCTGCGCCGGCGCACCCTCGATCGCGCTGCTGCCGTCGGGACCGCTGATCCGCAGGTCGGATTGGCCGGCAACGAGGTCCGAGCTGAAGGTCAGGCGGAGGGTCGAGGGCATTGTGGGCAGCAAGCTGCCGGGAGCAATGCTGGAGCGCACGGCCACGGCCTGCGCATGCGCGCTCTGCGGCCTGCCCGCGATCAGCAGTGCCAGTAACGCGACTGCCAGGATGGTCGTGACGCGGACGCGCGGGGCTACTCTTCTAGCACGGCGGCTTGCCGGCGTAATGGGCGCGTGCCGGGATCTGCTCAGAGGCACCAGACTCTCCCATGGTGGCGGCCGGAGCCAGAGACATCGTCAGGATCCACCACTGAGTGTGAAGCTTGCGGGCACCGTCGTCAACGGTGCCGCCGGCGAGACCACCACAACCACCTGCCGGGCACCGGCAGGGACGGCGAGTGTGCCGTGGCCATCGTTCCCTACCGCCATGCGCACGACGGTGGCAGCGCCGGCCGCGGAATAGACGATGGCCTGCACGATCCAGTGCTCCGCTTCCGTGTTATCCGTGTGCAGCCAGCCGGCCGGCTGCCAGCCCGCGAGCGTGGAGTCACCGTCAAAGCCGATCTCGGGGACGCTGATGTGGGCAACGGCCATGCCCTGTCCGTTGTACTCGTCGTCCGTCACCTGCTCGAAGCGGACCAGCACGGTCTTCCCGGCGAATGGAGTGAGGTCCACCTGCTCCTGCAGCCAGCAATGCTGTGCCTGTGCCGCGTGTGGGCAGCTGGGTCCGGTGTAGCCATTGCCGAGGTTGGCCCCGTTGGGATTGGTGGCGGTGGTGTACTGCGTGCGCTGCGCGTACCATGTCTTCCCGCCGTCTGTCGACACCTCGACATATCCGTAGTCGTAATCCTGCTCGATGTCGTACCACACCTGGTAGTGCAGCGTAGCCCGGCGAGTCGACCGCAGGTCCAGCGGCGGCAGCGTGAGCGTCGTATCAACGCCGTCGCCCCGGTTGCTCCACCAGAATGCCGGCGGCGTCACGGTGTTGAGCAGCGAGACGGTGGGCGAGCCGCTAAAGCGCAGTGTCAAGGAGGATTGGCTTGACGGCTTGGCGGCTATGTAGGCGGCGGAGTACTGCGGCAGGGTCTGCGAGCGGGTGAACGGCGTCGTCGTGGTCATGTCGGCCTGGGCGCGTACGCCTGTATGGGTGTAGCCATACTTGCCGCCCGCGATCGTCGTGTCGTTGACGTAATTTGCCACGACCCAGTCCGCGAATACGTCGTCTGCCGTTACCTTGTACCCGAGCCTGGCCAGCACGTCGTCGAATACCGCCATGTTGCTGTGCGTGCGGTCTGCCAGCTCAGCCCTGGTCAGCCGGGTTCCGCCGTAGTGCTCATACAGGTAGAGCATCCAGAGGTAGCCTCCCCCGTAGTACTGGCTGTTGTCCACGGGGGCCCAGGCATCGAGCTGCGCGTTTGGAGAGCCAGCTTTGGCGCCGGCATAGCCTTCGTCGCTGTAGCCGTTCAGCTCTTGCGCGAGTACCGAGTCTCCCTCGTTGATCCAGGCTTCGTCGGCCGGGTGCAGATTGAAGTGGATCATGTGCTGGAACTCGTGGGCGAGCACGCTGTCATACGCCGCCGCCCCCGGTGTCAGCGAGGAGAGGCTCATGTAGATCATCTTCCGCTGATTGCTGAACTTGTTCACCACGCGTGGATAGAGATCCTCGCCGGAAAAATAGCCTTCTACCCTGGGCGGTAGGTGCCCGTTGAAGATAGTGATGTGCTGATCGTCGTCCACGCCGGGAGTCCATTCGGGGCCAAAGATGGCGCGGTCCGTGGGATAGGTAGTGCGCTCGAACGTCGCGGCCGACCTGGCAAGCGCTGGTAGGTTGACCTTGAACCCCTGCTGGACATAGTAGTAGGCGTGCGCGGTCTCCAGCACCAGCTTGGCCCGCGCGGTCACGAAGCCGTTCTCCGCGTCATTGGAGAGGTAGAAGATAGCAGCCGTGCCCACCGCGTAGTCCGTAGGGCTATGGCTCACATAGGGGTCGATAGGGGTCGTCGTATGCAGCTTCAGGCTTTCGGTGAGTGCGTAGAGGTCGCGTGCCGGTCTGAGCGTGGTGGTGAGCAGGCTGTCAAGCGCTTGAGGGCTCGGAGCTACGAAGATGGCCCGCCCGGCCGTTGCTGCGGTTCCCGGCAGGGAGCCCGCGGCAAGCAGCGTTGCAGCGACGGCGATGCGGATAGTAACGCGATAAGCCCAGTTCGTCTGTTCCACTCCTTCGAGCCCGCCCGCTATGCAGTCCGGGCGAGTGGTGCGCGATGCGTGTCGATGGCCAATGGTACCAGGTACCGGCCAAACCCTTCCGATGGACAGCGCTCCGGCGGCCCGGGCCGCGGCCGGCTCACCGCAGACGTACCCCAGGTATCATGAGGGGGTGGCAACGCCTGGGCCGCTTCTGCCTGTGCGAGGACCACCCGGCGGCCAACATGGCTCGCCAATATCAAAGGGAGCGGAGATGATAAACCCCTCGATTTTCAAGGCCTATGACGTTCGTGGCGTTTATCCCGAGGAGCTGAGCGGTGAGGACGCGCATGCCATAGGCGCTGCTACCGTTGCATACCTCGGCGCTACCCGTGTTGCCGTCGCCCGTGACATGCGCCAGTCGGGTCCGGAGCTCGCCGCGGAGCTAATCCACGGCATGGTGGAGCAAGGGGCCGAGGTGACCGATCTCGAGCTGTGCAGCACCGATGAGCTCTATTTTGCCGTCGGCAAGTTCGGCTACCAGGCAGGCGTCATGGTCTCTGCCTCGCACAATCCTGCCAAGTACAACGGCTTCAAGTTCTGCCGCGAAAACGCCATCTCCATCAGCTCGGAGACCGGTCTCAATGCCATCCGCGACCTGGTGCTGAAGGGGCCGCTCGCCCCAAAGGCGGCACAGGGGTCAGTGCACACGCGCGACGTCCTGGCAGACTTTGCCCGGCACGTCCTGGGCTTCATCGACCGCTCAGCCGTGCGGCCGCTTCGCCTCTGTATCGACGCCGGCAACGGTATGGGTGGCCTGATCGTGCCCGAAGTGTTCAGATACCTGCCCTGCGAGGTGACGCCGCTCTTCTTCGACCTGGACGGGAGCTTCCCCAACCACCAGGCAAGCCCGATCGAGCCGGAAAACATGGTCGACGTGCAGCGCGCGGTACGCGAGACGCATGCCGATATGGGCGTGGCTTTCGACGGCGATGCCGACCGCATGTTCATCACCGACGAGCGCGGCGACCTCGTGGGCGGGGACATGGTCACCGGCTTGGTGGCGAAAGCCCTGCTGGCCCGGAACCCGGGCGCTACCATTCTCTACAACCTGATCTGCTCGCGCAGTGTGCCGGAGGTGATTGCCGCGGCCGGTGGAAAGGCGATCAGGACCCGTGTCGGGCACTCGTTCATCAAGGCGCAGATGCGCGAGACCGATGCCATCTTCGGCGGAGAGCATTCCGGCCACTTCTACTTCAGGGACAACTGGTTCGCCGATTCCGGCATGATCGCCCTGCTCACCGTGCTGGAGCTGGTCTCGCGTGAGAACAAGCCGGTGAGCGAGCTGGTGCGCGGCATCAGCACGCGCGTGCGCAGCGGCGAAATTAACTCTCACGTCCAGGACGTGCAGGAGCGGATGAAGACCGTGGCCGGGCACTTCTCCGGTGGGGAGCAGGATTGGCTCGACGGGCTGACCGTGCAGTATAAGGACTGGTGGTTCAACGTCCGCCCATCGAATACGGAGCCTCTCCTGCGTCTCAACGTGGAAGGCGACACGCGGGAGCTGATGGAGAAGGGTCGGGACGAGGCGCTGGCGGTCATCAGGGGATGAGCGAGCAGCAGGGAGCATACCGGGTGACGGTCATCGTGCTTGACGGCGTGGGCTGCGGAGAGGCGCCGGATGCCGCGGCCTACGGCGACGTGGGCGCGAACTCCATTGCCAACGCGGCGCGAGCCGTGGGCGGCATGCGCCTGCCGAACCTCGGCCGTCTGGGTCTCGGGCATCTGACCGATATTCTCGGCGTGCCTGCCGATCCGGCGCCGATCGGCGCCTATGGCCGACTGCAGGAAGCCTCGGCCGGCAAGGACACGGTTACCGGTCACTGGGAAATGATGGGCGTGATCAGCGAGAAGCCGCAGCCCACCTATCCGCGCGGATTCCCGCCGGAGGTCATAGCCACGTTCGAGCGCATCGCGGGACGCGGCTTGCTGGGCAACAAGACGGCGTCGGGCACGGAGATCATCAAGGAGCTGGGCGACGAGCACGTGCGCACCGGAAAGCCGATCGTCTACACCTCGGCCGACAGCGTGTTGCAGATCGCCGTCCACGAGAGCGTCATGCCCTTGCCCGAGCTGTATCGCGTGTGCGCCGAGATGCGCGCGGCTCTGACCGGCCGGCACGCGGTGGGCAGGGTCATTGCGCGGCCGTTCGTGGGAAGCAGCGGCGCCTACACGCGCGATAACGAGGGACGGCACGACTGGGCGTTGCAGGCGCCCGGCGACACCGCGCTCGACTTGATTGTGCAGGCCGGCCTGCCGGTGCGCGGCGTCGGCAAGATTCAGGATATCTTCGCGGGCCGGGGTATCACGTCCAACCAGCACGCGCTGAACAACGCGGGAGCCACCGCGGAGACGCTGGCCCTCCTGCGGCAACCCGAGCGCGGCATGATCTTCACCAATCTAATCGAGTTCGACATGGTGTACGGCCATCGCAAGAATTCCCAGGGGTATGCGGACGCCCTGGCGGCCTTCGACGCCGCGCTGCCCGAGATTCTGGCGCTACTGGGGCCGCGCGATGCCCTGTTCATCACCGGCGATCACGGCGTCGATCCGACCACGCCGGGCACCGATCACACGCGCGAGTTCGTGCCTCTGCTGGCCTACGGCTACCGGTTGCCGACCGGGACGAGCATCGGCACCCGCGAGACGTTCGCCGACCTCGGGGCGACCATCGTCGATCTCTTCGACCTGTCGCCCTTACACACCGGCACCAGCTTCGCCGCACCCTGAGAAGGCAGACTCGACGTCTCGCTACGGCCGGCCCGGAGCCCGGGCCAGCCACTGCTCGATGGAGTGGCGATGCTCGGCGAAGTGGTCCCAGGTGTCGGCGGCGATGTCCTCCGTGTGGGCGAGCAGAAACTCCTCGGCATAGCCCGCCAGGGTCTCCTGCACGTGCCTGTTCGCGGCGAGGAATGCCGCGCGAGCCTCGGCAGCCTGCTGATCGCGATGCGCGCTGTACACCTCGTCGTTGATGCGCGCGATCGTCTCCTCGTGATCCTCGTCGGGAAGCCCAAACGGCGGCTGCTGATTGTCCAGCTTCTTCAGCATGCGCAGCTGCCACCAGGTGAGGTGCGCGAGAATGTCCTTAACGGACCACTGGCCGGTCACGCCGGGCTCCTCAAGGCGTGTGTCGGTCAGGCCGGCGACCAGCGCCTCGAACGCGCTCGCCTCGGAGCGGACCATCTGCAGAATGTGGGACTTGCTTGCCGGCGGCTGCATGATCATCTCCCTTTGGGATCTACCAACGCGCGGTACCGTGAGCGTTCGCGCGTCATAGAGCGAGCGTGACGAGATAGCGGTGCGGCCAGAAGATGCCGGAGGGCAGCGAGTCCACGGGCACGACGCTGCCGAACTCCGGGGACGCCGGATCGAGATCGAGGCGCTCGATCTGCCTGACGATGCCGGCGACGGGGTAGTTGGGAGCATGCTCATCCAGCAACGAGAAGCTGCTCACGCCGCCGGATTCAAACGCCGCTTCCTGGAGATCCAGCATGCCGCTGATCATGTCGGCCACGCGCGGGCCGCGCGCCATTCGCCAGGCCTCCCCGCCGCCCGGTACGGTGGCTGGGGCGACGTCGACATGATCCCATCGCCGGACGGTGATCACGAGGCAGATCGGCACGCCGCACTCAATGCGCATGATCGCCTGGTCCCGGCGCTCGGGCCCGCTGCCGCGATGCACGTGCAGCTCCCCGACCATGCCGCAGACGGCAGTGGAAAGCGGCATGGCGCGCCGCAGCGCGACCGGCGCCTGCGGCGTGGCCAGCGCAAGGTCCGGCAGCAGCAAACGCCCACCCTGCTGGGCCGCGCTGTGATCGGCGAAGGCATAGAGCTGCGCCCGGGCAGTCGCGCCAACCGCGAGCGGCCAGGGGCCGATCTCCTCAAAGTAGCGATCCGACAGCTCGAAGCAAACATCCACTGCTTTGCACATCCTTGCTGCGCGTGAGCCGTGCGGCTCGCACGGACGACGTTGTCAGCATACTGCATCGCTCGGCTGGAGGCAGCCGAGGTGGACAGGAGCAGGCGCGCGATCGCGCGATCGCAACGTTCTTGACATCAGGAAGTGGATTTGTTAGGCTCGTTCCGTCCGAGCTCCACTGTTGCAGTGCGCGCTTGGCCATGTTCAGGTAGCCGGAGCTACTTGGCGCACGTGCCGCTCACGCCCTGTGAGTGGCGCTTTCATTTCCACCCATACCGTGCCGTGCGCGCAGCCCCGGCTCAGCGAGAGGAGTCTTGTCCGTGCGTAGCAGTCCCGTCACCACCTCGTGCGCGACTACAATCCGCCCGTCTTTGTCGATGTTCGACGTCTCCAACACGTTCTCGAGGCTGGCGTCGTCTGGTGCTGTCTGGAGGTTCACATGACGGATGACCAATTCATCGGCGCAGCGCCCGAGCCGAAGCGCCCGGTCACGCTGCGAAAGGGTGCAATCGGTCTTTGGGACTCAACGATCATTGCCATCTCCAGCACCGCTCCAGCGTACAGCCTCGCCGCCAGCATGGCCGCGATGGTCCTGGCAGTCGGATTCACCTCTCCCCTCGTCGTCGCTCTTGCCTTTGTGCCCGTCATGGGCATTGCCATAGCCTTCGCCTATCTGAACCGCGTCAACCCCAACTGCGGCACGAGCTTTAGCTGGGTTACCGACGCTCTTGGGCCCGACATCGGCTTCATGGCCGGTTGGGCATCGCTTGCCGCGTGCGTCGTGTTCATGGTGTCCGCCTCGTCGCTGGCGGGCACGTATTCGCTCAACCTGCTTGGCCAGATGGGTTTCGTTTCCACCAGCCTGTCAAACGACCAGACCGCGGTCGTGCTTGCTGGCTCACTCTGGTTTGCCTTCGTCACCTTCATGGTGGTCTACGGCATTGCCGCGGCCGCTCGCTTCCAGCGTGTCCTGCTGGCCATCGAGTACATCATCGTCTCCGCGTTCTCGTGTTACGCATTGGTGCGAGCCTATGGACTCAATCCCGTGCATGGGTCGCGCCGGATCTCGCTCACCTGGTTTTTCCCGAGCCATGTTGGGGGCGCTTCCGCATTCATCGGCGGTGCCCTGGTTGCCGTGTTCTTCTATTGGGGATGGGACACGGCCGCCAACGTCAACGAGGAGACCGAGAACGCGGCGGAGAACCCGGGCAGGGCGGGGATATTCAGCATGTTCGCGTTACTGCTGATCTTTCTGCTCGGCGTGACCGCTCTGCAAGTGACGCTCAGCCAGGGTACGATCACGAACAATGCCGACGACTCGCTGGCAATCTTCGCCAAGACGATAGTTCCCAAGCCCTGGAACTACCTGATGACGCTGGCGATACTTTCCAGCACCGTGGCGACCCTGCAGACCACGCTGTTGCCATCCGCCCGCGTCGCCTTGTCGATGGCGCGCGAGCGTGTGCTGCCCCGGGTGCTCGCTACGATCAGTCCGCGGTTTCGTACTCCCTGGATTGCCACGCTGCTTCTTGCCGGTCTATCGTTCGCCGGGCTTGCCGTGGGCGGACAAGCATCCAGCGTCAACACGTTCCTGACCAATAGCGTCGATCAGGTCGGCGTGCTCATTTCGGTGTACTACGGCCTGACGGGTATCGCCTGCACCGTGTATTTTCGCGGCGTGTTGCTGAGGAGCGTGCGCACGTTCCTGCTGGCCGGCGTCATGTCCGCTGGCGGCGGGATCTTCATGCTGTTCATGGGCGGGTACAGCATGTGGGACACGATCAGCCAGGATGGCTGGGGTACCGAAGCTCCGGTCCTGGTTTCGCTCGCCCTTGGCCTTCCCTTCCTGTTGCTGGCAAGACGACTCAACCCGGCGTACTTTCGCCGGCGGCGAGCAGGCGACCAGGCAGGAGCCGACACCGCGTTTACCGCCGTGGCTTGACTACCCGCCGTGTAGAGAAGGTTAGGTTGAACTGGGCGGCGTCGACGTCTCGTTTGCTTCAGGCTCTGCAGCAAGCGTGACACCGCGCTGCCTGCCGATCTTCAGCACGCTCGCCGCGCCGCCTATGCTCAGGATGCTGCCCGAGCCGCCAATACTCAGGATGCTGCCGGCACTGCCGATGGAAAGCACGCTGCCGGCGCTGCCGATGCTGAGCAGGCTGCCGGCACTGCCGATGGAGAGCATGCTGCCGACGCTCAGCAAGCTGTCGACGCTGAGAAAGCTGAGCAAGCTGCCAAAGCTGGCAATGCAGAGCAGGCTCCGGTGCGAGGCGAGGCTGCGATGCCGGCGCCGCTCGTCCGTAGTGCTCTGGGCGGTAGACGTTTGCGCCTGGTCCATGACAACTCCTCTCTGAATTGCGGAAGAACATGACCATTCGCAGCGAGCGCCGCCGGCCCCGGCGTCGCCGCGCTGCCCGTAGACGGCTCCGATGAAGGTTTGCGTCGCAGCCACGCCTGCGGTTCGGCAGCGCTACCTGCTCTTGCGCCGCACCTCGTAGGCGCACACGTGCCCGGCCGTGATCTGGTGTGCTACGCGTGTGACGTTCGCGTCGGGGAGCGCCTCCTGGAGAAAGGCCAGCTCGCTGGCGCACGCATGGCTATAGCGATGCGCCACGCTCAATACGGTGCAATTGTGCTCGATGATCATGAACTCGTCGTCCGTGACCCGGCAGAACTCCGCCAGGTAGCCGTCGTCGTCGAGCATCTGAGCAACGGCGCGCACTCGGGCATCGAAGGGCAGGCCCGCCGTGTACGTCTGGGCTTGCCGTAAGCGTCGCTGTCCTCGCCGGTCGAAGATCCTGCTTACAAGGGCGGGATCCTCGTCTCCGACGTACTGGAGCAGCTCGTTGGTCAGATCCGCGTAGTTGCGCGGAAACAGGGCGTCGCCGGCCGTGGTCAGACTGTAGAGATGTTTGGGACGCCCGGGACCGTCGCGCACCTCGCGATGTACGATCAGTCCGTCGCGCTCCAGGGCCATCAGATGCTGGCGCGCGCCGCTGACCGTGATGTCGGCAGCCGCGGCGATTGTCTCCGCACGGGCCTCGCCCTCGCGCTTGAGATGGTTCAGAATAGCCCGCCGCGTTTCAGGAAGGCTTGAAAGTCCAAAGCGAGCTAATGCGCTCATCAAACACCCCATTTACATCACGCGGCTCGCCAGCGCACACCGGTGTCCGCGCATATGGAAGTCAGCTTACCGGTTCCCCTTCTCCCGTTGCGGTGCCGCCAGCCCCGCGAATACAGAGTACACCATTGATCGGCCGCTTGTTTCTAGCACTTTTGTCACATTCATAAGACCATACTGGTACAACTGTAGTCTATCCAAGCCGCCTTGTCGAAGTTATGCGGCGCGCGTAAGAGTTCAGAGTCGAGGTCAAAGAGTCTGCAAGGCGTGGAGGCAGGCAGCGAAGGGGTTGAGGTCGCGCGCAGCCCAGGTGGAGAAGACGCTGGCCAGGTCGCAACGGATGGCCGAGCCGGCATCGCCGCGCGAGCCACCGCTGATCTTGCGGGCGATCACCTGGGGACGCACGGTGCGTTCGGCCAGGTTGTTCGTGGGGCTGACGCCGGGCGTGCGGATGAACTCGAACAGTTCGCTCTCATAGCGGTGCAGGCGGGTGGCCAAGACCTGAGCCGGATGCCCGGGCGTCGTGCGATAGCAGCGGGCCAGCAGCCGCAGCCGCCGTTCCAGGTTGCGGGCCACGCGGGCACGCTCCCGCAGGGTGCAGGCGGACAGGTCCAAGGCACGCGCACCGGCAAAGAGGTCCTTGAGCGCACGGACCCAGTCCTGCACGTCTGGCCGCGCAGGGCAGTCCGCACCGAGCTTGTGGGCGTCGCGCAAGAGATGGGCCCAACAGCGCTGGTGTGGTCCGGGGTACTGGTCGTAGGCCGCGTAGAAGTCGGTGCTCAGCACGCCGCCAAAGTCGCCCACCAGCTCCCGTGCCACCTGGCCCGATCGGCTCGGGTGGAAGGTATACAGCCGCGTGGCCGCCGGCCCGTCCGTGGCTTGCACCCACAAATAGCCGTTCTGCCCGTCTTGGCGCCAGCCCGTTTCGTCCATGTACTGCACCGGACTGGCCCGTGTCTGGGCTCGAATCGTCGCCACCACCGGTGCCAACTGCTGCCGCAGGCGGGCCAGGATGTCTTGCAGGCCGCCGATCGAGAACCGGAGCCCGTAGACCTGGTCCAGCAAGGCTTGCACCTGTGCCAAGGGTAGCCGAGCGCTGGTGCGCAAGACACCAATCAGGCTGGCCAGCCGCACGCCTATCCGCCCCTGCCCCAACACCTGCCCCGCAAAAGAGACCCGCGGCGTCTTGTATGCGCGACAGACCGGACAGTACCGCTTGAGGATCTGGTGCTCCACCACGCTCACCGGCGTGGCCGGCACCTCCAGCACTTCCCGCCGCCGCTGCACCGCTCCGTCGCGTAACGTATAGCCGCAATCCGGACAGCGGTCATAGGCGTGTCGGACGTATTGGCTCGGCGTGCTCCGCGGCCGACCATGGTTCTGCTCCGCCGCCCGCTGTCGCCGCGTTTCCCCTTCCGCCTTCTCCCGCTTGACCCGGTTGGCCTTGGCCCAGGGCGCCGGCGGCCGCTTCTCCGCCTCCAGTTCAGCTATCCGCTGTTCCAGTGCCGCCACTTTCACGCGTAAAGCCGCGTTTTCGACCTGGAGTTGCGCCACCTGCTCCCGCAGCAGCGCATTCTGGATCTGCAGTTCGGCAATCAGGGCGAGGGCGTCTTCGAGCGTCATCCCTTGACGCTACCCGCTTCATCCGTAGCGGGCCAGCAACCTCAACCGATTGCACCTGCATCTACTTCTGAGCTCTTACCGGCGCGCTCCTTCTCTGTCCGCGATTCTCCGCTGGAGAAGATCTCGCTCGCCGGCCGGGCGCGAAGCGGCGCGCACGCTACGCGGTCCGCATCCGGACTGCCGGGGAAGGACGCATCCTTCCCCGGCAGTCCGTTGACCTCGCCGAGCGCAGTATCGGCCTCGGTGGAGTGCCGCCGGGTATGGCGACTCACCGCACTACAGTACCGGCAGCATACCGTGAGCAGCCATCTACGCCGGCGATGCGCGTGCCGTACCGCCCGGCCGCCGGGCACGCCCTCAGACGGAGAGTGGCGCTGCCGCCTCCGGCACCGTGGTGCGCTGAGCGGCCTGTGCTTCGTGATCGAGCAGCCATCGCTTGCGCGCTAGGCCCCAGGCATAGCCTCCCAACCCGCCGTTTGACCGCAGGACGCGGTGGCAGGGCACGATCAGGGCGACAGCGTTGCGGCCGCATGCGGTGCCCGCGGCGCGCGAGGCGGCCGGATGCTGCAGACGCGATGCCAACTCGTGGTAGCTGATGGGCAGTCCCGACGGGATCTGTCGCAGTGCCTGCCAGGCGGCAAGGTAGAAGGCAGAGCCCTGCTGCGTCACCGGTATGTCGTCGATGGCCGACAGCCGGCCGTCGAAATACGCGGTCACGGCACGCGAGTGCTCCCCGAGGCCGGGCACGTGCTTGACGGCCGCCGGATCGCCCCCCGGAACTCGCAGGTCCTCGATAGTGCCGGTGAATCCTGCTGCGCAGATGCCGTCTCCATCGCTGACCAGGGTGAAGGGGCCGATCGGTGTGTGCAGAGTCGTCGTGTAGAGTTTCATGGTTTCTCTCCTTATCGCGTACTAGGCGTCGAGCGCCGATGGGCGTGCTTCCGCAGGCAGTGCGGCCGCTCGTGCCAGGCTGTTCCAGAGCAGGAATGCCGCATAGCCCCGCCAGGGATGCCATGTCTCGGACGCGGCGGCGAGGCTTTTTGGATCGCCGGGATAGCCTAGACGCTCGCACGCGCGTCTCAGTCCAAGATCGTGCACGGGTAGGGCATCGGGGTCGCCGAGAGCACGCAGGGCAATGTACGAGGCGGTCCAGGGTCCAATGCCCGGCAGGGCTTGCAGGCGGGCCACGACGCTCGCGCGGTCTTCTCCGCGATCCAGCACGAGATCGCCTGCTGCCACTGCCTGAGCCAGTGCCCTCAGCGCCGCCGCCCGGCCGTTCATGAGCCCGATCCCCTCCAGATCCGCTTCGGCCACCGAGTCCGCGGTGGGGAAGTAGTGCGTGAGCGTTCCAACTGGGCTCGCCAGCGGCGTTCCCGCGCGTGCTACCAGACGGGCGGCCAAAACCTGGGCGCGCGCAACCGAGACCTGCTGGCCGAGAACGGCGCGAACGCCGAGCTCGAAGCCGTCGATCGTGCCCGGAATGCGGAGCCCGGGTTGTGCCGGCACGAGCGAGCCCAGGATCGGATCGGAACCGAGCGCCTCCGCGATCGCCGGCGGATCGGCGTCCAGGTCGAACATCTGCCGGCACCGCTGCACGAGGAGGGGAAGATCGGTCAGTACCTCGAAGCCAAGCCGGAGCGCCACGGTTGCCGACTCCTGCTGCGGTTCCAGCGTGATGCGCCCGCGACTGCGTGGCATTACCACGGTCCGGCTGTACGTGCCGGCGGTGACCTCCTCGATGCCCGGGACGGCATGGGCCGCCAGGAAGTCGAGCAGGGCTGCTGACGCCAGGGGAGGCCGGTAACGCAGCCTGAGCACGATGTCGCCCGATCCATGCGTCACGGCAGGCGTGCGCCTCCGCAGTGTCGAAGGGGTGCAGCCGAACGAGACCTGCATGGTGTCGTTGAACTGGCGAACGCTTTCGAAGCCGGCCGCGAAGGCGATGGACGTCATCGAGAGCGTAGTCTGGTCGATCAGCAGTCGGGCCGTCTGGGCTCGCCTGGTGCGGGCAAGGGCCAGCGGACCCGCGCCTACCTCCGTCATGAGCTCGCGATGGAGATGTCGCGGGCTGACGGCGAGACGCTTGGCCAGGCCGTCGACGCCGCCGGCATCGACCACGCCGTCGGCGATCATGCGCAGGGCGCGCGCCACGAGATTGGCACGCACGTTCCATTCCGGAGAGCCCGGGCTCGTCTCCGGCCGGCACCTCCGACAGGCCCGGAACCCGGCGGCCTCTGCCGCGGCCGCACAGGCGTAGAACTGTACGTTTGCCGGCTTTGGCGTCTGCGCGGGGCAGATTGGTCGGCAGTAGATGCCGGTCGTGGTCACGGCCGTGAAAAAGCGCCCATCGAATCGAGAATCACGGCTACAGACCGCTCGATAGCACGACTCAAAGTCGAGAAGCATGGGGAGACCGCCTTTTTGAAAGGGAACGAACGCGGTAGGTGGCGCCGCGGCCATCGTCGACGATGACCTTAGTCTACCCCCTGGACCGTGCAGCGTCTGGCGGTTTTCGGACATGCTCGTCGATCGCGAGCCGCCGGTACAGGAGGCGCCGATCGGCGCCCACCACCCGCTTCCGCTACAGCTGTGTGCTCAAGAGCATCGGGGCTGATGGGGTGGTGAGCGTGCGGTCCATGGGCTCCAATGTGATTTCCATCATCGTGGCGCCGTGCGGATCCATGCCCTTGTCCTTGTCCATCACGAACATGGCGAGCTGGCTTGCATCCGGCACCAGGGGACCGTAGAATCTCCACTGCCCGTCGCGCTCAATCCAGCAGGTGTAGCCCTTGTCGCTGGGCGGCTTGGACATGCCTGAGATGATCAGCAAACCGCCGCCGCTGTTGCTCGGCACGATGACCTCGCCGAGCATGCCGCGCCTTGTCGCGGGGCCTTTGAGCGGCATGGCCACGTGCGGCGAGATGAGCGCCTGTTCCAGCAGATGTGACTGTTGGGTGTCGTATCGGTTCTTCACGTCCGCGTATTGATGGTTCATGCTGATCCAGGCGCCGGCGAACACTGCGGCCAGGAGCGTGGGAACGGCCATGGCGGCCGCCAGCAGCCAGCGCATCATGGGTATCCGGCGGCCCGCGGCGGCGCGCACGAAGGGTGCTTTCGGCCGCGGCATCACCTCGGGCACGGGTACCGGGCGGACAGGCGCCGTCTCACCCGTCGCGGGCCGCATTTCCAGGGCAATCCGGGCCAGGAACTGCGTGCGGAGCTCGGGGCCGGGCTCGGCGGCTGCACAGTCCTGCCCGAGGATGGCGTGCAGACACTCGGCGACGCTCGCCGCTTCAAGCCTGCAGTCGGAGCAACGGGCCAGGTGGGAGATGATCTCCACGCGCTCGGCCGGCTCCAGCGCATCCAGGCAATACGCGGCCAGCATATCCAGACAGTGTTTCTCGCTCATTCCGGTACCTGGTCCATCTCGCGCAGAAGCTCGCGCAGTTTTTGCGTTGCCAGC
Organism: uncultured bacterium; assembly: GCA_963827235.1. Lineage (GTDB taxonomy): Bacteria > Chloroflexota > UBA5177 > JANWHV01 > JANWHV01 > JANWHV01. The sequence goes on from CAWHAE010000009.1 coordinate 641,800, forward strand.
CGCATTCTTGTCTTTACGGTGCCGAGCGGATCGCCCAGGTGCTCGGCAATCTCGGCCTGCGTCAATCCAGAATAATATGCCAACTCCATGACACGACGCTGTGGCGACGGCAGCGCAGCCAGGGCGTGCTGGATCTCGGTGCGCCGCGCACTGCTTACCACTTCCTCCTCTGGGCTGTCCGTATTCGTAGCGGCGACTTGAGCCAGCTGCTCTTCCGGATCTCCGGCAGCTCGTTGTGGCCGTACGCCTCGGCGGCGCAGCTCGTCGACGGCGAGGTTCCGTGCTATGCCGAGCAGCCAGCTCGACAGACGGCCCAGTGAAGGCTGGTACGATGCGGCCTGACGCCACGCGCGCAGAAACACTTCCTGAACCAGTTCTTCCGTGCTCTCACGATCGCCGAGCATGCGCAGCCCGAGGGAAAACACGAGACTGCTGTAGCGATCGTAGAGTGCAGCGATTGCATGACCATCCCCGCGCCGGACGCCATCCATCAACGAGTCGTCCGACGCCTCTTCATACTGCACGGATATTGACCTTACGGGCAGTGCCGGTCAGGCGGAACCTGCCCACCCGCTACCTCAATACTACGAAAGAACGCGGCTTTTGGATTCAGCCGGCCGCTGTACCATAGTGGAGCTTGCATGCCGGCCTCTCCCGCTCATTATAGGCTGTAGCCGTTCAGTCGAACGACTGCGGTGTGGGTTATGAGTTGTCCTGAATCAGCTACGCTCGGTCCGCTGCTTTGCCCCTACTGTGGTGCTTTGCTCGCCCGCGACGCTCGCACGTTTCGCTGTGAGCACGACCATACCTTCGACATCGCCCGCCAGGGCTACGTCTATCTGCGGCGAACGCGCAACAGCGGCGACAGCGCAGAGATGCTGCGTGCTCGTCGCGCCTTCCTTGACGGCGGCCATTTCGCGCCGCTGGCAGATCTGGTCTCACGGGCGGCCGAATCCGTCGTCGCGCATCCGCCCGCCACCTGGGCGCATGCGCGACAGCAACCCGACGACGGGTCCTCTGCGATCGAGATCCTCGACTCCGGCTGCGGCGAAGGCTACTACCTGGAGCGGCTGGGCTCGTATCTGGCCGATACCGTGCCCGGGCAGCACTGCCGCTATTGGGGGCTCGACAGCTCGCGCGACGCGACGCGGATGGCTGCCGGGCGCTGCCGCGATGCCACCTTCGTGGTCGGAGACTGCAAGGATGCGCTGCCCTTCGCCACCGGCTCACTTCACGCCCTGGTCGACATCTTCGCGCCGCGGAATGCCGCCGAGTTCTCGCGCGTGCTCGCACCGGGCGGCTTGCTGCTCATCGTGGTGCCCGGCATCGACCACCTGGCAGAGCTACGGGATCGCTACCGCCTCCTCGGCATAGAGGCGCAGAAGGTAGAACACCTCCTGGCCGATCTGGGCGGCTACTTCTCCGCGTTCGAGGTGCGAACGTTGAAGCTGACGCTCGATCTCTCGCCGGCCGATGTCGCGCGATTGGTCTCGATGACGCCCAACCGGCGCCACGGCGCGGCGGCGTCAATTCGGGATGAAGGCGAGCGCGTCACCGCCTCGTTCAGGCTTGCAACCTGTCGGAGACGGGTAGATGCCGCTTGAGAAAGGCGAGCGTTCGCTCCCAGGCCAGCTGCGCGGCCCCCGGATTGTAGGCGTCGGCCCGATCGGATTCGAAAAACCAGTGCCCGGTACCCGGATAGACGTGGAAGGTCGCCTCCCGTCCCTGGGCCCGCAGGCGCCGCTCGACCGTTCTGGCGGTCTCCACCTCTTCGTAGGGATCGGTTTCCGCGAAGTGCCCCAGAAATGCCGAGCGCGTCTGCTCGAGAGCGCGATCGGCCAGGCCGTAGAACACCACAGTGGCTGCTATATCGGCGGGCCGGCTGTCCGCGAGTGCCATGGCGAAGTAGGCGCCGAGCGAAAAGCCGACCACGCCCATTGGCCCCGCTGCCGTCTCCTCGCGATCCCGGAGGTACGCCGCCGCGCCGGCTACCTCGCGCATCACCCACGCGGGATCGAGCGCGTCACGCAGGCGCGTAGCGTCCTCGATCGTGGCGGCGATCGCGCCGTGATAGAGATCGGGGGCAAGCACTACGAATCCCTGGCCGGCCAGCCGATCGGCAAAGCTCTTCATACAGGCGTTCAGACCCCACCACGGATGCAGGACGATCACTCCGCATCCAGTCGCCCCTCCATCCGGAAGCGCCAGATGCGCACAGGCGTCACCTTCCTCAACGGCAAATCCGACCATATCTTTTCCCCCTGTCCGGCCACGAAGAAGTCACAAATAGTAGCGTACGAGGCCGATGCCGGGGTTGTCGACGGACTATTCGTCGAACTCGCCGCCCATCTCAAGGAAGCACCTCGATCCTTGCCGCTCGCGCGCCCGGCGAGAAGACCGTCACGTTCTCGAGAATGTCTTCGAGGTGCGCGACAACCGCCATTCTGTCGACTCCCGGCGGCGCGTAGACGACGTAGAGGACCTCGGTCGTCTGGCTGCCGATCTTCGTCCGGCCATCCGGGCCATGGAGCACGGCGGAGAGTATGCCGTTGCCGTCTCTCACGTACATGTCGCCGGCCGTGAGTGCCTGCGTCCGGCCGTTCATCATGGCGAGCTCCTCGTCGCCGGCGGCCACGCTTGCCAGCAGCGGCGGGAGAAGCAGGGCACGGTCGTGGCCGGCCGTCAGCATCTGATTCTTGAGCTCGGCCATGAACATGGCCTCGACCAGGCAATTGGCACGCGGGATGTCTTTACCGCCCGAGATGATGGATTCCAGCTGCAACAGCACATGATAGGTCTTGCGGAAGCCCTTGTAGTAGGACGCGTAGGATCGAAGCGGCTCCGTCTGCAGCAGATCAGATCGAGTCATCCCCTCGAAGTGCTCGCGCAGCCATGTCTCCAGCGCCTTCTTCCGGGCGTTCAGACCCGGGTCCTCGCCGGCATTAGCCGCGTTTTCCAGGGCCAGGATACCGATGTATGCGTCGGGATACGCGTCGCGAAATGAGGCGCTGAGGTTCAACATGGCGACCAGACGCCCTCCACAAAAATCTACCGGCCCACGCCCGAGAAGCCCGGACCTTTCAATGGTAGAACGGCGCGGTGGCTTGCGCCACCGTCCGCACAGCCTGCATGATCGCGGCGAATTGCCGCAAATCCACGGTCTGGGCCGCGTCGCTCCAGGCGTGGTCCGGCACCGGATGCACCTCGATGATCAGGCCGGCGGCACCGGCGGCGATGGCCGCTAGCGACATCGGCTGAATCAGCGATCGCCTGCCCGTGGCATGACTGGGGTCGACGATCACCGGGAGGTGCGTGAGCTCGCGCAGAAGCGGCACGGCGCTGAGGTCCAGCTGATTACGCAGGGTGGAGTCGATGCCGCGCACGCCGCGCTCGCAGAGCACCACCTGATCATTGCCTTCAGCAAGAATGTACTCTGCCGCGAGCAGCCACTCCTCGATCGTCGCGGCGAGACCCCGTTTCAGGAGAACCGGCTTATGTTGGCGGCCGACGGCGCGCAGCAACGGGTAGTTCTGCATGTTGCGGCTGCCGATCTGCAGCATGTCGGCATACCGGGCAACCAGATCGACGTCACCCGGTTCGATCACCTCGGTCACCACGGGCAGGCCGGTGCGGGCGCGGGCCCGCGCCAGCAGCATCAGCCCCTCCTCACCAAGTCCACTGAACGCATAGGGAGAGGTACGAGGCTTGAAAGCGCCGCCGCGCAGGATCTCGCCGCCGGCGGCGCGTACGGCTTCGGCGGTAGAGAGCAACTGCTCCTCGCTTTCCACGGAGCATGGGCCGCCGATCACGACCGGACGGCCGCTGCCTATCCGTACGTTGCCGACCTGCACCACCGAGGCTGCCTGGCCCGGCAGGCGCTGCGCAAGACGATACGGCCTCGCTGGCGCGGGCTCCGCGTTCGTACTGGTTGGGGCTTCTAGCGCCGGCCCGGACGGCTGCGTGGCAGTTTCCTGCCGGTGCCGTTCGCCTGTGGCCGCGGCATTGTCGACGAGATTGGTTGATTGCATGGCTACGGGCTCCTCTCCTGCTGACGCATTGGTCGATAACCCAACAAAAAAGCAGAGGCCGAAACCTCTGCTCAATTCCCGGTATGACTGCTGCCGCTCGTCGGCGGCGCGGGCGCTTCGCCCACCTCACGGTCATACCGGGCTGCTAAACCACCAGTAGTAAGAGGACACGACGACAGCCACGACCGGGGAGGTCGTGCGGCAGACTGCCTGCTGGTCGTCGCGCATGCGCATGAAGTGGGCGCTTTCTCGTGCACGAGGCCGATCCGGCCTCAAGCCGATACTAGCACGGCGCGATCATCTGTGTCAAAGGTCTACTTCCAGATAGTCGCGATTGAGATGGCGAAGATAGCGACCGGCCGGTAGTTCTTGTCGACCTTCACCACCGTCGCGTACTTGACGGCACCCATCGCCTGGGGATCGCCGATCACTTCGGACTTGTCCGCGCATCCGTAGTTGATGCGCTGGTTGGCTACTGCGCCGGTTGCTCCGGTCAGGAAGCCGCAGATGGTGCCGTTGCCGAGCTTGAGCATCCAGGCCTGTGAATTGTGCGCCGGTCCGTGCGTGGGCAGCGGCGCCGGCAAGACGACCACGAAGCCCGTGGGATGGGTCGGATCGGCATCACAAATCACCGTGCTGGCGTGCGGCACCAGGCTGAAGCACGGGTCGTAGATCTCGTTGCCGACCATGCAGCGCCAGGCATCGGACCGATCGAGAGCCATCGATTCTCCCATGTCGCACGCTCCCCGGCGCGTCGCTCCGGTCGTACCGGCGGGATGAAACACCACGACCTTGGTTGCCGGCACGGCGCCGAGGGCTCCACCGGCGGCGTGGGCCGGCGTCCGGGGCACCAGGGAAAGGCCGCTGCACGTCACAACCAGGGCGAGCAACATACCGGTGAGCTTCCACGGCCATCGAGCAGACACCATGGGACGTTCTCCTCTCCTGTCACCCGCGCGTGCCATACGGGACGCCAGATTGCTATACTCCCGACAAGTATACGGCATAGATGGGGGGACCGAGACGTGGCTAAACATGCTCCGATCGGCTACGCGCGCGACAAGCAGGATCTCCTGCGTCGTCTGCACAAGATTGAGGGCCAGGTGCGCGGCCTGCAGCGCATGGTTGAAGAGGATCGCTACTGCCTGGATATCGTTCAGCAGATAAGCGCCCTGTCCGCCGCCGCGCGCAAGGTCGCCCTGATCGTGATCGAAGACCACCTGCACGGATGTGTCGCCACGGCCGTCAAACGGGGAGAGGACGACACGGTACAAGAGATGGTAACCGTGCTGGAGAAAGCCTTGCACCCGTAATACCGCGATGCATGGCAGCGGGCAGAGACGCAGATGGCGCCGCCTTTCTTCATCTGCGCCACCTGCCTCTCTGGCATCCCTGGGTCCTCGCTGGCGGGAAACAGTCTGTGGTGTGGTAGGATTAGTACTGCATTCCGGCATCCTCTCCTGTGAATAGGCGAAGCCACATCATGGCAACCACGCGGCCGCGGCAGAAGGTCATCGTCGTCAAGAAGACGTCGCGCGAGCGACAAGGCCGCACCCCCTGGGCCGCCTTCCTCTTCCTGGGCTTGGTCGTGGTGGTGAGCGTGTTTCTCCTTCATTGGGAAACCGGTATGGACGGGACGATATACCCCGGCGTCAAGGTAGGAGGGCTGGACCTGGGCGGCAAGTCGACCAGTGCCGCGCGCCAACAGCTCCAGCAGATGTCCGGCCGCATTGCTTCGCGGACGATCACGATCTCTGCCGCCGGGCAGAGCTGGACGGCCACGCCGAAGCAGTTAGGCATGCAGTTCAACGTCGACGATCTCGTGCGCCGAGCGTACGCATTGGGGCGTGAAGACAGCATCCTCGATCGCCTGGGCACGCAGGTGCAGCTGGCAGTGCTGGGACGGTCGATATCGCTGGCCGGCAGCTACGATGGCGGCCAGCTGAACGGCTTTGTCGCTCAGCTGGCGGTCGACCTGTACCAGCCGGCACAGCCCGCGGTCGTAAGCCTGCAAGATGCCCGCGCCGTGATCAGCAACCAGGCGGCACCCGGCCGTAAGCTCGATCGGCAAGCGGCCTCGTCTCTTCTGGCGAGCGCGCTCTCCAGCACGGGGCAAACGAGCGTTCAGCTGCCAGTGGAGACCATTCCTCCTCCTGTGAGCGAGGCCGCGGCACAGCACGAGGTGGCTGCCCTGCAGTCCATTCTTGGCGCCAAGCTGCGCCTGCACTTCGCCGGCAGGCAATGGCTGCTCAGCGCCTCCTCGATCGCGCAGTCTATCTCGTTGACCACGGTCATCGCTTCTGGAGGCGCTGCCACGTATCAGCACAGCGTGGACCAATCGGGCCTTACGCGATTCGTGAACGATCTGGCGGACGAGATCGACCGGCCAACGAAGTCCGCGACGGTCACCGTCCACGACGCGCGCATCACGGTGGTGCCGGCGCAGTCGGGCTATCACATCGACCGGTACGCCACCAAACAACTGCTGGCGCAGGCGATTCTTGCCGGCGGAACCCAGGACATCAACGTGCCGGGCGCCGTGACCGATCCGGCCACACCCACGCAGGCGGCGCAGATCGCCGCCACGCGCGCGGCGGAGCTGATCCGCAGACCGCTCGCGCTGACCTATCAGTCTCATTCCTGGCTGCTCGGCCCTTCCCAGTTGGGCGACATTCTAACCTTCGTGCCCCGTACCGATCCCCTGAACGGGCCGGTGCTGGACGTGCAGGTTGACCAAACGCGGCTGGCGCAGGTACTGCGGCCCGCCGTTGCCGCCCTCGAGAAGCCGGCCGCGGACGCCCATTTTGTCGTCAGGGGAGACCGTGTCCTTCTCTCACCCTCCATTCCCGGGCGACGAGTCGATCTCGCTGCCCTGGCACCGGCTATCGAGGGACGCGGCCGTATCATGCAGCTGCCCCTGCCGCTGCAGAGCTACGAGCCGGCGCTGACCACCGCGAAGGCCCAAGCGATGGGCATTCACGAGATGATCATCTCGCATGCCACGGAATTCGCGGGCTCGAGCAGCGCCCGCCTGACCAACATCGACGCTGCCGTGCGGCACCTTGACGGTCAGCTCATCGCGCCGGGCGAGACATATTCCTTCAACCAGAGCATCGGCGATATCACGGCCGCGGGCGGCTATGTCGAGGGTATCGACATCATCGACAACCAGGATGTGCCGGGGATCGGCGGGGGTGTGTGCCAGGTAGCGGTCACGCTCTTTCAGGCTGCCATATACGCGGGCATGCCGATCATGGAACGCACTCCCCATGCCAACGTGGTGTCGTATTACAACCCGATCGGCATGGATGCCACGGTCTACGTGTCGTCGAACGGCCCCGACGTGAAATTCCAGAACAATACCGGCCACTGGGTGCTGATCAGCTTTGTGGAGGACCTGGCGCATGCCAAGCTCACCGTACGCTTTTTCGGCACCAATCCCCATTTCCGAGTGGTAGTGCGCGGCCCAATCGTCACCGACCTGCCCAACGGCGACGTCAACGCGGTATTTTATCGGACCGTCTACGATGCGCACGGCCAGGTGCTGCTGGATCACGCCTTCTCCAGCCACTACGTTCCGGTCGGCGCGTCCCCGAATAGCTAACGGGCCTTCCCCGCCTGCCTGGAAAGACACGCCGATGTCGGATTGTCTGTGCACAACCGTGCGTCTGGCCCACTCGTGCGCCGCCGTCTTCGCGGTGTCTAGCTTTCGCTCCACCCAAACTCCGGCGTCTGTTTGATCAGCGCCACGAGCAGTGGTGGGGTAGACGTCGGCCGGTTCGTGCGCGCGTCGAGGAAGGCAAACACATTCTCGCCGCGCGCCACGAGGTCATTCGAATCGGCCAGGCGAACATCGTAGGTAAAGGTGATCTTCACCCGTGTGATTTCCGGCACGGTGACCGCGATCGAGAGCAGCGCATCCATGCGGGCAGGCCGCTTATAGTCGCAGGCGACGCGGACGATGGTCATCACACGGCCCTCACCCTCCGTACAGCTCTCGTAGGTGTAGCCGAGTGCGCGGAAGATCTCCGTGCGGGCCTCCTCGAACAGATCGAAGTACGTGCCGTGGTACACGGCACCGAGCAAGTCCGTGTGATGCATGCGCACGCGGATCTGCCGCACATTTCGCGGAAGATCCGTGTACTGCGCGGCCGCGTCGACTACCCAGCCGCGGTGAGCAGCCGGCATCCCGGCCGCCGGCGTATTGTCCATAGTGTGCTAACCCACGGCATCTATTGCCGTATAGGCGGCCAAGGACACATGCGCGCGCCGCCGATGCATGTCACACTCTGGTCCAGACGGTGGAGCCGGCGGCACGGATGCGAGCTTCTCCCCTTCATGATAAGGCCGCCGGCCCTCTTCACGTGCAAGTACAAACCGGACGGGCCGGCATCATCCCGTCAACGCCGCCGACGGGTTCCACTGGCGGCCCTGAAGTCATATGTCACACGGCAGTGCAACGCATGCACGAAACGTAGGTTAGGGGTAGCACAAGGCTGCCCGGGTTACGGTCCGGCTGGAGTGACAACGCGATTGGCTGGCGCCGGTGCTTCGTCTCTACCTCGCATGAGCCTCGGGCTTCATGCGCACTCTGCGATATCTGTGCCGCATGGGACTGCCGCGCATCCGGTATCTTAGGAGAGTGCCGGGATGACCGCATATGGCAGATGAGGAGAATCGCGATGACGCGCGATGCAGAAGCGGGCCTGCGAGCCAAGATCCGTGATGTGCCCGACTTTCCCATTCCAGGCGTTCTATTCAGGGATATCACGCCGGTGCTGCAGGACGCTACCGCCTTTCACGATTCCATTGACCTGATCGGCGATCTCTACGATCCGGCCAGCTACGACGTAATCGTGGGCATGGAATCGCGCGGATTCGTCTTCGGCGCTACGGTCGCGTACAAGTTTCAGCGCGGGTTCGTGCCTATCCGCAAGTTGGGTAAGCTACCCGCGGAGAAGATCTCCGTGGAATACGCGCTGGAGTATGGATCCAACACCCTCGAGATGCATCGGGACGGCATCCAACCGGGACAGCGCACCCTGATCATCGACGACCTGCTCGCCACCGGCGGTACCTGCCGCGCCTCGATCGACCTCGTGCAGCGCGTGGGCGGCATCGTCGTGGGGACGGCGTTTCTCGTGGAGCTCGACTTTCTCAAGGGACGGGAGCGGCTTGGCAACTACGAGGTGCGGAGCGTTCTCCGGTTTTGACGGCGATCGTGCACGTCATCGCTTGACGTGTCGACGCACGAATACCACCGGTCGGGTGCTAGGATATCCGCGCGGGCGATCGGGGGGCAAGCGCGGCGCGGCTAGCGAACCCGCCAGGTAATGCGCCCACGCGTGAGGTCGTAGGGAGAGAGTTCGACGCGCACAATGTCGCCCAGCACTACGCGCACGTAGCGCTGGCGCATCTTGCCGGCTAGATGGGCCAATACCTTGTGCCCATTCTCCAGCTCAACCATGAAATTCGTGTTCGGCAAGGCCTCAATGACCGTGCCTTCCAGCTCGAGAACGTTGTCCTTCTTCTTCAAGCAATAGCCTCCTTGTTACGGCGCGAACAGAGTAGAGCCAGTACAGCACATACGATTATACCGTTCTGTGGGCACGGCCAACCGAGTGGCAAAACGCCAGGGGCGTGGGCGCTCTTCGTCACGAGACACGGCATGGGCTCGGTGTACGCCGCGCTTCTCATAGCACGGCGAGTGATGAGTGCGACTTGCGCGTCTCAGGTGATTGGCTGCCTCTCCACCAACGCTATGAGTAGCGCTGGATCGATGTTCCCGCCGCTCACCACGGCGACGGTACGGCCCCGAGCGGCGCCGGCCAGGGCCGCTGCAGTGGCAACCGCACCGGAGGGCTCGACCACGAGATGCGCCGAGAGCAGCAGTCTCCGCGTGGTGTCCAGGATGGCGCTGTCCGGCACGGCGACGATGTCGTCCACGAAGCGCTGGATGGCGGCGAAAGGCAGCTCGCCTACGCGGCGCGCGCGCAGCCCGTCGGCAATCGTCTCCACGTGATCAAGCTCGACGATGTGGCCGCTGCGCAAGGACGCACCGGCATCCGCCGCGCCTTCGGGCTCAGCGCCGACCACGCGCACTGACGGGCGGCTCAGCTTGACGGCTTGGGAGACGCCGGCGAGCAGTCCGCCGCCGCCGACCGGTACGACGACGGTCTCGACATCCGGCACCTGCTCGAGAATCTCGAGGCCGATCGTCCCCTGGCCGGCAATGATGGCCTGGTGATTGTACGGCGGCACCAGCGTGGCGCCACGCTCCTCTGCCAGGTTCTCGGCTACGCGGCGCCGGGATTCCGAGTCCGTTCCCGCGAAAATCACTTCAGCGCCGAACCGCCGCGTGGCTTCCAGCTTCGTCAGGACGGCGTCCTCCGGCATCACGATCGTCGCGTGCACCCCGAGCATGGCCGCGGCGCATGCCACGCCCTGGGCATGGTTGCCCGAGGAATAGGCAATCACGCCGTGCGTGAGCTGATCGGGACGCAGAGCGGCGATCAAGTTGTAGGCGCCGCGTATCTTGAAGGAGCCCGTACGCTGTAGATTCTCGCACTTCAACAGCACACTCGCGTACGGACCACTTGCGTCCTGCAATGGCAGCGCCGGCGTAAACAAGGCGGCCGGGGCGATACGGGCGCGGGCCTGTCCGATGTCGGCCTGGCTGAGAAAGTCTGGCATCGTTGCGCGATCCGATATCTTATCTGTGAATAGTCTCGCCTTCATCATATACTTCGCCAGTCTCACCGCACCAGGATAAGCACCTCGATTCGCCATCGCACTTCCTGCTTGGCCCTGGGCGACCAATGGGCACAGTTCTTAGTGCATCTGGTAGCGTCGCTGCTCGCCGTGCCGGTGACCTGGTCGGCCTTGTGCCATGACGTCCGCCGGCAAACTGCCTGGGACCATCACTTCTTCGCCTACATTCCGGCCAAGGCGAGCAAAACGCAGCGCCTGCCCGCCCGGCGACTCCACGTGCCACGTGCCGCGCTGCTGGGTCGTGGTAGCGGCGCATTCCTGGTTCAATCGTTTCCGACACCTACCCATTCACTGGGAGAAGCGGGCCAACAACTATCCTGCTCGCGTCCAGCTGGCCGCGACTCTGATCGCTCACTGCTGCGTGGCAAGGTTCGGCATGCACGATCACATACAGGATGGACTGCAATCGGCTGAAACTTGCGCGCGAGTAGGAGAAATGTCGGAGTGAGAACGAACCCGTCACGTGGTATAGTAAGCGCACTTTGAACGCACACGCTGGGCAAGCGACGCTCGACGCGGCCCTCCGTAGCGGTCTAGTTGAATGCACACGCTGGGCAAGCGACGCTCGACGCGGCCCTCCGCAGCGGTCTAGTTGAATGCACACGCTGGGCAAGCGACGCTCGATGCGGCCCTCCGTTGCGGTCTAGGTGGCTGTATGAGCACGACTGAGAGTGGGCCCAGGTCCGTCACGCCACTTTCCGCGGCTATTTCTTCGCCCGAGGCAGAGGATGGAGGAGTCGCCGTGCCTGGAGGTGGCTTGTCCGCGCACGTCGATCCTCGCGGTGGCCTGTCGACAGCAGCGGTCGTCAAGGCAATTTGGACATCGAGGGGAGCGTGGTTGGGCCTGGGGGCATGGCTTCTGGCGCTGTCTGCCACGGTATCGCTTTCGGACGAGACCACTTCTACCCGTGACGGCGTGCTGCTGGCGATCGCGGCAGGATTGGCGGTGCTGGCATGGGGCGCCGGTGCGAAGCGAACAATGATTGGGCCAACCTATTCGCCGGCTCAGACATGTCGATGGGACCGTAATCTCTGGCTGCGACTGGTCGTCGGCCTGATCGCTGCTGGTGTGCTGATTCTGAGCGCAGACACATGGTACCTTGAGCACCCTGGTGAGACCTTCGGGGTTGCCGGCGTGTTGTGGCTGCTGGGAATAGGGGTGCTTGTAGGTGTCGCTGCCACCTGGCCTCATGGCTCGACCAGCAAGAACGAGGGGACAGCAAGCGCGGAGGCGGCACCATTCTGCAGAGCCGAGATCCTCGCGTTCATCGGGCTGGTAGTGCTGGCTACGGTACTCCGCGTCTGGGCGCTAGCAGACTTCCCGCGAGCGATTCATAGCGACGAAGTGATGACCAAAGCGGTCGCTATGGGCGCCTTTGGAAGTGGCCATTCCGTCTCTGTTTTCCAGACAGTCTGGTCCCTAGTCGATTTGCCTGCCTTGTGGTTCGCAGGGGTAGCAGCATCGCTGCATATGTTCGGCAACACCCTGGAAGGCCTTCGTTTGCCAGCGGCGATGTTTGGAGCGGCAACTGTAATACCGTTCTATGGGTTGGTGCGTGAGTTAAGCGGGCGAGCCACGGCGATAGCAGGCACCTTCATCTTGGCTGTAAGCGCCTCAAATCTGCAGTACAGCCGCGTCGGCGTCAATAACATCACTACATCGTTCTTCTGGGCAGCTTGCTTCTACTTTCTGGTGCGAGGGGTGCGGCGTCATCGTGCGCTAGACTGGGTGCTGGCCGGTGTGGTCGGCGGCTTGAGCGAATATGCCTTCTACGGTACGCGGCTACTCGGGTTCATTCTGTTGGCCTACGCAGCGTATCTGCTCATCGCCTATCGCAACCAGCTCTGGCAGACCCTGGGAAACCTGGCGTTGCTGCTAGCCGGCTATGTAGCAGGCTTCGGCCCGCTTCTTGCCTACTACATCAGTCACCCCGACGTATACTTCGCACGTGGCAGAAACGAGCTCATCTGGAACCACATTCCGACCAGCTGGCACGATGTCCAGCTTATGTGGACGACGCTTAGGCCACCTATCGTAGCCAATCTGCTGGCGTTTAGCACAACACGAGACAATGGGAGCTTCTACTGGGCAGCTTTGCTCCTGCCGGCGGAGGCGGCTCTGCTAGTCTTGGGCGCGGCCATGTTAATCCGTTGCTGGCAGCGCCCAGGTGCGTTCCTCCTGCTGCTGTCAGGATTTGGCACGCTTCTTGTGGGCGGCACCTTGGTGGGCCCCGCCCCTTCTCTCCAGCTCTGGACACCAGCATTTCCTGCAATCTATGCAGCATTGGCCTTGCCCATAGGAGCGTGGCTTGAGAGCCTTTCCAGGTGGCAGATACGCTGGCCGCATAGGCTTGGTGTGCTAGCCGTAGTTGTCGGGCTCGGAGTTTCGGGCTGGTGCAATATTGACTTCTACTTTAACCACTACTACATCGGTGACCCTGGATTCGAAGTGCGTTCGGATCAGAGCCACTGGGAAGCTGCACTGGGTCCAACCTATCGGGTTCGCACAGTCGGGGCGAGCTGGCAGAGCTACTCGCAGGAGTACACTCAGATGCTTATCACCGACCAGGACGGATCCGGCATTCTGAATCCAGCGGCCGAGTTGCCGTTGCCGTATTCCGCGGGTAAGGGCATCGGCTTCGCGTTCTTCGGTGATGAGGAGCAGTACATCCCTGAAGTCCGGGCCCTGTATCCGGGCGGCAGGTCCGGTGAGGTATATAGCCAAGGCGGCGACCCGCTATTCTCCACCTATGTCGTCACACCAGCGCAGGTTGAGCAGTTGGCAGGCGTAACGCTTGACCTAGTAGGCACGCAGCGCAATGTCTACCATTGGCAAGGGAGTGTCGATACGTTTGGCGACCTTCCGCCACACATACATGGCCCCATGGCAGCTACTTGGAGTAGCCTGCTCTATCTGCCGAGGCTCGCGGCTTATCAGATTTCCCTTGCAGGGCCCGCTACTCGCCTGCTGTTTGATGGACGGTCTGTGCAGGCTGTGAACGCCATATTGCCCCCGGGCTGGCACCGAGTCGTCGTCGAGGCAATGCTCCCGCTGCACAGCGCACTGCGTCTCCGGCTGTGCCAGGACTCGGGACCAGTCACCGAGGTGAGCCGCACAATGCTCTGGCCGGTGGCGCCATATACCGGTGTGCTTGGCGCGGTACAAGGCACTATGCAGCCCCTAGTGGACCGCGTTGACCCCTTCATTGGCTTCACAATGGCCGACCAATGGCAAGACATGACCCAACCCGACATTGCGACACCGGCGCTGCTGGGGCCGTACTGGCAGGCCGCAATGCCGTTGCGGATTGGCTGGGCAGGCCAGTTGTGGATAGCATCGACGGGCGCGTACGGGTTCGCGCTGCGGACATCCGGCCAGGCGCGACTGCTTCTTGACGGTAAAGAAGCGCTAACAGGCTGCTCGGTCAGCGCCGCGGTGCAACCGACCATATCGCGGTATCTCACCCGGGGTTGGCACTCTCTCCAGTTGGCATTCGTCGGGATGCCAAGCGGCAGTGTGATCGAGCTGTATTGGCAACCCCCGGGCGGCGATTTGAGCGTGATCCCTCCGACCGTCTTGCGCTACGCAACGCCTGATGGGAGACAGCTACAACCCGCAGCGCCGACGACCAAAGAGCTTTGCGCGTCGAAGGCCGGCGATCAGCCACAGAGCTAATGCGATGCCGCGATCTTCGTAGCACGAAGAGCACCCACTATGCGACGCCGGTATGAAGAGGCAGAGCACGTGGGCGGTTCGTCAGATGCGATAGAGCCAATAGGTCTCATCGACCGTGTAGGTATGAAACCTGCTCAACGTTCCGTGCGGATAGCGTTGCTCGAGGCGAGGAATCAGGCCTACCGCACTCGGGGCGATAAAGACGTAGTCGCCTCCCTTCGGCACTCGCGGGCACACTTTTGCGTCGACATCATTGAACAGGGTGCACGTTATAGCCTTGGGGGCAAGAAAGCGAATAACCTCATCGTTCATGTAGAGGTCACCCGCGCTCAACCCGACGGCATAGACTGTACCACGGCTCCGCAAGAAGTTACCAATGTCCATTGGGGCCGCCATACCATTCTGTCGACTTGTCGGTACATATTCGCCAAAATACCAATGATAGTTGCCGTACGCGATGGCCAGCAGGAGTAGCACGGCGCACACGGAAGAAGGAATTACCGCGTACGGCACCTGCTCCAATACTGTCCAAAGGTCGTCAATCAGCGCAGCGATCAGGAGCGAGATTATTGGCACTAGAACGACAAGACGAGGCCAATACGGCATGTTGATTGTCATAGCTCCTCCGACGACGAGAACCGAGACGAACGAAATGAGGCAGATGGAATATCGTGGCTTGCGGAATTGGAAGAAAGAGTAACACACCGCCGCAGGGAGCAATGCGGAGCTGATCGGATCAATCATCGGGTACGTTGCACCATACTGCAAGCCGCCGTCGCCAGCGTAAAACAGTGTCTGTACAGTTCTCCAGAGCTCTGTTCTTAGCATGTACCCGAGGTCGTGAGTACCGAATAGTGCGGTGAGCTGTATCTGGATGTCAGGAAGATTACTGAAAATGGTCTCGTCTTCTGAATGGCCCATGAACACAGCCCAGTTGTGCAGAATGTAGACGCCAATTGGAGCTGCACTCACAAGGCACCCGAAAGCCGCCCAGCTCAGCAGCCGTAAACGTGCGGCGAGCACAGAGCGGTAGCCCGTAAGCAAGAGAGCAAGAACATAGATTGGCAGGATAATAAAGCAGATTCTTGATCCAAAGTACGCATGAATGTCGAAAGTGAGCATGAATCCTGTTGCCACTGCCGATAAGCGCGAGCCACGGCGTAACGTGCGTATGAAGAAGTAGAAGGTAAGGGGTACGGCAAGGTCACCAGAAATGACCTGGATGCCAACGCGGCTGAAGTGAATGTTGTCATGAGAAACGGACAGTAGTGCTGCGGCAAGTAGGCCAGCTCTCCAGTTGAACAGCTCGCTGCCGAGTAGGGCCACGGCGATGATGGACAGCAATCCAAGGGCGACGGAGCCGAGCCGCTGGGCCACCAAGCTGTCGCCAAAGACTCCCTGAAACATGGCGTACCAGACGTGTACAAGCATAGGGAGCTGCGACCAGCTCGAAATGGTGAAGATGCTGGGAACTTGTCCATCGAGAATTGCGCGGGCCTGGAGAGCATCGTTGGCCTCATCAAAGTGCATGAAGCCGGGGATGGTGGCAAGATTGACCAGTCTCAACGCGGCGGCGACCGCGAGAATCGTCGCCAATGCCAGTGCCTGCCACCTCCAGGCTTTCACGGCCAGAACACTGTCGCGCAAGGCTGCGGCCGTGTGCCGGTCGCAGGCAGCGATCACGGCGGCAACCATCCCCAAGACCCAGAGGACAACTGCGAGGCTGGACGAGCTGCCAATCTGCACCAAGAGTGCGGCCGCGGCACTGGAAGCCGATGCAGCCGCGACAAGCACATAGGTGACATGGAGAAGGCGAGGAGAGGATCGCGGCACGGTCCATCGGCTCGGCAGGCTCGGTCGTCTGATGCCAAAGGCCAGGATCGCTCCGGTCGGGATCCCCAAGATAAGCAGCTTGAGCAGTAACTCGGTCGAGAGCGGGCCGGAGTAGAGCTGAAGCTGCAGGGCAAAACTCAGCGCGAGGAACGCCAGCACGGTGCTGGCGACGAGGAGGTACCGGATGACAGACGGGCGCGATTGTGGGCTCGGCGCCTCCGGCGAGGCTCGCTCAGGTATCATCGCACACTTCCCAATGCCGCGGATGTGCTGCAGCAGGCGCCTAAACATGATGCTTGACATTTTCTCTTGCCGGTTTGGGCTGCACGCTTCGAGCCCGCCTCATAGAAGGTGCAGCCTTGTCGACAGATAACTATCCACCTGATTGGGGTCTGGCGAAAGCACTGATGCTTACCACAAGTGCGCAATCATGAGAGCGATTTGCGGTCGGTTGTTCCATGGCGGAGGATGGCCATGTGATGGGCTGACCTCGGCACCAAGACGGTATCCACCCCTTGGCAGCCTTCATGTGCCAAGTTGGAAGCGTCGGCAGACACTAGCTTGTAGACCCATGCGGAGCTGGGCCACGTCGCGCCAGTGCCGTGACCTTGGCTCCCGCCACCGATCGCTGGCGGATCCTGTAGACATAGAGACTGGCATGGTCCAGCGTGTATGTCTTGAGTGTGCTCAGGCTACCTCCAGGATATGCCGCCTCGATCTGGGCAATGAACTGCATACGAGTCGGGACAATAATGAAGATGCGGTCGCGGCTGGGCATTGGTGGGCAGCTCGCTATGTTGATCCCGTCCAAGACAGTGCACGTCCGGATATTCGGCGCAAGAAGCTGGATGGCTTGATGGTCCATGTAGAGGGCACCATCGGAGATGCCGTAGACGGCGGGATCATCCGTGATGGCACGGAGGTAGTTGCCGATATCCATGGGAGCGGCAAGACCGTAGCTTTGACTGACGCGCGGTTGATACTCGTTGAAATACCAGTTGTAGTTGCCCCAAGCCACTCCAGCCAGGAGTGCCAACAATGCCAGGCTTGCAGGCAGCATTAGCGGCCGCCAGCGGACCAGCGACTGCCACAACGCGTCGAGAAAGCCGGCTATCAGCAGCGCCACTATTGGCGGCAGCACGATCAGCCGTGGCCAAAATGGCGCGTCGATGGTTAGCACGCCGCCGACGATCACCACGCCCACAAGGGAGATAGCGCAGATAGCGAAGCCTGCACGACGTGCGCGAAGAGCCGCATAGGCTACAGCGGCCGGAATTACCGCAGCACTAAGCGGATCCAGCATGGGATGCCAACTGCCGTACTGTAGCGACCCATCTCCCAGGAAGTTGAACGTCTGTACTATGTGCCAGAGCTGCGTCCTGAGTATGCTGACTGCATCCTGCGTACCGTAGATGCTGCGAACGTGGTCCTGCGTGTCCGGCAAGCCGCCAAGCACCAGTACAGCGCGTGTCCGGCTTGTAAAGGCATCCCAGTCGCCCAAGATGGCGGCTCCAATCGGTGCTACTCCCACGATCCAGCCACCAACGAGCCATGCCAGAGTCGGAAGTCGTGGGCGCAGCAGGTTTCGGTCACTTACGAGCAACACGTAGCCAATGATCAGAGGCGCAATGACATATGCCACACGTCCGGCGTAGTAGACCTGGATATCCACACTCAGCATAATGCCGGCACCTACTGCTGCCATCCGTGATCCGTAGCGCAACGCCAGCACAATCAAGTAGATGGAAACCACAACGGCAAACATCGCTTGCACATAGTGGTGACCCACACGGCTGAAATGAATGGCCACGTGGGAGAATGTGAGCAGTGCTGCCGCGAGCAACCCGGCGCGCCATGAGAACAACTCTCGGCCGAGTAACGCGACGACTCCGACCGACGCAATACCCAGTACAGCCGAGGACAGGCGTAGCGCGAAAAGGCTGTCACCGAACAGCTTGAAGAACAGGGCATCCCAGGAATAACCCAGAATCGGCAGCTCAGCCCAACCATTGGAGAATAGGCTCGACACCTGGCCATCCGCCACGCTGCGAGCCATGAGTCCGTTTGAAGCCTCGTCGTTATGAATGTAGCCTGGGATAGTCTCAAGCGCTGGAATCCGCAAGACGGCAGCCATGATAATCACGGCGAGTGCTGCCAGTGCGGGCCATGCGTACCGCAGTCGCACGTCGCTGAAGCGAGTCGGTCTGGCGCCGAGTCGCCTCAACGAGCCGGCTGGAGCAGCAGCAATCAAGAATCAGCGCCAGCCCGAGAATCCACGCTACCGTGCTAACCGTCGGCGAGCCATTCGTATGCACCAGCCAGGCCGCACCCAGCGAGAGTAGCAGGGCGATGCCGGCCAGCACATACTGTGGCATGGCTACGAGCCCGGTGCTCCCGGTAGCGCCGTGCCATCGTCCCGGTTGAGCCGGCTGCGTCGTGCAGAAGGCGAGCAGGCAGCCGGCCAGCAGGCCCAACGCCCCGAGCCACACAAAGATGTTGGTGGGCCCTCCCTGATCGAGCAGCTGTAGCTCCTCGCTGAAGCTGCGAAAGAGGAGAATGAGTACTACAATCGGGGCAACGTACGGCAGCAACGGTGTCCAGGCGGCGAAGAAGCGGGCCGTCCGCGATCTACTATCCTGGCTCAATGTTCCTCCTGAGTATCATCCGGCACATACTTGCCACACTATTCGGCGACTCGACGCAATACAGCAGTCTTCGGTGTTCCGAAACGGTAAACTCATCCCTAGTCGGGCGTGACAAGGTGAGTATATCCGCAGTGCCTGGGAGCACGAGCCAATGCACGACGTGGGCCAGCGTACCAAAGCCAGGGTCATCGTTGTGATGCCAGCTTACAATGCCGCGCGCACCCTGGAGCGTACTTATCACGATATACCAGCAGGCGTTGTGGATCACGTCATCTTGGTCGATGACGTAAGCCGCGATGACACCGTAGTTATTTCGCGGCAGCTTGGACTTTCAACAATCATCCACCAGCAGAACCGCGGCTACGGCGGCAACCAAAAGACTTGCTATTGGGAAGCTCTGAAAGCCGGTGCTGACATCGTCGTGATGCTGCATCCGGATCACCAGTATGATGCGACCAAGATTCCTCAGCTCATCGAGCCTATAGTGAACGGAAGAGCCGATATGGTGCTCGGGTCGCGTCTGCTGGAGGACCACGCGCTTGCCGGTGGCATGCCGATCTGGAAGTACGTGGCGAATCGTGGCCTGACCGCGCTGGAGAACCTGGCGTTTAGGCGCCACCTGTCGGAATATCACACCGGATTCAGGGCATACAGTCGGCGCATGCTCCAGACGATTCCATTCCTCCTGAACTCTGAGGACTTCGTGTTCGATACTCAAGTTATCGCTCAAGCCGTCGCCTTCAACTTCATCATCACCGAGACGCCAGTAGAGACGCGGTACTTCAAGGAAGCCTCGTCGGTGAATTTCCGCCGCAGCGTTAAGTACGGTCTTTCGACTGTGCTGACCGTTCTAGAGTTTCTGCTGGATCGCTCGGGTGTTCGCCGAGCCGCGCGGCTGCGTACACCGCTCCGTCAGATTGTCAGCCAGCACTATCATGAGGAGTTGTTCCGACAGACGGAGGCCTAGGCACTTCTCTCGTCAGGGCTTTCTAGCGTAAAGTATGACGGTCGCGCCGCGGCCCAAGAGGGCGACAAGCGGCACCCACGCCAGGCTCATGGCGCCGAGGATCGGGGTCAACACCAGGGTGGCCACAGTCTCGCCTATGCCAGTGGTTGGCTGATCCTGGAGTACTTTCGCGCCGTGCGCACGCATGAGATTGTAGAGCAGATTGTGTCTGATGCCTATCATGTTGAGCGCGGTTTGGACGAAGCTGAAGAAGTCGTACTCCGGTGCGAGATAGCTGGACTTGGCGGGCACCAGGCCAGCGGCTTCTATCATGGTACCGAGGCTTTCGGGCGTGAAATGGTATAGGTGCCGGGGCACGTCGAGATGAAACCAGTGCGCTTTCCCCGAGCGCGCCTCGGCTGAAGCGAAGTTGGGGACGGCAGCAAGCAAGACGCCGCCTGGCCGTAGGATACGAGCTATTTCATCGAGGAGTCCGGCGGGATCCGCAACGTGCTCAAGCACATGCCAGAGGACAACGACATGGAAGTTCTCTTCGGGCAGTGCAGAGCTCGCGAGGTCTCCAACCTTCACATCTATGCCCAGCACCTCACGTGCGTAACGAGCACTCGTGTCAGTCAACTCAGTGCCGTGAACATCCCAGCCGCGCCTACGTAGTTGATGCAAGAGCAGGCCGCGCCCACAACCGATATCAAGTACACGTGCGCGCTTCTTACCACTTACACGTTCCAGACGCCTGGCACGTGACGCGTAGAGCCAAGTAAGCGCTCTCTCGACCAGCAGGCCGTAGCGCTTTTCCCTACCATAGTAGCTATCTGGATAGTACCGATTCATCTGAGCGAGCTCGGGTCGCGGGAGCGTCCGCACCAAGCCGCAGTCGACGCAGCGCGACAATGCAAAACTATCACCGCTGATGTAGTCGCGTGCAGCGAAGAGGTGCTGCTGCTGTGTATGTTGGCACCTAGTTGGCATGATAATCGGCATAGCCTTGCTCTAGAATGACTCCGACGCAGCTCGTCATAGCTACATGTCGTCGGCACCCACGGCTATCAATCTCGTCTGGCGACTCCCGCAACCGGAATGTTCGGCATAGAGGACATGATACAGATCGCGACAACCTGACAGTCGGCCATCCGCTGGATTGAGCCGCTCGCCGTATGCTTCGCGCTCGTCGTCACGTCTCGAGTTGTTGACTCCCTGTCACGTCGGGCATAGCGCCATGGCGGGAGAAGACGCGCCGTGCTCCAACGGGCCAGCCGCTAGCACCGCTCGGTCATTTGGCGTCCATCCCGGCTGTGGCTTGACGAGCCAAAGGTAGCATGGACACCTGCAACAAACGCGCTATGATCGGAACGGCTTATGCTCGATTGTTCCAGGGCTAGGGGTCGGGCATACAGGGGAGCCATGGTGGAACCGGTAGGGATGCGCGCGAGATGAGTCACCATCGGGCTGGCAAGTGGATGGTGTTTGCTATTCTCTTGGCAGGTATGCTGCTGTGCCTTGCACTGCGAGGCGTTGACTGGCCTGTTCTGTGGACTTCCGTCCGTGAGGCAAAGTTGCCGCTCGTTGCCCTGGCCCTTCTGGTGGTGAATGTTTCCTTCTTCTTACGGGCATTGCGTTGGCGAGTGCTGCTCAGCGCACGGGCTCACCTTAGGCGAGTCGTGGTGTTCAGTGCAATGTCCGTCGGCTACTTGGGCAATAGCCTATTGCCCGCGCGGGCCGGCGACGTCATTCGCTCTGCCGTACTCAAGCAGCGTGTGGGTATCAGCTTTGGCTACGCGCTGGCGACCACACTTGCTGAGCGCCTGATGGACGTTGCGGCGCTTGTGCTGATTGGTTTGACCTGTATGGCTACAGTTCGAGGGCTGGCTGGCTGGGTCGTCCATACCACCGTCGTGATGGCAATCGCTGCGGCTTTGGGCACAACCGTGCTCCTTGCCCTTCCTCGTGCAGAGCCTGCCCTGGCCCGGTTTGCCGCGCACAGCCGCTTGCGCGGATTCAAGTCGAGCGCTATCAGCATCATGCTGAGGGAGTTTCTCCTAGGCATGCGGTCCCTGCAGGAGCCGGTGCGTGCATGCCAGTTCGTGGGACTAACGGCCGTCATCTGGCTGCTTGACGCGCTGGCAGTGGCTACGGTAGCGCGCGCCCTTGATCTCTCGTTTTCATTGCAAACGGCATTTCTCCTCCTGGCAGCGCTGGGTCTCGCCAGCGCGGTGCCGTCGACGCCAGGTTATATTGGTATCTATCAATTCGTAGCCGTGACGGTGCTCATGCCGCTCGGCTTGACGCGCACGCATGCCTTGGCCCATATCCTTCTGTATCAAACGGTAGTGTATTGCGTCGTACTGTTCTGGGGCGGCATCTGCTCCTGGCAGGCTGCGGGCGTCCGGCTCAATGGTCGGTGGCGCATATTCGGCGACGAAGCTGGCCCCGAAAACGTGGACACTGAGATGGATGCGGCTGATATACCCGTCTCGCCCTCGGCGCTGCGCCGTATCTCCCAACCGTGACGTTTCTTCATACACACATGAAGTAGGGACGAACGCTGCTGCGACCGATTGGCGCCGCACCGCTCGATGCCGCTTTGGCCTGAGCCTTCCCGGGCCGCTTCGCGCCCAGCCCGCCCGAAAGCACCTCCATCACGGAAATTTCATCGAAATTTCATATCCCATAGGATAGAAGTAACTTGACGATAACGCGTGCGCCGCCTGGCGAGAAAATCGCCGTCTTCAAGAGAAAACTGGTCATCGAGAGGTGGAGAACCCACTGGACACCTATGGTGCCGGAAGGGACGATCGGTCTCATAGTACGCGCAGGAGTGCCATTGTAACGCGGTGAAACGGCATTCAGATGGTTGCAAAAGCTTGCGAATGCATTGTATACTAGCGCCCGTCGTAGGCTTTCGTGCGGGTAATCAATCCTGATACGTCGGCCGTATCGCTGATGGAGGTCGTGTATTGAAGAGACTGGCAGTAGGACTCGTTGTTGCAGGCGTAATGACCCTAACCAGCAGTCTTCCCACCAGCCTTCCTCACGTCGGCAGCATCGTCTCCGTACACACAGTATCTGCAGCAAGCGCGGCTACACCAAACGACATCATACAGACGGCCAGACAATATCTTGGCTCGCCGTATGCATACATCGGCAACACCCCAGCCGGCTTTAGTTGTATCGGCTTTGTGAATTTCGTTTTCCACCAAAATGGGGTGTACGTTCCCTTCGATATTCCTCTAGCCTGGAGTAGCGCTCCGCACGTCGACGAGTCCCAGCTCATGCCGGGCGACGTGTTGTTCTTCAGCAACACCGTGTTTGCCGGGCTCTCGCATGTGGCGATCTACATCGGCAACAATCAAATGATTGGCGCCGATAGCTTCAGCGTCGGCGTTACCATCGACCAGGTCGACGACGCGTACTGGTCCAGCCACTATACGGGTGCTACGCGCCCCCTGGCTCTGTTGGGAACCTCACCCATGCCGGGTCAGCAGGCGACCGCTACGCCGGACACCGGCGCGTCGGCGCAGCCAACGCCCATCACCGCACCACCAGTGGCACCGGTCACGGCAGCAGCGCCCAGGGGCTCGCTGATCCGGCCTGCCGCTGCTTCTGTCAGCCTGTTCAGTGGGCCCGGCTACGAGTATATGCCGGTGAGCAGTCTTGACCCAACCAGCATGCTCACCGTCGTGCAGGGCCAGGAAGGCTGGTATAACGTACACACGGCGGCCAATATCTATGGCTGGGTGACGGCCGGCTCGGTGAAGGTGGTCAAGATGGCTGCCGATCCCAGCAGGATCAACCTCAGCGCGACCCCCTCTGGGCTGTCGCAGGCGGCTGCGATCACGGGCGGTAGGGCAATCAAGCTCGAGTACGTAGCAGTCGGCCCTCTCTGGGTGCGCGACGGCCCGAGCAAATCCAACAATGAGCTTGGTTATGTGATTCCCGGCTCTCAGCTGCTCGTCTACGCGACGACGCCGCACTGGGCACACGTGGGAACGCCGAGCGGGCTCCTCGGCTGGGTCGCTTCGCAGTACCTCAGCAGCACGCCGGTCGTGAAGACCGGGTCGAGCACCGCGGTGACCGGGATTATCGTGCACGTTACGGTGCCCGCGCTCAACGTGCGGGCCCTGCCCGAGAGCCACGCGCGTATCATCACGGTGTTGTTCTCCGGCGAGCGCGTCCAGGTTCTTGCCCAGCGTTCCGGCTGGAACGAGATCAAGCTGAAGAGCGGCACGATCGGCTGGGCCAGCGCGCAGTACCTGTCGGCGAGGTAGAGAGCACCTACTGCCGGCATGGTGGACTTCAGGGCCAGAGGAGTATCCACCTTGCGCTCCAATGGTTGGCGCACTTGCGCTCCCAGCATGCCCTGCCGGCCTTTCCGGCCCGATTCGTGACGTCGACCCAGGACCACCTGGATCGAACGTCGCGAGTGCCGGTATGACTCTCTCTATCGCCTCGCGGGCGCTCGGCGGCCTGGACGGGCATCGGGAGCATGCTTCGATGCCCCTGGCACACAACCGTCCGCTCCCATCTGTCCGTCCTCAGTCGGCCGTGGCCGGCACGCCCAGCGGCGTGATAGAGCGCCGGAGAGCCAGCGCGTTTGCCGCCGCCGCTTCGTATACTGAGCAGAGACGTCGACAGCAAGCGAGATGATTGCAGCAAACGGATGAGAATTCAAGACCAACTGGCACCCCTGATACTCGAGGCGATTGCAGCGGCTCAGCGGGCAGGCGATCTGCCTGCCTTCGATTTGACGCCAGACGCCATTCCACTCGAGCGCCCCAAGACCGAGGAACACGGCGATTTCGCCTCGCCCGTCGCCATGCAGCTTGCGCGGCCGGCGCGCCGATCGCCGAGGTCTATTGCGGAGACGCTGGCGCGGTATCTGGCGCCGGGCTCGCAGGAGCTGATCGCCGCCGTGGAGGTGGCCGGGCCCGGGTTCTTGAATTTCCGTCTTTCGCCGGCCTGGCTGGCCAAGCACGTGGATGCAGTGCTGGCCGCCGGCGTCGAGTACGCTAACCCGGGAATTGGGGCCGGCAAGAGCGCGCAGGTCGAGTTCGTCTCCGCCAACCCGACCGGTCCCTTGACCGTCGGGCACGGCCGCGGCGCGGTGATCGGCGACACGCTGGCCAACATCCTGGCTGCCGGCGGCTACCGGGTCGAGCGCGAATTCTATTTCAACGACGGCGGTCTGCAGATGCGGCGCCTGGCCGAATCGGTGCGCGCGCGGGCGCGCCAGCTGCGCGGCGAAGAGGTTGAGCTGCCCGACGACTCCTACACCGGCGAGTACATCACGGACATCGCCGCGGATCTGATCGCCAAAATGGGCGACGAGGCGGTGGTCACCGCCGATTGGACCGTGCTGCGCGATGCTGCGGTGGCCGCCATGTTCGCCCAGATCCGGCAGACGCTGGACAGTCTTGGCGTGCACATGGACAACTTCTTCAACGAGATGTCGCTGCTCGACACGAGCAGGCCGATCAACGTGTGGACGGTCGTGGAGGACCTACGTGCGCGGGGCTTTGCCTACGACGCCGACGGGGCTGTCTGGTTCAAGGCGACCGCGTTCGGCGCCGACAAGGATCGCGTGCTGGTGCGCTCGACCGGCGAGCCCACCTATCGCCTGCCCGACATCGCCTACCATATCGACAAGCTCGAACGCGGCTTCGACGTGGCGGTAAACGTGCTGGGCGCCGATCACATAGCCGAGTTCCCGGACATCACCGCCGCGGTGGGCGCGCTGGGCTACGATGCCGGCAGGCTGCGCCTGGTGATTAACCAGTTCGTCACGCTCATGCGGGGCGGTGAGCCCGTCAAGATGAGCAAGCGGAAAGCCAACTACGTGACGCTCGACGAGCTGATCGACGAAGTCGGCGCCGATGCCGTGCGTTACTTCATGAACAGCCGCACCACGGGCAGCCACTTCGAGTTCGACCTCGACCTTGCCAAGGAGATGAACGACACTAACCCCGTGTTCTACATCCAGTACGCGCACGCGCGCACGGCCGGTATCCTCGATCGCGTGGCGCCCACGTCCGGCATCGCCTTCGACGCGGCCGCGGACGTGGCATTGCTGCAGCACTCCTCGGAGCAGGCGCTCATCCAGCAGATATTGCGCCTAGAAGACACGCTGGTGCAATGTATCGAGCGCCTCGAGCCCCATCACATCACATACTATGCAACGGAGCTTGCAACGGCATTCTCGGCCTTCTATCGCGATTGCCGCGTGCTGGATCCGGAGGCACCGGCACTCAGCCAGGCACGTCTGAAGCTGGTGAAGGCAACGCAGATCGCGCTGGCACGCAGCCTGGGTCTGATGGGTATGGGAGCGCCGGCTCAGATGTAGAGCGATGTAGAGGCGGCCTACATGCTCAGAAGGGCTCAACCAGCTCGATGATGGAGTCGAGGACCTCGGCCTCGGCATTGGCGGTGGTCACGAAGTCCACCACCTTCTGCATCACTTCGTGGGCATGCGCTCCATTGCCGCTCACGCAGGCGACGCCGATGGTCGCCCGTTGCCAGAGGTCCTGATCGTCTACCTCGGCGATGGCCACCTGAAAGCGCACGCGGGCACGCTCGATGATGCTGCGCACGATCTGGCGTTTGTCCTTCAGGGAGCGGCATCCCTCGAGCCCCAGCTCAATGCGGGCGATTGCCGTGATCATGAGATAACCGCTGTACGTCCATGCTCGAGCAACGCGACCTTGTTCTCAGGGGCTGCGGCGAGAGGCGCCGGGCAGAGCAGCGGTTCCTGAAGCGAGAACGTCCTGTGGTCGCGTCCACGGCACGCAAGGGCGAGGCGATCTGGAGATCGCCGGTGGGCATGCTGCCGCTTCACGACACCAGGCGGGACGGAGAGTGCGTGCATACCCATTCGATGGCATGAGCGAGGCGCTGGATGTCATGTGTTTGCCGGCACACCAGCGACTCGGCGACCCGAATACAGAGCGGCTGCGCGAGCGCGAAAAGGGTCAGCACCAGAAGCAGCACGGCGCCTGCCACGTGGAAGCCGGCGATGAGATCGACGCAGGCGAGCAAGGCCACGGCGGGAACGAGAATGGGGTCGATGCCGAGCACAAGCTTGATCGTGCGATGGGCGAGCAGCGGATGGCGGAAGGGAAGCTGCGGCACGGGCGCATCGGGAGGCAGAAGGGTCAGCGAGTGCTCGAGAGCGGACCAGGCCTTGGCATTTTCCAGCAGCCTGGGCACCGCGCGCTGCACGGCCTGCCAGGCGAGCAAGAGCCCTAGCGCGGTGCCGGCGAGAAGCATGATTGCGGACGCGAATAACATACTCTTTACCCCGGTAATGAGGAGTATCGCGAACAATCCTTCTACTGTTGTACCAGGATGAGTGCCCAAAAGGCGAGCAGAAATATCCTTGAAGATAAACACACCGGCAACCGCGCACGTCTTTGGCCGGCGCCCTGTTGGACCGGGCATGGGGAGATAGACAGAAGGCTCCCGTGAGGGAGCCTTCTGTTGTAGTCCTGGCACTGGCCTATCTTCCCACAAGGTTGCCCTTGCAGTAGTGTCGGCGCTGCGACGTTTCACGACCGTGTTCGGGACGGGAACGGGTGGGACCATCGCGCACTGGGGCACCAGGACATCGCATGCTTCGAGCGAATAGGATACAGGCATTCGGGCACGAAGAGCAATCGCATAGGGCACCGACGAACGTTACCGTTGACGGGCATGGTGGCCACCCTCTTGGAGAAGGCGACGTCCGGCCCCGCCGGCGTAGAGCGCATAGGGCGCACGTGCGAGAGATGCGCGCAGGATAGCGATTGTGAGAACAGAGCAGAGGTAGAGAAAAGTCCGCAAGCCGCTCGGCCGATTGAGGACGGGTCAGCTGCAGCTGTTACCAGCCGTGCACCTCCCGCCTCTATACCCGGTGGTCTGCCGGGGGCCTTACCAGGTCAAGCCTGAGGGATAGGCGATCTAGGGGTCAGCTTCGCGCTTAGATGCTTTCAGCGCTTCTCCGTTCCGGACGTGGCTACCAGGCGATGCTCTTGGCAGAACAGCCTGCGCACCAGCGGTCCGTCCGCCCCGGTCCTCTCGTACTAAGGGCGGCTCCCCGCACCTATCCAGGTGCCCACGACGGATAGAGACCGAACTGTCTCACGACGTTCTGAACCCAGCTCGCGTACCGCTTTAATGGGCGAACAGCCCAACCCTTGGGACCGACTCCAGCCCCAGGATGCGACGAGCCGACATCGAGGTGCCAAACCCCGCCGTCGATGTGAACTCTTGGGCGGGATAAGCCTGTTATCCCCGGGGTAGCTTTTATCCGTTAAGCCCTGGCCCTTCCACGCGGAGCCAGAGGATCACTAAGCCCCACTTTCGTGCCTGCTCGGCCTGTCTGCCTCGCAGTCAGGCTCCCATCTGCCTTTGCGCGCCATGGGTGATTGCCATCCACCCTGAGGGAACCATTGGGCGCCTCCGTTACTCTTTAGGAGGCGACCGCCCCAGTCAAACCGCCCCCCTGACACGGTCCGGAGCCCCGCTGTAGGGTGCACCGTGAGCACCCGCACCACCCGAGAGTGGTATTTCACCGTTGCCTCCCCCAGGCCCACGAGCCCGAGTTCGCCGGCTCCCACCTATCCTACGCACGGGTAGCGCTGGTGCAATGTCAGGCTGCAGTAAAGCTCCACGGGGTCTTTTTGTCCTGTCGCGGGCAGGCCGCGTCTTCACGGCCACCTCAATTTCGCCGGGCCCCTCGCCGAGACAGCGCCCAACTCGTTACGCCTTTCGTGCGGGTCGGAACTTACCCGACAAGGAATTTCGCTACCTTAGGACCGTTATAGTTACGGCCGCCGTTCACCGGGGCTTCGGGTCAGAGCGTGAACCCCTCTCCTTAACCTTCCGGCACTGGGCAGGCGTCAGCCCCTATACGTCCGCTCATCGCGTTCGCAGGGACCTGTGTTTTTGGTAAACAGTCGGTTGGGCCGATTCTGTGCCACCCCGGTTCGCCCACCACGCGCGCAGCGGATGGACGATCCAGGGTCCCCCTTCTCCCGAAGTTACAGGGTTAAGTTGCCGAGTTCCTTGGCGAAGGTTCTCCCGTTCACCTGGGCAGAGTTCTGCCAGCCCACCAGCGTCGGTTTGCGGTACGGACGTGCACCCCCCTGGCTAGGGGCTTTTCTTGGCGGTACGGGTTGAGCGACTTCATCCCTCTTGCGAGGGACTCCGCCGGCGCCTCAGGCCAAGCTCGGGTGGATTTGCCTGCCCGAGCGCCCTACGCGCCGGCGCGCACCATGTCCAATAGGTGGCGCTCGCCTACCCCTCCGCGTCCCCCCATCGCTCGATAGCGGTGGATGCACGGTGCAGGAATATTGACCTGCTCTCCATCGACTACGCCCTGCGGCCTCGTCTTAGGCCCGACTACCCCTGGGAGGATCATCCTGCCCCAGGAACCCTTGGGCTTGCGGTGTGCCGGATTCTCGCCGGCATTTGACGCTACTCATACCAACATTCGCACTCGCCGCCGCTCCACCCGCGTTTGCACTCAGGCTTCACTGCTGACGGCGACGCTCCCCTACCACGGACCAGCGATGCTGGCCCATCCACGGCTTCGGCGGTGGGCTTGAGCCCCGGTACATTCTCGGCGCAGGACCACTGGACCAGTGAGCTATTACGCACTCGTTCGAGGGTGGCTGCTTCTAAGCCAACCTCCTGGTTGTCTAGGCGGTCCCACATCCTTGTCCACTGAGCCCACACTTGGGGGCCTTAGCCGGTGGTCTGGTCTGTTGTCCTCTCGACGATGAAGCTTAGCCCCCACCGTCTCACTCTCGGTCTCGTGCACGGGTATTTGTGGTTTGACCGAACGCGGTAGGCAGTTGGCTGCCCCCTGGTCCGACCAGCGCCCTACCCCCCGTGCGCGTCATCTCCGAGGCTGCCCCTCAAGGCATTTCGGGGAGAACCAGCTAGCTCCGCGTTCGGTTGGAATTTCTCCCCTAGCCACAGCTCATCCCCCACTTTTGCAATAGTGGTGGGTGCGGGCCTCCACCGGGTCGTACCCCGGCTTCACCCTGGCCATGGCTAGCTCACGCGGTTTCGGGTCTGGTATGCACGACTCACGGCGCCCTCTTCAGACTCGCTTTCGCTCCGGCTGCGTGACGACTGGTCACTTAACCTTGCCGTGCATAACCACTCGTTGGTTCATTCTTCAATAGGCACGCCCGCAGGTGGGTCTTGCGACCGCTCCCCTTGGACTGCTTGCACGTCGGCGGTTTCAGGGTCTCTTTCACTCCCCTCACCGGGGTGCTTTTCACCGTTCCTTCGCAGTACTCGTCCGCTATCGGTCGTTGCAGGTACTTAGCCTTGGAGAGTGGTCTCCCCAGCTTCCGACGGCCTTCCACGGGCGCCGCCGTACTCGCGTGCCATGTCACTGCTGCCCAGTCGCCCTTCGGGTACGGGGTTCTCACCCTCTCTGACGGCGCTTTCCAGTCGCCTTCCCCTCTGGTTGGGGCGCAGCGGCGTCCCTGTGGGAACGCCCGCATGGTCGCACAACCCCGCTGCCGCGTCGGCCACAGCCCACATGCACGGCACCGGTTTAGGCTCATCCCCGTTCGCTCGCCACTACTTGGGGAGTGTATCTCTTTTCCTCGGGGTACTAAGATGTTTCAGTTCCCCCGGTTCCCACCACCTGGCCTATAGATTCAGCCAGGGGCGCCAGCCCGCAAAGGCTGGCAGGTTGCCCCATTCGGGTACCTCCGGATCAGTGCCTGCTCACCGGCTCCCCGGAGCTTTTCGTAGTGCGCCACGCCCTTCTTCGGCCTGCAACGCCAAGG
>CAWHAE010000009.1:675000-1296238 GCA_963827235.1 uncultured bacterium
ACAGCAGCGCTCCTTGTTATCGCCGGCGCGCACCTTGCGCGGGGCAGCAGGCGTGCCGGAAGCACACGGAACGGCATGCCGGCGCGGCGACAACGCACGGCCGTGCTCGTGCCGTCGTTGGCGGCCGTTGTGGTGGCCGGCATGGTAACGGCAAGTGCCTCGGCGGCGCCGGTGCCCTCCGGTGCGCCGGGCTTATCTCACCTGCGGGTACTGGCAATTGACAACGGCGAAGCGGCCGGGACGCGCGTCACACTGACCGCCAAGACGGTGGTCGTGCCGCCCTCGGTAGTCAGCTCGAGCCTCTCCTCGGTAAGCGCCGACGGTTCGGCCTACACCTTCTCCAATGCCAACGGCCCGCTGGCACAAGCAGCACCCGGGAAGGTCCTGCTCCTGCAGGGGCAGGATGCCATAGTCGTGAAGTCTGTGAAGCGCGCCGGGTCGAAGCTGATCGTGGGAGCGGTGCCCGCTTCGCTCACGGACGTCGTGCAGTCCGGTCAGATCTTGGTCAGCGGACCTCCCAACACGGCCGCCGCCATCGGCGTGCCGCTCGATCCGGCAGACTTTGACGGCAGCCCTGCGGCGCCGCAGGGCTATCTCACTACCGGCAACTCGATGGCCTCGCAGAGCTATCTCGCCACCGGTCGGCTGACAGCACCATTGCCGATTCTGCCTGCCGGCACGAGCACATTTGCTTATAAGGGCACGAGCGGCGGCTTCACCTATAAGGTAGGATTCACGGGAAAGTCCGACGGCCTCCACGCTACGGGAGAGTTCTGCTACCAGCTCGTGAGCAGTTCCTCCGGTTCGTCGTGCGGCAACGGTCTTTCCATCAACGTGACGCTGGACGGCGTGTTCACCTGGAGTAACGAAGACCTTGAGATAGGCGTGGCCGGCGGCGCCGTGCATAGCGGATCGTTCTCCATATCCGGTATGTCCAGCCAGCTGGACCTCAAGTACGCGGTGCTGCGCGGCAATGACCCCCAGGTCAAGGCCGACCCGCCGGTGCTGAAGATTCCCTTTGCCTTCGAGGCGCCGCTGTGCGGCACACCCCTCGGCTGTGGCGGGCTGCCGCTGTATTCCAAGTTCAACCTGGCGCTGCTTATCAAGCTGGGCATATCGGGCAAGAACTCCACCATCCAGGGTGGGGTGCAGGTGACTATTGGCGGCTCCGGCACGGTTTCCGGCAATCGGATAGGCGGCGTGGCAGGCACGGTGACCGGTGGGCAGGCGAAGGGCTCTTTCACGGTCGGGTCCGCGGTGACTCCTGGTGCTTCCGGCGTGGAGGTTGCCCTGCAGAACAAGTTCGGCGTCGGCCTCGGCATCAGAGGTATCAACGGGCTCTACTACCTGTCGGCGATTACCGCGGTAGGTGAAACGACGGGCTCGCTCGTTGCCGGACAATCCTGCAAGGCCTATGTCGGCAGCTTCAGCATCACCGGCAATTTCGAGGCCCAGTTGTTCGGCTTTACGGTTTCCTCGCCGGCCAAGACGCTGTTCCAGAAGCAGGCCTCGTTCAAGCAGCCACCCTGCTGAGGCCGGCGGCAGGTCGTAGCTGAATAGTGCTTGCAGCCGCGTTCAGGCCTTGAGCGAGCCGGCGGTCAGTCCCAGCACGATACGGCCCTGGAGGAAGAGCACGACGACGATGATCGGCAGCGTCGCGACCAGGGAAGCGGCGGCGACGATACCCCAGGAGCCGCCGAGGTTCTCCATGGCGACCGGCATCGTCTCCACGTTTGCGTGCACGTCCAGGATGAACATGGTGGCGAACAGCAGCTCCCCCCAGGCGCTGAGGAAGATCATGATCGCGGCGGTGACGATGGTCGGCGACGCAAGGGGCAGGACCACGCAGCGGAGCGCCCGTACCGGGCTGCAGCCGTCAACCTCGGCCTGCTCGGTCAGATCGCGCGGTATGGCCCGGAAGGCATTGGTCAGGAGCCAGACGGCCAGCGGTAGGGAGATCACCACGTACGGCGCGATCAGTGCACGGCGGGTGTTGAGCCAGCCGATCTCGCGGAGCTCCAGATAGAGCGCCGGGACGAGGGCGATGGCGGGGATGCTCACCGACAGTACCACCAGCAGCAAGAGCGTTCGCCTGGCGGGCAGCGGCAGGTTGGCCAGGGCGTAGGCCGCGCCTGTGCTCAGCGCAACGGCGATGATCGTAGCGGTGAAGGAGACGATCACGCTATTGAACAGGTAGCGCTGTATGTCGAGCGAGCCGAACAGGCCCTGGAAGTTCCCCCAGAAAAGATGGCTGGGCAGCCACTGAATCGGATATGTGTAGGCTTCGTCGGGCGGTTTCAGCGCCGTGATGGTCAGCCAGTAGAAGGGGAAGAGAAAGAAGAGCAGGAAGACGATACCCAAAGACCACAAGACGGCCAGGCGGAGCCGGGCTACCTGACGCCGCCACCGCGGGGGGCGCCTGGCGCCGTCCGGCGAGCTAAGCATGGAGACGGCAATCGTGATGGGGGCAGCCGGCACGTCTCAGCGACGCCGGTGAGCGCGCCGCGTAGTCGCGGGCGCGATCGCGTTGCGCGAGGTACGCGGGCAGCGTACCGGTCCCGCCGTTCCCCGGCTGGAGCACGAGGTCCGCGCTGATCGCCTCGGTTGCCGGTTTGGCCACCGATCCGCCCGTTTCTAACTGCCGACACGCGGGAATTCATCGGAAGTATAGCAGAGCGAACTGCCGATATCTCGCGCGGTGATCCACGCCGACGACGATACCGAGCTGGAGCGCAGCGTCGAAGCACTGCGCATCGCGGCCGACATGTTCGTCTCCTACGGCGTGAAGGCGGCGATCGAGCCAATCCGCGCCGCGGAAGTGAGCTTCGTACACACGGTTGGCGATGCGCTCGCCTACATCGAGGCGGTGAATCACCCGGGGTCGGCCACATCAACGGCGACGTGCATCACATGCAGGCGGAGGAGTCGCACATCGGGGAGGCGATCCTGCAGGCCGGTGACCGGCTCGTGAACCTCCATCTGGCCGAGAGCAACCGCTGCGCGCTGGGCGAGGGTTCGCTCGACCTCGACACGATTATCATGGCGCTCTATGTGATCGGATACAACAGGGCAGGAAGATACGTCTTGAGGATCGAAGGAGATTCGAGGCAGATGAGCGACATAGTGCTGGAGAACGAGGCGCTGCGACTGCGCTTTGCCGCCGGTAGCGGCCGGCTGTGCGAGCTTGTCGCGTTGGAGACCGGCTGGAACGTGCTGGAGCGGCCGGAGCTTGGGTTGTCTTTCCGCCTGCTCGTGCCGATGCCCGGCCGCCGCCACAATCCGGTGAACGGGGAGCAGCAGGCAGTGTCGACGATGACGCCCGATGAGGATGGGCGCGGCCTCACCCTGGTCTGGAGCGACGTGGAGTCGGTCCACGGCGGCCGGCTGGACATCACGGTGACGGAGCACGTTCGCCTGAGCGCCCGGCAGGCCGTCTTCGCGCTCACGATCGACAACCACAGCCCGTATCCGATCGAGAATGTCTACCTGCCCTACCTCGGCGACGTGCGCCCGCCGTCGGCGGCCGAGCCGTTCTCGGCCTTCACGTACAGCTACGCCACCAGCCAGGAGTGGCCGCTCTCGCCCAAGTATGAGAACTCCTTCGGCTACTACGGCGACGACTATCCCACCCAGTTCGGCTATCCGCCGGCCGGCGGCGCCCCCACGGCGCCCTTCGTCCTCCTGCGCGACGCAGGGCAGGGGCTGTACGTGGGCGTGCACGAGGCCAGCGCCGAGCTGGTGTCCTGGCATACCGAGCTGCGCCCGGGCTACGGCGACGCGATCGACTCCTCGGTGCCCGAAGGACCGGCCGCCAGCGGCAAGGACGTGTGCACGCGGTTTGCCGCCGTTCACGTGCCCTATATACAACCCGGTGAGCGCCGCACTCTCACGCCGATCGCCGTCGAGCCGTACCGCGGCGGCTGGCAGCAGGGCGTGGACCGCTACCGTGCCTGGCGCGCGACGTGGATGAAGCCGGCCCCGGTGCCTGCCTGGGCGCAGGAGCCGCACTCCTGGCAGCAGATCCAGATGAATTCGCCCGAGGACGAGCTGCGCTTCCGTTTCACCGACCTGGTGAAGGTAGGTGAGGAATGCGCGCGGCATGGCGTGCGAGCAATCCAGCTCGTGGGATGGAACGACGGCGGTCAGGACCAGAACAATCCCAGCCACAGTCCCGACCCCCGCCTGGGGACCGCCGGGGAGCTCCGCGCGGCCATAGCGGCGGTGCGCAAGCTGGGCGTGAAGGTCATCCTGTTCAGCAAGTTCACCTGGGCCGATCGGGCGACCACGCGGTTCCGCGAGGACCTGATCCGGCTGGCAGTGAAGGACCCATACGGCGACTACTACATGCATCCCGGCTACAAGTACTTCACGGCCACGCAGCTCCTGGACATCAACACCAAGCGGCTGATACCGATGTGCTTCCTGGCCGACGAGTACTTGCGTGTCTGCGAGGAGGAGTTCAAGAAGGTGCTGGCACTGGAGCCGGACGGCATTCTCTTTGACGAGTGCCTGCACCATGGCCCGGCACTGCTCTGCTTCGACCCTACGCACGGCCATCGCACCGGCGCCCCGGTGTATGCCAACGATCGGGAGCTCATCCGCCGGCTGCACCGCCTCTCCGCGGAGGCCAACGTCGACTTCCTGTTTGCAGGCGAGGCATGCTACGACTGGGAGTTCGAGCAGTACCATCTCTCCTATTTCCGTTCCTGGAGCCCCACGCACGTGCCGCTTTCGCGCTACATGCTGCCGCAGGCGCAGCTCATGACCGCGGTCACCGGGTTCGACGATCGCAACATGCTCAACCAGTGCCTGCTCTATCGCTATGTGATCAGCTATGAGCCATACAACTTCAAGGGGAGATTGGACGACTTTCCACTCACCATAGCCTATGGGAAGCAGGTGGATGCGCTGCGCACCGAGCTGCGCGAGTACCTGTGGGACGGTGAGTACCGGGGCACGGCCGGTGCCGGCGTGACGGCCGGTGGAAAGCCGCACCACCCGTACACGGTGTTTCGGCACAAAGACGACACGTCGCTTGCCGTGGCCGTGGCGAACTACGACGCGCGCCGAGCCGAAACGGTCGTGATCAGGCTGGGAGACGGCAGGGCCCCGGCGCGCTACCGGCTGGTTGAGGACCCCACCTGGCGCCCGGTCAACGGCGGCGTGGAGATTCCGGCGCGCTCGGCGGCAGTGTTCATCTGAAAGACGGCGTGGGTTTCATCCAGTAGGCAAGAGCATGCCGCCCGCCGGTGTGAGGTGCTCGGTATCTCCGCACCTCACGCCGGCGGTTCGTTCATGCGCGGTGTCCGGTGTACCAGGCTACGATGGCGAACGGTTGTGCGCGGAGGTGTTACCGCGGCAGGCACGACGAGACGATGGGGAGCTGCCCATGTCCGATACGGAGCAGGATGCGATCCTCGCCTTACGGCAGGCGCTGGTCGACAAGCTCGTGCGTGATAACAACATCCGCAGCCCGCAGGTAGCGGCGGCGTTTCGCGCCGTCCCGCGCCATCTCTTCGTGCCCGGCTCACCGCTCGAGACCGTGTACAGCGACACGCACATCGTGACAAAGGTGGTCGAGGGGCGCAGCCTCAGCTCCTCGTCGCAGCCAACGATCATGGCCATCATGCTGGAGCAGCTCGATGTCCGCCCGGCGCAGCGCGTCCTGGAAATCGGTGCCGGCACCGGGTACAACGCGGCCCTCCTGGCCCACATGGTGGGCGAGCAGGGCCAAGTGGTGACGATCGACATCGACGAAGACATCGTCACGTCGGCGCGGGCGCATCTGGCTGCGGCCGGTTACGAACGCGTCCAGGTGATCTGCGTCGATGGCGCACTGGGTCATGCCGAGCTCGCTCCCTATGATCGCATCATCGCGACCGTGCGGGCGCATGAGCTGCCCCCAGCCTGGTGGGAGCAGCTTCGGCCCGCGGGCCGCCTGGTAGCGCCGATGGGCTTTACTCCGCTGGAAGCCGTTACGACCTCGCTCAACACACTGGTGTCGTTCGAGCGCCTCGACGACCATCTGGAAAGCCGGACTCTGTCTCCCTGCGGGTTCATTCCACTGCGGGGTGGCTTTGGGGTTACGCCTGTCGATCCCATAATCGTAGGCTCGATGCCACAGTTCCAGCTCTTGGCGGCAGGGCCGTTCGACGCCGGCCCGCTCCATGTCGCGCTGACCGGTCCGCCCGACGACTGCGCGGCCGGGATCGCGATCGCGAAACGAGAGCTGTTCGGTCTGCGACTCTGGCTGGTGCTGCACGAGCCGCGTTTCTGCGACCTGTGGGCCACCGGCGAGAGCAGTACACAAGGCACCGTGCCGTTCCTCAGCGGTAAGCCCGGCACGTGGGGAGCGACCATGGGAGTCTGCCTCGCATCGGCGATAGCGTTGTTGGCATATGAGCCCGGCCTGGCGCCTGCCACGGATGAGCTATTTGCGACGGATACGGCGCGCGGGCTGGTGGTGCGGACGTTTGGGCAGAGCCGCGAGCCGGCGGAGCGCCTGCTCGCTCAGATCGTGGACTGGGAACGAGCCGGACGCCCCTTCACCTTCGACGAACGCTGGGTTCTGGAAGGGCCACAGCTGCGCATCTATCCCAGGGAGCCTGAGTACGTGCCGGCCGCGGATGAGTCGGTGGTCAGGCAACGGGCGGCGCAGCTTGTGTTCAACTGGCGATACGGCGCTCCCGTCAGCGCAGCAGCATCCTCAGATAGAACGCAACCATATTCTCCATCTCCCAGCGGGCCTCCATGGCGGGCAACAGCGTGCGATGGTAGAAGAGCGCCAGGTGCAGCGGCCCCAACTGTTGTGCGGCTTCGAACGCCTCGACCAGGCTCGCCCGGTCTCCAAACTCATGCCAGGGGGAGAGGTAGGCGTCGCGCAGGCGTTCTCGCGTCCCCGGCTCGGTCGCGAGCACGTGGGGAAACTCGTCGAGCGCAAGGAACGTGGTCAGACTGAAGAACGGATGCGAGAGGCTGCAATCGGACCAGTCGAAGAACACGTAGTCGCCGCCGGAGAGCACGACGTTGCCCGGCCAGAAGTCGCCATGCTCCAGGGCGGCCGGAATGCCGGCGCCCGGTAGCCTGGCGCAGTGCCGCTTGAGGGCCGGGGTGAGCGCCCGCAATCGCTCGATCGTACCGGCGGAGAGACCGGGATAGTCCGGCAGTACGGCGAAGAATGGATCGATCCGGTCCGCCAAATCGTCGACTCTGCAGTCGGGACAGCCCAGGGAGAGCAGCGCCTCCGCATTGGCCGCGGTAGCAATCTGCAGCGCGGCGAAGTGCCGCAGGGCCTCCTCCCAGCATCGCATCTCGTCTACACGGTCCAGCGAGCGGCCTCGCATATCGGCCATCAGCATCCAGTGGCGCGCGTGATCGACGGCGAGGAGACGGACCACGGCAGCGGGATGGGTGGTCACCAGCCATTCGATCAGCGGGATCTCATGCCCGAACACCGCGGGCAGTGCCTTGAAATAGATGTCGCCACCGGTCGTGGGCACGCGCAGGACGCAGCCTCGCTCCCAGGTGCGCAGCTGCTCGACCGGCCCGGCCCGGCGCAGACGCAGGTCGGGCAACTGCTCGTCGATCCATGCCTCGGCGCCGGCAATCCAGCCGCGGCGCGCCCAGGCGCGGCGAGATGCCGGCACGCCGGCTGCCGCTTCGCCGAACCAGGCGCTCAGGAGCGCCCTCTGCCCAGCGTCCACGACGCCGGGCAGACTCTCCGGCCCGCGCCATTCCCCGCCGGTTGGAAGACCGTGTGGGTCTCGCAGCTCGAGCTCGTACCAGCGCGCAACTCGCGCCCGTTCCTCATCGTAGCCGGTGCCCAGGCACCGTAGCGTGGTGACGTCCGCGCCGAGGAGCGCTCGCGCGCCGGCATTCACGGCGGCCGTCGCCTGCCAGAAATGCCGGTCCGTTGTGCTCCAGCCCGGCAGTGTCCACCCCGTACCGGTCTGGCACAGCAGAACCCGCGGCAACCGGGGGTGAGGGAGAATGACGCTGGTGTCATAGTGTAGAGACGTAGTCGTCACGAGAAGCTCCAAACACAAATGTGCGGATCAACGGGCAACACAGAACGGCCGTCGGACGGTCCAGTCCCGTGGTATACCGGCGACTCGCCCCGCGCCACGTGGGTCGCTTGTCATGCGCATGGCCCTGGCCTTCAGGCCGCCTCGCTCGAACGGCATGGAGCGTGGCAAACGACCCAGCAGTGGGCTGCCAACAGGTATTCGTTGCAGGCTGGAAAGGGCCTGCGACGGGGTAGCCGCCGCAACGGGTCGCGCACGTCAGCAGCGGGCAATTGCGGCCGCGGGGGCGTGATCTTCAGCAGTTGGCTGGGCTACCAGCGCATCACGTTGGACGCTCCCTGCCTCGGCGATCGCAAGCAATGAGGCGGCGCTTCACTGCCGGTTTGGTCGTGTAGACCGCGATTCCCGCGCGGCTATCGCCATCGTATAGCACA
Source organism: uncultured bacterium (assembly GCA_963827235.1). Taxonomy (GTDB): domain Bacteria; phylum Chloroflexota; class UBA5177; order JANWHV01; family JANWHV01; genus JANWHV01. The sequence continues at coordinate 683,459 of CAWHAE010000009.1, forward strand.
TGCAGCTCGCCTGCCTATGTGCGCTCTCCCGTGTTGAAGATTGGCCACCCGATCTCGGCTCGCCATGCGGTCTCGTCCGGTGTATCGTGTCCGCCGATCGGATAGTACTCGCGGATGGGGCCGTCGACTGCCAGCACATGCTGGGTCACGTAGGTGGCCGGCGCACCGCAGGCACGGTCGATGCCAGCCAGATGATGCCTTCACTGCTTACCTACCTGGATCAGCGGGTTGCTCCTCTAGGGGCACTGGCCTGCTCCATCGACCCGGCATGAGGGCTATGAAGGTCTGGGTTGCTCATATTGCGTTGATCCGCGGCACGCCAAGGCGGGATGCGGTCTCCTGATCGCGCGCCGGGTAGACAGCTTCCCGCGGCGTTACCAGGCTTGCATGGGCCCGCGGCTGTGCTAGCGGTCGCTGCTCTGCGACGAAGCTCGAGATGTCCTCAATGTCGACGATCCAGTCACGAGCATAGTGCGCCAGCACGTCACCGCGCAGCCCCAGCTGGATCGCTCGGCGCTCCGTCACGCCACCGTCCGGCGAGTGATCTGGATCCCATTGCAGCTCGCAACGCGAAGCAGGCACCCCACGCCGGAAGCAGGGCTCGGCGCTACACTGGCTCACGAAGCACGAGCCGGAACACCAGGAGGTGCCGCTCTTCGGTGATGGCAGGGCCGGCGGTAGGGAAGGTGCCATGCGGTCGTGTGACCGGGTACACCCGTCCTTCGCGCACGTTGCTCATGGCTGCACCGGCACTATGCTGGGCGAATTGACATGTCACCTCCCGGCTCTTGCTGCGTTTAGTGAGTGTGATGATGCGATACGCCGCGCCGGGCCAGAGGGATACGCTGAAGGTGCATGACTCGCTCCGGTTGCCGGTCTCCGACCTGTACGGTGCACTCCCTCGAGTGAGTTGCATACCCGGCCCGACATCCGGCCATGCCTTCGCCGAACCGAGCATGCACCCGGCGGCGCCCTTCGATGCAGGTGACTGCACCGGCCGGTCAAGCAGCGCCGCGGGAGAGGATGGACCTGACCCAGGCGTAGCTGCCGGACAAACCCGTGTAACGCCGGCGCCGGCTCAGAGCGTTGACGCGCTCTACCGTGCTACCTACCAGAGGGTGTATGCCTACTTGCGGACGCGCACGACGAATGAGGAAGACACTGCGGACTTGACACAGCAGGTGTATCTGCAGGCGTTACGGGCCTGGCAGCGCCGCCCGGCCGACCCTGCAGCACATTTGCCCTGGTTGTTCCGTATCGCGCGAAATGCAGCCATCGACCTTCATCGAAGGCGGCGCGAGAGCGTGCCCTGGGACGCGCTCCCGGCGGCAATGCAGCCGTTCTCGGGCGATCAGCCCGAGAACGGGCTCCTGCGCCGAGAAGTGCTCGATCACCTGGCAGGGGTGGTGGAGGCACTGCCCATGGCCAAGCGGGATCTGCTCGCACTGCGCTTCGCTGCCGACCTCTCGTATACGCAGATCGCCGCGGTGATCGGCAAGCGCGAAAGCGCGGTGAAGAAGGAAATGAGCAGGCTACTCAGAGACCTCAAGGAGCGGCACCATGCGGATTAGGCGCTCACTTTCCGCCGCCGCCTACCCGAGGACGACCCAGAGGCGACGGAGTTGGTGGCAGAACTCAGAGCCCTGTATCGTGTCTCGCCTCCACCCGATCACCGGCGGCAGTTGGCCGGCACGCTGGAGCAGGAGGCACGGGAGATACGGGGAGCGATCGTGCTGAGCTACGATCGCCGGCGCGGTCGCGAGCGCGCCGGGACCAGCAGCGGACGACCGGCACCGTGGGGTATGGTAGCGAGCATCATCGCGGTGCTCGGGCTCGTGACTGGGGTGCTTGTCGTTGGCAAACCCGCGGACGGCCCGGCCCGGCCTGCGGTTGGCGCTCACGGGCCGGTCTCCGAAATACCGCCTGGAGCGAAGATCGCGCTTACCATCGACGGCTACCTACAGACGCATGTCGTCGAGCCGGAGCTTCTCCTGCTCATGCAGCGCTTCCACGCTCGAAGCGGAGCTATCGTGGTGGAGCGTCCCAGTGACGGGGCGATCCTCGCCCTGGCCTCGCAACCTAGCAGCGACACGCGAAGCTGGCAGCAGGTCGCGGCACAGCATGCCTTCGGCACCTTCCCTGCTGCCGCGAGCAACGAGGCCTCGGCTCCGGGTGAAACCATGATGGCGCTGCTCACGGCGATCGGCTTCGATACCGGCAGCTTCGACGAACAGACCGAGGTCGACGACTCCGGTCAACTGAAGACCGGCGGCATCACCGTGCGGGACTGGTGCTACCCAACATGCCCTTTCGACGGTCCGCAGAACGCCGGGCAGATGTTGCACTGGGCTTCCAGCGTGTCCGCCGCACGATTCGCCCAGAGAATCCCTGTTCAGCAGCTCTACCGCTACCTCGAAGGCTTTGGATTTGGTGAGACACAGGCAGGACCCGGACTGCCCAACGCAAAGCCCGGGGTGCTGATCGAGCCGTCCACGACAGTCGGGGGCAAACAGGTTCCTAACAGCCGGTGGAACCCGGCCTATCGCACGGCCACGGCCCTCGGCGGCACGGGCCTCACGGCCACGCCGCTGCAACTGGCAAACGCCTACGCGGCGCTTGCCAACGGCGGCCGCTTGATGCAGCCTCATCTGGTGCAGTCCTACACACTCAACGGCAAGACCACGATGGTGCAGCCCCAGGTTCTTCATATCGTGTTTCGTCAGAGCGACACTGCCGAGCGCGTGACCAGCGTGCTGGTGCATGAGGCGGCGCATGGCGAGGCCTGCATGGCACTGGTGCCCGGCTTTGATGTGGCCGCCAAGACCGGCGCGGCTCTGAGCTACAACTGGCCGCAGACCAGCGCCACCGCCGTAGCCTATGGCCCCGTGGGGGAGGCCGACCCGGCGCACAGGTTCGTGGTGCTGGTGCAGCTCCAGCTTCCAGACATTCCCTATGGTTCGGAGACCGCGGCGCCGGCCACACGCGAGATTCTGCGCCAGCTCTTCCAGCACTATGGATTGCAGCCGGATCCCAAGCACGTCCAGCCGGACCAAGCGTGCGCGGGTCCGAACGACTAGCCGGCACACCACTCCGGAAGCAAGGCTCGGCGCTACACTGGCTCGTGAAGCGCGAGCCAGAATGCCGGGATAGGCTCGCTCCGCGAGAGGAGCGGCATGTGCGCGCCATACGCGTGACCGTACGCGGCGTGGTGCAGGGCGTCGGCTTCCGCTACTTTGCCTTGCGGCGGGCCAACGCGCTGGGGCTGGTCGGGACGGTGCGTAACCTGCCGGACGGGTCTGCCGTCGAGGTCATTGCCCAGGGCGGCGAGCCGGAGATCGAGGCGCTTCTGGCGGAGATGGCGCAGGGACCACGCGGCAGCCAGGTCCAATCACCCGAGGCAAGTGTCGCGGGCGTCCTCCCTGTGTGCCGGAGCGAGAGCTACAATACGGACTGTGGTCAAGAGATCAAAGCAGCCAGTGGGAGGCAGCGTATGGCTCTGATTCGCGTTGAAACGTCACGGGAGATCGCGGCGCCACCCGACCGCATCTACGAGCGCTTGTCCGAGTACGGCCCCGGCCGGGCCGCATGGTTACCCGCCGCAAACTACAGCGAGATGGCAGTGGAGAAAGGTGGGTCGGGCCCCGGAACAGAGGTCCGCTATCGACTCAAGGTTGGGCCGAGGCAGCGGGTCTACAAGATGCAGATCTCGGCGCCGGAGCCGGGCGTATCGGTCGTCGAGGCGGACTCCACCTCGAGCATGGTGTTCACCTGGAGCGTGCGGCCTGCCGGTTCCCGGAGCCGCGTCATGGTGACCTGCCAATGGAGCGGCGGCAGCGGCATCCGGGGGTTTTTCGAGCGCCGGTTCGCTCCAGGGGGCGTGCGGAGCGTGCTGGACCGAGCCCTCGCGGGGCTGGATTCGGCGGTGACCGGCACAACGGGTCCTGCGAGCTGAGCCGGGCGATCAGAGCCCGGCGAAGACCTCGAACGCCGGCTTGGCTGTGTAGTCTGCATGACACAGCCCGAAGGACAGGCGTGCGGCAGGGTTGTCGTTGATCTGAAACCAGCAGAGCGCGGCCACGCGTCCTGCCTGCTCGCAGTGCCGATACAGCGTCTGCAGGTTTTCCGCTTGCGCCTCGGGCGCCAACGGCGGCGACTGCCATCCGGTCTCGGTCAGATACCACGGCAGGTTGGCAAGGCCGTCGCTTGCTGCCAGGGCCCGCTCGAGGTGACCGAAGGCCGTGGCCGCGTTGCCCGGATCGAGCCTGCCGCCCCGGTCGAGATATGGGTGCACGCCGATGCCGGCGATGGGCAGGGACGCGGTGTCAAGACGCTGGAGCAGCGCCGCGAGGTAGCTTGCTCCGCTGCTGTCGGCATTGAGCGTGCCGCCTATGTTGTGGCAGAACAGCCCGCCGAGCACGATCTGGCTGTCCGGGCGCCTGGAACCCAGTGCATGACCGGCCGCGCCGAGCAGCGCCGCGTAGCTCGACGGATAGATGAAGGTTGATCCGGTATACAGGCTCGGCGATGGATGCTGAGTCCAGGCGTTCGGCTCGTTCCACAGCTCCCACAGCCGCACCGTTGGCAGGGCACCGGCAAGCTGCACTGCCGCCGCGACGTACTGCTCTCTGAACGGATCGTCGCGATCCGTCGTACCGCCGTTCTCCAGGTTATTGGCATTCCACAGCGCCTGGCTGGCGCGCGGCACGATTTGGTGGGAAAGCAGGCCGATGACCTCGATGCCTACCCGCTGGAGATCGTCGACAATGCTCGCATAGCGCGCGATCAGCGCCTGGTCCCATCCCGCCTCTGGGCCGATGCGGAGCTCGAGCCGCACGATCTGTGCTCTGCCGGTCTGGAGTATCTCGAGGTCGCGGGCGCCGAACAGGCGGGTCTGCGCATCATTGCTCAAGACCTGGCCAAGGGCAAATCCCTTTTTCATATGCACTCCGTCCGGGACGCGTGTGGCTGGAGGTTGCTGGTTCGGTCGGCGCTGCCACCCTGCCGCCTTCACCTTCGGCGATACGGTGGTGGTGTGGAAGCTTGATCGGCTGGGCCGCTCCCTGCGGCATCTAGTGCCGACGGTGCACTACCTGGATTGTACGGGGCGTAGGCTTTCAGAGCCTACGCGAGAACATCGACAGCCAAGACGAGTCCGACTCCGGCCGTGGACGCGCTCCTGGCATCTCCCTGTAGAACAAGAACGACCAGGGCCCCACTGGCTGTGGATCTCTGGCCCGATCGAGATCGAAAGCACCACTCGCGTCGGCCATATTGATGAGCGCGCTGCGCTTGTCCGCCAGCGTGTCGGCCACACCGCCGGGCAGGTCGGGGTGACCGGGGGATCGATGCGCAGGACCTCCGCACCGAGCGTCGCCAGGTAGCGCGTACACACAGGACCGGCGATCACGCATCCCTCTTAGGCTTAAGTATCGCCAGGTGCGCAGGTATAAGCACGATCTCACCCGGCACTGCCTCGCATGCGCGTGCATCGTCGTACGGGTCGCAGTCGGCGGGATGCACACTTCGCACCCCTGGCCGCCGCGATGTCCAAGATGTGCGCCGACTACACGGCCTGTCCCCTTGCTAAGTGACCCAAGGTCAATATATACTGACCTGGGGCCAATAGATGGCGTCCAATGCCTGGAGGTACGGATTTGGAGGGCGCGGATCGTGCGGCAAAGGGCAGGCGGAAGCCTGCCTCGGCGCCCGTTGTTGAGCGGCGTGCCGGCTCGGGCGCCACGCACAAGGAACGCCGCAGGCTTGCGCCTGATGCGCGACGGGCAGAGCTCGTCGATGCCGCCGTCCGGCTGCTGCGCGCCGGCGTCGACGAGGGCAATTGGGTCGCGGACGTCACCAGAGAGGCGGATGCTGCCAAAGGCACCTTCTATGTCTACTTCCCTTCCTGGGAGCACATGCTGGCCACCGTGCGCGACCACCTGATAGAGGAGTGCAGCGCACCAATCCGGACCGCACTCGCCGCCCCGGGTGCGCTTGACTACTGGGCCGTGCTCGCCACGCAGTGCGGCCGGTTCATCGACATCTCGCTTGCCTTCAAGCGGCACCACGCGCTCATCTTCCACTCACCCCTGCCGGAGCGGCCGGTCGAAGAAGCGCAGGCGGGTCCCGCGCTGCTCGCGGCGCTGATCGCCCGCGGCATCGCCGAAGACTGCTTCGGCCCCGTGGACGCCGAGGCCGGCGGCGTGCTGCTCTTTGCCGCTGTGCACGCGGCCGCCGACGCCGTACTGGCCGGCGGGGATCGCGACCGCTGGATCACAGCGAGCATGGCGCTGGCTCGCGGGTACCTTTCGCCTGCACCCACGTCTGCACGCCGCTCGAGCCAACCGGTCAACAAGAGGAGGACAGCGCGATGATCGGTGGTGCGCCGCAACCGGAGCTCAGCGACCGACGGCGGCTCTTCATCCTGGCGATCTGCTGTGTGAGCCTCTTCGTCGTGGGCATGGACAGCACGATCGTCAACATCGCCCTGCCGACCATCCAGCAGGATCTGCACGCCGGCGTCTCCGAGCTGCAATGGACGATCGACGCCTACGCCCTGGTCCTGGGCAGCTTGCTGATTCTGGCCGGGTCGATGGCGGACCGCTTTGGGCGACGACTGGTCTTCCAGGCCGGCCTGGCCGTGTTCACCGCCGGATCGGTGCTGTGCAGCCTGGCCCCCAGCGTGGGCTGGCTGATCGCCTTCCGCATGATCCAGGGCATCGGCGGCTCCATGCTCAACCCGGTGGCCCTGTCCATCATCAGCAACGTGTTCACCGATCAGAAGGCGCGCGCCCGCGCCATCGGCGTCTGGGCCGGCGTGTTCGGGCTCAGCATGGCGCTCGGGCCGGTGATCGGCGGATTGCTCATCGGGGCATCGCTGGGCTGGCGATCCGTCTTCTGGATCAACCTGCCCGTCGGGCTGGCTGCGTTCGTCCTCGTCGCCCGCTTCGTGCCCGAATCCAGGGCGCCTCACCCGCGGCGCATCGATCCCGTGGGCCAGGTGCTGGTTATCGCGACGCTCGTCACGCTGACCTACGCGATCATCCAGGGACCGCAGGACGGGTGGACCTCGGCGCTGATCCTCGGCTGCTTCGCCTTCTCCGCCGCCGGTCTCATCGCGCTTGTCGTCTACGAGCCACGGCAGGTCGAGCCTCTGCTCGATGTGCGCTACTTCGCCGGCGTGCCGTTCTCTGGAGCCACGGCGATCGCGCTTGCCGCCTTCGCGGCAATCGGCGGTTTTGCGCTGGTCAATACCCTCTATTTGCAGGAGGTGCGCGGCTACTCCGCGTTGCATGCCGGCTTGCTGACCCTGCCGGTGGCAGTCGCAACCCTGATCGCCGGACCGCTCTCCGGCCGGCTGGTAGCCTGGCGCGGGCCGCGCCTGTCGCTGCTGGCGTCCGGCCTGGCGCTGGCACTGAGCGCCGTGCTGCTCACCGCATTGACCGCAAGCACGCCCATCGGCCTGCTCCTCGCCTCGTATGCGGTCTTTGGCCTGGGCTTCGGCTTGGTCAGCGCCCCCGTGAACACCACGGCTCTTGCCGGCATGCCGCGCACGCAGGCAGGTGTGGCAGCGGCAATCGTCTCGACCGGCCGTCAGGTGGGCATGGCTCTCGGCGTCGCCGTCGCCGGCTCCGTGCTCGCCTCCAATCTGCACGGGCCGTTACGCACGGGCCTTGCCGCGGCGAGTCACCCGAGCTGGTGGGTCACTGCCGGCTACGGCGCGGCTGTCGTCGTGCTTGCGCTGGTCATCACGAGTCCGTGGGCGCGGCGCACCGCCGCGGCTACACCTATCTCTACACCGATCGCACGCAGGAAACCGGCTCGCTCGACTCTCCGCCCGGCACCACGGCCGCGGAATAGACTGGGACGCCGCCGGCGACGGCAGCAGAAAGCGGGCTGAAGAGCCGGACTATGCCGCGCCAGCGTCCCACTCCGCCACGGCCGCCTCCAGAAGCGCGAACCGTCTCTCGGAACAGTCTATGGATGCCCGGCAGCCAACCGGCAGTGTGATCTGTGGCGCCGTGTGGCCGAAGTCCATGTCGGCGACGATCGGGAACGCGTAGCGCCGCGTGCGCTCGAGCAGCACGGCATGCAGCGCCTGCTTCTGAGCCTCCGTGTAGCGGTACGGGCGACCGACGAGCAGTCCGTGGATCTGCCCAAACACGCCCATGTTCTCGTAGTCTTGCAGCACTGCATCGACCCGATCTGGAGGGGGTACGGCTTCAGACGTTTCGAGAAAGAGAATCGCGCCCGCCAGATCCGGCCAGTAGGGCGTGCCGCGCAGGTGCTCCAGCGATTCAAGGCAGCCGCCGACCAGCCGGCCCTCCGCACGGCCGCCTTTGAGCCAGGTCCAGCCCCCTGAGCGGCGCATGGCACGTGGGCGCTGCAGGTCGGCCTGCACCGCCCAATCCAGGAACTCCTCGGTCCACGCCGGCGCCGGCTCGATGCTGCCGACCGGAGCGGCGACGCCGATCGTGCGCAAGAACGAGTCGACGGTGTAGGCGAATGGCGCTGGGTATTCGCCGAAGTCGGTCATCAGCGCGGGGCCGTTGAACGTGAGCAGTCCGGTGCGGGCGTGGATGGCGACGTTCAGCACGGTGATATCGGAGAAGCCCATGAAGACTTTAGGATGGTTGCGGATGAGCTCCCAGTCGAGGACCGGCAATAGGTGGCAACAGTGGTCGCCGCCGATCGCCGCGATGATCATGCGCACGTTCGGATCGCCGAATGCAGCGTGCACGTCCGCCGCCCGCTCCTCGGGCGTGCCGGATACCCACCCGTGCTGCTCGAAGGCATGCGGCGCGATTGCGACGTGGTATCCCAAGTCGGTGAGCGCAGCCACGCCACGCTCGACGCGGTGTGGAAACGTGCCGGGTCCGCACCACGAGGGCGCGATCACGGCTATCGTATCGCCGGGGCGCAATGCCGGCGGCTTCACGCTGTTTTCCACCCTGGTCTCCATGCGTCGCCCAGAAGTCTCACCGTGTTTCTTGAGCCAGTGTAGCGGCGGGCTCAGCATGCGAGAATCGCCGTACACCACGCCTACTGTGCTGCGCTGCTTGGGCACCGGTCTCTGCAGCGAGCTGCGGAGCAGGACCGGGCGATCAGAATGTAAATCGCCCCTGCGTATGTCTCTCCGGGGAGCCGTCACCGCGACTGCGGGCCTTGCGTTCGGCACGCGAGGGCGCATACCATGCCTACGCCGCCGGGCGGCAGCCGGGCCCCGGGGGGAGTAAGAGCCGTGACGCTAACGACAAACCGTCCCTACGCCGGAGAAGCAGACTACCAGCGGATGCGCGATCTGCTCCTGGCTGTTTCGGCCCGGAGCGCACCCGCGGCCTACTGCACGGTCGGCGATCTGGACTGGTGGCGACATTTCGACGAGCCTGCCGCTATAGATCTGGCACACCTGTGGTTTGCCGGCGACGTGCTGGCCGGCTTTGCCTGGCCGAAAGACGATCAGGTCGATCTCCTGTCCCATCCGGAGCATCGAGGTGTCGAGGCAGCAATGCTGAGATGGGCGGAAACCGAACGGAGTGCAGCCGGGGCCGGGTCGGAGCCCGTTGTGCTGCGGGCTTGGGCCTACGGCGGCGACATCACGCGCACGGCGCTCCTGCGCGCGAACGGCTATGAGCGTACGGTGACCTGCTTCGTGTGCCGCGCTCAGTCGTTGGACGCGCCGATTCCAGCAGCATCCTTGCCGCCGGGATACGCAATTCGCCATATGCGAGATCTCGCCGACGTGGAGGCACGCGTGGGTGTGCATCGGGCGGTGTTTACCAGGACCAGGCTGAGCGTTTCGAGGTACGGCGATCTGATGCGGGCACCGACCTATCGGGCGGACCTCGATCTCGTAGCAGTGGCACCGGACGGGACCTTCGGCGCCTTCGCGATTGTCTGGCTCGACACATTCAACCGGCTGGGCGTCTTCGAGCCGGTGGGCACGCATCCGGCACACAGGCGACGAGGGCTTGGCCGTGCCCTTCTGCACGAGGGGCTGCGACGACTGCAAGATCTGGGTGCAGGCACGGCGCATGTGAACAGCCGGCACGACGATCCGGCCCCAAACTGCCTGTATGAGTCGGCTGGCTTCAGCCTGGTCGACCGCAACTACGCTTGGAGCAAGCTGCTGCGCGGCTAACGCCCCCCGGGTGCCCTCGGCGCCGAAGGGCTGCGTAGAACGTGACCGCGTAGGGCATCCGTGCCATACCGCCGGATTTCACTGTCGAGCATGGCGGCGATGGCCTGTCACTGCTTGGCCGACATTGGGCAGCGTTGTCTGCGCCAAGAGCCCGGCAGCAGCGGCAGTCCGAGCGGAAGTCGTGCACGTCATCGTGGAGCTATTGAAGCCCGGGCCGGTGATTGGGCACGGCCGAACGACAGGCGTCGACTCAGCCAGAGCGCGACGTAGACCAATCCCACCAGGGCGGGCACCTCGATGAGCGGGCCGACCACGGCGGCGAGCGCCTGTCCGCTACCGATACCGAAGGCTCCGATGGCAACGGCGATGGCGAGCTCGAAGTTGTTGCCGGCCGCGGTGAACGAGAGGGTCGCCGTCTCGGGGTAGGTGAACCCAGCCCGCCGGCCCCACCAGAAGGAAGCGCCGAACATGAGGGCAAAGTAGACCAGGAGCGGCAGCGCGATGCGCGCGACATCCCTGGGCAGTGAGAGGATCGTGCCACCCTTGAGAGTGAACATCACCACGATCGAGTACAGCAACGCCAGCAGGGCGATCGGCGCGATTCGCGGCATGGCGACCTCGTCATACCACGCTTTCCCCTTTGCGCGAATGCCGCAGTAGCGCGTGAGGGCGCCGGCAACGAGCGGGATGCCCAGGAAGATGAGCACGCTGCGCGCGATGTCCGCGAAGCTGATGTGAATCGCCTGCGCCGCCCCCAGGTGCAGCCATGTCGGCAGCACACTGAGGAAGAAGTAGGCATAGAAGGCATAGGCGAGGATCTGGAAGACGCTGTTCAGGGCCACGAGCACCGCGGCATCCTCGCGGTCGCCGCCCGCGATCTGGTTCCACACCAGCACCATGGCGATGCAGCGGGCGAGCCCTACCAGGATCAGCCCGGTGCGATACTGCGGCAGGTCAGGCAGGAAGATCCACGCCAGAGCGAACATCAGCAGCGGCCCCACCAGCCAGTTGAGCAGCAAGGACACGCCGAAAAGCTTGCCCGCGTGGCGCAGGCGGCCCAGCTCTTCGTAGTGCACTCGCGCCAGCACGGGGTACATCATCAGGATCAGCCCAATGGCAATCGGCAGCGATACGGACGTCACCTGCAGCGAGTTCAGCCGGTTCGCCATACTGGGTACGGCGGCGCCCAACGCGAGGCCGGCGCCGACCGCGGCGAAGATCCAGACCGGGAGAAAACGGTCGAGCAGTGAGAGGTTTCCGACCACAGACCGCACGCTCACCGCCATCTGATCCGGCCGCGCGTCGTCCACCGCGAGTGTTGTTCTTGCCATGTGCTATATCAACCTTCATTGATGTGTTGCGCGCATCTCCGCCATCATGCCGGCCGGCAGGCGCGCCGGCTTTTCATAGCTAGGTACCGCCTCCATCGCCCGCGGTGCTGCCGCAGACCGGGACTCTCGTTCCCACGTGTGATGGATGGAAAGCTGCGTCCAGATCGCGCCACAGCGTCGCGAGCTGCTCGGCGTCGACCGTGTAGTGGATCCAGCGTGCGTCGTGGGCGTCCCGCCGCTCGCGCACGATCCCAGCCTCTCGGAGCTTGCGGATGTGGTGGGATACCAGGTTCTGCGGCAGATCCAGCGCAGCCGCCAACTCGCAGTTGCAGGTCTCGCCCCGCATCAAGAGCAGGAAGATCTGGCGCCGCGTGGGATCGGCGAGCAGCCGCAAGAAGTCGGCGGTGAGCGGAGCCACGTCGGGCACGCGCTCGGGCGCGTGCATGAGTAGTTCAACGACCATTGATGTACCTCACGTCCGCATGATACCATGAACACATGGGTAAGCAACGCGTGCTCTTTCTCTGTACCCACAACTCGGCCCGCAGCCAGATGGCAGAGGCCCTGCTGCGCGCGCTGGCCGGCGAGCGTTTCGAAGCGTGTTCGGCGGGCACACAGGCGACTCAGGTGCGCCCGCTTGCCGTGCAAGCTATGCAGGAGATCGGCGTGGACATCTCAGGGCAGGAGAGCAAGACGCTGGACCGCTACCTGGGCGAGCCGTTCGACGCGGTGATTACCGTCTGCGACGATGCCAACGAGAGCTGCCCCGTGTTTACCGGCGCGCGAGTACGCTTGCACTGGAGCTTCCCCGATCCCTCGCGCGCCGGCGGCAGCGAGGCGGAGCAGCTGGCCGCCTACCGCAACGTGCGCGACGCCATCCGCGCACGGATCGCAGCGGAGTTGCTCTGACTTTCGGGTCGGGACCTGGAGTACGGCCCAGCGGCCTCCGCGTACATCGGGGTGCTGGCAAGCTACGTCGCAGCGAAGCAGCCCGCACACCGCCGGACGAGCGCTGCCAAGCGTCCCGTTGCGCAGGGCTCGACCAAGCTGTACTGTAGGGCCGATGAGCAGCCCAGTATCCCGTTCGCCGCAGGCCACAAACGGGTATGCGGTATTCCTGCCGGCTACCGCTACCGGCAACTCGTCCTCTACGGGTACCACCGGCAGCGGAACGACCGCCGTTGCTGGCGGCAGCTCTCCCGGCACGTCCGGCACCGCCGTGCCGCCGGCCGCCGCTGCGCCCGCCGCCATATCGAGCATTGGCAGGTCGTCGGACGCGACCACTACGTCCTGCGGGACCCCGGGTAGCGCGTCGAGCACTGCCAAGACGGCCGGCAGCACCGGCGCCGCGTCCTCAACGGGGACAGGTACTTCGAGCAGTACGTCGCCCGACGTCGCTCGCGTGATCGCCCAGTTGCAAGCCCGGGACACGCACGTGCGCGCACACGAAGCAGCGCACATCGCCGCCGGCGGCGCCTTCGTGCATGGCGGCGCCACCTATACCTACGAGCGCGGTCCGGACGGCAAGGAGTATGCCATCGGCGGCGAGGTCAGCATCGACGTCTCGCCCGTCGCGAACAACCCCCGCGCCACGATCCAGAAGATGGAGACTGTGCACGCCGCCGCGCTCGCTCCCTCGGATCCATCGGCCGCAGACCTGGGCGTGGCCGCGGAAGCGATCCAGATCGAAGCCCAAGCCCAGGCCCAGCTCACCGCGCAGCAGGCAGGCCAGGTTGCCGGCGCCTACGCCGCCGTCTCCCAGCCCGTGGAGGCGACCGGATCGCTCGTCAACGCCCAGGCCTGATCACCTGCTCTAAGCGGCATCGAGCCGGGACAAGAGCGCGCCTTGCAAGCGGCGCAGGCACGCCGCTTGCTGCCGGGTGCCGATCCGCCATGGCTACCAGGAGGAGAGCCGGCAGCCAATTACCGGTCATCCCTGCAATGCCGCCGATGCCAAACATCGGGCCGGTGCGGAATACGTCGGCGTACAACTCACGGGCGCGCACGATCGAGACCAGGTGTCCACTACGACGTGCACGACGGACTGCCGATCCGCCGAAGTCCTCAGTGGCTCGACGGACGGCAGGTGGTGCTGCGATGTCGCATCGGTGCCACGTCACGTCGGGTGCATGGCGGGCTGTCTCAACCGTGCGGCACTGCTGCCATGTCAGCAATCATCGGGCACGCCGTACTCCGCGGGCAGATCAGTGATCAGGCCGCGACCAGCCGGACCGTATTCGAAGGCGAAACGCACTCCCGGGTTGAGCACCTGTTCCAGCATTCGGATCTTACCCATGTCAACGCGATAGATCGGAGCGTACGGGCAGGTTGCCAGGCTTCGCCCGCTCGGCGTCACCGCACCGCCGGCAAGGTGGGCGGCCAACTCGTCGGCATAGCGCACCTCTACCGCGGTGAGAGCCCACCCTCTGGCTTCCCACCAGGTCACAAGCTCGCATTCTGCCTGATCCTCCAGCCCGGCGCGGCGCAGCCGGTGACGCGCGCCCTTGCTACTGAGCAACCACCGATCTGCCCGGTCGACGTGCCTGCCTGGCTTTGGGGTCGCTAGGCCGGCGGGCTCCACCGTCGGGGCAGTGCCAAGCAGCGCCTGCTCAGCCCGGCCACTGTGTGCTGTCTCCGCGGGCAACGTCGCGGGCGCCGCAGGCCTGCCGATCTCTGGCATGGCGCGTGCAGCGTGGCCTTCCGCGGTCCGCTGGTCGCCGGCCGGCTGCGGGGCATGTCTCTCCGTGCTGGACGACGCAGCATCGAAGGCGCCGCCGATTTGTGGCATCGCGCGTTCAGCGTGGCCCTCCGCGGTCAGCGGGCCGCCGGCCGGCTGCGGATTACGCCTCTCCGTGCTGGACGACACAGCATCGGAGGCATCCCCGATCCGCGGCAGAAGCCGCGATGCGTCGGCGGGCGACGGGCCAGCCGATGCTCCCGCATGCCACGCCGGCATGGCGGTGGGTCGGATCGCGATCTCGGGCAATGCGCGCGGCGGCTCCGGCGGTTCTGGTTGTTCCGGTGCGGGCGGCTGCTTTACCGATCCGGCCGCGCCTGCGGCAATCTCGCCGGACTGCACGGGCGATGCCTGCCGCTGGTCAGAGCGCGTGGCGATCGCCAGTTGGTGCGCGACGCCGGGCAGCAGGCTGGGTGCGGCGAGCTGCTGTCCGCACGTGAGCAGCGTCGTGAGCACGGTCCACAGCTCGATCGCCAGGTCATAGAGGGCGGCCTCCTCCGGGCTCTGGCCGTGGAAGAGGGAGATGGCGCGCATCTCGCAGGCATCCAGACGAGATTGCATGGCGGCAAGCTCGCCTTGCAACCCGGAATATGCAGTCTGGAGCCAGGGCGGTGTCGAGGCGTGGGCAAAGAATACCTGATAGTCCGCGGCCAACACCAGCACCGAGCCTGCCACGCTCTTTACCCCGGCAAGGATGCCGCGCACGTACGGTGTCGATACACGCTCCGTTTGCAATCCGCTATTTGCACCGGACTGCGACCCGGGCAGCAGCGGCAAGGTGAGCGTCGATCGGCGATGCGGATCGGCCAGCAGGCCGCTCAGCTCGCTCTGCAACGTCTCGACCGGCTCCAGCAAGGCGAGCATGTCGGCGCGCGCAAGCGCCGACATGCTCGCCTTCCTTTCCGGATGGTTGGTCGCCTCGGCGTCGGCGAGACACTGAGCCAGAGTCACCAACCAGTCCGCCAGCCAGAGTGGTGCGGCGAGTGGAGAGAGCACAATGGGCACGCGCCAGGGCTCTTTCACCCAGGCAATCTCGGCCTCGAGCCGGCGGTCCGCTAACTGGGTTCTGAAGCCGGTCAGTTGCGTTGTTGCGGCTAGACGAGCCAGTACGTCGGAGCCGTCGACCGCGCCTTCAAGGGCATTCCTGATCTTCTCCGTCCACGATTTTGCCACGAGTTGTCTCCCCAGCAGCGTGCTCGCGAAGAGGGCCTAGCTCTCCACGAGTCCTCTGTGGCCTGCCCAACCTTGAGAGACTGAATCCTGCGCCGGCCGGCGGCTGCCATGGCCTGTGCTTACAACTGACACACGGATCGTCGCGCCTCGAGCCTACTCGATCATGCGTAGCAGCGCGTCCGCAATGACCTGGGGGTTGGTCTCGCCGGCGAACGTGAGGGTCTTGACGTGCGCGTTGTTGGCCTCGATACTCTTGTAGGCCGCCAGCGCGCGATCGTGCTCGGCACCAAAGCCCACCAAGGCGACCACGATGTAGACGCCTCCGCTCGCGGCGCTGATGGCCTGGGCAAAGCGATCGGTGTCGTCGGCCTCGCCATCCGTGATCACCAGGGCGAGCAGCAGCGGTCGCTCCGCCGGTGGCTTCTGGCCGAACTCGTCCTGGTAGGTGTCGATCAGGGTGTTCCAGCCCGGCATGACGCGTGTGCCGCCCGCCCAGCGTATGTCCCCCCACTTCTGCGCCAGGTTGTTGGGGTTCAGGTCGCCCAGATCCACCGCTCGGCCATCCGCGAAGGTGACGGTGCGCAGGCCACCGCCCTCCTCTTCGCCTGCCGCCTGCGAATCCTCGGCAGCAAGCGCATCCACGATCAGGCTGATCGCCTCCCGGATCGTGTCCTTCCGCGGCGTCTGATCGTTGGCACTGGTCGGGTAGTTCATGCTACCGGTGGTATCCAGCAGCAGCATCGGTTCCTTCTCCACCTCGGGGGCACCGGGAGTTTGGGCTTCTGAAGTCATCTCGCTCGCTCCTTCCAACGCTCTACCGAACATGTGTGGACTCTAGCCTTCTGCAGCGTAGCCCAGCTTGGAGCACGGCGCAACGGGGTCGGCGCCGGTCCATCAATTCTGGGCCAGACTGCCTGAAGTGATCCTCTCCCAGCCGAGCGATGTCGGTCTCACGGCGCGACTCGCTGCCGTGCAGCACGCGTATAAAGGCAGCGATACTGCCGGCCTCGCCCGGTCGAACTGTCGTGCAAGCAGCCTTCGAGAGTGCGTTCGCAAAGCTCTGCTATTTCCATCGCCGGTTCAAAGCCGCCAATGGATTAACGCCAGCCGATTTCCGGCGGCAGCCGGCTGGATGACAGCGCCCAGGTCCATGGCGGCGGTCCCGGCCGACTGTTGAATCCGAGGCACGCACGGGGGCACTTTGAGCCCCCAAGTCGGGCCATTCGGCCCTCCATTTCCTGGGCCGAGTGTACTATCATGCCCGCGCGTGAGTGAGATGCACGCCTGCCGTGGATGCGATGACCCGCAGCCTTGGACAGGAACCGACGCCTCAAGACTCGAGAGTGATAGAGCTCCACTCCCACTCTTCCGACGCCCGCTCTTGCCTGGCCACCCTAGACTGCCGCGAGCAACTGGTGAAACCGGCCACGACCGTGAGGTTATGTGCCGGTTTCTCGCGTCTCACGCAGGGAGGTACGCGGAGCGAGCGACCAGGCATCTGCCGCGCGTGCGGATCTGAAGCGCTCAGATAGTTCCTGCCTTCTGCTTCTCGAGCCCTTCGATAGCGTAATGCGTGCGGAGGTAAACAGCGATGCGCAGTATGCTTCGTTTTGGATCCGGCCCCGCCGGTCGAGCCCTGCGACGATGGATACCCATCCTCGTGATGCTGGCAGCCATCCTACCACCAACAAGCAGCGAAGCGCATGCGAGCCGCACCGCCGGCTGCAAGCAGGGCGGCTGCCCAGCCGTACAACCAGCGACCACACAACCGTCGACCGTATCGAGCCGCGCAGCAGGCTCAACGGCAGCTCCCAATACTACCCTCGACGTGGCCGACGGATACATCCAGGTTCAGGCTCCCAATAACCTGCGCATCATCGGCCCATCGTACAGCACAACCATCCAGGCAGGCGACAACAGTGCAAGCCAATTCTTCAGTCCCGGATTCGGCTCCGTGATGCTCGATGCCGGCGCGCGACTCAACCTCACCGTACTCGATACCAACGGCAATAGAGGGACCTATACAGCGATCGTCACGCCCTCCACGTACGTAGCCAAGGACGGACGCGTCTACCTCAAGGGCAGCGGGTACCTAGGCAGCGGCTCCCGCGAACCGCTGGCCATCAAGTATTATCCGTCAGGATCTAGCATAGGCAATCTCCAGTATTGGGTGGCTGAAGTCACCAATCTGGATACGCAAGACGTCCATCTCACCATCGATATGACTCAGGGACCTACCAACTTCACCAATGGACGTTACCAGAACGTCGGCAACGGCAGCGGCGATAACTTCGTCATCGACGCCGCAAACAGCTACCTGAGAATCAACGACACCGGCATTGCCAACATGTACATAGGTATGAAGCCGCTGAATACACCGACGAGGCACTTTCAGGTGTCCAGCTCGTGGATGGACGACTCTAGCTACATCAGCACCAATCACAAACTGAGCGATACCGTATCCCAATCCTCCAGCGGCTATGGTGACTACGTCTATCTCCAAAGCGGGGACCTTGCTTCAGGATCAGCAAGTACAACCACCATCACTCCAGGTGCCACGGCGACGTTCGCCTGGGCAATAGGTTACGCGACGACTCAAGCGGCGCTCACCACGCTCATGAACGGCAGTGACGCGCAGTTTGGCTCTGACTTAGGTGCCTATAGAGCACTAGCCGCCAACACAGTGATGACGGTGACCACACCGTACGCAAGCTTCAACTATCTGCTCGAGTCGATGATGAGGACAGAGCTCTATAGCTCCAAGCTCATGCAGGTGCATGGGTATCAGGCGCCGCCCGCAGGAGCATACACGTTCTTCACACCCTTCGCACGCGACGGCTACTACGCGGCACTCAGCAATGGCCAGGCAGGCAATACCAGCTCTATCAGAGACCAATTCAATCTCTTTAGGAGCATAGAGAATGCCAACCACAGCCAGCAGCATGAAGCCGGCTACTACGTCAACTCCAATGGCATGTACTTTGCGTATGGCAACAACGGATCTCCCGGCGATCAGGATATGTATCAGATTCTGGAAGCGTATGAATACTACGTTCGTACCGGAGACAAGCCCTTCCTGACGGCAAACATATCCTACCTGGACAACATAGGAGACTACCTTGTCGGCTACTATAACACCAATATAAGCACGGATGGGCTATTCGAGTCAGCAGGGTGCGCGACATATCTAGACGGCAATGGAAATCTGACCGGTAGATCTCCCGTCGTGGATCCGATCATGAACGCACTGTTTGCCTATACCATGAACCGGCTATCGGAATTGAATGCGATCACAGGAGATACTTCCAGGGCCAGTACGTACGCCGCTGTCGCCACCAAGATAACCCAGAACTACTCCAAGCTCTTTCTCCCCTCGACAAACTGGCTACTGTTCAACAGAACGCCTGATGGTCTCACGACCTACTCGAACGAGGCGCTGACCAAGATAGATGCATTGATATTCGACGCACTGACGGATACGACAGAACAGCAGGCAATGGTGACTAACGTACTGGGAGCTACATGGTGGGACTCGACCAATGAGGCTTTCTATGAGACGCCAACGAACGATAGTCTGTTTAGTCCTGGCTCGTACTGGTACGGTCCCGGATGGAACT
The DNA here is from genome assembly GCA_963827235.1 of uncultured bacterium. GTDB lineage: Bacteria > Chloroflexota > UBA5177 > JANWHV01 > JANWHV01 > JANWHV01. The sequence continues at coordinate 702,455 of CAWHAE010000009.1, forward strand.
TGACCGACTACAAGGCATTCTCCGCCATATTCAGATACGGAACGACGGCCCAGGCGCAGGCGGCGTGGTCACGCTTGCAGCTTCACACGGATCGAGTGATCGCCTCGCAGTACGGCAATCCGGGTGAGCACAGCGGAGACAATGGCCTGTTCGACTTTAGCCTATCGGCGGTAGAGATGGTAACTAGAGGCTTGTTCGGCATCGACGCGCATAGCACGTATTTGACTGCTTCGCCCAATACGTGGAAGATAGGTGCCGGATCGACCTGGTCATTGAGTAACTATACGGCCGGCGGTCATTACTATAGCTTCACGGTGAGTGGCGACGGCCCGCAGCAGACGACGTACCTTGATGGCGTTCTCCAGTCGTCGAACAGGCTCTATTACGATGGCAGCGATCATACTGTAGCGATCGTGATGTCGGCTACTACAATCTCGCCCACGCCGACTGCAGCGTCCGCCTCGGCGACACCGACTACTACTCTCGCCTCGTCCACCCCGACCGCGGGGTCCGCCTCGTCCACCCCGACTGTGCCGCCTGCGTCGCCCACGCCGACTTCCGTACCCGTTTCGCCCACGCCGACTGCCACGGCGGCGGGCGGGATCGTGACCTTGGGAGGGCTCAATCTGGATGGATTCTGCCGCGCTCAGGGCTTAGGTAGCAATGCCTCGCTCGTCAATGGAGTGTGGTACTGCTCGAGCACGAGGATCGACATGGTCTCGGCCTGCAAATGGCAGTATCCGTCGGCGCAGAACGTTACCGCAGCTGAAGCTCAGAACGGCAATGCCTATACTTGGACGTGCTACGGGGGCGCCGTAGCGTCTTCCCCCACGCCGACCGCGGCCACTCCCTCCGGCACGGCAACTTCCACACCAACAGGGAGTGCACAGAGAGTGACGTCGTTCGGGCTCTATAACGCTACGACCAATCAACCGATAGCCGGATACAATCCACTACTTAGCGGTTCGACGATCAGTTTGTCGGCTTTGCCGAGCACACACTTGAATATCAATGCAGTTACATCACCGGCGATGGTTGGCAGTGTGGTTTTCGGCGTGGACGGAAATGCGAATTATCATACTGAGAACTATACCCCTTACTTCTTAGCTGGTAAGAGCGGCGGATATTGGATACCGTCAATTGGGACGCACACCATCTCAGCAACTCCCTTCACGGGCTCACAAGGGTCAGGAGCAAGAGGGCTGCCTTCAACACTTGTCATTACCTTTGCTCAGTAGTGAGCGCTGACTGCCTTGCTCGCTACAAGCCCGGTCTTAGCGCCAGCTTCCAGAACACCACGACGATGCCGAGCAGCAGCAGCGCCAGAACGGCATAGTACGGGCAGAGCAGTAAGCCGGACAGCGCCGCGACCGCGCCGAACGCCGCGCTTATCTGCAGCAGCCAGTGCCGGCCCGCCTCCTTGACCAGGAACGTGGCGACCCGTGACCCAACCGGTGGCGCGGCAGCCTCACAAGGTGGATCCGGCGCCCAGCCGAACATGCGCTCAACGCGCAGCACGGATTTCTGTCGCTCGGCCTGCGCCTCTGCATCCCGCAGCAGCACTTGCCCTGCACTCCGGGCCGCAACCTCGATCTCATCCACGATCTTCGCGAAGCCGATAGTAGCCACGGCCTCGGTCACCGGCATCGGCCCGTAGGAGCAGGCCAATGGGCCATCACGTCCTGCCGCTTGCCGCTCCTGGCTGGGGACTACGCGCGCGAAGCAGGGTGCCGAGGCGCTGATCAGTGTCTGCTCGGCTGCGCTGGGCACGTCGAGAGCGACAAGATGGGTGAACAAGCCCAGTTCCGCGTGGCACGCACCTGCGTCGCCGCCAGACTCCAAGGCAAAGCGGAGGGTCGGGCTGGCTAGATGGGGCCATATGGCGCCGCTGGCCGCGAGGATCCCCGTCAATGCCCACGTCTCGCGTTCGAGCAAGTCCGCCGCTTGCCGGGCGTGATCTTCGCGGGACTGCGTGAGGGTTTGGAACGACTCCCACAAGCCGGCCTGCCCGCTACCCACACGTCGAAGACGCTCGTGTGTGTCCTGCTCGCCAGGCGCTGCTGGCTGGCCGGTGGCGGCGGCACCCCACGGCGTGCTCTGGTCGTTTGTCGAACCGTCTCGTCTCTGGAGCGGTACGGCAAGCCGTCCCTCGGCTCGCTCCTCGCCGGCGATCCAGCCATAGGGGGAATACGTCGCTGCGTCCTCGAACTTGTCAGCCTTCATGTCATTCTGGCCTGCCCGCAGGCAGAACCTCCTCGTCGCGGCTCCGCCTGCTGTCCTGCCCCTTCTGCAGGTTCACCAGCCCGGCCCGGTCCGCCCACCTACCGACCACGTTGCAGAATGGTCGGGTAACCCATCCTGCCCGTGTATCGCACCCGACGCCGGTGGACCTACTGGCCGGCACGCACGCCCGGCTCACCTTGGCGCCACTCGACTGCTCGCCTGGTGCGCTGTCCCGGGATATTCGCCTCTCGCTCTCGCTTTCCCAATGGCAGAACGACCCGGCGGAAGCTGTCCTCCAGCAGCAATGCCGTGGCCAGGTACCAGGCGAGCAGTGCCGAGACCAGCAAGAGATAGCCGCCGGCCTTCAGCGGGCCCGAGCTCGGGCCCAGCAGACCGATCGCGGCCAGAACACAGGCGGCGGTCAGCGCCGTGAGCAGAGCACTTTGGGCAAAGTTGCGTCCCAGCGCCGCGATGGCGCCGGCAGCCGAGATGGCACCCAGGGGAATAAACCACCAGCCGAAATTGGCGTCGACCGGGGCCAGCCCCAGCGACCCAGCGGCGACCAGCGCGTAGAGCACACCGTAGGCCAGCCAGAAAGCGCCCCAGGCACCGTGGATGGTGGTCGCCAGACCATCACGGGCCCGGAAAGCCCACATTCCTGCTAGCAACTGCGCGAGACCGCCGAGCAGGGCGGCCAGCGGCGCGATATACAGCGGCGTCCTGCTGTCGCCGAACCAGTGGGCGTAGAAGGCGCCCACCAGCAACGCGGCAGCGGCCAGGCCAAACAGCCCCAGAATCGAGGGCGCGGCAATCGGCTGTAGCGTGATCCGGGCCGGCGGCGCCTCGGCGGGGACGGGCCGCAGTAGTGTTGGCTCGACGCGCGCGCCGGCATCGATCGACGGTGCATGCTGAGCCGGAGGCTCCCCGCCGCCAGCACGCTCCGCCTCGGGTGCTGTTACACCACCGAACCTGGTGGCCAAGTTTGCCAGGGACACCGTGCCGACCGGCTTGCCATCGCGTACCACCACGATACTGCTTACGCGTCGATCGGTCATGACGCGAGCAACCTCTTGCACGTCCTGGTCCTCACGCGGGAATGCGGCGACCGGGTGGACGAGGTCGCGTGCCTTGGCCGCCGTGACGTCACGTCCCGGTGCAGCGATCCAATCGGCAATGTCATGTTCGGTCAGCGGTCCAAGAAACTCCGTCCCCTCATAGACGGCGAGGACGCCCTCCTCGCGGTGCTCCAGCAGGTCAACGGCCGCAAGCAGCGGCGCATCCGCGCGAACAGACTGTACCTCGGTCGTCATCACATCTTTGACAAGCATGGTTGCCTCCTCGTGATTGACGTGGTCGCATCGTGACCGCTCGACCTGGCGCGCACTAGGTCCCTAAGCGGCGAGCAGATCGCATGCTGTATCTTGCTCTCCATACCGCCTCCTTCCTCGCCGTGCCACCCATCCAACACGTTCCATGCTGCAGGTGGTGACGCACTGCGCCCCCGTAGCCGTGCATGTACGTTGGTAGCTACCCGCCCCTTGCAGCTCAGCTAGCAGCATGACGCCGGCTGCAAACCGGTGATCTCGTCGCCTGCCCTGAGCTGCTCCGGTGTTCCTTATGCGCAGAACCGATGTGAGCGAAGAAGCTGCGCAGGGCAGTTCGCGGAGCGCGGCAGAGACCGGTCCAGACTTCTCCAGAAGAAGGGCGGCTGCACATCAGCAAGACGGTCACGGCTTGGTCGTCAAGCCACCATGTGCTCTCAACGCTCCAGTCCGGTTCCTTTGCAGCGGTGTGGGCAAGTGCCTCGGTTGCCGGCAGCACGATGCCGGGGAAGATGTCGCCTGGAATGAGCCGGCGCGCCAAGAACTCCTGTTCGTGCAGGAGGTAGTCGCGTAACCAGGACCACACCTGCTGGTCGCCGGCCTCAAACCGGGCCGCCACAGCTTCGACCGTCAGGCGCTCGCCACGAGCGTTCACAGGGGTGCCCGACTCGTCTTGATCGCCTTGCGTAGCAGGCCCCATTTTGCCTGCAACAGTGTTCCTATCTTTGACAAGCATGGCTGGCCACCTCGGGGTGGAGGTCGTCATGCCCTTCCGACTCGGCTTGGCGCGCACGGGGCAGTGCTGAGCACCAAGCAGGTAGCGTGCTGCGCGTCGCTCTCGACTCCGCCTCCCTTATCCATCAAGCGCGGCACCTGCTGCACGTAGCGTGTGATGACGCCTCGACACGCGTCGTGCAACTCACACTTCCCGCTGCTCACGGCTTCCTAGCGGCGAGGCACGTCCCTTCGGGCATCTACCCGAAGTCAGAAATGTAGAGACCTCCGTACGCTACCATATGCCATCCATTGTGGCGAGATCAAATGCCACATGGCACCGGTTATGGCGCCAAACGTCACGAGGTGCCGTCTACCGAACATATCGTGCAGAGGCTCAGCCCCGCGGTGCGGCCGGCAATCACGATCGCCGCGTGGACACCGGTGCGTAGCCGTCGCCGATTTCGCGGACAACTGCGTGGAGCACCATACATGTGTGTGCAATCCCGTCAACGGTTGGGGCGGTGCTCGCGACAGCGAGAATGTCGAGCCCAATCGGGATTGCTTTGCGTCGGCCTGTCACGCCGGCGAAAGCGCCCAATTGCCATCAACTTGCAGAAGCCTCTGTCTATGCGGCGCGGTGGCGGCGTTCATAGTTGCACCTGCCCGGGCAGAGTTGCAGACGTGCGTTGCTGCGCGGCCGACGGCTTGTGCTCACCGCTCGAACGGCATGCAATCGCGCATCACAGCATCGGCGCACCACGGCATCGTAACCACACCGCCAACAACAGCGCGAAATCATCGTCTTCGCACGCGCATCGCATCTGAGCCAGACTGCCTGACGCGACCCCATCCCAGCTCTGCAGCATTGGCCGCACGGCGCGACTCGGTGCGGCGGGGCGGCGGTTTGCCGCGGCACGCGTATATTGGACGTGGGACCGGGTGACACCGAGCGTGTTCGGACCCGGCGCAGCGCGGCATTCCATCAGGGCGGCTCCGGCTGCGGTGGGCGGTCGCGAGGAAGGGAGCAGGAGTGACAGTCGACCTCTCGCCGATTGGCATCGGCGGGGCCTATCTGGCCGGACTGGCATCGTTTCTCTCGCCGTGCGTCTTCCCCCTGGTCCCCGGTTACCTCTCCTACCTGGCAGGCACCGCCGGCCAGGAGGCACGGCGCCAGGCCTCTCCATCGCAGCTCCGCTGGCAGGTCGCGCTACACGCGGTCAGCTTCGTGCTGGGCTTCTCCCTGATCTTCGTGGCCCTCGGCGCTACTGCCAGCTCGCTGGGCGACTTCCTGCGTTCCAACCAGACTACCGTGCGCCAGGTCGGCGGCGTCCTGATCGTGCTGGCCGGTCTGCAGGTTTCCGGCGTCCTGCAGATCCTGCCGCTCATGCGCGAGCGCCGTATGGAGGTGGAGCGGGGCGATCCCGCGTTGATCAAGTCCGGCCTGATCGGCATGGCGTTCGGCGCCGGGTGGACGCCCTGCGTTGGCCCATTCCTGGGCTCCATCCTGACGCTGGCTGCCGCCGGCGGCTCCCTTCGGGAGGGCGTGCTCCTGCTCCTGGTCTACTCGTTCGGGCTCGGGCTGCCATTCCTGATCACCGGGTTGCTGATCGATCGCATCACGCCCGCCTTCCGGCGCATCTCGCCGTTGATTCCGGTGATCAACCTGGCCAGCGGCGTGCTCTTGATCGGCATGGGCGTGCTCGTGCTGTCCGGCACTCTCGTCTCGCTGGCCAAGTATTCGCCGATTCTCGGCGGCTGAGGCGATCCGGGAATCAGGCGCCGGGCTCTTCCAGCGCCGCGCCGAGCAGTCTCTCCACCAGGATGCAATCCATCCAGACGCCGTCGAGGCGCGCGTGCCGCCTGTGCGTGCCGACGCGCGAGAAGCCGACTTTCTCCAGGAGGGCCAGACTCGCCGCGTTCTCGGGAAAGACCTTGGAGACGAGCTTCCAGAGTCCACACGCCTCGGCGGCCCTGAGCAGCCCTTCCATGGCGGCACGCCCGGCGCCTGTGCCGCGGGCGCTTCGCTCGACGTAGACGGAAAACTCGGCCACGCCGGCGTAGCACGGCCGGCTGCTGTACATGCTCGCCGCCGCCCAGGCGACCACCCGGTCGTTCCGCACGACGACCACGGTGGGGTAACGCTCACCTCTCTCCCGGAGCACGGCCCGGATGTCTGCCGCGCTGCGCAGATCGGTCTCGAAGGTGGCGCAGCGGTCCTCGATCCCCTGGTTGTAGATGGCGGCAATGGCCTGCGCATCGCCGGGCGTGGCGGCGCGGACGCGGAGATCGTTCATCGGGGCCTCCTCTCAGCCCACTAACGGCTCGACCGCGACGGCGGAGGCTATCTCCTCCCCGGAGGCGCCGCGACCGGCAAGAGCAACGCCGAGGATAATGCAGCAACCGCCGGCGAGCGTGGCCAGATCGGGCCGTTCCCCCAGGAGCAGTCTGGCCAGGACAATGCCGAGCAACGGCTGCAGGTACAGTGTAGGTGCCGCGCGGGCCGCATCGACGTGGGCCAGTGCGACCATCCAGATCACGTAGGCGACGGCGGTACACGGAATGCCCAGGTACAGAATGCCGAGCCATGCACCCGGCGTCATGTGGGGCATGCCGGCCATGGCGACGTTGACGGCGGAGGCGGGAATCCAGAACAGCAGGCTGGCGACCACGCCCGAGGCGATGATCAGGAGGCCGGGGTAGCGCGCCAGCGAGGCCTTGCCGAATGTTGAGTAGGATGCCTCGCACACCAGGGCCAGCACGACGAGCAGGTCGCCGATCAGGCGCGTGCCGCCGCCCATGTGCGGTGGCCCAAGGCCGTCTACGATCACGACGTAGATTCCCAGCGATCCGACGATCAGGCCTCCAACGGCTCCCCGGCGCACGGGCTCACGCAGCACCAGCCAGGCCATGAGCGAGGTGAACATGCTTTCGGCGCCGATCAGCAGGGCGGTATCGGAGGCCGTGGTCAGATTGAGTCCGCCGAACTCGATCAGCTTGTTCAGCACGAAGCCGATCAGGCTGAGCGCGCCAAGAGGCAGCAGATCGCGCCGCCGGATGGGCATGGCTCGGCGGCCGAACCAGAGCACGGGACCGAGCACCAGAGAGGCAACGGCAAAGCGCAGCGTGTTCAGCTCGACGGGAGAGAGGATGCGCATCGCCTCTTTGCCCGCCGTGTACGAGCCCGACCACATGACGTTGGCCAGGATCAGCACGAGCATGGCGCGACTTCGCGTCCAGCGCATCGGCACGGTCTGCTTTCTTCCCGGCGCGTGGAGGGTGGCCGCTCGGGCCGGCGTCAGGTGTAAGGAAGGTGCCGGGAATCAAACGATCCGGACATGCCCCGCGGCGCCCGGTCTTCCATCACGTGCAGACATGCGGGCCGCCACGATCCTTCGCAGAACCGCCACCCGGCAAATCATGCTCAGCCGGTCGTAGTGCCGGCGATCAGCCCTTTGCCTGCTTGTGCTGGGTACGCAGACAGCGCGTGCAAATACGCATCTTCGTCGGCCTGCCGCCAACCATCAGCGTAACGTTCTGCAGGTTAGGCTTGAACGTGCGGCTCGTCACGGGCGCGCGCCGGAACCAGCCGCCGCCTGCCTTGTGGCGAATGCTGCGACCGAAGGTGGTCTTCTTAGCACAGATCTCACATTGAAAGGCCACGACTGTGTTCTCCAATCTGCCGGTCAGAATACTTCTGAGGTGTAAGCCGCGCGGAAGACCAGAATGCCGCGCCGGGGTCCAAAACCGCACCGGACAAAGGTAGCATACATAGCATATGGAGGGCAATTTGATGACTGAGCAGGAATTGGCATCGTTCTGGCGCGAGCCGAATCTGGCCAAGTTGGCTACGATCAACGCGGACGGCACGCCGCATCTGGTGCCGATCTGGTACATGCACGATGGACGCGATCTACTGATGATCACCCGCCCCACGTCGCGCAAAGTGCGCAACCTTCGACGCGACCCGCGGGTGACCGTTTGCATCGACCGTCCCACGCCGCCCTATGCCGGTGCCGTCGTGCGGGGCGTGGCGGAGCTGGAACAGGTGGCGCACCAGGATCTGGCGGTACCAATGGCCGTGCGCTACCTAGGAGTGGACGCGGGACGGTTGATCGGCGCCCAGTACGCGGAGCTCGACCTGATGACCATCCATATTCATGTCGAGCACCTGATGAGCTGGGACTACAGCAGACCCGATTAACGCCTGACGCGCGCGCCGACCCGGACGAGCGCCGCGGGTTGCTCGGCAAGGCACCGGTGACGGAGGGATCGATGGACGGCGAGACACAGCAGGCGTTGATCGCGGCGGCAACCGTCGCGCATGGCCGCGCCTACGCACCATATTCGCATTTTCAGGTCGGCGCTGCCGTGCTGGACAGCGCGGGACACATCTTCGCGGGCTGCAACGTGGAGAACGTGTCCTATGGACTCACCAGCTGCGCGGAGCGCAACGCGATCGTGCGCGCGGTAGTAGAAGGGGCTCGCTCTATCCGTGCCGTGGCAGTGGTCACCGCGGCCGAGACGCCGACCGCGCCTTGCGGCGCATGCCGGCAGGTGCTCAACGAATTCGCCGCGGATGGCGACATGCAGGTGATCCTGGCGAGCACCAATGGAGAGCTTCGCCTGACACAGCTCTCTGCGCTGCTGCCGGAGAGCTTTTCCATCTTTACCGCGACGAGCTGACCGCGTGCCTGGCCCCGCGGAGTCGTGGCAGCCGTCGGGGCACCGCGATGCAAAGGCTCTCGCGACGGCGGTAGATCGTCGCTGCCGTCGGGGCACTGCGGTGCAGGGGCTTTCGCGACAACAGCTCGACCCACATCCATGGCGGTAGGTCGTCACTGCCATCACAGCGCATTGGGAAGCCGCGGACCAGCCGGCCCAAGCAGACGAGCATATGTGCGGCACGGTTTCGGGACGTATCTCGACATAGGGGCCAATTGCATCCGCCCCCGCGCTCGAATACCCGCTACGCGAATGCGCACTGGCTTGGCACGCCATCACGAGCCAGGGGGACAACGCAGAGGAGGGTATCTCGACCCCGGGTCGAGATACCCTCCCGCACTGCTAACCGCTTGCTCGTCTACGATCCCGGCGCTACGACCGCCCACCAGAAGCCGCCGCTGGCGAACACGCCCTGGCCATAGGCGTCACCTTGTTCCTTGTCCTGAAGGAACGTATAGAGGGGCGCCTTATCGAAGGTGAGCTGCTCGCTACCGTCGGTGCGCATGATGACGCCGAACGTTCCCGTCACGTCGGCCATCTTGGCCGGCGGCTTCGCGCCCTTCGGCAGGAGCACGGGCGGCCAGTACTTGGCACACGTGCCGTAGCAGGTGGACTTGTCTGCCGGATCGGCCGCGAATACATAGAGTGTGAGACCCTTGGCATTGACGAGCATTTTGCCCGCGACGACCTTTACGGGAGCCGCAGCGGCCTGCTCGCGTGGGGCGGCCTGGACGGCGCTTCCTGCTGCCAAGGCCAGCAGCACAGGCAGCGCGAGCAAGGCGCGGCGGCCACGTTTCAATACATGCATGACACCCCTCCATCCGGAACGCGCGGCTCGCGCCGCGCCGGCAGTCGAGTGCAATCACTCGACTGCAAGGTGATACGCGGCCGGTTACAGCCAGCTTTCAGCCGGAATCTCGGAGACTATTCTGGCACTCTGGAGAGAGGTGGCAAGCATGCAAGACATCGTCCGGACTGCCCCATCGTGTTGGCAGGATCTCGCATGGTGGAACGAGCAAGTCGGAGGCGCGATCGCGACCCCCGATCCAGTGCTGGCCAACCTGCGCATCACGGTGACTCACTACCACCTGTCTCTCGCTTTGCGAGAGCTCCTCGGCCCCCAGGCGGGCGCCAACTTCCACACCTGGGCTGCGTGGGGGTCCAAGAAGGCCGGGGTGACTATTCGGCAGGAAGATGTGCCACATATTCGCGCCGGAGCACTGTTTGCCGGCGGCGCGCTCGGCGCGCTGAGCACGGCGGAGCTCCGGCATCGCCTAGCGCGCGCCCGGAACATCTCGTTCGTGACGGGCATTCTGCTCGGCGGCTTGGGCATCCGGACATTGACGCGACAGCTGCTCGACCATGCCAGCCGGATGATTCTGGAGGGCAACATCACCGTGCTGGCCGATATCGGCCGCCAGTCCGCTCGCTTCGTCAGCACCTTCTATGGACATGCCAATCCGGATGCGGAGCGACTGGACGGCTTCCTCGCTCAGCTACAGCCTGGCCAGGCGGCAGCAGGAGGCCAGGATCTCCTCGCGAAAGCGTTCACGCACTACTACCGGGCCTGGCATGCTCAGGACCTCAACGAGAAGCACGAGCAAATGCTGCTGGCCAACCTCTATGCCATCCTGCACGAGCACATCCGTTTGCAGCCATACATCGTGGGAGCGATGCCGCTACTGGCACGACGGCTCATCACCCACCGCTTGCTCAACTTCTACGCCGGATTGCGAAGGATGAGCGTGGGCAGAGACGTGGCGCCTTTCGAGGATCCGGGCTGTCCCTGCACGTTGCGGCACATCGAGAGCGCCGAGCTCTTGGGATTCTTGGGCGGGCCGAATGGCTGGGACAGGACGCTGGACAGCGTGCTGGGCAGTCATGCAAACAACTGGGCCGATATCCACGACCGGATGAACTTCATCTGCGATCTCTTCCGCCAGTATCACTTCGATGCAACGCTGTTCACTGCTCCCTACGACGACCGGCAGCGCGCGGATATCGCAAGCGGGCGGATCCCCAAGCCGCCGCTCTGATGCACGGCAGCACCCGCACGACTCGGCTGGACGGATCGGGAACGACTCTGCTCCTGCCGGGTGGCCGGTGACAATTCCACGCCGGCAGACAAGGGCGCGGGCAACGGCATACCCGCTAGATCTGCAAGAAGGAGCTCGAGCCTTCCGCTTCCCGTGGAGGGGTCAGGAAACGTGCCGGCACGACGTGGCAGTATCGCTCCTGGACCAGGGCCGAATACAGCTGCAGAGCACGAGCAAGGCGCGTCTGCGCTTCGTGGATCGTTTCCGGAATACCGGCGTTCTCGGCCTGGGCGAGCAGCCTGCGGCAGCGGTTGACGTCGGTTTGAGCCTGTAGCAGTAGATCGGCCATGTGCGGCACCCTCGCATTTCACCCCATCGAGTCGTCGTATGGGCCTACTCTACTGCGCAGGTATTGGCGCGCTGTCAGCGCGCTGTAAATACGTGTAAATGGTGTGTTAACTTGCTGGATGGATTTCGTCTCGCCGATTCGCGGAGCGCTCTACACGATGTCGCGACGGTCGAGACCAACGCGGAGAGCGCGCCACGACCCTCTGAGATTCCGCCGCCCAAACGCGGGCGTCCATGCACAATCCTTCGGGACCCGTACGTTCGCCGGCGCTACACAAGATCGCCCAGCTCCGCTTCTCGCAGCGCGCCATCTTGCATCTCCAGCACACGGGAGGCGAGACGGCGGATGGCGAAGCGGTCGTGCAGGACTGCCACGATCGTGCCGGAAAAGCCGGCCAGTGCCGCCTCAAAGCGTGCGCGCGAGGGGATGTCCAGGTGATTGGTCGGCTCGTCGAGCAGTAGCAGGTTGCAGCGCGCGGCGATCAGCCGCGCCAGGGCCAGGCGGGCTCGCTCCCCATAGCTGAGCCTGCCGATCGGCGTGAAGACCGCGTCGCCGCCGAAGAGGTAGGCATGCAGCAGGGAGCGTGCTTCCGTCTCATCCATCGGCCGTACCTGCCGCAGCAATTCCAGCGGCGTTTGGTCCGGCTCGAGCAGCTCCTGGTCCTGGCTGAGGTATCCCGGAATCACACCGGCGCCGAGCCGCAGCGATCCACGGTCCGGCTGCAGCGCCCCTGCCACGATCTTGAGCAGGGTAGTCTTGCCACCGCCGTTCGCCCCGGTGATCACCAGTCGCTCTCCATGCCGTACCAGCAGGTCCAGGTCGCGCAGCACGGGCACGCCCTGATAGCCCTTGCCCAGGCCTTCCGCCCGCACCACGTCACGGGCGCCTCCTTCGACGGGAGCGAACGCCAGCTTGAGCGCCCAACCTGCCCGCGGCTTCTCTATTGTCTCGACCTCGAGGCGCTTCTCCAGCTTCCGCTCGCGGACGATAGCCTTGCGCGCCCCTTTCGCCGCGCGCTGCTTGGATGCCATCTTCTTGCCACGCGTGTCTCCGTGATCGTAGGTGGAAGCCGAGCGATGTTCCGTGCGGCGAGCCTGCTCCTTGAGCTCGTGGATGTCCTTCTGGATGCGGGCACGCTCCCGCTCCTGGCGCTCGTAGCGCTCCAGTTGCGCTTCCCGCTCCTGCTGCTTTGCCGCCTCGTAGGCGGAATAGTTGCCGGGGTATGACTTGACCGCGTGCGTGGCGCCGTCCAGCTCCAGCACCGTGTTCACCGTCTCGTCGAGGAAGGTGCGATCGTGGGAGACGATCAAGGCGGAGCCCGGATAGGAGCGCAGAAAGGACTCCAGGGCGCGCAGGCCATCGATGTCGAGATGGTTGGTGGGCTCGTCGAGCAGCAGCAGATCCGGGGTATCCAGCAGGAGGCTTGCCAGGGCAAGCCGCGCTCTCTGCCCGCCGCTGAGCGTCTGCGCCAACCGGCACGGATCGATTTCCTGCAGGCCCAGGTCGCGCAGGATGTTGTCGGCGCGCTCGAGCGCCTCGTAGCCACCCGCGCTCTCGAAGGCCGCCGCCGCGCGCTCGTAGCAAGCGACCGGCGCGTCACTTGCGCCGCCGGCCAGAGCGTCGGCCGCGTGGAGCATCGCCGCGTGCGCGGCCACCGCGCCACCGCCCGGATGCAGGAGCTGCTGTACGGATAGGGTTTCATCGCCCAGGTAGCCCTGCCGCAGATAGCCGAGGCGAGTGCCGGGAGAGAGGAAGACCGATCCCTCGTCCGGCGCGAGGCAACCGGCAATGATCGCCAGCAGCGTGCTCTTGCCACATCCGTTGGGACCGATGATACCCGCTCGCTCTGCGGGTGAGAGAACGAAGGAGACGCCCTGCAAGACCGTTCGGCCCGCGAAGCGTTTGGCCAGATCGCTAATACGCAGCATGCACAACCCCCTGGTGCACGGTCGACGTGTGGAGCAACCGGCGCGGCGTGCACGTGCATAGAGCGGCGCGCGGCGCGGCAAAACGATCGAGGGGCGGAGCAGCCGAAAGGTAAGCTGTGCGAGGGGAGCTGCCGCGAGTCGCGGCGACACCAGGCAGGCGATGAGAGGCACAGGCGACAACTCGAGCGTCGCCACAGCCTACTCGCTACTCAGCCCGGTGTTATCTGGTCATACGTCCTCGCTTACTGCGTCCAACCTACCGATCGTACCACTCGGCGGTACCCCGGCGCAATCACATGTAGCACCCGATACAGGGCTGAAGTGAAAATGGCTCGTGCCTACACAGCGACGTCCGCGGACTCCCGAAGCTGGAGGGATACATCGAAGCCCAAGGCCTGCAAACGGCGGACGAGTCGACGCTGGGCAGCCTGCTTGTCGCGCTGGTCAAGATAGGTGACGCCCAGCTCCTGATACGGTTCATGGTCACGCAGGAGGTGGTAGACGATGACAAGGATGCTGCGGGCCACGGCCACCGCAGCCCGCTTCTTGCCGCGGCGTGCCAGCAGGCGATGGTAGAGTGCGCCAAGGTACGTGTTCTTGGCGTGCCCAGCGGCGTGCGCAGCGTCGACGAGCAGCGCGCGCAACCAGGGACTGCCCTTGCGTGTCTTGCCGCTCTTGCGTTTGCCCGCACTGATGTTGTTGCCAGGGGCGACGCCAGCCCATGAGGTCAGATGGTTCGCGCTGGGAAAGCGGCGCATGTCGGTCCCGATCTCGGCGATGATGGACTGGGCAGCGACGAGCCCAATGCCCGTGATGGCGTCCAACCGCTCGATGTCCTCTGCACTCAGGGCAACGCGGCTCGCAACCTCGGCACTGACGCGCTCGATGGCCCCATCCAGGTAATCGATGTGTGCCAGCTGCTCGGCCAGCACGAAGCATTGGTGTGGGCCGACCGTGCCGCTGAGGGCCTGCTGGAGTTGGGGAATCTTCTCCCGCATGCGCCCGCGTGCGAACTGCGCCATGGTGGCGGGGTCGGCCGTGCCCGCGATCAGGGCTGCCAGCACGTCTCGCCCAGATGCGCCGGTGATGTCCGATGCCACGCTACTCAGTTTAGTGTTGCCGCCTTCGAGCACCTTCTGCACCCGATTGACTTCGTCCGCGCGCTCCCGAACCAGGGCCGTACGGTAGCGGGTCAGCTCCCGCAGTTCCCGCAGCGGGCAGTCAGGGATGAAGCTCGCCCGCAGCAAGCCGTGCCGCAGCAGGTCCGCTAGCCAGGCGGCATCCCGGACATCGGTCTTGCGCCCTGGCACCTGCTTGATGTGAGTGGCGTTGACCACGATGACCGTCGGCACCACGCCTTCCAGCAGGTTGTATGGCGGCTTCCAATAACTCCCGGTCGACTCCATCGCCACCGCCGGGCACGCCGCCACCAGCCAGTCCACGAGCGCCAGCAAGTCGCTGGTCATGGTGCCGAAGTGCGCACCTCCTGCTGCGGCACCCCTGCAACGCCTGGGGTGAGCAGACAGGCGACCACGCTCTTCTTGTGCACGTCCAGACCACAGCACCGCTCGTACAGGACCTCCATCGCGCTGCTCCTTCCTCCAGGCGCGTCCACCCGCTGCGAGATGGTGCGCGGGAGTGCCCCATAACGCGGAGTCTGAAGTGCGTGCTCTCCCGAAGGAGGCAACAGCCGGTGCTACCCAAGGGCACTCCGGTCAATCCTATGCGCGGGCTCGTAGCACCAGCCTTGTTCCGACCTTCGTGCGTCCTCACCGTCTCGCCCCCACGATACCACCCAGTGGTCTCGCGCAGCACAACCACATTTTCATGGGCGGTGGTGGTCCATGACCATGCGTATCTTGTTCCCAAACCGGGGGCATGCGCCGGCGCGCGGAGACTCCATGGGTGAGACTGTGAAGGTAATGCGGGCAGGTGATCCCATATGGGTCGTCGACTATGACCCTGCCTGGCCAGCGCTCTTCGCCCGGCAGGCAGCAGAACTCCGTGCGGCATTAGGTCTGGTTGCGGCGCGTATCGACCACATTGGGTCAACTGCTGTTCCAGCCACGCTCGCCAAACCTGTAATCGACGTTCAGATCTCGGTGTCCGATCTAGAGCCCGTGGGCCGCTACCGCCTCCTCCTGGAGAGGTCGGCATATCTACAGCGCCGACAACCCCGATCGCACCAAGCGCTACTTCCGCGAGATCCCAGGGCAGCGCCGCACACACCTGCACGTCCGGCGCGCCGGGAGTTTTGGCGAGCAGTTCGCGCTGTTGTTCCGGGATTTCATGCGGGCCCATCGGGAGGCTGCCCAGCAGTATGGAGCACTCAAAGTGGAGCTGGTGCGGCTCTATCCTCGCGTGGAGGATCGCCACGCCTACACGGCAGCCAAGACCCCGTTCATATGGAACATCATGACCCAAGCAGACGCGTGGGCGCAGGAGACCGGATGGCTGCCAGGTCCTTCGGACGCCTGAAGGGCGCCCTTGTCCTTCTTGGGCGCACCTTCCGTGGAGTACCCGGCCGGGCTTCCTGGGCGCTATCGGTATGGGACAGATTGCGTTCCCAGCTTGGTCGCTCAATCCATGAAGAATCGGGAACTACATGAACGAGAGGCAGCTTACCCTCATTGAAGAGCTCACTTCGATCTGTCACTCGCTGCCAATCGAGTTGTGGCTGCGCGGCGGCTGGGCTGTAGATTTCTTCATCGGGCGTGTCACCCGCGAGCACGAGGACATCGACCTGTTCATCTGGGCAACTGACGCTCCTGCATTGGCGCGCGAGCTTGATCGTGCCGGTTTACGGCCCAAGCCGGACCGCCGGCCGACGCGCAGCGTAACTTTACGAAGGCCGGCGAGGATCTTCAGATAGCCCTGCTGAGCAAGAGCCAGAACGGCGCAAGAGCCAGAACGGCGAGGTTGTGGTCGCAGGCGGCCCAGCCGCCGGAGCACCGTGGCCGAGTGGTATGCTTGCTGGCACTGTGGGGTGCATCGGCCATCTCGTGTGCCCCATCATTGAGCCGCGCGTGCAGATCGAGATCAAGCAGAAGTTTCCGGACTGGCGGCCGGATCTGCCACGGTACCCGAAGCACCAGGCCGATATCGCGCTGCTGCGCGCTGCACTGGTACGTACCGAGGGATAGCGGCGGCAAGGAGGTTCGCGTTTACATCACACAATCACGCCGGAGAGCGCCCCGCTCATCCGGCCGGATCGCTCGACCGGAGGCCGACGTACAGCAGGTGGGCACTCGTGCCGAGCAGCGAGAGATCGCCCGCAGTCTCGATTGCCAGATCAAGCACGCGTCGGTAGCCGGCCGGGTCCACAGCTTCCATGGCAGCCAGAGCTTCGCCAAGCCCGGAGGCGAACCCGTTGGCGGCCAGGAGCGCTTGGGTGGTAAAGCCATGCGCCTCGAAGAATGGCGCGACCTGCTCGGCTCGTACACCATAGCAGCTGGTGAAGCGGCCCGGTACCGCGTTCCCGTAGATGCCCTTCTCGAGAAGCGGCCGCAAGAAAGCCGGATCTGCCAGTTGGAACCGTTCGTCCTCCAGCATGAGGGTACGGCGAAGGAAGGCGTAGACGGGCATCATGGCGACGAACACCAGCCCGCCGGGCCGGAGCACCCGCGCCATCTCCGTGCAAGCGCGATCGCGGTCCGGCTCGTCTGGCAGGTGGTAAAACGGCCCGAATGAGAGCACGGCGTCGAACGACGCATCGTTCCAGCGACTCAGGTCACGGGCATCGGTCTCGACAATCGCCTCGACCATCCCGGCCACCGGCGAGCGACGAATCCGCTCGCGCGCGGCGGCCACAAGAACGGGGGAGAGATCGGCGAGCACCACGCGGTGCCCGCGCTCTGCCAGCCACAGCGTGTAGCGACCGGGTCCGCCGCCGATATCGAGCACACGCGAACCCGTGGGCAGGCACGTCTCCAGCGCGTGCGTGACCACCGCGAACTCTACAGGGCCGTCGTGAGCAGGGCTTGTGAGCCGGTCCCACTCTCGCTCTGCGCGAGCCGCATAGTAGTGAAGCATGGCATCCCGAGAGGCGTCAGGATCCATGCACAGCACCCTCCCGTCGTAGCCTCAAGTGCAGCTCCGCGCCGAGTTGCAAGGCTCGCTCGACCGTTGGCGTGCTGAGCTTGCCCATGGCAGGTGGTCCATATAGCGGCGCGGGGTTCATGGCGGCAGGATACAGGCATGGACGATCTCGCGACAAGATAGCTTCCGCCGACAGCATCGGCGGAGGTCACCGGTGAGGATCTCGCGCGCCAGAGCGTGCATCTCCTCGGGCATCGCAAGCTCTTCGTGCTGTACCGCGCGCATCCGGGTCAGGAATAGAGCGTCTTGCGCACGCAGGAGCGGTGCTGTGGAGAACTGGAAATAGGATCGTATCGGCGCTGCCGAGCAGGAAGAGAATCCGACGGTGCTGCTGCGGCTGTCCAGCGGCTACGCCTTCAGGTGCGGACACACGGTTCTTGCCGGGCTACTGCGTTCTCATGGCTGTGCCTCAGGTCAATCGCCTGACCGACCTGCCGCGTGACTGTCGGAGAGTGTTCCTGCTGGAGATGAGCCTGCTGGGCGTGGCAGTGATGACGGTGTGCACGCCCAGGCGCATCAACTACGAGATCCCGGGCACCACGGACGCCTACCTGCACGCCCACGTGAGGGTGCGCTACGACCGGGAGCCTGCAGAGCAGTCGGGCCCGGCGAGAAGCCTCGCCTCGGCCGGGGACCGCTCTCGCCGGATCCGCGGCCGGGACGGCGCTCCCCTCGCGCACCACGCCCTCGGTGATAGTGCTCATGCCGTCCCGGACGCGACCGGCCGCCTTTGCCCGTCGCCGCGATGCTGGCGAGCAAAGGCGGCCAGGTGGAGTAGAAGCTGCGTCGAAGCGGCAGCTCAGTCGGACGTCGTCGCGGTGGGCACGCCCGTGGTCGTGGTCATCGGCTGTGCCGTTGTCGTGGTGGGCGATTGCGTCGTGGTAGTAGGCGCGGGAGTCGTGCTGGTGGTGGTGGTCGGCTGCGGCGTAGTAGTTGTGATGGGCGCCATCGTGGTGGTCGGCTGCGGCGTAGTAGTTGTGATGGGCGCCATCGTGGTGGTCGGCTGCGGCGTAGTAGTCGTGATGGGCGCCATCGTGGTGGTCGGCTGCGGCGTAGTAGTCGTGATGGGCGCCGTCGTCGTGGTTGACGCGGGAGTCGTGCTCGTGGTAGGGGCTGCCGTCGTGGTCGTGGAGGTCGTGGTCGGGCGCCTGGTAGTGGTGGTCGTTGGGCGCCTGGTGGTCGTTGGGCAGCGGTGCCGGTGGCGATCGGGATCAGGATCGGAGATCGGGTCCGCGAGCGCAGGCACCGCGGGTGCTACGATCGGCATGAGGACCAGCGACAATCCTGCCGCCGTCAGCCGCGTGATCACCTGCCGTCTCGAGAGCGTGGCCGGGCGGGAGTCGCCGTGCTGGAACAGACCGGCACTCCTCAGCTCCTCCAGCGCCAGGTCCAGCAATCCTTCAGCCTGCTGCTGAGAGACGTTGAACGTGCGCTGCAGAAGCCGGACCAGCTGCTGTGGCGTGGTCTCGCCATCACAATGCTGCCACACCAGGCTGGTCGTGGCGTTCAGGACGAAGCTCTTCCCTCGCTGCCAGTCAAAGAGGCCCAGCCCATCTCCGATGGCCTCCACTCGGACTGTGGTGATCTTCTGCGGGTTGTGCACGCGTGTCTCTCCCTGGATATGCGGATGAGCGAGAACCGTGGGACAAAGCACAAAGAGTGACGGATGCGCCGGGCCGGTCAGTCCATAGACGCCACCTCCTGCACCGGCTGCCCGGCCGGCGTTTGCAGGCGCGCGGATACCATGCTGCAATAGTCCTTCTGCCAATGTGGTACCAGACTGATGCGTCCGAGGCGAATGTGGCCGGCCGCAGCGCTTCGTTGCACGTACGCCTCGACTTCCTGGTGGCCCACGTTCTCGCCCGGCTGGTAGTTGCCAAAGCCGCTCATATGATAGGATCCCGTGCCGCCCCAGCGATAGACGTAATAGATGTCTTGCGGTCTGATGTCGTAGGGCGCGATCGCGCCGGGAAATCGTCGCGCAAGGCGGGTCTCGAAGTCCCAGTCATACCCCGTTCCCTCGGCCGCGTACCCTCCTACGGCGTCAAACAACGTGCGCGTCCAGCAGCTCCCGGCATGGAACAGATTGGCCTCGGGACCGCGCAGCGTACCGCTGTCCAGGACCCATCCTTTGTCGGGCTTGAAGAAGCGCTGCTGCGGTGCGAGCTTCTCCACCGTAAAGGACAGCCTGTGAGGCAGGTAGATGTCGTCGTCATCCCAGACGAAGAGCAGATCGTGCGCGGCCAGGGCGACGGCCATGTTCATCTTTTCGCCCACGGTGCGCAGGCGCTTGGGCAGGTTCACCATCCGCACCTCGGGATGGTCGATCTCCAGGTACTGCTTATCGTAGTCGTTCAAGACGATCAGCTCTTTCGGCCCGGCGTACTCCTGCCGGAGAAAGGAGAAGATGGCCTCCTCCAGCAGCGCCGGACGGGCATACGTCAGACAAATACAGCTGACGGGCGGATACCGATTCAACATGCGTGCGGCTCACTCACTCCGTTACGTGGATAGACGACGTGCGTTCATCTGAATCAGGGAACCGGCTCCGGAACCCTAACTCGGGACTCCTGTTCTCGGGCCCAGGGGGAGCGTCACAGGGGACAGCTCTCCTTGAACTGTTCGAATAGCCAATCGTCGCCCCGCGTGCGGCGTCCGGCCAGGGCCGCGCGCCGCTGCCAGACGTCGCTCTCCACGGCATGCGCCAGGGCCTGACCGAAGTCGGAGCTCTTTTGCATCTCGGAGGCGACGCGCGCGATGCGGTCCTGGCTGAAGTGCAGCAGCGCCACCCGCAGCACGTTGTGCGTGACAATGCCCGGCTTGAGCTTGAGCGGGTTGACGGTGCGGAAGTAGTGCAGCACGGTGACGTCCGGCACCACCCACACTTCGTAGCCCAACAGCCAGTAGCGGACGCAGAGCTCCATGTCTTCCGAGCCCCACTGTGCCATCCCTTCGTCGAACCCACCGGCATCGTCCAGAGTCTCACGTCGCATGGCCATGAACCCTCCTCCCAGCGCGGGCACCGGATGAGGCTCGTGCTGCTGCCAGGGCAGCCATTCCAAGCGCAGATTCAGCTCCGCGATGCGCTGGCCGCAGGCCGCCGGGTACTCTGGCTTGCCCATGACGCCGATCGCCGGGCCCACCACGCCCACGCGCGGTAGGTTGAGCGTGGCTACGATCGGCTCCCACCATCGCGCCGGGAGGTCGATGTGCGCATCGGCGAACACGATCACCTCACCGCGCGCCTCCGCCAGGCCGCGGTTACGCGCCCCAGCCACGCCCAAAGGTTTTGGCGCCCGGATGAGCGACACGCGCGGGTGTGGCTGCTCGATCAGGAAGTCAGCGCTGCCGTCGATCGACCCGTTGTCGACCACGATGATCTCGCCGTCGGCCGGGATGGTCGCTTCGAACTGCTCGACCGTCCGCTGAAGCAGCACCGACTCGTTCAACGCCGGCAGGATGACGCTGATGCTAGCCGGGTGCGTGCGCCTGAACAGGCCCGCTGCTGCCTCGTCCGGCAGTGGCGTGGGGGCGGGAATGACGAAGAACGGTGGCGGGAACGGGATCTCTTCCTCGCGTTGCGGCGCGGGCTCAGTGCTCAGATACTCGAAGACGAGCCGGGCATAGTCGCTGTTCCAGCGTGGATTGAGCGTGATGCAGCCCTGCCGGACCTGCCCTTGAGAAGCTTGCTCCCGCACATGCGCCGCGATCTGTTCGCGCTCGCGGCCGCTTTGCCCATAGGCACTCAGATGGTACGAGCCGGTCCCGGCCCAGCGATAGATATAGAAGATGTCCTCCGGCTTTACCCGCCGGCTCGCGGTAGCTCCCGTGCGCGCCTCCTCGCATCGCCACTCGAATCCGGAGTCATAGCCGTTGTCGAGGTGGGGATAACCCTGTGCTTCGACGAAGAGCGCGCGCGTCCAGCAGCTTGCGCCGTGAAAGACGTTGTGCTCCGGACCGCTCAGCTTCCCGTCGTTCCAGAACCAGGCCCGGTCGGACTTGAGGAACCCTCGTTTCTCGTCGAGATGTGCCACCGAGAAGGACAACCGGTGGGGGAGATAGATGTCGTCGTCGTGCCAGACGAAGATCAGATCGTGCGATGCGAGCGCCGCCGCTGCCTTGTACTTCTCACCCACGGAGTGAAAGCGCCCGGGCACATTGATCACCTGCACGTCGGGATGGTCGAATGCCAGCGTCTGCTGGTCGTAGTCGTTGAG
The DNA here is from genome assembly GCA_963827235.1 of uncultured bacterium. Taxonomy (GTDB): domain Bacteria; phylum Chloroflexota; class UBA5177; order JANWHV01; family JANWHV01; genus JANWHV01. The sequence continues at coordinate 724,067 of CAWHAE010000009.1, forward strand.
GACGATCAGCTCCTTCCGGCCCGGGTAATCCTGCAGCAAGAAGGAGTGGATTGCTTCTTCCAGCAGATCCACCCGCCCGTACGTGGGGCAGATGCAGCTCACGGGCGGCGGATCGGATAGCCGCGCCGCCCAGTCGCTCGGCGCAGTCTCCGCATCGCTCCGCGCTACAGGCACCTCCTGCCTCGCCGTGTCTGTATGGCCGCCGCTCAGGCGCCGGACGACCTGTTGCACAGCAGGATCCTGTACCGCCTGCTCGAATGCCCGCGCATAGGTCTCCGGCTCCGTCGCGGCGACCGGGATCACCACCGGCGTATCCTGCGCTTCGTCGTCCTGGGAATACGGCACGATGGTGCAGAACGGCTCGCCAGCGGTAAAGCGGACCGTGTGGTGGGGGCGGGTGAGCTTCCAATGGACCACGATCGTGCCGGGGAGCGCGGACGTATCGGCCATGCTCTCCAGCGGGTACAGGCCATCCTTGGGCGCGTTGATTGGACCGCGTACCCACAGCAGCTGCTTCTCCCCGGTCTGTATCTGGTAACCGGTATGGAAGCTCAGGATGCCGTCACCAAGCTGGCTGCGCACGAAGCCGGGCGTCTCATCCGTCGTCTGATCGAATCGAATCTCGACGTCGGCGGCCCGCGAGCCGCCATTCCAGGTCGCCTCAAAGGCCCGAGGGCAGCAGAGCTGCCAGCCGAGGCCGTTCACGCGCCGCCATGCCGGGTTGGCCTGCAGGTCCTCGTTACCCGTGGCCCACTCCCGCTCCTCGGAGGGCGCTTGCAGGCCGGCCGCCTGTTCGGACAACGCATAGGCTTTGATGGTCATCGCCGGGCTGGCTCCCATATGCAGTTGCAGGCCGCAAGCGCACCTCCGCGAGGTGCCGGGCCGAGAACAGAGCAGGGGAAGTGAGCAACCCACCGGCCTTTGCCCTGCCGACTGCGTTGCTCTCGGAGCATAGCATATCGTGAGCGATGTGCTCAACAGGTACGGCTGCCCGGGGGGTCAGCTCGTGCCGTGCTCCGCTTCCCAGGTCCTCGGCGGCCCGATGGTGGCACCCTTCGGCCCAAATCGCTCGACGTACCGGCCATGCACGGCATGCCAACCCTCGCCGGGTTTCCACGATGCCGTACCGGCGAGGTGCATCTCGAGACCATCCAGGCAGTCGTGCCAGCCGGCGGCGTCCCGAGCGGCTTTGCCTTGCTCGTCGAATGTGTCGAGCAGCGTCAGCACGCAGCCCTGCCCCTCCGGCATAACCTCCAGGCGAATGGTGTCGGTTCCCCAGCGGAACTCGATCACGGATGGCGGCTCGCAGGCAAGCACCTCGCCCTCGAAGTCGCCGTACTTGGAGATGAATCGCAGCGGCGCGCCGGCGACCCACGAGCCGACGACGTGTTGCGGAAACCAGGCGTCGAGATGCTTGGATTCGGTGAGAGCGCGCCAAACCTTCTCCGTAGGGTAGGTCAAGCGGCGGGTAAATCGCAGTCGCCAACGCGCTCCGGCCGGCTCGAGCACGCCGTCCCTGTCGTCGCTTCCCCCGGCCTCCGGCTCGCGATCATTCATCGTCGTCCATCTCCTTCAGGTGACGCTCGAGGTCGTCGAGGCCGAGGCCCCAGAGGACTCGGTATGGTGCCAGCCAGTCGTCGATCTCGCGAAGCGCTGCCGGGCGCAGGCGATAAAGGCGCCGTTGAGCATCGACTCGCGCCTCGACCAGCCCGGCTTCGCGCAGCACGCGGAGGTGCTTGGAAACGGCCGGCTGGCTCACGGTCAGTCCCTCGACCAGATCACCGACCGGCCGCTCTCCAGCCCGGAGCAGATCCAGGATCCGCCGCCGATTGGGCTCTGCCAGTACCGCGAACGCCGTGTTCATGGCTATTATGTTCCTCTATAGATATATAATTGTCAAAACATATATCGGGAGGCCGTTCGCGGTCGGGCGCGGTAGCCTCGATGCGGGTGCCGTCATGGGCCGGTGTGGAAAACCAGTGGCTGCAGTGGGTCGATGTACCATAGGCAGTATGGCGCGCCCGCGCGCACGGTGGCCGGGACTGCTCGTTCGCCGGCACGTGCCGTGTTCTTCGCTACCGGCCGCGCGGCCGGCCCGGTGCCGGCTGCATGACGCCACGGGCGGGCCCATGGCTCACTGCTTTGAGGTGAGGCATGAGAGAGGCTTCCTGCTTCCCAAGGAGGAGCGCTTTCGACTGCCTCGTGAACAGATGTGGAGTACGACATGATCGAAGCCCCTGCCGGCGACCGCTTCCTGGCCTGGGAAGGCTGCTGTAACATCCGCGACCTGGGCGGACTGGCCGCGGCGGACGGTACCAGGATCAGACGCGGCGCTCTCGTGAGGTCCGATAGCCCTTGCCGGTTGACCGCGGCCGGCCGGGCGGCGCTCGTGGCGCACGGCGTTCGCACGGTGCTCGACTTGCGCGCCAGCGACGAGCTGGCGCGGCTGCCCAACCCGTTCGCCGTGCAGACGGCCGAGGAGGGCTGGCCGTGCTTCGTACACGTGCCGCTGTTCGAGATGAGCGATACCGCGACGGTCGCGGCGCTGGACGAGGATCGGGATCAGTACGGCCCCAACAAGGCGCTGCTCGACCGCTGCGGCTCCGCAGTCGCCGCAGCGCTGCGCGCCATCGTCGCGGCACCGGAGGGAGGCGTGCTTGTACATTGTTTTGCCGGCAAGGATCGCACCGGCCTGGTGGTCGCCCTGACACTGGCCGTGTCGGGAGTAGCGGCGGAGACGATAGCCGCCGACTACGCGCTGAGCGATGCCTACCTGAAGCCCATTTACGAGGAGATGCTCGCAGAATGCGACGGCGACGAGGAGGCGATCGCCAGGATGACGCTCCGCTTCCGCTCCGATCCCGCCGTCATGCTGCGGACGCTGGCGTATCTGGATTGGAAGCACGGCGGGCCCGAGGGCTACCTGCGCGGTTTCGGGCTCACGACGGGCGATCTGGCCGCCCTGCGCCGGCGCGTTCTGGAAGCGTAGCGGCAAGCTCGGGCGTGCCGCCGCCGGTCATGAGGATGCCCAGCTTCTCTTCCGTGGCTTCCTCCGCGGTGAACTCGCCCATGATATGGCCCTCGTAGATCACGATGATGCGATCCGAGAGGGCGAAGATCTCCTCGAGCTCGGCGGAGACCAGCAAAATGGCCACGCCGCGGTCGCGTTCGGCCAGAATGCGCTCGTGCACGAACTGGATGGCGCCGATGTCGAGGCCGCGCGTCGGCTGTGCGGCGATGAGCAGACGAGGCGCGCAGTCGATCTCGCGGGCGAGCACGAGCTTTTGCTGATTGCCGCCGGACAGCGAGCGGACGGGCGTCTCGGGATCGGCGCCCCTGATGTCGAAACGCTCTACCAGCCGCCGTGCACGCGTGATGATCTGGCCGGGACGCAGCACACGACCGCCGGTCACCTCGCGCTTGTCCTGTACGCCGAGAATGAGGTTGTTGGCGACCGAATAGTCCAGGATCAGGCCGCGCGCATGGCGATCTTCGGGAATCGAGGCCAGGCCAAGGTCGCGGCAAAGGCGCGGGCTCTTGTTCGCGATCTCGTGACCGAGCAGGGTGATGTGGCCGCCGGTGGCATGGCGCAGACCGGTGATCACGTCTACGAGCTCGCTCTGGCCGTTCCCTTCCACACCGGCCACGCCCAGCACTTCGCCAGCGTGCACGGTGAAGTTGAGGCCCTTCAGCGCGCTGAGGCCGCGATCGGACGAGCAGTGCAGGTCGCTGACCTCGAGCACGGCCTCCGCCGGATGCCCGGTGCCGCGCACGACCTGGGGCAGCACGTCGCGTCCCACCATCAGCTTGGAGATCTCCTCGCGCGACGTCGCCGTCTTTTCGAGCGTGGCAACTTTCCTGCCGCGCCGCAACACCGAAATCTGGTCCGCAACGGCCATTACCTCGCGCAGCTTGTGGCTGATGAAGAGAATTGTCTTGTCCTGCCGCACCAGGTCGCGCAGCACGACGAAGAGCTCGTCGGTCTCCTGCGGCGTCAGCACGGCAGTCGGCTCGTCGAGGATGAGGATCTCCGCGCCACGGTACAGCGTCTTGAGGATCTCGACACGCTGCTGCAACCCGACCGGCAAGCTGCCGACCTTCGCGGTAGGCTCGACCTTGAGGCCGAAACGGTCGCAGAGCTCCACCACGCGGCTGATCGCTTCCCGCTTGGGAAACACCGCCACGGCAGGCGGCTCCGCACCCAGTACCACGTTCTCGGCCACGGTGAGCGGCGGTATCAGCATGAAATGCTGGTGCACCATGCCGATGCCGTGCTTGATGGCATCGCCCGGGCCGCGCAGCGTGACCTTGTGGCCATTGATCGCGATCTCGCCGCTGTCAGCGACGTACAGGCCGTAGAGCATGTTCATCAGCGTGCTCTTGCCGGCACCGTTTTCGCCGACCAGGGCATGGATGCTGCCCCGTTGTACGACGAGGTCGATGTTGTCGTCGGCCACCAGGGACCCGAAGGTCTTGGTGATGCCGCGCATCTCCACGGCCGGCGGCGTACCCGAGGCGCTACTTGGCTGGATCATAGGGCACTCCATCGGCAGCGGGCGAAACCGCGCGGCCGACAAACCCGGCCACCGCGATCAGCGTGATCAGGTAGGGCGCGATCTGCACGAGGTTCCCGGCAAAGCTTGGCTGCACCACGAGCCCGGACGTCTGGATCTGCTGGCCGAAGCCGAAGAGCAAGCAGGCGGCGAGCGCGCCGAGCGGCGTCCATTTGCCCACGATCATAGCGGCAAGCGCGATGAACCCAGCGCCGGCCGTCATGTCGAAGTTGAAGTCGTCGTTGGGACCAAGCGACAGGTAGGCGCCCCCGAGCCCCGCCAGGGCGCCGCTCAGCGTTACGCACAGGTACCGGAGGGCGAACACGTTGATGCCGACGGTCTCGGCTGCCCTCGGCTGCTCGCCTACGGCGCGGATGCGCAGCCCCAGCGTCGTGCTGAACAGCAGCACGTTCGTGGCCACGACCAGGAACAGCATGATGTAGACGATGATGTTCTGCTGGCCGAGCACCGGCCCAACACCGGGGATCGCCGAGAGCCCGGGAATCTTGACGTCCGGCACCCCCGGCATATTGGAGAAGCCGTTCGCGGCGTACGTGGCGTAGAGGAAGCTGGTCAGTCCTGTACCGATCAGATTGATGGCCACGCCGCTGATGATCTGGTCCGCGCGAAAGGTGATCGCGACGACGCCGTGGACGAAGGCGACGAGGGCGCCGAACAGGATGGCGGCCAGCAGGCCGAGCCAGGGACTGCCGGTGCTGAACGAGAGCCAGGCGCCGAAGAAGGCGCCGACCAGCATGATCCCTTCAAGCCCGATGTTGACAACTCCCGAGCGCTCCGTGATCACGCCGCCCAGCGCAGCCAGCGCCAACGGCGTCGCGGTGCGGAGAATGCCCGCGTAGAAGTCGCTGTACGTCAGAACCGTCCAGTCCATGTACCTTCCTCGTCCAGCAGCTTGGCGCCGCTCGCTTCCGGCGTCTCCCGCCTACTCAGCTGCCACCGATGGGCAGTGGCACAAGATACTTGTTGATTGTCATGCCCAGGGCCAGGCACACGACGCAGTATGCGAGCACCAGAACGACGCCTCGTGTCGGCCTGCGCTGGCTCACGATATACAGCGCGGCGAATGCAAACGCGATGCCCGAGAAGGCGTAATGGCTGAACAGGATCGAGCCGGTAGCGAGCACGACAGAGAGCACCGCCAGGCCTCGCCAAGCCTGTGCGGCAGCGGCGACGGGAGTCTCGGCGGCGGTCGCATCCGTTCCGGCATTGCCGCCGGCGACGACGACGAGTCGCCTTCGCCGCGCCAGGAGCTTGCGCACCACGAGATCCAGCGCGACGAACAGTACGATGATGCCCTGCAAGAGCTGGGTCATGTAGGCGTTCACGTGTCCCAGGCTCTGCATGTCGTTGCTGCCCGTGTGCAGCCCGGCGATGAGCAGTGCGGAGAGCACGATGCCGATCGGGTTGCCCTTGCCAAGCAGGGCGATCGTGATGCCGTCGAAGCCCCATCCCGGCGTGGAGCTGCTCTGGAACTGGAAGGCACCGCTGCCTGTGGGATCGGAAACGGCCACGCCGCCGGCCAGACCGGCCAGCGCTCCGGCAATGGCCATGGCCTGCACGATCCGGTGCTTGACCGGGATACCGCCGTAGGCGGCCGCGCCGGCGTTGAGTCCCACGGCACGGATCTCGTAGCCCAGACTGGTGCGGGATATCACCAGCCAGTAGAGCACGACGGCGGCAATCGCGAGGTAGATTCCGGCGTGTATGGTGCTGCTGCTGCCGAGCCAGCTGAGGAGCGGCAGCCTGCCGCCGTCGCCGATCTGCTCGCTGACCGCTTGGCCCTGCGCCTTGGCGGAGTTCATCGGACCGCCGATGGTGACCATGGACGTCGTGCCGTAGATTGCGATCCAGTTGAGCATGATCGTGCTGATCACTTCGTGAGCGCCGCGGTATGCCTTCAGATAGCCGGCGATGCCGCCCCAGACCAGGCCCGCCAATACCGACGAGAGGAGAACGAGCGGCAGCAGAACTACGGCGGGCGCCGAGGCGAAGGTGACGCCCGCCCAGGCGGCGGCGATCGCCCCCACGAATACCTGGCCCTCACCTCCAATGTTGAAGAGGCCGCCGCGAAAGGCGAACGCTACGGCGAGACCCGTGAAGACGAGCGGGATGGCCTGGTCGACCGTGGCCGAGACGGTGCTCAGATCCGGCGCACCGAGAGCGCCGGTAAACAGGCTGGCAAAGGCATTGAAGGGGTAGTTCAGGATCTGACCGAGCGCATAGAGGGTCAGTCCGTGCTTGCCGATCACTCCAAACGGATTGGCATTCGTGGCGATTATCAGCAGCGATCCGGCAAGCACGGCACACCCGAGCGTAATGCTGGTAACGGCGCTCTCGGTCACGAGCCGCCGCGCGACCCTGGCCCACATGCCGGTGCGGCCTTCTGTTCCGTCCTGCTGGGAGCTCAGTGCTACCGCCAAACGCTATTCCCCAATCTTACGCAGACGAGGCGCATCCGCGCGACGACTCAGTTGAACCGCGGCCAGCAAGCACGACTCTGATACAGCAGTACCAGATCCAGTGTTGATGATACCCACCGGCGCCGAGCACACAAGCAAGCCGGAGATTCTTCCCTACCCGCTGCCGTCACCCTATGTGCCGGGTGCTAGGTCAGAGCGATTGGCTGCCCGGGAGCGCGACTGCCGCGCTCCCGGGCAGCGGTTGACGGCTAGCCGAGGTTCTTGGGGATGATCGTCGTGGGAACGATCTTGCCCGAGGCGATCTGGGCTGCCGCGGCCTGCACAAGCTTGACGATATTCGCGGGCACCATGGTGCCTATCGTACCGTAGCCGGTGGCCTGGTTCTTCAGCGTGAAGAGGTTGTCGCCACCCTTGAACTGGCCCTTATTGACGGCGCCGATTTCCAGGTAGACTGCCTTGTCGACCTTCTTGACGGCGCTGGTCATGATATAGGAGCCGAGGAAGTGCTGGTCGGCGTCCACGCCGATACCGTAGAGGCCCTTTTGCTCTGCTGCTTTGAGATAGCTGTTGCCTGCTCCGCCGGCCACGGCGAAGAGGATGTCTGCACCGGCGGCAACCTGGCCAAGGCCGATGTTCAGCGCCTTCTGCGTGCTGGTGAAGTCGCCGCAGTAGCCCAGCTTGATCTTGATACCGGGATCGGCAGCCCGAGCGCCCTCGACATAGCCCGCGATGTAGCGGTTGACCGGAGGAATGGAGACGCCGCCCATGGTGCCGATGATGCCGTGCGTGGCAACGCCAACCTTGTTCTTCTCCATCAGGCCGGACATATAGCCGACGAGGTAGCCGGATTCCTGCTCGCGGAAGAAGAGGTTGGCGACGTTCGGAAGATTGACCGTGTTGCCCTTGGGATCGGTGGGCGCACCGTCAATCAGGGCGAACTTCACGTTGGGGTAGGCCTTCGCCACCTTGTACATGGCGTTTTGCATGAGGAAGCCGACGCCGATTACCAGGCCGTAGTTCTGGCGGGCGAACGTGGCCAGGTTCTGGTAGTAGACCGCGTCGGATATCTGCTGGCTCACGACATAGGAGAAGGGAACGCCATACGCCTTTTGTGCCTGTTGAGCCCCCTCGTACGCAAGCTGGTTGAAGCTCTTGTCGTTAAGTCCGCCGGTATCGAGGACCAGCCCAACCTTCAGCGTAGAGGCGGACTGTACGGCCGTTGCATTCGCGACAACGTTGTGCGAAGGGAGCATCATCGCCGTCAGAGACAACGCGGTGATTGCCGCTGCGATGACTCGGCGCGTGACTAGCCGATGCATAGATTCATGACCTCCCGAAATAGCCAGATCTCATGAGTTCATTCCGATGCCGACCGCCTCCGCGATCGGCAGTGCCGCCCGTGCCGGCGCCCAATGCGTCTACCACCCCCTTCCGCGGCCAGTTCAATCACCGAGAGCGTCGCACGTGCACCGTGACGAAGTGCATGATAGTGCGAAAACCCTCCCCTTGCCAGCGCCTGCCGGGAGATCTCGCGGTCCGTGCACAACTATCCTCTACGACGGCGGGTGAATGAGGGATGAGCCTGCCCTGATCGGGACGGGTAGAAGGGCAGTCTCAGGGCGTCTCGTGCATGCACGACACTCTGTCGTTATAGGGACGCATAGGTAGGAGGTGTAGAGGCGGGAGGCTATCAGAGCCTGCGCCGGAGCCTAGCCCGGCACGGCCTCCATGGGCGCTTGGGCAAGCGCCGGCACGGCTCCAAGCGCGATCTGCTCGTCGAACGCGGCCAGCTCCGCACGCAGGCGTCCGTCGTCCCAGTGCAGGCGCCGGGCCAGGAAGCGGGCCACCGGATCGGCAACGTCGCGCCCGCGCTCGGCCGACATGCCGGTGGTCAGCCGCCGGAGCAGCACGTCCGCCAGCGTGCGGGCGTCCTCCTCGTCCACCGCGTAGAGCACCTGCGCCATGACGTCGGGATAATGCGCGCCCAGCGGCGCCAGCAGATCGCGGTTGGCCTGCACGTAGCGCAGCACGCGAGCAGCACGGGAGCCGTACACGCGCATGAGGTGCTCGACCAGCGCGGGGTCGATGCCGAGCTCCCGAGCCTGCGGATCGCGGTGCATGGCGACGTAGCGGTCGATGTCCCGTAACATGCCGCCCGGCAGGGGCAGCTCGGCGGTACGGCTCTTGGCACGCTGCCCGAGGCTGCGGCAGGCGGCGTCGACCAGATTCTCGGCCACGGAACGGTAGGCCGTGAGCTTGCCGCCGATGATGCTCAGGAGGCCGGGAATGCCGTCCCTGGTGCGGTGATCGTAGAGCACGTGGCGTCGCGACACGTCGGACTCGGGCACGCCTTCGATGTGCATCAGCGACCGCACGCCGGCCCACGTGAAGTAAATCGTGTTCCAGGGGGCGTTGGGATACGCGTAGCGCGCCTCGGCCAGCAGATAGCAGGCATCCTCGGCATCGGTCACGATGCGATCGAGGTCGCCGTCGTAGTCGGTGTCGGTGGTGCCGAGCAGGGAGAAGCCGTTCCAGGGCACCACGAAGAAGAGCCGGCCGTCGCTGTGCGCGTAGAGCACGACCGCCATGTTGCCGACCTTGGGCAGCACGAGATGGACGCCCTTGGTGCGGCGGGAGAGGGTACGCGGCTCACCGGTCATGGCGCCGATGTCGTCCAGCCATGGGCCTGCGGCGTTGATCACCAAGCGGCCGGCCAGCTCGAGGCGCCGGCCGGTGAGCGTGTCCTCGGCCGCGATGCCGCAGACCGCCCGTCCCCGGCGGAGCAGGCCGACGGCGCGGGTGTGGTTGAACAGCGTGGCGCCCGCCTCACGCGCGGCGATTGCGTTCTCCACGTTGAGCCGCTCGGTGAAGGTGATCTGGCCGTCGTAGTAACGGAACGAGCCCTGCAGACCCTCGCCCCTCAGGCCGGGCTCGAGGCGCAGGGTCTCCGCCACGCTAAGCCTGCGGTGGATGGAGAGACTCTTGTCGTAGGAGAGCAGGTCATAGAGGATCATGCCGGCCCGCAGCTTCTGGCGGTAATAGAGGCTCTTGTCGTAGAGCGGGACGAGGAAGGGCAGCGGCTTGACCAGATGCGGGGCATTGCGGAAGAGGCGCTCGCGCTCGCGCATGTCCTCGCGCACGAGGGCGAAGTCGTACATTTCCAGGTAGCGCAGTCCGCCATGGGCCAGCCGGGTGGAACGATTGCTGGTGCCCCAGCCGTAGTCCTCCTTCTCGACCAGGGCCACGCGGAGACCACGCAAGGCGGCATCACGGGCGGCCGCGAGCCCGATAATACCGCCGCCGACGACGACGAGGTCGTACGGGGAAGCGCTCGCAGGCTGCTCTTGCTCGGGAGTAAAGCGTTGCACGCCAGACCTTTCAGAGGATTGTCAGAAGGCACTTCGATTGTCGATGTCTCAGACACATGGTACCCGCTGGCGCCGGGCGGGGAACACTGTCCGGTCCGGCAGCGGCATGGTTCGCCCGGCGAGCATGGCCGGCGGCGCGGACACCCGGAGGAGCGCGCTACAGGGTTCAGCCGAGCCGGGCCTGCCGCGGGAACTCGGGGTCACGCCGGAGTGGCTGTTTCGGGGCGATTGCAGCCTCGCACAAAGCAGACAACCGGCACGCGGGTCTTTCGCATGCCGGTCGTTTGACAGCCTGACAGAGTGGCGAGAAGTGCCGGAATCGCGAAGCCGCGTGACCGGCGGGAAGAAAGCTAGGCGATAGTCACATCTTTGCAGAGATAGACGTCTTGAATGGCGTGGAGGAGAGCAGCGCCCTCCGCCATCGGCCGTTGAAACGCCTTCCGGCCGGAAATGAGCCCCGTGCCGCCCGCCCGTTTGTTCACCACGGCCGTCGTCACGGCTTCCGCGAGGTCTGTCGCGCCCGACGATGCTCCGCCGGAGTTGATAAGCCCTGCACGGCCCATGTAGCAGTTCATCACCTGGTAGCGGGTGAGGTCAATAGGATTATCGGTGGTCAGGTCGCTGTACACCTTGCTGCTGGTCCTGCCGAACTTGATGGCGTTGTAGCCGCCGTTGTTCTCGGGCAGCTTCTGCTTGATGATGTCGGCCTCGACCGTGACGCCGAGATGGTTGGCCTGGCCCGTGAGAATCGGCCGCCAGGTGGTAGTCGACGCCGTCCTTCTTGAAGGCGGGGTTGCGCAAGTAGCACCAGAGCACGGTGGCCAGTCCCAGCTCGTGGGCCCGGTGGAAGGCCCGCGAGACCTCCTGGATTTGACGCCCGGACTCGGCTGAGCCAAAGTAGATAGTGGCGCCGACCGCCGTGGCGCCCAGGTTCCAGGCCTGCTCCACGGTACCGAACATGACCTGGTCGGCTTTCTCCGGGTAGGTCAACAGCTCGCTGTGATTGATCTTTACGATGAACGGAATCTTGTGCGCGTACTGCCGGGCAACCGCCCCGAGCACCCCGAAGGTCGAGGCCACGGCGTTACACTCGCCTTCCATGGCGAGCTTCACGATGTTCGCGGGATCGAAGTAGGCGGGATTCGGCGCGAACGACGCGCCGGCCGAATGCTCTATACCCTGGTCTACCGGCAGAATGGACATGTACCCCGTGCCGGCCAGGCGACCGGTATTGAACATCTGGCTGAGGCTGCGCATCACCTGGGGAGAGCGGTCGGTATGCGCGACCACGCGGTCGATGAAATCGGGTCCTGGTAAATGCAAACTCTGGGAAGCGACCTTTGCTTTGTAGGTGAGCAGGTCCTTCTTGGCGCCCAACAGCTCCTCAATGCGATCGATAGACTGTGCAGTCTTCGAGGCAACTGTAGCCATGCCATACTCCTCTCCGATGTCCCGTCGCCAGAGCTGACCGGCGTGACATCGCACGCTTGACGGTTATCCACATCTGTAGCGTATCAACTGCGCTTGGAGCCCAAGCAGGGCTGGATGCCCCTCCGATGCCGGACAAGTGGCCCCTCTTGACGTGCCACCTGCGCCGCGTCCGCTCGACGGTCGGGCCACAGGCTATACTCACCATGTTGCATGGTGCTCCCGCCGGTGCGGACGGCAGGACAGCCGAGCCTGCCGGCGGGACTGGGTCGTGGGAGATAGAAAAGGCTGGGATACGCTGATGGAGAAAGCGAAGAGCATCGCGCTGTTGAACAAGGCAGTGGCCGACGAGCTTCAGTCCGTTCACCAGTACATGTATTTCCACTTCCATTTGGCCGATCAGGGGTTCGGGCCGATCGCGCAGCTGTACAAGCGCATCGCCATACAGGAAATGGGGCACATCGAGCTGCTGGCTGAGCGCGTGTTGTTCCTGAAGGGCGATGTGGAGATGGTCGCAGCCGGGCCGGTCGACCACATCTCGGAGCCGGAGGCCATGCTCGCGAAGGGTCAGGCGATGGAGGAGCACGGCATCCAGTCGTATAACGCCGCCGCGCTCGACTGCGCCGCCAATGCCGATTCCGGCTCCAAGCAGCTGTTCGAACAACTGCTGCGGGATGAAGAAGGCCACTACGATCAGTTCGAGAAGCAGGGCGACAACATCAAGCGGTTCGGTCCCAGCTATTTGGCGCTGCAGTCGTTTGGTGGAGCAGCCGAGGGCGCGGCGACCACGGCGAGCTGATGGGGAGAGCAGGCGATGAAGATAGGAGCATTCGCAGTCTTGCTGGCCGACAGGCCGCTGGAGCAGGCGCTTGACTATCTCCAGTCGATGGGACTGGACATGGTGGAGATTGGTACCGGCGGTTATCCCGGCAACGCGCACGCCAAGGCAGCGGAGCTGCTGGCCAACCCGGCCAAGCTGGCGACTTTCAAGCAGGCTATCGACTCTCGCGGCTTCCAGATCAGCGGCCTGTCCTGCCATGGCAACCCTCTGCATCCGCAGGCGAGCATCGCCGCCGCGCACCACGAGGACTTTCGCAACACCGTTCTGCTGGCTGAGCGGCTGGGTGTGCAGCGCGTGATCACCTTCTCGGGCTGCCCGGGTGACAGCGATCGGGCCCAGTATCCCAACTGGGTTACCTGCCCCTGGCCGGACGACTTCTCCGCCCTGGTGAAGTGGCAGTGGGAAGAGAAAGTCATTCCCTACTGGCGGGAGCAAGCGGAGTTCTGCCGCCAGCACGGCGTGCAGGTGGCACTGGAGATGCATCCGGGCTTCGTGGTCTACAGCGTGGAGACCATGTTACGCCTGCGCGATGCCGTGGGCGACCAGGTGGGCGCCAATCTCGATCCCAGTCACCTCTTCTGGCAAGGTGCGAATCCGATCGAAGCGGTGCGCGCGCTGGGTCCCGCTATCTACTACGTGCATGCCAAGGACACGGCGATCGATCAGTACAACACCGGACGCAACGGCGTGCTCGACACCAAGCCGTATCGCGACGAAGCCAATCGCTCCTGGATCTTTCGCACGGTAGGCTACGGGCACGACGCCAAGTTCTGGAAGGACTTCGTGAGCGCGCTACGCCTGGTGGGGTACGACTGGGTGCTCAGCATCGAGCACGAGGATAGCCTGATGTCGGTGCCCGAGGGCCTGAGCAAGGCGGTGGCCTTGCTCAAAGAAGCGGTGATCGCAGAGAAGCTAACCGGCATGTGGTGGGCCTGAGCCGTCCCTCTAGTCAGGCCAAGGTGGAACCTGCATGGGGCGGAGTGAACTCCGCGCTTGGTGGGCCCTGAGGCTCCCCACGATGAGTCGGTGGGCACCGTATCCGTGCGCTGCCAATACGGTTCCCGGAGTGGCTTGCCTTTAGGCAAGCCACTCGTCCATAGGCGTGGTCGATCGGACGACGTGCATGCCGGCTTTCTGAAAGCCGGCAAGCGCGGTTTCGGCTTGTTCGGTGAAATCGGTCAGGTAGCCGCCACGACCGTCCGGTACGACGACGCTGGACATGCAGTCCTGGAGGATATAGACTTTGCCGGATAGCGCCGGGTCCACCGCCCTGATCTCGTCCAGCAGATCCTCGAGCGTGCTCTTCACGCAGTGGCTGGCCGCCTCGCCGGCGACCACGATCGCATCTGCTGCCAGCAGCCGGGCGATGAACGGCCTGTTCTTCTCTGCCAGCGTGCCGCCGTCATGGCGCTGCAGCACCTCGGGGCGCAGGATGCTGTAGTTTTCGGTCAGCGGCTGATCGCCTTTCAACTCGATCCATGCCTGGGTCTGGCGGACGAAGGCATGAAAGAGCTGCGCCTCCTGCACCACGCCGGCCAGCGTATGCCCCTCGCTGCCGAGCAGGCAATGGAACGGCCAGAGGTACAGCTCGTACTTGCCTTTCCGGGTGAGCGACTCGCAGTAGAACTGCACCTGCGCCTGGAGCCAGGCGAAGTCGCCGTCGCACAGCCAATCCGCGACAGCGGGATTCGGCCGCAGAGCGCCCGTGCGGAGGTCTTCAAGCCGCACCACAGTGTGCGCCGGCGGCAACGTGCCGCCGGCATCCAGCCAGAAGGCAGGAAAGAAGATCTGCTCGGCGAGGTGCGTGTCGAGGGTCGTGGTGATCGCCGTGATCGTGCCGAGATTGCGGTAGACGAACTCCGAGAGTCTCCGGCAATCCTCCATGGCGCCGTCACCGGAGCGGCCGCCGACGTAGAGGCTGCCTGCCGGAAAGCAGAAGTCCTTTTGTGCGTCGATGATCAGGAGATGCACGCGCTGGCGGTCCGTCGCGGCCGCGTCGATGCCGAACCGGCTCCGCCAGGCGATGGCCGCTTCCAGCAGGGCGGGCGGATCGGGCCGAAAGCTCCAGCTTCGCGCGTGTTCGGGGTCAAAGAACGGGGGCACGGGCAGGGTAACCGGCATGTGCGCGATCCTTTCTCACTGCTCGATAGTCGGACGGATGCCGGCGCGTGTCGGGGCTCGGGCCAATCCCCCGAAGGCGCTGTTTCCTCGCGCCGCTACGCGCATGGCGTGCCGGCCAGCATATCTGACATTATCCGCGCTTGCGACCCAGCGTGCTTTCCGATGCTCCGGGCGGTTGGAGCGAGCGGCCTCCCGGCGGGCGAAGCCGGCCGCTCCAGGGCGAGTGTAGGTCCATATAGAGAGCTATAGGGGGGCAGGGAAGGAGGCCGCTGCCATGCCCACTTTCGCGGTATCCTTGCCACAGCACTCAACAGACCAAGGCCGACGATGTGGGACGCCCGAACGGCATAGCAAGGAGCTGTAGAGCACATGTCCGAGCAAACCAAGTTCCTCCTGGACGAGTCGCGTATCCCCGAAGCCTGGTACAACATCACCCCCGACCTGCCCGTAGCGCAGCCCCCGCCTCTGCACCCGGGCACTGGCAAGCCTCTCGGTCCGGACGATCTGGCGCCGCTGTTTCCCATGGCTCTGATCATGCAGGAGGTGAGCGGGGAGCGCTTCATCGAGATCCCGGAAGCGGTGCGCGCTGCCTATCGCCTGTGGCGCCCTACCCCGCTGTATCGGGCTCACCGTCTCGAGCAAGCGCTCGACACGCCGGCCAAGATCTTCTACAAGTACGAAGGCGTCAGCCCGGCCGGCAGCCACAAGCCGAACACCGCGGTGCCGCAGGCCTACTACAACAAGGCCGCGGGCGTGAAGCGTATCTCTACCGAGACCGGCGCCGGCCAGTGGGGCAGCTCTCTGGCACTTGCCTGCGGCCTGTTCGGGCTGGAGTGCAAGGTGTACATGGTGCGCATCAGCTACGAGCAGAAGCCCTATCGTCGCTCTATGATGCAGACCTGGGGAGCGTCCGTGGTTGCCAGTCCCAGCGAAGATACACAAGCGGGCCGGAAGATCCGCGGCGAGCAGCCGGATTGCCTGGGCAGCCTCGGTATCGCGATCAGCGAGGCGGTGGAGGACGCCGCCTCGCGGGAAGACACCAAGTACTCGCTGGGCAGCGTGCTGAACCACGTCTTGCTGCACCAAACCGTGATCGGCCTGGAAGCCATCGATCAGCTCGACATGGCCGGTGCCTACCCGGACGTAGTCATCGGCTGCGTAGGTGGGGGAAGCAATTTCGGCGGCATAGCCCTGCCGTTCGTGCGAGAGAAGCTGGCAGGCAAGTCCATTCGCATCGTGGCCGTGGAGCCGGCGGCGTGCCCGAGCTTGACGCGCGGCGTCTACGCCTACGACTTCGGCGATACCGCCGGACTGGCGCCGATGGTAGCGATGCATACTCTGGGCCACAACTTCATGCCGGCAGGAATCCATTCCGGAGGCCTGCGATACCACGGCATGAGCCCCCTGATCAGCCACCTCTACAAGCTGAACCTGATCGAAGCCCGGGCCTATACCCAGCGTCCGTGTTTCGAGGCGGGGCTGCAGTTCGCGCGCACGGAAGGCATCGTGCCGGCGCCCGAGGCCACGCACGCGATCAAGGGCGCGGTCGACGAGGCTTTACGCTGCAAGGCGGAGGGCGTCTCGCGCACCATTCTCTTCAATCTCAGCGGTCACGGGCACTTCGACATGGCCGCCTGGGATTCCTATCTTTCCGGCGCGATGGTCGACTACGAGCTGCCCGACGCCGAGATCGCGCGTGCGCTCAAGGACATCGAGCAGATGCCCAAGGTGCCGGTTACTGCATAGGTGCCGCCGGATACAGCGAGACCGCCGGAAGTTGCCGGCGGTCTCGCGAGGCGCCTGGGCAATTCCACGTCCTTGCCGCCGGGTGCAAGAAGCGCGGCGGTTTCGCGGAGCACCGCCGGCGCTCCCTGGTCGCCGGCAGTTACTTCCCCAGCGGCAGTGTGACGGTAAAGAGGGCCCCGCCTCCGGGCGCGTTCACGGCGGTGATTCGCCCGTTATGCGCGTCGACGATCCAGCGCGCGATCGCCAGCCCAAGGCCCGAGCCTTTTCCGGTGCGGGCCTTGTCGGCGCGATAGAAGCGCTCGAATATGCGCGGCAGGTCTGCCGGGTCGATGCCCGGTCCGCTATCCCGTACCGCCAGCCGCACGCTGCCGCCATGCACCTCCGCGCCGACGACGACCTTGCCGCCCTCGGGCGTATACTTGAGCGCGTTGTCGAGCAGAATGAGCAGTAGCTGCCGCAGACGGCCTTCATCGCCCATGAGCTGTACACCCGGCGGGCAGCCGCCGGAGAGCGTAGATGTTGCGATCCTCGGCCAGCATGTCGACTGCTTCGACGCTGTCGTTCACGAGCCGTGTAAAGTCGACCGGCTGGCGCTCGACCGCGATGGCGCCGCTATCGGCACGCGCCAGCAAGCGAGAGGTTCTCCACCAGCCGGGTCAGGTGATTGTTCTGGTCGAGCGTCTGTTCGAGCGCGCGCTGTTGCTCGGCCACCGATTCTTCGGTGAGCCCGAGCTCGGCGGCCGTGCGCATGATAGCCAGCGGTGTACGCAGCTCGTGCGCCGCATCGGCGACGAAATCGCGCTGGCGCTTGAGCGAGACCTGGATGGGGGCCAGCGCGCGCCGGGCCAGCACCGCGCTGATACCGGCCGCCGCCACGATGCCCAGCACGCTCACGGCAAGCAGCCCTCGCAGCAGCGAGCTGAGGCTATCGAGATAGTTCTTCTCCGAGATGATCACCTGCACGGCGCCGATAATCTGCTGCGTGCCGTCGCCGAGGGGACACGATTGCCGGCCTGCTCTCGACCAGATAGGTCTGGTGGCCGCTGCTGACCGCCGTACAGCACTGGTCGGTACCGGTATCAAAGGCCCGCTGGGCAGAGGAGAGATTGAAGATCAGCGTCGGAGAGGTGTAGTCCAGACCGCGCGGGCCGGCCACGGCATAGTAGACGTCGTCCTGGCTGCTCTGGCTGCTGCAGTCCTGATGCGCTGCTTGCAGTGCGTCGGACGGAACGAACTGCCCGGTGAGCTCGAGCTCGAGCTCCCGCAGGCAGCGGGGAGGATTCGCGGCCCGGTAACGCAGCGTGTCCTGCAGCGACTGGTACAGTCTCTGTTGCGTCGTGAAGTACACCAGCGCGCCGGAGGCAAGCAGCAGGGCGAAGATGAGCGAAGCGGTCAGGGCCGCGAGGCGCCAGCCTACACGCCGAACGGATGCGGCGTCGGGATCAACCGGTGCGTTCTTTCGTCGAATCGCAAACATTGAACGCTCCCTTCTCCTCGATCGTCACCCGTCTGCCGGGGCAGCCGTCCCGGGCCGATCTCGCGAGCCTCCGTGCGCGCGGAGTGGTGCTCCGCCGTTAGGCCTTTATCTTGTACCCCACGCCGCGGACCGTCTGGATGAGCTGGTGCTCATACCCTTCATCCACGGCCTTGCGCAGACGCCGAATCGTGGCATCCACCACATTTGCGAACGAGCCGAATCCGTAGTCCCACACGCGCTCCATGATCATCGTGCGGCTCAACACCTGGCCCGGGGTGCCGCATGAGATACTCCAGCAGCGCGAACTCCTTCGGCGAGAGCGGTACGAGGTTCCCGGCACGGTAGACCTCGTGAGCCTGCCGGTCGAGCACGAGATCGCCGACTTCCAGGCGATCGTCGTCGGTACGACGCCCGTTTCGTCTGGTGATCGCACGCAGCCGAGCCAGGAGCTCTTCGAACGCGAAGGGCTTCGTCAGGTAGTCGTCGGCACCGGCATCGAAGCCGCGAAGACGGTCACGCAGGGCGTCACGCGCGGTGAGAATCAGCACCGGAACCGTCGACTGATCGGCACGCAGTTGGCGAACGATTTCCAAGCCGTCGATGCCGGGCAGCATGACGTCCACGATCAGCGCGTCATAGTTGCCGACCTGCGCACGCTCCAGGCCGTCATTGCCGTCGTAAGCCACGTCGACGGTATGGCGTTCCTGGGTGAGGCCGCGTCGCAGGAGGTCGGCCAGCGACTTATCGTCTTCCACAACTAGGGTGCGCATGGCTTGAGATTCCTCCGGATTATTCTCTGCCGAGCATAACAAACCAATATGACCGTTGCATGACAACATTGTCATTGTCCTGTCATAAATGGATCACCTTTGTGTCATTGAGAGGTCATAGGTTAGTCATCGACGGTACTTATGCTAAAGAGGTACCGATAGGGATGCTGCACGCACGCCACCAAACCTCTGGCCCGGCGGCTCATGGCAGCATCCGGTGGGTTCAGCCACCGCCTGGATCGGGCGTCGGCCGGCGGCGTTTATCTCATTGACCGGCGAGCCGAGGCGCAGGGAAACTCAACTGAAAGGTTCACGAGAAAGGGCAGCACGTATGGCCAGGGGATTGACATCGCTTGCCGCGGCCGCGCTGATCGTCGCGGGAGGCATCGGTGACCATATTCTGACAAGCAGTTCATCCAATCAGCCTGTGGCTGCATTGGCGTCCGTGGCTGCACAGCAGTCCGGCGCGCAAACCGCTGCGGTGACATCGCAGTCGCTCGACGCGGCGACGGAGCATGCTTTCTCGGTCGCCAGCCCCTCGGTCGTATTTGTGAACAATGTCGGCATCGGCAGCGGCTCGGGCGTGATCTACGACAAGACCGGCGACATCGTCACCAACGCCCACGTGGTCGAGAGCGCGCAGAGTCTCACGGTGACGCTCTCCACCGGGAAAACCTATTCAGCCCGCGTGGTCGGCAGTGATACCAAGGATGACCTGGCGGTCATCCACATCAACGCCTCCAACCTTCCGGCCGCGCATTTCGCCAGTGCCGGGTCGTTCCAAGTTGCCCAGATGGTCTTGGCAATCGGTAACCCCCTTGACCTCCAGCAGAGCGTGACGTTCGGCCTGATTAGCGCCCTTGACCGCACCGTCCTGGAATCTGCCAGCACCGGCGCCTACCTCCCCGACGCGATACAGACCTCCGCGCCGATCAACCCCGGCAATTCCGGTGGTGCCCTTGTCACCCTTGATGGCTCGGTGGTGGGCATTCCTACCCTGGAGGCCGTCGATCCGCAGAACAACAACGGCGGCGCCGCGCAGGGTATTGGATTCGCCGTGCCAAGCACGCGCATTACCGCTATCGCACACCAGCTCGTCGCCTATGGCCGCGTCGTGCATTCCGGGCGGGCCTATCTCGGCGTGAGCTCGGCGGACAGCAGCAGCGCCAGCGGTTACTCAATGTTCGGCCAGCAGAGCACGGTGAGCGGTGCACTGGTGACCACGGTCGCCGACGGCAGTCCTGCCGCTCAGGCCGGCCTGCAGCAGTACGATGTAATCACGGCCGTGAATGGCAAGACCATCAGCGGCAGCGATGACCTGCTGACGGCGCTCGCGCATGCCAAGCCAAACCAGACAATTACACTCAGCGTCAACCGCAATGGGCAGAGCCTGACCCTCAAGGTGAAGCTCGGCGAGCTGACAGTCTCATAACCTGCATTCCACCCGCGGCGTCCGCGAGGCAAACCCCACCTTGCGCTTGCGGACGCCGCACTTCCTGAGAGATCCAAGGCTGCCGAGGTAACTCCCCCTCGGCAGCCTTTTTCTGTCTTGCGGTGCCGTGCCCTTCTCGACGGTCCGCGGCCTGGCTCGAGACGGCGCGGTATGGCCTGATCGGCCCGGCCGTGTTTTCCACAGGCACGTGCTACTCGCATTACACCCGGCGCGACGGAACCGGCTCCATGACTTTCTTCACTGCCGTGGAATTCGGTCATTTGCTACGCTTGCCGATGGGCACCCTGTTCTGCAGGCGAACGACTGAAACGGTGCCGGCCAGGCGTCACATCCCGGGCGACGGCGGTGCTTGGCGTAGAGAGATGCTACGACTCGGGGATCAGAGGATGCACGGGGAGGCTGCGTTGGCTACTGAGCTGATCATCGAGGCCAGGGGCCTCAAGAAGACATATGTCACCGGCACGCAGCGCGTAGATGCCCTGCGCGGCATCGATTTCGCGGTGCGCCGGGGCGAGATGGTCTCGATCATGGGCCCGAGCGGATGCGGCAAGACGACGCTGCTCAACTGCCTCTCCGGGCTGGACGATTTCGACGCAGGCGACGTGAAGATCGCCGGCACCTCGTTGCGAGATATGAGCGACAACCAGAAGACGGACTATCGCGCGCGCAAGATGGGCTTCGTCTTTCAGGTGTATAACCTGCTGCCCGTGCTCAGCGCGGTCGAGAACGTCGAGCTGCCGCTACTGGTCAGCGGTATGCATCCGAAGCTGGCACGCAAGAAGGCGCAGGCGGCGCTGGAGAACGTGCAGCTCGGCAGCTGGGCGAATCACCGGCCGGCCGAGCTGTCGGGCGGACAGCGACAGCGCGTGACGGTCGCCCGCTCGCTGGTGAACGAACCGGCAATCGTCTGGGCAGACGAGCCAACGGGCGCGCTCGACTCGGAGGCGGCGGGAGGCATCATGGATCTGATGTGCGATCTCAACAAGCTAAACAGCCAGACCTTCGTGGTGGTGACGCACGCCCTCGAGGTCGGCGAGCGCGCCGACCGCATCGTGCGGATGCGCGACGGGCACATCGACGATGCCGGACTTGGCCGTGGCGCCGAGGGTATGGGCGACCTGATAGACGCGCACCAGGCCGCCGCGTCGGCATCATAGGAGGCCACGGTAATGAAGTCCCTTTTCGGCATCCCTATGGATACCGTGATGGCCTGGATGCTGGCCATCTTCATCGTGGTCACGCTGGTGGTCGTCATCCTGGCCTTGTTCAATCCACTGTTTTTCAAGATGGGGCTGCGCAACATTCCACGCCGCCGGGCCCAGACCATCCTGATCATTGTCGGCCTGATGCTGAGCACGGTGATCGTGACCAGCGCCTTCGGTACCGGCGACACGCTCAGCTATTCCATTCGATCGTCGGTGGTAAGCGGCATGGGCTATGTGGACGAAGCGGTCTTCCACGTCTCGGGCTATCCCAGCGCGGACCAGGTGAATGGGGTGGGACCGTTCTCGTCCGCGGTCGCTCGCAGCATCCAGGCCAACGTCGCCGCCAACCCTTCCGCCGCCGCTTCCGTGCCCGCGCTGATATCCGCGGCGCCGCTCCAGGATCTGACGACCGGGCAGACAAAGGCCGCCGGCCAGATCGCGGCGTTCCCCGCCGCCTACCCGGCCAAGTTCGGACCTCTGACCACGACGGACGGCTCCGTCGTCACGCTCGGGCAGCTGGCCGCGAACGAGGTCTACATCAACGCGAAGGCGGCCGACGATCTGGGCGCGCACTCCGGCGACCTCGTGGTCGTCTACTTTCGTGGCCGGCTGCTCAAATTTCACGTCCGAGCCGCGCTGAAGGACGAGAACCTCGCTTCCGGCGCGCTCTCCAGTGGGGGCGGACAGTACCTCCCCAGCCTGCTTCTGCCGCTCGATCGCCTGGCAGGCATGGCGCCCAACACTATTCTGGTCTCCAACAAAGGCGATGCTACCAGTGGAGCAGACAAGACCGATGACGTGACCGATCCGCTGCGCGCCCTGCTTGCCAAGCCCGGGGAAGTGGCTGCCGTCCAGTCGATGCTGGTGAGCACGGCCGGCAAGACGCAGCTCAAGAAGCTGATCGACGACCCGGCGAACGCCGGGAGCAAGAGCAAGCTGGTCGCGCTGCAGCAAGAAGTCGCCCGTGTGGGCCAGAGCGATCGGCTAAAGAGTCTGCTGAGCAATCCTTCGGTGGTCGGAGCGCTCAAGAGCATCAAGGATCCAGGGATCAGTCGTCCCCTGAACGACGACCTGGCGGCAATCAGCGACTACTCGGTCCAGAATGTGAAGCAGGACGGGTTGACCGCAGCGGATCTGATCGGCAGCGTGTTCGTCTCTATCTTCATCGTGTTCGGGCTCTTCTCCATCGCGGCCGGCATCATGCTGATCTTCTTGATCTTCGTCATGCTTGCGGCAGAGCGGCGTGAGGAGATGGGGATGGCGCGCGCGGTGGGCACCAAGCGCAGGCATCTCATCCAGCAATTCCTCTTCGAAGGCTATGTCTACAACCTAGCGGCGGCGTTGGTCGGCATTGTGCTCGGCGTGCTCGTCGGGCTGGGTATGGTGCGCATCATGGCCTACCTGCTCGGGAGCTACGATTTCACGCTGATCGGGCACATCGAGCCACGCAGCTTGGTCGTGGCGTTCTGCCTTGGCGCCTTGGTGACGTTTCTTACGGTCGTCGTCTCCTCGTACCGGGTGAGCCGTCTCAACATCGTGGCCGCCATCCGCGATCTGCCCGAAGATTTCGGCACGAACCGCACGGTCGGCGATGCCTGGAGGAGATCGCTGAAACGGCTGCCGCGGCGGCCGAGCCAGATGGTCATCCGCTCGCTGCTGACGGCCATCGTTCTGCTCATTACCGTCTCCATGGCGGCGAGAGGCTCAATTGTCGCGGCAGCACTGCTGCTGCTCCTGCTTGCTGGGACTTACTTCTGGCCGCTCGTGGTGGCCTTTATGGCCCGGGGCCCCGTGCTCGCCGTCGCGGGCGTGGTGCTCATCGTGATTGGATTCAACACCAACCAGTACTCATGGTTCGGCATCGGCACCTCGCTGACCTTGATAGGGATCGCCATGCTCATCCGCTGGGGCCTCAGGCTGTCGGCACTGCGAGATGCTCTCGGCGACCGGGTCGGCTATACTCTGGCCGGCCTGCTGCTGATGATTTTCTGGCTCTTACCGTTCGATTTCCTGACCAGCCTGGGCCTGCCCAACTTCGACGGCGGCATCGAGATGTTCTTCATTTCGGGCATCTTGCTCGTCATGGGCGGCGTGTGGACGGTGATGTTCAACGCCGACCTGATCGCGACCGGCCTGCAACGACTGTTCAGCTGGAACGGTTCGCTGGCGCCGGTGATGAAGATGGCCGTGACGTATCCCATGCAGCAGAAGTTCCGCACCGGGTTGACGCTGGCCATGTTCGCCCTGGTGATATTCACCCTGATGGTGATGTCGGTGCTTACTCGCAGCGCTTCAGGCAGCCTGGTGCTGAACCGCGATGACGGCGGCTATCAGATATACGGCGCGGTGAGCGTGCAGAATACCGGCACGAACAACGCGGCCGTCATTGCCGCCAACCGCTCTCTGAGCAAGGCAGTAGCAGCCAGCGGCGGTATCGGCGTGGTGAGTGTAGGGGTACGCCAGCCCGGCCAGCAGGATCAGTCGTGGTCTGCGTACCTGGCCAACGTGCTCGACGACGCGTATCTCTCCTCGACGCGGTTTACCCTGCACGATCGGGCTGCCGGCTTCATCTCCGACGCGGCGGTCTGGCAGAAGCTGCGCACGCAGCCCGGCTACGCGGTGGTCGACGCTTCGCTGACCGAGAGCTCCGGCGGCTTCGGCAACACCTTCACGATCAAGGGTCTGAAGTACAAGGACACGACGTTCAGCCCGCAGACGATCGAGATCCGGGACAATCGTTCGGGCACGACTACTCGCCTGCAGGTGATCGGCGTGCTCGACGCCAATGCGTCGAACCTGGGCGACTTCACAAGCGGCATCTACACGGGCGAACGCTCGTTCATCTCAGCCGGCCTGGCCTACGTGCAGCCTACCGAGTACGTGTATCGCACGGCGGCAGGTGCGGACGTGCACGCCACCGCGCTGCTGCTGGGCAAGACGTTCCTGCGAGAAGGCTTCGACGTCAAGGAGGCGCAGAAGGAGTTCAATACCAACCAGGCGTTTGGCATTGGCATCGACAATCTTCTGGAAGGCTTCATGGCCCTGGGCCTGATCGTCGGCATTGCCGCCCTCGGCGTGATCGCCTTCCGCTCGGTCGTCGAGCGGCGCCAGCAGATCGGCATGATGCGTGCCATCGGTTTCCGGAAAGGTATGGTGCGGACGAGCTTCCTGATCGAATCCAGCTTCGTGGCTATTCTGGGCACGTTTCTCGGCGTGGTTCTCGGCCTCTGGCTGGCAAGGAACCTGGTGGCCAGCATCGCCAAGGACAATTCCAGCGTTGTCTTCGTCGTGCCCTGGCTGCAGATCGTGGTGATCATCGTAGTCGCGTACGTCGCCTCCCTGATCACCACGTTCGTGCCCGCATGGCAGGCGTCGCGGGTCTATCCGGCGGAAGCCCTGCGCTACGAGTAGCAGTCCGCGGGCACTAACACACAAGACCTCCAGGCATTTGAGCCGGAGGTCTTGTGTTGCTGTTGTCGCGCAACGTATAGGTCACGACTGCCGCGTCTTCTTCTCCTGCAGGCGCGCCCCGGTTGCGCGTTGAAAGGCGAGATCTTCGTTCAACCGGTAGTCGACGAGCGCCTTGATCAACAGTTGGTTGATGGAGCCCCGGCTGTTGAAGGCCTTGGTCCTCAACCACTCATAGAGCTCGTCGGTGAGATGCACGTTGAACTTCACGCTGCCGACCGTGGCAGCGGTCTGCTTGAGCACGAGCGGTGTCGTCGCGTCGTCCGACGCATCGTGCAGGGCCCTAATCGCTTTGAGCACCATGCTGTTCATACTGCAACGGTCGACAAATGCGCGGTAGCGAAGCCACTCATATTGCGCGGCCGGCAGCCGGCATTGCATGAACCTCGCTCCGTCCATGGCGGTAGGTGCTGCAACAGCCCGCTGAGTATCAATCATCTGCAACACGCGTGACGCCTCCTTGGTCATCCTCTTCATGACTCCAGATAGCCCCTCGGCATCTCGGCCGGGATATTCATCCCTACACATCTTGCTATCGGCAGCAGCGAGGCAAATCAGTAGAGCAATTTTCTCTTCAGGGCCAAACTCGTCGAACTGGACTGCAGAGAGAGGGTTTGCTACGATTGCCAGGATTGGGGCCACCCCGGCGCTGCTGGCCGGTAGGAGGCCGAGCGATCGACGGCGATCACCTGGAGGTCTGGAACGATGACCCCGGTCGAAAAGGCTACCGCGCTCGATCAGAGCTCCGTGCTCGAGCTGGCTTTACGGCAGTTCGACGCCGCGGCCGACCATCTGCGGCTCGAGGCGCGTTACCGGCGCATCCTGCGCCAGTCGCGGCGCGAGCTGACCGTGACCTTCCCCGTGCGTATGCGCGACGATTCGTTCGCCATGTTCACCGGCTATCGCGTCCATCACAACATCGTGCGCGGCCCCGCATGCGGTGGCATTCGCTATCATCCGGACCTCACCATCGACGCCGTGCGAGCGCTGGCTCTCTGGTCTACCTGGCGTGCTGCCCTGTTGCGCATACCATTCGGCGGCGCCTACGGCGGCGTGGTGTGCGATCCGGCGTCCATGACGGAGGAGGAGCGCGAGAATCTGACCCGCCGCTTCACGACCGAGATCTCTATCCTGCTGGGGCCCGATCGCGACATCGCGTCGCCGGATCGCTCGACCGACGACCACGTGATGGGTTGGATGATGGACACCTACAGTATGCACCGGGGATTCTCCGTGCCGGCGGTCGTGACCGGAAAACCGGTCGCCATCGGCGGGTCGCGTGGATGGGCCGCTTCCAGCGGTCGGGGGACCGCGGTGCTGTGTCGCGAGCTCGCCAGACTGCGCGGGCTGGACGTGCAGAACACGCGCGTTGCCCTGCAGGGCGCGGGGCCAATCGGCGCTTCGGCGGCGCGGGTGCTATTCGGTTGGGGTGCGCGGATCGTGGCGCTCGGCGACGGCCGGCAAGGCGTGTTCCAGAACAGCGGGCTGGAAGTGCCGGCCGTGCTGCGCTACTTCGACGAGCATGGATCGCTGCAGGGTTGCCCGTATGGATCGCCGGTAGCTGGCCCAACCCTGGCTCCAATGCCTTGCGACATCCTGGTGCTGAGCGGCTTCGAGCGCATCGACGAGCAAGCGGCGGCGGCGATGCAGGCAGGAGTGGTGGTAGAAGGAGCCTACGGCACGATCGCGCCGGAGATCGACCGCGTGCTCGAAGATCGGGGCATCGTGGTGATGCCCGACATACTCGGCGGATCCGGCGGTGCAGCGGCCTCCTACTTCGAATGGGTGCAGGATATCCAGGAGACGTTCTGGAGCGAGGACCAGATCAGCAGCCGGATCGAAGCGATGCTGCTGCGCGGGTTCGAGGACGTGTACGCGCTGCACCAGCGCGACGGCATCTCGCTGCGCCTTGCCGCTCACTGCCTGGCAGTCGGGCGCGTGGCCGAAGCGCACCGGCTGCGGGGACTCTATCCGTAGCCATGGGCGTACAGGATTCCGGGCGATGGGTGCCGCTGACCTATTACTTGCGGTTGCAGCGCGGACGGCAACCGGCTGTCGAGATGACCTTCCGGCAGGTCGAAGAGGTGCTTGGCGACGGCCTGCCGAAGCCGGCGCGCAAGCAGCCGGAGTGGTGGCGCAACGATGATGCCGTTCCCCAGGCCCGGGCCTGGATCGACGCCGGTTGGCGGGTGGATACCGTGGATCTACCGAACGAGCTCGTGACGTTCGTGCCGGCGGGCCTGGCGACGGCGTAGTCGCCGCTACGGGTACGGCTTTTCGCGACGCTCGAGCATGCCGATGAACCTGTCGATATGCGCCCGCCGCGTCTTGGCTCGTTTGATCATGTCAATTCTGCGGCATATCGCGTACCGGTTGAGCTTGTTGAGCGACTCGAAGAACTCCCTGGCCACGGGATGGGCATCCAGCTCCTGCTGGACATCCTCGGGGACGGTCTGCGCGCTCTGCGACCTATAGGCGGCATCCCACCGGCCGTCGCTCTTGGCCCGCTCGACGGCGCGCATTCCGGCCGGCTTCATCCTGCCGGCGGCTTCGAGCTGCGCCACCTTCTCCGTGTTGATCTTCGACCACGCGCTCTTGGGCCGGCGCGGTGTGAACCTCTGCACGTAGCAGGCGGCATCGTAGGTCTTGACCTGGCCGTCAATCCAGCCGTAGCAGAGCGCGCCGTCGAGCGCCTCGGCGTAGGAGATAGTGGTAAGGCCGCCGTTCTTCTTGGCCAGCTTGATCCAGACGCCCTGGGTTTCGGCGTGGTGCTCGGCGAGCCAATCCTCCCATTCCTGTTGCGTGACACACAGCAGCACCGGCAGGTTGGCGAGCATCTCCATATATGCCAGAGTAGCACGCCACACCGATATTCAAAGACCCTGATGCCCAAGGTCAGGGAGCCTGCCGGAGCCCTCTCACCCTTCAGACGGCGCGAATAGCCGCACGTGCCATGCTATGCATGCTTACAAGCACCTATACATCGAGAGGCTTGAGCAGGCGCACGAACGTTGGCTGATCGTAGCCGTCGTGGATGTGCTCGGCAATGATCCTGTAGCCGCGGTTCTGGAAGAAGCGAAGATTGCGCGGCAGAGCGAGACGCACGCCCACCACGACCGCGGCGTGCTCTTCGGCGCGGGCCCGGCGCTCCGCTTCGGCCATCAGGGCACTGCCGACACCGCGGCCCTGCATGTCGGCGCGGACCGCCAGGCGCCCGCAGTAGAGCGCCGGAGGATCGTCGATCGAGCGCAAGCGCGCCACGCCGACCACCTGCCCTTCCTGCTCCGCCACGACCACGGTGCCGGCGGCCATCGCCTCGAGCACGGTGTCGGCCGTCTCCTTGAAGACGCCGCTCGGTGGATCGAGCTGAGCCTGCTCCGCGAATGCCTCCTGGGTGAGGCGCAAAAGGCTCTCCGCTTCGTGCGCCTGTGCTACCCGGATTGTCAGACCCATCAGATGCTCGCAATACCCCTACGATGCGCGAGCGCATGGCCCACGACCCTGTGCCGCCGCTTGTAGTCTATCGCACTCTGGTCGCGCACGTGACCGCGCGGGCACGCACTCAGCGATCCAAGGCTGGCCGCCGACCGCATCCTGGCGACACGTCTGGGAACGGGGGCCACGGGCCTGATCGCGGATGGGACGTTCAGCCGCGTGGTGGCGCTGCAGGGTTCAGAAGTGACCAGCGTTTCCCTACGCGAGACCGTGGGCAAGCTGAATCTCGTCTCAGCACGGCATCCGATGGTCCGCGAGGCGCGACTGCTCGACGGACCCGACCCCCGGCGTTGCTCTTCGATCACGGTGCTCGAGGACGGCCGCGGCCGGCCGATAGACCGCGCACCGGCCGGCCGCGGCCGTACTTCCATCCTCGGTTGGAGGCTCACTCAGTGTGAGCCGGAGATTGGGTTACGTCATGCCGGCTCTTACCAGGCGTATGCCTCGGGAGCGGCACCGCCCGGACCGGGGAAGATGCCGTCCAGGGTGGTAAGCGTCTCGGATGAGAGCTTCAGCTCCAGGGCGTGCAGAGCGCCGTCGAGCTGCGCCATCGTGCGCGGCCCGATGATCGGCGCGGTGACCACGGGATTGCTGAGCAGCCAGGCCAGGGCCACGTCGGCCGGCGCCTCTCCCAGCTCGCGGCAGAAGCCCTCCCACTGCTCCAGCTTGCCCTGATTCTCTTCGATGCGCTTCTGGACCATCGGCGTAGAGCGGCGGCCCTCCTTGGCTTTCTGCAGCGCGCCGCCAAGGAAGCCCCCTCCGAGCGGGCTCCAGGGGATCAGGCCCATGCCGTACGCCTCGCAGGCGGGAATGACCTCGAGCTCGATCGTACGAGCGTCAAGGTTGTACAGGCTCTGCTCCGATACCAACCCGAAGAAGTGCCGGTTCCGGGCCTGCTCGTTAGCCCGCGCGATGTGCCAGCCCGCGAAGTTGGAGCTGCCGACGTACAGAATCTTGCCCTGCTGCACGAGCACGTCCATAGCCTGCCAGATCTCGTCCCACGGCGTGGCCCGATCGATGTGATGCATCTGGTAGATGTCGATATAGTCGGTCTGCATGCGCTTGAGACTGGCATCGCAGGCGCGCCGGATATTCAGCGCCGAGAGGCGCGATTCATTCGGCCAATCGCCCATGTCGCCGTAGAGCTTGGTAGCCAGAACGGTCCGCTCGCGCCGCCCGCCGCCCTGGGCGAACCAGCGGCCGAGGATCTGCTCGGTGATCCCTTCGCCTTTCTTCCAGCCATAGACGTTGGCGGTGTCGAAGAAGTTGATTCCCAGGTCATGGGCGTGATCCATGATCGCGAAGCTGTCGGCCTCCTCGGAGAAAGGCCCGAAGTTCATGGTTCCGAGGCAGATCCTGCTGACTTTGAGGCCGGATCGGCCGAGCTGTACGTACTCCATGCAGGTATTCTCCACTCGCTAGAAACGTCGTGTAGCGGGGCTGTCCGCGAAGGTGCGGGGCGCGAGCCGGCACGATCCCGGCCATTCCATGATCAAACGTACCACAGGGCAGCGCAGGGGCAGATGTCGGAATCTGATAGTCGGCCAGTCGGCTATCTCGGACAGACGTGGTTCATGTTCGTTTCAGGCTTGCTGGACTACAATACACGTGCAGGGTTTATGGAATGCCATGATCGGATTCCCTCAGTCCGATCGACCGTTCCTGACGGTTGCGTGTGAAGGGCGCCACAGTTCGTGCTTCACCCGGCGACCAGACCTGACGAGCAGGCCGCGATCTCGATGCGTGGGGCGTCTGTAGCGCGGACCTGACGGGCTCGACCCAGGTTACGGCCACATTGCAAGACCAGAAGTTGGCGACGTCGCGATCCGCGACATTGGCGGAGCGCGATGAGTGTGGGGAGGAAGACAAAATGCTAGAGCGAACTGCACGCCTCGTGCAAGCATGGCTGTTGGCCAGCCTCGCGTTTGCCCTGCTCGTGCCGGCGGCGACCGGTACCCCTATGGCCAGGGCCGGCTCCGGCAGCGCCGATATCGCCGACCGGTCGACGGTCGTCGACAGCGCAACCGGCCGGATCTATATCGTCTACGGCAACGTGCTGCACCTGGTATCTACCGCTCAGGTGCTCTCGCTGCTGGGCATCCAGGCATCGTCCGTGGCTACGGCCGACAGCACGCAGCTGCAGCAGCTCCAACAGGGCGATCCCCTCACGGTGCGGGCGTCCAACGGACAGATCGATCCACTCTCTCCGGTGGCGTCCGGCGCGGCCTCGCTCGTCCTGAGCACTGCAAGCGTGCCCGCCGGCGAGCCGTTCTCGGTGAAAGGCGCGGGGTTCGCGTCTTCCGAGTCCATCCAGATTTCGTTCGACTTTGGCCAGGTCACGCAGATGCTGACAGCGGATGCTACCGGCGCCTTCACCGGCACGTTCACCATGCCCGCCTCCGCAACGCCGCAGATTATTCGCGTCTTCGCCTTCGGCGAGTCGAGCAAGGCCATGGAAGTCGAGCCGATCGCCGTGCTGGAGAAAGAAGGCTCGCCGCAGGTGACGGCGAGTGCCGGCAAGCTCTACCCCGGCGACGGCGTCGACGTGAAGGGATCCGGTTTCCAACCGTACGAAACGGTCTCCGTCGCTTTCTCCGCGGGCGGTGCTGCCGTACAGGCGACCGCGGACGTGCGGGGCGCCTTCACGGCGCCAAACGTCGTCTCGCCGTCGAACATTTCGACCGGCAGCCATAGCATCACCGCCGTCGGAACGACGAGCCACCGCACCGCCAAGGTCTGGATTACGATCGTCGCCCGGCCGAAAGCCGCTCTTGCCATCAGCCCGTCCCAGGTCAGGGCCGGCCAGCCGGTCACGATCAGCGGCAGCGGCTTCCAGGCCAACGAGGTGGTGCACGTGCAGATCGGCTCGGCGCAGCCGTTCGACCTTCGAGCCGACGGCAACGGCGCCGTGCCTGCTGTGCGGGTTACCATTCCCGACACCGCAGCGGTGGGAACGGTCACGATCAGCGCGACCGGGGCGACGTCGCTGCGCACCGGTTCCGTCACCCTCTCCATCCTGGCACCGCTGCCGGCCGACGGCTCGCTCATCCGCGATCTGTCTACCGGCAGAATCTACTTCGTCTGGGGCGGCGTGCGGCACTGGAGTGAAACGGCGGACGTGCGCGCAAGCCTTGGCTTCAACGGTAACGACGCGGTGAACATGCAGTCTTCGGTCGTCGCCACCATTCCGGCAGGGACCAACATGGGACAGACGCTCGTCGACGGTCTGGTGTTTCCGCTCATGCCCGTGGACAACCACGGCGGTTCGCTCCGGCTCTCGCAGCCGTCGGGCGCGCCTGGGCAATCGTTCACGATCAGCGGGTCGCACTTCGCCCACTACGAGGCCGTGCAGATCGCGTTCGCGGGCGCGACGCAGTCCGTCGGCGTCGACGGCAGCGGCGACTTCAGCGCCACCCTTACCGTGCCGGGTTCCGCGCAGCCGAGCACCGTGCTGCGCCTGGTGGCGCTGGGGCAGAGCAGCCATGTGTTTGCTGTGCAGCCGTTCAACGTGATCGGCGCGCCGGCAACGGCGACCATCGTAGCCCAGCCGCCGAGCGCGGCGCAGAAATCACATGCGCTGGTGAACGGCGGCGGCTTCGCGTCGAACGAGCAGGTGGACCTGTTCCTGGGCCAGACCTACTCCGCTTCGCACGTGCAGGCAGACCCAAACGGCAGTTTCACGGGAGGCAGCCTGCCGGTTCCGACGTCACTGAGTCCGGGTGCTCACAGTCTCATAGCTTACG
This sequence comes from uncultured bacterium, assembly GCA_963827235.1. GTDB lineage: Bacteria > Chloroflexota > UBA5177 > JANWHV01 > JANWHV01 > JANWHV01. The sequence continues at coordinate 756,176 of CAWHAE010000009.1, forward strand.
GCCTGTCGAGCAAGCGATTCGCTCAGGCCACCGTGACCATCGTGCCGCCTTACTCCGGCCCTCCTGCGCTCACGGCAGATCGCACGAGCGCCAATCCGGGTAGCCTGGTGCAGCTCCGCGGCAGCAACTTCGCGCCGGGCGAGATCGTCCACGTGACCCTGGGCTCGAAGCTCCTCCTCTCCGTGCAGTGCACGTCCGGCGGCCGATTCGGCCCGGTGGGCGTCACCATTCCCGTGACGACGCCCGCGGGCAGCTACGCGCTCACGGCCACGGGCACCACCTCGAGCGCCGGCGCCACGGTGACGATGGTCATCGTGGCCTTCAGTCCGTCGATCCACATCTCGCCGGTGTACGCCGTACCCGGCACGACCATCGCGGTCAGCGGGCAGGACTACGCGCCGGGCGAAGTCGTGACCCTGGCTCTGAATGGAGAGGCGCTGGCCACCAGTCCCTCTCAGATTAAGACGCGCTCGTCCGGGGCCTTCTCGGCGAGCTTCAAAGTGCCGGCCACGGCGCTTGCGGGCACGAACACCGTGGCGGCAACCGGTGCCGCCAGCCGCGCCTCGGCTACGACGGCTCTCGCGGTGAGCCTGCCGGTGCAGTCCACGTGGTATTTCGCGGGCGGCAACACGGCGGCAGGCTACGACACGCAGATTGCGCTGCTCAATGCCGGCAGCGCGCCTGCCAACCTCACGTTCTCGTTCATGTTTACCGGCGGCAACCCCGTGCCGTATTCGATGGTGCTGAATCCGAACAGCAGAGCAACGGTCGACGTTGGCTCCATCGTGGGGCCGGGCCGCACCGTGTTCACCAAGCTGACTGCCGATCGCGCGATCGGGGCGTCGGAGACGGTCTTCCGTAACGGCCAGGACTTTACCTCGACCACCGGCGCCAGCGCAGCACTCTACACGTGGTATCTTGCCGAGGGCTACACGGGCCTCAGCTTCCACGAGTACATTCACATCTTCAACCCGGGCACCGTCGAAGCCCACGCGGACGTGCGCTTGCTCCCGTTCAACGGCCGGCCCGCCACCTCGATCGTGGAGCCGGTTGCTCCGCAGACGGGAATGACCGTCGACGTCAACGCCATCGAGTCGGGCCTGTCGCTCTCGGCGATCGTCTCCAGCGATCGACCGGTGGTGGTCGATCGGTTGATGATCTTTGGCCCAGGCGGATACGGCGCTACCGAGCAGGTGGGTGCCTCCGCACCATCCAGCACCTGGCTGTTCGCCGAAGGCTCCACGCTCAACAACTTCGAAACCTACTATACGATTCTCAATCCGAGCAGCTCGCAGATGGCAGCCATCACGGCAACGTTCTTCGACCAGGCAGGCAACGTGCTGGCGAACACCACCGTGCTCGTCAATCCGCTGCGGCGGGGTAATATCAAAGTCAACGACTTTGTACGCTCCAGCGGCATTGCCACGATCCTCACGTCGAACATTCCCGTGGTGGCAGAGCGTCCGATCTACTTCGGATCGCCGAACTCATCCAGGGCCACGTCGGGTGGTAGCGACGTCTTCGGGCGCAACGGAGGCGGTGTGAGCTGGCTGTTCCCGGAGGGTAATACGAGTGGCGCATATAGGGAGTTCTTGCTGCTCCAGAATCCAAGCTCGCGGCAGGCGCCCGTGAGCGTCCGATTCTTCGAGACCAATGGGCAGACGGTCAACTACGGTCTGACCCTGCCGGCCAAGAGCCGGGCGACCGTCGACGTCTTGCGGGACGTTCCCGCCCTGCCGCCGGGATTGCACGGCGCGCTCGTCCGCTCGACGGGCGGCGTACCGATCATCGCCGAGCAGAGCATTTACAGCGACAACTTTACCAAGGGAGACGGCGAAGCAGGGATCTCGCAATGAGCAGTGCACGGGAACGGAGACTCTATCGCGCGACTGCCGTCTGGCTGTGCTTGACCGTGCTCTGCGGATTGCTCTGTACCAACCCCGCCGCGGACGCCGCCGCGCAGGCGGCGAATGCCACGGCGCCGGTGGTGTCCGTGACCACGAGCGAGACTGCAGGCCGCTACGAACTGGGCCAGCCGATGTCCGTCACCGTCACGATAGGCAACCTCAGCTCGTCTGCCGGCACCTACAGCCGCTCCGAGTACCTGCAGGACTACTTTGGCAACGCCACCACTGTCGTGTCCGACACTGTGACCCTGGCGGCGGGCGAGCGCCTTGCCGCCACGGTCCCGCTCTCGATCACGAGCTCGGGCTACTTCGAGTATCACGTGGCGCTCACCGACCAGTCGACGCAGCAGCAAGTCACCGCGTTCGCGCCTATCGGCGTGCTGCGCACGGTGCCCGCGGGCGCTGCCGACCTGCAGTCGGCCTTCGGCATCAACGGCAATCTGACCGAAGCGTACGGCAGGGATGCTGCCGCCATGGCGAGCGCGGCGCAGTCCCTGTCTCGAGCAGGAGTGCGCTACGATCGCGAAGAGCTGAACTGGAATCGCATCGAGCCGCGCGCGGACAGCGGCCAGTACGATTTCGCGGCGACCGACGCGGCGATCATCGCCGCGCACAACGCGGGCATCCAGGTCTTGGGGCTGGTCGATTACTGGGGAAACCTACCGCAACCCGACACCACCGTGACCATCACCGGCAGCTATACGATCACCGGCTGCAGCAGGACGCCGGCCTGTGCCTACACACCGGCGGGCAACGCGCTGTTTGCAGCCTACGCGGCAACGTTGGTGCGGCGCTACATGCCCGGGGGCACTCTTGCCACCCAGGAGGGCTGGGGCACAGAGTACGGCATCGCGGATTGGGAAGTCTGGAACGAGCCGTCCACGCAATCGTTCTGGCGGCACGATCTCACGGACTATGCGGCTCTCTTCGGCAGCCTCTATAAGGCCGCCTCGTCGGCGATCAAGCAGGCGTACCCGGGCGCGAGCATCATGTACGACGAAAGCGGCACGGCCATCGACGCGGCAGTCAAAGCGGCAGGCGGAGCGTCGCAGATCGTGAGCGTGCACAGCTACAGCGGCGGACTGGACCCGGACAGCGCGCTTAGCTCTCCGACCCTGCCTCGCGGCGGGCAGGGCACGGCGCCGGCGGCGATCGGCGGCATCGTGGCTAAGGGCTTGCCCGTCTGGATCACGGAGACCGGGTATGCCACCGATGGCACCGTCACCGCGCGCCAGCAGGCCGAATACCTGGTGCGCTCGCTCGTGGACTTCCAGGCCCAGGGCGTGAAGAAGCTGTTCTGGTTCAAGTACCGCGAAGACCAGGCGGGTGGTGACAACCTCTACGGCATCACGAGCCAGAACGGCTCCCTCAAACCCGCATACGTGGCCTACGCCACCATGGCCGAGCACCTGCAAGACGCGACCTTCGCCGCCTCTGCCCAGATGGGCACGGCGGTCCGCGCCTACCTGTATAAGGCGTCCGACGGCTCCACGGAGGTCGTGCTGTGGAGCACCGCGGAAGACGGCACCGCGGAGATACCGGGCGGCAGCGGGATGAGCGCCGTCGACGACATGGACAATCCGATAGGGCAGACCACGACCACGGGGCTGGCGTTGCCGCTCACCGGCGACCCCGTGTTCCTCAACGTTCCGAGCGTGCCCGCGGCCCAGCTCAAGACGGTTCTGGAGAAAGCCACGATCGGCGGCATCAACCCGGTGGGCCCCATCGTGAGCCTGGCACCCGGGCTAAGCAACGGGCTGCCCAACCTGAACGTCACCGTCTCCGCGCGCACCGACGTGGCGATTTCCGGAACGGTGGCGATCAGCCTGCCGGTCGGTTGGGTGGCGCCGGTCACGAGCAAGCGCTTCCCGCTCTTGCAGCCCGGGCAATCCTCCTCGCTGAGCTTCCGTCTGAACGCGGAGCTCAATCACCCCGACGACCACATCGCGGTGACCGCTACCTCGACGAGCGGCATCACGAGTACCGACCGCATACCGGTGGCGCAGTACGCGCTGACCTACGGCCACCCGGCGATCGACGGCAGCCTGTCGACCTGGAGCATGGCATCGGAGCTGGACATGACCGAGCTGCGATCCGATCAAGTCGTGGGTATTCCCGGCTGGACGCCGCAGAACCTCTCGGCTCGCATGTACACCATGTGGGACGAGCAGTATTTCTACTTCGCGGCGGACGTGCGCGACGAGACCTTCGACTACGCACCGATCGGCTTCAATATGTACAAAGGCGATTCCATTCAGTTCGGCTGGGGTATGGATCCGGATGCCTGGCTGCGCAACGCGGGGAAAGGCAGGAAGAACCTGGCCGTGGGCCTGACGCACCAGGGAGCGGCGAACTTCCAGTACGATATCCTCGGCCCCTGGCCGGACGTGAAGCAGCAGATCAAGCCCGACCCCAGCAGCGGCGATCTGATCTACACGGTTGCCGTGCCGTGGAGCCGCCTTGCCGGCTATGTGCCGAAGGTCGGCGGCCAGCTTGCCTTTGACGCGATCGTCAACCAGAACGAACACGGCAGCCGCATCGGCTGGATTCAGATCACGCCCGGCATGGGCATCGGGTTCTATCCCACGGAGTTTCCTCTGTGGGCCATCATCGGCAACAACCCCGTCGCCGGGCTGCGGCTGGGCGGGCTGATCGCCCCGAACCAGGGATCGATTACCTTCCCGCTGCCTGCGGCTCGCGGCCAGCTCGTGGTGCACAACGGCGGCATGCGGTCGATCACGCTGCTGATCAACGGCCAGCAGCTCGTGCTGGGCGGCACGGGGACGGCGCTCAAGCCGGCTGGTGATACCAGCGTGGACGTCTCGCAGTACGTACACGCCGGCACGAACACGGTGACCGCCACTGGCGCCGGCGTGACGCGAGCAGGCGCGGCGGTGCTATCGTTCTTCCAGTAGGAATTGGTCGGCCCACGGCGCAGGCGGAGGCCCATCCGCCTGCGCCGAACGGGCAGATCCCGGCTGAACGGGCTCTATCTATCCAGCCGGCGGTGACACGAGGCGCGTGCCCCGGACTCAGGCATATGCCTGCAGCGTGCCGTATCGGCACATGGCTCGCAGCTCGCAGACGTCACAGCGTGGGTGGCCGGCCTTGCAGATGAGCCGGCCATGTGTGATGAGATTGACGTGCAGCGGGTAGGCGCGCTCCGGGTCGATGGCCGCTTCCACCAGGCGTTGCACCGCCTCGGGGCTCGCCTTCGGTCCGGCGAAGCCGAATCGCCGGCTCACGCGGTGCACGTGCGTGTCTACCGGAAAGGCAGGCTTACCCAGACTGAACAGCAGCACACACGACGCTGTCTTGGGTCCGACGCCGGGCAGGGAAGTCAGCGCCGTGCGGGCTTCCTCCAGCGGCTGGTCGCGCAAGGCATCGAGGCTCAGCGATCCGTAGCGCTGCACCATGGTATCCAGGACGGCCTTGATCCGCGCCGCCTTCATATCGGCCAAACCGCCGGAGCGAATAGCGTCGGCGACGGCATCAGCCGGCGCCCGCCGGACATCCTCCCAGGTGGGAAGCCGCCGCCGCAAGGCGGCATAGGCGCGGCCGGAGTTGAGATCGGACGTGTGCTGCGAGAGAATTGTCTCGATCAGGCCGCCGAGCGGATCGCCGTCGCACTGCTGCTCGGGCGTTCCGTAGAGGTGTGCCAGGGCCAGATCCACCGCCCGCACATGCGCAGGTGGGTCGGCCAGCAGCGCGTCCAGTGGCCCAACGTCCGCTTCCCGATCGACGGCACGCCGCGACGGCTCCGGCGATATCACCCGGCGTGCTCCTCTAGCTGCGAGCCTCAACCGCACTGAATACACGGCCTCTTCAGAACGGCCGGCCGTCTCCACGCGACGCCTTGGGCCATGATAGCAAACCGGCGATCTTCTGGGGCACGGCGCCGCCAAGCCCGGCAGCGATCCGCCGGGCTTGGCCGTTGTGCGCCTCGTGCTCTTGTGGGCTACCGGGCCGAGGCAGCCGGTGCCAGACCTAGCCCGGCGCTGATGCGGTCGCCGAGCTCGGGGTCTATCTTGTGCCACAGACCCAGCGCCCGCTCGAGGATGACCCGGTTCGTCACCCCGCGCATGTGTCCGCAGATGTTGGCAACCAGGTGATCCTTGTCGGTCGCGGACAAGATCTTGCGATACAGTGTGCCGGCCTGGCCGAAATCGTCGTCCTCGGCCCGCAGCGAGTATGCCGTGCGCAGCATGTCGCCGGCGTCCACCGGCCACCCGGCATCGCCGCAGCGCCCGGGATCGGCCTGCGGTCCCCCGAAGCTGTTCGGCGCGTACACCGGCTGGCTTCCGCTATGCTGGTACTCCATGGCGCCGTCCGCGCTGTAGCTGTGCACCGGCGATAGCGGTCGATTGACCGGCAGTTGCGCGTAGTTGGGGCCGATGCGATAGCGATGCGTATATGGAAATCAGGGTCCTCGGCGGACATGGCCTTGGCTTCTGCGTCGGTGAAGTTGTCGATGCCCTGCTCGGTCTTGAAATGGTACTTCACCCACGAGCGCTCGACGCGCGCGTTGACCCACAGGAAGGTGTGGCTGCCATAGCCGTTCATATGCCGCCAGGTGCGCAGCGCGCCCCGATCGCTCATCAGGAAGGTGACCTGGTGCATCGCTTCCGGCGAGAGCGACCAGAAGTCCCACTGCATGGTGTTGTCGCGCAGGCCGGTGTCGGGCAGCCGCTTCTGCGAGTGGATGAAGTCGGAGAACCTCGAGGGGTCGCGCAGGAAGAAGATCGGCGTGTTGTTGCCGACCAGATCGTAGTTGCCCTCCTCCGTGTAGAACTTGAGCGCGAAGCCGCGTGGATCGCGCGCGGTATCCGCCGATCCTTGCTCGCCGGCCACGGTCGAGAAGCGCAGCAGCACCGGCGTGCGCTTACCCACCTGGTTGAGGAAGGCTGCCTTCGTCCACTGGCTCGCGTCCCGCGTGACCTCGAAGTAGCCGAATGCACCGCTGCCCTTGGCGTGCACCACGCGCTCGGGCACACGCTCGCGGTTGAACTGTGCCATCTTCTGGATCAAGAAATGGTCGTGCAGCAGTAGGGGGCCGTTGGGCCCTATCGACAGGGAATGCTCGTCGCTGGGGAAGGGTTGCCCGCATCAGTGGTCGTATTCGGTATATCGTGCTGATCGCTCATTCCCCCTGTCTCCAGTCGTCGCTGCCCATGTGCTCTTGAAGGGGAGAGGATGTCACGGTTGTGCTGCCGTCATCCGAGACCGGGTCGCGCGCACAACCGGTTCAACTGTTGGTTGGTGGTCTCCTTCCCAGGCCGCTTGGGGGCCTGTTCCGCATGGCTGGGCAAGCCAGGCTGGAGCAGGCGCGACCGGCACGTGCATGGCGTGAAAGGCGTGCGGCTGCCACGTCTGCCGCTCAGCTTGCCGTTTCTGCATCCACTGTGTCTTTCCATAGTCCGGCGTAGCGTGCGTGCAGTCAAGCTCGACCCGCACCTCCGGTACGATGTGTGATACGCTCGCACGCAGCGCGCTCCGTGTGCGAACCGGAAGGCAAGCGGGCCCGGACGGGCGGCCGCGCGGCGCGATAGGACGAGACCTGGGACATTACGCATCACTCGACATAGGGAGCGGTGTTCGACGACGGCCTGCAGGGAGGAATCACGCACGATGCGGCAGAATGCGGTGAAGCGAAAGCTGGCGACAGGCGAGACGGTGCTGGGTTTATTTCTCGGCTCGGATAGCCCGGACCTGGTGGAGATCTTTGCCTACGCGGGACTCGACTTCGTGATGATCGATGGAGAGCACGGCTCAATCGATCCGCATCACGCCGAGAATCTCGTGCGTGCGGCCGAGGCCACGGGCATCACGCCGCTGGCGCGCGTGACGCAGCAGACACGGCAGACCATCCTGCGCTTCCTGGACACCGGTGTCCAGGGCGTGATGGTTCCCTGGTGCCAGACCGCGGCCGAAGCGCGGGACGCCGTTCAGGCGGTGAAATACTACCCGGAGGGCAATCGCGGACTGGCCGGGGCACGCGCCGCCGAGTTTGGCGTGCGCACGTCGCTGCCTGACTACGTGGCCCAGGCCAACGCCGAGACCATGGTGATCGCGCAGATCGAGACCATCCAGACACTCGACGCGCTGCCGGAAATGTTGCAGGTGCCGGGAATCGACGTCTTTTTCATCGGCCCGACCGACCTATCCCAGTCCATGGGATATCCCGGGTGCACGCACGAACCGGCGGTGCAGGCGGTGATCGAGCGCGCCATCGCGCAGATTCTCGCCGCCGGGAGACATGCCGGCATCCAGAACCGCGATGCGGAGGATCTCAAGCGCAATCGCGATCAGGGCGTGCAGTTCCTCAGTGCCGCCTCCTACGGGCTCTTCGCCCGCGCCGTGCGCGACTTCGTCGCCTCTGCCAGGGAGCCGTGACCGCCCGCGGCGTCATTTGCTCCAGTAGTCGGCGATCTTGGCGTCGGCCACTACGGGAACGAGCTTGATGAGCTTGCCGCCAGCCTTCACCATCTCGTGTTCCACGATCTTGCAGACCGCTTCTGCTTGATCCTCCCGGGCCTCCACCACGATCTCGTCGTGCACGGTGTTCACGACCCGCGCGTCGTAGCCCTGCAGGGCCTCGTTCAAGCCGATCAGGGCCAGCTTGGTCATATCTGCGTTCGTACCCTGGATCGGCGAGTTCTTGCCCTGCCGCTCGATGCTTGACCGTTTCTTGTTGTACTCGGGATCGTCGCGGTCTATGGGCGCGTAGTAGCGTTTGCGGCCGAGTATGGTGACACTGAAGCCCTTGCGTACCGCCTCTTTGCCCGCCTTGTCCAGCCAGCGCTGGATGCCCGCGTAGGCCTTGAAGTACTGGTCGATCAGGCGCCGCGCCTCCTCGGTGGAGACGCCGAGCTGCACGCCCAGCGCGGCGGGACCCCGGCCGTAAGCCAGCCCGAAGTTGATCACCTTGGCGGCGCTGCGCTGCTTCTTGTCGACCAGGTCGGGCGGCACCTGGAACATCTGGCTCGCGGTCAAGCGGTGCAGGTCTCCGCCGGACTGGAAGGCTTCGACGAAGGCGGGGTCCTCGCTGAGCTGCGCCAGGATGCGGAGCTCGGCCTGGCTGTAGTCGCAGGTGATCAGCTTGTAGCCGGGCGCCGGCACGAAGCAGCCGCGGAAATCGCTGGTGGCCGGAATCTGCTGGATATTTGGATTGGTGCAGGAGAAGCGGCCTGTATCGGCGCCGAGCTGGTTGAAGTCGGGATGGATGCGCCCGGTCTTGGGATGGATCAGCTCGAGGAACTTCTCACCGAAGGCGGAGAGCGTCTTCTCGAAGCCTCGATACTCCAGCAGCTTCTTGATGGCTGGGTGATCGTACTTCAGGAGCGTCGCTTCCATGGTGTCCGGCAGATCGATCCCCATGCGCGCGAACGTCTCCAGAAGCTGCGCATTGCTGTTCAAATTGATCGCCGGTCCGCCGAACAACGACTGCTGGGGCACGGCATCGGCGATCAGCAGGCCGAGCTCGTCGGCACAGCGGTCCCGTTCCGCCTGGGAGGCGACGATGATGTTGTGCCAGCGATCCTTGTCGATCAAACAGCCGGCCAGCTCCATCTCGCCGACCGCGATCAGCGTCTTGAATTCGAGGGCGGCGATGTTCACCACGGATTCGCGGCGCAGCGCGTCTCGCTGCTGCTGGTAGATGGTGAACAGCACCAGCGCGTCTCGCGCGGCGTAGCGAAGCTGCTCCTCCGAGTATTCGCCGGTCTTGCCGACGAAGCTCGACCGTATCGCCTTGTCGAGCGCGATTCCGGCGTACTTCTGCGCCAGGGCGGCCAGGCCGATGCTGCGGCTGATGCCGGCGGTGAGCACGCGCTCGGCAAGCATGGTGTCGTAGATGCGACGCGTGGTGATACCCACCTGACTGCGCAACATCTTGTAGTCGAACTTGGCATTCTGCATCAGCTTGAGCGTGCGATCGTCTTCGAGAATGCGGCGCAGCGGGCGTGGATCGACCTTTCGCGCGTCGACCAGGTAAGCGCGGTCGGGCGTCGCTACCTGGACCAGGAGCAGCGTGTCATCGACAAATGGATCGAGTCCGGTTGCCTCGGTGTCCACGGCCACGATGGGCTCGCCCGAGAGTGCAGCCACCACCTCCGCCAGCCGGGAGGGCTCGGTGATCAGCTCGAACTCGGCATTGACCGTCGCGGCACTGCCCGTATCGGGCCCGCTCTCCACGTCGAACAGCGCTCCAGCGTCATCCACCGTGACGACGTGAACGGAGGGCGCGGGCACCGATCCTGCCGCTTCGGCGGTATTGTTCTGCCCGGGCACCGATTGTTCCTCGACGAGGACGGGAGGCTCCACGCTCAGCTCCGGCAGGTCGGCGAGCGCCAGCGCAGAGGCCTTCTTAGCATGGCCATTGCCGCGGCCGTTGCCGTTGCTCGTGCGCTTGCTTGAGATAGGCTCCTCTTGCGCTTCGAAGGCGTCGCGCCGTGGCGCAGCCGATGCATTCGCGCCGCGCTCCGGCCTCGCCGTGCTGCTTTGGGAAGGCTGCTCTACGACAAGCTGATCCGCCATGGGTGCAATGGCAAGGCGGGCAAGGGCAAGTGCCTCGATCACGACGCGGTTCGGCACCTTGTAGACCATGCTCTCGAACGCGTCATCGGGCGGGCGCTCCCCGCAGATCGGGCATGAAGGCAAATCCGGGTTGAAGGCAAGCTCGCAACAGACGCACGGCAGGTACCGCTTCAGGCGCGCTCCGCACAGGCAGCAGGAAACGGCTTGGCCGAATGGCAGGGTGTCCGGCAGGGCGGTCACCGTGAGACAAATCGGACAGGTGACCTTGCCGGGAACGATCATGATGGTCGAGGCTCCTCGGGGCATAGCAGCCGGGTCACGCCGACCCGAGCGTCCGCACAACACATTGTACGGGCAAACGCGGAACCCGTGGGTGGACTTCTCCCCCGTCGCGGCAGTCGCCGGGACATTTTCCTCGGGCCTCTTTTCCTGTCGCCGGGTGCCGGACGAGCTTGCATGGTCACCTCCGGATACTTCGCCACGGCTCCTCGACTGCGCGGCGTGGCGGCGGGCTCGGCGCCCATCAGGTTCTCATCCGCAGGTAGCTCTGGTAGCGCCGCGCAGCTATCGTGCCGGACTCTACTGCCGCCTTGATCGCACAGCCGGGCTCCTGGCGATGGCTGCAGGCAGGACCGAACCGGCAGCGGCCGACCAGCGGCTCCATCTCGCGGAATACTCCCGCCAGGGCGGCGCCCGGGAGGTCCCAGAGACCGAATTCGCGCATGCCCGGCGTATCGATCAGGCCGCCGCCCCCATCCAGGGGAAAGAGCTCCAGATGGGTGGTCGTGTGCTTTCCTTTGTTCGTGGCGCGGCTTACCTCGGCCACGCGGAGGCCGAGGCCCGGCTGGATGGCGTTCAGCAAACTCGTCTTGCCCACGCCGGACGGTCCCACCAGCACAGAGATACGGCCCGACAACTGCTCCTTGAACTGTTGCAGGCCGTCGCCGTGCACGGTGCTGGTGAGCATCACTGGGTAGCCGAGGTCGCGAAATACCGCTACCTCCGCCAGCAGATCCGCTGAGACGCCCAGATCATGCTTGTTCAAGCAGATCACTGCCGGCACGCCCCACCATTCGGCAGCCGCCAGGTAGCGGTCCAGCACTTCCCATTTCGGCTCGGGGTGCGCGACGGCCAGAACGGCGAGTACCTGGTCGAGGTTGGCTACGATCACCTGCTCCAGCGGCTTGGCACCTGCCGCGCGCCGCGAAAGCTTGTTCTTGCGCGGCAGCACGGCGGTGATCAGCCCTTCCTCATTGCCGCGTTCCACGAAGCGGACGAGGTCGCCGATGGCCACGGGATCTACCTGCTTGATCTCTTTCACCTCCATCACCCGATGGCGAAGCGACGTGGGATCGGCGATCGGATAGACGAGTTGCTTGCGCAAGGCGCTGGAAACGGCGCACTCTACCAGGCGCCCGCCGGCATCGACCTGATAGCGCCCCAGGGACTTGCGGCACACCGTGCCGGTGCTCGAGAACGGCTGCTCATGCCGGCGTGACGCCGCCGCATCCGTCGCCGCGCCGTCCGGAATGAGATCCGGCTCCCCACTCGCATGCAATGGGCCCGCGGCCGGACGGGAGAGTGCTGGCGGCTGGGGCCGGCCGGCGGGCGCGCCTGGACTATCGTCCTCGACGCTACCTGAGCGTGGCGTGTGCGTACCGGACGGGGCACGAGCCGCGACGCTATTCGGATTCACCGGGCGTCCATGCCTGTTCTTCAGCGGCCGTGGCCTGCCCATGGCCCTTAACTGGCGGCGCAGGCTGCCTGTTCCATAGTCTTCCAGGTCCTGCTCGTATTCCGCGTAATCATCGGTCTCGGACGAGGTTTCTTTGTCGAAATCGTCGAGCTCTACAGAGTCGCCGGTCAACGAACGCATCGGTTCTCTTTCTGAATACCCTGGTGCTTGGGCCCGGTTCGCCCAAATGGCAGCGCGTGCAGGCTGGGTGAGCATGGCCGGCTCGCGGAAGGTGAGCGGACGCGCGGAACCGCGGGCAGAAGGGCGCCGTTGCCGCGATCTCGGATGCCCGGCGGATGTCTAGCAGGCGATCGCGCCAGGCAGCCGCCGCGTCTGCGGTAGCACGGTCCTGTGCGACGCTGGGCAGGCAGAGCCAAGCCGGGGAATCAGAAGGAGAGGGTCTCCATCTCGGCAGGCGCACCTTGCCGGCGCGCGAAGCGCGCGGCACGGCCATGACGAAGAGCTGTCATCAGGGCGCCTCCTTTCGAATCCACGAAACAGCACTAACCCTAACATGTGCGCGTGTGTCCCGCAATACCGGGCAGCGTCGCGAGGTGTATACCGCGTTACACTCCGGGCAATTGCCGCCTGCCCGCACGGTGCCTCCTGCTCCACTCGACGTTGCCGGCAAGCGAGGTCGGCGGCACGCAGGGGCCGGCGCGCCGGGAATCGATGCTCCTCTGAACAACCTGCGCGGCAAACTCTTGACACGTTAGGTGCCCGCCTATAATCTGGCTATATCTCCCGAGAAGCTGGGGCCCACAATGCTGGGGCGCCCCGGCACGCGCATGCGCCGCGCAAGGTGTCGAAGAAGCCGCCCCAATCAATCGTGCAACTAGGCCGGACCCGCCTAGTGAGCTTCTATGTCGACACAGGAGAGGAGACCCGTCATGCAACGCGCCCCGCTCATCCATGATCCGCGCCTTACTCGAAGCCAGTTCTTGCGTCTGACCGCCGCCGGAACGGCCGGGGCAATGCTGGCCGGCACGTCCGTTGCCACGGCATACGGCCGTTCCGCAGCGGCACCGGTGCGTGGCGGCACGATACGTCTTGGCCAGCTCGGCGATGTGAAGTCCTTCGACGGTCCTATGATCTCGGACAACAACTCGATCTGGACCATGCTGCTCATCTACGACCAGCTCACTCGGCCGACTCCCGATGGCCTTAACGTCGAGCCAAGCCTGGCCACCGGGTGGGAGATCTCCGCGGACGGCAAGACGTACACGTTCCACTTGCGACACGGCGTGACCTTCCACGACGGCAGCCCGATGACCGCCGCCGACGTCAAGTTCTCGGTGGAACGCGCCGTGAATATCAAGGGCAGCCAGTGGTCGTTTCTCTTCACCGGCTTCAAGGGCATGGAGGTCGTCGACACGTACACCGTGCGCGCCCATCTCTCCGAGCCGCGAGCGCCCTTCCTCTCCGACGTCGCCCTCTTCGCCACGTCGATCCTGCCCGAGAAGCTGGTTACCAGCCAGGGAGAGCGCTTCTTTCAGAATCCCGTGGGCACGGGTCCATTCATGTTCAAGTCGTGGACCAAGGGCAGCCAGCTCGTTTTCTCGCGCAACCCGCATCACTTCCGCGCGCCCATGCCTTACGTCGACGAGATTCAGCAGATGGTGGTCGGCGACGACAACACACGTGTGCTGCAGGTGACGAGCGGCGAGCTGGATATCGCGCTCTTCGTGCCGCCTGCCCAGGCGGCGGCGATCAAGAGCAATCCGAGCGTCGTGCTGCACCAGGACAATTTCCTGGACTCCAACTTCATTGTGCTGCAGAACACGTCTCCACATCTCAGCGACAAGCTGGTCCGGCAAGCCATGAACTACGCCATCGACAAGGACGTGATCATCAAGCGTCTTCTCTTTGGCTACGGGCAGCCCAGCGGCCAGGCTATGCCCGACATGTTCGGCTACAGCCCGTCGGTCCAGCCGTACCCGTATGACCTCGCCAAGGCAAAATCCCTGATGGCGAAATCCAAGTATCCCTCGGGGTTCGGCATCACCATGCTGGTCGACCAGGCGACGGAGCAGGCGGACAAGCCGCTGGCGGAGTTCGTCCAGGAACAGCTCAAGGAGATCGGCGTCGCCGTCACCATCCAGGTTCTCGACGACGCCACGCTGCTGGCCAAGACGCAAAGCACCAACTACGAGATGGCAAAAGGGTACATGACCAGCGATATCGTCGATCCCGACGAGCTGATGAGCTTTGCCATCGTCCCCCACGGCGGGACCAACGCCATCTGGACCTACTATCAGAATTCTCTGGTGGACAAGCTGGCGGCGCAGGCCGCGGCCATAACCGATCGCGCTAAGCGGCAGAAGCTTTACGATCAGGTCAACACCATACATCACGACGACGCGCCGATGATCTTCCTCTATCGCCAACCCAGTCTCAGCGCGACCAGCAACAAGCTTCAGGGCTTCAAAGTGCTTCCGACCGGCAACTATCGCCTGGAAGAGTGCTGGTTCTCTTCCTAGCGAGTAGCAAGCGCCATGGGCGAGCGCCGCCCGGTCGCCCATGGCCTGAGCCCAGTGAGACAGCGTCAGGCAAGATTTCAGCATGGAGCCCTATATCTGCCGTGGAGACGTATCGCATCTATTCGCCCGCTTGCATGCCGGCGGACGCCGTGCGCTCCTGCGGACGGGCGGTAAGTTCCGTCATATTTCCGGCAGCGCGGGGAGAGGAGGGGCATGGCGACGATCGTCTTGCGGCGGGTCCTGCAGCTGATCCCTGTCTTCTTCGGACTCTCTATCACCATCTTCCTGCTCATTCACCTGATCCCCGGCGACCCGGCCCAGGTGATGCTCTCGTTCCGCGCCACGCCGGAGGCGATTGCCGCTCTGCACAAAGCCTGGCATCTGGATAGTCCGCTGCCGCTGCAGTACTGGTACTTCATGCGCCGGCTCTTCGTGGGCGATCTCGGTACTTCCGTACAGTATCAAGTGCCGGTCAGCGACTTGCTCGCCTCCCGGGTGCAGGAGACCCTGCTGCTGGCTCTGCTCAGCATGCTCGTGAGCCTGGTCCTGGCCGTCCCGCTCGCCGCCCTGGCGGCGGTGAACATGAACCGGTGGCCGGACCTGCTCATCCGCGTCGTCACCGTGCTCGGCTTTGCCATGCCGTCCTTCTGGATTGCCTTGCTACTCGAGCTGCTGCTGGGTAGCAAGTGGCGGATCTTTCCCGTGGCGGGCTACGGCACGACCATGGCGGACCACCTCTATCACCTGGCGCTGCCCGCTATCGTCGTGGCGCTCTCGGTGTTCCCGCTCATCCTGCGCACGCTTCGGGCCGGCATACTCGAAGTCCTGCACATGGAGTACGTGCGCACTGCGCGGGCGAAGGGTCTTGCCAGGCACACCGTCCTGTACAAGCACGTGTTTCGCAATGCGCTCATTCCCACTATTGCCGTGGTGGGCGTGAACATGGGCTTTCTGCTGGGAGGCACCGTGATCATCGAGACGGTGTTTGGCCTCCCCGGCGTCGGCGCCCTCCTGATCGGCGGTATCAACGAACGCGACTATCCGCTGGTGCAGGCAGGCGCCCTCGTGCTTGCCCTGATCTTCGTCCTGGTAAATTTGCTGACCGATATCGTGTACATCTTCGTCGATCCGAGGATTCATCCGCGCTGATCGACCACGTGCTCAGACCACGGAAAGTGCGCAGGCATGGAAGCATCCGCCCTCAACCCGCCGAATCTGCCGAACACGCTGGCCGGCGAGCCCTTGCTCGTCGCGGCACCTCGCCAGGCAGCACTACTCTCGCGGCTGCGACGGTATCGCACCCTTGCCGTGGGTCTGGGTCTGGTGCTGGCATTGGTGCTCATGGCGATCTTCGGTCCGCTGCTGATGCCGTACGATCCCACAGTCGGCGACATCATGAACAGTCTGGCCGCGCCCTCGCACGCGCACCTCCTGGGCACGGACTACGAGGGACGCGACATGCTTGCGCGCGTGCTCTCGGGCGCGCGGGTCGCTCTCGGCGTGAGCGTGACCACGGTGATCATCTCGTTGATCGTCGGCAGCCTGCTGGGCATGTTCGCGGCCTACGCGGGCGGTGTGGTGGGCGCCGCGATCATGCGCATCCTCGATATCGTGATCTCGTTCCCCTACGTCGTTCTGGTCATCGCCGTGCTGGCCGTGCTCGGTCCAGGCATGCTCAGCGTGGGCGTTGCCATCGCTGCCGTGGACTGGACGACCTACGGGCGCATCATGTATGGCCAAGTGCTCAGCGTTCGGGAGCGCGAGTACGTCGAAGCATGCAAGGCGACCGGCATGGCGCCGTCGCGCATCCTGCTGCGGCACATACTCCCCAACGTATGGACGCCCGCGCTCGTCTACGCCACGCTCGACATCACCCAGGTCATTCTGCTCATGTCTGCTCTGAGCTTCCTTGGCCTTGGCGTGCAGCCACCCAACTCCGATTGGGGTACTATGGTCTCCGACGGGCGAGCGTATATCTATTCGGCATGGTGGATCAGCACCTTCCCTGGCATCGCGATCATGATCACGGGCAGCTGTTTCGCCATCCTGGGCGACGGCCTGGCCGAAGCGCTGGACAACCGGCGCTGAATGAGTGCTCCCATTCCGGCATAGCCGGCGGCCCACGGTCCCAACCGCGTGGCAGCGTGCGGCGGCATGCCCGAGAGATCCGGCCGCGGCCGGTTGGAAAGAGATGATGCGTATGCATGACACATCGGCGACCACCCAGGCACTCGACGAATTCATCGTGGAGTCGATGGCGCAGGGAAATACCCCGGGCCTGGCAATCAGCGTAGTCAGGGGCGGCACCACCGTGTTCCAGCGCGGATACGGCGTGGCCGATTGCGATACGGGCCGGCCGATGAGCGAGCGGACCGCGGTGGTCATCGGTTCGACCACCAAAGCCTTTACCTGTGCCGCGCTCCTGCAGCTCGTCGAGGCCGGCAAGCTGCGGCTCGACGATCCCGTGCAACAGCATATCCCCTCGTTCCGCGTGCGCGACGAGGACGCCTCCGCGCGCATGACCATCCGCCAGGTGGTGACTCATAACGCCGGCTTGCCGCCCACCGTCTCGGACAACGGCCGCTTCCTGTTCAACGACTACGACGCGCCGGATGCCACGGCTCGATACATAGCGGATCTCGCTTCGGCCGATTTGATCGCGCCGCTGGGCAGTACCTGGGTGTACGCCAACGACGGCTTCAGCATCGCCGGGCGCATCGTCGAGATCGTCTCGGGAAGGTCCTACGAAGAGTACGTGCAGCGCGACATTCTTGGCCCGTTGGGCGTTACGGAGTCGGGATTCAGCACGGAGCTGCCGCCGGGCATCGATCTGGCGACGGCACATGACTATGATGCCGACGGCCGGCACTATACGTCGTTCTTCCCGCATAACCGGGCCGGGGCGGCGGCGGGCTCCACGCTCGTGATGTCAGCACGCGACGCTGGCCGCTGGCTGCAGGCGATCCTCGACCGCGGCCGCGTGGGAACGCGGCAGCTCCTCTCGGAGGAGAGCTTCGCCGAGCTCGTGCGGCCGCAGGTGAGCATCCCCAAGAGCGTGCGTGGCAGCAGCGGCGCCGATCGGCGCTATGCACTCGGCTGGATGGCCGGCCAGACGGGCGGCATCGATACTCTCAGCCACGGCGGATCGACGATCACCATGGGCTCGTACTTCATCGTCGCTCCCGACGAGCGGCTGGCCGTGGCCGTGGTGGCAAACAGCGGCACGACAGTATCCGACATCGTGGCCGAGGCGGCAGTGCGACTCTTCACCGGCGGCGCGCCGGCGCGCCGCTTCCCGGCGGTGGATCGCTCATTCGTGCCTGATCGCACGCTGTGGCCGCGCTTTGCCGGCGTCTACGTGGCGCACATCCTGCAGAATGACGTGCCCGGCCCCTTGCCTATCAAATACGAGGAGGGGCGCCTGTTTGCCACCACCTACCCCGGCGACGCGCGGCGCCGGCCCGGCAATATCTACGCCTACCCACTGAGCGACGGCGAGTTCGTGCTGTTTGGCCGCGGGCGCACGGGCTGGCCCGCCACCTTCGCGATCAAGAACGGGGTCGTGGAAGCCACCTGGCACGAGGTGCCCATTGTCAAGCAAGAAGGTGTTTCGCAGGCATGAGCACGCAAGCTGCGGACCGGCAATCGCCGGAGTTTCTGGTCCGAGAAGTAGAGCGCACGTATTACGACTATCGCTTCGCCTGGGAGGGCGAGCGCGAAGAGATTCGCGTCTATGAGGATGCCACGCTCCGGGTGTTGCCGGTGCCGGTCTATGGCTGGCACGCGCTCATCGAGAATGCCAGGATCGATGCCCGCCATGCTGGTGCGCGGATCGCCGCGCTGGAGCGAGAAGCGAGTGAGGGCGGTCGGCCTGTGCAGTGGGTGTTCGGCGACACGCCCGAGCCCCCGGATCTGGCGCAGCGGCTGGAAGCACTCGGCCTGCAGCGCAGCATCCATTGGGATGGCCTCGCCCTGACCGATCTCACGGTCGAGCTCCCTGTCGATCCGGCGATACGGATCGAGCAGGTCTCGGCGGAGAATGCCGGGGAGTACGTCGACGTCTACGCGCCGAGCACGCCGGAAATGCGCGAGGCACGCCTGGCTGCCGTGCACCGCTACTTGCAGTTCTCCAGGCCCGAGGCGCTGGCGTACCTGGCTCGACTGGATGGAGCAGCGGCCGGCGCGGTGGTGCTGCGCATCGAGCCCGGCGGCGTGGCGTATCTCCGCAACGCAATCACGCGGCCGGAGTTTCGCAGCCGCGGAGTCTATCTGGCGATGATCGCGCATCGGCTGCGCCTGGCGAGGGAGGCCGGCTGCCAGGCCATGGTCGTGCAGGCGCAAACGCACACGTCGTCGCCTATCCTGCGCAAGCGAGGCTTCCAGCGCGTCTGCGGATTCTATGCCTACTCCCGCCCGGAACAGCCTGCCGATGCGGCCGGCCGCTCTTGAGGGGAGGCGCTCGAGAGTGATAGCCTGAGCAGCATGTGTGCGACTCAATACTCCCAGGAGTTCCTCGCTTCCGAAGTGGAGCGGACATCCTGCAGTTACTCGCTTGCCTGGGAAGGCGAGGAAGAGCACCTGCACGACATGGGTGACGCGGTCATTCGCGTGCTGCCCGGCCGGCCTTACGGGGCGGGAGCGATCGTGCAGTGGATCAATCTCGATCCGGGCCGGGCGGACGAGCGCCTCGCGATTTTGGAGCGCGATGCTGAGACGCTCGGTGGACCGGTGCGCTGGACTTTCGGCGACCATCCGTCGCCGCCGGACCTGGCATCGCGCCTGGAAGCGCGCGGTCTGCGCCGCATCATCCACTGGGATGGGTTAGCGCTCACCGATCTTCGCGCGGAGCTCCCCGTCAATCCCGAGGTACGCATAGAGCCGCTGTCGGACGAAAACGTTGAGGAGTGGGCAGCGGCTCGCGAGCCCGTCGATCCGGAGCGGCGCCGCCAGAGGATCGCGGCGGCGACCCGCTATCTGCGGAACGAGCGCCGCCAGGTGCGCCACTTCCTCGGCCGTCTCGATGGGCGGATCGCGGGCTTCGTCGTCCTTCGTATAGAGCCGAACGGCGTGGCCTACCTGCGCAATGCGATCACCGTGCCGGGGTTTCGCAACCGTGGACTCTATCTGACCCTGCTCGCTCACCGGTTGCGCGTTGCCAGGGAAGCCGGCTGCGAGGTCGCCGTCGTGGCAGCACAGGTACAGTCTTCGTCGCCAATACTGTGCAAGCGGGGCTTCGTGCGTGTGTGCGGCTTCAATGGCTATGCGCGAGCAGCGGAAACGTGAGGAGCAGGGGACGGAAATGGCGGCACAGCTTAACCATATCGAAGGGGCGCTGCGCGATAGGCTCGAGCAGTTCCTGGCCGATCTTCGCCTGCTGACCGGGATCGACTGTGGTACGGCCAACAGGGACGGCGTCAACCGCGTCGGCGCCTGGGTGCGGGCGCGCTGCGAAGCGAACGCCTGGACGACGCACCTCCACCCACGTTCCGTGGGCGGCGACATCGTGGAGGCGCGAGTGGCGGGCGCGGGTCGGGCGAGGATTCTCCTGCTCGCGCACATGGACACGGTCTACCAGGATGGCGTAGCTGCCGCGCGCCCGATGCGCATCGACGGCAACAAGATCGTCGGCCCCGGCACCGCGGACATGAAGGCGGGCCTGCTGGCCGCCATCTACGCCGTCGAAGCACTGGAGTTGCTGCAGGTGCGGCCGTTCGGCGAGCTGGTGTTGCTGTTCACCGCGGACGAGGAGATCGGATCCCCGGAGAGCAGCGAGCTGATCGAAGCAACCGCGACGAGCTGTACCGCGGCCCTTGTCCTGGAGCCGGCGCGCCTGTCGGGCGCGCTCGTGGCGGCCCGCAAAGGGGTCGTCGACTATCAGATCGACGTGCGCGGCCGTGCCGCCCATTCCGGAGTCGAGCCCGAGAAGGGTCGCAGCGCGATCGTGGAGCTTGCGCACAAGATCGTGGCCTTGCAGGCGCTAAACGGCGTCGTTCCCGGCGGCATCGTGAACGTGGGCATCGTCAGCGGCGGCAATGCCCTGAACGTCGTGCCCGAGACCGCTACCGCGCGCTTTCAGATGCGCGCCCCCGACCCGGTGGGCCTGGAAGAGGTCGACCGCAGGATCCACGAGATCGCGGACAGCGTCGTAGTGCCGGATACGAGCACGACGCTCACGGTGCACCACGGCCATCCACCGATGGCCAGGACCGCCGCCATCGAGCGGCTCGTGGCCATGGCGCAGGAGGTGGCGCACGGGCTCGGTTTCGACATAGAGGCCGTGGCCACCGGCGGTGCCTCGGACGCGTGTACCGTGGCCCACGCCAACGTGCCGGTCCTGGATGGACTTGGCCCGATAGGCGGGAACGCACACAGCGCCGATGAATGGCTGGCAGCGGACTCCATAGTGCCGAGAACCGCCCTGCTGGCAGGGCTGATCGCGCGCATAGCCGAGGGCTGAGCGAAGGCCGTCTACGGTCACTATCGTGGCATGCCGTGGATTTAACACGCTCTTAAGGACTCCGGGAGGCGTCGCGGCGTACACTGCGAGTGCGGGCCTGCCGCGTGCCCCCGAGCAAGGCGACAGGCGACGGCGCTTTCAGCACCTGAAGGCAGGCCGGATCGCCGGATCATGGCGTGCCGCCTGCGCGCCGGACTTACCGCGCGTTCTCCACGCAGCGCGAGTGGCGGTGCCTCCTGGCATCGCCACTCGCGTCCGCGGCCGGCACGGAGAGCTCGGCTCTGCTCTTCGGGCATGCGACGACTAGTGAAAGTGACGTTCATGCAACAGGATTTATTGTCCGTCGAGGAAGTGGTTAGCCATGACGACACCAACGAGCACCGGTTCTATCCCTTTGTCATGCCGGCCGATGCCACGTCTCTGCACTTGTCCTTCGAAGTAGCTCCGCGGCAGGTCGGCAGCTACGATCAGGCCATTGGCGTGTATCTGCACGATCCATCCGGCTTCCGGGGATCTCCCGGCCGCACGGACGCACCGCCGCGGCTGGGAGTGGGGAGCGCTACGCCGGGATTCGTGCCCGGCCCGCTCACACCTGGTACCTGGCAGGCCGAGGTGAGCCTGGGCTATGTTCTGGGAGGATCGCCCTGCACTTACCGGCTGCACGTCTGGCTCGACGACGATCCGGATGTCGGGATGCTCCCGTCGCCATGCTCTCTGCCTCTGGCCATACCAAACTTGGGACCCGGCTGGTACGCCGGCGACCTGCACATGCATACCCACCACTCCGACGGCCGGTGGTCGGCTGCCGATCTCTGGCGGGCGGTACGGGAACGCAACCTGGATTTCTTCGTGCTGACCGATCACAACACGCTGGCCGGGCACGCCGAGGTGGCTGCTCTGGCTGGGGGGGATACCTTGCCCATCCCCGGCATCGAGGTGACGACGCTGCACGGGCACCTGCTGGCACTCGGCGTGGAAACGTGGATCGACTGGCGGGTCGGGTGGAATGGGCGGACCATCGACGACGTGGTCCGCGACGTGCACGCCAACGGCGGCGTGGCGATCATCGCCCACCCGGCTGCAGGCGCCAGTCCGGGCTGCCACGGCTGCCGGTGGGACCTGTTGGACGTCGACATGCGCGCGATCGATGGCGTGGAGGCATGGAATAACGGCTGGCCGGTAGACGACGACAACGAGCGCAATCTGCTCATGTACGATGGCTGGCTTGGCCGTGGCTTTCGCGTACCGATCACCGGCGGCAGCGACGATCACGGCGACCTGCCCTCATTTGTACCCGGTGCCCCGACCACCTACGTGTATGCGACCGAGCTGAGCCGGGCCGGAATCCTGGATGGCATCAGGGCAGGGCACACGATGGTGAGCAGCGGACCTGCCATGCGTGCCTCGGCGAGCGCCGGTTCCACGGCCGGGCTGCCCGGCGACACCCTGCCGGCAGGCGAGCCGCTCCGCATAGACGCCCGCGTCACACACGTGACCGTACCCGCCTCGCTCCGCATCGTCGGGAGCGCGGGGCCCCTGGCGGCCGCGACCATCGATGGGGAAGGGGCCTGCTACTATGCTGCCGACAAGGCGGCCGCCGGCTGGTATCGTGCGGAGCTGCGGGCCGTGCATCGACAAGAGATGCTGGCCGTGACCAGTCCCTTCTTCGTGCGCTAGGCACGCTGCCGGGAGCGCGTCGGGCCGAGCCTCGATGCCTCTTAACGTACTCCTTACACAAGCTTAATCGAGGCTTAAGGGACCGATGCTACTGTAGCTGGGGGATCCAGGGGTCGGAATCCCCCGCCACACCCGGCACATTGGTCGGCTACGGGATGCTTGCCGGCGACGGCACTTCCAGCTCGCCGCGGCTCTGCGATGTGCCGGCGCCCTCGACCGGCGCACGACGATCACTCGTGGACGGGGTGGCGGCACGCCGGTTGCCGCCGTGTGCGGTCTGCCGCAGTAAGGAGAGTATCAGGGATGGCCGATCTCAAGACACGTGGATCTCGCCTTCGGCTGGGTATCGCCGCCGTAGCATTGCCTGTCGCGGTGCTCGTATCATCGGTGCCGCCGCTGCAAGCGGCGTCCTCCCCGATCGTCATCGAGTTCTGGAATCCCACGAGCCCGGGACCGGGGAGCGTATCGGGCAACGCCATCAAGTACCTGGTCGATACCTTCAACAAGACCCATCCCGGCATCCTGGTCAAAGCCGACTACACGCCGACCGACAACAACTACGTGAAGTACACTACGGCCCTTACCTCCGGCAGCCCGCCGGATGCCATCATGACCTACGACTACTATCCGATGCCGATCTGGGCGGCGGATCACCTCATCCAACCTCTAGACAGCTACATTGCGCAGTATCACTTCAAGCTGCAGACCTACTTCGCCAATGTCTATGCCGGCATGCGGTTCAACGGCCACATCTATGGCCTGCCGCAGCAGGTGGACGAGCCGTTGCTGGCGTGGAACAAGACGATGTTCAAGCAGGCAGGCCTCAACCCCGACGTGCCGCCGCGGACCACGGATCAGCTCCTTCAGTACGCCATGAAGCTCACCAAGGTACAGAACGGGCAGATCACGCAGCTCGGCATGGCGCCCTCGGACTCGCAAGGCGACAGCGAGTGGATCTACTACTTCGGCGGCGGGCTCTTCGACCCGGCGAGCAAACAGATCACCGCCAATGCGGCGGCAAACATCAGCGCCTACACGTGGCTGAAGAAGTTCTACGATGCGCTGGGCGGCTACGACAAGATCACTGCCTGGTACCAGGCCGCCAGCAAGGCGAACGATCCCTTCGTGTTGGGCAAGCAGGCCATGGAGCTGATGGGCGAATACCAGCCGTCGTACATGCCGATCCAGGCGCCCAACTGAAGTACGGGGTAGCGCCCGTTCCCACCGGACCGGGCGTTGCCTACGACAGTGTCACCGTGGCACCGGCCGGGAACTTCTTCGTGCTGCCCAACAACGCATCTCACCCCAAGGAAGCGCTGGAGTTCCTCACCTGGATGGCCTCGCCGTTCGCAGTGAACTACTGGTGCGTCGTGGAAGGCAATCTCCCGCCTTCGGCCGGCGACGCCTTCGGGTCGGCCTTCTGGAACGCGGCACCTAAGCTCCGCCCCTGGATTTCGGCGCTCAAGCAGGCAAAGACGGTTGCCGCCGTGCCTGCCATCTCCACCTTCAACTTTCTGTACAACACGCTGAACACGGTCAGCCAGGAGATCCTCTACGGGCGGGTCTCGCCTTCGCAGGGTTTGAATCAGCTGCAGTCGGAAACGACGCAGAACGAGCGCCAGTTCACCTCGACACATCCCGGGTGGCAGTGAAAGCCTTGCCCCGCGCTCGTTGCGCCCTTCGCCGCGACGGCCGCGGGGCGGCGCACTTTCCATGCGACCCGGGCGCCGCGTCTGAGCAGCGGCGAAGGATGATGTCGGCATGTTGAGAAGCAGAGCTGCCAAGCGCAGGCTGAACGTGGCACTGTTCCTCGGCCCTGGGTCGATTGGTGTGCTGGCCTTCACCGTCTATCCCGTGATGGCTTCCCTGTACTACAGCTTCACGAATACAGTCTTGGCATGCCGCCGGTATGGATCGGTACCGCCAACTGGTCGGCGATGTTCAGCGATCCGCTCTTCGGCACCGCCCTGGGCAACACACATCTACTACACGGTGTGCGCCGTGCCGCTGCAGTTGGTCGATGGCGCTGCTCGTGGCGCTGACGCTGAACACCAAGCTGTTCGCTCGCGGCGTCTTCCGCACGGTAATCTATCTGCCCACCCTCGTACCCAGCGTGGCGAACGCCATTCTCTGGCTCGCCCTGTTTGATCCATTCGGCGGCCTGATCGACCGCATTCTCGGCGATGCTGCACCTGCCTCAGCCGCTCTGGCTTCAGTCGCCCACCGCGGCGATGCCGGCGCTCATACTGATGAGCACCTGGGGTACTGGGGGCACGATCGTGATTTTGCTCGCCGGTTTGCAGGACGTGCCGAAACACCTCTACGAACAGGGCATGATCGATGGCGCGGGGGCGTTCCGGCTCTTCTGGCACGTCACGCTGCCCATCATCTCGCCGATCGTGCTGTTCAACGCGATCACCGGCATCATAGGCTCCATGCAGACGTTCGCCGAGCCGTACCTGATGACCCAGGGTGGCCCCATGAATGCAACGCTCCTCTACTCGCTCTATCTGTTCCAGAATGCCTTTCAGTACCTCAACATGGGATACGCCTCGACCCTTGCCTGGTTCCTGTTCGCCATGATCTTCCTGCTTACTTTGCTCGCCCTGTGGGTATCAAGACGACTCGTCTATTACCGTTGAAACCAAGTGACGCCGGGATGCACATGTCGTGAAGTCGAACGGATGCCCCAGGAGTCGTGCTCGGCAACCCGCCGCGGCGGGTGCGCCGACTTGACGCGATCTGAGCTTGGGACGGGTTCATGAGCTACGGGAGTGACGTTCAGGCGGCGGTGCTGGGTCGCTCTAGAAGCGGTCCTCGCAGGAGCCGCCGGCTGCGGCGGAGCCTGCTCACGGCGCTTGCCGTTCTTGCCTGTGCGCCGTTCGTGATTCCGCTGCTATGGATGGTGAGCGCCTCGCTCCTGCCCGAGGCAGACGTGACGGCGGGCCTGGCACTGATTCCATATCCGCCGCAATGGCACAACTATCCGGACGCTCTGCAGTTCTTCCCTGCTTACCACTATCTGCTCAATACTCTGCAGATCGCCGTGCCTGCCACGCTGGGCACCGTGCTCAGCACATCCTGGATCGCCTACGGCTTCGCGAATCTGCAGTGGAAAGGCAGAGAGCCGGCGTTCCTCGTCGTGCTCGGACTGATGATGATCCCCAGCTGGGTGACGCTGATACCCCTGTACGTGGTCTTCGTCAAGATTCACTGGGTAAACACCTATCTACCGCTCATCGTGCCGAGCTGGTTCGGCGCCGGCTCGTTCTACATCTTCCTGTTCCGGCAGTTCTTTCTGCGCCAGCCAGCCGAGCTACTCGACGCCGCGCGCATAGACGGCGCGTCCGAGCCGCGCATCTACTGGCAGATCGTGCTGCCGCTGGCCAAGCCCGCCGTGGCCGTAGCCGCGCTGTTCGCCCTGGTCGGCAACTGGACGGACTTCCTTGGCCCGCTCATCTATCTCAACGATCCGTCGAAGTACACGCTGATGCTCGGGCTCGCCTCCTACAAGGACGAGCACATGACCTTTCTCAACCTCATGATGGCCGCCAGCGCCACGGTCATCGCGCCCATCTTCATCCTGTTTCTCTTCATGCAGCGCTTCTTCCGCGAAGGTCTGCAGCTCACCGGGCTCGTCGCCTGAGCACGCGACCCGATTCTTCGGCGCGATACCGGCGCGTCTATATGCGTCCTGCATGGGTCCGGGCGATGCTATAGTACGCGAATGGGCGTGGGCATTCGGGACTACCGCAGCGGCGATCGCGCGCAGATCGTGGCGCTCTTCGAGCGGTTCTACGACGACCTGATCGTCCTCGATCACGAGCAGAGACTTCGCCGCCTGGCCGGGTACGGCGAGTTCATCGCGGACAAGACGGTCGCCGTGGTAGAGCAGCGGAACGGCGCGTTCTACGTCGCGGTCGACGGAGAGACGATCGCCGGTTTCGTGGTCGGCGTCGTCCTCGAGCAGGACGAGGAGCAGTGGCTCGGCGTCATTCCGTCGCTCGTGGGCCGCATCACGGAGCTGTACGTCGACGCAGCCTACCGCCGGCGGGGGCTGGCCACGCGGCTCATGCGTCTTGCCGAAAGCTACCTCGCCCGTCGCCGCTGCGACGCCGTCCGTGTGGAAGTCTTCGTGCCGAACGTGCCTGCCCGCATGCTGTACGCCGCGCTCGGCTACGTGGAGCGCGATATCGAGCTGTTCAAGCGCCTGCGACCGCCGGACGCACCCGGCGATCAGGTGCGAGCGTGAGCAGTCGGCGGCGCGGTGACGCGCATGCGCGGCACCGGCAGCGTCAATCTCCCAGGTTGACGATCAAGCACCTGCCGCAGAGCGGCACTCCGCCCCAGAGCGCGTATCGATGATCCAGCCCGTAGACACGCGGGTGGCCGCGGGAGTAGAAGGCTGCCCGAGCGGTGGTCCCATACGATTGGGCGACGAGGTACGTGGGCGTCGGTCCATTGTAGGGTGCGGTGCTCAGGATCTCGGTGACCTCCTTCCCCAGGGGCGGGCCGCTCGTGGTCGGGTCGACCAGGCCCTGCACGATGCAGCTGTCCACCGGCACCAGCGCTTCGCCCGCCACCAGGGAACCGGCAACCACACCGGCCGGGAGCGCGCTGCCCAGGAAGATGTCGGTGGTGACGATCAGCACGGCCGTCCGCGGGCGCCGGCGCGGCGCCAGGGCGTCGACCAGCCGCCCGCCCAGGATGCCGCAGGCGACGGCTGCCGAGAGATACGCCGGCAGCGTCCAGTGCTCCATGCCGTTGACGAGTAGAAAGAAGGCAAAGGTACCCAGCCCGCTGAGGCCGAGCGCGATCAGCATGGTATCGCCGCGGCGCAATCCGAACGCGAGCGCGGCCAGGATGCCCACGCCAAAGACCACAAGCCCGAACGGCATGACGATACCTGCCTGCACGCCCAGAGGTATGCCTGAATCTGATCCCAGAGAGCCATGCCGCTCGGCGCCTGGGCCTGTCCATGCGCGAGCTGGAACGACATCGTGACCCAGCCGTGCGTGGCATTCCAGAGCACATTGGGCGCGAAGACCAGGGCGGCAACAGCCGCGGCGGCATACGGTGCCGGGCGACCGAGCCACCAGCGGCCGCGTGCCGTGGCCAGCATGGCCAGGAGAATCGCCGGCAGGAGCAGCACGACCGTGTACTTACTCTCCAGACCGCAGCCAAACGCCAGCCCGCACAGCACCCATTCCCGATAGCGGCTCCCGGCCAGGGCGCGTTGCAGCGCGGCCAGCGTAGCCGCCCACCAGAACAAGGCCAGCCCGTCCGGCGTGGCCAGGGCACTCCTGGCGACGAAGGGCGGTCCGACGAGCACGAGCAATGCTACCAGCATGCCGCCGGACCGGCCGCCGGCGCGGCTTCCGAGGTCGTAGGCGAGCGCCACCAGAGCGATGCCGAATACCGCCCACCAGAAGCGCACCCAGAACTCCGAGGGGCTCCACAGGAGGGTGCTGCTACGGATCAGCCAGGCAATCCGGGGGGTGATCGTAGTAGCCGAACGCCAGATGCCGCGACCAGTCCCAGTAGTACGCCTCATCGGGCATCAGTCCGAAGGCACCTATCCAGGTGAGGCGCGACACGGCAGTAACGGCCAGCAATGCCGGGACCGGCCGCCGCGTGACGATCGTGCTGAGACGAGAGACCATGGCACCGACGCGATCCCCCCGATTTCTCGAGACCGGCTCCGCGGCGCGCACGATGCATCGCCCGCTTGCGCTATACCAACTGTATCTATTCCTTCCCGCCAGCGGCAGCTCGTGTGCTATGCTGGGAGGCGAACGAGCCATGCCGCTCATGCATTCGCGGTCGGGCTCTATCCGGCGATGCTTCGACACAGGGGTCTACTGATGGGCAGTATGTTGGCACGGACAAGCGAATCCGACCTCCGAAGCAGATCTCAACCTGGCAGCGGGCAAGGGCTGGTCCTATGCCCACGCCGGCGTAAGGAGTACGTGGTGCTTGATCCGTCCGGCCTGTATATGCGAGTGCCTCTGCGCGCCTGGCATCTGGTCGACGGGGAGTATCTGGAAGCGGTCGTGGCTGCCGAAGGTATCTGGTGGAGCCGGGAGCTTCCCCTGGGCATCGGCTTTCACGACGAGCAGGCAGCGGTATTCGATCGCGCCGGCCGGCGCCAACTGCGGGAGGGTGAGATCTCAACCCACGTGGCTCGGCAGGAGGCCGGGGTGGCGGAGCTGCGGCGCCGCCTCGAGGAGCTCGAGCGGCGACAGGCTGCGCGTGTGGAGGCGAGCCGGTAGCGCCGGTACCGTGGGCAGCCAAGCTTGTATGCTGGATTGCGGCAAGCCGCGGCTACTCGTACCTTCTTGACGCACCGTCATCCACGGTATCGTCCCAGGCAGAAACGAGCGGTTGGGAAGCAAGAATAGCCAAGCATGAGCCAACAGAACACCGGCGCTCAAGAGCGGGTGCCTGCCACCCAGCGGCCGGCGGTGAGCACGACGGCGCCGGGGAGTCTGCCGGCGGAGGCGCTTCGCGATCGCGCCGGCGCTCAGCGCTGGCAGTTGCGGCACGACAACGAGACCGATCCCCTGGGTCCGGCGCCGGGACAGGCAGTAGAAGTGCGGGCATCGTCGGGCGAGCGCCTGCCCGTGGGCCGGGCCTCCATCTTCTTTACCGTCGACGGCTCGAAACCGGCCATCGACTCCGCCGCCGTGCCGATGCGTCGCGCCGCGGTCGATTGGGACCGCGACGCCGGCTTCCTGACGCGCTGGCTCGGCATACTGCCGGCGCAGCCGGCCGGTACGATCGTACGCTACCGCATCGGCGCCTGGCGCCACGCCGGGGCCGGGTCCACCGCCGAGCCGGACTGGTGGGCCCAGGATGGGCAGGGATTCTGGTACAAGCACGCAGGCGACGCCGGCATCACCACGTTTGCCTACCGGGTGGAGACCGGCGAAGAAGCGTGTCCCGACTGGGCGCGCGATGCCGTGATCTACCAGATCTTTCTTGACCGCTTTCACCCGGGCACCACGGACGGAGCGTTTGCGGACAAGGCCGGCCCGCACGCCCTGCACGGCGGCACACTGGAGGGCGTGCGGCGAGCGCTCCCCTACCTGGAGGATCTCGGCATCACCTGCATCTGGCTCTCTCCCTTCTGCGCTTCCCCGTCGTATCACCGGTATGATGCCGCCGATCTCTACACCGTCGACCCCAATCTCGGCACGAACGAAGACATGCGCCGGCTCACCGGCGACGCCCACGCCCGCGGCATGCGCGTGATGATGGATTTTGTGCCGGCGCATTGCTCGCGTCTGCACCCGGCCTTCGTGGAGGCGCAAAAGGACCGGTCGGCCGCCACCGCGAGCTGGTTCTATTTCACGGAGTGGCCTCGCGGCTACCGCTGCTTCCTCGATAGGTCGCCGTCGCTCCCCTCCTTCAACGGCGACGACGAGGGCGCTCGCCGATACCTGATTCATAATGCCCTGTACTGGGCCGGTGATTACGGCGTCGATGCGTTTCGTCTCGACCATGCCATCGGCTTGAGCATGGATTTCTGGGTCGCCTTCCGCGATGCCACGCGGTCCGCGCGGCCGGACATCTTCACGGTGGGAGAGGCGACCGACACGCCGGACAGCCTGCGCCGGTACCGCGGACGCCTGGATGCGATACTCGACTTTCCACTTGCTGCCATGCTCAGGGAGACCTTCAGCGGACCGGCCGGCGATGTGGCGGCTCTCGACGGCTTTCTCACCGCGTATCTCCAGTATCTGGCCGGTGGCCCGGCCGGCGTCGGATTCCTCGACAACCACGACATGAACCGCTTCCTCTTCCTGGCCAATGGAGACGTCGAGCGGCTCAAGGTCGCGGCACTCTGCCTGTTCACGCTGCCGGCCACGCCCGTCATCTACTACGGCACGGAGATCGCTCTGCCGCAGCTGCACGACATAGCGGCGCCCGGCTCGACCGGCGACGCGGAGGTGCGCACCGACATGCCGTGGAGCAAAGACCGCTGGAATCTCGGCGTCCACGCGAGCTTCCGCGACCTGGTCGCTCTGCGCCGCCGCTCCGAAGCGCTGCGGCGAGGGGCATGGCAATCCGCCTACGTGGGAGAAGAAACGCGGACATATGTCTATCGCCGAACCATTGTCGGCGATCCCCGCGCCGAGATGCTGATCGCCTTCAACATCGGCGATCGGCGGAGCGCGGCACCGCTCGGCACTGCCGGGCCATATCGGGTTGTCTACGCCACGCGCGACGCCGCAGCCGTGCGGCTGGACCAGGCTGCCGGCTCCGTGACACTGCCCCCCGTCTGCGGAGCAGTCCTGTCGGCCGCGACCATATCCTGACACGGCAGGCATGAGGTCCGGCTGAGCGGCCGACCGGCGCGGCCGTCCATCATCTAACTGTCATTTTTGGGTCATAAGCCGATCATCGTGATGGCCTATGCTGAAGTCGTGCCGATGCAGGGGAGAAACGCCCGGTCAGGCGACCTGCATCGGCCCGGCAAAGCACTCATCAGGAGAAATCGATGATTACGGCAGCGGAACAGACCGTGCGGTCCGGCTCGGGCATGAGATCGGCTCTGCCGCCGAACGCCGGCGCGGTGAGGGCGCCGGCCCGCGCGAGTGGTGTCTCGGAGCAGCAGCAGCGCAAGAGCCAGGCCCTGCAGCGGTTGCCCGGACTGAAGCAGAGTATTATCCTGGCCAGCATGGCGGCATTCAGCGTTTTCAGCCTGCTGGTCGGCAGTCATCAGATCGGCAGCAGCGCAACGGCGTCGTCCAGGCTGAGCGGATCCGTCACGCAGGCGCAATCGAGCCAGAGTCAGCAACCGGGGGACTCAGGCTACTTCAGTCAGAATCAAGGAGGCTATAGCTTTGGCTCAGGCGGTTCATCCCAGGCGCCGGTTGCCGGATCCGGAACCTCCTGACCTAGCCGTCCCTCCGGGGATGCAGCGTGAGCGCTTCCATGCCATGGGCACGACGGTGTCGCTCTTGCTGCCCGAGCAGCGGGCACACGATGGGAAGCGGGCCGTGCAGGCCCTCTTCGCAGAGTGGGAGGAGACGCTCAGCCGCTTTCGACCCGACAGCGAGTTGTCGCGCCTCAACGGCCAGGCCGGCCGGCCGGTGGCGGTGAGCCCTCTGCTCTACCACGTCTTGCAGACGGCCCTCTCGGCGGCTGAGTCGACGGAGGGTGCCTACGATCCCTCGATGCTGTACCAGATCGCCGACCTGGGATACGACCGCACCTTCGACGAGCTCATGGCAACCACGGGCGACGGTGCTGGCCCGTCTGGTCGAGCGTCCGCTGGGGAGAGTCCGGCGCGACCGCGCGCCGGCTGGCGGCAGATCAAGCTGGATCGGGAGCGCGGCGAGGTTACCCTTCCCGAAGGCGTGGGCGTGGACTTCGGCGGGATCGCCAAGGGATTGGCGGTGGACGAGTCGCTGGTCCGGCTCCGCCTGATCGGCATCGAGGCGGCCATGGTGAACGCCGGCGGCGATCTTGCCGTGCGCGGACTGCCTCCTCGACTCGACTGTTGGCCCGTCGTGGTGCAGGGCATCGACCGGGCGTGGACCATTCCCTTGCGCAACGGCGCGATCGCGACCTCCGGCATCGCCCGCAGGCACTGGCTTCAAGGGAATGCCGAGCGGCATCACTTGCTCGATCCCGGTACCGGGATGCCGGCGAGGAGCGGGCTGTGGGCCGTATCGGCCGTGGCAGGAGTTTGCGGTCAGGCCGAGGTAGCCGCGAAGACGGCGTTCATTCGCGGGCCGGCCAGCGGCCGCCGGTTCCTCGAGATGCACGGTCTTGCCGGGCTGCTGGTGCAGAGCAATGGCGACTGGATCGTGGCCGGCAACCTGGTGTTGACAGAGCTGCAGGACAATAGCTGACTGCCGGTCCCGCGGAGATTACCGCGCCCGCTGCCGGTCGCGCGGATCGCTAGACGCTGAAGGTAGGGATCGTGACTGACTGGAACCAGGTGACATGGACCGTGGCCCGCGCCGGAGGCATGACCGCGTATGCGCTGGTCACCACGTCGGTCGTGCTGGGTCTCGCGCTCTCTATGCGCTGGCAGCGCCCAAGCTGGCCGCGCCTGATCACCAATGAGCTGCACTCGTTTGTGACCCTGCTCAGCCTGGTGTTCGTGGCCGTGCACGTCGGGGCCGTGTGGATCGATCCCTATCTGAAGTTTGGCTGGAACGAGGTGTTCATACCCTTTGCCAGTCACTATCGTCCGCTCTGGACGGCCCTCGGCATCGTGGGCCTCTACTTGCTGCTCGCGGTGCGAATCAGCACGCAGATCCGGCCCTGGATCGGGCAGACATGGTGGAGGCGGCTGCATGGCCTGGCCTTCGTCGTGTTTGCCTTCACCACCGTGCACGGCATGACCGCGGGCAGCGACGCGCGGACGCCCTGGGCGATCGCGATCTACTGCGCCGCGCTGCTGTTGGTCGGCGGGCTCCTGCAGGTGCGCCTCTTGACCCCGATCGGCGCGCGCGGCCGGACCTACCCGGGGCTGGCGGTCGTGGCACTGCTCTTCACTCTGGGCTGCGTGCTGTGGACGTTGACCGCGCCGCTCTGATGCCTCGCGACTCCGGGCGACGGGCTAGGAGGCCGGAGAGGGCGCGGCACCGGCGGCTACGTCCGCCCGGTACCGGTCATCCGGCGTGCGTCAAGTCGATCGGCTCACCGATCCGTGGGATGAGCACCTCGCCGCGCCCGCCCAGCTTGCGATAAGTCTCGGCAAAGAGCGCAGGATCGAGCGTCGCCTCGTCGCCCGCCGTGTTGACTGCCCACAGGTAGTGGTGCATGGGAATGACCACGCGGGCACCTAGCTGCCAGGCCAGCATGGCCGCTTCGTGTGCGTTCATGTTGCCGCCGACGCCGTTGATGCATATGCTTGCCACGTCGAAGCGGCGCTGCTTGAGCAGGCGCAGGCGCACGTCGTACTCCGTGTCTCCCGAGTGATAGATGGTCACGCCCTGCGCGGTCAGCACGATACCCATCGCGTCGGGCGTCTCCCATCCCAGCGAGTCTGTCACGTGGCGCGCGGGCACGTGTGCGATCGTGGCGTCCTTGACAGGCACGGACTGGCCCTCGGAAAGCGCGATTACGCGGCTGCGAGGCACGCCCCAGCCCAGGGCACGGGACATCGCCGAGGGCGGCATGACGAAGCGAGTCCCGGCGCTATGTTGGGCGATGAGCGGAATCGTGCCGGGGTCCAGGTGGTCCTCGTGCCAGTGCGAGGAGACTACCACGTCGGGCCGGGCCTCTTCAGGGGCAATGGGCGCCGGGAAGGCGCGTGCCTGGTCGAAAATACGGGCGACGCTGTCGGAGAGGTATGGATCCACGTAGATCTGTGTGCCGTCCGGTGTCTTGAAGACGAAGCCGGAACCGCCCAGCCACCACGCGGTCACATGCCCTTGGGGCACGGCATACTCGGCAATGCGCCCGACCAACCCGCGCTGCTCGCCCGCCACGTTCATCGTTGTTCCCCTTTCCATAACATCACGGTTACTCCCGACATGCTAGCTCACGCTTCCCGGCCGCGACAAGCCGGGCTGTTGACCTGCCTGGCTATCGTGGTTCTCTGGTGGGCGACAGGGACGTACCGCCGCGCCGTAGCGTGACTCGTCGGCCTGCGCCAGGCGGCTGGCTTCTCCAGACGCGACGGACTGCCGTGTTTCTCGAGAGACTGAGCTCAGTGCGCTGCATTCAGCGCCAGCGGGCCGCCAGCCACTCGGCATGCGGCATGCCGCTCTGCAATATTGCCTGCGCCACGCGATCCGCGTCGATGGGCAGGCGTCGCAGCTCGGCGCTGAGGCGCCCTGCCTCGTGCTCGACGATCGCGTACTCGGCCCAGGGCAAATGATGCGTGCCTTCCACGGTCACCTCGAAAGGCAGCCCGACGCTTCCCGGGTTGAGCAGCAGCGCCTGCCGGTAGCGCCGGACGAACGGGACGTGGGTGTGGCCTCCGGCCATCACCAGAGCGCCGTGTCCCGCCAGCATGCGTGCAAGTACATTGTCCGGCGTAGCGGGAAAGATGTCGGCGATGTTGCTGCGCGGCGATCCGTGGAAGCAGAGCATCGAGGCATGGTCGTCCAGCGAGAGGGTGATCGTGGACCGGAAGCTACGAAGCAAAGCCAGATCCTCCGCGCTGAGCCGAGATGCGCACCAGCCATCTATCTCAACCCAGCGGCGCCCTTCCTCGTCGAGCGGCACGCTCCGCACCTGACGGACGGCGTCGGCGTCGGTATTGCCCAGTACGCACGGGCAGGCCAGCTCGCGCAGTCGCAGCATCACCTCGTGGGGTTGGGGCCCACCGGCAGCTACGTCGCCCAGGCACACGACCTCTTCGACCCCTGCGCGTGCGAGGTCGGCGAGCACCGCCTCCAGGGAAATCAGATTCCCATGGATGTCGGAGATGACGGCCACGCGCACGTTCAGTACCTCCCGGCGACCGCGACGATCATGTCGAAACGGCCGTGCGCGGCTCCGGATCGCCGGCTGGCTCGGATAGTCCGGCACCGCTCTCGATCAACCTGGTCAGCCGCTTGATGAAACGGGCTGCCGGCGCGCCGTCGATGACGTCGTGGTCCATGGCGAGGGTCAGGCAGAGGTAGTCGCGCGTCTCGATGTGCTCGGCGGCCAGGACCGGCCTGTTGCTGACGCCTCCCACGATCAACGTGAGTGTGTGGGCCATGGGCGCCACGCCCCATCCCGCGCCGCGACCGAACATGCTCATAGCCGTGAACCCCACGGTCCCGGTGAGGCGCTTGCGGCGGAACGGATCGCGCACCGCCCACTGCCAGACTAGGCGCCGCGCTGCGCCCGGGAGCAGCAGCCAGCTCGAGAGCAGGCGCCCAACCTGCGGCCGCAGCCACCGCGGTAGAGTGCGTACGGCCACGGTATCCGGATCGTCGTCCTGAGCCCTCTGCAGCTCCTGCTGGATCTGTGACAACGTCTTTGTGTTGGCAGCCCGCAGGACCGTGGGCATGGGCATCTTCAACCCGTGCACGTCCCGTTCCACCATGATGCCGAGGTCGACCTCCGCGAAGTGCACCAGCCGGCGCCGGCCAAGCCGGTAGGCGTGCATCGCCTTATCCTCGTCCACCGCGCGCGCCAGGCAGTAGATGAGAAAGCCGGTGAGCGAAAGCGGCGAGCCCGTGCGGGCGCGGTAGGCTCTGACGGCGGCGCGGCACGAGGTGACGTCCACCTCGGCCAGGGCGTACATCATGTGCCGCCGGCGATTGAGCTCCATCCAGTCGATTGCCTGACGCCGAAGCGGCAGAAACGGTACCGTGGAATGGTCGGGCTGCGGAGGCATGGGCAGTGCTTTCTTGCTTGCCGGCAGAGCCCGGCAACGGGTGTCGGACCTGATGCCGCGCGCAGGCATCATGCGTAGGGTACCAGCGCGGCGGGCCGAGCGGGCATCGGATTGGGCATGAGACACGGCTCGCACGAGGTCCGTTCGACGTGCTTGACGGCAGGCGCTGCCGTCCGGAGGGCCCGGTTATGGCTGTTCCCGTTCTCGAGCTCGAGGAGCTGTGCAAGCGCTATGGGGACGTGCAGGCACTGGAGGACCTGAGCTTCCAGGTGAGAGCCGGTGAGCTGTTCGGCTTCGTCGGCAGCAATGGCGCCGGCAAGACCACCGTGATGTGAGTCTGCCGATCGTCGCCGGCTTTCTCCTGACCTACGCCGCCATCGCCTCGCCGTACGCGTGGTGGATACAGTTGCTCTCCTTCCTGCCGCCCCTGGCGCCGGTGCTGATACCGGCGCGACTGGCTCTGGGAGCCATCTCGTGGTGGGAGATGCCCGTCGCCCTGCTGATCACGGGTGCTGCCGTGTACGGTATGGCACGCCTGGCGGCTCGGATCTACTCCCCGGCACTGGTCTGCGGCGGCGGCCGGCTGGGCTGGGGCGAAGCGCTCCGTCTGCGCAACGGCTGACGCGGACGCCATCCTGCCCCGGACGCGGGCTGGAGTATTGACGTCCGCCTGCCGCCGTTGTACTATTACGTAATGCGATATAGCGATAAGTGTACTAGCAGTCGGGACGTTGGGAGATGAGCGTCGAGTCGCCAGACCTGGGAAGATTCACGGAGCCGTCGCTCTTCATCCTGGTCAGCTTGGCGTCGGGTCCGAAGCATGGCTACGCGATGATGGATGACATCGAGAGCTTCGCAGCAGTACGTCTGGGAGCTGGGACTCTCTACGGGGCACTCGCGCGCCTGGAAGGCCGTGGCTGGGTGGAGGCACTGCCGTCCGAGGATCGGCGGCGGCCGTATCGTCTGACGCGAGCCGGGGCAGATGTGCTTGAAGCGAAGCTGTCCGGGCTCGACGCCTGTGTGGCGCTGGGACGCCGCCGTCTGGCGGCGTCATGAGACGGTTGCTTGTCCTGCTTTATCCCCGTACGTGGCGGCAGCGCTATGCCGCTGAGTTTCTTGCCCTGCTCGAGCAGGAGGCGCTGACACCTGGAGAGCTCCTCGATATCGTGCGTGGTGCCCTCGACGCACATCGACTGCACCTCGCGCAGCGATCCCAGGCCGTTCACACCGGCGTTGCATCGGGCATCAGCCGTCGTAAATCACGAGAACGAAGGGAGTGGCAGGTGGATCGGGAACGTGACGCTATGCGGTGCTCGTTCTGCGGAAAGAGCCAGAACCAGGTCAGCCGGCTCATCGCGGGTCCCCACGTCTATGTCTGCGACGAATGCGTCGGCCGGTGTAACCAAATACTGGCGGACTATGGGGCCAAGCCGCCCGCAGCCGCTCGTCATCGCGCGTGGCGACGATGGCGAGCGAGAGCCTGGCACGCCTGCCGCGGTGTCTTGAGACTGCCGGGCAGCATACTGTTGGATCGAGGATGGACACGCTACGGCCGGACGCAGGCGCTCGCCCTGGCCGGGATAGTGGTCGAGGATCCGCGCCAAGTGCCCGCCAAGCGGTGACCGGTGCCCATGGCCTCCCTGGCTAGCTGAGCGTCACCATCAGGGCCAGCGTGGAGGGATCGAGGGCTCCACGACCTGCAGCATGCCGTGTACCGTCTGCCCCGAAAGCACGTGCACCGCGGGGTTAGCGACGGTGATGCCGGGTACGGGGTCGTAGAGATTGAAGGAGGCGTCCGTGTCGGGCCCTCCCAGCGAGGTGACCGTGACCGGAATGCCGCCGGATCGTCCCTGGGCAATGCTGATCTGTACCGCTTCCACCGATGCGCTGATGCCGCCCACGAACATGCTGATCGGCACCTGCGCCGTGGCCGTGCCCAGCGAGATGGACAGAGTGCCAGTGGGAGAGACCTGCCCGTCTGCCTGGTTACCCGTCACCTGGATCTGCACCATCTCACGCGCCTTCACCGCGAGGGAGCCAGATCCGGGTGTCTGCGCGTCGAGGGTACAGACATTCTGGTAGTAGGATGTCTTGCCCTTGTAGCCTCGGGGCAACTCCCCTGGATCAATGAAGACTCGCTCCCGGGTGACGGTGTAGCTGGCCAGGCTGGCTACCTGGAAGTCGGCGCTGCCATTGGTGATGCTGGCCGTGACAGTCCCGTCGACCGGGGAAACGAAGGATTCCGTGGCGCTCGCCGTGCTGCCCGGCGTGGCGCGACCCAGGTCGAGGCTGGGAAGCTGATCCCAGGGGTTCAGACTGCAGGCCGTCGTCGTATCGCCGCTTGACGCGGTGGCCCCGGCAGGCGCGACAAGCGGCGCCATCGTCAGGTTGCCCGCAATGAGGAGACCAAGGATCAGGCATGTGACGCTGCCGTCTCGGAGATTCATCTGGCATCACTTTTCCACTCGATGCACGGAGTTCGGTTACACGTGCACATCGACGAGCAATTGGCGCTGAATCGTTTTTCGTGCTTCGCGACTTGAGTGTGTGCTTGCGTCGCGCTAGTTGCCGCCGGAGCGGCCCTGAATGGCGTTGAAACCGCCCGGTCCAAATGCCCGCACCACGCCGATATTGCCTGTAACTCCCGCTTCCACCAGCGCATCGCCGCCCGCCTTGGTGATGGCCAGGTAGCCGGCTTGCGCATGCGCGGCGAGCTCGGCTTCCAACTGCGAGCTATTGCCTTCAATGTCGAGTGCTCCACCCGTGCTGCTGACGCCCAGCGTGGCGACGTTGGTACCGGCGCTGTTTTTCACGTCGACGGCCCCGCCGGTGCTCGAGGCTCCGAGGTTCACGAGTACATGCCCATTGCCATCGTGCAGGGTGACGGCGCCGGGACCGCCCGGTGAGACAATGCCGATACCGAGCGCAACCTTGTTGTTCGTGCCGCTGAACTGCAAGGACATCGGCGATCCCTGCTGTGCCTGCAGTCTACCCTGCGCATTTTGCGCGTAGACAACGACCGATCCAGTGGTCCCGTTCGCCCGCAGGCCCACGCCGACCGTCTCCTGTCCGGAGTCGGGCGCAAGCTGCAGATTGCCGCCGCCCCCGCCGACATTCGAGTCGCCAAGCGAGACGACGGCAGGTCCATTGACTCCACCATGGCGCACGGTGAGATACGGGAGACCGTTGTACGTGTCCATAGTGACGACCCCCCCGGATCCCGCGAAGTAGGTCAGGCCGCTCCCGTCGACCTGCAGGATTGTCACCCCGTTGTTGCCCAGCACTTTGAACGGTCCCTTGACGGTCAGGCCAGACGCCGTGGACGGCGCGGACGAGGCGGCGGTCAGGCCAAGCACGAACATGAGCACACCGCCGGTACCGGCTGCGGCCAGCAGGCGGGCCAAGCGGCCGCGCCGCGAGGCCCCGTGGAGCACCTGCACCTGCCTCTGTGTCTGTTCCAGCTCAGCTGCAAGGCTCTGGAGTTGTCGCTCGAGCCCGGCAATCTGTTCGTCGCTCACATTCTTCTCGCTTTCCTGTGGCGCGGGTCCACTATCGGCGCCGCTTTCAGCTCATTCCGGCGGCTCGGCTTCATCTTCACGTGTGGCCAAGGCTGCAATGACGCCTGTGTGTGCATCACGGTCAAGGTCTGGCGAGACCATCATTGGACCGGAGCCTCCATTCTCGCCACTCTCGGCGAGAGATGCTGGAGAACAGCATGCCTTTCGGGCTCAGCCTGACTCGTGACGGCTGCCCGTTCCCTGCCGCTGTGGAAAGGGCGTTTGCTACGCGTGCTGCGTGCGGCAGTTCGACAGCGCCTGCGCGACCATCGGAGCACGCAGAGCCTACTGAATTGTGAATGTGGCCTGCGCCACGGTGTTGCTGACCACCACCACGTGCACCACCCCGGCCATACCGCTCGGCACTATCCAGCTATAGGCGAAGTTGCCGTCCGCGCCGGCTTTCTTGGGTCCGAGCACCTGCTGGCTGCCGGACGGATAAGTAATCACCACAGTCAGCATGGCGTTTGGCGTCGTGGTGATCAGCGCCGTCTCCTGACTGCCCGACGCAACCGAGGAAGAGAAGAGCTTCAGGGTCGTCTTGCCGCTGCCGGCCGCGGTGGCGCCGCTCCCGGCGCTCCCGGTGCCACCGCCCGATCCGAAAGCCGGCGGTGTCGATGCGGCTTTGGGCACGCTGGTGATCACGCTGGCATTGCCGAGCATCAGCATGTCTGCCTTCTTCTGGTTCTCCTTCAGCGACAGCTTGAACTGGCTGCTCTGCCCGAAGGGCAAAGTCAGGGTCGTCGCGGCCTGACCGGCCGTCTTGCTGATATTCTTTACTACCCGGCCGTCGACCGTCACGACGAGCGTTGCCCCACCCGACGTGTCGCTGAAGCCGTCGGCAATACCCACGGCCACCGTAAAGGCGGCGTAGCCCGGATAGGCGCGCGGGGCGATAGTGACGTAGGCGCCGGTCGTGCCCATCAGGATGGCGTGCGCGTAGTTCTCGCCGGCAATCGTCTTGTTGGTCCAGTTGGACACGCCGGAGAAATCCGCCATGTCCGAGGTCTGGAGATACCGCGGGCCCGACGCCAGCGCCGGGTGACTCGGGCCGAACAGGGTGGAGAGCGTCGCCACCAGGGCGATAACCAGGGCGATCAGACCGGCCGGCTTTCTCTTACGGGACATGGTGGTTTCCTTTCGACGTCTACTTGCTCGGGAGCGGGATGCGTGATCTATCCGTAGCGAAACCCACTCGTTCTTCCTGGCCTCGTATGTTCGCGGTTGTCGGCTGTGGTTCGAGTCTGTGCCTTCCCTCATCGCCGAGCCATGACGTTTGGTCACCGAAGAGTCACCGGCTGCCGGTAAGAGGGTGAACATCAGTTGATAACCAGGTATTGCAGCCTGATCGCCGAGCGAGCCGGGGCGCTGGCGCCGATCACGAATTGAGCTGCACTCCGTGCCGCGATCCAGATCCGCTGGGCGTCACCAGGATCATCCAGCAGGACAAGCAGAATCAGGCTATCAGCCCCGGCCGCCGCGGCCGATACGGTCAGCATGCGCTCACCTTTTGGGAGGCAAACCTCCCCAATTGCGCAGCCATGCAGCCGTATGCGCCCCTCGACGTCCAGCGCAATCCCGGTCGGACCCGTAGCCCGCGCACGCACGCCGATGCCCCGGGTGCTGCACCCGTCCACGGCGCAGCCGCTGGCGCTCCTGGCAACCAGGCTGTCGCCGGACGTGCTGGTGGCGTACACACCGTCACCGTCGCCCCCCTCGGCGAAGACAGCGGCCGGCCGCGGGGCCTGGCCGTTGCCCAGGGCAGCACCTCCCACCGCGTGGAGGCCGGTGCCCAGCGCGCTTTGCGCGTAGACGCCATTTGCCGGACCGAGGCTCATCGCCGTGACGCCGGCGCCACGCTCACTCAATGCGCTCAGCCCATCGCCTTCGCCGAAGCTCCGGCAGTAGGCGCCGGTGCCCTGGACGCTGGCGGCATAGAGGCCGTAGCCCTCGACACTGAAGGCGCGAAGATCGCTGCCGTCCTTCGCCGGCACGACTGCCGGCGTGGTACGGTCTCTCTCGCCCGTCGCAATGGGCGGCAGCTGCACGCCGGTGCCCTGTGTGCCGGCCGGGTTGGAAAGCAGCCCGCGCAGCGTGTGTACTTCGCGCCGCAGCCTGTCCACCTCGCGTCGCAGCCCGTTGGTCTCGCGCTGATGGCGCTGCTGTACCTGCCGGTGTTGCCGTGCGAGCGCCGCCTCTCTCGAATCGCCTACGTCCATTGGACCGCCCACCCGTGGCATACTCTATTCAGACTCGACCGGTGCCGTCGTTCCCCGAGGTTCGCATGTCGATTGTTCTCCCAGTCTGCTCCTTCACCCATCACCGCACCACGACGTCTGCTCACCGAGCACTCACCTTCCGGCGGTGAGCGGTCCTACGATCGGGAGGGGAACCTCTTCTCTCGTTGCGAAAAGGCACGACCGCGCATGATGGCTGATCCACCGCCGGCCAATGCTCAATTCGGCGCCCTCCTCAAGCGCTATCGTCTGGCGGCCGGACTGACCCAGGAAGACTTGGCGGAGCGCGCCGGTATCAGTGCTCGCGCGGTGAGCGATCTGGAACGGGATGGTAGCCGTACACCGCGGCCAGACACGCTGGCCTTCCTTGCCCAGGCGCTGGGTCTGAGCGCGATGGAGCGAGCCGGCTTCATTGCGGCCGCACACCCCGAGGCGGGTGCTCCCACCACGCCGATTGCCGCGCCAGTCAGGGTCCTACCGTGGGCCGGCGTCCTGCCGGCACCGCCTTCACCGCTCGTTGGGCGCGATCAGGATGTCGCGACTGTCGTCGCGCTGTTCGAGCGAGCTGACGTTCGCATGGCGACGCTCACCGGACCAGGCGGAGTCGGCAAGACGCGCTTGGCCCTGGCGGTGGCAGCGTCTCTCGCAAGCGCCGGCGAGCCGGTGTGTTGGGTGGACCTCTCGGCCCTGCGTGAAGCCGGCCTGCTGGGGTTTGCCGTGGCCCAGGCATTGGGCGTGCAGCCGGTGGGAACACGGCCGGTAGTGACGCTCCTGATGCACCACCTGCACAGCAGTCGGCTGATGCTGGTACTCGACAATTTCGAGCACGTGCTCCCCGCTGCCACGGTGCTCTCCACGCTGCTGGAAGGTTGCCCACACCTACGTATCATCGTGACGAGCCGCGCCCGGCTGCGCCTGCGCGCCGAGATCGATGTGCTGGTGCGACCGCTGCCTGTACCCGGCGCGGACCGCCTCCTGGCACCGGCCGAGCTGGCCAACGTGCCCTCGGTGCAGCTGTTTCTGGGCCGTGCCCAGGCCGTGGCGTCCGACGTGCGCCTGACGGCTGCTACCGGGCCGGTCATTGCCGAGATTTGCCGGCGGTTGGATGGTCTGCCCCTTGCGTTGGAGCTTGCGGCGGCACGATCCCGGTTGCTGCCGCCGCAGGCCCTGCTGGCGCGCCTCGCCAGCAGGCTTGGGATACTGGTCGGCGGGGCGAACGATCTGCCGGCCCGCCAGCAGACGCTGCGCGCGACCCTCGAATGGAGCGACGAGTTGCTTGGCGCGGAGGAGCGCCGGCTGTTTCGCCGGCTCGCCGTGTTTGCAGGCGGATGGACGCTGCAGGCGGCGGAGGCGGTGTGCGGCGGGGCCGGGATGGGTGATGTGCTCGGCGCGATGAGCACATTGCTTGACCAGAGCCTGATCCAGCGCCGTGACGCATCGGCCGATGAGCCGCGATACGACATGCTGCAGACGGTGCGCGAGTACGCACTCGAGCAGTTGGTTATCGGCGGGGAGCTGCCGGCGGTTCACCGGGCTCATGCCGCGTATTTCTTGTCCTTGCTTGCAGGCGCGGAGCAGGGGCTGATCGGTGCGGACCAAGCTGCATGGCTGAAGCTGCTCGAGCGCGAGCAGGAAAACCTTCGCACCGTGCTGGTATGGTCGCTGGAGACGCGGGAGCCCCGTGCCGGGCATGCGCCCGGCGTGCCGAGCGAATCGCGACCAGAGCCGCTCGAGATTGGAATGCGTCTGGCAGGCGCGATCTGGCGGTTCTGGCATGTGCGCGGCCAGGTGACCGAAGGCCGTGCCTGGCTGAGCCGGCTCCTGGCCCGGCCGCTCGCATTGCGTGATGCCGAAGAGGCCGCGCTGCGCGCCAAGGTGCTCGCAGCCGCCGCTGCGCTCGCCACGGAGCAGGGGGACCATACGGGTGCCGCCGACCTTGCAGGCGAAAGTCTTGACCTGTATGGCCGGCTCGGCGATCGACGTCGCGTCGCGTCAGTGCAGAATATCCTGGGTGCCGCGTTGATGCGGCTGGGCCGGTACGCGCCTGCCGGCGCACTGTTCGA
Organism: uncultured bacterium; assembly: GCA_963827235.1. Classification (GTDB taxonomy): domain Bacteria; phylum Chloroflexota; class UBA5177; order JANWHV01; family JANWHV01; genus JANWHV01. Next base: position 800,124 of record CAWHAE010000009.1, read on the forward strand.
GGAAAGTCTCAGTTTGTTCAGAGCCCTGGAGATTCCCCAGAGCGTTGCCACCGTGCTGAACAACCTGGGCCTGCTGGCTCGGCACACGGGAGATCTCGCCCAAGCATCGGCATGCTATGCGGAGAGTCTTGCCATCAAGCGCGCGCTGGATGACCCGCGCGGCATCGCCGTGTCTCTGAACAATCTGGGTGATGTGGCGCTCGATCAGGGGAACCTTGAGCGGGCAACACAGTTGTTTGAGGAGAGTTTAGCGCTGTTCCGCCGGCTCAATGGCCATTGGGGCATTGCGTTGCTGCTCACCAATCTTGCCGATGTCGCACGGGCCAGGGAGGACTATGGGCAGGCAGGGGACTTGTACCGGCAGAGTCTGGCGATGTACCGGGACCAGAGCAACTATTTGGACGTGGCGGAGTGCCTGGACGGTTTGGCAGCCGTGGCCCTGGCGCAGGGCAGCCCGCACTCTGCCGCTCGCTTGCTTGCGGCGACAGCGGCCATTCGGGCCACGCTCGGTACCTCACAGACCCTCGCCGAACGCACGGAATACGACAGCACGATCGCCGCGGTACGCTCGGCCGCCGGCGACAGCGCATTTGCTAGCGCCTGGCAAGCAGGACAAGCGCTCTCCCCCGAGGACGCGATTGCGGAGGGGCTCTCCTGGCAGCCCGTTGCTTTGCCCTGAGATCGGCGTAGTCTCCCGGCGACTTGGGTAGATCCGTCCGCGCATTCCCGCGACGTGGACGGGATCCCGATGGCAGCGGCGGAGGGAAGCGACTTTGACCGTGACCGTATTCCCCTTCACTACCGGATCACTCAGCTGGGCCGGTGCTCCCGTTGCGCCCCGCGATAGGGTGAGAGGTTCTGCCTCACCCGCACCCTACGGTGCTGCAGGCAGCAATCTCTTGTCAGCACTTGATCGGCGCCAGAGGCGCCAGGACATTCTCCTTTACGGCCACCTTTTCCATTACCTGCAACTTCGAGGCGCAGTTGTTCGGCTTGACGGTGTCGTCGCCTGCCAAGGCCCTGTTCCAGATAACTGCCTCCTACAAGCATCCACCGTGCCGAGGTGCCCGAGCTGAGGAGCATCGCCGTGCGATGAGGCGCATGGCATTGCTCAGCGCGGCTGCGATGCGTACCGCCCCACCTGCACCGGGCTGTGCGCAGACCGAGGATACGTTAGCCTGACGGAAAGAGAGCTTGACTCGCAGGTGTACGATTGAGGCTGTAGTGGATGCAAAGACCTGCAGTCTCTAGAGGATTCGGCGCCATCAGGCCCTGACGATGCAGCGAGCGTTAGCTTCTCTTGACGCCTATCTTCGCTTGGCCACTCCGACTGCAAAGAGCAACTGGTGAAACCGGCCACGACGAGTGTCGCGTGCCGGTTTCTTGCTGTCTGCGGCGGGCGGTAGACCCTCGGAAGCCGGGACGTGCGCCCCGTGCGTGCGCGTCGAATGCGAGAAAGCCGGGCAACCAGAGGAGGAGCAATGGTGTTCCGTAGACAGCTAATTCGCTTGGTCTGTATACCCCTGCTCCTGGCTACGCTGCCGGCGACAAGCGTGCGCCATGCCGCGGCAGCCGGCCCGGGGCTGAAGTTCACGGAGCAGCCCTTAGTCGCGCTCGTGAACGACGGAACGCACGACCTTTCGTGGACCTTTGGTCCGCTGTGCAAGGGCGGTCATTTCGGCACCGGCACCAGCGTCTGGCTCACGGTGAATGCTACCCTCAGGGATTTGACGAGCGGGCGCACTCGCGACCTCAAGAACGTGTTTGAAAAGAAGGTCTACGGCTCGGGCGTGCCGGAGCCGATTACCAGCCTCAAGCTCGGCGACAAGTACCTGCAGGATTTCAATCACGATTACATCGTGCCGCCAGGCAAGAATACGGCGTACCTGTCGGTTGACGGCTGCGACGATGAGGACGATACGCCTCCCCCCGCCACCACCTCGTGGGCTACCAGATGGGCCACCAAGCCATACGTACAGAACTCGGTGCTCAGGGCGAAGAGGTCGAACATTCTGCTTATCGGCGTCTACAACCCGCTGGTCAAGGTGCCCGGCTCGCGGAACGGCTTCCGCATCATGGCAATGACGCTCGTCGGCTTCACGCCCATGGACATTACGATCAGCGGCGCTGGCATCTCGCGGACTATGACCTGGGATCCCAATAAGGGCCAGATGGCGACGCTCACGGTGACGCCCAAGCAGTCAGGAACCCTGACCGTTACCACCGGCGGCGAATGCTACGACAAAGGCAGCACCACGGTGAAGGTCGATCCCTGACTTCCTTGACGGCTGAGCCTGGAGGCCGGCCTTCGATTTCTTGAATAATAGCGAGACCGTCGATGGCATGCAGAGAAAGGTAAGGACCGATCGTGAAACACCATCGCTTCGTGTCCCTGTTCAGCACCGTCTCCCTCGCGGTCGTCATGGTAGCCAGCCAGCCTGCCGCCAACGTGCAGGCAGCCGCTGCCACGCCCTCGCTCATTGTCCCCGGGGTATCCGTGGGCCCCGTAGCGCTTGGACCTTCGGCCGGCGCGGCAAGCATCATGGCGGCGCTGGGCAAGGGTGCCGCCTTCGACAAGAGGCAGGACCAAGTGACCCAGACGGCAGGCACGGGCAACCTGAAGGGCATCTGGAAGGTACGCCTGTACAAAGGTCAGGTCGTGGACATCGAGACGACCTCGCCCGCGGTTGCCACCAAGTCGGGTATTCACGTCGGCAGCCTGGTCAAGGACGTGAAGGCCGCCTATGGCAGTGCCCTTCAGACCAACGGCAGCAGCCTCTTCCTGGTCGGCACGACACAGATCAAGGATAGCGTCGGCAATCTCGTACACACCTACTTTGACCTCGGCAAGACGAATACGAGCGTGGAGTCTATCCGCATGGGCTACTTCCCCTGGCTGACGCCCTGCTTCGACGGGCCGACCAACAAGGAAAGCGATAGTAACATACACAACGAGAAATGGACCACGCGTGGCTGCCCGTACTTGTTCGACTACGGCGACTTCTCGGTGCTTGGCACCGTGACGGCAGACCCGGGCGTGATCGTCAGGCTCGCCGATACGGACGGCTTGGCCAGTCTTGTGATCAGCGGAGCGCTGATCGCCGACGGCACCGCCGATCAGCCGATCATCTTCACCTCGGAGAACGATCAGGCGCGTGGCGCCATTGCTCCGTTCACCGGCAAGGCACCCCACGCCAGCGATTGGGGCGCTCTCGCGACCCAGGACAAGGGCTCGCTCGAGCTCAATCACGCCATCGTGGCCTATGGCGGCGGGTCGGAGGCAGGCCACAGTGCTGCCATCTACGTTGTCGACCCGGGGTCCAGCGTCTCGATTGAAAACACGCTGATCGCCGACAACAGTCTCTACGGCATCGATGCCACCAACGCGGGCGTCCACACGGTGATCAAGACGACGGTGTTCTCGGGCAATCACCGCCCGTTGCTGGCAGGCCCGGGACTGCAGCTGGACAATAGCCTGAACTTCACGCCCACGAACATGTCCCCCAATACCCAGGCCGCGGTCTTCCTGCCGGAGATGAATCTCGCGTCCGGTCAGCTCGCGCTCTCGCTCACCGCCGTGCCGTTTGTACTGACGGACAACATCTCGGTTGGGTCCGGTGCCACGCTCACGATCGGTCCTGGTGTGGTGCTCAAGGCCGCCAAGACCGTCGAAGACGTGACGCCGGTGTACCTTTCTGTCGCGGACAATGCCTCCTTGCAGGTGAATGGCACGAGCAACGCGCCGGTGGTCATGACGTCGTTCCAGGACGATGCGGTGAAAGGCGACACGAATGGCGATGGCATCCGCACCAAGGCCACGCCGGGCGACTGGATAGGCCTTCAGGCGGCCGACCATGCCAAGCTCAGCGCGGATTACCTGCATGTGCTGTACGCCGGGGCGGACTCTGGCGGCAACAAAGCTGCCCTGAACCTGAATACCGATGGAGGGGTCGAGATCACGGACAGCGACATAGCGCAGAGCTTGGGAGACGGAGTGCTCATCGGCGCGGATACGCACCCGGTCAGCCTGGCGAAGACGAGCATTCATGACAACGCCGGCTTCGGCATAGACTTCGCCTCGAGCGACAGCCAGGCCAGCGCGACGGTCACCGGCGTGACCTACAGCAACAACACCGCGGGCGAGATCGGCGTGGCTGGATCTCCCGTGCCCACGCCGACGGCGACAAGCTGAGCCGCAGCGGCTACCGCCCTGACCAAGGCGGCACCGATCGATAGCACGGCAAAGTAGTCGGCGCGGCCAGGGAACGCTGAAGCCAAAGGCCTCACACGCCGCCACGCGCGGGGCCTTCGCCGGCACGGTGGCCACTCGTGCCCGTCGGCGCCGCAGCGGCGAATTGTTGTTGCCTGCGCAGCTCATGCCGGACCCTGATGGGCCGATCCCGAATGGCCCGGCGCGCGGAGATGCACTGTGAAAGAGCTTCTCCAACTGGGAATGGATCGACGGCGCAGCCTCCGGCCCGGCCCAAGACCTGCTGGAGACCGGGATGGCCAGGAATAGGTAGCTACCACCGCCATGCCGGCACTGGTCAAGGGTGCGTGTAGTGCAGGAATGTGGCGAGACGTCGAAACTTACGGTGGTGCGTGCATGAGCCCGGCAGTATGATGGTGTCGGTACCCGAGCCTGAATCCTCAGCATGGCGTGCCACAGCTCGCGCGCCCCGCCATGTTGCCGGATAGCCGGGGTCCTGCCACGGCAATCGTGCACGAGAAGGAGGAGAGCGGCATGCGACGCGGACTCGGCCGGTCCTTGTGGTTCTGTTGCTGCAGCGCGCTGGTCGTCGGCGTGTTGGGCCCTAGGACCGTCGCGGGAGCGAGGATGCCGGAAGCGGACGCGGCGCCACGTTCGTTCTCGCCGGCGGTACGGGCAGGCGAGCCGCGCAGACCAATCGCTTGGGCGGAGGCGCCGGCAGGGCTGACGATGGCGGTGCAGCAACTGATGCGCATGCACGGGAACAGCACCTGGAGTCAGCAGCAGGAGTTGGTCGCCAACGAGGGCGCTGGCGGTGACGAGTTTGCCTACTCCGTGGCCGTGAACAGCACCGGCGCCACGGCACTGATCGGCATTCCTGGAGCGAACAATGCGCAAGGCGCGGCGGACGTGTTTTCTCGATCCGGCGGCACCTGGCACCTGCAGAGTGCGCTGACGGCCGGCGACGGCACGCCCGGCGACCACTTCGGCTGGTCCGTGGCCTTGAGCGGCGGTGGCAATACCGCCGTGGTCGGCGCCGACGACAAGGCGGTCGGCAGCAACAGCCAGCAAGGCGCGGCCTACGTGTTCACTCGCTCCAAGGGCAACTGGTTTCAGCGGCAAGAACTCACGGCTGCGGATGGCGGAGCGAACGACAACTTTGGCCTTTCGGTGGCGCTGAGCACCGACGGCGCCACGGCCTTGGTCGGTGCGCCGTACAGGACCTTGAGCCAAGCGAAGCAAGGAGCGGCCTACGTGTTTCTGCGCAGCAGTAACACCTGGAGCCAGCAGCAAGAGCTGACCGCCAATGACAGCGTGGGCAAGGACTATCTCGGCTACGCCGTGGCCTTGAGCGCAAATGGCACCACGGCGCTGGTCGGTGCCGTGGGCAAGACGGTCAACGGTAACGAGGGCCAGGGCGCAGCCTACGTGTTCGCCCGCACGGCCAGCATTTGGAGCCAGCAGCGAGAGTTGATTGCCGGTGACGGCGACGCCGCCGACGAGCTCGGCTCATCCGTGGCGCTGAGTGCCGAGGGCAACACCGCTCTGGTCGGCGCCGGCAGCAAGATGGTCAAGACGAAATACGCTCAGGGCGCCGCGTACGTATTTGTGCGATCGGGCGGCACGAATGCCGCTTGGAGCGTACCGAATGAGCTTATCGCCGCTGGCGGCAGTGAGTTTGACGAGTTTGGCCGGTCAGTGTCGCTGAGTGGCGGCGGCAACACAGCCCTGGTCGGTGCATGGGGCAAGACAGACCACGGCAAACACGAGCAAGGTGCGGCCTACGTGTTCGCCCGCTCAGGCGGCACCTGGAGCCAGCAGGGGAGCGACCTGACGCCGAGTGACGGCGCGAATGGCGACCAATTCGGTTGGGCTGTGGCCCTGAGCGCCGACGGCAGCACTGCCTTGGTGGGCGCGGCTGATGAGGCGTTCGGCCGCAGCTATAGGCAAGGCGCAGCCTACCTGGACACCCGCCACGCCTAGGCGACTGCGCACACCGAACGCGAGATCGGCACACCATATGCCACGCGGATTAACATGATCCAGCCAAATGCTTCCGGACTCCCGAGATCGCCCGCCATCCGGCTACCGAGCCTCACCGGTTGGGGCAGAGGCAGCCAGGAACTGCAAGGTGATCGTGTCACCACACTCAGGGCTTCGCCGAGGAGCTCCGCACGACCATCTCGGTCGGCAGGACGATGGGCTGCGCTGGCTCCTCTGGCCCTTCACTCACTTGGGACTCCGTAGCCCGCCCACCGTTGCCTCCACCATGGCCCGCCGTCGGACGGACTCGCAGGCGTGCGCCGACGCCCCGGCGCGGTCCGTAAGGCGCCGACCTCCCGCTTAACGTAACCCGGCGAACAGATCGCGTTCGGGCAGCGGCGCGTCGACCGTCGAACGCACGCGCACGTACTCTTCGTCGCCGAAGGCGCGCAGCACGATCTCGGGCCGCACGTCGAAGAGGAAGAACTCGGGAGCAATCTGCGTGCGGTGGCAGCGTAGCGCCGCCACCTTGCGCTCGGCGTAGCTCACGACGTCGACGCGGGTGGTGATGCGCTCGCTGGGAATGCCGCGGGGAGGGCTATCAGGGGGCGGCGGATTGCGCAGCCAGGGTATGTTCAGGTCGAGCTCCTCGGCAAGCGCCCGCCACCGCTCGATCTGGTCCGTGCTGCGGCCGCACATGTACAGCTTGCTGGGCTGCCAGGGCATGCCGGCGTCGACGTACTGCTTCGGATCGCCTGCCGCATCGAATGCCCGTCCCGTGACCTGGTAGGCCTTGATGTGGTCCGGATGCCCGTAGCTGCCGTTCTCGTCGTAGCTGACCAGTACCTGCGGCCGGTACCTGCGCACCAGCCGGACCAGGCGCCTGGTGGCCTCATCCGGATCGGCCATGTGGAAACAGGCCGGATTCTGGTTGGCCTCCGTGCCGGCCATGCCGGAGTCTCGATATCCCAGGTAGTCGAGCGTCTCGATACCGATCACGCGGGCGGCGGCTTCGAGCTCGCCCTTGCGCACCTCGCGTAGACGCGCGCGCGTCTCACTCGTGTTGAGCGCCGGATCGACGATCTCGCCTTCCTCTCCGCCGGTACAACACACGTTGATCGTATGAATGCCCTGTTCCGCATACAAGGCCAGCATGCCGCCTGTCGCGAACACCTCGTCGTCGGGGTGGGCGTGCACGGTCATCACCGCCAGCGAACCCGCTTCTCTACTCGCCATCTTCCATTCACTCGCCTGCGATCACGGATCTCATCTGAGTAGAGTGTGCCTGCCGGGACGTTACAGTACCAGCGTGTGGCCGGTGCGCTGCCGGGCTACCGGCGGCGCCCCGAGCGCCTTCTGCGCCCACGGTTTCGCCTCCAGCCGGCCGCGGTTCTTCGCGCAGCCACACCGGTGGAAGGCGTGTTTATCGCGCGCCGGCCGCAGCTACCGCTCCTGGTCTGCGGCGACTCGATGCCGATTCCCTGCTGGGCCTGCCCCAGTGAGCCACGGCCAGGGGTGCGCCTGTCAGGCGGTTCACGCTACCAGCCGCGCTCGATCCATTCGTCGATGTGCGGCTTCTCGTCGCCGATCGTCGTGCTGCGCCCGTGACCCGGATAGACGATGGTTGCCTCGGGCAGCGCGAACAGCTTGCCGCGTATGCTCTCGATAATCTGGGCGAAGTCGCTGCCGGGTCGCTTGGTGAGGCCGGGTCCACCGGGGAATAGCGTATCTCCGGCGATCAGGAACGGCGGCGCATAGAGGCAGATGCTACCGGCCGTGTGTCCCGGCGTGTGCAGCACCGTGAGCTTGGCCTCGCCGGCCCGCACCATGTCGCCGTCGCGCAGCTGCCCGTCGATCGTCCTTCCGTCCAGCAGGTGCACGTCGTCGGCGTGCATGGCCACGGGGGCACCGGTGGCCGCCCGAATCTCGTCCAGGGCCAGGAAGTGATCGCGATCGCCGTGCGTGATTACGATCAGCTCCAAATCGGTCGTGCCCAGGGCATCCAGAATGGCGTCGGCGTCGTTGGCCGGGTCGATGAGCAGGCGCTTGCCGGTCGTGGGGCAGGTGAGGATGTACACGTTGTTGTCCATCGTCCCCACGGAGAGTGACCGGACGTCGAATGTGCTCATTGGGGCTCTATGGTGCTGGTGAGCCCGTAGACCTGCTCGAAGCGCTCCCGGTAATGCTCAGCGGGCTCCTTTGGGCACGTGGTGGCGATCGCCTGTCCCGTCGTATCCACCAGCGTGGCGATCTGCCAGCCGTCGCGAAAGGTCTTGCCCGGGATCGTCTCTTGCACGGCCCTCGCCACGTCGTGGTATGTGTGCACCGGATCGTCATGAATGATCACGTGGTAGGGGTAAGTCAGCTTAGCTTTCAGCCGCTCGAGGAACTCCTGATCCGGAATGGTCGAAACGCTCATCGATGCTCCTGCTTACGTGCTGCACCCAGATGCCTTGCCCTCTACTAAGCATACCGCGCGATGCAGCGTCAAGCCCGTCTGCAGGCGAATCGGGCGCGGCCTGGAGGACGTGCGGCGGCCGTGTCCGGTGCACTGCCGCGATCGCACATCCTCGCCGGGGCCGGCTCACCTGGAGCTCGGGCCGCGCGTGGCACGCGGATGCGGCAGCACGGCTCGCTGCCCGGATCCGCTCCTGTCGCTCGGGCTAGTCTGGCATTGGCTGGAGTCGCCGGTGGCAGTGCCCGCCAGGCTCACGGTACCGAGCGTGTCCCCAGCATCGTCCGAGAACGTGATCGAGCCGGAGTATGTCGCATCGTCGCACTGGTCGGGAGGGTTGAGTGCAATCGACTCAGTGCAGGTCGTGCCCGCGGCGACCTCTCCGTTGCATTGGTCGCCCGACGAAAACACGCCGCCGCCGTCGTCGAGCGTCTCGCTGACGTTGATGGCAGCAGAGCCGTTGTTGTCGACGTTGATCGACTGATACTCGGTGATGCCCGCCTGCGTGCTGAACTCCGCCGTGCCGGGACTTACCGATACGTCGGCAGTGGGGTTCGAGCTACCCCCGGTGCCGCTCAAGGCAACGGATACGATGGTGGTACCCTGGGGGTCGACGACCTCGAGGGTGGCGCTGAACGAGCCCTGACTCGGCGGCGTGAAAGTGACCTCCAGGTCGCAGCGCGAAACCGCAGCCAGGTTGTCGAAGCAGAGGTTGTTGGAGACGGCGAAGGCGTCGGGATTCGCGCCGTCGATCGTGGGCGTGCCCAGCGGCTGGGCCGCGCCGCCCTCATTGCTGAGCGTCACCGTCTTGGCCTCGCTGGTCGTATTGGGATCCTGGTCGTCGAATGTGAGCGAGTCCTGCAGCGTTACCACGCTCGGGCCATCGGTCGAGGGCGTATCCGCGGGGCCCGAGGGAGCAGTGGGAGCCGCGGTAGCAACTGCCTGCGAGGTTCCTGCCGGACTGGCGCTCGCGTTGGGTGCCGTGGTGCCGGTTGCCAGGGCGATCACGGTCGGCGTGCCGATCGGCACCGGTTGCGGTCCGGGTGAGGCGAGCATATCCGAGATCGCGATGCCGGCGGCGATGAGCAGGGCCAGGACGCCGATGGACGTGCCGGCCACGAACGGCAGCGAGTAACGTCGTGCGCCGCCGGTACCTGCGGCCGAGGGCCGGCCCGTACGTCCCGGCGGGGCCCCGAGCGGGGCTCCGCAGCTCTGGCAGAAGCGAAAATGCTTCGCGGCTCGCGCGCCGCACCTGGTGCAATACGCAGGTATGACGTCACCTCCCGCCCCCATGAGCCCCGGGGGCTGGGCTCCGCACATCTGTTGCCGCACGCCCCGACCCGGGGCAAGGCGTCGGAAAGAACGTGCTAAGCGCGCGAGACGACTGCCGCGCCGTCGGTGGCCCGGCAACGATAGATCACGGCATCTCTGCCGATGGCCGTGCGATATCCTGCGGACGTGGCTTCAGCGAAACGGTCGAATGCGGTTTCGTCGACCAGGGCGATCGCGCAGCCGCCAAAGCCGCCGCCCATCATGCGAGCACCGTAGCAGCCGGGCGCACCTTCGGCCGCTTCCACCATGGCGTCGAGTTCCTTGCAGCTCACCTCGTAGTCGTCCCGCAGACTGGCGTGAGAGGCTCGCATGAGCTCGCCGGCTTTCGCCAGGTCGTTGTTCCGGAAGGCGGCCACGCACTCCAGCGTGCGCACGTTTTCTGTCACCACGTGATGAGCGCGTCGATAGAGCGTCTCGGAGAGGAATAGCTTCAGGTCGGTCAGCCAGGCGGGGTCGACGTCGCGCAGCGATCGGATGCCCCCTACGTGCGGGCGAAGCAAGGTGACGGCCTCCTCACAGGAGCGCCGTCGATCGTTGTATGCCGAGCCGGCCAGTGCCCGGCGCACGCGCGTATCGCACAAGCCGAGCACCAATCCGGCGGGCAACGGCACGAGCTCGTGCGTCTGTGCCCTGCAATCCAGCAGCAAGGCGTGGTCGGCCTTGCCGTTGCGCGATGCGTATTGATCCATGATGCCAACGCGAACGCCCAGGTACTCGTTCTCTACCCACTGGGAGATGAGCACGCAGGTGAGCGGATCGACGGGGAAATCGGCGAGGGTGGAGATGAGAAGCACCGCCCCGACGCATAGCGCGGCCGACGAGCTCATGCCGGCCCCGGACGGCACGTCGCCGGTGATCGCGATCTCCATGCCCGGCAACGCAGCGCCGCGTTCGCGCAGGGCCGTGGCCACGCCGGCGATGTACTTCAGCCACTGATCGTCCGGCTTGGTATCGCTCATCTCCCAGGTAGCGGACAGCTCGAGCGTCTTCGTATAGGCTGATATCGACTGGCCCGGCACGGCCCGGCCGGCCAGGAGCACCGCGCGGTCCACCGCGGCCGGCAACACGAAACCGCCGTTGTAGTCCGTATGCTCACCGATGATATTCACGCGTCCCGGCGCTCGCACCACGATGGCCTTTGAAGCGCGGGGGCCAAAGTGCTCATCGAGCAGTGTCGTCAGACGCAGCTCGGTAGGCTCGTTGGTTGCCTGCATTGCACTATCTCCTCCCAAGCTCGCCGGGACAATCCAAAGTGATCCGCAGTGAGCACTGTCTATTCTACATAGTAGTCCAGGCGTCTGACAGATGATGCCAGTCCGGTCTCGGTATTAATTTCCACCATGACGGCGTTAACGTCCACCGGACCTTCGGCAGGCTGCGCGTGATGCGACATGAGCGTGGTGAAGCCGGCGACAACCGGCTCGATCGCCAGGCCGATGACCGATTGTCGGACGCCGACCATGCCCACGTCGGTCACGTAGGCCGTGCCTCGCGGCAGGATCTGAGCGTCGGCGGTGGGGACATGAGTGTGTGTGCCGAGTACTGCGCTGACGCGCCCGTCCAGGTAGAACCCCATGGCCCGCTTTTCGCTGGTGGCCTCGGCGTGGAAATCGACGATTACCACGTTCGTCTCCTTGGCGACTGCCGCCAGCGCCTCGTCCACGGCTCGGAACGGGTCGTCGATCGGGCGCATGAAGAGCCGGCCGAGTGCGTTGAGCACGAGCACGGGCACCTGGCCGACCTGAAGCACCAGGGCACCGCTGCCGGGCACGCCTGCCGGATAGTTGAGCGGGCGCAAGAATGCGCGGGTCCCGGTCGAGCAGGCTGGATGCTTCCCGGTGCTGCCAGACATGGTTGCCGGAGGTGATCACGTCGACGCCTGCTTGAAAGAGGCTCCTGGCCGTCGACACGGTCAAGCCCGCTCCGTGAGAGACGTTCTCGCCGTTGGCGATCACCAGGTCGACCGACTCGCGGCGCCGGAGCTCCGGCAGGGTCGCCGCGACTGCCTCGCGACCGGGCCGGCCAAATACGTCGCCGATGAACAGGAGACGCACTCGCCGCTACCCTTCCGGCCGGGCGTGACGCCGGCATCCACGGCCCCAGATGTCCGTTGGGGTCGCATCACGGGAGCCCGCGCCGCATTCACCGGCGCGAGCCAATCGAGGAGTGCCGGCGCAGCGCGTCTATCGCGCTATCTCCACCACGCGTTTCTCGCGGATCACCATCACCTTGATCTGCCCCGGATAGTCCAGGTTCTCCTCGATACGCTTTGCCACGTCGCGCGCTACCCGCATCGATCCCAGGTCGTCGACCTCGTCGGGCTTGACGGCGATACGCAGCTCGCGGCCGGCCTGAATGGCGAAGCTTCGCTCCACGCCCGGGAAGCTGTTGGCGATTTCCTCCAGGGCTTCGAGCCGCTTGATGTAGGTGCTGACGGTCTCGCGCCGCGCACCCGGCCGTGCGGCCGAGATGGCGTCGCCGGCCGCCACGATGAACGCTTCGATCGACTGCGGCTCTTCCTCGGCATGGTGCGCGGCGATGGCGTGGACGATCTTGGGCGACTTGCCCAGGCGCTTGCAGATGTCGGCGCCGATCAGGGCATGTGGCCCTTCGATCTCATGGTCGACCGCTTTGCCGATATCGTGGAGCAGGCCGGCCTCCTTGCAGATATAGGGATCGGCGGCCGACCTCCGCGGCCATCGCCGCGCAGAGAATAGCTACTTCGACCGCGTGGTTGAGCACGTTCTGCCCATAGCTGGTGCGGAACTTCAGACGGCCTAGCAGCTTGACCAGGTCGGGGTGGAGACTGTGCACACCCGCGTCGAAGGCGGCTCGCTCTCCCGGCCTCGCGGATGGCGACGTCGACCTCGGCACGAGCCTTGGTCACCACTTCCTCGATGCGGGCGGGATGGATGCGGCCGTCGGCAATCAGCTTGGTCAAGGCCACGCGCGCTACCTCGCGCCGGACGGGGTCGAACCCGGAGAGTATCACCGCTTCCGGCGTATCGTCGATAATCAGGTCGATGCCGGTGGCTGCTTCCAGGGCGCGGATGTTCCGGCCCTCGCGGCCGATGATCCGGCCCTTCATCTCTTCGTTCGGCAGATTGACGACCGAGACCGTGGTCTCGGCCACCACGTCCGCCGCGCAGCGCTGGATGGCCAGGCCGATAATCTTGTGCGCGCGCCGCTCCGACTCGAGCTTGGCTTCCGCCTCCATATCGCGCACGCGCCGCTCGATGTCCGACTTGACCTCGCTCTCGACCTGGGCGATCAGCAGTTGCCGGGCCTCCTCACGCGGCAGGCCGGCGATGTGCTCCAGGACAGCCATCTGCTCAGTCTTGAGCTGCCTCCAGCTTCTCCTTGGCTTCATCCAGGTCCTGCTCTTTCGTGCCGAGCACCCGCTCACGCCGCTCGAGGCTCTCGGACCGGCGATCCAGGCTCTCTTCCTTCTGTTGCAGGCGCCGCTCCTGTCGCTGCGCGTCGGCCCGCCGCTCTCGGCTCTCGGCCTCTGCCTCGGCACGAAGGGCCATGGCTTCGTCCTTGGCGACGAGCAGGATTTCCTTCTGCTTGGATTCGGCCTCCAGTAACACCTTTTCAGCGCGGCTCTCTACTCCATGCAGGCGGGAACGCGGCACGTAAAAATAGACGACATAGCCGATGGCCAGACCCACGAGCAGGGCGACCACGGCAGTAATGACGATGACCATGTACGGTACACCTCCCCCAAGTGACCAGACAGTGTACCGGAAGGCGAGTAGCCGGCGGTCGTGGCCTAGCCTATTCTCTCCACTGCCGTTGCGAGGCGGGCGAGACAGACATCACGACCGAGGATCTCCATGCTCTCGAAGAGCGGAGGTCCAGCCTTACTTCCGGTGATAGGTACGCGCGCCACCTCGGCAAGCTGGCGCAATTTTACGGATGCGGAGTCCGCGAGCGCGCGGAACTCGTTCTCGAGCGATGCGTGGTCCCAACCAGCAACGCGGCTGCATAGTATATGGACCTGGCGCAGTAGCGATCGGCTAGCCTCCGGCCCAAGCTTCTTCTCTACCACCGTGTCGGGCTCGTAGTCAGGCTCTCGAAAGAAGAATCCCGCCAGAGAGGAAAACTCGGAGAGCCGGTTGAGCCGTGTTTGGACGAGCGGGACCACGGCCTGCACTAAGGCCGGATTGGCGCCCGCGGGAAGAAACGGCTGCAGCGCTTCGACGAAACAGTCCTCGGACAGCATCCTGATGTACTGCCCGTTGAGATCGTCGAGGCGATGCATATCGAAGATTGGGCCGCCCGCCACCACCCGGTCCCAGGTGAAGGCGGCTATGAACTCGTTCAACGAAAATGTCTCGCGGCCGTCGGGCATGGACCAACCCTGAAGCGCGAGATAGTTCAACAGCGCCGCGGGAAGAAAGCCTTGCTCGCGGTACCAGTCCAACGAGGTATTGTTCTTGCGCTTTGAGATCTTGCTCTTGTCGGCATTCCGCATCAGCGGCATGTGAATGAATGCGGGAAGGTCCCAGCCAAACGCCTCGTACAACACGACGTGCTTGGGGGCACTGGAAATCCACTCCTCACCACGCACGACGTGCGTGATGCCCATCACATGGTCGTCCACCACCACGGCAAGGTGATAGGTCGGGAATCCATCTGCCTTCAGCACGACCGGGTCGTCCTGCAGGTCGTTCCGGAAAGAGACCTGGCCCCGCACCAGATCGGTGAAGCACGTCTCGCCGCGGTCGGGCATCTTGAGCCGAACCACATGAGGCACGCCCAGCCGTATGTTCTCCGCTACGGTCTGCGGGTCGAGGTGCAGGCAGCGCCTATCGTACTTGGGCGGCTGCTTGGCCGCTTCCTGCTCCTTGCGCATGGCGTCAAGGCGCTCGCGCGTACAGAAGCAGTAGTAGGCGCGGCCATCCGCTACGAGCTGTTGCGCGTATTGGCAATAGAGGGGCAGGCGCTCCGACTGCCGGTATGGCGCGAACGGACCGCCTATATCGGGGCCTTCATCCCAATGTAGACCGAGCCAGCTCAGGGCGTCGAAGATGCGCTGCTCGGAGGCTTCATCATAGCGGGCGCGATCGGTATCTTCGATGCGCAGCACGAACGCGCCACCGTTCTGACGTGCAAACGCAAAGTCGAACAGGGCCATATAGGCCGTGCCTATATGCGGGTCACCTGTAGGGCTGGGCGCAATGCGAAGACGAGGCGAACTAGGCGTCACAGGAGCAGTCACACTTCTACAGCAGTACGCTACAATTGGATGTCACCGAACGTAGCAGTACGAGCCAAAGCTCGTCAAGGAACCTGTACGTTAACCATACACCAAACGACGAGTGCATGAAGCACGGTAGTGCTTTCCGGCTGGAGTTGTTCTGCAATCGCACCAGCCGCCGAATCATTCCCGGCCGGCATGTAGCCCCTCATAGGGCTACGTAGCCACGTTCCGGTCTGCCAAACCGGCGAAGACAGAGGCACAGATGGGAAACGTTGGATTCCAGCCTCCCGCCGGCCGGCTGCCGGCTGCGGGAGGAGAAATGGGCCGAGAAGCTGCCAGGATCAGCCAGGCGAAGCGGCGCAAGCAACTCAGCCAGCGCCTGATGTGGTGCGGCACCGTGCTCGTGGTGGTCGCAGCCCTGCTGTCGCTCGTGCTTGACCGGCACTCCACGGCCCAGGCCCCCGCCCGTAGCGGGCCGGGCACCGCGGCGATCGCCCTCCCGGTCGGGCCGCACACCGGGCAGCGCGCACCGGACTTCACTCTGCGCGACCTGCAGGGCAAAGCGGTCAGCCTGCACACCTACACGGGACGGCCGTTGCTCATCCACTTCTGGGCGGTGGACTGCACGACCTGCCAGGCGGAGCAGGCAGACTATCTCAGGGCTGTGCGCGATCTGGGTGCCAAGGCTCCGGCGATTCTGGCCGTGGACGCCTGGGGTGAGACCGCGGACTACATCAGTCCATACGTGCAGAAACATGGCATCCCGGGCGTGGTGCTGGTAGATCTCACCCACTCGGTCTTCAGTGATCTTTACCAGGGTATAGGCACGCCTACTGCCGTCTATATCGACGGCCGCGGCGTCATCAGACGGATGGTCACCGGCCAGGAGAGCTACAGTCAGATCGTCGCCGGCGCCAAGCTGATCGGGGCGTAGTTTCTGGCTAGAAGAAGCCGAGCTCCAGCTTGGCATCCTCGCTCATCATGCTGGGATTCCAAAGGGGCTCCCAGGTGAGCTTGGGAATGACGGCCTGGATGTCGGGCATGCGGCGCTTAAGCACCTCGTCCATCTCGGCGTCGATGTACTCGTTGAGCGGACAAGCCGGCGTGGTGAGCGTATAGGTAACGGTGACCGCGCGCTCGTCGACCTCCACCTCGCGAATCAGACCGAGGTCGACCAGGTTAATGCCGAGCTCCGGATCGTGCACCTCACGGAGATATTCCATTACTTCATCTTCGGTATGAGCCACGAGCCGTCCTCCCCTTTTTGTTTAGGCGTCTACGAAAATGCCGTCGCCCTCGACGTGCACCGGGTACGTGCGTATGGATTCGGTGGCGGGCAGGCACAAAGCCTCGCCGGTGGTGACGTCGAACACTGCACCGTGCAGCGGGCAGCTAATCTCCGTGCCCTCGAGCCAGCCTTCGGACAGCGACGCCTCTTCGTGCGTACAGGTGTCTGCGGTCGCGTAGTAGGTGCCGGCGCAGTTGAACAGGGCGATAATCTCGTCGCCGGCCCGCACGGACTTGCTTTCCCCGGGCGCCAGATCCGACGTCGAGGCGACCCGATAAGTTGTCTTCATTGTCGATTCCTCAAACGAGGCCCCAGGCCTACCGTTTCAATCCGCGGCCGCACGCCGCCGGCAACCTGCCAGCCAGAAAGCGTCACTCGGGAACGAGAATGCTCCTGGCCGTCGCACCGATCGTGGGCCACCGGACATGCTCACGGCCGGGTTCCCCGCGCGGGTGTGTCCTCCATCGCCCGCCTGGCCGTGACCTGTATGCCCCTCGCTGGAACGCCATGGCACAGAGCACACGACCCACTAGGCTGACGTCTCCAGGCGCCTGGTAGCGTCCGGCACCCCGTAGAGTGCCGCCATCATCACCTTGTAGCCCAGCAGCGCGCATTTGACGCGCGCCGGGCTGAGCGGCACGCCCAGCGCCTCGAGGATGTCGTCGCGCGTGATGCCGAGCGCCTCGCTCTTCGTCTGGCCGGCGACCATATCGGTGAGCATTGAGGTTGCAGCCTGGCTTATGGCACAGCCGTTGCCGCGGAAGCGCACTTCTTCTATGCGGTCGCCGTTGTAGCGGACGTCCACCGTCACGACGTCGCCGCACAGAGGGTTCGTATCCTCGTATGTGGCATCCGGGTTGTCGATGGTGCCGTAGTTGTGCGGATGACGATAGTGGTCCAGGATCTCTTCCTGATAGATGTCGCTGCTCATTCTCGCTGTTGCTCCTTGCCGCCGGCACCCCGCAACGAGCACCGCGATCGGCTGTCGCCTTCCTACACTCTAAACACCTTACGCACTCGTTCGATTCCGCGCGCCAGCGTGTCTATTTCCTCGATTGTATTGTAGAAATAGACGCTGGCTCTTGTCGTGGCACTGACGTCCAGCACGCGCATGAGCGGCTGGCAACAGTGGTGCCCGGCTCGTACGGCGATGTTGTCTTGATCGAGGACCGATGCCACGTCGTGCGGGTGCACGCCGCGAACGGTGAACGAAACCACGCCGCCCCGCTCGGCGGCCGGCGGCCCGTACACGGTGACGTCCGGGATCGCGGCAAGCGTCCGCAGGAGGTATTCGGCGAGCACGTGCTCGTAGTCGCGCACCCGCTCCATATCCAGAGCGCTCAGGTAGCGCACGGCAGCGGCGAATCCCAGTGCTTCGGCGATGGCTGGCGTGCCCGCCTCGAACCGTTGCGGAAGATCGGCATAGGTCGACGCTTCGAGCGTCACCTTCCGGATCATCGATCCGCCACCCATGAATGGCGGCATGGCGTCGAGCACCTCATAGCGTCCGTAGAGGGCGCCAATCCCCGTAGGCCCGAGCATCTTGTGCCCGGAGAAGGCCAGGAAATCGCAGTCCAGCGCCTGCACGTCGACCGGGAAGTGCGGTACGCTTTGCGCGGCATCCACCAGAACCAGCGCTCCGTGGGCATGGGCTCGGGCGGCGATCTCGGCTACCGGGTTGATCGTTCCCACCACGTTGCTCATGTGGCTGATTGCCACCAGCTTGACGCCCTGCGCGAGCAACGCGTCGAGATTCGAGAGGTCCATGCGTCCCTGCCCGTCGAGCGGCAGTGCCAGCAGGCGTGCGCCCCGATCCTCGGCCAGTAGCTGCCAGGGCACCAGGTTGCTGTGATGCTCCATGGCGCTGGTGAGGATGGCGTCGCCGGGTCCGACGTGGTGCCGCCCCCAGGAGTGCGCGACCAGATTAATCGCCTCGGTCGTGTTGCGCACGAAGACCACG
This sequence comes from uncultured bacterium, assembly GCA_963827235.1. Lineage (GTDB taxonomy): Bacteria > Chloroflexota > UBA5177 > JANWHV01 > JANWHV01 > JANWHV01. Next base: position 818,558 of record CAWHAE010000009.1, read on the forward strand.
CTCTCGGCCACGGGGGCCCCGATGAAGCCGGCGACGGTCTTTCGCGCCTCTTCATAGGCCTCCGTGGCCCGCTCGCTGATCTCATACACGCCGCGGTGCACGTTAGCATTGAACGTGGCGTAGTAGCTCGACATGGTGTCGATCACCACGCGCGGCTTCTGCGAGGTCGCGGCATTGTCCAGGTAGGTCAAAGGCTTGCCGTCCCGGCTGGTGGCAAGAATCGGGAAATCTGGCCGCACTACCGACGGATCCAGGGGACCGGACTCTGCCGGCGGCGAAGACGCGGTCTCGAGCCTTGCTCGATCGACGCTCAGCACCGTGGATCCTCCTTTCATGTGATTGCGCGTGCTGTTCCGGGTGGCAGGACCGTGCCCTCTGCGCTCCGTGAGCGCCGTCCTGTCCAAGCACCCGGTCTACCTTCTATCCGATGCGCCTGCTTCCATCTTGGCATCGACCAGCGCCGAGAGGCGCTCGCGCACGTCTTCGAGCGGGATTCGCTCGATCAAGGGCGCCAGGAACCCGTTCACGATCAGACGCTCCGCTTCGCCGCGAGAGAGTCCGCGGCTCATCAGGTAGAACAGGTGATCCTCCGAGACCTTGCCCGCCGTCGCGCCGTGCGAGCAACGCACGTCGTTGGCAGCGATCTCCAGGTTGGGGATAGAGTCCGCTCGCGCCGATGGGCTGAGTATCAGGTTGTTGTTCTTCTGGTAGGCGTCCGTCTTTTGCGCGCCTTCGTGCACACGGATGAGGCCCGAGTAGACGAGGCGAGAGCTGTCCTTGAGCACTCCTCGGAAAAGCAGGTTACTGGTGGCGTTGGGCGCGATGTGATCCTGGAGCGTGTGATAGTCGACAAACTCGCTCCCGGAGAGGAAGTACAGGCCGAGGATCTCGCTCGTGGAACCCGGCTCCTGCATCTCGGTGTCGATATTGAGCTTCACCAGGCGGCCACCCATGGTCGCGGTGATCCAGGTGAGCGCGCTGTTCTTGTGCTGGTACGCTCGATGCACGCCGATTTGACGCACGCTGTCGTCCAGTTCCTGCAGAGTAACGAAGGTGAGCTTTGCTCCCTCGTGGAGAATGAGCTCGACGACCGGCACGCTCAGCGTGTCGTCGGCTCCGAGCGAGCCGGTTTCGTCGATAAACGTCGCTTCGCTGTCGCGTCCCATCACCACGAGGGTGTGGGGGAAGGCACCGAGGCCGGGCTGATCCAGCCAGGTGCGGGCCTGCAGCGGCAGCTCGACTCTGACGCCGTCCGGCACGTAGACGAACGTGCCGCCGCTCCAGAGGGCGCCGTTCAAGGCGGCGAACTTGCTGAAGCCCGGCTTGACGGCAGCGGTCATGAAGGAAGAACGCACCAGGTCGCCGTGGTCGCGCACCGCCGTGTCCATGTCGGTCAGAATCACGCCTTTTGCCGCGCAGTCTGCCGAGAGTGTGCGCATGGCGGGAGTGGAAACATGGGAAACCAGAATGCCGGCGCGCGATTGCAGGGTGTGCTCGCTCGGCTGCCAGTCGTCCGGAAGCGGCACGGTGCCGTTAGGCTCGGGCATGCGCAGAGCGCCCATGTCGATGGCGCGAAGCTGCGGCTGCGTACGGCGCCACTCCTCGTCGGTGATTGCCGGCATTGGTGTCGCTTCGTACGTCTCCCAGGCGCCCTGGCGTAGATCGCGCATCCACCGGGGCTCGTCGTTACGCTGAGCGAGAGCCTGCACGGCCTCGCCAGAAAGGGTCGACGTCAACTCTACGGTCATACTAGCCGACACTACCTTCCATCTCCAGCTGGATCAGCCGGTTGAGCTCAACCGCGTACTCGAGCGGCAGCTCCTTGGCCACCGGCTCGATGAATCCGCGCACGATCATGGCCGTCGCGTCCGCCGCGGAGAGCCCGCGGCTCTGCAAATAGAACAGCTGCTCCTCGCCGACTTTCGTGACGGTCGCCTCGTGTGCCGTCTCGACGTCATCCTCTTCGATCTCGATGTAGGGATAGGTATCCGTGCGGCTGCTCTCGTCGAGCAGCAGCGCGTCGCACACGACCGTCGATTTCGAGCCCTTCGAGCCCTTGTGCATCTTGAGCAGGCCGCGATAGCTGGCGCGACCGGTGCCCTTGCTGATCGACTTGGAGGTGATCACCGAGGACGTGTTGGGCGCCACGTGCACCACCTTGCCACCGGCGTCGAGGTGCTGCCCGTCCGTGGCGAAGGCAATGGAGAGCACTTCGCCGCGCGCGCCGGGCTCCATCAGCCAGATGGCGGGGTACTTCATGGTCACCTTCGAGCCCAGGTTGCCGTCGACCCACTCCATCGTGGCGTCCCGGTAGGCCATGGCCCGCTTGGTGACCAGGTTGTAGACGTTCTTCGACCAGTTTTGAATCGTCGTGTAGCGGCAGCGGCCGCCTTTCTTCACGATGATCTCGACCACCGCCGAGTGCAGGGAATCCGAGCTGTAGGTCGGCGCCGTGCAGCCTTCGACGTAGTGCACGTAGGCGCCCTCGTCGACGATGATCAGCGTGCGCTCGAACTGTCCCATGTTCTCGGCGTTGATGCGGAAGTAGGCCTGCAGGGGCAGGTCGACGTGCACGCCCTTCGGCACGTAGATGAAGCTGCCGCCACTCCAGACCGCGCTGTTGAGCGCGGCGAACTTGTTGTCGTTTGGCGGGATGATGGTGCCGAAGTACTGCTTGAAGATCTCGGGCTGTTCCTTCAAGGCTACGCCCGTGTCGAGGAAGATCACGCCCTGTTTGGTGAGGTCTTCGCGCAGCTTGTGGTAAATGGTCTCCGACTCGTACTGGGCGCCCACGCCGGCGAGGAACTTCTTCTCCGCCTCGGGAATACCGAGCCGATCGAACGTGTTCTTGATACCCTCGGGCACTTCGTCCCAGTTGCGCCCGGCCCGCTCAGACGGCTTCACGTAGTAGAAGATGTTGCCGAAGTCGATGTCGGAGAGATCGGCGCCCCAGTTCGGCATGGGACGGCGGTTGAAGTACTCGAGGGCCTTGAGCCGGAACTTCAGCATCCATTCGGGCTCGTCCTTCATCTCGGAGATCTTGCGCACGACTTCGGGCGTCAGGCCGCGTCCGGACTTGAAGACGTAGTCCTCCGGGTCGCTGAAGCCGTACTGGTAGTCGGTATTGACCTGGTCGATCGTGTTTACTGCCATGTCAGGCCGCCTCTCCGCTCTCCCCATATTGCTGTTCCACCCACTCGTAGCCACGGCGCTCGAGGTCTTTGGCCAACTCCTTGTCGCCCGTGGTGACGATCTTGCCAGCGAGCATCACGTGCACGTAGTCCGGCACGATGTAGTCGAGCAAGCGCTGATAGTGGGTGATCACCAGCGTGCCAAGGTTGGGACCGCGTTGCGCATTCACGCCATCGGAGACGATTCGCATGGCGTCGATGTCCAGACCCGAATCGGTCTCGTCGAGGACGGCGAACTTGGGTTGCAGCACGGCCATCTGCAGGATCTCGGCGCGCTTCTTCTCGCCGCCGGAGAAACCGTCGTTCAGGTACCGTTTGAGGAAGTCCTCATCCATCTTCAGCAGGGCCAGCTTCTCGATCAGGGCCTTGCGGAATTCGCGAACGGCAAGGGGCTTCCCGCCCGCGGGGGTGTGTACGGCGTTATAGGCCATGCGAAGGAAGTTGAACATCGGGACACCGGGCACCGAGCTCGGGTATTGGAAGGCCAGGAACAAGCCGCGTTTGGCCCGCTCATCCGGGCTGAGCCCCAGAATGCTCTCGCCGTCGACCAGCACGTCGCCGCCGACGACCTCGTAGCTCGGGTGCCCCATGAGCGTGCTGGCCAGCGTGCTCTTGCCGGAGCCGTTCTTTCCCATCAGCGCGTGAGTCTCGCCTGTGCGCACCGTCAAGTTGATCCCTCTAAGAATCTCGTTTCCCTCGACGCTTACGCGCAGATCCTTGATTACCAGATTGCTCATACTTCCTAATCCATCCTCTCTCAGAGCGCGCGGAGCGTGGTTACCCGACGGTCGGGCCGGGCGAGACGGTCTTCTCGCCGTTGCCGGACCACGTTCCGGCAAGCATTGGTAGAGGGGTCACGTCTTTACGCAATCTCACGAACTGCACGTGCTCGGGCATCAGGTCGGCCAGGGTCGTGGTGTCCAGGGCCCCGGCTACCGCGTCGCGCACGCGCCGCCACAGCTCTTTGCTCCCGCACATGCTCTCGCGGCCGCACTGCATGGTGGCGCCGTCCATGGGAGCGCAGAGCATGGGAGCTATCGTCTCTTCCAGCACGTCGATCACGTCGCTCATCACCACGTCCGACGGCGCACGGCTCAGCTCGTACCCACCATGCACGCCCTGGTGGCTGATCACGAGCCCGGCGCGGCGCAATAAGGCCACTATTTGTTCCAGGTAGGGCAAGGGCATGCTCTGGTCGCGCGCGATCTCCGTGAGCGAGAGCGGCCCGAACCCGTAATGAACCGCAAGCTCGGTCATCACGCGCACACCGTATTCGCTGCGTTTAGAGAATTGCATCTCATGCCTCGTGGAAAAACTCTTACTACATTACTCAGGTTTTATCGTAGCACTCGATCAGGGGCACGTCAAACTCCGATATGGCTAGTAGGGGTTCGACCGTCGTGACAGAAGATCCGCGCTTGAGGCCGCGGACTGATGGCAGCCGGTGGCGCGCCGCGGGGCCGGATTTGCACGACCTGCAGCGGCTGAGACCCCGGTCGGAAGCTCCGGAGTATGCTATGAGTATTGCCGAAGGGCCCTTCGATGAGCGATCTGAGCTACGACGTCTTTCTCTCCTACAACAGCAAAGACCGCACCGCTGTGACGGAGATTGCCCACGCGTTGCGGCAAGATGGGGTGGAGCCGTGGCTGGATCACTGGCGCCTGACTCCCGGCGGCGACTGGCAGTCGGAGCTGGTCGCCGGCATGCGCAGCAGCCGCGCCTGTGCCGTATTTGTCGGACCGCACAGCGTCGGTGCCTGGTCCGCCATGGAAGTCCGCCTGGCGCTCGATCGGACTGCCAAGGACCCGGCGTTTCGCTGTTTTCCCGTGTTGCTGCCCGGGGTGCCGGAGCCGTTCGACCCCGACCTGTTGCCGCCGTTCCTCGGCGTGTTCACCTGGGTCAACTTCACCGGCGGTACGCAGGATCCCGTTGCCCTCCAACACCTGATCAGTGCTATTCGCGGCTTGGCGTTCGGCGTATCGGCGCCGCCCAGTGTCGCGAGCGCTACGATACCCGACCGGACAGACATACCGCCGCCGCCGTCGCCCGCGACCCCTCCTCCGTCCAATCTGCCAGCCGCGGTCACGAGCTTCGTGGGGCGCGAGCAGGAACGCGTCCAGCTGACGTCCTTGCTCGAGCGTGACCTGGAGGCGGGAGGCTGCCGCCTGCTGACCCTGGTGGGGCCTGGAGGATGCGGCAAGACGCGACTGGCGCTGGCCGCTGCCGAAGCCGTGCGCCCGCGCTTTGCCGACGGCGTCTGGCTGGCAAGCCTGGCGGCAATCGGCGATCCCGCCCTGGTGCCCGCGGAGGTGGCGGGCATTCTCAGCCTGCACGAAGAGCCCGGGCGATCGGTGCAGGCGACGGTCGCCGACTACGTGAAGTCGAGGACGCTGCTGCTGGTGCTGGACAACTGTGAGCACCTCGTGGAGGCAGTCGCGCGGCTGGCGACCACGCTGCTGCCTGCCGCCCCTCATCTGCGCATACTGGCGAGCAGCAGGGAGCCGCTGGGTGTCGCGGGCGAGCAGACATACCGAGTGCCGTCACTGCAGGCCCCGGAGGCGGGTGCCGGGTGCGGCGCCGAGGAAGCGGCCGATTATCCGGCGGTGCGGCTGTTCGTGGAGCGCGCTCGGGCGTCCAAGCACGACTTCGCGCTCACGGACCAGAACGCACCGGCAGTGGCGGCGATCTGCGCCCGGCTCGATGGCCTTCCTCTTGCACTGGAGCTCGCGGCAGCGCGATTGAGCGTCCTCTCACCGGAGGCGATCGCCGGACGCCTGAGCGATCGCTTCAAGCTGCTGACCGGCGGCCCGCGCACCGCGCTTCCCCGGCAGCAGACCCTGCGGGCCGCACTGGACTGGAGCTACGATCTGCTGGCCGAGCCCGAGCAGGCGCTGCTGCGCGGTCTGAGCGTATTTGCAGGCGGCTGCACGCTCGAGGCGGCCGAAACGGTCTGTGCCTCCGGCGTCGTGGAGATCTGGGAAGTGCTGGATCTGCTGACCGCACTCGTCAACAAGTCATTGCTGCAAGTGGTCGACGTCGTGGAGGAGCCGCGGTACCGCCTGCTGGAGACCGTGCGCCAGTATGCCGCCGACCGACGCCAGGTCGCCGGTGAGAGCACGGCGCAGCAGAATCGGCTGCTGGCCTGGTGCGTGGAGTTGGCGCGCCATGCCGAGCCGGCCCTGCGAGGACCGGAGCAGGTCCGCTGGCTGGCCCTCCTGGAGGTCGAGCTGGACAACGTGCGCGCCGCGCTGGCCTGGAGCATGGACGATGCGGCGCATGCTGGCGACGGTCTGAAGCTCGCCGGACTGCTGAGTGACTTCTGGCCGGTACACGGGCATTTCGGCGAGGGTAGGCGGTGGCTGGAGAAGGCACTGGCAATCTCTCCAGCATCCGAGGACGAGGCTCGCATCCGCGCCCAGGTGGCAGCCGGCAAGCTGGCACACAACATGGGAGATTACACGGACGCGCGTGCACACTACGAGGCCGCGCTGGCGTCACGGCGTCGCGGCGGCGACGAAGCGGGCGCGGCGGATACGCTACGCCGGCTGGGCAACGTGGCGATGAGGCAGAGCCGCTTCGCCGAGGCTGTGGCCTTCTACCGGCAGAGCCTCCAGATCTGCTCGGCTTTGGCAGATCGCTGGGGCGAGGCGGCAGCCCATAACAACCTCGGTATGGTGGCGGATACGAGCGGCGACCTCGCCGAAGCCGCGCAGCAGTATTCCGAGGCCTTGGCAGTGTTTCGAGCCGAGCAGGACCATTGGAGCACGGCCTCGGTGCTCAACAACCTGGGACTACTAGCGTACGAGCAGGGCGATTACGCTCGGGCGGCAGCATACCTCGACGAAGCACTGCGTATCCGGCGCGGCCTGGAAGACAAGCCGGGAATGGCAGAGACGATGGACAACCTGGCCCTCGCGGCGTTCGACGGAGGCGACGCCACCAGGGCACGGGCGCTGTACGAAGAGAGCCTCTCGCTGAGCAGGACAATGGGAAACAAGGCTATGGTGGCCCTGGCGTGCCAGAATCTTGCCGAGATATTGCAGGCGGAGGGCGACGGCACCGAAGCCTCTCGCTTACTCCTGGAAGCGCTCGCCCTGCGACAGGCTCTGGGCGACACGCTTGGCCTGGCCGCCGCGCTCGAGGGGGTGGCGATGACTCTCGCCGTGGGCACCCGGCACGAGGCGGCGGTACGCCTGCTTGGCGCCGCTTCGTCGCTGCGCGCCGGGATAAGCACGCCCGTTGCATCTCCGCAGCGTGCCGCCTACGAGCATCTCGTGACCGAAGCACGATCGGTGCTTGGGGCCGAGCGTTACGACGCCGCTTGGGAGGCGGGTCGCACGCTCAGCAGCGAGCAGGCCGTCGCACTGGCGCGCCAAGAGATCTGGCTCCCGGACGGCTGATGCGCCGACTTCGTCAAACAGCGTGAGATCGGATCATACCGGCAAACTCGGCGTCACGCGCTGAAGGCTCATGCGTCGCCAAATAGGCCCAGGGGGAATGGCTTGCTTCAGACCGCGTGTGCGGCGGCCTGCACGCTGAGTCGCACACGGACACAGGACCACTTGCCATACAATCCTACTACTAGTAGGATTGAGCCATGAGGTATACCAAGATCTCGGTCACGCTCGCACCGGAAGTCGAGGCTGAGTTGCGCCGAGTCGCGGGCGCCCGCGGCATGTCGGCGTTCGTCAATGAGGCGGTCCGGCAGCGGCTCCAGGCTTCCCGGCTGCGCAACATGCTCGACGAGATGGCAGTGGAATCTGGCCCGATTCCCGAGGACGTACGTCGAGAGGTTGACGGCCTGATGTGGCCAGACTGATTCTCGACAGCGGAGCCGTGTTTGCGCTCGCCGCCAACCAGCCACGAGCACGGCAGTTCGTAGAACGCGCCCTGCGCGAGCGCACACCGCTGATCATCCCGGCCGTTGTCCTCGCGGAGACCACTCGCGGCAGTGGCCGGGATGCGCGAGTCAACCGGGTGGTGAGGACAGTGCATGACATCACGCCTGTTACTGAGAACATCGCGCGCGAGGCAGGTCGCCTGCTTGCTGCCGCAAACGTCGGCAACGCTACCGTGGATGCGCTGATCGCGGCAGAGGCGGTGCTGCATGGGCCGGCAATCATCCTGACCGGCGATCCGGCCGACATCATTGCGCTTGTGGATGATCGTCCGCACGTTCGCGTCTATTCGATCTGACCAACCAATCACGCAAGCTCGCCGCTGCCTTGGGCCGGCGCGAGGCGAATCCGTGACCGTTACAGACGAGAGAAGTCTCGATCGTAGCCGCGGGGATCAGTCGACGGCCGCCAGGCTGAACAGCAAGGAATCGGCTTCCTGCTCGTCGAGCAACGTGGCCTTGGGATCGACGAGACGCGTGACGACGACCTCCACGCGTCCGCTGCTGTCCAGCAGGGCGAAGCCGTCGCCGCGATAGGCGTGGTGTGCCGGAATCACACTGACCACCACGCCCGCCAGCGACTGCAGCGCGAGGGGACTGACTCCCGTGCCGACGAAGGGCGCGCTCGGCTTGAGCGAGCGCAGGGCATCCGCCTGCAGCTGCGCCGCGGTGGGCGCTTTGGTGTAGCGGCGAGCCGAGAGGGTGATGGTGAGTCGCCCGTCCCGCGATCCGAAAACGTCCGTGGTGCCCACCCGGTGCCACGTCACGGGCAGGTCAACGCGCAAGTGCGGCAGGGACAGCGTTCTGCTCGTCACGCGGGACGCCGCGATTTCGCTGCGCGCCCCAAGCATCGTGACCAGCCCGCCCTGCACGCCCGGCATGAGGCGTGCCAGTGTCTTCAGGGTGACCTGGGCGGTTGCACTGGGAATGGCAAAGCCGAACTGGCCGGGCATTGCGCAGGTCGTCTGCTCATCGAGCCTCAGGGTATTGATACCCACGACCAGGCCGCGAGTGTCGAGCAGCGGGCCGCCGCTGTTGCCCTGGGTGACGGACGCGTCGTGCTGGATCCAGCCTGCTCCACCGCACTTGCCAAGATCACGGGCTGTGGCATTGATCTCGCCGCGCGTGACGGAAGGAGGGCCGAGCAGGTTGAAGGCATCGCCGTAGCCCACGGCCACGACCGGCGTGAGCGGTGTGAGCCTGGTCGAATCGCCCCACTGCAACGGCCGCAGCGTGGTCGGCTGTATGAGCAGGATTGCCAGGTCTTGCGTGGTGCCGTCGTCCGCGCCGGTAGTGAGCAAGGCTACTACCGAGTAGCGCGTGCGGCCATCGGGCAGATAGACGGCGAGCTTATCCCTGGTGACGCCGTCGACCACGTGCTTGTTCGTGGCAAGGTAGGTACCGGTGGCGTCGGCGCGAATGACAAAGGCACTGCCCTGCTCGGCCAGGTCCCCAGGCAGCAGTTTCACCACGCGGAGCACGCTAGGCTCAACGCATTTGCCGAACGTGGCCGTGGTGATCGCGGCGCAGCCGGTAGCAGGTGGAAGCGGGACGTGGTGTGGCGACGGCGTCGGACCGCCGGGTGGTGGCGCGGCCGGGCTCGCGGACGGTCCCACGATCGCCATGCTCTTGCCGTAGGCGGCTCCGATGCTCTGGACATGCCCGAGCCCGGCTACGCGCTGCGGACTTCCGCGGCTGTTGGTCGTGGTGTCGCCGAGCTGCCCATACTCGTCGTCGCCCCAAGCCCAGACCGAGCCGTTGGCCAGCAGGGCCAGACTATGAGAGGAACCGGCGGCAATTGCCGTCACGCCACTCAACCCGGCGACCTGCTGCGGGCTGCTGCGCATGTACACGTTGGCCACTTCGGGGCTGATGCCGAGCTGGCCGTAGCGATTGTTGCCCCACGCCCACACGGTGCCGTTCTGCGCCAGCGCCAGTACGTGGCCTGCACCGGCGGCAAGGGCTTTCACGCCGCTCAGGCCGGGAACGAGCAGCGGCTTGGCGACGCTACTGCCGGTAATCGTGTCGTCTTCCCCCAGCTGGCCGTACTCGTTATTGCCCCAGGCCCAGACCGATCCGTCCCTCGCCACCGCCAGACTGAACGAATCGCCCGCGGCGACGACACGCGCCGTGGGTAGGCCGGGCACCTGCTGCGGCAAGCTGCGCCGGTAGGCCGCGCTCTGAGGCACGCCGAGCTGGCCGTAGCCGTTGTCGCCCCACGCCCAGACGGTGCCGTCATTCTTCAGTGCCAGACCAAAGCCGGCGCCGGCGGCGATTTGCTTTACGCCGCTCAGACCGGCAACACGCTGCGGCACGACGCTTCTGTACGATGCCGTGGGATCGATGCCGAGCTGGCCCAGTTGGTTCTCTCCCCAGGCCCAAACCGTGCCGTCCGTCGCCAGCGCCAGGCTGAAATAGTCGCCCGCGGCCACGGCGCGTACGCTCTTCAACCCGGCTACCTGCTGTGGAATGCCGAATCCGGTGCTGTTGGGGCCGAGGCCGAGCTGGCCATAGCCGTTGTTGCCCCAGACCCACAGCGATCCGTCCGTGGTCACCGCCAGCACGTGACTGGAGCCTGCCGTGACGGCGCGCGCGCCACTCAGCCCGGGCACGCGCCACGGGCTGAGCCGGTTGGTCGTGCTGCCGTCGGCTATCTCACCACTGCCGTTGTAGCCCCATATCCAGACAGTCGCGCTCGATGCCGCCCGGACCACGGAGCCCATGGACGACGCCTGCGTCGCCGGAAGCGCGGCCGGCACCGCCAGGAACAACGCGCAGAGCAGCGCGCCGCGGGCCAGAAGAGAGGTGACCAAAGACGATCCCCGCATAGCAGCACCCCCAGGATGTTGGTGCCGGCAACAGCCACCCGGGCCGAGGGTTGCCGAGCCCTGATCGAGAGTGCCGGTAGGATTGCGGGCGGTGACGCACGTTGCCTTCCGGAAGCAGGCGCCGGCACGATTCACACACCATTATGTTTGGCAAGTAATTACTTGTAAAGATGTGTGTGATCGGCCGGCCGACTGGGCGGCGGGGGAAGGAACGGCGGCCCCTCAAGCGGACTTCGGGCCCGTGTACACGACCTCGAACAGAATGCGGTCGGGAGACTCGAACATCACCTGGTAGTAGGTCTGGCCCTCACCTTGCGAGAACTCCGGGCGATGGCGCGGTGTCTCGAAGAGCAGCTCCACGCTCCGCGCTCTGAGGTAGGCTACCGTCGCGTCGACGTCTGCCTGGGTCTCGGCGCCCAGGGCAAGGTGGTTCATTCCCGGCCCGTCGTAATCGTTGCCCACGTCTTTCACCTGGCTGGTGAACCAGAGACTGGTGCTCTCAGTGCCAACACCAATCGTTTCTTGGTCTTCATAGATGGTGTGCCAGGCAAGGAACGCCAGCAGGTCACGATAGAACGGCAGGTTCTCGGCCCGCACGTTGAGCTGAATGTGACTGAGTCCGGCTTTCATCGAGCTAACTCCTTCTCCGCGTATACCCATCATCACGCCACGATCGGCACCTCGCACCGTCTCTCTGCAGTCTAGAGCCTGCCATTCGGAAGGCAAGAGGCGGGTCCGCATAACTCGATCTTCGCGGCGACCGCATGAATCCAGAGGCCCACGTAGGCGGACTTCGCCAGCAGCGATCGTATGTGCGGTACTGAAGTGTGTCGCTGTTTGCCGCGGCGCCGGAATGTCCGGGACAATGAGCTGAGGAGCCGGCAGCGGGTCCGGCAAGTGGAGGTATGGGCGGATATGAGCTTGTCCGACGCGATGGCGATCATCCCGGGACGGCGCCGCTGGCTGCGCAGGGGCGCGGGCGTGGTGCGTGCCCTGCCGGTAGAGGCGCGGCTGTTTCCCGAGCACTCGTTTCTACGTATCGCTCACCGCGGTGCTGCCGCGCTCGAGCCGGAAAACAGCCTGCGTGGCATCGAGACGGCGCTGCGATTTGGCATTGAGATGGTGGAAGTCGACGTCCGGCCTTGCGCGGACGGCACGCTGGTGCTCAGCCATGACGACGATTTGAGGCGCGTGACCGGATACAGGGGCAGAGTAGGCGATTCCACGCTGGCCACGCTGAAACAGCTGGACATCGGGAAGGGCGAACGAATCCCTACGCTCGAAGAAGCACTCGACCTGATGCGAGGGCGCGTCCTGGTCAATCTGGACCTGAAGAGGGACAGCAACGGCCCGGATTTGCTTCGTGTCGTCGATCGAGCCGGGCGGCGCGAGGAGACGATGCTGTCGGGCGGCGGCAGGCGCGGGTTCGCGGCTTTTCGCACCCTGGCACCCTCCATGCGCAGCGCGTGCAGCGTCGACGCGACCTGGCGCGGCTTGCCCGGCCGTCTGCTCGGTCGTTACCTGCCGGCAGGCGCGCGGGGCCAGGCGGGCTGGATCGTGAGAGCCACTCGGGCGGCTGGAGCGTACGGTCCCACGCTCGATTGGCGCCTTGCCGCTCCCGGCGTGGTTGACCTCGTCCATCGCGCAGGTATGCCGGTCCTCACCTGGACGGTAGACGACCTGCTCACGCTGAAGGCATTGCGTGCGGCGGGCGTGGACGGCGTGACGAGCAATCGGCCCGACGTATTAGCGCAGCTCCAGTGACGTCCGGGCATATCTTCCTTGAACCATACCGCCGCTAGCGGATACGCTGGCCAGTGGTATCGGCCTCGGGTCGCGTTCATCGTGGCGCCTCCGGGTGCCTGCCATGTCTCCGCGGCACGCCTGGTGCCCCGCGTGTCGTCCCTTGCTGCGTCTCAGGTGGACGTGGACATGCACGTTCTTGGCGTCGGAACCGACGAGCTCAGCCGTGATGCCGATCTGCCCTCGCGGCGGCAGCTGCTCCTGGCTGCCTATTGGTTCTCCTTGAGCTTCCAGGGTGGGGCGCTGCTCGGGCTCGGCGTGCCGCAGCAGCTGACGGATCTCAGCACTGCGTCGCGGGCCACGACACTGCTCGCGGTGTTGGGGGGTCTGGCGGGACTGATTACCGTGGTGGTCCAGCCGGCGGCCGGTGCCCTGAGCGATCTGTCGTCGAGCAAGTGGGGCAGGCGACGCCCCTATCTGATCGGCGGTGCCGCGATCGACGTGGTCGGGCTTCTGGCCATGGCGCAGGCAGCAACCCTGCCCGCGCTCTTCGCTGGGTTCCTGCTGGCAAGCTTCGGTGCCGGCGTGAGCGGCGCGGCCTACCAGGCATACATCCCGGATCACGTGCCGCCGAGGCAGTATGGCGAGGCATCCGGCTACCTGGGCGCCATGAGCATGCTCGGCACTATCACCAGCTTCGGCTTCGCGGCCATCATGCTCGGTCCGCAGCACGAGGGGCGGTTCTACCTGCTCAATGCCCTGTTGATCACCGCCGGGGCGCTGCTCACCGCGTTGCGCCTGCCCGATCCGCAGCTCAGCGAGAGCGCGCGGCCGGTCGTGCAACACTGGCGCGCCCTGTGGCTGGATCCGTGGCACAACGCGGACTTCTCGTGGGTCTTTGCCACCCGCACCATGATGATGATCGCTCTCTACACCCTGTTCACGTTCGTGGCCTTTTACGTACGCGATGTCGTGCACGTGACCGCCTTCGTCGCTGGAGCGGCTATTCTGGCAGGCGTGGCGACGGTAGCGGCTCTGTTCAGCGGCCTGGTGACGGGTTGGATTTCCGACCGCATAGGCCGGCGCTGGCTGGTGAGCATTGCCAGCGTCCTGATGTCCGGCGCTCTTTTCGGCCTGGCGTTCGTCCACGATCTTAACCTAGTGCTGGTGCTGGGCGTATTCTTCGGCCTGGCGCTCGGCACGTACATGTCGGTAGATTGGGCGCTGGCGGTCGATGTGCTGCCGCACGAGGGCTTCGCGGCCAAGGACCTGGGCCTGTGGGGGCTCTCCACCAACGTGCCGCAGACGGTGGCGCCGTTTCTCGGCGGCGCCGTGCTGCTGGTCTGCTCGCCGCTCGGAAAAGCGGGCAGCTACGGCGTGCTGTTTCTCGGCGCCTCCGTGTGCGCGGCAGCCAGCGGCGTCCTGGTCTGGCAGGTGCGCAGTGTCCGCTAGCCACGCCGCTCCCAAGCTGGTGGTCTCGATCCACGACGTCGCGCCTTCGCAGGCGGACGACCTGCGCTACCTTCTGGAAGCGTGCGATGCTGCCGGCGCGCGCCCTCGGGTGCTGAAGGTGATCCCGGACGAAGGCGGCCGGCAGGATATTCGCGCGTATCCCGAGTTCACCGCGCTGCTTCGCGCCGAGGCACAGGCCGGCTCCGAGATCGTGTTGCACGGCTACACGCACACGGCGGCGCGGGCGATTCAGGGCTGGAGACTGCCGAGCCTCCGCGCTCGTCTGTTCGCGCCCAAAGCCGCCGAGTTCGTCACGCTGGACGGCGCCGAGATGGCGGCGCGGTTGACGGCGGGCCGGCGCATCCTGGAAGAGGTCGGCCTGCAGGTACAGGGCTTCTGCGCCCCGGGCTGGCTGGCGACGCCCGAGCTGCCGCGGCAGCTCAAACGCTGCGGGTTCCGCTATGCAGTCTCCATGGCCTGGCTCTCTGATGTCGTCTCGGGCAAGAGGATGTTCACGCCCTGGCAGGGGTTCATGGGAGCCGGCCCCGGCCAGGAACGCATGATCGGGTTGGGTAGCTGGGCCTGCATGCGCCTGGCGCCGCGCGCGGAAGCTGTGAAGCTGTTCCTGCATCCGCAGGGCGCGCGCACCTCCGCCGATTGCCGTCGCATCCTGAACGGCATGCGCGATCTGCTCGGGCAGCGTACCTGCGTGACCTTCGGCGATCTCGTCGATGGTTGGTGAGGACAACCGCTTGCATACGCCGCACGCAAGCTGAATCACCCCATCCTGGCCGGATGCCGATATGGGTTGACCGTCAACTGCCGTCCGGCGCTGTGCAGCGCGGGATCACGCGGAAGTGGCCCGCACGCCGCCTTGCCCTGAGGATGACTCGGTCATCAATCCGAGCAGCGTGGTCAGCGTGCGCCAATTGCGGCCAGTGCTGATCGTGGCCAGCTTGGCGTCGAAGTAGGCCGTGCTCAGCTTGGTCTCGGCCACGCCGTTGGGCAGCCACAGGTACACCTCGCGGCCGCGCACGGCGAACCGGTCGGGCGGCGACCGGTCGGGATCGAGCGCGCCGACTCTGCCGGCCTCCGGCTGGCCTGCCAGGAACAGCACGTGCAGCGCCTCTTCCGGCGCGCCTGCCTCGAGGAACGGGTTCGCCCGCACGGTCTCGGCAAGCTCGGTGGCAGAACGGACCACCACGGGCACGCGGAGCGCGAGCCGGCGGGCAATCTCGGCGCTGATCAGGGCGGCAAGCGTCGACTGGATGGCGGGATCGGCGCTGAATATGGCGTTGCCGCTCTGGATATAGGTGCGTACGTCGCCGCAGCCTATCCCGCAACAGATCTCGACCAGCGCCTTCATCGGCAGCTTGTTCTTGCCGCCGACGTTGACGCCCCGAAGCAAGGCGAGGTACGTCTCCGCCATGGCACAGTGCTTTCCAGCCGGCACGGTCGCTACCCGACGGCTGCAAAACGCGTCGTACGCAGGTAGGCCATTCCGCCTTCTCAGTCTCGGGGAGCCGCGACGCGGCGTCAACCGCCTTTTCCTGATCAGCCGCTTTCCGCCGGGCAGCGCCGCGCACTGGAGCGCTGGGCCATGAGTTCGGTGCTCTTGAGCGATTGGACATCCAGATAAGTACGGCGCTACACCGTAATCAAGCACGAGGGTGTACGATTGGCACGGTTGCATCGTGCATCGGCGTGCGCGTTGGTGTGGATCGTGTACAACCACCGCCTCGCCCCTGGACGAATGCCGTTCGCCCTTCGATGATCGACCCGCTGAGTGTATGGCAGCCTGCCCTGGTACCTGCTCGCCGCCGCGGCTTCGGTGGGCGCGGGCGGACCGGGAAGGTGCATCCACGGAGGCATACGATGAGGCGCCGCCGAAAGATCCTGCTCGTCACCGCCGGCTTACTCGCCGTGGTGCTCGTCGCCGTGGCCGCAGGCTGGCGAAAGCTGTCGGCCACCAGCAACCCCGTGCCGGTCGGAACGGCGGTCAGCCGGTACGAGCAGACGAGCAGCGGCCCCGCTGCCGGTCCACCACGCCCGGGAGTGTACACCTATGCCGTGCAGGGCCAGGAGTGCGCCGGCGTGGCTGCCTTGCGGCTCTGCCGGTCCTTCCCATCCGAGGCACGCATGATCCTCACCAGGAAAGACCATACGCTCACGCTCGAGGTTGACCTCTCGGAAGACCATCTGGAAGCCAGCCGCTTCGACGTGCGGCCGGACGGCCGTTACCTGGCCTGGCAGCGCACGCGGATCGTGTTCGGCATCGCACAGGAGAGCGCGGGGGCAACCGTGCCGGAGACACTGGCCCAGCCGTCGAAGCTCCGCGTCGGCCAGAGCTGGACGCAGCACTTCTCGGCCGGCGGGCTACCGGTAGTCAGCACTAACCTGGTCACACGACAGCTGACGATGGGCATCGGAGGAGCAAGTGTCAAGGTGCTCGAGATCGATGCCAGCTCGACAACCGCCGGCGACCACCCAGGTACCGAGACCGATGTCACCTGGTTCGATCCCATCAGCGGCCTGGACGCGCGGCTGATCGTCCACCGGCGGATCGGCGGCGCCTTCCCCTACACGATGGACGTCGACGCTACCTTGCAGTCGCTGAAGCCGGTGCGGTAGCGCGAGCCCGTCAGTTGAGCAAGGTGGGCTCGGCAAGCCGCTTGACGACGCGCGCTGGGTTGCCGGCCACGACGACGTTCGCGGGCACGGAACCGGCGACGACCGCGCGAAACGCCACGACCGAGTTCTCGCCCACGGTCGATCCCTTGAGCAGCGCGCTCTGTCCGCCCAGCCAGACGTTGGCGCCCACGCGCACGAGCCTGCTGCACACCGGGGCACGCGGATCGTGGCGAAGCCGGGGATCGAGAGGATGGAAGTCGTTGTCCACGATCAAGGTTGAGCCGAGGATGCAGCGCGGGCCGATACGGATGCCGGTACGCGCCATCATGCCGGCGCCGTTCAGCCTCGTGCCATTGCCGATCTCGATGCGTGCCACGGGTGTATAGGTGATGAAGACGTTCTTCTCGGCGTGGCACCAGGCGTTGACGTCGTCGCCAAAGACCACGCGGCCTGGGCCGCGAATGACCAGGCGGCCGTTTGTGCAGAAGTTGCGCCCGAACTCCACGCGTTCGCCCAGGCGCAGCCGGTACCACGTGACCCACACGCGGCTGACCATCGGCGCCACGTGCAGCTTGAGCCATGCGCGAACGCCCTCCCGTGTGGGAAAGAGGCGGCGCTGCGCGGCAAGCGGGTCCAATACCTGGGGTAGCGCGATCGGCTCTTGCAGAGCCAGCACGTCCGCACTGGAAAGGGAGCCAGTCGCGGCCACTTTCAGGTGACGGCGCGCGACGCGCGACACCGGAACGCGCCGAGGAACGCTCGGGACGTGAAGTGATGCCGGTATGTGCGGCTGTGACATGGCCATGTACGTGACTCCCCGGTACTGGCGCCCGTGGCCGCGCAGCTACGGACAATCGATCCGGGTTCCGCGGATTGATTGCTGCCACAATAGCATGTGCCGGCGTGCCGTGATACCAGGGTGGTGGTTAACTGCGCGCGTGGTCGTCATCCTGTCGCCGGCGAAAGGGGTGTCCGCATGCACCCGCTATCCGGCAGGCTCCCAGATCGGGTCGGCTTCAACCACCGTGTTCACGGAATTGGCGATAAAGCATTCCTCGTGGGCCTGATGGTGCATGGCTCGCACCTCCGCCTCCGAGGGCACACCGGTCCCGGCGAACCGCGTGTGAGGGTGCAGAGTGACACGAGTCATGGCGAGCTTGCTGAGCTCGTTTCTGGCCAGCACGCCCACGGCATGGTCGGCGTAGCGGTCGACGACGAACCCGCGTTTAGCGGCGATGGCGAGAAAGGTCAGCATGTGGCAGCTCGACAGAGCGGCGACAAAGGCTTCCTCCGGATCGACGTTGGTCGCCAGGGAATACGGTTCCGGCACGATATGCGTAGAGCTCGACGCCGGCACCGTCATGCCGCCGTCGAAGCGCCAGCTATGAGCGCGGCTGTACTTGTTGTCGACGAATACGGCTTCACCGCGCTCCCACGTAACATCCACGGCGTACTCCGCCACCACGCCCTCCCGCGATCTCCTACGTTGTTCCTTAGTCTACCCGGGACCATGTACCGGCCGGCCGCGGGTCTGCGCATGTGACGCGCCAGCGTCGGGCCAGGAGCCCGGCGGCGCACATCACACCGCCTGTCCTGGCCCAATCGTGCTCTCGGACTCGAGGCGCCTTTGCACTCCGGTCCGTTCAGCCGGCCGGGTCAGTCTTGAGCGCCAGCGCGATGGCCTCGTTCAGCGCCATTTCCAGCCCCTCGGCCCAGGCCGCCTCGAACGTCTCATGCCCCAGTGTCGAGCGCATGATCTGCACCGCCTGCTCATGGTCATGGCGATCTGTAGACGGCACTGGTTGGCCAAGGACGTCCCGCTCCGCCTGAGCAGCCGCACCCAGCCACGCGGCCCGTCGCGACTGCCCCTGCGCCGCGGCCACCCAGGCCAGGCCTTCCAGCGCCTCGGCCAGGATGTGCCTGGCGCCGATGTCGCGGCTCAGAAGGAGGGCCTCCTCGAACAGCGCCGCCGCCCGCTCGTAGTCGCCCTGTGCGGACGCCACCAGCCCCAGGTTGTTGAGCGACTCGGCGATGCCGCGCTGGTCGTCCTGCTCACGCCGCAACGCAAGGCTTTCCCCTAGCAATGCTGCTGCCTGCTCGTACTGGCCCTGCCCACGCGCCGCCATCCCCCGGTTGTTGAGTGCGGTGGCGCAGCCCCACTGATCCCCCAGCGCGTGACACAGCTCCAATCCCTCGGCATACAGGGCATGCGCCTGCTCATACTCAGCCGCCTCATAGAGCGCATTCGCTACGTTGTTAAGCGAGCTAGAAATGCCCCCGGCATCGCCCAGCTCGCGCCGCAGCGCCAGAGCCTCCTGGTGCAGGGCCAGCGCGATCCGATACTCACCCTGACGCATCGCCAGGTTTCCGGCGCCGTTCAGCGCTCGAGCACGGGTAGCAGGCGAGCCCAGGCCGCCGGCGAGCGTCTCCTCCAGCCAGCGCCGCCCTTCGCCCAGATAGCCGCGGGTCTCCCAGAACCACGAGAGCGACGACGCCAGGCGCTGCCCCTCCACTGCCATCGCTCGCTTTCGCGCCCAGATCAGAGCTGCCCGCAGGTTATCGTGCTCCTGTTCCAGCCGATCCAGCCATGATCCCTGCTCAGCGCCGCGCAGCGCCGCGCCCGCCTGCTCCGCCAGAGCCAGAAAGTGCATCAGGTGCAGGTCGCGGGTGGCGGCCTCCTCACCTGCAGCCTCGAACCGCTCCCAAGCGTACCGGCGCACCGTCTCCAGTAGCCGGTAGCGGACCGCTCCCTCGCCCGACTCGTCCACGTGCACCAGCGAGCGGTTCACGAGCCCGTCGAGCCCATCCATCACCGCCCACGATTCCATCCCCTCTCCCGCGCAGACCGCCTCCGCCGCCTCCAGCGTCCAGCCACCCGCGAACACCGAGAGCCGGCCGAGCAGCGTTCGCTCCGGCACGTCCAGCAGGTCCCAGCTCCAGTCCAGGGCGGCCCGCAGCGTCCGCTGCCGCGTGGGGAGGTCCCGCGAGCCGGTGCTCAGCAGCCGGAAGCGGTCATCCAGGCGGGCGGCGATCGCCTCCACGCTCATGCTGCCGACTCTCGCCGCGGCCAGCTCGATCGCCAGCGGCACGCCGTCCAGCCGGGCGCAGATCTCGGACACCGCCCGGGCATTGGCGGTGGTGAGGGCGAAGCTGTCCCGCCGCTCCTGCGCACGAGCCACGAACAGACGCACCGCCTCGTAGCTGCCCGCCAGCTCGGGCGAGGGTAGATGCTGGGGATCGGGAACGCTCAGTGAGGGGACCCGGTAGTGGTGCTCGCCGGCGACTCCCAGCGCCTCCCGGCTGGTTGCCAGGATGCGCAGCTCGGGCGCCGCCCGCAGCAGTGCACCGGCCAGCGCGGTGCAGGCCGCTAGGAGGTGCTCGCAGTTGTCCAGCACCAGCAGCATGCGCTTTCCTGAGCAACGATCGCTCACCGTCTGCAGAACCGGGCGGCTCAGCTCCTCATGCAGGCCCAGGGCCTGGGCCACCGCACCCGGCACCAGCCCGGGTTCGGCCAGCGGGGCCAGCTCCACCAGCCACACGCCATCGGGATAGGCAGCGAGGAGTCCCTCCCCAACCGCGAGGGCGAGCCGCGTCTTCCCCACCCCGCCTGTGCCGACCAGCGTTACCATGCGATGGGCTGCGAGGAGCTCACGTACCCTGGCCCGAGCGTGCTCGCGCCCAACAAAAGTGGACAGGGTCGCGGGAAGGTTGTGTGGTGGACCGGCGACCGGGAGCATGACCTTTCCAGCCGTCACGTCCAACGCCGCCGAGTCGGAGGCCACCACGACCAGCTCTGGCCCACCCATACTTGTCCGCACCAGCCAGGCGCGCACTGGACGCGCAATACCTTGCAGCGTCAGCTCTCCCCGATCCTGATAGCTCAGCCCCTCGATGCGACGGGCCGATCGTACCGCCGCGTCGCTGGCCAAGATCTCGCCTGGCTCCGCGCGCGCGCAGAGCTGCGCTGCCGTCGTGATCGCCTCCCCTCGATACGGGCCGGCCGCTATGACCGGCTCTCCCACATCCAGTCCCGCGCGGACACGCAGCGGCAACTCCGGCGTTGCCGCATCGGCACACCGGGCCAGCAGCCGTGTCGCGGCGTGCAGCGCCGCGCGTCCCGAGGTGAAGGCGGCCAGCACCTCGCTGCCCCGTACCTCAATCACGTGCCCACCCTCGGCCGTCGCAGCCTCCTCGACGATCTCGCCAAAGCGCAGGGCCATGGCCGTGTGGGACGCGTCTCCGTGCAGCGGAGTGAAGGTGGTGGCGGCACGCGCTTCGACCAGCAGCACCGCGAGCATCCCTGCCGGTAGCGCGGAGAGGACGCCGGCCGGCGATGAAGACACTCCGCTCGGGGCGGATGCGGATGGGGGAGTGACATCGGACCGGACAGACTGTATCAACGCCCCACGCTGGTGGGGCGTGAGGGCCAGAGCCTCAGCCAGGCGGATCAGCGTGCCCGGATACGGACGATGCTTGCCGCGCTCCAGATAGAGGAGGCCCCGCGGGCTCAGCCCCGCGCGCTCGGCGAGGGCCTCCTGTGATAGGCCGGCGGCCTCTCGATAGCGCCGAATGAGGTCACCACAGGCGCTGTAAGTCCCGGAGGGCTGCCCGGACATTATCCCTCCTGATGCCAGCGCTACTCGAAGCAAAGCAGTCATTCCCGGATATATCTCATCATATCACGCTCATCAATAAGGAACGCTCGCTGTGCCCCGGGCGTACATACAGCCCCGAGGCCGGTACCCGTTTCTGTACAACCCATCCTGAGCTTTGGCGTTGCCGGCTCTGGGGCTGCCCCTGTACGTGCTCGCACGCGCAGCCGGCATACGTGCCGTCCGCAGTGCATGGAGTGACAGTGCGGCAAGAGTGCGGCAACTGTGCGGGATCTCTTCATGGTGGGCCGTATCCTGCTAGCCCAGAATGGAGATTGTGAGCCGCAGTGAAGCGGTTCGGACTGTGGAGAAGGGTGCCTACTCGCGGGCGGAGGAGGTACATGCCGCGGCACGAGAGAAAGACGAGAAGAGGCCCGTTGCGCGTGCCTACGATGAGCAGGACCTCAGGAAGGTCTTGGCGAAATCGGGATAAGGTGCGACAGCGCACCCAACGAGCTGTCAGCACATGCGGGCATTTGGCTGCCGGGGCGGACCCGCTCTGACACCGTGGCTTGAGGGTGAAGGACGCGCGATTGCAGCCAGTACGCCGCCCCGGTCCACGCCGGGGGGTGAAGACCACGGTCAGTGAAAAGGAATGGAAGCTATGGCCATGCTACTTGTTTGTCATCAGGTCAGAGACTATCGCGCCTGGCGGCGCGTGTACGACGAGGTCGGGCCGTTGCAGAAGGCTGGCGGAGTGACCGCCGAAAGCGTCTACCAGTCCAAAGACGATCCGAACACCGTGCTGGTTCTGCACAGCTTCGCCACGATGGCGGCTGCCGAGGCGTTCGCGGCCAATCCGGCGTTGCGCGAGGCCATGCAGAAGGGCGGGGTGGAAGGCGCGCCGCGGGTAGAGTTCTTCGAGGACGCGCCCTGAGCGTCGCGCACGTTGCCCGACGCGGGGCAGCAGGCAGCCCTATAGCACTCGATGCCAGAGTTCGTTCCCTGAGATGAGTCGCGGGTTTCCCGCGACATGGCGCTGGGAGGTCATCCTATGACAACAGAAGACGAGGTCCGGCAAGCATCCGATCGGTTCTATGCTGCGTTGAGCCGTATGGCCAACGGCGATGCCGGCGCAATGAGCGCGATCTGGGCGCATGGCGGGGATGTGACCGCTTTGCACCCGATCGGGGAGCGGGGGGAAGGCTGGGAGCAGGTACGGCCCCAGTTCGAGCAGGTAGGATCGCTCGCCAGCGGGGGACAGGTTCGGCTGCGCGACCAGTTGATCCGCGTGGGTACGGATCTGGCCTACGAGGTCGGCGTGGAGGATGGGGAGTTGACACTGGCCGGCGAGCGGGTCGCCATCAACCAGCGCGTTACCAACATCTACCGCCGTGAGGGTGGGGAGTGGAAGATGGTCCACCACCATTCCGATATCTCACCGGCGATGAACGACCTGGTCAGCCGCCTCCGGCCTCCACAACAGTAGCGGGAGAGAGCAGACGTTCATAGCCAAGAAGCACAAGGGGAAAAGACCAATGACCGGACCATCCAAGGATGCAACTATCGCGTGGCCAACGCTCCACCACGTGAATCTGAAGACGATGCGCATGGAGGAGATGATCTCTTGGTACGGAACGGTCGTGGGCATGCGGCCGAACTTTCAGAGTCCCGGCATTTCCTTCCTGACCAATGACGCAGCAAACCACCGACTGGCGTTGATGGCGATGCCTCATTTCGAGGACCATCCGCAGAAGCTTCGGCACACCGGCATGCATCACCTGGCGTTCGAGTTCCGGACGATGCAAGACCTGCTTGATACCTTCACCCGTCTGCAGGAACAAGGGATACGGCCGCACGCCTGTCTTGACCATGGCCTGACGACCTCCTTTTACTACGCTGACCCCGACGGTAACAGCGTGGAGCTCCAGGTGGACAACTATGGCGACTGGGCGAAGTCTTCCGCGTTCGTGCGTATGGATCCTGCCTTCGCGGCGAATCCGATCGGGGTCAGCATCGATCCAGACCAACTGATCGCCGCGCGCGCTGGTGGAGCTTCCCCGGACACGATCCACCGGCAGGCCTATAGCGGCGCGTTCGACCCGGGAACTGCACTCGACCTCCGGGTCGGTCTCTAGCGTCAAAGGCCTGCGGAGCGCGGCGTCCAGACGCGACGCTGCGTGTGTGCACGTGCATTCTGAGCCGTATTGCGAGCAGGTGCAGCCCCAGTTCGGACAGGTAAGCTCAGTATGGGCTTAACCCAGGCGCGGAATTGCATTCGAGCGGATGATGGCAACTAGACTCGTGGGACCAGTAGTAACCACACTTTTCCCGCTATCGCTTGACCTTCCGGCGGGGCTCTATTCGGCACCACAAACGAGGCAGAAGTAACCTATCATCCGGCCCGGAGTCTCGGATCAGGTGCGCAAGTTCCCTCTGGCCTCAAAGCTTGCCGCTCGTATATGTGAGGCATGCAGCAGCTCGGGTGGCACGACCTTAGGTCCTCCGATGGATCCGGCGAGGATGGCGACCTGCGCCGCTTCCTCGACGATCACATTCATCTGCACGGCCATGGCTGGAGTGGTGTGAAAGCACAGCACGCCGTGGTTGGCCAGGAGGACGGCGCGCGTCCTGGCCGTGAGGGCGGCCCGGATGTTCTGCACCGCCTGCTCGGAGCCGCGAGCACCGTACGGTGCCAGCGGCACGCCATCCTCCAGGCCAAAGATGCCGAATGCCTCGGTCCAGCCCTCGATCGGCCGGTTGGCTACCGCAAAGGCAGTCGCGAACGGCGAATGGGTGTGCAGCACACAGCCGGTATCAGGACGTTCCTGATAGATGGCTGTGTGCATGGGGATGACGGCGGCAGCTATCGGTGGCACCTCGCCCTCCAAAATGCTGCCGTCAAGATGCAGGCGCACGATGCTCGAGTCCTGGAAACCGTTGAGAGTCGATGCCGTGGTGTAGAGAATCTCGTCGCGTTCCGGCACGCGGACGCTGATGTTGCCGTGTCCGGACATGGAAATCGCCCCGCTCCGCACAATGGCCTGCGCTGTCTCAACCAACTGGGCATACAGCACGCGAATATCTGGCGGCATAGATCCTCATCCCTTGTCTACCACGCAACCCCCGGCCGCGATCGGCTCGCCTTTCAGTTGCGACAAGGATCGTAGCGCATGGCACGATAGGAAGCTTCCTGCGAGCTTGTCATCGACGAATGCGGCTTCGCCGCGTTCCCAGCTCACATCCACGAAGTGCTTCGCCATCGATTTCGCCGCGGGATCTCGTGCATCGATCCGAGCTCAGCGCGCCGCCGAATACTGGCGGGCTGGCGCGCCGAGCCTGTCTCCGCCAGCGAGAATAAGCACAGGCGGGGCCACCCGAGGATGCCCGCGCTCGATGCCAGGCAGAACGGCGAAGCAAGACCGATCGGGGGGTGGCGCGAGGATGCATGCACTGCCACAATAGACGCTGCTCGTGCAGGAAATGTATCATGTGCCGGGCACCTTATGCGATGCGTCTACTCGTAGCCTGCCAGGAGGTTCTCCCGATGCTTCACGCGAAACGCCGCGCCTACTATGGCGCGTGTGAGCAGTACCTGCAGACGCCGTCTCTCGCCCTTGCCAGGCAGCTGCATGGCCATGCCGAGGAAGTACGCGTGGGCTTCGTCGAGGCAGGCGACGGCGACAACGCCTCACTGTGGGCGCACAACGTCGCCTACTGGCTCGACGTGCTGCATCGGGCAGGCATCTTTCCCTCCCCTCGCCCCGCGCCTGCCGCGCCGCTGGCGATGGCGAGCGCGGCGGAGCTGGATGCATCCTGAACCGCTCCAAAGGAGAAGTCCACACCCTGTAGGGGCGTGCGCGCCGCGCCCTCCTTCCGGCGGCTCCTGCCTCGAGAGTCCGCCGGCACGGGAGAATTCGCCACATGCCCGGCTGAATCCCCGGGGTTACTGCTTGGTGATCGTCCAGCCGCCGTCGACCACGAGAGCAGCGCCGGTGACGTACGAGGCATCAGCGGAGGCCAGGAAGCAGGCAACCGCTGCGACCTCCTCGGGCCTGCCGATACGCCTGGCCACCAGGTGCCGCTCGAACTCAGCGCGTGTCTCCGGGGTGAATGCCGACGCCGGCGTGTCGATCGCGCCCGGCAATACCGCGTTGACCCGGACCTCCGGGCCGTATTCCACGGCCAGCTGGCGCGTCAACGCACATATGGCGCCCTTTGCGGCAGCGTACGCCGGGTGACCAGCCACGCCGACGAGCGCGTGCACCGACGAGATGTTCACCATCGAACCGCCTGAGCTCTGCAGCGCCGGCATACAGACCCGCACCGACAGATACACCTGTTTCAGGCAGACGGCGATCTGCCGATCCCAGGCATCTTCAGGCAGCTCGTGCGCCGGAGCAGTGACCAGCGTGTAGGCATTGTTGACCACGATGTCGAGGCACCCAAAGCGTGTGAGCACGCGGGCACCAAGCGCCTGCCAGTCCTGCATCGTGGCGACGTCGCAGTGCCGGTAGATCGCCTCGTGGCCCCGCCCGACGAGCTCACGGACCAGCGCCTCACCCTGCTCGTCCCGTACGTCCGCCACGACGACCCGTGCCCCCTCCGATGCCAGTCGCCGTGCGGTGGCGGCGCCGATGCCGCTGGCCGCGCCGGTAACGATGGCGACCTTCTCTTCGAATTGCGACACGGCTCGTCCTTCTCAACCCCTTCGGCACATCGCGGCAGTAGCGCAGCAGTCCGCGAAGCCGCAAAACGGCCCGTGGCGGTGCCGCGCTTCCGGCCCAGGCCGGGACCCCACCGGATTGGTGCGTTCAGCGCGCCCGTGCGCTCCTGCTACCCTCCGTCGCCGTTCTCGGCAAGGCGCCGAGCCCGCCGTCATTGGGCGACAACGGATATCCGCCATACTCCTCGACCAGCTCGCTGACACGCTCGACACGCTCGATGAGCGTCAACGGCATTGCATTGTCCGCGATGCCAAGAATGAAGGCGTCACCCGGCGCCACAGTCCGGAATATGCCGCGGACGTACTCCTCGAATTGCTCCTCGGGCGTCGTGGCCTCCAATAGAGTCGATGGCAAGGCTCCCCAGATAATCACGTCGTTGCCCCATGCTGCGCGGGCCTGTGCGAGCGTACAGCGTACCATCGGCTGGGTGGTAAAGCATTCTGCCATGTCAAAGCCCGCATCCCTGACATGCGGCAGGATCAAGCGCGAGTCGTTGTCGGCATGAAACGCCAGCGACTTGCCATGGGCATGCAGGATGGCCGAGAACTCGCGGTAGTACGGCTCGATGTACTGAGCAAAGAGGCGGGGCGGCGTGAGCTGGGAATCGAAGTGCACGCCGTGCAAGATCAGGCGCGCCTCGGAGCCGGCGACGACCGGCCACAGCCGCTCGCGGTCGCAGTCGGTCATGACCCGCAACAGTCGCTCGACGCGGTGCGGCCGGTCGAACAGCTCGAGATGGCCCTGCTGATAGCCGGCCAGGCTCATCAGGAAGCAGTGGAAGGGGCAGTCGCCTGCATCTACCAACGGCAGGCCGTCCTCGCCAATGCCGGCATCATAGGCGCGATAGGCCTCGGGCATGGGATCGTAGTAGGTATGCTCCGCCACGTATTCCCAGACGTCGTAGTCGCGCTCGCCTTTGATAGGGTACTCCACGTCGAGCCCATCGTCCGCGTAGCCGACCAGCGACTCAGCGAGCTCGACACGTCTGGACACGGTGCCGAATGGGGTCACGTAGCGCGTGGTCGAAACTCGTCCCTCGCGCTTGGTGACGATCTCCACGCCCTCGTAGCGCACCGCGAAGATGCGCCCATCACGAGCGGGAGTGCCCACTCTCAGGGCATGTTCGACGTCGCGCAGCGTCATGCCTGCGAATCGCGCCGGCATGGTGCCTTCAGCACGACGTGCGTTGTACCAGAGCTGCAGACGCGGAATCCAGGGGATACGGTCGGGGCTCTTGCCGTCGAGAATGGCAAGCAGCCGCCGGCGATTCGTCATCACCACGCCACCTCTTTGCGAGACGCCGTAACAGGACACTGTTCGCACTGTTAACAGTCTACGGCATCGCTGGTCCCGGACGCACAGGAGTACACGTCGCAGTCGCTCACTGCGCCGGGCGATTTCCGCTGGGGAAGAGGCTGGTGTAATATCGAACACTGTGTTGTACGCGCGCATGGAGCAGGACTATGCTGGTGCTGGATCGCCGGATGCCGGCAGGACCGGTGTCGTCGGGGCGACGCGTGGAGATGCCGATGAGCACGGTCACTGCGCAGACCAGCCTTGAAATCTGCGATCTGCGCAAAGTCTACGGCAAGGGGGTTATTGCCAACGACGGTATCTCGCTGCACGTGGCGCCGGGCGAGGTGTACGGCTTGCTCGGCCCCAATGGTGCCGGCAAGTCGACGTTGGTCAAGCAGATCATCGGTCTGCTCAAGCCTACCTCGGGCACCATTCGGCTGGGCTCCTACGATCTGGTCCGCTATCCGGCGGTGGCGCGGCAGCTCTGCTCGTACCTGCCGCAGGCGCAGATGCCGATCGAGTCTCTCAAGGTGCGCGAGGCGATTCAGATCACGGGGCTGATCCGCGGCGGCCCGCGCGAGCTGGTAAAGCAACGCACGGACGAGCTGATCGATGCTCTCGAGCTGGGCGAATGGCGCGGCGCAATCGGCATGAAGCTATCCGGCGGCGTGCGCAGGTTGGTGGGCTTCGCCATGGTCACCGTGTATCCGGGAAGCCTGGTGATCCTGGACGAGCCCACCAATGACGTCGATCCGTTGCGGCGGCGCCTGCTCTGGGAACAGGTACGGCGGCTGGCGGACGGCGGCGTGGCGGTGGCCCTGGTGACCCACAACGTGTTGGAGGCCGAAAAAGCCGTAGACCGGCTTGCCATCATCGACAACGGCCGCATGATTGCGGAAGGCACGCCGTCGTCGCTCAAGGCAGACGCGCGCGGCCGGCTCCGTCTGCAGGTGATGCTGGTGCCGGGCACCACCACCCCGGAGCTGCCGCCATTCGTCGAGCGCCAGGCACGCGTGGGCAATAATCTGGTGGCGGTCATCTCCGACGGCGACGCTGCTCCAGGCATTGCATGGGCCCAGGAACTGGTGGACGCGGGTACTGCGGAGGAGTATGCCCTGGGCGCGACGACCCTGGAAGACGTGTACGTCCGCCTGACGGGCCACGGCTCGCTCGACAGCGTGAAGCCGAGCGTCTGATGGAGAGTGCGGCGGGCGCGAGGGTGTGGTCCCCGATACCGGTGATGGCGCAACCGCGCGAGGGGCCGGCGTACTGGGGACGATCCTACCTGGCAATGCTTCGCTGGCAGTTTGCCAGCATGCGCGTCTTGCTGGCGGTGATCGTGCTCGTGCAGATTCTGACCGGCGTGGGCCTGGTGCTGAGCTTCGGCTTGTTCTTTCCCACCCATATTCCGGTTGCCGCCGCGCTCTACGTCAGCACGGGCGCTCCCATCATCAACCTCTACGTCGTGGGGCTCGTCGTAGGCCCTCAGGTCGTGGCCCAGCAGCGGTTTTCGCATACCTACGACTACGTGCAGTCCATGCCCGTACCGGCGGCGGTAGCGGCGCTGGCCTGGTACACCGTTACGCTGTTTATGGGGCTGCCGGCTATGGTCGCCAGTCTTTTGGTCGCCGTCATTCGCTATCCCATCCACCTCACCGTTTCGCTCTCCATCGTTCCCGCCGTGCTGCTCATCTGTGCTACGGCCACGTTTACGGGCTCAGCGCTGGCCTACGCCGTGCAGCAGCCGATGATCACGCAGGTTCTCACGCAGGTCCTCAACGTGTTCGTGATCGGCTTTTCGCCCGTTTGCTTCCCCAGCGCGCAGCTCCCGGATTGGCTCGCCAGGCTGAATACTGTGCTGCCGTTCGCGCACATGGCTACCGTCATGCACGGTGCCCTGGCGCCCACACTGGCGGATGATGTTGGACGCTCGTACCTGGTGCTCGTGGCCTGGACGATAGTCACCGCCGCGATCGCCGGCCTGTCTATGTTGAAGCGGGGATGAGCCATGCCGATTGATCCGAGCGCGACGGAAGGGCGGACGGCTGCGCTCGCGATCGATCGCTGGCCCGGCAATACGCCTTCCTGGTACCTGCGCAGCTATCTCCAGATGCTGCGTTTTGACTTTGCCAGTCAGCGCGCCTGGCTGCCGTTCACCGCGATCATGCAGATCCTGCTGGGCGCCGGCATGGCCGTGGTGTACGGCTTCTACGTGCCACACCTGCCAAAGCGGTCTCTGTTGTACCTGGTGACGGGCGCTCCGACGCTGGCTCTGATCCCGGTCGGACTGGTAATGGTCCCTGCCCTGGTGAGTCAGCAGAAGACAGAGGGCATGTTCGACTTCATCTGGTCGCTGCCGGTGTCGCGTGTCGTCTCGACGGCTTCCTCGCTTACCATCTTCACTCTGGTGGCCTTGCCGGGCAGCTGTGTGACCGTCGTGCTTGCCGCCTGGCGCTACCAGGTCAACCTATCGATCTCGCCGTCCGTGGTGCCGGCGGTGCTGCTCACGGCGCTCATGTCGGCGTCCGTGGGCACCGGGCTGGCACACGGCATCAACAATCCCGTGGTCACGAACCTGATTACCAACGCGCTCGTCTTCGTCGTCCTGCTCTTTTCGCCGATAGCCTTCCCCAGGTCGCAGTTTCCAACCTGGCTGGCCGACGTGCACGAAGTGTTGCCGCTCTATCACATGGGCGTGGTGATCAGAGCCGGTCTGTCCAACGGCCTCGTCTCCGACGTGTGGCTGTCCTATCTGGTACTCGTGGCCTGGACATGCGCAGGCTGGTCGGTCACCGCCCTGATCGTCGGCCGGCGCGGTTAAGGCGTCGTGGCGATCTCACCCGGCATGCAGATGGGTGACATCCAGCTCGCAGAGCAGCAGGTCTGCTCTGTTGGTCGGTCCTTGCAGGACTTTCTGACCGTGCGGTCCAAACACGAGGCTGTCTCCCTGCAGGACCTTGCCCTTCCAGGGACCTTCGGTGACCGGTCCCACACCGTTGGCCGCGACAAGGTACAGGGATTTCTCCAGCGTGTGCGATCGGTAGATCTGGCTGATCCACTCCACGTTGGCCGCTTCTCCTCCCGGCTCGATGGCCCAGGCGCAGGGTGAGACCACGATCTGGGCACCCATCAGATACAGGCTTTCGACCAGATGGGGCGTCCAGCTATCCGCACAGATGTCTATCCCCACGGTGAGACCTTCGAGATCGACCACGTGCAGCGATCTGCCCCTGCTATAGATCTGGAGTCCTACCGGCAGCTCGTTGATCTTGCGATGCTTGAGGACGATGCTGCCGCCACGATCGATCAGCACGGCGCTATTGTAGAGTGTGTCGCCTTCTCGTTCCTCTATCCCTGCCACGATGGCCAGGTGATACCGGCGGGCAAGGTGGCCGAGCGATTTGGTTACGGCACCCGGGATGGGCTCGGCTTCGCTCGAAGCGGCGGGAGAGAGCCAGCCCGCGAGCGCGCATTCCGGCAGGACGATGAGGTCGCATTGTGCCGCGGCGGCAGATTCGACTGCCTGCTCCATGGCGCGAATATTGGCCGTCTTGTCACCCATCGCGATCGAGATCTGGCCGAGGGCAACCCGTAACGAACGGTGTATGCGAGACATCGCCTGCCTCCTTCCGGGTCTTCCTGTCCCCCGCAGAGACGCTATGCCTTATCCAGCACTCCGTCCAAGCTTGGCAGCTGCAGCCGGAACGTGCTGCCGTCGGATCCCGTCTTCTCCAGATCGATATTGCCGCCCATGGCCACGGCAAGCTCGCGCGAGATATAAAGCCCTAGCCCGGTGCCAACCCTGCCGGCCCGCATCCTGCTGCCGGCAACGCGGCCAAACCGCGTGAAAAGACGCTCGCGGCCGTCCTCGGGCACTCCGGGTCCGTGATCGCGAATCCGCACGGCGACCAGAGCGCCCTCCTGCCGCCACGAAATGGAGATTGGCCCGCCGTCGGGCGAGTACTTCGCCGCGTTGTCGATCACGTTGGCAAGTATCTGAATGACGCGGGCCTGGTCGGCGCACACCGATAGATCGGAGGGCCCCTGCAGGTCCACAACCTGGCCGGCATAGTAGCCGATCACCTCGTCGGCCGCTCGGTGCACCAGCGGAGCGAGCAGTAGGGGCTGGCAATCTACCAGGAGGGGCTCGTAGTCCAGCCTCGTGAGCAGTAACAGATCCTCGACCAGGCGTTGCTGACGACTGGCGGCACGGACGATGCAGGCGACCCAGCCCAGGCGCTGCCTATCTTCCAGGCCGGGCCACCGGGCCTGGAGAAGCTCGGCGTATCCCAGGATCGAGGTGAGCGGTGTTCGCAGCTCGTGGCTGACCGCCATCACGAAGTCCCTCTGCCGCTGCGCTAGCTCCTCGGCTGCGCTCGCCCTGTCCTTCTCGGCGAGGTAGAGCCGTTCGTGCAGCTCGGCCAACGTGCGCTCGGCGAGACGTTGTCCGGTCCTGTCGTCGACGAGGGCGATCACGTAGTCGCGCTCGCCGCGCATGTCGTGAGCAAGCGACAGGCTGACCTGGCAGATTCGCGCGCCGGCTGAGGTCGCGATCGTCACCTCCCGGCTGATCTCGGCAGTCCGCGCCTCGGACACCGACCGCAGGTCATCGGCGGAGACCTGGTCGACCCAATGCGTGAACGGCCTCGTGCAAAGCTCTGCCTCACCGCGGCCGAGCAGATCCTGCATTCGCGAGTTTGCGCGTAGTACCGATCCGTCGTCGACCGCCAGGTGGGCCATGCCGATGCCCGCCTGCTCAAAGGCGCCGCGGAACCGTCGCTCGCTTTCGATCAGATTTCGCCGGCTGAGGCAGCTTTCCAGGGCATTGCGCAAAGTGAGGCGAACTTCGGCCTCGCTCCATGGCTTGCGAAAGTAGTAATAGATCTTGCCGAGGTTGACTGCGGCGACCACGGCGTCTATGTCCGCGTAACCAGTGAGGATCATGCGCATGGTATCCGGATACTCGACGGCAACCCGCTCGAGAAATTCGACGCCGCTTTGTCCCGGCATGCGTTGATCGGAGACGATCAGGGGGATGTCCCGGCTGCGCAGGAGCGCATAGGCATCTTCGGTATTCTCGGCGATCAGCACGTCGTACGTATCGCGCAACAGTGCCCGAAATGCGATCAGGTTCGGGCGCTCGTCGTCGACGTAGAGCACCTTCGGCTTGACGCTGGATCTCGCCTGAGTCACAGCTCGCCTCCTGTCCCGCTATTCTCGCGCTGAGGCAGGACGATACGAAATACGCTGCCATCCCCCGGCCGGCTTGTTACCTCGATGTGGCCGCCATGCTCGGCGACGATACCATGAGAGATTGCCAGCCCCAACCCGACCCCCTCGCCTACCTCTTTGGTCGTGAAGAAAGGCTCGAACAACCGCTGCACCGTCGCTTCATCCATTCCCACCCCGGTGTCGGCAATCTCCACGATAGCACACTGCTGTCCGGATCGGTCTTCCAGGAACGTCGTGACCCGGATCTCGTCCAACCCGGGCTTCGGCTGGGCCAGAATGGCATCCCCCGCATTGGCCAGGATATTCATGAACACCTGGTTGAGCTTGCCGGGTTGGCAGAGCCAAGGTGGCAAATCACCGTACCTCTTGACGACCCGAATGCGGCTCGAGAAACGGCTGTGCAGCAGCAACAGCGCGGCGTTGAGATTCTGGTGCAAGTCGGTCGGCTTGACTTCGGCCTCATCCAGACGCGAAAAGCTGCGCAGGCCTTGAACGATTTCGGCGGCCTTGTCAACCCCGAGGTAGGCGTTATCGACCAGCTCGTTCAGCGTCGTGCGGAGGTCTACTGGGTCGTTTGTGGACAACCACAGGCGAAGTCGCTGGACGACGCGGTCTGCAATCTCGGCGGGAGCGGCCGTACGTTGGATCTCCAGGCAGTCGGCGATCAGCTCGTCCAGGGGTGCGACCGTCCTTCTCAGAGCCTGCACGCTGGCGGCGACGAAGTTGAGCGGATTATTCAGCTCGTGCGCGACACCAGCGGTGAGCACGCCAAGGGCAGCCATTTTCTCCGACTGTACCAGGTGAGTTTGAGCAAGCTTGAGCTGAGACAATGCGCGCGTCAGCGCCTGGTTCTTTTCTGCCAGAGCGGACTGGCTTCGCGCCAGGGCAAGGTGAGTTTCTACTCGAGCGAGGACTTCTTCGGCCTGGAACGGCTTCGTGATGTAGTCCCGGCCGCCTTCGCGAAACGCCTGCACCTTATCCGCCATGTCCGTCGCGGCGCTGATGAAGATGATCGGGATCGGCTGCAGGCGCTTGTCGGCCTGGATGGCACGGCAGACGGCAAAGCCATCCATATCCGGCATACCGATATCCAGCAGCACAACGTCCGGCGGCTGCGCACGAGCGGCAGCCAGCGCCACGGGACCGCTCAGTGCAGCCCGCACAGTGTGGCCCCGATTGGTCAGCAGACTGTCCAGGAGCTTGAGGTTGGCCGGGTTGTCGTCGACGACGAGGATATCGGCAGACTCAGGCGGTGTCATAGGCCATCCTTCCGGCCGGTAGCTTCGCTCCCGGCGAGACCGGCCTCTTCTGCATCAGCGGCGAGGATATCCTGGTAGGCGTAGTCACCTGCCTTTTGCTTCAGCCACTCGGCCAGCGGCGCATCAATCTGCTCCATCTCGGCGATCGCTGCCGCCAGCGCCTTGCGATCCAGCGCGGTGGCAGCGGCACGTACGCGCTGTCGAAGTGACTCCGGCGCGGCCGATAGGCTCACCGGCACGCGGCTGAGCCTCTCGGCGATCTCCGCCTCAAAGCTATAGCGCACACCGGCCAGCCGCGCGATCTCGGTCAGAATCTCGTTCGCCTGGAAGGGTTTGCGAATGAAGCCGTTCGCTCCGCTCTGCAACACACCCGCGACGTCGTCTTCGAGCGTGCTCGCGGACACGGCGAGGATCGGCACCCGGGTGTCGAGCGCCCGGATCCGGCGCGTCGCTTCGCGTCCGTCGAGCTCGGGCATGACCACGTCCATGAGCACGACGTGCGGCCGCACCTCGGCGAAGCGCTCGATCCCTTCCTGCCCCGACGCGGCTTCAAACACGCGGAAGCCAATGCGACTGAGCAGACTCCGCAGCAGGTCGCGATTCGTTTCACGGTCGTCCACGACCAGCACGCGCACCTCGGGCTGGCCCTGTGCCAGGCCGGTGATTCTGACCGGCTCGACGACGGACACGGCCGCGGCCTCTGAACGCTGCACGGGCACGCGCAGGGTAAAACAGCTTCCCCTTCCCAGCTGGCTGACGAGGGTCAGCTCGCCGTCCATGAGGGAAGCAAACTCGTGGCTGATGGATAGGCCCAGTCCGGTACCCTCGCCGGTCATGCGGCCTGCCGAGGTCTGAACGAAGGCCTGGAACACCGAGGCCTGTTCGGCCGGCGCGATTCCGGGGCCTGTATCCTCTATTGCCAGGCTGAGCCACGTCCGCTCGTCGCCGGGCTCTGCGTCAGCACGCAGCACCACGCCGCCGGCGGAGGTGAACTTCACCGCATTACCCAACAAGTTGAGCAGAACCTGTCGAAGGCGGCGCTCATCGGCTTCGACATAGCGCGGCACGGTCGCGGCGATCACAAAGCTCAGCGAAAGGCCCTTGGCGACGGCACGACCGCGCGTGAGAGTCTCGAGATCGGCGAGCAGTCCCAGGAGGTCGAAAGGCCGTGATTCGAGGCTGAGCCGCCCGGCTTCCACCTTGGCGAGATCCAGAATATCGTTGATCAGCTCGAGAAGGTGCGCTCCGGAGCGGTGAATCGTCTCCGCGTACTGGAGTATCTCTGCCGGCAGCGTGCCGTCTCCACGCATGAGCTCGCTGAACCCGATGATCGCGTTGAGCGGCGTGCGGATCTCATGACTCATGTTGGCCAGGAACACCGACTTGGCCCGGTTGGCGGATCTGGCCTCGTCTCTCGCTATGGTGAGCTCCGCGGTACGAACGCGAACCAATTCCTCGAGTTGCTCCTTGTGCAGCCGCAGCTCGTTGGCGTCACTCACGCGCTGCGTGACATCCAGATTGGCACCTACAAGCCTGACCGCGTGTCCGTCGGCGCCACGAATGCATCCCGCCGCGGCATAGACGTGCCGGATTGAGCCGTCACCGCGCACGATGCGGAATTCGTACGGGCTTTGGGTGCTGCCGTCGACGACGTTTTGCAGCGCCTGCAGCACGTGAGGCAGATCCTCGGGATGCACCATCTCTTGCCACTGCTCATGCTGTAGGGTCTCGGCGTGCGGGATCGCGTACAGCGCGAACATGCGGTCATCCCACAGTGTCAGGTCGGAGCGCAGATCCCATTCCCACACGCCGATGGATGCTACTTGCGTGGCGAGCGAGAGATTTTCGTTCAGCGTCACCAGTCGCTCTTCGATGCGCTTGCGCTCGGCCAGCTCATCCTGTGAACGACGAAACAGCTCAGCATTTTCGATGGCGATGGCGATGTGCGTGGCCAATGCCTGGAGAACTCGCACCCGCTCTTGCGTGAACGCTCCACCGACCAGCCGGTTCTCGAGGTACAGCAGGCCCGTGAAGCGGCCCCCGCGCGTAATGGGAATGCACAGGATGGACTGCGGCCGCTCCCGGCGAATGTACGGCTCCTGCGAAAACTGCGGATCTCGATGCGCGTCGTTGAGGAGCACCGTCTCGCCGGTACGTCGAGCAAGGTAGAGGATCTGGCGAGGCAGATCGACCTCAGCCGGGTCGGGCAGCGGGACCGCGCGGGCGCCGCTCTGGTCGACGTCGCTGGCGCCGATGGCCGTGAGCCGATCGCCCTCGGAAGCACGCAGCAATACCGCGCGGCCGGCTCCGGCGGTAGTGAGCACGATCTGCATCACTTTTGGCACCAGACTGTCCAGATCCAGCTCACCGGCCAGCACCTGAGATGCCTGCATGACGGCTTCGAGGTCGAAGATACCGGGCTCCGGCAGCACCTCAGGATCCTGCCGGCGTCGCGGCTGGCTCCCTCCGGCAGTCTCCCGGCACAGTGCCGAGGCTCCCCAGGCAGCGAACATGCCGTACGCTTTGCGCTCGTACGCTTCCGCCGCCACCGGTATGCCGCGCCTCCGGTAGAAGCGGGCCGCGCACTGGCACGCGAAGGCGAGATGCCAGGGCCTCACCTGCTGTTCGGCTAGCGCGATGCACTCCTCAAATGCCATCGCGGCTTCCTCAAACCCGCCGTCGGCTTGCCGCTGGGCCTCCACGAGCTTGAAGAGATGCAGGAAGTTCGCCGGGGCGTCCAGGGCTCGTTCCGATAGCCACAACTGGTTGGCGGCGATCTGCTCGGATAGCGACGCGTTTTCGCCGTCCGCTAAGGCGACTTCTTGCATGCGGCGGCACAGACAGTATGAGTGCAAGAAGCAGTGCAGCGCGGTGGGATAGAAACCGGCAATGTAGGGTAGAAGGGTTCGCGCCTGCTCCACGAGGTCCAGGCAGATCGACCACTGGTCGAACAGGGCTGCTGCAAGGCCCCGATAGATCAGGTAGTAGGCTCTCGCCATGCCGTTCTGCTTCACGGTACGCAGGTGTTCGAGTTCGTCGAACTCTTCGTCGTCGAAGCTCCCGGGTGCCGTGGTCTTGCCGCGCAACGCGCGCGTCAACTGCCGAAAGGCCAGCGCGATCGAACACGCGTGCCAGTTTTCGTAGTGCAGGCCCAGGGCGAGTGCTTCAGCGGTTTCATCCTCGAGACTGGCGAGCGTCGCGGCGGTATCGAGCAGGGCTGCCTGCGGCGCGAAGGTAGCGTAGCAGGCGAACTCGTGGTCGAAGTGATCGAGCAGGACGGCACGAGCCCGGTGAGCGTACGCGATGTCTTCCTGCAACGGCCGAGACCAGTGGCAGATCGCCAGACCGTACAGGTGATACTGGCGTCCCGTGTCGGAAGAGGGCGGTAGGTCGTCGGTGACCGGGAGGGCTCGCTCGGCCAGTCGCCGCGGGGTCAGGTAATCGTCCCGTAGCGAGACCAGGGCTATGAAGGCAGAGTATGCCGTGGTAAGCGATACCTCGCTCCAGCCGTGTGCGAAAGCGCGGTTCGTCATGTGTAGGGTGAGGGCAAAGGCAATGTGCGGCATGTAGAACAGCGCCGGCGCGCGTATCCTGCTCATGACCTTGTTCGCGGCTTGCGCTATGGGATCTCGCGTCCCCGACAGCTCGAGCGGTCTGTCCAGAATCCCGGCCGCAATCCAGGTGTCGAGCTGCGCCAGCTCCGAGGCCAGCGTCGTCTCGAGATTCTCCGTATCGATGTGGTAGCCAAGCTGGTCGAGAAAGCGCAAGCCGAGCGCGACGCCCTCGCCGAAACGCGTGCGATTAGACAGGCTCATGGCCTGCAGGCACACGGTGTCGGTCCGGCCGAGCACGTCGATCGGCAGGGCTTCGTACCTCGCGTACACGGGATCGGCTTCGTCCAGACGGCCGAGTCCGTACAGAGAGGTATGAAGAACGGAGAGGCATTCAGCCTGCATTGCCACGTCCCAGGCACCTGCATCCAGAAGCTCGAGAGCGGACGACGCAAACCGATGCGCTGCCGTATACGTGCTGCCATGGATCGCGTTTCGCGCTGCCGTGAGCAGCAGGCCGGCAATGTGGCGACGCTCTGCGGCATCGTCTGCCGCGGCCAGGCCGGCGATATAGTGCTCAACCACTGCCAGCAGTTGGTCCGGTGTGCGGACCACCCCGGTCGCCTCGAGACGCCTGGCAATGCGCAGGTGAAAGTTGCCGAGCGCGGACTCGGGAAGCAACGTGCGCGCGGCCTGCTGCACCCGGTCGTGACTGAAGACGAACGCCACATCCTCGACCCGGTCGCCCGAGGCGACTCGGTGGAGAAAGCCCTTGGTAACCAGCGTGGCCAGGCTCGCGGCTGCTGAGTCGAGATCTGTACCGGCAAGCGACGCCACCAGGCTGGGATCGAAGCTGTTGCCGACACATGCCGCTACGCCGATCAGATGCTGCTGATCGACCGGCAGAGTGTGCAGCCGGCCGACCAGCAGGTGCACGACGTTGTCCGCAAGGCTAACCCTTTGGCCGATCGCCTCCGGGTCCCAGTGCCAGCGGCCGTCGGCTGTCTCGAAGGTGAGGAGCCGTTCGGCCTCCAGGGCATGCAGTAGCTGGCGCACGAACAGCGGATTGCCTCCGGTTGCTCGCACGAGATGCGCGGCCAGCTCGCGCGCGGACTCGGCACTGCAGTGCAGGCTGTCCGCTACCAGCTGGGTCGTGTCTTCCTCGGCAAGCCCGCTGAGCGCCAAGCGGCGGATCGTCGTGCCGCGGTGTTCGAGGCGTGAGAACGCCATCAGTGCCGGGTGAGCTGCATCGACTTCATTGTCGCGATAGGCGCCGATGATCAGGAGAGCTCCGATATCGACCTCGCTGAGGAGCATTTCGACCAGCTCGAGGGAGAGCGGGTCCATCCACTGCAGGTCGTCGAGAAAGAGGACCAGAGGGTGCGCGGGCCTTGCCACGACGCGGATGATCTGGAGGAAGGCGTGGCGAAAACGCGCCTTGCCATCACCGACGTCCCAATCGGCCACTGCCCCTGGCAGACCGAGTAACAAGCCGAGCTCCGGAAGCGCCTCTACGAGGATCGCTGCTTGCGGGCCCAGGGCCGATGCGAAGTCCTTTCTCCACTCCGTCAGCTCTGCTTCGGGAAGTGAGATGACGTGCCGCAGCAGTCGGCGAAGACTGGAGGCCATTTGGCCGGATGGCGTGTCGCGGCGGTACTGGTCGAACTTGCATTCGGCGAATATGCCGCCGTAGGCCGTGATCGGTCCCTGAATCTCGTGTGCGAGCATGCTCTTGCCGACTCCGGCGTAGCCTGCCAAGAGCAACAGCTCCGTGCGCCCGGTGGATACTTCGGCGCTTGCGGCAAGCAGCTCGTTCAGCTCGCGCGCCCGCCCGTAGAGCTTCTCGGGAACCGTCAGCGTGGAGGAATAATCGCCCTGCCCGAGAGCGAAATCCGCGATATAGCCGACCCGGGACAGACTGTGCCGGCATCGCTCGAGGTCCGCCGCCAGGCCTGCCGCCGATTGATAGCGGTCGGCGGCGTTCTTCGCCAGCAGCTTTAGCACGATATGGGACAGGGCTACCGGCACGTCCGGTCGAAGCAAGTGGGGCGGCTGCGGCAGGCGCGCGATATGGCTGTAGATGAGCTCGTGCGCATCGCCGGCCGTGAAAGGCGGCCGGCCGGTTAGCATCTCGTAGAAGGTGACGCCGAGCGAGTACAGGTCCGTGCGCCAATCGACCGTGCGATTTATACGGCCGGTCTGCTCGGGCGAGATGTAGGCCAGCCATCCTTTGACGATGCCCGGCTCCAGGTAGGAGCGCTTCTCCCGCGAGAGAATGCTTGCCTTACCGAAATCCACGATCTCGGTGGCGCCTGTTTCGGGATTGTGCACGATATTCTCGGGCATAATCTCGTGATGCACGACGCTCGCCCCATGAATCGCGGCGCAGACCCGGGCTACCTTGAGGGCCAAGTCGACGAACTCGAGGATGGCATAGGGCGGTGTGGGCTGCAGCACTCGCAGTGAGCCGCCGCCGATATCGGCAATCTCGAGGAGCTCCCCGTCGGAGCGTACTTCGCGACGGCAGAGCGTCGGCACACCCGGCGTTCCGGCAAGATGTGCGAGAATCCGGGCCTCGGAGGTGAGTCGCGAGGGAGTGCCTCCGGAGGAAGGGGGAGACAGCACCTTGAGGATCACGTGTGCGCCGTCCACGCGCCGCTTTGCGGCGTACACCGACACGTTGCCACCGGCATACAACAATCTCTGGGCTTCGTACGGCTCAAACACGGGTCGCCCCCAGTCCGGCCGGCCTAAGGCGCCGGTGCTCACGAAGCACCGAGGGGCGCAGATCGCCGCCTGCGGCGCCACGGGCCGCGCCGCGGCAACCGCGCGCCGCCTGGGGAAGGCGAGGCGACGGAGCGCTATGCTGAACTAACGGCGGCGATAGCTCGCACCGGACGAGCTCCATGCCAGTCCTTTTCTTCGCTTCAGGCCCGCACGTTGACGCGCTCGAAGGGCATGCTGTCCGCCCTGCCTCAGGCCGAGACGGTGGCGCTGGGCGTGCTACGGCTCATTGTACGTTGCGGGCTACCCGGCGGATATCCCACGTTGAGCACATCGGTATGCCCGTGCGGCCCAGTGCCGTAGTGCTCGGAGGCGGCGTTCAGCCCGCGGTAGCCGTACGCAGTCGCCCTATGGGGCTAGCAGCATGCCGTGCTCGGCTATCGACAGGCCGAACAGCACGCAGCGTCTGTTCCACTTCGTCGGGCGGTTGTCCCAGCCACACGAACGCGTCCGCGCCGGCGGCGAGCGCTTCAGTCTCGATCTCCGAGCGCAGGCTGAGCACGGTCACCGCCAGATCGAGCCGTAGCGCGTGCAGCGTGCAAAGCGCGGACCGGCAATCGGGGCGGAGCATATCCCAGTCCACCAGCAGCAAGGCAGGTGGATCCGAGCGCACCTGTTCCCACAGGGCTGCGCAATCCTGGGCCTCGCCAAGCCGTTCCAGGCGCAGATGGTGACGCAGGAGCAGCCGCAGTGCCGATCGCACGTCCTCCTGCTTTACCGCTACCAATGCATCCATGCGCCAACCCTTCGCTTTCGGCCCGTAGGACCTCAGAATCTACAGTACGCCTGCGCGGGCCGGCGGCCATCGACTGGTCAGGGGAATTCCCGCCTGACTGCCTGGCCTGATTTCGACCTGGCCGCTGGGAGAAGCAGGGCAGGCCCCGGGAGGAGGAGGCCGTCATCCCCCAGGAGGAGAGGTAGGAGGAGGAGGCCGTCATCCCCCAGGAGGAGGAAAAGTAAGAGGAAGAGGAAAAGTGGGAGGCAGAGAACAGGCGCTGCCGGCACCGGTATTCCGACCCGTAGCCCTCGCTGCATGTCGCGGAATGGGGCGGTGCTCGACTGGAATGCTGCTTCGCACCGCCTCCCAGCGCTAAGGCCGGCTCGATCGAGTGACTGCGAACGTGGCGAGACGCTTGCCTCAACAGCCGCGGATGGTTGCACGGAGCAGCCGGCCGTGCCGGGTGCCTACCTCCACCCGGCGGATAGTGACCCCCGCCACCTGACCGGTTCGCCGGTTCTTCCAGCGGCCAGGTCGAAATCCGGTCATCCAGTCAAGTCGAAATTCCCCTGACCAGTCGATGGCTAGAGCGCCGCTCTCGCGTAATCTAAATCCCGGACGAGTACCAGTACGGCTAGCGAGAGCTGCCAGGGCGCAGGAGAGCACACGCAGTGCAGAACCGGCCTGTGCTCACGGTCGAGCCCAATTATCGCCTGGTGAGCACTTTCGAGGGGCTCAGCGAGGCGCAACGTGCAATCTGTCCCGATGAGGGCACCAGCCGGAGCGAGTCCTCCATCCATTCGGGCGTGGATGGCGGGCACCACGTGCAGGTAGCACTCATCCAGGTAGAGCGGGTGGCCCCTTCCCGCCGCCACCCGCTCCACCGACGTATCTCGCCCAGCCACTCGGATGAGACCGGCAGTATCGTTCGCCTGCCTCCTTCCCTACGCACCGTAGGCCGGGAAGCGTGACACACGTCAGTCGCTGGCGGCAGGTTCGTCCTGGACAGCGGAAAGACGGCTGCCCGGGTTCAGCAACCGCCACACACGTACTCTATGGCTAGTCCTCGCGCGCTCGTCCCGGCCGCGGGTCGCGCAAGCCAGCCTGGTGAAGGCACGTACTAGCTGTCGGCGAGTCGAGAAGACCCCCTCTTGGGCCACAGGCAGGGCTCCGGGACGGCGGTTGAAGGGTGACTATCGCCGTAAATTCGCAGGCAACTCAGCCCTATACCTGGTCGACC
Organism: uncultured bacterium; assembly: GCA_963827235.1. GTDB lineage: Bacteria > Chloroflexota > UBA5177 > JANWHV01 > JANWHV01 > JANWHV01. The sequence continues at coordinate 860,700 of CAWHAE010000009.1, forward strand.
CAAATGACCTCCAATGGAGAAGACTCGGCTTACTTCGGCGGGATCTGGGGGTCCATGAAGACCAGCACGACGCGCGCGGGACGCTTGTGCCAGTCCGTTCAATCCTGGCGCACCGATGCTTACTCCTGGCTTGGCGCCGTGAGCCGGTGCATGTTGCGCGTGCGCGAGCCACGGGCGCTGTGCGAGGCGGTGTGCCGCCTTGCGGTCGAGCAAGGCGGCTTTCACATGGCCTGGATCGGGTTGCTGGATCCTGAGATCCACGCGATAACGGTTGCCGCGCAAGCGGGAGCGACTGTTGACCTGCCGCCGCTTCGTCTCGGCGTCACGGACGGCGGCAGCGGTGACCAGGATCCGATCGGCGCCCTTTTCGGCTTTGCTGAGCACGTGGTGGTGAATGACGTCGGCGCCGATTCCGGCGTGGACGTGTGGCATGAGATCGCCGTGCGAGCGGGCTGCCGCGCCTGCGTAGCCCTGCCACTGATCATCGCCGGCCGCGCACGCGGGGCGCTGAGCTTGTATGCCGCGGAGCCTGCTTGCTTCGACGACGATGCGCTGAGGCAGCTCGGCGAGATGGCGGCGGACCTCGGTCTCGCCCTGGAGCACGCCGAACAAGAGCAGCGGCACCGCCAAGTGGAGAAGCAGCTCGCGCAGATGAAGCGTCTATACGCCACACTGAGCCAGGTGAATCAGATGATCGTGCGTGTCCGGGACCGCGACGCTCTGTTTCAAGGCATCTGCGACATTGCCACGAGGCACGGCGAGTTTGCCCTGGCCTGGATCGGGCTTCCGGTCGACGCAACCGGCGACCTCGTGCCGGTTGCGGCCAGCAGTCTGGATGTGACGAGCCGGCCGTTCTCACTCGTCAATAGCTGTGCAGGAGCCTTGAAAGACGAGCCGGCTGCGACGGCTTTGCGCACATCCCGTGTTGCAGTCACCGCGGACGTTCAGGGCGGGGCAAATGCTGAGCAGATGCGGAATCAGATTGGGAGCCTTGCCTACCACGCCTCGGCAGCCGTCCCGTTTCATCTGAGAGGGAAGCCCGTGGGCGCGCTCACCCTGATCTCTCGCGAGATGGGGTTCTTCAGCTCCGATGAGGAAGTGCGTCTGCTCGAGGAGATGGGGCTGGACATCTCGTTTGCCCTGGACACGATCGAAGCTGAAGGAGACCGGAGAGCAGCCGAAGAGAAGCTGCGGGAGAGCGAGTGCCGGCTCAAGCGCTTCATCGAGCTGGCTCCCGCGGCCGTCGCTATGCTCGACCGCGACATGCGGTATATCGCGGCAAGCCGTCGCTGGCTTGCCGACTACCGCCTGGCAGACGCGGACATCACCGGCCGCTCGCACTATGAGGTCTTCCCTGAGATCTCTGAGTCGTGGAAGGAGATCCACCGGCGCTGCCTGGCCGGAGCCGTGGAAAGAGCCACAGACGATCCCTTCCTGCGCGCGGACGGGACTCTGGACTGGGTGCGGTGGGAAGTCCATCCCTGGTATGAGATGCCCGGAGAGATAGGCGGCATCATCCTATACACCGAGGTGATCACCGGGCGTAGGCAGGCGGAGAAGGAGCTCCAGGCCAGTGAGGCGCACTACCGTACCCTGATCGAGTGCTCCAGCTCCGTGATTGCCACGATCGACATCGACGGCTACTTTCATTTCGGAAACGCTGTTGCTGCTTCCCAGCTTGGCTGCAGCCCAGGCGACATCGTCGGCAAGCACATGAGCGACTTCTTCGCGGCCGATGTCGCCGAGTACCATGTCCGCCAGATCCGCCGCGTGCTGGAATCCAACGAAGGGTTGATCGAAGAGTCGGAGACGGTTGTCAATGGACAACGACACTTCTACCTCAACAATATCCAGCCGATCCGGGACGCATCGGGACAGACCGCGCTGGCGATGCTGAACGCGCAGGACATTACCGACCTGAAGCGAGCGGAGGAGCAGCTTCGGCGAAGCGAGGAGCGCTTCCGCACGGTGTTCGAACAGGCACCGTTTGCCATGGCGATGTATACGCCGGACGGTGCTCAGCAGCGGGTCAACCGCGCTTGGGAGAACCTGTTGGGCGTGACGGCTGAGCAGTGGCGGACGTTCAACATTCTGGACGATACACGAACCAGGACTACGCCGAACCTGCAGCAGGTCGAGCGAATCTTCGTCAACGGAGAGGCCGCTCCGCTGCTCCCGGAATTCTACGATCCTGGCGACCGTGGGCTGCCGGGCCGATCGCGCTGGATAGAGGGCTCGATGTATCCCGTGCGCGACGCGGCCGGCGCGCTGAGCGAGGTGGTTCTGATGCTGCGAGACATTACCGAGGCCCGGCAAGCCGCGGCAACACGAGCTCGCCTGGCGGCAGTCGTGGAGACTTCAGAAGACGCGATAATCGGCATTACCGCCGACCGTATCATCGAGACATGGAACAGGGGTGCAACGCGTCTGCTGGGTTATGACGCCGCAGAAGCCGTCGGCCAACCGGTGACCATGCTCCTACCGCGCGAGCCCCACGCCGGCCTACCGCCAGGCATGCCTTTTCAGGAGTTGGGCGGTCATATCGCTCCTCTTGAAACCGAGCTCGTGCACAAGACTGGCAGCGCGGTCCTCGTATCGGTAACAGTGGCACCATTGGTCGATGCGGACGGAGTCCCCGGAGCGGCGGCCATTGTCCGCGACATCAGCGCGCGGGTGCGCGCGCAAAAGATGCTGGAGAAGCGGGTGAAGGCGCGTACGCGGGAACTGGAGTCCCTGCTGGAGATCTCGCGTGTGGTGGCCTCCACCCTGGAGCTTGGGCCACTGATGGACTTGTTGCTCGACCGCCTCCAGGAGCTGGTGGGGTACAAGACGGCGCGGATCATCTCGCTAGAGGGGTCCGGCGGCCCGCCCAAGCTGCTGGCCCTGCGCCACGGCGGCGCGACCATGCCGCCGGCGGGCTTGGTCGATCACGTGCTGCCGTCACTGCGCGCGTTGGTCGCAGGCCGCAAGCCGGTATTCGTCGCCGATCTGCACCGGGACGAGAGGCCACTGGTGGCGGCGTTTCGCCGCGCGTTCGCCGAGCACAAGGGCTTCCTTCCGGCCGAGTACGTCTCGTGGATGATGCTGCCCTTGTTACTGGGAGACCGCGTGCTCGGGTTCATCACGCTCACGGACGACCGTCGCGGACGCTACTCGGCGCGAGACGCGGACCTGGGCGTGCTGCTGGCGAGTCAGGCCGCCGTGGCGATCGAGAATGCCACGTTGTACGCGCGGGCACGGGAGGTCGCCGTGCTGGAGGAACGCGGCCGCCTGGCGCGCGAGCTACACGACTCGGTGACCCAGATGCTCTTCTCCGCCGGTCTGATCACCGAGGTGCTGCCCCAGCTCTGGGACCGGGATCCGATGGACGCAAAGCAGCATCTGGGCGATCTCCAGCTCCTGGTGCGCGGGGCGCTGGCGGAGATGCGGGCCCTGCTTCTGGAGTTGCGCCCGGCAGCCTTGACCGACGTCGATCTGGGCGGCTTGCTCCGTTCCCTGAGCGATGCTACGACCGGGCGGACGCGGCTTCCCGTGACTCTGACGGTGGACGGCCGGCGGCTACTGCCACCCGACGTGCAGGTAGCACTGTACCGGATCGCCCAAGAGGCGCTGACCAATGCTACCAAACACGCGGGGGCCTCGGCGCTGACCGTGAGCTTGCGCTACATGGCGCGGGACGTTGAGCTGCGAATAGGCGACGATGGCACCGGTTTTGACCCGACTGCAGTCGGGCCGGAGCATCTGGGCCTGCGGATCATGGCAGAGCGTGCCTCCCAAGTAGGAGCAACGCTGGCGATCGAGAGCACGCCTGGAAACGGTACAATGGTGACTTTGCGATGGATTGGTCCGGCAGTCGAGGAGGTGTAATGGAGGAATCAGCGCGTATCCGCGTACTGATCGTCGACGACCATGCGATGGTCCGGCGCGGCCTCGCTACGTTTCTCAAGGCGTACGATGACCTGGAGCTGGTCGGCGAGGCGGGCAGCGGTGTCGATGCGGTAGCGTGCTGCGGGAAGACCCAGCCCGACGTCGTGTTGATGGATCTATTGATGCCGCAGATGGACGGCATCGCCGCCACGCGGGCGATTCGCGCCCAGTATCCCACCGTGCAGGTGCTTGCGCTGACGAGCTTTCCCGACGAGGCCCTGGTGCAACGTGCGCTGCAGGCCGGGGCTAGAGGATTTCTACTCAAGGACATCTCCGCGGAAGAACTGGCCGGAGCCATTCGCGGAGCGCGGCGAGGCCAATCCACGCTGGCGCCGGAAGCACTGCAGGCGCTGGTTCAGGCGACGGCCCGCCCGCCGGCCCCGGGCCAAACGCTGAGCCCGCGCGAGCGGGAAGTCCTGGCGTTGATGGTAGAGGGTCTGAGCAATCCGGCGATCGCCGAACGGCTCGTGGTCAGTCCAACTACGATCAAGGCGCACGTCAGCAGCATCCTCAACAAGCTGGCGGTGACGAGCCGCACCGAGGCCGTGGCGATGGCGGTCGAGCACCATATTCTCCGGTGACCGGCAGGCGCGGCCTCTCGAAGCCAGTCGCCTGCGAGAGAGCCGCGGGCCTGAAGGTCGCACACGACCGGCGCCCCACCAGCGAGCGTAATTGGGGAGGGCGGTGGCGATCAGGACGGCGAGGTCAGGTCCGTGAGCCTGAACGCGGCGATGATGCCACCCTGGACCTGGCCAGCCGAGCGCGGCTTGGGCACGGGAGAGAGCAGCCGCCGAAGACCTCCCGGCAGCCACCACCAGGGATCGGCAGCGGCATGCGCGACACTTTGGCCCACGACAAGCAGGCGGCTACTGCGCTCATCGAGTGCCAGCGCTACCGGCGCGGCGTCCAGCGTGAAGGTGCGTCGAGTGGCGCCGCTCCGGGGATCCAGCACCTGCAGGCGGCTCTGCGGACTGTTGCGCGCCACAATAATGCTATCGTTTCCAGGATCGACCGCCGCGGCGGTGACGCCTGCACCCGTGGGGACGTCGTACAGAACGCGATAGTTCACTGCGTCGACGGTACATAGCGTGCCCGCTTCGAGGACGTAGATGCGTGCGGCTTCCGGCACCGCGAGCACGATGGCCACGGCGCCGCCGTACACTGCCAGTGCGCTGCTTCGCCTCGTGGCCTGACCCGGCGGTAGGAGGGCCACGGTACGCACCAGGGCGCTGTTGCGGGCATCCAGCACACTGAGCAGCCCCTGCCCGGCCACGTAGACCCGAGCGCGGCGCGCGTCCACCGCGATGCCGGCGAAGTCTCCCGCGTTGGGCACCTGGACGGTCCGCAACAGGTTGCCGGTCCGTGAGTCCAGCATGCTGACCGTGCCATCTCCGGCATTGACGACGAACACACGGTTGGTGGCCGCGGACACCGCGAGGGCGGTCGGACGGGTGCCGACCGTTACGCTGCGCAGGGGCCGCATGCGCCGGCTATCCAGTACCTCGACGAGGTTCTCATCCTCGCTGGTCACATACAGCAGTCCATCGCGAGAATCGACGGCCGCCGTGCCGGGATCGGCGGCTACCGGCACGGCTGGGCCGGCGAGCCTGCTTCCGCGCGCCACGAGACTGATCGTGTCCGGGCTGGGTAGGACGTTCCCACCGATCCGCGTGCCCACGGCCGCGCCGTTGACCGCGAAGCCGTAGCTGCCGGCGCTGGAGAACGCGTACATGCGGGCGACGCCCGCAGCGGCGAGCGATCGACTGACGACGAAGATCTGCCCGGATTGCTCGTCGAGAGCGGCGGTCCAGGGTACCGATTTCAACGCGACCGTGTACTCGACGGGTTCGCCGGAGAGCCGGCCCGCCGCGCCCCTGGCAGCTACGGAGACCGCGATCGCCAGGATCGACGCGGCGAGGAGAAGTCGCATGCGCATGAGGGTGTGTCCTCAGCCCATTATGAGCGCGGTGATGAAGCGTGTCCACATACGTCCCGATCCGTCTTGGCGATTCTCCGCACGGTGGCATGGCGGTGACGACCACAAAGCGGAATGGCGTAGCAGTTCTTCGCCGGGTGGCTTGAACTACCTGGAGGCGCGACACTGCTGCCGAGCAACGACCGGGGAGCGGTCAGCAGCAACACCTGTCTTCGAGGCTGAAGAGGATGAGCATGACGATCGGTGCGACGACTACGGCGAGCATAGTCACCATCCTTCGGCGCCGCGGCTCCTACTCGAACAGCTTGCCGATATCCTGCATCTCACGCTCGCCGATTGCGAACGTGCCGAACCTGTATGCGCGACGCCGTCGCGCGAGGATTTTCCGCAGTACCCGTGCTATCGCCTTGCCCACTTCGCGTGCTCCTATTCTGTAATCACCACGGTTCAGTACTTACACCATAATCGACTCATGAGCAGCTCACTACGGCCCGCAAGGGCTATTGCCGCTGGCCGATTTACGCGCACGAGCCTGCTAGAACGTATTGATGCGACGACCGGGCACCGTCACCGAGCGTTCAGCTCGCCGGCCATGAAGCGATCCACGTCGGGCAGGCTTGCCCTGATCAACCCCGACAGCGGGCCCTCTGGATCCAGACCGCACACGTCCTTGAGCACGACGTCGAGGCCATCGTCCGAAAGCCGCTGTTGCAGCCTGAGCGCGGACGGGTCGGTGGGCTCGTGGTAACGAAGGGCGGCGGCGATGACCAGGGCCAGGGCTCGCGGCTCCACGTTTTCCTCGAGACAGAGCGAGGCCGGTCCCACAAGTCGATCGTACCGGCTGAGCTTGCGGAGCGGATCGCGGGCGTGCCGCTCCAGCGTGTCGGGATTGCGCGCATCCTGGAACGCTTCCAGTGACTCCTGAGCGTGCTCGGCCTGGCTTTCAGCCGAATGTCCGTGGCGGCGGCACAGGGCGGTGCCCGACTCGCTCAGCACCTCTCGTGCTACCGCGAGAACGCGCGTGTCGACCGCGGCATCGTGCAAGGTGCGAAAACCGAGCAGTGCTCCCAGGTAGGAGATGGACGCGCTGAGCGCGCTGTAGGTGAAGAGCTTGCGCTCAAGCGCGCTCTGGAAATCGGCCACGGGCACGATCCCGGTCAACTGCGGGAAGGGCTGACGCACCATATCGCCGTCGACCTGAAGCTGCCAGTAGTCGGTTCCCTGCACGGCCAGGGGATCGTAGGCTCGCTGCTCGGTTGTCGGCTCGATACAGCCACGGTAGACAGTGGATTCGGCGACGCCGCAGCACTGCTCGAAGTACGCCAATGCCTCCGGAGGCAGGCTGGCGGCGAGGCTGTTGCGCAGCAATGCGCCCGGCCTGGTCCAATTCTCGCATGTGATCAGGTTGAGCACCGTCGGGTTCTCGCGGACCCGGCGGGCGATACCGGGAGCCAGCAACGGTCCAAGCGAGGCAAGTCGCTCGCCGCCGACGGCGGTGAAGACGAGGTCCGCGCCGGCGACGAGATCCGCGATTCGCGCGACGTCGCCTGCCGCCACGATACTGTATCCCTGTATCACATCCTCGCGCATAGGGTTGCTGGCCACGTACACGTGGTAGCTACCCCGGCGTGCCATCTCGGCGACGAGCTCCTGGCTCCATTCGACGAAGGCGACGCGCGCCCCGGCAAGCGTGAGGAGGTGGGCGATAAAGCCGCGACCCACCTTGCCGGCGCCGATGATCACGGCGCTGGTTGTTCGATCCGACATGCTGTAGTTTCCTTCATAACAGACCCGCGCGCGACGCCTGTGCTGCCCGTGTTGGGTGCGCTTGCAGCGCGTCGAGCGAATACGGAAGTCCACGAGAACGCACCAAAGTGCTGCACCTAGTGTAGCCAATCCGCGGGTGCCCTCTTCTGTGTATCGAGCACGAGCATACCGCAGGCGCCGGTGGCAGGAGTTGTGGTGGAGCAACGTCGAGAAGCTCGAGGCCGTACGTGACGAAGTGAAGGATGTCCTTTTGTCGCAGGTGCGGCCGGCATCCGAGATGCGGGCCCATACAGTCCGTCTGCCTGGTGAGCAGATCAAGCCGCTTCATGTGACGCGGAGCGTCTGCAGGCTCTGCGCTATCGACATAGGCTGACATGTGCTCCAATGGCGGGGAGTAGAATGGAGCGCGTTGGGCATATTGTTCCAGTCCGTGCCTTCAGGTGAGCAGACTGGAACAACCGGCAGTGCGATGTCATACACCTGTAGACGAGGACACTAGCTGATGAACGGCATGGAACCGATCGCGAGCCTCGGCAGACACGCGTCCGAGGAGATCACGGCGGTGCTGGCAGGGGTGCGCGAAGAGCAGATTGCCGCCTTGCGTGCCGCCCTGCGGAACTCCTCCCAGATACTCACCCACGGGGTGGGTCGCGAGGGATTGGTGATGCGCAGCTTCGCCATGCGCCTCATGCATCTCGGCCTACCGGTCGGCGTGGTCGGCGACATGACGTGCGGACCGAGCGGACCGGGCGCGCTGTTCGTATGCAGCGCCGGTCCAGGAGAGTTCGGCACGATCGGTGCCCTGATCGACCTGGCGCGCAAGGCCGGAGCATCCGTTGCCCTGTTCACCGCGCACCCGGAAGCAGGACTGGCTGCCCGGGCGCACTTCGTGGTCGAAGTGCCGGCTCAGACGATGGCGGGATCGCGGACCGGCACGGCGTCGCAGCAGATTATGGGCTCCATCTATGAGCAGGCGCTCTGGGTGCTGCTGGATTGCCTCATCTGGCAGCTGGCGCAGGAGCTCGGACTCACGCAGGAGCAGATGGCAGCCAGGCACACGAACATGGAGTAAGCGCCTGCGGATCGGCCCCGTGGCCGGCACAGACCGGACGCTCTTCAGGCACCGGAGGGTACGCGTGCGTGCGTACGGCACGATCACGGCGCACGACCTGGCCGTGGACTGAGCGTTCCAGATACATAGCTGTCATGAAACGCACACCAGGTTATGCGTTTGTGCGTTTATTGACAGGCCAGACGGGAGGGACTATAATCCCCTCGCATTCTATAGCCAATGTTGTGAATTAAGCACCATATTCTGTGCGAAACTGACCAAAGGGTGCAAGCCTGCACAGCGGGTGTGCTTTGCCCGAACGCTGGAGCGAAGCGACAAGGGGGCTGCAATGCCCGGTAGCCAGAGTGCAACCAAGCAAGACCACCGCACGTCTCCCGTGGAGAGGCAGGCCCGCATTGTCGAGAACTTTGAGAGCCGTCACTACTGCAGCACGGTGGAGCTCAGCCGGCTGCTGCGCGTGTCGGCGATGACGGTGCGCAGGGATCTGCGCGAGCTGGCGGAGATGGGTGTGCTGACCCTCGTTCATGGGGGTGCGCGGCTCAACCAATCCGCCATTCTCGAGCCGGGCGTCTCGGCGCGCAGCTCGGAGCATCGACCCGAGAAGGAGGCGATCGGGGCCTACGCGGCCGGCATGATTCAGCCCGGGGAGGCGCTCTGCGTCGACGCCGGCAGCACGGCACTGGAGGTAGCGCGGCACCTCAAGCAGCTCTCGGGGCTGACCGTGGTGACACATTCGCTCTCGGTCATGGTGGAGCTGTCGCGGCATAGCAACGTCACCGTGGTGTCCTTGGGAGGCACCCTCCACCACTCCTCACTGCTGTTTTCGGGGCCGGACGTCGTGACGGCGCTGTCGCGGCTTCATTTCTCGACCATCGTGGTAGGAATGAGCGGGATCGACTTCACGTTGGGCATGACGTGCGGCGATCTCAGCGAGGCCGAAACGAAGCGGGCCATGATTCGCGCTGCCGAGCGTGTGATCATCGTGGCCGATCACACCAAGATCGGCAAGCGGTTCCTGGCGAAAGTCGGTCCGCTCGAGGCAGGCCAGATCCTCGTTACCGACGACAGAGTGCACGATGCCGCGTTGAGGCATCTTGGCCACATCGGCGTCGAGGTGCACACGGTTCGCGCGACGCCATCCGGGATCAACCTGGTCGCAGCCCTGGAAGGGGGGTGATAGCAGTCCGCGGAACGAAGCCGCGGCACTGCAGTGAGAGCAGTGCCGGGCTGTAATCCTTCCACCTGATTCGGTGAGAGAGGGCATATGCCGTCTCGCCAATGAAGAATGGAACCCACTGACGATGAGTACGATTACGCGCAAGGGCTTTATCGCCGGCACAGCGGCCACCGCGGCCGGCGCGGCGTTCGCAGGCAGCTCGTTCACCTGGTACAGGGGAACGACGCTGGCCGAGCGGGCGCAAGCCGACTTGTGGAAGCAGTACAGCGGCGCGAAGCTCAACTTCATCTCGGAGAATACGAATCCGAGCACCGCGGCTGCCCACTATATGGGCGCGTTCACGGCGCTCACGGGCATCGACGTGAAGATCACGCAGACAGAGCTGGGCAACGTGGTGGAGAAGGTCGCTCTCGACATGGGGAGTGGCTCGGCCGCCTACCAGCTGATCTACGCGGATCCCTATCAGATCCTGGCGCCGTACTACAAGGGTCTGGTCGATCTCAGCACGTTTGTGAGCAACCCCAAGTTCCCGGCGGTCCCGGGGCCCGGCGGCATCAAGGACTTCATTCCCTCGCAGCTGGTGGGCTGCAGCTACTTCCTGGATCGGAAGCACATCTACACCTTCCCGTACGACTGCCCAACCATGATCTGGATCTACAGGAAGGACATCATCGCCAAGTACAAGAGCGCCTTCATGAAGGCCAACGGCTTCGACTGGACCCCCGGGCCGCACCTGACCTGGGAGCAGTACTACACGATGGCCGAGTGGATGAACAAGAACGTCCACGAAGTGAAGTACGGCACGGGTCACCAGGCCAAGGAGTATGACTCGCTGCAATGCGACTTCTCCAACGTGCTCTATGCCTACGGTGCGCAGTACTTCCCGGGTGAGCCCGATCCTGTGGACTCGATTGGCGTCCTGAAGGCGGGCAAGTGCCAGCTCACGTCGCCCCAGGCGCTCCAAGCGGCAGCCTTCTATCAGAAGCTGCTCAAGATCGCCCATCCCAGCAGCACGTCGTGGGATTGGACCGATGTCTCTAACGCGTTCGAGGCCGGCGATATCGCCATGATGCCTGAGTGGCACGAGTTTGCTGCCTCGCTGGAAGATCCGAAGATGTCGAAGGTGGCAGGCAAGGTCGGCTACGCGGCACTGCCACGTGGGACGAAGCGGAGCTGCAATCTCTGGGGCGGCACGGGCATAGCCATCAACGCCAATGCCAGCGCCGACGAGCAGGGTGCGGCCTACCTGTTCATCCTCTGGGTCACCTCGCCGGATACCGAAGTCTTGGCCGCCGGCGGCACAGTAGGCGGTGAGACGCCCGTGCGGACGTCGGTCTACGCTCGGCCCGACATTCAGGCGGCGGAGAAGTCGTTCAGCCCGAAGTACCCGAACTTGGTATCCATGCAGGGCTGTCTACCGGCCTGGCTGCCGCAAAACGTGGGCTACCGGCCGAAAGTGGGCACCTGGCTCAAGTGCGATACTGTTATCTTCACAGAGCTGTCCAAGATGCTGGCCGGCCAGCAGTCGTCCGCGGCGGCCATGCAGAGTGCCGCCAAGCAATTCGACGCGGCAAACGGCGTCTCGTAGCAGGTTAGGAAAGACATGCCGGGGCAGCACATTGTGCTGCCCCGGTTTGCCGGTTGAACCGCGAGGGGATCACGTGTGAAGGAACCACCCATAGTACTCGCACCCGAGGCGCCGCCTAGTCGCCGTCAAGAAGCCGTCGTCTTCCGCAAGAAGCGCCGGCTGCGCCGGCCTTCGGCCGAATTCTGGATGCTATTGCCTGCTCTCGTGGTACTCGCGGCGCTGAGCATCTACCCGTTCTTCTATCTCATCTGGATGAGCCTGAACAACATCACTCTTGTCGGCGGCATCAGCTTCAGCTTCGTCGGGCTCGACAACTGGCGGACGCTGTTCTCGGATTCGCAGGTGTGGAGCAGCTGGCTCACGACTGTGCAGTTCGTGGGCGCGACCCTGATCGTCGAGATGCTGCTCGGCATCTGCGTGGCTCTTGCCATTACCGCGATGGGCGTTTTGCGCAACGTGGTGCTCACGCTGGTGATCCTGCCCATGTTCATGGCACCGATCGTGGTAGGGCTTCTCGGCCTCTTCCTGACCAACTCCACGTACGGACTCTACTACTATTTTCTGAATAATCTCGGTTTCTTCAAGAACTCCGACATCCTGGGTAGCACGACCACGGCGTTGCCGGCAGTGGTGCTGATGGATGCCTGGGAGTGGACGCCGCTGATCATCCTGATCGTGGCGGCGGGCCTGAGCTCCCTGCCGAAAGAGCCTCTGGAGGCGGCTGCTGTCGACGGCGCCTCCTCATGGCAGCGTCTTTGGTTCGTGATCATGCCCATGCTCCGCTCGACCATTCTGGTTGCACTGCTCATCCGCTCGATGGACGCCATCCGGTACTACGACATCATCTGGGTCACCACGGCGGGCGGGCCGGCAGACTCCACCAAGATCATTCCCATACGCCTCTACGAGCAGGCTTTCCGGTTCTTTAACCTCGGCTACGCATCGGCGATCGGTCTCAGCATGCTGGTCGTGACCATCATCCTGGGCAAGCTCTTCGTCGGGTTCATGACGAAAGGAGACGCCAATGTCGCTCGTGATGCCGCGTAAGAGGCGCCTGAATGTGACGCTGCCACGTCTGGCTCTCTACCTGTTCGTCACAGTGTTCTTGCTCTGGACGATGGTACCGATCGTGTGGATGATCCTGTCCTCCTTCCGCACGCAGGTGAGCATGCTTTCCATGCCTCCCAAGCTATTCGTGCCTATCGACACAGGTTCGTACCACTACATGTTCTTCGGGGGCGGGGGCTTCGGGAATTACCTGCTGAATAGCGTGATCGCCTCCGGCGGCTCGACCATCATCTCCCTGACGTTCGGGGCTACCGGCGGCTTCGCCCTCGCTCGTGTGAACTGGAAGCGCAAGTCCGACCTGTCTTTCTGGATCATCAGCACGCGCATGGCGCCGATCGCGGCCGTAATCGTGCCTCTCTACATGACCTTTCGCGAGCTCGGCCTCTTGAATTCGCTCATGGGCTTGATCGTGGCGTACTGCACATTCAACCTGCCGTTCGCCATCTGGATCATGCAGGCATTCTTCCGCGACCTGCCGAAAGAGCTCGAGGAATCAGCCAAGGTAGACGGCTGCTCGACCTTCGGCAGCTTTATCCGCGTGGCGCTGCCGCTCTCCGCGCCGGGCGTCGTGGCGACGGGCGTGCTGTGCCTGGTGTTCGCCTGGAACGATTTTGCCTTTGCCTCGACTTTTACCGGGGCCGACAGCCAGACCATACCGGTGGCCGCCTCGCAGTTGGTCACGCAGAATGGCGTAGTCTGGGGTCAGCTCATGGCCACGGGCACCGTCATCCTGGTACCGATGGTGATCTGCGGGGTGGCGATCCGCCGCTGGCTGGTGCGCGGCTTGACCATGGGTGCGATGAGCGGGCAATGATGTGGGACCACTGGGCAGATCACGGCGATGGCCGGTTGGAAAGGACTGAAGATGACTTCTCTGGTACTTGAGCGAGCGCACGTGTTGAAGCTGCGAGATATCGACGTGCCGTCGACGCTGGGCCCGAACGACGTGCGCATCAAAATGCATACGGTGGGAATCTGCGGCAGCGACGTCCACTACTACGAGCACGGCGCGATCGGCCAGTTCGTCGTCCGCGAGCCCATGGTGCTGGGCCACGAGGGCTCGGGCACGGTGGTGGAAGTGGGCGGAGCAGTGCGCACACTGCAGGCCGGCGATCGAGTGTGCATGGAGCCGGGCATTCCCGACCCGAACAGCAGGGCTTCACGACTTGGCCTGTACAACCTGGATCCTGCCGTGCGCTTCTGGGCCACGCCGCCGGTACATGGCTGCCTGACGCCCTTTGTGGTGCATCCGGCCGCATTCACCTACAAGCTGCCCGACCAGGTCAGCTATCCCGAAGGAGCGATGGTCGAGCCGCTGGCCGTGGGCATGCACGCGGCGACCAAGGCCCAGATCAAGCCGGGTGAGCTCGCGGTGGTGTTGGGTGCGGGGACGATCGGCATGGTGACCGCGTTGGCGGCACTGGCTGCCGGCTGCGGCCGCGTAATCATCACGGACATCGAGCAGCCGAAGCTCGACCTGGCGGCACGGCTGGGGCCGATCACGCCGGTCAACGTTCGGGAGCAATCCCTGGCGCCGGTGGTGGAGGAGCTGACCGACGGATGGGGAGCGGACGTCGTCTTCGAGTGCAGCGGGAACGTGCGCGCCGCCGCCGCGGCCATCGAGCCCTTGTGTCCCGGCGGACGCATTGTATACATCGGCATGCCGGGCGAGCCCATCCCGTTCGACGTGGTTGCGGCTGCTGCCAAGGAGGCACGTGTAGAGACCGTCTTCCGCTATGCGCACGTCTATCCGCGGGCCGTGGCACTGTTGGCAGGCGGGAGGATCGACGTCAAGCCGCTGCTGACGGACCAGTTCGCCTTCGAGCGAAGCATCGAAGCCTTTGAGTTCGCGGCGCACATGCCGCCGAGCTCGGTGAAGGTCTCCATCACGCTGCCGCAGTGATGCGAAAGCACGCTGCCGCGAGAATCTGGACCATCTCTCGAGCGGGCGTTGGGGCGTCGATCAGGCCTGGTATGTCGCCGGCAGGCTACGAGTCCGAGCCTGCTCCATCCAGCCAGGCCTGGTAGGCGGCATCGTAGTGTTCGCGATCGACCGGGTTGGGCAGAACGGTGGTGTGCCTGGCTAGATCGTGGCCGGCAGTAGCGACGTCCGCGGCGTAACCCGCACCTACCCAGGCACAGGCCGCTGCTCCAAGCGCCGCCGCCTCCGGCGCGCCTACGAGCAGCGGGATGCCCAGCACGTCTGCGACGATTTCGCGCCACAGCTTGCTGCGCGTCTGGCCACCGCCCACAAAGAGGGTCGAGACGGCGGCACCGGTTACCTGCTGCAAGAGGCCGACATTGTAGCGCATCACAAAGGCGATATTCTCCAAGGTGGCGCGTGTGATCGCGGCGCGCGCCTTGGCCGCCGGCTCGCCGATCGGTACTCCCCGCAGGTCTCCAGTCCGCTGCACGATGTCGCGGCGGCGCAGGTCCGCTGCGCTGCCGCCAAGATAGGCGCGCAGGCCGGCGGTGCCGATCGGCGCCGTTCGTGCGGATCGATCCATGTCGTCGAACGTGGTTGGTCCCGCCTCCTCGCCATCGCGCGCCCACAGTAGATCGCGGAGCCAGCGGTAGCTCAGGCCGGTCGCGCCGGCATTGGCTTCCACGACCCACAGGCCGGGCACGACGTGACAGCGCGTCCACGTCCTCTCCTTGGCATCAAGGCGTGGCTCGGCAACTGTGAGCAGAATGGGTGTCGTCGTGCCTGCGATTGCTCCGGCCTGTGCCGGCTCGACTGCGCCCAGGCCGACCATACCGCACTGCCCATCGCCACCGCCGAGGACGATGGGCGTGCCGGGCATCAGGCCGAGACCCTCGGCCGCCGGACGCGACAATCCACCTACTACCCGACCGGCAACGCCCACGCTGGGGAGGATATGCGCCGGTACGCCCGCGAGGTCGCAGATAGAGTCCGACCAGGTGCAACGCCTGATGTCAAACAGCAGGCTGGCCGAGGCGCTCGAAGGCTCGATGACCGCCTCGCCGCTCATCTTGTAGCAGAGCCAGCTATCGACCATGAACAGCTTCTGAACGGAATCGAACAGCGACGGCTCGTGGATCCGAAGCCAGCGCAGCCGTCCGGGGGCGTGCACCGCGTTCAGTCTCTGGCCGCTGGTCTCATAGATCAGCTTCCCATGGGTGGCGGCGAGTGCTTCGTTCTCCGCACTGCCACGCGCATCCATTGACGAGGCGGCGTGCAGCACGCGTCCATGGGCGCCGGTCAGGATCAGCGCTTCCCGTTGGCTGGTTGCGCTGATGGCGCGAACGGCTTGGGCACTGATGCCGCCCGATGCCATGGCACCTCGCGTGGCAATGCACAGATCAGACCACAACGCCTCGGCGTCGAAGACGCTGCTGCCGGGAACGCTGGGCAAAGAGGTGTACGACCACTCGCGGTAGACCGAGGCGACGGCACGCCCGGATAGGTCACATACGAGACTGCGTCCGCCGCCAATACCCGCGTCGAGCGCAATAACGCACTCTTCCATTCGTGCGCCCCTCCTGCCACGGTAGCCCTATTGTGCCGCCTGCGCGCGGGCCCTAGCCGCTGAGACGGCCGATGATATAGGGCCATCGGTGCATCGTACGAGCCCATTCTGCCGAATCGCCAGGATCGGCGCGACCTCGGTCGAGCATTCCCTATGCTACCACAGCAACTCAAGGGCCGGAGCGCAGGCGAGAGCACCAGGTGCACCCGTGACTGTTACATAATGCCCAGATGACTGTGCATTCTTTGACAGGCGGAGCGGTCAGTGTCTATCATAGGGCCGTGCTTGGCGAAGCGGTGCCTGTGGGTGACGGCGGCCGCAGGCGGCTGCTGCTGTCGGCTCGCACAGGGGCCCGCATCCGGCGCCTGCCGGCCCGGCTTCGTGGAGGAGATAGATGCTTACGCCGAATGAACGGCGAGCGCGCATCATCGATCTGTTCGAGCGCCGGCCTTACTACAGCACCCTCGAGCTCAGCACGCTGCTGCACACCTCACGAATGAGCGTGCGCCGCGATCTCCAGGGATTGGCGGGGGAAGGCGTTGTCAGTCTGGTACATGGCGGGGCCCAGCTCAACGTCAGCTCAACGATCGAGCGCGATATGCTGGGACGCAGCCAAGAGAATCGCCTCGAAAAGGAAGCGATTGGCTCCTTCGCCGCCGGCATGATCGGGTCCGGCGAGGAGATCGGCGTTGACGGGGGGAGCACCACCCTGGAGGTCGTGCGCCATATCGAACCCGGCTGCGGCCTGACCGTGGCGACGCACTCATTGCCCGTGATGATGGAACTCGCCGGCCGGAAAGACATTACGCTCTTCGCGCTCGGAGGCACTCTACACCACGGCCATCTCGTGTTCACGGGTCCGACGGTGATCGCCATGCTGGCCACCGTCCACCTTTCGACTCTGATACTCGGCACGAGCGGCATCGACGCCGAGGGCGGGCTGAGCTGCGGAGAAATCGCAGACGCAGAGACCAAGCGGGCGTTGATCCACGCCGCGGACCGCGTCATCGTGGTTGCCGACCATAGCAAGATCGGCCGCAGGCGATTGGCTATCGTCGCCTCGCTGAAGCCCGGCTACGTGCTGGTGACGGATTCGGGCGTGCGAGATGCCGACCGCGAGCGTTTGAGCCGGCTCGGCGTCGACGTGCGCGTCGTCGCGTGCGCCGCCGGTGAGCCTTCCGACGCAGGCCCCGCGCGACGCATCTCCTCATAGACTGCATGCGCGATCGCGACCTATGCATCCTGCCTGATGCACGTACGGCGTACGCCACTGCCGGACCGAGCACGTGACCGGAGCTTCCAGTCTGGAGGGATCGTGACCGTTCTCTGGACCCGCCGGCCGGACCATTCGATAAGGCGCACGCTCCGCAGCCGCTCAGGTGGCCCTTTCTCCTGAGAAAGGTGTCTCGCCGTGTAGTGGCGGGCCTTCCATTGTAGGGCATTTTTGGCGCGATTTGAAGGCTATACAGGCTGTCCACTTAGGGGTATTCTGAGGCATGGCCCAGGCCGGTGTCTTCGCACCGCGAAGTTGTGGCAGGATTCGCGGCGCGTAGGCTCGTCGTGCCGTGATCGCATGGTGCCGGTGTAGAGCCGGCAGCCGTCAGAGTATCTGGAGGCGTGGAATGCACCGTGCAATCCTCGATCTTGCAGCCCTGCGAGCGTCTCGTACCCACCCGGCCGGAGACTCCGCGGGACTCGCCTGTGACGACTTCAGCCTCACGCGGCGCAAGGCGCTTGGCCTGGCCGGCATCGCCGCGGCAGGTATCTCCCCGGCCCTTCGAGCGGTGGAAGGAAGTATTTTCGGCACCTTTGACCTGGTACGGAGCGGCAAGGGGCGAATCGCCTTCGTCTACGGCGGGGAAGAGCGATGGGTGATCGATACGCGGCGCTTCTCGGGATCGCCTGTGCTGCACGTGGAACAGAGCGCGGATCGCATCCTGCTCGACCTACATGGTGCCTTTTACCCCGGAACGGACTTCGCTGCCGACCTGCAGGCAGATATTCGTCGCGGTAGCGGCGGCTGGCATATCTGGCTGAAGTTGGTGGCCGGCGGGTTCTCTGCGGATGGTCCCTTCGTGCCCTGGCTGGCCGGCCTGGACAGTCTTCGCTCTCGCGTCCGCCTCTCCGGCGCGCCGATCCAGCTCGATCCGGCGACATCCCTGATCGTGACCGGCTTCGCGCAAGCGACGTATACACCCGACTGGGTAACCACGCTTCGCGGGAAGGGCGTTGCCAGCCTGCGCGGGCTGGGCTCTCCGCTGGTCTCCGATGTCTTGCGCCTTGCGCTACCGACGGCAGCCGAAACCGGCCTGCTGCGTGGGGCGGCGAAGCACACGCTTCTGCTGCTGCAGCGCGGTGACCGCACCTGGATGTTGAAGCCCGCGTTTCAGCCCGCCGCGCGGTGGCGGCTCAGCATCCCTGCGAAGGCGTTTGACTCTATCGTGATCGATCTGGGTGAAGATAGCGCCCACGGCCGCATCTCGGCACTCGTCGCCGAGGCGGGCGAGCCTATCGCCTTCATGCCGCACACCGGCTTCCTGGACGCGTCAGGGGGTGCGGTCGCGCTACCGCTGAGCGGGGCACGCTACGCCATAGCCTTCAATGCCGGCGGCAATCAGCACGCCCTGGTGGCGCGGTTCGCCGAGCAGTCGACGTGGGTGCAGGTGGGAACCGGCGCGGTGCAAGTGGGGAGCCAGCCCGGCACGCTGCCGTTCGAGATCCACGCGCGTGGCTCGACGGTGACGGCGGTCCGCTGCACGCCGGCCGTGCTGCAAGTCTCGCTGCCGGTCGCCGGCGCCGTGGCGGCGCCAACGAAGCTTAGCGCACCGGTGCACCTTGCCTTCGTGACCAAGGGTTTGGAGCGGCCGGGCACGGATCACGCGGCGCAGATCGTGCTGACCGACCATCCGGCGAGCTCCTTCCAGCGCTTTACGCTGATCAACCCGCAGATCTCCGTCGTACGACCGGCCGACCTGATGGCGATGACCTTCGAGTTCATCAACATGAAGATCGACGTCTCTGCGACGAACAAGCCGCCGCAAGCGGTGCCGCGCAGCGCCAAGCTGAAGCCCTACCTTGCCGTGCACTTTCAGGGCCAGAATATCGCCGAGCAGGCGTTCTTTCAAGTGGAGCAGCAGGGCGTGGCGGTGCCGACGCGGCCCTATCCGGGCTCCAGCGGCGTGACTGACCCAGACGCGGGGTCCACGAGCAAGGAGTTCCCGGACGGTGCGCCCTACTCTCCGGTGGGCGCCCGCCTGGCCGGCGACAGCCGGCTGGTGTTCTCACTGCCGGCAGGCGTGAAGAGCCTGGCTCTGACGTTGGACGATCTGCTGGATTGGTCGAAGTTCACGCCCAGCGTGCCGCCCACGGCTTTGCCGGCCGGAGGCTACACGAAGTCGAAGATCGCGGCGCCGCTGTCGACCGAGACCTCCCTGGAGATACCGTGGCGTCTCAGCATCTCGCCGAACGTGTTTTCGGGGTGGGTGCATGCGTTCAGGCCGGTGACGCACAACGGCTGGACAGAACTGTGGCACACACGCTTGGGCGTGAAGGTCACGCTGCCAAAGTCAGCATATTCGCCAAGCCGGACCTTTCTTGTGGATACGCATTATGCCTACGAGGCGAGCGACACGTCCGTGGGGCGAACGTACGGTGTGACCATCGACGCCTACGTGGGCGGGCAGCCCTTCGACCTCCTCCAGGCCTGGCGGACGATCCGCGCCTCGTGGTCGCAAGACTACCTGCCGAACTACAACTACTCGAACGCCCTGGGCGAGAACGTGCCGTTTCGCATGTCGCTGAGCGGGCGGGATCGCATGCAGATCGTGATCCTGACCTCGGACTTCAGCAAGGCGGTACCACCGGCTGCGAAGGTCGCGATCCCCTTGCCGTTGGTGCCCAGGCAGATCGTTATTCTTCCCAAGGGGATCGAGACCGAGCCCGCCGCGTTCATCCCACCATCGCACTACAATCCCTTGCCGGTGCAGGTTGACCGCTTAATGCTGTCTACGCTCGGCGCCTGGGTGGACATGCGTGGGGCCTGGCCTCTTGCCGTCAACCTGGGTATCCCACTCGTGGAGTGGCGGCACCGGGGGACGCAGGGCCGCGACAATTACGTGCGCGTGGTCTACAAGGGATACCTGTTCCCCTTCGGCCATTCCGCCTCGCTGGTCAAGGTCACGGAGCGCAAGTTCTTCTACCAGAACGGGCGCAATGTCGCGTACCTCTTCCAGCGTATGTTCATCGTCGTGCGTGAGCCGATCAAGCTGTTCGGCAACACCGGCATCTTGATGCCGTTGGCGCAGCCCGGGCACCAGGGCTCCATCGACAATGCCATGCCTTTCAAGCAGGTGGAGATCACCACCAAGACCACACCGGATCTCGATCCGCCGGACGGCAAGAGCATCCTGCCGCTCGGCCCCCACCTGACGAAGAGCCAGGGCCTCGATTCGACACAGGGGTTTCTGGATCAGGACGATTTCTGGCCGCAGGTCGGCGGCACGGACTTCCAGTTCCACCTGATCGGGCAGGACACTGCCGGCCAGCGGACGGAGTTCACGTCGCCACTAGCCTTCATCAGCGTGGAGAGCTACCTGTCGTTCGACGCCGACTATATGAACATGGTGCGAACAAAGTACAACTCCAACGCCAGCGGGTACGCCGCCCGGCGAACCCGACCGTTGAGCGGTCAGAAGGTGGCCTTCGCGCCGCCGAACAAGCCGGGCGACACCACCTTGAACGCCACGGACATGACGTTCGACGTCTACGTGCCGCCGTCGCCGTCGCGGCAGGCGCTGATCAATGCCGACCAGCCGCGGTTCTATCCGATCATGGCGACATCTACGGTTGGCATACCGGCGGTGGAGGCGCTGCTGCACTCGGGTCAGAAGCCGCAGATCAAGCTGAGCAGTCACTACCTGGAGAACAACCTGGGTGGTACCGCGAACGTGGGCGAGGTGTTCGCGGAGATTCTGGATTCCAGCCAGGCAAAGGTCGCCTTTGGCGGCAGCAGCTCGGGCGGTACCAGCACGCCGGGTACGGTGACGCCCAACCTGGCGATCACCGCTCTCTCCCGGGTAACGGGGCCGGTCGGCGGCGATTTCGACAAGATAGCCGACGGCACGGCGGCAGACGGCGCCGCGTCGCAGATCGAGGACTTCCTGAAGAACTTCTTCGATAGCGATGCGAAAATCCTGGGAGCCGTACCACTTTCCTCGATCATCAAGCTGCCGTCGCTGAAACCGCTGTTCCAGGTCCTCTCGCTTGTCCAGGCCGTGGAGAGTGCGCCCGACACGCTGAACCAGCTGATCACTGATGCGGTGGCTAAGCTGCAAGGAAACCTGGCTGCGCTCCAGGCCCAGGCGTTGGCAACTCTGCAGTCGGATCTGGCACCGTTGCGATCCGCCCTTGCCGACCTGCAGTCTCCGCTAAATGCCTTACACAGTGCACTCAACTCGCTGCCGTCGATTCTCACAGACCTCCTGGGCGACGGCATCGGCACGATCATTTCGGACCTGGGCACCCTGATTTCGGACCTGACCTCGGTTATCACGGATCTGGACAAGCTGCTGGGCGATCTCGGCTCGGCGAACGTGGGCGCTCTTTCGGGCGACGTCAGCGCGCTGCAGACGCCGATCACCTCGTTCCCAACCGACCTCAAGACGCTGGTGGACGATCTGAACAACCTGCAGGGCATCAACCCGCTTCCGTTGCTCAAGCATGGAGAGTTGCCCACGGCTATCGACACCACGCTCACGTGGTCGCCGCATCTGCAGGATTTCGCTCCGTTCAAGGCTCTGGACAAGTTCCTGAGCGTGACGGCCACCGTGCACATTCCGCTCGACGGCAGCAGCGACCCGTCGTTCAGCATCGTCGGCACACTCGGTAAAATAGGCATCGACCTTGCCGACATTATCTACGTCGGCTTCGCCGGGCTGGTCTTCAAAGCGTCCAGCGGCGAGAAGCCCGACGTGACCGTGCCCGACCCCGGTGTCGAGGTGATGTTCGAGGGCCCGCTCTCCTTCGTCAACGACCTCAAGGATGCGATCCCCTCGGATGGGTTCACCGACCCACCGTTCCTGAACATCACGGCCGACGGGGTGGAAGCAGGCTTCACCTTCGACCTGCCCAGCATCGGCGTGGGCATATTCAGCCTGGAGAACATCTCGCTGGGCGCCAAGGTCACCATTCCCTTCATCGGTAGCAGTCCGGCTCAGGTGTACTTCAACTTCTGCACGCGCGAGCATCCCTTCACGCTGACGGTCTCCATGCTCGGCGGCGGTGGGTTCTTCGGCATCAGCCTGGGGCTTGATGGGCTGGACATGCTGGAGGCATCGCTTGAGTTCGGCGCCGAGCTCTCGCTCGATTTCGGTATTGCCAGCGGCAGCGTCTCGGTCATGGCCGGCATCTACTTCAAGATGGAGAAGAGTCCGCATGACCAGACCATACTCACCGGATTCGTGCACATACACGGCGAGGTGGAGGTGCTCGGCGGCATCATCTCCGCCTCGATCGATGTCGAGCTGGATCTGACCTACGAGAAGGATGGCCACGACACCAAGGTAGTTGGTGAGGCCACGCTCACCATCTCGGTGCATATCGTCTTCTTCAGCATTACGGTCTCGGCGTCGGTCCAGCGCGAGTTTGCCGGTTCGCATAACGATCCGACCTTCGCCGACCAGGTGAGCGAGCAGAACTGGAACGACTACCTCTTGGCGTTTGCGTGAAAGGAGGCTACGCGTGAAGAAGCAAGTGATCACCTGGACTGCCATTCCGCACGGTCCGCAGGGGCCGTTGGCGTCGGGCGACAAGCTGGGCGTCAGCGTCTTCGTATCACCGCGCCTCCAGGAAAGCGGCACGCCGACGCTTGGCGACTTCCCGGACTGGCTCAAGTGGCCGGAGACGGTCGCTCCCATAGGCTTCAAGGTGGCGTTTGCCGGCGGACCTACGTTCGACGCGCACGTGGTAAGCGCACGGCCGGACATGGACCTGTGGCACGCCCTATTCACGGAGATGACGCCGATCATTCCCTTCGTGTTCGAGGATCGCACGAATCAAATCGTGCGATCCTACCCGGTTGGCAGGCTGCAGAACGACATCCAACAACGCTATCGGAACGTCATTCAGACCGTGGCAAAGACACCCAGCCAGTTTCCGGGTATTCGGGTTCTCTACGAGTCGTTCTCACCGCTGATGAACCGGCAGACGAGAGGAGCTACGCTCAGCCAGAACTTCACGGCGCAGCTTCGCGACCGCAAGATCAAGGCGTTCCGGCCGGACGAGCAGCCAGGCGGTATCGCCGGCGACTATCAGCAGGTCGACGCGTTCCTGCATCGCACCCCGGCAGGTTCCTTCACCTACACAGCAGATCCGGCGACACATCCTGCGAGGCCGACGAAGGCCAACCTCGTCGACTCGTTTGACTTCCACAAGATGATCTCGGCACTGGGGGGTTATCCGGAGCTGCTGGTCAAGCTGGGCTTGGTGATCGAGCTGGAGATCCCGTTCGAAGCGAGCATACCGATGGGCGCGGCTGCGACGACGGTCTCCATCCTACCTTCCAGGTTTGGCGGCGCCCCGAACGTGCGCCCGAATACCCACTACTCGCTCGACAACAATAGTGGGTTCCGAGCAAGACCACAGCCGGGCTCCTATCTCACCGGCGATCTGCTGCTGGCGCTCAGCGACGGCAAGACCTTCGAAATCATGCAAACGGATGTCGGCGGCACATCCGTGAAGCTGCTCGGCATGGCGGAGAGCGTCCTCCAGCACGTGGAAAGGCCGATTGCCGGTCAGCCAATGAATCAGAGCGTGCCGTCGCTGCGCTCGGCAGGCATTTCCTTGATCCACACGGGCCGTGCCTACGATCTTGCGCAGCGCTTCCAGACGGCTGCCCAACAGAACGCAGCCGCCGAGAGCAATGCCCCGGTCGACCTGTACGCGGACGACCTGGTGCGCGGCTACGCCATCGACATATGGCACAAGATGACCGGCAAGTGGCTCTCGATCAGCCGCAGGAACGGCACGTTCACGTTCAAACACGCCCCGGCGTCGAAGAGGGTCCTGCAGACGGAAGGCGAAGCTTGTGTGACCATGGCGGGCACTGAGGAGACCGGTACGCCCAACTCAGACCTGCACGTGCACGAGCAGATCTTCCGCTGGTCGGGTTGGAGCCTGGCGGCCCCTCGCCCGGTGACGCCGATCGGTATCGACGGCAACACGAGCACCCCTGAGACGCCGACGGAGCTCTCGGATCCCAACCTTACGCGGTACGGTCTGACGATCAACTTCAAGGCCCCTCCTCACAGTCTGCCCAAGCTGCGCTTCGGCCACTTTTACAAGGCGCGGGCGCGGATGGTCGACGTCGCCGGCAACAGTATCGATCCCACCGCGCCGGGCGCACAGCTTCCGGCCGTGCAGACGAATGCTGTCTACTACGCCCGCTGGGAGCCGGTGATTGCGCCGGCGATTGCCCTGCGCAGCTCCATCACCGGATCGCCGGGCGAGTCGATGGGCCGGCTGGTCATTCGCAGCGACTTCGATCGCAGCGTCGAGGCGTACTACGCGGACCAGTCTTCGCCGACCTACAACGAGTATGCCGAGCGGCACTTCCTTCCTCCCAAGACCAGCGAGATGATGGCCGAGACGCACGGCATGTTTGATAACCCACCGCCCCCGCAGGCCGGCGGCAAGTCGTGGTACGAGGTGATCAAGGACACCGACGTCAGTCTGCCGCAAGACACCAAGCAGGTGTTGACCCACACCGGGCCGGTCGTTGCTCCGGCCAACCCGCTCTCCAGTCCCCCTCCGCAGGTTATTCGGGGAGCGACATACACTCCCACTCCCCTGGATACCGATCATTTCCCTCTGCCGTATCTGCCGGACCCGCTGGGCGAAGGGGCGAGCTTTCTTGGTCTGCCGGGCATCAAGCCGGGAGCGGCCTTTCTCGCCGCTACATGGGGTGGCCACTGGCCGTACTACGGCACGTTCCGGCTGTTGCTGAAAGGCATTGACGAGCATGCCTTGCCTGCGCTGCCGAAGTGGGTGACCAGCCCGCATCCACTGCTGACCGTCGAGCTGCCCAGGGGCGAGACTGTGACGGTGCAGTACAGCTCCCGACCGTTCGCCGCGGCGCTTGCCCTGCTCGGCATGTGGGACTGGATAGTGCTTTCCGGCCTGGGCGGCGCCTTGCTGAAGGCCGCTCAGGAAGGGCTCGTCTGGCTCCTCACGCCGTTCCACGAGATGACCCTGGTGCATGCCGTGCAGCACCCCCTGGTCAAGCCGGGGTTCTCGCAGCGGTTCTTCGCGGCACGCCAGCCCGGCGCTACTTCCGCGCTCTTGGTCGACATGCCCATGCCGATCAGCGGCAACAGCACGGTCAAGATGGATCTGACGGCTCAGTGGTACGAGCCGGTAGACGACGTGACTCAGACCGGACCCGCCGTACAGAGTCACAACGGGCACATCTCCGAGATTCCGATCAATTATGGTGACACCACGGTTGCGTTTCCCGCCGCCAATCCGGCTGAGGCGAGTGACAGGAACAAGCTGTTCACGCACGAGTTCAACAATACGAAGTATCACAGGGTTTCGTACACTGCCGTTGGTACAACCCGATACCGCGAGTACTTCCCGTTTACCAAAGATGAGCTCGCTGCCAAGCCCGATCTCATCACTCGGTCGAGCGACACCGGGGCGATTAGCGCGCCAACTCCGGACCACGCGGCCGCGGCGAGCGTCGTCGACGCCACTCACAGGCTGCCGTCGGGTGTGATCGACGTGCCGAGCTCGGCGCGGCCGCAGTCGCCGAACCTGCTCTACGTGCTGCCTATCTTCTCGCATTCGGCAGCGGCCGTGCCCTCGGGAATAGGCACGCTGCGGCTGGGCGGTGGCCTGCGCGTGTACCTCGAGCGACCGTGGTACTCGTCCGGCGAGGGTGAGCTCCTGGGCGTGGTGCTGCCGGCCGTACACCCACCATTGAGCTTCGTGCCGCGGCAGCCAGATCCCTCGCACATCACGCAGTGGGGCATCGATCCCATCTGGCGGTCGTTTAATCCGCCCACGCCGACTTCGCCTCCGTTGAGCGCCTTCGTCCACGCCGTGCGCACCGGCAACAATCTGACCATCGACGAACAAGCAGGCGTCACCGTGGCAGTGGCCGGGCACGAGGTCACCTACGACCCCGATCGCCGGCTGTGGTATGCCGACGTGCTGATCAGCGGCGGGTTGGCATACTACCCGTTCATCAGGCTCGTGCTGGCGCGCTACCAGCCGAACTCGATCGCCAACGCCTACCTGTCGCGCCTGGTGCTGGCAGACTTTTCGCAGATCGCGCCGGACCGCCTGGCGACGGTGATCTTCGACGGCAAGGTACCACAGCGCATGACCGTCACCGTGGTGGGGCAGGCACCGCTGCGCACGACCAACATCATCGAAGTGAGCATGGAGCAGCAGATCAGCAGATATCCGGAGGCCGACGCGGACGTCGGCTGGGTGCCGGTGCAGCAGGATCCCGTGGTGCTACACGGCGCGACGGTAAAGAACGAGACAGTGTGGACCGGTGCATATTCCCTGCCCAAGCTCTCGACACCGCTGCCGCCGCTTCGGCTGGTGCTGCGTGAGTACGAGCTGTATCCGGGATCGGGCGCGGCGGAGCTTGCCGCCACCCTTGTTCAGGGCACGGCCATGCGGCTGGTGTATGCGGAGACCCTGGACGTGCTGCTGCCGATCTGAGCCGTCAGGTTGCTTGTCGCGGCGCCAGGGGCGCAGTCACTCGAGACGAGGGCCGTCCGCCGGGATCCGGGCACGAAGATCCCCGGTGCGACGGCCCTCGCATCACCGTCAAGGTGGATCACTGCTTCCAGTTCAAGCCGTGCTATCTGGGCGCACGCTGGCCCCCTACTGCCCGCCGAACAGCCCTTGAGAGGCGACGTCCCAGCAGTGCAGCCCCAAGGCCCTTACGTGCTCCTTGCAAAGCCGGGGTGCTGGAAACACCTGGACGCTGCTCAGCATGCCGATACTGGGTACTGCCTCGTGCCGGCACTCGCTCGCGGCCGAGCCGCCTGGCCCTGCCCGCGCTACAGCCGTTCCGGCTCGGCGACGGTGCGGTCGCCAACCACGTTGCCCGTATTCAGGGTGGTCTTCGGCTCGAGCAGCACGACGTGTGCCTCGTCGGCGGCAACCGGCATGTGCTCGACGCCGCGCGGGATGACGACCAGCTCGCCCGGCCCCAGCTGCACATCGCCGTCGCGTAGCTTGATGGTCAGATGGCCTGAGACGACCAGGAAGAGCTCGTCTTCCGTCTCGTGGTGGTGCCAGATGAAACTGTCCTTCACCTTGACCACCTTGACGTAGGCGTCGTTGAGCTCGCCCACGATTTTGGGCTGCCAGTACGCCTCGAAGCGGGTGAATGCGGCGGCCAGATTGACCTTCTCGACCATGGGAACCTCCAGCCTTCGGTGTGGCCTCTTTGCCTCTTGATCCAATTATCGTTGCCCGGCGTACAACCTGTAGCTGCCCGCACAGGGCAGGGTGGAGACCGGCCTGCAGGGCTGCTCGAACGGCGAACCATGGCGCCGCGGCAAGGCGAGTCTGCTGCACGGCCGACAGCCAGAGGAAGGCAGAGAGACAATGACCGGTTTGTCACGCAAGAGCTTCATCGAACAGGCTACCGTGGGCGCTGCGGCCGCGGCCGCGTTCGTGGCCATGCCGGGCTACGCGCTGGCGCGCGAGAATAGCGCGGCCACCACCACCCGCACTGGAGCGACCGTGCATGGCGGGCCTGTCCTGGCCCACGTGCGCAACGTGCAGACGGGGGAGATCGCCGTCATGTTCGGCACGCGCGAAGTGATCATCCACGACCGCGAGGTTGCCAGCCGCCTGCTCCGAGCCACGCAGTAGCGTACCCAGCGACACCGCCCCCTTACCGCCGCACACCGCGCGGCGCCTGCCGCTGTCGCCGGATCGGCGCCGCGGCCTGATACCTCTCCGACCAATGCTTCCCAGAGGAAGGAACCAGACACATGTCATCTCATCGCGAGGCACCGGGTATCCTGAACGATCCGGCAGCCGACAGCACCGACCTGTACGCGTTCGTGAGCCCCGATCAGCCGGACACCGTGACGATTGTCTGCAACTACGTGCCGCTCGAGGCTCCAGACGGTGGTCCTAATTTCTTCCAGTTCGGCGATGACGTTCTCTACGAGATTCGCATCGACAACACCGGCGACGGCGTTGCCGAGGTGGTCTACCAGTTCACATTCCACACCGAAGTGCGGAACCCGGACACGTTTCTCTACAACACGGGACCGATCGCCGCGCTCGACAGCCCGAACTGGAATCGGCGCCAGTTCATGAAGGTGACCAAGGTCGTGAAGGGCCAGTCGACCGTTCTGGGCACCGAGCTTGCCTGTCCGCCGTGCAATATCGGCCCGCGATCGACGCCCAACTACGCGGCACTGGCCCAGGCAGCCATACACACGCTTCCCGGAGGCGTGAAGGTGTTTGCGGGCCAGCGCCGCGAGGGCTTCTACATCGACCTGGGCGCGATCTTCGACCTCGGGGACCTGAGGCCCTTCCAGAATCTTCATCTGATCCCCTCGCCGGCCAGCCTCGGCGTGGATGCAACCAAGACCGTGAACGTGCATTCCATTGCCATACAGGTGCCTATTGCCAGCCTCACGCGTGACGGCTCGAAGCCGACCAGCGTAGCGGATTCCCGCGCCGTTATCGGCGTATGGTGCGATGCCAGGCGGCAGAAGGCTGCGGTACAGGGCGAAGCGGTGGGACCGTGGGGCCAGGTTTCTCGTCTCGGCAATCCGCTGATCAACGAGGTGATCATCCCGATGGGCCGGAAAGACGAGTGGAACGTCAAGGATCCGGCGCAGGACTCGCTGTTCCTCCAGTACGTGCAGCATCCCGAGCTGGCGGGACTGCTTCCCGTGCTGTATCCCAAAGTCTTTCCCAACCTTGCCGCTTACACCAAGCCGCGCGCCGATCTGGCCGCCATCTTGATGACCGGCATCCCCACCGGCGTCGTTCCGGGCTTCCAGAACTTCACGGGTACCACGCCGGCCGATATGCTGCGCCTGAACGTTGCCGTCCCGCCGGCGTCGACGCCCAACGCGCTCGGCGTGGTCGGCGGCGACCTGGCCGGCTACCCGAACGGCCGGCGCGTCACGGACGACGTGTTCACGATCGAGCTTCGCGCGGTGGCCGGCGTCACGATTCCGCTCGTGGACAAGACCTTCACCCCGGACGCCGCGGCGTCCAAGGTGTCGGACAACCTCACGCCGTCCGGCGATCGCTTCATCAGCAGCTTCCCCTATCTCGGCACGCCGCTCGACGGCTACAACACGCCCAGCTCCTGATCTGGACACTGGTCCCAGGCCGCGGTCGCCGTTTCTCTCGTGCGGCCGCGGCCTGACGATGCGTGCGGCCGGGGCTCATTTGCCGGCGTGGGGGATATTCTGGGCCGGCAGACCGGCGCGTTGCGAGAATCCTCAAAACGCCCGGCGGCCGGGCCACAGCTGAGCAGGGACCCGGCGGCATCAGTCCGCCGGGTTTCCGTGTCGACAAAGATCAGGCAACCGGCCTCGGATCTCGATCTCCGGCAGAGCAAGGCGGCTTGCCTACCACTGCATGGCCTGCTGAACCTTGCCCACGCAATGGGCAACGTCCTCGTTGTTCGGCGCGATCTGCGCTGCAGCGCTGATTGCCGCCTGTGCCTCCTCCAGCCTGTCGCAGCGCAACAGGCTCAGCGTGAGCGCGCACAAGATAGACACGCTTCGCGGATCCAGCTCGCGCGCGCGCAGCAGGGCTTGCAAGGCGTCGGCGTCCAGGTTCCCTGCCATGAGTGCGATCCCCAGTCCATACAGCGCTTCCGGCAAGTCCGGCCGCGCGCTGGCTACGAACGTGTACGCTTGCAGTGCTTCCTCGATCCGCCCCTGGTTCAGGGCGCTATAACCCAGGGCCAGTGCGGACGGCCAGTAGCCGGGAAGCAGCTCGAGGGCGCGCTTGTTGTGCCATTCCGCTGCATCGTCCTGTCCTGTGCGCACGGAGCAGCGAGCAGCCAGAATGTGCAGATACGGCAGCGAATCGCTCATCTCGAGACCGGCGACGCACGCCTCGACGGCATCCTCGATGCGGCCCAGACGGTAGGCGGCGACGGCCAGCTGGTAGAGCGAATCGGGCGTCGACGCTCCCCTGGCATCGACCTGTGCGAGGACCTCGTAGGCACGCTCGTGCTCGCCCGCCGTCGCAAGGTAGGAGCCGAGCCTGAGCAGGACTTTCGGTTGGTCCGGATCGAGATCGAGGGCGATCTGCCACTGGATTGCCGCGCCCGCGATGCGGTTGGAGGCCGCGAGCACGTTGCCTTGCAGGACATAGGCAGCCGGGTGATCCGGGGCAATATCGAGCAAGCGCTGAACGATCCTTCTGGCGCGAGCGAAATGGCCTGCGCGGTAGGCTTGCTGGCCTGCGAGCACCAGCGCGTTGACGTTGTCGGGCTGCTGCCCGAGGACGGCGGAAGCCAGCACGACGGCCTGCGCATTGAATCCATCCTGCTCGAGGATACGTGCGACGCGCTCGAGGGCCACGACACCCGGCTCGCCCCAGGCTTCCATCGTGCCAATCAGGTCGTCGCTCACGGCATCGTCGGCCGGGTTTGCCGCGATCTCCGCGGCAAGCACGGCGGCAGGGGCCTCGAAATCGGGGTCCAGCGCCAGCGCTTCGAACAACTTGGCGCGAGCTTCCAACGGGTTCGCATGCGTAATGCCGTGCTGCGCGCGCAAATCGACGCCGCTCAAGTAGGCAAGCAGTGCGTCCAGCCGGCTGGTTTCACGGCACTCGACGTACTCGAGCTGGTCGTCGCTGAGCTCCAGGCCGAGCGCGTTGGTCACCGTGATTGCCACGTCGCCGGCGGCGTCGAGCAGGTCTTCCGGGTCGCCGATCAGCGTGTCCTCGAACAGGGTAGTCTTCTGTGCCGCGTCTCGGAGCGTGAGGCTCCAGCGGAGCGCCGGGTTCAGGGTGATCGCGCCCGAGAGGACATACTCGGCGTGCCAGCTCGTGCTGCAGAAGAATGCTTGCTCGTCCGACAGGGGATGATGGATGGGCACGTATCGGCGACCATCCGGGCCGGTAAGCACGAGCAGGCCAAGGCCGGTTATCAACTCCGAGATCGGGCCCAGCCTTCGTTGCACGAGCTCCCCGACTCGTCGGCCGAGGGCTTCCTCACCCTGTGATGTCGAGAACGGCAGGATGAGCAGGCTGCGACCGTCCGTTGCCGGGCAGTCTACCACCATCGACAGCTTCTCGGCCCCGGCTTCGCGCCTCGCGGCCGCAGCCGTGGCTTGGTCGCGCAGGCCGGAACCCTGCGAGGCCATACCCTGCTCCCCTCAGCATCTGACACGTGATGCCGGATGCACGTTCCATCCCCGGCCGGCATTGCAGGCGGGCACGGCACAGCTTCCGGTACTCTCGATGCGACGTACCGTCTGGTAAGGATCAGTATGGACCGTGGAGTGCAGGCTCGCAAGCAGTGCTTTCGGGTAGATAGGTCTGCTATCCGGCGTCTGAAGACTCCGGGCCGGGCAGCGGCGAATCGGAAGCGGGGTCCTGCGCGGCGGCTTCGAGGTTGTGCTCGCCGGGCTCGTCGTCTGCGTCAGCCGCCTGGTCGTCGAGCTCTTCGCCTTCCTCGTATTCCTCGTCGTCGCTCTCGTCGTCCTCGACGGCATAGGCGGGATCGAAGACCCAGGGCTTGAGCAGCATGAAATAGACGCCGAGCACCAACAGCGCCTGCACCACCACTGCCGTGATCTGCGCCTGCTTGAGGCCGAGCGCTACGATGTCGTTGTCCCGCCAGATGAAGAGAATGAACTGGCCGACACAATAGAGGCTGAGGTAGAGCACGAACAGCATGCCGGCCGGTCTCAGCCGGTTGCGAAGCGGCCAAATGACGGCGAACAAGCCAAGGCAAAACAGGAACTCGTATGCCGCGGCCGGCTGCACGGGCACGTTGAGCAGATCCTGCGGGACAAATCCGTTGTTCGCGTTGCTGTACTTCACCGCCCAGGGAAGATTGCTCTGGTACCCGATGATGTCGCCGTTGATCAAGTTGCCGACGCGCCCGACTGCCTGGGCAAGCGGCGCGAAGATCGCCGCGCAATCCAACGCCAGTCCCAGCGGCACCTTCTCGATGCGGGCCAGCACGATCAACGTCGGCACGCCGAGGATGACCGCGCCGAAGAAGGCCATGCCGCCCTGCCAGAGCGCCACGATGTCGCCGGGATGGTTCGCGTAGTGCCCTGGGTCGTTCTGCACGACATAATACAGGCGGCCGCCGATCAGGCCGGCGATGACCACGCCCGCCGCGATGTTCCAGATCTGCTCGCTGGTGATCTCCAGGCTGCGCGCGTATGGCACCATGACCAGCATGCCCACCACGATGGCGAGCAGATAGGCCAGGGCGTACCAACGGAGGGAGAACGGGCCCGCCTTTACGAGCACGGGGTCGATATTGATCGTGACGTAGCCGAGCAGTGCGAGCATCACGCCTCCAAGTCCAATAGCTTTCAGGCGATGCGCTGTTGATCGCCGTCGCCGCGTTCCATGAGGCCAATCTGTCGCCTGCTCCGGCTCGCGTGGCGAGGACAGCATGTCGGACGGGCCGCAAAGAGGATACCATGCCAGGCCATTGGTGCGGTATGCTCAGGCTAGAGGCGATTTCTGGTGGGAGGTGAAGCTCGCAGGAGTTCCGTGACAACTGCGCCGAAGAGCGCGCGAAGAGTGGCAACTGAGAAGGCCAGGCCGGGTGTTCCACGGCGTTCAGCCGATGCGCCGCTCCGCTTGGAAGCCGCTTCTCTATCCGCGTTGAGACGGGAGAAGCGAAAAGTGGCACACTACTATCACGTGTGGTGAATCGCAGGTCATGATGTGTGTCGTGCGTAACCAGACCGGAGGTTTCGTCGGATGTTGACCTTCTTGTTTCTCGTAGCGCTGGCAGTGATCGGCTTTGCGGCGGGTCGCTTGCGCAGAGCGCCTGCATTCCTCGATGGGGCTGCGCTTGCCGGTCTGGCAGCCGTCGCTTTCGTGCCGTTTGGATTTCACATCTTCGCCCTCGTCGTGGGCGTGCTGTGCCTAGCGGGCGGCTTCGTGGGCGGTGCAACCAGCGACGTGCGCAACATGAACAGGCGCAGACTGGGCGGCGGCGGCCGCGGCGGCTTGCTCGGCCGCTAGGAGACAATGCCGCTGCAGCCGATCGAGCGCGCGGTGCATGACGCGATCGACGAACGCGAGCTCGTCGAGACCATTCGTGACCTCGTTCGCGTCCCGAGCGTTACGGGCGACGAGCGCGCCGCGCAGCAATGGCTGGCGCAACGCCTGGGCGAGTGCGCGCTTGACGTCGATTACTGGCCGATAGACCTGCAGGCAATTCGCGACGATCCGTCATATCCCGGCGAGGAAACCGAGCGGAACGACGCCTACGGGCTGACGGGTGCCCTTGGCGGCGACGCCGGACCGCGCTTGATCCTCAACGGGCACATTGACGTCGTGCCGCCGGGCAATCGAGAGAACTGGCACGTCGATCCCTGGTGCGGCGATCTGCGCGACGGCCGCGTGTTTGGGCGGGGCGCCTGCGATATGAAAGGCGGCCTGGCGGCAGCGTTTGCCGCGATGCGCGCCGTGCAGCGGTCGGGAGTGCGGCTGCTGGGCAGCGTGCAGCTACAGAGTGTGGTAGGGGAAGAGGATGGCGGTATCGGCACGCTGGCGACTCTCCGTCGCGGGCATACAGGCGATGCGGCGGTGATTGTGGAGCCTACCGAGCTGAGCCTCATCCCAGCCCAGGCCGGCGCCCTCGGATTCGCCCTGTGCGTGCCGGGCCGTGCCGCACATGCGTGTGAGCGGCTGGCTGGGGTAAGCGCGATCGAGAAGTTCCTGCCGCTCTTCAGCGCTCTGCAGCGGCTCGAGCGGCGACGCAACACCGGCGTCGGCCATCCGCTGTTTGCCGGGCAACCCTTGCCGTATCCACTGAGCATCGGCATGCTGCGCTCCGGGAACTGGCTCTCCACGGTGCCCGAAGAGCTCGAGGCGATCGGGCGCTACGGCGTGGCAATCGGAGAGGACCTTGCGTCGGCCCAGCGCGAGCTGGAGGAAGCTGTCCGCGCGGCGGCCCGTGAGGATCCCTGGCTGGCCGCGCACTCACCGCGCGTGAGTTGGATCGGCGGGCGCTTTGCACCGGCCGCCACACCAACGGAGCATCCGTTTGTCGGCCTGCTGGCCGGCTGCGTGGTCGACGTGGAGGGCGCCGAACCGGCAGTCGAGGCCGCTACGTACGGGTCTGATCTGCGCCATTTCGTCAACGAGGCGCACATGCCGGCCGTGCTGTTTGGGCCTGGAGGCGCCCGTACCGCTCACATGCCGGACGAATTCGTGTCCGTGGCGCAGGTTATTGCTGCAGCTCGCATTCTAGCCGTGTTGATCGTCCGTTACTGCGGCGTGGAACGAAGCTCGTGGCCTGTCGACCAGCAGTAGCTTCTGTGGGAAGCGGCCTGACACTTCAGCGACCATTCGTTCCCGCCGCGCTGCCGGCCGGCGGGGGACGCACTGCATAAATCCGACTATTCCTGCATAAGGATTGATCCGTTTCTGCCTCGATGCGGTATCATGGCTCACATCGTTTGCCGGTACCGATGGGGCGCGACGGCACGTGTGGTCAAAGGAGGTGCAACGCCAGGCGGTAAGGTAGAGCAATTGCGGCCTAGTACTGGGTGATTCTTCACGATCGTCAAGCCTGGATCCCGTGGATCCCGAAGGCTGGCTCGGTAGACTCAGGGCGGACTTTACCGAGCCGAAGATTCGATGCCGAATCTCGTACTCCACGCTCTCTGTGTTTATCCCCTGTGAACTTGAGTCATGTCACACTTCGAGGAGTCCCTGATGAAGCGAATTCGTTTGATGATCGCCGGCATCGCCATGGTGAGTCTGCTGCCGCTGTCCGGCGCGGCTCATGGCGCTTCCCAGGTCACACCGCCGCCCGGCCTCAGGACGAGCGGCGCGCTCACCTTTGGCACGAACTTCGGCTATCCTCCCATGGAGGAGCTGATCGGCAAGAGCGCCACCATACAGTCCGGCGCAGACGTGGAGATTGGCAGGGCGATTGCCGCCAAGATGGGTCTGCGCGCTGTGTTCATCAACATCACCGATTTCGGCGTGATCATTACCGGCCTGCAGAGCCACCACTACGATGCGATCATCTCCTCGGTGAACATCACACCCGATCGAGAGAAGACGCTCGATTTCGTCCCGTACTTCAACGCCGGACAGAGCATCGTGGTGAAGAAGGGCAATCCCCTGCATATCAATGCCCTGGCCGATCTCTCCGGCAAGACCATCTCCGTTCAGTCAGGAACGGTTGAGCTTGCCTCCGCCGTCGCCGAGAACGCCCTCTTGAAGAAGCAGGGCAAGCCGCAGATGACCATCAAGAATTACGGTGAGGACGCGGTCGCTCTGCAGCAGCTTGCTCTTGGCCGCACGGTCGCGGAGCTGACGGACTACCCGGTGGCGGTCTATGATACCACCCAATTTGCTGACAAGTACGAGATTGCCGGCCAGCAGTGGGGCGCGACGCCGTACGGTATCGCCGTCAACAAGTCCGACACTGCGCTTTACAAGGCGATCTCGGCGGCTTTCAACATCGTCAAGAGCGATGGCGAGTACATGAAGATCCTCGAGAAGTACCACCTCGGCCAAGGTGCCATGAAGTAGGTCAGACGGAGCAAGAGGCCCACGCCCAGCTCAGGTAGAGCTGTGTCCAGGCACATGGCTCTGCCTGAGCCGGCAGGAACGGAGGCCGAACATCATCAACGTGCCTTTTTCCCTGAACTTGCAGTGGAGTTGGCCGGTCTTCCACGAGTATCTCTTCGATGGCACGCTCATCGAAGGCGCCAAGATCACGCTCGAGCTCACGGTAGTCTCCCAGCTCCTCGGCATAGTGCTCGGCGTTCTGGCCGCCCTGGGGAAGACGTCGAAGCTCATCCCGTTCCGCGTCGTCGCCGAGCTCTACATCTGGCTCTTTCGCGGCACGCCGGTGCTCGTGCAGATCCTCATCTGGTACAACGCGCTGCCTCCGACCACGCCGGAGTTCACCACGGGCCTTATCGCGCTCGGGCTGAACGAAGGTGCGTATATGGCCGAGATCGTGCGCGCGGGCTTGGAGGCAGTCGACAAGGGGCAGACGGAAGCTGCCCATTCACTCGGCATGCGCTACGGCCTGGTCATGCGGCGCATCGTGCTGCCGCAAGCTATGCGCGTGATCATTCCGCCCACGGGCAACGAGTTCATCAGCATGCTGAAGACGACCTCGCTCGTGTCCACGATATCGTTGGGCGAGCTGCTGATGAACTCCCAGAGTATCTACAACTGTACGGGCTGCGATGGTGCCCAACAGATTCTTCCGCTGCTGGCGATCGCGGCTCTCTACTACCTATTCCTCTCGACCGTATTTACGTTCATCCAGATGTATATCGAAAGCCGCCTCGGCGATCGCCGCGCGCAGGATCCCGGTTGGTTCCGCACGCTGATGGCTCGGGGCCGCTTGCTGTTCATCTCGTAGGGAAGACGAAAGGTCCTGTCGACCGGGCCGCGTAGTGATGGCCTTGCTCATCTTGAGAACGCGACGATATCACAAGTGCAAGCAGTGACCGCAAGTGTCTGAGCTGTGCCGAAGAAAGTAGCGACCGTGATCGATCGAGAGGCGTCTTCTGTCGGCACCAACGATACCTGGCCGATGGTGTCCGCGCGCGACGTGCACAAGCACTTTGGACGGCTTCACGTGCTGCGCGGCGTGAACCTCACGGTGCCGAAGGGCCAGGTGCACGTGATCATCGGTCCGAGCGGTTCTGGGAAGAGCACCATACTTCGCTGTCTGAACCACCTGGAGAAGATCCAGCAGGGAGAGATCCGCATCGACGGCGAGCTGATGGGCTATCGCGTGGTGAACGGCAGGCTCAGAGAGGACACGGCGAAGAACATCGCCCGCATGCGATCGGAAGTGGGTATGGTGTTCCAGCGTTTCAACCTCTTTCCGCACATGACCGCGCTGGGCAATATCATCGAGGCGCCGATCCGGGTGAGGGGCATGTCCAAGGCCGAGGCAGTCGAGCGGGCGAACGTGTTGTTGCGGCGGGTGGGCATGGTGGAGAAGGCCAACTACTTCCCCTCGCAGCTCTCAGGCGGCCAGCAACAGCGCGTGGCCATTGCCCGGGCCCTGGCCATGGAACCCAGAGTGATGTTGTTCGACGAGGCGACCAGCGCGCTTGATCCAGAGCTGGTGGGCGACGTGCTCAACGTGATGAAGCAGCTAGCCATGGACGGGATGACCATGGTCGTGGTTACCCACGAGATGGGCTTCGCCCGCGACGTCGGCGATCACGTCGTGTTCATGGATAACGGCGTGATCATCGAGGAAGGCGAGCCGAAGCGTATTTTCGAGAATCCCGAGCAAGAGCGCACGCGGGCGTTCCTGAAGTCTGTGCTGCGAGGCTGAGGTCCGGGCCTAGATCGGGAAGCCGCTGCGGATCCCCCTGGCGGCATATTGGTCCAGGACAAAGGCCTTGAACGCCGCGGTGGCAGGCGAGAGGGGGCGGTCCTCGACCCAGGCCATGCCGATCACGCGCACGCAGCGAGGCTGGGAGACGTGGATCAGCGTCGCCTCGTGCCGGCCGGTGATGCTCGACGCCGGCACGATGGAGACGCCGAGGCCCGCCGCCACCAGGCCGCGCACGGTGACCAGGTCGTCTCCCTCGAAGGCGATGCGCGGCGAGAAGCCGGCGGCCCGGCAGAGCTCGTCGGTGATGTGGCGCAGGCCGTCGCCTGCCTTGAGGCAGATCAGCGGCTCGTTCGCAATGTCGACCAGCTTGATCGAGTCCGATCCGGCCAGGGTATGGCCGTGGGGCACCTCGACGAGCAGCTCGTCGCTCACCAGATCCGCCCAGCCGGTACCCTCCTCCGGACGAGTGCGCGCACAGAGGCCGAGGTCCACCTCTCCCCGGCGCAGCCAGCCCAGCACCACCGCCGAGGTGTCCTGCCGCAGCTGGAAGGCGGCTCGCGGCTGCAGGGGGCGGAAGGTGCTGACCAGCTCGGGCACGAGCCGCATGCCGAGCGCCTGCACAAAGCCCAGGCTGACGGTGTCGATCTCGGACTTGTCGATCTCCAGCAGCTCACGTCGCGCTACCGCGATCTGCTCAAGCGCGT
Organism: uncultured bacterium; assembly: GCA_963827235.1. Lineage (GTDB taxonomy): Bacteria > Chloroflexota > UBA5177 > JANWHV01 > JANWHV01 > JANWHV01. Next base: position 898,974 of record CAWHAE010000009.1, read on the forward strand.
TGTCGACGCGGACGAGGAAGGCACGGCCATAGCGATTGAGCCGCATCGATCGCCCCTCGCGATCGAAGAGCTGCACGCCGAGCTCGTGCTCCAGGGCGGCCAGGGCCCTGCTCAGCGCGGGCTGCGAGACATGCAGCTCGCGCGAGGCCCGCGTGACGTGCTGATAGCGGGCGAGCATCTGGAAGTACTCGAGCTGCTGCCACTCCATGGTACTCGCCGTTTCGAATAGTCATGCACAAACGTCATTGATTATAATGCAGAAGATCTATTGGACGCCGCTGCCGTTTTGCTCGTAGCCTGAACGCATCGAAGCATCGTGCGACACCGGGCGCAGTGCACGGCTCGTTTGCAGGACCACGACGGTCTTTCGCGGACTCAGTGCTGAGGACGACTTCAGCCCGGGCTAGAGACGCGAAAGGTACTCACTGCCGTGAGCCCCGAGTCTGAGGCTGCCTATTTATTGCGAGGCACGTCCGAGTTTCGCCGCGCCAGCGTGGCACTTTTCCTGGCCGGATTCGTGACCTTCGACGTGCTCTACTGCACACAGCCGTTGCTGCCCGTGTTTTCTGCCCAGTTCCACCAGTCTCCGGCCACTGCCAGCCTGGCGCTCTCCCTGACCACCGGCACCATCGGCATTGCCATGATCGTGGCGGGCACGATCTCCGGGGTGTTGGGACGCAAGCGCGTGATGACGGTATCCATGTTCTGTTCGGCACTGCTGGTGATACTGACGGCGCTCAGTCCCAGCTTCGGCGTGCTGCTCGCCGTCCGCGCCCTGCAGGGCGTGACCCTGGCCGGAATCCCGGCCGTGGCCATGGCATACCTGACTGAGGAAGTGCGGCGGGACTCGCTCTGCGTGGCTATGGGCCTCTATATCAGCGGCAACACGATTGGCGGGATGTCCGCCCGCTTGCTGACCGGCGCGATAACGGCCTTCGCGAGCTGGCGGGCGGCTCTGGTAGCGATCGGCGTGTTGAGCTTGCTGGCCTCGGCAGCCTTCCAGCGCATCCTTCCCGAGTCACGACATTTCCGGCCGCGGCCGGCGGAGCCACGCTATCTCGCTTCGCAGTTGCTGTACAACCTGCGGGATCCCGGCCTGTGCCATCTGTTCGCCATGGGGGCCATCTTGATGGGCAGCTTCGTCACGCTGTTCAACTACCTGGGCTATCGCCTGACCTCGGCGCCCTACGGCCTGAGCCAGTGCACGGCAAGCCTGGTGTTCTTGGTCTACTTCGCCGGCACGTTCAGCTCGGCATGGATGGGCATGTTGTCGGCACGCTTCGGGCGGAGGCCGATCCTGATTGCCGGTGTATCGATCATGGCCGGCGGCCTGGGCCTTACCCTGTTCCAGCCGCTGCCGATCTTGATCTGCGGTGCGCTGCTCTTCACGTTCGGCTTCTTCGGCAGCCACTCCATCGCCAGCAGCTGGGTCGGCGCGCGCGCGCCGGGCGACAGCGCGCAGGCAGCGGCTCTCTACCTGCTGTTCTACTACCTCGGGTCCAGCACGTGCGGATTCGGCGGCGGCATCGCCTGGGCGCGGTACGCCTGGCCGGGCGTGGCGGCTTTCATCAGCCTCATGTTGCTGGCCGGAATCTGGGTCGCCGTGCGCCTCGCGCACATCCCGTCCAGGCAGCAGCTGGTTCAGGAGCCGGCACCGCTCGGCACCGCTCGCGGCCGCGCCTCCAGCGCCGCGTAGCGCTCCCTTCACCGGCTTTGCCGGTAGGCCGCCTTCTCCTCATCGGCGTCCAGGGGACTGGTGGCGGCAGCGCGCGCTGCGTGAAGCCGCTCCGCGCAGACGGGAAACAGGAGGGCAATCGACACCACCGGAAGGTGCAGGCGAAGCGGATCGCGGCCGATAGGGGCGAAGCCGACGTCGCGCGTTTGGCTTTTCAGGGTGCTCCACATGGGGCATTGTTGGCCCCAACTGTTGCGCATACGATAGGATTGATCGATATGGCGCGGCAGTGGTTCGGAGTAAGGAGCGAGGATGGCGGCGAGCCGGAGCATCGTGATGGATGGGGTTGCCCAACCATCGGTCGTCATTCGCCCGAGCGCGGCGAATGCCGGCGGGGTGCCCGCTGTAGAGCGAGCCTGGCTTCTGGCCGGTGCCGCGCTGATGCTTTGCGGCGTGGGCTTGGCAGGCGGCTGCGCCCTCGCGAGTCTTGACCTGCCATGGGAGGTACTCGTCGCGGCGTTTGTCCTCGGCCTCGCCCTTGTCCTGGTGCCGATCGTACGCCGCCGGGTAGGGAGGAGCACCGTCGTCTTTGCCAACGGCGAGAGCTTCGGCATGACCACCGTGAAAGGCAAGCGCCGCGTATTTCCGACCTCCGACCTTGCCGGGGTGGTGCTCTGCACCGTCATCTCTCCCGGCAACCACGGCGACAGGACCGCCTGCGCCTTCTTCATGTCGACCTCGGGACAGTGTCTCTTCCGGCTGCAGTCAAGGCAGTGGGGGCGAGAGGATCTGGCCCGCCTCTGCGAGGTGGCCGGTGTACCCCTGGTGGGAAGCTGGGATCAGACGTGTCTGGCCGGCTATAACCCCCTGCTCGCCGCCTCGCTGCCCCGGCTGAAGCGCTAGTCAGCCGCTCAACGCAGCTCGGCGGCGGCACGGTCCCGGACTCGCAACGTGCATGCGACAGAGCCGGGCTCCGGGCAACAGCGCGGATTTGGGATGGCTGCGTCGCGGGCGACGACCTTCGGCTCCGGCATCATCACGGCCGGCCGCACGCGCGGCAATGGTCGCGCCTCGGTTGCAGGTGCCCGCGCCGGACCCTGCCTTGACAAACGACGCTCGTGGATTGATAACTAGAGCTAAATGTCCTCATAATGTCCGATCAAGGATAGGCGCTTGGTCTCATCGGGAATGGACAAGCGGACCACATCGGCGGTACCTGTGCCGAAATACTACAGCCTCAAGATGAGCGTTTCGGCCCGGATCGCCGACGGCACCTGGCCGCCGGGAGCGCTGTTGCCCACGGAGCCGGAACTCTGCCAGGAATTCGGCGTGAGCAGGATTACCGTGCGCAAGGCGATGAGCGACCTGGTGCATGAGGGCAAGATCCATACGGTACAAGGCAAGGGAACGTTTGTTGCCAAGCCAAAAGTCGGCGAGCGCTTTATCCAGCGCGCCTACGGCGTGTTCGAGGACATGGAACGGCGTGGCCTCCGCCTGGCCACAGAGGTGCTGCGACAGGAAGTGATCGCTGCCGACGGTGACGTGGCGGCGCGCCTGGGCCTCTGCGCGGGAGAGCACGTTCACATCATCGTGCGCCGGCGTTGCGTGGAGGGTGAGTGTATCCTCATCTCCACGACCTTCATCCCGGAAGCGCTCTGCCCGGAACTGGTTCATGAGGACCTTTCTACCGGCTCGTTGTTTCGGCTCCTCCGCGAACGCTACGGGCTCAGACTCGGCCGCGGTGAGCGCACGCTGGAGGCTGTAGCGGCCGATCAGTGGGAAGCTCGCATTCTTGAGCTGGCGCTGGCCAGTCCCTTGCTCCGCCTGGATAGCGTGGGCTATCTTGCCGATGGTCGCCCCTTCGAGTACTCTCGGACCCTTCAGCGTGGCGACCGGGCGCGAGTGGAGCTGGAGTACTTTCCGGCGCCCGGCGACTAGCCTCTGCGCTCGCCATTTCGATCGCGTGCTGCAGAATGTCATCGCAGTGCAACCACCTCGCCGGCGGCAACGATGAAGCGCCCGGCCGGCCAGCAGGACCATTCGTGGCACGAGTCGTCTACAGTGACTGCCGAGATGATCGTGACTGCTGGCCTTGTCCCGTTGCACCCGGCCTGTCCGCGTGCCGGCGAGCGCGCGAAGGGAGCGGCGTCCCACGGTTGGCGGCCATACAGAATGTCGTCATAATATAGCATCCATCAGAGTATGATGAATACGGTTGAATCTCTGTCAGACGCCTGAGCGTGTTGCCGGGCCGCCGGCCGCGGGCTTGGGCACGAAATCCGGCCGGCGCCATGTCGATGTGCTGCCTGCTCGAGGCGCGCAACAGGAATTCTCGGCCTCATGTATGGATGCGAGACGAGGGAGTTAGCGGCGTGTACGAGGGAATAGACACCATTTTCCTGGTCCATCACAGCCACACTGATATCGGCTACACCCACGACCAGCCAATAGTCTGGGACCTGCACCGGCGCTTCATCGAGCTGGCGATCGACGAGTGCGAGAAGCACGCGGATAGAGACGCCGCCGACGCCTTCCGATGGACGGTAGAGACGACGCTGGTGCTGCTGGACTGGCTGCGGACTGCCTCGGACACCAGAGTGGAGCAGTTCCTGCGCCTGGTGCGCGCAGGCAGAATCGAAGTTACCGCCATGCCGGTCAACATCACGCCCCTGTTCGACACCGAAGAGCTGGTGGAAGGCCTGGAGCCCGTGCGCCGTCTGCGCAAGCAGTACGGCATTCCGATCCGCCACGCGATGAACAGCGACGTGAACGGAGAGAACTGGCCGCTGGTCGATGCGCTGCTTGACGCCGGTATCGAGGGCTTCAGCATGGCGACGAACATCCACTTTGGCGGCTCGCCGCTGGCGTGGCCGAACGCGTTTCACTGGCAGGGTCCCAGCGGACGCAGCATCCTTGCTTGGAACGGCTGGGACTACGCCTATGCCTATGAAGCAGGGATCGACTGCAATGCGGCCGGCTTCCGCGACGAAGGATGGCCGCGCATCGATAGCTGGCTGCGAGAGCGCGAGTATCCGCTGCCGGTGCTCATGATGCAGCTGTTCGATGCCTTCGGCGACAACGGCCCGACGAGCCCGACGATCAGCCGCTTCGTGCGGGAGTGGAACGAGAAGGTAGGCCGACCACGACTGCGCATCGCGGTTCCGGCAGACTGGTGGTCGGCGGTGGCGAAGCACGCGGCGGTGCTGCCCACTTACCGGGGCGACTGGACGGACTTCTGGAACTTCGGCTGCGCGTCGAGCGCCCGGGAAGTGGCGATCAATCGGGCAAGCCGGTCCCGGCTGCGCGCGGCCGATGCGGCCGCGGGCGTGATCGGGGCTCTGGGCGGCGAGGATGAGCCCGCGCGCGTCCCGGGCGGCGAGGCACGCGAGCAGGCCGGCAGGGCCATGTACCTCTGGGACGAGCACACCTGGGGAGCCGACAGGAGCGTGTTCAGTGCGGACGACGAGGACACGGCCGCCCAGTGGAACCACAAAGCGTCCTTCGCCTACACCGCCAGGAGTCTCTCCTTGATGCTGCAGCGAGACGCCGTCGCCGAGCTGGCGCGACGGGTGGCGCGGGCGCCGGGAGACGCCTGTCTGATCTTCAATCCGTTGCCCGTCCCGCGCACGGTGAGCGGTCCCGTGGTGGACTCCTTCGGGCGCGGCACTCGCGGCCGCGGCGAGGATCCCACGTCGGCCAGGCATTCTGTGGATCGGGGACGAGTGTCGACGACGAAGGATCTCACCGCGATCGAGCCCATCGGAGTGCCCGCTTTCGGCTATGCACTGGTGCCGGAGAGCGCAACCAAGACCGTCACCATTGAGGCCGTGCACGACCCCATTGTCGAGACGTCGCGCTATGTGATCGAATTCGACATACAGAGGGGCGGCATTCGCCGCTGGCTCGACAAGCGGCTCGGCAAGGAGCTGGTGGACGGCGATACCACCTGGCCGCTCAACGGCTGGGTGCATGAGGAGCCGCTGGAACGGGGTCTGGAGAATCCGCGCCGCGCGCTTTGGGCACCGGTTGAGCGGCGGCTGGGGCTGGAGCGCGGCTGGCGCTCCGGTTGGCCCGCCGAGCGGGTGGGACCGCGCCGCGTGCTCGGTCACGACGTGTACCGCCGAGCCGACGGCCTGCAGGTGGAGCAGCGGCTCGAGCTGCCCTCCGGCGCTGAGCTCATCCAGACGACGCTCATACCGGCTGGCGCGGAGTGGATAGAATGCGAATCCGCGTGGCACATGGGCCTGGATACCAAGCCCGAGGCAACGTATATTGCCTTCCCCTTCCTGCTTCCCCATGCCGCCGCGCGCGTCGACCTGGGTGGACAGGCCATGCGCGTGGACGCCGACCAGCTACCCCGCGCCTGTCGCGACTACTATACCACGCAGGGATGGGTGGACCTGTCGAACGACGAGCTCGGAGTGACGGTGGCTTGCCTGGATGCACCGATGGTGCAGCTTGGCGATTTCTCTTTCGGGGCGAATCGTACGGCGATCCGCCTGGAGCGGGCGCTGCTGCTCGGCTGGGTGACCAACAACTACTGGGAGACGAACTTCCGCGCGCACCAACCGGGAGAGGTGCGTGCAAGGTACAGGCTGCTGCCGCACGGCGCTCCCTTCGACGAAGCGGCGGCGCACGCGTTCGGCCTCGACGCCATGCAGCCCGTCGTCTATCATCCGCTGGCCGAACCCGCGGCGGCGGGCGCTCTGCTGCCGCGCGAGGGGACGCTGCTGCAACTGCCCCGGGATCCGGTTCTCACGCTGCGCGTGTGGTCAGAGGATGGGCAACTGCTGGTGCGCATGCTGAACGCCTCCGATCGCGGTGTGGACGCCGAAGTGGGCTCAGGCGTGCTGCAAATCAGCGGCGCCGCGCGCTGCGATCTGTTCGGAGATGGGGCCCAGGCGTTGCCGGTCTCGGACGGCGCGGTCCGCATCGCGCTCGGGCCGCGGCAGATCGCGACGCTGCGATTGAGCGTGGTCGTGGGTATGGTTCTGTAGAGCGTCGATGACACCGGCTAGAGACCGGCGGCCTGAGCATCGGTGCCTTTCTTGGCGCCGGCAGGTGTGTGCTACGTCCGGCGTTCGTGGCAGCGCGCGGAAGCGATAGAGAGGCGATGATGGCTTCGGATCTCGCGCAATTCAACCGGCAGGTGGTATACGGCCGGGCGGGCGGACGAGTGATATGGCAACCCCGTATAGGAGCCTGGCTCCAGGACAAGCTGTTCGCGAATGAGCCTTTGCCGGCACCGTACACGGGAATGACGTTGCCCGAGATCTACCGGTCTCTTGGCTGCTCGGCTCGGCTGTACGAGTTCAACGACTGTTACCGGCGCATCGAGCATCCGTCGGTCCACGTCACTTCTCGCCGGTTGAACGAGACCGACGAAGAGATCACGGTTCACACGCCTGTGGGCGATCAGGTGGCCGTGAACCGCACGTCACCGAATAGCTGGTATCACCTGACGCTCAAGTGGGAGGTCGAGACAGAAGACGAGCTCAAGGTGGCAACGTGGCGCGAAGAAAACACGGCCTGGGAATGGGACGCGAACCGCTACGAGAAGCTCCTGGCGGAGATGGGCGACCTGGGTGCGCCGACGATGTTCATGCCCCGTATGAACGTGCAGAGTCTGTACATCGAGAAGATGGGCGTAGGCAACGGCATCTTCGCCATCCACGACTGGACGGACACGGCCGAGGCATACTTCCGGGCGTTGGAGAAAAGTCACGATCGTCTGATGGACGTGATCAACGCGTCGCCGATCGAGATCATCAACTTCGGAGAGAACATCCACGCCGGTACGCTCTCGCCCAAGCTCTTCGTCAAGTACCACCTGCCGGCTTGCCAGCGCCGCTGCGAGAAGCTGCACCGGGCAGGCAAGTTTGTGCATTCGCACTGGGATGGCGACACACGGCCGTTGCTGAAGTACGCCCGCGAGACCGGACTGGACGGTATTGAGGCGATCACGCCGCAGCCACAGGGTGACGTCACGCTCGAGGAGATCAAAGCCAGCCTCGGGGACGACCTGTTCCTGCTGGACGGCATTCCTGCCGTCTACTTCGATTCCATGTTCTCGATCGAGACGCTCGCGGCATGCGCGCGGCGCGTGATCGAGCTCTTCGCGCCGAAGCTGGTGCTGGGTATCTCCGACGAGATCTCCTCTCACGGAGACCTGGAGCGCATCCGCGTAGTGAGCGAGATTGTAGACGAGTACAATGCACGGCTCGGCGGACCACAATGAAGCTCCGGCGGAGCACGCGCGGGGTGGAGTCGCGACGGTAGCCGCCAAGAGCTACAGGTTGAGGAACACCGGCGATGCGCGGTGCATGGCGGTAAAGGCCTTTGTGAAGGGATAGAGCCGGCGAGAACGGCCCTGTCCCCGATTCACCTGCTCCGTTGCCTAGCCGCCGCACTGCACGCAACGCTCGCCGTTCGCCACCTGCAGGGCGTCCTGACTGGGATCCGCCACCTCCGCCAGCTGGTGGATAGCCGTGCCGTCTACCGCTACGGTGAAGAGGTACGACGTGATGCTGCTGCCGGCGCTGCCCAGCGTGCCGCTGCAGGTTACGACGTAGGCGAGGCCGGTGCCGGTGACGAGCCACCCATACTGGGCCAGCACGCAGTTCGGGTGCCCCGACAGATGGAGGTCGAGATAGCGGCCGGCTTTCCCCGCCGCGTCGCCGATCCAGAGGCGATAATCTCTGGTATTGCCGCGGCCCGCGTCGGGGTCGGTAGCCAGGTGCCGGCGATCGGGCGAGAGCTCAAAGCTGGTGGCGTCCTTGAGAGGACCGGAAGTCCCCGACTGCTGGCGAATGACAGCGGGCGTGCCCACGAGGAGTTTTGCGTTGCCGCCGGTCGCCGGTGCCTGCCAGATACCGGTCAAGGAGAAACCCTCGCCGCGTCCCACGGTGCTCACGAGCACGTGCTTTCCATCGGCCGTCCAAGCCAGGCCATCGGCAGAGGGGTAGGAGCCGGGCGGGGCGACGTTGCCGGGATTGGCGCTGAGCAGTTGGGGAGGAAAGGTGATCGTACTGTAGGTGACCGCGCCGCCGCCGGGCACGGCAATGGCCAGAACGATGCTGCTACCCGGAGCCTTTCCGGACGACCGCTCGCGTTCCGCGGCCACACTGTTGCCGTCCGGCGACCAGGCGATGGGGCTGGACGGCGAGCCGGAGAGATGAACCCCGCGTATCAAGGTCCGGGTAGTCGAGGCAATGGCATCGTAGAGCAACAGATTGGCACCCTGGAAGTAGGCCAGGTAGCGTCCATCCGGCGACCAGGTCAGCCCCGCGCGATCGTGACTCGGGTCGAGCCCGGCAACGCGGTCCGCGGTAGAACCGTCGCTGGCGGCCAGCCAGATGTTGTGCGCGGTGCCGCCGGCTATGCTATCGCCGTACCCGCCTGGGATAGAGAGATAGGCCACGAGGCGTTGGTGGGGCGAGAGCGCCGGCCGGCTGTTCAGCCCATAGGTGGTGAGCCGGCGGCTCATGCCGCCATCCGCGCGGGCCACGTAGATGTCGCCCTTGATGGCGACGGCGAGCAGCGGACCGGATGCCGCCGTTGCTTCCTGGGTGAGACCGGCACCGCCGAGCCCTGCGATGAGGCTGCAGGCCACGAGGCCGCGCCACAGGCGGCGCCGGCCTCCGCGCTCTCCGCCCATGCCGGTTACCGCGAGTGCTCCCAGCAATCGCTCCAAGCTTCTCATCTGTTACCTCCCCACCTATGGTGGACTACATCGCCGGCCGTTGGGGCAGGCGTAGCCGCGTCTACATCCCTATCATCCTAGCTCTACGCGATTGCCCCGCCGTTCTTCCGCCGGCCGTGCGCGGCATCGGATGAGGCGCCTGCCGGCAGGCCGGGGCCTTGTGTACGGCGGCGCGTCCTGTGTACGAGCGCCGCACGGCTTGGGCTCACTTTCGGCCGTGCCCAACACAAGCGGGCGGCCGGGCACTCGGGGCTATTGAGGATTCCGCAAACCGAACAGCCCGAATAGCTCGTCGGGGGTCAGATGTGATGCCATGTCGATGGTGGCATCGTCGACGATCTCGTCGAACAGCGCCTGCTTGTCCATCAGGATTCGCTCCACGCGCTCCTCGATCGTTCCCTCGCTCACGTACGCGTAGACGTTCACGGGGTACTGCTGCCCGAGGCGATGGCTGCGCGAATCGGCCTGCTGCTCTACCGCCGGATTCCACCAGCGATCGAAGTGGATGACGTACGACGCCTGCTGCAGATTCAATCCCTGCCCGCCGGCGCGAAGGGCGAGCACGAGCACCTTCCACTCGTCGTCCCGGCGGAAGCGGTCCAGCACACGCTCCCGCTCGTTCGGCGAGAGGTCGCCCGTATAGCTCAGAGCGGGGACGCCAAGGCGGGCAGCGATCGCCTTGGCACCGTTCTCCCGGTTCGCGAACTGGCTGAATACGAGCGCCTTGTGCCCTTCAGCCACCAGCGTATGCACGCGATCGCGCAGGTCGAGCAGTTTGCTCGATCGGCCGCTCGCCGGATCGAAGTTGCATATCTGTTTGAGGCGCACGATCAGCTCCAGCACGTTCTGGATGCGTACCGCCGTGCCGAGCGACTGCAGCTCCACGATGCCCTGCTGTTCGGCCCGGTCATAGGCAAGGCGCTGGCTCTCCGTGAGCGGCAGCACGATGCTGCTGAACAGCTTCGGCGGCAGATCCTGCAGGACGTCGGCTTTGCGGCGCCGCAGCTGCACCTCACGCAGGCGTTCGCGCAGCTCGGCGGGAGTGACCACGTGCCACGCCGATCGCGGCGGGGCCCGCTCTACCCACTGCAGTATCGACGCCAGATCGTCGACGCTGTTCTCCAGCGGCGTGCCACTCAGCGCCCAGCTACGCTGCCGGCGGAGCCGCTTGCAGACCCGGCTGATATCCGTGTCGGCGTTCTTGATGCGCTGGGCCTCGTCGAGGATCACGAGATCCCATTGGCGTGCCACCGACGCATGCGGATTGCCGGTGAAGTCCACGCGCAGCGTCTCATAGCTGATCAGGTAGGCGTGCGCGGGGACACGCCACCGCCAGGCTCGATCTCCCGGCTCGCCGTGGATCGTGGAGACCCTTAGCTCGGGCGCCCAGCGCTCTATCTCACCGCGCCATTGGGCGACCAGGCCTGCCGGCACTACCACAAGGGCCGCGCGGACCTGGCGCCGGTGAATGAGGATGCGCATCGCGGCGACGGCCTGGATGGTCTTGCCCAGGCCCATGTCGTCGGCCAGCAGGAGCGAGGACCGCTCGCTCAAGACCCGCACGCCCTTGGCCTGGAAGGGCAGGAGGGGGTCCGGCCACGCTACCGGGCCGTCTTGCGAGAGGAGCAGCTCCAGAGGAGGCTGCAGCACCGCTGCGAGCAGGCGAGCGAACGACGTCGCAGGATCCGACTCGTACTGGACGCTGGATCTCCAATCCGCACCCCGACTATCCGACGGCTCCTGCCCGCGTGGCCACGGTGGTTGACCAGCGGGCGGGTCGAACACGTCCATGTCGGCGACGTAGACGCTGCCCCGATGCCGTTCCTCCTGGCGGATGCCGAGGTTTCGCACCGTTTGCGCCGGGCCGGCGTCGATAGGCGGCAATCGCAGATGGCGGGGCTCCAGCAGGTGCGGAGCCGCCACGATCCCCCTCTCCGGCGTTCCAAGCTGGAGGCGCGTCCGGCGCCGGATTAGCCGGCGCAGCCGGGTCGGGCGCTCGACGGGACACTCGCGGAGCCAGGGCCGATCCCCACTCATGGCCGCCGCGGGTCGGCTTCGCCGTAGAGCTCGTCCATGCCGGAGGAGGCCCGATTGAACGGCTCGAGCAGCAAGCCGTGCCGGGCAAGCTGCAGTGTCAAGGCCCGCTCGGTCGAGTCATCGGCAGGCGCGGCCGGATGCCAGAACAGATTCGAGCACCTCCTCCCACCGGATTTGCTCGGCTGCCTCGAGCGGCGACGGAGCGATTGACGCGCCGTAGGGTGCCACGCGGCAGACGGGCAGGTCCACGGCGATGTCCTCGGTGAACACTTCAGCCGGCATCTCATCGGCCAGGCAGAAGATAACGCGCGGCGCACGCGGGCACATGGCAAGCAGGGACTTGACCAGCAGGCGCGCGGCGGCCCGTCTGCTGTCTGCCGGCCGCCACAGGAAGCCGGAAGGCGTTTCCACCCTGTTGTAGGTGAACTCGACCGGCTCACCGCGAGCATTGACCTGGAAGAGCGCGGCTCGGAAGCCCGGCGGATTGGTCTTTGCTTCGAGCTTCAGGAACGCGGCCGTTCCCAAACTCTCGAGATCGTCGCGGTCGCGAAAGGGAACCGGCATGGCTCCTACTCGTCGGAGGAAGGCGACGTACTGTCCGGGTACTCCAGGTCCACGTCTTCGGTGAAGTCGGATACCAGCGGCGTCACTTCGATCTGGGGCTCGTAGCCGGGGTATAGCCGCTTCAGGTCCCACTCGGTGATCCACCAGCGCACGTACTCCCGCATCGACGTGCTCGTCGCGTAGGGCGGCGATCCTACCTCGGGAGGGTCCCATTCGTAGGCGCGGGCGTGCAAGCCGCGTACCTGCTCATAAGTGCGTTGTATGGTGGCCCTGGTAGGTGCCTTCAGACGCTCGGCTCGGGTAATGGCACGCATGCCTCGCTCGGCCAGCGCTGCCAGCTTCTGATCGTCATCCCGCATACCGGCCCGCAGCTTGTTGGGCACGTTTTCGCGATCGTGGCGCATGTCCAGCATGTACGTCTCGTAGTCGGAGGTGACGGCAGAGACGGTGATCAGGCACGGCATGGGCTCGCCCGAGCCGCCGCCCGTCCAGCGCGCCAGCTCGGCATATGACCGGGCGCGCTGGGGCAAGCTGTAGCGGCCGATGAGCTCTACTTCGTCGATCAGCAAGACCCAGCCGCGAAATCCGGCCGCCAGGATCAGTCGGGCCGCGAAGCGGAAGCGCTGCAGGGCCAGGCTCTTCTGGTCGACCTTGTCGAACAGGTAGGAGACGTGCTCCCCATACGCTTTCAGCGCGCGTTTGAGCTCCCCGATACCGATCGGATCGCCGGCCCAGAAGGCGAGGATGCGCTCGTACAGCTCGGGGTCGTGATGCCGGGCGTGCTCGAAGAGGTACAACGTAGCGGCGAATCGCTGGTTCAGCACCTCCGGGCGCGTCTGCTGCACCCAGGTGAAGAAGTCGAGGAACGGCTCGCCGCGCGGATTGATCTCCTCTCCAATCTGGGCCAGCACGGCACCGCGGCGCCCCGGCGCCTGCGCCGCGTTGATTGCCGCGCGAAAGACCTTGGCCGGGTCGTACAGCGGTGTTTCCTTGCTGATCACGACTTTGCTGGCCACGAATCGCTGTTCCAGGGCGCGGTGCTGGAGACTCTCCAGGAGGTGGGATTTCCCGGAGCCGAAGTTCCCTGCCACGGAAAAGCCCGACGGACCGGGGGCATCCACGCCACGCTCGACGGTGGAGCTGAGGAGGTTCTGAAACCGATCCTCAATGCCGGTGGCGGCGGACTGCAGCGCGTTGACCGCATCTCGATTCGGCACGCCTGAGCGAAGCGCCTCGAGCGCACGCCGAGCCTCGATCTGATTGGTTGGGCCGGCGATCATGGTGTCCATCGATCATGCTGCCGGGCCGGAAAGCCGAACGAGAGCGGAGAGCGGATTGGCCCGCGAGCGGTCGTGTACCTCGTCCCATATACGCAGCTTGAGGGCGGCGTATTTCGGCAGGCCTCGCCTGTCGTCGGTGAGGAACGCCGTGGGAGCGATGGCGGCGATCAGGCACCCTTCCAGCTCGTCGGTGCCGTCGATGAACTGCCGCAGCACCTCGTAGGCGTCGAGAACCGCCGTGCTGGAATGGAAGAGCAAGCCGTCCGGCTCGACGTAGCGCCGCTCGACGACATAGCGAGAGACGTCGAGCACGAGTACGAAGCCGCGCTTTCCCGTCGCTCTCAGCCAATGTGCGAACGAGAGGAACATGTCGCGCGCCAGGTTCCGCCCAACCTTCTGGAAGACGCCGGCCGGCTTGAGGGCGGAGACCCGGCGGAGCTCGCCACGCAGCCAGAGATGAATGTTCTCGATCTCGCTAAGCTCGGCGACGCTGACCTCCAGGTATGCCTGGCACAGCCGCAGCATGGCGCTGCGAAACTCGTGCACCATGGAGTAATCGTGTTCCACGCGTTCGTGCAGCAACACGCGCACGCGTCGCCGGAGCTCGGTCTCGCTCGTTCCGTTGAGTGCCGCGATCACCTGGTAAGTGCAGCGATCCGTCTCCGGAGGCAGTACGTAGCCATCGGCACTGAGCAGGGAGCGCATCAAGTCGCCGGCCAGCGCGTTCCAGTCGACCTGCCGTGCCAGGGCGTGGAATAGCTGGTCGATCATGTGGATTCGCGTCTCCGCGCCGTCCACGGTGAAGCAGCACAGGCCGTGCTGGGCTGCCAGAACCTCCAGTGATCGCCGTATGTCGCCGGCAGTGACGGGTGGCGTGGCTATGGCGAACTTCACCGCGGCGCCACCGGCCGGAATGAACGACTGCAAATACTCGTTCTCGACGACGGCCAGCCACTCGGCCAGCGGCAACCCCATGCTCATCATTCCGTTCCCTCGCGGAACGAGATGCCGAAATAGCGCTTCTCGGCTCCCGTCTGCGTCACGATGGAAATCACGCCGCGTTCAGACTTGGTTCCAGTGCTGGCATGGAACTCGATCGTGGCACCGTCCTTCGTGATTGTGGTCCCGCTCTGATCCAGCAGATAGACGTCGCGGGCAAGCTCCTGCACCGCGTACTCGCGCGTGCGACCGGGCATCAGGGTGAAGAGGTCGTAGAGCTCCCGCAGCGGCACAACCGAGCCGACATGGCGCTGCCCGGGGTTGCGCTCGACGGCGATCCGGTACGCGGTCCACAGGGACTCCAGGAAGGCATCCGACTTGAAGCGCGGCTGTTGCTTCTGCCGGTCGCGCAACCCGCTCACCAGCACGGATGGGCGGATGCGACGTTCCGGCTTGCGGTCGATCTTCACGGCGCGATCCGCGGCCGAGACGCTGATCAGCACGGGATAGCAATAGAGGCGATCGTCTTGCAGTACCAGTCGCAAGCCCTGTCTGCGCGCTTCCTCGAGAACCTCGTCGACGAATCCGCCGTCTCGCAGGTATGCCTCCTCGTCGAAGTCCCACGCCACTTCTATGCGCTGCACTTCATGGTCGAGCCCGTTCATGCTCTGGCGCACGGCTTCCGGAGCGGCGCGAAGCTTGCGCAGATCGCCGTCTCGCGCCGCCTTGCGCATACCCTTGATCGCTTTCACCACCTTGTCGGCGGTCTTCAGCACGGCCTCGGCGTTGGCTTCTGCCTGAGCAAGTGCTTCTTCCAGCGTTTGCGTGTGCTCGGCGGTAGTCACGAGCGCGCGAATCCTTCTTTCTTCGTCGCAATCACCAGGAAAGCGAGCATCCATCCCATGATAGCCCATCTCCGAGAAGTGGGCCTGTACGCGCTTACCCTCTTCTTGGCGTTCTCTACGGCCGCTCTCAGCCTATCCTCACATGGCCTTAGCTACCGCGTTCACACTGGGGGAAAAGTGGCCGGGCTGCAGGCTCAACGCCGCGCAGGACAAACATCACGACCGGGAATACGCCGATGAGCACTCAGGTCTTTCGGGCAACTGACGGCCACGTACCGTGCTTGGCGCCGACCGGAGCCGGATCTGAGGCCGCGCAGTCGCCCGGCACGCTTCGGGGAGCAATCTGCTCGTAGTCATGCGCGTTACCGGCCCCGCAGTACCATATCCATGCGGCTCGGCTTCGCAATCCGGCGCAGGGTGCCGATTCACCATCAATCACGCCGGAGCCATGACCGGCGAGGGAATGTCGTTCGTCTGGGAAGCCAGCAGGGAGCGCGTGAGGTCGATGAAGGCGCGAAGAGCGGGTGACAGCCACTTGTCGCGATGCCAGGCTAGCTGTGTGGTCAGCCCGTAGTCGCCGGCACTCCATGGCAATCTGACCAGCCGCCCCTGAGCGAGCTCGGATTCGACGGCGAGCAGCGGCAGGAAGCTCGATGCCCATGCCCGCCATCACGCACTGCTTGATCGCTTCCACGCTGCCGAACTCCAGGATCTGCCCCGAGACCGAGCTTTCCCTGAGCGTAGCCTGGAACAGCTCGCGGTAGACGCAACCGGCCTCGGTCAGGAGCAGCGTTTCGCCCTGCACGTGGCGCGGGTGCACCACGGACAGCTTGGCCAGCGGATGGCTCGGGTAGGTGACCACGGCAAGGGGCTCGTGCGCGAGATCCTGCACGACCAGATTGCCCGTGTGCAGCGGTTTCGCCAGGAGAATGCCGACGTCCAGCTTGCCTTCCACGAGCAGATGCGGCAAGTCGGCATCGGTATCCGGGCGGAAGGTGAGCTGGACTTTCGGATATCGCTCGCGGAATCGGAACAGCACAGGCGGCAGGCGGTAGGTGCAGAGTGATTCGGGTGCTCCTACCGTGAGCGTGCCGCCCGGCTCCTGGTAATCCGGTATGGCCAGCTTGGCTTCCTCTACCAGCCGCAGGAGCTGCTCGGCATAGGGGATGAACCGCCGCCCGGCGGAGGAGAGCACCACGCGCTTGCCCAGCCGCTCGAACAGTGGTACGCCGAGCTCCTCTTCCAGATCGCGAATCTGCGCCGTGACGCTCGACTGCGCGTAGTCCAACGCCTCCGCGGATCGGGTGAAGTTGAGCGTCGAGGCGACCGATAGGAAGGTCGTCAGCCGCTGCAGGTCCATGTCGCCCTTAATCGCCTATGGCGTTCGATACATTCGCTACAATCGTTTGTGGCGATGATACACCTGTGCTAGTGTGGGAGCAAGGAGACAAGACCGATCGAGCTCATGCAGCCTCGAGCGAGGAGAGTGCAATGTCGACGATGCCATTTCTTTCACCGACCACCCTGCGTGCCGATGCCTGGGAGCGCGAGATGCTGCGCTCGCTCGTGCTGGCCGACAGGCTGGGCGTCCACCTGTCGCCATCCGTGCTCGCGGAGTATGACGTGCGAGACCTGCAGCGCCTCCAGTGGGCGCTGAAGACGGCCGACGAAAAGCCCGGCTGGTGGCACCGCATTCGCGGACGGTGGTCGCAGTCGCCGGCGCGCGGACTGTTCTTCCGCGCGGTCGCCACGGGCAGCCGCCCGGCTTGACGGGCGGAACGCGTCGGGCAGCGGGGCGGCGGTCTCACCGCGATGCAGGCTCTGACGGGCGCTCCCGGAGGCGGCCGAGACGGCCGCGGTCCCGGGATTGCCGGAGTGTAGCCCTGAGTCGCCGAGTGGATGCTCGAGCCGGCCCCGGCTCTTGCCAGCGCACGGCTCGGTAGTGCATGCTAAGCCTGTATGAACGCCGAGTTGGAGAGGCGCATCCGCGAGCGCACGGCGCAGGTCTGCGTGATTGGCCTGGGCTACGTCGGGCTGCCCCTGGCAACGGAGTTCGCCGAGGCCGGCTACCACGTGGTCGGTGTCGACCTGGACACGACCAAGATCGAGTCGCTGCGCGCCGGCACGAGCTACATTCCGGACGTGCCGTCCAGCCGCCTGGCGCCGCTGGTGCAGGTTGGCAAGCTGTCGGCGACCACCGACTATCAGGCGCTCGACCCATCGCCGGACGCGGTGTTCATCTGCGTGCCCACGCCGTACACCACCTTGAAGGTGCCCGATCTGAGCTATATCACGGAAGCCGCACGCGCCATCGCCGCGGCGCTGCGACCGGGCCAGCTCGTGGTGCTCGAGAGCACGACGTACCCGGGCACCACGGAGGAGCTGGTGCTTCCCATCCTGGAGGGGGCGGGCGACCTCATGCACGAGCGCGATTTCTTCCTTGCCTTCTCGCCCGAGCGCATCGACCCCGGCCATTCGCACTACGACATCGGTACCGTGACCAAGGTGGTGGGCGGGGCCGGACCCGAGGGCGGGCGGTTGGCCTTGCTGCTGTTCGAGAGCGTGGCGCCGGGGAAAGTGCACGCCGTGTCCTCGGCCCGGGCGGCGGAGATGGCCAAGCTGCTGGAGAACACCTTTCGCAGCGTGAACATCGCGCTGGTGAACGAGCTGGCCATGCTGGCCGAGCGGATGGGACTCGACATCTGGGAAGTGATCGACGCCGCGTCGACGAAGCCCTTCGGCTTCATGCCCTTCTATCCCGGCCCGGGCGTGGGCGGCCACTGCATCCCGGTCGATCCGTTCTACCTGAGCTGGAAGGCACGCGAGTTCGACTTCTACACGCGGTTCGTGGAGCTGGCAGCGGAGACGAACGACAACATGCCGTTCCACACCGTCGACCTGATCGCCAGGGCGCTGGACAGTCATCAGCGATCGGTCAACGGCTCGCGCATTCTGGCCCTGGGCGTGGCGTTCAAGCGCGACGTCGACGACGCGCGCAATTCGCCGTCGCAGCGCGTGATCGAGCTGTTGCGCACGCGGGGTGCCGACGTACGCTACCACGATCCGCATGTGCCGGTGTTTCGCGTCTCCGGCACGGTGTTCGGCAAGAACGGATCCACGGACCTGCGATCCGTGCCGCTCTCGGATGAAGAGCTGGGTGAGGCGGATGCCGTGGTCGTCCTGGTAGCGCACAGCGCGATCGACTTCACCCGGGTTGCCCGTGGCGCGCAGATCCTGGTGGACACGACGGGCGCCACTCGGCAATCTTCCCGTGCGGATATCTGGCGTCTCGGCGCCCCTGCTCCGAGCGGAGAGGCGGGGCGCCGCGCCGGCGTAGCCACTCCTTGACGGCTGTCCCGACAGCGCGACATACTGGGCGTGATCCATCGTGGCTCCGCTTGGTTGAAGGGAGTGGCACCTTGGCATTGGTCCCTACAATGGGCAGCGCTCAAGAGGTCGGGCAGATCGACGAGCCGGCAACCAGTGTGAGCTAGCGCCAGACGGGTTCCTCGCATCGCCGCTATGAGGCAGTCATTGCCTGGCACGGCTGGTTCTCTCCTCGTATCGCCGTCTGAGCAATGGGTCGCCGGTGCGTTGTCGTTGTGCCCTCACGGCCAGCTCGGTAGAGGACGTATTTCCGTGCCCTGAAGCAGCGTCGGGCCCGGATCCAGGTGTCTCGCCGCCACGGCCGGCATCGGATGGACGCTCCGGGACTCACCTCGGGAGGCCCGGTGCGCCTGCGCGTGTCCCGCCCCTGACCCGATGGCAGGATCTCTTGACGCTACCCCTCATGCTGCCGTCACTTCTTTGCACAGTGAAGCGCGGAGGGACAGATGCGCACTATAGGCGCCTACCCGATCTACCTCGTACTCAACGGCACGATGTCGCTGTCCTTGTCGATGGTGTTCGCCATCGAGATGGTCTACCAGATCAGGGGTGTGGGGCTCAACCCACTGCAGCTCGTGCTGGTCGGCACCGTGCTGCAATGCGTGCATCTCGTGTTCCAGACCCCGATGGGCATACTGGCCGACATCTACAGCCGCCGGCTGGCAGTAGTGATTGGATTGCTGCTGCTCGGGATCGGCTACGTGGTCGAGGGCGCGCAGGCCTCGTATGTGGCCGTACTTGCGGGCACGGCAATCGGCGCGTTCGGTTACACAATCATCAGCGGCGCCGACTCGGCATGGATCGCCGACGAGCTGGGCACGGACCGCGCGGGTCACGCTTACCTGCGGGCGGCGCAGGTGGGATTTGTCGCCGGTCTGCCGGCTATCGCGATCAGCGCGGCGCTCGGCAGTGTACGTCTCAATCTGCCGATCGTCCTGGCCGGCAGCCTGTTCATCCTGCTGAGCATCTTCCTGGCGCTGCTGATGCCGGAGCAGCATTTTTCACCGGCCGGTCGCGCGGATCGCTCCTCCTGGCAGCAGATGGCGCACATCCTGCGGGCCGGCCTGCACCTGGTTCGTCTGCGACCGGCCTTACTCACCATCCTCGGTATAGGAGTGTGCTACAGCGTGTTCTCCGCCGGCTTCGATCGACTGTGGTCGTTTCACCTGCTGGCACACTTCACCTTTCCCACGGCCGGCGGGCTGACCGTGGTGATCTGGTTCGGCATCATCGAGGCCGGGATCAACGTGGCGGGTTTGGTCGGCACCGAGCTTGCCAGGCGACGGGTCGACTGGAGCAGTCGTCGTGCCGTGGTTTGGGCGCTGTTCTCCGTGGACGTGCTGACGCTCGCACTCGTGACAGGGTTCGCGGTCGCCCGGCAGATCGGTCCGGCGCTGGCGTTGTTCTGGCTCACGACGGTGGCGCGCAGTCCCCGCGGGCCGCTGGAGACGACGTGGATGAACCTGGAGCTCGAATCCGGCCGTGCGGGCTACGGTCTTCTCCCTGCGCGCGCAGATCGGCGCCCTGGCCGGGATTGCCGGCGGACCCCTGCTGGGTGCTATCGCCACGGATCACGGCACTGTCGCATCGCTGATCGCGGCTTCCGCAGCCATCGTGCCGGCCCTGTGGCTCTACAGGCGGTCGCTCAAGCGGGGTGAGGGGAATGGGAATGGCCCGGTGCCGCGTAGCCGCTCACATGAGTGACGCGGAGCGATTCCGGCAGCAGCTGGCCGAGAAGCGGATCTGCGAAAACTGGCCGGGCGCGCGGGTGATCGACGGTTGAGCAGCCGGCACTCAGGGCCGCGAGTGGCGGGAGGGGAGGGAACGGCAACGGTACCTCCCGCTGCGGCAGGAAGGAAGGGACGGGGCTGGCCGCGGCCGGTTGTGGCGCGCGAGATGAATTCAGTCCGCTGGGATGGCGCGGCCTCAGCGGCGCTATCGGGGACTTCGGTCCCAGGTGGATCGGGGGACTTTGGCCTGCGGTTGCGATCGCCATGGCAGCAAAGGGGAGGCTGCGGTCCTGGGTTGGCGCGGGCTGCCGGCCTCTGGCGGCGACCGGGTGCGCCGGCGGGGGAGTTGGTGCGTCTGAGCGGCAGTGGTGAGGAGAACTGTCCCAGTGGAAGGGCGCGCAGTATCCAGCGATGGGGCGTGAGGCTGCGATGAGCGGTGCCTTCGCCGCGGCAAGTCAGGACGCCAGGCGTCACGACGTCAGGGCATCGGGAAGTCGGGCGCCCGGATGTTGGGACTCAACCCTTGCGCGCGACGGCACCGTCCACTAAAATTGACGAATGGCTACTACTGTAGATAGATCGGGCACGCAGCTTGCTCGCCGGTTGCGCCTGGAGCGGGACGCGCGGGGCTGGTCCCTGGCGGATCTGGCCGACCGCTCGGGTGTGTCCAAGGCGACGATCAGCAAGATCGAGCGCGAGGAGGTGAGCCCAACCGCCGTCATCCTGGTCCGGCTGGCCGGCGCCTTCGATCTGACCCTGGCGGGCCTGCTGCTGCGCGCGGAGGGTGAGGGGGACCGGCTGTCGCGATCGGCAGAGCAGCCGGTCTGGCGCGACCCTGAAACGGGCTACGTGCGCAGGCAGGTGTTCTGCCGGCCCGATCACCCGCTGGAGATCGTTCGGGTCGAGCTGCCGGCCGGGCGCCGGGTCGTGCTGCCGGCCTCCTCTTACGCGCACATCCGCCAGGCCGTTTGGGTGCAGTCGGGCGATCTGACCCTCTGGGAAGGCGGCGATCGGTATCTGCTTGGTGCCGGCGACTGCCTGGGGTTCGGTCCGCCGTCCGCGGTGACCTTCGCCAACGATACCGCCGTGCCATGCGTCTATGTCGTGGCACTGGCTCGAGGCTAGCGGCCATGGCGGAGATCAGCATTGCGCCACTGACCGGCTCGCCGGGGATCCGCGGGGCGCTGAGCGAGATCCTGGTCGAAGTGGTGGCGAACGGCGGCTCGGTGAGCTTCATGCACCCGCTGGCCCTGGAGGCGGCGGGAAGATTCTGGGAGAGCGCGCTTGTCTCCGCTGCTCGGGCTGAACGGATTATCCTGGGCGCCTTCGACGGCGAGTGCCTGGTGGGGACGGTGACCCTGCTGCTCAACTGCCCGCCCAATCAACCGCACCGGGCCGAGATCGCCAAGCTGATGACCCGCCTGAGCCATCGCGGCCGAGGAGTGGCGACGGCACTGATGGAAGCTGCCGAGCGCGCCGCAGTCGAGCGGGGACGAACACTGCTTGTGCTGGACACCGCGGCCGAGGGCGGCGCCTCCAGGCTGTACGAGGCTTTGGGATATACGCTGGCAGGCGTGATTCCGGACTACGCCCTCAAGCCGCACGGCGGTCTGACCGCGACCAGGATTTACTGGAAGCGGATCGGAGCGCGGTGCTCTGAGCTGCCGTCGCCAAGCCCCCTACACTCGGATGGCAGCGGATGAGGCGACACAAGGAAGTGGCTGGGACGGACAGCTGCCCAAGGATAACGAAGGTCGTCGAGCAGCCCGGCCGGATCCTGCCGAGGGACCGTGGGTAGCGCGCGCCGTCTCACGTCCAGCGGATGCGCACCATCTTCCGCCAGAGATCGAGCAGATCGACGTCGCCGCGCACGTCAAGCCCGTCATAGGTACGCCGGTTCCAGAGCAGAAGGTGTAGGTCTGAGGCGCCTGCGCACACCGTGCATTCGGCGGCAGCGGTCTCCAACCGGACCTCTATGCCTTCCGGCAGGATGTTGACGAGCCAGTCGCGGTCCGCGTCCGTAGCCTGCAGCGCCAGGGTCCTGTGCGTTTCGCTGCGCAGGCGGCCGCCGGGACGGCTGGCGAAGCCCAGCAGGATCTCGTCGATGCCGTCGGCAGCGAAGTCGGGCGGGTACGGCGTGATGCTGCCCGTGGCGCTCTCGACGTCGGCGCGGTGGATGCCGGTCTCGTGTGCCTGACGGCGGGCCCAGAAGGCCAGCGGGGACGGCGCGGCGAGAAAGGACCAGCAAGCGAGGTCCGCGGGCGCGCTTTCCAGCGCCTGCACGAGCGCGGCATGGCCGGCGCGGAACCACTCGATCAGGCGGTCGTCCGCGGGCGCGCTGTCGAAGCAGGCGTCTTCCTCCTCCTTGCTCGGCGGCACGGTCAGGCGCCCGGCGACGGAGGCGGTGGCCCAGCGATGGACGCCTCCGAGATGTCGCACCAGGTCGCGCATTCTCCAGTCGGGGCACGACGGGATCGCCGCGGAGAACTCGGTACGCTCGGCGGCAGCGGCAAACAGGGCGCCTTCACGGCGCAGGGCGGCGATATGGGTCTTGATTTCCATGGAGCAGTCTATCCGTCCTTCCTGGTAATTCGGGCGTGCCGAGCGAGAGTGGGCGGCGGGCGGCGGTCTCGCGTGGCGTGCCTATGAGTGCACGATAGACCATGTGCGCGCACGGTCAAGCATTCTGTCCGGATAAGTGTGCGGACCGGCGCGGCGTCGTGGCAGTACCGTCCCGCGCGGCCCGCTACCGCGCCCGGAGAGCCGGGACTCAGGACTGTATGGCCGCTCTGTCTGCAGCGATCAGCGCGCGCAGGGCGCCGGCGGCGGTCCGGATCATGGTATCCAGGTACGCGCCGGCAGTGGCCGCGGTGATCGCACCTTCGCCCACGGCGTTGACCACGACCAGGATGGTGCCGGCACGGAGGCTGCGGATGCTGCTGACCACGAACAGGGTAGCCGCCTCCATATCGGCACAGAGGACGCGCGCTTCGGACCACATGCGGTTGGCGCTACCGCCGCCCAGGGCGTTGATCGGGATGCTGTGCGGCGCCAGGTCGGCGTAGAGCGCATCGCTGGAGCGAACGACACCCGTGTAGGCGCGCGCGCCCTGTGCCCGCGCGCTCTCCTGCAGGGCGAGCACGGTATCGAGATGCGCCACCGCGGGGTAGCTCAGGGGCAGATACTGGCTGCTGGTGCCCTCGTCGCGCACGGCGGCCTGCGCGATCACGAGGTCGCCGTTGCGCAGGTAGTTCTGCATGGCCCCGCTCGTGCCGACGCGAATCAGGGTATCGGCCCCGATGGCGGCCAGCTCCTCTACCGCGATCGCGGTAGAGGGCCCACCGATGCCGGTAGAGGTCACGGAGACGCGCTCGCCGTCCAGGGAACCGGTGTAGGTGGTGAACTCACGGTTCTGCGCTATCAGCCGCGCGTCGTCGAACTGGGCCGCGATCGGCGCGCACCGCCCCGGGTCTCCCGGCAGCAGGACGTACCGGCCGACATCGCCGGGCTTGCAGCGAATGTGATATTGCTCGTTCACCTTGTCCCCCCCCTTGCGCTCGACGCCTCCGTGGCGTCCTTCCGTGGCCAGCCCGCCCTCGTGCTGGCTGTACGGTACCGGCAGCGCAAGCTCGGCGGCAAGGAGGGTCCGCGCCGCGCCCGCTTC
This sequence comes from uncultured bacterium, assembly GCA_963827235.1. Taxonomy (GTDB): domain Bacteria; phylum Chloroflexota; class UBA5177; order JANWHV01; family JANWHV01; genus JANWHV01. Next base: position 922,797 of record CAWHAE010000009.1, read on the forward strand.
CCTATAGTCAGGCCCAAGGTGGTGGGCAGCACGACCACCTACCACTGGCGCAGCGCCATGACGGGCTACGACGCGTACGGCGATCAGACGAGCAGCATCGACGGGCGCGGGGTGAACGTGCCCGACACGACGACCTCGGCGACGGCGCCCAGCATCAGCCCCAACGGCCAGGCCGCCACCTACACCAGCCAGTGGACCTACACGACGGCGGGCGACGTGCACACGAGCGTGACGCCGCCTACCACGACGACGCTGAACGGGAACACCAACACGGCGCCGGTCACGCCCACCTTTGGCTACGACGGCGACGGCAACCAGACCTCCGTGCTGGACGGCAACGGCAACACGACTGCGACGAGCTACGACCACCTGGGCCGGGTGACGAGCACGACGCTACCGCAGGTGACGCTCTACACCGGCGGCAACGCCACGCCCACGAGCGCCGTCACCCACGACGGGGACGGCAACGCGGTGAGCACCACCGACGGAGCAGGCGGGACGAGCACGGCCAGCTACGACCCGCTGGGCCGCATCGTGAGCAGCGCCAACCAGATCGGCGAGACGACGATCTTCACCTACACGGCGACGGAAGACGCCGCCACGCGCGACCCGCAGGGGAACGTCACCACCTATGGCACCTACGACGCGGCGGGCCGGCTGGGCCAGGTGACGGATGGGTCGAGCCGCACGCAGCAATTCACGTACGACAACGCCGGCATCGTGACCGGCGTGACCACCGGTAGCTCAGGTAGCCCGGTGCAGACGGAGACGCGCACCTACGACGCCCTGAACGAGCTGGCCACTGACACCGTCTCCGGCCCCAGCACCTCGGCACAGACCACCACCCTCAGCTACGACCTGCACGGCAACCTGGTGCGGCAGGACCATGCCAACGGCGACGTGACCTTCACCAGCTACGACCTGGCCGGCGACGCGACCAGCAGCGAGCGCGACCCCAACAACGCCACCCTGCCCACGCACAGCAGCCAGGAGTGTGTGAGCCAGGACCAGGCAGCGAACACCACCAGCGGCACGGATTGGGACAGCCAATCTACCCAGCTGACGATCGACGGCGCCGAGCGGCTGACGGCAGGCACGAACAGCTACGGCAGCACGATCAGCACCAGCTTCGACCCCAACGGCAACGTGCTCAAGCTCTCCGAGACGGCGGGCACCACCAACAGCACGGACTCGTTCGGCTACAACGCGGCCAACTGGGCCACGAGCAGCACGGACGGCACGCTGAGCACGAGCTACGGCTACGACGGTGCCGCACGGCTGCGCACCTTCAGCATCGCGGCACCGGCAGGCACGGTGAGCATCACGCTGAACGCGGCCGGCCTCTCCACCGCCATCTCCGACGGCACCTACGCCACCGGCATCACGCGCAACGGCAACGACCTGCCCGCGCAGATCAGCCTGCCGGGCAGCGTGGCCCAGCACGGGCAGTACGACGGGGCAAGTCGCACCACCTACGTGGACGCCATCGGGCCCACGGGGGTCAACACTCCTGCAGGTCCCGTGGAGGTCACCACTGACGCTACCAAGGGGGTCTCGCAGATTGGGAATGAGCTCAGTCTTGCCGGCTCAAACGGAAATGTAATTATATACGATGAGGGTAAGCTCATGTCGAACAAGGCGTTTGGCAATCTCTACGCGGAGTACGGTGGCCACGTTCTGCTCGCGCAGAGCGAGTCGCAGTTGATCCAGGCGGAATACTACCGACGGAGCATGCTAGGGCTGTCAAACAAACCGGGATCGTGCGTGACCGGCCCTTGAGCCCTGTGCGCGAACTGCCCCTGCCGAGCCGACACCAGCGTCGGGCCGAGTGCAGGCGCGAGTGGCCCGTAGGCGCCACCAGGGCCGTCGTACCATGCGGCGGCCCCACCTGTCTCGCGGGATGGACTTACGTGCTCGCGACAGCGCCGCCGGATGTGGGTCCACAGGAGACGCGATGAGCGCTGGACTGTCGGTATGGCTTAGGGAGCCTCTGACCGAGGCGGGCTACGTACGCGTTGGGGACCGGCTGCGCACGCTGGCGCGGCAGGTGGGCTTCAGCCAAGAGGCGTCCGGCGAGACCATCGTCTCTTGGACCTTGATCGATTTCTATCTTCCCGTCGATGGGGTAGAGGCGGGCGCCGATATCGCCTCAGTGTACGTAGACGTGGAGCTCGAGGACGGCAAGAGCGGCCTCGAGCTCCTGGAGTCGTATCCCGAGGCCCAGCGGCCACACCTCAGGGCGATGGGCCTTCTGGACGACCGGGAGCAATTTGAGGAGGCCTTGGGCTTCTTCCCGGCGCAGCGGCTGCGCTGCGCTGCGTTGGGCAAAGACAGGGTACCGGCGGCGCTGGTCGGCCATGTCGCCCTGCACCTGGCTGAGCTGCTGGACGGCTACATTGGCCTGGATGGAGATCCCGAGCTTCCGCCGATACGGCCGGAGCGGGTGGACTTCGAGCCGGAGGGCTCGAAGCTGTTTTCCTTCAGGCGCCCGCCCGGCACGCCGCTGCGGCCATCCGGTCCCGGCCGGGTGTTTGAGGTGTACCACACGTATGCGTTGCAACGCGGCGTGATCGAGATCGTCGACGGCAAAGAGTGGAATCGCCTTGCCCGTTGGTACCGGACGATCATGGACGCGGAGTACTTTCGCCACTGGTTCCATGAGGGCGGGCTAGACGCCTGGAGCTCGCCGCGCCGGCGCTGAGCGAGCGCCGACGTAGCCTCATCGCGTGGCGGCATGGCACCGTGCGGTGGGAGAGGAGTCGAGGCACATGGCGGACTATCGGACGCTGGGGATCAGCGAGCCACTGATGCGTGTCGTGAGCCAGGCCATCAACAACGGCCTCGCCTTGCTGCGGACGAGCGAGAGCCTGGTACCCGTGCTGTATTGCGGAGTGCCGGACGGTGAGATCCTGTCGATAGTGCTGGTCACCGATACGGCAGACCAGGCCATCGCCACCGGCCGCCTGGTCGTGGCGAGCGGAGCCAGCACCCTGTACGTGCTGACCTACAGCGGCTTCGTGGGCGGCGGGGACTCGCCTACGCCGCGCACCCCGGCCATCCACGTCGAAGCATACGAGCGTGGCAAGGAGCACGGCGTGGGGCTGGCGATGCGCTACCGCCCGGCGGCGAGCCAGGATTTCGGCCCCATCGGCAGTCCCATCTACGTGGGGACGTTGCCGATGCCGGCGGCGGCCGCGTACCAGCCCGTCGTCGACTGGTATGAGAGGAAGCACCAGGCGCGCGCATAACCTGGGCAGGGACAGCGTCGCCCACTCGTGCCAGGCGACAACCTGACCAGCAGCACCAGCAACGGCGGGCCAACCACCAGCTACAGCTACAGCACCAGCAACGCCAACCAGCTGGCCAGCACCACGACCAGCGGCGCGACGACCTACTACTTCTACGACCAGAGCGGGCACGTCACCACCATCAGCTCCTCGAGCACCAACTACTGCCCGACCGCCAGCTACGGCGCCTGCCTGAGCTACAATGCCCAGGGCCGCCTGACCCAGGTGAGCAAGGCCAGCGGGCTGAGCGTCAGCATGACGTATAACGCCCAGGGGCAGCGCATGACCTACGCGACGAGCGGCGCCGGCAACAACCTGAGCGAGACCTTCCAGTATCGCGGCGGTGAGCTGGCCCAGGTGACGACGAGCGGCAGCCAGAGCACCACGGACACCTACCTCTACCGGCGCGACGGCACGCCGCTGGAGCTGATCCGCACGCAGAGCGGGGTGACCAGCAAGTACTGGTACGAGGTGGACGGCCGGGGCGACGTGATCGCGCTCACCGACGTCCCCGGCAATACCGTGGACCGCTACACTTACGACCTGTGGGGCAAGGTCAGCGCCACCGAATCCGTTCCCCAACGCCTGCGCTTCGCCGGCGCCTGGTACGACCAGGAGCTGGGGTGGTACTGGATGACGACTCGAGCCTACGACCCGGTACTGGAGCGACACCCGCGAGCGGGTACCCGGCAGCCCGACCCCAGCCAGCAAGAAGGCATCTTCACGTATGCCTGAGTGGTGCATCCAGTATCTGTGGCACTGGCTTCTATGCCGGCGAAAGCGGGTCAAACCCGCGACTTGGCAAGGAAATGAGGCTCCCCGTGCTAAAGCACAAGGCATCAGGTCCGCGGCTTATCTGCCGGATGCACCACTAAGCACGATCCGGTGGACTACAACGACACGGGCGGCATGCTGGTGCTCCGGGCCAACATGGTGGACGTGGTGTGTTCGACCGCGCTCAGCACCGTGCCGGTCAGCGAGGTGGCGTCCCCTACCGCGCGCGCAATTGCAGGCGCACTCATAAGCATCGATGCTCCCGAGGCGCGGGCAACCGCCGGTCGCCGAGATCCTGTACCCTCATGGTGGAGGAGGGATGCCATGATTACTGCCATTTTGCTCTGCACGGTCGATCGGCAGCGCATTCCTGAAACCGCGCAGTGCCTCGTCGATATTCCTGAGGTCTCCGAGGTCTATTCCGTGGCGGGAGACTACGATCTGGTCGCCATCGTACGCGTTCGCCACCACGACGATCTGGCGGACGTGGTGACCGCGAAGCTGGCCAAGCTGGACGCGATCACGCGGACCAACACACTGATTGCCTTCAAGACGTTCTCCACACACGATCTGGAGAGGCTGTTCTCAATCGGTAGCGAGGAGGTCGGCGGCTCGCGATAGCGGCGCCGGCGGGCAGATGAGTAGCCGAAGATCGCGGGCTCGCAACCAGCGCATCATGACCATCATCACGCTGATCGTGCTGCTGGCTATGATCCTCGGCACGGGTGTGCTCGTCTTTTCGGGCTCCATCACCCAGTCACCTGCGTCGAATACCACCGGCCAGAGCCTGTAGCGGCTATGACACGAGACGAGTACCGGCGCTCATGACCGCAGCTCTGCGGGACTACCACGCCGCCCTCCGCTATCTGGAGGACCTGACCACGCGCCCGATCGTGCCGCGCGAGCAGGCGCGGTTGGCGCGTATCCAGATGTTGCTGGAGGCTCTCGGCCACCCCGAGCACGGTCTCAAATCCGTGCAGATAGCCGGCACGACGGGCAAGGGCTCGACGACCACCATGCTGGCGACCGTGCTGCGCGAGGCGGGGTACCGCACCGGTGCTTTCGTCTCGCCGCACCTGCAAAGCTACCGCGAGCGCATTGCCGTGGACGGCGTGCCCATCGGCGAGGCGGAATGGGTTCGCCTGCTGAACCGGCTGCTGCCCATACTCGACCGCATGGAAGACAACACGCTGCCCGGATACGCGGGCGGGCGGGCTGCCTTTCTCGACGTGCTGTGGGCGATGGCCTGTTTGGCCTTCGTCGAGCACGGCGTCCAGTATGCGGTGATCGAAACGGGGCTGGGCGGCAGGCTGGACCCCACGACTGCCAACGAGGCAGGCGTGGCGGTGATCACCAACGTGAGCCTCGATCACGTGGAGCGTCTCGGCCATTCGGTCGAGCTGATCGCCGCTGAGAAGGCCGGCCTGATCAAGCGGGGACAATACGTGGTCACTGCCGCCGCGGAGCCGGCGCTGCGCGTCGTGCGAGAAGCCTGCAGCCGCCAGGAGGCCTCGTTGTGGAGCGTCGGGCCGGACGCCGCCGTGTGTGTCATAGCGGAAGGCCCGCCGCCGGATGCACCCTTCGCCATCAAGACACCGGTTCGCCGGCACGACGGCCTGCGGCTTGGTCTGCTCGGCGCGCATCAGCGTGCAAATGCGGCCTGCGCGGTGGGGGCGCTCGATGCCCTGACGGTGAACAGCGGTGCGGTCATCCCGCAGGCCGCGGTGGCGAGCGGGCTGGCCAAGGCCCGCATGCCCGGCCGGTTGGAGCTGCTCGGGGAGCGGCCGCAGATACTGCTCGACGGCGCGCACAACGTTGCAGGCGCAGAGGCGCTGGTCGGCGCGCTGCAGACGCTGCTTCGCCGGGCGGCGCATCGTCTTGCTGCTCGGCATACTCGGGGGACAAGGATTCATAGAACAATCACCGCCTTGCTCAGCCCCTTGGCGGCGGTGGTCGTGGTCAGCGAGCCCCCCTGGCAGAGCAGGGCGGGGTTCGCGGGGGCCGTGGCGCACGAGGCCCGGCTCCACTGCGAACAGGTTGAGGAGCACGACGAGCCGGCGGCAGCCCTCGAACGCTCCCTGGCACTCGCCGGCCCGGACGATCTCGTGGTCGTGGCCGGGTCGCTGTATCTCGTCGGGGCGATCCGCGACCTGCTGTTCCCGGACTCGTCCGAGCAGTAGCGGCGCTCTGCTACGCTGGAGAGTATGAAGAAGATGCCGTCGGGGCATGCAATCCTGCCCGCCCTGAATGGGCTGCCGCGTCCGCTGCGCATCGGGCACATGGGCGCGGCCGGATTGGCTCCGGCCAATTCGGCGGCCGCCATCGAGGCCGCGCTGGGCGTTGGGGTCGACGTCGTAGAGCTCGACGTCTGGCGGACCGCGGACGGGCACTTCGTGCTCGCGCATTTCAACTGGCTGGCACCAGAAGAGGCTGAGCTTTCCGGCGCCCTGGCTCGCCCGCGCAGCTGGTTGCGCACGGCGCGCACCTGGCGGATGTGGCCGCGCATCACGCAGTGCACGCTGGAGGACCTCGGCCACCTGCCCGTCCCATTGTGCACGCTGGAATCGGCGCTGGATCAGATGCGGGGCCGGGCCATCCCCTATCTCGACCTGCGCACGCAGGGCAACGAGGCGCATCTCTGCGAGATGCTGAGCGCGCTGGCTCCCCAGGGAGCGCTGCTAGGAGCAGGACCGCACAGGTCGTTTGCTCCGGAGCGCCGTATCATGCCTTCGCTGGTAGCGACGAGCGGCGTGGCGCTGCCCTTGTTCGACCGTGCGATATCGGACAAGTCGCTGGCCGGCCTGGCACGGTTTGCCGTGCAGCGGGCTCGCAATATGGGAGCGCAGGGATTGTCGGTCGAATATCACCTGGTCAGACCGGCGCTCCTGGAGGTCTGCCGGAGCGAGGGTTTCTTCGTGTTCGCCTGGACGGTCGACGACCAGGCGGTGATGCAGAACCTGATCTCGCTCGGCGTGGACGGCGTCACCACTAACCGGCCGGATCTCCTCGCGCAATGCCTGGAGAACCGTCGAGCATAGCGGCGGCAGGCCGGCTTTCCGCCTCGCATCTTCAGGTCTGGAGAGCGGGCAAGCAGGATTTGCCGGGCATCTAGACATACACTTTGGAACCGTCTATGCTCGCGGTAGAGCGACGTAGTATGTTGAATCTGCCCCAGGTGTTCACGCGAACGTTGCATCCTAACCGTAGTCAGGACGATTAGCGAGGATTTCGGCAGGCCCGAATCTGGTTGTCGTTCACATGGGATGCGCTCTGCCACCTGCGACCTCTGTCGTCCTGTTGCTGCCATAACTCCCCAGAGCCAGGCTGAACCACTCCGAGACGGCCGTGGCGGATCGGCCGCCCGTTCCTATGATTCATCGCGGGCATCTGCCCGCAGTCGAGATCTGTCTCGTGGTACGTGGTGGGTAGCTGCAGCGTCAAATGGCGCGCGCAAACGGCGCCGGCTGCATGTGCGGAAAGGAGGGCTCCGGCGTTTGCCAGGGGGTGCTTCACACTCGACGATGGCGCTACAGGGGTGTAGCCGTGCATGGTAGCAGGAGGCCTGACATGGCACAGATCACGCTGGACAACGGGATAAAGGTCACGACATTCCAGCCGAGAGCGGGGTTCGACCCACTCTCCGCGGCCAAGGATGAGGTAGCGAGGAACGGCTTTCCGGTCCCCTCCGACGATCCCCATCACATCGCTCGGTACAAGAAGGTGATGGAGCATCTCAAGGGCAAGTTCCAGTACGTGGAGCCGACCTTCCGGGTCAATGCCGAGAAGTTCCACGGCCCGCGCCGCCGCTTGCCTACCGAGGGCACGGAGACGTCGACGAACTGGTGCGGCGGCGTCGTGTTCGCCCCATCCGGGCAGTCGTTCAAGTGGATCGAGGGTGATTGGGTAGTTCCCGACGTCGGGGCACCGACGCAGGGCCAGTGGTACTACTGCGCGAGCTGGATCGGGATCGACGGAGACGGCTCGGGGGACGTGTGCCAGGCGGGCGTGGAGTGCGAGGTCTACCAGAGCGGGACCTCCGTCATCCGGCACATCTATCCGTGGTGGGAATGGTTCCCGGCGCCCGAGGTACAGATCACCAACCTGGCGATCAATCCGGGCGACATGGTCACCATGCTCATTTGTACGGCCAGCGCGGCCGGCTCGACGACGGCGAGCGTGTTTTTCACCAACCGCACGATCGGCAGCTCGACCTCGCTCAGCATCACCGCTCCGACGGGAACGAAGCTGACCGGCAATTGCGCCGAGTGGATCGTGGAAGCACCAACGGTGGGCGGATCCCAGAGCGCGATCGCCGACTTCGGCGAGGTGTTCTTCAGCGTATGCGAAGCCGTTACCAACAACGGGACCACCGTCAACGGGGGCAGCGGCGACAACATCAACCTGACCGCCGGCGGCAAGGTGGTTGCCGACGGCGTCCTGATCACGCCGACCGTGGTGCAGTGCCTGTACGTCTAGGCAGCCGAGTACGGGCTTGGCACGGTTTCAGGACGCATCTTGAGGTAGGGACGGCCGGCATGCGTCCGCGGGGCGACCACGGACGCATGCACCACGCCGCCGCGGCAGGTGCGCCGCTCCGTGCTGAGACCAAGCCGGACGTCTGCTCGCTTGCTCCCGCGTAGAAGCGCGGGAGCAGCCCGGCAATCGATGTTCCGACCGTATGATTCGCCATGGCGGGAGACGGGGACGACAAGTCCGTCGCTCCCGCCATGGTATGCCGGCACAAGGCGTGCGAGGCCGGTGCCGGCCTACGCGTCTATGGCGAGCCCAATCCCGAGCGGCCGGCGCGGCTTTCGCCGCCCAATTGTGCGGCGCGAATGGCGAAGGCCACGTCGGCCGTGCGCTCACTGGCCCAGAGGGCCGGCGTGTCCGGGAAGCCCTCGCGAGCAATCGCGGTTGCCCACTCGAGGCCGGCTTCGTAGTAAGCCCGCAGCGCTGCCAGATCATCTATCGCCTGCAGCTGCTCGAGGATGCGGCGGATCGTGGCGGTGTACTCCACTTTCCGCCGGCCCATCTCGAGCTGCTCATACCAGGCGAGGGCCCTCGTCCAGCGTTCGTCCACGGCGCCCGCTCAGACGGCAGCCATCGCAGCCTGCGCCTCCGCCTCCAGGCCCAGGCCAAGCTCTTCGAGATACTTCTCCGCGTCCAGGGCGGCCTTGCAGCCGTCGCCCGCCGCCGTCACCGCCTGCTTGTAGCGCGTGTCGTGCACGTCGCCCGCGGCGAAGACGCCGGGCACGCTGGTGAAGGTGTTGGCGGGCACGGCAATGTAGCCTGCCGCATCCAGCTCGATCTGGCCGGCGAACAGCTCCGTATTGGGATGGTGCCCGATGGCGACGAATACCGCTGCTACGGGGAGCACGGAGAGAGCGCCCGACTGCACGTTGCGCAGCCGTAGACCGGTCACCTTCTCCTCGCCGAGCACATCGTCGATAACTGAGTTCCAGATGAAGCTAATCTTGGGGTTGGCGACGGCGCGCGCCTGCATGGCCTTGCTGGCCCGCAGCTGGTCGCGGCGATGAATCACATGCACCTTGCTGGCGAAGCGGGTGAGGAACGTCGCCTCCTCCAGAGCGGTATCGCCGCCTCCAACCACGGCGATCTCCACGTTGCGGAAGAATGCGCCGTCGCACGTAGCGCAGGTGGAGACGCCGCGTCCCCGCAATCGCGTCTCATTGGCCAATCCCAGCCACTGGGCCGATGCCCCGGTAGCGATGATCACGGCGTGCGCGTACAGCTCCTCATCTTCGGTGGCGAGCCGGAACGGGTGCTGCGAGAAGTCGGCGGCGACGATATCCTCATAGCGGATCACGGCCCCGAAGCGCTCCGCCTGCGCGCGGAAAGTCTCCATCAGATCGGGTCCCATGACGCCGTCGACGAATCCGGGATAGTTTTCCACCTCGGTGGTCAGCATGAGCTGGCCGCCGTTCAAGCTGCCCGCGAAGACGATGGGCGCGAGGTTGGCGCGCGCGGCATACAGAGCGGCGGTGTAACCGGCAGGGCCGGAACCGATAATGATCAGCTTGTGTGGCTTGGCGTTGGTGCCCATCATTACTCCATTGGCGTTTCTGCTGGCCGGCAGGCGACTTGGTCTCGTCCGCGGCGTGTGCTTGCATCGATATTATCGTACCGGAAGCCGCTTTGGATTCGTGCCGCGCCGCGGCGGGCCTGATCCCAGAGCGTTTGCTGTGGGACAACGAAGCGCCTGAAGCCAAAGCCCGGCCCGGCACCCGAAAGCTGATCGAAGGCGAATATCGCTACGTCGTGTACCGCCGGATAGCCCACGACGAGCTCATGGTGCTTCGAGTATTTCAGCCGGCTGGGCGGCGCTAGAAGACGGCCGGTACCGCTCAGCTCACGACGATATTGAGCAGCTTCCCGGGCACGTGAATCACCTGGCGGATCGACTTGCCCGCGATCTGCGCCTGTACGCGCTCGCTGGCGACGGCGGCGGACTCGGCATCTTCCTTGCTGATGCCCGGCGCCACCTCGAGCTTGTCGCGCACCTTGCCGTTCACCTGAATGACCAGCGTGATGGTCTGCGGCCGGGCCTTCTCCTCGTCCCACTCGGGCCAGCGCTGCGTGTGTACGCTGTACTCGCCTCCGAGCAGCTCCCAGACCTCCTCAGCCAGGTGGGGGGCGAGCGGGGCAAGCAACAACGCGGTCGTGCGCATGGCGGCGCACCGCTGCGCGCCGGTGGCCGTCGCCCAGTTGTCCTGCAGGTAGTTCTGGTGCTCCATCAACCCGGCGACCGCCGTGTGAAACTTCAGGGCCAGCAGGTCGTCGCCGACGCGCTTGATGGTGCGATGGATCATCGCTTCCCACTCTGGGCCGGCGCCCTCCGCCGAGGCGGGCAGATCGATCTCGTCAAGGCGGGCAATCAGGCGCCCGACGAAGCGCGAGATGCCCGAGACGGCGCGATCGCTGAACACGCCGCCCTCGGTGTATGGCCCGGCGAAAAGCAGGGCCAGGCGGAGAATGTCGGCGCCGTAACGCTCGATGTAGTCGATCGGGATTCACCACGTTGCCGCGGCTCTTGGACATCTTTTGCGCCGTCTGCACCACGCGCTCTTCGCCCGTGACCGGGTCGGTGATCCGCTCTTCTTCCAGCACGAGCAAGAGCCCGTGCAGGCGGAGTCGCGTGAAAGGCTCGCCAAACGGCAGGTAGCCCAGATCATGCAGGACGTTGGTGACAAAGCGGGCGTAGAGGTGGTGCCGCCGCACGTGTTCGATACCGCCCATATACATGTTGACGGGCAGCCACTTCCGCGTGACGGCATCGTCGAACGGACGGTCGTCCCACTCCGTAGACGGGTAGCGGAGGAAGTACCAAGCAGAGTCGAGGAAGGTGTCGGAGACGTCGGTCTCGCGGCGGGCCGGCCCGCCGCAGGTGGGACAGGTCGTGTTGACCCAGTCGTGCAGCGCCGCCAACGGGCCGACGCCGGTGCCGGTGGGCCTGAAGTTCTCGATCTGCGGCAGTATGACCGGCAGGTCGCTTTCGGGCACGGGTACGATGCCGTGCGTCGGGCAATAGACGACAGGGATGGGCGGTCCCCAGTAGCGCTGCCGCGAGATCAGCCAGTCGTGGAGGCGCAGAGTGGTCTGGGCGTGCCCCACGCCCTTCTCGGTCAGGAACGCGATGAAGCGAGGGATGACCGCTTCGTCGCTGCGCAGGCCGTCGAACGGTCCCGAGTTGACGATCGTCCCCTGGTGCTCCGGGAGAGCCTCCGTCATCTCCTCTGGCGTGATCGTCGCGCCGTCGGGGCGGTAAACCAGCACGATAGGCAGGTCGAATTTGCGCGCGAACTCGAAGTCCCGCTGGTCGTGCGCGGGGACGGCCATGATGGCGCCGGTGCCGTACTGGGCGAGGACGTAGTCGGCGATCCAGACGGGTATCTTTGCCCCGGTAGCCGGGTTGAGGGCGTAGGCGCCAGTGAACACGCCGGTCTTCTCGCGATCGGTGGTGCGCTCGCGCTCGGTCTTGCCGCCGACTTCGCGGCGGTAGGCGACCACGGCGGCCGACTGCTCCTGTGAGGTGATGCTTGCCACCAGCGGATGCTCGGGCGCCAGCACGCAATAGGTGGCGCCGAAGATCGTATCCGGCCTGGTAGTGAACACGGTGAACGATCGGGAGCTATCGGCGATCTTGAAGGTGATGGCGGCACCGGTGCTGCGGCCGATCCACTCGGACTGTAGGGTCTTGCTCAGCTCGGGCCAATCGAGGTCCTTCAGGTTGTCGACCAGCTTATCGGCGTAGGCGGTGATCTTGAAGAACCACTGCTCCATCTCGCGCTGGGTCACCGGCGTATGGCAGCGTTCGCAGACCGTCTCGCCGTTCTCCTCTTCGGTCTGCTCGTTGGCCAGCACGGTCAGGCAGGTTGGGCACCAGGTGACCGGCGCCGTGGCGCGGTAGGCCAGGCCGGCCTTGAGGAGCTGCAGAAAGACCCACTGCGTCCACTTGTAGTAGCTGGGGTGGCTGGTGATCACCTCGTGCGACCAATCCCACATGGTGCCGAGGCGTTTCATCTGCGTCTCGCGGAAGCGCACGACGGTCTGGTCGGTGAGCACCATCGGGTTGATGCCGAGCTTGAGGGCGTAGTTTTCGCTGTGGATGCCGAAGGAATCGAAGCCCATGGGCTGGAAGACGTCGTAGCCCTGCATCTTCATATAGCGCCCATAGGTATCGGCGCCGCAGTAGGTGTAGACGTGGCCGACGTGCAGGCCCTCCCCGGAGGGATAAGGAAACTCCATCAGGTTGAAGAACGGGTGCTTGGCGTTGTCCAGGTCGACGCGGTAGATTCCCGTCTCCTCCCAGCGCCGATTCCACTTCGCTTCGACCGTCCTGGCGTCGTATTCAGCCATTCTCAACACCTCTTCCTGACTGGAGCGGGCCGGACGCGCCTTTGCCGTCCGAGATCCGAGCCTCCGCGGCGGCCCTTAGCCGCGAGGGCACCTCCGAAAGCGCACGCAACAAAAGGCCCCCCATCCACCGGCGTCCTGCCGGGGACGGAAGGCCGTACAGTCTCCCGCGGTACCACCCCGCTTGGCGGCAAGCCTGCCGCCCACTCTCATGACGCGATAGCGGACGTCACCCGCAACGAGCTACTCGGTTCGCCCATTCCCGGGCCTAAGCGAGTTCGGCTGCCGCTTGCCGGCTCGCACCATCCGCCGGCTCTCTGCTGGATCGCAGCCTACTGCTCCTAGGCCATACGTGCAGTCTAGTGTACCGCATCCTACACCAGGTGCTCCGCAACGGCAAACAGCCCATTCGCAACAGTGCATAAAGATTCCAGACAATGTATACTTATCAGGTTGGAAGCGTGGCAACCGGAGGCGCTCGCGCGGCCGGCCACGGCGCTATGCCGAAGGGCGTGTCACCGGTACTCTGAGACAGGGGAAGCGGCGGGTACAGACAGTTTGTGCGCAGACCGGTGCGGTCTGATTTTCCGTGTTCCGGCACGGTAAGGAGGCCCAATGGCTCAAATAGTTCCCCAGGCATATCGCGATCTGTTGGAAAAGCCGGCGATCGCGCACCTCGCGACGCTCATGCCCAGCGGCGTGCCGCAGGTGACCCCGGTATGGATAGACTTCGACGGGACCTACCTGCTGGTCAACTCGGCAAAAGGGCGGCAGAAGGACAAGAATATGCAGGCCCGCCAGTTCGTCGGCCTGGAAATCAGCGATCCACAGAACCCCTATCGCTACCTCTCCGTGCGCGGCCGCGTGGTGGAGATCACGGAAGAAGGAGCCGACGAACACATCGATAAGCTCGCCAAGAAATACACGGGGGCCGACAGCTACACGGACCGCGCTCCGGGCGAGGTGCGCTGTATTTACAAGATCGAGCCCATGCGCATCGACACACGAGAGTGATTTTTGGTTCGCGAGGGTGCTTGACTTTAGCGACGACCGCCCTTTAGAATGGCCATAGTCACTCTAGCGCGGAAAGGAGGTGATGCGAATATGGGTTGTCACAGTTGCTTCGGTGTAACAGATCGCCCAGTTCGCGGTTCTATGGTTGAGGTGATCTTCGCCTGACGTGCTGCCCACTGGGTGACAGCATAGACCGAGAGCAACTCGAGAGCGGGAAGCATGAGCTTCCCGCTCTCGCTATTTCTGCGGGGCACAGGGCCGGCGATTGCGATCGCAGGGCAACAGAGCGGGTGACGGCGTTCTCGGGTGGTCGGGGGATGGGCCTAACCACCGCGGGGCATTGCGCGAGGAGAAAGGACGCTGAGCGTGGATCGGGCGTACCCGGCACTGGATTGGCGGGACGTGGCCGAGCGCCGCTCCGGGTCGCGCATCGGCGGCACCGTGCTGTACGCGGCCGAGGTCGATTCCACCAACGCGGTGGCCGCGGCGCGCCTGCCTTCGTGCGGCGACGGCGCCGTGGTGGTGGCGGATTACCAGACCGCCGGGCGGGGCCGGCTTGGCCGCCGGTGGTTGGCCGCCCCCGGTAGCAGCCTTCTGTTTACCGTGGCTCTGGAGAGGTGCGAGCCGCGCTGGGCCATTCCCATGTCCGCCGGGCTGGCGCTGGCGGACGCGCTTCGCCTCTCCGGCGTGGAGGCACGGCTCAAGTGGCCGAACGACGTGCTAATCGAGAACCGCAAGTGCGCGGGCGTGCTGATCGACGGCCGGATGATCGGCAGCGCCCAATGGCTGCTGCTCGGCATCGGGCTCAACGTGCGATCGGCGGATCCCTCGCTGCCGGCGGCAACTTTCGTGGACGCGCATGCGCCGAAGTCCGTGGCACGGGAGGACCTGCTGGCGGATCTGCTTGCCCGGTTGGAATGGTGGCTGGATCAGACGCGGATCGATCCGGTGAGCGTGCGCGAAGCCTGGAGGGCGGAGCTGGTCACTCTGGGCCAAGACGTGACCGTGGCGACGGCGGCGGGCACGATCCGCGGCGTGGCCGACGGCATCGCCAGCGACGGTGCACTGCTTGTCCGTCGCGCCGATGGATCGCATGCCACCGTGCGCGCCGGCGACGTCATGCCCGCGTAGCGCGATCGGCGGCTGCAGTATCTCTAGTCAGGCCGAGGTGGAACCTGCGTAAGCGGAGTGAACTCGGCACTTGGCAGCACCCGCAGGCGGATACCCGGAGGATACCCGCAAGCGGTACCCACGAGGAATCGTCGGGCATCGAATGCGCACGCTGTCCATGTGGTTCCCAGCGTGCGCGCGGGTAGGCGACCGTGTGCAGGAACGCGGCGGCTAAGACTCGAGTGGCCACGGCAGTGCCATCCGCGCGGTCGTCCGCGCGCGTGCCGCCTGCCGCGCGGGGCGATTTCTGTCCACTTCGCTGGCTTTTTCACCCCATTGCGGTGTGGTGTTGGCGCTGTATTTCTCATACGCTGGATACTGGCGCGTGATTGGAGGGGTTCCACATGTTCAGAGTCCTATTCGCCGGCGCGCTCGCCGTGGTAATAGGAGCGATGCTGGATTGGATAGGCGCTCTCTGGAGCGTGGCTCAGAACGTCTACCAGCAGATCTACGGCAAGCCGATGCCGCACGCGAAGGGGAATACGCTCGACCACGTCAATGACTGGCTGGCCTTTCTGCCCACCGATCCGGGGACGCGTGCGGCGATCGTCGCCGGTACAGTCGTGGGGCTGCTGACGATCACTTTCGTGGCCAACGTCATGGGCATCGGCTACAGCAGGATACGGCGGGCCCAGCACTTCAAGGCCGAGGCGCAGGCGCGAACGATCGGCTCCTACCGCAAGGTCCGGTAACCCGGCGCAGCGCTTGCCGGCCCGGCGGCGCATTCTCCGTGGATAGTCCCGGAGTCCGGTGGCCGGTCCGTGTGGTAGAGTGGCTGCATGGATGCCGACGCGCCGCGGGAATCTGCTTCCGCCGTCACCTGTGACGAGGCCCTGAGCCTGTATCTCGATCACCTGACGCTGCGGGGTCGCTCGCCCGCCACGCTGCGCACCTATGCCTCGTCGATCGGCAGCTTCTTCGGCTTCCTGGCCGGGCGGGGTAACGAGCCGGCCCGCACTGCGGTCTCCGCCGTCAAGACGAGCGACGTCTCGGCCTTCCTCCTCTCCGCCACCCGTTCGGGCCGCAAGCCGGCGACGCGCGCCGCCTACCTGACGGCGCTGACCGCCTTCTTCCGCTATCTCATTCTCAACCACCACTACCCGGGCAGTGTGGAGGAGCTCAAGGACAGACTGGGCGAGCTCACGGTCAAGCCGGCGAGAGGCCGGCCGGCGCCCGATCAGCGGCTGCCCGCCCTCCTGCGTTGCGCGGCGCAGACGAGCGACGCGGCGAAGAGCGATCGCGCCCGGCTGGTCACCGCCCGCAACCTGGCGATCCTGCACACGCTGTTTGCCTCCGGCATGCGCGTCTCGGAAGTCTCCAGCCTGTCGCGCCAAGATCTGGACTGGGAACGGAGCCAGGCCCTGATCACCGGAAAGGGCGGGAGGCAGCGCTTGGTCTTCTTCTCTCCCGAGTCTATCGTGGCCGTCAACGCCTACCTGGATCTGCGCGGCGACGACGGCTTCTCGCCGTTGTTCCTGCACCACGACAACGCTCACACCGCGCAATTAGCACGTGAGCGGGCACGCGGCGGGGTTGGGGAGTCTCTGCGGCTCTCACCGCGCCAGATTCAGAGTGTGGTGCGGGCGCTGGCGCGGAGCGAGGGCATTCGCGCCACGCCGCACAGCTTCCGCCACTACGCGGCCACGGAGCTGTTGAACGATGCGGCAGCGGACATTCGCGACGTGCAGGAGATTCTCGGGCATGCCAGCCTGGCCACGACACAGATCTACACACACAAGAACGTGACGCGCCTAGCCGCCACGGCTGCCCGCCGATTCGCGAAGTGACCGGAGGCCGGCCTAGCGCCAGTTCTCCCCGGGCATAACCGGCACCCCATGCGTCTCGCGATGCCCGCCGCCTGTCGCCGGGCGGCAAAGCCTACGCGAGAGTGTGCTATCTTCTGTGCCAGAGAAGCACTTGAGTGTGGAGGGGTGCCAACATGAACGTCGCGATCATGGTGGAAGGGCAGGCGGGGCTCAACTGGTCTCGATGGCAGGCGCTCGGGCGGGCGGTAGAGCGGCTGGGTTTCTTCGGCCTCTACCGATCCGATCATTTTACCAATGCCGATCCCCCGGACCAGGATTCGCTGGAGCTGTGGGTCTCGCTGACCTGGCTGGCGGCTCACACGACGCGTATCGCCTTCGGCCCCCTCGTCTCGCCCGTATCGTTCCGCCATCCTTCGATGACCGCGCGCATGGCGGCGGCAGTGGACGACCTCTCGGGAGGGCGCCTGCATCTCGGCCTCGGCGCAGGCTGGCAAGTGCGCGAGCACACCAACTTCGGCTACGACCTGCTGCCTGTACCTCAGCGCATGCAGCGCTACCAGGAAGGCCTGGAGGTCGTATCGAGCCTGTTGCGAAGCGACACGCGGGTCACGTTTGCCGGAGCCTACTATACGCTGCGCGACGCGGTGCTGCTGCCGCGGCCGCAGCGGGCCGGCGGCCCGCCGATCGTGATCGGCGGTAGGCGCGGTGTGCTGCCGCTGGCGGCGCGCTATGCGTCCGAATGGAACGTGCCCTTTGCCGGTCCTGAAGAGTTCCGCAAGCTGAGCGCGCAGCTCGACACGCTGTTGGCGGATCGGGGCAGAGATCCCCGCGAGGTGCGCCGCTCGCTGATGACCGGCCTGGTGTTCGGCCGAGATGAGCCGGAGCTGGCCGCCAAGCTGAATCGCGGCGGGCGCACGCTCGAGGAGGTGCGCAGAAGCGGCGTGATTGCCGGCACGGCCTCTCCAGTTCTGGAGCAGCTCAGCGAGCTGGCAGAGGCTGGCGTGCAGACCGTGATGCTTCAGTGGATGGACCTCGACGACCTGGCCGGGCTTGAAGCCCTGGCACAGGCGATCTTGCCGCACATGGGTTAACCCCAGGAGTGTGAATCACACGCTGCTCAGCGCAGCATTACTCCGGTAGGCGGCGCGACCGGGGGCCGATCCGTGCCACGCGGTAATTGTCAAGGGGTCTTCGTCACGTATCCGCTGGGAGTGGCGACTGTTGAACTCGATGACCATGCGTACCGGGTTTACTCCCCACTTTGGGGATTCATTCCTAGACAGAAGCGTGAGTATGATAATGATGTTGAGGCCGGGTGAGACCAGAGGTGGAAGGTTCACCGCCGGAGCAGCGATACGGGCTCTTCAGATCCTCGTACCGGGGAGGGTGCGGGTTCTGGGGGTTCGGCGGATTCGTGATCGCTCGGCCTTCGACCGTACGAGGACGTGGCGGTGGGCGTCGAACGCCAAGTGGTAGAAAGACCCGGGGCGGCTTCGTTCGGTTTCTTGTGCACGTGCGCCGCGCCTGCATCGGCAGACGCCGGATTGCCTTGAAGGAGAATGCGTCGGTGTCCATGAATGAGCACGTAGACTTCGATCGGGATGGCTACGATCCGGCTTCGGCAAACCGCGCTGCGGCCAGCGTCATCCGGCAGCTTGCAGCGCAGCTGGAGAATGCCGGCTTCAAGGCATGCACGGCACGCGCGGGCCGCACGGACGCAGCAGAGCGGGCGCGCTCGATCGACTTCGCGCTGGTGAATCTGGCCAGTGCCATGTCGGAGATGGAAGTGGCCGGTCTGGTCAATGCCCTGCGCTACGCCGCCAATGCCACCCAAGAAGAGCACGTGTGCGAGTTCTGTGGCTGCCCGACCGAGCCCTGGTCGATGTTGCTGTGCGATTCGCGTGACGACGACGACAACGGCGCCCTGATTCTGCACTCGTGGGACCAGTACGGCTACACGCTGTGCAAGAGCTGCCACATGGCAGTTCGCCAGGCGCGCTGGCAGGCATCCGCCCAGATGTAGGCGCCGCGTGGCCGGAGGCCACGTGAGGCTGCCGGGCGCCGGTGCTCGTGAGTGACCGGCCGGCGCGGTGTTCTGGCCCTTCACCCCCAACCCGTTTGTCCCAGGTTCATGGGTATCCGTGTGACATCCCGCGGTTCACGGCGCGCTGCCGGCAACGGCCGGCCGGGCCATCGGTGTTTCCGGCTGCCCGGTGGAGCGGCCGAGCGACGCGACGTGGAAGCGATCCGTGAACGAAGCGAGGGGAGCATTCGCTCCCCTCGCTTCGTCGTGTCGCGTCAAGACGGCCGGTCCACCGGAGGCGGATCAGGCCGGCAGGCAAGCTCCTAGTACAGGAACATCGGCTTGCCAAGGATGTGGGAAACCTTGGCGCGATAGGTCTCGGAGTCGTAGAGCTGGTCGACGTCCACGCGACGGACACCCGTGCCGATGACATCCAAGGGAACGGTGGTGTAGACGCCTTCGCGCAGGGCAACCATCTGGCCGGTCTGGCCACGCAGAGCCAGGTCGGCGGCGATGTTGCCGTAGGTGAAGGAGACCATGCGATCGAGCGCATCCGGCGGGCCGGACCGCATCAGGTAGCCGAGAGACTGCTGCACGATCTCCTCGCCGGTCAGCGTCTTGAGCATCTCGCCGGTGGCCATACCGATGCCGCCCAGCTTGCGATGGCCGTAAGCATCCTCGGGTCCGGTCTCGTAGATGTCGCCGCCGATCATGGTGGCACCCTCGGAGATGGCGATGATCGCGTAGTTGCTCGGATTGCGGCGCTTGTCTTCCATGACGAGCGCGGCGACGCGCTCAGGATCGAAGGGCACCTCAGGGATCAAGGTGCGGTCGACGTCGCCGAGGTAGCCGGCGATGAGCGCGGTCTCACCGGAGTTGCGTCCGAACAGCTCGACCACCGCGATGCGCTCGTGTGAGCCCGGTCGGCGTGCGCAGGTCGTTCATGAAGGCGATGCTGCGGCTGACGGCGGTGGAGAAGCCGATGCAGTAGTCGGTGCCGAAGACGTCGTTGTCCATGGTCTTCGGGATACCGATCGTGGGGAACTTCTCCTGATGCAGGCGCAGCGCGTAGCTCAGGGTATCGTCGCCGCCGATAGCCAGGAGGGCGCCGATTTCCAGGTGCTCGAGCACGCGCAAGACGTGATCGGTGCAGTCGGCGATGCCTTTGGGCGAGAAGGCATATTTGCCCTTGAGAAACTCGGGTACCTTGCTCTCCGGCACCTTACCCGGGTGGGTACGGGAGCTGTGCAGGAAGGTGCCGCCGGAGCGATCGATCGTGCGCACGTCGTTGCGCGTGATGGGGCGGATCCATTCGGGCTGGGGTTCCTTCTTATCGGGGTTATAGTTCAGCAGTCCGGCCCAGCCACGCCGGACGCCATACATCTCGATCCCGGCGTCGGAGATACGGTTCACCGCCGCCTTGATCGCGGGATTCAGACCGGGAACGTCTCCGCCTCCGGTCAGGATGGCCATCTTCATATTGTGTGTGCTCCTTTACAGACAAACGGGTGCCACCGGATACTATACGGCATTTGCAAGCTGACTCGTGTTATGCGCGAGCCACCACACAAATGATGGCCTACATCGATGTTGGCGGCAAGCGCCCGATTGGTATACTGACATCACAATCAGGCACGGCGTGATGCGGTCCCACTTCGAGACGGCGAGGGACTTGCGGCCGACGCCGGGTGCATGGCGTTGTCATTGGCGGTGCTGACTCCGCGGGGCATAGGCATCCGGAGTGATGGCAGCCCGCGGGTGCCGCGGTGCCGGGAGCCTGCAGACGCCGGCCGTGGACGAGCTGGTAGCTTCGACCGGCACGCATTCCGTCCCCGGGCAGGTGACCGAGCCCGGGGCTTTTTTCGTTATGTAGTGGATTGAAGGCCGGAGATGACAGCAGAAACCACGGAGCGCGGCAGCGTGGAGCTTCCCGAAGGGACGGAGCTGCTCGAGCGGCTCATGTCGCTCTGCAAGAGACGCGGGTTCGTATACCAGAACAGCGAGATATACGGCGGCGTGGCCGGTCTCTACGACTTTGGCCCGCTCGGGGTAGAGATGCGCCGAAACCTCAAGAACTTGTGGTGGACGTTCATGGTGCAGACTCGCGAGAACACGGTCGGCATCGAAGGCGCCATCCTGACGCATCCGCGCGTGTGGGAGGCCAGCGGCCACGTCGAGAACTTCAGCGATCCGCTCGTGGACTGCAAGTCGTGCCGGCATCGCTTCCGCTCGGACCACCTGATGGAGGCCAACGGCGGCGTCATGCCCACGAAGTGCCCGGACTGCGGCGGCGAGCTCACGGAGCCCCGCCGCTTCAACCTGCTGATGGAGACCGAGCTGGGCGTGGTCGAGGGCGAGCGCATGAGGACGTACCTGCGCGGCGAGGCCTGCCAGAACATCTATCTCGACTGGGACAACGTGATGAAGTCCACGCGCGTGCGCATTCCCTTTGGCATCTGCCAGATCGGGAAGGCGTTTCGCAACGAAGTGACGCTCGGGCCCTTCATCATGCGCCAGCGCGAGTTCGAGCAGTGGGATCTGCAGTTCTTCGTACACCCCAGCGAGATGGAGAAGTGGTTCGCCTACTGGCAGGAAGAGCGCAGCGGATGGTGCCGAGGGCTCGTCAATCGAGCCGATCGCGTGCGCCTGCGCGAGCACTCGCCGGATGAGCTGGCTCACTATGCCAAGCGGGCGACCGACATCGAGTACTTCGTGCCCGGCATGGGCTGGAAGGAATGGGAAGGCATCCACTGGCGTGGCGATTGGGATCTCAGCCGGCACGCGCAGTTCAGCGGCCAGGACCTGAGCTACACGGACCCGGTGAGCAACGAGCGGTACGTGCCCTGGATCGTAGAGACCTCCGGGGGCGTGGACCGCACGTTCTTCTACCTGCTGGTGGACGCCTACGACGAAGAGATTGTGAACGGCGAGAAGCGGACCGTGCTGCGGCTGCACAAGAAGGTAGCGCCGTACAAGGTGGCGGTGCTGCCGCTCTCGAAAAAGCCCGAGCTTACGGGGCCCTCGCGCGAGATCTGGCGCAGCCTGGCGGCCCTGTTCCCGACCGACTACGACGAGACCCAGGCCATCGGGCGACGCTACCGCCGGCAGGACGAGATCGGCACGCCGTACTGCGTGACGTTCGACTTCCAATCGATCGAGGATCGGGCCGTGACCATCCGGGATCGCGACAGCATGACGCAGCGCCGGGTGCCGATCGGCGACCTCACGGCGACGCTGCTGCAAGATCTTGCCTGAAGCGGTGCACCGACCGACGAGATAACAGGTTAGCGCACCCGTCACACGGCCGGCTCGAGTCGGCCGTGTGACGGGTGCGCTAACCTTGCGACCGGACGGGTCCCCAGGTCCTCGGGCAGCCTCTCGTGCACATCGGTGTTTGTCCGTCACGGCTTGGCGACCGCCGCTACTCCTGACCCGCTTGTCTCTCTTCCTCTGCCTCACCATCATCGCACGCGCCGCCGGCTTGAGTAGCGGGTCCGGCTTGCCACGCCGGCTCACCAGCTATTGAGCGAACGTGCCGCAGCAACGCCTCGAGGTCTGCAAACTCCACCGCGTCCCCGTGGCCGAGGTGAACCATCTGGCACCTCCATTGCAGCCCGTCGACTCCGTTGCTCCGCCAGAAGCGCAGGACATAAGCATCGTATCTGCTCATCGCCCTTTTCCATCATCTCGGTGCGCGCGATTGTCCCTCCAATCACACTACTTGCCGATTCGTATATCGTCGTTGCAGATCAGGCGATTGTGCTCTCGGCAGATCTTGTGTCCGCCCGTCACGCTTGTGTAGCGCCTGGCATCCTATACACAGGCCAAGGTGGAACCGGCTAGGGCGGAGAGAGCTTCGGGCCTGGCAGCACGTGCAGGCGCGTCCCCGGAGGCTCCCCGGGACGAAACCCTGGGCATGGGGTGCACCTTCGATGCGCTCACCGCCACTGAGGGTCCCGGCGTGGCTTAACGTCTATGGATAGGGACTGCTGAGAATCTGGCCGGGAGGCCTGCACCATGGGGAGCTGCGTTTCCGCCCATCCGGCAAGCCGTGTGACGTACAGCCAGCAGTTTCGGCGCTGCAACAAGCCAGGCTGCCCGACCTGCGAGCTGGGATCGCCAGGCCACGGACCCTATTGGTACGCGTTCTGGCGTGAAGGCGGTCGTCGACGCTCGCGCTATGTGGGAAAGCAGCTGCCACCGGAGGCCGTGGCCGAAGCACCGTCGCAAACCACGCAGGCAAGCGATTCCCTCTACGCGCCTCTTCGTGTACGGACGCTTGGCGGTTTCGCCGTCTGGCGTGGCCCAGCTCGGTTGCCTGACGACGCGTGGGCGCAACGCAAGGCGGCAACGCTGTTGAAGTGCCTGCTCAGCGTGCCACGACACCGGATGCACCGTGAACGTCTTGCCGATATGCTCGGCCTGACGGACGAGCCTGTCGCAGCGGCGACGTATCTTCGCACGACTATCCACAGATTGCGCAAGATACTTGGGCAGCGCGCGGGTGGCCAGGGCTACGTGCGCCTGGACGGTGACCTGGTCTCGCTGGCACCTTCGCCGGACAGCCCATCGGATGGCGACTGGCTCGATGCGCTGGCATTCGAGCGGGCGGCAGCAGCGGCGCTGCACCGCGGAGACGCCGCGGCATGCCGGAAAGCGTTGGCGCTCTATGGCGGCGAGTTTCTCCCGGATGACCTCTACGACGAATGGGCGGTCACCCGGCGGGAGGAGCTGCGCCAACAGTACGTGGCAGTTCTGCTCCGGCTCGCCGGCTTACGCGAGCGAGACGGCGTTCTGGCTGAGGCGGCGCGATGCCTCCGCGGGATTCTGGCGCTCGATCCGTGCCACGAGACGGCGGCACAGGCTCTCATGCGCGTGCAGCTGTCGGCAGGCCTAGCGCCCGAGGCGGTTCGCACATATCACAGGCTGGCTGAAGCGCTTCGGCGCGATCTGGACATGGAGCCGGATGCGGAGTCGGAGACGCAATACCGCACGGCCCTTGCAAGCCGCAAAGAGGCCGCCGCACGCCGGTCGAACCTGCCGACGCTGTTGACGAGCTTCCTTGGCCGCGAGCGCGAGCTTGCCGCTCTGCAGCGGTTGTTCGCCGACGAAGCGGACGCGACAGGTTCCCCTACATGCCGGCTGCTTACCCTGACGGGTGCAGGCGGCTGCGGCAAGACGCGGTTGGCAATCGAGTTCGGCCACGAGCTACGCAGCGCGTTTGCAGACGGCCTCTGGATGGTGGAGCTCGGCGGACTGACGCCAAACAACGAGCCGGATGCCGATCTTGTTGCACGCCAGGCCGCGGAAGCGGCGGGAGTGCGTCTCGACCCGGGGTTGTCTGCGCGGCAGGCGCTTGCTGCCGCACTGCAATCCCGTCGAGTACTGTTCATCCTCGACAACTGCGAGCACATGATCCCGGCCAGCGCCCAATTCGTCGTCACGGTCTTGCAGCAATGTCCGGACATGCGGATCCTGGCTACAAGCCGGGAAGCGCTCGGCGTGATCGGGGAGACGGTTTGGCGCCTGTCCTCACTGTCAGTGCCACGTGCCCGCCAGGGGGCCGCCCTCGCCGTGCACGAGCTCAGCCACTATGCCGGCGTGCACCTGCTCGTGGAGCGCGCGCGGCTCGTCGCCCCCGGCTTCGCCTTGACGCTCGACAACTGCCGCGCGGTGGCGGCCATTTGTTCGCGGCTGGACGGCATCCCACTGGCCATCGAGCTGGCCGCGGCTCGCCTTGGACAGATCTCGCCCAGTGCGCTGGCTGATCGGCTCCACGATAGGTTCCTCCTCCTCACGGCAGGAAACCGGGCTGGGTTGCCGCGTCACCGGACGCTGGGCGCCATAATGGATTGGAGCTATGAGCTGCTCGACGATCAGGAGAAGGCCCTCCTGCGCACACTCTCGGTCTTCGCGGGCGGCTTCACGCTCGAGGCGGTCGAAGCCGTATGTGCGGGCGGCACCCTGAAGACGGCGAGCATCTCCGAATTGATCGCCCGTTTGGCGAGCAAGTCCCTGCTCCAGATCGACGACCTTCCCGAGCCGTCCTGCCGATACCGCCTACTGGAAACGGTACGCTACTATGCCGCTCAGCGCCTGCGCGAGCAGGGTGAGGAGATGCGCGCGCGTCGCGATCAACTTCACTGGTGCCTGGACCTGGCCGAGCGTCTACTGCCGCGTCTGGACGGCCGGGACCGTGTGCTTGTCCTTGAGCAGCTGGAAGCCGAGCACGACAATCTGCGCTCGGCTCTGGAGTGGAGCGTGCGGGAGGGCAACGACTGGGAGGCGGGTTTGCAGCTGGCGGGCGCACTCTGGCCTTTTTGGTCGGCTCGCAGCCATTGGATCGAAGGCCGTTCCTGGTTATCGGCCGCGCTGGCATGGACAGGAGGCACAGCCGCCGTCCGGTTGCGAGCGCTGCACGGATTGGGGCACTTTGCCATCAACCAGGGCGACGCCGCGTTCACTCGCTCCGTCTACGAGGAGTACCTTGCGATAGGTCGGGCAGTGAACAACAACTCGGCCATAGCCAACGCTCTGAACGGGCTCGCCAACGTCGCAAGGTTCCAGGGCGATCGAGAGACAGCAACCGCGCTGTACACGGAATCGCTCGAGCGCTACCAAACAACCGGCGATACGACGAATATCGCGAGAGTGTTGCACAACCTCGCCCTCGTGGCACAGGAAGAAGGCGACTATGCCCGCGCGATTCGCCTGAACGAGCAGTGCCTGGCGCATCGTCGATTGCTCAACGAACGCCACCACATCGGCTACACGCTGCTCAACCAAGCCGTCTGTACCCGCCTGGCAGGCGACTCGCGAAGAGCGGCAGCGCTACTGGAGAGCGTGTTGGTCCGATTTGAGGAGCTCGGCGACGTGGCCGGCAGCTCGGCCGCACATAGCGAGCTTGGTCGTATCTGTTGCGACAATGGCGAATTCGCCGAAGCGGCAGCCCACCTATGTGCGAGCCTCGAGGGCTATCGTGCACTTGGCGAGCGCCTGTCCATGGCCGAAGTTCTCCAGAATTGGGCGGTGATGACGGCGCTGTGCGGGAATCCCGGGCAAGCGGTGCGCTTGCTGGGCGCGGCGGATTCGGCCCGTGCCGCGATCGGTCATGCGCTACCTCCTGGTCTGCAACGGGTGTTCGAGGCCGATATCACACTCGCGCGAACCTTGGTGGGCTCGGACGCCGTCTTCGCGGCGAAGTGGGCGGAAGGCCAATCGGCATCCTTGGATGAGGTGGTCGGCGAGATGCTGACGCACGAAGTAGACGCACGGGCATGAACCGGGATCGTGGCGAGGTGCCGCGCTTATACGTTCGCCTCTACAGGTACGCCTGCACCAACTTTCTCTCTCGCGAGCGGCTCACGGGCGTTCCTCACCATCAACTCGACCACCGGGGCGGCGAGCGGCACGGTTCCCACGGGCATCAGCTGGCTCAGCTATTCGGTAGAGGCGGCCAATGCCGCGGGATCGGTGACCGCAGGGCCACAGAGTAGCAGAACTGCATGGTGCTGTGATGGCCCGTGGATTTAGGGGGATTGGGCGATATCCCCGACGTCCGCCAGGGACAGTGGTAGATCTGCAGGCGCTGGTTTGCTGGGCTGTCCACAATCGGGTGCCTGTCAAAGGCTGCTGTGCCATAGGATGATCGCGTAAGAGTTGTCGCTCGCGGTGGTAAGGATGTGGTCATGATCCGTGAATCTGGGCGTCACGCTCTTGTTGATCATCCGCCTGCGACGCGGCAGTGGGCTGCACCGGCGCGGCCACCAAGGCCGATGGCGGTGCGGGTCGGACCGCCGCGCATCGCACCTGAAGCGCGGCAGGCGTGGGAGCGGTCCTCCTGGGAGGCCCCGGTGACTTCCGGCGTCTGGGGGGTGTTGCGGCGGGTGATCCGAACCATGTGGGCCGACTGAACGGTCGGTCTCACTTGCCCGTCCTGCTCGGCAGAGTGCGCGCAGGGTTCCTTGGTGTTGCGGCAACTTAGGGACGTGGCCACGCCGGCTGCAAAATCGGGGCCAAGCAGCGCACGTTGCATTCCTTCTCCCGGCTGCTGTCAGGCGAGCGCAGCTTCAGCCAGCGGTGCAGCGTGGCGCACAAGCTTGCTAAGGCTTGTGAGCACGGCCAGCAGCAGAACCACGGCCGAGAACACCAGCACCGTCGAACGCTGCCGATACGCTCGAGCAGGATGCCGGCGAGTGCAGCGCCAAGGGGTTGGGTGCCTAGAGCGAGCAGGCGGAACACGCTGTTCACGCGCCTCTGCAACTCGTCCGGGATGATGCGCAGGCGGTAGGAGTATTGGATGGCGTTATAGATGGGTCCGGTGAGGAATACTCCGGCCAGGACGGCTCCGAGCAACAGGGGGCTGGGTACAAGCGCCAGGATCGGCCAGAGGAGCGCGGTCAGCCAGACGGTGCCGGCGATCACCTGACCGAAGCGATAACGGCGCTGGAGACGGGGCGCCAGCAGGGAGCCGACGAGGCCGCCAATACTGGCGATTGAGAAGATGAGACCTATCGCGGCCGGGGGAACGTGGTGCTGACGAGCCACCACGATCACGATGAGGTCGATGGCTGCGTTACAGAAATTGAGCCCGCCGGTCAGGAAGGCCATGTAGCGGATCAGGGGCTGTCGCCATAACCAGAGAAGGCCTTCCGCGATCTCGACTCGCAACGCACGTGGTGCAGCCGTCCGTGTCGCCTGAAAGGGCGTGCGGATGAGGCGGAGCGAGGCAACTGACGCGGCATAGGATACGGCATCGACGAGGAATGGCACAGCGCGCGCCACGCTGAACAAGACTCCGCCGAGCGGCGGGGCGATCAATCCCGCGGTGATCTGGCCGCCCTCATTCTGGGCCGTGGCAACGGGCAGTTGTTCCGCGGGAACGACGCGTGGGAGACAGGCGGCCTCGGCAATGTTGAAGAAGACGAAGAGCGTGCCGCCGATCAGGGCCGTCGCGTAGAGTTAGGGACAAGGGTCAACCTAGGTGGGGAACGCGGAGGCTCTGTAGAGGATTCGCCCCCAATGCCTCACTCGACGGCGATCAGGAGCTCCGGATCGAGAACCAGAGCTACGCCGCCGTCGGCAAGCACGGCGGCGCCCGCGATGCCGTCCGAGGCCAGGCAGGCGTCCAGTGGCCGTATGGTGACCTGCTGCCGCTGGCCGATGGCGTCCACGATCAGTCCGCAGGATCGCCCGCGCAGGGCCAGCACTACAATCTCGCGCGTCGTGGCGCCGTCGCCAGCTTCGCCCAAGCCGAGCAGCGCGGAGAGCGACAGCAGCGGCACGAGCCGTTCGTCGCTGACCACGACGCCGTGGCCCCCGGCTCGCCGCACAGTGCTCGCCTGCACAGAGAGCGACTTGCGTACCACGTCGATCGGAATGGCATAGCGCTCGCCAGCCGCTTCGACCAGCAGGACGTCCTGGGCCGACACGCAAACAGGCAGGCGCATGGCGATGCGCGTGAACGTTCCCGGCTCCGAGGCCACGGTGACCTCGCCGCCCAGCCGGCCGACGTTGGCGTGCACGACATCGAGGCCGACTCCGCGCCCCGATATCTCGGTCACCGTGTTAGCCGTGCTGAAGCCGGGACGAAACAGCAGGCCGTAGGTGGCAGCGGTCGAGAGCGATGCCGCTTCTTCGCGCGAGATGATTCGCCTTGCGATCGCCGTTTCACGCACGGTCTCCAGGCTAATGCCGCGCCCGTCGTCTTCTATCGTGATCACGACGA
Source organism: uncultured bacterium (assembly GCA_963827235.1). Classification (GTDB taxonomy): domain Bacteria; phylum Chloroflexota; class UBA5177; order JANWHV01; family JANWHV01; genus JANWHV01. The sequence goes on from CAWHAE010000009.1 coordinate 951,432, forward strand.
AGTTCCCTTCCCGGGACGGACGCACCTGCACCAGCCCATACGGATCCTTTCCGGCTGCCACACGTTCGTCCGCCGGCTCCAGGCCATGATCCACGGCGTTGCGCACCATATGCAGCAGCGGGTCGGTGATTGCTTCCGCCACGCCCTTGTCTATCTCCGTATCGGTGCCGTGCGTCTCGAATCTGACGCGCTTGCCGGTGCGCGCCGCCACGTCGCGCGCCACGCGCGGCAGTCGCCGGAAGATGGCGTCGAGCTGGATGAGGCGCAGATCCAACGTGGATCGCTGCAGCTCGTCGACCATGCGCCCAAGGCTGAAGGCCAACGCTCTGCCGTTCGCGCACACGCCGTCGCCAAGCCCGGCGCAGTCCAGCGAAGCGATGAAGCGCTGCAGGCTGTGCCTCATAGCGACGAGCTCGCCTGCTTGGTCGACGATCTTGTCAATGCGCTCGGCCGCCACGCGCACGAAGTGGGCATGGACGGGACTTGCTGCCGCGGGTTCCGCCGGGGCAAGCGAAGCGGACGAGCTCATGGCCGGATCGACGGGTTGCGCGACGGCCGGGCCGGTACGGTTCCCGGCCAGCAAAGCGTCCAGACGCTCGAGCAGGACGCCGGCCATTGCCGCGACCGCATCGGCGGGCGGTCCCGCCTCTACCAATATCGTCTCAAGGTCGCGGCGTGAGGCATAGGCTGCCGCCGCACGCAGTGCGTTGAGCACGCCGCCGTAGCTCGCGCGCGCGGCGGGGTCTGCCGGATCGCGCTTCAGGCGCTCGATCGCCGTGCGTAACGTGTCGCACTGGCGGCGCACCACGCTCTCGAACGCTTCCCGCAGGGCAGCGTCCGCGTCGTACGCGGCGGCGGCCGGACGGCCGCCCGTCTCGAGCGCATCCAGCAGGGCGGCAGGAACCTGTGCCGGTTCGTCGGGCCGCGCCAGCAGCTGTCGGAGCGCGTCGAGGCCGGCAAACAGTGCGGCCACGCGTTCCTGGCTGGCGGCCGGACCGCCGGCGGCCCGCTGGGCGGCCTGCTCGAGGGCGTGGGCCAGGGTCTGAATCGGCGCCAGGGCAAGGTAGCCCGCGGCACCCTTGATGGTATGCATGGCACGCATGAATTCTTCCTGCGCCGCGCCATCCAGTACCGTCGCCTCGCCGCGAACGAGAGCCTCTTCTGCCACGTCCAGGTGTTCCAGGGCTTCGGCGACGAACTCGGCCATGAAGCGGGAGCGAGCCTGCTCATTCTCCATGCGATTTCCCTGGCCCGGTGAGACGGGCCGGCCACGCGAGTGGTTCCTCCTGCACGAACGGGGGCGCCTGCTCAGCGAGCTCTGCCACGGCGACTCACTTTCGGTACACGATCTGGCCGGCCATGCGGACCGGCTCGAAGCCAGTGGTGATGCGGCTCACCGATTCGGAGTGACCCAGGAAGATATAGCCGCCTGGCCGCAGGGCGCCATGCAAGAGCTCTACCGCCCGGCGGCGCGCCGCTTCGTCGAGATAGATCAGGACGTTGCGGCAGAAAATGAAATCCTGATTGCGGATATCCAGTGCCGCGGATTCGTCGAGCACGTTGGCGTGGCGGAACTCGACTATGCGGGCGATGGACCGGTCCACGCGGAAGCTCTCGCCGTCCCGTCGGAAGTAGCGTTGTCTGTATACGTCCGGCACGTCCTTGAGTGATCGCTCGCCGTAGCGGGCGCCGCGGGCGACGTCCAGGACTGCCTTGCAGATGTCGGTGGCGGTGATGTCGAACGTCCAGCGATCGAGGTCCTCGATCATCTCGCGCAGGATGATCGCCAGGGTGTAGGGCTCTTCTCCGGTCGCGCAGCCGGCGGACCACAGGCGCAGGTGCGTGTTGTCGCGCGCCCGCTTCTGCTGCAGTACTTCCTGGAGGCAGTTCTCGGCGAACACTTTGAGCTGAGGATACTCGCGAAAGAAGTAGGTCTCGTTCACGGTCAGTGCTTCGCAGAGAAGCTCCAGCTCGCGTCCGTCGTCACCGTAACGCAGCCCGTGGTAGTAGTCGAGCGCACTGCTCGCGCCGGTCTCCTCGATACGCTGCTGGAGGCGGCGCTCAACGAAGTAGGTCTTGCGTTCGTCGAAAGAGAGTCCGGACCTGGCGTAGACCAGGTCGCAGAAGAGCGCGTACAGCGCGGGATCGAGTGGCGGCATCGCACCGGCACCGTCCCCGGTCTCGGCACCCGAGGGCACGGCCGGGTCCGCCAGGCAGCCGCGAGCGGGGCGGCTCATGACCTCGCAGTCCCGCCACGCCCGCCGCATGCTAAGCCAGTCTCCTCACGGCGCGCCGGATCTGCATGGCGATCTGCGTGCAGGGAGCGACAATCGCGGCCCCGCCGCGTGCGATTGCCTCGCGCGGCATGCCGAACACGACTGCGGATTCCTCCGACTCGGCAATGGTGATGCCGCCGGCGCCCCGGATCTGCACCATGCCGTTTGCTCCATCGCTGCCCATGCCGGTCAGCAGCACGCCCACTGCCCGATCCCGGCAGATCGTTGCCACCGAGTCGAAGAGGACGTCGACGGAGGGGCAGAACTGCGTGCCCGTGGGCAGCGCGCTGAGGTGCGCGCAGAAATGCAGGTCGCTCGTGCGTTGGGTGACAGTCAGATGGCTTCCGCCGGGAGCGAGATAGGCGCAGCCGGGCCTCAGCGGCTCCATATCGGCGGCCTCCTTCACGCTCAAGGCAGAATGGTCGTCCAGACGCCTGGCCAGGGAGGCGGTGAAGAGCGGCGGCATATGCTGCACGATCAGCACCGGAGCCGGGAAATCCTCCGGCAGGAGCGGCAGGATCTCCATCAGCGTCTGCGGTCCACCGGTCGAGACGCCAATGGCCACGGTCATAGCGCTGTCGGCCGGCGGGCCCTTGGCGGCGCCGGGGCCATGCGGCAGACGTGTCACGCGCCGCAAGTCGCCGCCTGCCCGGGGGCGAAGCCGCGCCCGGGCTGCCATGCGCACTTTCTCCACGATCTCGCCGGTATGCCGCTCGATGTCGAGCGAGACGGCTCCCGACGGCTTGGCGACGAAATCGACGGCACCCAGGGACAGGGCCTCGAACGTAGCCTGCGCGCCTTCCTGGGTCAGCGAGCTCACCATGAGGCAGGGCGTGGGCCGAGTCATCATGATCGTGGCCAGGGCGGTGAGACCGGATATGCCCGGCATGTTGATGTCGAGGGTGACCACGTCGGGCTGCAGCTCCGACACCTTACGCACCGCCTCGCCGCCGTCGCGGGCAGTGCCGGCTACTATCATGTCGCTCGCGCCTTCCACGATGGCGCTGATCTGCCGGCGCATGAACGCGGAGTCGTCGACCACCAGGACCCGGATCATCCCCGTTTCTCGATCGGCCATCGGGACCTTCACAGACTTCGCGCGGTTCGCGCGTGGGCAAGAGCCGCGGCGGCGACTCCGGCCGGATCGAGCGCGAGCGCGACGCGCCCGTCGCCCAGCACCGAGGCCCCGGCGATGGCGCCGCCGGCGCTGAGATAGCCGTCGACAGGCTTGACCATGATTTCCTGCGGTGGATCGAGCTCATCGACCACGAGTCCGATCCACTGGCCGTCTGCTTCCACGACAACCACCTGCCATCCCTCGCCGGCATCCGGGCAATCGCAGTCGCCCTGGGACAATCCCAGCGCGTTCGCCAGGGAGACCAGACCGACCAGCAGGCCGCGCATGGGCACCACCGGGCGGCCGTGGATCGTTCGGCAGCCGGCCGGCTCGACTGCCTCGGTGGCGCGCACTGCGTCCAGCGGCAGGGCGAACGAACCGTCCCCGGCCCGGACGATCAGGGCGCGGAACACGGAGAGCGTCAGCGGCAGATGCAAGTGGGCAGTGGTGCCCATGCCCTGATTCGAGCTCAGGTGCACGGATCCGCCCGTGCGGGCAATGTTGCTTCGCACCACGTCCATGCCCACGCCGCGACCCGAGATATCCGAGACTTCGGTGGCGGTGGAGAGCCCGCTGGCAAAGACGAGATCGAGCGCTTCCGCGTCGGTAAGCTGTGCGGCGGCGGTGGGTTCGAGCATCCCTTTGCGAACTGCGGCGGCGATGACGCGCTGCCGATCGATGCCGGCGCCGTCATCCCTGATCTCCACCGCCACGCTGTTGCCTTCGCGCCAGGCGACGATGTCCACGTGGCCGGTCTCGCTCTTGCCCGCCGCGCGGCGCGAGTCTGGTGTCTCAATGCCGTGGTCCACCGCGTTGCGCACCAGGTGAATGAGCGGGTCAATCAGGGCGTCGGCCACCGTCTTGTCGAGCTCGGTGTCTTCGCCGGTCAAGCGGAGCTCCACGAGCTTGCCCTGCCGGTGTGCCACATCGCGCACGATGCGGGGGAGGCGCTGAGAGACGGTGCGCAAGGGGATCATGCGCAGGCTAAGCACATCGGCCTGGAGCTGGCCCACGGCGCGGTTCACCGTCGCCGTGGTCTCCTTGATACGGCGGGTGAGTCGGGGATCGCCGAATTCGACCTCGATGAAGTGCTGCAAGTGGAGGAGCGCGTTTCGCGCGGTGACCAACTCTCCGACCTGATTGATCAGCGCGTCGAGGCGCGCCTGCTTCACGCGGATGGTGCGGTCCTCGTCGCTCGTGGTCCGTGCTTCGCCCTCTGCCGCCGCCGCCTGACCCCGCTGCGTGTCGAGGGCTCGTCGTAGCGCCTCCGGCTCGACGGCATTGTCCTCGACGAGGATCTCGCCCAGCCGCCTCCAGGAGCCGTCGTTCGCCGGTTCCGTGGCGACAGGCCCGCGAACGTCGGGTGCTGCCGAATCGGCCGGGTCGAGGCGCACAATCTGTACCGCCGACGAGGCAGGACAGAATTCGAAGACGGCGCGCAGATCGGCATCGGTACCGGTAGTCATGGCGATGGTCTCGAAGCCGAGATAGCACTTGACCGGGTCCATGTCGCTCAGATCGGGCAAGCGGTCCAGCAGTGGAGTCGTGCCGACGAGCGTCGCTTCCTCGGCCAGGGCGCCGAGGAGGGCGATGGGGTCCAGTCCGCGCGCGAAGGCGTCGCCGGAGAGCGTGAAACCGACGAAGAAGAGCGTGGCACCGCCGCTCACACCGCCTGCAAGCTGTTGCAGCGGCTGCTCGGAGATCTGCAAGTGGGAGGCAGGCAACCGGCCACGAGCGGTGGGCTCCTTGTGGGCGCCGGCCGGGCTACCGGTATCGGCCGGCGGGGTCGTGGTGCTGAACGCGGCGGACAACATGGCGAGACAGGCAGCGCAGTCGGGCAGGGCGCCGGCGTATCGCTCGGCAGACAACAGGGCGCGGAGTGTGTCGATACAGGCGAGAAGCGCGCTGAGGCCGTCCGGGTTGAGCGTGCACCGGTGTGCGGATGGAGTCGAGGGAGCTCTCTACCTGGTGCGTGAACGAGGCAATCTCCTGGCAGCCGACGCCGGCGGCCGAACCCTTGATCGTGTGCGCGGCCCGGAAGGCGGAGGCAAGCACCGCCTCGTCGGACGGCGCTTGCTCGAGCGCCAGGAGCGCAGACTCCAGGTCATCGACCAGCGTCGCGGCCTCATCCAGAAAGGTCTCGCGAAACTGCGCTTTGATCTCGGGCGTGAGGCCTGTACCAGATTCCCCGGCCGATCGCGGGCTGACCATCGTCGTCATGACCTTTCTATCCTGGAAGCACCCGCTTGATGACCTTGATCAGTTGCTCCGGCTGGAATGGCTTGACGATCCATCCCGTGGCGCCCGCGGCCTGGCCCTCGGCTTTTCGGTCGCTCGAGGCATCGGTAGTGAGCATCAGGATGGGAGTGAAGCGGTAGTTGGGCAGAGCACGGATCTGTTTGATCAGCTCGATGCCGTCTACCCACGGCATGTGCAGATCGGTGATCACCAGATCGGCCTGCTGGGCCTTCAGCTTGGTCAGAGCTTCGGCGCCATCGACCGCTTCGACCACCTGATAGCCGGACTTCTTCAGGCAGAAAGCGATCATCTGGCGCATGGTCACGGAGTCGTCGGCCGCCAAGATTGTCCGCATGTACTTATCCCCTCCCTGGGCATGATTGCTAGAACAGGGTGACGTTGTCTCCCAGACCGGCGTCCGGGAGGCTCTGTCTGCCGGCACCGCGCAGACGCGCGTACACGGCAGTCTCGGGCGTGCCCGCATGTCCTTGCTCGACCGCGCTCATCACAAGGTGTTCGTCCTCGACCGTGTGATTCGCCCGGATCCGCGGCAGCATCTCGCTGCTGAGGGGGCGATCGCCGATAGTGTTGCAGCGGTTGGCCAGCTCCACGAGCTCGTGCAGCGGTGCTATGACATGCTCGATCTCCTGCCTGGTGATGTCCTGGAACTGCAGCGACGTCACCATCTGCTCCACCCGCTCGTCGATCTTCTCGCTGGTAGCGTGCAGATTGTCGGCGGAATGGGCCATGGCGTCCGTGATCGCCGTGACCCGGGTCCGGATGGTCCTTGCCACGGCCTGGGAGTGGCTTACCCGCTCGTCGTCCCTCATGGCGGCGGCCGCGAGGCCCTGCTGAAGGGACACGATCCCCAGCTCGATGTCCCCGGAGAGCGCGGCGACGTCGGAGGCGGCCTTGGCCGAGCGGTCCGAGAGGTTGCGTACTTCCTTCGCCACGACGGCAAACCCGGCGCCCAGCTCGCCTGCCCGTGCTGCCTCGATGGTGGCGTTGAGGGCGAGCAATCGCGTCTGGCTGGCAATGAACTCGATTTCCTGCACCAGAGCGCGGATTGCCTCAGGCCGCCCGAGCAGCGCCTGAACGTCGTCACCCAGGCGTTTATTGTCGGCGAGCCGCAGGCTGAAGGCTTCAATCGTGGAAGCCAGCTCGTCGACTCCGCTTCCGATCAGGTGGCAACCGCTCGAATCGTCCTGCGAGAAGGTCGTCGCCAGTTCCAGGCTCTGCGCGGCCTGGGAATTGGTCGCTTCCAGCAGCTCCTGCAGACGCTCGAGCAGGCTAAGCGCCGCCGCTTCCGTCTGCCTGACCACGTTTGCCAGCTGACCGCAGAGCGCCGGCTCTATGGCGCAGAAATCCGAGACGAACCGGCGCAGGTCCGCCAGGACCTCGCTATACTGAGCCACCAGGGCGTGGCCGGCTTCCAGCTCCTGGGCGCTCTGCTGCTGTTGCGCGGCCAACGCGGCGATCGTTTCGCGGGCCTCGGCCAGGCTCGTCTCGCCGGAGAGGGCGTTGTCTTCCAAGGCAAGGCGACGTGTCTGCTCCGCGGCACGCTCTTCCCGCGCGCGCTGCACGGCGGCACAGAGCTTGTCGCGCTCCGCGCTCTCGTCGTGTGCCTGCCAGAGCGTGAGTGCGACCAAGGCCACGATACCGGCCAGGCTGAGGATATCGAGGACCGGCCAGCGGAGGCCGCCGGCGAGTCCGGCCAGGGCGACTGCTGCGGCGACAAAGGCACCGCGAGCGGGCCGGTGCCATTCTACCGCAGGCGTGCCGGTCGAGGCGTTGAGCGGACGAACTGCTGTGGACACTAGCTCACATCCTTCACTGGCTCGCCGTCCGCGAGCAGGAGACCGGCGAGGCCGGCCAGGCGGAGCGTCTCCTCGATTTCGGGGGAGACGTGTACACAGTAGAAACGCCGTCCATGCGCCCTCGCGGCCCGGGCGGCCGCGACGAGGATCTGGGCCACCGCCGCGTGCAGACCCGTGGTCTGGTGGAGATCGATGCAAAGGTCACCCGGCAGATCGGCGGCTGTCCTGAGTGTGATCAAGATTTCCTGAGCCGAATACACGTCAAGCGCGTCGAGCACGACTCTACTGGTAGTGCCGGGGAGATCGGTGCCTGGGTCCACGTTGTGTGCCTTTCCTGCAACCAATAGTGTCCGCGGGGCCCGGGTCGAGCCACCTGACGTTTGCGAACGACGGCCCTGGCTACGGGGTCGCGCCCGATGCGCTCACGGCCACGATGCCCTCGAGGTCGAGAATGATGATCATGCCGCTGCTGCCGTCGTGCTTGCCGATGCCCTTGACGAAGCTGGAGTCGATCGAGCCCACGACGGAGGGCGGCGGTTCTATGGCGTCGGCGGCGAGGCGCCTCACCTCGGACACTTCGTCGACGATCACGCCGGTTCGACGGCCGTCGACATCGACCACGATGATGCTCGTCGATTCTGTCGCCGACCTGGCCGGCAGCGAGAATCGCTTGCGCAGGTCGATGACCGGCAAGACGTTGCCGCGCAGGTTAATGATGCCTTCGACGAACGGCGGCGTGCGGGGCACGCGAGTGATCCTGGTCATCCAGATGATCTCCTGGACGTACTCGATGGGCACGCCGAATTCCTCCTGCTCGATGCGGAAGCCGACGAACAGCCGCTCGTCGGCGATCCGCCGTCGAGCGTCGACCTCGGTATTGTCCATGGCCGACTCCTTTCCCGTGATAGCCGCAAGCGAGTCCATGTCGGCTATCGGCAGAATCCGGCTCGCGTCGAGCAGCATGATCAGTCGCTGCCCGTTGTCGAGCTTTGCTACGCCCCGGAGTTGTTCCCCGTCGCCGTCACCGGCGAAGCGCGGCAGCTCTTCCACGGCCGGCCCTGGCAGGCTCAGCACTTCGGACACCGCGTCGACCTGCATGCCGACCACCGTGGTGCCCACGTTGGCAATGACCACGCGACTATCGTCGTCCGCGGCGCTGCCGCCGATGGCGAAGCGGGTGCGCAGATTGACGATCGGCACCACGCGGTTTCGCAGGGAGACGACACCGTCGACGAACGGCGGGGAGTGGGGAATGCGCGAGACGTCGGGCGGGCGTATGATCTCCCGCACGTCGCCGATCGAGAGGGCGTACTCCTGATCGTCGAGCCGAAAGGTCACGACTTGCTCGCCGCCACGCCCCTGGGTGAGCGCGGGCTGCTGCTCTCTTGCGGTCATCGTCGCCTGCGCGGCCCTGGTCACCGTTTGCGCTATCTCGGACGATGGAACGATCTGGTCGACGTCGAGCAGGAGGACCAAACGCCGTCCCTCGGAGAGCTTGGCAACGCCCAGCAGCCAGGGATGGGCATTGCCGTCGCCCGTCGCGGCAGGTGGAGGCTCTACGCACGACGCGGGCACGCGTATGACCTCGGAGACGCGATCGACGACGAGCCCGGCGAGCCGGCCGTCCGCCTCCACGACCACGGCGCGCATGTCGTCGTCGGCGTCGACGGCAGGCAGGTCGAACCGGCGGCGTAGATTGATGATCGGAAGCAGCGTGCCCCGCAGGTTCGCCACGCCCTCGACGAAGGGGAGAGTTCTGGGCACTCGCGTGACGCTCGGCACACGTACGATCTCCCTCACATGACGGATCGGCACGCTGAACTCTTCGGCGGCTACGCTGAAGGTGACGAGCTGCATGACCTCCGACGCGGCACCGCCCGCAGGACCGGGAACGACGGGCGCCGGCGCCGCCTGAGCACTCTCGGTGCCCGGAGTGTTTTCGGCAGTGCAGGGGGCGTTCTCGACGCTCTGCTCTGATGCCGTCGGGCGCGTGACGCGCGGGCGCTGCCTATTCACCTGTGCTTCTGCCATCACGGTGTCCACCTGACACGTTCTGCAACTCCTCCGCCAGAGCTGAGACTTCGGCGACCGCTTCGGCCAGCTGCTCGAGGCCCCGAGTCTGCTCGGCGGCCGAGCTCGCGGCTTCCTCCGAGGCGGCGCCGGTTTCCTCTGCCATGCGCGCGATTTGTTCCACGCCCTTGGCCGCCTGAGTCATGGCAATCAGCGCTTCCTGATTGGTCGCCACTATGGATGCGATGAAGGCGGCGAGCGACTCGAAGTCCGCTTCGATCTGAGTCAGGCTGGTCGTCGACTTGTGAGCATTCTCCACATCCTGCTGAGCCTTGACTGTAGCCTGTTCGATATCGACGGTGACACGAGCAACCTGCTGCTGTATGCGCTTGACGAGGTCCTTGATCTTCTCGGCGTTTTCAGCCGAGTCCTTGGCCAGGCTGCGCACGTCGGCGGCGACGACGGCGAAGCCGCGACCGTACTCACCCGCTCGCGCCGACTCGATGCTTCCGATCACGGCCAGGAGGTTGGTCTGAATGGTGACGTTGACGATGGCGTCCACGATCTTGTCTATCCGCCCGGTAGACGCCACGAGCTGCTGGAGATTCTGGGCCGATGCCTGATCGGCCGCGGCCGTCCTCTGGATACCTTCGATAAGCGCGCCTACGTTGACGTTGTTCTGCTTCAGGAGCTGCTGCACGGCAGCGACACGCTGTTGAGACTTCTCTGCCAGCTCCTTGGCCAGGAGGGAACCCTTCTGGATCTGCTCGACGGCACTGGCCGACTGCTCGGTGGCCGCGGCCTGCTCGGAGGCGCCGGCGGCGATGGATTGGATGCTGGCGGTCGTCTCCTTGGCGGTTCTGCTGGCTTCCTCGACGGCGGCGGACAGCTCCTTTGCAGAAGCCGCGAGTTCCTCGGAGGACTTATCTGCCGATGCGGCGAACTCGAGCGCTTCCGTCATATCGGCGAGCTCGGCCGCAGATGCGCTCATGTCGGCAAGTGCGCGCCCCTGCTCGTCGACCGCCTGCACGCATTCCTCGACCGACGCCGCTTGATCCTGCGCGCCCTTGGCGATCTCTTCGGTGGCCTTCCTGAACTGGAGCAGGATAGCGGCTACCTCGACGGCCTGGTCGTTACGCGACCTGGCTCCTTGACGGCCGATCCGGCTTCTTCCACCCCGGCGGCGAGCTCCTGGGTGGTGGCTGCCAGTCGACCGGCAATCTGCTGCTGCCTGGCGGCGGCGCGGGCGCGCTGCTTATTCTGGCTCTGCAGATCGGCGCGCAGACGCGATCCCTGCCCGGTGCGTGTGGCGCCGGAAACCTCGTGGGCACCGCTATCCGTAGCTCGTCCATTGCTGACGGGTCGCGCTGGTGGCGTGGGAAGGTCGGCGAGTCTCGGCATGGTCATCCTCCTGGTGACTCTGGGCGTTGTCGTCCGTTACAACGCTGCTAGGCGCGTGCCTGAAGCGTGGCACCGGCTGGTATCGACTGACTCGGGCTGCCCAAGTACAATTATCGGCAGTGGAGAGGGAAAGATTATAGCCCGATCTGGCCATTACTGAAGCGTGATAGTGCCGGTTAGACCGGAAACAATGATAGTGGCTATGTGGCTGGCGGGCGATAGAGCAAGGCCGACGAAATCACCGGAGGCGAGCATGTGCCCCACGGTTGACGGCTATGGGACGATTCTATTGAGAAACGTCTCGAGGCGTATCGCGGCTACGGCCGGTCGTAGGCTGCCGGGGCAGGAAGTGGACCGCGGAAGGTGCAACGATGGAGAGGCGGGCGAGGTCTCGGATCACTGATTGCGAGCACGTCTGGCCGGCTAGCGGAGGCACGGCGTAGTCTCGCGGTGAAGTATACTTCTCGAAAACCGGCGCATTGCCCGGCGAGGCGTTGAGACTGCTATCAAGCGGGTTGGAGGAGTCATGGCTACTCGAATGGCGCGCTACGACGTACGTAACGACGGTGCTGGACCATACGCGACGTTCTACTGCGATAGCTGTTCACGCGAGTACCGCAGTCAGCCGAACATGCAGGCGACGATCACCAAGGAAGTCGGACGCGACGTCCTGGGTGGATTCCTGCGCCGGAACATCCCGATTCTCGGCAGCGCGGTGGCTCGCGGTGTCGATGATACGGATCCCCGTTACTCGCGCACCCTCAACCCGCAAGAGCTCGAGAACGCCTGGAATCAGGTGAAAGACGTGTTTCACGAGTGCCCGACCTGCCACCAGCTGGTGTGCAATTCGGACTGGGACTCGCAGGTAGGCACGTGCTCTCTGGACAGTCCGCGCCGGGCGGAGATCGCACAGGCGCAAACGGAGCAGGCGGCGGGCATGGTGAAGGGCCTGGCCAGCGTGTTCGGGATCGGCGACGCGGTGAAGAACGCGGCCCAGGCGGCGAAACGAGCGTCCACGACGGCGGCACGCTGCCCGAACGACGGTACACTGGCCAAGCCGGGCACGAAGTTCTGCCCTGAGTGCGGCGCGGCCATGATCCAGCCGGCCGCGCAGGCCTGTCCCAAGTGCGGGGCGGAGACGGGCGGCGCGAAGTTCTGTCCCGAGTGCGGCACGAAAATCGAGGCTGCCCAGCCGGAGACCACTCTTTGCCCGCAGTGCGGCAAAGAGACGGGCGGCGCGAAGTTCTGTCCCGAGTGCGGCACGAAGATGAGTTAGGTCTTCACCCGGGAGGAGCTACGAAGCGTTCGGCCCGTCGCGAGACAGCCGCTTCTCGAGCCCGTCCAGGAAGATCCGTATGCCCACGTCGAATCGGCGGTCTCCGTCCGGGAAAGCCAGGAGCGGTGCTACCGCGGCCAGGTGTGGATAGGCGGCGGGCTGGGCCGCGAACTGCTGCTGGACCTCCTGCTGCACGTCGTGCGCGGGCTGGGCGGACGTGCCCTGGTTGGACGGATCGGCGACGGCAACCGTGAGAATCGGTGCTGCCGCCGTCGATGCGCAGGTCGTAGAGGTCGGCGGCGATAGCGGCATGCGGGCTCTCCCAGCGCGCCTCGCCGACGGAGCCGAGCAGCAGTGAATCCAGCGAGAGCTGCCTGCTGCCGCCGCGGATATGCACACGCATGGCTGTGCCGTATGGGCGCTCGAGCCGCAGCCGCCTGGCGCCGCCGTCGATACTGATAGGCACGACGCCGGAGGGCGCGGGCAAGCGGACCACGACGTCGCTGACACCACCCGCGATGTGCAGAGAGGGCACGTGCCCAAGCAGGAAGTCGGCGGAGAGCTGGACGGCGCCGCCTTCGACGTCGACTTCCCAGGGAACGGCGGCATTGAGGGTCACCGTGGTGGAGTCATGGCGACCGTGCCGCTGCTTGATGCTCAGCACGCCGCCGCGCAGCTCGACGTCCGGCGACTTGCCGTCGCCCGCGAGGTGATAGAGGTCGCTCATGCCCGCTCCGAGGCGCAACAGCAGGTGAGAGGCACCCTGTCGCACGACGAGATGCCCGCGAGATAGTGAGCCGAGCGGCACGCCGGCAGCCGGCTCCCGCGGCCACGAGGCGGGTAGTGAGGCGCTGGCGATCATGGCCTCGTCGAGCACATAGCCGACGACATACGTGTTGAACAGATAACCCGCATCCGCGACATCCTGAAGCGGCAGGCCGCTTCGATGCAAGAGCCCGAACACGGCATCGATGATGCGGAGCCGCTGCGCGCCGAGCGGCGGGCTTGCGGCCAAAATGCGAGCGCCATCGCGATGCTGGAGCATCACGCGGCGAAAGTCGCGGGCAGCCTGCTCGAGCGCCTGGCGCCAGGGTGCTTGCGTAGACGGCATCGGCATCTCGCCGCTGATCGCATCGCCGAGCATGACCAGCAAGTCGCTCTTGTCGCGCACGTGCCAGTAGAGAGATGCGGCCGTGACGCCGAGGCGGTCCGCCAAGCGGCGCATGGTGAGGTCGTCCAGGCCAACCTCGTCGAGCAGCCGCAGGGCGGCACGCGTCACCTGCTCTCGATCGAGGGCCGGCCGTGCGCGCGGCGGCGGTATCGCGGTCATCGGGTCACATCCTCTCGCTCTGCTATTGACAGTTTAACGCGGTTCGTCGTATGGTGTCGAGTGTGAACTAACAATGTTAATCTAGATGTGAGGATACGCCAGAGTGCAGATGAACTGTGTTAGCCCGAGATCGAGCGCGGGCGTGCACCGTTACCCGATCGCCGTTCGTCCAGCCGCGATAGCCTAAGGAGCCGACACGATGGCCAAAGCAAGCCGGCGCGCGAGCGCCAATCCCTGGGCGGTCCTGGGTATTCTGTGCCTGGGTTTGTTCATGTCTCTGCTCGATCTGACGATCGTCAACGTCGCCATGCCCAGCATCATCGATTCACTGCACGCCTCGCTCGACCAGATGCTGTGGGTGTTGAACGGGTACAGTCTCGTCTATGCGGTGCTGCTGATCACGGCCGGCCGGCTCGGCGACATCCATGGACCGCGGAACCTGTATGCCATGGGCACGGGACTCTTCACCGTCGCCTCGGCCTGCAGCGGGTTGGCGCAGACGCCCGCCGAGCTGATCGCTGCACGCGCGGCCCAGGGACTGGGTGCCGCGCTGATGGGGCCGCAGAGTCTCTCGATCATCGCCAGCCTGTTCCCGCCGGAGAAGCGCGGCGTGGCGTTCGGGCTGACCGGGGCCATGGGTGGGCTGGCAACGGTGGCCGGACCGACGCTCGGCGGCATCGTCACCACGCACCTGGGCTGGCGGTGGATCTTCTTCCTGAACCTACCGTTGGGCCTGGCGGTGATGGTGCTCACTATGACCGTGATGCCCGATCTGCGTCCGGGGCGGCGCCATCGGCTGGACCTGGCCGGCGTGGCGCTGGTCAGCGCCGGGCTGCTGGGAATCGTATTCGGCCTGATCGAAGGCCAGCGCTACGACTGGGCGACCGTCGGCGCGGGGATCACCATTCCCGAGATCCTCGCCGCGGGCGTGATGGTACTGGCCGTCTTTTTCTACACGCAGGCGCGCCGGCAGGATCGCGAGCCGCTCCTCCCCTTCGCGGTGTTCGGCAATCGCAACTACGCGGCAACGGTGCCCGTGGCGGCGGCGATGGGGTTTGCCATCCTGGGTATCTTCCTGCCCCTCACCATCTACCTGCAGTCGGTGCTCAACCTATCCGCGCAGGATGCTGGCCTGACGATAGTGCCCATGTCGCTGGTGCCCCTGTTCATCGCCGGGTTCACAGGTACCTTGTCGGGCCGAGGCTACGGCAAGCAGATTCTCGGCAGCGGCCTCGTGCTCCTGGCGGCGGGCATGGCATATATCGTGTGGCACGCGCAGTCGGACTCGGCCCGCTGGAGCTTCCTACCCGGCCTGTTGGTAGGCGGGGTGGGCATGGGCTGCATCTGGGCACCGCTCTACAGCGTAGCCATGGAGAACGTGGATCCGCGCCTGGCCGGAGTGGCTTCCGGCCTGTTCAGCACGGTACAGGAGCTGGGCGGTGTGCTGGCCAGCGCGTCGGTCGGCGCCCTGCTGCAGAACAGGCTTTCGGCGGCGTTGCACGACCAGGCCGTGCAATACGCAGGGCAGCTGCCCGCCGGCCTGCGCGCGCACTTCGTGGCCTCGTTCACGGGGGCGGCGCGCACCGGCCTGGAAGTGGGGCGCGGCCAGACGGGCGGCAGCGTACAGCTTCCGCCGGGAGTTCCCGCCAGGGTCGCCGGGCAGATCCAGTACCTGGCGTCGGCTGTATTCTCGCACGGCTTCGTGGATGCGATGCGACCGGCCATGGCGTTACCGATCCTGCTGCTGCTGCCGGCAGCGCTCTGTTGCCTGGCCGTGCGGCGCGTGGACCGCGGCGCTCCGGCTTCGCGACAAGCTGGGACGAGCCTGCCGCTGGGCGAAGGCGCCGCGCCATGAGTGCCTGCCGTTCCGCCCAAGAGCGTGCGCCAGGCATGAGGGTAGTCAGCGGCAGCCGATAAACAGGCAGCCCGGCACGGACGTGCCGTGCCGGCAGGGAGGCAGTGAGTCGCCCCGTGATGGCGCCCGCGCTGGACGGGCCAGGTAGACGGTAGCCCGCGGGGACCTCGGGGTACCGTCTACGATGCTCAGGGGCGAGGCACCGGCTTCGCCTGAATGCCGAGAGCGCGGGCATGGAACCTGAGGGCATCCTGAACGTGAAGGTCCCAGTACTCCCACTCGTGGCCGCCCGGGAATTCCTCGTACTCATGCGGGATGCCCAGTTTCTCGAGATGCCGGTGGAATTTGCGGTTCTCCTCTAGCAGCGGGTCCTCGCTGCCGCAGTCGAAGCGCAGGGCGGGCGGCTGCTTGCCGGCCACTGCCTCCGACAGCGCGGACAGATCGTTAGGCCCGCCGATGGGGTCGTCGCCAAACAGCCGGCGGAATTCGGCGGCCGGATCTTCGCTGAAGACCTCGTCGAATTCCTTGTCAGGACGGTCGTCGGGGTCGATTCGCCTGCTGCCGACGCCGAGGGCACCGGAATGGCTCACGGCGCTGCAGAACATGTCGGGATGGCTCAAGGCCAGGCGAAGTGCCCCGTAACCGCCCATGGAGAGCCCGCCGATCACGCGGGAATGCCTGCCCGCGCTCGTCCGGAACGTGCGATCGATCAACGGAACAAGGTCACGCGTGATCGCGGCGTCGTAGGCGTAGCCCTCGCGGGCATCGGTATAGAAGCCGCGACCTCCGTCCGGCATCACCACGATCATCGGGTAGTCGCGGGCATACTGCTCGATGTGTGTCTGCCGCGTCCAGGCGCTGTAGTCGTCGGACAAGCCATGAAGCAAATAGAAGACCGGGAACGGTCCCTCGAAGTCTGCTCGCTCGGGCAACAGAACCATCGCGCCCGTCATCTTGCGCAGAGCCAGGCTAAAGTAGCGAAGTTCGGCGAGTGCCACAATCTCTCCTTTGTTCTGGGGCGCCGCGCGGCGCTATGCCGGCGGCCCACTCGCATGGCGTGCCTCCCATTCAGTATGGTGAAGGTGCAGGTCCGCGAACAAGGTACGCGGCACGCGCGTGGAGCAGATCGTGCCTTGCCGGGCCAGCGGCCCAGGAAGCCCGCGGCTGTCCAAGCCGAGAACCGAGCGGCACCGGCCGGTGCCCGGACTGTGCTTCGGCAATCCAGGATTCCGTGGTACCCGTAGAGTGTGACATACGGTGCGCGATCGGGTTCGACGGCGCCGCGCGGGCATCCCCCGAGGATCGAGAGGGACGGCTGCGCCGTCGGGATCGGCAGACGAAAGGAACGGCTAATTGGAAAAGGCAATATTCGGGGCAGGCTGCTTCTGGGGCGTCGAGGCGGCGTTCCGAGCGGTCGAGGGCGTGACGGCCACGCGCGTGGGCTACCTTGGCGGCACGATGGCCAATCCCACCTATAGGGACGTGTGCTCGGGCACGACGGGGCACGCAGAGGTCGTCGAGGTGAGCTACGACCCCGAGACGATCTCATACGAGAAGCTGCTGAAGGTTTTCTGGGAGAATCACGATCCCACGCAGTTCAATCGCCAGGGTCCCGACCACGGGGTGCAGTATCGCTCGGCTATCTTCTACCAATCGCCGGAGCAGGAGGCCGCGGCCCGCGCGTCGAAGCAGGCGCTCGAGAATGCCCACCAGTATCGCAGACCGGTGGTGACGGAGATCACGCCGGCGACGACGTTCTGGGAAGCGGAGGACTATCACCAGCAGTATCTGGAGAAGCGCGGCCTGGCAAGCTGCCACATCTGAATCTGAGAGGACCACTGGGACCATGGACGACATATCGCATATGCCGGAGAGCTATTGGAAGGAGCGGCTTACTCCCGAGCAGTATCGGGTCTGCCGCTTGAAGGGCACGGAACGGCCGTTCTCCGGCGCCCTCTACCGTAACGATGCCACCGGGACCTACGACTGCGTGGCCTGCGGGCAGCCTCTGTTCACCTCGGACACGAAATTCGACTCGGGCTGCGGCTGGCCCAGCTTCGATCGGCCGATCGACCGGGAGAACGTGGAGCTGCACGAGGATCGGTCGCTCTTCATGCTGCGTACCGAGGTGACCTGCAAGCGCTGCGGGGCGCACCTCGGCCACGTGTTCGACGACGGACCGCGCGAGACCACCGGCCAGCGCTACTGCATCAATTCGGTCGCCCTCAGCTTTCGCACAGAGTAGGCCTACGGCCCGGATCCGCGGCGAACCGCGACTTCGCCGCGGAGGCGGTGCTCGAGTCTGGACAACAGATGACCGACCTCCCGGGTCACTGTGCCGCGGAACGCCGGCGGGCAACCACTATGGCAGGCGGAGCCTACGCCCGGCTCGGCCGGGTCTCCTTGCGCAGCCAGATGTTCGCGCACTCCTCGCACACGGATTGCGGGATCACGTGGGTGGCCATGAGCAGCCGGAAGATCCGGCAGCCCACGCAGAAGCCCGCGAGGGATTCCAGACCGGCCAGGGCGATCAAGATGCCGGCTACCACATAGGCGGCGCCGGTCAGGCCGAAGACGAAGGTCAGGACCACGCCGGCAACCGTCATTGCCGCGCCTAGGCTCTGGGCGAAGCGCTTGGGCGGACCGGCGGTGGGCCTGGCCGCGATGCCCAGGCGAGGCACGATCACGCGCGTGGAGAGCAGGGCCATCGGGCTGATCCGCGGCCCGGCAAGGGCCCGAGCTACGAAACCGTAAGCGATGACGCACAGCACGAGCGGCTGCTGGGTGAGCAGGAGGATGGCGGCCATGACCAGCACGCCGCCGGCGGTAATGCGCACGGCGACCTCGTTGACCGGATTCGGGAAGCTGAAGAAGCCAGAGCGCACCGAGATGCTCCTCTCGCGGATAGTAAAATACAGGACGCCCATCGGCGTTACGGAATATTCTTCCTTGCTTGGATACTACCAGAGCATGCGCGGAAAGTCCATGAATGCGATCGTGTTGCTGCAGTTCTGCCGGGACGGCGCCGTTCGCGGGCAACGGTGAGACGGGCGCGGGCCGGCGGCCGGCATTCGTCCCGGTTGGGGAGCTGCCCGTCGCCGGTTGGGGGCGCGACATATGTCTCATAGGCCGGAATGGTGCTGCCCCGGCGGCGGCATCGGGAGCCGCGAACGCGGGGATCGTGAGCCATGGCTGTCGACGGGCGCCCAACACGTCGGATCGCGGCCTGACACCGCGATGCTGGGGGACCGGGAACACTGCTGATCGACAGGCTATGAGGACTGCTTGTTACAGGCGGATTCGCGAGGCTTTCCGGAGGCAACAGCCCTTGTGCACCTGACTGTATACTAAGAATTCGGTCGAGGTCCCCGTGTAACCGTTCTCCTTCTCGCCACGGGCTTGGCACACAGCAAGGATCCCGCCGCCTCGCGTCTGAATCGTCGCCTTTGAGTAAGAGGGCATGCTACATGAGCACACTCGTCCAACGGAGCCGGAGGCCGCTCCTGCTCGATCACACGCAAGCGCCGCTCGTGGATGGAATCCGCGAGTATCGTGAGCTCGATATTCTGCCTTTCACCACGCCCGGCCATAAGCGGGGAGCCTCCATCCCGGCGGCCACCAGCGAGGCGCTAGGCTGGGATGTGTTTCACAACGATATCTCGGTCGGCGCGGGCGTCGACGACACGCATTTCACGCGCGACCTGGTAGGACGGGCGGAGCGCCTGGCGGCGGATGCCTACGGCGCCGATCGCTCGCTCTTCTTGCTCAACGGCAGCTCGATTGGCAACCACGTGGGCATTCTGTCGCTGGTTGGACCGGGCGACAAGATCGTGGTGGCGCGCAACGTGCACAAGTCGATCCTGTCGGCCCTGATTCTCAGCGGCGCACGACCGGTCTACGTGCGGCCGCCCTACGACCCGGATTTCGAGGTGGCGCACGGCGTGGCGGTAGACGAGGTGGCGCGCACGCTCGAGGCGCATCCCGATGCCGCGGCGGTGGTGGTGGTGAGTCCCACCTACTTCGGCGTGTCTTCGGACCTGCCGGCCCTGGTGGATCTCTGTCACGGGAAGAACTTGCCGCTGCACGTCGACGAGGCCTGGGCGCCGCACTTCAAGTTCCACCCGGCGCTGCCGCCGTCGGCCATGGAAGCGGGGGCCGACAGCGCGGTGACCAGCATCCACAAGCTGCTGTCGGGCTTTACCCAGTCTGCTCTGCTCAATCTGCAGGGTCCAAGAGTGGACAAGAACGACACGGCGCGCTGGCTGAGCCTGCTCCAGACTACCAGCCCCTCGGCGCTCATCCTTGCCTCCATCGATGGCGCGCGACGGCAGATGGTGCTGCAGGGCGAGGACTTGCTGGCGCGCACGATCGCGCTGGGCAACATGGCGCGCGAGCGGATCAACCTGATCCCGGGTCTGCGGGCCATAGGATTGGAGGTGCTGAGGCAGCCCAGCGTCGCGGGCTTCGATCTGACCAAGCTGGTGATCGACGTGCGGGAGACCGGGATGACCGGCTACGACGTGGAGGCATGGCTGCGCGCGCGGCACCGTATCTCCGTAGAGATGAGCGACCATCGCCGCATCGTGGCGCTGCTGACGATCGCGGATACCGAAGAATCAGTCGAGCGCTTGCTGACGGCGCTGGCCCTCGTGCCGACGGAGCTGCATCCCTCGCAGGCCCGTCCCTTTGACGCGGCGTACGATCCCGCCGCTCTGGAGGCGGAGAGCGTGCTCACGCCGACCGAGGCGTACCATGCCTACACCCGGTTCGTGCCTCTGTCTCAGGCTGCCGGCGAGATCACCGCCGACGTGCTGACGCCGTATCCGCCGGGAATCCCACTGGTGGCGCCCGGCGAGCGCTTCACGCCGAACATCGTGGACTACCTGCGCGCAGGGTTGGCCGCGGGCATCCATGTGCGCGGTGCCAGCGATCCGACGATGGAAACGGTGCGCGTGGTGCGGGATGCGTGAGCCGGGCACGGCGTAGCAGGCGCGGCCGGCCCACGGGCCGGAGAATGCGGCGTTTGGACTGACGAAGAGGAGGAACAGCAATGGATGTTCCACGCATAGGCTTCATCGGGGTCGGCGTGATGGGCCGCCCGATGTGTCTCAACCTGCTCAAGGCCGGCTATCCGCTGACCGTGTACGCCCGGCGGCCGGAGAGCGCGAACGCGGTCTTGGAGGCAGGCGCGGCTCGGGCGGCGGGTCCGCGCGCCGTGGCCGAGCAGTCCGACGTGGTGATCACGATGGTGACCAACTCCCCGGATGTGGAGGAGGTGGTCCTGGGCGCCGGCGGTGTGCTGGAAGGCGCGCGCTCCGGAATGGTTCTGGTGGACATGAGCACGATCTCGCCGGCGGCGGCCCGGCACGTGGCGCATGCCGCCGCGGAACGCGGCGTCGAGATGCTGGACGCTCCGGTGAGCGGCGGCTCACAGGGTGCCGAGGCCGGGACGCTGACGATCATGGCGGGCGGCGATGCCGCGGTGTTCGAGCGCGTACGCCCGATCTTCGAGGCGATGGGGAAGAACGAGAACATCTTCCACGTGGGGCCGATCGGATCGGGCCAGGTGGTGAAGCTGATCAACCAGCACCTGTGCGGCGTGATCGCGGCGGCCGACGCGGAGGCCCTGATCCTCGGCGTGGCTGCCGGGGCCGAGGTGTCCACGATGGCCAAGATCATCGGCGCCAGCAGCGGAGGGAACTGGCAGCTTGCCAATCCCGTCGCCTTACGTGTGTTCACGGGCAGCTTCGAGCCGGGGTTCTTCACCGATCTGCTGGTCAAGGATCTGCGTCTGGTGCAGGATCTGGCCGGCGAGCGCGGCGTGGCCACGCCGTTGCTGGAGCAGGTGTTGCCGCTCTACGAACGGGCGCAGGCGGCGGGCTACGGGCGCCGCGATTACACGTCGGTGTTCGCACCCCTGGAGCAGGACGCAGGCGTGGAGGTGCGCGCCTGACTTCCCGGAGGACGCTCGAGGGGACGAGGTAGGTACTTCAGGCCATAGGCGCCGGCTCTCGTTCGCGGTACAATGTAGCAGTAATGCAATTGTGCAAGTGTGACGTGTATGTATGAGCGGGTGATGACCGGCGAGGACGATGTCCGCGATGGTGCCGTCTTCCACCCAGAAGAAGTGGCAACCGCGCGCGCCGCACTGGCTCCGGACTCTGCATACGACGACCTTGCCGAGCTGTTCGGTGCCCTGGCCGACGCGACCCGAGCGCGCCTGGTGCACGCCCTTCTCAGTACGGAGCTGTGCACCGGCGACCTGGCAACCGTGCTGCGCATCAGCGAGTCGGGGGCCTCGCAGCACCTGCGCATTCTGCGGGCATTGAGGCTGGTCAAGGTCAGGCGGTCGGGACGGTTCGTGTACTACAGCCTGGACGACGAGCATATCGCGTTGCTCGTGAAGATCGGCATGCTCCATCTCGGGCACGCAGGCAGCGCCGACCCGCCGGATGAGCCGGCGCCGCCCATCGCGCTGGGACCGGACTGATGCGGGTAGCGATGAGCGAACCCACGGTGGAGATGGACCACGGGCACAGGAGCCACACCGCCGGCCACGATCATGCCCATCATCATGCCGAAGCCGGATTCCGCGCCGCATTCGTGCTCACGGTGGTCGTGCTGATCGTCGAGGTGGTGTGCGGCATGCTCGCGCATTCACTGGCCCTGCTCTCCGACGCGGGCCACGTGCTCACGGACGTGGTGGCGCTTGCCCTGGCCTGGTTCGCCACGGCACAGGCCGGGCGTCCGGCCGACGCGAACAAGACGTACGGCTATCAGCGCACGGGCATTCTGGCGGCGCTGGCGAATGCCGTGACGCTGATCGCCATCGTGGCGGGCATCGCCTACGAGGCGATCCAGCGATTCGAGCACCCGGAACACGTGGTGGCCGGCGTCATGCTGCCGGCGGCGGTGGTGGGCATCAGCGTGAATCTCTACATCGCTTCGCGGCTGCACGGCGAGAGCGGAGATAACGTCAATGTGCGCGCCGCCCTCCTGCACGTGCTTGGCGATGCCGGTGCCTCGGCCGGCGTGATTGTCGCGGCGCTGATCATCGCGTTTACCGGCTGGAGCGCCGTGGACCCGGTGGTGTCGTTGTTGATCGCGCTGCTCATCGCCCGCAGCGCCTGGTACGTGCTGCGCGAGACGCTGCAGATCCTGATGGAAGCCGCGCCGCCCGGCCTGGACACCGGGCAGCTGGCCCGAGACATGGGGAGCGTGGCGGGCGCGGCCGAGGTGCACGATCTTCACGTGTGGACGATTGCCGGCGGCATGCACGCGCTGTCGGCACATATGCTGGTGAGCGACGATTGCCGGCTGTCCAACTGCGACGACGTCCTGGGGCGTGTGAACGCGATGCTGGCCGAGCGCTATCGCATCACGCACGCCACCATACAGTTCGAGTTTGGCTGCTGCGGCCGGCACGAGGGCGGGCGTGTGTTCTGCACGCAGGCGGCACCCGGCCGTGCGGAGTGCGCCTGCACCCACCAACGGGAGGCGTGACAGAGCCTCCACGGAGCCTCCATCTGCGGAAGGATGGCAGGTCAGAGTCCGGGAAAGGCCGCGGAGAGGGTGTCGCGGATGCGGCTCTCGATGGCCTGAATGGTATCCGGGTTGTTGCCGTGGTACTTACGAGCGGCGACGAACGCGCGCAGCTCATATTCGAGCGCGTACACACGCAGACGCGGCTGGAGGCTCGGCGTGGAGAGCAGGCCGGGATAGCCTTTCTGGAGGGCCGGGAGGACTCCGGTCAGATCGAGCGGACGGACGGTGTGCTCGGCGGCGGAGCTGGCGAAGATAGCCGGGTAGTGCAGGAAGCGGACGAGCTGGTCGAGATCCCAGTCCGGCGCTGCGGCCCAGGAGCGCTCGAAGTCCAGCAGTCCGGTGATCTTGCCGCGCTCGACGTGGATGTTGCCGAAATGCAGATCGCCGTGCGTGAGCGCGGGCACGCCGGCGGCGAGGAAGGCGCTGTCCCGGGCAAGGGCTCGCTCCGCTTCGTCGATCAAGGCAGGCGAGGCGTTGGCGGCCGTGCGAGCGCCCTCCAGCGCATGGCCGGCGCGCCTGGCGTGCAGAGCGGCCCACGTGTCCCCGGCCCGCGGGCTAATGGGGTCGCCGAAGCCGCTCAGGCGAATGCTGTGCAGGCGCTTCATGATCGCTGCCAGCTGAGCAAGATAGCCGTCCCGTTCGTCCTCGGTTGCCAGCTTCCAGCGTGAAAGCAGGTTCTCGCCGGGCACAAAGGTCTGGATCATGTACTCGTGCGGGATGATGCGGCTGCTGCCCTCGTAGACCACGATGCGGGGCACGGGGATCTGGTCGCGCACCATGTCCAGAACGCGCATCTCCCGGGCAAGCTTGCCGCGCTCGTCGGGCCGCAGGTTGACGCGCAACACATAGAGGTCGTCCACCAGGTAGCTGGCGTTGATCTGGCCGCCGGGCAGCGCTACTACGCTCTGCCGGCCAAGGCCGTGCTGGCTCAGGATGCGCGCGATTGCGTGCATGGGAAGTGTGATGGGCATCAAAGGGCCTTTCGCGGTGCGCCTCTTGGGTATAGCGCACCGCTGCCGCGCTGGCAAGCTACAGGTGCGCGATCGTAGGCGCGACGGAGTACATGCGGTAGCTGACGGGGATGCCGATCACGGTCACGGAGAGTGCCCAGGCGAGCATCATCCAGACGCAGCTCAGCCACCAGCCGACAAACAGCATGTAGAACAGGCGCGCCGAGCCTATGGCATCCGGCGGCCCGGCAGAGGAGACGGGGACAATCGAGCGCGGCGGATCGGACTCGGTGCGCAGGGTGAGGACGTTTGGGATCGTGGTGATCATGCGATTGGCCACGGTCGGGAATACAAAGAGGCAGAGCAGCACCCATGTTGCAAGCACCCACAAGCAGCTCAGCCAGCAACCGGCCACCACAAACCAGACGGCTCGCGCAGGAAAGGCGACGTTGCGCCGGGGCAGCGCGTAGCGAGCCGGAGGTCGCGGCGCTGTAGAGAGAACGACACCGCCGCGGGGCCCGACATCCTCTCCCGGCGCACGCTCGCGCCCGGCTCGCCTGGCCATGTGCTCGGCGAAGCGCTCGGAGCGCCTTGCCATGCGTTCCGCCCATCGCGAGGAGCGGCGCGCCCACCGGTCGCCGTACTCCGCGGAGCGCCTGGTCATACGGTCGGAGAGGTGGCCGGCGTGCTGCGTGATCACCTCGGACATGAGGCTGGCGATTTCCGGGGCGACGCGGGCGATGCGATCCGGAGTGGCGGCATGCCAGTCCTTTGCCTCGCGCTCGGACGGCGGGATAGCGGCGCCGGCGACGAGATTGGCATCCGGATCGCTCAGCGATCCGGGCACGGGGAGCGTGGCGCCGCAGGCTGCGCAACTGGGGACGGATGAGAGATTGTCCCGGCCACAGCGCGAGCACACGACGACCGCATCTTCGGACTGCATAGGCATTCCCCTGGCGCCAGAGCACGGCCCGGGCGCGCGCATTCCTTCTACAGTTCAGCCTAGCGAGTCCAGGCCATCCACACAACCGCCGGCGATGCCCGGCGCGTACAGGATTCTCGATGTCGCCGGCGAGTCGTGGTGATGAGTGATGACGCGCAAGTTCCTGGGGCCGCTCATGCCCGCGCCGTCCTGTCAGCCGCTACGAGGCGAGCGAGCCGCCTGCGGTTCCGGTACGCCGCGAATCCTAACGCTACGGGTCTCTTTGCTGACAGCATCGTACGCGCTGGGGGTGACTGCTCGTAAGGGGGCGTAGCAGGCCACAGCCCGACGGCACCACGCCTTGCGGATTCGCCCTGATGCCCGGCCGCCGGGCGTTGCCGACGGCCGGGCCAGTTCTCGCGACCCGTGCCCAGGTCAGGTGGTCGGTACCGCGGTAGGCACCGCAGTAGGGACGTCCGTGGGCACGGCAGTGGGGACGTCCGTGGGCACCGCAGTGGGGACGTCCGTGGGCACCGCAGTGGGGACGTCTGTGGGCACCGCAGTGGGGATGTCCGTTGGCACCGTGGTGGCAGTTGGAGCGGTGGTTGGGGTATCGGGCGGCGTGGTGGCAGTCGGCGCGGTCGTAGCGGTGGGAGCGGTCGTGGCAGTCGGCGCGGTCGTAGCGGTGGGAGCGGTCGTGGCAGTCGGCGCGGTCGTAGCGGTGGGAGCGGTCGTGGCAGTCGGCGCGGTCGTAGCGGTGGGAGCGGTCGTGGCAGTCGGCGCGGTCGTAGCGGTGGGAACCTTGGTAGCAGTGGGCGCGGTGGTAGCGCTCGGAGCAGTGGTGGCGGTCGGCTTTGGCGTGCTGGTCGCCGGCCGGCTCACCAGCGTGCTCAGCGGAGGCAGCGTGGCCGTGGGCGTGGCCGTGGGCATACCCGGCACGTGGGTGGGCGACGGCGTGCTGGTGGGGTAGATGTAGTTGAAGGTCGTGGAGGGCACGGCCGTCGGCTTGGGCGGGATCGGCGTCGCCGTGGCCACTTTCCTCGTGATGATGGTGCCGGTGCCGGCGCCCGGCATGTGGAGACGCGCCACTTTGAGCGTGAAAGTACGGCGGGCCGATTGCCCGTTGGGTGCCGTGACCAGCAGCGTGATGTGGTGCGTGCCAATCGAGAGGCTACCAAGCGTGAGCACGGCGCCATGGCCGAGCGGTCCGTCGCGATCGGAGGTCCACGCCAGCTCCGAACCGCTCAGGGCGCCCGCGTGCGGATCGATCGCCTGGCCGGCAAGCGTCACCTGGACCACCGGCGGCACCGTGCTGCCGTTGTCTGGTGTGAACAGAGTCACGGCGGGAGGTCGCAGGGTAGAGCGAAATGGGCCCGCGATCCTGGCAACCGTGTCGAATCCGCTCGAGGCTGCCACCCGGAGCAGGGAGCTGCCGCCGCAGAGCGTGGAAGGATCGACGGCGAGCGACGACGCTGCGACGGCCACCGCCAGGGACCGGTACGCCTTGCCGCCGTTGCAGCTCATTGCCACGTCATGCGGCATAGAGCCGGTTGTCCGACCCTGGTCTTTCCAGGCGATGGTCAGGGGTCTGACGACCGATCCCAGGGTACCCGTCGCTCCGGGTGCGAGACTGAGCGACGGAGATTGCGACCGGGTCACGACCGCGAGCACGGTATTGCGACCCTTGCTGGTCTTGACCAGCAGCAGCTCTTTCGTGCCCGCCTTGAGCGGCAGCTCGACGCTGAAGGAGAGCCAGCCCGGACTGGACCGGCTCGATATCTCGCGGAGAGGGACGGTCTCCACGGCCAGCAAAGAGCCGTTGGCGGAGGCCAGCACGGCCACCAGACCCGACGCGGTCGGCGGGTTCGCCGCGATGGACCGGGGGGACACGAAGAGGGGGAACAGGGTCAGCGGTCCGGCGTTGTCGATGGTGGGCACCGTCTTGGCGGTCACCGAGGCCGGGGGAGCGAAAACGCCGGAGGCCTCGAGGTAGCCGGCAGCCGGCGCAGCGCCGGCGGGCGCGCTGCGCGATATGGCCGACGTGGTGTGTGCGGTCACCGAGCCATAGGCAATGTGCGCCGCGCCGGCAAGGGAAGCGATCTGGGCCGCGGTCAACATGCCCTGCGACTGCTTGCAGAAATCGCCGGCGGCCTGAGCGGTTGGGCTGGCAAGCCCGGACAGGGTGAAGAAGACGCGACAGTAGTTTATCGTGGAAATCCAGACGCCCAGGTCGGAGCAGTCTCCGCTGCTATCTCCGGCGTACATGATGTCGTGGTAGTGCATCAGGCTCGATTGCTTGCAGCGGGCGGTGGGTTCCAGGCCCGCGTAGGGAGCGTGCGCCAGGGGATCCTTGACGACCGCCTGATCCAGGGCATCGCGCGCCGTGTTCCAGGTCGTCTCGTCGCCGCGCGTGGGTGCGGTGTCGAAGGCCAGGGGACGGGTGTCGGTGGCGCCGGCGCTCTTGAGCGACGAGTCGGGCGCACCAACGCAGGTGAGGGCGAGGCCGCCTTCGCAGAACGGCCACGCCTCGCCGTGCTCCCCCGTCGCATTGCCGGCATTCTGCAGGCCGAGGTCGTGGAGAATCTCGTATGAGGTGGTCTTGACGTCCTGCGGCGTGCCGGCAAAGGCGTGCCCGCCGATGGGCGCGGCACCTTCGGTCGTGCCGGCGAAGCGGCTGGGGATCTGGACCTCGTAGAGCACATACGGCGATGCCGGCGGCGAGAAGGCCAGGCTGGAGTCGAGCGCCGCGTCGCGCAGCCAATAGGCCTGGGCCGTAGCCAGGAGGCTCTCGTACACGGCCCTGGCTTGGCAGCCTCCCACGCACGTCGTGACGGCGGGATTATCGGGAGGATTGACGGTGATGGAGTCGCCGGCCACCGGCATGATGCTATTCAGCCAGCCGTTGGTGAACGCGGGATCGCCGGCTCCGAGGTAGCTGCCGGACGACGATGAGGCACTCTTCGTGCCAATCTTTCCCGTGAAGAAATAGGGCCGGATCTGGAGCGACGAGGTGGGGAAGAAGGTGAGTCCGGTTACGGTGAAATCGTCGTTCGTCAGGGCGCCGGCAGGCTCGGGGATGGCGCCCAGGGCGTTGACCACACCGCGCAGGCTGATCGTGCCTGCACGAGTCCAGGCGGGCGGCAGGACGAAGTTCCAGCTCTTGGAGGGGTTGAGTCGCTGCTGGATGAGCGTGTCTTTGGCACTGAGGTCCACTCGCGCATCCACGGTTCCCAGCGGCCCGCTGACGGCAGTGAGTGGCGATCCCGGCAGGGCGGCGCCGTGCACGTCGTTGCCATAGAGCAGCGCCTCGACTGCTTTCACGGTAGCGGCGCCGGCGGGAACGGTACCGTAGAGACGGGCCACGGTCGCCTTGCCGGCGACCAACGGCTCTCCAGTGTAGGCGGCGGTCTTGTTGCTCGCGAACGGCTTCGAAGCGGCGAGGGCCACGCTGAAGGCCTGCGTAACTTCCATGCCCCTGGCGGCCACGTCGACCGGTTGAGCGGCGACGTTGACGGTGACAGGTATGATGTCCCGGGCAAGCACGCCAGAGGGCCCGACCAGGTCGAGCTCCACGTCGTTGACGCCGCCGTCCTGCAACTGCGCCGTCGTCTCCAGGGTCAAAGTCGGCAAAGTGCCGTTGATCGTGCCGATCCCGTAGGGATGAGCGCCGGCAGAGCTGTGCTTGCTGCCATCCGGCCAGGTGTCTAGCTCATTCACGTGGTAGCCGGTACCGAAGCTGGGTGTGTGGATACGGGCCACGAGATAGGTGGCGGCGCTGGTGAGCACAACTCCGTCCCCGGGACGAAGTATGGTGATGGACGGTGTGAAGGCTCCGCCGGTGGAGGCCGGAGTGGAAGCGCCTGCTTGCGCCGGACCCGCTCCGCTCGGGCCGAGGGCGATCCAGGAGGTGGCGGCGTGCAGGGAACCGCGCAGGGGATTCAGCACGGAGATGACGATTGTCGCGGCCAGCAACGATCGGAGGGCCACTCCACCGGTGAGGCGCCTGGAATAGCGGACCATCTCGCGTGCTCCTCTGTTGAGTACGGCGGCCGCCATGTACAGCCGCCCGGCGGAAAGCGAACCCTACTGTGGCATGCCCTATTGTACGATCTGTGGGGCAGGAAGTGGATAGGTCGATATGGGTGGGACAAATGTTTCCACCTGCACTGGGGGCACTGTACCTCCGACTGAGGTGGAGTGCTAGGAACGGGGCCGGCTGCGGCCGGTTGCGATCAGCCGTTTGACTGCCGGATTGTGCTAGGCCAGCGAAGCGGGTATTCCGGCAGCGCCATCCGGGACTGTGTTCGCGCTCGGCTCGGTTATGTCGGACGGTCGGCGGGCGACCACAGTCGCGGCGGGTGAGACGTGCCGGCGTTCCCAGGCTCTCAGCGCACGGTGAAATAGGAGCCGCTGCTGCGGCCGAATACCTCCGGGAAGTAGTCCTGCTGCGCATGTGCAGGCAAGGTGTGGTAGATGCCCTGCGTGGTGCAGTGGATCAGGTAGGTGTACTGGTAGCTGCCGGCCGGCAGATAGGAGAGAAACAGCACGGTGCGGTCGTCGCGCAGGTCGGTGTGCGTGACGTACCAGGAGAGATCGGTCGTGCCGGCCGGTATCTTCGACGTGTTCTGAATCTGCGCGAGCTGGCTGGT
Organism: uncultured bacterium; assembly: GCA_963827235.1. GTDB lineage: Bacteria > Chloroflexota > UBA5177 > JANWHV01 > JANWHV01 > JANWHV01. Next base: position 980,818 of record CAWHAE010000009.1, read on the forward strand.
GGTCTGCAGACTGCTATCCACCGCTTCGGCGCCGGCCGGCAGCGGATCCTCGAGCGTCAGGTAGAAGAGATCCTGGGACGTGGTCAGGCGAATTTGCACGCGGATGGTGCTCCCGTTCGAGGCGCTTCTGCCGTCCGCGGTGAGGTAGGCGCGGCTCATGGAGAGGCCGGCACCGGCAGCCTCTATCTGGTCGACCGGGCGGAAGTACCGGAGCCGGATGACGTAGCTCAGGTTGCCGTTGTTGGGCCGCACGTCGCGGGAGAAGGCGATGTTCTGCGTGCTGCCGGCCGGCATCTCCCTGCCGAGTGACCGCGTGAGCGTGCGGTTCTGGGCCAGATTGGCGGCTCCGACCGAGCCGGATCCCCAGAGCGCGCCGTTGAGCCGGACCGTGTAGTGGTAGTCGGCGTTGAGCTCGCCGCTGGCGAACACGTAGTCCACGAGACCGCGCACACTGACCGCGGTGGCGTAGCTGCTTTGCCAGGCATCGGCCGTGCGTGCGGCCATCAGCCATCGCACGGCGCTCGGAATGAGCGGGCTGTCGGGCTGCGTCTTGACGAGCGCATCGAGGACGGTGGCCGAGGTGGCAATATCGCTATCGAGATCCGCCCAGTCGTAGCTCGGTTCTTCCCAGTGCACGCTGGCGCCGCTGGTCTTGGCCGCGCTGGTGAGATCCGAGAGCAATCCGAGGACACGTGCATGGGCGGCGGCGTTGTTGAGTGGCGCGAACACCTGGATAAGCTGCGCTTTTGCATAGGTGGCAAGAAGGTCACGCACGTCGTAGAGCTGCGCGGCGAGATCGGCGACGTCGGCGGGACGGCCGGCGAGGGTCACGGAGTAGACGAGCGAGGCCTGCAGATTGGCATCGTAGGCCGCGTTGTTGGTGGCGGCCGGACTCTGCATGTTGGCGATCAGATAGCTGACGGCGTTGTCGAGCACCGACTGCGACACCTTGTAACCGAGGTCGCGGGCGCCGGCCAGGGCTTCCACCACATACACCGTGATGTAGGGGCTGCTATAGGGGTCGTCGATCCACCAGCCGAACCCGCCATCGCCGTGCTGATCGTCATAGAGACTGCTAAGGCGGCCGGCAACGTCGGCACCGAGGTGTCCGCGTTCGGCCTTCGTGAGCACGGACGCCCGCGCGGGCAGGCGGCCAAGCTCGGTCTCACCCAGGATCTGGGATGCGAGGTCCACGCTGGACTCGTAGGGATAGCGAGCGAGGAAGTCGGCTCCTACGCGCAGACCAGAGGCGAGAGTGGGCTCGAGGATCACGGTCAGGCTGCCCTCGTTCGGCTCGGCATTGGCGGGGATGCGGACCTGCTCCCGCGTATCCGCGCCGGCCTGGCCCGAGGTAGCCACGGTCTCCGGCGTGCTGTTCTCACGCACCGGAAGGGCGAGCTGCACGGCGTCGTTGGTGGCCGGATGGCTCGTGTCGACGGCCTCGACCAGCACCGTGGCTGTGCCGAGCGCGGTAATGGTGATCGGCCAGGTGACGTCCAGCTCGCCGCCGGGCTCGAGCTTGACGAGCTTGTCGCCGATCACGGTCGGGGTGAGCTTGGGCGAGCCGTCGGCCAGCAGCAGGCGGAGGTGCGCCTCGACGTGCCTGTTCGAGGCGTTGTTGACGGTGGCGCCGATGCGCGCCTTATCGCCCAAGTCGAAGAAGCGAGGGGCAATCGGACGCAGGAGAAGGTCCTTGGTGGCCATCACGCTGGTAGAAGCGGCACCCACGAGCGAGGAGGCCGTGACGCCCTGGCCGAGGATCTTCCAGGTGGTCGTGTTGTCGGGCAATGGTACGTCGACGGTTGCACTGCCGTCCGCGCCGGTCACCACGGCGGCGTTCCAGTAGGCAGTGTCCTGGAAGTTCTGGCGAATACTCACTGCCGGGACGAGGGAGAGCACGACGGGAGACTTGGCCGCGAACACGTTTCCCGGCGCAGAAGCGCTCTGGTTGGCGGAGCGAGCGGCGGAGGGAGTGCTGAGCGCTTCGCCCCCGGCGCCGTCCGTGGCGTAGGCGTGCCGGTTTGCCAGCACCGTGTGCTTACTGAGCAGCAGCACCGGGCTGAGGTTCAGGGTGTCGGAGGTGGTTACTCCCAGCTCGCGGTCGCCATAGAACGTGTCCAGGAGGCCACTACCCGTGCCGCTGTTTCCGGTAAGAGCCAGGTTGGCTTCGTCGACCAGACTGAGGCCGATCTGAGACCGTACCGGCTCACCGGCGTGGTCCACGACCCGGATCTTGATCGGAAGCGTCTGCCCGGGAGCGACCCGCGACTTCGCCGGTGTCACGGAAATGCGCAGCGCGCGCTCGGCGGAGTCTACGTGGATGCGAGCATAGCCGAGACGCCAGTCGGGTCGCCCGGTGGCGGCAGATCCTCGTTCGATCACCACGCTCACGTAGGTGTCCGGGAGATAGGAGGACTCGACCGGAATGTCCAGCACTGTGGCGGTGCCCGCGAGGCGGCGCACGCTGGAGTTCAGAATGCGCCCGCGCTCAATCGTAATCAGGGCGGTCGCGTTCGAGTAGGGGGTGGTGACCATGATATGGGCGACGTCACCGCTTTGGTAGGTCCGCTTGTCGGTGATCAGGCGGATATGTCCCTGCTGCTGCGAGCTCCAGTCGATGGGTGTCTCGCCTCCGGCGTAGATCTCGATAGAGCTTTGCGACGTGTTGCCGTACTTGTCGCGGGCGTCTGCCACGATGTGATACTGGCCACCCATTGGCGCGGCGAAGGGAAAAGAGGCCATGCCGTGAGCATCCGTTTTGACCGTGAGAGTCTTCAAGAGAGTATCCGCCGGCACGTACTGCTGGCTCACCGACCCATCCTCCTGTTTGACGACCACGTTGTGGTAGTCGCGGCGGAAGACGCGAACGCGCACGGGCAAGCGGTCGACCGGCGTAGTACCGTCGTCGGCGAGGCTGACGACGTGGATACGCTGTGCGGCACCGGGAGCGACAATCTGGTGATCGGCCTGCAGGCCGAGCTGCACGGCGCTGCTGAACACGGCGACGCTGGTGCGCCCGGCGACCGGTTGGTTGTCGATGTCCGTGACGTCGGCTTCCACGGAGTAGGATTGGGCCAGCAGACCTTTGGGCAGCTTGGCCGGAATGCGCAGAAGGACGGTGCCGTTGGTGCCGGTGGTGGCGTTGCCCTGGTAGAGCGTGTAGGAGGCGCCGCAAGTGGCGCAGATGGAGACGCCGAAGCCCAGGTCGTCGGCTGCCGGATCGTAGGCGCCGAACGAGTAGTCAGAGACGAGATCGGTGAAGAACGCGTACGTGTAGCCGAGGACCGACCAGTGTACCTTGGCGTGCGCGACGGGTCCGCCGAAGTAGTAGCTGACGCCGACGGTAGCGAGGATGGTCTGGCCAAGACTATAGGTGGAGGCCGGCGTACCGATCGAGACGCTGTAGTTGGGCTCCTTGTATTCGGCTACCTGGAACGAGGCACTGCTCGACTGCGTGCCGATGGCGGCACTGAGACTGTAGTTGCCGAGCGAGGCGCCGGCGGCCAGGCAGAGGTCGGCGTGAAAGGCGCCGAACGAGTCCAGGAGAACCGTCTTCCTTGCTACCGTCTTTCCGGTGCCATCCGTGAGCACGAGCCGGACGGGGCCGGTGACAAGGCTATAGCTTGCGTCGTCGTCGGCACGGGCCACACCCCGCACGTGTAACATCTGCCCCGGCCGGTAGATGGACCGATCCGTGGCGATGTTCATGCGGATGGCCGGCTGAGAGGAGGCATAGCTGATGCCGAAGTCGTAGGGGCTGATGCCGCTGCTCCACGACGAGCCGGCGACCACGGCATCGCCGGATCGCGCGGCGGCGACCACGATCTGGCCGTACTGCAGTAAGCTCTGCGCGTAACCGGAGAACTGGAGCGTGGCCAGACCCCGGGCATTGGTGGTGGCGCGGCCGAGCACGAGGTCGACCGACTGGCTGTCAGGCGCCGAGGTGCGCCAGAGCCGCGGCAGAAACTCGCGCGGCAGCGTCGACTGAGAGAGGTTCGTGGCCAGAACCTGCACCGGCAGATTGGCGATCGGAGCGCCGGTTTTCAGATCGGTCGCCCATACCAGTACCTGGTCGTGCGAGACCTTGATCGTGAGGCCGGTGCGCGTGACGAGCAGGAGCTCGACGTCGCGCGCGTCGGCGGACGCGTTGGAGGTGGCGACCACGAGATAGTATCCCGGGGCCAAGGCCTTGTGGCCGGGCAGATCGGCGACCACCTGCAAGGGGATAGTCTTGTTGAGCGGCGCGTCCGGTCGCACGACGATGTCACCGACCTCCTGGCCGCCGGCCACGGTGCCGGTCGTGAGGTCGTAGACGTCGCTCATATCGTCGACGAACGTCTGCTGATCCAGCGTGTACAGGGTGAAGTCGACCGTGCCGGGGTTGACGGCCTGCAAGCTGAGGGTAATGGGCCGGGTGGCTTCGTACACGGCCACGCTGCCGGAGACGAAGTAGAGCTGCGGCGGGAGAGACGCGCTCACGAAATGCAGCGTGAACGGCCTACCCAGCGTATCGCCCGCACGGGCACGCAGGCCGGCCCGGATGCCGATCGTGTAGGCGGTGGAGGGTGCGAACTGCCCGTAGATGTGCAGGGAGAGGTCGTCGTCTCCCTCGGTGACGTAGCGGTTGGGCACGTCGGGCGAGAGGCGCAGGTTGGTAAGGGCAGACTTCTCGTCGATCGGGGCATTGAACTCGACGATCACGCCGTCGCCTGTATCGGCGTCGCTAGAATTGGCGGCCGGGGTCGTGCCGACCACGTGCAGATACGGCGCCACGGCGAAGCTCCAGGTAAGGGAGGTGGGCATGGGAAGCGGCCCCTCGGCGGAGCGCGCACCGGCGTCGAGCCGGGCCGTGTACATGGCACTGCGCGTCAGCGCGTGCAGGGGCCTGAAGCGCAACGCGCCCGCGGACCACGAGAAGACGCCGGGCACGGACTTGCCCGTCGCGTCTCGGAGGTGAAAGGCGCTCTGAACGCTCGCGTGATCCATCTGCTGGTTGAAGATGAGGGAGACGGCCGGATCCGGGAGCGCGTACTGGTAACCATCGGCAGGATACACGTCGACCAGACGCGGCAGCACGGTAGTGAACGACCACGCATAGGTTGACTGGAGGCGCGTGCCATCGATCGCCTTGAGGCCGGCGGCGATGCTCAGCCGATACGTGGTGGCGGCATGAAGGTACTTGGCGTTCCACGCATAGATCGAGCTCGTCACCCACCTGCCGCTGCCCCGGAGCGCGGGAATGCTGTGTAGGGGAGCGAGCGCGGGAGACTCGCCAAGCGCGGTGAGCGCCGCCACAGGGCGGTCGAACGCCACCATGATGGTGGTCGCCGCGGCGACGCCGCCGGTCGAGGGCGCGGGCGAGACGGCTCGAACGGAGAGGTCGGGCGACGCTATCGCGCCGGCGTGCGAGGCGTGTCCGGGCGGGAAACCGCCGAGGAGCAGGATGGGAAGCAGCAAGAGCGCGATGAAGCGCTTGGCCGGCGACTGTCGGTCCTGGGTCGGCATTGACGGATCCTCCACTGCATCAGGGCGGCTGCCCGGCGGGCATCCGCGGCCGGGTGCCTTACGCACATCTATGCGAAGAACGCGGCGATGGCGGCGAACGTAACGAGGTCTCGTCGTCTCAGCCCATCACGTTCCACCGGCCAGGGGTGTCAAGTCAGCAACCGTCGTCGGCAAGGTGGTGCAGCACCGCGAACCGGGTTGCCGCGGCGCACGACGAGACGCCGAGCTTGTTGTAGATGGCGTGCAGATGCTGCTCTACGGTGCGGGGACTGAGCACCAACCTTTCGGCCACCCCAGCGCTGGAAAGGCCCTCGGCCACGAGCGGCAACACTTCTACCTCGCGCATGCTCAGACCGGCTGGATAGGCCGAGGAGGTTGCATGCTGTCCGAGCCTGGCCCTGAGCCCGGCAAGCTGCGTCAGGGCAGATTGCGCACCAAGGGGCTCGAGGATGGCGGCCGACTGCTTCAGGTATGCAGCGATATCGTCCGTCTCTCGCCCGGCTATGCAGAGCTCAGCCAGCGCCAACAAGGTCAGCGCCTCCTCGTACGGGGTTGCGCAGGAGCGTGCCAGGCTAAGTGGTCGCTTTCACAATGAGTTGTAGGGTGTGTGGTATGGTGAGAGGCATCACGCTATCCGCGACCAACGAGACGGACCGAGCATGCCTGGACCGCTTCCCCACTACCAGCCCGTCTTCACCGACGAGCAGATTGCTGCGTGCTTGCGCCTTGTGCGCCAGCGCACGGCACCGCAAGCACAGGTGTACCGCGCCAAGTTGGCGCTGCTGCTGCACGCCCAGCCGGCCCTGGATAACCCGAGCGCCGGACGGCTGGTGGGCAAGCACGAGAACTGGGTGCGCTACTGGCGGCGCACCTGGGCCATCGAGGGCTTTCGCCTGGCGGACAAGCCAGGCAGCGGGCGCAAGCCCCGGTTTTCCCCCTCTGGCCAGAGCCACGGTGACGGCGCTGGCCTGCGAGCTGCCGGCCCAGCGCGGTGAACCGCTCAGCCGCTACAGTATGGCCGAGATCGCCCGTCTGATTCGGGCGCACCCGGATGCGCCGCCGATGAGCCAGAGTACGATCTGGCGCATTCTGGACCGCGATGCCCTCAAGCCCTGGCGCTACCGCAGTTGGATCTTCCCGCGCGACCCGCAGTTTGCGGCGAAGGCCGGGCGCGTCCTGGACCTGTACGCCGGCTTCTGGGAGGGCCAGCCGCTGGAGCCTGCAGACTGCATCCTCAGCGCAGACGAAAAGACGAGCATTCAGGCGCGTATCCGGCGTCATGCCAGTCTGCCGCCGTCGCCGCAGCAGGGCACGCAACCGGGCCGGCCCAGCTACGTCGAGCAGGAGTACCGGCGCGGTGGTGCTCTGGCCTACCTGGCGGCCTGGGACGTGCGGCGCGGGCACATCAGCGGGCGCTGCGAGGCCACCACCGGCAAAGCCCCCTTCGGCCGGCTGGTCGACCAGCTCATGCAGCAGGAACCCTACCGCTCGGCGCCTCGCGTCTTCTGGGTCGTGGACAACGGCTCCAGCCATCGCGGTGCCCGGGCGCAGCGGGAACTGGCGGCCCGCTATCCCAACCTGATCCTGGTCCATCTGCCTACCCACGCATCCTGGCTCAACCAAATCGAACCAAGACCAAGCCATTGCAGGGACGCTGCCTAGTGGTGATAAGCTACTGGGCTATACCATAGTCCAATATCCCGGTCATCCCCTCGCTGGCCGCAGCGTCCCCGTGGTACGGCGCTACGGTCGCCGCGAGCGAGGGCAGTGGGTGATCGAACTGCCGGATGGCAGCCGGCAATACCTTCCCGCCTCCTGGTGTTCGCCGCTCGTTGCGGCAGAAGGAGCGCTTCCTGTGCCCGCATCGTCCCCGGATGAATCGTCCGATGGTGGTGCCCGTCCGCTGCTGAGCGTGACCGCGCTGCGTGACCTGGCTGCCCTGGTGCGTCGCCTGCAGGAGGCGGCAGCCCCGCGTGGAGAGGAGCAGGGCGATGCAGGGGACGCAGGAGTGGCCGTGCCCGGAAGCGAACGAGCGGACGGGCGTGGTGAGCAGCGGGAGCGGGGTGGTGGCGTTGCCGAACTGGGAGAGCTTCCAGGAGGCGGACCGGCGCCAGCTGGTGCAGACCATCCTGCACGTGGCGCGTCGGCAGGTGGAGCAAGCGGGCCCGGCAGACCGACTCCGCGGAAAGTGAGGCAGCCGTGAGCGCGAACACAGCGGCAGGCGCGGTGTGGGACCAGGTGGCGGCAGGTACGGCCGATCCCAAAGTCCGGGCCCAGCACCTGGGCCGCCAGGCGCTGATCTACGTGCGCCAATCCAGTCCCAACCAGGTACAACGCCACCCCGAAAGCGCGCGCCGGCAATATGGGTTGGTCGAGCGAGCCGCCCAGTTGGGCTGGCCACGCGATCAGATTGTGGTCATCGATGAGGACCAGGGCAAGAGCGGCGCGGGCAGCGCCGCCAGCCAGGGTCGTGATGGCTTTGCCCGGCTGGCCGCTGCCGTCAGCCTGGGTGAGGTCGGCTTAGTGCTGGCGCTGGAGGTGGCCCGGCTGGCGCGCAATTCGGCGGAGTGGTATCGCTTGCTCGAACTCGCCGGCTACAGCGGCACCCTGATCGCCGACGAGGCGACCGTCTACGATCCTCGGCTCTTCAATGACCGCCTGCTCTTGGGCCTGCGGGGAACGATCAGCGAGGTGGAACTGCATTGCATCCAGGAGCGCCTCCACGGCGCCCGCATGAGCAAGGCACAGCGCGGAGACTTACCGATCCGCCTGCCTGCTGGCTACCTGGCGGACCACGCCGGCCGCGTCGAACTCGATCCCGACCAGGAAGTGCAAGGGGCGATACGGACGATCTTCGCCCAATTTGAGGGGCTGGGCACCGTCACCGCCGTGCTGCACTTCTTCACCGCGCACGGGCTGCTGGTGCCCCGGCGCCGCTGGCACGCCGAGAGCGGGTCGCAGATCGTGTGGATGCGGCCCAGCTACCAGGCATTGCACACGGTGCTCACCAATCCCGTCTATGCCGGGGCCTACGTCTACGGGCAGCGCGGACCGGCCGCGGATCTGGGGGCGCCAAAGCGGCGCCACCGGTATGCCGCGGAGGAAGCGGCGGTGCTGCTGCGCGACCACCACCCCGCGTATATTAGCTGGGAACGCTTTCTCGCCACGCGGGCAACCCTGCAGGACAATGCCAGCCAGTTCCCCGCGAGCAGAGGCGCACCGCGGCGCGGGCATGGTCTCTTGCAAGGCCTCGTGGTCTGCGGCCGGTGTGGCTGCCGCATGCGGCTGCAGTACGGCGACACCAGCACTGCGTACGTCTGCATCACGCGGCATCAACGCTACGGGGAGCCGCTCTGCCAGAGCCTGACCATGGACCACGTCGACCGCGCCGTCAGCGAGGCGTTCCTAGCGGTCATCGCGCCGGCACAGGTCGCGGCGGCCCTGGCGCTGGCGGAAGACGTGGAGCGCGACCGGGCTGCTGCCCAGCGCCAATGGGAGTTGCGGCTGGAGCGGGCTCGCTACGAGGCCGAACGGGCCTTCCGGCAGTACGACCTCTGCGAGCCGGAGAACCGGCTGGTGGCGCGGGAGCTGGAAGGGCGCTGGAATGGCACGCTGCGCGAGGTGAGTGCGCTCGAGGCACAGTACCGGCAGGAGCAGGACCGCAGCCTGGCGCCGCTCACCCCCGCAGAACAGACCGCGATCTGGCAGCTCGTGGGCGACATGCGTGCCCTCTGGGCGGCAACGCAGACGACCATGGAGGATCGCAAGCGCCTGCTGCGCTGTCTCATCCGCGAGGTGGTGCTTCTGCGCGACGACCGGCCCAGAGCGACGGGTGGCCTGACGACCATCCGCATTGGCTGGTGCAGCGGCGCCTGGAGCACCCTGCAGGTGCACCGGCCCGGCAGTGGCGATGCCGCCAACACGCCGGAGGCCGTCCTGAGCCGGATTCGGGGGCTGGCGCAGGACCATGCCGACGATCAAGTCGCCCGGATCCTGAATGCGGAAGGTCTGCAAACGCGGCAAGGTCTGCCCTGGACCTACCTGCGGGTGCAGCAGGTCCGCCTGCGCCACCGCATCCCGACCGCCTGTCCGATCGTACCGCGCGACGGCGGCCCTCGCGGCGATGGTCTGGTGCCGGCGGGTACCGTCGCCGCCCAACTGGGCGTGGCGCGATCGGTGGTGGCGGAGTGGTGCCGGTGCGGCTTTCTGCGCGCCGAGCAGAAGGCGAGACTGGATCCCCGCTGGATCCAGCTCACCGCGGAGGACCGGGCGCGTCTGGACGGGACGCTGGCCGCGCAGGGCTACGGCCAGTGGCGGATCCGTGACGCCCAGCAGGTGCTCGGGCTGAACGCCGAGGCGCTGTACGCGCAGGTGCGAGCAGGCCAGCTGGTGGCCTATCGCGCGCACGTCGGGGCGCACTGGGAGTGGCGGGTCGGTCCGGCCACGCCGCCTGAACCGTAACGTGACGCATCAGGGAGACCGCCATGCCCCAGCCACGCCGCTATCAGGACAACGCCGCCAAGCAACGCGCCTACCGCACGCGCCAGGAACAGGCCCGGCGCGAGGAGCAACAGGCCAAGGGACTGCCGCCCGCCCCGCCGTTGCCGACCCTGCCCAGCCGCGAACGCTGGCAGGCGCTCCTCACCCAGGCGCGGCTGGCCCTAGAAACCGCGCGCGACGAAATGCACGCATATTACGACGACCGGTCCGACGCCTGGCAGCAGGGCGAGCGTGCGGCGACACTCGCCGAGGAGATCGAGCAGCTGGACGTGATCCTGGAGGAACTTGAGGCAGTGCTATTGCCTTAAACGCCCAACGCAGCGGCTGACGTGCCCGCTGATAGGCGGGCACGCCTCATCAAAGGAGATGCATTCGAATGGGCTCACTGAGATCTACTTCTCTATCGTCCAACGCAAGGTGCTCAGCCCCAATGACTTCGCCGACCTGGCGGCGGTGGAGCAGCGCTTGCTCGCCTTCGAGGGCCTCTACAATCACACGGCGCAGCCCTTCGCCTGGAAGTTCACCCGGCCGGACCTCGAGCGGCGGCTGGCGCAACTGCGGCCAGTCCAGCAGCATGAACCTGTCCTGGATCAGGCCGCCTAACCCTACTGCTGTTTATGAAAAGGTCCACTAAGCGACGCCTCGAGGTGGCTTCCGGCAGTTTCCAGCTGGTTCGCGGCGGTGTCGAGCCGGCCGAGGACGCGATGTGCCGCGAGCAGGGCCAGCGGCTGTCGTGGCGTCGCGGCACACTCCAGTGCATGCGCTGCCCGCTCGGCAGCGCTATCCGGCCTTGCGGCGGCGTGAAGGCAGGCTGCCCAACCGAGGTGCCTCTCCGCCCGGCCCAACACCGCCCCGCTCCAGGAAAGCCAGCGGTCGTGAGCTTCCAGCCAGGCGCGCGCGGCAGGGAGATTGCCCGACGCGATGGCCAGGCCTGCCGCGACCAGCCTGCAGGTCAGGTCCATTGGACAGCCAGGTATCGCCGGCCTGGGAGCCGAGCCCGGCAGGCAGCACCACCATGACCTCTGCCCACGCAAGGTCGATCTCGCCCGTGTACAGAGCGAGAGGTCCAAGCACTCGCGCGGCAAAGAGCCGCTAGTTGATGATCCCTTCCGCGGCCGCGGCCTCCAGCGCCGCCCTGCGCGCCTCCGACCACCGTCCGCTCAGGAACAATAGCGGAATATGGGCCAGGACCGGCGACGGATCGGTCCACACGCCGCTGGAACGCGACCAGTCCTGCTCAGCCTGGACGGCGAGTTGCTGTCGTACGGCCGGCTGGTCTGCCAGAAACGGAACAGCAACTCCCTGCAGCTCGAAGGCCGCGGTGGTAGCCCACTGATAGTGGTGCTCGACACTCTAGAAGATTTTCCGAGCCCGCGCGAATGCCTGGCAAGCGTCGTCGAGCCTGCCGAGGGCTGCGTATGCGACGCCCAGTGCCTGACAAGCATCGCCGAGGACGAACCACCGGGGTGACGATGTGCGAGAACCGTACAGACGGGCATCATATGCGCGCGCTGCCGACGTGGTACCCGGCGTGGCTTGCTTCTAGACGGCGCTCACCGCTGCCATGAGTGCGCAGAGCACGACCGGCGGCACGAGAAGCAGCAGCCACGTGCGCGTGCCGGGACCGTCCTTGACGCGCGTGGCGCCGCCGTGGTCGGCCCGGCGCAGGGCGAAATAGGTGGCGGGCAATGAAGAGCACGCAGAAGGCGCCGAGGGCGCCCCAGTACCCCAGAAGGTGCGCCTGGTCCGGCGAGGCATACATCTCCTTGGGCCAGCCGGCAGTGAGGTCGGTCAGGCTAGGATTGTGCGCGTAGGGCAGCGCCTGGCCGCTTCCGGGCACGCGCGTGACCAGGTCGTTGATCTTGACGGTAGAACCGAGGGCGGCGAGACACCAGTGGCTGATGGTCAGGTAGGAGAGCAGCTTGGCCCAGCCCGTGAGGTCGAAGACAGCACCACTGAATATCACCTGCGGGATCAGCACGATGGGCACAATGGTCATGGCACGGTCGGTAGAGCGCACGAGACTGGAGATCAGCAGCCCGCCCAGCAGCCCTGCGGCCGCGCAGAGCACGAGGCTGACTACCATCTCCACGGGTGCCGGCAGCAGAATGCCCTGCGTCGGCAGGTGCGGCGTCTTCAGGCGGACAATGCAGAAGAGCACGACAGTCTGCAGGATGGCCAGAATGGTCAGCACGCCGACCTTGGAGAGGATGTAGGGGAAGAGCTGCAGGTTGATGAGCCGTTCTCGCAGGTAGACAGCCCGCTCTTTGACGATCTCGCGGGCAGCATTGCTCATGCTGAACCAGAGCGTGGCGACGGCAAGCATGAGCAGCACCTGCTGGGTGTTGTTGATCTTGCTGGACGTGTAGAGCTCGCGAGAGGTAACCACGACGAGCGCGCAGGCCACGATGGGGGTCTGGGCGAGGAGCAGCGACAGATTCACCCTGTCCAGGCACACCAGCTCGGCGTAGCGTTCGCTGAGGATCTTCCATTGGCGGACCGCCGAGGCGTGGAGCCGGCGGTGCCCGGCCGGCGGGGAGACCGCGGCGTCGGGCAGCGCGGGCAGATTGCTCATGGTCTGCCGCTCGAGCACGTAGGCGCGGAAGAAGGGCGAGCGACGGAATCGCAACTCCTCAAGATCCGACTTCTTGATATCGGCGAGCCTGGTGTAGATGTCGGGGAAGCCGCCGGCGCCGAAGTATGCCGGGGCATCGGTGGGCGGCCCATAATAGACGAGGCGGCCTCCCGCCAGGAAGGCGACCAGGTCGCACCGGCCGATGTTCTCGGTAGCGTGCGTGACGAGCACGATCGTACGACCCTGCTCGGAGAGGTCGCGGAGCAGACCCATGACCGCCTTGTCCAGTCCCGGGTCGAGGCCAGACGTCGGCTCGTCGAGAAAGAGGACGCTGGGGTTGGCGAGCAGCTCCACGGCGATGCTGACCCGTTTTCGCTGGCCGCCGGACAGCCTGCTGATTTGCTGGTCTCGCTGGGGCGCCATCTGCACCTCGGCCAGCACGGAGTCGATGCGGCGCTCGCGCTCGCCGGCGGAGGTGTCCGGCGGCAGACGAAGGCGCGCGGCATAGGCCAGGGCGCGACCCACGGTGAGCTCGCGGTGCAAGATGTCGTCCTGCGGAACGTAGCCGATCAGACCACCGAACGCCGTGGTACCGCGGTATATGTCGCGGCCGTTGTAGAGTACCGCGCCTTCCTGAGCGGGCGCCACACCGGCCAGAGCGAGCAGGAGCGTCGACTTGCCGGCGCCGCTGCCGCCGATCAGCGCCACGAACTCCTGCGGCAGGACGCTGATCGAGACGTGGTCAAGGAGCACCTTGCCCGCCCGGCCACCGGCACGGCGCACCAATTCGACGGCGTCGAGCCGCACGCTGGGCTGCTCGTCTACCTGCTCGAGGGCATCACCCTGGAAGGCAAAGCGTACAGGGCCGATCTGGATCTCGTCGCCGACCTGCAGCTCGTGCAGAAGCCGGATGCGCCGGCCGCCGACGAAGGTGCCGTTGGTGCTGCGCAGATCGTGCACGAGCATATGGTGTTCGAGGTGCTCGAGCTGGGCGTGGAATCGCGAGACGAGCGGGTGGTCGACCACCACGTCGTTGCCGGGATCGCGTCCAATGGTCAGCGTGTCCTGCGCGGGACCGAAGCGAATGTCCACCGCACGACCGGCGAATCGTCCAAGCGCCCTGCCGCGGGCGATGGGGCGCAAGGCAAAGCTGATTGCTTTGCCAAGGCTGTTCGGGGCGTAGATCGGCACATCCGCCGTGAGCAGGGCCTCGCTCACCTTGACGCCGCCCGCGATCAGGCCACGGGCATGATGGAGATCGCGGATCAGGAAGTTGCCCTTGCGAGCCGCGACTTCCAGCCAGACGGCGGCAAATGCGGGATCCTCGACGCGAAGATCGCACGCCGTGCCGGTGCCGATGCGCAGGGCGAGAGCGTCGAGCGGGCGTACTTGTTCCATCCCGCCGGGCAGTCTCATGACCAGGCAGAACTCTGCTGCCGGCGCGGGCTGCCCGTCCGTCCGGCCAAGCACCTGAGTTCCACCGGCGGCGGGCTGCCTCAAGGGAGCGCCGCACGAGCCACAGAAGCGAGATCCATGGCGCAGATCAGCGCCGCAACTCGCGCATTGCACGGCCGTGCTCCTCTCGCGGGCGACGAGTCCGCATGAGCCGGACTGCACAGGCGCCAGCGGAATTCGCGTGCTTCTCGTCCGCCAGTGCCAACCTGGAGGTAGTATACGGTGCGCCAGCGGCAGAACATATGGCTCGATTGATGCGCCGGCCGCTCGATACGGCGAGCGGCCCCATGCACGGTGTCGCTGACTCGTGCCCGGACATGCACGTGGCTCGATGGCAGCGTATGCACCGCTCAGGCGGAAAGCTGCAGATCTCTGGCCGGGAGCTCGCCGTCCTTGCCGTCCACGGCGGGGGCTCCGCCGGTGCGCCAGACGACCGGATATGCCGATGACTGCACCATCGCCTGCCCAGACAGCAACGTCAGCCTACCTGCTTTCAGGGCCTGCTCGAAGGCAGCCACGACCTTGGGATGGAACTGCGTGCCCCTGCCTTCGAGTATGCGCCTCCGGGCCTCTTCCAGGGGGAGAGCCGGGCGATAGGTACGGCTGCTGGTCATGGCATCGAGCGAGTCGGCGACCATCAGGATGGTGGCATCGAGAGGAATGTCTTCGCCGCGCAGCCCATCGGGATAGCCCGTGCCGTCCCAGCGCTCGTGATGGTGCCGCACGGCGGGAAGAATGTCGTGCAGGAATGGCACCGACGCAAGCATGCGCTCGCCCGTGAGCGTGTGCTGCCGAATAACGACGAACTCCTGTGGGCTCAACTTAGAGGGCTTGGCGAGGATGGCATCGGGCACGCCGATCTTGCCGACATCATGCAGCAGTCCGGCCAGCTCCACGCGAGCGATATCATCCGGCGTTCGCTGCATGAGCCTGGCCAACACGCCGGCGTAGGCGCTGACACGCTGCGAGTGGCCGCGTGTATAGGTGTCCTTGGCGTCGACCGCGGCGGCGAGAGCGGCAACGGTGGCGAGGTTGGCGTGCTCGAGCTGGGCCGCGAGCGAGGCGGGGTCCCGATCGAGCGTGAAGGCCGCGTCCTCGGGCCGTCCCACGCGGCCCTTGCCTGCATGCTTGGCGGCGTAGGCCGCCTGGTCCGCGGCTCGTATGAGCTCTTCACGCGACAGGGCATGCAACGGGAGCGCGGCGACGCCGATGCTGGCGTGCACGCAGATGGTCAGAGCGCCGTCCACCACCACGAGCGACTCTATTGCTCCGCGCAGCCGCTCGGCGAGCCCCAAGGCGTCCTCCATCGAGGTCTCAGGCAGTATGACGACGAACTCGTCGCCGCCGTAGCGCGCGGCCACGTCCTGCGCCCGCACGGTACGGCGTATGGCAGTGGCGACCGCCGACAGCGTCGCGTCGCCGACCTGATGGCCATAGGCATTGTTGATGGTGCCGAAGTCGTCCATGTCTGCCATCAGCAGGGTCAGGGGATGGGCGCCGCGATGCGCGCGCGCTACTTCTTCTTCCAGCCGCGTTTGAAACGCCCGATGGTTGAGCAGGCCGGTCAGCCCGTCCTCCGATGCCTGGGCGAGCGCACGCTCGTGCATTCTCGCATTTTGCAGGGCAATGGCCCCTTGCGTGGCCAGGATGGTCAGGGCGTCGCATTCGTCATGTCCCAGCTCTGGGGCCTCGCCGCTGAGCAGAAGAACGCCGTCGACACCGGCGCCATCGGACTCAAGCAGGATCGGTACCACCATGCCGACGTCGCCGAGCATCGTCTCCTGCATCTGCGTGCCGGCTTGGTATACCGGGAGATCCGCTGGACCCGAGCAGGCGGCCTCAGGCGGCACGACTACCACGCGCTTCAGCATGGTGGGATCTTCCTCGTCGTGGAGATAGCCCGTGACGGCCTCAGCGCCGGAGATAGTGCATGCAGCCTCGGCGAGTGGCTGCAGGAGGTCGGCCTGGGTGTGCTGGAGGCGCAGGCGTTGGCCGGCGGTCAGTACCGCCTCAAGCTGGCCGCTACGCTTGCGCAATGCTTCGCTCTGTTCCTCCGCCTGGGATATGGCGTTGAACGCTACGCGCACGGCGACCACGGGAAACGCGGCAAAGGCCAGGGCGAGCGGGTCGAAGCGCCACATGATCACGGCTATCACGCCGATCGAGCTGCCGGCGAGCTCCGGCAGAAAGGCAGGCCGGTAGGACTGCCACCAGATCTGCCAGGGCGAGCACCGGCGCAGGAAGGCAAGGACGCCGATCATCAGACTGACGTCCAGCACGTAGAACAGCACCAGGAGGAGCGCCAGGGCCGGCATGGCGGAGGCCATCCGGCCGGGCTGCAACAGGTGCGTCGGCCGTACGGCCAGCGAGGAGAGACCCATGGTCAGCCCGACGACGACCGTGGGGTGGCTGACGTTGAAGGCGCGTCTATAGACCGGCGAGCCGGGCCTGAGGGCCTCGGAGGCCAGGGACGACACAAAGGTGAGCAGCACGGGAAGCGGAGACGGCAGAAGCAGGATGGCGCCGACGTGCACGGGCGTGGCCAGATCCTGCGTCACGGACCGATTTACCTGCAGGACCATGTAGTGACCGGTGAAGGCGATCACCGTGAACAGGACGGCTGCTTTGAACACATCGTGCGGCTCGCCATTCCAGCCCTGCCTGACCAGGAATACGACGGTCAATCCACCGACCAGCGCCAGGCAGGCCAGATTCAAGCAGCGGAGATACCAGCGGAGTGCTACCGGCAGCTCTTGCATGGCCGGCTCAACTTGCCGGTGTAGGGACAACGGTGCCGAGAAGCGCTGCCGGAGCACTGCCGCTCGCGCTGCGCGCCTGGAGTGCAGGCCGGACGGCACGCGGTGCGGCCGACGAGTTGCCGGGACGCCGTGAAAGAGCGACGGGATGCCGGAATGGACCGGCTTCTACGCGTGCAAGGCCGGGTGCTTGGGGCAGCGAACCGACGAGCAGCACAATTCCTCCTGAGCTTCACGCCGGCCACTGGAACCGGCGCCGGACAGGCCACGTTTCTCAGCGGTCCAGCGTGCCGCGCGGCGCCGTACCCGCGCGTGCGCGGTGGACAGCACGCACGAGTATGGTTGCAATGGCAACAGGACCCTGGTGCACGTAGCATCGAGATCATCGAGCCGAGATCACGACGACGTGGCGCGCGATGCCGCAGCGCCGCCCACGACCACGCCGAACGCGGTGTGCTTCTGCTGTCCGGCTCCCAGCGTGCGGGCGAAGGTAGCGGACGGGGCCGGGCATACGGAGCACTCCGACTCTAGTATGAGCTCGGTATGCCGGTTGGTCAGCACCCATCCGGGGGTGCCTGTTGGGAGTAGATCTGAGGAGCGGCATGCTCACTCCCGGCGGGCGGGAGCATGGCACGCCCGTGGACAAGGGTGCTATCGCATAGGACTGTATAGGAACCTATACTGGCTGGCAGGGAAACCATATAGGCCGCATGGCCCGGTCCGCGGGAGAGGAACTATGGCAC
Source organism: uncultured bacterium (assembly GCA_963827235.1). Lineage (GTDB taxonomy): Bacteria > Chloroflexota > UBA5177 > JANWHV01 > JANWHV01 > JANWHV01. Next base: position 998,352 of record CAWHAE010000009.1, read on the forward strand.
GGCGTCTGGTGACCGCTCTGGTGCTGGCTCTCGGCATGGCAGGCTCGTGCCTGGGGCCCGCGGCAGCGGTCACCGCTGTCGCCGACCCCCTGCCGGCTGTGGAGCAGCAGATCGCGAAGCAGTTGCACGCGCACGCGACGACGTTCGAGATTGCACTGGGACCGGTGCCATTCAAGTCCGTCGAGCCCGCGTTCCTGGCTGCGCTGGCCGAAGACGAGTATGTGGAGCAAGACTACCGCTCCATGGCGTGGGACGGGGTATCGAGCGGTGACGCCGAGACGGTGACTTTCCATGTGCAGTATTGGGAGGACGCCGCGCAGTACGCCTATGTGATGGCCAAGCTGCGAGCGATGGTGGGCACGCTCACCACGACGTCGATGACCGACGTGGGGAAGGAGAAAGCGATCCATGACTACATGGTGCTACATCTGGCATATGATGGGAGCCAAACGCATCGGAGCCCCTACGATGCGCTGAAGCTGGGGATAACGGTGTGCCAGGGGTACGCGATGATCGCCTATCAGATGCTCAAAGATGCCGGCATCGCAGTGCGTCTCCTTACCGGCGGCTCGCATGCCTGGAACCTGGTGCAAGTGGGAGGACATTGGTACCACCTTGACGTGACCTGGGACGATCCGTATCCGGATCAGCCGGGCAAGGTCAGCTATGCGTACTTCAACCTCAGCGACTGAGAGGCGCTGCGCGACCACACCTGGACCGATGGCGGCGTTCCGGCGGCCGGTACCGATTTCGTGGCCTGGCTGAGCGCGCTCGCTGGCCGGGCGTCGCCGGCAGGGGCTGTGGCACGGCGGTTGCTGTCGTCCACGGGCCTGTACCTGGAGACGCCGGCTTACACCTACCACTCGCCGGCAGAGATTCAGAAGGCGGTAGGCGGCAGCACGGGATGCACGGTGTCGTTTCGCTATCCGCTTGCCACGATAGGCCGCGACGTGGAGAGCGTGCAAGTGAGCGGGTACCAGGTGTCGTGGCAGACGGACAGGCGGGATCCGCTGTACGTGCTGGTTACGTTTTCGCGTTCCTGTTCCTGAAGGCGCAACCAGCGTGACCGACGTCACGCTGGTTGCCGGAGCACAGCCTCGCGCCGAGGCAGGCGCAGGCCGGGACGTGTCGGGACCAGCCGTTTGCCGTCACTCCAGGCACACCGTCGCAGGTGCGGCGCACCACTCCGGCAGCTCGCGGGGCGAATCGCATTCATCCGCGCACAGCGGGCCGACGCATGCGATAGACCGCTCCCGCACCGGCGGCGATATCTCGCCGACCTGTGGCTCGCGTACTCAGGCGTTGAACACGATCGCCCGGCTTAGATTGCGCGGCGCATCAGGGTCGACGCCGCGCTTCTCGGCTATGCGCACCGAGAGGAGCTGCGCCTGGATCAGCGAGACCAACGGGTCGTCGCCGGTGCAGCGGAGCGTGGCGCCTGTTCGCCGCACGTCGTCCATCACCGCGGCACTGAGCGAGTCATCCGGATCGTCGAAACACCAGACCAGGGTGTTGGAGTCTGCGCACGAAATCGGCCCGTGACGATACTCGAGGGTCTGCTGCGCCTCGGGCGGGAGCTGCGCGGTCTCCTGCAGGTTCATGGCGGCGGCGAGGGCAAGCGGATAGTGCCACCCACGCCCGAGGAACACGTAGTGACCGAAGCGGGCAAGCGAGGTGGGATCGAACTCGCGTAGACCGCGCTCGACCAGGTCGGGCAGACTCTCAAGCTGCGGGTAGAGGCTGGGGCCGCCGACCAGCATGCGAAGGGCCAGCAAACTCGCGCTGATGAACCGCGTCTGAATGGTGCCGTGCTCGGGAGCGAATTCCAGCGGGAGGGCCACCGAGGCCTGAGCGCGTGCCGGGGAGCCCGGCTCGCCTTCGATGAGCGCGACGTCCAGACCGGCCGCTCGCGCACGAGCCATCGCCTCGACGACCTCGGTGGTCTGTCCGGTCCGGCTGATGGCGACGTTGGACCAGCCCTTGCGCGGAAGATACTCCGACCCCATGATGCCCTGGGCGGGGAACCCGGTCGAGCGCTCGTACAACGAGGCGGCGGCCATGCCGACGAACAGCGACGTGCCGCAGCCGATGAAGGCTGTTGGTCCCTGCAAGACGGGCGAGAGCAGCGGCGCGTATTCACGCGTGCGAGCCAGTGTCTGCCGCAGCGCCGAAGGGCTGCTGAGTATTTCCTGCTCGACGAACTTCATGTGTGGTGCCTCCCGATCAGCGTTGATATACCGTGGACCCGCCCCATGGCAGGTACCGGCGGTGGGCCGCAGGGCTTCAGGTCCCGGATGGACTTCGTTGTGCTTCTTTCCTGCGCCGCTTTGACGACAGTCTCCACCCTCTGGGTGCAGATTGCAAAGGTGCCCGAGGGGCCGAGTGCGAGCGGAGCGCTATCGGCGAGCGCGAGGCCGGCCTTCCATGCGGGGCCCGCGAGAGCGGCAAGCGGGACGAGTGCAAACACAGTACTGCCGGCTCCGGTCGGAATGCAGCGCTCCATCATTTGCCTATCCCAGCGCGGTCTCATGAGTCGGCCAAACTAGGAGTACAATACACCGAGCTGTCTGGTGTGTCAAGAACGAAACTGGTCGTTTTCGGCATGAATCGGCCAAACGATCTGATACAAAGCACGGGTGTAGCCGGCGTGACGGACGAGGCGGGCAAGATGCCAGCGGCCGGGGGCCGATGCCAGTGCGCTGCGTGCCTTGAACGGTCCCGGTCTGTGCAAACAACTTTCACTGCTTGACCGGTCGTGGTACAATCTGACGCTGTCTAGGGAGGTACGCCAATGCTTGCGACGGAACGACAGAGGCGGATTGTCGACTATGTGTCGTCTCACGGGACGGCGCGGATCCACGACCTGCGTGGCGACCTCCAGCTCAGCCTGTCGACACTGCGGCGCGATCTGCAGGAGATCGAGCGGCGTGGCGCCATCCGCCGCGTACATGGCGGCGTGGTGTTCGTCGAGGAGAAAGCGCAGCCGCCGATCCTGCAGCGCAGCGCCTTCATGGCCTCGCAAAAGCGGCGGATCGGCGCCGCCGCTGCCGGGCTGGTGGGCAATGGTGAGACGATTATCGTCACCTCGGGCTCCACCACCCAGGCGATCGTGCCGCACCTGGCGTCGAAGACGAACCTGACCGTGATCACGAACGCGGTGAACGTCGCCTACATGCTGGCCGATCAGCCGCAAATCGCGGTGATCGTGCTGGGAGGCTGGCTCAACCACACGGAGTGTTACGCCCTGGGCTATCTCACCGAGCTCTGCCTGCGGGACCTTCGCGCCGACAAGGTCTTTCACGGAGTCTACGGGCTCGAGCCGGAGAGTGGGTTCACGAGCACCTCGATACAGGACGTGCAGACGGATCGCAGCCTGATCGGCATTGCCCGCGAGCTCATCGTGGTAGCCGATCACACGAAGTTCGAACGCAGCGGGCCCGTGCTGCTGGCGCCGCTCGGCGCCGCTTCCACGGTGGTCACGGACGACGAGGCGCCCGATGCTGCCGTGGATGCACTGCGCGGGCAAGGGGTGCGGGTGATACTGGCGTAGCCCGGCAGCCGACGTACCTGGGTGACATCAGCCATCGCATGCACGTGCCCGGCGGAAGCGGTCCGCAGGTGAGGGCGCCGCGCCGTGTGATGGGTCCAGGAGAAGGCAGAATCTGGCAGGAAATGCCGACCGATGGAGTTCAATACAGTCCGAAATACGTCATGTCCGGTCTTGACATCGGCGAAGCGCTGGTCTATTGTGAACGAGTCGAACACCGAACGACAGGATCGAGTCGTGTTGGCATCGCCGAGTTGTAAGTCTGGAGGTGCGCAGAACATGCGGGTAAGCACACTTCGCTCGTTGGCCGCGATTGCATCGGTTGGCGTGCTCTATCTACCGAGCAGCGTGATCCACGCGGCCAGCGATAAGCCATTCGCGGGGCAGACCGTCAACGTTCAGGAAGCGGGATTTCCGCCACCGGCAACGGTGCTGGCACAGTTCACGGCGCAAACAGGAATCAAAGTCAATTGGGTCAACATTGGATGGGACTCTCTGCAGACCAAGATCACGGCGGCCATGGTGGCGCGCTCGTACTTCGCGGACGTGACCGACGTTGACTGGTCGCGCGTGGGCCAGTTCGCCAAGCTCAACTGGTTCCTACCACTGAACAAGTACTTCGACATTCCGTCGCTGCAGAAGGACATGCCCCAGCTCGGTACTTTCATCGACAAGGGGACCTTGGTCGGCGTACCGGTCGACGCGTCATTCATGGTGACGACGGTCAACGCGGCAGACTTCAAGAAGGCCGGCATCACGGTGATGCCCAAGACGATCGCGCAGTACCAGGCCGACCTGAAGAGGCTGCAGACGAGCGGCGTCGCGGCTCATCCCCTGGGCATTCCGTTCTCCGCCGCGGAAGGACTCTCCACCTATTGGTACGAGACGACGAACGCGTTCGGCGGCTCGATGCTCGATTCCTCGTTCAAGCCACTGTTTACCGATCCGAACTCTGCCGGCTACAAGGCCTTTGACTGGCTGGTGAGCGCATACAAGTCGGGTCTGGTGCCGCAGGCGAACATCAACATGGCGGACTCGGCCGTGCAGACGAACGAGATGGCTGTACACCGGGTTTCCTCCATATTCAGCGACTACTCCGGAAACGTGTCCACCATTTACGGCGTGGCCAGCACCTCGAAGGTCGTGGGCCAGGTGGAGTACATCGACACTCCGGGAGTCAACGGTCCGGCAGGAAATCTCTCGAACCAGGACGGCATGGGTATCCCGGTGACCGCCAAGAACCCGGGCGCGGCGGCTGAGTTCATCAAGTGGTACGACACCACGGTCAACCAGGCAAACTGGTATGGCCTCAACGGCCCGAAGAACGCTATCGCCGGCTTCTCAATGCCGATGCGTCTTTCCAGTCTGCAACTCTTGATCAAGGCCGGGAAGTTCCCGCAAGGGGCACAGATCCTTGGGCTGCTGAAACAATCGAAGGCCGTATTCCCGAACGGCACTCCGCCCTGGTACACGCAGTTCAGCGCCGCGGTCAACACCAACCTGCACAACGCGGCTCTGGGATCGGAGAGCGTGGCCTCGGCGATCAGCAACATAGCGCGGACGGTCAACTCCCTGCAGTAAGCGCGCGCTACCGAGCGATAGAGAGCGCGAAATCGTTCCCGAGGATCAGGTGGGCCCGGCGGGCTGGAGAGCCGGCGCCGGGCCCGCTTGTCCACCGGCTCCCAGGAGTTCACTCAAGAAGACAGCGCCGGCAACCCATCCACGGCACGGTGCCGGCGCGAGTTGAGGCACAGGATGCAGAAGGCAGTTGATAACGGCCCGGACCCCGGCGCCCCGGGCAGGCACGTGGCGGTGTTGCACGCACGGCAGCATCGCTCTTTCCTGGCCCGGTTGGGGGGAGCGGCATTCCCGTACATTCTGACGCTGCCGCTGGTCGTGATCATCGTGGTGCTGGCCCTCTATCCGACCTGGATGACCCTGAGCCAGTCGTTCTACCGGGTCAACCCGCTCGATCCGCCCGAGCGCTTCATCGGGCTGCAGAACTACGCGGATATTCTCTCCAACCCGGACGTCACCAACGCGTGGGCAAACACCTTCTACTACGCGCTGTTCGGCGTGACGCTCACCACGCTGGTGGGGCTGGTGATGGCACTGGCTCTACGGCGTGCGTTCCCCGGACGCGGCCTGGTACTGGCCGCGATGATTCTGCCGTGGGCACTGCCTGGGATCGTGGAAGGCATCATATGGAACTGGATTTACGATCCCACGTTCGGCGTTCTGAACAGCGTGCTATATCAGCTCCATGTAATTCCGCAGTACCAGCTCTGGATCTCGGGACACCGGGTGGTGTCGATATTCTTCATCGACGTCGTGCAGGTGTGGCAGGTCGCCCCGCTGGCCGCGATATTGATGCTGGCCAGCCTGCAGAATATTCCCGACGACCTCCATGATGCGGCCTCGATCGACGGAGCCGGCCGCTGGGGGGAGCTCTGGTCGATCACCATACCGCTGATCCGTCCCGGCATCGCCATCGCGGTCATCCAGGCACTCATTGCTTCTCTAAATATCTTCGACCAGGTATATGTCCTCAACGGCAACGCGACGACGAGCATATCCGTGATGATGCAGACCTACATGATTGCCTTCCAGAACCTCAACTTCGGCCAGGGCTACGCGATCTCCTTCATGCTCACGGCGCTCACCATGCTGATCTCGGTGTTCGCGCTTCGCTTCATCTACAGAAAGGTGGAGTATTAGGTGAGCACTCGACTGTGGCGTTACGTCCGGCGGCTGGTAATCGGCATGATCGTCTTCTGGTCTGTTTTCCCGGTGTACTGGGCCCTGAACACGAGTCTGATGAACAGCGACGCCGCCTCGGACGTGCCGGCGCACTACGTGCCTTACCCGATAACGCTCACCAACTACTCCCACCTTCTTGGCATCGTCTCAGACCCGGCGAACGCGTCGAACAACTTGTGGCCCGAGTTCAGCCAGACGCTCGGCAACTCGGTGATCGAATGCGTCTCCGCGACGGTGTTGACGGTGATCATCGCCATCTTCAGCGCGTACACGTTTGCCCGTATGCAGTTCCGCTTCAAGAACGTGATCTTCTACACGGTGATCGCGACGCTGGCGCTGCCGGCATACGCGACCTTGATACCGCTGTACCGGATCCTCGGCGACGCGGGCCTGGTCAACACGTACACGGGCATCGTGCTGGTCTACGTCTCCGGGTTTTTGCCGCTGGCCATGTGGATCATGTACAGCTACTTCCAGGGCATTCCGCTGGCCCTCGAGGAGGCGGCGCTCATCGACGGGACGTCGAGGATCGGCGTGCTGTTCCGCATCATGATCCCCGTGGGCATGCCGGGCATCACGGCAACGGCGATCATCACATTCCTGTCGGCCTGGGGTCAATTTCTCTTTCCCCTCGTTCTCGCCTCGGACATGTCCACGCAGCCGTTGACGATCATGATCACCTCGTTGCAGGGTCAGCACATCGTGCCATACACGTTGATCAACGCCACGGGTATCCTGTGCATTCTGGTGCCGGCCGTGATCGTCATCTTCCTGAACCGCTACATCATCAGCGGCATGTTGGCCGGCAGCGTGAAGTAGCGAGACTGGAAGCCTCCGGCTGCGGTCGGATGAGCGGGGGCACACTGTACCTCCAACTGCGGTCGAATGGCCGGGACGGGGCCGGCTGCGGCCGGGTGTGTGATTCTGCCCGCGTTTGTTCCGTGGCGAAGCCAAGGTGGGATGCCCACGCGTGGACGCGGGTCTACACTTGCCCGGCAGTGAGGCTCCTCGAGATTCAGCTCGAGGAGCCTCACGGCGTCAATCCGGCGGTGGCGGATGTGGATCCGGACGCGGTGCCGCTTTAGGTCAACGGGGCGAGCAGCTCGCGGTAGACCGGGATGGGCCAGAGGTCGGCGGCCGTGGTCTCCTCAAGCTGGTCGAGCACGGTGCGCAGGCACTCCTGTGCCTGGCGGACGGCAGTGCCGAACGCCTCGGTGCGGGCGGGCAGCGCTTCCAACGCTTCGGCCTCGGCGAGGGCGGTCTTGAGCGCCACCAGCCGGTCCTGGGCGGTGCCCGCCAGGCAGGCCTGGGCGTGCAGCGCGGCCTTGAGAGATGCCGGAGCTTGCACGCCGGCTTGCTCCAGCTTGGCGAGCGCGGAGGCGCGGCGTCGCAGGTCTTCGATCACCGCGGGCAGGATCAAGGTCTCTCCCATCTGGCGCAGCACCTGAGCCTCGATGGAGATGGCCTTCTGGTACTGCTCGTGGTGAATGTGGATGCGTGAGGCCACTTCCTCAGCGCTGAAGATGCCCTGGCGGATGAGAACCGCCTGCGAGGCCGGCTCCTCGTAGATCTTGAGGGCAGCGACGGTGTCCCTGGCATGGGGCAAGCCGCGCCGCTCTGCCTCTTGTATCCACTCCTCGGCGTAGCCGTTGCCCTCGAAGCGGACGGCCTTTGTCTCCGTGATGGCCTTGCGAATGACGTCGATCACCGCCACGTCGCGGGCGGTACCGGCGGCAAGCCGCGCCGACAACTGGGCGTTCAGCTCGTCCAGGGCTTCAGCCATGGCCGCGTTGAGCATGGTCAGTGGCCGCGCGATCGGCTGGCTGCTGCCCACGGCACGAAATTCGAACTTGTTGCCCGTGAAGGCGAAGGCGCCGGTACGGTTCCGGTCCGTGGCATCCTTGAGCACCTGGGGCAGATTTGCCAGCTCGAGATTCAACGTTCGCTTGCCGCGCTCGTCCACGACGTCGCCTGTTTCGACGGCGTCGAGCACGCGATTGAGCTGTTCGCCCAAGTAGACCGACATGATCGCCGGCGGGGCTTCGTTGGCGCCCAGGCGATGGTCGTTGCCCGCCGAGGCGATGGCGGCGCGCAGCAAGCCGCCGTGACGGTGCATTGCCTTCAGACAGGCGACGAGGAAGTAGAGGAACTGCAGATTCTCCTGCGGTGATTGGCTGGGCTCGAAGAGATTGTGGCCTTCGTCGGTGGCGAGGCTCCAGTTCAGGTGCTTGCCGCTGCCGTTGATGCCTGCGAAGGGTTTCTCGTGGAGCAGCGCGGCAAGGTGATGGCGCTCGGCCACGGTGGTCATGATCTCCATGAGCATCTGGTTGTGATCGAAGGCCACGGCAGCATGCTCGTAGATGGGCGCGATCTCGAACTGATTCGGGGCGACCTCATTGTGGCGGGTCTTCACCGGGATGCCCAGCTTGTAGGCCTCCAGCTCCACCTCCTGCATGTAGGCCAGGACGCGCTCCTTGATGCTGCCGAAGTAGTGGTCTTCCAGCTCCTGGCCTTTGGGAGGGCGGGCGCCCTGGAGGGTCCGGTTGGCGAATAGCAGGTCGGGACGCTGCTGGGCGAGGGACAGATCCACCAGGAAATATTCCTGCTCGGGACCGCACTGCGCGGTGACGCGGGAGGCCCTGCTGCCGAGGACGGCCAGGGCCGCGAGAGCTGCCTTGTTCACCACCTCGATCGAGCGCAAGAGGGGCAGCTTGTAGTCGAGTGCCTCGCCGTTGTAGCCGATGAAGGCGGTGGGAATGCACAGCGTGCTGCCCAGGGGACCTTCCTTAATAAAGGCGGGGCTGGCAGGGTCCCACATTGTATAGCCACGGGCCTCGAACGTGGCCCGTAGACCGCCGCTGGGGAAGGAACTAGCATCGGGCTCACCCTGGGTCAACTGGCTGCCCGAGAAGCGCTCGATCACGGTGCCGGGCTCGCTCCAGGCGATGAAGGCATCGTGCTTCTCGGCGGTGGCTCCGGTGAGCGGGGCGAACCAGTGCGTGAAGTGCGTGACGCCGCGGTCGATGGCCCATTCCTTCATTGCCTGGGCGACGCCATTGGCCACGGCCGGAGAGAGGGAAGTGCCCTGTTTCAAGCACTCTCTGAATGCCTGGTAGGTGTCTCCGGGAAGCCGCTCACGGGCGGTTTCCTCATTGAAGGTGTTGCTGCCAAAATACCGGCTGACTTTCGCCTGGTCCAGCCTCTTGATCTGCTGGCCATCGAGCTGTTCCGCTGCAACCATACGCCCCTCCGAAAGAGCTTGGAGTGGAACTCGGCAAGATCCGTGGCTTCGCGTATACAAACGGAAGTGCCACGTACCCGCTCTAGGGTACACGCCGCTTGCCCTCTCGACCAGGGACAGCGCGCGCAGTGCGGGCCGGCGCAACGGCCGGTGCCAGCGACCGACTATTGTCCCTTAATCGCTGGCCCATCCAGCCCTGCCGCAGCCCCATCGTGGTGAGCTATCCTTCTCATTGACCGAAGTGTCAACCAGTATTAATGTCAGCATTAACCAAGGCTGACGGGACGGGGTAGCGGGAAAGGCCAAGCCGTGGCGGTGCAGGAGCTGGTACGCGGGCACGGGCGGGCGCGCGCGACTGGTCGCTGTCTCTGCTGGCTGGGGGTGCTCGGCCCAGGCGTCATGGTCATGCTGGCCGACACGGACGCGGGAAGCGTGATCACGGCAGCGCAATCTGGAGCCCAGTGGGGCTACAGTCTCCTGCTGCCGCAGCTGCTGCTCATCCCTATCCTCTTCGGCATCCAGGAAGTCACCGTACGCCTGGGCGTGGTGACGCGCCGAGGACACGGCACGCTGATTCGCGAGCGCTTCGGCTTCGGCTGGGCCCTGCTTTCGGCGGCTACGCTGTTCGTGGCCTGCATGGGTGCCATCGTGACCGAGTTCTCGGGCATCGGCGGCGCCGGCGAGCTATTCGGCCTGCCTCGCGAGTTGACGGTGGGTGCCAGCGTGCTGCTGTTGCTTGCCGTGGCTTTCTCCGGCAGCTACCGGCGGGCCGAGCGCGTGGGGATCGCGCTAGGCGCGCTCGAGCTGCTGTTCATCCCGGCGGCGCTGCTGGTACATCCCAAGAGCACGGCGGTGGTACACGGGATGACGAACCTGCCGCTGGGTAATCATGCCTATGTGTACCTGCTCGCCGCCAACGTCGGAGCCGTGATCATGCCCTGGATGGTCTTCTTCCAGCAGGGCGCGGTGGTAGACAAGGGCCTCCGGCGCGTCGATCTGGTGATGAGCCGCTGGGACACGCTGCTAGGCTCGATCGCGACGCAGCTGATCATGGGCGCAGTGGTTGTGGCTTCGGCGGCGACCTTTGCGGTGCGTGGCAGCCATGCCTCACTGGACACCGTGGGATCGATCGCCCACTCACTGGCGCCGTTTCTGGGCTGGGACGGTGCACGCATCTTCTTCGGCCTGGGCCTGGTCGGCGCCTCGTTCGTGGCCGCCCTGGTGGTCTCCCTGGCCGGCGCCTGGGGGGTCAGCGAGGTGTTTGGCTGGCGCCACAGCCTGAACGACCCGGTGCCGCACGCGCGCCACTTCTACTGGCTCTACGCGACGGCAGTGATCGGCGGCGCGGCGCTGGTGCTATGCACGCGGAACCTGGTCAACCTGGCCGTGGACGTGGAGATTATGAACGCCATGCTGCTGCCGATCGTGCTGGGCTTCCTGCTCGTGCTGGAGGCGAAGGCGCTACCGCCGGCGGACCGCATGCGTGGGCTGCACCGCCTCGGTGTGTGGGGCAGCGCGGCCGTGGTCTGCGGCCTGGGCCTGTACATCTTCGCCGCCACGGTGCTTGGCGTCTGACCACGCACGGAGGCGTTCAGGAGCCCGAGCTTGGGCCGGACGCGCGTTGCACACATGCCCGAGGCGGGAGGTGTCCGCGGCGGCCGCACGGCGAGCGTCGCGGCAGCGGCCAGAGAAGCTTGTCCCTTCTTGTGAGTAGCCGGCAGACGGAGACTGCGCGGATCGCGTATGGTACTTCACAGCCCGCACGCGACGCCAGAGTGTGACGTGACCGGCGCGGGACGAACGGAGCGCCTCGAGTTGCAAGCGATACCAAGCAGACCGGCCAGCCTGAAGCCGCCCCTCAAGTGGGCGGGAGGAAAGCGCTGGCTGGTGCCGCACCTGCAGCCGTACTGGCAGGCGCACCGGCAGAGGCGGCTCGTCGAGCCGTTCGTGGGCGGACTGGCGGTTACGCTCGGGCTTCTGCCGGAACGGGCTCTGCTCAACGACATCAATCCCCACCTGATCTCCTTCTATCGCCGGCTGCGGCAGGGACTCAATCTCACGATCGAGATGGACAACGATGCGGAATTGTATTACCGGCAGCGGGCGCGGTTCAACGAGCTGATCGGCGGCGGCCAGCAGGATGGTGAGGAAGCCGCACAACTGTTCCTGTTCCTGAACCGATCGTCCTACAACGGACTATGCCGCTTCAACAAGAGGGGTACATTCAACGCGCCTTTCGGCCGCTACAAGACGATCAGCTTTCCCAAGGATTTGAGTGCTTACCGCGAGGCACTACAACCGTGGTCGTTTACCTGCACGCCATTCGATCAGATCGAGCTACAGGCGGACGACTTCGTCTATGCCGATCCGCCGTACGACGTGCAGTTCACGGCCTACTCGCGCGAGCGCTTCGGCTGGGAGGAGCAGAGGCGACTGGCCGAGTGGCTCACGCAGCACAAGGGGCCGGTGATTCTGTCGAACCAGGCGACGCCGCGCATCGTGGCGCTGTACGAGAGTCTGGGCTACGACACGAGCTTGCGTCTGCAGGCACCGCGGATGATCAGCTGCACGGGCGATCGCACGCGTGCCGAGGAGGTGGTGGCGACGCGAAACTTGCCCAGGCCGGTCGATATGCCGACAACGCGGTCTGCCCGTTCCGACTAGTCTGCTGCGTCGAGACCGATTGCCGTGCTTGCTCTGCTGCATGCATCCTCCGCACTCGTTGGGCGTGGGCCTCCCTTGTTGTAGGACGAGTGCGATCAGCGCCTCGATCACGCCGGTTTTGCACTTGCGCATTGATTCGCGCGTGCCGTGATCCAGATCGCCGTTGTATTTCTCTACACCGGAGCGCTACGCCCACGCGGCATCGAAGCGCGCATGCGGGTTCTCTGCCGCGAGAATTGACGACTGACTAAAGAACGGCCATGTCTTGGTTTGGCAATGAGAGGACTCGAAAAAGACCCATTGCCTTTTGTGGTACCGTACTACAACATCGTAGCGATGGCGATTCATGCCGAGCCGGGTCTGACGTGGGAGATGGTGGAGATTGTCAAGGAAGGCAAGGACCTGCCCTTCCACCATGTGACCATGGACGAGGGCTCTGGGCGGAACACCGCGTCCCTGGATCGGGTTGCCGGAGCGCTGCTCATCCACCAGGCCCAGGGGTCCCACGACACCGCGGCGTGGCCTGACGGCGCTACGCCGCCGGCCAACCCGGTGGCGGACAGGCGGCTGATCGACTCGCCTCCGCCGAAACGGGTGGATCGCGTAGCCGGCGAACATGCGTCTCTAGCATGCTGGCGCCAGACGATCAAGGAAAGCACCAACGGGCTGATCGGTAGTCGGCCGGCGCGGCGTCGCCGACCGACCCGGCGATCCATGCACCCGACCTCCTCACCCTGTACTGCCATTACAACTCAAGAGGACGAGGCATGAACCACCTGCAGCTTCAGAACATTCTTGCACAGATAAGAAGGCTCAAAGTCGGTATCATCGGCGACTTCTGCCTTGATGCCTACTGGATCATCGATGAGAACCGGCGTGAGCCCTCGCTCGAAACCGGCATTCCGACAACACCAATAACAACGCAGCGGTACTCCCTCGGCGGCGCCGGCAACGTCGCGAGCAACCTCGTGGCGATGGGCGTAGACATCGTACTGGCGTTCGGAATTATCGGAAACGATCCCTTCGGCGTCGAGATGCTACGGGTCATGGAACAGACAGGAAGCATTGAGACCCACGGCATGGTTGTTCAGGACAACCAGTGGTCTACCAACGTCTACATTAAGCCCTACCTCAATGCAAACGAACAGAGCCGTATCGATTTTGGCGGTGCAAACTGCCTGGCTCGGTCAGCCGCCGATTCATTGCTAAATAGGATCGAGGATGCAATAGCAGCCCTGGACGTCGTGCTCATCAATCAGCAGGTTACCGGTACAATCGACGATGCGTATCTGCGGACCAAACTTGTTAACCTCATTGCACGCAACCCTACTACGATGTTCCTTGTTGACAGCCGAAGCTTCAGCGATGCATTCGATGGCACATGCCGCAAGCTGAACGATCTGGAAGCGGCAGCGTTGTGCGGCATAAAGAAGAACCCCGGCGACACTATCCTCTATTCCGAAGTCATCGAAGCCGCGTCCCAGCTGCACCGGCGATGGAAGAAGCCCATGTTCATCACACGGGGCGCCCGGGGATGTATTGCAGTCGACAGCACCGGAAGGTGCCACGAGATACAGGGCCTCTTGACTCTCTCCCGGATCGACACAGTAGGCGCCGGTGACAGCTTTCTTGCAGGAGCGGCTTCGGCACTTGCGGTCGGTTGCGATATGGCTGAGGCGGCTGAGCTAGGGAACATCGTCGCAGGCGTTACGGTGCAAAAGTTACTTCAGACCGGTACGGCCACTCCCGCTGAGATTCTCGCGATAGGCAGAGACCCCGACTACATCTACAGACCGGAACTCGCCGCCGATGTTCGTGGCGCGCACTATCTCGAAGGCACTGAGATCGAGATAATCAGCCCGCCGGCTGCCAACCTCACAGTCAGACATGCAATCTTCGATCATGACGGAACAATTTCCACACTCCGAGAAGGATGGGAAGGCATCATGGAGCCGATGATGCTGCGCGCCGTCCTGGGATCAAGGTACTTTGATGCCGATGTGGCACTCCTTGATAAGGTAAGACTTCGGGTAAAGGACTATATCGACAAGACTACAGGTATACAGACTTTGGTCCAGATGAAAGGGCTTGTCGGTATCATCCAGGAGTTCGGCTGTGTGCCCCAGGATCAGATGCTTGATGAGTTTGGGTACAAGAGAATCTACAATGACGAGTTGCTGAACGTCGTACGAGAACGAGAAGGAAAGCTGGAAAGGCAGGAGTTGTCTGTTGACGACTTCACAGTAAAGAACGCCGTTCGACTGCTTCGCCACCTTTACGATAGAGGCGTTCGGTTGTATCTGGCAAGTGGTACCGATGAGGAGGACGTAAGGCGCGAGGCAAGGATACTCGGATATGATCACTTCTTTGAGGGTAGGATATACGGCGCTGTGGGTGACATCGCAAAGGAAGCAAAGAAGCTTGTGCTAGAAAGGATTCTTCAGGATATTGGGCCCGAATCGGCGAGGAACATCGTGACGTTCGGCGATGGGCCTGTTGAGATCCGTGAGACTGTGAAGCGCGGAGGCTTCACTATCGGGGTCGCAAGTGATGAAGTCAAACGATTCGGACTGAACATGAAGAAGAGGGAGCGATTGATCAGAGCCGGCGCATCGGTGATCGTTCCGGACTTTTCTCAGCTATCCTCATTGCTCTCGCTTATTGGCATCACGCTATAGGAGCCTTGCTATGCCGTACCCCGAGATAAGCCGGACTGATCTCGTGATAAAGAAACTGAGTGAGCGTAAGAACAAGGTTCTGATCGCAAGGGATCATGTTCCAGTTGCATCGGCTCCCAGGGCTCTCTCCATCCAGAGTCGGGAGCTGGTGAGAAAGGCCGCGGACAGGATCCGTAGAGCCCGGGATGCCGGCAGCTCGGTTATGCTGACGTTCGGTGCGCATACAATCAAGAACGGTATGGCTCCAACTCTGATCGCACTGATCAAGGACGGCTGGGTCACGCATTTGGCTACGAATGGGGCCGGTATTATCCATGATTGGGAATTCGCGTTTCAGGGAATGTCTAGCGAGGATGTCAGGTCGAATGTCCATGACGGTCAGTTTGGTATCTGGGATGAGACTGGGTACTTCATCAATCTCGGCCTGATTGTCGGCGCGTTTGAGGGTCTTGGGTATGGCGAATCGATCGGCAGGATGATCTCTCGGGAGTGCCTCGAGATACCTGATGTCAGGGATCTTTACGCTGAGATCGATCGAATCAAGCTCACCGATCCCGATAGGTGCGCGGCCATATTCGACTTACTCAGTACTCTAGCTTCATTCAACCTCAACTGCGGCTCTCTGAAGATCCCTCACCCGTACAAGCAGTATTCCATTCAGGCGTCGGCATATGAGTTGAAGATACCGTTTACCGGGCATCCAATGTTCGGTCACGATATCATTTACAATCATCCGATGAATTCTGGCGCGGCCATTGGCCGGACTGCGCTCAGGGACTTCCTGTGCTTTGCCGAGAGTGTAACAGGGCTTGAAAGGGGAGTATATCTGTCGGTTGGCTCTGCAGTGATGTCGCCGATGATCTTTGAGAAGTCACTTTCGATGGCGCAGAATCTGGCGATCCAGCACGGAAAGCGCATTGAGAACCACTACATGCTGGTCGTTGACCTTGCCGAGGCGAACTGGGACTGGCATCGCGATGGTGAGCCGCCGGTCAACCATGCCGCCTACTATTTGCGATACTGCAAGACGTTCAGCCGAATGGGCGGGGAGATGGACTATCTGACAATGGATAACCGGGATTTTCTGCTGGCGTTGCATCAAGAGCTGCAAGGTGGCGAAGGTGGAGCTGTATAGCGGTGCGGCGTCTGGCGGCTATATATCCTGGCCGCATCCCTGTTCTACTTGCTCCCCGCGCACAGCATTGGCGCATCAGCGGTTCGTGCGGAAGCCGGCTACCAGCGCAGCGAAGCCACGGTGTTTCAACAGGCCATGGCTGCGCTGCCGATGACGACGACCTTCGCCACGTTCACCGACTGGGCGCTGATCAAGCAGTATGACGATGCGGCCCAGCTGACCAGCGCCAGTTCTGCGGCAGCCCAGCGCAGGGTCTTTGCCGATCCGCGGCAAGCATATACCTACGCGCTCGGCCTCGATGACCTGACCCTCGAGCCTCAGGCTTAGGCCCGGGATTGGTCGTGGGGCCTTCTGGACCTGCTCTGGGCGGCAGACGTGCAGGAGACGATCGGCGATTCCGGGACCGGTGCCAGCATCCTGCGGTTCCGGGAGGACTTCGATTTCGCACCCGTCATCGCCCACTACGCACGGCGCAAGTTCGCCAAGGCAACGTACAGCGGCGCCACCATCTACACGCAGTCGCCGGCTGCCCTCGGCTTCGGCCCCTCGGCGCTGGCGGTGTCGAACACGGCGATCGACCAGGCGCGGCATATCATGGTGGTGTCCGGCAACCTCCAGACGCTGCACGCGCTCATCGACGCCTACCGGGGGCACTGCGCCCGGGCTCGCTGGCCTGCCAACGGCAAGCGACACGATCGCGGGTCTCGGTGCGCTCGCGTCCGGCGCGTTGCTGCAGCCGGCGTCGTCGGCCTGCCAGAACAACCTGCCATCGCTTTCCGTCAGCGGCGAGCTCGATACATACAAGAAGGCGTTCCTCAAGCTGCTGCAATTGCGCTCGCACTTGCACCTGATCGACGCGCTCGGCATCGGATACCGGTACGAGGGCAGCGAGGCCGTCATCGTCGTCTCTTTGCAATTCGGCAGCGCTGCCGATGCCAAAGCAGACCCGTATGTTCGGCGCTCGCTCGCACAGCAAGGCATCAGCCAGTCCTCTGGCAAGCCGTACAGCCAGTTGTTCTCGCTGCAGAGCGTCTCGGTCGTGGGCAGCAGCCTGGTCCTGCGCCTGTATCCCGTGCAGAACCGGCCCAGTATCGTCTTCCAGTTGCTCGACAACAGGGACCTACTCTTCGCGATGTGCCCGTAGAGCGCCGGCGGTGCACGCCGATGTTTACGCCGCCGTCGTGCCTCTTCGAGCCGGTGTCGCCGGGTCGTTGTCATATGCTTCGTAGTCGACAAGCGAATTGAGGCCCTGGCCGGACAGCAGAAAGCCCACCTTAAAGTAGGCTGCCTGCGCGCTGGACGGGGTGCGCCAGGACCCTGCGTGCGGGACGTCTTCGCGGCGGTGGTGGTCTACGCGAACGGCGAGGATGCACGGCCGTGGTGGGCGTTCACGCCGGCGCGCAAGGCCCGTGATGGGCAGATAACCGGAAGAGGCAGAACGGGAGCGTGCTGACGCTCCGGCCGGGATCACGGCCGATAGCCGGCGTCCATCCACTGCCGGAACAACGCTACACGCTCGGGCGGCCAGGCACCATCACAGGGCATGTCGCCGCTGGCGAGCTGTGCATGGATGGCGTCGGCATGGTCGCGCACGGCCGCATAATCGCTCAAGTCGAAGGCATACCGCATTGCCTGTACGTCCCGATCGCGGAATAGGGGACGAATATCCTGCGCAAAGCCTGGCACGACCGCACTCCTCTCGATCTCCAAGACGAAATACCGATTGTCGAACTGCCGGAGCATGCCTCTGGGCGTATGCCCGAGTCTTCCCTTGATCATTGTGACAGTTATTTGTTCAGACGGTCAGGAAGGGCGCAGGACTTGGCGTCCAATGATAGGACACGGTCATTCGCAGGCGCGGCTGCTGCCTGTTTGGGCCACCAGACGATGATTGCGGCCCCTGTGGTTGGCCGGACGGTGAGATATTCACGCTTTGCTTCCTGTGTCAACGGTTCTGGGTGCATTTCCGCTTCTAGGGGTGTCATCGAGCAGGTGCTGGCAGCCAGCAGCGTACCGGCAACGGTTTGATAGTCTCGCCGGGCAAACCCCGTGCGATTGCATAGACAGCCGCCGCGGCGCCAGACATCCTTGGGACATCTGCTACGTGCTGGCAGCGCCAAGAGCGGATCAGCACGCCGTGGACGCATAGCCAGTGCGGAACATTGCAGCAGGGCTCACCGACCTCGATTCGTGCGCTTAACTGCTCGCAGTGCGAGAATAGACGGCGTATGCGGTCCGGAGAACATGGCACCGTTGGGCGACGTGTAAGGATAAGAGGTGCGGTCTATGGAGCACTCGGAGGTCATCAAGGAGATCTACCAGCGCAGCTACGAGATGTACTCGAGCGGCGATGCCGCCGTCACGGCCCGTTTCGTCTCCCGCCATCCGGGCGCGCTGATCCTTGGCACCGATCCGGCGGAATGGATCGAGGGCGCGGACCAGATTGTCGACGTTATCCCAACCTACGCCCCGATACTGGGCCAAGCCGGCATCACCCTCCGTCCGGGCGAATGCCGCGCTTACGTTGAGGGGAACGTCGGCTGGGTCATCGACAACCCGGCATTCACGCGGAATGGGCGCCAGTATCTGTGCCGTGCAACAACGATCCTCCATCAGGAGGAGGGCGGATGGAAGATCGTGCATCAGCATTTCTCCTTCGGCGTTTCAAACGACGAGGTGGAGGTTTTCAAGGACGTAGCGGCGTCGCCGTAGCTCTGCGGCACGGCCTGGGGCTGCGTCCGGATCTTGCGGTCGGCGAGGGTGAACAGGAGGGCGACGGCACTGACGCCGATCATGATCAGGGCGATGACGTGCAAACGGTGATCGGTGACGCTCGTGTGAGAGACAATGCTGATCATGGCCGAGGAGGCGCTGGAGCCGAGGTAGCTGAAGGTACGGAACAGACCCGAGGCGGCGCCGACTGACGCAGTTTCCTCTTGCTGGATCCACGACGATTCTACGGGAGAGGGCCAGTCCGTAATAGGGTGGAAGAATTGGGTCCGACGGCTCGCTCGGGCAAGACGCGGGGCGTGCGCGGGCAGTGCGGAACACGTGTCAATACTCGTGCTGACGAGGCGAGCGCGCGCTGGCTGGGTTCACCGCTCGGCGGCGCAGCGTCGTCAATTCGGATCCAGGTTTGAGCCGCGGACCCCGGCTAGAAGCAGTCTGAGCACTTGACCCCCGGCTCCACTGCGG
This sequence comes from uncultured bacterium, assembly GCA_963827235.1. Taxonomy (GTDB): domain Bacteria; phylum Chloroflexota; class UBA5177; order JANWHV01; family JANWHV01; genus JANWHV01. The sequence goes on from CAWHAE010000009.1 coordinate 1,017,572, forward strand.
TGCCGAATCACCCATATGGGTCTGCCGTACCCGGTGGAAGCTCCACTGCTTTGGGCTCACCGGCTGAGCCAGAGCTGTTCGGAGGACCGCGGCACACCCACAGGCATTCTCCTCTGGTGCGGCGATCCTGCGCCGAGCTCGTTTTCTGACGACCTATACCACGGGACGTAGTACCATGTGGAGCATAGGCCGCCCGTGCCGGCGTCCCCGCGCGGGGGCGCGGGGCGCAGCATGCGGACGCCTGGGTCGCCGTCCCGGCGAGGCGGGGACGCGTCCCGACGCGCCGGCGAGCATGCTCACGTGGTTGATGGGCACCACGGCACGCTCAGCCACGATGCCTGGACCGTCGAGTGGGCGGTCATCGTATCGTGTCCCGTAGCGGGCGCTCGCGACATGAGTGCGCCAGTGGGGCTGAGTTGCTGCGGGGAGCTTGGGCGAGCCCCGGGGCCCACGAGGCGGTTGCGGCGCAGTGCAGGTCAACCTGGATGTCCCCAATGAAAGTGAACCAGTGAATCACAACGAGGCCAAGAACAGCAGTATCGACGGCGAGGAGCGGCGAGACGGTGTGCTCAGCAGTGCCGGCATGGCGCCGGCTCCTGAAGTACGCGAGGAAGCAGCGCCCCGTGCTCCCACGGCACGGAGGATGCGCATCCCTGCGCGCCACAACGCGAAGCTCAGTCAGATCGTAGACCGCATGAACGACGATATCGAGCTGCAACAGCTCTGGAAGTGTGCCAACGTCACGGCGGTTGAGCGACTCACCATGTCCGACCACGGGCCGGTCCACGTGCGGATCGTGACCAACATTGCCCTGCGCTTGCTCCGCCTGCTGGCCGAGGCAAACATCGCATTCGGCATCGTGCGCGACTTTGCTATGCAGTCAGACGATGCCGAGGTCGTGGTGGTGTTGGCAGCCTCGATGCATGACGTCGGCATGAGCATTCACCGGCCCAATCACGAGCAATACAGCTTGATGCTCGCCGCTCCAATTATCAGAAGGCTGCTCACGGGCATTTATGAAGAGCCTGAGCGCACCATCGTGACGAGTGAGACGCTGCACGCCATCATCAGCCATCGTTCTGACATGCGTGGCCTCACTGCCGAGGCGGGCTGTGTGAAGGTGGCGGACGCGCTGGACATGGCCGAGGGCCGATCCCGCATCGGCTTCCAGACCGGCAAGATCGACGTGCACTCGCTCTCGGCCGCGGCGATCGACACGGTCACCATTCAGCGCGGTGAGCATCGGCCGATCGGCATTAGCGTGGCGATGAACAATTCAGCCGGTATTTTCCAGCTTGACGAGCTCCTCAAACCCAAGATCGCGACGTCGGGAATCGCCGAGTATATCGAGGTACATGCGAGCATCGAGGGCGAGACCGAGCGACGACTGCTGCCCGTGTACAACCTCTGACGGCGATGGTCACCAGCCGCCCGGTGGCGTCGTGCGGCTCCACGACCTCATCTACGACTTCCAGCCCGCCGACGCAGCAGAGGTCTTCGGCCGCTGGCTCGATGCCGCTGCGCAAGACGCGGCAAGTGGCTATACCTGCGACGACTTTGCCACGCATATTCGCACTGAACACAGCACCTTCCGGTGGCTGTTCGAGCCCATGCTCGCCGCCGCAGGGCTCGACGTCGTGACTGCCCACTTTGACCGCTCGGTGGATGGAGCCTATACGTGCGTGAAGCGCTGAACCGTCTATGGTCAGGTACCGCGGCCGCGATGAGTCGCGCTCGAGCGTCACATGGGGCTGTCCGGCGCCGGCTTTGAGCCCGCGGCGTGCACGTCATCGTGGCCACGGTCCAAGCTGGTTGGGCACCCCTCGGCGGTGAGGCGGCCGCCGGCCGCTAGGCGAGAACTGTCACGCATCTTGCGGAGCACACGATCTCGTGCTAGGATGATAGAAATCGATTTCTATGTGGACCCGGCGGCGGTGAGATGAGTTGTTGAATGCATGCACCGCTATGTTGGCGTCACACAGAGAGAAAGGAGGCAACAGGTCTTTGCTACGTCCGAATCATGGGTCAGCTCCCTGCGTGGCTCGGCTTCAGGACTCGCTGACGAGCAGGTCGAGCCGGCGAGAGCACAGCGTGATTCGGCCAAAGGAGTGCATTGTCCGCTACTGAGGAAGAAGGAGATGACGTTGAAGTCCAGCACGTTTCTCGTGTCAGCGTTACTGACCACGGCCACGGTGCTTTCACTGACCCCGGCGCTTCCGGCCACTGTCCATGCCGCCAGGGTGGCGGATAGCGCGACACTCAATGCGCCTGCCGTGCCCAACGCCGCCGCGCTGAAAGCCAAGTACGGCGGCACCAGCATCACCTACGTGGGCGGCTCGGTCGGCAGTGACCATAACCGCGACCTCATTCTCGCCGCGGAGTTCACCAAGGACACGGGCATCGGGGTCAACATCGTCGAGGGTGCTGCTTCGTCCACCGACCACTACTCCCAGCTGGTGCGCAACTTCCAGGGCAAGTCGAGCGCCTTCGACGTGATGGTGATCGACGTGATCTGGCCGGGCGCCTTTGCTCCCTACCTGGTGGACCTCAAGTCCTACTTCAGCAGTGCCGAGATCGCACGGCAGGCACCGGGCATCGTCGCCAACGACACGGTGGGCGGTCACCTGGTCGCCATGCCCTGGTTCGGCGATTTCGGCATCCTCTACTATCGCACCGACCTGCTCAAGAAGTACGGCTTCAGCGCGCCACCCACCACCTGGGACCAGCTCACCACGATGGCCACGACCATCGCGACGGGCGAGCGCAAGTCCAACGCGAACTTTTCCGGTTTCGTCTTCCAGGGCGACTCCTACGAGGGCCTGACCTGTGACGCACTCGAATGGCTGGCCTCCAGCGGCACGCCCGGCTTCATCGTGAATGGCAAGGCGGATCTGAACAACCCAGCCTTCATCAAGATGCTCACCCTGGTGAAGGGCTGGGTGGGCACGATCAGCCCGCGCGGCGTCACCAGCATGGAGGAGGAGGGGGCCCGCAATATCTTCGACTCCGGCAACGCGGCGTTCATGCGCAACTGGCCCTATGCGTACGCCCTATCCGCGGCCAAGGGCAGCAAAGTCGCCGGCAAGTTTGACGTGACCACGCTCCCCGCCGAGCCGGGCAGCAAGCCGGTAGGCACCGTCGGTGGCTGGCAGTTGGCCGTGTCCAAGTACTCCAAGAACATCCCTGCCTCGGTGGAGTTCGTGCGCTATCTGACCAGCCCGGCGGTCGAGAAGTTCGATGCCCTGTTTGCCAGCTACGTGCCGACCATCGCCTCGGTGGCCAACGACGCCACCGTGCGCGCCGCGAACCCCTATCTGAAGCCCGCCATTGCCAACGTCATGCGCGTGGCACGGCCGGCCGGTCTGCTGGGCATCAACTACCAGCAGGCCTCGACAGACATCTATCAGGGCATCAACCAGGTGCTCAACGGCTCGAATCCCTCCTCCGTGCTGCCGGGGATCGACAGCAAGCTGAACGCCCTGATGGCCAAACACTAGGCGACCCAGCGCGCGGCACCTAGCGTCCCACGTTGATACGCCGGGACTGGAAGGCAGCTTCCAGTCCCGGCCAGTGCCCGGAGGGGACATGAACGAGCAAGTCAGCCTGCCGGCCGGTGCGGCCAAGCGGCGAGGCGGGCTCACCCTGCAAGCGCGGCAAGTCCGTCTGGCCTGGTTGATGCTGGTCCCGGCCCTGGCCGTGTTGGTCTTTGTCGCGTTGTACCCGTTGGTCCGCACGATCTACAGCAGCTTCACGAACGAGCAGTTTCTGGGCAGCGGCACCAAGTTCGTGGGGTTCGAGAACTACTACAACATCGTCACCAACAACGTCAACGGCGGCTACCCCGACTTCTTCGCCGCGATCGGGACGACGCTCAAGTTCGCGGTGTGGTCCGTGGTGCTGGAGTTCATCATCGGGCTGGGCATCGCCCTGGTGCTCAACTCCCACTTCAAGGGCCGAGGCGGGATGCGCGCTGCCATGCTGGTGCCCTGGGCCATCCCGACCGTCGTCTCCTCCCAGATGTGGAAGTGGATGCTCGACGATACCTTCGGCGTGGTGAACGACTTCCTGGTCAAGCTCCATGTCCTCAAGGCACCAGGACAGGCGTGGCTGGAAGACCCGAGCACGGCGCTGGCCTCGACCATCGCCGTGGACGTCTGGAAGACCACGCCGTTCGTGGCCCTGCTCCTGCTGGCCGGCCTGCAGGTCATCCCCACCGACATCTACGAGGCCGCTGCCGTGGATGGCGCCACGGGGCTGCAGAAGCTCTGGCGCATCACCCTGCCGCTGCTGCGGCCGGCGATCGCGGTCACCCTGATCTTCCGCACCCTGGACGCGATCCGCGTCTTCGATATCTTCAACGTGTTCTTCGGCAACCGCGCCGATACGCAGACCATGGCCACGACGATTCAGAATGAGATTGTGACGGGCAATCAAGTGGGCTACGGCTCCGCCCTGAGCGTCGTGATGTTCTTGATCATCGCCGTCTTCGTCGTGCTCTACACGACGGTATTCAAGGTGGAGCAGCAATGAGCGTCACTACGATCCCAGGATCTGCCCGCGTTGCCCGGCTGCACCCGGCACGCGGCGCCCAGCGCCAGAACCTCCTGCTGCGGGGCCTCTTCTACGTGGTGATCGTCGTGATCGCCTTCTACATGCTGTTCCCGTTCTACTGGGCGATCCGGTCGGCCCTGACGCCGGAGACCGATCTGTTCCTCACGCCCGTGCAGTACTTTCCCAGCCACCCGACGCTCGACAACTTCAATAGCGCCCTGACGGGCGGCGTGCTCAAGCCGGCCCTGATCAACTCGGCGATCGTCGCCGCCTCGGTGACCCTGCTGTCGCTGGTCGTCGGCTCCTCCGCTGCGTACGCCCTCGGCCGTCTGCGCTTCCGCGGCCGCCTGGTGATGATGTATGTCATCCTCTCGATGACCATCTTTCCCCAGATCGCCATCCTTGGCGCCCTGTATACCCTGTTCAGCGACTTCGGCCTGATCAACACCTCGTGGTCGCTGATCATCTCCTACCTGATCTTCACCCTGCCGTTCACGATCTGGGTGCTGCAGAGCTTCTTCCGCACCATGCCGCGCGAGCTGGAGGAGTCGGCCTACGTCGACGGCGCCTCGCCGTTCCGTACCTTCTGGTCCATCATGCTGCCCCTGGCGGCCCCCGGACTGGTGACCACCGGGTTACTGGCGTTCATCAATGCCTGGAACGAGTACCTGTACGCCGTCTCGTTCCTGCAGACGTCGGATCACTATACCGTTCCCGTCACCATTGCCGCCTGGCCGGGCAACAGCCAGTACGCCCGCCCCTGGGGTGACATCATGGCGGCCACCGTGGTGGTGACTGTGCCCCTCATCGTCCTCGTCCTGATCTTCCAGCGGCGTCTCGTGGCCGGTCTCACCGCCGGCGCTGTGAAAGGGTAGCGCATCGCGATCGCCGATCGGGCCATACTTCACTACCGCGGTATCTCGATATCATGCAACAGCCTTCCCCGTGCGGCACGGCGGCCATGTTCCAGGCAGTACTCCCCGATGCGTCAAGGAGGTCAGGCAACCGTCCCGTGAAGATGGGCCACGAGCAGGCGCCTTCGCGGCGACTCAACCGGCGGACGCTGCGGCGCAGTAGCCCCCTGAGGAGAGACCTTCATGGTTGAGCGGCGAGCTAAGGTGCTATGGTAGTACTGACTCGATTAGCGCCAATGCATTTGCTTTGGCGATCTTAGGGAATTTGGCGGCGTGTCGACGATAAAGGATGTGGCCGAGAGGGCTGGTGTTGCGCGCTCGACGGTGTCCCACGCGCTCAACGGCAACTATCCAGTCAGTGATGAAACGCGGAAAAGGGTGCTTGCTGCCGCGAGTCAGCTCGACTATCATCCTGACGCCATTGCCAGCAGTCTGCGTTCCCGGCGGACGCGTATCACGGGGCTGGCAATACCGCTCGACGTACCTGATCGCTCGTTGTCCCATAGCTCTTTCTCCCAGTTCATCGAATGCATCGCTGACGAGCTAAGTCGCCACGATTACAGATTGCTGTGCCTGATCTCGCGCAGCCCTCAGGCACCAGAACTGGTGCGGCTGGCGCGCGAAGGCCATGTGGACGGCATGCTGCTCCTTCAGATGCGTGTCGATGACCCACGCGTTGACGCGCTGCGAGCGACGGGACTTCCATTTGTTGCCATGGGCAAGCCCGTCAGAACAAGAGACTGCATATGGGTCGAGCATGACCTTCGCGGCGGAGCGGGGATCGCCGTCGAACATTTGCTCCGCGGTGGACATCGGCGTATCGCCTTCCTTGGCGACAACCCTGTGTTTGGCTACCAGTACAACGCTCTGGCCGGGTTCCGGCAGGCACACCGCACGTTCAAGCTCCCGTGGCAGCGTGAATTGGTCTTGCATTGTGAGGGCGTCCAGGAGGTTGGTACAGCCTTACGGCCTTTTGCAGATAGGAAAGACGGGCCGACGGCACTGATTACAACGACCGACATTGAGGCGGTGGCGGCATTGCATGCGCTAGTGGGTATGGGCCTGCGAGTGCCCGACGATGTGGCCATCGTAACGCTGGGCGACAGCGTGTTCACCCAGCTTGTGCAGCCCCCGATCACGGCAGTGTACTATTCGGTGGAGGAATTCTGCCGGCTGGCAGTCCAGATGCTGCTCGCGATGATGTCGGGCCAGCATCCGGCACAGCGGCACCAGATTCTTCCAATGACGCTGATTCCGCGGGGCAGTACTACGTCGTCCCGGTAGGCGCCTCGACCTCCAGCAACGAGACGCCCGGCAGCGGGAGCGGGAAGGTCACGCGGAGTTCCCGGCCATCGAGTTGGATCAGCCGCTCCGGCGCATACGCCTCCAGGCGCGCCCGCCCGCGCAGTACGTCCAGCTGTCCGGCAGTCGGTGCCTGGGGGTAACCCATCTCCACCCAGGCGGTATGAGCATTGCTATGCTGCCGGTCGATCCGGTAGTGTCGCAGCCGCACCGGTCCACGGTCAAAGGGCAGATCGCGGAGCACCACCGTCACCTCCGCGCGATCTTGCCGATACTGATCGTCACTGTGGTGCCAGACCAGCACAGCGACCCGGCTGCGCCCGTCGGTTGCCGCCAACCCGTCAATCTCCGCGCGCTCGTCGGGCTGGTCCAGTTGTGCCAGGCCACGGCCACGGCTACTGGTTACCAGCACTCGCTCGCCAGGGAGCCGGGCCAGCAGACGGTAGGCGTTGAGCAGTGGCATGCACACGTTCTCCGCCGTGAAGAGGCATCGCGTGCCCTCGAAGAAGCGGTCCCCTTCCAGATACCAGGACCAGGTGGTCGCGGCATGGACCCGAGCCAGGCTCAGGCTGTCCAGATCCAGCAACTTCTTCATCAGTTGCACCTGAAATACCGGGTAGTACGCCGTATTGCGGTAGCCGAAGTTGGCATTGTCGTAGACGCCCCAGTGCGCCGGTACCGAGGCGTCGCATTCGTCGACCAGCACAGGCAGGTCCCGAAATCGCGGGTAGCCCGTGATGGTCCGCAGGTTGGCTGCCACCTCGCCGAGTATCTTGGGCGTGCTTGGCGAGGCAGACGACGCAGTCGCCACCCCATCCGGGCCGCATGTGCCGTAGCTGCGCCAGGGCGTGAACGCAGCGCCTTTCGTGTGGAAAGAGATGAAGTCGAGCTGGCTGCCGCGCGCGCCGGATACCGCGTTGGTGCCGTGGGCACAGTGGGCCAGGAACTGGTCGAGAAACGCCGTCCCACTGCCCGTAGTGGCGGGGCCACCCACACGCGCGGCCGGCAACACGCTCTTGACGGCCGCGGCGGAGATGTCGTAGAGGCGGCAGTAGGCGTCCACGCTACCCTGCCAATAGGCAATGTCGGGCTCGTTCCACACTTCCCAGTACCACTCGCGCACTATGTCTGGGCCGAAGCGATCCGAGTAATGGCGCACGGTGGCCTGCACAAGGTCGTGCCAGCGTTGGAGATCATTTGGCGGCCAAGCCCACAGACCCGCCTCATAGGCGCTATAGACCGACGGCATCGGTGTGAAGGCCAGAACGGCGGTACTTGGAACCAGGTCCCGCGGGCAGAAACCCAGCTCGACTATGGGCCTGCAGCCATGCTTGACCCAGGCGTCGAACACCGGGTCGACTATGAACCAGTCATAGTCCGGCCGGCCCGCCTGGTCTTCATGGTAGATGTTGCCGCTGCTCCAGTGCGGCAGGCCGCGGCCGGGCCCGCTCGTGTACAGGTTGTGGGCCCGGACGGCGTAGGGCACCTCCATGAAGGTCTGCAGCGTGGCCAGGTTGTCCAGGCCGCGCGAGGTGGCGGTCCAGTTGATCTCGTCGTATCCGAAGCTGGCCCACAGGCGCCGGAGGGGACCGAGTGCCGCCTGGCAGTCCACGACTACCTGGGCCGGTTGCGCTGTCCCTTCGCCCACTCCTCCTCCCGACAGTTACCGCCGTTTCCAGATGTCCGGACGCTGCCTGCATCGCGCACCGGCCTCGTGCGGCCGACGCATCCGCGCACTGTCATAGCCGATGACGGGCTGCGCGATGTCCCACTCGATCGGGCCCAACCCGTGGGGTGAGTCAGATGGAGGGACAGATCTTCTCGATCGTACACCGAACTGACTTCGAGGGCAGTCAAGGGCGGGAGGCCCGCATCTTGTCTGAAGGACTTACAGCCGGAGACGCGCCCGGGCTCGCCCGATCGCCGGCCGGCCGGAGTCTTGCTAGAGGCGCGCGGCAGGTGCACTGATGCGGACAGGCTCACCTGGGCTGCGGCTGCCACGGATGATCATCGAGCTCCGGGTGGAGGGAGAGATCGGTTGCGGCGGTGCATGCCGCGTATTCCGTAGCGTCAGAACTATCTGACGTATGCCGCAGCGTGTCAGCTTCTCCGGCGTGCCCTGCTTCCAGGCAGACTGTGTGCTCAGGCCCCGATTGGCGGATGCTACTTGTTCAGCTGGATGCTGTTGAGCATCTGCTGCACAGTCTTGGTTTCCGCCTTGTAGGTTGGACCATTGTAGAGCAGGAGCGCGTCAAAATCATAGAGATAGGCGCCATGCAACGTGTCGAGCAATGCCATGTCGAGCACCTTGCCCTGGGCCGTCTTGGTGACGATCTCAGACAAGGCATAGGTGATGCCATGAATGGACACGAGCTTATAGGACAGTGGTCCCTGGGCTTTGCCTGCGGCCTTGAGCACCTTGGCCTGCTGGGCCTTGATCTCAGCCTCGGTGGCGCTACCTGCAGTGGCCGAAGCGGTGACAATGGCGTTCGTGTCCGGTGCACCGAACTCAACATCCGTGTTGGACGCGTGCGGCGTGACGGTCCAGGTCGCCGGATACTGCATATGGTAGCCGTGGATCTTATTCGTATAGGTCTTCATGCCGGCTGCCTGTGCAATGCCGGCAAGGCCCAGGCTCCCGAGCAGGACGGCAAGTGCGAAGGTGTGCTTGATGCGCATCGGCGTACTCCCTGACGTTGGCGCCACTGCCGCAGCTAACCGGTCCCCGAACCTCTCGAGAACCTCGATGTTGAAGCATGCCAGCCGCTCCCGGTTCGTCTGCGGATGGCGTACGAGCGCGGCGGCGGATTATTGGCTCGGCACCCGGCCCCACCAACGGGCTGTGCCGCAGTGAATCCACTATTGATGAGTGATTGCTAATTGTCAATACGCGCTGCATGACTTGCATCGGCCCTCGTTGCCGCCAGACCGCTGTCGTGTTACTCCGGATGTACCGGATCAGTCGCGCGGACCCGGGTCCGTGCAAATGCCGCGCGGCCACGGGACAGGGCGCGGGCGGACAGCCGTTAGGTGACGAGGAACGTAGCGGCCGCGTTGTCCCACAGATACAGCGGCTTCCAGCCTGGGCCGAAGATGCCGATCTTGAAGGTGTAGGTACCGGACGAGCGGCCAGCGGGCACGTGCCATGCGATGCTGAAGGAGCGCGGCGTGCCGGCGGCGAAGCTCTGCCCGGCGGCAAACCACTGGAAGACCTTGGCGCCGGCGGCGTCGTAGACCTCGAAGTCGACGACCGTGCCGCTCAGGCGCACATTGACCCGGATCGCGGCACCCAGGTGCTCCGAGCCGCCGCGCGGCACGCGACCGGGGACGGCCGAGGACCGGACGATCGCGGGGGTGACAACCGTAGCCACGGCGCTCGCTCTTGCCCCGGCAACAAGGGTGGCGGTTGCCGCGGCCAGTGCCTGACCAGGACTGCCGTTCGGGGTGGCAGTCTTCGTACTGGCGGCGCCTCCGCTTGGAGAGGCTGCGGCCGTGGGGCCGGCCAGGCGGTAGCCGCCGCCGGCATAGTACTGCCGCGCCTTCATGCGCAGGTACCCCCCATCGTCGTCGGTCACGGTGCTGATATGGTCGTTACAGATGCGGCCGCTGCTCAATCCGTCGCCGGTGCAGAAGCTGGGAGGGTTGGTGATGCCGTCTCTCTTGCCGTCCCAGTGCACCGTACTGCCCGCGTTGCCGGCTCCGAACAGCAAGCCGACGATGCCCGCCTGAGCGAGCTGGCCGATGTGCGCGAAGAAGTATTCGGCGCGATTGTCTTGATAGTGGCCGTCGGTATTGTTCTCACTGTCGAAGTACTGGTTGCCTTCGGGGATCTGCCAGATGAGGAAGGGGCGCCCGGCTGCCAGGTGCGCGGCGCGTATGTAGCTCTCCCAACGGAGAAAGTTGGGAAACGCGACGCTGAGACGATCCCACCAGACGGAGGGGTTGTGCTCGACGTACTTGTAGTACCCCGCATCGCGATCCAGGACGTCGTTGGTGAGCAGATCGTAGGCACCGGTGCCAGCCGGCAGACCGGCAATACCGCTCTGGGCGGCGAAGCGTCCGGCCTCGGTGCCCAGCGCCGCGGCGTCCAGCGATGGGCTCGTGTCGCTGCCGACGTCGCGCAGGGTACCCCAGTTGCTGATGTGGAAGGCGAGGAGGACATTGGGCGCATAGCGGTCGCGCAGATGCAGCAGCGCCCAGTTGAAGCCCTGGAACGTATTGGGATAGGCGGCTACATCGGCGTCTCCGGAGCCGGCCACGGACGCCTTCAGATAGGACGGATTATTGCCGCTTCTCGTGCAGTAGCCGGAGCAGAGGCTGTTGTCGAGAACGGCCTGCAAGGCATAACCACCGGTGAAATCGGGCTCGATCTGCACGACGACGGTCTTGCCGAAGCCGGCGACGCCGTCGTACGTTCCGGGACCGAGCCGCTTCATGAGCAGAGCGAAGTTCCGATAGTAGCTTGCCATCAGGCTTGCGTCGTTCAGGTTGGCGAGGTCCCGCCGGTTCTCGCCGCAGCCCCCGCAGCTCCCACTACTCTGCAACAGCTCATAGTAGGAGAAGAAGGGGATGTATCCATGCTTGGCGGCACTCTCGGCGTACCAGAGGGGATACTGTCCCTTCGTATTCCAGGTCTCCCAGCCGGTTCCAGTATTGACGCCTCCTGCCAGGTAGGCGTACGCGTAGTCCCATGGGATGCCGGATGCCGGCATCCAGCCGGTGAGGCCCGTGGCGTCCGGCGCGGCGGAAAGGCCAATGCCGAAATGGCCCGGCAACCTGCCCGGCACGGCGGCTGCCCGCGCCTGGCGCAGCGGATCGATGCGCGGCCCGCCTCCGGGCAGGGCTATGACGCACGCGGCAGCAGCCGCGAGGGCAATCCGCAGCAAGCCGGTCTGCATGGGCTTGACTCCTTCCGGCGCTCCATCACACAGGAAGTCATTCGTACCATGGAGGACCACAACGCCACAATCCCCTATCGCGGGTGGACCAGGTGTCTGACCCGGGGGACGTGCGTGCTAGGTGCGGGCCAGCAATACGGCCTGCTCCAGGGTGAGACGCCGTCCGCGGTCACGGGCGTCCGCCTCCCGCTTTTCGCCGAGCTGCTCGCGCGCTGCCTGCACGGACCGCTGCAGTCCGGACCACTCACTGCCGGCGGCGGCGATGCCAAGCTCTTCGCATTGGGCGGCAACCGTGCCGGCCAGGCAGGTGGCGCGCTCGTACTGGCCCAGGCCGATCAGGGCCTCGGAGAGCACGACCAGGGAGGCTAGCACGTTGCGCCGGTCGCCACATTCCTGGAACAGCTCGGCGCTGAGGCGCATGAGATCGGCCGAGCGGGCGAAATTCCCGCCGCGAAAGGCCACGTCGCCGAGATTGTTGAGGACGTGTGCCGTCTCGACGGCGGCGCTGGAGAGGCGCGCGTGCACAAGGCTCTCCTCCAGTGCCTTCGTGGCCAGGTCGAGCCGGCCAAGCTCCCGGTAGGCCGCGCCAGTGTTGGAGAGCGTGGCTGCCAGGGCGACGGAGTCGCCGATCGCACGGAAGAGGTCGAGCGCATCGGCATACGTGGCGATGGCTTGCTCGTAGTGGCCCCGGAAGTAGGCGATATTGCCGAGGTTGCAGAGCATGGCGGCAATACGATGCTTGATGCCGAGCGGTCGATAGAGCGCCAACGCTTCCTCGTAGAGCCTGGTGGCGCCGTCGAGATCCTCTTTGTCACTGGCGATCATACCCAGCACGTTAAGACAATCGGCGACGCCCTCCAAGTTGCCGAGGTCCCGGCACAGCGCGCGACCCTGCTCGGCTCGCACGGTGGCGCGGTCGTAGCTGTTCAGGGAGTAGGCGAGAGTGGCGCTGCCCACCAACGCCTTGGCGCGTGCCGCGGGGGTGGCGGCGCCTGCCGCGTCATCCATGCGCAAGAGTGTCTCCAGCCACTCGGAGCCTTCGCCGCTGTAGCCCCGGATGTCCCAATATCGCCTCAAGGCGCCGGCGAGTCTGAGGCCCGGGCTGAGCTTCAACTGCTCGACGGTCCAGCGGAGGGCGGCGCGGAAGTTCTCCTGCTCGCTTTCCAGGTGATCCAGGCAGGCGGCCTGCTCGGCGCCGCCCCACAGGCTGGGCTCGGCATGCTCGGCCAGGGCAAGGTAGCAGTCCAGATGGCGGTCGCGTAGCAACGGCAGCTCACCGGCGGCCAGGCAGAGCTCGTGCGCATACTGGCGCACCGGTTCCAGGAAGCGGTAGTGAGCTTCGCCGCTGCGTGCCTCGATGTGGACGAGCGACTTGCCGACCAGGCTGCTGGTGAGGTCGAGGACGGCGTCCTGGGCGACGTCCGGCGGGTTGCCCGCTCGCTTCTTCTGCGTGAGGGGGCAGACGGCTTCGGCTGCTTCGAGCGTCCAGCCACCGACGAATACCGCCAGCCGCCGGAGAAGCACGCGCTCGGGCTCGGAGAGCAGCGTGTAGCTCCAGTCGAGCGTGGCGTGGAGCGTGCGCTGCCGCGGCAAGGCCGTGCGCGGGCCGTCGGTCAGCATGTGGAAGCAATCGTCGAGGCGGGAAGCAAGGGCCTGCACAGGGTAGACGTTGGTGCGCGCGGCAGCCAGCTCGATAGCCAGGGGAATACCGTCCAACGTGCGGCAGATCTGTGCCACTGCCCGGCGCGCGGCGGCGCTCTCGAGGTTTTCCACGGACGCGGCTTTGGCGCGAGCGAGGAAGAGGGTGACGGCTTCGAAGCCGGTGAGCGCGGCGTCCAGCGCGTCGAGCGGCGGGATCGAGAGCGAGTCGACGTGATACACTGCCTCGCCGGGCACACCGAGCCGTTCGCGACTGGTGGCCAGCACCTTCAGCTCCGGGCACGCCGTGAGAAGGGTGGCGACCAGGGCGGCGCTGGGCGAAAGGAGGTGCTCGCAGTTGTCGAGGATCAGGAGCAGCCTCCGGGGAGCGAGAAAGGCGGCCAGGGTTGCCGAGAGCGATCGCGAGGCCTCCTCTTTCACGCCGAGCGTCGCGGCGATGCGGCGCGCCACCATCTGACGATCGACTTCGTCGGCGGTCAGCGCTGCCAGCTCCACCAGCCACACGCCGTCCGCGTAGGCATCGACCAACCGATCCGCAGTCTCGAGGGCCAGGCGGGTCTTGCCACAGCCGCCAGCGCCGGTGAGCGTCAGCAGCCGCGCGCGGGCAAGCTCCAACGCGATTTCCTCCCGCTCACGGGCCCGACCGACGAAGCTGGTGAGCGCGACCGGCAGGTTGGTGAGGCGCGGCGGCCTGGTCTCACGGGGTGGGCGGGTGGCCGGGACGGGTGCACTCTCCTGATCGCGCAGGCGAGCGCGCAAGGCGACGAGATCGCGCGAGGGAGAGACGCCGAGATCGCGCGCAAGGTTGGCCGTGATCTGCTCGTAGGCACGGAGGGCATCCGTGCGACGACCTGCCGCGGCAAGCAGTCCCATCAGCCTGGCCGTCGCCTCTTCGTTGCAGGAGTCCTGAGCCAGAACGGCGTGCAGACAGGCCTCCGCCTCCGCGAAATTGCCCTGGGCGCCGCAGAGATCGGCGAGATGGAGGAGAAGGGCGGCGTGCAGATCGCGCAGACCGTCGCGCCGGGCAAGAACCCACTCCTCGTACGGATCGTCCGGCAGGTAGTCTCCCTTGTAGAGGTCGAGAGCTCGGCGGCTTAGCTCCGCGTCCTCGCCTGCCAGAGCGGCCCGGGCGCGGGTCTCGAACGCCTGCGCGTCGAGCCACTCGCTTCCGCTGGGGACGGTCAGGCGCAGAACGTCGTCCTCCAGCGATACCAGGTAGGCGGCGTCGCCCAGGATGCTGCGCAGAGCATGCAGGGCCGTGTAGAGGTTGCGGGTGGCGGCGGAGGGATCGGCCTCCGGCCAGAGCAACTCGAGCAACTGCTCGCGCGCCAAGGTCTGTGCCGGGGCGCCGATCAGAGCCTTGAACAGGCTACCGGCCTTTCGCCGCCTCCATGGCTCGGCGGGGAGCGGCTGCCCCGACCAGGATACCGAGAAGCCGCCCAGCGTACGCACCCGCAGTGGAAGGGCGTGAGCGGCCGGATCGGGGGGCGGCGCGACGTCTCGCGGTGCATTGGCGCCGAGGTAGCGGCGGCGCACCCTGCCCTCTTCACGCCAGACGGCATACCAGTATGGGCCATGGCCGGCGCCGTCGCGACAGGTGGCGCAGGCAAGCTTGCCGCAGCGGCGAAACTGGCGGCTATAGGTAATATGAGTTCCCGGCGGCGGCAACGTCGACACCATAGCTAGCGTCCCCACCCGACTCGAGCTGCGTGCGCGGTGAACTGTTTCCCAGGACGGCGCCAGTGTAGCACAAGATGAGGCCGTTCACTAGAGGCAAAAGGTCCGATCCGGCGCCAGTGGCTCAGGACGTTGCCCAAGATCCAGCATGCGTATCACAAGACAGATCCAAGGCACCAGAGAAGTAGTGCCTGGGGGTCGTGCAAGAAGTATGCAAGAGGGCGCACGTATGATGGCCTCATGACCGGAGGCAACCGGCCACCACGATCCCGCTGGTTGACGACGGGCAAGGAAGGTTGAACCCGCTCGCCGGGGCAGTGACGCCGCCATCGCGTCGGGGAGGGATGCAACGGCACAGGTGCAGGGCAGCGACAAGAGGTGCCGGAGTAAAGGAGGAATGCCGATTGCTCGCTATCGTTCGTATCTCGTGCGCGTGTGGACGAGTGCCGGCAGGGATGGGCCACAGTGGGCCGGCCGCGTGCAGTGCATTCAGGATGAAACGGAGCAGCGCCGCTTCCACGATCCCGACGCGATGCTGGACTACCTGAGACTTGCCGTGCGGGAGGGCGAGGCTGATGGCAGCGAGCCCGGGCCGGGCGGTCGACGCGACCGCTGTTCCGAGGCCTGACACTCGCGTGCTCAGCAGGTGACCACCCGCATACCGAGAGCCGGAAGCGTGATGGGGTGTTCGCCCTGGTGCGGGGCAGCCGGCTCGACTACTGAAAGAGGCGGCAGGCAAGCAGAAAGGAGGAGCCACGAAACCCCGGAACGGACTCTGCATTGGCGGAGACTGCTTGGCCAGCAATCATGATGAAAGGATGCCCACATGGTTAGCCTTCGATCTCTGCGCGTAGCGGCGCTCGCCCTGCTCACCTTCGCAAGCCTGGCGTTACCGGTGCACACATCCGCGCTGGCGTCCCCAGCCGGCAGCGGTGTCGTGGCCAAGGGCCCGATGCCCGTCCTCGACATGACGAAAAGCTTCTACACAGACCTACAAGGCGCGATCTACGACAACAACAAGACGGTGATCGGTCACGTGTACCTGAGCGTGACCAAAGATGCGGATTCCTCGACCATCGATCTGGACGTCAGCGTCACCAACGCCTCCAACTCAGCGACGGGCAGCTATATCTTCCGTGTGCCCGCCACGACGGACCTGACTCTGGCGCCCAAGGGCAAGACCACGATCAGCAGTGCGCAGCCGTACTTCGCCGTGCTGGATACCGGGACGGATGCGTACGACAAGACCGACCCGAAGAACACGATCAAGAACCACATCGTCGTTGATTGGACATACCAGTCGGCTAGTCCCGTCAACATCCAGGCGGACCCGTGCACCGGGACCAAGGCAAGCACCGCGATCCAGGTAGTGACCACGGCCACGGCGACCGTAGACCTTCCCTACCCATGCGATGGTGCGACGGGCGTGACGGTCAGCGGCAGCGCGAATCTGGATAGCGCGCGGTTACCCGTCAAATATGAATACCAGGACAAAGTGATCTACTACACGACCGTCACCGCGATAAAGGTATTGAGCGGGTTGCCCACCGCATCCACGACGGCGACCAAGGGGCCCATGAAGTCGCTCATGGTGATGGGTTCGAAGCGCGGAACGGCGACCAGCCTCACGGTTTACGAGACGACGGCCATGAGCGTCGACGTCGGGCTGCAGTATGAAATGCAAATGGCCACGGACGACAAATCGGCCAGCACCCTGACTACCGGCGGCGGCCACGCGGCAACGCTCAACTACAGTGGGAACCTGGGCACCGCCGATCTCGTGTTCGACGGCAGCTCATCGACGACCCCGACCACCGGCACGTGCGTCAATCCAAACGCGGTAAAGGGCGATCTATCCAAACCCGTCGACAAAGTGGATACCCAGGGAACGGTGAGCGGGCCGGTCGATCTGAAGCTGTGCAGCGCCGAGATCAAGGCCACGTACGGTACCGGCGACATCGGCTCGGTCACGGCATATCAGAAGGGGTCGGCCGCGCTCATACATGGCAAGATGTCCGGGCTGCCGGGCGGTGTCTACATCAAAGGCACCATACCCACGATCACAGGCATCGATCCCGCTCCCGGGTCCACGATCTCCCCGACGCAGAGTGTGACTGTGACTTTCGCGTCGGCGCTGCCGGCGGGATCGATGGTGATGATCACGCTCACGCCCTCAGCGGGAGGGACATCGTCGATGATGGGGCCCGCCATGTTGACCAGTGGCGGAACGTCGCAGGTATCCTTGACGCCCAAGTCGGCACTGGCGGCCGGCACGTACAATCTGTCGGTGTCGGCGATAGCTCCCGGGGGGCAGAATATGGCGATATACCCGTCGCCCATGGGAGGTTACAAGGCGACCTATACCGTGAAGTGAGGCGACCATCTGCTCCGAAGGTGACCGCAGTCACCGGATAGAGTCGGCGGCAAGCATGGCCCGGCGGACCGTCCGCCGGGCCATGCTTGCTGGGTGAGATGGGGACGGGGCCTCCCCAGAGCCTCCAGCTGCCGCAGGATGGCAGGGTGCGGGCCAGCTGCGGCCGGTTGTGGTGGGTGGTGTCGGCTCCAACCGCGGCGAGGATGGTAGCGACGGGCCGGCTGCGGTCCCGGGTGGACGGTGGCGGTACCTTCAGCTGAGGATGGCAGGGTACGGGCCGGCTGCGGCCAGGTGGAGGGGGATACGGGTCAGGCGGGCCGGGGTGGGGCGCTATGAGTGGTGAATGGCGCGTCTGAGGCTGATGCCGAGGAAAACGAGGACGACGAGCGGGAGGATCCACCAGACAGAGAGGTGGTGGTGGGCCAGGACGCCGATCACGGCCAGCGCGACCACGACGGCGGCGGCGCTCGTCCAGTCATCGCCGATGATGAAGTCGTACCAGAACAGGGCGAAGTTCTTCACGAAGGGCATGGGCAATCTCCTATGCCGCCGCGCCGAGCACCAGGGCATGCCGGCGCTCGAGGACACGCACGAGAGCCAGGGAGGCCAGGGCGTACAGGGCCAGGATGCCGAGGATAGCGCCGTCTGAGCCGGGCCAATCGGCGCCGGCGCCCTCGGTCGACCAGAATGTGCCAAAGGTGCAGAGCATCAGACCAACGGCGAACTTGAGTGTATTCTCCGGCACGCGGCTGAGCGGCGCGTGCACGGCAACGCCGGCAGTCAGCACGATGACCAGGGCCGCCACGGCGCCGAAGGTGGCCAACCAAATGTTGCCGGCACTGGCGCCGAAGGTGACCACGATGAAGGCCACTTCCAGGCCTTCGAGCAGCACGCCCTTGAAGCACAGCGTGAAGGCATACCAGTCCAGCCCAGCGCGCAGCTCGGTGCCGGTGTTGAGTGCGGCGGCGCGCTGGCGCTCAAAGATGGCCGCTTCGTCGTGAATCGCCTTGTAGCCGCTGGCCCGCAGGATTGCCTTGCGCAGCCATTGGAGGCCAAAGGTCAGGAGGAGCGCGCCGACGACCAGGCGCAGCGCGTCGATGGGGATGACGGTGAGGGCGGGTCCGAGCACGGCCACGATCACGGACAGCACGGCGAGGCCCGCCGCCACGCCGACGAGCGAGGAGCGCCAGCCGCGTGTGAGGCCGGCGGCCAACACGATCGTAAGCGCTTCTACCATCTCCACGGCCGAGGCCAGGAAGCTGGAGAAGAACAGAAACAGGTTACTCATACACGCAGCGCTCCATCGGCATCACGATAACAGACCGGGGCGCTACTCGCCGGCCGGCAAGACCGCGAGTGCCGCCTACCACCGTCAGCCATGATACGGTTAACAGCTGTTACAGTGCAATGACTGCTACGCCGGCTATGCGTGGTATGCCGCGCGTGTGAAGCCGGTTTCCGGGCTGTGTGGTGCATAACGGACCTGCAAACGGACCTGCAAACGGCCCGGCTTGAGGGTGCACGGCGTACGCGGCCGGGCGTGCGATGGGAGGCATCCCAGTCTGCCGCTTGCTCTTGCCGTGGCCATGGGCGTCAGGTGCGCGGCATACGGCCGGCTAGCGATTCCATTGTTCCATCCGCCAGGGCGGTAGCGGCAGATACTCCGGCAGCGGCTACAATTCCGCCATCCGCCGTCGGCAATGTTTTCCTTGACAAAGGCAATTCTCGTGCTATGCTGGGCATGATTCTAGAACATATGTACTAATAACTGGAGGCAGGATGGGGACTCGGTGGATGACCGAAGGTGCCAGAGCGCTAGCAGCGAACGGGGCGGACGGCACGGCAGTCTCCGAGCGGCTGGCGGAGGGGCAGTTCGACCCGACGGCGAATGCGACGTTCCCGATGCAGGAGGACTACTACTGGGGCCGGCTGGGCGCGGGCATGGAGGAGGACTACTACTGGCGGCGCCTCTCCGACAACTGGTACCAGAAGGACGTCATCCCCAGCACGTACCTCGAGATCCACAACCAGTGCTACGAGCAGTTCAACGCGAACCCGATTGCCGGCTACCTGGTGGAGATGATCACCAACTTCGTGCTGGGCACGGGGATCAGCGTGACGGCGGCGAACAAGAAGGTGCAGAAGCTGGTCGACGCCTTCTGGGAGGACCCGGACAACCACATGGCGACGCGGGTGTACAGCCTGTGCACGGAGCTCTCGCTGTACGGGGAGCAGTTCGTGCGCTTCTTCGTGAACCCGTTCAGCGGGCAGGTGAAGGTGGCGCAGATCGACCCCAGCCTGATCGACCAGATCGAGACGGACCCGGACAACATCGAGCGGACGATTCGGTTCCACCAGCGGCCGGTGGGGCCGGGCGGGGCGATGTGGAGCGCCACGGCGCCGATCGGCGGGGTGCAGCCGCCGGCACCGACGTTGGAGCCGACGGGAGCGAGCTATCCGGGCGACGCGGTGATGGCGGGCAAGTGGTTCGCCGCGGGCACGGAGGTGGTGCAGTTCAAGATCAACTCGGTCAGCAACGCGAAGCGGGGCAAGAGCGACCTGGCGACGCTGCTGCCCTGGCTGCGGCGGTACCGGGATTGGCTGACCGACCGGGTGCGCATCAACAAGTACAAGGGCGCCTTCCTGTGGGACATCAAGCTGGCGGGGGCGGACGCGAAGACGATCGACCGCAAGCGGATGCAGTACGCCTACGCGCCGGAGCCGGGGAGCATCGTGGTGCACAACGAGTCGGAGACGTGGACGGCGGTGCAGCCGATGATCCATGCCGACGAGGTGGAGGCGGACGGGCGGGCGATCAAGATGATGATTGCCATGGGGGCTGGCGTGCCCGAGCACTATCTCGGTGAAGGCGGGAACACGAACCGGGCGACGGCGAGCGAGATGGGGCTGCCGACCTTCCGCAAGTTCGAGCGGCGGCAGGACACGTTCGGGCTGCTGCTGCGGGCGATTCTGGACCGGGTGCTGGAGGAGGCGGTGAAGGCGGGGAAGCTGGGGGCGTCGGCGGACAAGAGCTACCAGATCATCTTCCCGGAGCTGGTGCCGAGCGACAACAAGGACCTGGCGACGGCGGGCAGCCAGATCATGTCCGCCCTGCTGGCGGCGAACCAGGCGGGGTGGATCAGCCGGGAGACGGGGATGCGGCTGTTCTTCGGCATGATCGGGCAGAACGTGGACGTGGCGGAGGAGATGGGGCGTGTGGCCTCGGAAGGAGTGAGCGCGGATGCTGGATGGAACGACGGTGGTGCAGTCGGTGGCGGGGACGGTGGTTCCCGCGGAGAACCAGGGGACAAGCAAGTCCGTGGCAGGGGCGAGTACGGGCGGGGCGGGGTCGACGAGCGAGCGCGAGGTAGCGGCGGCGGCGCGGTTCCTGGGGCGGGGGCTGGTGGACGTGCTGGTGCTGCTGCTGGCCGTGGTGCTGCTGGGACTCCTTCTGTACCTGGTGGTAGCGGCGATTAGCTTCGAGAGCGCGCTGGCCAAGGACTGGGTGGAGGCGATCAGCAAGCAGTTGGCGTTCCCGGTGGTGGGGCTGCTGGTGTACAGCGCGGGCCTGATCACGAAGCGGCCGGAGTGGGCCGGTGGTGAGTAGCGTGGCGACGCCGGCAGGGGCCGGTTGTGAGGCGGGCACACCGGACTCCTATCAGCGTGAGCAGTCGGTGTTCACGGACCTGGTGAACGAGATGGACCGGGCGCGGAGATTGCACCGGGACATGACGTCGCCGCACGAGGCGATCGCGGTGATCCGGGAGGAGTACCTGGAGGCGGAGCGGGAGGTCTTCCAGAAGCACGTCGACCGGGCGAAGCTGCGCAAGGAGCTGATCCAGACGGCGAACGTGTGCCTGCGGGCGGTGATCGACCTGCGGCTCGAGCCGGGGTCATAGCGCATGCCACGAAAGAACTCGTATGTGACCGTGACGGATCTCTTCTGCGGCGCCGGCGGCAGCTCGATCGGCGTGCGGGCGGCCGGGGCGGAGCTGAAGCTGGGCCTGAACCACTGGCGCAAGGCGATCGAGACACACAGCACGAACTTCCCGGAGGCGATGCACGAGGTGTGCGACGTGCGTTCGACCGACCCGCGGCGGTACCCGTCGACGGACGTGCTGATCGCCTCGCCGGAGTGTACGGCGCACACCCTGGCGAAGGGCAGGCGCCGGAAGAACATCGCGCAGCAGGATCTGTTCGGCAAGGACGGCCTCGACCCGGCAGAGGAACGGTCGCGAGTGACCATGTGGGACGTGCCGCGGTTTGCGGAGTACCACCAATACAACCTGGTGATCGTCGAGAACGTGGTGGACGCGCGGCTCTACTGGCGGCCGTTCGACGCGTGGCTGCAGAGCATGGCCTGCCTGGGCTACAGCCATCAGCTCGTGTTCTTCAACAGCATGTTTGCCCATCCGACGCCGCAGAGTCGCGATCGGCTCTACGTGGTGTTCCACCGGACGGGCAGCAAGGCGCCGGATCTGCGCATCACGCCGCGTGCCTGGTGCTTCCAGTGCGGTCGCGATGTGGCGAGCGTGCAGGCATGGAAGAACCCGCAGCGCCGCTGGGGCAAGTACGGCAAGCGGAACCAGTACCTCTACTGCTGCCCGGTGTGCGCCAGGGTGATGGAGCCGTACTACTTCGCCGCCGCGAACGCGATCGACTGGTCGTTGAAGGGCGAGCGCATCGGCGATCGCAGGGTGCCGCTCAAGGAGAAGACGCTGGAGCGCATCCGCTATGGCCTGGCCAAGTTCAGCCGGCCGTACATCGTGGGTCTTGACCATGGCGGTGAGTCAGGCAAGTGCTACGACCCGCTGGACCCCTTCCGCACCCAGACGGCTCGCGACAACACGGCACTGGTCGAGCCGTTCATCGCGGAGCTGCGCGCGCACAAACACGCCAGCGGCATGGATGAGCCGCTCTCAACGCTCTGTGCCGGCGGCGGCCATCACGGTTTGGTGGTGCCGGCAGGGGGCACCTGGAACCTGGAGGCGCGGTCGACGGACGAGGCGATGCCGACCATGACCACGCGGGATGCCTACGGCGTGGCGTTCCTGGCATCGACGAACTACTTCAAGACGAGCCACGGCGTGGGGGAGCCGATGCCGACTCAGGTGACTGAGATCCAGCACGGCCTGGTCGAAGGTCCGCGGCCGTTCCTGATCTCGCACTACGGCGGCCGGCACGCCACGCACGACATCGGCGACGCGCTGCCCACGCAGCCAGGGTGGCCGATCCACGCGCTGATCATGGGTCAGCAGGGTGGCGCGGTAGCGCGGCCGGCGAGTCGCGAGCTGCCCACTGTTTCCACCGGAGGCGCCATCAGTCTGCTCGTGTCGTACACCCGGACAGGCAGCGCGCATCCGGTGGAGGAACCATTCCACACCGTGCATACGCACGACGGAGAGGCACTGCTTGAGGGGCGGGGCATTCCGGAGGTCGACGATTGCACGTTCCGCATGCTCAAGCCGCACGAGATCCAGCGGGCGATGGCGTTCCCGGAGGATTACCGGGTCTTGGGCACGGAGCGGGACAAGGTGAAGCAATTGGGGAATGCCGTCACGCCGCCGGTCATGTCGTTGCTGTTCGAGCGCGCCGTGGCGACGTTGGCAGGCTAGAGCGGTGCTCGATGTTGTGCCGCTGACGCTGGCGCAGGCGAACGAGCTCGTGGTGCGGCTGAGCAGGCACCATGGGCCGGCGTGGGGACACCGCTGGAGCATCGGGGTGCAGGCGGATGGCCGGCTGGTGGGCGCCGCGGTTGCCGGCCGTCCGGTGTCGCGGATTCTGGACGATGGCCGCACGGTCGAGGTGACGCGGCTGGTCAGCGACGGCACGCCGAACGCCTGCAGTTGCCTGCTGGGGGCCATGGTGCGCATCGCGCGGGCCATGGGCTACGAGAAGGTGATTACCTACACGCTGCAGACGGAGGGCGGTGCCAGCCTGCGGGCGGCGGGCTGGACGGTGGCGGCGGTGGCCACGCGAGTGCGCACGTGGGACACGCCCTGCCGGCCGCGGCAGCATCACGAGCACGAGGACACGCCCAAGGTGCGATGGGAATGCCAGCTCAAGCCGGCGGCGAAGCGGGCGCCGCGGCACAGGCCGGTGTTCGGTGAGAGTGAAGTCTGACCCGGAGGGGTCTGGAGGAGAGGATGCCCGAACTGAAGGGGATTGACGTCTCGCAGTGGCAGGGGGCTATCGACTGGGCGATGGTGCAGGCGGACGGGTATAGCTTCGCGGTGGTCAAGGCGACGGAGGGACTGTCGCTGGTGGACCCGGAGTTCGCCGCCAACTGGGCGGGGGCGAAGGCGGCGGGGCTGGTGAGGGGGGCCTATCACTTCTGCCGGCCGGAGCTGGGGAACGCGCGGCAGCAGGCACAGCACGTCGTGAACACGGTGGGGACGCTGGAGGCGGGGGACATCCTGGCGCTGGACCTGGAGACGCCGGCGGGGACGGTCGACCAGTCGGCGTTCGCGCTGGACTGCGCGGGCATGGTGGCGAAGCTGGCGGGCTTCCCGCCGCTGCTCTACTGCAGCCAGGATTGGGCGAGGAACCGGCTGACGGATGCGGCGCTGGCGGCCTATCCGCTGTGGCTGGCGTGTCCGGGCAGCAGTTGTCCGGCCTCGATCGGGGTGTGGCCGAGCGTGGCGCTGCAGCAGGAGTCGTGGACGCTCGCGGTGCCGGGGATTGAGGGGGAGGTGGACGGGGACGAGCTGGCGCGCACGCTGGACGGGCTGCGGGCGCTGGGCAAGCCGGCGGTGAGTCTGCGGACGGTGGTGTCGTGCGCGATGAAGCCGACGCCGGACCATACGAGCCCGGCGGTGGTGCTGCTGGCGGCGGGGGCTCTCGTGGCGCCGGACGGGCCGCAGACGACGCACTGGCTGCACTGCCACACGAGCAGCTACAGCGGCTGGCTGCTGAAGGCGGAGCTGGCGGCGGTGGCATCGTGATCGTGCCGAGGCATCCCTGGCCCAAGCTGAGCGAGACGCTGCCGTACCCGCGCGACCCGCGGCGGTGCCAGGCGTGCGGGGCGGTGGGGGACGGCAACCGGGTGCCCAGAGACGGCGCAGCGTGTCTGCCGGCGCTGCACCGCTGGCGGGAGCATGACGAGGCGGACCGGCCCACGGCGGTGGTGGTCGTGCTGTGCGCGGGGTGCAGCGACAGGATGATCGGGCCACATCCGCGGCTGTACAGCCGGCTGCACGACTTCGAGCCGGTGCCGGGCAGCATGGCGCTGTGCGAGGAGTGCGCGTGCCGGGATGGCCTGCGCTGCACGCACGGCGACCTGAAGGCCAACGGCGGCGGTGGGTTGGCGGTCAGCGTGGCGAAGCCGCACGTGGCCATCCTCTGCTCGAGGGGCGGCACGCAGCACGGCTGCCGGCAGATGGTGATCTGGCCGTCGGCGCCGACCGGTTGCAGGGGCCGCAGCGTGGCGGTGCGCGAGGCCGCGGGCTAGCAGCCAGCGTGCTTCGAGTCCAATACTGATAGAGTGGCTAAGGGATTGACTCTGGATGTATCATGCGGACGGAGGGTGCGATGAGCGTGCGGGCGGTGGTCTCGGACCGGAGCCGGCATGAGGGCAGCGGGCACAGTGCTCGCCATGCCGGCGTCTCGCACGTGGTGGCGACGGCGGTCGCGGTGCAGGACGTGACGGCGGGGGAGTCGTCGAGCGGCTCGCGGGCGGTCTCCGGCGCCCGGGCGAGCGATGAGTTCTCGGAGTTGGGGGTGCTGCAGTCCTACGACTCGGGCAGCAACACGGCGATGGTGCAGCTGCTGGGCGCGCAGTCGAACGTGGTGGGGCCGCTCTCGGTGAACAAGGCGATCGGCTCCAGTCTGCTGGTGGCGGGTGCGCAGTGCTTGGTGGTGCTGATGGACGCCGCGAACCCGGCCGACGGGTCGCTGGTGAGCGTGTGGTGAGGCCGCTGGCTGCGGTCCCAAGCCTCCGACTGCGGTCGGATGGCAGCAGAGGGGGGACTGCGGTCCGGGTGAAGCGGGGTTGGTGTGAGCGGTGAGGGAGGAGTGATGCCGAGACAGGTGGGTTCCCCGGTGGTGGTGGAAGGATCGATAGTCCCGAGGGGCGATGGAGCGGCCCTGCCCGAGCCGTGGACCCGAAGCTGCCGCAAGGGGCCGCGGGGTGGGCTGAAGCGGGAGCCGCGGGTGGACGAGAGCGACCTGTACGTGCTGTTCCGGGAGCGCGGCGCCGGGCGGTATCCGTTCCTGCTGGCATGGCTGAACCGGCACGGGCTGACCTCCGGGTACGAGGTGCAGCACGCGGCACGCTTCGGGCGGGTGCTGGTGGTGGGGCAGCCGGACGGGCTCTCGCTGCCGGAGACGTGCGACACGTCGTACGTCAACGCGGAGACGGCGGACGTGCTGTTCCGCGGCCTGCCGAGCGTGCGGAGCTTCTTTGGGAGGGGGCATGGAGAGTAGGGAGAGCCGGATACGGTTCGGCATCAGCCTGCGGGAGGGGCTGGTGGGGCCGGCGGACAAGCGGGAAGTGGAGGTGGTGTGCATCCGGCCGGGTCTCTCGCGGAACGGCAACTACTACGGGCCGGAGTGCCTGGCGGAGGCGGTGCCGCTGTTCGAGGGGGCGCGGGCCTACGTGGACCATTCGGACGCCACGCTGCGCAGCGTGCGGGACCTGGCGGGGTCATACAAGAAGGTGCGGCTGGGCGGTGAGGGCGAGGTCCGGGCGACGCTGCGCATCTCGAAGAGCCAGGAGTGGCTGTGGGCGCTGATCCAGGAGTCGGTGGAGGAGGGGACGGACCTGGTGGGGCTGTCCATCGACGTGCAGGCGAAGGTGGTGGAGGGGCAGGTAGGCGGCCGGCGGGCGCGCATCGTGGAGCACATCCACACGCTCTCCAGCGTGGACGTGATCACGAAGGCATCGGCGGGTGGCACGTGGAGATCGTCGAGGAAGCGGGAACGAGGGCGCGTTCCAAGAAGCGGACAAGCAGAGTTGGTGGGACCAGTGCGAGCCGCTGAACGAGCAGGGGGCGGTGCTGGCGGAGCGGGCGGTGCGCGGCGGGACGTCGGTCGTGGGGCAGCAGCAGCCGGTGCCGGCGGGGCAGGTGAATCCGGTGCAGCTGGGACCGAGCGTTGGGCAGGCGATTCCTGGGGGTGAAGTGCAGTTGGGAGGGACGTACGTGGTGCAGACCGGCAGCAATCAGGTGGCGGGCGGCGGTGAGGGTCCGGCTACGGTGGCTCCGGTGGCGCCGCCTGCGCAGATGGTCTCGGCGAGCCAGGCGATCCGGGAGGGGAACGCGGCTGGAGCCTCCGACTGCGGTCGGATGGCAGCGAACGGGGGCACTGCGGTGCCCGGCGGCGGGATGGCGGTGCGCGAGGGCGAGAGCGCGGCGGGGGACGTGGCGCGGCTGCCGGAGGAAGTGCGGCAGGAGCGGGCGGTCTTCGCCGGCGAACGGTTGGTGGAGAGCACGCTGGGCAAGACAGAGCTGCCGGCGGCGATCCGGGCGCGGGTGGCACGGCGGTTTGCCGGTCAGGTGGTCCAGGAGGCGGACCTGCAGGCGGCAATCGACGAGGAGCGGGCCGTGCTGGCGGAGCTGACGGCGGGCGGGCTGATCCGGGGCATGGGCTACGAGAAGCGGGTCAGCATCGGCATGACGGAGGCGGAGCGGCTGCAGAAGGCGTTCGACCAGCTCTTCGACATCCAGGAGGGCGACAAGGTACCGGCGCTCTCGGGCATTCGGGAAGCCTACGCGGTGGCCACGCACGACTACGCGGTGACGGGCATCACGCCGTTGGAGCGGTTGCAGGAAGCGGACACCACGACCTCGACCTTCAGCTACCTGCTGGGCACGAGCATGAACAAGCGGCTGCTCAAGGACTACCAGGCATGGCCCAGCGAATGGCAGAAGTGGTGCACGATCACGCCGATCAAGGACTTCAAGCTGCAGAACCGGGTGCGGCTGGGTGCCTTCGGCTCGCTGACCACGGTGAGTGAAGACACGGCGTACACCACGATCACGCTCTCGGACGTGCAGGCGACCTACTCGCCGGCCAAGCGGGGCAACCTGGTGGCGGTGACGCGGGAGACGATCGTGAACGACGACCTGTACGCGATCAAGCAGATCCCGGGGAAGCTGGCGGTGGCGGCGGCGTTCACGCTGGCGGAGTTCGTATACGGGCTGGTGGCGGCGAACGGGGGCAACATCTACGACGGCAACAAGCTGTTCGACTCGATCAACCACCTGAACACGGGCATCATTACCGCCAACCTGGGCACGGCGAACTCGGGGGCGGCGCTGGCGTCCGCGGCGCTGCAGACGGCGGTGACGAAGATGCGGCGGCAGGCGAACCTGGCGAGCAAGCCGATCGGGCTCAAGCCGCGCTTCATCGTGGTGCCGCCGGAGCTGGAGTGGACGGCGATGGTGATCACCAAGAGTGCCGGTGCGCCGGGTGGGAACAATAACGACATCAACCCGATGCTGGGCTACTGCGAGGTGATGGTGGCGCCGCAGATCTGTCAGTTTAAGCATAGGTTTGCGTATCGCGCAACCTGATCGTTAAAATCGGCGCACGCAAATATATGCTTAAAGAACCGTCCGACGTGCTTGTCTTGTGACACTGATACTTCGGTGCGGAGCCTTCACTGAACCTCATCGCAAGACCAAGAATGGCCAACGCTTAAGTCGCTGCTCACACTTCGCTTACCCTGCAACTGCCTATGCCCGCTTCGGCAGCAACCACCACGCCGAACAGCACACCGCAGTGCATCCAGCAAGCAACTGCGGCGATCATTGCCACATTTGCATTACGCTGCGGCAGACCTCTCGAGCACCCAAAGTGAAGGGGCAGATACGCATGTCAACGCACGCACGCCGCGAGAATCGGTTATCGCGTGCGCCTAGAAGCACGCCGCGGCATGCCGACGCGCGGCAGCGTTTAGGCGACGGGAGCCTGCACCGACGTGACCGCACGATGGCCTCCGATGCCTTCAGCACGAAGAACACGCCGGGCAAGGCGTGCACCAACCAAACGGTGATCAACATCTACGCGCGTGCCGATCTCGCCTGACGTCCGGCGTCTGCATACTCTACCCCGTGGAATAGCAGTGTCCACTTCCACGCCGGCGGCCACGTGTCGACCAGATTCATCGAGATCGCTCAGAGACTTGGCAGGTCGCGTTCACCACCCGGAGTCCATCCAGACTTCTCAAGCGCAGACTCCCAGACAGCGTAAAAGATCGGATCCGCGTGATGCGCAGGTGTAGCAAGTCGCTCAATCACTTTCGCCTGGCTGGGATACTCATCGGCAGCTGTAAGCTCACGTACAATCACATCTACCTCGCGAGCAAGTCCGGCCATTCGGTTGAGACTCCGGTTGCGCTCGTAGCGCCCGTGAAACTGCGCGATGCGCGCGCACTGCTTTGGATACATGTTCGTGAGCAAAGCAGCATCACACTCAAGACGGCGCGCCAATTGATGTACCGAGGGTGGAGGCACGATGTGCCCCGCCAACGCAGCCTCCAGCACCTGGTTGATATCGTCAGACCAGCGGCTTCGATGTGGGCGGGTTGGCGCGCGCATAGGCACGTATTCGTTCACGAGCGGAGTCAGCGTATCGTGAGGATCAGGCAACTCACCAGTCAGGAAAGTCACCACTCCCACACCCAACCCGGCGCATAACCGCAGGAGTTCGGGAAATGAAGGCACGCTCACTCCTGTAAGCCATCTTCGTACGGTGTCTTGATGCTGCCCAGTCTTCTGCGCCAGCGCGCGCACCCCAGTGCCATTGACTCTCCGGGTGGCGGCAGGAGACGCAGTCTCATGCAGTCGCGAAGCAACCCTCTCCTTACCCGGCGGTGAGACGCGGGGAGCTACGGCCACTAGATCTCCTGCCTGCCGGGCGACCCACATTTCCCAGCGCCCCTCATGGGTTTCGGTTGCTACAGGGTGCTGGGCCGCACGTATCCCATGAACCTTGCTACCCAACGAATCCCCACAATGGGGACAAAAGCCAGGACGCGTTATCGGACCCAGCACCGGCATTTCTCGCCAGCACCTTGGATTTGCGCATCGGTCCAGGAGATAGACGTGATGCCGTAGGCAGACTTGAACAGCGCCGATGGCCCACACCAATCGGTCAGACACAATACCGCCATCTTGCTGCATCTCTTGATAGCAGTATGGACAGTACGCACGCATGGATCGTAGCAAGCCTCTAGACGCGATCACGCTACGCCACGTCAGCAGAGTCAGAGATCCGAGCAGTGCTGGCTGGCAAGTCAGCACTTCGACCGCGTTGACGATCGCCTCAGCCTGACCATCCAACCCATTAATGGCCACAGCGTCCCGCAGCAGCATCCTGCCGAGGGTACGGTCCGACAAGTTGGGCCGCTGCGCCATCGGGAAGATCTCCTCACCCATCAGCGTGCGAAGGTGTACACAGTGCGCAAACGCCAGGCGTGCCAAATAACCGCTCATACCTTCCACGTCCGGCGTACCAACCCACTGCGGTGCCAGACGATATAAACGGCTTCGAGCTGAGATCTGGGGAAGTGTGAGGTCAAACACGGCATTGCCGCCGACAGTGGAATTCCAGGCGGCTTCGTCATCACTCAGATTGTCGATGACAATCACGCTTCTTTCCACGCTTGACCCCCTTCGCCACCAACTGGGTCTCGTGTCGGACGGCGTTCACCGACCCCGCGCTTGGAATCACGCCGACCAGTCGTTTTTCCGCTGGTCCTGCCATCGCCGTCAGAAACACCGGCGTACTCAGCACCGGGTAGCGTCATGCGACCGGCGCCATGACAAAGAGCGTCAAACTGCCGGGTCCTCCACGCGCGCTCCACCGCAGGACTCACCAGAACGGATCTTTCCCCCGTCTGCGCAGCGTCGATGAGCCTATCAATATCTTCTGGCGATTGCATGTACTGCTCCACCTGCTTCATGGTAACCTTCGGCGGATCCTTGCTGAGCCCATCAGCCAACACGTGGGTGAGCAGGTCCTTGAGCGTACCGATACAGCCAATGCATGCCAGGTAGCACTGTCTCCATCGAGTCATCAACTCTATGGGAGTCTCGGGAACTGGCATCTGAAGCAGCAACGTCTTAAGCGCTGACTGAAAACTGGCGACGTGTTCCTTTTGCGCAATATCGTAACGCGGGATATAGATCTGGTGTCCACCGGAAAGCATGTCAGTATTGACCTCCCGCAGTGCGTGAAGGTCATCCGTGCCCACCAATACATGCACTACCTTGCAGCGCTTTGCCATCCCTCGGATGACTTCTGCGCGGACCTCCAGCGAGTCCGATGAGCACGACAACAACAGGCGCTGCGCTTCGAAGATGAAGAACGCAAGCGGCCTACGTTTATTCAGCGCAGACTCAACAGCATCCTGCAAGCCCGCAGTTGAATGGTTATAGTGCTTCGATGGCACTGGAGCCAGCGCAGGCCACAATGGGAGCTGGCCAGGTTGGTGCTCAAACGCACGGATCCGAGCAATCATCGGGACTTGCAGCGCACGCAGGGCATCGCTGTAATGTCGAGCCCAGCCATACCCCCCATTTTCCGGTGCTTTCGCCTCTATTTGTGGAAGCAGCACACGACCCCTATCTGACTCAAGCTCCTCACGATATTCATCCGCAAGAAGCTTAATGACCTCAGCGCAAGCCGTACGCTTACCTACGCCTTGGGGGCCACACACCAAGATATGCGACCAACTACCCGGCGTTCGAATCGCATTCAACAGGTCATCACGCGCAGTAGTAAGCGCTGGATGTTCAATCACCGTTTGCTGAAAGTACGCAAGCCGCTCAGCCGCTGGCTGTCGGAGCAAATCACGCGGAAAGAGACCAGGGCCTAGGGGATTCGCTGTAGATCCTTCGCTCTCGCCTGCGTCGAACGTTTGATCCATCTCACGTCAACCGTTCGGTCGTGGGTATCGCGTCAAAATCGAGCGCGAGATCGTCAGCATCGTAAGCACCACGAACACCGTGCTCAGTCGGGACCGTGCTCCTATTCCGCAGAACCTGCTGGCTCGAGGAGGGAAGCAACACCAGCGGTGGGCGGTCAGATTCGGGGGACTGCTGCGATACGGTCGGACTTCCCTCAGCACGATCACTTGGTGCCGGAGAGACTTGCAGTGCAGAGTCCTGCACCTTATCCTCCGGATTACCGGGAAGCACGGCGTCATCGATTCTAACAGTGAGTAGGGTCAAAACCGGTTCATGATTCACGTCTTCAGGAGCGACAGGTCGCACCACCAGCGCAGACTGTGCTGGAGCAACCCCGCCAGCTGGAACCGGCCCACCGGCAATCCGTTGGTTAACAGCAATGTGTAGTGCATCGCGTTTACGTTGCATCAACACTGCCTGGGTCACATCGACGCTGTGCAGATAAGCCGCCAGATCCCCAACGTTCAACGTCTTTGAAGCTCGATACGATGCGCGGTTCTTCGCCCGCAACTCCGCAGACGCCAGGCGAAGCAAGCGCTCAGACATGCCTTTGAACAGGTGGGAGTGGTAGTACGAGAAGCACTTCACCCAACGTCCCACCCGCACCAAGATATACCCCGCATCAAAGGGATCGTACTTCACCTCAACACGCGTCCCATTGAACCTGCCCGGAATTGGCGAGGGCACCTTGTAGATCACGTGGTGGAGTTGCACCTGCCCTTTCTTATTAAGCTTCGCAACCCCGGTCCGCGTCGTCGGGAGAGTCTCACGCAGAAAGTCATCATCATAGGCGATACGCTTGAAGTCCCGCTCACCAGAGAGGCGCACGCTCTGCTCAAAGGCATTCCGCGGCGAATCCAAGACGCCCCGGTGTACCGCGGTGTCGTATGTCCCGTAGGCCCAAGCGCAGATCTCCAAGTACAACGTCTCCAGGGACCAGATTGCGTGCCGCGCAGGATCCACGGACACAGTCACCTGTCGCACATTGCGCATCACCGTGGTATTTCCCTCGAGGTTATGGATCAACTGTGTATTCAGCGTGCCGAAGAGTCGCTCGCCTATCGCACCGTGACGCGGCTCAGCGCTGGGACGCTGTCGCTTGATACAACCGTTCTGGGTCAACAACGATTCAAAGTACACCGAATCGAACTCAGATCCCCCATCAACCACGAGTGCACTAGGAAGGCGATTCCATCGCCGAACACAGTCGCGAATCACCATCATACACGACCGATAACTCGGCTCGTCAAACGTCAGATAGAGCGCCAGGATACGTCGCGAGAACGCATCCACCATCAGCGTCAGCCACGGTCGACCCAGCACCCTGTTGCTGTACATATCCATAAGTTGCACGTCAAGCTGCGTGTGATCGAGATGGGCCATCTCCCACGCTCGCACCCCGTGGCGCTCAGGGCCCTCGATTTCCAGGGGAACGTCTTCCTTGATCCCATAGGCCGCACGCCTCCCCTCACGACGTACTTTTTGCTCGTAGAGCGAAGTGTTGTTAACAGCCCTATAGAACGTCACGTGGCTGGGAGGCGGCAACCCTTTCTCCTGTGCCAAACGACACACCTCCACGTATGATGACCACGCCCTCCCACGCTTGAGGCCGAGAGCATTCTGTCCCAGATGCTTGTCCCTGATAACATCGCGCATGATCGCGTAGAGGCGGACATCCAATCGTTGCGAGGAATTCCCGGACCGCGGTTTCGGCAGCAAGCCAACATGACCGTTACCGTAGCAAACTTCAGCATCGCGGTAGTCCTTGCACCATTGCTGGCACGTACGCAGCGGCGGTGCCTTTGCCGGCAGATGTTCTCCACGCAGAAGCAGTTGCACGAAAGGATGCCGCCGCGTCGCTTCTGCGTGATCCTGCCGGGACGCGTGAAGCATTCTTTCCCGGCCGGCGGGGGTCATACTTCCTGTATGCGCGGGCAACTCTGGTAGGTTTGCTATTTCCCCACGGCCGACGAGGTCATCGAAGTCTCGATGCGAAACAGCAAGGACATCCCCGCTTGGACCGACGAGCCTGACGTTGTCAGCGTCGCCCCCTATCCACGAGAATCGTCCACCGCGCCACGTGACCGTCGCGCCCGGCGTCAAAGCCCGTATGCGAGCGATGCGCGAAACAGCCTCTGTCTTTGCTTGCTCTGCCAGCGCCCAAGACTGCGCGCTTTCGGCGTCCGCGTAGATCCGCATGCCTGGCCGACGCGCCAGTTGCTCGCTATGGAGGTCAACGCAGACCTCGCCACGTGCAATGAGCAGATACAGACTATCAGCAACGTTCGGAAAGCGCTGGAGGGATTCAGCGTCAATGATGTCGTGAGTCCGCACACCCGGCTGCGAACAAACAATGTCGATAAGAGCTTGGCGCAGTTCGGCCCGTACCTCTACGGGGCTTTCACACTGTAGATACTCAGCCAGGAATGAGATGTTCTCCTGGAACTTCCAGTTGATAGCCTTGGACGAGAAGACCCGATACTCAAGGCCGAACTGCGCCGCGTATGCTTGCCCAGGGGGACAGATCCAATCGGTATCGCCCACTCTCTGATAGCGATTCGGCTGCTCTACAGAAAGTTCCTGAAGCTTCTCTTCCTGCTTGCATTCCACCCACCAAGCCCCGCGCGCGGCCAGGACGAAGAAGTCAGGAGTATGCATTCCGCGCCATCGCCGCCCAGCCTTGGCCTGGTAGTCAAGGGGAATCTGCGGCGGTTGATCCCAGATCTCCAGGATGTCATCGTCGAACTCAGACAGCATGATAAACGGCAACTCGACGGTATGACTCTCGAACTGGACCGAATGACCCATCTTGCGACTCGGATACCGTCCGTGCACGTTTCCTGCGCGACCACTAACCAAGCGACTGGGAGGGGAACCACGGATGCCCGCGACTTCCGCACGCGCGGCATCAGATAGCCCCACCTCGCCGCACCACGCAGCAAACCCCGACTCCGAGAGTTTCATGATACTCTCCAGCGAGCCGTTGACCGCGGCAACCAGCTTGAAATCCGCCTGGTGCTTGTAGCCACCATCATCGCGCATGCTTGCCCGGCACCCAGACGCACCCTGCGCCGAGAAGCCGCAGAATTCGGGCCTAGTGTACACCGCACTCTACCCATTGAATACTCCCAATTCAGTTCGCCAGACCTCACGGATGGTGCGCGGGCAATCGGCAAGCCTCTGCAGTTTCGCGTCACCCAGTCGCTACTAAGCTCGAGCGGCTAACACCGACGTCAGAGGAACGGCCCGGAACACCGTCCGTAGCTCCGCCGCCAAACCCGATACAACACCTGCGACGGCTCTAGTTGCCGACAACAGCAGTTCCCGCATCATCGTGCGCCCACCTGCTCCACCTGCGTGTCAACATGTAACTTCCTATAGGAGCCCCATAACCTCCGCCCAGGCAAGCGTAACATCGAGTTCCTGGCCGTTCTCAAGCGAAACTAAGATGATCCTCGACATGCAATGGGGCACCACGGCAAGACACTGCTGCAGCACGTAGTGATCGCGAGCCGAGAGTATCCGTACGGCCGACCAATCCGCAGCGATCGGAAGCACAGGGCAAAACTCAAGCACTTCGACCGCACCATCACTCGCCTGTACCACCGCGTCGGGGCGGGACCCTAACCCGCGACAGCCGTAGACCGCGTGCAAGTACGGTTGGACAGCCACCAGATGCCGGCCCATTCTCAGACAGGGCACATCCTGGGCATACGAGCGCAACCAGTAATATCCGGCAAGATCCGGATGATCGTCTCCGCCAGCGTGCACCCACGCAGCCGCCCAGATAGCGCCGAGAGCCGCGCGCTCGATGATGGCACCTTGCAAGAGGTGCCGATGTATCGCCACAGCGGCGCAATGCTGCGCCGTGTACCAGAGCGATGCCAGGCGCGACATGTCCGAAGCACAAGCCAATCCGTGCACTAGCTTGTGGTATTCACCAAACCCCCAGCGCCAATCTGGATAAACCGGCGCGTCGTAAAGGGCGTGCATATCCAGACCGGGAAAGCAGCGCCCTTCTTGGTTCCTGTACACCACCCGTCCCACCTCACGCAGAGTCATCGTTCCCTTGTCGCCTTCGGTCACAAGAGGGGTCACAATGCGCACATAGCGCAATCACGGCCAGTAAAACCATCGGAGACACCACGTCTCGATGCTGGATAGACCTGCAATTCACGCAACAACGACTCAATTCGTGTGTGGACGGAACCCAACCGCAACTGTATACTGCCGCTGGATTGCATCACCTCCAGACCGGTGAACGAATGTGTGGTTCCACGGCCAGCTCGTTTCTCCTGGATACCTTTGAGGTCCTGGTCCTGATCAAGGTGTGTCACGGCATCGGGCGAGACGCCGATCCACTTGATACCGGTCATCGGCCCCACGATCACGGCAACCGCCCAATCCTGCATCCGCGTATACTGCGTCGCTTGCATGAGAGCGACCACGGCAGCGAGCGCTTGCGGCAGCGTCTCGCAACTCGCCACGATCGTGCCCTTCTTTACGCTGACATCCGGCCGCGGGCCGCGGCTATGGCTGCGCCCAAACACGTCATCCATTTCTACCTCCATACACCGGGTCTATCCCGACGCGACACGCGCCATGCCTGACGCACAAGACCAACTGCGAATTGCGATACGCGCGGGGCTACACGCGGCCAACGGAGCGTTCAAAGACGCCACGGGGGCGTCGCAGGCGTCTGCTGGTGAGGGGTCAATAGGCAGGGATCCAGAGTCAGAACGCCTGACCACCCTCACGTCCTCCCTCCTCCTGCGGGGACGATTACCTGCAACGGCGCCGAGCGGGGCGCTGGCCTGCCGAGGGTCACAGACAGAGTTGTCGTGCGAGGGATCGAACCCATCCAAGATGTGGGGTGGATCACCGGTCGCCGAGCGCGGCGCCGGGACGCGCGCTAGGTCGCGCGGTACGGCAGGATGAAGCTTTCGGGGCAATCGTCGCGGAAGGAGCAGCGCGAGCAGGTATCGAGCGTCGACGTTGCTTTCAGATCGTCCGGACGCAGCGCGTCAAGCCAGTCCAGCACCGATCGGAGGTGATCCTGCACGTCCTCCCAATCCATAGTGATGTCGATCATCTCGTAGGTGTTGAGGTCTGCCACGACGACGCGATGCCAGCAATCCCGCATCCGCGGCGGGACCTGCGGCCCTCTCAGAACGATGCCGTCGATGGCTGCCATCATGTGGGTGGCGAGCACATCCAGCGTGGGATGCTTGGCCGAGGATAGCTCCAGCGCGACGACGGTGCCGTCCGGATCTTCGGCCAGCACGTCCGGCCGGGCCTGAAACACGCGGCCGTCGAACACGTTCTGCAGGGTGTACTCCACGGCGACGATACGCCGGCCTTCAACGGCACCGATGAACGGGTTTTCGCGAGCGTACCGCACGAGCCACGCGAGCCCGGCCGGGTTGGG
Organism: uncultured bacterium; assembly: GCA_963827235.1. Lineage (GTDB taxonomy): Bacteria > Chloroflexota > UBA5177 > JANWHV01 > JANWHV01 > JANWHV01. The sequence continues at coordinate 1,054,288 of CAWHAE010000009.1, forward strand.
CTCCGCTTCCCCGCCGGCCCGCACCCAGGCCGCCTTCCACAGATCGCCGAGCACGTTTTCGTCCACGACGGCGCGGCGCTGCGACAGGAGGCGGTGCAAGGCGGCCACAGCGGTATGGCGAGCCCGATACGCGATCAGAAACTCGTTGGGCGCTGGCGCCGGCGCGTTGCCGTATTCCCCGCGCACGATCTGCCGGTACGCCCGCACGTCGCAGGCGCTCCCCGCCAGCACTGCCGTCTTCGTAATGGGTCCCACGGTCTTGGTTCTCCTCTCCGGTATGGCCTCTAGACATCGCTCTATCAGTAGCGTACAATTGCAACTATACGCGGATGGACGATCAATGTCAAGAACACGTGTTCTAGGATTCGTCTCGCGTCCGCAAGGCGCGACGAACGAGCAGAGAAGGAGAGGGAGGGGACCATGAGCGACCAAGAAGGACCGGCGCGATCGCCAAAACGCGGGGAGGGTCGCCGGCAGCGCACGCCCATCACGGAGGTCGATCAACGAGTGCAGGATCGCCTGGTACGGTTCCGCAAGTACCTCACCGACGTGCTGAAGGAACGCGGCATCTCGATGCGCAAGCTGTCGCTGCAGACCGGCAAGTACGAGGGCTACTACCTGAACCTGCTCACAGCGCCGGAACTCGGAGCGCAGGCGCTGCCCACGCCCGAAGACCTGCGCCTGCTGGCGCCGATCATCGGCGCCCCGGTCGGCCAACTGTTCGAACTGGTCTGGGGCATCACGCGCTCAGAGATCGAGAGCGATCTCAGAAGCGGTAGCCGCGCACTCCGGCGTCTGCGCCGAGAACCGCACCGGGTTTTCCAGGGCAGAGTTCGCCGACTTTACGCCCCAAGAGCAAGAGGAGATCCGCAACTTCCTGGGCTACGTGCGCGCCAAGCAGGAGAAGCGCAGGCTCGAGCAGGCCGAGGCACGAGCGAACAAAGGCGGCAAGGAGCGAAAGTAATGAATGCCTGGCCACCCCTTTGCCTGCCGCCTGTGGACCCGGATCAGGTGGCGCAGGACCTCGGCATCGCCGTGAGCTACTGGGACCGCTTGCCGTGCCTGGGCATCTTCGCACGCACTCGCGACGGCTGCGCCGAAATCGCGCTGCGCGGAGATTTGCAACAACCGCGGAACGAGCGATTGCGCCGGGTCACGCTGGCGCACGAGCTGGGGCACGCGGCGCTGCACGCTGGCACGTACACCTCGCCGCTACACTGCCACCGGCCCGACTTCACGGCGTCGCGCATCGAGTTCCAGGCCGAGCGCTTTGCCGGCGAGATGCTCTGCCCGGAGAGCCTGGTACAAGCGCTCTGCCGCGATCGCGGCGAGATCGGACCCGAAGAGATCGAAGAACTAGCAGACGCGGTGCAGGCTCCGAACGAGTTCGTCGGCTGGTGGGTAGCGTTCTTGGCCCGAAGCGGTCGAATAGTGTTGCCTTGAGCGCGGGACAAATCCACACATCAAGCGCAGTAATTTAGGCGGCCAAATCGATCAGCAGCGTAACCATCCATGCGGGAGCACGAAGGAGCGGGTTGATGCGAGGAGAGGGATGGTCTTCTGAGCGTTGGGCGCGTAGAAAGGATCGAGCATGGGGATCTGCTTGCGAACCGGGAGCTATCACCAGCAACCACGTTGATGAAACTGCAAAACCGCATCGAACGAAATTTGACGCAAGCCCACAACAGAACGATGAGGAGAGGCCAATGTGATTCTATGCAGTAAACAAGAGCAATGACTGGTCATAGCGAAATGATCATACGGTCCAGAACGGCGTTTGACGCGGCTTGGACCTATGGCAACGATAGTGGAAAGCGTGAGAGGCGGATCTATTCTACGGAACAGAGCGTAGGTGTAGAATTGGTGCGAACTGAAAAGGCGCGAGGGAAACTACGGGAGCGAGAGGTAAGAGAAGATGACGGACCGGTCGAAGCAAGCGATCATGACCGTTTGCACGTTCCTGTCGTTGGTTTTAGCGTCTATGGCCACGGTACCGGTAGCCCAGGCGCGCGGCCTCAGCCCGCGGACGCTGGTCGCGAGTGACTTTTTTGGCGCTACCGGCGCGACGTCCGTCTCCCTGAGCGGCGGGCAAGCGGAAACCATTGCAGCCGTACCATACCTCAGTTACCTGAGTTTTCTCTGTGGCAAACCGGGGAACGGCGGGGATGCGTCCATTTCTCTCAACGCCGCCACGCTGGTTGGCTACAATGCCCTGTCATTCTCGCTGGGGATGAGCGATAAGACGTACGCGCACGGTTCGTCGGGCGAGTTGCAGGTTCAGCGAGACGGCCATGCATATGCTACGTACCACGTCTCCTCCGGGGTACCAGCACGACACGTCATCGTGTTCTTCGGTGGACACAAAATCATCACCTTAGATGGACACTACGACACAGGGGGCGGCTCTGTCGAACTGCTGGTCGCGGTCCCGATGGCGATCGTGGTGGGCCCGGCACTGCCAATCCCACTCAGCCTCAACGCCCCCTACGTGGTAGCCGGCGGAACGCAGACTGCCATCGTGGCGACTACAGCGGCATCGTACGTCACGCTGGTAATCACGTACGGCTCAGGCGCGCCTCTTGTCGTCGGGCCAAAGCTCATCGGACCTGACGGGAAGTATACGTACACCTGGACCCTGCCTGCAGCTCAACGCGGCCGCGTGCGCGTAACCTTGATCGATGGCGCAGGGAAAGTCACGCAAAGCTCATTCACGATAACCGGCTGAGCAGGCCGCGGACTTACCAACACGAACGTGCCCAGCGACCGTAAACACGAAAGAGAGAACAACACGGCAACAAGTTGAGGGAAAGAAGCTCAACACGTGAGCGCACGCAAAGCCTAGAGAAGGACGAAAGCGAAAGTAGGTAGAAGAATGACGCGCGGAAAAGGCTTACTCCTTGTCATCGTACTGGTGGCAGTCGGAGCGGCCATTGCCGTCTACAGCGCAAACAAGAGCGGAGGAACGCTGCCAGGTTCGTCCGCATCGCCGTTGAGCCTAGACTTTTGCAACGACGCGCACCAAACGATGAGCTTAAGTCCGCGCTGCCAGTCCGATGACCACAGCCTGGACGGGAAGCTCCACGACTACGAGCTGAGCGTGACCGGGACGAATACCGCAGGCTACGATCCGCAGGCCACCCTAACCTACGAGGTTGGCACGCAGCAGAGCGACGGATCGTACGCGTATCGGGCGCTGACGTGCGGTGGCGGCAGTCTGAGCAACCAACAACGGCTCAGCGCAAACGGCCTGAGCATGTACGACGCCTACTACGACAACTCGATAGTGGATGGCTATCATGCGACACCAGGCTGCGCGTTCTTTCCCGCGGATCCCAATAAGCCAGGATCTGAAGGAGGATCCTTTGCCGCACCAGGCAACTACCGCTTCCGAGTGTCCGTGGTCGATCCTGACGGCACTGTCATGCAGCAAGCCACGTACGATGTGAGTGTCGCAAGTTAGGTGCGGGGTCAGCGGCCGGAGAAACCACGAGCAAGAGGTACATAGAGGTACAAAGCAAGACAGGACCCGGCAGGCCACTCGAGAGCCAGCATTCAGGACGGTTCGGACCACCTGGTCTATGCCAGGTCTCCCGGGCGGGACGCATCAGCGATCACAGGGCATTCGGATACCCACCGTCGGCAGGAGCCTAACCAACGATACCATCCGTACTTGCCAAAATGGTGCCGTAGGCACCAACAACCAGACACCGACGATCGCCACGGCACGTAACACCCAGGAGCGGAACGCTAGTACCGGACGCTCTTCGAAGCCATGTGGTGCTCCCAGCCGCTGCGGCCAATATGATGCCGCCATCACCAACGGCCAGACAAGCGCCACTGCTCGAGCAGGTAAGCGCGAGCACCTTGTCGTACGGGTCCGGCTGTGGATTACTGTGAGCAGTCCAGGTGGCACCGCTGTCGCTGCTCGCCAGGAAGGTGCCGTCTTCTCCGACGGCTCGACACTCCTTGGTGGTTGGACAGACGATGCTACCCAGATAGCTCGTGGTACCCGACGGCATGCTCTTCCAGTGAGCGCCGGCGTCCGTACTGATCAACACAGTGCCGGCATCGCCGGCGACCAAGCACCTGCTCGTTGTCGGGCACGCGATCCCCCCTAAGCCATGAGGAGTGCCCGAGGCCCGTTGACGCCAGTCTACGCCACCATCCGTACTGACGAGGATGACGCCTAGCTCGACGCCCAAGCCGACTTCTCCGTGACCGCCCCAGCCCACGGCGAGACAGTTCCTGGCACTCGTGCAGGTAACATCTTGAACAACACCCTGACCTCCCTCCGTCTCCCCTAACAGCCAGGGAAGCAGAATATGCTGCTCCCTCCACGTCACCCCGCCGTCTGAAGTGGCCAAGATGAGCGCGCGCATGCCGCGATTTCCGACAGCAATGCACGTGCGCGACGTCGGACACGTGACGCCACGGAGGAGATCTCGAGAGTCGGAAAAGCGAACGACCCAGGTTCTTCCGGCATCCATACTGACGAGAGCTGTGCCGCCATAACCGACGGCAACACACATGGACATCGTCGGGCAAGCCACGCTGTCCAAAGTCTCGGTCGTTCCCGAGGCCACGACAACCCAGGCTGAAGATGGCGGAGGCACCGACGCCGGAGACAGTCCGGATCGTACTGCGATACCGATGACACCAGGATTTGGCGTCAACGCCCGGGCGGCCGCAGCCACAGATACACCGGTTGCGCGATACATCAAGGCCGTAGTGTCGTGAGCAACGAAAGCGGCGCTAGAATCCACAGGGCCGCGACTCGCAGGAGACCCTATGGGGAACTGAGTGGTCAACGGCAAGGATGGTGTGACCCAAGCCGATCGTAGCGGGTAGGCGTGAGCATCGGCTCGGGGTTGAGCAGCTAGAGAATTAACCGTAGAAATTGCGAGCGTTGCGCACGCCACCAGTGCGACAAACAATCGGATAGGCTTCATCACTACTGCTCCGTTTCGCTTTGGTCTCCGAGCGATCAGCATTTCCCAAGCAACACACATCACACGTATCATAGGCCAATTGGCCCACCTGTCAACGAACGCGGCCATGGATAAGAAGCAATGAGCCGAAGTGAAACACGAGCCCAAGTGGATGGGTGATCCGCGCGCGAACGCAAGCTTGAACGTCAGCGGAGGTCCCACCAAGCCCAACAGTCCCACAGGAGAAGGATAGCCTAGCCGAAAAGCACACGCCCTACCTGCAATAACCGGGATAGCTAAACAACCAGCAGAGTCAGCACGCCATTGCATCATCCGCGCAGCCGCTGCACCAGCACGCTTTCACCGATATTGCACAGACAGTGAGACTTGTTTCGCATTAGAGTGAAGCCTATACTAGTGGGTGAACCCGAAAGGACTGACCTTTATCAACCGTGCGACAACTGCGAACCAATCGCTGCTTAACCCAAGAGCACTTGGCAGCGCTAGCCGAACTAGCGGTGGCAACGATCCAAAACGCCGAAAGAGAGGGGCAGTACCGAGTCGGCGATTGTGCGCGACAGTGTTGATACGAAGGATAGTTATGAGGGATGGCAACGATCACGGGAGTGAAGATCGCACCGACGCGGACTGTGCTCACAGGGGGTCATTCGCGCGCTAACGCAAGGGCTTCGATGGGGTAGCCGAGCCATGTACATGCCGCTGGGCGTGAGGTACGCTCGTGGGCAATAGGCGCTTTAGTTCATTAGTCGTGGGAGACGTCGAATGGCTCAAGTGATTGTAAGCCCGGAGGAGGTACGGCACTTTGCGCGCCAGTTCAAGACGTGCAACGCCCAGCTTCTAGACCTGACAACCAGACTGCGTGGGCAATTCAGCAACCTCGGAGAGACATGGCGCGACCAAGAGTATCAGCGCTTCGCGGTAGAGTTTGAACAAGCTTCGAGAATCCTGCAACAATTCATGCGCCAGGCCGATCAGTACATTCCCTATCTAGAACGAAAGGCGGCAGCGGCACAGGCCTTCCTGGACCAGCGGTAACGTCGATGAACGAACAGATCAATGTCCGTTCTGTTGACACTTTGGAGCGGCTCCACGCCGAACTCAAGCGGTTCGCGCATGATGCACCGCTGCCGTTGCAGGCTGCCGCCGGAGAAATTCACCGCACCCTTGAATGGTTGGGAGAGCGACGAGGGTACTGGCAAGCCCGCGTGCAATTCTTCACGCTGGAGGTCGAGCGCGCCCGCCGTGCCTACGAGGCTTGTCTGCAGAGCGGCGCGCGCGACGCGCGCACAGGCCAGTACAGCCAGCCGGACTGCTCGCCACAGTACGAGGCAATGGAGAAGGCGCAGGCGCTTCTCCGCGAAGCTACAACGGAGCTTGCCAAGGTCACAGCCGCACTGCGAACCGTACAGCAAGCGGTGGAAGCATACGAGAGACAGGCACGACGGCTAAGCGGCATGCTAGGCGCAGACGTGCCACGCGGCATCGCGATGCTGGGACGCAGTATTGAGCGTCTGCGGACATTCATCGCCTTGAGCGTACAGCACAACTGGTCAGTGGCCCATGGATCGACCGTGATGCGAAGCGACGCAGCGCCGGGCGGCAATGTCTCCGACGCGGCTCAGACAGGCCCGCCGCGAATCGAAGCGATCGCGAGTCCAACAGTGCAAGCCGAACCGTGGGCCGAATACACGTTTCACGATGCAGGCTCGCGCACCCTGCTGGTTCTGGGGCACGTTGTCGGCGATAAGTGTTACATCCGAGCCCACGATCTCGGGATAAAGGACGACGTGCCTCGTGACCGTCCATCAGTAGGCACGGGCGGATACGCGAACGTCGTGTTGGAACGCAACGAGCGCGGGGACGTGACAGGTGCACGGCTACAGGACATCATGGTCACTCCCAGCCATCGCCTCGGCGGCATCGGCAGCCAGTTACTGGAAGAAGCGGAACGGTTCGCCCGCGACCAGCACGCTCCGGAATTGCATGGCGAGGCACCAGTCGAATCCAACGTACAGGAATGGTACGAGCGTCGTGGATACGCATCGAGATCGACGGACGGAATGCCACAGATCTTCAAGCAGTTGGCAGAATGACCAACCGTGATGCGAAGGCCGCATCTGAAACCGCGGAAGGTGGGAGCCCAACTATGATCGAGCACGACGCGTTGCAGGAAGAAGCTGAAACCATCCGGCGGGCAGCAGCCATAGCATCGGAACACCGGAAGCTGGTCGGACAGTACAGCGCCGACGCGAGCGACGCAAAACAGAGACTCGAACAGCAGCTCACGACGCAGCTCCAGGGCATAGAAGCCACATACAACGACTGCGTGTCGACCATCGGCGAGCTAGACAAAAGGTTCCCGGCCATTCAAGGTGATGCGGTTGCTGGCGGCTTGCTCTTGGGATTTGGCATGGAGGCAAGCACGAACGACCTTGCCACATGTGCGAAAAGGCTAAAGGACTCCAAGAGTCAACTGGATCAGGTAGATCCAACTTGGTCGATGTACGGTCCAGGCTATTTGCCAGCATGGGGACTGGGAGCAAGCGTCGTTACTGACGTGATAATTGCCGCGATAGTGTCTGCAGCAGGTGGAGACGCCGGAACAGGGTTTGCCATCTGTTTCTGGTTCACCGTGGGATGGCTTAGTATCGCGCTCCTCGCAAATCTAGGATCTACGACCGAGTTCAGCCACAATCGAGAATATAAGTCTGCGACCGAGTTCGGATTTCCTGCGGTGCGTTCCGTTAAGCGGGAGCTACACGCTGCCAGAGACAAATCGGTCAAAGTTGCAAGGAGCACGCATGAAAGGCTGCTCGGGGGTATTGACGCGAATCTGAAGAGCAAGTGCGACGCGCTGACGGAGGATGCACGCCGGCAGTTGGGTGAAGAAACCGCGAGGTTGTCCAAGCTTGTTGGAGAACTAGGATACGCGGGATTAGCCTGGGACGACACAGGCTGGGAGGACTACGCGCCCGGAGTGCGGAGCCCAAGCCACGTGCGAGTCGGCCGGGCTTCTACAGCGCTGGCGGGCGTCGAAATCATGGGCCCCGCCCTGGTAGGCATCGTACGGGAAGAAAACGTCTTGATCAGGGCAAGCGGAGCAGCCAAGGACCAAGCGGCTGGAGCGGTGCAGTCGATACTCCTTCGGCTTCTGGCAACGATTCCGCCGGGCATGGCAGAGTTCGTACTCCTGGACCCGGCGGGCCTCGGCCAGAACGTTGCCAAATTCGTGGCACTCGCTGACTACGATCGCGATCTCATTGCCAACAAAGCGTGGTCCGAACCCGAGCACATCGAGCGACAGCTCGCCGATCTTTGCGAGCACATGGAAAATGTCATTCAAGGGAAGCTCCAGGGCAAGTACGAATCGATAGAGGAGTACAACGAGCAAGCGGGCGAGACGGCGCAGGCGTACCGCTTTCTCGTAGTGGTCGGCTTCCCCCAAAACTTCAGTGAAACAAGCGCAAGCCGCTTAGCCCGCGTCGCTCTCAACGGTCCCAAGTGCGGCGTGCACACCTTGATTGTCGTAGACACCGAACAGAAGATGCCTTATGGCTTCAATGGGGAAGATCTCGGCCGCAACGCATCGGTGATCGAGTGGGACGGATCTCGGTTTGTGTGGAAGCAGAAAGGCTTCGACACGTGGCAGCTAACCCTTGATGCCCCGCCTGACACAACCCGCTTCGACGAAATCTTGGCAGCGGTGGGTTCGCGGGTGAAAGATGCCAGGAGAGTCGAGGTGCCTTTCGATCGCATCGCCATTCCGAGCGACGCATGGTGGACTGGAGACAGTCGAACCGAGATAGCTGTGCCCATCGGCAAAGTGGGCGCGAGAAAGACTCAGCATCTTGTGTTCAACAGTCAGGATCAAGTGCACGCGCTAGTAGCTGGGCAGACCGGGTATGGCAAGTCGACGTTGTTCCATGTCATGATCACAAACCTCTGCTTGGCCTACAGCCCGCAGGAGCTAGAGCTTTATCTCGTCGATTTCAAGAAGGGCGTGGAGTTCAAGCCGTACGCCGAGCATCGCCTGCCGCACGCGCGAGTGATCGCCATTGACAGCGAGCGCGAGTTCGGCGTAAGCGTCCTTCGCGGCCTCGACACGGAGTTGAAGCGCAGAGGCGACGCCTTTCGCAGCACGGTTGAGCAGAATATCGCTGGATATCGCAAGGCACATCCCGATCAAGCGTGCCCAAGGATCGTGCTGATCGTCGACGAATTCCAGGAATTCTTCACCGAGGACGATGCGATCGCCCGAGAGGCCGGCCTGTTGCTGGACCGGCTGGTGCGGCAAGGGCGCAATGTTGGGATCCACGTGATCCTGGGCTCGCAAACACTGACCAACGCTGGACAGCTTGCACACAGCACGATCAGCCAAATCGCCATTCGCATAGCTCTGCACTGCAGTGACAGCGATTCTCGGCTGATCCTCGCGGAAGACAACCCAGGAGCGCGTTTGCTCAATCGTCCGGGCGAAGCCATCTACAACACAGGCAGCGGGCGCGTGGGGATGGAGGATCAGTTCCAAACCGTGTGGCTCAGCGCGGAATGTCGGGAACAGTACCTAACGCGCATCGATGACCTTGCCCGCTGGCAACCCCGGCGCCCACAGCGGATTTTTGAAGGCAACGCTCCGGGCGAAATCGGCACCGACATGCTGCTGGCGCTGACACGAGGCGCGGAAAGCCAACAGGCTCAACAAAGAGGAGCAAGGATCTTGCTCGGCGAGGCTATCGCGGTTCAGGAACAGCCATCAACGGTTCGCTTCCGTCGCCAGGGGGGAGCAAACCTTCTGATAGTGAGCCAGCAGGAAGACACCGCACTGGCCATGATCACGCTGTCGCTCGTGGGCCTAGCTGTGCAATTGCCGGCGTCAAGCGGCGACGGGGATTGGCATCGACCGGTGATGCTACTAGACTTCAGCAGTGGTGACGGTCCGAGCGCGGGACACTACAGCGACCTTGCCGGAACCCTGAACGGTCGAGTACGCCGGCTAGTACGCCGACAGGTGCCAGAATGGATTGATAAACTAGCGAACGAGGTGAAATGTCGCATCGATGCGGAGGATGAAGCAGCGTTGCCAGCACGCCCTGCAAACACCATGTTCCTCGTGGTGCACGGGTTGCAGCGGGCGCGAGACCTGCGGCAAGACGATGGCTACTCGCTTCCGGCATACGGCGCGGAACCGGCCGGCCCGAATACGGCGCAGCAGTTCGTAACAATCTTGCGAGACGGGCCGGATGTCGGCGTGCATACGATAATCTGGTGCGACAGCATGACCAACCTGACGCGCACTCTCGATCGACGAGCGCTACGGGAGTTCGGAACCAGAGTCGTGACGCAGATCAGCGCCGAAGACTCGGCGAACCTGATTGACTCACCGGTAGCGAGCAAGCTGGGCAGCTATCGTGCACTGCTGTACAACGAGGACGAAGGGACACTCGAAAAGTTTCATCCTTACGGGCTTCCTTCGAAAGAGTGGCTAGAAGACGTGTGCCAACAGCTGATGATGTCGACGGCAAGCAAGTGAGTCCGCGCCAAGGCACTCAGGGAAAGGATGCGCTGACCAATGGAGAGCCTGAGCCGAGCAGGCAGCGAACTAGACGCCATAGCCGGACGGTTGCAACGGCAATGGCATGAAGCAGAAGACGCGTGGCGAGACCCGGTCCAACGGGATTTCGAAAAGCGACACGTGGCCCCATTGTTCAGCCAGATTAGGGCGACAAGGGACGAACTGGATCAGGTGGCTCACGCGGTACAGCAAGCTCGAGCAACGGTTCGCTAACGACACAAGCAGCACCTGCCGAGCGAGGCTTACTGTTTGCACAGATACATCGTATTGAGCCCATAGTTGAAGCACGTTACTGCCCTCGAGAGTGAAGGCTCACCTGTGTCCGTGCGGCCGCCGGGCTCCAGGATACACGCAACTGCCACAGCAGCACGCCCCTCCGGGTGCGGAAGGGCGTCCCTTGTAAGGTGAGTTGCCGAATATCCACCAAGTGCTCGGTAGCAAACGCGCCCGCCATCTTCTCCTGGAATCCTGGCTCACAGCACCCCCTGTAGCGGCTGGCGCACGAGGGGGAGGGCATGCGGCGCTGCACGGCGGCACGTTTACGTCGCCCCTGCACTGCCACCGGCCCGACTTCACGGCCTCGCGCATCGAGTTTCAGGCCGAGCGGTTCGCGGGCGAGATGCTCTGTCCGGAAACGCTCGTACAAGCGCTCTGCCGCGAGCGTGGGGAGATCGGACCAGAAGAGATCGAGGAACTGGCCGACACCGTGCAGGCTCCCAACGAGTTCATCGGTTGGTGGGTCGCGTATTTGGCGAGAAGCGGTCGCGTCGTGTTGCCGGGACCATAGACACTCGGTGCCGCCATCCATGACTCCACCGGGCACGCGCTTCCGCGACTATTGCCGGCACAAACTCGACACAGTACACGACGGGACTGACCGAATACCAATGCAGAGTAATAAGACGACTTCACCCGACACCAAAGCCACAGGGGGGCGCCTGCTGCTCGCTTCTCTCAATGTAAACGGCATCCGATCTGCAACGAGGCGCGGGTTTGCGAGTTGGATCCGCCAGGCTGCTCCAGACATCCTGTGTCTGCAAGAGATCCGCATAACCGAGCAGCAACTCCAAGCGGCGTTCGTACCTCCGTCGGGGTACCGACTCTATTGGAACCATTCCACGCGGCCCGGCTACAGCGGCACGGCGCTGCTCTCGCGTCCCAAGCCACAAGCAGTCAGGTTTGGACTCGACGATCGCAGCGGCGACCCCGAGGGAAGAACCATCGTCGCAGAGTACCCGGGCTTCACGCTTATCAACTGCTACGTCCCGAACGGCAACAGCAGCGACGAACGGCTCGCGTTCAAGATGGCGTTTTACGAAGCATGCCTGGACCAATGCAGACGACTGTTGTCTGAGGGAAGGCATGTCATCCTCTGCGGCGACCTGAACACAGCGCACCGGGAGGTAGACCTGGCAGACCCATCTGCGAACGCGAGACGGTCGGGTTTCCTGCCGCAGGAACGCGAATGGATAGACAGGCTCATTCAGTCTGGCTTTGTGGACACATTTCGCCATTTCTACCCCGGCGTGTCGAAGCAATACACGTGGTGGCCCTATGGCAGAGAGCGAGATGCTGGTTGGAGGTTCGACTATATCTTCACCTCGATAGGCATAATCGATCGTGTGCGCGCGGCCTTCATTCTGCCTGAGGTGGCGTGCAGCGATCATTGCCCTATAGGGATCCAACTGCATGTTGAAGGCACTCCTAGTTCCGAGCCCGGTTCGACACTTGAAGCGCCAGACTTTCCGGACGACGAAGGCCGGTGTGGTCAACTAACGCTGTTCTGAGATGCTCACGTCGCCGCTGCACTGCCACCGGCTGGACTTCACAGCGGTGCGCGTCGAGTTCCAGGCCGAGCGGTACGCTGGGGAGCTGCTCTGCCCGGAGACGCTCGTACAAGCGCTCTGCCGCGAGCGCGGGGAGATCGGGCCCGAAGAGATCGAGGAACTAGCCTATGCGGTGCAAACTCCCAACGAGTTCATCGGCTGGTGGGTGGCGTACCTGGCCCGAAGCGGTCGCGTCGTGTTGCCCTGAAGAACAGGCGGACTTCAATCAATTGGGATCACAGCTGCCGATCCCTGATCTAGGCGAACTCTTAGACAGCGAACATCCTGCCGTCATGTTTCTGTCACGGAATGCGCACACGCGAGCCTTAGGATGAGGATGCAGGCTGATCAAGCAGCAGACCATGCGCGGATCACGCGCGACGCCACACGGAAGCAGAAAGACGAAGACAATATGGAGCCAAACGAGGACACACCGACGCAGCCGCAGCTGCCCAACACGACGCACCGCCCATCGAGAAGGCGACGGTGGCAGGTGGCCGGAGCCGCCGTGTTGATCGGCGGGCTCGCCGCCGGCACGTTCGCGCTCAATCAGGGTGGGCAAAGCTCCGTAGCCAACGCCAGCGCGAACGGTGGCGTTGTCGCATCGCAAGTCTCTAGCCAAGCCCAGACGACGCCGATGCCAGGCACGAACCAAGGGCCAGGCGGCAGGGGCGGCTTCGGCAACATGGGCGGGCACGGCTTCGGCCAGGGCGGCATGGGCGGCTTTGGGCCGGGCGACATGAGTGGACGGTTCGGGGCGAGTCTGACCGTCACCAGCGTGAACACGAGCACGACCCCGAACACAATCGCGGCGACCGGCCGCGGCAACCAAACCATCACCATCACCGTCGCCAGCACCACGACGTACACCATGGCCGGTGCACCGATCGCGCTCGCCGGCATTGACACCGGCGCTCAGATCTCCGTGCAAGGCAAAGGGACATCGCGTACGGCGATAGCCGCCACCAGCGTCGAGGTCATCCTGCCCTCGGAGCGCGGCGTGGTGAGCGACGTGAGCGGCTCGACACTCACAGTAACCGGATTCGACGGGCGCGCGTATGTCGTGACCGTGGGCACGAGCACGCGCTATCAGAAGGCCGGACAGAGTGCGGCGGTGTCCGATGTCGCGAACGGCACGGCGATCCAGGCTGAAGGCACGCTGAATTCCGACGGCTCTATGAGCGCGCTGCTGGTCACCATTCAGACACCGCGCCTGTCGGGACAGGTCACGGCCGTGTCCGGGACCAGCGGATCGTATTCCTTCACCATAGCGGCACGTCAGGGAGCCGCGTCCCAGACCGTCACCACAACCTCGGGCACGCTCTTCGTCGATCTGTCGGGCGCTGCCGTACAACCTTCCAGCATCACGACAGGAACGCGGATGACCGCCGAAGGTAGCCTGAGCGCCGACGGCAAGACCATGACAGCACTGCGCATCACGATCCTGCCGACCGGCAACGGTCCTCGCGGCCAATTCCACCGTGGCAACACAGCCGGCCCGGCTGCAACCGGAACCCCCGGCACTGCATCAGCAACGGGACCTGGAGTCTGATTGACGGGAATCGAACGGAGCCTGTCCGGAGCGAGTTCTGAGCCCGTGGCGGCCTAGCCGAAGGGCACGGTTCGCCGCAATGGACCAACACAGGAGAAGGCAGAGCGGATTTCCGCTCTGCCTTCTCCTGTGCTTCGACGAATGACGGCATTTCCGCCGCTGCACGGACCATGCTGCAGAATCGTGCAGCAGTCAACCAACTAGTTCCGCAGCGACAGTAACACCATCAAGTCGGCCGCTTTGTTCTAGTTCGTGGGTACGGGACAAGGACCCGCAACCTGCACGACGGGCGACTTGTCCGTCTTCGGATTGCGCAGCTGGCGATCGCGCGCGGCCATGACATCATCACGCGCGTACCAGCAGCGCTTGTCGCCTACGGATGCCACGGGGGCGAGTGTATCGGGCTGCCGGGCAACCTACACACTACCGACACGCGGCATTATGCGAGAGACGCCGTCAGTCTTCTGAATGTGATAGCCATTCGGGAACGCCGTCTGAAAGTCTTCTTGGTGGGAAACTAATATCACCCGGTCGAGCACGCCTTCCAGGCTCTTGAGCTGCGCGATCATCTCCCTGCGGCCGTCCTCGTCCAGGCCGCCAAACCCCTCATCGATCAGGACCGATCTGATGTCTCGGGAACCGCCGCCGGAATACTGGCCGATCGCCAATGCTAACGCGACAGCGACCCGAAACTGCTGACTACCCGAGATGCAGGACGCGTCCATGGGTTCTTGTCCCGACGACAGGTCGGTGACACGGAGTTCTAGTTCGTCGCCCACTGGTTGAACGGTGAGCGTCAACATACCGTCCGACATGCTGCGAAGGTACTCGTTGGCAGCGTCCCCGATGACGAGCTGCGCTTCCTGGATGATCCAGGCCTGTAGATTGGACCGGCCAAAGTAGTTGGCTAAGAGCTTCAGGTCCGCCGCGCGCGCGCCCACTTTCCTGCACTGCGATTCCAACGCCGCCCGTCTGGCCAATGCCTCCGAAATGCTCGTAACCTTCGCGTTCGCCGCGCCGAGATTCGTGCTAGCCTCGTCCCTGGCAGACCGCGCGTCCGCCAGGCGGCTCTGCGCAGCTTCCACGGCAATGCGGTCGTCCTCCGGAATCGTCTCGATGCTCGCCAACAGCTGTTCCTGGCTGGCGCTCAGATCGCCGGCAACGCGCCTTGCCTCGTCCAGCCCTGCCTTCCGATCTGACGCGCCAACCAGTTCCTCCTCGCGCAAGAGCAAGAGATCGAGAGCCGCCGCTTCGGTCGGGGCCACGGCGAGCCAGTCGAGGTCGAGCGTCTTGCTCCACTCGTCAGCGGCGCTTTCGCTGGCCGCAGCGCGGTCCTCCGCCTGCGACGCCTGCGTCAGGTACTGTTCTCGGAAAGCCTTGCCATCCTTCGCCGCCAAAGCGCTGGCCGCCGCATTGGGCTTGGCGGTATCCCACCTCTCCCACGCCTTCTGCTCGGGATCCTCAAGGGTCGCCCGGCGTTCGCAGGCTGCTTGGTAGGCGAGAAGCTGGGCTGGGAGATCCACCCCAGCATGAAGATTCTGCAATTCCTGAACGCGCTGGCAGGCCCGGCTCCGGTGCCCTTCGAACACATCTGATTGCGCCCGCAGGTTATCCAGCCTCTGGCGCTCTTCGCGCGCCGCCTCGAGCTGGCTGGCAAGACCCTGAGCGTCATCCACCGCGGCCTGGGAAGGATATGCCTCATCCTGCGCTCGGCTCCGGTACGGTTCGGGGAGCCCTGCGGCCAGAGTTCCACAAAGTCGGCAGGCCTCCTCGAGCCGCGTCTTGAGGTCGCGCGCGGAGTTCCCTAACTGAACGAGCGTGGCTTCGCCGCGATCGCGTTCCGCGGCCTTGTCGTTCTTAGCACGTAGACACTCGGATTCCTTGTCATCGGCATCCCGCTTCGCCGTTCGAACTTCCTGCTCCTCAGCTTGGAAGCGGGCAAGGCGATCGCTGGCCTCCGCGATCTCCCGCGCGATATGCGCGGCATCGACGCGCTGGCCGCAGCGGCTGCACGTGCCTTCGGACGCTGCATCTTGCCGCGTGGTCAGTTCTGTCCCCGCCGCGTCTGCTCGTTGCTCCGCAACGGCGAGGTCTCGTGTTAGCCGAACGACCTCGTCCGCAGCGTTCTGGTGCGCGACATCAGCGTCCAGCGCCTGCCGCCGCAGGAGTTCCACGGCTTGCAGTTGCGCAGGGAACGCCACCTGCACTTCGCCAAGTTGCCGCTGCAACCCGCTGGCGAGCGCACGCTGATCCTTTAGAGATCTCAGGCTCGCAAGGGCGCGATCGGCGGCATCGCACAGCTGCTCGTATCGAACGGACTCAGGCCGCTGCGACAGATCCGCGGACAAGCTGGCGATATCTCTGGTCGCTGAAGCGGCCGTAGTCTGCTCGTCGTCGAGTTCCCGGGCGGCGGCAGCGACGGGTGCGAGGTCCTCCGCCTCACGAGCGGCCTGGAGCCGGGCTCGTCTCGCCGAATCGTACTGCGATGCCGCGTCGCGCTCTGCCGCTTCGGCGAGCGATGCAGCCTCCTCCAAGGCATCGACGTCGATGCCATCGGCTTTCAGATGCCACGAGATCGCGGCCTCGCGCTCGTTCGATACCGTGCGCCTATACCCGACGATTCGAGTCAGTACCGGAACCGATTGGTTCAGCCGCTCGTACTCAGCGGCATTCCGCTCGATGTCGTCGGCCCGAGCAAGAAGAGCGGAAACCGGAACCAGCTTCGCGCGAACGGTCAGCAGCGCGTCACTGGCCCGCACGAAGGACTCGGCGTTCTTCAGAGAGCCCGCAGCCCGCTCGACGACGAGATTACAGTGGTCGAGAGCAATCTTCTGGTCCTCGGCGGCCTTGCGCGCGGCGTCGAGCGCTTCGCCGGTAGCCCCTGCGAGCGGCTCGAAATCTCGCTCTATGCCTTTGAGCTGCTGGTCGCTCGTTCTGGCGCGCTCCTTGGCCACAGTTTCCAGCACCTTGTACTCTTCGAGGTCCAGCAACTGCAGGAGAATGTCCTGGCGGTCGCGCGGCTTTGCCAAGATAAAGGCGTCGGCGCGACCTTGCTGCAGCAAGACGGACGCCGTGAAGGCCTTGCAGGTGAGGCCGATCTCGCGCTGCACCCACTCCTTCAAAGCGTCTTCGTCCGCCGTGTGCGCGACGACCTCATACTCGGCAGCAGAGTCGCCCACGCGGCTGACGACGCGCCGCGCCAAACACGTCCGCTCGTAGGTAGACTCCCCGCGTCGATGGGCGCGACGGCTGACCGTTCGCTCCACCTGGTAGACGTTCGGGCCGACGGAGAACTCGAACACGACGCTCGCTCTGTCTTTTCCCTGGCTGATCACCTGTTCGTTGTGGTAGATGCCACCGCGATGCTCGCCGTAGAGCGCGAACACCATCGCTTCGAACACCGTCGACTTGCCGGACCCGTTCTTGCCCGTGATCGCCCAGAGCGCCTCACCCTCGAAGGCAAAAGCGGTCTTCTCGCGAAACGTGCGGAAGCCTTCCAGCTCAATGCGCAGCGGCAACACGGTGCACCTCCTCGACGAGTTCGTCGGCCAACTCGATCAGTCGCCGCTTGTCCTGCTCAGGCCGATCCTCCAACTTCCGCTCCAGAAACGCTCGCACGGTAGTGCCGACGTCGCGCGGATTGCCGACGACGACGCCTGTCCCGCCCCCTTCTGCGAAGGCGCGAACTTCCTGGCGATAGCAGCGTGGAAAGATCGCGTGCATGCTGCGCACCAAAGCCAGGGGGTTGTCCAAACCGGGCCGATACGAAATCTTGAGATGCACGAGCGCTTCGTTGTGGTCGCGGTAGCGCTCGATCAACGCTTCCATGTTCGTTTCTGCGTCCGCCGAAACGGTGTAGATCGCCGTGGCCTGCAGAGGCAGCAAGACCGGCGCGCTCAACTCACCGGTCCTGGCTATCTCGACAAACGTGCACGACTTCTCGTCGTCGGCCTCGCCGACGTCGCATCGCTCGATGCTGCCGGCATAGCGCATTTCAGAACGATCGCCGACAGCCTGAGCCATGTGAATGTGCCCGAGCGCGACGTACGACCACGGCGGGATGTCCGCCGGTTCTATGGGAATGTCCTCGGCCTCGCTGAGACGGTTATGCGACGACGTCTCGGCCGTGCGCACGTAGACGTGCGACACGAGCACCGAGGGCATCGAGCGGACGATCGCACGCTGCGCCGCGGCAATCCGGGCGGCGAACGCGCGGCCCAAGACCTGATTCCGCTCTGCCTTTGAGAGGCCGCGCGTGCTCTCGCCGGTCGGCATATAGCGATGCACGGCAGGATATGGGGCGCACACGAACTGCACTCCGAATCCGCCGGAAACATCCTGCAACACGATCGTCTGGGGCTGCGTGATGAAGCGCACCCGCTGCCGCGCCCGGTCGTCGGACATGCCCTGAAGCGTATCAACGAGGCGAAACAGATGTTCCCGATCGTGGTTGCCCGGGATGAAGAGAACCTGCATCCCCCGCTTCAACTGGGAGTCGAGCCGGCGGGCGACCTCACGAACCAGCTCCGCGAGGTCCTCCACGCCGCACTGCTCGATCACGTCGCCAGCCACGACCATGACGTCGACCCGATAATCCTCACAGTACTGCACGACGCGTTCGAGAGAGCGAAGCTGATCGTCGCGGCGATCGATGGAGCCGAGCTTATCGCCCAAGTGCCAGTCCGCAGTGTGCAGCACTCTCATCGTTCGAATTCCTCCCGCCGATCGAAATCTCCGGCGTCAGCGGCAAGATCGGCTTCGGCTCTCCGCATCGCCCAGTACGGAAACGGCACGCGAACCTGCATGGGCTCGCGAAGGTTAACCTGGCACACCAGCTTCTCGTCCGCTTGCAGGTTCTGCGCACGCCGTTTGGCCGCCGCGCTCAGAAACCCCCACAGCGGCTGGCTCAACTCGAGCGAGCCCGTGCGGCCCAAAGCGCGAATGGACGAGTTTTCAATCACGCGCGGCGATACCTGGCTTGCCTGCTGCTGCGCGCCAAACAGCACGATGCCCTGGCTGCGCATTTCGGCCACGACCTTCTCGATCAGGCGCGTGATGGGATCGGAAGCGCCTTTCGGTGCCCATCTGTTCAACTCGTCGATGACGAGCACGTAGGCCAGGTTTGGAACGGCGTTGGTTCCCGTCCGAGCGATCATCACCTGCGAGAAAATGGCCGCCACGATGAACCGCTGAATAGCCTGGTCGCGCACGGACGAGATGTCGACCACGATCGGGGCGGTGGTCTGGGCTGCCGTCACTCTCAACGGCCGGCCTTCGTTGCCGAAGCGCGAGAGGACGCCGTCGCCTTCCTGCACGACGCGGCGAAGCCGGCGGTAGAACTTCCGCCAGGTGCCCGGAGCGTGATTGCGAACGAGGCGGTTGCCGTCCGGCAGCGCTATCTGTCCGGCGATCCACTCAAGGAGTTCCTGAAAGTTGGCAGCCACATCGCGCCTGAGCGAGCGGCGGGACTCGTTGCCGACGAACTCCTCGTTGGTAATCGTGGCTTCGATGTCCATGAGAATGCCGAGGAAGTTTTCGTCTTCCCGGTCTTCGTCGCCGAACAGGTATGGAAACAAACCCAACTCGATGACGTCGCCGAGGCTCCAGCTGTACCGCTCCGCGGGTCGGCCAATGGGGACCGCGACACCGGCGCGGCGCTGTTCGGGCGCTAAGAATCGCGCATCGGCAAACGCGGACGGGCTGCTGGCACCGAGTTCTCGCCAGACCGCGGCATCCCTCTCCGGTCGATAGCGCGTGTTCAAGTAGTCCAGCCACATCAGGTCGTAGCCTTTGACGTTGAGCACGATTGGCACCACGCGCAGCGTATCTTGCGCGGATGGGTTTTCCCGGGCATAGGCGCGGGATTGTTCGAGCAGCTGAAAGAGCACCGACATGAGGAAGCTCGACTTGGTGGCCGCGCCGGCTACGCCGTTGACGTTGAGGTGCGCGCCGTTCGCGCCGAGCAGGTAGTCGAGGTCGATGTAGGCCGGGCCCGCGTTCGCGCTGCCGCCGTTCTCGAGCAACCCGATGGCGAGAGACTGCCCCATCTGCTCGACCCCGTACGCCAGGCGCGCTTCCCGCGGGCCGGACAGCCACACGAAGCTCTCTTCGCGGGGCGGAGACAGCACCGGCGGCTCGGCCCGAAGGATCTTGGCCTTGGCGTAGGTGACGCCTTGGCTGTCGAGCGACACGCGGGCGTTCGGGTCGCTTCCAAAGCGGTCTGCCTCTTCGAGAATGGTCCGCCGGCGGCTGCGCCGGTAGACCTCGTCGACGACGGCGTGGAACGTAGTCAGCCGGTCGTCGTACGTGCTCTGCGCGTAGACGATCTGCGTCTTCTCGACCAGCACGTCGTCGGCAACCCAGAAAGTGAATTCCTCGCTCGTCGCCTCGTCGCCTTCGGGCGAGGCAACCTTGCCGAGCAGGCGGACGGAACCCGGCTGCGGAACAGATGGCGGCGTCGACTCTTCGTCCACTATTCTTTCTCCTCTACACGAGTTCGGCTGCTATCGCGAAACGGCCAATCGCGGCATCGAGGCTGGGACGGAGAGCGCGGAGGTGGTCCTCAACGCGCACGATCGGCTCGAGCGAGACCGGCATGCGTTGATACGAGCGGTCGCGGCAGCGCACGTCGTAGAGCCAGCCCGAGATCCGGTCGATCGCAGAGAAATCCTTGCCCAGCGAGTTTTCGAAGTACGCCTTGCTCACCGCGACGCGCACCACCCCCCAGCTGGGGGCGATGCCGGACTCGCCGTGCAGCCTGAGAAACCAACTGACGACGGGCTCGAACTCGTAGGGTTGCGGGCGCGTCTGGAGCACGATGGCCGGGGTGCGCTCCCCCGAGCGAAGGGCATACACGAGGTTGATGCCGGCCTGGTGCAGGTGGTTGCGAATGCGCAGCAACCGCTTGACGACGGCCACGACGGGCACGTTCCAATCGCTCAGACCCTGCAAGCGATCCTCGAGAAGACCGTCCACGACCGTAGGCGTCTCCAAAGCGCTGAGCACGAGGCTCTGCTCCGCTTTGAGCATCTCGTCGCGCGCGCCGTCGTACGTGTGGGTGCGCGCCAACTCGAAGTCGGACGACATGGTACGTGCCTCCAGTTCGAGAAGGCGGATGCCAAGCTCGCCGAGGCTATCGCGGATCTGATCGAGGTCGCTGCGCTTGACGCCTTTGCTGATTAAGGCCAGACACGTCTCCAAACGCACGTCCTGTTCGCGCCGGACAAAGGAAGACCCGACGAGTTCCAGCGCGGCAGCGCCGATGGCGGCCATGAGAAGAGGACGCTGCCTGCCCTGGCCATCCTCGAGCGCCCCAATGGTCCTCGCCACGATGCTGCCGTCCACAAAGCGACGCGGCGCTAGGGCATCCGGCGGCTGAGAGGGAATCGCGCGCCACCGATCGAGCGGAAGCTCGTAGTCGCGTTCGACTTCGCCCTCTTCGGGCGAGGCGTCGGTTTCCTCCATCTCATCGCCTGGAAACACGGGAAGAGTCGGGTAGTCGTCGAGGCGACGCGCTTTATAGCGTGCAAGCACGGCCGCGACTGCATTGGTCACTATTGCCCCTCCTTGTGGAAATACCGTTCCCACTGTACACTTCCAGTGAGTCCATGTCCAGTGCATTAGGTCTTTATAGGGAACTCGTTCGGTATAAAGAACACGCTGGAGCGAGAATGTTCGGGATCGGGGCGCGAATTCGAGAACGGCGAATGGCTCAAGGGCTCAACCAAAGCCAACTAGCCCGAAAGGCAGGCATCGCAAAGAGCTACCTCAGCAGGCTGGAAACGACCGAGGGCATATCGCCTTCGGTGGCGCTGGTGCAGCAGATCGCAACGGCCCTGAACGCGAGCTTGGCGGATCTGCTCGGAACAGCCGAGGTGCGACCGGCGAAAGCAGGCTCGATCCCGCCTGCCCTCGCCCGAGCGAGGGTTCGCTATCGGTTCGCCGACGACGAAGTTGCGCTGCTGCAAGCGATCAGCTACCGAGGCAAGCGACCGGCAACGGAGGACGACTACTTCTTTCTGCTTCTCGCCATCAAGCACGCTGTAGGCACACCGTGATCGCCTAGCACGACTTCTGAATGGTTCGACCGCGCAACACCGGCAACAGGGAGAACCCGTGCTCAGCGCAATCCACGGGCTCACTGATAATCCTTGGGGACCATAGCAGGGCCGTAGTTCCCGATGAGCCCGAGAGCGCACACGCCAGAAGCAACAAGCGTGAAAAACGCCCAAGCGAGACAAAGGAGAGACCGAGAGATCCACCGATAGAATTGGCCAGTAGGGCCCTTCTCGAACCTACATTGGCTCGCTATACTCCCACACGGAACGTCATGCCTACGAACCGGCAAATACGCCACACAACCTACAGAATCAGGCGTAAGCCAGTAGGAGGGACACGTGCGACTCTGCAAACTGATCGTCGAAAACCTCCGTTGCTATCGGCACCGAAGCGAGATAACGATCGGCGACCTCACAGCGCTTATCGGGAAGAACGACGTCGGAAAGAGCACTATTCTCGAAGCGTTGGAACTGTTCTTCAACGGCGAACTGGTCAAGATAGATCAGCAGGATCCACACGTTCACAACCGCGACAAGCCCGTTCGCATCTCGTGCGTTTTCAGCAACTTTCCCTCTGAGATCGTTCTCGATACCAAAGCCCGCACGTCTCTGGCTGCCGAGCATCTGCTCAACGAGGACGGCCTGCTGGAAGTCGTGAAAACGTACGACTGTCGCGGGAAAACTATAAAACCAACGGTGGCAGTTTGGGCGTACCATCCGACCTGCAGCGCGGCCGCAGATCTCCTTCAGTTGAAGCATGCAGATCTGCTAAAGCGCGCTCGTGACCTGAATGTAGACCTCGACAAGGCAGACCAACGATCCAATGTCGACGTGCGGACAGCGATCCGCGATCACCTGGATGACAGCCTAGGGTTGAAAGCCACTAGTGTGCCACTCGCATCAGAGGACGGCGCGAAAGTCTGGGACCAGTTGCAGCGAGCGCTGCCCACGTTTGCACTGTTCCAATCAGACCGTCCCAGCAAGGACGACGATCCAGAAGTGCAAGATCCGATGAGATTGGCGATCGCTGAGGCAGTCGAATCGGTGCAGAGCGAACTCGATGCGATTCGAGAAAAAGTGCGCGAGTGCGCGGTAGGAGTAGCTCGAAGAACGCTCGAGAAGCTGCGAGACCTAGACCCTACGCTTGCCCAGCAACTGAATCCCGTTTTCAAGGCACAACCGCGCTGGGACGGCTTCAAGCTAGCGCTAAACGGCGACGAAGACATCCCAATAAACAAGCGAGGAAGCGGCGTCCGGCGGCTCATCCTGCTCAGTTTCTTCCGCGCCCAGGCAGAGCAACGACAACTGAAGAACGACAACCCCAGCATAATCTATGCGATCGAGGAGCCAGAAAGCTCTCAACATCCGGCAAACCAGCAGCTACTCGTCCGAGCACTCATCGACCTCAGCGAAGGGAACCAGACTCAGGTTCTCCTCACCACGCACGTACCCGGTATCGCCGCCATGCTGCCAACGGAAAGCATCCGGTTCGTGCACCGCAACGCCGACGGCCACCCGATTGTAGAAACGGGAAGCGACGAAACCATGAGGCGCGTTGCGGACGATCTTGGCGTATTGCCAGATAGTCGGGTGCGGGTCCTACTGTACGTGGAAGGGCCCAACGACATTGCCTTCCTGGGCCACATGGCAAGACTGCTGCGATCGTCCGATCCCAACGTCATCGACATCGATGCAGATCCACGGGTGGCGTTCGTTCCGACAGGCGGCAGCACGCTCGGGCATTGGGTAACCGGCCACTATCTGGCCGAGTTGAAGCTCAAGGAGGTTCACATCTTCGATCGAGACGAGGCAACACCGCCCAAGTATCAGAAAGACGTAGACCGAATCAACCAAAGGGGCGACGGCTCGTGGGCGGGGCTAACGAGCAAGCGCGAAATGGAGAACTACTTGCACCCCGAGGCCATCGCTGCCGTACTCGGCGTCCACATCTCCTTTTCCGACACGAGCGATGTCCCAGCACTCGTGGCCGAAGCGGTACACGCTGCCAGCGGTTCGGCAGTGACACCGTGGGCGGATCTCGACGACGACAAGAAGAGCGAGAAGATAGGAAGAGCCAAGAAGCGCCTCAACCGCGACGTTGCACAGGCGATGACCCTAAAGCAACTCGCTGAAATCGACAAGAGCGGCGAGATACGAGGGTGGTTGACGCACGTGGCATCGGCGCTCGAAATCCAAAATACAGTGTCGGGCACCGTGCCAAAGTCATAAGAGCACCGGAAGAGACACGTGCAGCCACACCAACGCCTCGTGGCCTCCGAGGCGAGGGACGGAACGGACGAAACGGATGCGAACCAATACTAGGGAAACGCACATAGTTTGAGCGATGAGCAGCAACGTTGAAAGAGCGGGAAGATGCGAAGAACATGGAGAGGGGTGGAGACGGCGATCGTGAGCCTAGCCCGCCTAAACGATGTCGAACGTCAAGGAAACCCTGTGGACATCAATCTTGACATCTTTCCTACCATTTATGCCTACTAGTCGACCCACCGCGACCGAACGAAGAAGTAGAATGGGGTTAGGGTGCGGTCCGTGCAACGCCAATTGCGTACAATCGGTGGCGGCACGTCCAGACCACTCAAGCAAAAACGTCCCGACCGAGTCCGAATTGAGAAACGTTCAATGAGCCAGATACGTCGTCAACCGCCACTAGACGCGCCGAGTTCGCCCCCACGGGGAATCGCCGCTCGGCAAGACGCGATGGGCTCGGGAAAAGGTATGGCCCCAGCCGTTAAATCCGCGATAGATGCAGACGACCCCATGCTGTCGACCGAGACTCGTTCGAACGGCGATGGCAGATCCCTTCAGTGGGTCGGCCGGCTAGGGAAAGCGCGGTGGGCGGATGGCAAGGGACCTAAAGTCATCGACCTTTGCGCCGGCTGCGGCGGTTTGACTCTAGGATTTCGTTCCGTGGGCTTTCAGGTCGTTGCCGCCGCGGAAATAGACTCAGTGGCTGCAATGGCACACCGAAAGAACTTCCCCAACGTGACGCTCTTCGGGCCCGGTAGCGAATCAACGGGTGAGGGCGACATCACAAAGCTCACAGGCGGACAACTGCTCGCTGCCACCGGGCTCGAACCCGGCCAATTGGACGTCCTAATCGGCGGCATTCCCTGCCAAGGCTTCTCCGAAATCGGGCGGCGACGCTGCGAAGACCCTCGCAACGTCCTGTACCAGCACTTCGTGCGGTTGGTCGGAGATCTCCGACCCAAGGCGTTCTTGATCGAGAACGTTCCAGCGATGACATGGATGCATGGCGGGAAACAGTTCGACGACCTGATCTCGTCTCTCGAGCGACTAGGGTACTCCGCAACGCAATCGCTCGTGAACGCTGCAACGTATGGCGTCCCGCAGATGCGAACGCGCCTACTCGTGGCAGGCACACTGACTGGACAGAAAATAACGTTCCCCCAGGGTCCGCGTGCGGTAGAACAGTACGTGACGGTAGACGACGCTATCGGCGATCTTCCGGATGACCTATCCCACCTCCCCTTCCGGGCCGCGCCAGCTCAGCCCTATCGAGCGTCCGCCACGTCCACATACGCGCGGTTGCTTCGCGGCGATGGGACTCTGGTAAATCGACTCACCCCTACCGAACATACGCCCGAGTTGCAAGCACGCTTAAGCGCGCTTCTGCCGGGAGGGATCGACCCACCGACCCGGCATCGCCGCCTCGATGCCTGCGGCCAAGCATGGACCATACGCGCAGGGGCACGCGCGCGAACGGCGTGCCGACCAATCCATCCGACGCAACCACGCGTGATCAACGTGCGCGAGGCCGCCAGACTCCACTCAGTGCCAGACGAATTCTGGTTGCCGGAGGTGAAGTCCGGGGCACACATGGTGATCGGGAACAGCGTAGCGCCGCTGATGGCCCATCATCTGGCAGACCTGCTGGCGCAACAAGCGTTCGCAGACGAGATGCCATGAGCGCTCCCAACCACACCGAACCCACCATCGCTCGCGAACCGCACATCAGGGCGGTCGACGAACGATTGCGCGCAGCCTACGGAGTTTCCCGACTCGGGAACAAAGACGATCCACTCGACGAGCTGTTCTTCATCATCTTGTCAGGTGCTACGACAGAAGCAACGTATTCCAAGACCTTCGACGCGCTGCGCGAACGCTTCCCCACCTGGAATGACGTGGCAAACGCGCGACAAGAAGAGATAGAAGTCGTGCTGCAACCGGCAGGTCTCTCGAAGAAGAAGGCAAGCGCTATCAAAGCAGTGTTGGCTGCGTTGGCAGCCAACAACGGCAGTCTCGACCTCAGCTTCCTCAACAACCAGACCGACGAAGACGCCTACGATTTCCTTCGAACGCTGCCCGGCGTAGGACCGAAGACGGCGCGCTGCGTGCTCGCGTACAGCACCCTCAACCGCGAGGCCTTTCCCGTCGACGCCCACGTCTCACGCGTGGTGCAACGACTGGGCTGGAGCGCGCACGACCGACTGACCGATCGAGTGCACGACGCTGTCCAAGCGACCATACCACCCGACGTGCGGCAGAGCCTGCACGTGAACCTCGTAATTCACGGGCGTACGACCTGCAAGCAGCGCCGACCTCGCTGCAGAACGTGCGTGCTGCGAGACCTCTGCCCGTCCGCAGTCGTGCCAGAGAAAGCCAGCTGATCATGCACCGAAACGACAACGTCCTCGAAATCCTACAGTTCAGCTACGAAAACGATCGCGCGACCGCCAAGTATGCGGGAGCAGCGCCAGCGTCGGATGCGTTTCTCGAAGGACTGTACGTCGACACGTTGCTCGATACGGCGCTGGCGAACGACATCCTAAACGACGAGTTCGATCTGGTGCTCATCACCGGCAACCCAGGAGACGGAAAGACGGCATTCCTGGATAGGCTGTTCCAGAAAGGCCGAACCACCGCCAACAGACCGATCGAAATCCTTCACGACGCAACGCAACCGAGCAAGGACGACCGCACGGCGCTGGCTGAACGGGAACTCTCTTACTTTCTGGAGGATCTCACCGACGAACGATGGGATCCCAAGTCCGCCAAGCGTCGCGTGCGGGTGGTCGGCATCAATGAAGGCATGCTGGCGCGCACGCTCCGAAACCCCAAAGGCAAGTACGCGAAGCACCTGGCGAGCCTCCTGCAAAAGCCGCCGCTCAAGGGGACGGGGGACTTTCGCTGCGCGACCGTGAACCTCAACGACAGAGCGTTGGTGCACTTGCCGCTCGGTTTGGGGACCAGCCTGCTCGCCAAACTGTTGCATCGCGTGACAGATCCCAGGTTGTGGGAGGCGCGAGAGAGCGGTCAGAGTTGCGCCGCGTGTCCGGCCGAAGCCACCTGCCCGTTGCTGGCCAACGCACGAGCTTTGCGTCTCTCGCGTCCCCGACGACAAATCGAGCTGCTGTTCGCCATCGCACAGTTTCAGCGTCATCGCCACATCTCGATCAGGGATGCGCTCGCAGCGCTTGCCTACCTGATCGTGGGGCACGAGGACATGTATCGAAGCGGAGAACGAGGCACGGGTATCCCTGTGCATCCCTGCGACTACATCCAACGCGCCGTCGACGAAGAGCGCTGGGGACACCTGTACCGTCGGCTCTTCTATCACGCAGGCTTCTTCGACGGCGACGTCTTCGAAGGCTACTTCCCAGAGTTGGGAGAAGCCGACGAGTACCAACACCGCCTCTACGGCTTCGCCAACGCCTTCATCGTGGAAGAGCTAAACGTCGCCGACCCAGTGACCGCCTCAAACGCACGACTCGACGCCATCGAACTGGACGTCGTGACCAACGCCAGCGGATTGCTCGAGAGTCCGCCAACGTGGATGTACGACGTATGCCCGCTCGAACGGGAATTCTTTAGCATCCTCAGCCAAAGACTGCAAAGGATCGACGAGAAGATCTTAGCCGGCACCGTCGAAGGCTCGGACTACGAAAAAGCACGCGAATCGTCGCTGGCGCTGGCCTACGTCGCATCGCGGGCGGCAAAGCGGCGAGCGTTCTTCTTCGACCCGAGTCTTCCCGACCAAGACGCGACGCCCTATGCAAGCTTGGCGCAGTTCTTCGGGGTGCTGACCTACGTGACCGGCCAGTCCGACCCCACCGCCGAAGACCACTTCGACGAAGCGGTAGAGTCCACCATTCCAGGTGGAGTGATAGCGAGCGAGCGCCTGCCCGTCCCCGCATCGCCGATCGATAAGTTGGTAGTACGGCTGAGCGACGAGCGCGGCAGCGTAGGCGCTAGCATCGAGTTTCCCGTCGCCGACCTCAGCGCCGCACTCTTTTCGCCGACGCAAGAAGAGGCCAACATCGACAAGGACCACAACTACCAGCACACGGTAGCGCGACGCCGGTACGTGGAGTATTTTCCAACGTTCCTGGTGTATCGGCCGTTCAAGGGAGAAACTCAACATCTCATCGTCACGCTCGATCTGTACGAGTTGCTGTTCCGGCTGCGACGAGGCTACAGCGAAGCCTTCGGCCATCAGCACCGCGTGCAGCAGCTTCGCATCTTCAAAGCCGCGCTCAGGGCGCGCGGTGCCTCCCGATTGAACTTGTTCGACGCCGAACAGAACGCGCTGCACGTGGTCGCGCAGGTCCAGCTAGGAGACGCGTCTGGGAAGCGCTCTGCAAGAGTGAGGTTCCAATGACCCAAACAGCCAAGAGCGCAGACGACGTCATATGGGAGAAGATCTACCACAAGAGAGTCGACCGTCTGTTCCTGCCGCTCGGCATTCGCCAGAATAGGATCGAGGACATCTTTACCGACTTTCTGGCCTCGCTTGTAGCCTACGCGCACGGGCGCGGGGCTGTCGGAACCAGCGACGACAAGGATCGGTTCGGCATCCTCGAGGCCGATCTGCGGCAAGGGGTGCGTCACGTGTCCATGCCCGAAGACGACTTCAAGCGATCGCTGGTATTCCGGTGGCTGCGCAGCGAATTGGTCCGCAACGAACGGTCGTCGAACAGCGGACGGACGAGAAACGCCGGCCATTCCATCGTGCCGCTACACGTCGCGGTCGCAGAACGCTTCGGGCGGCCAGAAGGGGGCATTCCGAATTACGGCGAATGTCTGTGCGAAATGCTGACCGCAGGCCGTCCTGCAGGGCGAGAGGACGCCTTGCTCAAGAGCCTATGGGACTTCTTCAAGGAGAATGGGGGCGATCCGCTCGCGACGATCCTGGAGTTAGCCTTATCCTCCAACGAATCAACCGAGGAGACCCAACGGCCCTGGGCCTTGCCGGCGCGGTCCCTAGTCCGCTGTCCCCAACACGCACGCGCGTTCCAGCGAGACGTAGAACACGTGCTCCGGTTCGTGAATCACGTGTCGCGAAGCACCATGCTCGTGTGGCTCTACTCGCTGTTCGCCTTTCACCTCGCAACGTACTTCCTTCGCATGGCGAAGGCGGCGCAACGCTGTGCAACAAGCCTGGCCAAAACCATGGAGAGCGGGATCGTCGAGTACCAAGCGTGCCAGCTATGCGGCTTGACGCTCGCTAACGGTCGCGCAACCGGCTCGTGCTCCAACGAGGTGCAGATCGTCCTTGGCGAACGCAATCTCGATCACGCGCGACTGATGAAACGATATCCGTACTACACAAGCCAACTGCCAATCGCCAAGTCGTACTTCGAGCAGCTCTACGACGATCGATCGCTGGCGGCCATGGATGAAGCCGATGCGCTCGCGAGCACGTTCGAGCGAATTGCCGCAGAAGTCATCGCCAAGCCGAACGAGGTCAAGGGTTGGTTCGAGATGCTCGCTGGCGAATACCCCGTGCACACCAGCACGTCCCCTCGTGGCGCGCAGGCGCGAAGTGCCTGGCGACTAGCGGAAGCCGACAAGCGCCAAGCACTCGAACTGCTGCAGCGCGGCCAAGCCACCGCGTTCGAAACCGTAGCCTTCCACCTAAATTTCAACGACATGTCGCGGGCTTCCAACAGCATCCAAGAATGGCAGTTCTATCAAACGCTGGCACGCGATCCAGTGTACGGATTTGCCAGCGGGCGAGGCGAAGAACTCAACTACAAGCTCTCGGATGGACTGCTAGCAGCACTCGTGCACGCCCACATCGTAGAGGTAAACGGCGAAGCCACGGTGCGAACGTTCGAGGAATCGCTGGAAAGCCGAGGCCTTAGGATCGACGATGGCTATCGCAGCGCGCTCATGGAAGCGCTCGTCAACGCGGGCACGATGGAAGCGATTGCCGACGCAGGCGATGCAAAGCGCCTGTCGGCCCTTTACGAATGGGACAAAGCGTGATGACGCCCTTACCCAACATCCCGACGACGGCGAGCGCGGCGTTGGCGCGAGCGGCGTACGAATACTTCGCCGGACGCAAGGACGTGCGCACCAAACGCCTGCTCGTCCACCATTACCCGCGACGGATCCTGGAAAGCACGGCGGAGGCCTTCTACGGTCTAGCGGAGAAACGAGACGGCGGCCTTTTCATAGCAGACAAGCGAGTGACGGTCGGATTGATACAGCCTCCCAACGAAACCGACTCGTTGAAGGCCTTTAGCGGGTGGCAATACGGCTGCTCGCCGGACTGGCCGGTGCGGGCTCGAGACGTAGGTGGATTCCTGCTGTTGCTGTGCCCCCCGGATTGGTACGAATCGCTGCACGAATCGATCCGATCGAATTCTTTCATGGCCTTCGACCAGGGACAAAGCGCCGGAGCGCCCTCGGCCGTGGCAACCGCGATGATCGCTGCAGCTGGCTTGGACGAGCCAGAGGAAAATCTCCTCAAATCCATCGTCCGGGAACTACTCGCGCGCGCGCAGCGACGGCGTCACGACGTGGGAATCGTCGACGTGCTCGAAGCCCTCGAACGTTACCTCGGCGAAGATGCCGTACCTAGCCCAGCCTCCCTGCGAGCGCTTGGGCTCGTGCCGGACGCCCGGTTGACCGCGGATCTCGATGAGCGTGAAGTGCGCAGGCTCGTTCGAGACAATCTGGACTACCAAGCGACGCTAAGCGCGGAAATGGCGCGCTTACCCTCCAAATACCTACAGGAACGATTTCCCACGGAGGCCGAACGTCCAATAGCAGAGCGCTTGCGCGCGCACGTCGCGCAGTTCGACTACGACCTGCGCGTGGACGATCTCACGTGGCGCACCACCTGGCCACCCGACCTCACCCTCGGCCAATTGCTCGGCAAGACGGGAACAGGGCCTCTGGGTCCGCGACCTAAAGCCACGGTGCGCGCGCTAACAGTCGATTCGGTGGCGCGATGGGAAGACGCCGAGGTCGTTGAAGCGAACGGAATCGACCTAACGTGGAAGGTTGCGGGGCCAGAAGAAGCTCGATCGGGCGAGGTAACGGCGTTCGTAGACGGCATTGAGATCGAAGACGCCACAGCCCAACTCAGCGACCAGTACGTGCAGATACCAAACATACCTCCCGGCCGGCACACGGTGGAGCTGCGTGCGTCCGACGACGACGAGCTGGAGGTACTCGGGCAAACGCGTTGCGAGGTATTCGTGGTCAAAGACGGCATCGTGCCGTTCTCCATACGGGGGCAACGGGCGATAGGCGATCGATTCGAGGTTCTTCCCGGAAGAGACGTCCAACTCGTATGGCGAAGCCCAGCGGACGACGGCATCGCGCAATGGGTGGTCAAGATCGAGTCGATCTCCGGCACCACCGAGGAAGTACGACTGAGCCGAACCACCGAACAATATCGGGTCGACGGCGGCATTACCGAACCCACCGATTTCGAACTGAGCGGCGTCGACGTCGACGGACGGCGCGTATGCGGGGCGCTCCTTCAAGTGTCACCGGTCGCAGACGATGAGAGAAAGGCGATTAAGGCAGCCTCGGTTGCCCAAGGCCTCGTGGCCGCCGCCCGAAACCTGCGTGCGAAACGAGAGGTATGGGCTAGCGTGCGGACGAAGCCGCTGGACATCAAGATAGAAGAGGTGAGCGAAGTCGGCTACACCATACGATTCGTCGACGGCGACCAGGTGGTGTGGGAGCAGCGATGCAACGCGCCCAACTCCGAACTGCTCGACGGTATGGAACGCGGTTTCACTGCAAAGCCCGACCGGCCGTGGCTCCTCGCTGCACCGGCACGATGGACCACCCAACCCTGGCCATGCCACCCAAGCAAGCAACCAGAGATTGCGACGTGGGAAGGACAACTGCGCGCCAGCGCGCCAGGTCTCGAGGATTACCTCAGCGCCCGGCGGACGCTCTTCGAGAGGATGGGCGAACGGTCAAACGACCAGATGCCACCGATCAACACCCTGCCGCTCGCGGACTTCGAAACTGAAATCGTAGCGTACGCAACGGCCTACCGCCGGGCGCTCGAAGCGCTGGTCAAAGATGGAAACGCATTCCAATCGTTCCACGCGCTGCTCTCGCTAGTGGACACGGTGGCTTTCGTCTCAAACGTATGGCGCGACCCCTACGCGGTGGCCGGAGACCGCGCCAACGTGGTGGCGCTCGCCGTCGCTCCAACGCACCCCCTACGACTGCTTTGGCTGCTACAACTGGAGTTAGCCGTGCGAGCGGTCGTTGCGGGAGGCGGCGGAGGAGACTTCAATCCGGACTCCTTCAGCGGCCTATCCGGAATGAACTACCCTCCCTACCTCGTGGACTTCGACCGGCACTTCTACCGCAACGTCGGCGTGTCGCCCACCTACGGCTGGGCGCTCTACCTTCCCGAGGCGCAGACGGAGAGCGATACGTTCTTCTCTCCCGTCCTGCAGAAAGCGCTAGAGTTGCGCACCACGGGCGAAAACGTAGCCGTGAGCGCCGAACAAATACGAAACGCGCTCGCGTACTACCACGAGGCATTTCCGTTTCGGGACGTCATTCGGTTCCACTACATAGGCGCTGGCTCCGGCGAGCGGATCGTCGAAGCGCTGACAGGTTGGGAAGACGGACCGCGTCGCGCAACCGGCGCGCGGAAAGCCGTAAGCCGCACGACCGCAGAGAGGATGCGGTTCGTCGTAAACTTGCTAGACGTATACGAAGCGGAACGGCCGGCCGGTACCGGAAGAGCCTTTGAAGAATACGCTTCCCAAAGCTCGGACGAGGATCCACTGCTCGAGAACGCGCTGTTTGCCGTGCAAACCGTCGAGCGCAGCAGATTCGAACGGGTGGATGCGGAACTCCCGCAAATCCCGCGGCACCACATCGTCTTCGGCAGCGATTTCTTCGCCACCCGCGGAGACACCCTCGCGGTCGAAGGCCACGCCTATCCTCTCGCCGCCTGGGGTCTGCGGAACCTGCCAACGAAAGCGATCGACGGGGGAGCTGACCAGCGCCTCTTCATCTCGGCCGTGGTGCCGAAACCCGCAGAAGCGCAGCAAGTTGACGGCGAACGACGGGAGCCAGCAACGAAACAAGCTCCAAGCGCAACGACGGCCAGTCCACAGGACCGCCTTCGCGCGCTAGCAAACGCCGAAGACGAAATCCACAGGCTATCGTACGCCTTCCAAGTGATGTCCAGCATTTCATCCGAGCATCGAGTCTACCACCTAGACGTGGCTCGCATGCAGGTGATCGAACTGGACAGTCGGGCAGCAGGAGCGATCGACCGCATGCACCGCATCGCCGAGTGGGTCTACATCGTAGACGCCCACATCGATGTCGAGCTGTTCGATCGACCAGGGCCCGAGCACTACATTCTGGACTATCGTCCGACGATTGGCGCGACGGGACCGCGAGCAGCGCGTCATAACTACGTAATCACCACGAGAGACAACACGCAGATCGTCTCCGTAGTCGAACGCTTCTTGAGCAATCAATACGCTGCCGTCTTTAGCGGCCAGGACGGGTGCGTAGCGCGCACGGCAGCGGAGCGACTCCTGAAAACCCTCAACCGAGTCTCCGGAAGGTCGATCCTGACAGCTTCTGGGGCGGTCGACCGCCGTGAAGGGGGTAGTCGGCATCGCGCTTGCCCGAGCCCTTTACCAACGACTGGGACTGTTGCAGCCCGTCCGCACGGGACGCTACGTACAGGCAGTCCGACTCCTCATCCCCGTAGACGATATTTCGATCTCTGGTGGGCAGATCGAGTCGGACTAGACGGTCAGGGTCGCGACGCCAACAAACAGCACGCCGATCTCCTCGACGCCGACATCGGAATCGTCGACGGCGTGGCGACCATCAAGTTGCAACTCATCGAGGTGAAGAACCTCTACGGAAGTTATTCGAGTGGCGGCTTGAGCGAGCCAGCCGAGCAAGTGCGCGCGATGCACCGAACGCTCGAAACCGTACTGTTCGGCCCCGACGGAAGCGGTCGGCGAGACGAGCCAATCAAGACACACGAGTTCGTTCAGATCCTGGATTTCTACCTACGCCGAAGCTTTATGCAAACCTTGGGTCAAGATTCTGAAGCCCTGAGCGACGCACGACTCTTCCGCATCGCGCTTCAAGAGGCAGCTGTGACCGGCAACCTGAACGTCGCGCTCGGCTATGGGTCGCCGCAGAGCGACTCGCCATCCGCTGGTGCGATCTTGCACTTCACGTCCGAGCCAGGCGTCCCGGCGTTTTCGCTCGATCGCAGCGCGTACTTCACGGTAGAGGGATCCCCTCCGGTGCGCTACCTGCACCTGGGCAGCTCAGACGTGGCGGCGTTGCTCTGCGAAACGAAGGATCTGGCCGAAGACGATCTGCGCGCAGCCATCAACGGCGTCCCGGCAAACGAGCGCGGGAACGAACCCGAAGGCTCGCCAAACGGCGAAGAACCACAGGCGTCCGGCGGGGCTGCCAAGCCTGTAGCGTCAACGGTAGGATTGTTCGCGGATCGGATTGCTGAAAGACCGACGAGCACCATCGAACAAACGGACCTCCAAAGCGACCGAACGACGCGGCACGAAGAACAACAATCCGCGAGCACCCACTCCGTCGACACAGCAGAACGGGCTGCACAAATGCTCGAAGCGATAAAAGAGCGCACTCCCTACGTCGAGCAGGCGACAGCCGCGTTCGCAGGCTTCATCGGCAACGAGGAAGCGAAACAACTCCTCATACCGATCCTCGTGCAAGGCCTTCGAGAAACAACGAGAGCGCTGTCGATGAGCATCCTATTCGACGGGCCGCCGAGCACGGGCAAGACGGAGCTAGCACGGCGCATAGCCGGCGCGTTGAAGCTTCCGTTCCTCCAGACATCTGGAGCAGCGCTCGGCAGCATAGACGAACTCCTAACCTCGATGAGAAACCAGGCAGAGGCTAAAGGAAGCCGCCTACAAACGACCGGACACGTAGGCGGCAGGCCGGTACACAGGTTCCCGCCGATGTGCGTGTTCATCGACGAGGCGCACGAACTGAAGAACGTGGTCCAGCAAGCACTGCTGACGTTTCTGGAGCCGAAGGATCGCCGAGGTGGTGGGCCGAAAACGAAATACGTTGCCGACGTCAGCGAAGTCACGTTCGTCTTCGCCACCACGGACTTCGGCAGCCTGGATCGTGCGCTTCGAACGCGAATGCAAAGGATTACCCTAGCGGCCTACACCCAAGAAGAGGTCGAGCGCATCGTCATAGGGACGCATCCGAATTGGCCTGCGGCAGTCTACCACCGACTGGTGGTAGCCGGCAGAAGGGTTCCGCGCATCGCGCTCGAACGAGCGCAAACTCTACAGCGCCACCTGGAAACCTATCCGGATCAGAGCCCGGAGGACGCTTTGGATCGCCTCTTCTCGCTGTGGAAGATGGACAAGCAAGGAATCTCCGAAGAAGACCGAAACCTGCTCCAAGCCCTAGCGAAAGAAGGCCGTCCGCTGGGCATCAACTACCTCGCCAACCAACTCGGCTCGAGCGAAGCCGACATTACGGATCTGATAGAACCGTACCTCACAGGCCTTGGATTCGTGGAGCGCACCGGAAGCGGACGCGCGATCACGGCGGCCGGACAGCGGTATCTAGCGAAAATGCGGCAGGACAAGCAACCATAGCGGCGAGCAGCAGCGCAAACGGGACGCACTTGCAGAGCCGGCGCGCGCCAACGAACGCACAAGCACTCAGTGGAGTCAACAAATGGACCCGCGCCACTCACCTTTAGAACCACTCAACGTTTGCATTTACTGTGGAGGCATTCCTGGCACACACGAGCACGTGCCCTCTGAGATTTTCCTGGACGAGCCGTACCCAGCCAACTTGATTACTCTTCCAGCGTGCGAGCCCTGCAACAACGGATTCTCCAAGGACGAGCTATACCTGGCATGCGTGCTCGAATGCGTCATCTGCGGAAGCACAGATCCATCCAAGGTTCGGCGTCCGAAGGTAAGAGAATCACTCGCTAACCAGCCACTGCTCTGCAAGTGCATCGAAAGATCGAGGATAGACAGCAACGACACTCCCAGATGGAGCGTCCAGCCGAAACGAGTAGCGCGGATCGTCGAAAAGCTAGCACGAGGCCACGTAGCCGACGAGCTGTCTTGCACGGAGCTACATACAATACGACAAGATCCTATCAGGCTCAGATTTTCCCCTATTTCTATACTCAAGGATCCTTCCACGTTTTCGACTGCGACGCGGCATCGTAATCGGCCCACGCTTTGGCCGGAAGTAGGCACGAAAGCGCTAGAGCGTGCTGTAAGCGGGAGAGCCGATCACTTCAACGTAGTAAACGAATGGGTGATCGTGCAGGCAGGCAGGTACCGGTACCTAGTAACCAAAACCGACAACCTGCACGTCCTCATGATGCTTAGCGAATACCTAGCGTGCGAAGTCGTCTGGCATGCAGAACAGTAGCAATAAGGGCGGACTAAACCGTTCGCATTGAGGTCTCTGCCACGTATTAGTCGCAACAGAGCGCAAGCGAGAGATTTGCGCGGTGCCGCGGCAGCGCTGCAAGCCGGCGCGTCGCGCCGCCGGCTCGCCAGCCGGTACGCTTGCCCGCAGCCGCGTCCCCGAGCGCAGTACCAAGCAACTGATCGCCAAACCCGAACGAGTTGCAACGAATACTTAGGCGACCATTCATGCTGCAAGCACTCCTGAAGATGCACCAGAAAAGCAGTATCGTCCCCACGTGCGTGGGGGTGAACCGCCATCGTGGCGCTGACCGAGGCTGCCGAGGCGATTGTCCCCACGTGCGTGGGGGTGAACCGGTGAGCAGGTTCTGCTGCGCCTGCGTGAGCCCATCGTCCCCACGTGCGTGGGGGTGAACCGTTGCCGCGCCCGGTCATCGGAGAGCTGCACCGATCGTTCCCACGTGCGTGGGGGTGAACCGCGGCAGGGCCTCACAGCCTGGCAGGCGACGGGATTGTCCCACGTGCGTGGGGGTGAACCGCTGCAGGTGGGGTAATTGACGGCCATGATGGCATCGTCCCCACGTGCGTGGGGGTGAACCGGATACGCTCAAGACGGCGATGTACGAGCACGCCATCGTCCCCACGTGCGTGGGGGTGAACCGCTGGGCGCCAAGCGCCTGCTGCCGGAGAAGCTATCGTCCCCACGTGCGTGGGGGTGAACCGATGCAGACTCAAAATTCCATTTATACACACGCATCGTCCCCACGTGCGTGGGGGGGGGGGGAACCGATCGACAAGCTCGGTGACGCGGAGGAGAGCGCATCGTCCCCACGTGCGTGGGGGTGAACCGATCGGTGCCGCATACGGGGCGGTAAATGCGGGATCGTCCCCACGTGCGTGGGGGTGAACCGACGTACGTGCAGGGCATCAACACGGTCACCGGATCGTCCCCACGTGCGTGGGGGTGAACCAGCAGTACCAGTAGCCCCAGTGCCACAGGAACACATCGTCCCCACGTGCGTGGGGGTGAACCGAGATCGGGATCCTGGGCCGGGATGGGGATGAAATCGTCCCCACGTGCGTGGGGGTGAACCGTCGAAGTACCGCTGGAGCATGAGAATCCTTCTGATCATCCCCATTGTGCCTGAGGGTAGCGTGCCAAACTGTAGCGGCGAACTTACACAGAAAGTTGAGAAGCCAATCACGGACCGGCATGCTCCCAAAGCAGAGCCCAAGTGCAGGACTCCAAAGTCAGCACGGCCGGGTGCCACGACTCCACGGCAAGCCGACGCTACGCGCCGCCGGCTCGCCCGCCGGAAGCTTGCCGGGAAGCCCGCCACCCGGCACGACTATTCCCATTGACCTTAGCGCGGGTACGGACTACGCTACAGGCGTGACGTGTGCAAGAGGCATTTGAGCACGGATCTTGGCACCAGCACCCGCGGTGCGGCAGTCAGGTGTTCGCCCAGACGTGCATGAAGTCCGGCAACCAAGACCCGTCACATCACCTAAGCTTCTACACAAACTTCTACACAGGCGCGGCGTCGCACGCGTTCCAGACCATTTCCAATCGTCCAGCGAGGCGCTTGCCCGAGCGCGCTACCCCGAGACAGGTTGGACCCAAGGGACGGGGAAGTCCAGCTGGCGAGCGCTCTCTGGCCATGTACGGGGTCTTTGGAACCGGCATTCCCAGTTTCGAGTCCTGACACGCCAACCCCGACTATCTCAACCTTGAGAGCAAAGCGACAGCACTTTCGCTCGTGCTATTCCAGTGGTCGGACGACGTTCATACGGCCCACGAAGAGGCCGAGTGCTGGGCAGGTCTCAGGACTTGTTCTCCCCTTGCGCAACGTGAACTTGCAAGGCGGAGTTACGGTCTCCACCATGGAACGTCGACACTAGCACGGTCAAGAACGATCGGATGTTGGCGTAGGCTGATGATTAAATCCCGGCAGTATTGCAGCGATGATGGTTAAAAACGGTGAGATCGGGGGTTGTGACCTCAAGAGAGGCAAGCGCAGACTGATGGTTACGGAGTGCGCAGAATTATGCCTAAACTGACAAGATCGCGAGCGCGACCTACTGGATGGCGGTGGCGGACCCGCGGGTGATCGACACGATCGAGGTGGGGTTCGTGGGCGGGCAGATGAACCCGCAGCTGTTCATCCAGGACCAGCCGCTGTTCGGGAACAACTTCACCAACGACGTGATCACCTACAAGGTGCGGCACGAGTACGGCGGGGCGGTGGTCGACTACCGCGGGTTCTACCTGGGGAACAACTGACAGCCTGCGACTGCGGTCGCATGGCAGCAGATGGGGGACTGCGGTCCAGGGAGTGGGGGTGAGGATGCAGGAGCGAGAGCAGGAGGGGGCGCCGGCCTACTACTCGGCGGAGTACCCGGTGGCGCTCAACCAGCCGCCTGGGGTGCAGCCGAGCGGGTTGCCGAACCAGCCGGACGGCAGCATGGATGTGGCGGACGATGCGCCGTACAGCGACGTGGTGGTCTCGGATGCCACGATTGGCGGGCCGCTGCTGGCGCAGAGTCCGCTCTACCAGCCGCCGCAGCCGCCGATCGACCAGGACGAGCTGCAGGGCATGAGCTTCGCGGGCAGGCTGCAGCCGCCGATCGGCTTTTCGGGAGGGACGTATGCGCTCAATACGGAGTTTGATGCGGGCTCTCCGACCGAGGTGCCGGACGCGGCGCTGCCTGGTCTGCGGGATGGAGCATACCGGGCTTCCACTCGACTGAAGAAGCAGGCGGACCAGGGCATCATGGACAACCTGCTGCGGCAGGGGGGCAGCTACTTGGAAGTGAATCAGGCGCCCTGGTGCGGCGACGACCGGCCTGCAGGCCGATGAAAGGACAGGGAGGGAGATGAGGGGTAGGGTCTTCTCGGTGCTGGCGGTGGTCATCGCCGTGCTGCTCTTCGTGCCGCGGGCGCTGGGGGCGGCGGGCAATGCGGTCTACCAGCAGACGTCGCCCAGCGCGGATGGGGAGGCGCAGCACAACGCCAATCGCACGGGACTGCAGGGCATGCAGCCGCCGGGGTTTGCCCATGCGCGGAGCATCGCGCCGGTGGATGGCGAGGAGCGGCCGAGCTTGAACGGGACGCCGACGATCAGCGACACGTACAACCCGCGCGACCAGGGAACGGACTGGCCGGCGGATGCCTTCACGGCGCTGGTGGTCGGGCATCAGAGTCCGGAGCCGATCTCGCGGCCGGCGCTGCACAGCTATGCCGGCGACGGGAACATGGAGGCGGCCAGCGTGTTCCCGCCCTTCAGCCGGCAGGAGGACCGCTTCGACCTGGGCGCCTATACGGGCGCGGTGGGTCCGGCGGGCGGCAGCACGCCCGAGGCGCATCCCGAGATCACGGCGCCCTGACCACCGCACCCTGACATACCTTTTGTGCGGCGGTAGTTCTGGGGGCCGCGTTGGGACGGGACGGCGCGGCCCCACCATTGAGGAGCCTGCGGTTGCGATCGCATGGCAGCGCATGGGGGACTGCGGTCCCGGGGTGAGGAGGGAGGTGCCGGGTGGCGCGGGCGTTTCTGGCCTACTACAGCGACTGCGTGCTGAGCGCGAGCGGGGTAGCGGTGAGCGGGGCCACGGTGGCGCTCTACGCCGCGTCGTCGTTTGCCGCCGGGGTGCTGCCGACGGGCGGGACGGGGCTGCCGGCGGCGACGGCGAGCACGACCACGGACATCAACGGCAAGTTCGCCCTGGCCGTGCCGCCGGACGACTACCACCAGCTGGTGACCTCCACGCCCTACGGCGGCGGCACGGTCTATGCCTGGAGCTACTTCGTGCCGGTGTGCTCGGCGGAGATGGTGCGGCGGGGGGTGGCGGGGGCACGGGCGGCGGGGCTGCCGCGGGCGCTGGCCCGGCTGGCGGCGGGCGCCAACGTGACCATCTTCTGCTGTGGCGACGACGTGACGGTGGGATACAACGCCACGGGGACGGTGACGGGCGGCTGGGTGGGGCTGCTGGCGGCGCGCTGGCCGCGCAGTATCCCACGGCCACGGTGGTGCGGCAGGACCCGCAGCAGCTACGGCACGACCAGCGACGGGGCGATTCCCGGGCTGGAACCCGACCACGGTGCAGACGGGGACGGGGACGCAGACGCTCACCGTGGTCAACGCGGGGGTGAAGGGCGACACGGTGCTGCGCATGCTGCGCCGCTTCGCCAACCTGACCACGAGCTGGCCGGCGGCGGACGTGGTGGTCGCGGCCTTCGGGCTGTGGGAGTCGACGACCGGGGCGACGCAGCAGTACGTCGACGCGCGGCGGACTTCCAGGCGCAGCTGGAGGCGCTGGTGAACATCACCCGCAGCTTCACGCAGGCGGAGGTGCTGCTGTGCACGCCGCACTGTCAACGCCGAACGCGAGCAACCTGGACGACTACGCGAACGCGGTGCGCGCGGTGGCGGCGCGGGTGCGCACGGACATGGCGGACATCCGGCAGCTGTGGCTGGACCGCTACGTCTCCGGCGGGGCCAACGGCGGCTACGACCCCTGGCTGAACGTCGTCGGTGAGCACGACGCTGCCGACGGACGCGGGGCACGCGGCGATGGCGGGGGAGATGGCCAGGCACTTCCAGGTGCCGCTGCTGGTGCCGTTCGAGGGCTCGGGCTTCGGGGCGGGGAAGGTGTGGGAGCTGGTGCGGGTGCCCTACATCGAGCACGCAGGTGGCGATGGTGGGCACGGGCTGGGCGGCGCACTGCGGGCTGGCAGGGGGCGACGTCTGAACATGGCGGGGGGCACGGAGTACGTGACCAGCCATGCCGGGGACACGGTGACCATCCAGGGGCGCTTCGTGGACGTGGCGCTGCTGGCCGGCGCTTCTCGGACTGCGGGCAGGTGGGGGTGCAGGTGGACGGGGGCGGCTCGACCACCTATCGACCTCTACCGGGCCTATCCGGCGAGCACGAGCGACCTGGGCGACGCCAACGGGGCCTCGGCGCCGCAGGATCGGGTGCTGGTGGCGCACGGGCTGACGCGACGCGGTGCACACGGTGGTGATCACCTGTCTGGGGACGAAGAACGCGGGCAGCTCGCGGCTACAACTTGCGCTTCGAGGGCTTGGAGCTGGGGCGGTGGCGGCGGCAGGGCTACGAGGTGGAGGCGAACGAGGCGCAGCAGCGGGTGCAGCGGGGCGTGAGCAACGTGACGTTCAGCAGCCGGCCGTCGTCCACGGCGGCGGTGACGTTCGGCGTGGCGTTCACCGGGTCAGCTGATCAACCCGACGGTGGCGGCCTGCAGTCACGACGCCAACTACTACTGCACGGTCTCGGGGATGAGCAACACGGGGTTCACGCTGACGGCGGTGCGGCGGGACGGCACGAGCTACACGGGCACGGTAGTGTGCGACTGGATCGCGGTGGGGTAGCGGCCTGCGACTGCGGTCGCATGGAAGCAGGTGGGGGACTGCGGTCCCAGGTGGACGCGGGACGGGTGAGCGGGGAGGTGAGGGGATGCAGTCGGGGCGCGGGATACCTGGCGGGGCATCGCGGGCGACGCACCGGTCGAGGCAGTCACTCTACGTGCTGCGCGACGAGCTCGACTGCAGCGGGTGCGAGTTCGGGCGGCTGAACCGGGAGCGCATCACCTGGATGGCGGAGGCGGTGGAGAAGGTGGACAAGAAGCTCAACTACGTGCTGGCGGCGGCGGGTCTGCAGCTCTTCGGCTTCCTGCTGACCGTGGTCGGCGTGCTCGTCTACCGGGTGCATTGACGTGACCCTGACGCCGCTCTCTCCGGCGAAGCTGGCGCACATGGCGGCCAATCGGGCGATCATGCGGCAGGGGCGGATGGTGGGCGTGGCGGCGGTCTACCGCACGGCCTATGGCGGCTATCAGGCCGTCTCCCTGCAAATCACCCTGAAGCAGGTGGACAGCGCCGACCCGCTGGTGCGCGACCAGACGGAGAAGATGGTCAACGAGTACCTGGCGGAGGTGCCGCTGAGCGACGCGGACGGGCGGCCGCTGGACCCGCGGGCGATCGCCTACCTGGCGCTGACCGGGGGAGCGACGGATGACGCCAGCGTGGCGGCGGCCTGGAAGCTGGAGATCACGAGCTACCGGCGGGTGGGCTTCGGCGCCGTGCCCTCGGAGCCGGCGACGTGCAGGACGGGCCGGTCGGCGACCGCTGGCTGTTGGAGCTGAGGAGGATGCGCTAGATGCCGCTGGTGATTCCAGCGCCGTGGCGGGACTGCCCTACGCGGCGCCGTGCCTGAGCGATGCCCTGCTGCGGCTGCGGCAGGACATCTTCGACCAGGCGGGTCCGAGTCCGCGCTGGCAGGACAGCGACCTGACGCGGGCCATCGACCGGGCGCTGGACCAGTACAGCTTCGTCTTCCCCTGGACGCAGACGGCGTTGGTCAACGCGAACGGGGGCTCGCGGCTGCTGGCGGTGCCCACGGTGGTGGACCCGAACGGGGTGGCGGGCGCCTCGGGGACGGGACCGGCATGGTGGGTGGAGAGCTGCGAGTATCCGACCGGGCAGTTCCCGCACATGACCGTTCCCTTCGTGGAGCTGACGCAGCCGTGCCTGGGCGTGCCGGCGGCTCCCTCTGCCGTCGTGGTGGCCGCGGCGGGGCTGCTGAACGGCAGCTACAAGTACGTGGTGACCTTCAAGGGCATCGCCGGGGAGACGTGGTCAGCGCCGGCGTCGGCGGCGGTCGCGCCGGCCAATCAGCAGGCGAGCGTGACGCTGCCGCTGGGTCCGGACGCCCTACTGTCTGGGGCGGAACGTCTACCGCACGGCGGCGGGCGGCTCGAGCCTACTACCTGGCGGCGACGATGGCGGACAACACGACCACGGTGTTCACCGACAACGTGGCGGATGGGTCGCTCGGCGTGCCGGCGCCGGCAGCCGACAGCACCCTGAACGTGCCGCTGGTGGAGATGCAGCTGTCGACTGCCGAGCTGCCGGATCCGGCAAGTCCCGGCACGGCACAGTTGACCTATGCCTCCAAGCACGTGCTGGCCGCCAACGGGACCACGGTGCCCGAGCAGCATCACGACGTGGTGTTGCTCGGGGCCGCGGCCTACGCCTGCCTGGCCTTCCAGGTGGGGACGAACGACCTGTTCGACTACCAGGACGGGGTGATGCGGGACCAGGTGCACGAGGCGAAGACGCCGGAGCACTGGCTGGCGGTGGGGAACAACCTGCTCAAGCAGTTCACGGGGCGGCTGCGAGGACGTGAAGCACCAGCGGGACGCGTGCTACGCGGCGGTGAGCCAGTGGGGCGCGGTGGCCAGAAGGTGGAGCTGGATCTGATGGCGCCCGGGAGACGGGGTACCTGCGACTGCGGGTCGCATGGCAGCAGATGGGGGACTGCGGTCCCAGGCGGTGGGGGGACTGCGGTCCCAGGCGGCGGGGAGGCATAGGTGGCGACGCAGGGAGTGGACTGCCAGGTCATTCTCGACAACGTGGGCTACATGCTGGCGCCGAGCGGGCACCTGATGCGGCGGCCGCGGCTGCGCAAGGCGACGGTGGCGAAGGGCGGGGCGGAGCGGTACGTGGACGCGGGCCCGGGCAAGCGGGAGTGGCACCTGGAGATCCTGGCCCTGACGCAGCTGACGGACTACGGCGGGCAACTGCTGGCGCAGCAGGGGAAGGCGATCCGGGAGGCGCTGCGGGCGAGCTACGAGAAGGTGAGCGGACGTGATGGGCTTCACGGACGTGGACGGGACGTTGTATACGGTGCATTTCGACAGCTACGAGGAGCACGTGGTCGACCCGCGCACGCAGGTGACGGGGGTGAGCTACCACTGCGCCATCGTGCTCACTGAAGCGTAGGGAGGGCAGGCGTGGCCGGCAACGTGCAGAACTACCCGCGCATCGCCGACGTCTACGGCTTCTCCAATAGCGGCCAGGTGGCCGCCTGCTCGCGCTACGCCCTGGTCATCTCCGGGCCTGCCGCGACATCGGCCGTGGCCGCCCTGA
Source organism: uncultured bacterium (assembly GCA_963827235.1). Lineage (GTDB taxonomy): Bacteria > Chloroflexota > UBA5177 > JANWHV01 > JANWHV01 > JANWHV01. The sequence continues at coordinate 1,098,886 of CAWHAE010000009.1, forward strand.
AGGCTGCCAATCCGGCGGTGAAGGCGTTCGTCTACTTCGAGAGCGGCAGCGTGGACGTGCCCGGCTTCGACGGCCTGAGCATCTACCCGCCCTGGTTCATGTGCCTGGCGGGCACCACGCTCTCGTCCGGCATCGACGCCGTGACCACGTCGATTCCGGTGGCCAACGGCACGCCGATCGGCACGTACTTCGCGACCAACCCGGACATCCTGGTCGACTCCGAGAGCATGCACGTCACCGCGGTCAACGGCAATACGCTCACCGTCACGCGGGGCTACAACTCGACGGCGGCCGCGCACGGCAGCGGCGCCATGGTGCGCGCGCACGCCACGGCCTGGAGCGGCTCGTGGATGATGAACGTGACGCCGTACTGCCCGACCGACGGCAACGGCCGCAAGTGGACGGACTACCTGGCCGCGACGGCGGTGAGCCAGGCGGTCTCGCCCTGGGACGGCGTGTTCTTCGACAGCGTGGGCAGCAGCGGCTGGCCGAGCCTGAACGGCGGCACGCTGGACGCGAACAACGACAACGTGGCGGACGGCGGGCTGGGTCCATCGGGCACGGGCTGGCTGGACGGGGAGACCGCGCTGCTGGCGGCGGTGCGCGCGGCTGCCGCTGCCCTGCCCATCATCGGCAACGGCAGCGACTACAGCCAGCTCACCGGGCAGGAGCTGGAGGCGTTTCCGACCCGTCAGGGCGGCGCCGTGCCGGCGCTGGTGGCCTACCTGGCCGGCGCCGGTCCCGCGGGTGTTGAGCCCTTCACCATCGTCAACCCGGACACGAGCGACACGGGCACGCAGAGCCTGCAGAGCATGCGCTACAACCTGGGCATCGCCCTGCTGGGCAACGGCTACTTCGCCTACGACTACGGCGACCAGGCGCACGGGCAGACGTGGTGGTACGACGAGTACGACAACGGGGCGGGCAGCAGTCTGGCCTCCAGCATGACGGCCGCGCAGACGACGGCGACGCTGGTGGCCGGCACGGGGAGCAAGTTCCACGTGGGTGACGTGGTGTTCGCGCCGGCCGACTGGACCACCTACGCGAACAACGACGAGCAGATGTACGTCAGCGCGGTGGTGGGCGACACCTTGACCGTGACGCGCGGCTACAACGGCACGACGGGCGCCGCGCACACGGTGCCGTGCAAGGTGATGACGGCGGCACAGGTCGCGGCGGGACTCGGGTGGCTGGGCCAGCCGGCGGGCCCGGCGTACAGCCTGACGGCGTTGGGGGCGAGTCTGCTGGCGAACGGCGACTTCGAGGCGGCGCCGCTGAGCAGCACCTGGACCTGGGAAGTGGATACCGGGGCCGGCACGCTGGCGCAGGACGGCACCACGGCGGAGCACGGCGGCAACTCCGCCAGGATGACGATTAGCACGCTGCCGGGTAGCCCGGGCGACATCAGCCTGTGGCAGGCGGGGTTCAGCCTGGCCGTGACCACGTACACGCTGACGTTCTGGGCCAGGGCAAGCAGACCGGGCATGGTGGTCGGTGCCGGCGTCTCGCTCAACCAGTCGCCGTGGACGAGTTACGCCTTCCAGACCTTCGCGCTGACCACGACCTGGCAGCAGTACTGGCTGACCTTCGCGATGACCGGCAGCGCCACGCCCTGCGCGCTCACCTTCAGCCCGGCGCGCGCCGGCGTGCTGGGCAGCGTGTGGCTGGATAACGTCGTGCTGGGAGTTGGCGACGTCAACCTGTGGCGGCGGGACTTCGACGGCGGGGTGGTGCTGGTGAACGCCACGGCGGCGGCGCAGAGTCCGGGGGTGGGAGCGGGCTACCGGCGCATAGCGGGCACGCAGGACGCGGTGACGAACAGCGGGGCGGCGGTGAGCGCGGTAAGCATCCCGGCGGGCGATGCCGTGGTGCTGGTGGATGGGCTGGGGAAGGGGGCGAGGATGGGCGCGGGGTTTATCAACGCGGACGGCAGCGAAGTGGTGGGGGAGTCGTTCAAGAGCGCGATCATCAACACGGCGACCACGACGATGGTGAAGAGCGGGCCGGGTCGGCTGGGCTACCTGAACATCCTGGGGGGCACGCTGGGGGCGATCACGGTCTACGACAACACGGTGGCGAGCGGGACGCTGCTGCTGTCGCAGTTCACGCCCACGGCGGGTGTGCCTATCTGCCTGTGCCTGGAGTTGGCGTTCAGCACGGGGCTGACCATCGTGACGGCGGCGGCGACCGTGGTGCAGGTGAGCTACAGCTAGCATGAGGAGCTTGCCGGCCGCCGTGCTGAGCGCGGCACAGTCGTTTGGGGCGCCGCCGGACCTGAAGCTGGAGTTGGCGGACAGCGCGCCGCACTTCGCGACCCTGAGCAGTGGAGGCAGCGCGGCCTCGCAGAGCGCGGGGTGCGTGGCGGCGGACGGGTCGCTGGTGCTGGCCTACCTGGGCGCCGCCGGGCTTTCGGTGCTGCGGGTGACGGACCCCTCGCAGGCGGGCAACTGGACGGGCTGGACGCTGCTGACCGCGGACGCGCGGGTGAACGCCGGCTGCTGCTTCGTGGTCTCGGGCGGCACGGTGCGGCTGCTCTACCAGAAGACGTCCACCACGCAGGTGTGCGGCACGGACTCCACGACCAACGGGGTGAGCTGGGGCGGCATCACCGTGCAGTTCGACCCGGGGCATGCCTGCTGGGGCATTGCCGCGGACAGCGACCTGACCACGGTGCTGATTGCCTACGACCCGGGGACGGGATTGGGGCGGCTGGCGGCGTGGAAGTACACGACGAGTTGGGCGGGGGTCGACTGGACGAACGGGGACTGGAGCCTGGTGGACGGCATCGCCTGCGTGCGCAACACGAACGGCAGCTACAGCGTGGTGATCGCGGGGCAGCAGACGAGCAGCCTGCCCAGCTCGGTGTGGAGTTGCACCTATCTCTACGGGGGCAGCCCGGCCTGGAGCGTGTGGAGCACGATACGGGCGTTCACCGTCTCGGCGGGCATCTACCTCTCCTACCCGCACCTGAGCCAGTGGGGCGGGCTCTACCGGCTGACCTACGTGGAGCAGGACACGGGCTCGGTGGACGGCATGGCCGTATGCCCGGCTGCTGCGCTCGACCAGCATCGACTTCGTGCACTGGACGGCGCCCACGGCGACCCTGGTCAGCGTGAGCCGGGGCGGCGTGTGGCTGCAGCACAGTCTGGGGCAGGTGCTGGCGGGGGTGGAGGCGGTGAGCTTCGCGCCGGCCTACAGCGCGAGCACGGGCTATCGGGACATGACGGCGGACTTGCTGCGTCTGGAGGTGGTGGAGGCGGAGGGGAAGCCGGCCACCCTGACCGCGACCCTGGACAACAGCACGGGGCAATACAGTGGGTTGGCGGCGCTGAAAGTGCGCTCGCAGGTGCTGCTCAGTCAGGGTTACGTGGGAGTGGGATTGGCGCCCACGCACCTGTTCTACGTGCAGGGGTGGCGGTTCACGCGGGCCGTGGACACCAGCGAAGTGACGGTGACGGCGCTGGACGCGGCGGAGCGGCTGCGCTACGAGAGCGCCATGCCGCAGAGCTACGCCAACCGACAGATCGGGGGCATCACGAGCGACCTGGCGGCGTTGGCGGGCATGGAGCAGGCGGTGGTCTATGACGCCTCCTTCACGCCGGGGCAGGGCATCGACGCCTTCCAGGTGACGGCGGGGAGCACCTACCTGGCGGCGCTGGAGCGGCTGCTGCCGGTGTTTGCGGGGGGCTGGCGGGTGCAGGTGGGCAGCGGCAGCGGGGTGGCCTTTGCCGTGCTGGACTGGCTGAACGTGATCGGCAAGAGCGCGCTGCAGACGGTGGTGTGGACGTACACCGCGGAGCCCGAGCGCTTGACGGTGGGCGTGGACGGGGACAGAGCCAATCGCGTGGCGGTGCGCGGTCCGAGCAAGGTGGCGACGGCGGTGGGGGAAGCGTGGGACGGCAGCGACCTGGCGAACACGGGGCGGGAGCGGTACGCGCTGGCGGTGGAGCAGCTGGCGACCACGAGCGGCACGGCGGGGCAGGTGGCGGGATTGGCGCTGGCGCGGGAGCAGCGGCTGGCCAGGAGCATGGAGGTGGCCGTGGGGCCGAACCCGGCGCTGGAGCTACTGGACGCCATCGCCGTGACGGACAGCATCCTGCCCACGAGCCAGGGGCGCATCACGGCGCTGACGCTGAGTGTCGAGCCCCGCAGCGGGCAGTGGGACTTGGTGTTGACCTGTGAAGGGCTGTGAGTCGTAGGTGCACTCATGCCGGGCGTGTGACGGTCCGAGAACCGGCGAGCGGGAACCGGCGTTGACCTCTGAAAGTCTGTGAGATATGAACGACAAAGCACTCGCGAATGCGTTGGGATTGCAGAGCAGCTACGGCTTTCACGTGGAGGAACCGCCGCGGCCGCCTGCCGCCAAGCTGATACGGCAGGGGCTGGCCCAGCGCTGGTACCCGTGTATCGAAGAGGACAATACCTACACGGGCTGTCTGGGCGAGGACTGCCCGCTCGAAGTCTGCTGGACGGACACGCCGTCGACCAGCTACGCGGTTGCGCTGCGGCGACATTTCCGGGCGGCGGCCGCCGACTATGTACCCGGGGCGCAATGCCTGCAGTGCCGCCACGTGCAGCAAATCGCCGTGGAGGTCATCGATGGCCGGCGCGGCGTGATCAGCCTGCCGATGCTGCGCTGCGTCAAGCAGTGCTGGCAGAATCCGATCAGCGCTTCCGCCTTCGTGCGCCGACGCATCCCGCCCGAGGAGGGTCACGACCTGGCTGATTGCCCGCTCTTCGACCCGGCGCGCGCGCCTATCGACATCGTTGAGCAGCATCGCTTGCAGCTCAACGATCGCGTGCGGGCACGGCGATCCGCCAGAGCAGCCAGTGGAGACTAGCATGGCTCAGTACCCTGCCCCCGGAGGAATACGGGTATCCTCGACCGCGGAGCGGACCGTGCAGACGGCCTGCCCAGAGGAGTGGGAGGAATCACGGCATCCTTCCGGCAAGACTGGAAGGAGGAGAGACGCGACATTCGAGCAGCCGAAGCTGCTGCACCCGGAGGCAGCATCCGGGGCAGACGGGGCGGACCTATCCGGCCGGAGCGCGTACGCGGATATGCTGCAGCACGACGAGCGGAGCATCTTCGAGCGCGTTCGTCATGAGCGCGGCCTGGAGCACGAGATTGCCCTGCTGCGGCTGCACATCTGTCTCCTGCTGCAGGACAGCGAGAACCGCACCAGTCCGGCCACGATCGGGCTGATCACGCGAGCCATCGATCTGCTGATCAAGGCTCTGCGCGCGCAGGGTATCGGCGTCGACGCGGAGCACAGTGCGCTCGAACGGGAGCTGGAACGGGCGGCGGCGGAAATCCAGCAGCGCGGGAGAGAATCCTAGCTCGTCTCCCTCGGAAAAAGCAGCCAAATGGGAGTATAAACACAGCCAAAAAGACGATGTCAACCCCCGTTCATATTGGTTATAGTACGCATGCTGAGTGAGCGTTCTTACGCGACATGGCCCTGAGCATTGCGCCGAGCACACCGTGCACACGGCGCCGACGAGCCGGCAGGACACCCTCGACACGCGCGAGGGAGGAGGAATGACATGATTACAGAGCTCTGGCTTAGGGCGGCACAGCGCCTGCAGCAGTACCTGGCCAAGCGGTTTGCCGATGAAAACGGCCAGGGACTGGTGGAATATGCCTTGATCCTTGGCTTTGTCGCCATCATGGTCGTGGTTTCGCTGAAGTTTCTGCAACCGGCAATCAGCACGCAGCTCAACAACGTCGGCAACGGCATCTAGCGCCACGCCTGGCGGCTCGTCGCCACGTCGAACACACTCGCACCGCAGCACCTCGGGATATGCCGGGGTGCTGCTCTTTCTCGCCCGCTCTCCGCGCACGTACCCAGGCCGCGCAGGCCGGGCCGCTCATTTCTTTTAGGACTGATGCCAATCCGCCGCGCACCACAGAGGAGAACCGGCGTGTCCGTATCGCTACAGTCAACCGTTAGGTTCCTGATGGAGGACGTCACGCGCTTCAGCGAGGCCGTGGTAAAGAGGCCCTTACGTCCGTACCAGGCAGAGATTGCCCGCGCCGTGGCCATGGCGGCGCTTGCTCACCACGGGGACACACTTACCGTGATGATGGCAAGACAGATGGGTAAGAACGAAATATAGATGTGTGGAGAGTGTAAGCATATAGCACGCGAAGAGTTGTCCGCAGGGCGCACGGTAGCTAGGTGAGTGGGGGGGGGTTGGGTATATGGGGCTGCTTACGTGCGTCTGGGGGGGCGTGGCCGGCGTGCTCGGTGGCGTCGGACGTTGCCCATGCTGCCCAGGTGACGGAGCACACGTCGACCTGGCATGCGTACCTCAGGTATGCGAAGTCAGGGCTGTGGACAGCCTCAACGTTGAGGGGTGGCCCGGCTAGCGTCGCCGGCTGCGTGAACGTCACGCGCTCGCGCAGCCAGCCAACGCTCCCGTGTGCGGGGCGGGACGCCGCGCTGGCAGTCGGACGTCCACACCACGACTCTAAGGCACCGCCGCAATCTTGTCAGATGCCTGATGGAAGGTCTTTTGGGGCCATTCGGCCCATGACGGCGCCCGGCTATTTTGGAACGCATAAGCAATGGAACATTGCGCTCTCAGGCGGCCCGGATCTGCCCTAGCTCGAGGTGCGTTATCAGACGGTCGAGCTCGTCATCGGACAGGGCCGCAAGCTCGGTCGGCGTTAGGGTCACCTGCACCTGTGGCGCGACGACTGGGATATCCAAGCCCCAGAGCCGGCTGCGCCGCTCGCTGATGCGCAGCGCACGGTCGATGGCGCGCAACTTGCGATTCGGGGTCGTCCGACTGGAGGTCGGCCTGCAACTTGAGCAAATAGTTGTCGAGACGTGTATCTTCAAGCGCGCGCCGCAGGGCGGTCTCCTGGTTTGTCAGTTTGGCCAGTTCGCCGAGGGCCGTCTTGTCGTCGCGGAACACGGTTCCTAGGCCGGTGCCCAGCGACTCGGCGATGTCGCGGTAGCTGACGCCGGCGGCGCGATACTTGAGCACTTGGAGCCGGCGATAGGCGGCGCGCTCCGGCTGCCCGGCTGGCTGGTTCTTCGGCTGTCGATCGCTGATTCTCGAGTCATCCATGGTAATCCTCCTCTGATCGGTCTACTAACCAACGCCTGCCGCCCGTCCGGAAGTTTGCCCAGCGCCCGGACGGGCGGCGGTGTCTAGCCGTCAACGGCGCCGCGGCGGCTGCTGGCTGGCCCAGTCGACGGCAGCCAGCGCGCGTAGTTGCTGATCCTGCGACGTTACCGGCCGTGGTGCTACCGCTGGCGCTTCGCCGTGCACAGGACCATGGCCCAGGGCCCTTCGCTCAGCCTCGACGAACAGCGCGAGCTCGTGCTGCAGCGCCCGGGCCGGCCATGGCGCAAATCGTTGGTCCGCCCAATGCACCACCTCAGCCACGGTCGCGGCGCTGTCCAGGCAGGGGGCCTGCTCGCGCGCCAGGAGTTGCAACCAACACCTGTCCACGTTCTGGCCCGCAGGCTGAGCCAGCAACCAGTTTCCAAAGGGCTGCCCGCCGGCGTCCTTGAGCGCGTCGGCCAATTCTGCACGCGCCCTTTCGACGCGGCCTAGCGACGCGCGGCGCTTCTCCTCGGCTTCGGCGCGTGCCTGCTGTTCGGCGGCCGCCTTCGCCTGCCGGTCCTGTTCGTCGAGCGCAGACAGCGCCTGGTCGCACTCCTCGCGCAGCCGGACAAGCGCTCCGTCCTCCGTGGCGAGGGCCGTCAGCTTGATCCGCAGATCCGCCAGGCGGTCGTCTCCAGGTGTCGGCATGCCGGCCGCAGCCAGCAACTGCCGATCGGCGCCGGCCTGCTGAGCTTCGGCGATCTCGTGCTCGAGGCGCTCGCGCTCCCCACGCAGAGTGATCAGGCGGCGATGGGCAGCGGCATTCTGTTGGGCCAACCCGGCGCGATCGGTGGGTGCGGTGATCGATGTACTTGTGCTCATGGAATCGCGAATCCTTTCGACTTAAGCGTTTCCCAGAGGCGGTTGGCCTCACTCCCGAAGAAAGTAACCTGATGGTCGCCGTGCGGGCCCGCATCGCCGAGCACCAACGTGACCCTGGTCTGCTGAAAGTGGCGAAGCCCGCCTACAGCCTCCTCCACGCTGCGGAAGGCCTTCCGAATCCTCCCGATGGCCAGTAGCCGGTCGCCGATCTGGATGCAACCCTCGTGCGGGCCGGCGGCGTCAACTAGCGGCCCGAGGCGCTCGACGATCGTGGCGTTTCTCCTTTGCATCTCCTTAGCTCCAACGGATAGGTGCCCTCGGGCTGCGGATGACAGGCAGCCCGAGGGCTGAAAGCCGGCCGCGCGCTGGTATGAGCAGCGCCGGCCGGCGAAGATTGCTGGATGCACTGCCGCCTGTGCGACGCGAGGTCGCGCGCTCGCAACCCGCTTCGATGGCCCCACGCTGGCTGTGGCGGCAGACCGGGTAGGATTGTCTCATCGGGGTTCCCCCTCATAGCTCCTACATGCCCTGATAGGGGGCCCGGAGCCGGTGCTGGAGGGACGCCAGCTCCGGGCCGGAAGATGGCCGGGTGACAAGGAGAGCACCGCCCGGCCGGGAAGTGGTCAAGTCCTGCTGGATGATGGTGCTCTCTCAGCACCATGAGCCGTTCCACAGGGCTCAAGCAGAGCCACGGACAATCCGGGGCTGACGACACGGCTGCTGCCGGCATTACTGCCATACTGCCACCCTTACGGGTGGTGGCAGTGGCAGTCAGTAAATTGCCCACTGCCATGGCAGCGTTTGGCAGTAACGTGGCAGTGGCAGTACACATCTAGAAATCGTTCTCCGCTTCGTCCAGTTGTTGTCGCTCGTGGGCAGACCACGGGCGAACCGCGCGTCTTCGATCGACTATGCCCGGGCTCCAAGCCTTGGGACCTTTCGGTGCTGCCTTGTAGCGCTGGCGGTTGCCACTGGCCTCCGCGACAATCAGATCGAGGTCTAGCAGGGTCTTGCGTGACCTGTAGAATGTGCGCTCGCTGATGTCCAGGGCTGCGCATGCCTTCTGCCATGCCGTGGCGGAGACACTCCCGGGCCCGAGCGTCTCTAGCTCTGCCAGCACTGCGCGCACTGTGTCTGTCAGTGGGCCCGAGTTCGCCAGGTTCAGTAGCTCCCAGTTCAAACACAAGTGACGTAACAGCCGGGCCGTCTAGATTTACGACTTTGCCCTGGACGCGAATCGGTTCGAATTCGCCTGCGTCCTTTTGTTTCACGCAGGTGATAGTCGCAGCCAGATCGCCGCACTTCTCAATGCCGATAATGGTGTCCAGCGCGCCTTCGAGTGCGCAACTGCCGCGGACGCCGCCACTCTTCGCCGAGTGGTGCAACACCAGTACGCAGCCGCCGGTCGTAGTACGTATGCGGTCCATAGCGGCCACGAGCAGGCCCATGTCCTGGGCGCTGTTCTCATCGAACCCTACGTAACACCGGGCCAGCGTGTCCACAACCACCAAGGCCGGCATCTCAGACATGTCGCTTGAGGGTGCTGATCAGAGTGTCGAGCTGCTCTGTCTTGCACACTTGCACCGCACGAGGGATGATCTCAAGCTCGTCAGGGAGAGCGACTTCATGTTGCTTCGCCCATGCTTGGAGGCGCAGGACACACCCGTCGCCGCCCTCGGACAGGATGTAGAGCACCCGCCCCTTTCGCGTCCTCCTCCCGAAGAAGTGGCGTCCGCATGTGACGCACAGGGCCAGATGAATGGCAACGAACGTTTTGTACTCGCCCGGTGGAGCGACGATCGCGCTGGTTGTGCAGTCCTGCAGGAGCCCTTCCACTAGAAACGTTGGCCGTGGTCGTTCGACGTAGGCGGTCGCGGAATAACGCTGAAAGGTCTGCGGCTTCGACTCCGGCCCCAGCTGATCAGGATTGGGCATGGCGTCGAGTACCCATGCGGGTAGTCGACCACGCCGATCATGTGGGCAAATGCATCTGCCCGGCAGGCCGTCCTGGCTGGGCGCAATGCCGCCGCACGCCGAACAGCGAACACTATCGGGGATGTCCTGCGTATTCTCGGGCAGCAATAAGCGCTTGGGAAGGGCGCCCACGATACGGCGGCCGAACGCATCGTGCTCGCATACGCAAAACGACAGCGAACCGTCTGGCACGGGAGCCTCGCCCCCGCATCGTGGGCAGTATGCGAGCTCGTTGGCGTCGAGAGGCGCGTCTCTCGCGTCGCCCAGGCCTGTGCTGTCGTTAGGTGCTAGAACAAGCGCCGCCAACGCCGGCCCCGATCTGCTCGGCTGTCGCGTTGCCTGCGACGGTTGTGTCGTCCTCACGCGCACGCTCTGCCTGGCGCTGTTTCAGCGCTAGGAATGCACGCCATACCACGTCGGAGATGGCTTGCAGAGCCTCGGCCGTATCGACCGCGATGTCACATCCTGAGTGAGGAAGTGGCGCGGCCATCAGACTGCTGCTGCGTGGGGGCCCGCGGCCAGCCTCTCAATAGCCTCCCTCGGGATCCGCCAAGTTCTACCGATCTTGGTCGCTGGCAGCCTACCCGTCCGGATCCAGAAGATAATCGTGGACTGGGGGGCGTCAAGTAATTTCGATGCGGTTTCGACACGTACCGTAAGCGCAGACATCGCCGGTGCTTCCACTTCGCCTCCTATAGCTGAGTGACTCGATGCAACTGTCCCTACTGCTATGGAAGCACAGTACGGCGCGGGGCGACGTAACCCCAATCAGCGGGGATTGGTTTCCTGCTCGTCACCTGAAAACATGCACTCACAGGGCAACTGGAGGGGACACCTCGGCATGAGCCATTGAACGGCTTTGATATCGTTCTCGATCGCCTTCTCGATAGCTTGCCGGGAGGGCGGATCTCCGGGCCATATCTTTGCGGCCTTCTGGCTTAGGGGAGTGTTTTCTGGCTCGAAACCAATAGCGTAGGCCAGTTGGGCGGGTGTGGAGTTGGGCTTCTGCTTCAGCCACCACTTCCAGAGCGCTGCCACTTGCGACTGTTTGGTATAGTTCGCCGCGCCCCTATTACCGCCGCGGGATCGTTTCCCCGGCGTGGGGCGCAACAGCGGAGCAATGCGGTCATCGAAGACACGATTGATCGTGGCACGGAGTTGGGCCTTGGCGAACTCGCGGTTCAATCCGTAGGGGATTCGGAACTGCAGCAGGATGGCGTCGACGGGGTCTTTAAGCTCGCTGCTTCTTGCCTCGCTCCAACAGTCGGATCCGTAGCACACGGTGGCCGGCACGCACGGCCCAGAGTCGGATGGGGGGTTGGGTTGCACCACGCGTGCCTCGCGCACGAGCACATCCACAGCGGCACGCCACGTGCCCTCGATCACGGCGCGCCTGAAGGCCCGCAGCAACAGTGACATTGGCACACGACACGGGTTGTCCACCATGCCTGCGTAGCGGCGCCAGAGCGCTCGCTCGATGGCGTCCAGAGCAGTAGCACGCTGCTCTCCCCCTTGTGCCGCAGCAGCCTCCAGATGGTCGTGGCACTGCTTCAGATCGCACTGAAGCGACCTCAGCCTGCCGAGAGCGCTCGCCATTGCCTTGATATTGCCTCGACGGCCCTGTTCATCGGCTGTGAATGATCGGAACCCGTCGTTTTCCCACTGCTCATCAGGTACACTCTTTTCAGCCATCACTTGAGCCCTCCAGCGGCTCGCGATGCGTCAGCTTTCGTGGACAGGTCGCCGACGAGCTACTCGGCGATTGCCTGGAAGTCTGGATCTGGCTTTCGGCGCCGCGCGCTCACGGTTCCTCGTCGCACACCACGAACCGCGCGGGGGCTCCCGGCCCGACCGTCTGCAAGTTGCGCACGAGACCGATCCTCGTCAATGCCGCCAAACGCCGGCTTGCCAGACCGCGGTCGATACCCAACGCGCTCGCCACGGTGCCCAAGGTGACGCCAGGTTCACCCTCGGCGGGCTGCAGGCGCTTGACGGCATCGAGCACCTCACGCTGCCGCTGCGTCACGCCGCCGGCGCGGCCCCCACGCGGCTTCCCGCGAGCACCCAGCGACCCCTGATACTCCGCGACCCACGCGGGTGTGGACAGCCATTCCAGGCCAGGACGGACAGCTCGGAGCCTCCCGGACTTAGCGGCTCTGAGCAAGGTCGTTGTCGACGCGTAGCCAAATTCTCTTGCCAGCTGTCGAACTGAGCACAAATTCGAGATCCCCGGTTCCGCCATTGCCCCTCCCGCCGGACATGCCGCCGGCCACGGCGCCAACTCTCGCACGAGTGCCCCACTGACCCGTAGCTGGCAGGCCGGACCGGCGGGGCGGTAAGGGGCAAGTCCCCAATGACTACCTATGCGCGTCGCGAATCAAACGTCCCCAGTTGCAGTGATCGACACTGAGCCGGCCCTTATACACGTCCACCAGTGCGAGGTGACGGTTGCCGCAATAGTCGCATGTCCGGCGTATTGGCCGTTCGCTGGCCTTGAGCTGGCGATAGTGGCCGTCGCGCCAGAAGACGAGCTCTGCGGGAACACCGGGAGGTGCCGCCGCCACTTCGAGTCCACCTCCGGGCCTGTATACTGGCGGCTACGTGCAAGTGCCGAAAGGGCCCGGCACGCGTCAGCCAGGATGTGCTCAACGTCCGCGTCTGCCGCGTACGACCGCGCTATGTTGGCCAACTCGTCGGAAAGCGCATGGGGCAGCGCATCCGGCCTGCCGTCTGTTACGAACGAAACTGCTGTCGCCATTCTTCTATTCTTATCCTCGTGTGAGCGGTAAGGCTCGGCTAGGTCCAGCCTCCCAGGCCGTATTCCGTATTCAGCGATCGCAAAATGCTTCGTGAAGAAAATCAGCGAGCAACATGCCGCACGTTGGGCGGGCATCGGCAGACTTCGGGGCAAGGGTCGGCGCCGAGGAGGGCTGCGTCTCAGGCTCAGGCTGATCCGCGTGCGCAATACCGAGGTCGAGCACCGGCGGCGTGGCAAACATACCGTGTCGCACGGCCAAGGCAGTGACGGCTTCATGCTTGAAAACGCGACCACGCAGGCTGGTCGGGCAGTCGCAGACGAGGTGAAGGCATGCGCGGGCTCCCGTGCCCGAGAACGCCACGGTGTAGCCGCCATCGAGCCAGCGGCCGCCTTCTACGGTCGCGGTGCCGTACACGGCAGGATTGTCGGTCTTGAACGCCACAAGCCGCTCATCCGCAGCGCGAACGAGGGCCCTCAGCAGGGCGACCTGCCTGCCGGTGAGCACCGGGCTGTGGGGTTTGAGGCTGTCAAGTGATATCATGGCGGTGAACCTCCTTAAAGGGTTCGTGAGCGGCTCCCTGACTTTTGCGGGTGGGGGAGCCGTTCGGCGTTTCTCAGAGAGGACCGGTGTCCTCATCTACATATATTATAGGTCGACTGACCGATAATGTCAACGGGTGGCCGGGATACTGCGGCGCAACTGTCGACCCGGCTTGGTGCTCTCCTCAATCATGCGACTGGGCCCCGCTGCGCCCGAGCCACCCCCAACGGAGATAGAAAGCCCAGTATCGCCACGCTTGACTAGGGACCATGGCAACTAGCGCGGCCCGCGCCCCGGCCGGGTGCTGGCCTGTGTGGCAAAATGGGCATAAGCCTAGCCGCTCCTGGGCGCTCAGCACAGCGTTGCACGTGGTGCTACTATGGGAATCGGTCCTGTGCGAGGGAACACCCATCGTCGCATCGAGCCCTGGTCGTAGACCGTCTCTCTCGCGGGCACGTGCTCGCGTGTGTGATAAGGGGTGCACCATGTTCTGCGGTCAATGCGGGCTTCACGTCGATCCGGAATATCGGTTCTGTCGTCACTGCGGTGTCCAACGTCGCCCCCGACCAGCCGTACCGGTCGAAACCCAAACTACCCCCGCGGCGTCGACCACGACCCAGGTAGCTACCGCGGCGCCGCCGCAGGCCGGAGCGGCTGCAGCGGTCGCCACGCCACGCTTGACGTCGTCGTTCGCCCGGAGGTTGCATCTACGGGCTGGGATGGCGGCACAAGATGCTCTCGAGCGGCATCGCGGTGCTCTACTCCTCGTTGGCGCCGGGCTAGCCGCCCGTCGAGGGCCTTGCTGTCAACCCGCCGGCAACTCTGTGGTATCGACGAAGGTCGCCGAGGCCGTGGTTGCGCCGGCCAGGCCCGCTCCTGCCAGGACTGGGGCCGCCGGGCTGGCCCGTGCCGCTGGTGGTGTCGTCATTCAGGGCTGGCTGCGAGCCTGACTCATGTCTCGCCTACAGCCGGTGCACGTCCATCTGCGCCCACAGACCCGCCCACGAGACGCCCGTCCCTACCAACACTCCCAAACCCGCGTGCACGTCAGGGCCAACGGCGCCGCTTTCAGCAGCGCCGTGGGATGCGACTGCAGCGACCTTCCAAGACGCAGGCCGCCAGGGCTCTGACCAGCCGGACGACACGAGCGGCGACCCGATCTCCTGGGCCTGCAGTGTCGCCAAGTTCCTGGGAAACGACCCGACTGGAAGGGGACACAGCCGGGTGGGAACAAGTTGGCTGCTTGGTGTATCCGGCGCGTACACGGGTGGTACTGGCGATGGCGAAGCGCTTCTGCTCGTGAACCCGTTCATAGATCCGAGCGCCATGGATTCTGGCGATGACCTCGCGGTGCGTGGAACGGTGGGCTACCCCTACCGGCTACGAACGCGTTTGGAGGCACGATCATGGTGCCCCCGATTCGGGTCGTGTCACTGGTTGACAAAGGGCACGATTCCAACGCGGGCTAGCGCGCAGCCCGGAGCGGCTCAGGAAGGTCGTCCGCGCGCTGTCACCCAAATCAGGCCGCACGTAGGGCGCCGCAGCCGCCGCGATTAGCCGGTCAGACTGACGTAGTTCCTCTGCTGCACCGACAGGTTGTCGAGCACGGCCGTGGTGAGCACGCGGCTGTCCATCTGCAGCGTGAGCTGAATGGGCGCCGTTGCGCTGCTCGAGCCACCAGGATAGCCCAGCGATCCGCCCGGATAGCTGGTCGGCCGCATGGACGTGTTGGCCACGCTGTTGGCCATGGCGGTCATGGTGCTGCGCAGCCCGCCCTGCTGCCTGTCGATACCCAGGATGAGTCCCTGCACCACGTCCTGGCCCATGTAGACCATCACACGCGCCGGGGATGCCCACTTCAAGTACCCCCAGGTATTGACTTGATCAGCCCACGATCGCTGATCTTCTTCTTCAGCGTGTCCACATGTTCTGATACCGTTGAGCAACCCCTGCATGACATCCGCACCAAACGTGTACAGAAGATTCAGTGCTCCCTTGGTACCGCCCAGCACGTTCAGCAGGTCGGTCGTCAGGTGCTTGAGGACGGCACTGCCCGTGACGGCACTCTCCATGGAGCTGGCCCAGCCGGTAACCATGTTCGCGCCGTAGCTGCCCAGCACCTTGAGGGCGCCTGCCGCGTTGCCCATGGCATTCAGCACGTCCGTGGTCAGACTGTTAAAGGTCGTCTTGACCTCCGCGGCGGCGCTGTCATAGAGGCCCTTCACGAGATTGACGCCCGAGTCCTTGATGCCGCCCAGCCCCGCCCAGTTCACCTTTTCCAGCGCACCGGCCAACGTCCCGGTAAGCCCAGACACATTGATCGCGCCGAGACCACCAGTGCTGTACCACCGAACAAACTACCCATCAGATTCTTGATGAACTTGTCCGCGCTGAATGCGGCCGGGCTGAGAGCATTAAACACATCCGCGATTTTGCCTAGAGCAACGGACCGGCTGACGTGAACCAGCCAGCGAAGTCGAACAACTTGCCAAACAGATGGGCCGGAAACTTCACGATCGGAATGTTGACGTTGTCGAATGACTTGCCGATCGCCGTGGCGATGCTGCTAATATGCTCGGTAATCCACGACGCTACATCGAAGAGCTTGCTCAGCGACTGGAAGCCACGCCTACAGCGGTGCCAGGCAGATGGATTGCAAACTGCCAACGTCCAGTGCCAGGCTCTTGATCGGTATCTCCTTCAGCTTTCCAACGGCCCCAGTCACCGCTTTCCAGAGGCCAGTCAGGTCGATGCTGGGCCACTTGATAGCTTTCCATGCATCAGCCACCGCTTTCGCGAGGCCACTCAGGTCGACGTTGCCCCACCCGCTACCCGAAGTCACCGCTTTCCAGAAGCCACTCATAAGCCACCCACGTCGACGCTGGGCCACTTGATAGCTTTCCAGGCATCAACGAACCAGCCACCGAGTGTCTCAGCGCCGCCGGCAACCGTGGCCTTGAGACCGTCCCACAGGTCGCCCAGCGCCTTGATCGCCTGCGGAAGGCTGAAGGTGATGCCCAGGTGAATCGGCCCGATGTCCGTGCCCAACGTGAGCCACGGGCCGCTGCTAAAGGTGCTCTTCGGCGGGGCGTACTGCGCGAAGTAGGTCCAGAACTTCTGCGCGTACACGGTGGCCTGCGCCTCGATGTTGATCGGGATACTGACGTTGTTCGTGCCGCCCGTCACCGTGGTCTGGCCCCCGCTTCCACCCTGGCCGCCCGTGCCGCCTTTGCCCCCGGTGCCACCGCCGCCCCCGGCGTAGCTGTTGTTCGTGGTGTTGTAGGAGTTGATGACCGGCGCGAAGGTCATACCGCCAAAGGTCTGCTTGAAGTTCTCGGTCACGCTCTTGACCGAGTTGGTGACCGTGCTGATCGCCTCATTGATCGTCTGGCTCACCGAGTTGGAAACGTTCTGTACGTTCGTCGTGTCCGTCTTGAAGGTCAGCGTCACGGCGTGGTCGTCATAGTAGCGTTGCAGGTTGGCGATCCCGCCCGAGGTGTAGTTGTACGCGTTGGCGATGGTCACCTTGACGCGTGGTCGTCGAAGTACCGCTGCAGGTGGTCTGCACCCCGCCGGCGTAGTTGTACGCGATGGAGATGGTCGCTTGACCGCATGGTCGTCGTAGTAGCGCTGCAGGTTGCTGACACCACCTGATTGGAAGTTGTAGCTGTTGGCGATAGTGGCCTTGACGGAGTGGTCGTCGAAGTACTTCTGCAGATTCTGCGTGCCGCCGGCGTTGAAGCTGTAGGTATCTGCGATGCGCAGCGTGAATGCATGACTGTCGAAGGACTTCTGCGCGTTGGTGATGACCGACGACAGGTCCAGGCGCGGCGCGATGGTGATGGTGACCGTCGGTGTTGCCACGCCGATGTTCGTCATGCCGCCTCCACCGCCAGCGCCGCCGCCACCTCTGGCCGGATCAGTGGAAGAATCGCCGGAATGGTGACCGTCGTCGGCGTGGGCAGGATATCCTTGAGCGTGTTAGCCATGACCAGCTTGACGGGCTGGCTCAGGCTCGGCAGCTTCTCCTTGGCCAGTTCCTTGAGCGCGGTGAGCAGCTTGTTGGCCGCCGTCGTCGCCGCGTTGAGACTGGGGATCAGCTTGTCGACGATCTCGGTCGTGTATGTCTTGGTCGCCGTGGTGACCTGGTTCTGCACCTGCGTCATGGTCTGCTGCAGGTTGACATGTGTCACCTGCACGGGCCGCAGGTAGCGGTCCATGGTATCGCCGAGCAGGCGGAAGAAGGCCAGCATGTCGGTGATGGCGCGATTGGCGCCGGTCACGCTCGTGCCCACGGCCGCGAAGCCGCCGGTCACCACGCCGCCCGCGATGGCGCTGGAGATGGTCGCCATCTGGCTGCGCAGGTTGGCCATGCGGTCGGTCATGCCCAGCGCAGGCCGGCCATGATCTCCGTGCCGATGTCATGCATCACGCCGGACGGGGAGCTGATGCGCAGCCCGCTCTTATGCGCCTGGACCACCGCATCGGTCACCTTGGTTGACGCACCGATGGCCGTATCCACGCTGGCGGTCATGCCGGCGGCCAGGCCGTCCATCGCCTGCTTGCCGCCGTTCTTGAAGGACAGGATCAACTGGTCGGTGAGCTTGGTTTGAATCGTGCCGGACAGGCCGCCGAACTCCGGCAGGTTCTTCTCGATGGCGGCAATCTGATCCTGGAGCGCCTTCTGCTGAGAGGGCGACTGCTTGTTCATGTACGACTGCGCTTGGAGCAGGTTGCCGCCGGTGTAGGGGGTGTACGCCTTCATGGCGTTGTCGAGCGCCGGGATACTGGTGAAGCGATCCTGCAGCTTCTGCGCCACCACGCCAACCAGCACGACCGCGGCAGCCGTGCCACCCGCTACCGCGAGACCCGTCAATGCCGTGGCACCCAGACCGGCGCCGCCCGCGGTAGGCAGCGCCTTCTTGACCATGTTCTCCACGCTGTTGGCAGTATTGCCGCCGCTGCCGCTGACATTCACGACGTCGGCCTTGACTTCCATAAGCGCGGTTTTCATCCCGCCGCCGAATGCCTTTTCGAGGTCCTTGGCAACGCTCGATCCGCCGCCGGTGATCTTACCAATACCTGCGATCAGGTCCTTGAACGGCGAGGACACCTTCTCGATGCCCTTGAGCGCCAGACCCACGCCACCAATGGCAAGGCCGACCTCAAGAATCTTCTTGGCTGTCTCGGGATTCTGCTGGGTCCACTGCGCGAACTTGGTCACGATCGGCGTGACATCCGCGGCGATTGTGGTGATCGTAGGCAGGAACGCCTGACCAAGCTCGATGGCCACGGTCTGCGCCGTGGCGTTGAACTTGTCGAGCTGGAAGTTGAGGTCGGCCTGCACCTTGGCCCAGCCCGAGGTCAGTTTCGCCGCGCCCTGCTGCTGCGTGCCGATGCTGCCCACATCCCGCACGTACTCGCTCATATTCGGGATCAGGTTGAGTGCCAGGGCACCGCCGCGCGTGCCGCCGAAGGCCGCTACGAGGTTCTTGATCACGTCCGCGTGGGTCATGCCGGACTGCGAGGCCCGGTCCATGGCGGTGCGGAACATGTCGAGGGCGTCGGTGAGATCGCCGGACGCCAGGGTGCTGCGCAGCTGGGCACTGTTGACGCCGAGGTTGCCCAGCGCCTTGGAGGCAGCGGCGGATGGGTTGATCAACTGCTGCAGCCCCGCTTGGATCGCCGTGGCCGCTTTCGCTGCAGGTACCCCATGCGCCGTCATGTCGGCTTCCGCTGCAGCGACTTCCTGGAACGGGATGTGCAATGCCGCGGCGTAGGGCAGCACCTTGGAGAGGGAGGACGCGAAGTCTTGCATGTGCATCTTGCCGGCGGCCACAGCACCGATCATCTGTCCCGTGACACCGGCCGCAGCACTCGCCGACTCGTGATAGTCCTTGAGCGCGGTCGTGAGGCCATCGGCCACGGACGTCTGATCCGCCAAGCCCACCTTCGCGCCCTCGGCGCTGGCCTGGAGCACTTGCAGGCCGGCGGCGGCGTGGAAGCCGGCGGACTCGATGGGGTACATGGCCTTGGCGAGGTCGATGGCATTCACGCCGACGTTCCCGGCCATGGTCAGAATGCCCTGATTCACCCCCTTGATGTTCCGTTCGGCTTCCCCTGCGCCAGTGACCAGTGCGGTGAGCTGCTGCTGGAAATCGCCCGCCTGCTTGACGCTGTAAGCGATGGCGCTGGCGGCAGCCGTGCCGATACCGAGCATGACGTTGGAGAGGCCGGAAATAGCGCTCTTCGTGCTGCCATGCAGGTCGTCGACGGCGGCCTTGGCCTCAAGCATGCCGCGCTTGAAACTGGAATCTTGCAGGGTCAGCGTCGCACGCAAATCGGCGACAGAGAGACTCACGAGTCGGCTCCTGTTTGCTCGTCGGTAGGTTGCGGCGTCGCTTGCAAGCTGCTGCCTCCGCTGCAATCGTTCGCCTCTACGGGCGCGTGGGGTGTGTTCGCGGTGAACGTGCAGCACTCCAGGTACTGGAGTGCCGACCCGAGGATCCGGTATTGGTCCGCTGCGTTCTTCGCACGGGCGTCTGCCGTGGCGATAATCTGAGCGATGCTCGCCTCGAGCTGCGCGACATACCGGGCCCGAACCAGCTCGCGGAACTCGGGATGTGGGTCCTCCTCGCCGATGACCTGCTCGAGAATGGTGGTGACCGTGGCGTCGACGATCGCCGTGGCTGCCTCGGTGAAAGAGACAGTCTTCAGGAAGCTCGCCCAGCCGCTGAACACGCCATGCTCCAGCAGCGCCGTCAACGCGGCCTCCTGGATGCCCGCGCGCGGTGGCAGCGCCTCGCTGAGCCCGGGCACCACTCGGAGACGCCGGTTCTGCCGTTTGGTCCGTATCTTCCTGCCCACGTCTGCCTCGATGCTTCAGCTGTCAGGACAGGCGGCGCTGGTACCGGCGCAGCACGCCGGCTCCTGGAGGGCCGTGGGGCGCAATGCCTCGAGCGTCCTCACCCGCGCGTCTGCCTGCTCAATTTTGGCGCGCGTGCCTGCCAGGAGTGCCCGGTAGTCCTCGAGACACGCCGGCACGACCAACTCGCGTAGGGATTCGCGCGTCGAGGCTTGAAACAGGCCGTCGTGCAAGGCGTCGGCTAACTGCATCGCCCCTTCGACGAAGGCGGCTTCAGAGTTCGCCAGGCAGGCGGCCCAGCCAGAGTAGATTGCGTACTTGGTCGCCGCCGCGCGCAGTGCCGCCTCCAATTCGTCTGGGGCGAGCTGTGGGTGCTTATCCTGGCGTCGGAGCAATGTTCTCCGCATAAGTGTTTTTCCCTTCACCGTGCCGGCTACGCCTACGGCCCGGCCGGGGGCCAGACCCCGGCTAGAATGCAAATCAGTTCCCCCCTGCAGCGGCGTCATTTGCTCGCACTGAAAGGCGCTCGAGGTCCTCACCGACCAGAAGTCCACCGGTACTGGACGTAGGCTGATCACGCGGCAGGGGAACTGCCCGGACTTCGCCAACTCGTCCGCTAGCTGCGCGGAAATGCCCAACATGCGCGCCGCCTGCGGACTTGAGGATCGTGCGACGTCACACGCTCGACCACCTGGCTGTGCTGCTGCCTCATGCTTGCCCCCTCCTCATGCCTGCTCTTCCGCCTCCATTAAGCCATACTGAGCACAGCAGGTCTCAGCGTTACCCGCGAACTAATGCGTGTCTGCAAACGAGTGCGCAAGAATGCCGGAAAGTCCTCGCGCGTCACGCGGGGATTGTGGTCGACGAGTGACCGGCGCCGTTGGGGGTGGCTCGGGGGGGATTGGCGCGGTGGAATGCGTAGACCGGTCACGCAGTTTACGATAGGCCGGTCCCCGCCGGCGGGACAACTCCCACCAGCCCAGCCTTCTTGCGCGCAAGGTACCGTCGCATGGCTTCGCGGTGAAGTTCCCGCGGCGTCTTCGGGTAGGCCGGGCTCTGGACGTCAGGGCCGAGCTCAATCTGCCCTGCATCGATGAGGGCCTGCACGGGCTCGTTCCACTCAACCTCGGCTCGCAGCCATGTGGACCTGGTCGCGGGAATTCGCTCGGTGATGGTCGCCGACTTCACGAGCTTGAGCACAAGGCTGCGCAGCTCGGCCTCCATGTTCTCTTGCACCAGGCCGTCGATCACGGTCGCGAGGTCGATCCTGCTGAACTCCGCGTGCAGTTGTTTCGCATCCAGCACAGATGGCGGGGATGGCGGGAGCGCTGCTAGTTGGCGCTCGGCCTCAAGCACTCGGTCGGATAGCTCTTTGCTCAGGTCACGGTAAGCCGCAAGCTCTGCCGGGCTCGGGTCATCAGCCAACATGGCGAAACGTCGGACATGACGTCGCATAGCCTCCTTGGCAGCTTCCAGCCGGCGCTGGAGCGCGGGTCTCGGGTTCGGCGTGGTCTCGATGGGTGCCGTCACCCTGGACAGGTTCCACTGCCGGAAGTGCAATCGCTTGACCTGTGCTAGCAGGGCCAGGTGTGCCGGCGCCGCCGCATACATGTGCTGCTTGCACACCGTCTCGCCATTCACATGGGGCAGGCACGCGTAGCTTGCAGACCGGGTGTTCCCGTCCGCGTGACGCATGATGACCATGCGGCCGCGGCAGCGCGAGCATCGCAGTATTCCGGCCCCTAGTGGGATAGGTCCCGGCAGCTTCGTGCGTACGGGATTCAAGTTCGCCGCTGCCAGCCGCTCCTGTACACGCTTAAACGTCTCTGGATCCACGAGCGGCTCATGTCCAGCCGGGATCACGAACTCGCTTCCTGGCTCACTCGTCTCGAACGTGCCCAAGCGCTCCCGATTGTACCTCAACGCCCCCATGTATACGGGATTCGACAGCACGTAGTGGATGCTATCTGTCCTCCACGCCTTGCCCTTGCTTGACTTCGGCAGTGCCGGATCACTGTTCGCCCAGCGTGCGAGCGTGCGCAGGCTCCAGCCGCCCGCAGCGTACCGTTCGAATAGCTCCGTCACGAACGACGCGGCGGGCTCGTCACGGGTGAGCACCCCTGCTTGATACCGCCCGCTCGTGCCGCCGAGGCGTTCGCTGTACTTCAAGATGTAGCCGACCGGCACGATTCCGTGATGTTTACCTTCCCGCACACTCCGCTCCATCGCCGGTCTCACCCGCTTTGCTAGCTGGCGGCTGTATTCCTCACCAAGTCCAGCCCGAATGAACCTCATTAGCCCAGGCTCTTCGCGGCCTTCCTTCACGCTGATGAAGGGGACCCCCAGGCGCTCAAACTCACGCGCTCGGGTCACCCACTCGCCACCATCGCGGCCAAGGCGATCAAACATGTAGCACAGCACCGCGCCCACTTCGCCGCGTCGCACGGCACCAAGTACCCGCTGATAGCCCTCACGTGAAACGTGGTGCCCACTTTCGGCGTCACGTTCCACCACTACTAGATCATAGTCCTCGGCAGCCGCGAACGCGCGGATCGCTTCCTCCTGGACTTCTGGACTGTAGCCTTCGGTTTGCTTCTCGGTGGACACTCGGATATAGCCGGCCGCTGGAACGGGACCGACCACCGTCCTCAGTATCGGTCGCCTTGCTGGTGCTGCCATCATGCTCTCCTTCAGAGTTCTGTATCCCTATATTCATTATACTCTTAACTAGATAAATGAGCAATAGTGAGCTGTCGGCCCACATTGAAGCCTGGCTGCTCAACATCTGCCGGTACACCGGCGGCACCATGATCAAGGCGGCTCCGACGCTCCGTCCCCAGGCACTGATCAGCAGGCATCGTCTCCTGGACGTGCTCGACAATTCGTTTAACCGTGGACACGTGCGCAGCGGGCAGGATGCGATCGAGCTAGGGCGCGCCCGCGCCCGCTTTCTGTCCGCTGCGCCGGAGAGCAACGTGGTCGGGGGCACCGCCGATCTGCTGCTGGAGCTCGACGAGGCGCAGGACCTCGAAGAAGACAAGGTTCAGCGCGAATTCCGGCCGATGGCAAGCTCGACCAACGCGGCCATCGTGCTCTATGGCACGGCGTGGGACGCCGCAAATCCGCTCGAGCGCCAGAAGCAGGTCAATCTGGCTCTCCAGCGGCGCGATGGCATACGGCGACACTTCGAATACGACTGGCAGGCCCTGGCCGAGACGTCGCCCGCTTACCGTGCCTTCGTAGAAGGCGAGATCGCGCGGCTGGGCGCGGACCATCCCATCGTGCGCACGCAGTACCTTCTGCAGACGCTCGAGGACGTCGGCCGGCTATTCACACCCGCCATGCGGGCGCTGCTGCAGGGCGGCCACGGGTGCCTGCCCGCGGGGGTGGCTGGAGAAGCATACGTGGCGGGAGTCGACGTGGCCGGCCAGGATGCCGAAGCCATGCCCGGGATGCTGGCGCCGGGGACGCCGGGCGGCGGCCGCGACAGCACGGTGACCACGATCGCGCGCCTGCTCTGGACGGACGACCTCGAGCCCTCGCTTGAGGTGGTGCAACACTATCACTGGTCCGGAGCTGACTACCCGACGCAGCACCATGCCCTCCGACACCTGCTCGGCGAGGTCTTTCCCTGCAGCCGCATCGTGGTAGACGCCACCGGTCTGGGTGCCGGCGTCGCCTCCTGGCTCGCCGGCGTCATGGGCGGCGAAGTGGTGGAGTCGTTCGTCTTCACGGCACCGTCCAAATCCCGCCTGGGATTCACGCTGCTGGCCATGGCAGGCACCGGTCGTTGCCGCATCTATAAACAGGACGGCAGCGCTGCCAGGTGCAGGCTTCAACAGGAGATCGAGTCGGCGCGCTACGAGCTGGCCGCGAACGAACAGATGCGTTTCTTCGTGCCGGACAGCGAGGGGCACGACGACTTTCTGATCAGCTTGGCTCTGTGCTGCTATGCGGCGACGATCGCTCCGCCGCCACCAAGCAGCGCCGTTATTCCGCCGCGCTTGGGAAAGTGGCAGGCGTGGTGAGCTATAGACAGGATGCACGTGTGCGCTATACTGCTGAGCAGATCCCTCGTTTCCGCACCCTCACGGAGCCCGATCGGCCTGGACTCCCCGCGGAGCGATCATCCGGCCCGCGTGCCGAGGCCAATGCTCGGCGTAAAGGCAGCAGCGGACCGCCGCCAAGCACCCAGCCAGCCTATGATGTCGTCGCACCCGGCGAGGCGTCAGCATCGTCACGAAACCCTGGAGTGGGCGCTCGCGATCGGCGAGTCAGTCGCATCCCACGTGGTGTTCGGAGTGCAGAAAGGATATACGAGTGAGATTCCGTAAGGCGCTTGTTTCCAGCAGTCTCGTGGGAACACTTCTGCTTAGCATGGTCTCCGCAGGCGCCGGCCCCTTCGGGCACGCCAGCTCGCGCGCCGCACCGGCGGCGGCAGACACCACTGTGCCGGGCGAGACGCCGCCGGAGGTGAGAGCAGGCACTGCCCAGCTCGTAGGTGCTTTCGACACCTCGGCGTCGCTGACCATCGACGTGACGCTGCCGTACCGCAACCAAGCGGCGCTGCAAGCGTACATTGCCAACCAGGCTAGCCAGGGGATCTACCTCACGCACGAGCAGTTCTATGCTCAGTTCGCGCCCACGGTCGACCAGATAAACGCCGTGAAGGCTTGGGCGGCGCAGCACGGACTGTCCAGCACGTACACCAGCGCCGACGGCACGACGATCACCCTGCAGGGTACGACCGCGGCCATAGAGCACGCCCTCTCGGTGCAGATGAATAGGTACCGATCGGCGAGGCACGGCAGCTACTTCTCGGCGTCGGCCGATCCCGTGGTGCCGGCCAATCTCGGCATCAGCGCCGTGACCGGCCTCAACAGCATGGTGCGCTTCCATGTCATGAGCTCGGCCGCGAGCAGACCGTCCAATGGATATACTCCAGCGGAGCTCCGCAGCATTTACGACGTCGGCAGCAGCTACGACGGCACCAACCAGGCGATCGCCTTCACACTGTGGGGCGAGGCGCTGCGCAACAGCGACCTCACCGGCTTCGCCAGTGCCACGGGCGACACGCCGATGTCGGGCCAGGTCGTGTCCACGCCGAGTAGCAGCGGCGCCGACACGATCGACTGGGTGTACGCCAACGGCGCCGATTCGCACACCGATGCTTGGGACGAGACGGCGATGGACGTGGAGTATGCCCACGGCATGGCTCCGCATTCCCATCTCGTCTACTATCTCGGCAACGAGATCTGCGACATCACTGGATGCGGCGGCAGCGAGGTTGGGCTGGAGAACGCCATCTCGATGGCGGTGAACAACTCCGCGGTTCACGTGGTGAGCAACAGCTGGGGCGGTACTGAAGAGACCTCGCCCCTCGATGCGTTCGGCACGGCCCTGGAGAACGACTTCCTACAGGCGGCCGCCGAGGGCACGACCTTCTATTTTTCTTCCGGCGATGCCGGCAGCGACTCAGGCGGCACGGGGCTGCCGAGCTATCCCGCCGATAGTCCCTACGTGGTCTCGGTGGGCGGCACCACGCTGAGCACGACCGGCTCCAGCACCTATGCCGGCGAGACTACCTGGAACGTTAGCGGCAGCGGCGGCGGCGGAGCCGGATGCTCGGCCGTCCTCGCCAAGCCGAGCTATCAGAACGGCGTGTCCACCGGTTGCAGCGGCAGGGCGGAGCCGGACGTCTCCGCCGATTCCGACCCCAGCACGGGTGCCGACGTGTACGTCAATGGAGCGAACGAGGTAGTCGGCGGCACCAGCCTGGCGGCGCCGCTCTGGGCGGGCATGGCGGCGGCAGCCGACCGCTACGCAGCGGTAAACGGGCTGAGCCGTATCGGCTGGGCGAATCCCAAGATCTATGCCCTGGCCGCCAGTGCCACGAAGTACGCGTCCGACTTCCACGACGTGACATCGGGCACAACTTACGGATCGATCGCCTACGGCGCAGGCACCGGCTGGGATCGGGCCACCGGCTGGGGCAGCATCGACTGGTCGCACTACGTGTGCGACATAGTCGGCACCTCCAGCGGCTGCAGCGGAAGTTCGAGCAATACTGCGACGCCGACCAGCACGCCGGTACCGCCTACCGCCACGAAGACGAACACGCCGCTACCGACGGCGACGAAGACGAACACGCCGCTACCGACGGCGACGAAGACGAACACGCCACTACCGACGGCGACGAAGACGAACACCCCGCTGCCGACGGCGACGAAGGCGAACACCCCACTGCCGACGGCGACGAAGACGAACACCCCGCTGCCGACGGCGACGAAGACGAACACCCCGCTGCCAACGGCGACCAGGACGAGCACGCCGGTGTCCCCGGCGCCGACCCGCACGAGCACGCCGGTCAGCACGGGCTGTGCCAGTGACGGTACCTGCCTAACCGGCCTTACCGCCAGCGCGACGTCGGCATCGGTCAACACGTCCGTGACGCTCACCGCCAATGCCAACCGGAACGTCGGCCCGACCGTGTGGTACATCGACATCGTGAACGAATCCGGCACGATCCTCGGGGCCTGCGCCTCGGGCACCAGCTGCGCGCTCAGTGTTACGTCCGGCACGGCGGCAAGCCACCAGTACACGGCATGGCTGAGCACATCCAGCACCAGTATTGCCGGTGGCGGATCACATACCTCCAGCGTGACCGTGACCTGGACGGGAAGCAGTGCCACGGCTACCAGCACGCCCACGGGGAGCGGTAGCTGCGCATCCGACGGCACCTGCCTGAAGGGCCTCACGGCCAGCAGCACCTCTCCGTCGGTGAGCTCGTCCGTGACCCTGACGGCGTCCACCAGCAAGGACGTGGGACCGACCATTTGGTATATCGACATCGTGAACGAGAGCGGGACCATTCTGACGAGCTGCGGCGTGGGCTCGAGCTGCTCGGCCGGCGTCAGCTCGTCCACGGCAACCAGTCACCAGTACAAGGCGTGGCTGAGCACGTCGGGCACGAGCATTGCCGGCGGCGGCCCGAGCTCCAGTTCGGTCACCGTGACCTGGCACTGAGGCGCCGCTCGGACTAGCGGGTAACCTTCGGCAAGGCAACAGGGGTGCGCGGCGGCTGCCACGCACCCCTTCCTGTCGGCGCGCTTTGTGTCAGATGTTCGTCTGGTCGGGCGGCACGATGCCGGGGCCGAGCACGGCAGTGGCGGCGGTATCACCGGACACGGCCGCCCGGGGAATCTGCACGGTATAGCAGGTCATCGACAGCGATCCGTAGGCATAGCCGGGCACGACCACTTCCGGCGTGGCGCCGCCGGCCGCGGCGAGGCCGGCGACGTAGAGCAAGGGGATGAAGTGGTCGGGCGTGGGCACGGCCGAGGCGAAATCCGCGTGTTCCCTGAGCTTGAGGATGTCGCCCGGAGCTTCCACCATAAGTGACCGCGCGGCCTCGTCGAAGCGGCGCGCCCAGGCGAACCCGCCCTCCGGCTGATTCCAGTCGATGCCGCGCAGGTTGTGCACCACGTTGCCGCTTGCCATGATCAGCACGCCTCGCTGGCACAGCGGCGCCAGCTGCTGGGCCAGCTCGAAGTGGTAGGACAAGGGCTGCACGCTATTGAGCGAGAGCTGCACGACGGGCACGTCGGCCGCCGGGAACACGTGTGCCAGCACCGACCAGGTGCCGTGGTCGAGTCCCCAACTATCGGCGTCCAGCCCAATCCAGCGCGGTTTGACGAGCTCCGCCACTTCCGCGGCGACTTCGGGCGCGCCGGGCGCCGGGTACTGGAAGGCAAACAGCTCGGCGGGGAAGCCGTAGAAGTCGTGGATCGTGCGCGGAGCGCCCATCGCGGTCACGGCGGTGGCGTTCGTATACCAGTGTGCGGAGACCATCAGAATGGCGCGGGGCCGGGCGACCGCGGTACCAAACGCTCGCCAGGCTTCGGTATAGCGATTCCGCTCCAGCGTGTTCATGGGACTGCCGTGGCCGAAGAAGGCCACGGGTGCCCGCGACGTGGGCTCGTGGATCATGCTTGCCTCCTGATCCGGCTGGACGCGGGTCGCGGCTGCAATACCCTCGCTCAATCCGCGCCGCGCGTCGGGGCCATGGTAGCAGACCGAGCGGCGGCACGCAGGCAGAGCGCGCACGGCGACAGAATTGGCTAGCGACGCCGTGCATCGACGGTGCTCTACTGTCTGCCGGCTCGATCCAGGCTGAACTTGCGGTTCTCGACCACGCGGTCGACCAGCTCCGTAGGAAGCAGTCCCCCGTGCAGGAGGCGATCGTTCAGCGCAATTGCCGTCTCGTCGTCGCCGAGCCAGTAGCAGGCAACGGCGCACTCCAGTGCTATGAGGTAGTCATAGAGGGTCACCTCGACGAACAGGCGGTTGCCGGCCGGGCGAGGGATGCGCAGTGCCTTGTCCAGGAAGAGATGGGCAGTGTGATACTCACGCCGGCCCTGATAGTACAGTCCGACGCGAAAGAGCGGCTCAGCGCGGTCGGGGCTATGCTGATAGGCCGCCAAGTAGTGTTCCAGCACCTCCGGCCACGGCCGCGCCATGCCGTGCTCGATGCCGGCGATCTGGTACAGGGATACCCAGACTTCCTCGCGCCAGCCGCCCATCTCGACGCGGCGGCGGTAGTGGCGCAGCGCCAGCACCGGATCGCCGGCGTCGCGGTAGGACTGGGCCAGGTAGAAGACGTAGCGGGCATTGCGCGGCTCGTCGATCAGCGCCTGTTCCAGCACCAGGGCATCCCGGCGATAGGTAAGGGGGTCGTGGGCGCGAGCGCCGTCGTGGAATGCGGTTTGGTAGAGGCCGGGCAGGATTTCCTCGCTGTTGGGCGCCTCGCAGGTGAGATACTCGTGCAGCACTCCCGTGTAGTGCCAGGGCAGACTGCAGCGGATCAGCCGCTTCGAAAGATAGGACGTCCCTCCGTAGCGCACTTCGAG
Source organism: uncultured bacterium (assembly GCA_963827235.1). Taxonomy (GTDB): domain Bacteria; phylum Chloroflexota; class UBA5177; order JANWHV01; family JANWHV01; genus JANWHV01. The sequence goes on from CAWHAE010000009.1 coordinate 1,127,877, forward strand.
CAGATAACCGTCCGCGCTGAACGCCGGCATGGTGAAGCCGGGTGCCACGCCCAGCACGTGGTCGGCGTCCATGAGCAGGGCGTAGTCGCAGCGTGCAGCGCCGGTTCCGCTTTCCCGCAGATAGCCCAGGGCCTGCGTCCGGTTGAAGGAGAAGTCGACCCATGGATGCTCGTGAAGCTCTCCCGGCACGTCGCGCAGGCAGTCGCGGACGATCTGGATGGTGTCGTCGGACGATCCGGTGTCGACGATGGCCCAGTAGTCGATCACGGGAAGCACGGATTCGAGGCAGCGACGAATGACCGGCGCCTCGTTCTTGACGATCATGTTCAGGCAGATGGACTGGCTTCGACTCACCCGGCTCATCGTGTTCCACTTGCTGGCGCTCGGTCGTCCCGCCAGCAAGTGTAGCAGGCTCTTGCGGCTCCCATTCATCAGATGGATTCGGGTTATGTACACTCATAACGTGGTACTTCTTCGAGATATCGCCCTGTACGCCTCGAGTGCCGGCCCAGGCCGGAGAGGGCGCGCATGACGACAGCGGCCAGAGACATCCATCGACGCACGTTTGCGATCGGAGACCTGCACGGCGAGGTCACGCTGTTGCGCCGCTTGATGCAGCAACTGCCCATCGATCCCGCCGATACCCTGGTGTTCCTCGGCGACTACCTGGACCGGGGAGAGGACTCCGCGGCCACTTTCGCCGAGCTACAACGCCTGACCGGGGACTACGAGTGCGTCTTCCTGCGCGGCAATCACGAAGATGCCTGGCTCTCGGAATGGACCGGCACGGCATTCTCGCGCCAGCCGGCGATCGGCGGCGCACGGAAGGCTTGGAAGGATTTCGGCGGGCAGCCGCCAGCGGAGCTTGGGCGCTGGCTCGAGCAGACGCGCATCGAGTTCGAGGACGAGCATGCCTTCTACGTGCACGCGGGCGTCGTGCCCGGTCAGCCCTTCGCGCGCACGCCGGCCCTGCAAAAGCTCTGGGGCGCGGGCGGCTTCCTGGAGTCCAATTATGATTGGGGAAAGCCGGTCATATTCGGTCACTGGCACATGCCCGAGCCGTTACTGCAGCCGAACAAGATCGGACTGGATACGCATGCCTACGATACCGGCGTGTTGAGCGCGATCCGCATGCCGGAGCGGACGATTTTCCAGGCGCGTCGCTAGACGGGCGGTGCGCGCCCCGGGGGCGGCTGAGACCGAGTCGGGCGGCACCCCGCCGGCCGACTCGGTCCGCGCGATCGAGACGCGCCGAGGTGGCGCCAGCGCCTACTGGGGCTCGACGATCACGCCACTGAACAGCAGCGTGCCCGTCGTGTCGTCGCGAATGGCGCACAGGAAAGGCCGGTTGACAACCATGTGGAAGGCCGGCACGATCATGGCCGTGGCTCCTACGCCAATCGAGGTGACCGCCGCCGCCTCGGTTCCGCTCTCGTCGACGCGCATCACTGCCTTGTGCTGCACCCCGGTGATGAACGCGTGCTGGCCCTGCAGGATGCCCGGGAAGCTGGCCGTCGAGGGGCTGAAGGCCTGGGCCATGCCCATGGCCGAGAGCGTGGACTTGAGGCCCGCGGAGTAGGTCACCGAGAACCTCGGCATCTGGATGTTGCCGTGTTGCGGCTTCAGCCCGGCCAAGAGGGCGTTCCAGCCGGCCGGATTGAGCCGGCCGGCGAACGCCGGGGCGCTCGTGCCCGACGGAGGCAGCACGACGTACATAGCGAAGCCGCCGGCGCCGTAGGGCAGGCGAATGATCTCGGCGGCGGAGGACTTCACATGCATGAACTGGCCTGTCTGGTCCATCATCGGCACGGTCTTGGTTTTCCCCGATCCGGTGGTGAACGGCCCGGGCTGGGTCGCCGACTTGCTGAACAGCGCGCTCCAGGTTCCCTTGAAATAGAGCGCATCGATCAGCAGCAGCATGGTATCCGCATCGATAGAGCCCACGATGGATGGGATCAGGCCGTGAGTCTGCTGATTGACCCAGGCATTGATGGTTGCCGGCGCCTTTGCGCTCTTGAAGTCAAGCGATTGCAGTGCCGCATTGTACGAGGAGCGCATGGCGGTCTTGAAGGCCGGTACTACCGTGGCACCCAGCCGCAGCCACATCGAGTTGGCGATGCTCAGCTTGATGTTCACGTCGCGCTGCTGCAACCCGAGCAACAGATCGAACATAGCCGAGTTAACGTCCTTCGGGAGCAAGGACTTGTATGCCAGCGTGCTTGCCATGGCCTTCTGCGTCGCGCCCGCCGAGCCGTCATAGACCATTGCCAGGGCGGTGGCCACGCTGAGGGGCGAGAAGAACAGATTCTGGTTGGTCGCGCCCTTGAGCAGCGTACTTTGCAGTCGGAAGGCAAAGTCGAGGTTGGCGGTGGTGAGAGCGCTGACGGTGGCGGCGGAGCGGGTCGCAACGGCTGGCTCCGTATCCCTGGCGGCGGCAGCGGCAGACGCGAGCCCCTGCCAGGATCGCGGCCCAAACGCCATCCCGGCGCCCAAGCTGCCCGCGGCCGTCAGGCTCGCTTTGAGAACGGACTTGCGTGTATGGCACCCGGCGAGATCGAGTGGAAAGTAGGGCATCGTAGACTCCTTTTGAGCAGAGGAATATCGATCGGCTGCCTGCTTCCCTAAGGAAGAGGCCTGTAGTGTGAACGCGTGAGGGTGCGTTATGGTCACGGTACACCCGCAGCGGCCCGGCCGCCAGATCCGCGGTCTTGCCGGTCCGCGTGCATGCCCGATGCTACAGCGCCTGCGACAGGATCTCGTGCATCTGGGCGTGTGTGAGCTTCACCGGGTTGGCCAGCATGCTACTGGCTACCGCGGACTTCTCGATCAATGCAGGGAAGTCTCCGGCACTGATGCCGTAGGCGGCCAGCCGAGGAATTGCCAGATCCTCGACGAGCTGTGCCACCCAGGCTACTCCGCGGCACGCCGTGGCTCGCGGATCCCCCGTGAGGCAGCGGCCTATCTCGTCGTAGCGAGCACGTGTCTCGCTCGCGTCTTCGCCCAGCGACTGCACGTTTGCCGCCATCACCAGGGGCAGAAGGCGCGCGCAGACGGCGCCGTGGGGGGCCGAGAACATGCCTCCCACCGGGCCGGCGAAGCCATGCGCGGCGCCCAGCCCGGCGTTAGCCAGGGCCAGGCCGCCGAACAGGCTGGCCACGGCCATGTCTTCGCGCGCGGACGCGTCATCTCCATCAGCGTAGGCCCGGCGAAGCGAACGCGCGATACGCTCCATGCCGTCCCGGCACAGGGCATCGGTCACAGGGCTGGCTTTGGCGTTGACGAAAGGCTCGATGAGCTGTGTGAGCGCGTCCAGGCCCGAAGATGCGGTGACGGCTGGGGGCAGGCCGTGTGTGAGCACCGGGTCGACGATGGCCAGACGCGGCAGCATCATCGGGCTGCGCAGGCTGACCTTGACCCTGTGCTCGGGCGACGCCAGCACGGCACTGCGGGTGACCTCGGTGCCCGTGCCGGCCGTGGTGGGGATCGCGATGCAAGGCACGGGCGGATTGACGACCGGCTTACCGCGGCCGATCACCTCCAGGTAGTCTTCAATCTCGCCCGGATTGGCCAGCAGCACGGCGATCGCTTTTGCCGCGTCCAGCACGCTGCCGCCGCCGAAGCCGATCACCAGGTCGCAGTGCTCCCGGCGGGCCTGCTCGATGCCGGCAAGCACCAGCACGGTGGTCGGCTCACCGGGGATGCGCTGGATCGCGGTGGCGACGCCGTGCCGCGCGAGCACGTCAAGCAGGGCTGCCGCGCGCTCGGTCGACCGGCCGAGCACGACCAGGGCGCGGCTACCCAGAGCTGCCGCGGCCGGTCCGGCCTGTTCGAGCGTACCGGCGCCGAAGACAATGCGCGCCGCCGTGGCGAATTCGAAACGCATGAACTCTCTCCTCACTCAGCGGGGGCGATGGGCAGGCGGCCGATCGCTATCCCCAGCCGGCATCGTCGGGAAAGACGTTCGCGTACTTGACGCCGGACCGGGGCTCAGCCATCATGCCGGCAACCGTATCGCGCCAGATCCGGTAGTGCGCGGTTTCCTTATGCCTGTCCGCGTCTTCGGGCGTGCGGTAGACTTCGACGAGCACGAATCGGGTTTCGTCGTCGGCCTGCTGGATCACGTCAAAGCGCGCCACGCCCGGTTCCTCGGCGCTCTGGCGCGCATTCTCCTTTGAAGCCAAGCGAAAGTCCTGCACCGACACCGGTTTGACGCGTACATGCACGTGGACGATATACACGCCGGCGCTCCTTTCAGCCGAGGCAAACGATGGCGTACCACACGCCTGGAGTCATTGTAGCGTCGCCCGCCGCGCGCCGGCCGGTCGACAGAGACCGGCCTAGTCTCCGATGGTGACGATGCTGTCGCGCTCGCAGATTCGCTGCGCGTAGACGCCCCTGGAGTAGGTCTCCATGGTTTCGCCGCACACGGGGCAGCGCGTGATTGGCTGGAAGTCCGGCAGCGTCTGGTCCTGGAAGTACCAGTAGTAGCAGCGGCGCACGCGATCGATCGCCTGCTGCACCAGCCGGCCGCGCACGTTGGCGGCGCTCCCGAGGTCTGAAAGCTGCTCGCGTGCCCACTGCTCGTAGGAGCCCGCTTCTAACCACAGCCAATCCAGAGCATCGTAGCTGTGCCGCCAGTCGGCCAGGGCCTCGGCGACAGGGCGCGACAGGGCCAGCCGCTCCGTGGGCACATCGCGGTGACAGGCCATGCAGTGAAGGGGACTGGCGCTGAGTGTCGACATCAGCTTCAGCGGGGAGTCGGTGCACCGGCAGAGCTCGTAGCTCGGGGCGAATTCGGGGGGCTCCAGGCGAGCGTACATTCTTCCAGTTCCCTGCTTCCGATACGATGCGGCGGGCGGGCGCTGCCCCCTGTGCGAACGAGCCACGAGTGCCCGAGGCATGAGACCTCCGGCCACGCCGCGCTCACCGTCCGCCGGACGGGCCGCGGGCGATAGACCGAGCATGAAGCGATATCCGGCAGGGTGCCCGCACGCCATTCGATGGGCAGTTATCCACGGCTCGCGCCGACGTGTGCAATCATACAGGGAGAGGGGCTGAAGCGGGAAGCTGCACATAATACTGGTCGAACTGGGTTTTCGCCTGGGAACGGCCCAGCCGGGGCCGCTGGGATCGGCGGTTGTCCGCGCTTTCTCCGCACGCCGGGCAAGCCATCTGCGAGAATGGGAGGAGACGGTTCGGGCCCGGCATCGTAGAATCAGGGTGTGACCAACCTGGCTGGAGATGTTCGGTGGCACAGTTTACCGGTATGCTCACCGTGCGTTGCCGGGATCTCGAGGATCCGGGTGGCTTTTACCGCGCCTATCACCGGCGCTTGCTGGCGGGCTTCCGCTTCGTATTTGACGATCCGCGTCTGGGAGAGTCGGACTCGTTGGCGACACTGCTCGGCCGCATACGCGAGATGCCGGCCCCGGCCGAGTTCCTGAACCTGATCGCGCGGGATCCCGACGGCAGAATCCGTGCCGCGGTGGCCGGAAACGCCGCCCTGCCGCTGGAAAGCGTGCAAGCTCTGGCCTCGGACGCCGTGCCGCTGGTGCGCCGCGGCGCTGCTACTCACCCGTGGGCACCGCCGGCACTCCTGCGCGGGTTGGCGAAGGACCCGGAGGAGATGGTGCGCGAACAGGTGGCGATACATCTGGCCACGCCGCCCGACGTCCTGGTCGAGCTCACCCACCAGGCGGTGGTGCGGAACGAGCTGTACGGCTACCTGGCGGCCATCGCGGAGCATCCGCGGACGCCGATGCAGGCCCTCACCCTGCTTGCGCTGGTGCCGTTCCGAGACGGCTGGTTGGTGGCCAGGCGGCGCGATCTGCCGCCGCAGGCGAAGGACCGCATCGTGGAATCGGCGCCCGACCGCTGCCGCGCGGAGCTGGCTCGCAATCCGTCACTCGACGCGGCGACGCTCTCGCGCCTGTCCGCGGACTCCTCTCCCATGGTGCGCATTGCCGTGCTCAAGAATCCTGCCACGGCGCGGGAGACGTCTGAGGGCTTGCTCTCCGATCCTGATCCTGCCGTTCGCGCGGCCAATCCGCTTTCGACCTCGGCCGAGCTGATCAGGCTGATCGACGTGCGATCGCGCGCGGTCGCCGAACAGGTGGCCGGAAACCCGTCAACACCGCCTGCCCTGCTAGACCGCATCGCGCGCATGTGGGACTCGGACGCGCACGCCGCCCTGGCTGCAAATCCCTCCGCCCCGCCGCAGACTCTCGAGCACCTCTACCACGCCGGCGGCGAAGCGGTGAAGCGGGCCTGCCTGGCAAACACCTCGTGCCCGCCTCAGCTCTTGCGCTCGCGCGCCGGGGCGCAGCACGCTGCGGTTCGGGCGGTGGTGGCGAGGAATCCGGCCACGCCGCGAGACGTGCTCGACTCGCTGACCGGCGACCCTTCCCCTCAGGTGATCAATGCGCTGGCCGGGAACCCCTCGCTGCCGCAGTCCGCGCTCAGGCACGTGCTCCATCTCTCGGGCGGAGCCGCACCCAATCCGCTGGCGCCGCCGGAGAGTCTCTGGCAGCTTGCCATCTACGAGAACGACGACAACTTCAGCCAGCGCCGGCAGGTATTCGCCAATCCGGCCTTCGCCCAGGTGTACGCCACCGTGACTACCTGGCGCGAGGATACTGCCGATCGGCCGGAGATGCCTCCAGCGCCGTAGGGCCCGGAAGCGCGCTACGAACACGGCTGAGCGGCCGTGGATCCTGCACTCCTCGGCCGCTCAGGTGTTCCGCAGCGGGGCGCACGGGGGCGCCTTGGGGAAAGATCAGTTCAGGTATTCGCGCAGGCCGCCCTGCTCGCCGACTTCGCGAAGATGGGAGAGCGCCGCCGTCTCGAGCTGCCGGATCCGCTCCCTGGTCAGGCCGAAGGCACCGCTGACCTCTTTCAGCGTGCGAGGCCGGCCGTCGGACAGGCCGTACCGCAGATCGATGACCTTCCGCTCCCGCTCGGGCAACGAGCCCACCAGCATGACGAGGCGGTCGCGCAGAATGCTGTTCTCGGCTGCCGCGGCCGGCGAGATGGCGTCGGTGTCCTCTACCGCTTCGGCCAGGGAGGCATCGTTATCCTCTCCCACCGTGCGCTCCAGCGACAGCGGTTGGGCGACCATCTTCACCATCTCCACGACCTTGCTGGAGGGTAGATTGGCGGCCTGAGCCACTACCTCCGCCTCGCGCCCCTCGGGCGAGTCGCCATCTTCCTGCTCCTGCTCGACCAGCCGCATGGTGCGGTTGAGCCGCGAGATGCCTTCGGTGATGTGCACCGGGACCCGGATCGTCTGCCCCTGGTTGGCGATGGCGCGGGTTACCGCCTGGCGAATCCACCAGATGGCATAGGTAGAGAAGCGGTGGCCGCGCCGGTAATCGAACTTGCTCGCCGCGCGGATGAGGCCGATATTCCCTTCCTGCACGAGGTCGAGCAGGGAGAGGCCCTCATTCCGGTAGCGTTTCGCCACGCTGACCACAAGGCGCAGGTTAGACTCGACCATGACGCGGAGCGCCTCTTCATCTCCGGAGGCGATTCGCTCACCGAGCTCGAGCTCTTGTTGCGGGGTCAATCGAGGAGTGCGGCTGATTTCGCGCAGGTACAGCAGCGTGCCGTCCTCGGCGTAGCCGGTATTCCTCGATGTGTCCAAAGCGGGAGTGCTCACGGCAGACCTCATATTCTCGTACGACGGTAACTTCAGCTAGCGCCACCGCCCCACCAAGTAAGGTCTGCACAAAGTACCCGCGCTCCGTTGCGTGTGCCTCCAGACCTTCCGCCGATTGCTACGCGTCCGCGCCTCAATCGGATGCTTGGACAGTTGGCGACGGCTCCAGTACCTACTGTACAACACCTGTATAGGTTTTGTCTATATCCTGTGGGGATCAAATCGCTAACTTCGACACAACTTCGACAGGACTTGCCGTGCCGATCGCGCGGAGCCGCGGGATCCACGACGGGCGGGATATGGTAGTATTTGGCGGTGGCGGGCCGGCCCGACCTTTGGTCGTCGGCGGGCCACGAAGCGGGCGAGCCGCCGTCGGAGTGGTGTCTTGCATCTGTCCGCCCGGACGATCGCGGGCGAATGTGACTCACCCGCGCCGGGCCGGCTGCATGATCCCGACGGCTCGCGGCAGGGCGCGTAGCTGGTGCGAGATGGCGTACTAGAATCTGGTGTGTAGGCGAGTGCGGGTACTGATCACAGGGGCCATGGGTTTTGCCGGCAGCCATCTGACGGACCAGTGCGTGGCAGAGGGCTGGGAGGTGCACGGCACCTGTATCGAGGCCGAGCTGCGTCTGCCCAGGAGACCCGGCCTCACGCCTTACTGCGTGGACCTGCTGGACGCCACGGCGGTGCGCAGGGTGGTGGCGGAGGTGCAGCCGGATCGTTTGTTCCACCTTGCCGCGCAGGCTTCGGTGGCCGCCGCCTGGGCAGATCCGGCAAAGACGCTGACCGACAATCTGGTGATGACCTTTCGCGTGCTGGATGCCGTGCGTTTGGAGGCGCCGCGGGCGCGCGTGCTCACGATCGGCAGCAGCGAGGAGTACGGCGTCGTCGATCCGGTGCGCTACCCGATCGCGGAGAGCCAGCCGCTACAGCCTGTCGATCCCTATGGCGTGAGCAAGGTAGCCTGCGAGACACTGGCGCGCCAGCACGTCTATGCCTATGGCATGCACGTGGTGTGCGCGCGGCCCTTCAACCACATCGGCCCGCGCCAGCGGCGCGGCTTCGTCTTGCCCGATTTCGCGGCGCAGATCGCCGCCATCGAGCGAGGCGATCTGCCGCCCATACTGAAGGTGGGCAATGTCGACGCCGCCCGAGATTTCACGGATGTGCGGGACGTGGTGCGCGGCTACCGCTTGATGCTCGAAGCCGGTGAGCCGGGTACCGCTTATAACGTCTGCACCGGTCGCGCTTTGCGCATAGCCGACATGCTCGACACGCTTGTCCGCGCCTGCACGGTGCCGGTGCGTATCGAGCAGGATCCCGCGTTGATGCGCCCTATCGATCGTCCAGCCTCGATCGGGAGCTCCGCGGCGTTGCGGGCCATCTCGGGGTGGAGCCCCGTTGTCCCTGCAGAGCAGTCCGTGCTCGACACCCTGGAGTACTGGAGAGCCGAGGCGCCGGCCTCCAGGTGAGCCGGTGCCCACCATCGTAGTCCACACGGAGGAATGGAATGCCCAACGCGCTGATCACCGGATTCACCGGCCAAGACGGCAGCTACCTTGCCGAATTCCTGCTCAAGAAGGGGTATAACGTCTTTGGCCTGGTCCGGCGGACCAGCATCGCCTCCGACGAGCGCATCCGCCACCTGCTCAACGACGTGGAGATCGTGGATGCCGATCTGCTCGATCAGCTGTCGCTGATCCAGGCTCTGCGCAGGGCGAAGCCGGACGAAGTGTACAACCTGGCGGCGCAGTCGTTCGTTCCCACTTCCTGGAGCCAACCGGTATTGACGGGCGAATACACCGCGCTGGGCGTCACACGCATGCTCGAGGCCATTCGGGCAGTAGACATGCCGGTACGGTTCTACCAGGCCTCGTCGAGCGAGATGTTCGGCAAGGTGCAGGAGGTGCCGCAGCGCGAGAGCACGCCGTTCTACCCGCGCAGCCCCTATGGCGTCTCAAAGCTGTACGGCCACTGGATTACCGTCAACTTCCGCGAGAGCTACAACACGTTCGCCTGCTCCGGCATTCTGTTCAATCACGAGTCACCGCGGCGTGGGCCCGAGTTCTCCACGCGCAAGATCAGCCGGGGCGTGGCGCGGATCAAGCTGGGACTCCAAAAGTCCCTGGCCATGGGAAACCTCGACGCCAAGCGTGACTGGGGCTATGCACCGGATTACGTGGAGGCCATGTGGCTGATGCTGCAGCAGGAGCGACCGGACGACTACGTCGTGGCCACGGGCCAGACGCACAGCGTCGCCGAATATCTGGAGCTGGCCTTCCGGCACATCGGCGTCGAGAACTGGCACGACTACGTGCACACGGATCCGGCATTCCTGCGCCCGGCGGAGGTGGATCTGCTCGTGGGCGATGCCAGCAAGGCCCGCCGCGTGCTGGGTTGGGAGCCACGCGTATCGTTCGAGCAGCTGGTGCAGATCATGGTCGACGCCGATCTCGAGCTGGAGCGATCGCACCTCCGCTAGGATAGGCCCGACCAGGAATATCCACACTTTTGTTATGTATATTGCCAGTTATCCCCAGCACATGGCCGAGTTATCCACAGGTACGTGGATAACGGGCGTGCTTCATCGAGGCTGAGAACCCCCGTTAAAGAGGGGGTCTTCCGGGTCGGATCCCGCCGGTTGGGCTCGACCGGGGGACGGACACCAGCCTCAGCCGCCTGCCAGGAGGCGATCAGTAACCGCTCTCTTGCGCTCAGCTCGACAGCCGTGAGCAAATCGGGACGCCGCTCCCAGGTACGGCGCAAGGCCTGTTCGCGCCGCCAGCGAGCGATTGCAGCGTGGTTACCGGAAAGAAGTATATCCGGAACGGGCCAGCCGCGGTAGACCGGCGGCCGCGTGAACTGGGGATATTCGAGCAAGCCTGCTTGGTGCGACTCTTCTACGGTCGATTCCTGGTCGATAACGCCGGGGAGCAACCTGATCACCGCGTCCACCACGGCCATGGCGGCGATTTCGCCCCCGCTGAGGACGAAGTCGCCCAGCGAGATCTCCTCGGTAGCCAGGTGTTCCCGCACGCGCTCGTCCACACCCTCGTAGTGGCCGCAGATCAGGCCAATCGCATGCTCCGCCGCCAGCCTGCGGGCCACGGACTGGCTGAACCTGTTTCCCTGTGGCGTCAGCAGGATGACGGGCGATCCGGCGGGCAGTGCGGCCGCCTCGACGGAGGCAAAGAGTGGGCCCGGCTGCAGGACCATGCCGGCACCGCCGCCGTAGGGGTAGTCGTCGACCGTGTGGTGCCGGTCGAGCGCCATCTCGCGGAAGTTATACAGGTCGATGCGCGCCAGACCGCGCGCCACTGCCCGGCCGACGATGCTCTGCCCGAACGGTCCGGAGAACATCTCGGGAAAGAGCGTGAACACGGCGAAGCGCATTCGTCACCCCTCCGCGTCTAGCAGCTTGCCAACAACCAATCATCACGGTTGGATACGGCTTGACACGACGGCCCCGTGTCGGCTGGCCGACACCGCCGTGCCGAGGTACTGCCAACGTTCTCAGCTGACAGGCGCGAGGGCACGTTGTCGAACGGACGCCCGATCTCTCTGCCAAGTCCCCGCTGCAGGCACGGCGCTGCATGCTGAAGCCTGTCTGGGCGCTTTCGCGCCTGCCGGGAGATGTTCGCCAATCACTCGAGCAGGCCCTCGATCGGCTCCACGATCAGGCGCTTGTTCTGCAGATCTATGCTGCGAACAACGTCCTTGAGGGCGGGAATGAGCACTTCGGTCGCACCCATGCGCGCGACGTAGACATCGTTGCTGCCGGTCGCGAGAACCTCGACGATGGCGCCGAGGTGTTGGCCCCCAGTGGTATACGCTTCCAGGCCGATGATCTGATCGTGGTAGTAGCGACCTTCCGGCAGCGGCATGACCTCCGAGCGGCGCACGCAGATCGGTACGTCGAAGAGCGCCTGCGCGGCGTCGCGGCTCGCCACACCATCCAGGTAGAGGGCCAGGCGATCGCCGATCGGCCGCACGGCGAGCACCGTAGCCGGGCGGTGGTCGTCGCCCAGGTAGACGATCTGCTGCGGCGTGAAGCGATCCGGAAAATCCGTGTACAGGTCAACTTTCAGCTCGCCGCGCACCCCGAAGGCACCCGCGATGACGCCGACGACGACCCAATCCTCGACGGGGGAGCCGGCGCCATCGCCCTCCGACGTCAAACGATCTCCAGCACGGCTCGCTGGCCCTGGCGGACCGACGCCACCTTGAGCAGCGAGCGGATGGCGGTGGCGATCCGTCCCTGGCGCCCAATCACCTTGCCCATGTCCTCTGGGGCGACCTGCAGGCGATAGATCATCACGCCGTTGTCGTCGACTTCGGTGACCTGCACCTGGTCGGGCTGTGTCACGAGGGAGCGCGCGATGTACTCAATAAGCTCTCGCACCGGACAACCTCCTCAGTACCGATATCGTTCGGCCTACCCTGAGCTACTACTTGTCCGTGGCTGCAACGGCCTCGGCGGGCACTGCCGCCGCGCCCGATCGTTCCACGATGCCGGCGCGCGAAAGCAAGCTGACTACGCTCTCACTGGGCTTGGCGCCCTTCGCAATCCATGCCAGGGCCTTCTCTTTATTGATCACGATCTCCGACGGCTCGACGCGAGGATTGTAGTGGCCGATGATCTCGATGAAACGGCCATCACGCGGCGACCGCGAATCCGCGACCACGACACGATAGTACGGCTGGCCCTTGGCGCCCACGCGGCGCAGACGAATCCTGACCAAGTACGTGCTCCTCCAATGCAGCCCAAGGGCGCATGATGCAGACGCAAACACGGGCGCGCTCCGCCCGGGGGAGCGCGTCATCGGCAGTCAAGTATACCACATGGGGTTGACGCCGCGAGCCGATGGGTCATATGCGATGCTCAGATGTTCTGCGCCTGGGGCAGCACGACGACGTCGCGCAGGGTGATACGCCGCGGCAGGCGCAGCATGTGCACGATCAGCTCGGCCACATCCTCGGAGCACAGGCCGCTGCCTGCCTGCAGGCCGGCCCGCACGTCTGCCGGGTTCGCCATGCCCCAGATGTCGTTCAGTACCATGCCGGGTGCCATGCTCGCCACGCGCAGGCCGTCCGCTGCCACCTCGTTGCGGAGCAGATTCACCAGCGTGTTGACCGCGTGCTTGGACGCGCTATAGACTGCCTCGTCTGGGATGTCCCGGTGGCCGGAGATCGACGAGGTGACGATGATGTCGCCGCTGCGCTGCGCGATCATGTGGGGTATCACGCCCTTGATGCAGCGGACAACGCCCACCACGTTGGCCTCCACGATGGAGACCAGGGTCTCTGTATCCACGTCGGCGACACGACCCTGCTTGTACTGCCCCGCGTTCGCCAGCAGAATGTCTATTCGGCCGAATCGGCGGAGGGTCTCCGCCACCATGCGGTCGACGTCTCCGCGCTTCGACACGTCGGCCGGCACCGCGAGCGCATGATCCGCGCCGAGCTCGGCCTCGACCTGCAGCAGTCGATCCGGCCGGCGGCCGGCAAGCACGACACGCGCGCCCTGGGCCACCAGGGCGCGTGCCGCTGCCGCACCGATGCCGGTACCCGCTCCGGTGACGACGGCGACCTTTCCCTGCAGATCGAGCAACTCCATTCCGGCTCCTCTCCGCCACGCTGCACAGCAGGTTCTTCCCCCACTATGATACGGTGGCTGCCCGGTAGCCGGACACGACCCCGAGCGTACCAGCACCCGGCTGGGCCATGACGCGGCGATGGAGCGTGCGCAGCCCCCGCGTGTTTGCCATGGGACTTCGCCGGTTCGGTACACTTGAGCAGTAAGCCGGCCCCTCGAGCGGGCTGGAGCAATAGCCAGAGGCGGTGCATGGGGCAGTACGAGCGGCACGTCTTCGTCTGTACGAGCGGCGATTGGTGTCCCCAGGTGGATGGAGATGGGCTCGGCGTGCACGCGCGGCTCAAAGAGCTCGCCGCGTCCGCCGGGCTCAAGGGGCGTGTGCGCATCAACCACGCCGGCTGCATGAATCAATGCGGCCATGGACCCATGGTGGTGGTCTATCCGGAAGACGTCTGGTATTGCGGCGTCCAGGTCGCCGATGCCGAGGAGATCGTACGCGAGCACCTGATCGATGGCAAGCCGGTCGAGCGCCTGCGCTACCATGCTGAGCGCGGCGACAACAAGGTGCCACGAGTCTCCCGTACCCCGTGAGTGGCCGAACGCGGCAGCGTGACAGAGGCACTGCCCGCCACGACCGGTGAACGGTGGGCCGCGGGCGGGGTATATCGGCTGGAGACAACGGCGGCGCTGAACGCGGCTGCTACGTCCTGGAGTCGCCTCGCGGTTCCGTGCTCTCACGGGACGAGCTGCCGCGATCCCCGATCGGGCGGGCGGGGATGCCGGCAACCACCGAGCCGGCGGCGACATCCCGCGTCACCACGGAGTTCGCACCCACGCGCGCCCCGGCGCCGACGTAGACTGGGCCGAGTATCTTGGCGCCTGCGCCGAGTATCGCGCCCTCGCCGATGGTGGGATAGCCATCCGGACGGCCGTCTCCTGCCAGGCGCAGTCCGAGCACGACGCCGGAATGGATGAGCACCGCGTCTTCCACTACGGCGCCCTCTCCGATCACCACCCCATCCGGATGCGGGATCTGCACGCCGGCGCCGATGCGCGCGCCCTGCACGATGTCGAGACCATGCAGCGTCAGGTTTCCCTGGCGGAGGATTGACGGCAGCCACGGCACATGCGCTTCCGCCAGGTGACTTGAAACTCGATGCATGATGATGGCGCGCAGACCAACCTCCTGCGAGGCCGTTGCGAGCACCTGGACCAATGACACCCGCTGCCGGCCCAGGCGGCGAGACACGTCGGCCTGCATTTCACTCCAGAGACTCACGCTTCTCCCTCCCGTCGAGCAACCAGATGATACACGGCGAGCACTTATGCAGCACCGTTCTCACACTTGCGACCGGTCGCGGGAGGGCAAGGAGGGGACGACACTGCCTGCTACTGAGGGCGCGTGGCAGCAGACGGGGAACGAAGCCTCCAGCTGCGGCAGAATGGCAAGGATGGGGCCTGTTGCGGCCGAATGACCTGTTGCAGGTCCGCGACGGCGTGCTCGTACCCGGGAGGCGGGAACACCGCGAAACGGCAGAGGTGTCTCCAAGCTCTCGCCATTACGGTGCGGGATGTGCTATCTATCATGGAGTTGTGCGGTTGCGGTGCGTCGAGAGCGGGATCGACTGCCGCATGCAGTGCCTCGACGCACAGACCGACCTGCTCCGCGCTCGGCGAGAGTGACCAACGGCGGTCGTGGGGCAGAGGCAGCCCCAATGCCGTCCGACACGGGAGGCAATGGAGGGGGTGACGGGATGAGCGATCAGTATTTGCCGGAGGTGTACGTCCGGTTTCGCGAGCGGTTTCCCGATGTCGGCACAAGCCTAGACATGCTCGGCCGCGCGGTCGACGCGGCCGGCCCCCTGGATGAGCGCACGCGCTGTCTGGTGCAGCTGGGGATAGCGATCGGTGGACTTGCCGAAGGGGCGGTACGGTCGAACGCTCGCCGCGCCTTGCAGGCCGGAGCGTCGGAAGCCGAAGTGCTGCACGTGGCGGTGCTGGCAATCAGTCCTCGGGGCTTTCCCGCCGCGGTGGCGGCATTCTCCTGGGTCGAGGAGGTACTGCGCCACGCGAGAGCGGATAAGCCGTAAGGCCCGGGAGCGGCCGGGCCGGGCGGCTGGCGTAAGGGATGCGTCCGCCGGCGGGTGCCGGGCTCGGGACAACGGCTCCTCGCATCGCCGGCTGCCTGATCGTTGCGCGATGCGGAGACTGCCGTGAGTTGGGCGCTGCCGATTCTCTGGCTGCACGTGCTCGCGGCGATCTTCTGGGTTGGCGGGCAGCTCTTACTGGTCGTCGTCGTGATGCCTATCCTGCGACAGGAGCTGGCGGAAGCCGATCGCGTGCGCGTCGCCAGCCAGGTGGGCAGGCGGTTTGCCGCTTTCTCAGGGGCGGCGCTCGGCGTGCTCCTGGTCACGGGACCGCTGAACGCCGGGGAACACGGCGTCTCCTGGTCTATCCTGCGCGACACCACCTGGGGTCATGTGCTGATCGTCAAGGTCATCGCGGTGGCGATGATGCTGGCGCTCACCGCGGTGCATGGCGCCTACTTCGGCCGTCGCCTGGAAGAGCTGGGCCGAGCGGCGGCGACCGACGCGGCGGCGGCCGAGCGCCGCCGGGCCTTGCAGAGCCGGTCCTATCGTGTCTCGATCGCCAACCTGCTGCTGAACGCCGGCATCGTGGGTCTTGCCGCCTGGCTCGCCACGCTGCCATAGGGGACCGCGGCAGGGGCGCTCTGCGCTCCGCCGGCCCCGCGGAGTGTTACGGCCGGCCCCCATACTGTACATGGGGCGGGCGTGCCGCCGGCACTGTGCACTGGCGCTTGCCTATCCGGACCGCGGCGCCGCGAGGCGCGCCAGCACCGGCAGCCAGGAGATCGTCAAGGCCGCCAACTGCCGGTAGAACGGTTGCGTTGCCTCCTGAGCCACGGCGCGACACAGCGTGGGGAGCCAGACCGCCAGGTGTTTGGCGAGCAGCGCTTGTCCGATCGACTCTTTGCCGGGCGAGCCGAGCGCATAGGCGAGCGCTTCGAGCTCCACCGCGACGTGGTCGGGCAGCTCGCCCGACGAGGAGGTGACGGCCAGGCCGAGCCCGGCGTAGAGCAAGCGCAGCTCCTCGGTACAGGGACCCATCAGAGTGCGGCGCAGGCGCAGCGGCACGTCGTCGCGCCAGTAAGACTCGTAGGGTGGGCAGGGCACGTGCCCCGGGCCGACGAACAGGCGCTCATGTTCGTCCAGCAATGCCTGCAGCTCCTCGCCCGCGGCGGGCGCCTCCGGAAGGCCGGGTGAGGTGACGGCAAGCGCGGTCGCCACGCCCTCGGCGACGTCCCGCCAGGCCATCCAGCCGTCGACCTCGCCGGCGACGGGCCTGCTCCACCAATGGGCGAGCAGGTCCGCTGCCGTCGCGGCCGGCGGCATCACCGCCGTCGGGGTCGTCGCCGGCGTCACAGCTCCTCCGCGACGTCCCGCATGACCTGCAGCCGTCGATAGCCACTGGTGACGATCGCCGCGAACAAGGCGAAGAGGCCGACCACGATGCCGTACTCCACCCAGGTGGGATGGTAACTGCCGGGCAGCTGGAAGGATGCCGCCGTGGCACTGTAGGTGCCGAGGGCGATGCCCGGCGTGTAGGAGATGAGCGGGCTGATGAAGCCGCCGACGATCAGGTCGATACGGAAGGCGAACACTCCCACCATCACCAGGACGCTGGCGGCCAACAGCGAGCCGGGCAACTGCTTAAGCCGGGGTACCACCAGCAAGAGGAAAGGCGCCGCCCCGCCGGCTATCCACTCCATCCAGAACAGCCAGGACCAGCTGCCGCCCGGCAGGATCAGGTTGAGGCCCGCGCGCTCCTGCGGCACATTGCCCCAGAGGATGGTGATGTAGTCACTGCCGACGAGGAAGAGGTCCAGGGCCAGGGCAACGGCCAGCAGGCCGCGCAGCCAACGGCGCGTCTCGACCGGGATGTTCACCGCGTCGAAGCGCTCGACGCAAAGCGCGATGAGCGTAACCAGCGCCGTGCCCGACAGCACGGCAGAAGTCACGAACAGCGGGGCCATCAGCGCCGTGTTCCAGAAGGAGCGGGCGATCTGCAAGCCGAAGATCCACGCTGTGATGGAGTGCAGCAGCACGGCCAGCGGCAGGCCGATGTAGGCCAGCAGCCGCATGCGGCGACGCCACCGCCCCGGCTCGGCGGCATGCCGCGTGAGCACGAAGAGATCGACTACCGAGAAAACGAAGTAGGCGGCGATGATGCCGATATCCCAGATCAGCGGCGACGTCCAGTTCGGATAGAGGATCAGGTTGAAGATCCGCTCCGGCCGACCCAGATCGGGGATGATCATCAAGGCCGCGACGGTAATGCAGCCGGCCGCGCTGAGCACTCCCAGGCGTGAGAGCGGCTTCAGCGCCGAGACGCCGAACACCTCGGCCGAGGAAGCGACGATCAAGCCGCCTGCCGAAAGTCCGACGAAGAAGGCGAAGCTGAAGATGTACATGCCCCAGGAGACGACGTCGCGCATGCCGGTGCTGGACAGGCCGTTGGCCAGCTCGTAGCCCCAGGCCGCCAGGCCCCAGGCTCCGGCCAGAGCCAGGACGAGCGTCCACCACCAATGACGCGGAAGCGCCAGGCCTCTCGCGGGGAGGGTTGCCGATTGTGTCGTCATGGCACGCTCACTTTCGCTCAGCTCTCGTCCGCCACGCGCCGGCGTACCGGCACATAGTAGACGTTCGGGTTGGTGCCCAGCTCGGCGTGGAGCTGCACGGCGCCGCCCTCGACCAGCCTGCTAGCCTCGCTCGAGGAATCGTTCAGGTCGCCAAACACCCTGGCTCCGATCGGACAGACGTTGACGCAGAACGGTTGCTCGCCCACGTCGATCCGCTCAACGCAGAAGGTGCATTTCTCCACCACTCCGCGCGGTCGCTCCGGCATGAACACGCGGCGCCCGCCGGTCTTGTAATCCTGCTCGTAGCCGACCGGGCTGCCTGCCGGGTATTCCGCCCCACCCCAGTTGAAGATGCGCACGCCGTAGGGACAAGCCGCCATACAGTAGCGGCAGCCGATGCAGCGATCGTAGTCGACCAGCACCGTGCCGTCGTCGCGGCGGAACGTGGCACCCACCGGACAGACCTTCACGCAGGGAGCCTGCTCGCAGTGCTGGCAGGCCACGGGCAGGTAGGCCAGCTCCACGTTCGGGAAGACGCCTCGCGGCACGTCGATCGAATCGCTGGCCGGGTCGGCCGTAGCCGTGGACTCGTTGGGAGCCGTGGTAAGCACGCGGTTCCACCAGTAGCCGAGCGGCTCGTTATTGATCTCCTTGCAGCCGACCGCGCAGGTCCAGCAGCCCACGCAACGGTTCTGGTCGATGACCATGGCGTGGTGGGGCGTCTGAGCTACCTGGTCTTTGCTCGCGGACATGGCATCAACCTCCGACTCTCTCGACCTGCACCAGGCAGTCGTAGTAGGCGGCATTGGAAGGGAAATTCGGGATCAGGGCCTGCGCCGGGTTGGCGATCTGATGGGTCAGGTTGTTCGGGTGCCCTTCGAGGTAGTGCTTCACGGAGATCGTGTCCCAGCCGCCCTGGTAGCAGTTGACCACTCCGGGCTTGATGCCCTCGGTCAAGCGCGCCCGCACCTTCATGTACCCGCGATCGTTGTAGATCCGCACCACGTCGCCGTCGCCGATGCCGCGACCGCCTGCGTCCTTGGGGTTGATCTCCAGGAAGCCCTCGCCGCCGTTGTTGATCTCCTTCAGCCAGGGCAGGTTCACGTACTGCGAGTGCGTGCGGAAGCGCGTGTGCGTGCTCAGGAAGACGAGCGGATACTTCGCGTAGAGCGGGTTGTGCGGCGAAGCCTCCACCGGCTCCTTGTGCACGCAGACCTCCTGATCGAAGGGCACGAGCATCTCGACGTAGAACTCGATCTTTCCCGACTTGGAGGGGAACTGCATGTCCGAGAAGGGTACGTATGGCACCGTCTTGGTGTTCAGGTGCACGGCGGTGCCGCTGGTTACCTGCTCCCAGGTCAGTCCGACGACGTTGCCGTCGGCTTTGGGGTCGCCGATGTGCAGGAGCTGCTTCAGGTACTCGTCCGGGGTCTTGTCGAAGTACTTGCCAACCCCCATCTTGCCGGCCACCAGCCGGATGGCGTCGAGATCGGACTTCGACTCGTAGAGGGGGTCGATCACCGTCGGCATGTACTGCAGGTAGAAGTTGTTCGAGGAGAGGAGGTCCGTCTTCTCGAAGTAGGTGCAGGCGGGAAGCACGATGTCCGCCAGGTCGGCCGTGGCCGACATCACGTAGTCCGAGACCACCAGGAAGTCGAGGGACTGCAGCGCCTTGACTACCCTGTTGCGGTCGGACATCTGCTGCGCGAAGTTGTCGATCATGAACCAGGCCGCGCGCACCGGGAACGGTTTACCGTCCAGCATGGCGCCACACGCGTCCATCGGTTCCAGTACCGAGAACATGCTGGTGCCCTTCGGCGCCCACCAGCCGCCCAGGTCGAAGGCGGTGGTGGTGAGCCCGCCTGCGAAGGTCGTCACGCCGCCGCCGTGCACGCCGATGTTGCCGGTGATCGCCTGCAGGGTGAGCAACGCCTGCATGGTCAGGTCTCCGCGATACCAGTGGGAGAGGCCGAAGCCGGCGCGCACGGCCACGGGGTGCGTGCTGCTCCAGAGCTTGGCCAGGGCCGTCACCTGCTCGACCGGGATATCGGTGATCGATGCGGTGTGTTCCGGCGTATATTGGGCCATGCTGTCCGCCAGCACCTGGAGGGCGGTGCGGCATTGCATACCGGCGGCCTCGTGGGTGCCCAGCAACCGCGCATCCTTCAGCGTCTTGTCGCCGGCGGCTTTCAGCTTGCCGTCTGCCCGGTCCACGACCACGTAGTCGTCCTTGGCGCCTTTGACCAGCTCCTTCCAGCGCAGCCACTTCTTCGTGCTGGGGTTGATGAGATAGGGCGCAACAGTGTACTGCTGCAGGTAGCCGGCGTCGTAGAGATCGTGGCTCAGCACGTAGTTGATGATGCCGTCGACCAGCGCCGTGTCCGCGCCGGGCCGGATCGGCAGCCAGTCGTCGCAGGCGGCGGAGGTGGGGGTGAATCGCGGATCGATGGAGACGAGGCGGGCGCCGTTCTGGTCGCGCGCGTCGAGCATGATCCGCCAGTCCGGGATCGAGGTCTCCGCCACGTTGTTGGCCCAGAAGACGATCGCCTTGGCGTTGAGGAAGTCCGTCGATTCGTGTCCGTCGAAGAGGCCGCCGCCGTTCGCGGGATTGGCCGGGTCGACCAGCACGTAGTTCCAGCCGGCGGGGGTGGCGCTATCGCCCTCGTTGTCGCCCTCGAAGTCGCCGGCCGAGGCGCCGATGGCGCTGGCGAAGCGGAAGCCGGCCCCGACGACGCCTTCGATCAGGCTGAGCGAGCCCGTATAGGGCGCGATCCAGACCGACTTGTTGCCGTGCTGCTTCTGGATCCTGGCGAAGTTGGCGGCGATGGTCGCCGTCGCTTCCTCCCAGGTGATCCGTTGCCAGCGGCCGGATCCGCGCGGACCGACGCGCTTATAGGGATACTTGACACGGTCCGGGCTGTAGGTGTTCGAGATCTGGCTCAGGCCGCGCAGGCAGACGCGAGGATTGTAGGTGGGCGCCGCCTGGCCGGCGATCGGTCGTACCGCCCCAGGGCGCCGGCTCGACGAGCGTCGCGCGGCCGCCGGTGACGTGGATGAGATGGCCGCAGGCGCCATCGCAGTTGTTGGAGTGACCGGTGCGGAACACCGCACTGGTCGAGGGAGCTAACGGCACCTCGGCGTCGGCCGCCGGAGCGGCCTCGAAGAAGCGCAGCCGATCGGCGAGCATCAGCCCGCCGATGGCGCCGGCGCTGGCACCGAGGAAGGTACGTCGGGAGAGTGAGCCCATACCAATTCCTCCATCCGTCGAGTCGGCTACGTCATTGTGGAGCGACGTCGAGCAGGCTGGAACGACTTTCTCACTCTCTCCTGCCAAACGGCAGTGCCGAAGGTCCTTCCTTCGCGGGCCGATATGCCTGATTGGCAACTACGGAGACTGTACTTGACGCAGAGTCAATGCCAGGGGAGGCTCGAGCGCCGCACGAAGCCTGCCTTGCGAGCCTCTCAAGCCACTTGAGATATGCGGGTTGTTTCCTACTATATATGCAGGGCCAGTCGCATGGCGGGGTCGCACGATGGAGCGCGCCAGCAACAATCCCAGGGCAATGGCCAGGCCCCACGGGCGCTACGCCGAGCTTCGCCCTGCCGCACCCTGGAAAGGAACGGTGTAGCGGGTAGCCGTCCGCTTTGCCGGCCGCGAGCCGGCAAAGCGGAGTGCTGACAGTATTGTGTCGTCAATCGAAAGTCGACAGTTGACAAAACTATCGGATCGTTGTAGGGTGTGTAGTGTGATGTGCGGTGGCACTTTTCGGCCGGCACCGACGCCGTCGTCGTGCCGGTACAGGGCGTCCGCCACCGGCAACTGACCATGCCGCAGTGGTACTCCAAGCCAGCGATCCGGCGATGGCAGCGGCCGCGCCCGCTGCGCAACTACTTCACGCAGTTGCTCGTGGCGTGGCTGAAGCAGGACTCGATGCGAACAAGCCGCAGATTGTCGCCTCTGTTCACAGGCGGCTAGAGTCGATGGATATTGTTGCGAAAGAATCTCTCGCGCCCAAGATCGTGCGGCTTGACGTCCTGGCGCCGGATATTGCCGCCAAGGCTGAGCCGGGGCACTTCGTCATCGTGCGCCTGCACGCTCGCGCCGAGCGAATCCCGTTGACCATTGCCGATTTCGATCGCGACAGGGGGACGATAACCCTCGTCGTGCAGGATGTGGGACACAGCACCGCCGGGATCTGCAAGCTGGAACCGGGCTGCGCCATTCAGGATGTGCTGGGACCCCTGGGCACGTCGCTGGCCATGCACGAGCCGGGCACCGTTCTGGCCGTGGCTGGGGGCTTGGGCGCCGCTCCTCTGTACCCCAAGATGCGGGCGCTGTTCGCGGCCGGTAACCGGGTCGTCGCTCTGCATGGTGCTAGGTCCCGCGATCTGCTCGTGTTCTCCGACGCACTGCGGCGCAACTGCCACCAGTATCTCGTGGCCACAGACGACGGCAGCATGGGCCATCACGGCTTCGTCACCGATCTGCTGCGTCAGACACTGCGGCGTGAGCACGTCGACGAGGTGATAGCCATCGGCCCGGCCGCCATGATGGAGGCGTGCTGCACGATCACCCGGGAGCTGCAGATCAGGACTACCGTCAGCCTGAATCCACTGATGGTGGACGGCACGGGAATGTGCGGCGGTTGCCGCGTGACAGTTGGCGGGGTGAGCAGGTTCTGCTGTGTCGACGGTCCCCTTTTCGACGGGCTCGCCGTGGACTTCGCCGAGCTGAGACAGCGCCAGCGATACTATGCCGGCCTGGAAAAGATCGCATACAGCCTTGGTGAACGTGGGAGCGAACGGCCATGCCGCGCCAGCTGATGCCGAAGCAGGACCCGGGTGTACGCTGCCGCAACTTCGACGAGGTCGCACTGGGCTACAGCCGCGAGCAAGCGACGGCCGAGGCCTCACGGTGCTTGACCTGCGCGAGAGCCCGGTGCGTCCAGGGGTGTCCGGTTGGGGTCGATATCCCAGGATTCGTCGCGGAGATCAAACGGGGCGATCTTGCACGGGCCGCCTGCATCGTACGAGATAAGAACATACTGGCCGCGGTGTGCGGCCGCGTCTGCCCTCAGGAGAGCCAGTGCGAGCGCGCGTGCGCGCTCGGCAAGAAGAGCGAGCCCCTCGCCATCGGCGCGCTGGAGCGCTTCGTCGCGGACTGGGCGGCGCTTCAGCCAAGGGCCGGGTGCGCCCTGCGCAGCCGGCTACCGTTCCGCGCCGCAATTGTGGGCTCCGGACCCTCCGGCCTGGCCTGCGCCGCCGAGCTGGCAACCGGCGGCTGTTCCGTGACCATCTTCGAAGCCCTGCACGAGGTGGGCGGCGTCCTGCAATATGGAATCCCGCAGTTTCGACTTCCCAAGGAGATCGTTGACCGCGAGGTGGAGTACGTGCGGCAACTGGGCGTGCAGATCGAGACCAACGTGCTGGTCGGCAGGACCGTAACCCTCGACGAGCTGTTCCGGAACGGTTTCGACACCGTCTTCATCGGCACGGGAGCCGGTCTGCCGAGCTTCCTCCAGATACCGGGCGAGAATCTCTGCGGCGTCTACTCGGCCAACGAATTCCTCACGAGAGTGAACTTGATGAAGGCGTATCGGTTCCCGGAATTCGACACGCCGGTGCATGCCGGGCGCAGCGTGGCCGTGATCGGG
The DNA here is from genome assembly GCA_963827235.1 of uncultured bacterium. Taxonomy (GTDB): domain Bacteria; phylum Chloroflexota; class UBA5177; order JANWHV01; family JANWHV01; genus JANWHV01. Next base: position 1,151,444 of record CAWHAE010000009.1, read on the forward strand.
GGTGGAAATGTCGCCATGGATGCCGCCAGGACGGCGCTTCGGCTCGGCGCGGATCGTGTATCTGTCGTCTACCGTCGTTCGCGCGCGGAGCTGCCGGCGCGCCGTGAGGAGATCGAGAACGCCGAGGAAGAGGGTGTCACCATGCGGCTGCTCACCAGCCCGCGGCGAATCACCGGCAGCTCGCTCGGCGAGGTGGCGGCACTGGAGTGCATCGGCATGGAGCTGGGCGATCCCGACGCTTCCGGCCGCCGCCGTCCCGTCCCGATCCCAGGCGCGGTGCTCGATCTACCGGTGGACACCGTCATCGTGGCGATCGGTCAAGGGCCGAGCCCCATCCTGTTGCGTAGCACCGGCGGCCTGGCGCTGAACGAGCGAGGATACATCCAGGCGAACCAGACGACGCTCGAGACGAGCATTGCCGGCGTGTTCGCCGGTGGAGACATCGTGACCGGTGCCGCCACGGTAATTGCCGCGATGGGTGCGGGCAAGCTGGCGGCCCAGCACATGCTGGAATACTGCCGGTCCCTGCACAGCGGGAGCACGGCAGCCCGAGGCGCATAGATCGAGTCAAACGGCTGCCGCCACACCAGCGGGATCCGGGACGGTGGGCGGCGGGACGGCGACTGCGGTATTTCGGTAGTTCGGCAGTATCGGCGGCCGGCCAGTGCGTGCGCTTATAGCCAGGAAGCGATGGGCGCTACTGAGGTCCGTCTCCCCGATCCGTGTTCCTGAGCCCGCCCGCTACCGCCCGATCAGCCGGCGTCCGCAAAGGTCGTCAGCAGAGGATAGTGATCGGACGCTGCTTCCGCCTCCGTGGGCGTCAGTATGGTGGATTCCTTGGCGAGCGGCGCCAGCTCGGGCCCGGCGAAGATGTAGTCGACCCGCCGAGGCGAGCTGCCCAGGAGCGTGGTAGGAGCGGCCACCTGGGGGTTGAGCCGTCGCCAGGTATCTACCATACCGGCTGCCAGGATCTGCTCCACTACTCCGCCGGCTATCGCGGCACAGAAGTCCGCCGGCAATTGGGCGCGGCGCGGATCGGATAGGTCGCCCTCACCCGGCGCCCAGGCATTAAAGTCGCCCAGGGCGCAAAACCGTCCCGTGGCGCGCTCGAGCAGGCCGCGGAGCTGCTGCGCCTCGCGCTGCTTGGCCAGCGAGTCGGGCGCACCGGGGCGGGCGCGGAAGTGGACCACGAAGAACCCAACCGGCCGTCCGTCCGGCGGACGTACCCAGACTTCGAGCACGGGCCGGAACATCACCTCGACATCGCCTGGATGCACGTCGACCCGAACGATCGGCCAGCGTGAGAACACTGCGAGGTGCTCCGGCGCGGGCGGTGACTCCGGCTCGTTGGCGTGTCCCAGGACCACGGGCATGTCGAGCTCGTGAGACATCTCCAGCAGGCCGGAGACGTCGTCGACTTCCTGGCAGGCGAGCACGTCGGGTCGGGCCTCGCGAATGACGGCGAGGAGCGCCGCAGTGCGATCGCCGGGCGCGTGCAGCATGTTGTAGGTCATCACTCGCATGTTCTGCTTCCTTTCCTGTGGGGGGTCGGCGACTAGCGCAGCCCGGTCAGGCTGATGCCTTCGATGAACGAGCGCTGGAGAACGAAGAAGAGAACGAATATCGGCGCGCAGAATAGAATTGCCGCGGCCATGAGCAGGTTCCACTGCGCGTTGTTGGCGCTCAAGAATTGCTGCAGGCCGACGCCAAGCGTCCACAGGTCCTGCGAATTAAGGTAGAGCAGCGGGCCGAAGAAGTCCTTCCAGGTATCCACGGAGACGAACAGCGCTACCGCGGTCAGCGCCGCTTTGCTCAGGGGCGTGATCACGCGGAGCAGAATGGTCAGATCGCCGGCGCCGTCGAGGCGCGCCGCTTCCGACAGCTCCTGCGGGATGCCGAGAAAGAATTGGCGAAGCAGAAATATGTAGAAAGGACTGCCGAGAAAGGACGGCACGATCAGCGGCAGGAACGTGCCAAGCCAATGCAGATCGCGGAACGTGATGTAGACGGGAATCAGCGTGACCTGCGCCGGCAGCAGGATACTGGCGAACATGATGAAGAACACGACGTCGCGCCCACGCCAGTGCAGACGAGCGAAGGCGTAGGCCGCCAGCGGGCTGGAGAAGAGCACGCCGCAGACGTTGGCCACGCAGAGGATGAGCGTGTTGCGCAGATAGGTGAAGAACGGAATGGTACCGAAGACGTCGCGGTAGTTCTGCCAGCGAGGTGAACCCGGTATCCAGGACGACGAGGCGGCGAACACCTCGCTCGACGTCTTGAGCGACGTGGTGAGCATCCAGAAGAACGGCAGAAGGAAGACCAGGCAGAGCAGGATAAGGGCACCGTGGCGGAGCAGATGCCCGGGGCCGGGGTTCCGGCGCGCGGTGTAGAAGTGAAGAGGCAGGTAGGTCACCGCAGGCGCCCTTCGTAGAAGACCCACTCGCGCGAAGTCAGGAAGAGGATGGCGCTCAGTGCCACCACGATGAGGAAGAGAATCCAGGCAAGGGCCGAGGCGTAGCCCATGTGCAGGTAGCCGAAAGCAACCTGGTAGAGATAGAGGGGATAGAACAGTAGCGACCCCTCGGGCGACCCTATGCCGTCCGTGTTGTTGATGCCCAGGCTGATGATGTAGCCCTGCGTGAAGTAGCCGAACATGCCAATGGCGGAGGTGAGCACGTTGAAGAAGAGGACCGGCGTGATCTGCGGCAGGGTGACGTGCCGGAATCGGCCCCAGCCCGATGCACCGTCGATAGCAGCCGCCTCGTAGAGATGGCGCGGGACCTGGCGTAAGCCGGCCAGGAAGATCACCATCGTGTTACCGCACGTCCAGACTTCGATCACCAGGATGCCCGGTTTTGACCACAGCGGGCTGGTGAACCAGCCGGGGCCGGTTATGCCGACCTGAGCCAGGAGTGCGTTGAGCAGTCCGCCCTGGGGATTCAGCACCCAGAGCCAGAGCAGCGCCGAAGCGACGGGCGGCACCATGACCGGCAGATAGAACACCGCCCGATAGATGCCCAGGCCGGGCAGCGGACGATCGAGGAGCATGGCAAGGCCAAGACTGGTGAGCGTGACCAACGGGACGCCGACCACCACCATATAGAGGGTATTGCCCAGCGCCTGCGTGAAGAACGGATCGTTGCCGAAGAGGGTACGGTAATTGTCCAGACCAACCCAGCGGGCTGGCGTCATCAGGTTGTAGGAGGTGAAGCTGTTGTAGCAGGTCAACACCAACGGTATGAGGGTGAAGGCGGCGAAACCAATCAGCCACGGCAGCAGGAACAAGAATGGGACGCCGGCTCGTCGAAGCGGGCGCCACCGCCCGGCCCGAGCGGCCGGGTGGTGGCGCACCAACGTGGTGACTGCCATGCGCAGCTAGCTCGTATGGGCCTGCTGCAGCGCCTGCGCGAGTTGCGGCTGGATCTGGCTCTGCACGCCGGCGAGACCCGCCTGCACCGTGGCATGACCGTGGATGATCTTGTCGACTGCCGAGTTCATGGCATCGATGTACTCCAGGCTGACGGGCACGGAAGGCCAGGGAATGATGTTGGCCCCGGCGCTGTAGCGCCAGAACGCTGCCATGGTCTTCGAGGGCGCCAGCGACGGATTGTCGACGATTGACTTGAGTTGCGGCACGGCCTGCATGTCGGCCACGTAGTACTTCTGCACGGTGAGCTGCGTGCCCGTGGTCTCCAGCCACTCCATCAGGTCCCACGATGCTTGCGGGTCGCTGGTGCCGCGGGGCAGGACCAAGGGGTTGCCGCCCACTGAGCCCAGATTGGCCGCCGAGGCATGCCCATCGGCATACGGGATAGGCGCCACGTCGTAGGAGAGCGAGGGCGCATACTGTGCAAGCGTGGGCTGCAGGTATTCGCCAGCCACTTCCATCGCTACCTTGCCCTTGACGAAGGGATCCAGGGCCGTGGCGTAGCCGCCCACCGACGAGTTGAAGCGATCCACTTTGTCGGGACCAAAGGTCTTGTAGTAGTCGGCCAGCCATTGCACGCCCGCCATGGCGCCGGAGTCGAGCGGCGTGATCTTGGAGTCGTCGCTATTGGCATAGCGCCCGCCGTAGGCGAGGCCCCAAATGCCGCGGAAGAAGGTGGGCGCCAAGCCCATCTGCGTGTAGAGACCGTTGGAGCCCGTGACCGTGAGCTTCCGCGCGTCGCTCGCCAGCTCGCTGAGCGTGAGCGGCGGCCGGCTGATGCCTGCGCCGGCCAGGAGCGTCTTGTTGTAGTACAGCATGTAGGTGTCTTCGAGAAACGGCATGGCATATTGCCGTCCGAAGGCCGACACCGAGGACAGCGCGGCATGGGTGAAGTCGGAGAGGTTCAGGTGGCCTTTCGTGATGTACGGGGTGAGGTCGAGCGCCGCTCCGCTCGCGGCGAGCGAGCCGACATAATACGTGGTACCCAGCATGGCGACGTCGGGCGGGCTACCGGCGGTGACACTGGCGACGAACTTGTCTTCCTGGACGGAGGAGACGACCTTCCAGTGAACTGAAGGATGCGTGCGATTGTATTCGGAGATAAGCCCATTGAACGCGGTGACGACCGGTGTGTCGGACCAGTTCAGCCAGATGGAGAGCTCTTCGGGGCTGCCGGCATGCGCGCGGGGCGTGCAAATCGCCGCCACGAGGATGCCCGCGCCCAACGCTCGTGTGCTCGCCTTGAACCAAGTGGACATAGGTATTTCCCTTGCTTCCTGCTCAGCGTCAAAAACCCAGCCAGAAGGATCCGAAGGGAGAATACCAATCGCGAGTTAAGAGCCAATGAAGGCCCGGTTAAGCGCTGGTTAATAGCGAGTTAAGTGTCGAAGACCCGCGGTGCGCCCACGATTCCGGATGCGCGGCACCCCCTGCGGCCGCTAGTCTCGACGACGCACGGCCTGCGGCAGCGACAGGGTCGCAGCCGATGAGCCCCCCGGATTGAGAGAAGAACGCGGCTGGGATTCAGGCGTGGGTGCCCGGTAGGTCTCGCGCGCCGGAGACGGTGAGCAGCAGCACCTCGGCGAAGGCGTCGTGCAACGCGGCCAGCCGATGGGGAACGCTGGAGTCGAAGTGTGCGACATCGCCGACATTGAGCACGTGGGTTTGGTCGCCGAGCTGGAGCTGCAAGGTGCCGCCAAGCACGTACAGCCACTCCTCGCCCTCGTGCTCGTACCGTTCCGCGCCCTGCCGCAGCAGGGGTACTCTCACGCGGGCGGCCTGGAGGCGGCGATGCCGGCTGCTCGTCAGCGAGGTGTAGAGCAAGTCGTTGACGTTCTTCTCAGGCACGCTGCCGGCGCGCACTATGACCTGGGTGTGTCGCGCGGGGGCGATGGCGAGCAGCTCCGAGACGGAGACTTCGAGCACACGGGCCAGGGTGAACAGGGTGGCCAGTGAAGGCTGGCGCTCGCCGCTCTCGATGCGCGAGAGGTGGGCCTGGGAGAGCGAGCTGCGCGCCGCCAGATCGCCCAGCGTCCACTCGCGCTCGGTCCGCAGCTCCTTCAAGCGGGTGCCGAGCGTGGCCAGCGCGCGCTCATCCTCGACGTTCAGACTCATCGCCATGTGCACTTTCCCCACCGCGAGCGGATCAGAGCTAGTCCCGTAGATCATATCCGCAGCGAAGCCATGCGAGAAACCCTCTCCGGTGGTCGCCGATCCCGCCGTACTGGTCGGCACGCCGTGCTCTGTGGGAGCATGACGGTAGCGCGCCGTCAGGGCGTGTTCGTCGCACTGCTCAGCCGGGAGAGGAAAGAATACCGCCGATGGCACAGCGATTCGAGCCGCTCGCCCACGGCCTCTGGGGCGTGCTTGCCACGCCGTTCCGTGGCGAGCACCTTGAGGTCGATACCGCATCGCTCGCACGCATTGCCGCGCACTACCGCCGCGCAGGCGTCAGGGGCCTCGTCGCCCTGGGCATCATGGGAGAGGCGGCGCGGCTGGACTCCGCGGAGCGGCGGCTGGTCGTGGAGACCGTCGTGACGGCGGCCTGCAATCTGCCGGTGGTGGCCGGCATGGGCTTCACGGCCTCCGCCCCCGCCGCCGAGGAGGCTCGCGCCCTTGCGGCGGTCGGGGCACACGCCGTCATGGTGCTGGTTCCTTCGCCCGATCAGCGCGTGGCGGCGGACCACTTCCGGAGCATAGCCGCCGCTTCCGGCATCGGCATCGTCGCCCAGGATTATCCGGTGGCCACGGGCGTGGCCATCACGCCGCCGGCTCTGGCCGAGGCGAGTCAACAGGCCGGCGTGGTGGTCGGCTTCAAGCTCGAGGCAACTCCCACGTCGGCCTCGGTGGCCGCGCTCACGGCCGAGACGGATCTGCCGGTGTTCGGCGGCCTGGGTGGCATCGGTCTGCTGGACGAGCTGATAAGCGGTGCCGCCGGGGCCTTCACCGGCTTTTCGGTGCCGGAAGCCATCGTTGCGGCGCTCGTCGCCTGGGAGGACGGCGGATACGCCGCAGCACGAGAACGTTTGCTGCCCTGGTTGCCCCTCATGTTGTGCGAGGCTCAGGAGAAAGTGAACGTCGCGGTGCGCAAGGAGATCCTGCGGCGGCGCGGCATCATTGCGGAGGCGTGCGTTCGCCCGCCGGGATGGCCACTACCGGCCGCGATCGGCGCCGCCCTGGATGCGCATCTTTCCGCCCTGACGCTGCCACCGGTCTGAGGCCACACCTCAGGCGCGAGGTGATGTGGGCCCTTCGGCGCTCGACGCCGACACTGCACGGGCGGGCGAGGGATCGGCGGACGCACCCCGGATCGAGGGAATGTAGTAGGAACCGCCGGCGCAGGCGCGGCAGAGCACCACACCATCGCGCACGATTTCGCGCTGATTGATGATTTCCTCGCCGCAGATCCGGCAATCGACGCGAAGGTGGGGCTTGCTGACGATCGCGGCGATCGATGGAGTCAACCTGACGTCCTGGCAGGCCAGCAGCAGGTCGTCAGGCATTTGCTGGTAGCCGACCAGCTGCATCTGCCAACGGGCCTGGGCCTCGGCGGCATAGTGCGCGGCCAGCTCCCTGGCCGCCGCACGGGGCACGATACGAAGCGCCCTCTCGGTCTCCGTATCCACGAAGGTGGCCGCCACCTTGCCGTAGTCCTCTATCCGGAGCGTGCGATGCCCGACGGTGCATCCGCTCGCCACGGAGACGCCGTCCGCGGTGCAGCCGTCGGTCTCCAGAATGACGAGCAGGCGCTTGCCGGTCTGAGGCAGGTCGATGGCGAGCAGCCGGCCGGCGAGCAGCGCCATGCGTGCTCCCAGCACCTGCTTGGGGCAGAGGTGGTCGTGGCGCGCGGCGCTGGCTTCCAGGATCGCGGCGAGTGTGTGCATCTCTCTGCTGATGGTAGACGTGATGCGAGAGAAGGAGAAGGGCCGAAAGCCCTTTCTCCTCCGCTCATCGGCTTGCCAAGGGAGCAGAAGTTCAGTGCATCAGCTCGACCGCTGCGGTCTTGATGGCAAGGCTCTGCCGCGTCGGCCTCTGTCGGTGCGCCGTGCGGCCTCACGGGTCCGCCATCTCGATCTGATCCAGGCTGACCAGCCCACGTTTCAGCGCGTAGATAGCGACCTGTGTCCGATGTGCAAGCTGTAGCTTGGTGAGGATGTTCGCGACGTGCGTCTTCACGGTCTCGTTGCTTACCACGAGCAGCTCGGCGATTTCGCGGTTGGTGCGGCCCAGCACGAGCTGGCGCAACACCTCCTGCTCGCGGTCGGTCAGCTCGGTGCCGGGCGTGCTGTCTTTGCCTGCTTCCTGCAATACTGCGGCCGCTGCTGCTGCATCGAGCAGCGACTGGCCGCGCGAGGCGGCACGCACTGAAGCCAGCAGCACTTCGGGGTCCGCGTCCTTCCGCACGTAGCCGATGGCGCCTGCGCGGAGAGCGGCGACCACCCGCGGCGCATCCGTGTAGCTGGTTAGCGCTACGACCTGGACTGACGGGTGTGCTGCGCGGGCCCTCCTGGTGGTCTCGATGCCGTCGATGCCGCCGGGCATCAGCAGGTCCATGACGACCACGTCGGGAGCCCAGGAAGCGAGCGCGCGCAGCACCTCCTCGCCCGAGGAGGCCTCGCCGACTACTTCGAGGTCCGGAAAGGACTCCAGGTAGCTGCGCAGTCCACGCCTCACGACCCTGTGATCATCGACGAGCGCAACGCGAATTCGCGCACTCACTCTACGGTGGCACTTTCCTTAGCGGCAGGCTGCAGGTACTTGAGATGCACATACTCTACCAGGTCCAGCACCGGCCAGGCGATCAATATGGCGATGGCCGAGTCGTTCGCCCACTGGTCCGCCGTATGCACGGGCCACGCCGCCGGCCCGAAACCCCACAGCGCGCTGCACACTACGACGAATAGCCATCCCCCGAGGCTCTGTGCCTTAAGGACCAGCCGCGCCTTGATCTCGTAGCGCCTGGTTTCTGGTGCCAGGTCGCGAAGTTGCCGGGCACTGCCGAGCATGCTCAGCATGAAGACGACCAGCGCCAGACCGGCGAAGACGCCTGAGGCGGCATACGCTGCCGCCGCTGTCAGGTGTACCGGCCCGATGGACTTGAGAAGTGACAGGTAGAGTGAGCACAGGGAAACTAGCGCGAGGACGCCGCTCAGCAAGCCACACGAACGGTATTCGAGCTCCGGTAGCGAACCCGGGCCGTGCCAGCCGCCCATTCCGATGTTGAGCCCAACCCTGATCGACCACCGTGGTACCGGCTCCAATGGCCAGGAGTGCCTGCCAACCCCCAACGCAGCCATGCGCCATCCAGCCGCCCACAGACGGCAGCACTGGAACGCGGCAAGGGCGACGCAGGCGAGTACCAAGCCGACATCGACGGCGAACAAGATGAGGATCGCGGCAAGCACGGCGGCGGAGGTACCTGACTTGAGCGCCATCACCGCTTCTGCGGCTACGCGCCGCGCCGTTTCCGTTCCAACGTCGAGAGCATGGGCCGCGCTCGCGGCCTGGACCGGTGGTGCCGGGGCGAGAGGAAGCGAGACGTGTAAGGTGGTCCCCGCTCCGGGCATGCTCTCCACCCTGACCGTACCATCGAGCCCGCGCACTCGTTCCCGTATGTTAGCAAGACCCATGCCACCCGGTGCTGTGCTCGGTTCGAATCCTTGACCATCGTCGATCACCTGTAACTCGAGCGTAGCCGCGGTTTGATACAGCTTCACGGTCACGTGCTCAGCGCGAGCGTGCCGAGCAACGTTGGCGAACGCTTCCTGCGCCACGCGAAAGACGGCATCCTGCGCGCCCGGCGGCAGCCTCACGTCGGGCGGCAGATCACCCAGCTCCAGGCTGGTAGCGGTTCCGCTCCTGTAGCCCAGGGCTTCCAGCTGGATGCGAAGTGCTTCGACCAGGCCAATACTCTCGAGCGGAGTGGGACGCAGCTGTTGCAGCAAGGCTTGCATCTCCATCTGCGCTTCATGAGCGCTCTCGCGCACCGCTGCAAGGGCGGCACGCGCACCTGCAGGGTCGGACTCCCAGCGAGCCTCGGCAGTGGCCGCACTCACGGCCATGCCGAAGATCTGCTGCTTGATGGAGTCGTGGAGATCGCGGGCCATGCGTTTCCGCTCCTCCTGCACTGCCGCTTCGCTGACCTGGCGCACAAGCTCCTGGTGGTAGCCTGCCGCCTGCCGCTCGCCGTCGAGGCGGTCCGAAAGCCGCCTGCCCAAGGCGTTGATGCCATCCAGAAGCCAGGCAACCGGCCAGCCGACCGGCGACCGCGCATACTCCCAGGTCTGCCCGCTCGCAAGCCGTGCCATCCAGCGTTCGGCCATGACCAGACTGTGGATGAACCAGCCATTGAGCGCAATTCCGGCAGCCGCTGCAAGGAAGCCCGCTGCAAGGAGCGATGGCCCGGCGGGGGCCCCGGCGTGCCGAAAGGCCAGCGTGAGGCCGGACGCGGCGATACCGGCGGCAAAGTGGCTGAGCCCAAGCTGGATCGCCGGGTCCGGGATGCGGTCGAGACCGGCTGCCGACTTCAGGTGCATGCGGCGGGTCCTCCAATGCTCCTCAGTATGGAGGAGCATTGGCTGGCCGGTCATCGCTCAAGGGAGTGGTTTTCATCTCCCCCGGACGGGTGATTCCCCCGGCGGTCGCCGAGCCCAATGCTTCCAGGCAGGAGTCGCGGTATCCAACGCACCACCCGGCTGCGACCAGTTGTGAGCGGCCGGCCCCGTCCCTGCCATCTTGCCGCAGCTGGAGGCTCCTCGTCCACTGCGCCGCAGATTCGGATGGGAAGCCTTCAAAGGGTGCATAACTTGTTGGCGGGCGCAAAGACCGGTTCCGGCCTGACCGCCGGAAGTGCGAAGCGATTGATCGCTACGGTCAATGCGGACGCATTGTCGGCGAAGCTCAGCCTGAACATGGGCCGCGACATGGTGGCCCGGTATCTTTGGCGCAGGTATCTGTGTGGGCGAAAGCGGGTTAAAATCCTCGACTTGGAGAGGAAATGAGGCTCCCCGTGCTAAAGCACCGGGCAGCAGATACGCGGCCTGCTTCGCAGATGCACTACTAAAGAAGCTGCGATTACTGATTCGGGGAGTAGCGCAGGGAACCCGGGGTGGTGAGCATCTCACCGGTCTCCAGCAACGTTTTCAGTCCGGAGAGGATCATCATCCAGCCGCCGAACAGCTCGTCGTTGGCGCCCTCGCGCATCTGGTCATGGGTGACGACCAGCCGGCAGGAATCTCCCACCCGCTCGATCTCCCAGGTCACCCGGGAAGTCCCCTCGGCCTTGACGTCGTCGCTCCAAAGCGCGTTAAAGCTCTGCACGAGCCGGCGCGGCGGCTCGACCTCCAGATTCTCGCCCGCCAGGATCGGCGTGGGGGCGAGCGGGCTGGTGCCTTCGTAGGGCGAGCCGGGCGTCCAGTCCGAGGCAACGCCGACGCCGAAGTTGTATTTCCGCCGCATCTGGGCGTCGGTTATCGCCTGCCACAGGCGTTCGGGCGTCGTCTTGATGTAGATCTCGAACACTTTCTCCATGTCTGCCTCCTCGAGATTGCGTTTGAGCCCTGCCAGCGCGGCGGCCCAGGGCTCCGCGTACTTGCTCACCCACCGATCGTGGAGGAGCCTGATCGGAACGCGGTTCAGGAAGTGCAGCTTCTCGCGACCTCGTCGCCTGGTGATCACCAGTCCTGCCTGCTCGAGCACGCGCAGGTGCTTCATGACGCCGAAGCGCGTCATCGGCAGGCTCTGCTCGAGCGCGCTCAGGCTCTGCCCATCCTGCTGGAACAGGGCGTCGAGCAGAGCGCGGCGCGTGGGATCGGCAAGAGCCCTGAATACCTCGTCCATGTAGCACATTATATGTGACTATTTGGTCACATGTCAAGCCGGCTTGAGGGTGAGCTCTCTAGTCAGCGCCTTCGAGCGGGACGCGCTCGTCGTCGCCGAGGAAGCTCTACCAGGGCGTGTCGATCACTCCGGGCGACACCGCGTTCACGCGTAGCGGCGCCAGCTCAACGGCCAGCGGCGGCACCGGCGCCTCGACCGCAACCGAGCCGGTGTTGCGCCTGCTCTCACCGCGACTATGCCCCTGTCGCGCCAAGGCTGTGCGCACCGGTGTGGCATGGCCGGGCGCTCAGAACAGCCACACCAGGGTGGCGCGCGGAGCGTCCGGGGAAGTTGCCAGAACGGACCCGCGGCAACCGGCCTGGCTCTCGATGCGTAGCCGCAGGGCATCGAGGCCGAGTCCCCCGGGGAGCGGGCGAGAAGAGCCGCGGCCCTTGAGCCATATGCGACACGTGATGCCTTCGCCGAGCGTGGACGGCATCACCTCTACCATGCCTACTGCCGGATGCTCACGCAGGTGAGCAGTGGCCTGCATCACGAGGGCGAGGCAACGGCGGTAATAGAGCGGGCGAGGCTCAGGCCAGGCATGGTCGCTAGCTGCCATGTACCACCTCTTCTCTACTTGAGGGTAGCCCATGGCGTCGTTCTGCGCGCGGCGACTGCTATCCGCGGGCCAAGGCGGCGGCAGGCACCGCCTACTTGCTGCTGCCCGGCCCGTCTTCCCGGAAGCGAGCCATGGCCGCATGGTAGTCCGCAGCGCTGCCGGTATGGGCGGTAACCAGGAGCTCGACGCCGTCGAGCAGACCCTGCATGCCGGAGGCTAGACGCCGGATGGAGGCCACCGACTGGTCGGAATCGTTGTTCATTGCCGGCCAGGTCACTTCGGCCACACCGTTGCGCAGCATCAGCAGGTCGCCCGTGAACAGCCAGCGGCCGTTGACCAGGTAGCTGGTGGAGCCCGGCGTGTGGCCCGGAGTGAGGATGGCGCGGACGGTGATGCTGCCGTGTGTGGCGGTCTCGCCATCGGCAATCGTCGAATAGGGCCGGCCAAAGCCGTGGCGAGCTCGCATGGAGAAGAAGAACATGCGTCGTGGTGCCGCACCTGTCGCCACGGGCACCTCGGCCTCGGGCAGGATGACGCGCGCCCTGGAGTAGAGATCGAGGGCGCCGACGTGATCCCGGTCGGAGTGAGTGAGATAGACGGCATCGACGGTGTCCGGATCGACCGGCAGGGTGGCCAGGGCGCGGGCAAAGCGGTCTCGCCGCATGCCCGCGTCAATGGCGATGCTCGTGTGTCCATCGCTGATTACGTAGCCGGCTACGTTTCCGTCCCGGATGGCCCAGAGTCCTTCGGCCCGCGGGCCCGTTACGCAGACATTGCGCATGGGGGCAAATCCACGCATGGCGCGAACGACTGCCACGGCCAATCCGGCGACGGCAATCAGAACGGCCGGCAGGATCTTCTTTGGCATATTCCTTACTCCCTGGAGTGCTTCGTTTCCCATACACAATTGTAGAGCTGTCCGAGGCTCCCGTCTGTTTGGGGGATGGGCGCCCCAGCCGCCATGATCTAGACTTTGCTCACGAGCAGGTGTCTGGTCTGGGCACCTCGACTCCTGGGGAGTGGGGAGTGCACCAGAGTTTCGAGCGGGCGGACGACCACATTGCCTGGCTTCTGCAGACTACCAACCGCATGGTGGGCTGCACTACCGTGCCGTCCTTGCTGGACCTGGCCTACGACGCCATCCGCGGTGGTCTGGGCTACGACCGGGTCGGCCTCATGGTGGTTGACGTAGACGGTGTCCGGCTGGTGGAGCACGTCGGCACGGATGACCACGGGCAGAAGTTCCACCCGCCCATGCGTGCCTCTTGCCTGGCAGACGGCGACTATCACGCCCGCCTGCTTGCCGACCCCCGGCTCCAGGCCTCCGGGCCAGGCTTCATCCTCTGGGACGATCCCTATCATGGCGTGCCGGACCAAGCCGTGGTGCGCTTCGACGGGCACCCGGACCAGATCCTGCGCGTCGCTTTGCGCCTGCCCGACCGCGTGACCGGCCTCATATCGGTGGACAACCTCATCACGGGCCGTCGGATCACGCCGGCCGATGCTCCGCCGCTGGTCGCCTTTGCCAATGCGCTAGCAGCCGCCCTGCGCAGCGTGCAGATGCTCGAGGATCGAGAGCGCCGGGTAGCAGCGCTAGACACGGACCTGCGGCAGCGGGTAGCGGAGCTGGAGTGGCTGCGCGAGATCAGCCGGGAGGTGAACGCCGGTGGATCCCTTGAGGCCGTGCTCGACACCGTGTACGACGGCATTCGCGCCGGCCTCCGCTACGATCGGGTCGGCATCGAGCTGTTGGATTACGATGCAAACACCTTTGTCGAGTACCTCGGCACCGATGCTGCCGGCAACAAGACACGCCCTACCAGTCGCGTGGCGAGTCTCAGCCAGGATAGCGACATATGGACCATGCCGGGAGTGGCGGCGGTTCTCCGAGGCGCCGAGTACTACTACACGACCAACGCTTATGCTGAATGGCCGGAAGACACGCGCTTTCGATTCGACGGTATGCCGCGCCAGTTACTGCTGGTTCCGCTGCACGCGGGCGACAAGGTGGTCGGCATCATCACCGTGGACAACCTGCTAACCGGCCGGCCGATCTGCGAAAGCGATGCGCGCCCGCTGCTGGCCCTAGCCTATCAGGTCGATACCGCTGTGGAGAACGCGCGCAAGCAGCGGCAGATTCTGCAGGCGGAACGGGCAAATGCTCGTGCCGCCCAGGAGCTGGCTCAGCTTCGCGACGAGTTCGTGGCTACCGTGAGCCACGAGCTGCGAAGTCCGCTGACCGCGATCATCGGCTACGGTGAGCTGCTCGAAGCGCGTTGGGATCAGCTAGCCGACGCGCACCGGCGCGAAAGCATCAGGCGCATCGTGCTCTCGGCCAACCGGCAGCTTCGCCTGGTGGAAGATTTGCTCCTGCTCAGCCGGCTGGAGCACGGAACGGTGCGGAACGATGGCGTGCCTACGGACATACCGGCCATGGCGCTGCGTGCCGCGGACGAGGTACGCGCCAACTATCCCGACCAGCGCATCGACCTCGAGGGCTGCCCGGCCGCCTACGTGCGGGCCGATCCGGACAAGATCGTGCAGATCGTGGTCAATCTGGCCGACAACGCGGCCAAGTACTCGCCAGAAGGGGAGCCAGTCACCATCTCCTGGGACCTGGAGCGGCGACTGGCGGCAAACGCGCAGTCGGAGGCCGGCCTCTGGGTCGTGCTCCGCGTGCGCGACCACGGGGCTGGCCTGCCCTCAAGGGGCCGCGAGCGGCTGTTTCAGCGTTTTGGCAGGCTGGATGGAAGCCGGACCCGAAGCGGCCGCGTTGGGACGGGTCTGGGACTCTATCTGAGCCGCCAGCTTGCTCGCGCGATGCGCGGCGACCTGGATCTCGAGACAACCGGTCCCCGCGGGAGCGTCTTTCGCCTGTCGCTGCCGGCGGTCTCAGCCGCGGGAAGCTAGAAGCCCAGCGGATTGCGCCTGCCGTAGCCGACCAGCTCCGTGTAGGAACGGCCGGCAATCGGCTTGCCCTGCAGTGTGCCTGCCACCAGGCAGCTTCCCTCCCAGTAGGATGGGCCGAGGCCGAGTGGATCCACGACCTCCTGAGCCGCCATGACCGGCGTCACCTGCGCGTCCAGCCCAAGCGCCGGTACGACGATGTGCCAGCCTTGCGGATAGCGGGCGCCGGTGGCGGGACTGGTCCACGACTGCGTTGAAGGGGTCATCTGCGAGCCGGTGTAGACCATCTGCGAGCCGTCTGGGAAGCTGGCAGAGGCGCTCTTGGTCACGGTGTGCGGGCCGTCGAAGTTGACGAGCACCACGCTGGTACCGTTGTCGAGCTGTACGCCCATCCAGTCCCAGCCGCGAATGGCAGCCCACTTCCAGCTGCCCCACTGATGGTCCATCCACGTGGTGCCGGTGACGGCATAGGAGCGGCCGCCGGCGGTGAGGGTGCCCCTGGTACGCAGGTTGGTCAGGCTGTAGTAGTACGAGTAGCCGCCGCTGCCCATCGGCACCACGCCCTGGCCGCCCTCCAACAAGGGCCGGCGGGCGGTATCGACGGTCAGGTCGATCGAGCCGGCGCTGATGGCGCCTCGCAGGTGGTAGGACAAGTCGGGGCCCGGCAGGGTATCGATTGCCGCCGAGACGCTGTCGCCGGCAGCGCGGATCGACAGGCTCGAGGTCGACATAATCGTCTTGGGTGGATGAGGCACAACGTAGTCGACGCCGGCGTGGAACTGCTTAGCCGCTTCGTCGGTGATTGCGAAGTCGAGGCGATAGCCCTCGTCCACGGGGGACAACGGGAACACCGTCTTCAGGCCCTGCAGCTTGAAGGTGACCAGCTCGAAACCGAATGCGCGACCGGCGGCGTCCCGGAGATGGCCGGTGAAGTACCACCATTCGGTCTGCGCGTCCGGGTGCATGCGTGCGTCGGCCGGAAGCGCGACTGCGGCGTAGGCCGCGGGGCGGGCGAGCGCAGCGGCCGGCGCCGCCTGGCAGAGGGCGACCACGGCCAGGGCCGCCAGCCAGCGTGAGATTGACTTACTCCTAGCCACGGGCACCACTCCCTTGTCGCCAACACCGAGCCGGCGAGCCATCGCGCGGCCACAGAGCTTTCTCGAGCGCCGGAGCTACCGGCTGCCACTGCATCAGTACCAGTTTCACGGCCTGTAAGGCAAGCATGGACAACTCTGTAGACATACTAGAACTAACGTTCTAGTATGTCTACACGGGTGGGCGAAGTGTTCGCGCACCGTTGTTGGGACAGGAGAAAACCATGGTCACCGCCGAACGCGACTTTCACCGCTCTCATCGCCGCGTCTATGCCGTGCGGAGGTCGCGGACCGCCGACCGGCCCTGGCGCCATCCGCAGTTCGCCGGAGACGTCGTGCTCGCCCTGTTCGGCCTGTACGTGCTCTACCTCCTGGCAAGCGTGGTGGCCTCGCTGCCGTAGAATTGGTGGGCGGCCTCCAGAAGTGGTCGGATGGCAGCAGATGGGGGACTGCGGTCCCGAGGAATGGGTTCGGAGACGGGCCTTCCGAAGTCGCAGATGCCGGGAACGAGCGGCCTGGCCTCCATCGGCGGGAGGGCAGTGACAGGCCGGCTGCGGCCGGTTGGTGCGCGGCCGCAGTCGCCGTCTGCCGGTATGACTCCGCGGAGTCATGCTGCATGCGCTCATGGCGGGCAGCGCTCGGCCCGCCGCGGATGCCTCAGTCGCCGGGATCGTTCAGGCGGGCGAGAAGGCCGCGCAGGAACTGGTAGCCACCGAACACGATGGCGCCCCAGGCGACTACGTAGGTGCCGCCGGACGCGGCGGCCTGGTAGGTGACGACGGTGACGATCGTGCCGCCGATACACCACAGCCCGCCCAGCACCATGTCGCGGTTGGCCCGCAGGCGGTAGGCGCCGGTGCGGGCCGCAGACGGGCGGTTCTCGCGCAGCGCGGTGGCGGGCGCCAGGTAGCCGACCGTGGCGGCGTCGATCCGCACCATGTGCCAGGTGCCCGACTCCTGCCGTGCTTCGCCGATGACCAGCAGGGGGGCACCGGGATCCAGGCGCAGCAGGATGCGCGAGCCGGCATCGGGCTCCTCGTAGAGCGTGGCGTCGCCGGCTACGCGTGCCGTGTAGCAGATGAAGAGCTGGGCCCCGCAGGGGATGTAGCCGGCGGGCCCGCCGTCCGGCAGCTTGACGGGACGCCAGAGCGATGCGGGGTCAAGCGCGAGGAAGGTAAACAGCTCCTGACCCCGGGGTAGCGTGGCGATCGGATCGACGGTGTCGTCCTCCGAGTAGTAAAGGGGCGTGCCGTCAATCAGCAGGCGGGCCCGTACGGTCGGCACCGCGCGCGAGACACGAGCGCTACCTCGGCGGCCGCGCCTCCGGTAGGCGACCAGCCCGGCGACCACGAGCCCGATGGGCACGCCGCCCACGGGCCAGGTGGAGGCGCCGCTGGAGTAGCTGGTACCTGGGAGGTCCTGCTTGAAGCACGGGGCGGGCGCGATACCGCGAGCCAGGGTGTGGTTTGCCGCGTCGGCCACGGTGACCTGGGCGTCGTCTATCGAGCAACTGACTGTCTGGGTCGACTGGGTGTCGAGAATGCCGTCGTCATCGGCGGTGTCCTGGAACGAGACGGTACCGTAATCCGCACCAGAGATGGTGACACGTACGTGCTGATTGGCTGCATAGCCCGTGCCGACCACGGTCAGCGCTCCGGGCGACTCGGCCTCGCCGAGAAAGCCGGCATGGCAGACGTTTGGATGCGTCGCTTCCAGGTCGCACACGGAGGGCGGCAAGGTGTTGTAGAGGGACTCCGACGAGCTTGCGTCGAACGAGCTCAGCGTGTAGGTACTGGTATCCGAGCATTCGGGTGAGTGCCGGACGGGCGTGGCCCTATGGGTCGCGCCGTCGGCAGCGACGATGGTGGCGCTGGCCGGTTGGCAATAATTGAGGACCATGGCGAGCAAATGCCCGGTGAGACCCGTCTGCACGGTGCTGGTGAACGTGGAGGTCCTGAGGATCGTGGTCGCGCCCTGCGCGGGTAATGCCGGAGGCGTTCCGGTCTCGCGGCGCAGATTGGCTCCTTGCAGGTTGACGGCGTAGCCGTACAGTGTCCCTCCCACGAGGTTGGTGGTAAGGGTGAGCACCGCGGTGGATCTGGGAGTGAAGCCGGCGCCCTCCACGGTAAGCAGAGCGGGGTCGTCAGTGTCGCGTGCAAGCCTGCAGAAGGTAGGCGCCGTGGCGGTGTCGAGGCAGAGCTGCGTGGTGTCGACTTTTGCAACCGTCGGGGTCGGCGCGGCGGCGTGCGCCGAGGCAGAGCCGGGGCGCGGTACGGCAGCCAGGACGAGCAGGGTTGCGACGGCGATGGTAGGGACGCGGCGTGCGATCGGTGAGAGCAGCGCGGAAAGGGTGAGAGACGGGCGTTCTGCGGCGTCCAAGGGGCTTCTCCTAGTCCTAAGCGCGGAGGCCACGCGGGACCGCGCGGCGGCGAAGGCAACGGGCGGAGATTGGTCCTGCCGGCAGCATAGCACGGGTTGTGCAGCGCTCGGTATGAGTCGATCGGTGCAGGAGGATATAGCACGATTGGCGCGGCACACTATAGGACGATTGGTGCGTCCTCAGTCCCAGATCAGGCGGAGCGCGAGGCACCCTCCGGCGGGCACCAGGGCCTCGAGACCGGTGGGCGAGCCGCCGGCAGGCGAGAGCCCCGGGAAAGGATCGGGCGCTTCCAGCACTTCTACCGACCGTGCCGGCAGGATCCAGCCGATCCGGGCCATGCGCGACTGGTGGGCGCGGTTACGCAGGCGGACGAGCGCGGCACATCCATCCGCCGCCTCGGCAAAGGATTCCAGGGCGATGCAGGATGGATCGACCGTGAGCAGCGGCCCAGCGGCGGGCAGCATTCCCTCCGCGCAGGGACGCAGGTAGGTCTGCAGCTCTCCGGCAGGCGACGCCGGGAAGTCGGCCGCGTACTCGACCGCCTGAGGCTCGAACAGCTCCGCCATGGCCGCGCGGCCTGCCTTTCTCTTGCCCGTCGCGGCACGTGGCCGCAGCAAGAGCGTGCAGTAGCTGCAGGCAGGAAGCGGCGGCAACGAGACGGCGACTCTCATAGGAACGGCGCGATGCAGGGTGATGGAGGCGCGGGTGCAGGCGGCTCGTGCCGCCAGAGTCACGGCCCGCCTTGCCGCCTCGTCGAGATCGGCGGCCTCGACGGCGTCGCCCGTTCCCACTGACACCTCGAGATTGAGCGTCTTACCGCCGGTGGCCAGGCTGACCTCCAGCACGTCGAGGCCCGGCTGCAGTCGTTCCAGCATGCGCGCCAGGGCGGTGGGCAGGTCTGCTAGCCCGGCGGGATCCAGGGTCAGCGTCCGCGGCGGGTAGCCGGCGTCGCCAATCCAGGCGTGCGGCAGGCGACGACCGCGCTCGTCCACGATCTCATAGGTCGCGGCCTCGTCGACCAGGCGCGGATGAAGGTCGATCCGGCCGCCCAGCGGCACGCAGGCCGTGTTCAGGACGCTGACGGCGATCGTGCGCGGATCCTCGGCACCGCGGATGGCACTGTTCACCCCGGCGGCCACTCGTTCCGCCAGGCGGCCTCCGGTGCTTCCCTTCCGGGAGGGAGGGTCCGTCGTGCCCGTCACCGGGTGGATACAATCACCGTGGGCACCGCGGCCGGATTGGCCGGGCAGCGATCCACAGCGCCGCGCCAGCAGTCCACGAGCTGCAGGATGCCGGTGCTCATGGTGGGCGGGTCGTTGTTGTCGGTCGACGGCGCGTAGATGGGTACGATGTCGGCCACGGTGTGCAGCTTCATCTGGTCGACGTAGAGCGATCGCATCAGGCTGAACCATTCCACGGCGCCGTCGACCCAGCTGTCGTAGTAGCGATAGCCATCGCGGGAAGGCTCGTTGGACATGGGCCTCAAGTTGCCGAAGCTGTGCGTGGTCACTGCTTCCCCCTGCGTGCCGGCGCGGCTCTCCATGACAAAGAAGGCCAGCGCCACGGCATCGTCGATGCGGTACTTTTCGCTCAGTGCGAGTATATCCTTCCCGTGGCCCTGCAGCGGGGATTGGTAGGCCGCCAGGATGCCGTTCACGCGATCGGCACTGATCGTGGGCCCGCCGTCGACGCGCAGCGGACCGCGTGGCGGCACGTAGGGCGTGAAACGAGGCTGCTCCGAGCCGTTGACGCCCGGCAGGGTGAGGTGTGCGGCGAGCCACCAGGCGAGCAGGCCGATGACCAGAACGTCGAGCACCAGCCGCGCCGGCAGGAGCAGCAGGCTCGGTTGGCGGTAGCGGTGATAGTTGCCCCTGGGGCGCTTGCGCGGAAGGAGCAGCACGGCGAGCAGGTGCCCAGCAGGGAACAGAGCGTGCAGGAGAGGGTTCCTCCGCGCTCCGGGGACCTGCCTCCTGCGCCGCGATCCGCGCGTATGCGCGGAAGGCGACGCGCGCCGCGACGGTGATTGGCGGCGACGCTCCGCCTCGCTCTGACGTCTCACACCCTACGCCACACCGACCCGACGGAACCGTGCGAGGGTTCCATCCGAACTACGGCTGCTCCCGCCCTACGGCTGGGCAAGCACCTTGATCTCCAGAATACGCGCGTCGGTGATACGGCACAGATCGCCGGGAGTGATGGGGAAGATGGCGTGCGGAGTGCCGGCGGCAGCGAACACCAGGTCGTACTGCAGCAGGTCGCGATCGATGACCACGGGCAGGGCGGACGCGTGCCCGACCGGTGGCACACCGCCGATGGCGTAGCCGGTGGCCTGGCGGACGGCGTCGGCGTTAGCCCGCTTGATCGGCACGCCGAGGGCCATGCCCAAGCGCTCGGTATCGACGCGGTTGCCTCCCGAGGTAAGGACGAGCACCATCTCGTCCCCGGCCATAAACACGAGTGACTTCACGATCCGCTCGACGGTGGTGCCGATTGCCTGGGCGGCCTCCTCGGCTGTCCGCGTGCTCTGGGCGAACTCCACGATCTCGGCCGTGATGCCCAGGCCGGCCAGGGCGCCGGCCACCCGCTTGACGGCCGGCTGTGTCGTCGCCTGCTGTACCTCACCCACGATCGTCCTTTCTCGCCGCGCCTGCACTCCTGTAGCGCTCGCAGTTCTCGCGCACTCGCTTCAGGGTAACAGGGCGAGCTTCCGGCCGCGGCCGGCCCGTTCCTGCCATCCCGGCAGCTGGAGGCACCGTCGCCGTTTCCATCCACGCGGGGCCGCGATCCCCCCTTCCGCTGCCACGGGATCGCGATCGCAGGCCGCAGTCTCCCGTCCACCCACGACCAACTGCGGTGGATACGGGCCGGCCTCGCCGCAGCCGGAAGTGCCGTGCCTGAGCTCGACAGGCGCCGCGATCAGGCCAGGCCCGCAGCGGCGGCCACCGCTTCCGCCGTCGCGGGAATGCGCGCCGGCTGGCCGGCCAGCGCGATGGCGAAGTCTGGATCCTTCAGGCCGTTGCCCGTCAGAATGCACACCGCGGTGGCGGCGCGGTCCAGCTCGCCCACTTCTGCCAGCTTGAACAGCCCGGCCACGCAGGCCGCCGAAGCAGGCTCGGCGAAAACACCCTCGCGCGAGGCCAGGAAGCGGTAGGCTTCGCGGATCTCCTCTTCGCTCACGGCCGTGAAGCGACCGCCCGATTCCTCTCTGGCCGCCACGGCCGTGGCGCGGCTGGCTGGGTTGCCGATGCGGATGGCGGTGGCTGCCGTGACCGGCTTCTCCACCACAATGCCTCGCACCAGCGCCGCCGAGCCCTCCGCCTGGAAACCCATCATCTTCGGCAGCGCCTGGATGCGACCTAACTCCTGGTAGCGCCGGAAGCCCTTCCAGTAGGCGGTTATGTTGCCGGCGTTGCCCATGGGCAGGCACAGGTAGTCGGGCGCCGCGCCGAGCACATCGCAGATCTCCCAGGCGCCGGTCTGCTGGCCGATCACGCGATTGGGGTTGATGTGGTTGACCAGTGTGGCGGCGCCGGTGTTGGCCAGGGCGCGCACGATGGTCAGGGCGTCGTCAAAACTGCCTTCGATTGCCACGACGTTGGCGCCATAGGCAAGCGCCTGGGCCAGCTTGCCCAGGGCAATGTAGCCGTCGGGTATGACCACCAGCGCGCGCAAGCCCGCGCGGGCGGCGTAAGCGGCAGCAGAGGCACTGGTGTTGCCGGTGGAGGCGCAGATGACCGCCTTGGCGCCGCTTTCCATGGCCTTGGCCACGGCCAGGACCATGCCGCGATCCTTGAACGATCCTGTGGGATTGCAGCCTTCCAGCTTGAGGAATACGCGGTGCAGTCCCGTCCGGGCCTCGATGGCCTCGGCCCGGACCATGGGAGTATGCCCTTCGCCGAGGCAGATCAAGGGCGTGTCGCCGGTCAGCGGCAGGAGATCTCCGTAGGCGCGAAGGAGGCCGATTCGCTCGGCGTTGCTGGTGCTGATCATCTGCCGCTCTATTCCTCTCTGTGCTATGGCGCCGCTGCTGGCGACGAGCCGCCTGCGCCGGATGGCGCGCGGCGACAGTCCCGGTCCGTGCTCATCATCGTGCAGGTACGCTACCTGGGTAGACGCGCGACGCCGGTGCCCTCAGGCAAGTCGCGCACGCGAACCACGCCGACCGATCGCTACCGAGGATGCTACCCGCTGCGGCGCCGATCTGGCCAGATGCATCCAGCCGCTTACTCCGCCGGCAGTTATCCCGGGAATCTGGTCGCGGCTCGGGCGGCAAAACGCGACATAGCTCCGCCGCCCCGCATTGCTGCCGGTGTCCTTTTCGGCCAGGCCCCAGCAAATGCGCTTGGCGGAGAACAACACTTTCCGGCCGGCAGGAGCCGTGGTTCGACGCACGGCCCGGGCAGCTCGACGGACGAGGAGGCCGGGATGGCCGGCGGTCCCGGGCCCGCAAGACCAGCCCGTTGGGGCGATCCCGGGCCCGCCCCAGCCCGTCCGTTCCGAGAGCTGAACGGCTCCGGCAGCGACCGGAACGAGCGAGACAATTCACTGTGGGTGTGATATACTTTAGCTCTATTGAACGCGCGGCTCATGCGGCATGTCCGGGGAGTAGCGAGAAAACGCCGGATGGGCGCTTTGCTTGCAGCAGGCGAAAGGGGCGTCACATGGCTAAGGCGGTGAAGGAAGCGGCGTCGCAAGCGGTGAAAGCGCCGAAGAGGAAGGCGCTGAAGCGCAGGCTGGACGAAGCCAAGCTGGCGCAGGCGAAAGCCCAGGAGAAAGCCGGCAAGCTTCGCGGTCGACTCGAGCGCGCCGAGTCGCGCCTGGCGAAGACGGCCGAGGACCTGGTTGCGCTGCAGTCTCTGCTCGAACAGATGCATGCGCCGGCAGAGGCCGCCCGGAATGCGCACGCGAAGCACGGGTCGCCTGCAGGCGAGCCGGCCGCGTCCAAGAAGCCCGCGTCGCCGGCCGGTACCTCGCACTCCGCCAAGTCCGCTCATGCCGCCAGGGGACGGACGCAGAAGAATGCTGTCGACGCCAAGGCGGTTGACCCCAAGGCCAACGGCAAGCCAAGCGAGCAGGATAGCGTCGAGGCAGGGCAGCCGGCCGGCGTCGAGCCCACTCACGCGGGCTAGATACCGCTCTGGAGGGCCGGCGCATCGGCGTAGCGGCCGCAGGGTTACGATCGTGGTGGGGCGCCCGGAGTGCGCGTGCCTTGCCACGCGTAGGTGGCTCGGCGGGATGGCTTCAGGCTGGGCCGGATCAGGGGAATAACGATGGGTAGCGAAGTCCACGGCCTGCAAGCCGGGATGCCGTTCTGTGCCGCGGCCAGGCCGGCAATCGGCCAGAAGCTCGACGAGCTGTTCCAGCACGAGGCCGGCACGCGCGCCGGGGACGACGTGGAGGCGCTGCACGATATGCGCGTGGCCTCGCGGCGTCTGCGCGCGGCCATGGACGTGTTCGGAATCTGCTACCCGGCGAGGCAGTTCAAGCCGCTGGAGAAGATGGCACGTTCGCTGACCAGGGCCCTCGGCGAGGTTCGCGACCGTGACGTGCTGATCGAAGCGTTGCGCCGCCATGGGAAGCAGGCTCCGCCTGACGAGCAGCCCGGCGTGGCCGAGCTGGTCCAGGTGCTGCGCGACGAGCGCGGGCTGCATCGCGGCGACCTGGTGGAGGCGCTGGACGCGGCCGAGCACTCCGGCTTCCGCTACAAGCTCTACGTGCTGCTGATGGGCGATGCCGGCGCGAACGCCAAGTCGCGGAAGAAGGGTCGTCTGGACCCCGGTGCCCCGCTGCAGGAGCACGCGCGGCTGATCGCGGTGGAGCGCGTCGCGGACCTGTACGGTTTCGAGCCCTTCATCCGCGACCCGGCAAACGTCACCGAGCTGCATGAGATGCGCATCGCCGCCAAGCATCTGCGCTACTCGCTGGAGATCTTCCGTATCTGCTTTGGCCCGGATGTGGAGGACCGCATCTCGGACATCAAGTCGATTCAAGAACAGATCGGCGAGATTCACGACTGCGACGTGCTGATCGAGGTGCTCAAGCGCCAGCTTTCCGTGATCGCGCAACGGCTGCAGGAAGCTCTGGTTGCGCAGGCGACCGAACCCATTCCGCACGAGGAGCGCATGGCAGGGCCCGGGCGATGCTGCAGGGCGGCTCGTCGGGCGATCCGCGGCCGGGGATGCTCGCGCTGCTCAGCAGCAAGACCGACGAGCGCGCCCGCCGGTACGATGAGTTCATCGGCTGGTGGGAGGATCATCGTCGCGATAACCTGCGAGGAAAACTGTACTCGTGCATCGCGGCGGTCAACGGCGAGGCGGAGCAGTAACCGGCTGATGCGCGTCGCCGCCTTCTCCGATACCCACGGCAACCTCCTGGGCCTGGAGGCGGTGCTGGGTGATATTGCCCGGCACGGTCCGTTTCGACGATCTGATCGTGGCCGGGGATCTGGTCAATGGCGGACCTCGCCCGGCGGAAACACTGGCGCGCATTCGCGCCCTCGACTGCCCGGTCGTGCTCGGCAACACCGACTACTATCTCTTCGCCGATCCGACCGCCCTGGACGCGGCCGGACTGAAGGAGTCGGAGCGTGCCCAGGCTACCTGGGCGGCGCAGCAGATCGGGACCGGCGGCGTTGCTTATCTGAAGGCGTTGCCCAGGCGCCTCCACCTCTCGGGACCGGACGGCGGCATCCTGTTGGTGCACGCCAACCTCGCAGATCTCGAGCAGCACATCTCCCCGGACGAGACCGAGGCCACGCTGCTCGATCGCCTCTCGGGCATGGAGGAACGGGTGCTCGTGTTCGGACACCTGCATGTCTCCTATCAGCGCTGGGTGGGCGATCTGCTGCTGGTCGACGCGGCGAGCGCCGGCTTTCCCCGGGACGGGGATCGGCGGGCGGCTTGGGCAGAGATCCGGCACGAGGGCACCGGCTGGGAGGCCGTTCTGCATCGCGTCGCCTACGACGTCGAGGCGGTGGCAGCCGACCTGCTCGCCTCCGGGATGCCGCGAGCGGCGAAGCGGGCGAAGGTGCTGCGCGAGGCCAGCTACACCTGAGCCGATCAGTCCTCGGTCTCGAACAGCGGCACCTCGCCGGCCAGGGCCACGACCAGCAGGTCGCCGTCGGCCACCACGAGATCGGGCTTGGGAGCGAAGCGCGCGTCGTCAGGGCGATCGGCCGGCCGGTGCAGCAGCGCGGCTCCGCCGCGGCCGGCAGCCACTGCAGCCACGGT
Organism: uncultured bacterium; assembly: GCA_963827235.1. Lineage (GTDB taxonomy): Bacteria > Chloroflexota > UBA5177 > JANWHV01 > JANWHV01 > JANWHV01. The sequence continues at coordinate 1,176,921 of CAWHAE010000009.1, forward strand.
CTGGCCGGCCAGCTCGGCGTCGATCTGTATATACAGGATGCTCAGGCTGTCGACGCCGGGATGGTCTACGGGCACGCCGATGATGCGCGGCGCTTCGTGGCTGATTGCCGCGCTGGCAAAGACCGGCGCGCCCAAGCTGGCGGTGCTGAAGGCGGCCGGGATGTTCAGACTGCGCCGGGCCTGTACTGCCAGCTCGTGATCGAACACGCGCACCACGACGTGAATGTCCGGCTGGATGGCGCGCGCGTTCAGCGCCGCTTCTATGTTCGCCAGGTCGCTGCTGGTCGCGCAGATGAAGGCACGGGCACGGGCGATCTGCGCGCGACGAAGCGTGTCTTCAAACAGCGTGTCGCCGATCACGATGGGAATGCCCAGCGCGCGCACCTGGGAGACGAAGCGGGCATGCTCGGACTCCTCGATCGCCACCACATGCTCACCGGCATCGTGCAGCATGCTGACCACGCGGAATCCCACGGTACCCACGCCCGCCACGACGTAGTGATCCTGCTCCTCATCCAGGGGAGCACCGAGCAGGGCGGCCAATCGCTCGCTCACCACGGCTTCGGCGATCAGGGCGTAAATCACGGCCATGAGAACGGCGCCGGTCAGCATGACGAACACGCCGTACAGCTTGAGCGGCGTGCTCGCGTGCAGCAGGTTGATGTCGCCCAGCCCGACGGTGGTGATCAGGGCGGCGGTGAAGTAGACGGCGTTGGAAAGCGCGAGCGGGTAGAACTGCCTGAAGACGATCACGCTGAGCATGAACAGGGTCAGCATGAGTGAAATCGCGGCGCGCAGGTAAGGGTTCGTGTGTTGCCAGAGCCTCAACAACTGGTGGACCATACGCGGCTGACGCCGCTTTCGCCGCGGCGTGGTGAGGGCAAGCTGCGTCTCCAGCCATTGCTCGGGATTGGTCGCCGTCCTGGCCGCTGCCACCCATTCCGGGTGGCGTCCCAGGGCCCGCAGGCGAGAAGGATGCGCGGCGACCAGCAGCTTGGCGCCGGCAGGCGGCGCGTACTCGATCGGCGGAAACCAGACGGTCTTCTCGGTCGTCGTGCAGGCGAGCGCAACCATTCCCACCAACCGCCAGTGCTCGAGCGTGAGCGCGGGCGCTATGCCCGCCGGCACCTCCAGGGTGCCGATCGCCCAGGACGTGCCGCCCAGGGTGAAGGCGCCGCGAAGCCAGGGGTTGCGCGCCGCCATGGCAAAGACCGGCGCTACCATGGCAGAGAGCGACAGGGCCTCAATGCCTACGGGCAGCTCCCGCAGGTGCTCCGCCATGCGCTGGTTGAACAAACGCATGATCACGCGCCCGGACAGGTTGAGCTCACGCGCGGCCAGCGCCGTCTTGAGACTGGACATGTCGTGGCTGATGGTCACGATCACGACACGAGCATTGCGCACGCCCGCCTGCTGCAGCAGCTCGTACCGCGTGCTGTCGCCGTTGATCACCGGTACCCCGTGGCGCGCCAGCAGGCGCTTGAAGGGAGTCTGAGGCCCACTGTCGATCACCACGATGCGCATGCCGGCGCGTAGCAGGGCCTCCGTGACGCTCTCGCCGATTCGCCCGAGGCCGCACAGGACGACGTGATCGCGCCAGGTCGACGTATCTTCAACGGCGGATATCGCGTCGTCGAGCAACATGCGGCAATCGTAGCACAGGTTTCTCTGTATTGCAGTACCGTAGTACTGCATCCGAGCTAGGAGGATCGCGGCCCGAGCCCGGTGACACGACACCGGCAGCACCGGAGTAAGGACGCACGTGAACGACATGCTGCGGGGGCGGCGGAAGGCGGATATGCGGCGGCTGCACGCCATTGCCGCGCTCCTGGCGGCCGTGCTGTTTGCGGCCCCGCCGTATGCGGGCGCGGTCCAGGCGACGAGCCGTGCGGCCGGACCAGACTCTTTGAGTGCGGCGGCCGTGGATGTGACCCGATCCGCTGCCTCCGGCTCCCGGACACGGTTGGCCGGGCCGCGCGAGTACGCCTCGCCCGCGGGACCGCGAGCGTCCGGCTCGGCTCGTGAAGCCGACGGGTGGGGCGGACAGGCTGCCGGCGCCCCGGCGGCATTCGCGGGCTGGGCCATGGACGCCTACCCGGGCGACAGCGTCGCGCTGCTGGAGTCGCAGATGCGGCAGCAACTTGCTGCCGGTGCCAATATCGTCTGGCTGGGTCACAACAACCCCGGCGAGGTGGGCACTCGAAAGAGCGAGCCGGGCCTCTCCTTCGCCGTGTGGCAGGCCTTCGAGGACGCCGGATCGCCGCTCCATGCGGATGCCGTGGACATGCTCCAGGCCGTGCGCAATGCCCTGAACGCGGCTCGAGCGCTCGGCATTCAGGTCGTGCTGCCGGTCGGCTATCAGATTCAGATGGGTGCGGCCTGGAACAGCGTCCATCCACGGGATCTGCGCGTGGATGGACGGGGCAAGGTCTACGACGCCGGTGGCGAGTCCGCTTCCTTCTACGCACCCGACTACCGGCGCGACATTCTTGCCTATTACCGCTGGGTGGACGGCACGCTCGTTCGGCCGTACGGCACGGCGATCGAGATGCTGAACATGGCCGACGAGCCTGCCGACGGCGACTATTCGATCTGGGCAGACTCGGCTTTTCGCGCCCGTTACGGTTTCAGCATGAGCGCGGCGGGAACGAATGCGCAACGGCAGGCCAGCGTGGGGCGATTCCAGGCGGACTACATCGCCGACTACGCGGCATGGAGCGCCCGGCAGTGGCTGGCAATCGACCCCGCCGTCAAGGTGACCATGTCGTTCGATGGCGGCTACGGCCGCGTCAAGCACGAAGGGCCCGACCTGGAGGCCATCTTCCAGGAGGCGCCCGAGAACTTCGTGGTAACGTTCGACGCCTATCCCAAGGATGGCCTCTACACGACGCCCGCGCACAGTGCCGACCTCTACGCGCTCTTCAGCCTGGTGCGCACGCTCGGCTACTACTCTGCCATCTATAATCGGCCGCTCTGGCTCTGGTCAACGGCCAATAGTTGGGGCCTGAACGGGGCCAGCAGCGATCCGGGCACGATTGCCGATGCGGTAGCCAATGCCATCTACCTTGCCCAGCTGGCGCGGCAGACCGGCGGCGACCTCCAGGGTATCGCCGTTTGGAACTACAACATCAAGGGTCAGGGGCTCTTCAACGACACGCACCGCTACTACTACGACCCGCGCCTGATGTTCGCACGCGTGTCGGCGACCTTTCCCCTCCTGCGCGGGATCATGCCGGCCCCTGCAGGCCGGCCGGACGCCCTCATCCTGGCGTCGAACGCGCACGACCTGCTCGTGGCCGGCCGCACGCGCGCCATGCGGGCCCTCGACAGCTACGACTGGACGGCGCTCGCCGCCTTCGCCCACGACGACGAGGCGGCGCCTATTGTCACTCACCTGATCTCCGGAGGAGCAGCCGGTGTGCGCGCGGTCGTGGTGTTGGATCGCACCGCCTCCGGCGTCACGCCTGCCGACAGGGCGGCGCTGGCCGGCGTTCTCGACGCCGGAGGTTCGGTACTGGCATCCGCTCCCGTGGCCACGCTGCTGGCGCCGGCCGCGGCAGACGTGGCGCGCGTGGCAGCGGGCACGGCGAACGCGGGCAGCATCGTCCGTTATCGCACGACGAGGGGGACGCTGCTCGCCGTGCAGGGCGTGCCGGTGGAGCAGATCTTCGCGGACGCCAATCAGACCTGGGCCGGTGGCGTGGTACAGGCACTCTTTCGCGCGGGCACTCCCCAGGCCGGCTTCCTGGTGAGCTTTGGCGGGACAACGCTGCTGTACGGCGGGCTCGCCGGATCCGGGACCTCGTTCACGATCGACGCGCCGCTGCCGGGCTCGCCCGCGGACCTCGTCGTCTACGACGCCGCCGGCGTCGCGGTCCGGACCGTGAAGCTCGCCGGCCAAGTAGCCGTGCGCCACGTCGAGGTACAGCGTCGCGCTTACGCGCTGGCAGTGGGTGCCGGCTTGGCGGGCTAAAGCGCTCGCTACTCCTCGGCAGGCTCCGGGCGCAGCGGATTCTGGAAGAGATCGGCCACCCGGTAGGAGAAGCCGGGGATCACATCCTCGCCGTCGAGCGCGTCGCTGACGTTGAGCGTGCGGACCGGACCGGTGAGCACCTCCCGGTGCCATATGTCGATGTGCTTGGCCTGAGGCCAGACCACCCACACCAGGCTCGTGCCGGCACGAAGATACTTGCGGGCCTTGGCGGCCATGGCATCGGCCGATTGGTCGGGCGACACGACTTCCACTGCGAGGTCGGGTGGAAATGGGATGGGCTTGCTGTCGTCCACGATGTCCGCCAGGTGCGCCGCAGCATAGTATCCTACGTCTGGGATGAGGCCGGTCTCTGCACCGGGGCACTTGTAGACCCCGTCAGCGCCGGTCATGATCCCGAGTCCGTGTGCATCGACATACGCGCCAAGCTGTACGAGCAGGCGTGCGCCAAGCCGCGACGCCTCATTGCCGCTCCCGCTCATGCGCACCAACACCCCTTCCACCACCTCGTAGATGTACCCGTCGTCGGGCAGGCTCAACAAGTCGTCTACCGTCGCCGGGCCATGGCCCGGCACGACCTCCGCCCAGGGGGCGGGGGACCGAGGTACGCCGCGAGAAACTGCAACCGCCATGGGGCACCTCCACTTACGGTTTCAGCATAGCGCGCCTGGCCCTCGCGCGCGGGCCCGATCTCCGCGGAGGCGCACCCGCGGGCCTGCACGGTTGTGGTCCAAGGCCCCGGCCCGGCGATCCTGGGACCACGGCCGTCGCGGCTGCCTCCGGACGTGCCTGCAATTGCTTGCATCGACGAAAGGCACGAGACGCCTGCGTTGCGATGTCCAGGCGGGCTCGTGTCTCGCGGGCACTGTCGGGTGGCCGTGCTCGGCGCCTCGCGCGATGCCGCCAGAATCCCGGGTCCGGCCGCAGGTGAGGGCCGTGGCCTATCACGCCAAACGACTGAAAGCGGCTCTAGCCGGCGCGGGCGATCTCCGCGGATACCCAGCCGATCACGATGGCGTTGGCGCCGTGCTGCTTCGCCAGTGCCAGGGCCGAGCGTGCCGCCGTCGGCTTGCCGAGCTCAAGCTCGTCCCAGGCGATGGAGAGATAGGAGTTTCGCCTGGAGCCGTATCCCGTCGTGTCCTTCAGCCTGCCGGCGAGCAATTGCTGCGTTCGTGCCAGGTCGTTGCTATAGGCGGCGGTGAGGCTCCAGCCTGCCGCGCTAAGCACCCGGTCCAGTAGGGCCTGCTTGGCGGGCGGGTACAGCACGAGGAAACGGCGATTCGTGCTCTTCCAGATGGCGTCGAACTCGGCATAGCCGATCACGTGGCCCTGACCCAGGTAGGGATCGCTGGACACGAAGCTTGACTGGCCGTCGTCGTACGACCGGATGGGCCTGTAGTGCCCGACGTGGTCCGTGAGACTAACGTACTGGCTGACGATGACCGGGAAGCCGTTGGCGACGAGCAGCTTTATCACGCGCTCGCTGCCCGCGATACCGAGCAAGGCGCGCATACTGAGGCTGCGCATGTAGGCAGGCACGCCATACGGGGTCGTGCCGTACGGGTTACCGTCGGCCCGTATTACGGACTGCACCTGGTACTGCGTGCGATAGATGCCCCAATAGGCCAGCACCTCGGCGACCGACGCCGGACCGCAGTTGTTCCACGTCTGGGAAATGTTCTCCAGGGGCCCGAGCGCGGCGCTGGCCGGCAGGGGCTTGAGGCCGGCGGGCACAACCCTGGCGAACGCCGCGCCGCCCGGCCATGCGCTCTGTACGGCCACGAGCAGGGCGACCGCAAAGGCGGCTGCAATGGAAACGATCGATCGGCGGCAGCTCATGGCGGACTCCCGGGAAGCGGCTGGCAGAGATCCTGCTTCGAGCATAGCAGACCGCGGGGAAGGGTCGATGAGTATACTGACTGCGTCTGTCTCCCGCGCTCGAGCGGTGTCGCAGATCGCGCGGGCGGGCCCTGCCTGCAGGCGGTGCGAGCGCGGCGTTAGAAGTCAGGGGAGGTGGTCATGCGCATTGCCATCGTCGGCGCGGGCATCATGGCTGAGGCCATTATCAAGGGAATCCTGGGAAAGGGCGTGTGCGGTCCGGACTCCCTGGTTGCCAGCGACCCTCGCGATGAACGGCGCACGTTTCTGCAGATGCAATATGGCATCCGCCTCCACGAATCGAACGTCGAGGCGGTGGCGGGTGCCACGATCGTGATCATGGCGGTCAAGCCGCAGAACGTGCCGACCGTGCTCAAGGAACTGGGAGACGTGCTGACCGACGATCAAGCGCTGATCTCGATCGCCGCCGGCATTGCCCTGAGCACGCTCGAGCAGAGTCTCGGCCGCCACGCCATCGTGCGAGCCATGCCCAACACGCCGTGCCTGGTGGGCGAAGGGATGATCGTGTGGCTACCCAACGCCTGGGTGACGCCCGCCCAGATCGAGCTCACCCGGGGCATCTTCGGTGCGCTGGGACGCCAGCTTCAGGTGTCAAACGAATCGTTCCTGAATATGGCCACCTGTATCTCCGGGTCGGGCCCGGCCTATCTCTTCTTGTTCATGGAGGCGCTGATCGATGCCGGCGTGCAGATCGGCCTGCCGCGCTACATGTCGGAGGAGCTGGTGACGCAGACCGTCTTGGGCTCGGTCAGGCTGACACAGGACTCCGAGCGGCATCCGGCCGCCCTGAAGAATGACGTGACGTCGCCGGGCGGCACCACGGCGCAGGCGCTCTACCACCTGGAAAAGGGTGGGCTACGGTCGACGATCGCCGAAGCCGTGCTGGCGGCCTATCATCGAGCGCAGTCGCTGGGCAGGGCCGAGGGTGATCCCAGGTAGTCGCGGGCCGCGTTCTTGAGCACCGAGAGGCCGAGCGTCGCGCAACGCGGGCGCACTTTGAGGAGCTCCGGGCCGAGATCCTCGTACAGATCGTCCGCGCTCAGGGCTTCCAACTCGCGCAGCGACCTTCCCTGCGCGAGCTCGGTGAGCAGCGACGCCGCGGCCTGGCTAATGGTGCAGCCCTCTCCCTCGAAGCTGATTTCCGCCAGCCGATCGTCCGCGTCTAGCCGGGCGTACATGCTGACCACGTCGCCGCACCCGGGATTGCTTCCCGATGCATGAAGCTGAGCGCCGTCCAGCGGCCGGTTGTTGCGAGGGTTCTCATAGTAGTCGAGCAAGGTCTCGACGTAGTCTTCGCGATTCACGATGCTTTCACTCTAGCATGTCGAGAGCAACGAGGCATACCCTCGCTATGCCGTAGCAACGGCCGTGTGATACGGTGAAGAGCGTGTCTTCACCGCGTATGTTCTCCGGTATGGCACCGGAGCAGGTTGGGAGTCGTGCATGGGGCAAGAGATCACGCGGCAGCAGACGTGGCCGAGGACTGGATCGCCGCTGACGCGCCATCGGGCCGTGCTTCCCAGAGTCGGTGCCCTCGGCCTGCTGATGCTCATTCTGGCCTGGGTGGTTTCCTGGAATCAGCTCCAGCCATTCGCCCAGTTCTATTTCTTTCCCATATGGCTGGGCTACATCCTGTTCGTAGACGCAATCGTGCTGGCTCGGCGTGGCGTGTCGCTCCTGCAGCAGAGCACCAGACAATTCGTGGCCCTGTTCGTCATCTCGGCTTTCTGCTGGTGGGCCTTCGAGGCGCTCAATCTGCCGGTGCAGAACTGGCTCTACCATGGCGTCAGCCAGTACAGCTCGCTGGAGTTTGCTCTCTTCGCCACGCTGCCGTTCAGCACCGTCCTGCCCGCCGTGCTGGAGACCACGACGCTCGTCGGCTCGTTCGTCTCACCATCTCGCTACAGGGTGCTGGCCGGTGAGCAGCCGTCCAAACGCTTTGCCGGGTCGCTGATCCTGCTCGGCGTGGCCGCGTTCCTGGCGCCCTGGTTCTGGCCCGGGACCATGTATCCGCTGATCTGGAGCTCTATGATACTCGTCCTGGAGCCGATCAACTGGCTCGCCGGCCGGCCATCGATCTTCAGGCTGATGCGGGCAGGTAGGATCGCCATGCTCTGCTCGCTCTTCGCGGGCGGTATCACCTGCGGGTTCTTCTGGGAGATGTGGAACTACCACTCATACCCCAAATGGTCCTACGTGCTGCCGGGCGTCACAGCGCCAAAGCTCTTCGAAATGCCCCTGCCAGGCTACCTCGGCTACCTGCCGTTCTCCCTGGAGCTCTACGCCGTGTATAACATCGTTTTGCTGCTTGCTCATGCCACCAGCAGCTTCGAGCGCGTCATGCAACTGCCGCGACGGTCGACGCCGGCGACCAGCGAATGACGCGGGATTGCCGTCGGCGGAGGCGCCGCCTGTGCATAAGCCTATTTCACACCTCTTGACACCTGATGTTACAATGGCGACACATGGAAGGACACGCGGCCCGGTGGGCCAAGACACACCGCGGTAATCTTTCCACTCGCCGCGGGTGGTCTGCCGGGCCTGGGTAAGTGACTTTCGTGGCTTCCTCCTCGACTCCTGTCATTCTGGGATCCAGTTCGCCGCGCCGCCATCAGTTGCTGCGTTACCTGGGCATTCCGTTCTCCATCGATCCCAGCACGCTGGACGAAACGCATCCTCCACACGCCTCGCCTCCGCAGGTGGCGCTGTTCCTGGCGGAGCAGAAGGCGATAGACGTGGCGCGCAGGCACCGCGATGCGGTGGTGATCGGCGCCGATACTCTGGTCGATCTGAACGGGCGTATCCTGAATAAGCCCGTCGACGCCGCGGATGCCGAGACGATGCTACGTATGCTGGCCGGGAACACCCACCGCGTGCACACGGGCATTGCCGTCTGGCGCGCGGGACGCGTGCTGAGCCGCGTGGTGACGGCGTCGGTGACCATGCACCCTGCCACGGATGAGGCTATCCGCACCTATGTGGCCGGCGGCGAGCCCATGGACAAGGCGGGCGCCTATGCTGCCCAAGGCGAAGGTGCCGCGCTGATCGCCCGCGTCGACGGCTCGTATCTGGCCGTGGTCGGCCTGCCGCTGCTGGCTCTGCACGCAGCGCTGACCGAGGCCGGTGTCCCGGTCGCCGCCGATCTGTCCGGGCTGGAGCGCCTGGAGAGCGGTGACTTCAGCGCGGCGTAACGCGGCACGCCCGTACTGAGCTATCCTTGGAGCGATGAGCCGCCCCGCCCGGACTCGGGCGCGGTCGAGCCGGCTACAGGCCGCCTCCGCGAGCCCCGCCGGCGGCAGTGAGGGGCGAGTTGAATAGGGAGAGGCAGCGTGGAATTCCAGCCGCGAACGATCATCGAGCCGTTTCGCATCAAGTCGGTCGAGCCCATCCATTTCACGACTCCCGAGCACCGACGCGCGGCGTTGGAAGCCGCGGGCTACAACCTGTTTCTGCTCCGCGCCGACGATGTGACGATCGATCTGCTGACCGACTCCGGCACAGGCGCCATGAGCTCCGCGCAGTGGGGCGGCATGCTGCAGGGCGACGAGAGCTATGCCGGCAGCAGATCGTTCTACAGGCTGCAAGCGGCCGTTCAGCGAATCACCGGGTTCAAGTACGTCATCCCTACCCACCAGGGCCGCGCCGCCGAGCGAATCCTCTTCGGCACGGTTTGCCGGCCGGGACAGGTCGTGCCCAGTAACTCGCACTTCGACACTACGCGCGCCAACATCGAAGCAGTGGGCGCCGAAGCGCACGACCTGGTGATCGCGGAAGGCCTGCAGCCTGCTCTGCTGCACCCCTTCAAGGGCAACATGGACCTGGATCGGTTGGCGGAAACGCTGCGCACGGTGGGGCGAGAGAATGTCCCCCTGTGCATGATCACGGTGACCAACAATGCCGGCGGCGGCCAGCCGGTGAGCATGGCCAACATCCGCGCCGTGAGCGAGCTCTGCCGCACACACGAGATCCCCTTCTTCATCGACGCCTGCCGGTTTGCCGAGAACGCCTGGTTCATCAAGCAGCGAGAGCCCGGGTACGCCGGCAAGTCGCCGGAGGAGATCGCGCGGGAGATGTTCAGCTATGCCGACGGCTGCACCATGAGCGCCAAGAAGGACGGCATGGCCAACATCGGCGGCTTCCTGGCCCTAAACGACGACGACTGGGCCCAGCGCGCCAAGAACCAGCTCATACTCGGTGAGGGATTTCCCACGTACGGCGGGCTGGCCGGCTACGACATGGAGGCGATCGCCACCGGTCTCTTCGAGGCGCTCGAGGACGACTACCTGCGCTATCGCGTGCGGTCGATCGAATATCTGGGGGAGAGGATGACTGCCAGCGGCATACCGATCGTGCTGCCCACGGGTGGTCACGCGGTATATATCGATGCCGCCGCCATGCTCTCACATATTCCGCCGCGCCAATACCCGGCCCAAGCGCTCTGCGTGGCCCTCTACCTGACAGCAGGTATCCGGAGCGTGGAGATCGGCAGCGTGATGTTCGGTAAGCCGGGAGCCGACGGCACCGAGGAGCCTGCCCGCGAGGAGCTGGTACGGCTGGCATTTCCCCGTCGCACCTACACGCAGAGCCACGTGGACTACCTGGCCGAGGCACTGGACTACGTGGCTACGCACAAAGACGGTCTCCGTGGCCTGCGCATCGTCTGGCAGGCGCCCGCGCTCAGGCACTTCACGGCCCGGTTCGCGCCCGCCGACGACGCGGTGTAGCGCGCCGCCCGGGCCGGCGAGAAGGATCACGTGTGCCGGTCGCTACGACAGCGGGGCTCCGAGTCGCCGGCATTCCCGCAAGCCGGACGGCCGCGGCGCTGGAACTGCATGGCCCGCCACAGTATCATGGGCTGAAGCGGCCCGAGACGCTGCCGAACGGGAGCGCGAGTCGGGGAACAGGTATCGAGGCTTCAGGAAGCGCGGAACTGTGACGGCTCTAGATCGCAAGTTCGTCGAAGAATTCGAGTGCCTCATGTGCGAGGTCGAGCAGGTCATACAGGAATTCCCACCTGAGCTGCGCCCGGCCTTGCGCGACGAGGCCCGGGTTGCCTTCCGCCTGGAGCTGCAGAGACGCTGGGAGGAACTGCAGGCGCGCCTCGAGGGTGTGCGCGGCGATTCCGCCGGACAGACCGGCTGAGCCGGCGGCTGCCCGTGGGTTTGCCTGGCGCGACTAGGCTCGCGCGGCGGCCCGTGCCAGCAGCGCCTCTACCCTCTCCGCGCTGAGTGCCCCGGTGCCGCCGACGTGCGCAGCCGTGAGCGCTCCGCAGGCGTTGCCGCGCAAGACGCAGGCCGCCAGCGTGCTACCCGCGATCCATCCGCTCAGGAAGCCGGCGTCGAACGCATCGCCGGCACCAAGAGTGTCGCGCGCCTGTACGGAGATGCCCGGCACGTGCACGAGCTCGCTGCCGCGCGCAGCCCAGGCGCCCTCCGCGCCGCACTTAACGGCGACCACCGGCACGCGCTGGGCGAGCCGGGATAGGGCATCGCGCACGTCCGTTGCGCCGCTGATCGCCAGGGCCTCCACGTGATTCGGCAGGAAGATGTCAGCGTGGTCGAGCAGTCCGTCGATTTCCCACTTCTCGGCAGGGTCGTGGCCCGTGTCCACCGAGGTGGTGAGTCCCAGCTCGTGCGCCTCGCTCAGGAGGGCCGGCACATCCGGCTGCAGCCCTTCTTGCAGAAAGTAGGAGGACAGATGAAGGTGACGGGAACGTGCCAGGACGTCGGATCGAACATGTGCCAGGCAGAAGCGGGCCATGGCGCCGGGATAGGTAAGGATGGCCCGGTCGTGCCGGCCCGATAGCGCAACGCTGGCGCCGGTTCTCACTGTGGTGTCGACGACGATGCCGCTGTGGTCGATGTGGCGGTTCTGAAAGTGCTCGAGCATGTAGTGGCCAAAGGGATCGTCGCCTACCAGCCCACACACGCCGACGCGCATGCCGAGGTCGGCAAGTCCCGTGGCTACCAGGACCCCGCTGGAGCCGGCAGTGAGCACGACGTCGCTTACCGTGCGCTCGGCGCCGAAGCGGGGCGGTCCATCCACGCCGGCCACGACAATGTCGACGTTGACTTCGCAGACCACCACGATGTCGAGATCCTTGTTCATGTTCACTCCAGATACCAGGAGAGGCTCATGACGCCGCCACACCGCAGGCGAAAGCGAAACTTTGATACAGATCGTAACTATCTCCCGCTATAGTACGGCAGGGGGTGCCTGCGACACAACTACCCGGCGTGCAGCCCGCGGCCGTCCAGTTCTCTGAGCGGAAAGTCGCCGCCAAACCCGGAATCGTGGGAAGTCTGAGGCCGTCGGCGCCTCGTGGAGGAGGGCAGCGCTGACCTCTTCCACGGGCCCACCACGCCCACCGGGCGCCGAATTGGAGCCGATCCGGCTCCGCGCCGGCTTCTTGCCCCCACTTCTCCCCACTTTCGCGTAACCAGGCCGCGATCGAGGTTATGCTGAGCACGATTCCCCCACTTGCACGGCTCGGATCAGTCCCGGGGGAGAGTGGCGGCGGGCATAGCGGCCGCGCCGGAGGGATCCAAAGTTGCGTGGGGTTGCCGATGAGATCGGTATCGATGAAGAAGGAACGTTGTCCCGCCTTCTCGTGCTTTACAGCGCCAATTCCTCGTCATTTCCAGATGACCTCGCCGCGCAAAAGAAGGGGAACAAACACTGGTGTGGCCGGTACCCCGGAGCGTATACTGACCTCACTGTGGATAACAGTGGGGATAAGTGGGGCCAGATGGGGATAACCGGGGGCCGCTGAATGATGTTCTTGGGTGAGTTCGCGCACAGTCTGGACAGCAAGGGGAGGCTGGCAATTCCTGCCAGGTTCCGCCTGCAGCTGGGCGAGGGCGCGATCGTCACACGAGGGCTCGACGGCTGCCTGGTGATCTACCCTGCCCAGGAGTGGCAGGACTATGCGGAGAAGCTGGACAAGCTGCCGTCCACCCAGCCGGATGTGCGGAACTTCAAGCGGTTCATCTTTTCCGGTGCGACGGAGTGCGAGTTCGACCGGCAGGGGCGGGTGCTTATTCCGGCGTTCCTGCGGGAGTACGCGGCGCTGGACGAGACCGCCGTGGTCGTGGGCCAGTACAGCAAGGTTGAGATCTGGTCACAGTCGCGCTGGGATGCCGCGCGGCCCAAGGTGGAGGAGGACGGCGAGCATATTGCCGAACGGCTTTCCGGGCTTGGGCTTGATATCTAGCGCGGCTCGGTGCCGGACGACATGACGGGTGTTCCGTATCGCGCTCCATCCGGTACGCAGGCAGGCGGTGGGACGCGACGATGGCGTGCTGCGCGAGTGCGGCCCGCCGAGAACAATCGGGGAGGTGTGGTGGCCGGGGCAGAGCACGTGCCGGTGCTCTACGAGGAGACGATCGAGGGACTCGGCCCCCAGTCTGGCGAACTGTACGTCGATTGCACGGCCGGGAGCGGCGGGCATTCGGCGGGGATTTTGGAGGCAAGTGCGCCCGACGGTGAGCTGCTTGCCCTGGACGCCGACTCCGAGGCGGTGGAACGAACGCGGATTCGCTTGCAGCCGTACGGGAGGCGAGCGCGAGTCAAGCAGGGCAACTTTCGCGACCTGGAGCAGATCGTCCGGCAGGCCGGATGGGAGCAGGTAGACGGGGTGTTGTTCGACCTCGGCGTAAGCAGCGTACAGCTCGGGGTGGCCGAGCGGGGTTTCAGCTTCCAGCTGGATGGTCCACTCGATATGCGCATGGACCCATCTCGTGGGCCGTCGGCAGCCGAGCTGGTCAACACACTTGCCGAGACCGATCTGGAGACCATCTTTCGGGACTATGGCGAAGAGCCTTTGGCAAGGCGGATCGCGACGGCGATCGTGCGAGAGCGCGCGACCGGGCGAATAGAGACGACAGCGCGCCTGGCGGATCTGGTAGCGCGAGCAAAGGGCCGCAGGGGCCGAATTCACCCGGCGACCACGGTGTTCCAGGCTTTGCGCATTGCGGTGAACGGTGAGCTTGATAGCGTGACTCTGGCGCTGCCGCAGGCAATGCGCCTGCTGCGGCCGGGCGGGCGAATGGCGGTGATCGCCTTCCACTCGCTGGAAGACAGGATTGTGAAGCGATATTTGCACCAGGAGGCCAAGGAGTGTCGATGTCCACCACAACAGCCTGTTTGCAGCTGCAATCGGCAGCCTCTGCTTCGACTGGTCAACCGGCATGCGATCGTGGCTGGGGACGCCGAGGTGCTGGGCAATCCCCGTGCACGAAGCGCAAGGTTGCGCATTGCGGTTCGGCTCTGATACTCTGTGGTCGTATGTCGGATATGTGGGTAGGCGACCGATGAACGCTCATCGCGCGTCGCATGACTCCAGCGGTCCGGGCTATGTGGGTGTCGCCGACCAGCGGCAAACCACCGGATCGGTGATCCTTTTCATCGGCGCGGTTGTAATAGCCGGCCTGACGTGCGTCCTCTACCTCTGGCAACAGAGCCAGATTGTAGCCACGCAAGGCGATATTCGCTCGCTGGACGCCAAGATATCGACGCTAACCCTGCAGAAGAACGACCTTGCTTCGCAGAAGAGTCTGATGACCTCGGTCACTCACGTGCTTTCCGAGGCTACCAAGGATGGCATGGTGATGGGAGATTCGCGTCAGGTAAAGACGCTCAAGGTATCCGTGGCGGTGCCCAGCAACCTGGTGGCGCAGGATGTAGCGCCGGCCAGCAAGTCGTCCGTTGCCCTGCCCTCGACCAATGCGGCAATTACCTCCTGGTGGCAGGACGCTTGGGACGGGCTGTTTAGCCTGCTCCGATGATCCGCCGGCGCGCGCGCCGCGGCTGGCGGCAGCTGGCCCTGCTTGGATCTGTCCTTCTCATCCTCTGCATGCTCGCGGATCGACTGTACTCGCTGCAGATTGCCGTCAGCGTGGATGCCAAGGCCAACCTGCAGCGCTACTGGGCGGCCGACGTGGCGGCACCGCAAACGGCCAAGCCGCCTCGCGGAAGCATCGTGGACGCCAACGGCGCCCCTCTGGTGACCACGGTAACCGTCTACAAGCTGGCGGCCTCGCCGCCATACGTGACCAAGAAGGCCTCCGTGGCGCGTGTCCTGACCGACGTGCTGTTTCCCGTGCGCTTGCCCACCGGCAAGCACGCGCACGATCAGGCGCTGATCGACAAGGCCCAGGAGGCCTACAGGCAGCACTACGACGCCTTCCTCAAGCAGCTCAATGAGTCGTGGAACTACGTCTGCCTGGCCGGCGACGACAGCGACACGTGCCCGTACCGGAGCACGCTCTCGCAAGACCTGCTGAACACTATTCTGGCGCGCATCAACAAGCTCGACGTGGCCGGTATCAGCGCCGAGCCGCGCAGCATGCCGGTGTACCCCAACGGCAGCCTGGCCGCACAGGTGCTGGGCTACGTCGACTACGTGTACCCGGACAGCGGCTCGCCATACGACACGGGCGTGTACGGCGTGCAGCAATCCTACAACAGCCTGCTGACCGGCGTGCCGGGCCACACGAGCATTCGCTTCGACACCAAGGGAAATGCGATCCGCGTGGGCACCGGTGCCGACACCATGCCGCAGCCGGGAGCCACGCTGCAGTTGACCATCGACAGCTACGTGCAGTACCTGGTGGAGCAGGATCTGGCCAATGTGGTGAAGAGGTTCGGCGCCATTGGAGGCAGCATCATCGTGGAGCGACCGAGCGATGGCGGCATCATCGCCATGGCCTCCACGCCTAGCTATAACCCGAACCAGTGGCGGAGTCTGGTGGCGAGCCTGGCCAAGAAGGCGGGCGCCGGCACGAAGAAATACAACCAGACCAAGTTTATGCAATCGCTCTACTCGGTGTTTCCCAATCCGGCGATCAGCAAGCGCTACGAGCCGGGCTCGACCTTCAAGGCGTTCACCATCGCTACCGGGTTCGATCAGAACCTCTTCAACGAAGGCACCCGCGTTTCCGACCCCGGCACGCTGTCGGTGGACGGCATCTCGATTCACGATTGGTGCTTCCCTAACTGCTCGTTCCTCGGCTATGAGACGCCCGCCATCATGCTGCACTGGTCCTCCAACGTTGGGGCGACCCAGTTCAGCCGCTTCATCTCGGCGCCGATCTGGTACCAGTACCTGCTCGACAACTTCGGTTTCCAGTCCAAGACGGGCATCGACCTGAGCGGCGAGGTGGGCGGCGACGTGCGCTGGTACAACGACGCGCCTCCCAAGCCGATCTGGGTGCCATCGTACAAGGATACCCAGGCTTACGGGCAGGGCCTGAGCATCACGCCGTTGCAGCTAGTCAATGGCTACGCCTCGCTGGCCAACGGCGGCGAGCTGCCTACACCGCACGTCCTGCAGTCGTACACGCTGGCCGGGCGGACCGTGACTCCGACCTGGAAGCCGATCCACCGTGCCGTCAGCGAACAGACCTCTTCCCGCATAATCCAGCTCCTGGTGCAGCAGGCCGTAGGCGGAGAAGCGTGCCAGGCCCTGGTGCCCGGCTACGACCTCGCGGCCAAGACCGGCACGGCGTCGATACCCAGCCTGGGCGGCAACTACCTGCCGTCGCAAACCATCGCCAGCACGGCGGCGTTCGGCCCCGTGGAGAACGATCCGTCGCACCAGTTCGTCGTGCTGGTCAAGGTGGATCAGCCCAACGTGATCTATGGATCCGAAGTGGCCGCTCCGGTGGTGCGCGATATCTTCTACCATCTCTTCGAGTACTACAAAATGATGCCCACGGCGCACCCGACGCAACCTTCCAGCGGTGTGTGTGCCGGTGTGAACGATTATCGCACTGTGCCGTGGTCTCCTCAGCCTTGAGCAGGCTGCTGTTGAGCGACCTGCGCCGCTTCGTGTACGAGAGCGGCGAGGGCTCGCTCCAGGTGGTGGGAGCCGAGCCGGACTGGCAAGTGCCGCTGGGGCCAGCGGTGAACGACTCTCGCGAGGCTCGCGTCGGCAGCATGTTCGTGGCCCTGCCGGGCGATCGCGCCGACGGGCACCAGTTTGCCGCTGGCGCCGCCGAGCGCGGCGCCCTGGTTCTGCTGGTGGCGCGAGTGCCCGAGGGCATCGCCGGGATGCCGGTAGTCCTGTGGCTGGTACCGGATCCGCTGGTCGCTCTGCAGCGCTTTGCCGCCTGGTGGCGGTCTCGATTCCCCGCCCTGACCGCCATCGGAATAACGGGCAGCGTGGGCAAGACGACTGCCAAGGAGGTGATCGCCGCAGCCCTGGGCAAAGAGATGCCGGTACTGGCCAGTCCGCGGAGCTTCAACAACGAGATCGGACTGCCCCTGGCGCTTCTTTCGCTGAGCGGCGAACATCGCGCGATGGTGCTGGAGATGGGCATGTACGACGTCGGCGACATCGCGTTTCTCGCCCGCATCGCGCGGCAAACCATGGCCGTGGTGCTCAACGTGGATGCCGTGCATCTCGAGCGCGCGGGGACGATCGAGCGCATCGCCCAGGCCAAGCAGGAGATCGTGGATACGCTGCCTCCGGACGGCGTCACCGTGCTGAACGGCGACGATCCGCGCGTGCTGGCCATGCACGCGGCGGCTCCGGGACGGGTGATCACGTTTGGCCTGCAGGCGGGAGCGGACTGGCAGGCCACTGAAGTAGAGTCCTCCGCGGAGGGGCTCAGGCTCACGCTCAATCGCTCGGGTAGGGCCGCCGTGCTGCACAGTCCGCTGCGCGGGCGGCATCACGTCTACGCGCTGCTGGCGGCGGCGGCTGTCCTGGAAGCCGTGGACATCCCGTTCGACCGGGTGCCTGCGGCACTGGCCGCCGTGCCTGCCCCGGCCGCGCGACAGCGCTATCTGCACGGCGCGGCCGGCTGCACGATCATCGACGACACCTACAACGCCTCACCGCTGTCCATGGCTGCGGCGCTGGATCTGCTGGCGGCCCAGGGCGCGGGTCGAAAAGTGGCCATTCTGGGCGACATGCTCGAGCTGGGCCCGATCAGCGAGGAGAAACACCGGCTGGTCGGCGAGCGCAGCACCCGGTCGGCGGATCTAGTGATCGCGGTCGGCGCCGAGGCACGGCACATCGCGGAGGGCGCCGGAACCGCCGCACTCTGGCGCCCCGACAAGGCGGCGTTGCTGGCCGATCTCGAGTCCCAGCTCGCGCCGGGCGACACGGTGCTCGTCAAGGGATCGAGAGGCATGGCCATGGAAGAGGTGGTGGCATGGCTGGCGGAGACCAGCTGGTTCAAGGGGTAGCGCTTTTCAGCGCCGCGGCTGCGATCGGCCTCGCCGGCATGCCGCTGTGCATCCGCGGCCTGGTCTGGCTGGGTGCCGGCAAGCAGATCCGCGCGGAAGGGCCTGCCAGCCACCAGATCAAAGCTGGCACGCCGAGCATGGGCGGCCTTGTCTTTCTCGGCCTCACCGTGGTCCTGGGAGGCGCCTTTCTCGCGCCGGGCGACGCCGGCGTGGCCACCTTACTGGTGCTCGTGGCGGCGAGCGCACTGCTGGGCACGGTCGACGACCTGCTCAGCTCGGCCCGCTACAAGCGCGGCGGCATTCGAGCTCGTCCCAAGCTGGCCTGGCAAGCCGGCATCGCCGCCGGTGCTGTATTGCTGGAGTGGTCCGGTCCTGGACTGCCGCCCCAGCACATTCCTGGCCTCGGCACGCTTCACGCGTGGTGGGCGATCGCGCCGCTTGCCCTGGTCGCGATCATTGCCACCACCCACTCGGTGAATCTGACCGACGGCATCGACGGGCTTGCCGGAACCACGACCGGCATTGCCCTGGCGGCGTTTGCCGCCATCGCCTACCACCAGCACGAAGATGCGGTGGGCGCGCTGTGCCTGCTCACCATCGGGGCCGTGCTGGGCTTTCTCTGGTACAACGTGCACCCGGCGCGCCTGTTCATGGGCGACGCCGGATCGCTGGGTCTGGGCTCCCTGATCGGCGGCCTGGGACTGGTGACCGGGCAGATCGTGGCTTTGATCCCGATCAGCGTGGTGTTTGCCGCGGAAGCGCTCTCGGTGATCATGCAGGTCACGTATTTCAAGCGCACGGGCGGCAAGCGCATCTTCAAGATGGCGCCGATTCACCACCACTTCGAGGCGCTCGACTGGCCGGAGACGCAGATCGTGCAGCGGTTCATGCTCGTGGGAGTGATCGGCGCCATGGTGGGACTGGCCCTGGCATTCTGAGCGCGGGCAGGCGCCTCGCCGGTGCGATGCCGGCCCAGCAACGGGAGCGGTTGCGGGCGCGTAGCCGTCCGCTCAGCGGGATGCGCGCCGATAGTGCAAGACATACTCCGGCACGCCGATGCCCGGCCCCAGGTCGGGCGAGTCGACGGCACGGCCGGGCACGAGCGACAGCGGCAGCAGACCCGCCCATACGTCCAGACCACGATCCGGAGCGGCGTCCTTCGGCCCACCCTCGCGGATCTTGGCCGAGGCCTCTTCGATGCGGACGGCCGCGACCATGGTCGCCTTGAGCTCCTTCGCGTTGGGACCGCGCGCCTCGGCGGCACGGCCGGGTATGACCTGCTCCACGATCAGGCGCAGCGCCTCCACTTTCTCATCTTCGTCGGCCACCGGTCTGCCGTGACCGAGAATCACAGCAGAGCGGAAGTTCGCCGAGTGAGCGAAGGTAGAGCGCGCCAGCACGAGACCGTCGAGATGGGTGACGGTGATGCACACCGGCACGCCCGCCGTCAGCGCGTGCATCATGCGGCTCTCGGGCGAGCCGTGCAGGTAGATCGTGTCGCCGGCGCGGCCGTAGTTCGACGGGATGACGAAGGGCCAGCCGTCGTGCACGAAGCCCACGTGGCACATGATGCCGGCGTCCAGGATGCCGTGAATGGTCTCCGTATCGTACGCCGCGCGCTCGGCGTGGCGTCTCACCGTGGTGCGTTCAGTGTGCTGCATGCGTTTGCCCTTCAGAGATGACTTATTGATCGATCATAGCGGTCTCATGGCGTGGGCGTACGCGCGACGTTGTGATGATCGACGCTGTCGTCGCAGAGCGCTACGCCGAACAAGCCGACTGGGACCCGCGATCAGCGCACGGAGACTTCGTGTATTCGCTGCTACGCCCGCAACGGATCCAGGTGTGGCGAGAGGTGAACGAGATCGCCCATCGCACGGTGATGAAGGGCGGAGTATGGCTGTCCTGAATCACCGAGGTACGGATCAGCCACCTGGTTCGTGCCGGGCTCGCAGCCACGACCCCATCGGTGCGCCGGCGATAGTCGCTGGAACGGACGGGGCGACGGGGCCGGGTCGTAGCGCACTAGAGCGGGCCCATGTATGCTGGACGTAGCCCGGCTGGAACACGGCGGACGGCGATCGCTCGAGCCCCATGGGTCGCCGGACAGCGCTGCATCGGCTCTCGCGAATGGAGCTCTGTCATGCTCGAGACGGCTACCACCGGCGCGCAGACGACCTGCCCACAGTGCGGCTCGACGATCGACGTCGATCCGGGCTATGTCACATGGTGCGACCGGTGCCACTGGAACGTGCGGCCATCCACCCCGGCCCGGCCCGCGTCGTTCCTGGCGTCCCGGTATGCCGAGTTCGGCGATGCCCTGGGGCGGGGCCTTTTCGAGCAGCTCAAGGCGAGCAGCTCGCTCTCGCCCAAGCTCACGCCGTCGCTGGTGGCGGCCGCATTCGTGGCGACCGTAGTCCACCTGGTGGCCTTGGGCTGCTTCGTGCTCGGGCTGGTGCTGATCGCGACGAGCTGGCCGGCGATCTTGCTGATGTTGCTGGGCATCGGGTTCGTGCTCAGTGCAGCGTACGTGGCGCCGCGTGTCGGGAAACCTCCGCGGCACTTCGCGAGCAGAGCGTCGTTTCCCGCCCTGTATGAGGCGGTGGCAACCGTTGCGCGTGCCGTGGGGGCCGGTGCTCCCGACGTCATCGTGCTGGACCTGAGCTTCAACGCGAGCTACAGCAGGCCAGGGTGGCGCCGGCGGCAGGTGCTCACGCTCGGGCTGCCGCTGCTGGCTGTCCTGGACGATCGGGAGTTCGTGGCACTTGTCGGCCACGAGATGGGGCATGCGGTCAACGGTGACCATACCCGCCACTTCCTCATCGGTAGCGCGATCAATGCGCTCGAACGCTGGTATGAGATACTCGACCCGGCGCCGAGCCGCATGCACGGGCAACGCGGATCGGCTGCCTTGGCGATGCTACTGCTGCGCCCCATCCTTCGGGCGCTGGCGCAGGTACCTCGTGCCATCGCCACGCTGCTTCTGCACCTGCTCTGGCGCGACTCACAACGAGCCGAATACCTGGCCGACGACCTGGCCGCGAGAGCTGCGGGCACAGAGGCGGCCCTCTCGCTGCTGGCGAAGCTCCAGCTGCACACGCTCGTCGCGGCGGCGGTGCAGAACGTGGCGACGGGCTCGAGCAGGAATACCATTCTCGCACTCCTGTCCAAACGCTGCGTTGATCTGCCGGAGCGCGAGCGGCGGCGGCTCGACGCCGTGGCGCGGCTCGAGTCGTCGCGCCTCGACGCCACGCACCCGCCGAGCGGCTTCCGCATCGCGCTGCTGGAGGCGCGACCGATTGCCAATCCGACCGTGCACGTCTCGGGCATAGCCTGGCGGGCCGTCGAGCAGGAGCTGGCGAGCACGGAGCCGCGGACGACGGAGCGCCTGGTGGACCGCTACCGCAGCAGCCTCTACCGGCATTAGGCCATACCTGGCTCCTGCCTCATCGATGCAGGTTGGGATCGTGCTGCGTCGCGCGCAGGCACACGATGATCACGCCGTCGCCGCTGAGCACGCCGCCGCGCCCGAACAGCAGTCCGTTCTGCCAGTTGGAGAGTCCGAGTTCAGGCCGGTTGAGGGCATACTGGCCGTCGACCCAGCGCGTGAATCCGTTGCCGCCGACCGGCGCATGCCCTGCTACTCGGCTCCATTTGCGCGGTGCATCTCCATCTTAGAGTGGCCCTCCGCTGACGAGAATGGAGCTCCTATATTCTCCTACGGCTCACTCTCGGTCTGCACGATCGCCGCTTCATCCTGGAGCTTCTGGCCCAAGTCGGCGAAGGCGGCCTCCTGCTCTGTCTCGAGTGGCTGATCCGGTAGCATGACATGGCGCAGCACGCGCAGGATCTCCAGCTGCTGCTGGTTGATCTGGAACAGATAGTCAACTTCGCGCGCCTCCAGATCGTCGCGCAGGTGGTCTTTCTGCGCCTGGCGGTTCTGGCTCATCATAATGACCGGCGCGGCGTACGCTGCCTGTGTCGAGAAGAGCAGGTTGAGCAGGATGAACGGGTATGCATCCCAATGGTTGATGAAGCCTACGAGGTTCAGCGCAACCCACGCGCCGACGAAAGTGCTCTGGACGATGATGAAGGACCACGATCCCATGGCGTTGGCAATGCGGTCCGCCGCGTGCTGGCCAAACGTGCTGGGCGCATGGATATGATCGCGCGAGTGGTTCCGCCGGGCTAGCATCTCCTCCTCCAGTTCCGCGCCACCTGCCTCGTGCTTGCTGTCTGCCACATACGCCGCCTAGCGTAGCATGTGGCCGCGCGCTACGACACGCGAGTTGCGCTACGCTGTGCCCCGACCTACTCGAGTCACCACCAGTAGACATCCTTCCTGCCGGCCAGCGAGCTGCTCGCCGCCGCCGAACAGGCTCCTGGACCTGCTACGATGCTTGAGGTGGCCTCATCTGTGATCGGCTCCGTACGTTTGCGCGGCGTCAAGCGGCAGTCTGCACGCCAATCGATTATTGATGCAGCGGAAGCGTGACTACCGAGCAACTTCGAAGTGCTGTTGGACCCTTTCGGATAGGCCGAGGAAAGGAGTGCAGCGAGATGTTTGGACAGATCATGGTGCCGCTGGACGGATCAGATCGTGCTGAGCGGGCATTGCCCTACGCAGTCCAGCTGGCAAAAGGGATGGCCGCCACACTGCACCTGGTACGTGTGGATGACTTCGTTGCTTCAATGACCTGGGCTTTCGCACCACCCTACTTGCCGCCTGACGCCTACGAGGCCGCGGTAGCGCCGATTACGGCGTATGTCACGGCGCTCCGGCAGCGCCTGGAAGGCGAAGGACTGCGGGTGCGGAGCGAGGTGCTTACGGGAGCTGTCGCTCTATCCCTGCTGGACTATGAGCAGGCGGCGCATGTTGATTTGGTGGTCATGTGCAGCCACGGGAGGAGTGGGGCGGCCCGATTCGCCCTGGGGTCCGTCGCCGACCGGCTGCTGCGACATGGCAGCGCACCGGTGCTGCTGGTACGCGCGTTCAGCGCACCGCTGGATCTGACGCGCGTTGTGGTGCCGCTCGATGGGTCGGCGCGCGCCGAGGCGGCGCTCGGCGTCGTCGCTGCACTGGGTCGTGCGATAGTTGGTAACGTCACCTTGCTGCGGGTGATTGGCGGCGAGGAAGACGAGGCGGAGGCCCAGGCGTATCTGACCACTCTGGCACTGCGCTTGCAGCAGGATCAGCTGAACTGCCGGCAGCGCGTCGAACGCGGCGAGCCGGCGCAGACGATCATCGAGGTGGCTGGCAAGGATTCGTTGGTTGTCATGGCCACGCATGGACGGTCCGGCCTGACTCGATGGGCGTTGGGGTCGGTAGCCGATCGGGTGTGCCACGACGGGGTGGCGGGCGTCTTGTTGGTACGCACAGGTGCCACGGCTGCAGAGCCTGTCCTCCGCTAGGCTGTTGGCTGGACAACGGCGGTAGAACGAGTGGCAGTGGGCACTGCAGAGCCAAAGATTGATCGGAGCGGGACACGGGTCAATACTCGCATCCTACGCACTGTCCGTCCCACGTACCGTCCCTCGATCTGTCCCTCTCTCCCCGTTGCTCGTGCCGAGTGAGATGGTTTGTGCCGGTGGGTTAGTCGCAGCGCTCACAGGTGAGGGCGACAGGGGCGTTGTCTGCTGCGGTGGTCCATCCACTGCAAAGGCGACTGCCCACGCGTGCTGCACTCGTGCCGCCCATGCCAATAGCCCAGCGCGCTCGCCTGTGGTGAGACGAGCCTCGACGCGTGCCAATGCCGCGGCGCTCGCCTCGAGGTCGCCGTGCGACAGGCTGGTCTCGGCAAGCCAAAGATCGATTTGTGTTTGGAGGTGCGGTGCGCACAGCGATGCACACAGGGTGCGTGCGTCTTCGAACAGCGCTGCAGCCGCGTCCAGATCACCGCGATCGTAGGCGATACGACCCAGATTCATCTGATAGCGCGCGAAGAGCTCCTGGTTCCCATGGCGCTCCGCCTCGGCCTGCCCCCGTCGAAACCACTCCTCTGCCTCACTCCACCGCCCTTCTGCCAAGGCAATCTCGCCCTGTGTGCCATGGAGCCACTGGGACGGGAGGTCTAGCCTCTGCGCCCGCGCCACACGCACGCCGGCGTCGACATACGCGTGCGCGCGGCCGTGGTCGCCGTACAGCAGTGCGTGGTGCGATGCATGGTTGGAAGCTAGCGCTTCCCAATAGCCGTCTCTAGCTTCCTGTGCCAGGCCCATTGCCGTCTCACATGCCACAAGGGCGCCGGCAACGTCCCCGCGTTCGGCGAGCACGTGGCCGAGCTCCAAACGTCCTCGGGTCTCCAGCAGTATGAGGCGATGCTCTGCGGCCAGGCGTATCGTGTGGGCAAGATGCGTCCCTGCCTCGGCCAAGGACCCGCGATCGCGCCGGTCCAGACCAAGCAAGAGATGAGCGTATGCACATGCCTCCGGTTCCTGCTCGGTTTCGAGATAGGCCAGGCTCCGCTCAGCCCAGCGCACATGCGCTTCTGGCCGGCAGGACTGGGCCTCAACCTCGGCGAGTCCGAGCGCGGCCCGCGCGGCCTCTATCCACTCGCCGGCGGCCTCATAGCGCTCCAGTGCCGACATGTAGGCGGCTTGCGCGCTCGGAAGATCCCCTGCGCGGACAAGCGCGCGCCCTAGCCCCATGTAGCGCTCAGGCGTCGGTTCAAACGTCAGGGCTCGCTGGAAGAATGCGGCAGCCTCGGTCGGTGCCGCGAGCCCCAAGGCGTGCTGGGCGGCCATATCGGCGAAGTGCGCTGCCGTGCTCGAGAGCCGCGCGGCGGCGTAATGCTCGGTGAGCCGGCCGGCCAGCACAGGCAGGTGTTCACGTCGGGTGACTGCCGACAGCGCTTCGGCAGCACGGCGATGCAGTACGGCGCGGCGCGCGCCACCAAGGTCGCTCCGCACGATGGCGGCAACAAGCGGATGGGTGAAGCGGTACCCGCCGTCCCCTTCGATCAGCATCGCGGCGGCGGTGAGCGCGTCCACTGCGTCGAGCGTTTCCTCCTCGCTTCGCCCGCTCACCTCGCACAATGCCGCGAAGCCGCCGCCCGGCTCGAGCACCGCTGCCGCGTGCAGGACATCCTGTGCAGCCTCGGGTAACCGGGAGAGGCGTGCCCGCACGAGGTCGGCCAGTGAGCCCGGCACAGCTCCGCGTGGCGCGCGGGCCAGCTCGATGAGAAAATAGGGATTGCCCCCACTGAGCGCGTGCGCCTCGGCTGCATCTTCCGGGCTGCCGCCTGCCGCGGCGAAGAGGGTCTCCCCGGCAGTGGATGTCAAGCGAGAGAGCGCCACTGTCCGCGCCACTCCCAAATGCTGCCAGGTGGCGAGGAGCCGCGCCAGCCCCGGCGACTCGTCGCCGGAGCGGTAGGAGGCTACCAGCAACAGCGGCACGTCGCGGAGGCGTCGCACCAGGAAGGCGAGCCAGGAGAGCGTCGTGCTGTCGGCCCACTGGAGGTCGTCAACCCACAGAATCAGCGGAGCCGCAACGAGGGCGCTCACGCACTGCGTGAGCGCCTCGAAGAGTCGGCTCTGTTCCTCGGCCGGGGGAAGGTCGGCGCGCCGCGGCAGATCGGGGCGCGTGAGGCCGATGTCGGGAAGCAGACGGGCAACCTCGGCCAGCCAGATCGGAGCTACCGGGCACTGGCGGGCGAGCAGGCGCTGGCGCACGGCGCGTCCGGCCAACAGGTCGATCACCGGCGCGAGTGGCAGGAGCTGCACAGCCTCAAGGCAGAGCATCTCCAGGACCGTCGACTGACGTGGCAAGGCTGCCGACCATTCACACCACAGTCGTGTCTTGCCGATGCCTGCCTCTCCCGTCAACAGTGCCACGCGCGCATGACCCTGTGAGACGTACCGCAGCTCATCGTCCAGTATCGCCAGGTCGGCGGCGCGCTCCATGAACGGCGTCTTCCCAGGCGCGGCACTACCGTACTCGTGGCGACCTGCAAGGGTCGCGTCCGCCACGGCGGGGAGGGTTCCCGCCACGATACGCGCTCGCATTGCGTCGCTTTCCGGCAGCGGTACCACGCCGAGCTCACGTTCCAGGGTCGTCCGTAGCGTGTCGTACCACCCGAGGGCTCGAGCGCGGTCGCCAAGCATGGCATGCGCCTCCATCAGTGTGCGGTAGGTGGGTTCATGCAAGGGATCCACGGCGAGAGCACGCTCCGCCACGGAGATGATCTCATCCCACCCGGCCCGTGAGCGGAGCATGCCGATCAGAGCGCCAAATAGATACACCTGGACACGGGCCAATCGCTCGCGCTCCGCCGCGAGCCAGAGCTCGAAATCCGGCGCCTCCGTGAGCAAGAGTCCCTCGACCAAGGTCCCTCGATACAAGGCAATGACCTGGCGCAAGTTTTCCAGGGGCAGTACCGTCGCGCCGTTATCCTTGCAGCGCACAGCCGCAGCGTCAAACTCCCACAAGTCGACGCGCAGCGCGCGGTGGAGGGCGAGGTGCTCTGCCGACGCCACCACTACATCCTGGCCAAGCGTTTCGTGGAGAGACCACAGCACATTGCGCAAGTTCTTGCGCGCGGCCACCGAGGAACTCTCGCCCCACAGGAGAACCTGGAGGTGCTCACGCGTCTGCGGCAACCTCGATGCGGCAAGATAGGCCAGAAGGGCAACGGACTTGGCCCGCCGGACCACCGCGCCTTGGTCCCCTCGCAGGAAGCGCGGCGGCCCCAGGAGGTCGAGCTGTACAATGGACTGTTCCACAGCAGTGGCTCCGCAGCGCCTCTTTCGCACGCAAGTATACACCGGCCCGGGACTTGCGACCATGAACCGGCTTCGGCCGGGCATGTGTCACGATTGTGGTCATCCAGATCAACCGGAATCCGTACCGGCGTGTGCGATTGCCGCCGACGCAGTCTGTGTCGCTCCTGGCGAGCAGTGGGGCGTGAGGGACGGACAAAGGGACAGATCGAAGGACGAGACACGGGACAGCGCGCGTGTAGGATGCGAGTGCAGGTGACGCCCGGGAACAGGCCCGACACGGCCGTCGGGCTGAAGCTGGGTGTTCTGGCACGCCGCGGTGAGCCCACGCTGGAAAGCGAGGTGAAGGCGAAGGCTATCGTGGCCCGCCATGCAGATGGTGTGCAGGAAGCAACCATGCCCACGCCACAGCGGGAGCAGCCGCAGAAGAATGAGGCGGGCTGGGCGCGCAGTCGCGGCCAGAAGGCACCTGCCGTGGAGCGGGTCGACTCAGGCGCCACGATGCCGATTGGGACATGAGTCGGCAGTGACGAAGCGGGACCGCGACGACTGATGCACTGCACGGCGACAGCTTGGCGACGGCACGACAGCGGAAGGACAGACATGATGGCAGAATCGTCTGCAATGAGCGACACGCAAATCCAGCAGGATGTCCTGCGGGAGTTGCGCTGGGACAGTCGGGTCGAGGCACCCGATGTCGGCGTGGCAGTGCACCACGGCGTGGTGACGCTGACCGGCACAGTCGAAAGCTATGCCACGAAGCTCGCGGCGGCTGAGGCTGCGCACCGGGTGGCAGGTGTCCAGGATGTCGCCAACGACCTCACGATCAAGCTGCCGGGCATTGGCGACCGGACCGATGCGGAGATTGCGCAGGCGGTGCGGCAGGCCCTGGCCTGGGATCCGCTCGTGCCTGATGAGCACATCCAGAGCACGGTAAGCAACGGCTGGGTCACGATCACGGGGAAGGTTGACCGCTGGGCGCAACGGGAGGACGCCGCGCATGCCATCCGTCACCTCTGGGGCGTCCTGGGCGTGACCAATGAGATCACGATCAGCGCGCCGCAGGTGGATCCCGCGAGCATTCGCACCGCCATCGAGGAGGCGCTGGACCGTCGCGCCGACCGCGAGGCCGGGCGGATCCACGTGCAGGTCAAAGACGGCATCGTGACGTTAACCGGCAGCGTGCGCTCCTGGGCGGAAAAGCAGGCCGTAGTCGGCGCCGCCGGGCACGCAAAAGGTGTCAGCGGTGTACGCGATGAGCTGGGCATCAAGCCACTTGCTTGACCAGGGCTATCCGGGGATTGGCAGCTTTCGGCACTGCGGTCGTCGGCGTGCCGGAAGCCGGTTATTGGTGGTGGCCCCTAGCCTGTGCGGCGACAACTCGGGAAACAACGTCAAGGGCAGGTGAGGGCGGCGCTACGAGCTGCGAGCTGGGTAGATGAGATATGGGAGCGTCGAGCAGCGACGCCAACGCCGCACGCTGCAGCGTACAGGGAGAATCGAGCATGACAACCCCTTCTGATATGGTCTGCGAGCACATCAACAAACTGATCGCCTACGGGCAACGGGTCTACGATTCCGACGGCAACAAGCTTGGAACGGTCGGACTGTATGACACCAGGACGGGATGGATGACCGTGGAAAAGGGTGCTTTTGTGCACCATGCGCTGTACATCCCCTTCAGTGTCATCGCCACGATCGACGAGCGAGAGATCGGTCTCAGCCTGTTGAAAGATGACCTGTTGGCCGTCTATACCAATCCGCCCACGCGCACGACGCTGGTGAAGGACACGGCGACTCCCGGCGCGAGCGCGGTTGAGCACGTGGCGGTGACCACCGTCCCCAGTGGCTATACGGGCGCGCCGGTGCAGGTGGACTCGACCAATCTTGACCAGATCAAGCGGCAGATCGAGATCGGGATGCGCGTGTTCGATGTTTACGGCGAGAAGGTGGGCACGATAGACGCCTTCAATACCGCTCGCGACTATCTGGAGATCCGGAAGAGCAGGTTTCTGACCCATGACCTGTTTGTCCCGCTGGCGCTCGTGGACAGCGTGGACCTGGTCGCGCGCGACGTCCAACTTGCGGTCACCAAGGACCACCTCAGGCGGGTATGCGTCGTGATGCGAGCGGGCGACTCTACTCCCGGCACCATTGAGGTTCCGGCCAACTAACGAGGCGGCATCCGCAGCGAGCGTTGTGGCGGCGGTTGGCGGGATAGCGGCATACGGCAAGACAGCAGAGCTTTAGCAGAGGAGAGTTATCGATGGCCAAGCCAGACAGCACACTTCAGGAAGGCAAGGTCGAGGTACAGGCGGCAAAGGGCAGCGGTACCGCCCTGCAGCCACGTGAGGAACGGGGCCTGCGACGCAGGGAACCGTCTGATCTGTTTGAGGATATGCAGCGGGAGATGGCACGGTTCTGGAACCAGCTGAGCCCGTTCGCGGGTTGGTCGCCGTTCCGAGCTCCACGAGTCTGGGCGCAGACCGGCCCGGCGTGGGAGCCGACTGCTGACGTCTATGAGAAGGACGACAACCTCATCGTCAAGGCTGAGCTGCCCGGGGTCAAGAAGGAGGACATCGACATCGAGCTTGACCAGGAGAGCTTGATTATCCGCGGTGAGCGTCACGGGGAGCACGAGGTGCGAGACGAGCAATTCTACCGCAGCGAGCGCAGCTACGGCAGCTTCTATCGCCGGCTCCCTGTACCTGAGGGGGTGCGGCCCGATCAAATCCACGCGAGCTTTGCCGATGGCGTGCTCGAGGTCCGCATGCCAAAGCCAAAGGAAGTGGAAGCGAAGCGCCAGAAGATCAACGTGAAGTAGCGTGACCCTCGCGGCAAGGGAGACTCCCGGATTCCTCACCTCAAAGCCGTCTCGCAGGTAGCCACCGCCAGCGACGTGCGGTGGCTACCTGACATTATCTCGTGCAGGCACGTGCCGGCACTATCAAGACGGCACATATCTCCACAGACTCGGTCGGCGGTGACTTCTGGAAATCCTAATGGCAGGGATCAAGGTCGCCGCGAAGCTCACCCAGGGCAGGTAGGACAGCAACAAGAATGCGCCAAGGCGGGAGTCCCGCGCCATCGCCCAGATAGTCAGGACCAGCTATTGCCACTGCGCCCCCGCCCTCACGTACCAGCACGCAACCGACCAGAGCCCGCAGATCTTTGACCGTGAAAGTATCCATGAGCAGTGAGCGACCTATGAGCGCTCCGCCTGCTGGCTGGGGAGCGACCGCTCCGCCTGCGTGGCAGTCAAGAACGATGCCGGCGAGTGCACGACTGCATAGATGGCCGCAGCCACTGCCGCACCGATCAGTGGTGCCACGATAAACAGCCAGAGCTGGCCGAGCGCCCAGCCGCCTACGAACAGGGCGGGCCCAATGCTGCGAGCCGGATTCACCGATGTATTGTCGACCGGGATACCGACCAGGTGGATCACGGTCAGAACCAGGCCGATACCAAGCCCGGCGAAGCCCACGGGGGCCTTGATGTCGGTGGTGCCGAGCACGGTGAAGACGAGAAAGAAGGTCAGCACCACTTCCGCGACGAACGCAGCCAGGAGACTGTACTGGCCCGGTGAATGGTTGCCGAAGCCGTTGGCGCCGAAGCCTCTGGCGCCGGGATCGTAGCCGCCCGGCGCACCCTTCGCGATGACAAGGAGCAACACTGCCGCGACGATTGCTCCCACTACCTGGGCCACGATGTACCCGGGGACGTCCCGGCTAGCCATCTTCTTGCTGAGCCACACTCCGAGTGTGACGGCCGGATTGACGTGACAGCCAGAAACCGGCCCGATGGCGTAAACCATGGCGAGCAAAGAGAGCCCAAAGGCGACGGCCACGCCGAGATTGCCAATCTTCGCGCCGGCAACGACGGCACTACCGACACCACCGAAGACCAATACGAATGTGCCGACGCATTCGGCGAGATACTTGTTCCACGCAAGGCCTGCCATGTCTCTACCTCCCGCGTTGCGGTGTGGCCGCAGCGATCGCCATACACCCACAGCGTGTTTCACTGCGCGCCGCTGCCGGCCCTCTCCGGATGACCTCGCCAGGAGGATGGTGCCGGTCCGGCATCGCTACGATCCGCAGCCAGCCCGATTCTACACCTCCGCAGGGTGCAGGTCGAGAAGAGGTCTCCGCAGCATGCGAAAAGGCGTGCGACGCCTCGTAGGCGGCCGCCATACCAGGCAAGAACTTGGTATGATGGCCCCCGGCCGGCGGCGGTGAAGCCGCCTAAGTGCCCGGGCCTGGCATCGTGCCACCCGACCAGGCTAGCATCCGGCGTCGTGGGTAGTACGTGAGGCCTGGGCGGCTATTGCGTATCGCCGAGCAGAGAGGGTAAGCAATGAACGACGACGACAGTGAAGATCAGCACCCAGACCGCGAGAGTGAATTCCACCTGGCCTTATCCGAGGAAGACCGCAAGCTGCTCGACGAGCTAGCGGGCCGCATGGGCGTATCCCGCGCGGAGACGATCCGCCGGGCTCTTCATCTGGCCAAGTCCATCCAGGATATGCACATGTGGGCGAGGTAGCCCGCGGAGCGATGAGTGGGCCTGTCCGCAGAGCCACGACGGCCGCGGAGTGGTAGGCGAAGCGGAGCAAGCGTACGCTGGTGCCGTCCCGGATGTTCTTCCAGGCTGCCTACACCCTCGAGTCCGGCCCGCGCGATCCGCAAGAGCCGACACCGCGCAGGTGCCGCCTTGAGCTGTCGCTTCCGTGGCACGTGCCGGCAATCGTCAGTCTACTCCGATCCGGGCGCCGAAAACCACGTCAAGTCATAGGCGACGGCGAACTGGGACGTCCGCAGCTCCAGCGTGCTCAATAGAATGCCAAATGCCGTCAGGCCGGTGCCGGCCAGGAAAACCAGCAGCGCCAGCTCGCCCAGCCACGTTACTACGCTGCCCTGGGCTGCCACGGCGATCACGAACATGTCGAGGAAGAACACGATAGTCGCGTAGTTGACACTCAGGACGCTCTTTCGCAGCAAGGCATGACGGCGCACGAGGTTTGGCAACTGCGCTTCGATTTCCTGGAGCCGTTGCGCGGGAAGAGACGGCAGGGCAGCGGGCCCCGGAGGCTCTGCTCCCGCATGAGCGCCGGCCAGCGCCAGGGCTCGGTGCTCCTGTGATAGGGCGCGCAGCCGATCGTTGAGGAAGGCGTAGCGACTCAGCAAACTGCCGAGCACGATGGCACAGGTGGAGACCATGACCACCGGCGCCAGAATGAACTGAATGGTTCGGGTCACGACCTCGAGACTCATCGCAGGCTCCGCGTCGAATACGGCGCGCGTCCAGGCAGCCTCTCCCGCGCATAGCTCTGCGCTACGAGCAGGCACCCCTTCATCCGGCACGCTGTGCCCCGCGCACCGCAAAGACCAGGGGCCGCGGAACCGCTCATCCTGCCTCTTCCTTGAGCTGCAAGAAGGCATGCGGGTCGACGCGCCAGGCGCCCATCGCGTTCCCGGCAAACTCACAGGCGGTGGCGGACGCACGACTCCTGGGCGAGAGCTCCATGCCCCAGGTCGCGCTCATACTGACGGCCGTGTGGGCCAGGTCAAGCGTTCCGCCCTCCAAGACGCGAATACCGGAACTCCCTGTGCCGACGACGCGGCAGTCGACCATGGCAAATGCAGCGTCGTTCGACACGATGACGCCATTCCCCTCGCACCGGCGCACCGTGACATTCTCGGCGCAGTGGTTGCCGCCGCCTCCCACGTAGATGCCCGTCTCAGTCGTGCCATCGATCTCGCTGTCTTCGATAACGCAGGCCTGGCCGTCATGACCGCCGGGTACGTACAGGCCCGGTTGGTCGATATAGACGCCGTACCTACCGCTCAGGATTCTCGACCGATAGATCAGCACACCGCATCCCACCGCCGCGTGCACGCCACAGCCCGTGGCGGCAATCGCACAAGCCTTCAGCTCACATGACGCCCGGTTGCTCACCGAGACCCCCCGCCCGTCCCGTCGCGCGTTCCGCACACGAACACGCTCCAACACCGCGTGTGTGCCAACGCCCTGGACCCCGATCCCGGCGCGGGCCGCGCACGCGAGGAGACAGCCCCGCATGGACAACGAGCCCTGCTGGACGGCCACTGCTGTGAGGTCAGCCGCACCGGTGCAGCGAAGGGTCAGGCCGTGCAGTATTGCGGCTCCTCCCGCCACGACCACGCAAGGCACACCCACCGTGGCGATCACGGGAAGCCCCGCATGGCCAACGCCCACGATCTCGAGTGGCTTGTCGATGGTGAGCGCCTCGGTGTAGACTCCCGGCCACACGAGAATGCGGCTCATCGGCTCCACGTGCCGGATAGCTTCGGCGATCGAGCGGAACTGGGCCAGCTCTCCCGGTCCCACGGTCACGACGCTGCCGCGGCACGACTGTGACTCCGGAAGGCGAGGCGCGAGGACTGCAGAGTCGCCGGGCGGCGTGGCCCTGGAATGACACACCACCGTGCCCGAGCCCGCGTTCGCCTGCGGTACCTCCACGGGCCTGCGTGTATCAGGACGCAGACGGGTGACTTCGCACCCGTATTGTGACTTCAGCATGATTCTACCCTCTAGACTCGATTGGCCCGCGCCGATGACTGCCCGGCACGGCGATCGCATGGTGTGCTCGCCGGCGTAGGCTCGGCGGTGCGGGCCTTGCAGCGGTTGGCAGTTGTGGGACATGTGCCGCGCGATGCCGAGCGGCTGCAAGCTCGGTGAGCACCGCGCGGAGGACAGCGCCTTCACCCGCGTCGACGGGCAGGCTGAGTGGCCCGACGAGCCGTCTGCGCAGCGGGGTAGCAAGAGAGGCCCACACGTACGCTTGCGCTCTCGGCGGTCCGACCACAAACACGTAGTCGAACGGTCGGGCGACATGGAGCGCCGCCGCCACACGTGACACCCGCATCGCCAGCTGTTGGAGCTGGTGGCCGGTAAGCGGTGCTTGCCGTGAAACGGCAGGATTCCTGCTGCCGGCCGCGGAAGCGGCCGCGACTGTGTACTCGCGTGCATCTTCGATGCGAGTCCCTCGCACGCAGATCACGCGTGCATGTGCCCCGTCGAACAGTATGACGGCGGCGCGTTGTGTGATGCTGGGATCGGTCGGTACCTGGATCATGGTCGGTTCTCCGCAGTCTCCGCGAGCCGGGCATCTGCCGAGTGCCTCGGCGCCAGTGAGCCTCTCAGCCCGGCAGGCTTCGTCTGCTACATGTACCCTAGCGCGGCACCGTTAGCAGATCGACAGCGAGATAGCAGATCTCTGAAAGCCCGTACAGCCCGGGCACACGCCGTGGGAGATGACGGCACCATAAACCGGCAGGGACCGCGCCCGCACGGCAGCTGGTTCGCACTCCAGCACGTGGCGCCGCTGATTTCACCCCAGGCTTTGCGGAACAGAGTGTTGACGCGTTATCGTGTCGAGTGAGGGCAGCTGCACCGCAATGATCGCCGGTGCGACGCAGAGATGGGTACGCGGCGCATACCGCCGGTTGCAGCGAGGAAGGCCGGGTGTTGATGGGTCAGCTTCGCCTCGCGCTCCTTGGGCCGCCCGAAGTCTGGCTTGGCGAGCGGCGAATCACGCTGCGCACCCACAAGGCGCTGGCCTTGCTGGCCTATCTCATCGCGGAAGAGGCCGCGCGCCCGCGCGATCAGCTCGGGGCGCTGCTCTGGCCGGAGCTCGACGGCGTGGGCGCTCGGAACAACGTGCGCGTGAGCCTGTTCTATCTGCGGCACGCCCTGGGTAAACCCGCTCTGACCACCTTCGGCGATGTCGTCGGCTGTGCGCCCTCGACCATCGAGGCGTCGGACCTGCATCAACTGGCTCAAGCTGAGCGGCGTGCCCGAGCGAGCGGCCACGCGGCAGGAATCCGTGCTGAGCTACAAGCGGCGACCGCGCTCTATCGCGGCCCGTTTCTGGACGGACTGGTGGTACCGGACGCGCCTGACTTCGAGACCTGGCTGGCAGGTCAACGCGCGCACTGGCACGGCGTCATCCTTGCAGTGCTCGACCGGCTGGCTACAACGCGGCTCGAGGCCGGCGAGGCGGCCGGTGCCCGAACATCGCTGGAGCGCCTGGTCGCCCTCGACCCCGGCGTGGAAGACGCCTGGCAGCGACTGCTCGCACTGGATCTCGACGCGGGTGACATACTCGGAGCCCGTCGAGCCTGGACGGAATGCAGGCAGGCGATGGCCGATCTGGGCCTTGCACCGGGCGCTGCACTCGAGGCCATCGCCTCGCGCCTCGAGGTTCCGGGTGCGCTGCATTCCGCGGCCGCCCCCGATATCGGAGCCGATGCGGCCGGCGACGTGCTCGCCGACCTGCCCTTGGTTGGACGCGCACAGCACTCTGCGGTGTTGCACCGACTGTTCGAGCGTTGTCAGGCCGGTCAGTTTGCGCTTGGCGTGCTGCTCGGAGAGGCCGGTGTCGGCAAGACGCGCCTGGCCGGCGAGTTCCTGGCTTGGGCCCGCGAGCACGGCGCGGAAACGCTGGCCGGCCGGGCTTTCGGGCCGGAGGGTGGTGTGCCCTATGCTCCCGTGGTGGAGGCGTTGCGTCCGGGTCTCGAGCGTGAGAACGCGCCAGAGGATTTGCTCGGCGACGTCTGGTTGGCTGAGCTCGCCCGGGTGCTGCCCGAGCTGCGCGAGCGATATCCCGACCTACCTGCCACCACTCCCGACCTTGCTCTGGAGCACGCGCGCCTGCTCGAGGCGGTAGCTCGGCTCGGCCTGGCTCTGGCCGCACGCCGGCCGGTGGTGCTGTTCCTTGACGACGCGCAATGGAACGACAAGGGGACACGCGACATCGTACGCTACACAGCTCGCCAGTGGAGCGAAGCGGGGGCGCGGATCCTGCTGCTGCTGGCCATACGGGCCGACGACCTGACGCGCGATCCCGAGCTGCCGCGGTGGCTGGGCGGCCTGGAGCGCGAGTCTCCCATCACCCGAGTCGAGCTTGGGCGGCTGGCGCCGGAGGATGTTGCGCAGCTGGTTGACTTGCTCGGAGGGAGTGACGACGGAGACGCACCGGAAGCCGGCGAAGGCAGGAGCTCGGCCTTCGGGCAGTGGCTCGCACAGCAGTGCGACGGCAACCCTGCCGCGCTGGTACGGACACTGCGCGCCATGCTGGCGACCAATCAGATGAGCTGTCGAACGCGCGAGGATGGCAGCCGGGCGCTCGAGCTGCGGGCTACCCCGCCACCGCTGCTTCCGGCACCGCGCCGGCAATCGCGCCTGGACTGGGGCGATGCTCCGGACACCGCCGGCTTCTTCGGTCGAGATCGGGAGCTCGCCGTGCTGGAGCAATGGCTCGTCGCCGACACATGCCGGCTTGTCTCCTTGATCGGCATCGGCGGTATCGGCAAGACTGCTCTCGCGGCACGACTGGGCCGTGCTGTCGCGGCGCAGTTCGACGCCGTCGTCTGGCGCAGCCTGCGCAACGCGCCGCCAGTCGACGAGTGGCTGGCTGATATGGTAAGCGTGCTGGCGGCGCGACCGGGCAGCCTGCCGGTGGGCGTCGAGGCGCGGCTGGCGCTCCTTCTGCAGGTTCTCCGAGAGCAGCGCTGCCTGCTTGTCCTCGATAATCTGGAGACCGTGCTGGCGCCGGGGGTGTGCGAGGGACGCTACCGCGACGAGTATGCCGGCTACGGCCGGGTTCTGCAGCAGATAGGGGAGCTGGCTCACCAGAGCTGCCTCTTGCTGACGAGCCGCGAGCTGCCGGCCGAGCTGACCGGTCAGGAAGATGCACATGGCCCGGTACGCACGCTTCGCCTGCAGGGACTGGATTTGGAGGCCAGCCGCGCGATGCTGCATGACCAGGGGCTCAGCGGCACAGAGCAGGCGTGGCAGGAGCTGGTAGCGCGTTTCGGCGGGAACGCGCTGGCGCTCAAAATGGCGAGCCACACGATCCGTGATCTCTACATTGGTGACATCCCGGCCTTCCTGCACGATCTGCGCGGGCCGTCCGGCGCCGTCTTTGGCGGCATCAGGCAGCTCTTCGGCACACAGGTTGAGCGCCTCTCGCCGCTCGAGCGCGATATCCTTTACTGGCTGGCGATCGAGCGCGAACCGGTAGGCTTCGGCAAGCTGACCGCCGATCTCGAGCCCACCTCCTCGCACGGCGACGTGCTCGAAGCGCTGGAGGCGCTTCGACGTCGCTCGCTGATCGAGCGTGGCGAACATCCCGGTACCTTCACGCTGCAGCCGGTGATCCTGGAGTATACGGCCAACCGCCTCGTGGAGGCTGCGTCCCAAGAGATCCAACAGCGGAGGCCGCAGGTCTTGCTGCGTCACGCGCTGCTCCAGGCAACAGCCAAAGACTACGTGCGGCGCAGCCAGGCGCGACTGATCGCCGGCCCGCTGCTGGAACGCCTGGTGGCTGCTGACGGCAGTGCGGCGGCGGTCGAGCAGCGATTGCTGGGTCTGCTCGGGAGTTGGCGCGGTCAGGCATTTCCGGATCCCGGCTACGGTCCGGGTAATGTCGTGAACCTGCTGCGGCTGATGCGGGGGGATCTGCGCAATCTTGACCTATCTCGCCTGGCGATTCGGCAGGCGTATCTGCAAGAGGTCGATGCGCAGGACAGCAGCCTTGCGGGCGCCCATCTGACCGAATGCGCGCTTCCCGACGCCTTCTTCTATCCGACCTCCGTTGCCCTGGACGGGAACGGCACCCATCTGGCAGCGGGGACCTCGCACGGCGAGCTGCGGGTCTGGCGCCTGTCCGACCGCACGCCTATCCTTGCGGCGCAGGGCCACAGCAATGGCGTCTACGGCCTGGCGCTGGCGGCAGGCGGCTCGCTGATGGCCGCCGGCAGCGTCGACGGTACGGTCACGCTCTGGGATGTGTCCACGGGTCAGCTCGTCCGCAGGCTCGAAGCGCACGGAGGGCCGGCATGGGGCGTCGCGCTCAGCGGAGACGGGCAGGTAATCGCCGCAGGAATTGCCGATGGCACCGTCAGAGTCTGGGAGGCCATGACCGGTCGTACTGTGCACACCCTGGAAGGACATAGTGGTCCCGTTTGGGGTGTCGCGTTGAGCGCCGACGGTCACATGCTCGCCAGCAGCAGCTATGACGGTACGGCCAGGCTCTGGGAGCTGCCCAGCGGCGCGCTGCTTGCCACACTGCGGGGTCACGCGAGTGGTGTCCGGGCAACGGCCTTGAGCGCGGACGGGCGGCTGGTGGCCAGCGGAGGTTACGACGGTACGGTCCGGTTGTGGGAAGCAGCGGGCGGCCGGCTCCTGGCCACGCTACAAGGACACACCGGCTGCGTCTGGGGGGTCGCGTTGAGCGCGGACGGACGCCTCCTGGCGAGCAGCAGCTATGACGGCACGGTGAAGCTCTGGGAGGCGCCAAGCGGCCGGCTGATCGCGACCCTGCAGGGCCATACCGGCTACGTCTGGGGCGTTGCACTCACCCTACAAGGGCGGCTGGTGGCCAGCGGGAGCTATGACGGCACGGTGAGGCTCTGGGAGGCACCGGGCGGGCAGGTCCTGGCGACCTTGCAGGGACAGATCGGCGGTGTCAGCAGGCTCGCCATCTCGGCGAATGGCCGGCGCGTGGCCAGAGGTGGTATGGATGGCGTGGTCAAGGTCTGGGCGACCGCCCAGGGCCGGCTGCTAGCCACTTTGCAGGGCCACAGCGGCGGGATCTACGGCGTGGCGATCTCAGCCGATGGCCGCCTGGTAGCCAGCGGCAGCCGCGACGGCTCGATCCGGCTGTGGGAAGCGGCGAGCGGTCGTGCTCTCGCGACCCTTCAGGGCCACACCGGTCTGGTGTGGGGCGTGGCGCTCTCGGCCGACGGCAGGCTGTTGGCCAGCGGTAGCTTTGACGGCACGGTGAAGCTCTGGGACGTGGCTAGCCGGCGGCTGCTTAGCACCCTGCACGGCCACTCCGGCGGCATCATCGACGTAGCACTGTCGGCCGACGGCAGGCTGGTGGCCAGCGGTAGCGACGACGGGACGATTACCGTGTGGAAGGTGGAGAGCGGCGAGCTGGCGGGCACCTTGCAGGGGCACAGCGGCGCCGTCCGCGGCGTGGCATTGAGCGGCGACGGGCAGCTCGTGGCCAGCGGTGGCGATGATGGCCTGCTGACAGTCTGGGACATAGCCCGGGAACGCGAACTGACCACGGTGCGCGCGCACTCGGGCGGCGTACTGGACGTCTCGCTCAGCAGCGATGGGCGGCTGGTGGCCAGTGCCGGGCTGGATTCGGTGGTCAAGCTCTGGAACGCATCCAGCGGACAACCTCTTGCCACGCTGCGCGGCCATACCGGCGCGGTGCGGGCGGTGGCTCTCAGTGCCGACGGCCGGACAGTGGCCAGCGGCGGCACGGACGGCGTCGTGCGGTTGTGGGACGTCGCCGGAGCCACGCTCCTGCATGCGCTCCAAGGCGATCGCAGCTACGAACGCCTGGACATTACCGGGCTCTCCGGTATCACGCCGGCCCAGCGTGCGGCACTGATCGCTCTGGGCGCGCGTGAGCAGGTGTCCAGTGACGGAGCAGATCCGGCGGACGGCGGCGGATTCGATGCGCCTGCCTGAGGCAATGCGGCTCACCTGAGCGGGTCCACGCGGATCTGGATCTCGGCACGTGGCACACTGGACGGCGCCGCCGTCGCCCGAACGCCGGCTTGGTCCTCCGGCGCTGCGTGGGCTGCTAATGCTCGTCAAACGGTGCCGCGTTATGCTCCGATGTGCGGTGAGACGGATGCCCCCCCCACGAAGAACAGTACCGGAGCCTGGGAGAGGACCGGACGACGACCGTGTCTCCTGAGCCGGCCCGTGGTGGCACTGGCCCACCTGTCGCCGGGCGAGTGGCCGCGCTCGTGCTTGCTCCGGCACGGCACTGCCGGTGAGGACGAGGAACGTCGACGAGCGCAACCGGCAGATCGCGCATGGCATGCACGTGGAGGGAGACCATGAAATCGGATGAGCTGCTGCAACGTGAAGTCGTGGCTGAGCTGCGCTGGGACACGCATGTCTCCGCGCCCGATATCGAGGTGGCCGTGCTTCGCGCTGCCGTGGTCCTTACCGGCATCGTGACCAGCTACGCTCAGCGCATAGCTGCCCGGGACGCCGCCTGGCGGGTGCTCGGCGTGCGCGAGGTGGTAAACGAGCTGGTCGTCCAGATTCCGGTGGCACAGCGGCCCACCGATGAGGAGCTTGTGCAGGCCGCGCGCCGTGCGCTGGACTGGGATGTGCGCGTTCCCGCGGCCGCGGTCGACGGAACGGTCGCCGATGGCTGGGTTACCCTGCGAGGGACGGTGGCACGGTGGACGCAGCGGCAGGATGCCGAGCGTACCGTACGCTGCTTACGGGGCGTGCGTGGAATCACCAACAGCATCAGGGTCGAGGAAGGAGCGGACCTGCCCGATACGGTTGCCGCGGCAATCGAGGCCGCCGTCAAGCGGTGCACCGACCAGACCACTATCCGTGTCGCCGTTGCGACGCGGGACGGCACGGTGACCCTCACAGGGGCTGCGCATTCCAGGAGCGAGGCCCGGGCAGTCGTCGCCGCGGCCGAGCACGGCCCAGGTGTGCAGCATGTTGTGGATCGCATGCATATCGATCCGCAGGCGTGGCTTGAGCGGCGAGGCTCCTTGCAGCGGCCGACCTCGCCTGATCGGCCGGCCCGCGTCGCGGATCTTGCTGCAGTGGAGCCCGCCCGGAAAACGCAGATGGACACAGATGCCGCATATAGGCGTCGATGATGCAGATGAACCCACGTGGTGCTCTGAGCCTCACCTGGGCCCTGGAGAGCTGGGATGGGCGGCAACGCAGCGGACTGTTCGATCAGGCCGGCCCAGCGCAGCGGCTCCCGGCCGACTCATCTGCGTCATCTCAGCCCATCTGCGGCACCTGCGTTTCTGCGCACCGGGTCCGTCCTGCCCTACCCGGCAGCAAGGGCGGGAAGGGCCAGTAGCTTCGACAGGACTGCCGGCGGTGCTCAGCGGTGCAGGTCGGGATCTTGCTGGGTGACGCGCAGGCGCACGGTGAACACCCCGTCGCCACTGAGCACGCCGCCGCGTCCGAAGAGCCTGCCGTTCTGCCAGTTGGATAACCCGAGCTCAGGCCGGTTGAGGGCGTACTGGCCGTCCACCCAGCGCGTAAAGCCGTTGCCCACGAACGGGGCGTCGACCATGCGGAAGAAGCGCTCTTGCGCGGCTGGGTCGTCGGCGATCAGGGAAGCAACCAGCCGGGGACTGTAACTATTGAACCAGGAAACGGCCCGCTCCACGCTGGCCACGACGCCGAGTGAAAGCTCCGGCGTCGCCTCCCACTCCCATTCCGTGCCAAGCTCGTCCTCGGCCAGCGAGTCGGCGGCCGCCTCTTCCACGGGACCGCCGGCGCGATAGATGAGCGCGCGCTGCTCGAAAAGGGCTGCAGGCACGTACGGCCGGGCGCCCTCCAGTACGTGCAGCTTGAACCCAGTGCCGAGCGCGTCGCCGCGACGCTGCACCGCGCGCAGGGCGACGGGCACGAGATCGGCCGCTCGGCTCTCCACGATCAGTACCACGTTGGCCGTGTTGCACACCTTGCGGTCGAGCGAGTGGTAGACCGCGGCTTCGAGCCTGGCGGAGGCGGCCGTGTCGCCGGCCACGATCCAGGCGCCGCCCGTTCCGTGCAGGCTGGCAGCAATACCCGTCTGGCGGGCGATGCTGCCGAGCTGCGCCACGGCTCGTCCGGACCCGCGGGCCACGGCCAGGGCAAGGCGGCGGTCCGAGAAGAGGGCCCATCCGGCGGCGTGCTCGGCGCTGTCGATCAGGGTGATCGCTCCCTCGGGCAGTCCGGCTTCGGCCAACGCCGGCTGCAGGGCCTCCCGGGCGATGGCGCGCGCCGTGCCGAGCGCGTCGCCGCCGATACGCATCGCAGCGGTGTTGCCGCCGCGCAGAATGCCCGTGGCATCGGCGAACACGTTGGGTCGCCCTTCGAAGACAAAGCCGACCACGCCCAAGCCGTCCACGACCTGCTCGACCTTCCAGCCCTGGTGCTCCACGGTACCGGCGACCGACTCGCGCCCCCCCGGCAGATCGCGCCAGGCCATGAGGCCGGCGATCATGTCGCGGCGCATCTTGTCGCCCGCCACCAGTCTGGTGGTAGAGCGCCCGCGGGATCGCGCGGCTTCGACGTCTTGCTCATTGGCGGCGGCGATCCGTGCCCATACGTCGTCTGAAGCAAGACGCGCGGCAAAGCGCTCGTAGAAGCGAGTGACCGCCGAATCGTCGACCAGGCTCATCTCCTGGAAGGCCCGGCAGGCACCGTCGACTGCCTTGCGCACGAGCTCGCACACTGCGAAGGGGAGGTGCAGAATGTCGCCGCTGCCGGAAACGACGAGCAGCTGATCGCCGGGTTGGAAGCGCGCGGCGACATCCTCTCCGACGAAGGCCAGCTTGTTGCCGTCGTAGACGAGCGGCATGCCGGCCGAGACGGTAGTCAGCGTGGGGGACATATCAGCTCCTTTCGCGGGCAACGTGGCCGGTGCGCTCGAGAGGGCGAAGGATTCGCGCCCGCCCGCGGTCATACGCGCGTGAAACGGGCGAGAAGACATCCGGATAGACTGCCGAGCCGGAGGTCGCCGTCATGCGCGGCTGGCCAGGACGATGATCCGCTCCTTGAGGAAGCTGCCCTCAGGTGGAGGATCGGGGCTGTAGCCGAAACCGCGCCTTGCCAGCGCCTCCGAGCCGTTGAGCAAGGCCACGATACCGGCCCGGTCCGCGGGGGCCGTGCCGGAGAGATCCAGGTAGCTGGCCAGCGAGCGCCGCTCCTCGTCTACCTCGACGTGCCGGATGAGGAAGCCGGCGGCGGCGAGGCTACGCTGCCACCCGTCCATATCGAGGGCGCGCACGTGACTGGGATCCCGCCAGCGCTCGAAGCGCTCCATAAGCTCCACGGCCTCAGGATCGTGCGCCGTGAGCTGGTCGACCAGGCCGAGCTTGCCGCCCGGACGCAGGACGCGGTACATCTCCAGCAGCGCAGCCGGGATGCTCTGAAAGTGGTGCGGCGCTCGTCTCACGGTGACCACGTCGAACGAGGCGCCGGCGAACGGCAGGCGCTCTGCCTGTCCCAGCAGGAAGCTGGCGTTGTGTACGTCCCGTTGAGCGGCGAGGCGCCGTGCCTCCTCGAGCATCTGGTCGGTGGGATCGATGCCGACCACGGACGCCACGTGTGGCGCGACGGCAACTGCCGTGGGGCCGGTGCCCGTGGCCACGTCGAGCACGTGGTCGGTCTTCGCGAGCTGCAGGAGGTCGATCAGCCGGGCCAAATCGGGCCCGCTGGCGTGGCTCGCGCTCGCCGCGTACTGCCAGGCCTGCCTGCCGTACTGCCGTCGTGAGGCGTCGGTGTCGAAATCGGTGCCCATGCGTGTGCATGCTCCTGGATACCG
Source organism: uncultured bacterium (assembly GCA_963827235.1). Classification (GTDB taxonomy): domain Bacteria; phylum Chloroflexota; class UBA5177; order JANWHV01; family JANWHV01; genus JANWHV01. Next base: position 1,220,096 of record CAWHAE010000009.1, read on the forward strand.
CCGATATCGCGCAAAGCGCGACGACGATGCTGAGCTTCAGGATAGCGGTTTTCCGCCATCGTGACGCGCATGGGCTTGGTCGGCTGTCGAGCGTGCAGCGTGCGCCCGAAAATGCGCAAGGAGGTCGGTCGGCTGCCGCGCCAGCTCACCGGCTAGGTCTGCCTCGAGCCGGTATATCCCCATCCGTCGTAGGAACGGCGTGATCGATCCGCCGGTGGCGCCTGGCGGCGGCACCGGATGCGGCCGCTGTCCGGGGCCGTCGCGCTGGTAGAACTCCTCAACCACGACACCCCCGGACGCCCAGCTCCAGTCGACGAAGTCGAACAGCGGCCACCACGTGAGTCCGAGAATGGGGAATCCCTCGGCGCGCAGTTGCTGCAAGCCGGCCACGAGCCGGTCAAGCCAGGCGCATTGCTTATCAGCCTCGCCTTCGACGGCGCTTTCGGTGACCATCAGCGGAAGGCCATATGCTACGTGGCAACGCCGTAGCTCTCCGGCCAGGGCGCCAATACCGCCGTCCGCCGCGACGTGCACCACCCGTCCGTCCAGCCGGACAAGCTCCCTGCAAGAAAGCTCTGGATAGTAGTTAAGACCCAGCACATCCGGCTGCTGGCCGTCCGCTCTGAGCTGCTCGAGCATGGCGGGTTCCACGCCGTGCCTTTCCAGCCAGGACCAATCCTCGTCCTTCGGGCTCACGCTGCCGAGGAGCAGTCGAGTTGGCAGCTGGGCACGCCGCTCCCAGAGCTTGACTTCCTCCTCGAGAGACGGGTCTTCGGTCGTGTAGATCTGAACCGCTTCTACGTGGACGATCTCCGCCGCCCGGTCGACGCTGCGCACCGCGCGCATTGCCTGTTGGATCCCGGCTACCGCGGCGACGAGCACGGCCGCCCAGCCGCCGTCCCCGCGCAAGTACGGTGGCCATACAGCCCGCAACCCGCAGAAGGATGCGGTGACTAGAGGCTCGTTCAGCGGCGTGTACGCTCCGACGGCTCCCTGGTACCTGCCGGCAACTGCCTGGGCGTAGTCGGCAAGCGCCTCGGGAAACCGGGGGTCCGCAAACGAGCCCTCCAGCCAGTTTGGCGTGCCGTAGTGCACGAGGTCGAGCACCACCTTCACGTTGAGGCGCGCTGCGAGGTAGTCGATCACGCGGTCCGTCCCGGACCAATCGAACACGCCGGGTGCCGGGTTAACGCGGTACCAGGGAAAACCGTACCGCAGCATCGTGGCCCCGGTGGCAGCCACGCGGTCGAGGTCGTCCTGCCATTCGCGGGAGTGCCCGGTGAGCTCGTACTCGTCGAGCACGATGTCTCCGCCCCGCACTCGAGTTCCAATGGCGGTGTCCTCGATGCCCACGGCGAACACGAGCCCGTCACGTCCAGCCATCAAGTCGGTCATTTGATCCCCGTTGTCGCTATGCCACTGACAAAGTACCGCTGCGCCAGCGCGAAAGCCACGGCGAGCGGCAACAGACTGATGACCGCTCCCGCCATGAGCACGCCGTGCTCAACCACATACTGGCCTGCAAACAGGGTCAGTCCGGCCGGCAGGTTGCGCATGTCATTGTCCGAAGTCATGACGAGCGGCCAGAGGAAGTCGTTCCAGTTGTTCATGAAGTAGAATACGCCGAGGCTGGCAAGCGCAGGCCTGGCCAGTGGCAGGATGATCCGTGCATACACGTACCAGGTGGAGGCGCCGTCGACCTTCGCCGCCTCGTCAAGCTCGACGGGAATAGTGACGAAGAATTGGCGCAGTAGGAAGATCCCGAACGCGCTGGTGGCTCGCGGCACGATCAGGCCCTGGTACGTATTCAGCCATCCGATCTGGAAGACCAGCTGGAACAGCGGGATAAGTGTCACCTGGAACGGCACCATCAGCGTCGCCAGCACGAGGTAGAAGGCGACCGTGCGGCCCGGAAAGCGCAGCCTCGCCAGGGCGAACGCGGCGAGAGAATCGAAGAAGACGGACACGATCGTGACGCCCCCGGCGAAGATCACCGAGTTGATCACCAGGCGCAGGAAGGGCAATTGCTGCCAGATCGACGCATAATTGTCGAGCGTCGGATGGCTCGGCTGCAGCCGCAGTGGATAGCCGAACACGTCGCTCTCCGGCTTGAACGAAGTCCCCAGCATCCACAAGAATGGCAAGACGGTGATGGTCGCGCCGAGCAGGAGCAGGATCCAGCGCGTGCCTCGCGAGAGTGCCCACCACCAGCCCGCGGCGCCGCGATCGTAGATCGGCGTGTCGGAGCGCGCAAACTGGCGGGAGGCTTTGGGCTTAGGCACGGGTACCAGATCGGTGGTCATGGCCGTCAATCCACCTCGTTGTAGCGGAAGAGCCGGAGCTGGAGCATCGAGAGCACCAGAATCAGCAAGAAGAGCACCCACGACATCGCGGCGGCATACCCACTCTGGAAGTACTGAAAGCCGGAGTCATAGAGATACGTGACCAGCGTTTCGGTGTGAAATATGGGGCCGCCGCTGGTCATCACGTAGACCGAATCGAACAGCTGCATGGAGGCGATCGTGGCCATGATCGAGGCGAATAGCAGGCTCGGGCGGAGGAGGGGAAGCACGACTCGCCAGAACCTGAGCCACGGCCCGGCGCCGTCGAGCGCCGCGGCTTCGAGCAGTTGTTCGGGCACGTCCTGCAGCGCGGCAAGGAAGATCACCATGGAGAAGCCGACGCTCTTCCAGACGCCAACAAACATCACCGCGGGTAGTGCCCACGTCGTGCTCTGCAAGAAGTTCACGGTCGGCAGCCCGACGGACGTCATCGCGGCGTTTATTGCGCCGATCTGCGGGTCGAGCAGGAATTTCCAGACGATGCCCATCGTGGCCAGCGACGAGATGACAGGGAAGAAAAAGACCGAGCGCAGGAACTTGTTGACCAGGGTGTTGCGCTGCAGGGCGACGGCCAGGGCGAGACCAAGGCCAACCTGCAGCGGCACCTCAACGCCCGTATAGAGGGCCGTATTGCCGAGAGCATTCCAGAACCGCGAGTCGTGCACCATGGTCTGGTAGTTCTGCAACCCCACGAACGGATGTTTGGAGGAGAAGAACGACCATGTATGCAAGCTCATCCAAAATGACTGGACTATGGGGTAGGCTACGAACACGAGCAGGATTACGGCACTCGGCAAGAGGAACATATAGGCACGACCGTCGCGCGCCAGCTGCCGTAGACGCGCGCGTGGGGTTGGCGCCGGACCTACTCCTGTGGCCGATACGGGTACCATGCTGTTCACCTTTTGCCTGGAATGCGGTCGAGAGCATCGAGCCTACGGGATTGTAGCGTGACTGAAGGCAAGGCGATCTGCTCTCACGCTTTGGGTCGAGGGGCCGGCTGCTTCGGAGGGCGCGAGGCCAGACATCCAAAGCAGCCAGCCGTGAGGTGTTTAGCAGATACGAAGGCTGGGACGTTCCGCGCTCACTTGCACCCGATCAGTCCGTTGAGCTGTCCGCTTGCGCTGCTCAGCACAGAGGCGACGTTGGCGCCGCGCTCAGCCTGCTGAATGGCCGGCGCAAACACGCTGGTGTCGACCTGGTTGAAGTTGGCGAGGGTCGGCAGGTAGAACCGGGCATACGGGCTCTGGGCGGAGAACCCAACCACGTAGGGGTTGCTCGTGAGGCCGGGATAGGTGGCCATGTCGGTGCGCGATGGCGGATAGCCGACGTGCTCCGACAGGTAGGCCTGGGCCGGCTTGCTCATCCACCAGGAGAAGAAGGTCGTCGCGGCTGCCTTGTTGGACGACTTGGCATTCAGCACCATCGGCACGGTGCTCGCCGTCGTGACCGGCTTGCCGAGGGCACCGACAGGCACCTGGGTGAGCCCGAAGTTGACATGCGCGGGCTGGTATTCACCAATGGCCCAGGGACCGTTGATCTCCATCGCCGCCTTCTGGGCAGAAAACAGGTTGTCGGCATCCTGCCCAGACAGGCCAACCTGGCTGATCTGGTCTTTGACGATGAGGTCGGCCCATGTGCTCACGGCCTGGACGGTCTTCGGGTCGGCCAGAGCCGAGCAGCCCTTGGACGTCAATAGGTCACCGCCGTTCGCCCAGATGAAGATCGGCCACATGGGGATGGTTGAGTGGTCGGCGATGGCAATGCCGTACTGCTTCACCGTCGAGCCGGACTTTACGGTCAGCTTGACGGAATCCTGCTGTAGCTCGGCCATGGTCTTGGGTGGAGCAGCAATGCCCGCCTTGGCAAAGAGTGTCTTGTTCCAGTACAACTCGAGCGTCGCCCAGTTGGCGGGCATCGCGTACAGGTGGCCGTTGACCGTAAAGGCCGATTTGATGGCCGCCGGCAGGATGCTGGGCGAGACCTGGTTAGACCCGCTGCCCAGCAACGAGTCGAGAGGTGCAATCAGGCCGTTGGCGATGTACTGCCGGATCGTCCCGACATTGTAGTCCGGCGTGGCGATGTCCGGGCCGGAACCGCTCGCCATCGCCGTGGGAAGCTTCTGCGCGATCGAGTCCCACGGCTGCACGACGTAGTTGACCTTGATGCTTGGGTGGGTCTTGTTGAACATGGTGATGAGGGCCTGGTAGGTTGGCCCATCCCCACCGGTGAAGCCGGACCAGTAGGTCAGCGTCACCGGGCTGTTTTGCCGTGATGCCAGAGCCGACGGCCCGGCGGCGCCGGCGAGGCTGCCGATGACACAGGCTGCCCCGAAGAAGGTCAGTATTCTCCTCATTGCCGGATCCCCTTTTCAGTTCGCGTAGCCTTCGCTGCTTGTTGCTTGCTCTGCCGCCCTGGCAGCGCTTGCGGGCCCGGCAGAAGCCGGGATACACCCGCACGAGTTTCGCACGACGAGATCTGTGGGCATCAAGGTGACTAGCTCATCTGGTTCGTGACCTCCTATCAGCGCTAGCAGGCGACGTGCCGCCACCGAACCCACCGCGGTCATGTCACCCTGGACGGTTGTGAGGGCAGGCTCGACGTATCGGGCCAGTGGGATGTCGTCATAGCCGACAAGCGGCAAATCGCCGGGGACGGCAATGCCATGCGCGCGTAGGGCGTCGCGCGCGCCGAGTGCCATCTGGTCGTTTGCGGCGAAGATTGCCTCAAACGCCGTTCCCTGGGCCAGCAGACGCTCGACCGCCTGTGCACCGCTCACATCCGAGTAATCGCCCTCGATTTCCAGGTTCGGGTCCGGTGCGATTGCCGAGGCCATCAGTGCCGACCTGTACCCGTAGAGCTTGTCCTGTGACGACTGATGCCCCCGGGGACCCGAAATGTGGACGATGCGCCGCACGCCGTGTACCTCCAGCAGGTGACGGGTGGCAATCTCAGCGCCGTGGCAGTCGTCCAGACACACCGTCGCTGCCCGTGCCAGGTGTGGCGCGCGGCCCACGATGACGATCGGATAGCCGGATCCGGCGAGTTCGATGATGTTGGCATCTGCCATGGCCGCGGACGCCACAACCACGCCGTCGGCTACCCGGCCCTGCATCAAGCGCCGGTAGGCCGACGCCTCGTCCTCCTCGGTGCGCGAGGTGGAAAGGATTGTCGAAAGATCGTTGTCGGCCGCTACAGAGACGATGCCTTCCAGTAAGGCCGTGAGAGTCGGGTGCGAGAAAATGTGCTGGCTCGAATGTGGCAGCACCACCGCGATGGCATTGACGCGTCGGCTGCGCAACGCACGTCCGGCCGAGTGAGGGACGTAGCGCAGCTTCGCGGCAGCCTCCGCGACCGTCCTCTTGGTCTCTGCCGACACACGCGGGCTATCAGAAAGCGCCATCGACGCCGCCGCTGCGGATACGCCTGCCAGACGCGCCACGTCCTTGAGGTTGACACGGCCTACCGACTGGGTCACGGCAAATACTCCCGTCGAATCGATTCAGTATCTCGTCGAGAGCACATACGCACTGCGGGATTGCTGAATCGATTAAGCAGATTCTACGGGGCCGGCTTCCGCTTGTCAAGGGGCTCTCTCATGCCTGTGTGTGCACCGGCGAAGCACGCGCGGCACGTATCCCATCTGGGCCTGCTAAATCGTTTGACTCCGGGAGGCAACGATGCTGTCTGTGGCGAGGTCTCGCCTCGCAGGTGAGAGGGCGCTTCATCGCCGTGGAGGTTGGGCGACTTCGTATGGAGACGCTCACGATGGGATTCGCCACTTACCGGGCAGCATGAGTATCAGTACGCCGTGATCATGGCGGGAGCGACCCTCGCCTTTGCTCCTCTCGTGATCGCGTTTCTAAGGCATGGGCAGGGAGGAGTGGGCGTTCTTCTCGCAGCATCCCTTCACACCGGAGCTTTGGGGAGTGAACTACTATCCGGAGATCTCGGTCCACAGCCTGGAGCGAGATAGTGGACGCTTGCGGAGCCGCAGTGTCGACGGGTGGACGGAAGGCCTCGAGGCAGCACTCTCAGCCAGATACCAGCGGTACGCGGTGCCGCTGTTCGTCAGCGAGACCAGCATGCACGGCCACGACTCACTTCGCTCGCACACCAGCCCAGACGGCCATGGCAGCTAGCCATCCGGCACACAGTAGCTCGCCTTCTTCCTCAAGTAGTCGAGGGCCTGCATCGCGCGGCTGAGAGGCGATTGGCCTGTCAGTCGTGTACCTGACCTGGTGGACGCGCCTCTTGCTAGGCATCGTCAGCCTGCAGCCGGCTGCGCAAGAGCGCGATGACGGCCTTACCGTCGCTCTGCACTGACGTCGCGGTACCGTAGCCGCCAAATGCCAGCACTGCGAACCAGGGCAGTGGCGGGATCAGGCAGACAGGATTGTCGAGCAGCTCGAACTGGAAGCCGTGACCCGAGCCGAAGAACAGGCAGCCCACGAGGATGACTACACCTAGTCCGCCGCCCACCATCCACAGCCCAGCCAGACTCTGTGTGAGCGCCGCTGACGGACGCACGATGGCGCGGATGCGTGTCGAGTTTCCGACCCGCTCTAGCTCGCCGTTCACCCAAGCCTGGGTCCAACTACGTTGCCTATGGTACTTGGAGAGGCTGAACGCGCCATACCCGACCGTCCCCATAAGAGGACATGGCGGCTTGATAAGCCTTGCTCGCCAGGAACGCATGTCGGGTTCCGGAGGCAAGCATGTTTCCTGGAGACGGCAGCAGCACTCCTCTACTGTCAGCGGCGAAGCAAGCTGGTACTCTCTCACCGCGTTCTGGTCGAGCAGCATCTGCGCAAGTCTTTGCGCGCCTCGTACTAAGCCCATAATCAAGCCGACTCCGGCCTTCAATGCGACGTGATGAACGCTCTTAACCGACATGGTACAGTCCGAGCGCGCGGCGCAGCCATGGCGGCGAGGGCAGTCCCTGGCATCTGCTACGAACACCGCTTCCGGCATATACGCCGTGTAACCTCGGAAAACCAGCAAACTCAAACTGAGAACGGCCGGCGGGCTCGGGACGCGCGACAGGCACATCACCCAAACGACACCTGCGTGTCGCCCGCGCACGCAGTGTACGGCCCTCGACCGCGCCCGCGGACCGCGCGACCTGTTGCGCGGAATAAGCGGGACAGAAAGGTGACGTTTAAGCGGTCCTGTATATCCAGCCTCTCCGGGCGCGTTGACGCGTACTGCGCGCTCGCCTACACTGCCACTTGTCCTTTCCGATGCGAGAGGACGATACCCAACATTGCCTACCGGCGGCACTGCCCCTGCTAAGTGCCGCCGTGATTTTGCTGCGTTCGTCGCCCGCCAGGGCAGAGAACGCGGCTGGGAGGAAGTTGCTTTGTCGTTCGTTCGCAGCGTCACGACGTCGCTGACGCCGTTTCTGATCGTGCTCCTGCTCGTGTGCGCCGCATGGCCCGGTCTGGGAACGGCGCACGCGGAGGCACCTGCACGGCCGCCGGCAGCCGTGCCCGGCCACCCGGCTGGTGCCAGGTCTGCCCAACCGTCCACGGCGGTGTCTGCTCACCCGTTCACGGCGGCGCCCGCGGCAGCGCGCGGCGGCACGCTGGTGGAAGGGATTCAGGAAGATCCCGATCACCTCCTGCCGAACTTCAGCGGCCGCTACTATACGCTCCTCGTCCAGCAGACGCTATTCGCGCCCCTGTTCTACTCGGACGACAAGGGAGTGATTCACCCCGGACTGGCTAGCGTGGTGCCGACTCGCGCCAACGGGGGAATCTCGGCAGACGGCAGAACCTACACGTTCCACCTGCGGCCCGGTCTGCGCTGGTCGGATGGCGCGCCGCTCACCGCACGCGACGTGGACTTCTCGTGGCGTCTGTGGACCAACAGCAAGGTCACGCCGCCGCCGTTTTCCACCCTCGGGCTCGACCGGATCGGCGGTACCGCGATCAGCCCCGACGGCCTGAGCATCACCTTCCTGCTCGTGCAGCCGTACACTCCCTTCGTGACCGACTGGACGGACGCTTTGCAGCCCTTGCCCCGGCACATTCTGGGCAAGATCGCGCCCTCGTCTCTGGCCGCCAGTACCGCCGCCACGCTTCCGAAGGTCGGTAGCGGGCCGTTCATGTTGCGCGACTACCGCAAGGGCGATCGCCTGGTCGTGATCAGAAATCCGCGCTATTACCAGGCCGCGGCCGGCCTGCCTTACCTCTCATCCATCGTGTTCCGCGTGGTCCCGCAGCCGAGCCAGGTGGTGCAGGCTCTGCACGCTCGCACCATCGACGCCGCGTGGCTGCTCCCGATCACCGACCTGGGCAGGCTCCAGCGTATGGCCGAGGTCTCGGTGCTGCCGCTGCCGGCTGCCAACTGGGAGGCGGCGCTGATCAACGTGCGGCGGTCGCTGTTCAAGGACGTGCGCGTGCGCCGGGCCCTGGAGTACGGACTGAACCGCGCCGCCGAGCGCAGCACGGCCTGGCACGGCCTCGCCTCTCTGCTGGCAAGCGATCAGCCGCCCGTGTCGAGCGCCTATGCCGCGGACATCGCCCCCTACCCATACGACCCCGCCAAGGCCGGCGCCTTGCTCGACGCCGCCGGCTGGCACATGGGCGCCGATGGCTTGCGTCACAAGGGCCGCCAGACCCTTGACTTCGTCTATTCCTCCACGCTCAACAACCCGTGGCGGCAGCAGGACGAGGCGCAGGCCCTGGCCGACTACGAGCGACTGGGCATCCAGCTCGTGATCAAGAACTACCCGCCGGGCGAGTTCCTGAGCCACCTGGAGCACGGTCAGTTCGACGTGGCGGAGTTCGCGTTCGACAATGCGCTGGATCCGAGCGACATCTCCTCGTTCGGCACCCACTTCGTCTATCCGTACGGCACGAACTACGGCGGCTACAGCAACCAGGAGTTCGATCGGCTCGCCGTGCAGGAGATGACCACCGTCGACCCGGCGCGGCGAGCTGCCCTGTTCCACCAGGCACAGAAGCTGCTGCACGACGACGTTCCGGCCCTGTGGCTCTACAGCCCGGACAACCTGGCCGCCATTTCCAACCGCGTGCACAACTACTCGCCCGCGCCCTTCAGCCTGGATACCTGGAATTGCTGGCAATGGTGGATCGCTCCCGCCGCGGCGTCGCGCGGCGGGGCGTGATTGATCGCCGAGCTGCACGTACTTGCCGCGAAGCTGCTACTGATAGGTAGGGCAAGCCTAGCCGATCGCGCGGGTCGCGGCGGCATGGTTCTGCCGCATACTGGAATGACAGCGTTCAGCGAGGTTTTGTATCGTGCAGCCCGGCATGTCCCATCGCGCATCGCACGATGGGTTTCATCTCCCGCCTCCCAAGTCCAGGTCGCAAGCGACCGGGTCGCCGTCCGGCCGCTGGGATACCGCGAAGCGGACCATTCGCGGTACCGCCAGCGGTGTCCCGCGAGTGCTCAGTTTGGTCTGGCGGGCAGATCGGAAGCTGACGCTGATGATGGCGGTAATGACCGTCGCTCAGGCCGCGGTGCCGGTGTCGCAAGTGTACCTGGCGAAGCTGCTGATCGATGCCGTGGTCACTGCGATCCGCCACAGCGGCGGCACGGTGAATGCCAGGCCGATCGTCATCCTGGCGCTCCTGCAGCTCGTGGTGGCGGCAGCCAGCAGCCTTTTCACCACGCTCGCCAACATCAGCCAGCAGCTGCTGCAGGAGCGCGTGTCGCTCGGCGTGCAGCTCCAGGTGATGGAGCAAGCCGGCCGGCTCGACCTGGGCTTCTTCGAGGACGCGAAGTCCTACGACCTGCTGCAGCAGGCACAGCAGGAGGCGGCGTCGCGGCCCGTGCAGATGGTGTCCGGCACGTTCGGACTGGTACGCACGGCCCTGACCTTCGTCTCCATGCTCGGCCTGCTGATTCAGCTCGAGTGGTTTCTGGCCCTGATCGCCCTGCTGGCGCCGGTGCCGGCCTTCGTCTCCAACTCGCGGTACGGCTGGATGGGATACATGATGATGCGGCGCCAGTCGCCGGAGCGCCGCCGCATGAACTACCTCACCACTCTGGTTACCACCGACACGTACAGCAAAGAGATCTCGGTATTCACCCTGGCGGACTTCTTCACCGGGCGATTCAGGGCGATCGCGGATTCGTACTACGAGGAACAGCGGCGGCTGGTCGTTCGCCGCTACCTGGCCGGCTTTGCCTGGGGCTCGCTGACTATCATCGTAAGCAGCGGCACGTATCTGTACGTTGCTCTGCTGGCCGTGCACGGTAAGGTGACGCTCGGCGACCTCACCCTGTTTACCGGTGCCGCAACGTCCGTGCAATCGAACTTTCAGAGCCTGCTGAGCAGTCTCTCCTCCATGTACGAGAACAACCTCTACCTGAACACGTTGTTTGACCTGCTCAAGATAGAGCCGCAGGTACACAGGCCGGAGAGCCCGGTGCCCGTGCGCAGACCGTTCGTGCAGGGCATCGAATTCCGGCACGTCAGCTACCGCTACAAGGGTGCCGAACAACCGGCGCTCAGCGACATCAGCTTCACGATCAACCCCGGCGAGACCGTGGCCGTCGTCGGCCGCAACGGTGCCGGCAAGACGACGCTCGTCAAGCTCGTGGCGCGACTCTACGATCCGGAGGAGGGCCAGGTGCTGATCGACGGGCAAGACGTGCGCGACTACGATCCGGACGACCTGCGTTCCGAGATCGGCGTCATCTTCCAGGACTACGCGACCTACTATCTCAGCGCGCGCGAGAATATCGGCGTGGGGCGGCTGGAGCGCATCGACGACCTTGCCGCAGTGCGCGACGCTGCCGAGCACGGCGGGGCAACCTCGCTGATCGAACGCCTGCCCGAGGGCTATGAGTCGCTGTTGGGCCGATGGTTCGACCAGGGGCACCAGCTGTCCGGCGGCGAGTGGCAGAAGGTGGCGCTCTCTCGCGCCTTCATGCGCGAGGCGCAGATCTTGATCCTGGACGAGCCGACGGCGGCGCTCGACGCGAAGGCCGAGTACGACCTGTTCGCCCGGCTGCGCGAGCTGACCAAGGGGCGCACCGCGATCTACATCTCGCACCGTTTCTCCACCGTGCGTATGGCCGACCGTATTCTGGTGATCGAACACGGCCGCCTGGTGGAGCAGGGTAGCCACGAGGAGCTGATGCGTCTCAACGGGCGTTACGCCGAGCTGTTCACTCTGCAGGCCGCAGCTTATCGATAAGCCGGAAATGGCGCCGTTGGACGACTGAGCGCCTGGATGGTACACCGTTCTTGGCGGCAGTGCTTCGTTGCCGTGGGGTGAAGCGGTCCGTCCCGTAGTGGTGGAGTCTGAGACCGTGGGTCTTCGAGGCGGCAGTTACGCGCTTCTCGCGTGCTGTTCCGGCCGGCTACAGGCCGGCGTGTTCGAGCGCCGGACGTGGCTGCCATGACGATGGCAGCCGTGCCGATCGGCGCCGGCCCACACGCGGATCTGGCGCGCGTGGAGTTCGAGCTGGCCGAGATCGGCCAGGACGCGGGGCCCCTGCTGAGGGCCGCGATCGCGCACCACCTCTCGGCCGGCGGCAAGCGGCTTCGCCCGCGCATGGCCATGCTGGCAGGGGGCCTGATCGGCGGCGAGGTGGCCGATCGCCTGGTGCGGTTTGCCGCGGTGACCGAGCTGGTACACGCGGCGTCGCTGGTGCACGACGATACCCTGGACGACGCGGCAACCCGCCGGGGCGTCGAGACCGTGCGTTCGCGCTGGGGGAGTCACATTGCCGTGCTGGTCGGCGATTATCTCTTTGCTCAGGCGGCGATCCACACGGCGAATCTGGGCAGCCTGCGGCTGATGGCGCTCCTGGCGGAGACCATCCAGTCACTGGTGCAAGGCGAGCTTGCCCAGATGAGCGCCGCCTACCGCATTGAAGCCAGCGCGGAGAACTACGAATCGCGCATCGCCGCCAAGTCCGCGAGCCTGTTCGTTTTGGCCGCCGAGGGCGGCGCGGAGTGCGGTGGGGCGACCGGCAGCCAGGCCCTGGCCATGCGCGACTACGCGCACAATCTGGGCCTGGCGTTTCAGATTGCCGACGACGTACTGGACTACACGGCCACCACGGAAGAGCTGGGCAAGCCGGCAGGCAGCGACCTGAAGAACGGCGTGGTGACGCTGCCGGCCCTCTACTACCTGGAGCCGCTGCCGCCCGAAGCGTGGGAGCGACGCCTCGTAGAAGAGGGCGGCGACGTGTCGCCCGTCGTCGCCGCCATCCAGGCGTCGACGGCGCCTGCGCGCGCGCTGTCTCACGCTCACCGGCTCGCGGAGCGGGCAGCCGCCGCGCTCGACGTCTTTCCGCCCTCCGCCGAGCGGTCGGGTCTGCTCAACCTGGCTGCCGCCGCCGTGAGCCGGCGAGCATAGCTCGAGACGAGCCGCCGGACCGGGGTGCGGCCGCGCCACTTGGCCCAGGCCCGCGAGCAAGAGTCAGGCACTACCTCAGCACGCACTCTATGCCCTTCGGACAAAGTGATGGCGCGCCCGGAAGCCGGCCCTTAGTCAGGCCAAGGTGGAGCCCGCAGGGGCGGAGTGAGCTCCGCGCTTGGCGGGCCCTGAGGCTCCCCAGGATGGATCGTGGGTCATCCTATGGGGGGTTCCCAGCGTGGCTTGCCTTTAGAACGGCATGCCGGCTTCGACAAAGGCGAGATTGGCGTCGAACTGCTCCCACACGTCGACGGTTGCGTCTTCGATCGCGGAGGTGAACGTGGCAAGAGATACGCCCATCAGCACCCCGGCAAACGTGCGCACCCGGTAATCGTCCGGAGCGCAGTCAACGCGCTCCGCCAGGGCCTCCGCCACGAGCTGCATGCTGCGGACGAGCTCGTCGAGCATGGCCGCTCGCAGCTCGGGCACCGCGCGAGCCAGCGCCTGGCGCTCCCAGAGCTCTGCCATGTCCGCAGCGGAAAGCTGCTTGAACACCGCCTGGAAGGCCCGCCTGACGACCTGAAGCGGGGTAAGCTCGGCAGGCTGCTGCCGGACGACCTCTTCGATCATGGCGTCGTAGAGATCCCGTACTACCACGTCCTCTTTGGTGGGGAAGTAGCGGAAGAACGTGCTGGGCGAAACCTCGGCGGCCTCGGCGATCTGCTCTACCGTGGTCTCGTTGTACCCCTGCTCGCGGAAGAGGCGCAGGGCCTGCTGCTGGATGGTGGTGAAGGTCCTGGCCCTCTTCCGCTCGCGCAGGCTGCGCGCCGGTTTGTCCGCCTTAGGCAACGATTTCATGTTCCAATTCTACCTGCTTGGCGCGATCGCCCGAGGGTGCCACGCCGCGGCGCGGCAGGAAGGCGAGCGCCAGCACCACGCCGACTACGCCGACCCCGGCGCAGACCACGAGCAGCTCATCCATGCCGTGCACGTAGGCGGATTGCACCGAGCGCAGCAGATCGCCCGATCCGAGCCGGCGCGCCACGGCAACCCCGGCCGATACGCTGTCGCGAGCGGTGCTCGCCAGTCCGGCCGGCAGCCTGGAGACGTCGAGCTTCGCGCGATAGGTGGTGTTGAGAATGGTGCCGAGTATGGCCACGCCGATCGTGGCGCCCACCTGGCGCATGGCCATGATCAGGGCGGAGCCGGCGCCACTGCGCTCCGCGGAGAGCACGCTCATCGCCGCATCCATGGTAGCCGGCAGTGCGAAGCCCATCCCCATGCCGACGACGAAGATCCACACCACGACGAAGCCATAGCCGGACTCCACGGTGGTGGCGGCACCCAGCCCCAGGCCAAGGGCGAGAAGCGAGAAGCCTGCCGCGGCGGTGAGCTTGGCACCGAGGCGCGGAGCCAGCCTGTCGGCCGACTGAGAGCCGACGAGCAGTCCCGCGATAATCGGAATGAGCCGTATGCCGGTGCCTAGGGCATCGGAGCCGGTCACCGCCTGGAAGAACTGCGGCCCGGCAAAGAGCACGCCGAACATGGCAAACGACACCGCCGTGGCCAGCAGCGTGCCCCAGGTGAAGTTTGCCGAGCGAAAGAGGGTAAGGTCGACCAGCGGCCGGCCGGCCCTGACCGCTGAGACGTGCCGCTCCCAGAGCACGAACGCGGCAAGCACGCAGGCCCCACCGGCCAGAGCCGCCACGGTCCCGGGATCGCCCCAGCCCTTTTCGCCGGCCTCGATGCAGCCATAAGTCACGGCCGCCAGTCCCACGCAGGAAGCGAGCATGCCTCCGACGTCGAGATGGGGCCGCTCGGCGCTGCGCGATTCCGGCAGGAGCACAAGCACTGCGGCGAAGCCCAGCAGGGTGATGGGGACGTTGATCAAGAAGACCGAGCCCCACCAATAGTTGCTGAGCAACCAGCCGCCGAGAATCGGACCAATGGGAAAGCTGAGCGCGTTGGCCGTTATCCAGATGGCAAGGGCCCTGGGCCGCTCCTCCTCCGTGAAGATCACCGGCAGGACGGCAAGCGAGAGGGGCATCATGAAGGCCCCGCTGAGTCCGAGCATCGTACGCGCGACGATGAGCGCTCCGGCGGTGGGTGCATACGCGCAGGCAGCGGAGGATGCGCCGAACGTGAGAAGCGCGGCAAGCAAGAGCCTCTTGCGGCCGAACCGGTCGCCGAGCAGCCCGGCGGGCAGCAGTAGCGCGGCGAGCGCCAGGCTATAGGCATCGACGAACCACTGTAGTTGCGAGGTGGTGGCGTGGAGCGCCGTCGACAGGGTGGGCAGGGCGATGTTGATGATAGTGGCGTCAAGTCCGACGGCCAGCATGCTGAGGGCGAGGGCGGCCAGTGCCCACCACTTGCGAGTTCCCAGATCGTTCATGGCAGCTCGTTCCTTTCGGTAGTAACCATCTAATAGTAGTTACTACTGAAAGCCTATTGATGTCAATAGGATGTCAATAGTACCAAGTCGGTGCGCGCACATGCGATCGCCGGTTGGACGTAGGTCCGGCCTGGGCGGCGCACCAGCGCTGCACGTGAACGGCAGGGCATCACATGCCGCACGAGCTTGCCGGATGGTCGACGCAGCAAGCGCAGTGTGCGGCTACCGCTCCACGTGACCGCGGCCCTGCTCGGTGAGCACGACGCAGGGCCTCTGATCCCTGTAGCTGGCGGCAAGCAGGCCTTCCCGGAGCAGGGCGTCGATCTCCCGCGTGATCGACGCCTGGGTTTGCCCGGTCAGGGCACCGAAGAGCCTGCAACGCTCCGGCTCTATGGGGCTGCTGCCTGCACCGGCAAGGATTCTGCTGAGACCGGTTCTGCCGGCGGCAAAGGGCAACTCGTCGACGAGATGCAGGATCGCGTCGCGCGGACTCAGACCCGTCACGCGCGGTGCCGCCGGCTGCGCCGGCACGCGCCGTTCGGCCCGGCGTCCCTTGGGCTCGCAGACATCGCACCGGCCACACGCCGCGGGGGCGGGCACGCCGAAGTGCCGCGCGATGACCCTGTTCCGGCACCCGGCAGTATCGATATAGCGAGCGAGCGCCCGGGCGCGGGCATCGGCAGCGCGGTCCATGGTCGCCAGAATCTCGTCCAGTCGCCCAGCAGCATCTGCCGGCACGGGGTCTGTCAGCACGATCTGCATTGAGGAGCGGGAGGTGGTGTAGCGGAGCACTCCCTGGTCCTGACACTGCAGCAGCAACTGTTCCACCAGGTCCGCCGAAGTACCCAGGTCTCGTGCCGCCTCGTCCACGCGCAGGCTGCGCTGGCGTCCCACCTGAAGGTGCAACGCCGCGGCTAGATCGTTGGCCTGCCGGTCCCGCGGATCACGCGACAGCATGATCGTCACCTCGCGTGGAACGTCGAGGCCGCGCGTCACGAACCCCGCTCGCTCCAGCACGCTGAGACCGACCCGCGTCGTCGTCTCCGTCCGATCGCTTTCTTCGCCGGCGTACAGCAGCGACCTGCCTTCGACAGGTCCGCCGGCGCTCTCGGTGACCGCGCGCCGCACTCGCCTGTACAGCTCGCGCAAGCCGTCGATCTGCACGTGATCCTCGCGAGCCCGGCGAGTGAGCGTGCCCTTGTCCGACGGCGTGGCGAAGAGCACGCAGTGTGCAGGCCGGCCGTCTCGGCCGGCGCGGCCCGCCTCCTGGGTGTACGCTTCCAGCGAGTCCGAAGGCTGGTAGTGGACGATGAACCGGATGTCACGCTTGTTGACGCCCAGGCCGAACGCGATCGTGGCTACCAGGACACGCACCTGCCCTGCCATGAACGCATGCTGCGCGGACTCGCGCTCGGCGGCCGTCATGCCGGCGTGGTAATGGATCGCGCTTTCGCCCAGCCGGCGCAAGGTAGCTGCCAGGTGCTCGCAGCGATCGCGGCTGCCGGCATAGATGATTCCGGGGCCCGGAGCGCGACGCACGAACTCCAGGACACGCGAGCGCTTCTCCCGATCGTTTGCGACCTTGCACACCTCGAGGAAGAGGTTGTCGCGCAAGACACCGGTGTTTACCACGGCCAACGGACGGCCGAGCGTGTGGGCGATTTCCGCCTGCATATCGGCGGTGGCAGTGGCGGTGACGGCAAGGATCCTTGGCTTCCCGAGCAACTCCGCTACCTGGCCGATGGCAAGGTAGTCGGGTCGAAAGGCATGCCCCCACAGGCTGAGGCAGTGGGCTTCGTCGATGACCAGCAGGGAGATGCCGGCACGTTTCAGTGCATGGACCAGCCGGGCCTGTCGCAGCCGCTCTGGAGCGACGTAGACCAGGCTATAGTCGCCTGCTGCCAACCGCCGGTATCGGGTTTCCAGCTCGGCGGCCGGCAGTGTGCTGTTGATCACGCAGGCGCGCTCGGCCAGAGCCGGAATGTCGGCCAGACCGGCAACCTGGTCGGCCATCAGCGCGACGATCGGCGAGACGACGAGCACGACACCGGGCAATACCAGCGCCGGCAGCTGGAAGCAGAGGGATTTTCCGGCGCCGGTCGGCATGATGGCCAGCGTATCTTTGCCGTCACTCAGCACCGAGCGCAGTACTGCCGCCTGGCCGGTCCGGAAGGAGCCATGCCCAAAATGCTCGTAGAGAACGCCGGTCAGGTACTCGGGAGGGATCTCGTTCGCGTCGACCGCGAGCCGGGCAAGCATGTCTGCTCCCGGAACGGCGGCGACACGGACTGCATCGGCCCGCGACTTATCGGCCTCGGCGCGGCCGGACACGGTGCGCCGAGCAGATCGTGCCTCGGCCAACTGTGCTCGCACCCGTTCGGCCAGCTTGCCGATGGCGGCGTGGATCGCGGACTCCGCCCATTCGCGCTCCTCGGGACAGAGATCTGCCAGCCCGCGGAGCAGTGCAGGCCTGGCCTCCGCACCGCCGATCTCGACGGCATCGCGCAGCAGGGCAGCCGCGCCGGCCGCGTCTCCCGTCCGAGCAAGGGCGCCGGCAAGGCCGGAGAGGGCTTCGGGATGGTCCGGGCGTTGAGCCAGCGCCTCGCGGAACGCATGCTCGGCCTCGGTCGGGCTTCCGCGAGCAATGGCGAGGTGGCCGCGGGCCAGTGCCGGTGCTACGGACTGCTGCTCGGTAATAGACTCGATACCATGGGCATCCTCGGCGGCCGCCTCGATATCGCCGGCTGCGACATGTGCCTGCAGCATGATCATGCGCGGCAGGTAGCTGTCGCGCGTCTGCCGGCGCAGCTCGGCGCAGGCCAGCGCCTCGGGGATCCGACCGGCGCGCACGAGCAGTCGCGCCCATAGGTCGCGCTCGGTGAGCCCGGCCGTGCCCTGGCCGTCCGGGAAGAGCTGCTCGAGCACGGCCAAGCCGGCGTCCGGCCCGCCGTATTCGGCTGCCAGCAAGACCAGTCCGGTTCGCAACCGGCTGTTCCAGGTCGCCGGATCGTCGTCCGGCAGCAGGGCGAGACCGAAGAGCGCCAGCGGGCTCGACGAGGCGCTGCTGCCATCCACTCTCGGTGCGAAGTCGGCGAACGTTCGTCCTTTCAGGTAATCGGGAAAGGTGTGGACGCCGGTGATCTGCACGGAGCAGAGCCCCGGATGTTTCTCCCAGCCGCGAGCCAGGCCGAGGCGGAGGAAGACGTCCCGCTCTTGCAGTATCCCGAGCAGATCGCGCGCGATCTGCTCGGGAGCGCGTCCGCACTCGCCCTGGCGGTCGATATAGTAGCGCCAGGCCAGGTCGGTGACGGCCAGCCAGTAGACGGTGCCGCTGCCGTCCACGAACCCGAGCCGGTATCGTGCCGTGCCGTCCTTGCTCTCGTAGGTGCCGCCCAGCACATCGCGTGGTCGAAGCGTGCCGAGCGATCGGGGCCCGCTGCCGTCCATCACGTAGTGTCCCGGTTCCCGATGAATCGGCTGGCCGAAGACTGCCTCAACCGATTCGCGTGTGGTGGCTTGGAGCAGGTCGCGCCAGGCGGAATCCGGCAGCCGCCGGACGAAGGTCACGGAGTGCGGCGCGAACGGCACGTCTTCGGTGTGCGGTGGACTTGGAGTCGGCTCGCCGAGGTCGAGCTCGACTTCGGCCCCCGGGAAGACGATCGGTTTGCCGGGCAGGCCCAGCATGTACTCGAGAATACCGGGCGGCGGAAGGACCGGTCGAACGCACTGCACGCCGGGATCATAGCCCGCCACGCACACGCGTCCCTCCTGCATGCGCGTCAGGTCCGTGATCACGAGGCGCTTCTTCACAAGTGGACGATCTCCACGCCGGGCCAGTGTGCTGCCAAGCGCTCGGCCACGAGGCGCCGGTGACAGTGTTGCGCCGTGGACTCGCTGCACAGCAGGCACGAGGTCAGCGTCTCGAACTCCGACCGATCCAGCACGCCGGGCACGCCCCGCTCCACCATCAAGGCATCGAACCGTCCCACGTAGGTAGCCCAGTCGGTGCCGGCACGATAGTCCTGAAGCAGCTCCTTGGTCGGAGCGAGCACCGGCATGTGGACGTACCCGCAGCCGTTCGCCAGTCTGGAGAGGAAATAGGGCAGATCATCTCTGCGGGCGAAGCCGGAAAGCTGCCCGTCCGGGCTGAGCCGGATATCGACCACACGCTGGATCGCATGCCGGCACAGCAAGCCGAAGAACGCTTCCGCTCGTTTCTGAGTGAAGCCGATCGTGTAGAGTTTCATGGCTCTCCCTAGAATAGAGACTGCTGTATGACGGCAGGCGCGTCGACCGATTTCAAGATCGTGCGCGCCGCGAACACCGTGCCGTCACCGCGGACGTGCCGCACCTCCACCTCGGGATAGTTGGCGAGGAGATAGCGGGCGATCAGGTGATGCCGGTGGCATTGCGCGGGATCCTCCTCGCTACACAGGACCGCAACGGACTCCGACGCGGCGATCTCCAGCAAGCGCGCGATCCCCTTGAGGAACCATTCTCGCTGCATGACTGCCGGATAGTCGACCTCATGCAGGAAGTCCGCGTCGTCGCCGGGAAGCTCGCCGCTCTTGTAGCAGGTGGGATCGGCGGGCCGCCCTCCCAGATGTTTGCCGCCATACGCATACCCGACGTGATGCTGGGCAAGGAGCGTTTCCAGGCTGCCTTTATTGAACTGTGGGTTGTAGCGGCTATACGGCGCCGACCGCACGTCCACCACGCTGGTCACGCCGGTCGTCCGCAGCAGCTCGATGAGCCTCTCCGCGCTGTGATTGCTATGGCCTATCGTGAAGATCGTCGTCATCGGGCGTTCCCGTTCGGAGTAGACGTGCAGCGTCGCCCGAAATGTTACCACGGTCCATGCAGTTACCGGCCGGACCCAGGCGTGTTGAGCGTGAAAGACGTGCGCGCCTGTTGACCGGCGGGCTCCCCGGCACTAGACTGGCGCTGTGGCAGGTGTCGTTGAGCGAGGGAGGACTGGGCATGCATGGTATGTCTCGCTATGCCGCGGTAGCCGCGATTATCGTCCCCCTTCTTCTGGCGTTCGTTCCAGCACACCGGGCGGCTCAAGCGGGCTGCACGGGATTCCCCAACATCGGCGTGCTCGCCCTGGGGCCCAACGGCACACTCCTCGCGGGCACGCGAGACGGGCACGTCTACCGGAGCGTGATCGGCCAGCTCTGCTGGGTGGAGCTGTCCAGCTACCCGCGCGGCGTGGAGATCGGCACGGTGGTGGTGCCGCCCGGTAGACCGCACACGATTCTGGCTGGCGGTAGCTGGGTGGCCAGCAACACTCCCGAGAGCCAAGTACTCTATCGCAGCGAGGACGATGGGGCGACGTGGACCGCCGCGACGGCCGGACTGCCGCACACGCCGATCCTGCCGGTGAGCATCGCCGTCTCGGCGGGCAGCACGCTGGTGCTCTCGTACGTCTGCCAGAAGGATCATCTGGCTACGCAGAAGAATCGACTCTGCCCGCAAGGACTGGCTCGCAGTGTCGACGGCGGCCGTCTGTGGCATCCGGTCGGTCCACCGGCTGTAGACGCTCGCAATGTCGTTGCCCTGCCCGACGACACGTTCCTGGCTCTTCTGGCACTGAAAGAGAGCAGCGCCGGATCCGTCTACCATCATCCGGCGGCGCTCTTCCGCTCGGCAGACGACGGCCTGACCTGGAAGCCGGTGACGACACTCTCCGGCACTGAAGATCGAAATGCGCTGTCACACCTGGAAGGGATCTCCTCCTTTTTCGCCGTACCCTGGAACCCGGCGGATCTCTTGATCGGCACCGACTTCATCTATTTCACTGCCATTGCCTTCCGATCGCACGATGGCGGAGCGCACTGGTCTCTTGTGTGGGCTGCCGTGAAGGCAAAGGTGCATAACGCGCTGGCCGAGCCGGCGGTCGTCGCGTTCGCCGCGTTGCCCAAGACGCACACCCTGCTGTTCACCGACTGGGGCGCGATTTACCGCTCCGTCGACGGTGGCACGACCTGGGATTGCACCACTATTACACCGGCTGCGGACGCCACGCACCCCTTCCGCTTCTGGAGTCTGCTGGTCGCTTCAGACGGCTCCACGGCCTACGCCGGAGGGGTCGCGGGCCTCTACCGCAGCGCCGACGATGGGCTGTCGTGGAGTAAGCTCCCGTAGTCGAGGCAGTCCTCTGCGCGGTGAGCTCCGGGTAGAGGCTAGATGGGCAAGAGGAGGAGCTTATGGCCAATCGACCGGACCTGGTTATCCGCTCGCTGCACGAGGATGAGCTTGCCGTCGCCGACAGTATCTACCGGCGGTCTTTCGGCACCTTCGTGGGCCTGCCCGACGCGGAGTCGTTCGGGGCCGACTCCGACTTGATCGGCAGCCGGTGGCGGGCCGATCCGGCGCGGGTGCTCGCCGCCGTGGACCACGGCAGCCTGGTCGGCACGTGCATCGCGACCAATTGGGGGAGCTTCGGCTTCTTCGGCCCGCTCACGGTGAGTCCGGAGCGATGGGATCAGGGGATAGGCAAGGCTCTGATGGGTGCCGTGATGCAGCACTTTGCCGCCTGGCATATCGGCCACCTGGGCCTTTTCACCTTCCCACACAGCACCAAGCACCTGCATCTCTACGAGCGATTCGGCTTTCACGCCCGCTTTCTCACTTCGATGATGTCGAAGACTCCCGAGCCCCGGGCCAACACAGACGCGCGGTGGTCCGACTTTGCCGCGCTGACGGCGGACGAGCGCGGAACGGCGCTGCAGGACTGCCGAGCGGTGGCCGATGCCGTGTTCGAAGGCCTCGACCTGACGGGGGAGATCGAGGCGGTGCACGCGCAACGGGCCGGCGACACGGTCCTGCTGCTCGATGGCGACCGGACGAGCGGATTTGCCGTCTGTCACTGTGGAGCCGGCACCGAGGCGACCGGAGGCGAGTGCTACGTCAAGTTTGGCGCGGTGCGTCCGGGCTCAGGGGCCGGATCGCGGTTCGCGCACCTGCTGGACGCATGCGAGGCGTTCGCCGCCGCGCGCGGCCTGGGACGGGTGAGTGCCGGGGTCAACCTCGGCTGCGATGCGGCGTACGATGAGATGCGCCGACGGGGCTTTCGCATGGATTACACCGGAGTCGCCATGCAGCAGCCCAACGGGCCGGGCTACAACCGGAGCGATCGCCACGTGATCTCGGACTGGCGCTGAAGACTTCCCCGCACGCCGGCGCCGCAGGCAGACACCCAGCCGGCCACGCCTGCCGGAGCGTGGTCAGCGCCGCTCTCGCGCATTCGAATCTGCCGGTGGACACCTGCCGACGCCGGTGAGTCGTCCACGCGAGGTTGCCGGCCCGGCAGAGCCTTCCTGTACCATCAACGGTGTGGCGCGTGTCTCTCCGGTGCAGTAAGCTCTCGGCATCGGGGTGACGTTGCCGGAGTTGATGTCGTAAGGCATGCGTGGATGGTCCGGGAAAGAGGGCGCGGCACGGTTATCGGGCGGCTGCCGAGCCTGCGCCGTGTTCTGGCTCAACGAGGTCGCCCGAGGGGACACCCCGTGGCGGTCCTTGCGCTTGCCGTGGGTGTGTTGGCGCTCCTGGTGTCGCTGCTGCTTGGCACCGGCCGGCAGCCCGGTCGAGCGGCATTCAGCACTGCCGGCTGCGTCTGGGGCGACCCGGCGCTGCAAGCCGAGGAGCAGCGTGCCGTGGCCGCCGTGTGGGCGGACAATCTCTCGCGGCGCTACGCCATCGTGCACCCTAGCCGAGCCTACGCCGGCGTGTGGCTGCGCGACTCGTTCTGGACTTTTCTCGCCGCCGGCGACGTGCATCTGGCCGGTCGCGCCCTGCGGCATTTTGCCATGCGCCAACAAGCAAATGGTCAGGTTCCGACCCAGTTCGTCGACTTCCTGCGGCAACCGCTCTATCGCGCCGACGAGTCGACGCTCCTTTACCTCATCTGGGCGGAGTGGCAGGCGCGCCACGACGGCTGGCTGCCGGCTCGCCCTTCCCTGGCGCGAGCGCTGGCCTACGTGCGGCAGCAGAGCCGCAGCGGCTGGTACGTGAGTCGAGCAGGCAGTTATGCCGACTGGTTCGACGGCTACCGGCTGCCGCAAGCCGATACGCTGAGCTATACTCAGGGGCTCTATGTCGATGCTCTGCTGGCCGCTCGGGCGGAGGGCCAGGACGTTCGCCCGGCCGAGATCGGGGCGGCCATCGCGGCCTACCGCGCCCTTGCCGATCCCCACGACGGCTACCTTCGCTTCAGCCGCTTGCACGCCTATCACGACGTCAGCGGGCTCACCGGGGAGTTCCTGGCCGAGTGGCTGTTTGGGCGAGATCTGCTACCGGATGCCACGGTCTCGGCTACTCTACGCACCCAGCCCCGCTATGGCAACGGCTTTCGCGTCGTGACGAACGCCGATGGCACATACCTGAGTCCGCACCTGTTCGTGACCCATGAGTTCCCGGGTGACTATCAGAACGGCGGCTCATGGCTGCTCTACGACTACCTGGCCTTGGCGACCGGCTGCGCGCACCACGTCGGCGGAACGGGCGCCGCTTTAGCCGCGCGTCTGCGCCTGGAGTTTCGCCGTGGTGCCGTCCTGCACGAGTATCTGAACACCGATCCCACGTCTGCGTTGGCGGGCGGTGAGCCCTCGGTTCGCGACAACTTCTCCTGGGATACGTTCATCCTGCAGGTGGATCGGTTTCTGCACGCACAGGCCGCGCCGGTCGCGCGGTCCACGCCGGGCGGCGCCAGGGTGCGCCCCGCTCAGTGACGGGGATACAGGAGCGTAACGTCACCAGCACCAGGAGCGCATTGCGCAGCAGGATACTTGCCATGAACAGCGGGTGGCGCGGTAGCCGGACGAGGCTGTGATCGAGGGTATAGGCATAGGGGTAGATCACGAGCGTCAGAGCGGCGAGCAGCAGCCAGCGAAGGCGCAGTCCGTCCACGTAGGCTGCCAGCGGGAAGAGCCACAGGAAGTACTGTGGGCTGAGCAGCTTGCTCGTGCACAGAACGGTGAGCAGCAGCTGGATAGCGAGCTGCTGCGCCGTTTCCTTGCCCCGTGCCGCCCGCCAGCAGACGAAGAGCGTTCCGGCGAGGAGCAGCAGCGTCGAGACGCCGGCGGCGAAGCTCGACCATGGCCCTTCGACGTTGACCGAGTGATAGGTGAGCCGGACGCTGGCGTGTCCGCTCGCGTTGCCGGCGAGCCAGAGCAGCGATCCGGCAACGGACTCGATCTGGGGCGGGCGCGCGGCGTTGTAGTGCAGTGGAGCCAGAAACCCACCGGGATTGAGCGCCAGAAACGGCAGCGCGCCTGCCAACACGACCAGCACGAACAGCAGCAATTCGCGTAGCGGCACTCGACCGCTCGAGCGCCACTGGAAGATGGCCAGCACAGGCACGAGCAGACCTGGGTAGAGCTTGAGCAACGTCGCCGCGCCCAGCAGCACGTAGGCAGCGCCGTACCGCGATCGCTCGACCAGCACCAGAGCGCCGAGCACCAGCACACCCGGTATGAGGTCATAGCGTTCCAGGGTAGTGCCCCAGCCGCCGATCAGCACGTACGCGCCGCAGGCCACTGCACAGAGGAACAAGCGCCGGCGGACAAGGAAGCCGACCGCGCCGGCCAGGACCAGGGCAACGAGCACCATGTACGCCACGGGGTACGAGGCGCCGGGCCACAGCAGCGGCAACGAGAACCACAGCAGAGCCGGAGCCGGGTATTCGCGCGGCATGGTGTGGAAGGAGTTCGGGATAGATGTCCAGAACAGCCAGCGATGGTCGGCACAGTAGCGCATGAGCGGAGCGTCGTGGAGCGCCGCCGTTCCGCGCCAGAAGCCGCGGGCGTAGCACTCGTAGGCGAATACGTCGTCATTGGGAATCATGCCGCCGCGCGTATGCAGGTAGGTGAAGTCGGCGCCGAGGGCGATGGCAAGCAGGACAAGCACCACGGCGCCGGCGGCAAAGCGCGGCACCGGCAATCGGACCCCAGCGAGCCCGCGGCGATCCACGTTACGCCAGCGCCGGAGCGCCGGCTTCACGCGATCCACCGGCCTCGCACGAAGACGATGGTGAAGAGCGCCAGCAGACCGACAGAACAGACGGTGATCAGCCTGTCGCTCGCTCGTGGACGCCCGAGCAGGGCGAGTGCTATGAACGGTGGGAACACGGTCAGATCGAATCGCGCGATGGACAACAGGGCGAGCGGCTGGCCCGGCATTGCCGTGGGAGACATGAGCACGACCAGCATCACGGCGCTGGCGTATGCCGTGTACGAGCGGCGCAGCCTGGTGCTGCCCCATGCGATCAGACCCAGGAAGAGCAGGGCAAAGGCAACGTCCACGAGCGACTGCGCCGCCAGCGAGTTTCTGGTGTGCGGCGAATACTGGGCGAGCGGATGCATGATCCGGCCGGCGTCCTCCAGCAAGCCCTGCCACGGCAGGGCGAATACGCGGTGCCACGCCTCCTGTGCACGTAGAAAGAGCAGGGCGTCTCCAAAGCGCGCCTGCAGATAGACCATGTAGGTGAGGAGGCCCGTTGGCACGAGCAGGAGGGCCGGCGCAACCTTCAGCCAGCCGTCCGGCTTGCTCTCGTCGCGCAGCGCATCATAGAGCTCGAGTGCAAAAGGAATAACCAGTGCGACACCGAGCTGCCGCGTGAGACACGCCGCCATGCCGCAGAACCCGGCAAGCCACCACCGGCGCAAGCGCAGCGCGCAGAGGCAGCCCACGCAGCAGAGCAGATACAAGGACTCGGAATAGGCGGCAAAGAAGAACAGCGCGGTAGGAAAGACGGCCAGGTAGAACACCGCGCGGTCGGCCGTGTCGACATCGAAGTCGATCAGCACCAGGCGATGAAACACGTACAGGCAGGCAAGGAAACTGATGTTGGTCACCAGCAGCCCGGATTCGTACGCGGGAATGGCCGTCACCAGGCTCGTGACGTGCGTGAGCAAGGGGAAGAGCGGGAAGAAAGCCACGTCCGATTGGACGGGCGGCGCCTGCCAGGAGTAGCCGTGATTGGCGACCCGCACGTACCATAGCACGTCCCATCGCTCCCAGAGGGCAGCGAGGCCCACGGCGTGGCCGGCCACGTCGTAGAACAGCCTGCCGGTAAGCAGGCTGATCATGGTCAACACGACGTGGTTGACCAGAAACGCGGAGCCGGCGACCCAAGCACTGGACCGCCGACTCGAAACCCGTTCCGACGTCGAGTGTTGAGCCCAACCCACGACCATATGTTCCGACATGAGTGCTTCAATGAGGCTCAATAGACGCCCCGGCGCTCGAATGAGGCCGCTTCGGTCTCATAATACACCGGTAGCGTCTGATACACTATGCTCCTGTCCGTGAGTGTCCTTCACCGAGTTCATCTCGCGCTAAGGCGCGCTCTGCTATGGTACGACGAGATGTCCATAGCTCAGGCCGCATGGCGGCATACACTATCGAACATGGCACGGTTGGCTCACCGGTCTCACGTGTGCTGCGCGCTCGCGGTCCGAGCACTGGCGGTCCTGGCACTCTGCGTGGCCCTCGGGTGCTTCGGCTCGCTGTACCCCCAGGTGTCGCGCGCGGACTCGATCGCGCGAACGAAGCAGCAGCTTCTCACGGAAGCCGAGCGCGCGGCTGCCGCGATGCCGCACCGGCGTGCCGGCTACCCGCTGCTGGCCAGCTACAACGGCTTCGCGCTGGCCACGGACGTGCCCGCCTACGCCTACTACAATCTCGTCATTGCCTCGCAGGACGCCAACGTAGGAGCGCCCAGCCCTCTGGCGCTGTTGCGTTTGGCCAATCCCAAGGTGATTGCGCTCCTCTACCAGCGCACGCTGCAGGTCGACTACCCGCTGATACACCAGTACTACGGCACGAACGCGCTGTATCCGGGATGGTGGCTGCTGCGGGCGGGATCCGTCCTGAAGACCAATATCAACGCCACGCAGCGCTGGATTCCGGTGCAGGACCCCTCGCGCTTTCAGATCTACGACGACGTACTCGTGGATGGCGAGACCATGCACGTGGTGGGCAAGTACGGCGTCGCCCTGATCGTGCAACGCGGCTTCTACAGCCGGGCGGTGCCCCACAAGCTGGGCGCGCGCATCGCGGCCCACTACAGCTACCGCGTGGATCTGCAGAACAGCGTGATCACGGGACCGAGCGAGAATCGCCGCCCGTGGTCGCTCAACCTGTCCGCCACGTGCCCGCGCGACAGGCAGGGGCGGACCTGGGACGATTTCCTGACCGGCTTCCTGCGCAATCGGCTGCGGGCGGGCAGCTGGAACGGCATATTCCTGGACAACACCGACCAGACTCCGCGTGACCCGACGGTCGACGTCAACAACGACAACCAGCCCGACGGCGGCATAGTGGGCGGGGTGAACGTCTGGCGCCAGGGTGAACTGGGGCTCATGGCCGGCTTGCGCCGGCTGGTGCCCGGCGTGCTGATCCTGGACAACGGCACTCTGGTAAGCGGTGGAGTAGCCAACGGCCGTGAGTTCGAGAACTTCGCCCTCTCCGGCTCAGCCTATGCGGCGGGCATGCGCGACTACACGTTGTGGCCGCAGCTCGTGGCAGCTCCGCGCTTGCTGGTGGTCAACCCGGACACGCAGGAGCATCCGCACTACGATCTGCGCGCCATGCGGTTTGGACTGGCGTCGGCCCTGCTGGGCGACGGTCTGTACGCCTACGACGAGGGATGGCACCACCATGGTGCCGCCTGGATGTTCGACGAATACGACGACGGCGCCGGCACGGCGCTGCTCAATGATACGCCGGTCACCGCGACATACCTGGACGTGAGGAGCCCGGCGCAGTTCCGAGTCGGCGACATGCTCATCGTGGGGCGCGAGCAGATGCGGGTTACCGGCGTGGGCGCTCAGCGCCTGAGCGTCGAGCGCGGCATCGGCGGCACGGAGGTAGTCAGCCACCCGGCACACACGGTCGTGGCCACCGCGGCGCAGATCGCCGCCGGCTCGGGCTATCTGGGGCAGCCTGCCGGTGGCGCCCAGGTGCTGGCGAGCTCGGAGAATGCCGGCACCGGCGGTGCCGTGCTGGCGAGAGCGTTTCAGCACGGCCTGGTGCTGGTCAACCCGACGGCGCACAGCCTGGTCGCCCGGCTGCCGCGCCTGTATTGGCATCTCGAAGGCGATCAGGATCCGGCCGTCAACGACGGCAAACCGGTGCAATCGGTGCTCCTGCAGCCGTATACGGGCCTCGTTCTCCTGAACTCCCCACCGGGACGGCGCGCGTAGAGCATGCGCGGGTGCCCTGCGGCGATCGCCCGGACGCTCACTGCCCTCGCTGCACGTCGGCGCGCGTGAATCCGAGTACGCCCATGGCCAGCACGAGGACGGCCAGCGCGGTCATGGCCAGTGAAGCGCCCCAGCGAGGCCCATCCGTGATCGGGCTGCCGTACTGGTGGAACATTGAGAGATCGGCGAGCCACGCCGGCAGATTGAGCGCGGTGTAGAGCAGCGAGGCCAGGAAGGAGAGGGCAACCAGCGATCCCACCACGCCCGTGCCGATAGCCGCCGCGGCCCGCCCGGCCAATAGAAACACCACGCTAGCAGTGATCAGCTCCAGTGGGAAGATGCCCAGCATGGCCGCCGTCACATACCCTGCATCCAGATTCAGGCCGGCGAGACGACCGCTCACCAATACGATCAACTCGACGACCAGCGGCGCACAGACGAGCAGAAGCGCGAGTGAGGCGAAACGCTCCAGGATCACTCGCCAGCGAGGATTTGGCGTCGCCAGCACCAGCTCGATCGTGCCCGTGTCCAGATCGCGCGACCACGCCCCGGCTTCCACCATGGCGTAGATCACCAGCAGGAGTGGGAGATAGAGAAACAGGATAGCGGCCAGGAAACCCGCATCGGTCATCACGTTGTGGCTGCCCAACACCTGGCTCAGCTGGCGTGGCGTATCGGCCAGCACCTTGCGCAGGGTATCCTCGGTGCTGCGCGCCACGCCCGTGGTCCAGGCCGCGTAGACGCCGAGCCCGGCGATCCACCAGAGCGCAGTAGGAAGCTGCGCGGCAAGCCCGCGTATCCACACGGCGCGCAGGGTACGATCCGCGAAGGGCCGCTCGAGCGTCTGGACAGGTGTGACCGCCCGTTGTACGGCACGATGCCTCCAGGCCACGCCACCCACGTCTCGCCACAGCAACAGGGGCACACTGGCGCCGCCCAGCACGAGCGCGAGCAGGGCCTGCACGAGCAGGCCGCTGCTATTCGTGCCGTAGGAGGAAATCAACGGCTTGCTCAGGTCGTAGTAGTAGAGGGGGGATAGGTGCTGCAGCCACCCCGCCTTGGCCACCCGGCCCGTGCCTTCTACTAGGTAGGCAAGGACCATGATGGCGCCGGCCAGCCCCGCCGCGGCGCCCGCCGACCGTACAACCTGGGCGATCAAGAGAGCCAGCATGGCAAACACCAACGCCGCCAGGCTGGCGTTGAGACCGGCCATCAGCGCGCCGCCCGCATCGACGTGCAGGTGCGCTTTGGACTCTCCGCCCATGGCGCCTACGGCGATCAGGATCCCGATTGCAGCCAAGGCGATCAGCAGCGCGACCGCCTTCTCGGTCAGCACGCGCCCGCGCGAGCGAGGCACGGAGAGCAATACGTCGAGGGAGCGGCGGTCTTCCTCGCGCCGGAGGAGACGTGCGCCGGCCATTACCGACCAGATGCCGAGCAGGACAGGCAATGCGCCCATGCTCTTCCACGTGGCATAGCCGGTCGGCGTGGTGAGTGCCACGGGATCGCCGAAGAAGCGCATGCTCTCGGCCAGCGATGCCGCGTCCTGCCGCGCTTTCAGGCTCAGCAGGCCGACCGCGTAGATTTGCGAATAGATCAGCACGGCCAGCCCAAGACCCCAGCCCAATATCGCCACGCGGTACTCGCGCAGAGTCTTGGTCCAGATCGATCGCAGCACGACGATACCTACCTTTTCCCCGCTGCTACGGGCTCCTGTGCGGTGGACGGCTGTTCCCCGGCGGCATAGAAGCGCAGGAAGACCTCTTCCAGGCTGGGCTCGTGCGCGTTGAACGCAGTGGCATCGTGTTGGGCCGCCGCTTTGAGCACCGCGCTCACGTCCTCCCGCACCGTCAGGTGCAGGACGTGCCCACCGTCGCCCGGTTCCACGCTCTCCACTCCCGGCACGCCCGCAAACCAATCAAGCGAGGGCTGCGTGGCGAACGCAATCTCCACCACGTGGTGCCGGAGCGACTTCAGCGCGGCCACGTGGTCGACCTTCACCAGGCGGCCTTCGCGAATGATGCCCACGCGGTCGCACGTGTGTTCCACCTCGGGCAGGATATGGGAGGAGAGGAAGATGGTCTGCCCGTGCTGCCGCGCCTCGGTGACCAGTGAGTAGAACTGCTGCTGGTTGAGCGGGTCGAGCCCGCTTGTCGGCTCGTCGAGGATCAGCAGGCGCGGCCGGTGCATAAAGGCCTGTACGAGCCCTATCTTCTGCTTGTTTCCGCGCGAGTAATCGCGGAAGCGCCTGCTCGGATCGAGGTCCAGTTGTTCCACCAGCGTCTGCACGTAGGCTCTGTCCACGCCGCCGCGAAGGTTTGCCAGGTAGGCGAGGATCTGCGCTCCGCGCAGCGTGGGATCGAAGGCGAATTCGCCCGGAAGATAGCCGACCAGGCGCTTGACCTGCGTGGCCTGGTCCCAGCAGTCCAGTTCTCCGATCGTGGCGCGGCCTCGCGTAGGCCGCAGCAAACCCATGAGCAGGCGGATGGTGGTGGTCTTGCCGGCGCCGTTGGGACCCAGGAAGCCGAACACCTCGCCGTCCGCCACCTCTAGGCTAACCCCTTCGATGCCCCGGGCGCTTCCATATTCTTTGGTCAGGTCGTGTGTCGCGATGATCATGGCCGTTGTCCGTATCTATCCAGAAGAGGCAGAGACGACTGATGGGCATTGGTATACCGCTCGCGCCAGCGCGCGAGTGTGGCCTCGAACTCGGCGGTTGTGAAATCGCAGTAGTCGAGCAGCTCCCCGAGGCGGGCGCGAGCCGGCTCGTCGTCCGGTGCCAGTGCGGCCAGCCCGCGCTCGGCTACGCGACGCATGACCACGGTGGCCTCGAGACTGGCTCTGATGCCGCGACCCCATGTGTCCGCGGTGACCCGATAGTAATCGCGCCGGTCGCCGGGAAAGCTCACGCGCTCGACCAGGGCGCTGCTCACGCTGACCCGTACGTTGGTCGAAATCGACGATCGCGCGACGCCCAGAGTATTGGCCATCTCATCCAGGGTGAGCGGCCGGTCGGCCAATATCAGCAGACCGAGCACGCGGCCGCCGATGCGCGCGAGGCCGTACTGTCCAAAGAACAGCCCCATGTCCTCGATGAACTGTAGTTTTCCGGGCGAGAGCTGAATGACGCTGTCCATACGGCACTTTCTCCGTCGCTTCGACGCCGCACATCGGGTCCGACAGTCATGCTACTCTCGACGGTTCCGTCAGTCAAGACTGAAATATCAGACGACAGCCGCGGCGACTTGCTTCTCTCGAATGCGGCAGGCGGAGCCGTACGGCGAGCTTCTAGCGCTTCTGGCCGGTCGCCGGGCTGGTCAGCGCGTTGTGTGCCCGGTTGAGGCGGGCCATCATCATCTCGGCCTCGGCGCGCAGCTCGGGAGGCCCGTCCATGAAGCGGTCTGGATGCCAGACGCGCGAAAGAAGCCGGTAGCGACGCCGGATGTCGTCGCTGCTGGCTCCCGGGCGGAGGCCGAGGATCACCCACGGGCTATCCACGGCGGGCGCGGCGGTCTGCCCACGTTGGCGCGGAGCTCCCTGGAAGCCCGGCGGCGGTATCTGCTGGCGCGGGTCGGGGCGGTATCTTGGCGGCACGCTCTGCTGGTACGCGGGTGCCGCCGGCTGCCGCTTGCGCTGCTCACCAGCCACGGCCTGCGCCTCCCGTTTGAGGCGATCGAGTCGTGTCCGCTCCTTCACCACCTGATCGCGAAGCCAGAGCAGCTCGGAGCGCGCATCCTCGATCGACCGGTTGACCGCGTCGAGGTCGTCTTGTTGCTCCGGCGTGATATGAGGTGCGGCTGCGGAGCGCAGGGATTCTTGAGCGGCACGCCTGTTGCGACCAAACACGTTCGAAGCAATTCCTCGAATCGGTAATCATCAAGGAGCCATGGTCAGTGACACGGGCCTCCCGCACGTCTGCCGCCACCCATGGCCCGGATCACAGGCGTATCCCGCTGCTAACAGTATCGCACAGCTTACGTCTTCCCGGAGCCGGTCGCTTGCTTTCGGGTACCCTGGAGTCGCACGACCTTTGAGTCCATGCAGCCGTCCGAGCCAGGACGCGCACCGCTGCGACCCTGTGAAGGAGTAAACGTTGGGCTCGCTTGAGTGGATGGATGCCAAGCAGGACAAGCCGGAGGGTGCGCGCTTGGGCTGGACGGTGCTCGAGACCCGCTATCCGCTTCGCTCCCCGTGGCTTACCCTGCGCGAGGATCGCGTGCGGATCGCCGGCCACGGCGAGATCGTCTTCACCTACAGCGAGGCGACGCCCGCCGTCTACGTGGTGCCGATCACCAGGGCAGGCGACATGCTCTTGATCCGGCAGTACCGCTATCCCGTGGATCGCTGGTCGCTCGAAGTGCCGGCCGGCGGCACGCACGACTTTCCGGGCGTGCCGCTGGACCAGGTGGCGCGAGCAGAGCTTGAGGAGGAGGTAGGAGCCGTGTGCGACGAGCTCGTGCCGGTAGCAGCGTTCCCTCTGCACGCCGCCAAGAGCGCGCAGCTTGGCCAGACGTTTCTCGCCACGGGCGTGGAGCTGAGCGCGACGCCCCGGCCGGCGGAAACAGAGTTGATCACGCTGCATGCGACTCCGGTCGCCGACGCCTATCACATGCTGCACGCCGGCGAGATCTTCGATTGCCAGAGCGCCATGGCATTGCTGGTATGTGAGCCCCTTTTGCGGCAGCGCGGTCTGCTCGGCTAAATGGAGATTGCTGTTACCGGCGCACGCGGGTACATCGGCAGGCATCTCGTGGCCCGGCTGGTGGCCGGGGGCGCGAGGCCCAGGTGCCTCGTGCGGCCGGGCGCTGACCTGGCGGTGCTTCCGACCGCGCAGATCGAGGTGGTGCGAGGAGACGTAACCGACGCGCGGTCGCTACCGGCGCTGGTAGAAGGCGTGGACTACGTGATCCACTGCGCGTCGATCGTGGCGAACGTCAAGCAGACCCGGCGCGACGCGTATCGATTGACGAATGTGGAAGGTACCGCCAGCCTCGTGGCGGCTGCCCAGGTGGCGGGCGTGCGCCGCTTCATCCACCTGGGAGGCATGAACACGGTACCCGGCGCGCCCGGTTCGTATATGCGCACGCGGTACGAGGCCGAGCAGCGGGTCGAGAGCGGCGGCGTGCCGTACGCTATCCTGCAACCGTCCATCCTGTTCGGCGACGGATCGCCGTTTTTCAGCGCTCTGGCCGGCCTGGTGCGGATAGCGCCGATCGTTCCCGTGCCGGGCAACGGCAGGATGCGCTTGCAGCCGATCTGGGTCGGAGATGTGGTCACGTGCCTGGAAGGACTGCTGGTCGACGACCACGCCGACGAGACAGTGCCGGTGGGCGGCCCTGCCGCCTACTCCTACGATCGGCTCCTCGACACGATCATCACAGCAGCGGGGAAACGGCGCCTGAAGATGCACACGCCGCTACCGCTCATGCGTGCCGGCGCGCTGGTCATGCAGACCGTTCTGCCCAGGCCTCCAGTGACCACGGCGACGCTCGAGCTGTTCGCCGGGGGTGCCGACAACGTGACGCGGCTCGACGCCGTGGTCGATCGCTTTGGCTTCGAGCCCCGGTCGCTCGAGGAGCACGCGCGGGTGAACGACCTCTGAGGGCTCCTGTAGTAGCACCTACCGCGCCGCCCGATGGAGCAGGTGCTCGGCACTGTCGAGCAGTAGGTGCAGCGGCTGCACTGCGCGACCGTGCGAAGGGCATGCACCCAAGTCGAAGGCGCGTGAGGCGGGTCCTGGCAGGCGGGTACAAGATCTGTGCGGGAGCCGGCAGCGGCTATATTGACAGAATGGACTATGTCCCTCGCCCAGACGCGCCCGCATTCGCAGCACCAGGGTTGCGAATGCGTGAGAGCCGAGGCAGTGGGCGAAGCGAGTGAGGTAGAGTGTTGCTGATGCCGCTACGAATCGGAGTAATCGGGACAGGGCTGGCGTTTCGAGAGCTCCACCTTCCCTGCGTGGCGGAGCTCAGGGAAAAGCTGCGTATCGCGGCAGTGGCGAATAGCACGCCTGCTTCGGCAGCGGCAGGGGCAGGGGCCGTCGCGGAGGCCACCGGCGTGCTTCCCGACGCGTGCGAGAGCGTCGAGCAGCTTCTGGACCGGCCCGACATCGGCGTTGTCCTGATAGCGGTGCCGATTCACCTCACTGCTGGCTACGTGCGGCAGGCATTGCTGCATGGAAAGGCGGTCTTTACCGAGAAACCGCTCGCGGATGACCTGGCCGACGCACACAGCCTGATTGAGCTGGCGCGGCGGATGGGCCTGCTGCTCTTCGTGGCGGAGAACTTCCGCTACCAGCGCCAATATCGACAGCTTGGCGTGCTGGCGCGCTCGGGCCTGATCGGGCAACCAGTCCTGTTTCGCTTGAACGACCTGCACTTCACCTCGCCGCAATCGAAGTACGCCGGCACTGCGTGGCGGCAGCAAGGCGCACACGCGGGCGGTTATCTGCTCGACGGCGGACCCCACACCATGGCCGGTGTGCGCTCGGTGGTGACCAGCCGGGTCACCGCGGTACACGGGATGACGGCGTCGTTCCACCCGGAGTTTCTGGCTCAGCAGCACGACACGCTGCTGTTGCACCTGACCTTCGAAGACGGCATGATCGGCGACGTGGGCTTGGGCTACGGCGCCGCGGATCCTGAAGGGCGCCGGCCGAAGATCTACGGACCCCAGGGCACGCTGATGATGTTGCGAGATCGCATCGAGCTCTGGACGCCTGGCTCGGCGGAGCCGGCGCAGCAATTCCCGCTGGACCTCAACGGCCCCGGCTTCAGAGAGGAGTGGCTTGATTTCTGCGGCGCGGCCGTCGAGCACAAACCCCTGGCCGGCACGCCGGAGGACGCCGTTGCGGATCTGGAGATCATACTGGCCGGCATAGAATCGGCCCGCACGGGTGAGGTGGTGCATCTCTAGGAGGGCAGGAGGCTGGATACCTGGGTCATAGGGGTCGATCTCGGCGGCACGAAGACTGAAGTCGCGCTCGTGGATCCACGGAACAGGATCGCGGGCCGCCTGCGCATGGCCACGAACCCTTCGGAGGGTGCCCACAGCATCGTCGAGCGGATTGCCCGGTGCGTCGAGGGCCTGACCGGCCTCTTGCCCATGGACGAGCATATCGCCGCGCTCGGCATCTGCTGTCCCGGTCCCGTGGATCAGGAGAGCGGCAACCTGTGTGATCCGCCCAACCTGGCCGGCCTGCACTATGCGCCGCTCCGTCAGCTGCTCGCGACACGCCTGCAGCTGCCCGTTAGCCTCGAGCACGACGCGAGAGCGGCAGCGCTGGGCGAATTCTACTACGGTTCCGGACGCGGCGAGCTGAGCATGGTCTATGTCGTGGTCGGTACCGGCGTGGGCGCGGCAATCATCGTCGACGGCAAGCTGTTCCGCGGGCCTTACAACTCCGCTGGTGAGATCGGCCACGTGGCGCTGGATCGGGACGGCGACATCTGCTCATGCGGCAACCGGGGCTGCGTGGAGACGTTTCTCAGCGGCCCCTGGCTGGCTCGCCGATTCGCGCGCGCGGCGAACGGCCACGTCACCGATCCCGGCGCGGCGGCGATCACCGGCGAGGCCGTGGTGGAGCTCGCCGGACGGGGAGACGCCTTGGCACGGCGCGTCATGGACGAGGCCGGCGCGGCACTGGGCACCGCCGTGGCAACCATGTCGATGGTGCTCAGCGTCGATCTCTATGTGATTGGCGGCAGCGTGGCGAAGGCGGGCGATCTGCTTCTCGAGCCGGCGCGGCGCGAAGTCTCCCGGCACTGCTTCCGATCCGTAAGCTGCGAGATTGGCATCGTGCCGGCTGAGCTCGGCGACGACGGCCCCATTCTTGGCTGCGCGTGGCTGGCGCGTCAGCTACGGCATGGGCACGGCGCTCACGGCGGCGGTAGCATGCCGAGACGGCTGACGCACTCCGAACAGACCCGGCTCGAACAGGTTGAAGGGATGGTATTCGACATCCAGCGTTTCTCGCTGCACGACGGTGCGGGACTGCGCACCAACGTGTTCTTCAAAGGCTGCGCGATGCGCTGTCCGTGGTGCGCCAACCCCGAATCGCAGCATCGCGAGCCGGAGCTGTGGTATTCGGCGCAGCGGTGTATCGACTGCGGCCAATTCTCGCCTGCCTGCCGAGACTGCAAAGGACGGAACGGAGCAGCGGTGGGGCTCACCGGAATGCCTGACCGGGTGGCGAGGTGCCCGACCGGCGCGCTCCGGGTGGTCGGGGAGCGCCGGACCGCGGCGGATATCCTGGCCGAGGTGCTGCGCGACGTGCCTTTCTACGAAGGCGGTGGCGGCATGACGTTGACCGGAGGCGAGCCGGCATTCCAGCCGCGGCTGGCAGAGGCGCTGCTCCGCCTTGCCAGGCATCATCAGATCGCGACGGCGGTCGAGACGAGCGGGCACACGCGCTGGCGCGTGGTGGAGCGCCTGCTGCCGTACGTGGACGAAGTACTGTTCGACCTGAAGCACGTGGATGGCGCGATACATCGGGCAGCCACCGGTGTCGATACCGAGCTGATACTTGCCAATCTGCACCGGTTGGCGACTCTGCACGCGCCACTGACCGTGCGAGTGCCGCTGATTCCCGGCTTCAACACCGACGAAACGAGCCTGAGCGCAATCGCGGACTGCGTGCGAGCCCTGGATGGACCGCCGAGACCCGTGCACCTGCTACCCTACCACACGCTGGGTCGGGCGAAATACGGTGCCCTCAATCGGCAGTATCCATGGGAAGGGCACGATCGCCTGACGGATACGCAAATCGCCGCATGCCGGGCGGTATTCGACTCGTGCGGCCTCTCCGTGAGCGTCGGCGGCTGAGATGGGAGGTGCAGTGTGTCCGTGCTTGTAGGCGAGCTGGGCATTCCGTATTTGCGCCAACACCCGGAGGCCGCCTTTCCCGACGATTCGCAGCTGGCCGGCGTGGCGTCCGAGCGCTGCGCCCGCCTGAAGACGCGGCTCTTCGCGGGCGAGCGCGAGATCGACTGTGAGCGCGCGCGCCACACCACCGAAGCCTACCGTGCCACCGAAGGTGAAGCCATGCCCATCCGCCGCGCCAAGATGCTGCTGCATCTCGTCCAGCGGTTGAGCATCGCCATACATCCCGACGAGCTGATCGTGGGCAATCGTTCGCTCAAGCCGCGCATGGGCGTGATCGCGCCGGAGGGCGCGGTCGACTGGGTCGACCGGGAGCTCGACATCCTGCCGGCGCGACCCCAAGATCGCTTTGCCGTTCGGCCCGAGCAGGTGCGCGAGCTGCGCGAGCAGATCTTCCCGTATTGGCGCGGCCGGACGCTGGAAGACATGGTGGCTGGGCGTGTGCCGGATGACGTCCGGGCGGCGGTAGAGGCCAAGGCCTTCAGTCTGAACCAGACGGACCACGCGCAGGGGCATATCCTGCCCGACGTTGCCGGCTGGCTGCGTCTCGGCGTGGGTGGCCTGCGCGCGCGGGTACAGGCGTGCCGGCAGCAACAGGGGGCGCGGCCGGCGGAGCAACAGACCTTCTACGAGGCCGCGGACATCGCCCTGGACGCGGCTGCCGTGTTGATGCGGCGCTACGGGGAGCTTGCCCGGCAGGAAGCACGGTCGAGCACCTCACCGGCCCGCGAGCAGGAGTTGTCGCGGATCGCCGAGCACTGCGAGCGGCTCAGCGAGCACCCGGCGCGGAGCTTCCGGGAGGCGCTGCAGGCCGTCTGGTTCCTCTTCGTGCTGCTGCAGATCGAGTCCAACGCCAGCAGCTTCTCACCAGGCCGCTTCGATCAGTACATGCTGCCGTACCTGGAGGCAGACCTGCAGGCAGGCACGCTGTCGCTGGCCGAGGCGCAGGAGCTGCTGGAGTGCCTCTGGCTCAAGTTCAACGAAATCGTCTTGCTCCGCAGCAGCGCCAGCGCCCGGTACTTCGCCGGCTTCCCGATCGGGTTCAACGTTATCCTGGGCGGCCAGCTGCCCGGAGGGGTCGACGCCACGAACTTTCTCAGCTACATGTGCCTGCGGGCGCAGTCCGACCTCGGTTTAACCCAGCCCAACCTATCCGTTCGTGTGTACGATAAGAGCCCACAGGCGTTCCTGCTCGCGGCGGCCCGCGTGATCGGCAAGGGGAGCGGCATGCCGCAGGTCTTCAACGACGACGTGATCGTTCCCGGGCAGATCAATCGCGGCATCGCACCCGACGATGCCGTGAACTACGCGGTCGTGGGCTGCGTGGAGCTCTCGACACCCGGCAAGGCGCTCGGCTGGAGCGATGCCTCCATGTTCAATCTGACCCGCGTGCTGGAACTGACGCTGTTCGGCGGCAAGGATCCGCGGAGCGGGATCCAGGCCGGCCTGCCCACGCCGCCCCTCGACGAAATGGGCTCGATGGACGACGTGGAGGAGGCATACGACCGCCAGCTCGTCCGCTTCGTGGACCTGATGGTAGAGGGCTGCAACGTCGTGGACCGGCTGCACGCGGAGATACTACCGTCGCCGTTCCTGTCCCTGCTGATCGAGGACTGCATCGGGCGTGGCCTGGACGTGACGGCCGGCGGGGCTACCTACAACTTCAGCGGGGTGCAGGGAGTGCAGATTGCCAATGTGGCCGACAGTCTCGCCGCCGTTCGAGCAGCGGTGTTCGAGCAGAAGTGGCTGACGGGCTCCGAGCTGCTCACCACGCTGCGGCGCAACTTCCAGGATGACGAGGTGCTGCGCCAGCGCCTGATCAACCGCGTGCCGAAGTACGGGAACGACGACGATCGAGTGGACCGGTTGGCGCGGAAGTGGGCGCGGCGCTACTGTGGCCTGGTCGAGCAGCACCCGAACGTGCGCGGGGGCATGTATCAGCCGGGCTTCTACACCGTCTCCGCGCACGTGCCCATGGGCGCCAACGTGGGCGCAATGCCGGACGGCCGCCGGTCCGGCGAGCCGCTGGCCGACGGCGGCATCTCGCCCATGACCGGCCGCGATGAGAAGGGGCCTACGGCCGTGCTGCGGTCGGTCGGCAGCATGGACCTGGCGCTGGCCTCCAACGGCACGCTGCTGAACATGAAGTTCTCGCCGCAGTTCTTCGATGGAGAGCACGCCACGGCGCAATTCGCGGCGCTGCTGCGTGGCTTCTGCCGCCTGCGCATTCCGCACGTGCAATTCAACGTCGTCTCGGCCACCACACTGCGTGCAGCCCAGGCGAGCCCTGCCGAGTATCGATCGCTGGTCGTGCGGGTGGCCGGGTACAGCGCGTACTTCACCGAGCTGGACAGGGACCTGCAAGACGAGATCATCCGCCGGACCGAATTCGGCCGGCAGATGTGAGCATATCTACCTGACGGCGGCCGCCGGATGCAGTCACCCGCCCTGGTGCGCGAGATTTGCCACCGCCGAGTTGAACTCGCTCACGCTGCTCGGATGCAGCGTCTGGGAGAACGTGCCGCCGAGAAAGCCGGTGAAGATCGACCATGGGAGGCCGCTCACGGTGAGCGTGCCATTGTCGTTGCGAATGCCGGTGAACGACATCGAGCTCGAGCTGCCGGTCCCCGTGAAACCGTAGCTACCGCTGTTGTCGAGGCCGCTGAACTGGAACGACTTCGCGCTGTGGGCTTGGTAGTTATCGGCGGTGAGGATACGCCCTTGCTTGATGAAGCCGTTCGTCTCCGTCCAGTCCATGTACAGCACGTAGCTGTACTTGTCGATCAGGAATGAGGCGAGGTAGCTGCGGGCGCCGTTGTCGGAAGACGACGGCGTAGGCTGCGCGGTGGCCGCCCTCTGTAGCTGCTCGATGATCTGCTGTTGCCGAGCCTCCACGGTCTGGGCCGCCACGACGAGCTGCCCCTCGCGCGCCACCTGGGTGGTCAAGGCGGCAACGCTGCCATCCGTCGCGTTTGCCTGGTGACCGCCGTTCGATCGCATCGACTGCACGAGCGCGAAAGCAAGTCCGATGGTCACGACGGTAAGCACGATGCAGAGTGTTCCCAGCGAAAATGCCGGGCTTCGTCGCTTGGATGTATTGACTCTTGACATGGGCACTCCCTGGCCGGGCTTACGGCCCCGGACGCGACCCGCGGGGTTCCGCATCGTGACCGGCGCGCGTGGCCGGTCCAGGGTTCACGGCCGCTGCGGTCGCAGCATCGTCGGGCGCGGATCGCTGCGCGTTGACGAACTCTTGAATCACGACGTGGCAGAGAGCCACGATCGGCACGGCGAAGAAGGCACCGGGCAGGCCGGCCAGCGGCAGTCCGACCAGCGCCGCTGCCATCGCCTCCAGTGGATGAATGCGAAGATGGTGCGCTTGCAGCCGGGGTCCCACCACGTTGGTGATGATCTGCTCCCCGATCAGCAGCCATGCCAGGTAGACAATCGGTTTCGGCAAGGGCGTGAAGATGAGGGCGACGGCGAGCGGCGGGATCGGCAGCACTACCGGGCCCAGTACGGGCACCAGCGAGAGCAGGAAGCTGCTGAAGAAGATCACGATGGCATAGGGAATACCCAGTATGACGGCGCCGGTCGCATCGGCCAGACCGGCAAGCAAGCCGAGCAGGATCTGCGTGCGCACGTAGCGCCCGAGGATCTCATCCAGGCTGGCCATCGCGCGCACGGCCTGTGGCCGGGACTTGCGTGGTGCGAGGTAGGTGATCCAGCGCGCGAATCGAGCACCGTCCTTCAAGAAATAGATGGAGATGATGAAGATCAACACGACGTCGAGCAGCAGGTTTCCTGCCTGCAGGCCGATGTTGACCGCGTTGTTGAGCAGGGACGATATCTGATCGTTGATCGACTTCAACACCTGGCTGAACTTGTCGTGAAGATCCGCCGAGACGCCGCGCTGGTCGAGGTCGGCCTGGAGATTGAGCAGGAGCAGCGGTGTGGATGCCGCCTTCTGGTAGGTAGTATTGGCCTGGTTGAGCGCCTGGTCTGCCTGCAGGCGAAAGTGCGCGAGCCAGGCCGAGCTGAGCGCGGATTGAGCCGATCCGTAGGCGGCTTGCACCTGGCGAGCACTTGCCAGGATGGGATTGGCATAGCTGGGGGGGATGGCCACCACGCCGTCCGGAGTCTGGTCCACCGTGAGTACCGATGCGTCGTGCACGAGCGTCGCCAGCGCCGACTCTGTGCTCCGGATTTGGTCGATGGAGACCGGGTGGCTGACGGCAATGGCGCTCTGCTGGGCGCTGACGTTCGTGAGCACCGCCGCATAGTCGTTCTTTACCGCGACGAGACGCACGAGGCTGCTCTTTGCAGGGTTTTCCAGATTCTTGATCAGATCCTTGGCTTCGGACACGAACGGGGTCAGGAGCAGAAAGCCGAAGCCCAGGGCGCAGGCAAACAGCAGGATGTAGGCACCGATCACGGCCGCCCAGTGCTTGCGCACCACGTGCTGGAGCAGGCGCACGGCGGGCGCCATAAGGTAGGCCAGCAGCGCCCCGATCAGGAACATGTAGAGCACCGCTCGGAAGCGATCGAACAAGCCGAGCACGTCGCTCAGCAGCCCAAGCAGGGTCTGGGCGATCAGCAACACGGCCAGGACGATCAGTACGCGAATGAGGAGGCCGAGATTCTGCGGTTGATCCGGTTCCAACAGGTGCAACTAACAGTCCTCCTGTAGCCGGTTCCGGCTCATGGCATGCGATCTGCTGCGGCTCCGACCTTCATGATATAACGGGAGGGACATTCCGCTCACTGGAGGGATGCGTCCGGGTTTCCCATACACCTGGCTGTGGCCGGGTGGGCGAGACGAGAACGGGTGCCCGGCCGGAAACGCATGGAGGCGCGCGCTGCAGGCGCAGCGACGGCGAGGAGGCAAGAATGGCGGCTCCAGAGGCCGGCGAGCCCGGGCACGCGCTGGTTGGCGTGATCATGGGCAGCAAATCGGACTGGGAGACGATGGTGCATGTAACCACGACGCTGTCCGAACTGGGCGTGCCGTACGAGGCACGCGTGGTGAGCGCCCACCGGACGCCCGATCTCCTCTTCGCCTATGCGGAAGGGGCCGAAGCCAGGGGCATTGAGGTGATCGTGGCCGGGGCCGGCGGAGCGGCGCATCTGCCGGGCATGGCGGCCTCCAAGACTGTCCTGCCGGTGCTTGGAGTGCCAGTGCAGAGCAAGGCCCTCAACGGACTCGATTCGCTGCTCTCCATCGTGCAGATGCCGGCCGGCATCCCGGTAGGCACGCTGGCAATCGGCCGTTCCGGCGCCGTGAACGCGGCACTGCTGGCAGCGGCCATGCTGGGCGGCCGCTACCCCGCCATCCGCGAGTCGGTGCGGCGCTACAGGCAGGCTCAGACCGAGCGCGTGCTGCAGGAGGTGCTGTAGACGTGCTCACGCCGGGCAGTACTCTGGGCATTCTGGGCGGCGGCCAGCTCGCCCGCATGACGGCCCTTGCCGCGCGGCCCATGGGCTACAGGGTGGTGGTGCTCGATCCCACGCCCGATTGCCCCGCCGCGCAGGTTGCGGACGGGCAGATCGTCGGCCGGTTCGACGACCTCGATGCGGCGGCGAAGCTGGCGGAGGCTGCCGACGTGGTGACGCTGGAGTTCGAGAACGTCTCCGCCGTCACGGTCGGCTACCTCGAGACGCGGCTTCCCGTCCGTCCGCGCGCCATGGTCCTGCACGTGGCCCAGAACCGCCTGCTTGAGAAGCGGTTCCTTCAGGAGGCCGGCGTTCCCGTCACGCCGTTTGCCGCGGTCCACGACCGCCACACGCTGGCCGCCGCCGTGCTCCAGGTCGGTCTGCCGGCGGTGCTGAAGACGGCCACCATGGGGTACGACGGCAAAGGACAGGCCGTGGTTCGCACGGCCGAGGAGGCCGCTGCCGCCTACGAGGCTCTGGCCGGGACCTGCATCCTGGAGCGGCTCGTGCAGTTCGAGTGCGAGATCAGCGTCGTGGTGGCGCGCGGTGTGGATGGGCAGGTCGTCGCGTACGAGCCCGCGGAGAACGTGCACGTCGACGGCATTCTCGATACGTCGATGGTGCCTGCACACGTGCACCCGGACGTCGCGCGCTCGGCGCGCGCGCTCGGTACGCAGGTGGC
The DNA here is from genome assembly GCA_963827235.1 of uncultured bacterium. Classification (GTDB taxonomy): domain Bacteria; phylum Chloroflexota; class UBA5177; order JANWHV01; family JANWHV01; genus JANWHV01. The sequence goes on from CAWHAE010000009.1 coordinate 1,263,379, forward strand.
CGAGGCGCTCGAGCTCACCGGCGTACTGGCAGTGGAGCTCTTCGTGCGTGCGGACGGCACCCTCCTGGCGAACGAGATCGCTCCTCGCCCGCACAACTCGGCGCACTGGTCGATCGAGGCCTGTACGGCCAGCCAGTTCGAGCAGCAGACGCGCGTGAGCGCCGGCGCGCCGCCCGCGCCTGCCGATCTCCTGCGGCCCGCCGCGATCGCCAATCTGATGGGCGATCTCTGGTCCGAAGGCGAGCCGATGTGGGAGCGCTTGCTCGCCCTTCCCGACGTCAAGCTCCATCTCTACGGCAAGCGCGAGGCGAGAGCCGGCCGCAAGATGGGCCATCTGACGGCGCTGGCAAACAGCCCTCACGCCGCCCGGGAGCGCGTGCTCACCGCCCGCGCGGCCCTGCTTGGCAGGGAGCGGATCTAGCAGGTTGCCCAATGCCTCCTGCGACGCCGGGCCCCGCCAACCGGGACATGCAGCACGGTGGCCGGGTCCGCGCCTCGAAGAGGTAGCGCGCTACAGCTCGAACGCCTTGTTGGCGGCGCCCACGATGGCGCCGGCAATGGCCAGCGACGAGGTAGCCGCGGGCGACGGCGCATTGCGCACGTGGATGATGTTCTTCGAGTTGAGGATCGAGAAGTCGTCCAGCAGCGTGCCGTCAGCGGTGATCGCTTGCGCGCGCACACCCGACGGGCCGAACACGACGTCGTCGCCCGACACTTCGGGAACATACGCCTGCATGGCCGCCACGAAGGCGCGCTTGCTGTAATCGCGATACATCTCCGCCAATCCCATGCGCCAGTACTTCTGCGCCATGGCCCGGAATCCGCTGTAGCTGAGTGACTCGAAGAGGTCGCGCGGATTGGCTTCGTAGCGGCTGTAGCCCTCGCGCTTGAAGGCGAGAACCGCGTTTGGGCCGGCCCACACCTGGCCGTCCATGCGAATCGTGAAGTGAACGCCGAGGAAGGGGAAGGCCGGATCCGGCACGGGGTAGATCAGAGAGTTGCAGAGATAGGCCTTTTCGGGCTTCAGGGTATAGTAGTCGCCGCGGAAGGGCACTATGCGAAGATTATCCGGCGCGCCGGTCTTCCGGGCGATGCGATCGGATTGCAGGCCCGCGCAGGTGATCAGGTACTTTGCCCCCACCTCGCCGACCGGCGTCTCCAGCACGAGCGGGCTGCCCTTGATGATGTTGGTCACCTCGTGGCTGGTGCGGATCTCGCCGCCCGCCTCTTCGACCTTCTTCGCGTAGACCTTCGCCACCTCGACGTAATCGACAATACCGGTCGTGGGCGAGTAGATTGCCTTGATCCCGGTGGCGTGCGGCTCCAGCTCCTTGATGCGCTCGGGACCGACTATCTCGATACGCGGCACGCCGTTTTTCTGACCTCGCTCGTACAGATCGTTGAGGCGCGGCAGCTCGTTCTCGTCGAGTGCCACGATGACCTTGCCGCAGAGCTTGTATGGGATGCCGTTCTCGTCGCAGAAGCTGAGCAGCTCGGCCTTGCCTGCCACGCACATACGCGCCTTGAGGGAGCCGGGCTTGTAGTAGATGCCGGAGTGGAGGACGCCGCTGTTGTGCCCGGACTGGTGCGTGGCGATGCCGTCCTCCTTCTCGAGTATCGCCAGCTTCAGGTGCGGATGCGCGGCAAGCAGTTTCATTGCCGTCGCGAGGCCCACGATTCCGCCACCCACTATGGCTACGTCATATTGCTGCATCGCTCACTCCCTCACACGCGCACGGCCGGATGCGACCCGGGTCGCCAGTCGCAATGAGCCCAGCCTCCCGGAACACGCGCCCCGCATATGTATGTAGGATACCGTACGGCGGAATTCGGGCCATTTAGCGCGAGATACGCCTGGTAACCGGCCGGCGGCTTGGCAGACTGGCGGCTGGCCCGTTCGGTCCGGGTTAGCTGCCGCCGGTCTTGGCCGTGGACGGAAGCGTCGAGGGTCCTCGCGACGATCAGCCGGCGCTACCCGGGTCCGGCGGCGCCCCGGTACATGTGCCGCACGGGCAAAGCGATCGGAGCAGCGAGAACGTATAGAAGCCGCTGTCGTGCCCGTCGCCCCAGACGGGCTGCAACGCATAGCGGCCGACCTCGTGAATGTCGACGAGCGTGCACTGGTCGCTGGTGAACGACGTGTACTCGTCGACGAGGCCGGGCCTGCCCATCTCGCCGCTGCAGACGGCGCACGGGCAATGCGGCCGCAGATCGGCCAGCTCATAGATACTCTCGTGCCCGTCCTGCCACGCGATGCGCAACAGTCCCTGCTCGGGATCGCAGACGATCTCGGCCGGGCGGATCATTCCAGCAGCACTTTCGACCACGGCACGGTCTCCTCGGCTACACGGTGAGCTCATCCGTCGGACGCTTGCGCGCCGGCCAGCGATCTCGCAGCGGCAGGGCGCCGGCCAGCGGCGCGAATCCCTCGCCGAGCACGGTGGACGCCACGGACACGACGAGAAAGGCCTTCGGGTCTATGGCCTGGACGAGAGAGCGTAGCATGGGCTCCTCGGCCCGGTCAAGCACGCACAGCAGCACGGGACGGTCCTCGCCCGTGTAGCCGCCGGTTGCCTGCAGCACGGTGACGCCGCGCTCCATGTCGAGCATGATACGCGTGCAGATCTCCTCCGCGTCGTTGGACACCACCAGGGCCAGGCGCTCGCCCGACGTGCCCTCGAGGGTCCAGTCGATGGCCTTGCCGCTCACGTACAGGCCGACCAGGCTGTAGAGCGCCAGCTCGGGCCCGAAGGCCAGCCCGGTCAGGGCGATGATAACGCCGTCCACGATCACCTGCAGTATGCCGACGCTCTCGCGCGTGATATCCTGCAGCAACCTGGCGATGATCGTCGTACCGCCGGTGGAGGCGCCGGTGCCGAAGATCAGCCCGATGCCGATCCCGATGATCACGCCGCCGTACAGGGAGGCCAGGAAGGCGTCGCGCGTGAGAGGAAGCTTCACCAGGTGGGCCATGGGATCGACGGTGGCCGAGAAGATGGCCACCGACACGAGGGTGCGAATGGTGAAACGCAGGCCGCCGAGGAAGACGAAACCGGCCAGCAGCAGCGGCACGTTCAGGGCAAAGACGATGGGGCCGGTCGGCACGCCCCATTTGTAGTGCGCGATGATGGCGAGCCCGCTCACACCTCCCGAAGAGAGCTTGGCGGGGATCAGGAACAGAGCGAAGCCGGCAGTGAATAGCAGCGTCGCGGCGACCAGAATGGTGTAGTCACGGATGAGTGCGCGCACGGTCAATAAGATAGCACTTGCGGCAACTGCCCTTACTTTCATAGACTACGGTGTGGATTCCATTGGCAGCCCGCGCCGCGATTGGCGAAACGGCCGAGAGTTCGTACGGCGCGCGGTGCGAGTCGCGGTGGCCGCTGGGGGGCGGTAATGCTAGAGACACAAACGAAGCAACCCGGTTCAGATGCCCCGTCCGGCTGGGATGGCCGCGACCTGCTCGAGGTACGGAATCTCACGGTCGACTTCTACACCCCGCGCGGAGCAGCCCGCGCCGTGGACAACGTCTCGTTCAGCATCGCTCCGGGCGAGGTCTTTGGGCTGGCAGGCGAGTCCGGCTGCGGCAAGAGCACGGCCGCGCACGCGATCATGCGGTTGATCAAGAGCCCGGGCAAGATCACCGGCGGCGAGGTCCTGTTCAAGGGCCGGAGTGTCATGGGGCTGAACGCCGAGGAGTTGCGGCGCTTCCGCTGGAGCGAGGTCTCCATCGTCTTCCAGAGTGCCATGAACGCCCTCAACCCGGTGATGTCGCTGGGCGACCAGCTGGAGGACGCCATTCGGGCGCACGAGACGGTGAGCAAGAAGGAGGCCATGGAGCGGGCGGCCGAGCTGTTTGACCTGGTGGGCATTGCCAACACGCGCTTGAAGAGCTATCCGCACGAGCTGTCCGGCGGCATGCGCCAGCGATCCGTGATTGCCATGGCCCTGGCACTCCGTCCGGCGCTGGTGATCATGGACGAGCCCACGACCGCGCTCGACGTGGTGGTGCAGCGCGACATCTTGCAGCAGATCGAAGATCTTCAGGTCAAGCTTGGCTTTTCCATCCTGTTCATCACGCACGATCTCTCGCTGCTGGTCGAGTTTTCCACGCGCCTGGCGATCATGTACGCCGGGCGCATCGTGGAGTTCGCGCCCGCCGCGGAGCTCTTCTCGAATCCGCTGCATCCGTACACGCTCGGACTGATGAACTCGTTCCCGTCGATCCGGGGGGAGAAGAAGCAGCTGCAGGGCATTCCCGGTACCTTGCCCGACCTAGTGAACACTCCGCCGGGCTGCCGCTTCGCGCCGCGCTGCCCTCGTGTGATGGGCCGCTGCACGGCGCTCGACCCTGTGCTGCGCGAGGTGACACCGGGACACTGGGCGGCCTGTTACCTGTATGACGAAACGAGGGGCTGAGATGATCCAGGGGCAGTCTAGCGACGTCGTGATGGATGTCCGCAAGCTGTGCAAGTGGTTCCCGATCGGCGCCAACCTTCCGTTTGGCATTGGCGGCGGGCAGAAGCAGATCCACGCGGTAGACGACGTGAGCTTCACGCTCCGTCGCGGCCAGATCATTGCCCTCGTGGGTGAGAGCGGCAGCGGCAAGAGCACCATCGCCCGCGTGCTCGTGGGCCTCTATCCCGCGACGTCAGGCGAGGTGTTGTTTCACGGCCAGAACATCACCAAGCTGCATGGCCGGCGTGCCCTGCTGAACTATCGCGGCCGCGTGCAGATGGTCTTCCAGGACCCCTTCGGATCCCTGAATCCGGTGAAGACGATCGCGCACCACATCCAGCGACCGCTCAGCATTCACAAGCGGCAGAGCGGGCGGAACCGCACCGGGAGCACGGTGGTGGAGCTGCTGCGAGCGGTCGGCCTGACGCCGCCGGAGGAAGTGGCCAAGAAATACCCGCACCAGCTCTCGGGCGGCCAGCGGCAGCGTGTCTCGTTCGCGCGTGCCCTTGCCGTGAATCCGGAAGTGATCCTGGCCGACGAGCCGATCAGCATGCTCGACGTGTCCATACGCATGGGCATTCTGAACCTGATGGCGGGACTGCGCACGGAGCGCGGGCTCTCGTACCTCTACATCACGCACGACATTGCCAGCGCGAGGTACATCGCGGACGATACGATCGTGCTCTACGCCGGCCAGGCGGTGGAGCAGTCGGCGAGTGAAGAGCTGATGATGGAGCCGCTGCATCCGTATACGCAGCTGCTGTTGAGCGCCGTGCCCGATCCCAGCATGGGACTGAGCAAGAAGCGCATCGAGGCGCGGGGCGCCATCCCGACGGTGATCGACCCCAAGCCGGGCTGCCGCTTTGCCAATCGCTGCCCGCACGTGATGCCCGTGTGCCGGTCGACTACGCCGCAATTCGTCGAGGTCAAGCCCGCCCACCAGGTTCGCTGTCACCTTTACGGCACGACGAGCATGGTCGGATCGTAGGAGCAAGCGACAAGAGGTCACAGATACTGGTCCGTGACCTCAACGTCCCACGGGCTCTGAGTATCCACGTGCGACCTCGTGCTTCAGCCGCATGGGCCTGTCAAGCGCCAACGATGCTATTGCCAACCTTTGTGGCACTGGTGTATGAAACTGGTGTGTTTCTCCGTATGAAGGCCGCGCCGATGCAGACGCATGGCTCCTCGCTCTTGCCCGGACTGCATGCAATCGGATGGCCGGACCACACGTAGCAAGGCCGGTGATGGCAGCACCTCTAGTGGCCAGCGTGATTATCCCGGTCAGGAACGGGGGGCTGACGTGCGAGCGCACGCTGCGCGCCGTGCTGGCACAGCATCTGGACAGCGCCTTCGAGGTCGTGCTCGTCGACTCGGAGTCCACCGACCAGACAGTGGAGACCGCCAAGCGTCTGTTCTCGAGCAGCGAGACCAATCCCGCGGGCGTTGAGCTCCAGCTGATCCAGATCCCGGTGCGCGAGTTCGGCCACGGGCGGACGCGGAACCTGGGTGCTCGCCGCGCGCGAGGCACGTACCTGGTGTACCTGAGCCACGACGCAACCCCAGTGGGCGAGAGCTGGCTGGAGCGTTTCTTGCGGCCATTCGAAGACGAGCAGGTGGCCGGTGCGTTCTGCAGGCAGGTCGCGACGCGCGAGGCTCGCCTGTCGGAGCGATTCATGCTCCGGTCGACGTATCCACCTGAGTCCTCTATTCGCACTCGGAACTCCCTCCAGTCTTTCGGCGCCACGCACATCCAGTTCTCGAACGCGGCAAGCACCGTGCGGCGCGACGTCTGGCAGCTCTTCCCTTTCGACGAGGACTTGATGGTTTGCGAGGATCAGGACTGGGGGACTCGCGTGCTCCAGGCCGGATATCTGATCCATTACCTGGCGGACGTATGCGTCAGTCACACGCACAGGGACTCCTTGCTGCGCATGCTGTCACGCAATTTCGACTATGCGATCTCGAATCGACGTTCGGCATACACGAAGGTGTCTGCGACAAGCTATGCCCGGTATCTGCGCAGTGAGGCGGGCTACATACGCAGACATGGCGGTGTAGGCGCCCTGCCGGAGATGTTCGCCGTTGAGATGGCGCGCAGCACCGGATACTTCCTTGGCACACATGGTGGGAGACTGCCGAAGAAGCTCTGCATGCGCTTGACCAGCTATCCGCTCTGGTTCGATTCTGCCAGGGGCAAGTAGCACAAGAATGGAGCAGGGGATGATCGACGGTGTCAAGCTCATCGATCTCACGACCAACGAGGACGACCGGGGATACCTGATCGAGATCGCGCGGCACAGCAACGATCCGGCGGCGCACGGCGTCGTGCATCAGTTTGGCCAGGTCTACCTGGTGGGCGATCAGGTGCGAGGCAGCATACGCGCCTTCCACAAACACGCGGAATTGTGGGACTGGTTTTGCATCACACATGGGAGCGCGAAGTTCGTGCTCAAAGACGACAGGCAATCGTCCCCAACCTTCGGCGAGCTCGTGAGCGTGATCGGGAGTGCGCGAAGGCCGCGCCTCATCGTGGTGCCGCCCGGCGTCTATCATGGCTGGATGTCGCTGGAAGACGACACGCAGATGATCAGCATTGCCAGCCACACCTACAACCAGGCGCAACCGGACGAGGTGCGCATTCCACCGGATGCCTTCGGCGACGTCTGGACCGTGAAGGGCAGGTAGGCATGAGCACGATACTGGTGGTCGGCGGCGCCGGATATGTAGGGTCGGTGCTTTCCGCCGAGCTGCTCGAGCGCGGCTACGCGGTGCGGGTATTCGACCGGATGTTCTTCGGCTACAACGGCCTCAAGGAGATTCGCGATCGTGTCGAAGTCGTGGTCGGCGACATGCGCGAGATCGATCCCACTGTGCTGGACGGCGTGTCGGCGGTCGTCAACGTAGCCGGACTTTCAAACGACCCCACCGCCGAGTACAACCCGCAGGCGAACGTGGAAATGAACACGATCGCTACGCGCGCGCTCGCGGAGATGTGCAAGCAGCACGGCGTGAACCGCTATGTGTTCGCCTCATCGTGCTCGATATACGATCGGGGCGTCGGACGCGATCAGCAGGACATCCTGCAGGATGAGACGTCGGACGTCAACCCCCGCGCCGCCTATTCCAGCTCCAAGTTCGCCGCGGAGCGTGCGCTGATCGAGCTGGCAGACGAGCGATTCTGCCCGGTCATTCTGCGCAAAGGGACGGTTTACGGCTTCTCTCACCGGATGCGTTATGACCTCGTGGTAAACACGTTTCTCAAGGATGCCCTGTCGAAGGGCGTGATGACGTTGTACTACGGCGGTGAGATGTGGCGGCCGCTCGTAGACGTGCGCGATGCGGCCAGGGCATATGTGACGTGCATCGAGGCCGACGCGTCCGTCGTGCGCGGCGAGATCTTCAACGTGTCGTTTCAGAATGTGCGCATCTCGGAGCTGGCCCTGCGCATGAGAGAGACGCTGTCAAGTCTCGGCATTCAGGTTGAGATTCGCCCGGAGTATGCCTATAAGACCGTGCGAAGCTACCGCGTGTCCGCGCAGAAGATCGAGCGTGTGCTGGGCTTTCGCCCGTCTGTAACGATCGAGGAATCGGTCGCCGCCATGGTGGAGAAGATTCGCAAGTACGGGCTGACCGACTACGACAGTCCACGCTACTACAACATCCAGTGGATGCGGCTGCTGGAGGACGCGCAACGCATCATCAATGTCACGGGATCGGTATTCGGACTTCGCGACGCGGAGTCCGCCGCGGACGGTTTTCAGACGTTCAAGCCGAGGTCGGTGTCGGGGGTTGGCGTGTAGCGAGGTCCGGCCGGCGTGACAGCCATCGTGCGTGGATATGATGCAGGTGGGTCTCTGGTTCTCCTGGCGACCATCTGAAGAAACGAGCGAGCAGGGCTACGGAGTGGTCGCCCATGGACCCCTGCAGGTGCGGCATAGCGGTGGCGACAGCCATCGGCTGGGCGCGGCCATCCTTGCGCCAAGCGGGGGATTCATCCACACACCGCACCCGTGGTCTACTAGTGCTGGGTGCCTCGAATGGGGAGCCGGAGGACGGGCCGGCATTCGACTCGACCCTTACTCGGGCTCTGGCAAGATGCCGCTGGGCGTCACACTGAGGAGCATCGGAATGCATGGATCTGGCCAACTGACGGCGAGCATTATCGTGCCAACCCGCAACGGTGGGAGCGTGTGGCGCGAGACGCTTCGCGCTATCTTGAGCCAGGAGGATACCGCGATCGTCGAGCTCATCGTCGTGGACTCAGACTCGTCGGATGGAACGTTTGAGGCCACGGAACAGATCTGCGCCGATCCTGCCTGCAACCCGAGTGCCGTCCCGCTCCGCCTTACGCGCATTCCCGTGCACGCGTTCGGCCACGGTCACACGCGCAACAGAGCGGCGGCAACGGCGTCCGGCGACGTGCTTGTCTTCCTGAGCCAGGACGCGACGCCCGCGAACAGCTCCTGGCTAGCAGAACTCTTGCGTTCGTTCGAAGACCCACGGGCCGCCGGTGCGTTTTGCAGGCAGATAGCGCGCGGCGCAGCCTCCGTACCGGAGCGATTCAACATCGAGATGGGCTTTCCGGAGGAGAGCAGAACTATCTCACGCGAGGCGATCGGCAAGACCAGCGTGCTGTTCTCGAATGCCGCCAGTGCCATCCGCCGAGGCGTGTGGCAGGCGATCCCCTTTGACGAGGATCTGCTGATGTGCGAGGACCAGCACTGGGCCCTGGAGGCGCTGCGCGCGGGGCATACGATCGTGTACAACGCGAGCGCAGCCGTCCTGCATTCCCACCAGTACTCGTGGCGCACCCTCGTATCGAGGTATTTCGACTCCATCGCCTTCCTGCCCGACGAGATGCAGCGCGCCGGTGCGCAAGGTTACCGTGCCTACTTGCGCCGGGAGATTGCCTATGTCGCGGCACGCGGGGGATTGCGCGGTCTGCCCGGGCTTGCCGGTTACGAGACCGGCCGCATGATCGGATATGGCCTGGCTGTGAACAGGCGGCGGCTGCCACGCTGGGTATCTGAGCGTGTATCGAGCTACCCACGCTGGTTTGGCGGGCGAACAGCCCAGCGGGACGCAAATGTGACGGAGCGTCCTGTGCGGGCGTGCTTCCTGGTGTGCAACACGTCGATGGCCGCCGCCCGCGTGCGGCGCGAGGCGCAGGTCGTTGCCGGCCAGATGCCGACGACCGTGCTGGCTGTACCCGGGCCGATGTCGATCCTTACCAAAGGATTGAAGGGCGCTCAGCTGTTGCTTGGCATGGCGGTGGGAGAGCTCGACAGAATAACCTATCGAGACCAGGATGGCTACCGGGCGATACTCGTGCCGTGGCCCGGCAAGGTTGCTGAGTCCCGAGCGGCACCAGGCAGCACCTCGGGAGAGCAGAGGTCCAGGCTCCCGGCCGGGAGTGCAGTTTCAAGCTTGATCAAGATTAACCTGCGGCTGGCCGTGCTCGCGTCATACCAGCGTGCGGCAATCTACCATGCACACGACCTCGACACTCTGCCGGCGGCCGCTGCGGCGGCGTTCGTCAACAGGGCGAAGCTCATCTACGATGCCCACGAGCTCTGGCCGGAGATGAGTCCGAATCGATCGCGTCGCCTGATGTGGACTGTCCTGGAGAAGTACCTGATCAGGCGCGCCGACTCGGTAGTGACCATCAACCGCAGCATAGCGACGGAGCTGACACGCCGGTATGGCGTGCCCTGCAGCGTCCTGTACAACTACCCGACGTTTCATCCCGTGCTGGAGTCCGACCCTGCCAGGGCATGGCGTCAGGAGCTAGGCCTTCCGGGGGACGCAGTCGTCGTCCGCTATCACGGGCTGTACCTCCCCGAACGGGGCCTCGAAGAGTTAGTGAGGGCCGTTCCACTTCTCGACGAGAGGGTGGTCGTCACGTTTCAGGGCTACGGGCCGATCGGCGCCGACCTCAAGAGGTTGGCACAGCAGCTTCACGTCGAGAGTCGTGTGTTCTTTCTTGATCCACTCCCCAGCACCGCGCTGGTCGCGGCGGCCTCGGCAGCCGACATCGGCATAGCGCCGTTGCAGAACGCGAACGGGAATCTGCGCCTCTGCAGTCCCAACAAGGTCTATGAGTATCTGCATGCGGGCCTTGCCCTTGTGGTGAGCGACTTGCCCGAGCTGCGCGCGATTGTCGACGATACGGGCGCAGGCACTGTCTGTGATCCCCGCGATCTCGCCTCCGTGGCCGACGCGTTGAATCGGTTGGTGTCGTGCCCGGCAGAGCTGGCGCGCGCGAGGGAAGCGGCTCGCCGGGCAGCGCCGAGATACAGCTGGGAGCACGTAGGAGAGAGTCTGACGCGGCTCTATGCCGGTCTGACTGGGTAACAGCGCATTCCTGGCCGGAACACTCCCCTTTGCCGCGCTGCAGCCTGATAGAGCTTGGTCCTGTCAGTTCGCCTCACGCTCGTTCAAGGTCCGCAAGCAGGGCAGTCGCCACTCGGTCCGCATCGTGATAACGCTCCACGAACGCTCGGGCTCTTACGGCGAGGGCAGTCCTCAGCTCAGGCTCCAGGATGGCACGTCGCAGGACATCGTAGATCGTGGTTGGATCTGCATTCAACAAGGGTAGGTCGTCGTAGGGCTCGTGGGTCCGCCGGCATTCCTCACTGACATACGTGACGACACACTTCTCTAGAGCCATAGCCTCGATGGCCAGCAGACCATACCAGCCGTAGAGCAACTGATCGACGACGATGTCCGCCCTCTCCATCGCTCGGCGGACCTCGGCATGCGGCTTGCGCTGGAGGCAGACGTAGTCAAACTCATAGCCTTCATCACGCAGTCTCTGCACAGCCGCTTCAACATGCACCGTGCCCTTCAGCGCAGAATTACTGGGCGCGTGTACCACGACAGGGAGCGGGTTGGCGCAGCGCCTTGGCGGCCATTTGGCCAGGTCAATCGGCAGCCACAGAAAGCGATACCTGCGAAGGTACTGCGCGTACTCGGGCATGGCATAGACGACATTGGCGAATTGGGCTGCCCTTCGCGCGCGTCGCTCCTTGTCGCGCGCAACGCAAGGTAGCGAGCACGCTGAGCAGTAGGTGAACGGTCGATGCAATGGCAGAACGGCTGCCCGAGCGCGGATGTCGCAGCCGTTGAAAATCACCGCGACGCGTTTGTTGAGCATGCGGAGCAGCGGGAGATCGAGGTTTAGGGGCAGGAGCGTCTCTCCATGGACGAATACAAAAGTATCGTAGACAATTAGCGCGCGAAGAGCGCTGAGAAGCCGCACAGGCGCGTGCTCGAACCTCCAGAGGCCCTGTAGACCGGTGCTGTCCACCTGGCGGGGAAAAAGGGCGGCACGAACTGCGTTGGCCCGCTTAAGCACTTGGCCTAGCATACCCGGGTGTACACATCTAGCTGCTGCGGCGCTGCTCGAGATCTCGAACGCATGCTCTACCCAAGTCAAGGAGTCGACGCGAACCCCAAGGCGCCGGAGCGAGCGAAAGAGCGCAATATTGATAGTGCCGATCTCGCACATGCCGATAAGGACGCGGCGACACGGGTGCTCTCGTCTCCGAAACATCTGCCACATGGGTGCTTCCCCGAGCCGGCTTAACGGCGCACTAGCGAAGTTTGCGACGCGCTATGCATATGCGGACTATTGCGGCATCCGACCCTCGACACCGCACGACGAAGAAGCGAAAGACCGGTCAATATGACGTGTGCCCCTTCTGGTACCAGTGCTGTTTGCCGCGCAACGTACTTCCACCAGACTGGCGATGAGGCAAGCGGTCGGCACCGCAGTGCCGCGAAGACCGCTGAGAACGGAAGCCACCTTCTTCTTGCCTTGAGCGAGCAAAGCCATGAGGCGAGCCGGGCACTGCGCGACGATTCTGGCCTCGCGACGCACGTTGGTGTTTCCACAGTGGCTTCCACCTCAGTCGTCCTGTGGGACAACAGGTCGCTGCCGGATTCGGTCGCTTGCGCCACTCGGCAACGCGGGTCCAACTGGCGATAGTATTCCTCGTAGCGGCGTATCATTCGAACGCCAGCGCCAGTAAGCGCAGCGGTCGCCTGAACAGCAACATCTGCGACTGATACGGCCCTATAGGCAGGCGAGCCACTGCACCCCGTGAATTCCGATATCGCTTCCTGCCACATCGTGCTAAACGCTGAATCTGGATATGTGCCTGCTACCTCCCTCGCCCAGAGTCTGAGCATACGGCTGAGATCTCGGGATAGGGTTGCATCAGGCACACTCAAGATCCACTCGACGACACGTCGTAGGAGGGCAGGGTGCGGCCCAAGGCCATAAACCGCGGAAGCCGGATCAGCGGCGACTGAAAGAGCCTTGCACAGCGCCTGGTGAGCCAACGCTGGCTCTCTCAGGTTGACGCTAGGAAGGAGGTCCTCCAGACGATACGAATTGAGAAGTGCAATCGACGCTCTTCCGCTGTCGAATTGGCCCAGGGACGGGAAGGTGGCGGATCCTTGCGCCGCGTGAAGACGAGTGATACAGGTGGAGTCTGGAATGGCCGCCGGCATCGTGACAGCCATCAACCGCAACCACATGTCATAGTCTTGGGCGTGGGGCAGGGACGAGTCAAAAACGCCGACCTTCCTGAACAACTGCCTATCGACGCACACAGAGTTCCCAGCAATGACGTTGCGGTGCAGCATGTCCAGAACCAGCCAACGCGTGTCGTTGAGGCGCAGTCCGGGCACCAAAGTCGACCGACCGCTCGCGTATAGTAGGTCAAAACCGGTGACGAAGAACCCCTTCTCGGGATGAGCATGTATGGCGTTTCGGTGTACCGACAGTTTCTGGCGATGGAACAGGTCGTCTGAGCTGAGCCAACATATCCACTGGCCCGTCGCGTGAGCGAGCGCATTGTTAAGGGCGGTGGCGACACCACCGTTCGGTTGGTGCAAGACCTTGAACCGCTTGTCGCGCCTGCTGTACGAGTCGAGGATGTCGGCAGTGCCGTCTGAAGACCCATCGTCGACTACCACCGCCTCCCAATCGGCGTCCGTCTGCGCGACAAGCGAGTCCAGCGCTTGGCCCAGGTACTGAGCCTGATTATAGGTGGGAACGAGCACGCTGAACATGGGAACCTTCGGCATAGCAGTCACCGACCAAGGCTTAGCGGTAGAGTCGTTGGGTTAGAAGGCATGGTGGTATCCGAGCACGATCCGTGCCACTGTCTGGGAGACGTTGCTTGCGAGGTACTCCGAAGGCGGCGTCCAATTCGGAGGGCGCGCCAGCACCGTCCGCACGCATCGTAGAATCGATTCGAGCTCGACGCCGCTGAGCACGTTGCTGCCCGCGTCCATGGTCTCCGGTCGTTCCGTCGTATCACGAATGGTAACGTTCGGGACCCTGAGGATGCAGCATTCTTCCTGGACTGTGCCGCTGTCGCTCACCACGCACAGGGCGTTCTCTTCCAGTTTCACGAAATCGACGAAGCCGAGCGGCTCGACAAATCTGATGTCTTCCTGCGGAACGGCGAGGCCAAACTGGTCCATCCGCTTTCGTGTCCTAGGGTGCAGGCTGCAAAGCACCGGAGCGCCATGCTCGCGACAGAGACCGGCAAGAGCGCTGAGCAACGACGACAGTCTGCCCCGATCGTCGACGTTTTCGGCACGGTGCATGGTCACGAGGAAGTAGGACCCGCTCGAGACAGCATACGTCCTCAGAGCCCTCGAGCCGTCTATCTCAGTGCGATTGGCCTGCATGACCTCGTAGATCGGATTTCCGGTCACATGGATGCGCTGCTCCTCGATGCCCTCGCGCACGAGGTTCTCCTTGCTACGCTGGGTATACGGCATGAGTATGTCGCTGCAGTGATCGATGACGCGTCGATTCACTTCTTCCGGCACGCGATCGTCATGGCAGCGGTTACCCGCTTCCATGTGGTAGACCGGGATGCCCATGCGCTTCGCCATAAGCGCGGCAAGGCTGCTGTTCGTGTCACCGAGCACGAGGAACCTGTCCGGCCGCTCGAGAGCCAGTATTCTCTCGGACTCGCGCATAATGGTGGCGACCTGTTCACCAAAGGTACCGACTGCGCCCATCCGGTAGTCCGGTTCCCTGACGCGCAGCTCGCGAAAGAATATGTCGCTCAGGTTCGGATCGTGGTTCTGGCCCGTATGTATCAGCCGCTGGTCACAGAGGCCGTCGAGGAACTCAATGACGCGGCTCAGCCTGATGATCTCCGGGCGCGTGCCAAGAATCGTGACCACTTTCATGAGGTGGACCTCTTGCTGCAGCCGGCGGCAGGTTGCGGATACAGCGCAAGCTCGGCAACCATTTCGGCCACGCTCGGCGTGGCACGATAGCCAGCCGCGTGCCACAACGAGTCGTTGAGCTCGTGGTTGCAGGTCGCCAGCGTTCGATTCACAGCTTTGTCGGCCTCAACCACTTCGACGGTGACATCTCGGCGCTCAAACGCGCCAGCGAACGCTTGCAGCAGCTCTGCCTTGGACACCACACCGCCTGGAATCACATGTTGGAGGTGCGGCAGCGCGATATCTTGGGAGATAATTGCCCCGCAAAGCTTCGCGAAGTGCAGTGTCGTCAGCCCATTCCAGAGGTGATTCGCAAATCCACGAACCTGCGACCCGACGGGCTGGCTGAGAAACCACGCGAGAAGGGAGCGCCCGGGGTAGCGCTCTGGCCCCACTATCGAGCAACGGAGATGGTGCACATTGGACATCCTGGCCTCGCCCAAGCTCTTCGTCTTGCCGTAGACGTCAAGCGCGTCGTGCACGTCGAGCTCCGAGTATAGGCCCTTGCTGCCGGAGTAAACGCAGTCCGTTGCGATCTGAAGCACGCGGGCTCCCGCCGCCGCGGCTCTCATTCCCAGCTGGAACGGGAACTGCGAGTTGACGGCTATCGCACTGGCCACTTCTGCGGCGTCCTCATCGTGAATGAGCGGCTTGATCACCCCGATGGCATTCACGATCCAGTCCGCATCGTCAATTGGGTCCCACGTTCCCTCGTCGCGCGCGTCAAGCAAACTCCACTCGGCGCGTCGAATCCGCTGCCGGCAGTCTTCGAGGATCGATGGGTTTCGAACCGTGCCGCGTACGGATACGGTCTCCTGTTCCGCAAGATAGGCGGCGACCATTGAGCCGAGCATACCCGACGCACCTAGCACGAGAACACGTTTCAGTGCCACCTGCTTCACCGTTCCTCGACTGTCCAGATGTCCCAGTACCGGGCAGGAAACCTGATGTCGTCGCCTCGAGACTGATCAAGAGTACTTGTGGAGAAGAAGAGCACTTGTGTCGCGCTGGTCAGCGACATGAAGCCGTTGGCGTACCCGGGCGGGACATAGAGCACGGCCGGCTTGCCTGCGGCGAGCACGAAGCGCTGGACCTCCAGGCTCGGTGACGGCTCCGACCAGTCGTCGAGCTGGACAGCGCCGACGAGCGCTGCGCCTGACGCCACGAACACGTACTTAGCTTCGTGTCGATGGCCGTGCCAGGCCCGCACGAGCCCGGCGACATGGTTCTCTACGCAGTAGAAGCGCTTCACGCCGGCAAAATCGAAGTCGTTGACGAAGCGAAGTGTGCCCCGGTCGTCGACGGCAAGGCCACCCGCGATGAGGGTAGGCACCTGGGGAGCGCTCATTGCTCGTCCCGCCGTCGCCAGTGAAGCTGATTGCCGGGAACTGCGAGAAAGGAAGCATTCGCGTAGCGGGGGTTGTCCACATCCTTGAGCCTGTGCGAGACAAGCAAATCTTTGATCTCCTCGATACCGGAGTCGATAGAGTACATGGGCTTGAATCCCAGCACGCTCTCGGCCTTTTCGCCGGTGACGCGGTAATTCCGCGAGTCCTGGAACGTCATGGGTGAAATCTCGATCTCGGTGTCTGGGAAGTGGTTGCGTATCTGGTACGCAAGGTCGACTATGCGAACGTTCTGCTTCTGAAGGTTGAAGATCCCGGTGTGAGCCGTGTCCACATTGCCCACTACAGCGCGTGCTGCATCCCGCACATGCAAGAGCGGGCGGAACTGATCGCCGCCGAACACGCTGAGCTTGCCCTGGCGATAGGCCCTAACGGTGAGGATGTTGACAACGAGGTCGAGCCGAATGCGCGAGAACAGATCGCCGACACCAAAGATCGTGCCAAGTCGAAAGACGATCGCGTTCTTGCCGGTAAGATGCTTCTCGGCGGCAAGCTTCGTTGCCGCGTAAACGGAGAGAGGGTTCGCCGGCGACTCCTCGTCGAGCACGGCGTCCTGGGCCCCATAGACAGAACACGTGGACATGAACACGATCCGGCCGTCAAAGTGCTCTGCCAGCCATCTGAGGGGCTCCTGGTTTACTTCGACGGAGAGCTCAGGGTTGAGCGCGCACGCGCCGTCGCCGACCAACGCTGCCAACCAGACTACAGCGTCTGCCCAGGATAGGTGCTTCGCCAACCGCTGCTGATCACGGATGTCCCCGTAGGCAAAGTCCACGGGCTTTCGATACGACTCCTCATAGAGCAAGCAGTCGTATACCCGCACTGTGTGGCTGGCCTGCATGAGCAAGTCAACCGTAACGCCACCGATGTAGCCGGCGCCGCCGACAACGAGCACGTTCATGGTCTCCTACTTCCACCATGTGATACACACGCTGTCTGACCAACTGGGGCCACGGATGTTGGCTCCGCCATCGAACGGCCCAGTAGCAATGGCTGTAGGACACGCAGCACGTGTTCGCCACAAATAGCCAGTGTGGAACGGTCGTAGGAATTGTCCGCGTCAGGAACCTGACCAACAAGCCGTAAGCATCGACCGCCTATAGCGCGTCGCCAGCGACTGCGAGAGAAGTATCCCATGAAACCGCCCCCTAGACCCTGCGGTTGTGGATGTGACATAAGCCGAGAAACCGCCGGAGCGCACTCCGCGGAGCTCCAAGCACCTGGACGCAGATCGCCGTCCAGAATCGTTTATGGCGCCAAAAGCGGGCGACATAGTGTCGCAACGACCAGTATTCGCGGCCGGCAATATTGGGCGACCTTAGTACCTTGATTGCTGTGGGTACGCCGATCGCGAGCAAGTAGTCCTGGCACTCCCTCACTATGGGACGCTCCACTCCCATCTCAGCATATAGATCCAGCGCTTCCTGAAGTCTGACCAGCACAATCATGGGCTGGTAATCCCACCATTCCCTTGCACCATCCACAATCGTGATTACCGGTGTCCCAATATGATAGGCCTTTCGCCCAACGAACCCCCTTGCGAACACAACTATGTGGGGATAGGTCAGCTCGAGTGAAGAAAAGGCGCTGCCACTCGACACGTCAATGCCGTGGGCCGACTTGCACCATATGGTTCGACGGAACACCGCGCGCTGCATACCCATGAAAAGGTTCCCACGACCAGGTGTTATCAGATGCTCCCACCGATCAACTGCGTAAGATCGAGTGTCCTGCGATTCCAAGGCGAGATCTGCCGGCAATCGTGACGCAACGACCGGACCTTGATACCTATCGAGCGTCCCTATCGGGACATGCATCCCGTTTACGCAGACAAAGTCGATGTCCGTGGAGTTCGCCAGCACGTTGAGCACACGTTCTAGTCCATCATCGCGGACAAAGTCGTCATCACCAATCAGCCAGCAGTACTCGCCGATCGCATATTCGCCTACGAGCTTCAGCATATTTCGAACGGCACCGATATTCTCGGTATTCCGATAGGATCGAATTGGGCACTGGGCCTGAGCCCGCTTGATGATGTCGGGGGTGCGGTCGGGTGAATGGTTGTCCGACACGATAAGCTCCACCGTGTCCGAGAACCTCGAGATCTGGGGTGCGAGCGACAGCAATGCCGATTCAAGCAGCCTGGAGCGGTTGTAGGTTGGAATACATATCGATAACAGAGGCACAGCGGCAGATTCCATCGAAGCCCTTTCGTTGTCTGCTAACCGCCATGCCGAACAGAGCTGGTGCACGCGTCGGCACGACTCGACGAGGCGAGAGCGCGCTCTAGAGTCCAGGCGATGCGCTGGGCTGTGAGGGCATGCTTTGCGAGCAGCTGCCCCTGACTGCCCGCCGCTGCCTCCTGGACAAGCCTGTCGGTGTCCAGCGTGAGATAGCGCACGCTGGCCGACGACACCCCGGCCAAACATCGGGCCACGGCATCGGCAAGCCCGCCTACGAGGCCGTGCTCTTCTACGACGCAGACGAGGCCGCAGTCACTCGCAGCCGACATTATGGCAGCAGTATCAATAGGCTTCACCGTTGGCAGGCTAAGGACGCGCGTCGTGACTCCATGCTGCTTGAGCATGTCCGCAGCTTGTACAACAGTGGATAGCATGCCGCCAGTACTCAACAACGCTGCATCATTACCATGGCGCACGAGTATCGCCTTCCCTAGCTGAAACCGTGGTTCAGCGGTGTAAACAGGCGAAGCCCCAGCATTACCCAGCCTCAGATAACACGGTCCGACATGCCCAGCGATCTCTCTGGTTGCCAATCGCGTCTCGACACGATCACCGGGAGCAACTACAACCATATTTGGCATCGCGCGCATGACGGCCAAATCCTCAACCGCGTGGTGGCTGTAACCTGCGGAGCCATACGAAAGACCCCCACCCACTGCCACGATTTTCACGTTCGCGCTGTGGTAGCAGATATCGTCGCGGATTTGCTCAAGGCATCGCATAACTGGAAAATTGGCGATTGAGTAGATGAAGACGACGTTGCCGGACAGCGCCAGTCCTGCTGCGACCCCGACCATGTTCTGTTCGGCGACTCCCGCGTTCACGAATCTTGCCGGGAATCTGGCGGCGAATACTTCCAGGACTGAGTATCCGAGGTCGCCGCAAAGCAGCCAGATGCGTTCGTCCTCCTCGGCCAACTCGCAGAGCGTCTCTATGAAGGCTGTTCTCACAGACAGATCTCCAGCTCCTCGAGAGCCAGCCTGAACTGCTCGTCGTTCGGTGATGAATAGTGCCAGGACAGCTGGTCTTCCATGAAGCTGACGCCCTTCCCTTTGGTGGTGTGGGCGATCATAACGCTGGGGCGACCCTTCTCCAATGGTAGACCAGTAAGCGCTGATTCAATTTGCTCAAGATTATGCCCATCAATCTCGCGTACAGCCCAGCCGAACGCCCGCCACTTCTCAGGTAATGGCGCTAGCGAGAGTACTTCGTCCACGCTGCCGAAGCCCTGAATCTTGTTGTAGTCGACGATCGCTGTGAGGTTGTCCAACCCATGATGGGGCGCAAACAGTATGGCTTCCCAGTTGGAACCTTCGTCAAGCTCGCCATCGCTGAGCATCACGAAAACTCGATACTGCTCCCGCCTGCGCTTGGCTGCGAGGGCCATGCCACAGCCGATCGGCAACCCGTGCCCGAGCGAGCCGGTTGATACCTCAACGCCGGGCACGTGATGGCTCGCGTGTCCAATCAGGGGCGAGCCATCCTGACAGTAGTGATCGAGCCATTGTGTTGGGAAGAACCCAGTCTCAGCCAATACGGCATACAGGATGGCTGCGGCGTGGCCTTTGCTAAGTATGAAGCGGTCGCGCCCTGCCCAAGTTGGCTCAGCGGGATCGATTCGCAAGATCGCGCCATACAGTACTGCCATCAGGTCGGCGGCGGACAAGCAGCTAGCAATATGTGATGCTCGCGCCGCGTGTACCATGCGCAGCGCTTCAAGGCGAATCCTGAGAGCAAGCTCGGCACAGCTCAGTCGCCCCGCTGTTACCTGCCGATATTCTGAGGCGCTCATGAGCGTCACCACATCTCCGAGTGCATGAGCCGATGTCCGTTCAACCTAGTATGCTGGTGATGCTGTTGCACACATGGTTCACCTGTGCTCGCGTCAGGCATACGCCGCTCGGAAGGTTGATGGCTCGGTCGCCGATCCACTTCGCCCGCGGCTGGGTAGACTGGATGCGTTGCCAGATTGGGTACTGGCTGATCGCGGGAAACACCGGACGAGTATCAACATTCATAGCGCGCAACTGTGCGCGCAGGTCTTCTCGACTCATGAGGACTTGCTCGCCTAGGAGAATGCTCGTCATCCAGTAGATGCTTCGGGCCCACGGCATCTCGTGGTTGAGCGCCACTCCCGGAATGTCGTGCAGACCTTCCGCATACCAGGAGAAGATGCGCCGCTTAGCCTCGACAAGTTGATCCACGCGCTCAAGCTGGCCCAGCCCAACGGCTGCCTGGAGATTGGACATCTTGTACTTCCAGCCCTTCTGGTTGATCCAGAAGGTCCGGTTGGGGTCACGGCCCTGGTCCCAAAGTAGGAGCAGCTGCTCGTAGAGCGAATCGTCGTTGGTGACAAGCATGCCGCCTTCACCTGTTACTAGCAGTTTGGCGCCTTGGA
Organism: uncultured bacterium; assembly: GCA_963827235.1. GTDB lineage: Bacteria > Chloroflexota > UBA5177 > JANWHV01 > JANWHV01 > JANWHV01. The sequence continues at coordinate 1,284,147 of CAWHAE010000009.1, forward strand.
AGCTGAACGCGGCAAAGCTGCCAAAGGTCCCAACCTTCTGGCCTCTGAATTCTGCACCAATTGCGGGCGCGGCATCCTCAACAACTCGGAGATCGTGTCGTGTCGCGAACTCCACTATCTTGTCCATCTCCGCCGGATGGCCATACAGGTGAACTGGGATGATCGCTTTAGTCCGCGGTGTCACCGCCGATTCCAGTTGCTTTGGATCGAGACACCAGCTCTGCGGCTGTACATCGACAAATACTGGCGTCGCACCAACGTAGGAGACTGCATTTGCCGTAGCGACCCAAGTTATGTCCGGCACAAGGACTTCATCACCGGGACCGATGCCAAGTGTGAGCAGGGCCAAGTGCAACGCTCCTGTGCAACTCGATGTGCTGAGTGCGTGCCTCACACCCAGATAGTCGGCAAAAGTCTGCTCAAAGCGCTTGATATACCCGCTCCACTGGCGATTCCAGCCATAGCGTGCTGCGTCCGTGGCGTAGCTCATCTCGCGCGCGGAAATCGAGGGGCCCGCAGTAAGAATGACACTGCCGTCATAAGCTGATGGGCCCGCATAATCCATCACGACGAAGACAGCATCGGGAACCTCTCTGTCGTCCGGCTCGAGCGGCTGATAGAGGACCGTCGCGTCGTGTATATGCTTCCGCAGCGGAATCCGGTTCGTTTCAAGGAATCCCAAGGCAAGGTAGAAGTCAATGGCCCGCTTGTTGTCGCTGAACACGCGCAGGTAAACGCGGCGCGGGCCTATGACCTCAGACGCCCATTGTAAGAGGGCGCGCATCGCCTGGGCCATGATGCCTGGGTGGACATGGTGGATACCGCGCACCACGTTGTCAATCTCCATAGCCATATCGTCGTTGAGGGCGTTGGCGAACCCAAGGTGACCAATTGCGCGGCCATGTTTGTCGGAGACTAGGAACAGCAGGCGATCATCCACGCCAAGCACCCGAGAGCGGACCCACTCCTTGGTGCCCTCGACAGTGACAGGAAATCGGCTGGGGTAGGCGAAAGCGTTTTGCTCGCGCCACAAGGCGAGCTGTTGAATCAGTTGCTCATCATCTACGTGCAGGTTACAAAGCGGCAAAAGGTAACCGTCATAGCCTGAGAGATCAATGCGCCGGGCAAGCAAATCATCGAGCGTTTCTGCCGCTTTGAGAAATGCGAACTCCGCTCGAACAGTCTTGCTGAAGACTTGAGCACTTCTCGTCTTGTCGCTATCGGTCGGGTATCCGACGTGGACTGCCTCCTTTAGTCCAGAGCCCAAGCCTTGGTCTGGCATTGTCATGGCCTATTTCCCCAGTTCGTGAAGTACATCCAGGACATAGGCAATCATCTGCCCTGACAAACCTGGATAGACGCCGATCCAGAACACGTGACGCATCACGAAATCTGAATTCTTAAGGTTACCGACGACGCGGTATGGTTGGTCCTTGAACGCAGGCTGACGCACGAGATTGCCGCCGAATAGCAGGCGGGTGCCAATCCTGCATCTATCAAGGTGCCGCACAACCGAGTCTCGACTGAATGGTGCGCTTGGTCGCACTGCAATGGGGAAGCCAAACGGGCTCGCCTCGGATCCCGGAGAGGTTTGGGGCAGGATGAAGTAGTCCTGCAAGTCACTCAGTCCTTCATAAAGCACTTGGTAGTTACGACGACGCGCCTCGATAAAGGCAGGAAGTTTCTCTAGCTGTGCAACACCAACGGCGGCCTGCATATCTGTCAGTTTGAGGTTGTATCCGACGTGCGAGTAGGTATACTTGTGGTCATAGCTAGCTGGCAGATCGCCTAACTGCCACTCGAAGCGCTTTCCGCAGGTGCCATCCTTTCCCGGATCACACCAGCAGTCTCGTCCCCAGTCTCTGTAGGACTCTACAAGCCTCTTGAGCTGAGGCGAGTCGGTCAGCACACAGCCCCCTTCACCCATCGTAATGTGGTGCGCAGGATAGAAGCTCGTCGTGGCGAGGTCCCCGAACGTGCCGACGTGCCTGCCTTCGTACCGTGCGCCCAAGGCGTCACAGCAGTCCTCAACGAGCCAAAGGTGGTGTTTCCGGGCGAAGGCACTCACTGCACCAAGGTCGAACGGATTGCCGAGTGTGTGGGCAAGGACGATCGCCCTTGTGCGCGGACTAAGCGCAGGCTCGAGCTGCTCAACGGCCACGTTGTAGGTCGGGATATCCACGTCAATGAAAACCGGTACTAGATTGTTCTGCAGGATGGGGTTCACGGTGGTCGGGAAGCCAGCAGCAACAGTTATCACCTCGTCGCCAGGCATCAGACGCCTGTCACTAAGGGCGGGGGACGTGAGGCAACTGAGCGCCAGAAGATTCGCGGAGGATCCTGAGTTCACCAGCATGGAATGGCGCAGACCAAACAGTCGTGCGAACCGCCGCTCGAACTCGGCCGCGAACCGGCCCGTGGTCAGCCAGAAGTCAAGCGAAGCATCCACGAGACGTTGCAGTTCCTGCGCATCGAACACCTTGCCTGACACTGGGACCGGAGTTTCTCCGGGGACGAAGTCCACGCCCGCGAACGCTGCATCGTGGTAATCAGCGACAAGCGATAGGATTTGCTTTCGGATCATTTCAGCTCTGGTTGCAGACACCATCGCCTCCAAGGAACTTACGGTACCAGGCAATAGTCCTGTCCAGTCCAACTTCGAGGTCGTATAACGGACTCCAGCCCAACGTGGCTTTGGCCTTGGCCGCGCTGAGGTACTGGACGCGTATCTCATTGCTCGCTTCATCCCGCACATCCGGCTCAAGTGCGGATCCCATTCGCGACAAGATACGCTGCGCGAGCTCGAGCACAGTCACCTGAAGCTCATTCGAGAAATTGAACGCCTGTCCGCGCAACTCGGGGCGTTGGTCAAGCTGTTCCGCCAGGAGCATGTAGGCTGCCGCGCCATCCTCGACATAGAAGTAGTCGCGAACGAACTTTCCGTCCGAACGAATTACAGGCCGATCGCCGCGCAGAACCGATCGGATCGTGCCCGGTACAATACGGTTCCAATTCAAATCGCCTCCGCCGTAGAAGTTGCCACATCGCGTAACCGAAACGGGCAGGTCAAACGTGACGGCGTACGAATGCGCGATCAGATCGGCACAAGACTTGCTTACGTCGTAGGGATGCTGTCCGCGTAGGGGTGCCTCCTCGTCGTAGGGCAAGCGAACCTGGTCGCCGTACGCCTTGTCTGACGACGCCACGACAACGCTGGTCACGGTTGGACTGCGCCGACACGCCTCGAGCAGTGTCCAGGTACCGCGGATGTTGGTCTCGAATGTGGAGGTTGGATTTCGGTTCGAGATACCCACGATGGCCTGAGCAGCCAGATGCAGCACTGTGCGCACCTCATACTCGCCTATGATGCGTTCAAGACACGCCTGGTCGCATATGTCACCACGAACAACTCGTACACGCTCTAGCAGGCCGGTGCGCACCGCCTCTGACTGTGGTACCCAATCACGGACGAGACATACGACATTGGCGCCCGCTTCAACGAGCCGGCGCAGCAACCAGCCGCCTACAAGCCCGGTCCCACCCGTCAAGAAGACAGGCCTGTCATGCCAGAATTCGAACCGCCGAGGACTCCCAATCTGAGTGCTCACGTCCGTTTGACTCCTTCCACGTCACCCACGGCGCCTCGCCTCGATCCCATAGACTGTTGAGATAGAGGTACTCGCGATACGTATCCATCGCGAAGAAGAAGCCCTCGTGACGGTACGCCGCTAGCTCACCATCTCGGGCAAGCTGCTCCAGTGGCGCGCGCTCGAACACGCAGTCAGGCGCGACACTCAGGTAGTCGAACACCTTGCGATGCAGCACGAGGAATCCGGCATTGGCCCAGCCGTCCGCCTGGGGTTTCTCAGAGAAGGCCTGAACGAAACTGGAACCGTCAAGCTGCAGCATGCCGAAGCGCGACGTTGGGTGAACGGTCGTCAACGTAGCGAGTCGGCCGTGCTCACGATGGAAGGCTAGCAGTCGTTTGATATTCACATCGCTGAGCCCGTCGCCGTAGGTCAGCATGAAGGTGTCGTCGTCTACATAGTGCTGCACGCGCTTGATTCGGGCGCCCGTCATCGTCTCGAGCCCGGTTTCCGCCAGCGTCACCTTGAAGTTCTGCTCCTGGTGCGCTCCGTGGTATGTGACATGGTTCTGGCAGCCGAGGCAAATGGTGATGTCGTTGTTCATCGCCTCGTAGTCCAGGAAGTACTGTTTGATCATGTGCCCTCGATAGCCAAGGCAGAGAACGAAATCCGAGAAACCGTAATGCGCATAGTGTTTCATGATGTGCCAGAGGATCGGCCGTCCACCAATCTCGACCAGCGGCTTTGGACGGTATTCGGTCTCCTCGCGCAGCCTTGTGCCCTGTCCGCCGCAGAGAATGACTACCTTCATGCCGGTACCGCCTTTGCCTCAGCCTCAACAGTAGTCCCCATGGCCTCAGTGCTCCACGCGAGCCGCGGGCGCACCACGCCGAGCCAGCTTCCTTGAAACTCCTTGCGCATCCCACCAGTCTCGTGCACAGTGAATGAAACCACGGAGTCAGCCTGTGCCTGGACGTTCGCTACGTCCGTGAGTACGAATGCGCTAATGGCGTACGGTCCCTCGTTGAGGAAGTTTCCCGGCAGCACGCAAGAACTGCGAAAGAGCCCCATCGGGTGAGGCTGGCCTGCCCACGCGTCGCTCCCAAGCATCGCTGACTTGAGGTTGGCCGACGCGAGCACGCCGCCACCCAGGCTGTCGAGCAGATGAATGCTGCAGGTAATTCGAGCATCCGGCCTAAGGTTCCAGTACTCTATTTGGATCTCAACCGCATCCTCAATATCCACGTCGGCAGTGCAAATCCCACCAGAAATTACACGAACTGCATGCAGACGAGCTGCGTCGGTGCCGGGCGCCAAACTTAGGTCAGGCCACACGGTCTCGCCAGTCCCCATGGCGCCGCTGGACACGTACGTAGCGACGACCTCCTCCGTTGGCCCCTCAGCGGCGTTTCTGCCGGTGCAGAGGAGAACGGCTCGCGTGCATAAGGCTCTGATTGCGCCCATGTTGTGACTGACAAACAGGACTGTGCGGCCGTGACGACTCACGTCGCCCATCTTGCCCAGGCACTTCTTCTGAAACTCCGAATCACCGACTGCTAACACCTCATCGACGACAAGGATTTCAGGCTCTAGATGAGCGGCAACTGCAAAGGCAAGCCGGAGATACATGCCGCTGGAGTAGCGCTTCACCTGTGTGTCGATGAACTTCTCGACCTCGGCGAAGGCCACTATCTCGTCGAACTTCGCGGCGATCTCGCGCCTGGTCATGCCGAGGATGGCACCATTCAGGTAAATATTCTCGCGGCCGGTCAGCTCGGGATGAAACCCAGTGCCCACTTCCAGCAGTGATGCAACTCGCCCGCTGATCGCGATGCGTCCTTCGGTTGGCTCCGTGATCTCGCTCAGCAGCTTCAGCAAAGTGCTCTTGCCGGCACCGTTCCTGCCGATGATCCCCAGCGATTCGCCGTGCTTGACCTCAAAGCTCACGTCCTTCAGGGCCCAGAACTCGGGACGCCGCGAGCCCTTACCTGCATCGCGCTGGATGATGCGTTGCGCGGCACGGATCGGGGCACGCGCCAGCCCGGACAGCGATTCGCGCAGTGAGCCATACTGCTGCTGGTTGGCTCCCAGTCGGTACCTCTTGCCAAGACCCTCAACGCGAATTGCGATGTCACTCATTGGTCACACCACGTCCGCGAAGGTCTGTTCCATGCGCCGGAAGTAGAACAGTCCACTCACGAGGCCGGCGAGCGTGACAACTACCGATACGGTCAGAGGCAGCATGTCCACGCTGCCCGTGTGCAGGAGGGCCGATCGAAATCCTTCCACCACACCGGTCATGGGATTGAGCGAGAGCAGGATTCTCAATTTGCCATGCACAAGCGACATGGGATAGGCAATCGGCGTGGCGTAGAGCCACATCTGGGCCAGAAACGGTATCGTGTAGCGCACGTCGCGATACTGCACGTTGAGCGCCGACAGCCAGATTCCCACGGCCAGCGCGGACGCGAGTGCCAGCAGCACGAGAAGCGGCAGCAGCACAATGGTGCCATCAGGCACTCGATGGTAGCCGAGGAGCAACAGCACGAGCACCGCGAAGCTGATCGCGAAGTCGACCAATCCGGCCAGAGAGGCGGCAATGGGAATTACCAGCCGTGGGAACGCCACTTTCCGGATCAGGTTGGCGCTATCCACCAGACTGTTGCTAGACTGCGTGAGCGCGTAGGAAAACAGCGTCCAGGGGATGAGGGCGCAGAAGCAGAAGAGCGGATACGGCACGTCGCCGGTCTTGACTCCCACGACGTGCCCGAAGATCGCCGCGAATATGGCCATGGTCAACACTGGCTGCAAGACGGCCCAGGCGACGCCGAGGGCGGTCTGCTTGTAGCGCACTTTGATGTCACGCCAGGCCAGGAAGTACAGCAGTTCCCTGTAGGGCCAGATGCGATTCAGCCGCAGTGGCGCCCATCCCTTCGTCGGCTCGATGATGCGAGGATGGCCGGCCGCCACGCGGCCACCCGCATTCGAGGTCCCGGAAACCACGTCGATTGACTCCAGGGTCATCAGGCGTATCCTTGCTGAGTGGCTTCTTTAGAGTATTACCGGCACGGATCGTCCGCGGCACACACGTCCGATACATCCAAACACGCGCAGGATGCCGGTCCCGATACTCAGTGGTGACTTGCTAGCTATTCGAATCATAGGCCCAGCCTCGCGACGAGCACGCGGACGGCCTCGATGCCGTAACCCGCAGAAGCAGTCCGTTGTCTCGAATGCCGCCGGCTGCCGGTAGCATAGGCTCGGACGAGCGCGCCACAACCTGCAGGCCATAGTGCCCTTCCGCCACATGATATTCGCCGGTGCATGCACAACGCTATGGCATGATATGGCCATCGACTGCAGGTGTACGCGCGACATCCCAGTGTGGCGAGCCCCGGACGCCCAACGTGTTTGGCCTATGTGCGCCGGACTGTTTCACGGTGCCACGGCAGAACACGCAGCGCAGTGCATGAGACTGCGCAACGGTCGATGATCGTGCCGCGGTCACCGCTCTGGGCTGCTCAGTTCTTCACCTGACACCGGCCGTGTTCCGGCGGTAGCTGGCACGGTATCGGCCAACAGTCCGTGTTGGAGGCACCATACCCGTGGCTGCAGCCGCGTTATCACACTGTCACGTGCCCCGCCGCTACCGCGGTCACCGGTTCACTGCCGTCCTCGCGCAGGTGCAGTCCAGCTTGCGCGTGCCGCCTCAGGGGCGCACCCCCTGAGCTACGCGCGGTGCGGGCTCTGCCTAATCTGTCTATAGATACGTGGCAAGGCACGTGCTAGGATACGGCCCGGTAGTTGCTGGGAGCGGCAAGCACCGTTGCTTGCGCCTGATCGGCGTGGGCGCGGATCTCGGGTGAGGTGAACGATGTGTGGCATTGCGGGCCGGGTGACGGCCCGACAAGTACGCTCAGACGTCGAGCGAATGCTGGCGGTATTGGAGCACCGCGGACCCGATGACCGCGGCATACATGTTGAGGGCGCCATCCAGCTCGGCTTCTGTCGTCTTGCCATCGTCGACCTCTCCCCAGCCGGGCACCAGCCCATGTCAAACGAGGACGGCACGATCTGGCTGGTGTTCAACGGCGAGATCTACAACTATCAGCCGCTCGTGTCGGAGCTGAAGGCGCGCGGCCACGCCTTTCGGTCGCGTACCGATACGGAGACCATCATTCACGCCTATGAGGAGTGGGGAGTGGAGTGCGTCCATCGCTTCAACGGCATGTTCGCGTTTGCCCTCTGGGACGGCAGGCGCGAGAGGCTGTTCTGCGCGCGCGACCGCTTCGGCGTCAAGCCGCTCTACTATGTGCATGGTGAACACACCGGTGACTTCGTCTTTGCCTCGGAGATCAAGGCTCTGCTCCAGGATCCGGCGGTGCCGCGGCGTGCCAACCGGCAGATGATCCTGGACTTCTTGTCCATCGGTCTCCTTGACCACACGGATCAGACGTGCTTCGAAGGCGTCATGCAACTGCCCGCCGCGCACTACCTGGTGCTTGAGCGAGGCAAGACGACCCTGCATCGCTACTGGGACGTACTACCAACTACGTGCGAGACCAGGGCGCAGCCGTGTGCGAGCGAACGCAGGCGTTGGGCCGCCGATCTCCGCGATCTGCTGGAGGACTCGGTGCGGCTGCGACTGCAGGCCGACGTGCCGGTCGGCACGTGTCTCAGCGGTGGCCTCGACTCATCGACCATCGTCTGCCTGGCAAACCGGTTGCTCTTCAACGAAGATGCCGGCCTCCAGTGGCACGAACGCGGCCAGCGGCAGAAGACGTTCTCGGCCTGTTACGACGACGAACGTCACGACGAGCGGACGTTCATACAGGCCGTCCTTGACGCCACCGGGGCCGAGGCCAACTTCACGTTCCCGGGCAAGCACGCCTCACTCGAGGAGCTCATTCCGCGTGTGATCTGGCACCAGGATGAGCCTTTCGGCTCGACCAGCATCCTGGCGCAGTGGCACGTCATGGAGGCGGCACACCGCCGGGGCGTCACCGTGCTGCTCGACGGCCAGGGGGCAGATGAATTGCTGGCCGGGTACCATTACTACTTCGGCGCTGCACTTGCAGACGATGTGCTATCGCTCCGCCCAGGCCAGCTCGCGCGCGACCTCCAGTTCTACCGGCGATATCACGCGCCTAGCTGGACAAGTACCGGTGCGCTCCTGGTCGACGCGCTGTTGCCGCCCTCCTCCGCTGTTCTGCGGGCTGTGCGCAACCTCTACCGATCTCGACGGCTCGGCGCTCGTGTGCTCAATCGCGAGACCGCTGCCGGCTACCGGCCGAGCGATAGTTGGATCGACAACGGTGCCGGCAGGCTGAAGACGCTCCTGTACAACCAGATCGTTTCGTCCAACCTGCCGCAGCTCCTGCACTACGAGGATCGCAACTCCATGGCCTTCTCGATCGAGGCGCGCACGCCGTTCCTCGACTATCGCATCGCAGAGTTCATGGCGCCGCTTCCCAACAACGCATTCATCGAGCACGGCCTGACGAAAGTCCTCTTGCGGGACGCCATGCGCGGTGTGTTGCCGGAGAAGGTGCGCAGCCGGCTCGACAAGAAGGGGTTCAGCACGCCCGAGGATACGTGGTTCAGAACATCACTTCGCCATTGGGTCAAGGATATTCTTGAGTCGCCAAGCCTTGCATGCCGCGGATTCGTCGACGCTGCGCGGGTACTGGACGTGTTCAACCGCCATCTGGCGGGCGAGATCAGCGCCAGTACGCTGATCTGGCGCGTGGTGAACGCAGAGCTCTGGGCGCGCATGTTTCTCGACCCGGCAACCCCGCCGCATGGCCCGCGCACACTGAGCGCGGGTGTCGATTGCAGAGGGGTGTAGCACGGCAGACCGGACCGCTGTCGGTCACGCGTGCCGCGCGGGCTGTACCTGAACGGGCGCGCGTCGTTCGGTTCCGTCGCACGCGCCCGCTCTGGTGTCATCGGGACACAGGCATCGGCGCGATACTACTGGTGCTACGCCCGCCCATTTGGTTCATTGCCACGCGATGTGGCGATGCTATAGTTGTGGCATGTTAGGACCAGCAAGAATTCACCCTTCGGCGGAAATCGCATCTTCGGCGTCCATCGGCCCCGGATCCCGCATTTGGCATGGCGTGCAGATCCGTGAGGATGTGGTTATCGGCTGCCAGTGCATCGTCGGCAAGAACGTCTACGTCGACTTCGGCGTCCATATCGGCGACCGCTGCAAGATCCAGAACAACGTCAGCGTATTCCACGGCGCCACGCTCGAGGACGGCGTATTCATCGGGCCGCACGTGTGCTTCACCAATGATCGTATCCCGAGGGCGATCTCGCCGAACGGAGAGCTCAAGGGGAACGACGATTGGGAGGTCGGTCCGATCACCTTGAGATACGGCTCCTCGATTGGCGCAGCCTCAGTCATCCTTCCGGGCGTGACCGTCGGTCGTTTCGCGATGGTTGGCTCGGGCGCGGTCGTCACGCGCGACGTGCCGGACCATGGCCTGGTCGTGGGGAACCCGGCGCGACTCGTGGGCTATGTTTGCGCATGCGGTGGTCGACTGGCTTTCGTCGTCGACCCCACAGAGAAGCAAGTTGCCGGAAACGCAGTGCAGTCGGGCGAAGTCGACGTTCAGCCAACCGCGCGCATGACCTGCGTGCGCTGCGGCGATCTCACTGTCGTGCCTCAAGTGATGAATCCGCGAGGCCGCTAGGCGACAACCGTGAGCTCCCGGCTCCGTCACCAGATGTCGTGTTTTGTAGCCTCGGAGGAGGTGACTCTGTGATTCCGGTAGCAAGGCCGATCATCGGCAAAGAGGAAGAGGACGCAGTGCTCGCGGCACTGAGATCCGGCCAGATCGCGCAAGGAGCGCGAGTGGAAGAGTTCGAGCGGCGTTTTGCAGCACTGATCGGCTCGCCGTTTGCCGTCGCATCTTCGTCAGGGACGGCCTCGCTGCACCTGAGCCTGCTTGCGCTCGGTATCGGCAAGGACGACGAAGTGATCACGTCGCCGTTCACGTTCATCGCTTCGGCCAACGTGATGCTGTACGTCGGCGCGCGGCCCGTCTTTGCGGACATCGATCCCATCACCTTCAACATCGATCCGGCTGCTATCGAAGCGAAGATCACACCAAGAACGAAGGCGATTTTGCCGGTACACCTCTACGGGTGTCCCGCGAACATGACGCGCATTTGCGAGATCGCGCAGAGGCATGGACTGGCTGTCATCGAAGACGCAGCCCAAGCCCACGGTGCTTCTATCGGGGCCAAGGCAGTCGGTACTTTCGGCGTCGGCAATTTCTCTCTTTACCCCACGAAGAACATCACCTCGGTCGAGGGCGGTATGCTGACGACGTCCGATGAACGGCTGGCCGGCAGAGTGAGGCCAATGCGCAACCACGGCCAGACGGAGCGATACCGCCACGAAATACTGGGATTCAACCTTCGGATGACGGACATTCACGCCGCGGTCGGACTGGCGCAGCTCGGCCGGCTGGCCGAGAGGTGAAGCGTCAGTTCAACGCGCAGTTTCTCACCAAAGGCCTCCGCGACGTGGTGACGACGCCGGCGGTACCGGAAGGTTACAGCCACGTCTTCCACCAATACACGGTTCGGATACCGGGCGGCCGGCGAGATGCGGTCGCGGCCGGTCTTCGTGAGCGTGGTGTCGGCTCAGCAGTGCACTACCCGATTCCTGTACATCAGCAGCCCTTGTACCAGAGTCTTGGCTACGCCGATTCGTTTCGCATGCCGAACAGGCAGCTCGCGAAGCCTTGTGCCTTCCGGTGCATCCAAGCTTGACCACGGAGGACCTGGACAAGATCGTGCAGGAGGTGCGCGCGCTATGCTGAGAGCAGCGGTCGTCGGGTGCGGCACGATGGGCCGTCACTTGCGCGTACTGTCCGACCTTCCTGATGTGGATCTCGTGGCGGTCGCAGATGAAGATCCGCGCGAATCACGGACCTGCCGAAGAAATACGGCGTGCGCGCCTTCAGCTCGCACGTGGAAATGCTGGAGGAGGCGTGCCCGGACTGCGTGGTCGTGGCGGTGCCCACGCTCGCGCATTTCACCGTCGCCATGGACGCCCTCTTGCGTGGCGTCGACACTCTGTGGAGAAGCCCATCACGTCTACTATCGACGAGGGCGAAGTACTGTCGCGGCGAGCGCAGGAGACCGGGGTGGTGCTGGCCGTCGGGCATGTGGAGCACTTCAATCCTGCCATATCTGAAGTGAAGCGCAGACTGGACGCGGGCGAGCTGGGCAGGGTCTTTCAAGCAAGCGTACGGCGGCTGGGACCGTTTCCAGAGAGAGTGCGAGATGTGGGCGTAGTTCTGGACCTTGCACCCCATGGCATCGATGTGCTCCGCTATCTGCTCGATACCCGGTCGAGCGCGTTTTCATGGAGACCGAGCGGAAGATCAATACCGAGCACGAGGACATGGTCAGCGGTACGCTGAGATTCCGCAACGGAGTTCTGGCTTCTCTCGACATCAACTGGCTGACCCCGACGAAGGTCCG
>CAWHAE010000010.1:0-1079362 GCA_963827235.1 uncultured bacterium
GCGAAACTGTGGCATCACGAGCGCGAGTGGTTCGACCGACATGCGGCTGGCTGTCGGTTCGCTGTTCACACATTGTTTGCAAAACGACCACAGCTGCCTATACGACGGCAATAGCCCGAAAACAGTCTCGTCCTATGCTGGTTCTTGTACACCAGATGGCTGGTGATGCAGTAGACAGCGGAGGCAGAGATGAAAACGTTCCGACAGTCCGGCAAGCAAATCCTGAGTGGCGTGGTCGTGTCCACGGTACTGGTACTGGCGGCCGTCGCTCCGACGGCGACTCACGCAGCAGCTCCTGCACACACAGCGACGCTGGGCATTCCCAAGCGCTGCCAGCCGATCATGAAACGAGATTCAGAATCTGAGCCCGGCGGACTTTCAAAATCAGCAGGCGTTCCAGAACGCCTTGCGTGCCCTGATGGCCCAGTTGCATTCCTGTGAGCTGCGCTACGGGAAGTAGGCAGGAGGTCCGGAGGATAGGCGGCCTGCCGCGCGGGTCTCTGGGTGCGAGGCGGACAGGGATGAGTACCGCATCCCCGTCCGCCCCACCCGCTCGGGTGGATATCGATGGTGGCTCCACGCGAGCCCAGTCAACGCCGCGCTCGCGGAAACATCGTAAGGCTCTGAACTGCTGTGCCTGCATGAGCACGCAGCACGATGACATCGATAGCATCCTGTAGCAGGGTCACGATGCTCGGTTACATGGTCCCCCGTGAATCCACTACGTCACTTGTGCCAGGGTCGCAGTGTGTCGAATAGCTGGCCGTATAGCACTCGTTTCGCACGCGAGCGAGCAGGGTACGCCAGGCAGCCCCGCGCTACTCGGGTTGCTCACGCTGACGCGCCACGCCCACGGGATGCGCGGCATGTTCTTCCGTGCGCCCCACCAGGCGGTCCATCGCCTCCTGGTCGGTGACATCGGCTAGCAGGGCAAGGGCGTGGCCGCCGGACTGGCCGATCACACGGGCCGTCGCCTCCAGGCGGTCGGTGGGACCGACCGGAGATGGCGACGGCGGCCCTCGCAGCGGCGGCCAAGGCCTCGGCGATGACACGTCCCAGCTCCACGGCCTCCGCCGGTTACCAGGGCGACCTGTCCGGTCAAGGTTGTCACTGGCACTCCGTTGCTCATCGTCGACACTGCTGCCACATGCGGCCCTACCTGCTCGCAGTCACGGCGCCCACATCTTGGCACGCCTACTGGAAGGATGGTAACGCCTGCGCCGATTGCGAATGATTGGCAGCGCACCGCGCCGCAACCCGTGCTCGCGCATGGGTGGTGCTCGTCACGTCGCGCGGAACTGATCGCTCATGATTGTGGCGCATGGATTGCATCCCATGCCGCTGGCGGAGCGCACCGGACTCGTCTTGCCTTACGCCTGCCTAGAATAGTGAATGGAACATATGAAGATGGACGCTGCTCTGCTTCCAGCGATGAGTGAGAATGATGGCAGCGCGGTCGAGGCGCTATCATGGTCGTGAACCGCCAGATTCTCCAGAGCGGCAGATCGCCAGTACCAGGCGAGCTAGAGCGGAAGGGCAGCATGAGCCTTCCGGCAGCAGGACCGTTTGGGCAGACTTCCCAGCCGCCGCATAACCTGCCCGTTCAGGTGACTAGTTTCATCGGGCGCCAGAGGGAGATAGCCGAGGTCATCCATCAACTGAGCACCGGTCGCCTGCTGACACTCACCGGCAGTGGCGGCACGGGTAAGACACGCCTGGCCTTGCAGGTCGCCGCGGAGCTACTGGAGCACTATCCGCACGGTGTCTGGCTCGTCGAGCTCGCCCCCGTCTCCGATCCCAACCTCGTTGCCCTGACCGCCGCTACCGCGCTCGGTCTGCGCGAGGAGCCCGGCCAACCCTTGAGCGCCACGCTGGCGGAGGCCCTGCGCGCACGCCGGCTGCTGCTTGTGTTGGATAACTGCGAGCATCTGCTGGACGCCAGCGCCAAGCTGGCCGAGATCCTGCTCACGCCTGCCCGCAGCTCACGATTCTGGCTACCAGCCGCGAGGCGCTGGGCATTGCCGGTGAGATCGCCTGGCGGGTCCCTTCGCTGGCGCTGCCCAACCCGCAGGCCCAATTGGTCCCCGAGATCCTGCAAGAGGTCGAGGCAATTCGCCTCTTCCTGGAGCGGGCGCTCGCCGCCCGGCCCCGCTTCATGCTGACCGCCCAAAACGCCGCCGCCGTGGCGCAGATTTGCCGGGAACTGGACGGCATTCCCCTGGCGCTCGAACTGGCCGCCGCCCGGATGGCAGGCTCTCGGCCGAGCAACTGGCGGCCCGCCTCGATCAGCGTTTCCGCCTCTTGGCGGGAGGCAGCCGCATGGCGCTGCCGCGCCAGCAGACGCTGCAAGCGACCGTCGAGTGGAGTTACAGCCTGCTGAGTCCGCGGAACAGAGCCTCTTCAACCGGCTGGCGATCTTCGCGGGTGGCTTCGCGCTCGATGCAGTGGAGGCGGTGTGCGCGGGCGGGGAGGTACCGGCTGAAGACGTTGTCGACCTGCTGGTGCGACTGGTCGGAAATCGCTCATCGCAGTGGAGGACAGCGCGGGCGATATCGAACGCTATCGGCTGCTGGAGACGCTCCGCCAGTATGGGCACGAGCGGCTGCTGGCCGACGGCGACGCCGAACGGCTCCAGGCGCGACACACCGCCCACTATCGGGCGCTGGCCGAGGAGGCCGACTTGCTTGTGCCACAGGACGCTGCCTGGATGGACGCCTGGAGCAGAGCACGAGAACATCCGCCAGGCCCTCGGCTGGGCTGTGGGGCACAGAGAAGCACAGGAGGGGCTGCGGTTGGCCGGTGCGTGCGCGACTTCTGGATGTATCGTGGCTACTTTGGCGAAGGGCGGCGCTGGACCGGGGCGCTGCTGGCCCTGCCGGAAGCAGCGGCCCCTATTCCGGCGCGGGCTAGGGCGCGTCTTCGGCCAGGCCATCCTTCTGAAAGGCCCGACGATGGTTGGCGGTGGCTGGTGGCACATAACGGAGGAGCGTCGGTCGCTGGAAGAGGCCCTCGCCATCGCCCGCGCGACGGATGACACGGAGATGGCAGCCCTGGCCCTGAACGACCTTGGCATGTTAACCGGCCTTGAAGACTACGACGCGGGATGTGTCATGTTGCGCGAGAACGTCGCCCTCTGCACGGCACAGGGCTACAGGCGCATTCTCTATGTCGCGCTGCACTGGCTGGCCCATGTAGCGTGCGCACACCGTGACGGGCAGCGGCACGCTCAGGTGCCTGGAGTCCCTGAAGGTGGCTCGGCAGGATGGGGAAGTAGCACTGCTCTGGCCCTCCTGAGCCTGGGATCGTTGGTCTACCAGGAAGGTGAGACAGCGACCGCGCGCCCCACATCGAGGAGAGTCTGGCGATGCTGCGAACGCTCCATGACCGCTTTCTGACGCCCTTGGCGCTGGCGCTGCTCGGCACGGTGGCCTGCGCTGGGGCGACACCTCGCACGCCCGGATCTGTTCGAGGGACGATTTGGCGATGGCGCAACAGCTGGGCGAGCAAGCGCGATCGCCGGAGCGATCACCGATCTGGGACGCTTGGCGCTGCAAGATGAGGACGTTGGGCAGGCACATACGCTCCTCGAGGAGGCACTGCGTCTGCGGCGAGACCTGGGAGATGCCGTGGGGATCGCCGATTCGCTCGCCGCCCTTGGCGACCTCGCCTTGGCGCGAGGTGATCCCGCGGGCGCGACAGCATTCTATGCCGAAGGGCTCACGGTGCTTCGCCCAACCGGCGATAGACACGGCATCGCCGTCTGCCTGGAAGGTATGGCGACGGTCGCCTGGGCCGGCAGTGATGCCGATCGAGCGGCCTGGCTGGGTGGTGCTGCCGCCGCGCTGATTGCGCCCGACCTGCTCATTGCCGATCCGCCCGCCGCGCGCGAGGGCACGAGCGCAGCAGTGCGCGCGGCGCTGGGCGAGAGAACCCTGGCGGCGGCGTGGGCAAGGGGCCAGGCCATGAGCCTGGAGGAGGCCATCGCCGCTGCCCTGGCTCCTCAGCAGGCTCTCACACCATCGTTACCGGATCGGTCCCGGAGCCCGTCCCGGTGAGACGGCGGCGCGATGCGCTGACGAGCCGCGAACGCGAAATCGCCCTGCTCGTGGCGAAAGGCGCCAGCAATCACGAGATCGGCTCGCGCCTGGTGATCTCCGAGCGCACGGCAGAGACCCACGTCGCGAATATTCTGAACAAGCTGGGATTCACCTCGCGAAGCCAGATCGCGGCATGGACTGCGCTCCGGGGGATGCTGTCCGACGCGGAGCGCTGAGCCGCCCGCCGTTGGAGACCGGGCTTCCAGCACGCTGCTGTACGTACGTAGCCGCTGCTCCGGCCGCCTGCAGCAGCCGGCAAAAGATACGTAGCCGTCCTCGGTGTTCTCCCGGATACGCCGGCGCCTCCCGCGCCATACGATGGTGTCCATGAAGCCGCGCGTTCGAGGCGCGGCGCAGGGGCAAGCGGATGAGGAGGACAAATCATGTATGGCAGAACACATACTGCAGTTCAGCGCTTGGCAGTGGCCGGTCTTGCCACGCTCGTCGTAGGGGCGAGCGTGCTCACACTCGGGTGGCGTGCAGGCGATCTGCGCGGTCTATCGGCCACACCACGGGCAAGGAACATCACCTCGACCGCGCAACCGCGAGCCAGCCCGTAGCCGCTGGGTCTGCGCAAGCCGCCGGGTATAAGCTGGAGATCGCAGCATGGCGCGGGAGCGCCATCACCGGCTGGCTGCTGGTGTGGCGCGGCGGCGCGTGGGTGCGCCGTCCCATGACCGGCAGCGAGCATGGCCAGCAGATCACCTTCTCTTTCGTGCAGCCGGGACGGAGTGACAGAGCAATCAGCTCGTTCACCAGCACTCTTGGAGGTGCCCGAGCGGGCGCGACTGGCGCGCCGTTTGTGGCCTCTTGAGCATCGGCGTGGCGCCATGACCGGCGAGCTATGCGCTGGTGCGAGTGAATAATTTATCCGTGGTCCATGAAGCCCTGTGATGAGCGTACAGTGGCGCCGGACAGCCGTAAAAGCACTGAGCTAGATGCCGCTAACAGGCGTCACTTGGCCACGGTGCCAAGGAACAGTAGTTTTCGTCCGCGGCAGATTATGCTCTGTCACGCAGGATTCCTTCCTTTGCGCTCTTTGCCTCCCGACAACAGACTGAGGCGAATTTCGGCAGACGGCAATCTTGTCTCTGCCGCTTGATCGCCGAGAGCAAGACCCAGGCAGCCTACTTGGCATACTGCACCAGTCTCTCCCGACGGGTTGACCATCGGTGCACGCAGGAGGGGAGGTTGAACACGCGCTCGGGTCGCGATCAGCGATGTGCAGTATCTCTCAGGTCATTCGAGAAAGCGCGGCGGATCTTTCTCCTGGTGTTCCTCGATGAGCGCGAGGATGAGCGCTCGTTCAGGGGAGTCATGTTTGGGATACATTTTCGGTGTTCCTTCCTGATAGACGCCCTGGGCGCGGATGGCGCGGTCTGCGACTGATCGCGCAGCGCGAAGGTGTCAACTCCTGCTACTGGTGCGCGGCACCATAGTCCCTCGCGGTGCCTCGGCGTCCTGCGGGTATCTGGTTGGCCTTACCGCGAGAATGTGAACTGGATGGCATAGGTGCCGCTCGAGCCGTGCCAGGTGAAAGCTCCCGCGCCGCGCAGGCCTGCCAGACCACCGGGTCCACCGAGAATACTCACTCTGCCTTCCACGGTGTGTGTGGCCGGCGTGCGCGCGCCGGTGAACAGGACCGTCAGGGTGCCTGCGTGGCCGGCCACGACGCAGCGACAGGTGGCCGTACCGGCAACGCGCGCGGGGCCAAGCGCGGGGGCTCGCCCTGGCGACGAGAATGGTATACACCCCCAAGCGTACCGGTCAGCACGCCTGGCCCGTCCCGGTCACATACATGGTGCCGGCCGCGTAGCCGGTGCCGGGACGGTGGCTCGGGATGCCGTTGACCATGTCGGGCGGTAGAGGGTCGATCATGGGCCGGGCCGCGACGCTGCCTGGACCGTGCAGCATGCAGATGGCGCCGGCGGTCGCGAGCAGGCCGGCGGCGAGGGCGAGTCGCGCCGTGATGCGCCTGGCCAGGTGCAGGCCTGCGCGCAGCACGGATCTGGAGCGTGCGGGCGCGGCCGCGCCGGGTAGCTGCGTGAAGCGCGCTGCTCGGTGCCGGCGTGGGGGGGCCGGCATCCGCAGCCATGCGCCTGCCGCGTGTCCATGGAAGTGCGTGGGGCTGGCCTGCGGTTCGAGCAGTACGCTGGTAATGCCGGCGTCGGTCGGGACCGAGGAGAGGGTGTGCAGCGTGAAGTCCTTCCAGCAGGGCTCAATGCCCTGCCCTGACGCCTGATGCCCGAGCACTGACTGATACATCTGCCATTCCTTTCGTCTGCGTACGTTGCTGCCTTGCCAGCACTATGCGCCAGGGTGAGCCGGACTCCCAGGCACACGTCATACGCTCGCCTCACACAGTTGGCTGATACAGTTGCGGTCGCGGCCCTGGCGGTGCGTGCTATGATGGGAGGCGAGGAGCGTGGCAGCCCAGTCTGCTCGGGCAGGAAGCAGCCTGCCCGGATCGGCACCGGCGATGGGGCATGATGGACCGCGAAGTCCCGAACAGCTGAGTTTCGGCGCGCTGCTGAAGCAGTACCGTGTGGCGGCCGGGCTCTCCCAGGAGGCGCTGGCGGAGCGGGCCCGGCTCTCACCGGGGGCGATCAGTGCCTATGAGCGCGGCCTGCGCCAGGCGCCCTATCGGGATACCGTGGCGCTCCTGGTTGCCGCGCTGGGACTCTCGGAGCGGGAAGCTGCAGCGCTGGAGGCCACCGTCTCTCGCCGCCGGGGACCGCCGGACGCGCTTCCCGATGGCCATGCGCCGCTCGACGGCTTCGAGCACCAGGCGAGGGGCACGTTTGCCGTCGCCCTGCCTGGCCAGCCCTTCGTCTACGTCTCCTATGCCCGCGCCGATCGTGCCCTGGTCACGCGGCTGGTGGACGAGCTGCACGGGCTGGGCGTGGTGACCTGGAACGACGACCTGGGACTGCAGCCGGGCACGCCGGACTGGGAGCAGACGCTGCGCGACGCCATCCGCGCCGCGCGCGCCGTCTTGCTGGTCGCCTCGCCGAGCTCGCGCGCCTCGCGCTACGTCGCCGACGAGCTGCGGGTCGCCGAGATGTACCGGCGCCCCGTGTACCCAATCTGGGTGGCGGGCGAGCAGTGGATGGAGTGCGTCGCCCTCGGCTGGGGCGGCATGCAGTACGTGGACGCCCGCGGCAGCCGCTATGGCACCGCGCTGCAGGATATCGCCGTGGCACTCCAGCGCGCCGGCGAATCGGTGACCGCGGAGCACGCCGGCGGCGACGTCTCACCGGACGCGGCGCCCCGCAACCCGTACAAGGGCCTGCGGGCCTTTCAGCGTGCGGACGCCGGCGACTTCTTCGGGCGGGAGAGCTTGGTGGCCGAGCTGCTGGCGGGCCTGTCGGCCGGTATCCGGGCCGAGCGACGGCTGCTGGCGGTGGTGGGGCCGAGCGGATCCGGGAAGTCCAGCGTGGTGCTCGCCGGCCTGCTGCCCCGACTGCAGCGGGGCGCCGTGCCGGGCAGCGAGCAGTGGACGTACCTGGAGCCGCTGGTGCCGGGGACACATCCGCTGGAAGCGCTGACCGTGGCGCTGGGCGCAGTGCTGCCCGGCAGCAGTCTGGCGACCCTGCGCGCTGATCTGGAGGACTCGGAGCGGGGCCTGCATCTGCTGGCCGCTCGCCTGATGCCGGGGCCGGGTAGCCGCGTCGTACTGGTGGTCGATCAATTCGAGGAGCTGTTCACGCTGACGGCGGACGAGGCGGAGCGGCGTGCCTTCATCGACCTGCTCGTCACCGCCGCCACCGAGCCGCGGGGAGCGCTGCTGGTCCTGCTGACGCTGCGTGCCGACTTCTACGACCGGCCGCTGCACTATCCGGCCCTGGGCAATCTGCTCGACGCGCAGCACACGGTCGTGCTGCCCATGGCACAGCACGAGCTGCGGGAGGCCATCGAGCAGCCCGCGCTGCTGCCCGACGTCGGGCTCACGTTCGAGGAGAACCTGGTCGGCGATCTGCTCTTCGAGGTGCGCGGGCAGGCCGGCGCCCTGCCGCTGCTCCAATTCACCCTGGACCAGCTCTTCGCGCGCCGGAGCGGGTGCACGCTGACGCTGGCGGCGTACCAGGAGCTTGGTGGGGTGCGAGGAGCCCTGGCGCGGCACGCCGAGGCCACCTATGCCGCGCTGCCGGCGCCGGAGCACCGGCGGCTGGCACGCGGCCTCTTTCTGCGCCTGATCGACCCCGGCCCGACGGAGCAAGAGACGACGCGGCGGCGGGCGGCGCTGGACGAGCTGCGCCTGCCCGACCCCGAGCGGACGGCGCTGCTGGCCCAGGTGAGCGAAGCGTTTATCCAGGCGCGCCTGCTGACCAGCGGCGAGAGCGGCGACACGAGCATGATCGAGGTGAGCCACGAGGCGCTGATCCGGGAGTGGCCCCGGTTGGCGGAGTGGCTGCACGAGGCCCGGGAGGATATCCGGCTGCAGCAGGGCATCAGCGCGGCGGCGGCGGAGTGGGAGCGGCGGGGGCGACCGGCGGACAGCCTGTACCGGGCGACGTTGCTGTCCGAGGCGACCGGCTGGGCGCAGCGGAACGTGCCGAGCAGGCGGGAAATGGCGTTCCTGGAGGCGGGCGCGGCGGAAGAGCAGCGGCAGGAGGCCGCGGACCGCGAGCGGCAGGCGCGGGAGGTGGCCACGGCGCAGCAGGCGGCGGCAGCCAGCCGGCGGCGGCGCTGCGCCTCCGAGCCCTGGTCGGCCTGCTGGCGATCTTCCTGGTGATGGCTGCCGGGCTGAGCCTGGCGGCGCTCCGCAGCGCGTCCACTGCCCGCACGGAGCGGACACACGCCGTTGCCGCCGAGGCCACGGCGGTCGCCGAGCGCGACACGGCGCTCTCCCGCCAGCTGGCGGCGCAAGCCATCACCCACCTGACGGATCAGTATGACCTGGCGCTGCTGCTCAGTCTGGAGGCACGGCGCACGGCCGACACCGTCGAAGCGCGCGGCGGCCTGCTCCAGACACTGGAGGCGCGTCCGGCAGCACTGACGTCGTTCCTGCCAACCCGGGGCATGGCATCGTGGGCGCTTGCAGTGAGCCCTGACGGCAGGACGCTGGCCTGGGCCACCTCAATGCCCGGGAGCGCCATCTACCTTTGGGACGTGCTACACCAGCGTGAGCTTGACCCACCGCTGATCAGCCACCTCCACGGCCTGTATAACCTCTCGTTCGGCGCCGGCGGCAAGACGATAGCAGCTAACAGCGGCGATGGGCGGAGCGTGGAGGTGTGGGACATCGCGCGGCGGCGACCGGCCGGTCCGGTCTTCTCACTGTCCGCCGTCGAGCCCTCCCCCGGCCCCACACACGTGGATTTCGCCGCCGTAAGCCCCGACGGCAAGACCGCGGCATTCGCCTATGGCAACGCGGTGTATCTGTGGGACATGCCGCGGAAGAAGCTCGCGGCCACGCTCGCAACCTCACGGGAGGTGTACACGATGGCTATTGCGCCCGACGGCAAGACCCTGGCCGCGGGCGAGTATGGCGGCCCTGTCGAGCTGTGGAATCTTGAGGGCTCCCCACGCCGCAGAACCCTCGCGGGCCATGTGAGCGTCGTGGACGGCCTGGCTTTCAGCGCCGACGGCAAGATCCTTGCCTCGGGTAGCAACGACATGACGGTCCGGCTCTGGGATGTCCAGAGCGGAAACGAGATCGGCGCCGCGCTGGCCGGTCATACCCGCGCCGTGAACGCCCTGGCCTTCAGCCGGGATGGCACGCTGCTGGCATCGGGGGACATGGGTGGCAGCATCGAGCTGTGGGATATGACGGGCCGGCGCCTGCTCGCGACGCCGCTGGACAGCCACACCGGCGCTCCCAACTTCCTGGCGTTCGGCGCCAAGGACACCGCCCTGTTCGCCGCGGACGGCAACGGCACGATAGCGGCATGGGACGTGGCCACCGCGCTCGCGGGTCCGGCCTTGCTCGCCGACTCCGACCAAGCCACTGTCGCATCCCTGACCTTTAGCCCCGACGGGCGATCGCTGGTGTCCGGCGACTGGAATGGCAACGCGCAGATCTGGAACACCGCGACGTGGGAGTCCGGCACGTGGCACGACGCGTACCTGCTGTGGGGATCGGCGTGTGCGTTTTCCCGCGACGGCAGAACGCTGATCACAGCGGGCGACGTGGTGGGCGAAGGGTTCATCACGGTGTACGACGCTCGACGAGGCACCCAGGTCAAGGTGCTGCGCACGACGCTGACGGCCACCGCGGACACCGTGATGCGGATGGCTCTCAGCCCGGACGCCTCCATCGCGGCAGTAGGCTACCACGCCGGCACCCAGGTGGAGTTGTGGGATCTGCGGCTCGGCAAGCTGCTGCGGCCGGTGATCGAGAACCGGCAAGGTGAGCTGCGGGATCTTGCCTTCAGTCCGGACGGCAAGACGCTGGCATCGGTCTGGTCGGACGGGACGGTCAGGCTGTGGGATGTCGTGCACCGACGCCCGTACGGCAGGCCGCTGACCGGACACATCGGCGCCGTGAATAGCGTCGCCTTCAGCCCGGACGGGAGGCTGCTGGCCACGGGGGGCGACGACTACACGGTGCGGCTGTGGAAGGTGTCCTGCGCCTGCGCGGACGGAGCCCCGGTGCAGCTGACGAGTTTTGTCAGCGCGGTGGCCTTCAGCCCCGATGGCACGCTTCTGGCGACAGGAGGCGGTGAGACCACCGTGCAGCTGTGGGATGTCGCGACGCGCCAGCCCTTAGGCCCTCCCTTGCGCGGGCTATCGCAGCCGGTGATTGCCGCGGCTTTCAGTGCAAACGGCAAGCTGCTCGCCGCCGGCGACTACAACGGGAACATACACGAGTGGGACGTGGACCTCGCATCCTGGCCGGCACGCGCGTGCGAGGTCGCCGACCGCAATCTCACGGCCCAGGAATGGGCGCAGTACCTTGGCGACCGGCCCTACCACAAGACCTGCCCCGGCGCTCCCTGACTCCCGTGTGTCCGATCAGGAACCACGTGCACGCAGAGGGCTTGCTTCAACAGCACCACAGAACGAACGCCGGAGTATTCGATGAGGAGGAAGGACCGATGCTCCTGTCTGCCCCCCAGATCGCGGAGTTCCATCGCGAAGGCTACCTGGTCGTGCAGGATGTCTTGACGCGGGACGACTTGCAGCCGGTCATCGATGAGATCTACCAGGCCGTGGACCGAGAGGCGAGGAAACTGGTCGAGGACGGTGTACTCAGCCGCACGTATGCCGAGGAAGGCTTCGAGACGAGGCTGACCCGCGTCACGGCTGAGACCGAGCGCCTCTATTGGTCCATTTCCAGCGGCAAGTTGGCTGGGCGCGGCATCTTCCGGCTGCTGAGCCATCCCAAGCTGCTCGACCTTGCCGAAGCGCTGGTGGGGCCGGAGATCGTCGCCTCCTCGGTGTACCGGCTGCGGCCCAAGGTGCCCGGCTTCGTCCACGGCGTCGTGCCCTGGCACCAGGATTCCGGCTACTTCGAGCCCTACTGTGACACGTCACTCATTCTGACCGTGTGGGTGCCGCTGGTGGATGCCACGGCCGAGCGAGGCTGCCTGCAGGTGCTGCCGCGCGTGCACCGCGGCCCGGTGTTCACCCACGCGCGGACCGCCGACGGCCATTACCTGGAGGTGGGGGCCGGCCACTTGCCTGCCGCGGAGGTCATCACCGTGCCTGTGCCGTTCGGTGGTGTGCTGTTGTTGACGAACCGCACGCCGCACTGTTCGACGGAGAATACAAGGGATGTGATTCGCTGGAGTGCCGACCTGCGCTACCAGAGCGCCGACCTGCCGACGAACTATCGTCCGCCCAGCGGCCTGCCCTTGGCCGAGCTGCCCGAGGATGCGCCGGTGGCCTGCTATCCGCCGGAAGCGGACTTCCTGGTGCGGAGCCGTCAGCGACCTCAGGATGTGATCACCGGCTGGCAAGCGTTCCACGAGCTGCGGCGCCGGCATGTCGCCACGCCTGTCACCAACCGCTGGGCGTCGGTGAGCAGGGACGACAACGCATGAGGAGGTGCACTCCTGCCTCCAGCGTTGTCGTTGGCAGGCAAGGAGGAGGGTGCATCCAGGCAGGCAATCCCGGCGCAGGCGGATGCAGGTGACCGTCGTGGATGCACGGCACGACGCACACGCGCCCAGGCAGCACGGCGCCAGGGCGTCAACACCGAGAGCCATCCGTGCCGTTGGCGGATTATGACCACGAGCGAGGACACCAGCAGCGTGCGGGTTAGGAGGGTGTCGATCAGACGCCGGCCACTACGCCCGCGGCGATGTCCTGGACCCGCCAGTCGCCGCACAGCGTACGGAGGATCTTGGGCAAGGGGCACACCGGCGGCTGCGTCTCTACAGCGCTCCTCTCCGCTGTCCACCCGTGGCTCGGTCGAGGCAGGCCCGCGTGTCATCGTAGCACAGCGCCACCAGCGTGTCGGGGACCAGGACGCGACGCGCGGGCTCGGCTTGCACCCGCCGGCCGTTGCCGGCGCCGACTCGCCCGATCGCGGCGGCTACTGGTATGCCACGCGCAAAGTCTAGTCGTAGACAGCGAACAGAGCCTTGGCGAAGCCCAGATTAGCGCCACGCCGGGCATCGAGCACGGTTTGCCCAGGCCTGGCCACGCGGGTCGCGGGGAGCAACTGGCAAAACGCACTTCGTCTGCCGTGCTGTGCGCGCGTTTGCTGGTTGGCCACACCAAGACACGTGCCCACACGACACGCAGGTGCGTGTAGCTACGGTGTAGGATAGGCTGAGGAGCGGGCGAGGGACGGAACGAGGAGCGAGGCGAGATGAAGCATGAGTGGCAGGACCAGCCGGGCGGACCGGCTGTGACGGAGGAGCAGCGCAGGGTCGCGGCCGAGCTTGATCGCCAGGTACGTAAGCTGGTCGAGCGTGGCTGTGATGACCTCGCCATTTTCGGCACACTGGCAGAGCGCGGTCTGCCGCGGTTCAAGTGGCTGATGGACACAACAACGCTGGACGGTCTGAATACGCTGTGTGCCGAGTACGACGGCTTCAGGCACTACGCGGAGCTACTTGAGAGCGTCAGCCGCAGTATGTTGTCAGAGCCGCCTGACGACTTGGAGTGAGCGCTGCGCGACGCACCCAATGGGAATTAGGAGTTTGTACCCGCCTCATCTTCATGCAGTGTCTCCACGGCCGGTGCCGGCTGTGTGAAGCCGGGCCACCCGTCACCGAGCGCGGAACTGCTCACTCATGATCGGGGCGAAAGTGTTGCGATGCGGGTGAGTGAGGCTCGTTCGACAAGTCGGACACGCTTCGGCGGGCCGCAAGCACTGAGCAGCGGGGCTGATAGCCGCGCGGTACCATTGAGGCAGCCCGGCCGGGAACGAGCATCGGGCCGGGGATTCCATCGTGGGGACACCGCCCGTGAGAACGCACGCGCAGGACCGAGCGCCAGACGAGCCGCCGCCCGGGCTGCGGCAGGCCCTGTTAACGGAGCCGGCAGGCCTGGATGGCCGGGTTCGTTGCCGGCAGTGCCAGCGGCTATGCTCCCTGCCACCTGGCAAGATTGGCTACTGCCGCACCAAGGTCAACCTCGACGGCACAGTCTACGACGGCATCTACGGCGTTGTCGCGGCAGCAGCCGCCGATCCCATCGAGAAGAAGCCGGTATACCACTACCGGCCCGGGACGCGCGTCTTCTCGGTCGGCTCGCCGGGCTGCAACTTCCGCTGCCGGTTCTGCCAGAACTGGGAGCTGGCCTACGCCAATCCGTGCCAGCAAGGCAGGTGGCCTGCGCCCAATTTGGCCCCGGCAGCGTTAGTTGAAGCTGCGTTAGCGCAGAGCTGCCAAGGGGTGGCGTGGACGTACAGTGAGCCGTCGATCTGGCTTACCTACACGCTGGAGTGTGCGCAACTGGCCAAGGCGGCCGGGCTGTACACGGTGTACGTGACCAACGGCTACGCGACGCGGGAGCACCTGGACCTCATCGCACCCTACCTGGACGTGTACCGGGTCGACATCAAGAGCACGGGCGACCGATTCTACCGGGCCCTGGCGCACACGCGTCCAAAGGACCTGCTGGCGGTGACGGCGCGGGCTCGGGGCCAGTGGGGGCTGCACGTCGAGTGCGTGACCAACGTAGTGCCAGGTTGGAACGACAGCGACGTCGAGCTGCGGCAGACGGCGGCGTGGATCGCGGCGAACCTGGGTGGGCTGACGCCCTGGCACCTGACGCGGTTCTTCCCGGCGGCGCAGCTGCTCGAGACGCCAGCGACGCCGGTGGCGACGCTGCTGCGCGGTCGCCGCCTGGGACAGGCGGAGGGCTTGCGGTACGTCTACCTCGGCAACGTGGCGGACATCGCCGGCGACACGAAATGTCCTGGCTGCGGGCTGGTGCTCATCCGGCGGGCGGGGTACCGGGTGCAAGTCATCGGTACGATCAGGGGCGGTCAGTGCGGCCGTTGTGGCGCGAGTGTCAACATCACACTGTAAGCAGTCGCAGCGTAGCCCTGATCGACTGTCCGGCAGGATCTGGCGCCTCGCCTATCCGGCAGCGAAGGGCTCGAGCCGACGTCGACGGGCGCCAGTGCGGGAGTTGACGTCGTCTGCCGAGCGCGGCATACTGGGCGCGGCGCATGGCGCGCGGCGGCGCCCGTTCGCGAGGCGTGAGGAGGGAACACGGCGGCATGTTGGTCGGCGCGGCATTCCTGCCCCATCCAGCGATTCTCTTGCCGGCGTTCGCCGCCCAACGCGGGGATGCGGTGGACGAGACCATAGTAGCGGTGCGCCGGGCGTGCCGGTGGATGGCGGATGACTTGCGCCCGGCGCGCCTCATTATCGCCTCGCCCCACCGCGGTCACGGCTTTGACGTGCCCATGTACTTCCTCCGCGAGTCGCTCGGCCGGCTGCCTGCGGTTGAGCAGATCCTGACGGTGTGGGAGGAGCCCTTGGCCGCGTACGTTGCGCTGGGGGAGGCCATCGCGGCACGCGAACGTGCGAATGAGACGCGGGTGGCCGTCGTGGCATCCGGTGACTGCTCGCACGTCCTCTTGGCCAGTGGACCCTACGGCTACCATCCCGCAGGGCCCCTGCTCGATGCGGCAATCGTGAAGGCGGTCCGCTCCGGCGACCCGGCGAATCTGCTCGGCATCGATGAGGCGATCGTGGAGGCTGGCAAGGCGTGCGGCCTGCGGTCCTTCCTCCTCGCACTGGCGGCGGTGCGTCCGTCGTGGTGCGAGGTGGTTTCCTACCAGGCCCCCTATGGGGTTGGCTACCTTGTCGCGACAGCTGACTCGACGGCTGCGGTGGGCGCGCTGGAGCATGCAGTGGGGAAGGGGTGAGACCGGGCAGCACGCCAGGTCAGGTCTCCAGCCGCGCCAGGGCAGCCAGATCCTCCGCACGCTGCTTGGCCCGCCGCTCGTTGCTGGCCTGGTTCTTGGTGCAGACCAGGGTGTAGGGGCGCCCTTTGCGCTCCGTGGTCACGTCCAGGTCGGCGTTGGCGGCCCGGATTGTCCCTTCCACGTGCTGCCGGTCAAGCTCGGCAGCCTTGAGGCTCCACGTCTTGCGGGCGGGATCGGCCAGAAACTGGCCGAGCGAGCTGCAGTTGGCGCAGTGGCAGGCGAGCGTGCTCTCCCTTCTCCAGTCAGGTGGCGGTGCCAGTGGCTGGGCGATACGCGCCCGGAGGTGCTCCAGACAGATGTCGCGCAAGCGGCGCACGGCCGGCACGTTCCGGCTCGCCGACTGGTCGTGCAGAAACAAAATGCCCGGCGCTTTCTTCGAAGCGCCCTCCTGTGCTTGCGGGCGGCTCCCGCCGCTTCCCTTGGATGCTGACCCCTCGCCGTGCGTTGACGGGCCCGACGAGCTGATGCCTGTCCTGCTCCGGGCGAAATCTCGCGACGCAGGGTTCCCCACTAGCGCGTAGCCTACTACCATGGCGTGTAGGCGCAGTCGCAGGCGTGGGGATCGAACGCCTGGCCAGTGTCCGAGAGTCACGCGGCGCTGGGCCGGACGCAGAGACGGAGCGACTACCGACAGACTAGGGGGCCGCGAACCGGCCAACCCAGGTGCGCCGGGGGGCGGTGCACGCGAGAGGAGGGATGCAATGACCCCGGTAATAGCGCTGCGTCGGAACCGCGCAGGGTCGGCCGTCGCGTTGGCCGTGCTCATCGCGCTCGTGTTCGGGAGCCTGTGCCCGTCGCCTGTCGCCGCAATCACCCTTGCAGCCACGCGCTACCGCGTGACCCTGGCAGCCAACGGGAGTGTCTCGCCGAGGGCCATACCTACGGGTTCGGGCGTTCAGCTACGGGCCAGTGTACACCCCGCTCTCGATCAGCAGCACCACCTGCGGATCATTGGGCGGCCACTGGGCACAACCAGGTCGACGATTCTCAGCGACTGCCCGTCAGGACTATCTCCGTGTCTGGTGGGCGTCCCTGCCAATATTACGAACGTGGAGAACCTCTGGCAGTTCTACGCCTGGGTGGTCGACCCGCTCGGCACTCAGGTGCTCGGCCGATCGAACGTGGTGAAGGTCCACTGGACCGGAGTGTCGCGCATTGGTACCGATGCGACGTGGCTGGTCGATGGGGGCAGGCACGCCGCACCGATACGTCCAGACTGCATCCCCGGCAACTGGGCGTCGGCGGGGGCTGTCTTCCCGGCGCAGTGGATCTGGTCGAGTGCGTGCATGGCCGGCGATGCGGAGGCCCATACGTTCTCCAGGACCGTGGTCATCGACCTCCCCCAGGCCGGCATCACCGCAGCAACGCTCGACATCGCCGTCGACAACTACGCCAGCGTCTTCTTCAACGGGCAGCGGGTGCCATACCAGTTCAGCCCTGTGCGGGATAGTCCAGGCAGTTTCCAGCTGCACACACTCGATGTGAAGCCCTTTCTCACGCGGATATCCACCACTGGCCTCCTCGTCGATAGCATCAGCATTGAGGTCCATAACTTCCCGCTTGGGACGCGCCCCTGTGCTTCGACCCTGCCTGGCTGGTGCAATCCTGCAGGGCTCCTCGCGCGGTTGGTGATCGACTGATGCCAGAATGGCAAAGCGACGACAAGCGGCGTAATCAGGGTCAGCTCCGCCGTAATCCCGGGGCGCAGGTCTTGAGCGAAGACAGCAGGCGGCACGCTGATGTCGCGGGCAGAAGCAGGTGGCACCGAGGGCTGATCGGCCGATAGGTGGCCACCGCGGCAGGTCCTACGCTGAGACTGGTACTCGCTGGACGCGTCAACGCTCGTGCAAAGTGCCCTTGCCCCCAACACAACGCCTGCATTGTTGGGCCATCTGACCATCATCGCCTGCAGCATCATGCCTGAGGCCGCTCGCTGGGCAGCGAGTTTGGCGAGCTAAGGAAGTGCTCGCCTTTTTCGCCGCTCCACGAGATAGATGAGGAACCGGCGGGCCGGTTCCTTATCTATCAAGCGTTGGACCGCGCCGGCCGACAGCCGGCACGAGTCTCCGTTGCGTCATGCACCGCTGTCGTCCGTGCGTGTCGTTCACTGGGCATTTCCGTTGGCGGGGAACACCTTGCGGCTGGTCATGGTGATGATCGCCGGCACGCTCGTGCCGTCGGGCAGGTGCAGCGACGTCATGATAGCCCGCATCTCGCTCCCGTTGTCATCGAACACCGCGAACCAGGTCGCCGTGCGCTGCAAAGCGCCCGTCTTCGGGTCGAGGAGGCGGACTGCGATGGTCCCGGTGCAGTCCGGATTCACGGTGACGGTCCCCCTGGGTGCGTTCACGGCGGCGACGCCGCCCGCGCTGGTGGTCTGCGTCCCCGCGGCGATGTTGCCCTGGGCATCCCAGGTGTTCTCCCCCACGATGTCAAACTGGACCGGGCCGGTCGACCGGATAAGCGTGCCGGTGCCGGTGTAGGCCCACTGGCCGGCCTCGGCGGCGGCCGAGCACGTGCCGGCGCTTTGGCGCTGCGCCTGAGCAGGCGTTCGCGCTCCCGTGGGCGCCACGACTACCGCCAGCCCCAACACGAGCGCGCCCACGATACACCATGTCCAGACAGTAGTGCGCTTCATGAATGTGCTCCTTTCTGAGAATCCAGCAACTTCGATGATCATGCGCGCAATACGTGCTCCATCCTCTTCTGCGCTCGCTTCACTCTCCTTCCTGGTACGCCCGATAGCGTGTCTCTTGGTGCACCTGGCCCAACGGCACCGAATCAGGCAGCCCCCTGGCCCTGCGCTGAGGGCGGTCGACCCCGCAAATGTCACCGGCCACCGAAGGCTGCTGGCGGCCACACCGACGAGGGTTGTTTCGGTGAGCGACCGGGATCGCACTCTCCCGCCTAGTCTGTGCCTGCCGGACACCGGATACCAGGCCCAGTAGCGGACCAGTAGGGGACCAGTAGCGGCACACTGCGGTGCAGGGCGTGCTATGATGGTGCCGGCAGCGGGAGGAAGGTGGTGGCTGTCGTCTCAGGTAGGGTGCGATGGCCGGCACGGAGGCGCAGGCATTCGGGGCGTTGCTGCGGCAGCTGCGCCTAGCCGCCAGCCTGACGCAGGAGGCGTTGGCGGAGCGGGCGGGTTTGAGCGTGCGCGGGCTCAGACACCTCGAAGACGGCACCCGCCATCCCTATCCGGACACCCTGAGCCAGCTGGTTGCGGCGCTGGGTCTGAGCGGCGCCGCCCGCGAGCGCTTGCTCGCCGTGGCGCGCAACCGGCAAGCGCGGGTCGTACCTTCGGTCGCGTTCCCGTGGCCGGCACCTATTCAGGACGAACCGTCCCTTCTTGTGGGGCGCGTGGAGGAATTGTCCCTGCTGGACCGGCACCTCGCCGGTCGGGGAGCGCCGGTGCTGTTGCTGGCGGGCGAGCCGGGCATCGGCAAGACGCGGCTGCTGCTGGAAGCAGCACGACGTGCTACGCCGCTAGGCTGGACGGTGCTGGCGGGCGGCTGCACGCGCGCCGGCCAGGAGCCCTACGCCCCGCTGGCCGAGGCGCTGGAACGCTACCTGGCGGCTTTGGTGCCATCCGCTGCGCAGGCGGTGCTGGCGGACTGTGCCTGGCTGTCCCGCCTACTGCCCGATCTGCCCGCGGACGCGCTTGAGTCGCTCCCGACCGCGTATCTGGGCCACCTACAGGAACGCCAACTGCTGTTCAAAGCCGTCCGGCGCTGTCTGGCCAACGTGGCAGGGACGACCGGCACGCTCCTCCTGCTCGACGACCTGCAGTGGGCGGGGGCCGATGCCCTGGCGCTGCTGGCGCACCTGCTGCAGCAGAGCACCAGCGCACCCCTGCGAGTGGTGGGCGCCTACCGGGACACGGAGGTGGGGCCCGAGCACCCACTCAGCAGTCTGCTGGCCGAGCTGGCCGAGCGGCAGCTGGGGGCGCAGCGGCGGCTGGGACCCCTGATCTGGCAGGAGGCACAGCAGCTGCTCGGCTCGCTGCTGGGCGAGCGCGGGGGAGCGGCCTGGCAGGCACAGATGGCCCGGCGCGCGGGTGGGGTGCCATTCTTCCTGGTCAGCTGTGCGCGGAGCCTGCAGCAGGAGGCGGGCGCGGAGCCCACGGCCGAGGAGCTGCCCTGGGACGTGCGGCAGAGCATCCGGCGGCGGGTGCAGGCGCTGCCCGAGGTAGGCCGCCAGCTGCTGGCGGTAGCGGCGGTGGTGGGCCGCGTGAGCCCGCACCGGCTGCTGCTGGCCGTGCTCCAGCAGCCGGAAGGCGCGATGCTGGACGCGCTCGACGGCGCCTGCCGGCAGGGGCTGCTGCAGGAGGTGGGGGACGATAGCTACGGCTTCGTGCACGACCTCATCCATGAGGTCGTGGAGGGCGATCTGGGTCTGGCGAGACGTCGCCTGCTGCACCGGCAGGTCGCCGAGGCGCTGGAGGGGCAGGGCGGGCAGGCGCCGGTGGAGGCGCTGGCCTACCACTACAGCCAGGCGGGCGAGCAGGCCAAAGCGGCGGCGTACCTGGAGCAGGCCGGCGACCAGGCGGCGGACCGCTTTGCCACCGCGGCGGCCGCGGAGCACTACCGGCTGCTGATGGCCTGCCTGGAAGGCTTGGATCGGCCGGCAGACCT
The DNA here is from genome assembly GCA_963827235.1 of uncultured bacterium. Taxonomy (GTDB): domain Bacteria; phylum Chloroflexota; class UBA5177; order JANWHV01; family JANWHV01; genus JANWHV01. The sequence continues at coordinate 20,070 of CAWHAE010000010.1, forward strand.
GGCGCGTGCGAGCGAAAAGCTCGGCTGGCAACTCCACCTCGTGGGGCAGCTCGACGCGGCCCTGGCGGCACTGGAGCGGGCAGCGGCCAGCGCGCGTATGGCCGGCGACCTCGACAGCCTGGCGCGGGTGGAAGCACACATCGCCAACGGCCACTGGTGGCGAGGCACCATCGCCGCGGGGCTGGCCCGGTTGCAGCCGGCGGCGGCGACCCTGGAAGCCAGGGGCCCGTCGTCCGGCCTGACAGGGGTGTATGGCGAGATGGCTTTTCTCCTTCATCATGACGGCCGATACGAGGAGGCCCTGGCGGCAGCCGAGCGCGCGGTGGCGATGGCACGCCTGCTGGGAGATAGCGGCACCCTGGGGTGGCGGCAGTACTACCAAGTGCGATGTCTCTTCATGCTGAGCCGCATTGACGAGGCGTTCCAAGCCCTGGAGGATACCGTGCGGATGGCAGAGGAGCTGGACGATCGCTTCCTTCTCTGCTGGTGTCTCCTGGACCGGGCCTGGATCCATGAGGAACGCGGCCAGTACGAGGAGGAACGGCGGGACGCCGGGCGCGTCCTCGCCCTCGCGCCCGCGGAACCGACGACCTTGCCGGCCGTCCTGCTCCTCGCCAACAGCCGGCTGGGCGCGAGTGCCTTCTTCACCGGCGACTGGCCGCAAGCCCGCGACTGGCTCAAGAAGAACATCGCCCTCCTGGCGTGGTGCCCCCCTGAGGGACAGGCCGTCGCGATCCCCCACCTCGACTGCGGCCGCCTGTGCCTAGCCGAGGGCGACTGGGAGGAGGCAGCCCGCCATCTTGAAGCCGGCCTGGCCGCCTTCCCCGAAAGCGGTGAAATGAGCCTGGTGCGAAAGGCGCAGGGCCTGCTGGCCGAGCGCGACGTGCTGGCCGGCGACCCGGCCGCGGCCCGCGCCCGGCTCCTCCCGCTGCTTGGCCGGCCGGGTCGGGAGGAGTGGGACGTGACGCAGTACCTGCTGCCGGTACTGGCCTGGGCCCAGCTGGAGCTGGGGCAGACCGAGCAGGCAGCGGCAACGGCGGGCACCGCGGTGCAGCGGGCGCGGGAAGGTCCCTGCCGGCTTGGGCTGGTCACTGCCCTGCGCGTGCAGGCCCTGGTCTTCCTCGCGTGGGGGCCCCTGACCGAGGCCGCGCACGCCCTGGATGAGGGGCTGGCCGTGGCCCGTGCAATGCCGTATCCGCACGGCGAGGGACGGCTGCTGGAGGTCTACGCCCGGCTTCACCGGGCCCGCGGGGACGCTGGGACCGCGCGGGAGCGGCTGGAGGCGGCGCTGGTCATCTTTCACCGGCTGGGCGCGGTGAAAGATGAAGTGCGCGTCCAGCAGCTGTTGGTCACACTCGGTTGATACGTGCTAGTGGGTCGGTTGACAAGCTACATGCCGTAAGGAGGGAGGTGCGCGGTGCTGGCTGAGCGTTGTATGCGTCCAGTCCGTGTGGAGGCGCCCCATGGCTCAGCCGCAGAAGGAACCGCTCCGACCTCTCACCCCGGAGGAGCACACCGAGTTAGTGCGCATCAGCCGGTCAGCGAGCGAACCTGCAGGCACGGTGGTCCGCGCCAAAGCGGTGCTGGCGGTGGCAGCGGGGCAGCGCTTCACCGACGCGGCGCGGACGGCGGGCCGGCGCAGCGGCGATGGGGTGGCGCAGCTGGTGGTGCGCTTCAACCGCCTGGGACTGCGGGCACTGCAGCACCAGTGGCGCGGCGGGCCGCCGCGGCAGTACGGGACGGCCGAGCAGGCGCGGATTCTGGCCGAGGCGCAGCGGTCGCCGGACCGCGAGGCGGACGGGACGGCGACCTGGTCGCTGGTCACGCTGCAGCGGGCGCTACGGCGGGCGCCCGACGGGCTGCCGCATGTGAGCACGCAGACCATCTTCGCTGTGCTGCACGAGGCGGGCTACACCTACCAGCGCGATCGCAGCTGGTGCCCGACGGGCACGGCGGTGCGCAAGCGCAAGCGCGGCTCACTTGGTGCCCGCAGTGGTGGTAGCACGCCGTGGCGATCGCCCGACTCGAAGCGCTCTGGCGTGCCTGGGAAGTGTGCCGTGACGCCGACGGGGAAGCTCCGCCACGGTGGTTCTGGCAGCACTGCGACCCGATGCTCGCGGTCCTCATGGATGCCAAAGCCGGCCCGCCGTGCGACTGCAAGCCCGACTTTACCTGCCGCTGAGCCCACCAACCCCTAGACCAGATCCGCGTGTGCGATAATTGATGGATGGTGATCGAATCGGCGAGACGGCGGTCTATGGGCGAGGCACGGTCTCGCATCCTCGACGTGGCCCTTGAAGTCCTCGCCAAGAACCCAGATGCGGGGATGGGTGACATCGCCGTGGCCGCCGGCGTTGTGCGCAGAACCGTGTACGGCCACTTCCCGTCACGGATCGACCTGGTCCGCTCTCTCGCCCAGCTGGCGGTAGACGAGGTCCAAGAGGTTCTCGACGGTGCTAAAGCGACCGGCAAGACTGCTCCGCAGGTGTGGGCCGACTTCATTTCCCGCGTGTGGCCGCTAGCTCATCGCTACCGCGTGCTGGTCGTTCTCCGCCGCAGCGAATACGGTAGAGAGATCCATGCCCTTCTCAAGCCCGTTGACGACAGCATTGCGGAACTCGTCCGACAAGGACAGGCGGCCGGTTCGTTCGGTCGGCACCTTCCCGCCGATGTCCTTGGACAAATCGCCTACGCTGCCGTTTTCAACATCTTCGATAGCGGTTCAGCGGATGGCAGTTTCTCTGCTCGCGAGGCGACCATCACGAGCTTGCTTACCCTTGGGGTGCCCGCCTCGACGGCCTCCGAGCTAGCGAAAAGCCGATAACGCAACGACCCCATGAGAGAATCCCGAAGGGGTTCGGTTAGCAGAGCTCTCAGGGCATCCGTGACGTCGGACCAGGCCCGGTTGCCACGGTCGACGGGCTCGGTCATTCTCAAATCGAGGACCGCGCCCACGCATCTCGCAGAGCGTCGTCATGCATTTCGGAGTCGGTATCGCAACCTTGCCGTCTGCGAGAACGTCGCGTTTTCGTTGCAGCGACGCAGCCGCCTTCTTTTCCGATGGGATGAAAGCGAGGGCCGCCAAGTATTGGACTTCTTACACCGAGGCCCTGTCTTCGATCGTGGGCTCACCCGGCGGAATCGACTCACACCATTCGATTGCACACTGCTGTGCAATGGGCTAGACTGTACAGCAGTGTGCAGTGCACACCGGTGTGCAATTCCGCTACACCGAAGGCAAAAGTTCAGGAGAACACGGTAATGACCGCATCGACGCCCGGATCCTCAACCCTCGTCCGTCCATTCACCGTCGCGATCGCGGACTCCGAGATCGACGACCTGAAACAGCGACTGGCCAGAACTCGATGGCCGAACCCGGAAACCGTCCCCGACTGGTCGCAAGGAGTCCGCTTGGAAAATGCCAAGTCACTCATCGACTACTGGGAGCGAGAGTACGACTGGCGCCGATTCGAATCAGAGCTCAATCGTTTCCCCCAATTCCTGACCGCGATCGACGGGCTGGATATTCACTTCATCCACGTCAAGTCCAAGAATCCGAACGCGATGCCCCTCATCTTGACGCACGGATGGCCAGGTTCGATCGTCGAATTCCTGAAACTCATTGGCCCTCTCACCGACCCGGTGGCGTACGGAGGGAACGTCGAAGATTCATTCGACGTCGTCGTTCCGTCGCTGCCTGGATTCGGGTTTTCCCAAAAGCCGACCGAGACGGGGTGGACTGTTTCACGTATCGCCACCGCGTGGGTGGAACTCATGGAGCGTCTTGGCTATGAGCACTGGGCCGCTCAAGGCGGTGATTGGGGTGCCGTTGTAACCTCCGCTCTCGGGGCCATGCGGCCTGAGGGCCTTCTCGGGATTCACTTGAACACTCAATACGCTTTCCCCGCACAGATCCCCGACACGCTGTCTCCCGAAGAGCGCTACGCCGTGGATACCCTCGCCCTCTACACCGGCTATCTCGGCGGATCAAACCACCTTCAGGCGACGAAGCCAGAAACCGTCGGATTCGCTCTGGCGGACTCTCCGGCCGGCCAGGCAGCCTGGATCTACGAGAAGTTTCAGTCCAAGACGGACAATCACGGGCTCGCCGAGGACGCGCTCAGCACCGATGACATGCTCGACGCAATCTCGCTGTATTGGTTTACAAACAGTGCCGCGTCGTCCGGCCGCATCTACTGGGAGAACAGTTCGGGCAGCCTAGCCGGCCCAAAGCTCACACTGCCGGTCGCGGTGACTGTGTTCCCACGCGACATCCCACGCCTGCCCCGAAGCTGGATCGAAGACACGTACACCAACTTGATTCACTACGGCGAGGCCGAAAAGGGCGGACACTTCGCGGCTTTCGAGCAGCCCGAGATTCTGATCGGCGAAATTCGTAGCGGCCTGAGGAGCCTCCGCTCATAACACAAACCTCATGCGTGCAACGCGCTGACCGGGTCTGACCTCGCGGCACGGCTAGGCCGTTCAGGCAGTCTCGGGCGACGGCGGTCGGCCTGAACGACTACCGGCCGTGAATGTGGCGCTGCCCGACAGCAACGCGCTCAGCCCAGCAGACCACGCCGGTACGCTTCGCCGACGGCAGCCGCCCGATCGCGGACACCGAGCTTGTCATAGATGTGCAGCAGGTGGGTCTTGATCGTCGCCTCGCTGACGAACAGGTGCTCGGCGGCCTCCCGATTCGTAGTGCCGCCGGCGATCAGCTTGAGCACGTCGAGCTCCCGCTGGCTCAGTGCGTCGGTGGCCGGCCTGCGCATCTGACCCATGAGCACACCGGCGACCGCGGGTGCCAGGACGGACTCTCCCCTGGCTGCCGCGTGCACGGCCCGGATGAGCTCCTCGCTGGGCGCGTCCTTGAGCAGATAGCCCGTGGCGCCGGCCTCGATCGCAGGCAACACGTCGCTATCGGTGTCGTAGGTGGTCAGCACGAGCACGCGCACGGCCGGCGCCTTCTCACGCAGCAGGCGGATCGCTTCCACGCCGCCCATGCCCGGCATGCGCAGGTCCATGAGCACGACATCCGGATGCAGCGCGACGGCTCGAGCGACAGCTCTGGCCCCGTCTTCCGCTTCGCCGACCACGGCGAAGTCGGCGTCGGCGGCGAACACGCCGCGCAGGCCATCCCGGAAGATCGGATGGTCGTCCACGATGAGCAGCCTGATCGGCATGCGCGTCTCGGTCATCTCCTGCCTCCCGCCGGCAACGCCGGGACGGTGGCATTGATCGCCGTGCCCGCTCCCGGCGAGCTCTCGATTTCTATTGTGCCGGCCACCTGCCGCATCCGCTGGCGCATCGCCGCGAGGCCAAAGCCGGTATTGTCTCCCGACCGGCCGGAAGCCTTGATCGCCTCGACGTCGAAGCCCATGCCGTCGTCCCGCACGTCGAGGAGCACGACGTCGTCCATGTAGGAGAGGGTCAGGCCGACCCTGCTCGCGTGGGCATGCTTGGCCACGTTGTGCAACGCCTCCTGCGCCACGCGCAGGAGGGTCACTTCAATCTCGGCGAGCAGCGGCAGCGGCTCGCCCGTCGTCTCGAACGTCGCCGGTACCGCGGTGAGCTGCGACCACCGTTGAGCCATGTCGGCAATGGCCTCGGGCAGCCGGGCCGCATCCAGGACCTCCGGCTGGAGCGCCTGCACTGATCGGCGCGCCTCGACCAGGCTTTCGCGCGCCAACCGCTGCGCCTGATCCACGTGCTGACTCCAGAGCTCCGGATCATGGAAGAAGCGCTTTGCCGCCTCGAGCTGGGCGATGATGCCGGTGAAGCCCTGGGCCAGCGTATCGTGAATCTCCCGCGCCATGCGCTGGCGTTCATCCTGGATGCCTGCTTCCCTGGCCTGCGCCAGCAGCTGTGCGTGCAGCCCGGCATTCTCGCGCAGCGACGCTTCGAGCCTGGCGTTGGCCTCCGCCACGGCCGTCAGCGTCTGTCTGCGACGTTCGCTCTGTTCATAATTGACCATGGCCATTCCGGCAATGCCCAGGTTGATGGCGATGAGGATGACGTAGACCGTCACGTCCTTCGCGCTCCATCCGGGCAGCCCGGCATGTTGCGACGTCGCCGCGATGACGGCCGCCGGAGCAAGGCCGGCGACCCGCCAAGCACCGCGCAGCAGGCGGAAAGCATAGACGTAGCCGTCGATGACATAGAAGCCGAACCACGAATCGTGGAGCACCAGGGCCGCCATCAGCGTGAGCAGACCGGCGAAGAACAACCTCATGAGGCGCGGGCGCCCCTTCCACGCCGGATGGAGGTCGACCATCCACAGCATCCACCCTGCCGCGAGCACCACGAGTCCGGCGCCGAGAAAGAACTGCGCAGTAGGCTGGCCGTTCCAGAAGATCAGACTGAGTACGGTCGAGAGCGCCAGCAGCGCGTACGGCAGCGCATGACGGGCACGGGGCTCGCTCCGGATCCAGAGCCCCAGTCGTGACATTTGCCACTGGACGTTCATGACGGCCTCTCGTTCCTCCCAGCGGAACCATCGTACCGCGGCGAGGCCGAAAACGGCGGCATGCGTTAGCCAGGATGCTCACGTGTCAGCGGCTGGGGCCGCCGCCCTGCAGGATTCCCTGCCCGGGCGGCGACCTCGGCGGCATCCGTCACGGGGGCCTTGGTCCCTGGGTACATCCGGTAGCCAAGTGGGCGTGCCATAGCGGTCACTCGGCCGCGATCGCAGCCAGCACGTCCAGCCTGGCTGCCCGGCGGGCCGGCCAAGTGGCGGCGGCCAGGCCAAGCAGGGCCGATAGGACCAGGAACACCACCAGGCTGGTGAACGGGACGACGATATCCGTGATGCCCTGCTGCTTCAACGACGCCGCCAGGGCAATGCCCAGCCCGGTTCCGATGATCACGCCGACGATGGCGCCGAAGACGGCGATGATCATGGACTCCGCGCCGGATCATCGCCCGGACCTGCCCGCGCGCCATGCCGACCGCTCGAAGCAGTCCTATTTCATGCGTGCGCTCGAACACCGACAGCATTAAGGTGTTGACGATGCCGATGAGGGCGATGATGCACGGCAAGAGCCAGCAGGGCATAGACCAGTCCGAGCAGCTGGTTCACTTGCGCTTGCTGCGACGCTTCGAACTGGGATCGGGTCTGGATCTTGAGCTCCGGGTATGCCGCGAGACCGCGCTCCAGGGCCTTGCCGACCTGGCCGGCCTCCCCATCCGCCCTGACCAGGACGGCTATGGGGAGTGGGTTGTCGAAGTGGCTGAGGAAGAAGCTATCGGCTACGACGAAGCTGCCCACCAGGGAGTTGGGCTTGAAGATGCCGCCGATGCGCATCGTCGAGCTCCCGGTCTGCGCGAATATGACCGGCACCACCGAGCCCACTGCGAGGTGCTTGCTGTTCGCCGTGGTGGTGTCGACGAGAAGCTGGCCGGCGGCGAGCGCGGGCGCGCTTCTCCCGGCGGTCACGGCCAGGATGACCGTTTCGGGAAGATGGGCCGGGGATACGGCAGTCAAAGTCGCCAGCGAGCCCTGGATCTCGAACGGTCCGCGGTACACCGTGGAGGCCGCTGCCACTCCTGGCAGCCGGGCGATGGCAGGAGCTACCGTGCTGCTCACTCCGCCGCTGGAGCTCGTGCTGTTGATGATGAAGTCGGCACTGATCGCGCCCACCACGCTGCTGGTCGCCGACCTGGACAGTGACGCGCCGTAGACGGCCATCGTCGAGACCAGGGCCAGTCCGACCATAAGGGCGGCCGCGGTCTGGGCGGTGCGGCGCGGGGTGCGCATGGCGTTCTCCCGCCCCAGCTTCCCCGCGGTGCCGAGCAGGCCGGCCAGCGGGCGCCCGAGGATGCTCGACATCGGCCGGGCCACGATGGGTGCCAGCATGCCGGTGCCGATGAACACGGCCAGTGCGCCAAGACCTACCAGCTGGACCGCCGGGCATAGTCAGTCCTGCCAGCAAGGCGGCGACGCCACCGGCGACGATCGACGCTGCCGGCGGTGACTCGTCGTCGCAGCGACTCTCCTTGATCTTCGCCGTGGCCCACCAGCGCCGCCACCGCTGGAACCCGCACGGCGCGCAGAGCCGGGCTGATCGCCGACACAACCGTCACGCCGACCCCCACCAGGATGGCAACCACCACCGTGCGGACCTCGAACACCAGCGGCTCCGACGGCAACGTGACGCCGAAGCCCTTCAGCAGCGCCTCGAGGCCCAACGCGGCCAAGGCCCCGAGACCCAGGCCGACCAGGGAAGCGACCGTTCCTACCAGGGCCGCTTCGCCCAGCACCGAGGCGAACAGCTGCCGCCGACTGGCCCCCACAATTCGAAGGAGGGCAAGCTCGCGGGCACGCTGACCGACCGTAATGGAGAACGTGTTGAAGATGGTGAACGCGCCGACGAAGAGCGAGATGAAGGCGAAGACCAGCAACGCCGTCGAGAAGAACGACAGCGCGTCGTTGACGGCGCTTGACTGCTCGTTGGCGACCGTCTGACCGGTAACCACCTCAACGCCCGGCGGGAGGGCCTGGGCGATGGCCTGTTGCAGCCGGATGTTGTCTGCCCCCGGCCTGGCCAGGACGCTGATGGTGTCGTAGTACCCGCGGGCGTTGAACAGGTTCTGTGCCGTGGGCAGGTCGAAGCCGGCCAGCGTGGTACCCGCCAGGTTGTCGGCAGTACCGAAGGTCACAATACCGGTGATGGTAAAGGTCTGGGGCGGCCCAGGCAGGAGAATGCGCACCCGGTCGCCCACCGCGAAGTGGTGCTGCTGCGCCGTCCCCTTATCCATCACGACGTCATGGGGCGTGGTGGGCGCCTTGCCCTCGACCAGCCGCACAGACGACAGCTGTGGATTGGGGTCGAACGAGAAGCCAAGCGTCGAGGCGCTGCCATTGCCGATCACCTTGCCGTCCGGTGCCACGAACTGGGCGTAGCCACCGACGGACCCGGCTACAAAGGCGACTCCCGGCAGGCGGCTCACCGCCGCGGCAATCGACTGGGGGACGGGCTTGCGGTCGACGGTACTGTCGACGGCGGCATCGCTGCCGGTGGTGAAGGCCGCCTTGCCCCGGATCTCGAAATCGACGTGCTGATAGACCTGGCCGAACAGCGTGGTGAACGTGCTGTTGAGTGTGTCGGTGAGCACGTACGTGCCGGAGACGAACGTCACTCCCAGCACGATGGCCAGGGCGGTGAGCGCCGAGCGCAGCTTGTGGGCCAGGAGGCCCTTGACGGTGATCTTCCACATGTCAGTTCCCCAGTCTCATCATCTGTGCCAGCACCGCGTCCGCCGTGGGTGAGGCCAGCTCCCGCACGACCCTGCCGTCGGCCAGAAACACAACCCGGTCGGCATACGCCGCCCCTCGCGGGTCGTGAGTGACCATCACGATCGATTGGCCGTGCTCGGTCACCGAACGACGGAGGAAGGCAAGAACTTCGGCGGAGGCGCTCGAATCGAGATTGCCGGTGGGCTCGTCGGCGAAGATCAGATCCGGCCGCCGGACGAGGGCCCGGGCACAGGCGACACGCTGCTGCTGACCGCCGGAAAGCTCGTTTGGGCGGTGGGCCAGCCGGTCGGCGATGCCCAGCTGTTCGACAAGGAAGTCGAACCACGCCCGGTCAATCTTCGCCCCGGCGAGGTCGGCGGGCAGCGTGATGTTCTCGGCCGCGGTCAGCGTGGGCACCAGATTGAAGGACTGGAAGACGAAGCCGACGCGGTCCCTGCGCATCTGGGTCAGACCGGCATCGTCGAGCAGGCCGATCTCGAGGTCACCCACGTAGGTGCGGCCCGACGTCGGCACGTCCAGCCCTGCCAGACAGTGCAATGAGCGTCGACTTCCCCGAGCCCGACGGGCCCATGACGGCGGTGAAGCAGCCACGTGGGAACTCGAGGTTGACGCCGTCCAATGCCCGCACGACGACTTCGCCCTTGCCGTAGGTCTTCGTCAGATCGACGGCGCGGGCAGCCGACGATGCTGGTGCCTGATTGGCCTGGTTCATGGTTTCCCCTTGCTGATGGTTGACGCCGGCCGGGCGGCGGGCGCCGGTGGGCATGTGGTTTTGAAGAGTTGGAGCGTACTGCCGCGCGCTTGTCATGTCAGATCCTTTCGGCGTGGTGGAGTCGGTCCGCCGGATAGTGCGTCGATACATCGTGATTCCGACTGTCTCCCTCTGATCTCTGATTGCCGTTTCAGCGCACATACGTCGACGATTTGCCGGCGAACAGGGCTCGAAGGCTCTTGCCGTTGACAAGGACGGCGACGCCGAGCAGGAGGAGTCCGCAAACGCTCTGTTCGGCCTTCATCAAGAACGGGAACGGTCCGGGGAGTGCCACGATGAGGACAATTGCCGTGGGCATGACGGCTGAGACGATCCGCAGGCGCTGATAGGCGCCGAGGGAGCCGCGTGCCGCGCGGCCGGCTAGGGCGGTCACGACGAGGGCGCTGCCGGTCGCGATGCTGCCCCGTACACAGACCGCGCTGTTCACCACCGCGGCATCGTTCCGCAGCGTGATGATGGCCAGGAGCGCTATCGCGCTCACCGTCAGATATGCGCCGATCAGCAATCTGGCTCGATGCCACGCCGCCGGCAGGCGGAATTGCGTCTCGATCGTGACCGGCTGCCCCGCGGGTGTTGTCCGCGCCGGTGAAGGGCGCGCGTTCGTATAGACTTGTGGAATACATGGGTGTGCCTTTCCTTCAACCTGAAGCTGCGATATGCCGGACGGGCCTCGGCGGGGCCGGAAGGAGCGCTGGGGCCCTGGGCTTGACTGTTCTCGATTCGCTATCGAGCATACGCCTGGCCCTGGCCCTGTCGCATCGACTCACCGGCCACAAACGCGCAGCCGCGTGGTTGACGGCGCGATCAACCGATCGGTGGATGCTTGCGGCGCCAATGAAGGAGCGCGTGAGCAGACTGCTGGGTTCGCCGGTCGTGGTCTCAATCCGCTTCGCGATACTCGAATCCGCCGTGCATGAGGGGTGGGTCAATGACGATATGGTTTCAACCAGGAGGAGTTGCGCGAACAACAAGCCCTCGAGGCGACGCTAGCCACAACCGCTGGGTCAGACCTGCGGTTCCGGCGTTGGTGGCCGATTTGTCGGAACCATCACAAAGGCCCAGTGATTCTGGTTCCGAACTTTGAGGCCGCCGACGGAAGCTATTTGCGGCACTTCCACGTCACGCGCATACTCAACGCCGATGAGAAATCGGAGCTGCTTGCGACCATGCGCTCCATAGTCGAAACGACTCTGGCGTCGATCGGCGCAGTATCTACCGGCAAGGAGTGCAACGACCCCTCTGCAGGCCCGCCGTGTGCCGAGGGTCGAATGGATTGACTGGGGGGAGTCTGCCAGCGCAGAATGGTGCCAGGTGGAAAGGAGGCATTCAGTGTCACCCGCCACTTGCTCTCAGCACCCATTCGCTCGCGTTCCCAGTATCCCCCGCGCGGTGGCAGTTGTCCTGCTGCTGACGCTCCTCGGTCCCGCTACCGTAGCGGCCCGAGCAGCACCTAGCACGAAGCAGGGAGTGCTTACCATCCTCCTCGGCCCTGGTCCGTACGGCGCGGCGTTCGACCCGCGCACGGATCATGTGTTTCTGGACGAGTTGTCGACGGACACCATGCAGATGCGGGATGCGAAGGACGGCGTACTACTGAGGACGATCGCCCTGCCCACGGCCATGAGCAGCCTCAGCGGCAACATGCTCGTGGCGGGGCAGGAGGGACGTGTCTTTGTGGGCACCACGCGCCCTGGCCTGACGGCGGGTGGCGCCGTCTCGACGATCGACACCGCAACGGGCCGCCTGTTGCGATCCGTCGCCATGGGCGAAAACCCACAGGTTCTGCTTGTCGACGAGTCCAGCAAGCGCGTGATGGTCCGATCCGACTCGCAACACCTCATTCAAGGGCGTCAGGAATGGACCAGCACGATCAGCATGCTGGATGCCAGGAGCGGCACCATCGTGAGCAGCACTGCGGTTCCCGGCTCGCTGGACGCCGGTCTGGCCGATGATCCGGGCCGTGAGCGCGCCATCGTCGTCTACCAACTCAACAGCGGCCAGACGCGGGACATGACGTACGGGCTCGTCGACACGCGAACCGGTGCGTTCATCACGATCGCCGACCTCAACCAGAATGGGCAGACACCGCTGCTTGATCTGCAGCGTGGCGTCGCCATGATCGTGGACACCGACGAGAGCACCATCCACGTGGTCGACACGCGCAGTGGTGCCGTCCTGCACACCATCGCAGTCGACGCGTTCCCCGAGGCAGGTGCAATCGATCCGCGCACAGGCCTGGGCTATATTGTGTCGCCTGGCAGCGAGGTGCTGGACGGCCGGGCGGTGAACGGCACGTTCAGCACGCTGGACCTGGTGCGAGGCGTGGTGCAGCGCCGGGTCGTGGTCGGCGACGACGTCCTGAACATGGGCCTCAGCGCGAGCGGCGATCGCGCGCTTGTCACGCTGGGATCGGGGCTGCTTGCCGTCGTGGATACGGAGACGGACCGGGTGCTGCACGCCCTACCGATCGGGATGCCCTGGGGGCCGGCCTTTTCCTCGGACGGCCTTGCCTACCAGTACAGCGATGTCTGCACGGGTTCGAATGATGCAGACAAGCAGACAACCTGCGCGCGGCTGAACGTGATCGACGCGGAATCCGGCGTGCTGGTGCATACGTTCGACGTCGGCTACCCCTTGAATCCACTGCCGACCGAGGATACGGCGCAGGGAACACTGTTGTTCGTGACGAGCACGCAGCCGGGTCCTCTCGCAGTCTACCCGTCCGGGCCTGGCACCGTGGCGGTGCTCAAGGCAGCAAGCGAGACGCTGCTCGCGCGGATCCCCGTTGGTCTTGGTCCGTACGCCATCGGCCTCGACACGAGCACAGGTCGCCTGCTTGTGCTCAACGCGGAGGGGGATGGCACTGCTCCACCGTCCACCAACCCTGCTGAGCCGGTTTGCTCGAACAAGACCCTTACCAATGTGGCGAATCCTCCACCCTGCCGGCTTCCATACGCAAGTCTGAGCATCGTAGCTCTTCCTTCCTGAGCGCGGTAGCGCACACGTCACGCGGTTTGACGGGAACAGGTGGTCTGTGTGGCCATCGTGGCACCATGAGCAAGGCCCTGCTGGGCACGCTAAAAGTGTTGAAGCGAGCTCCTTGATGAGGAAGACATGCGCGGTAGCACCGCGACATGCGGGCTATTCTGTCGAATCGGGAGGGAACCAACATATCATGCCCATGCCGGCCAGCCCCTTCACCGTTCCGAATCAAGGAAGGCTACTTTGCTGAGCCGGCCGGCGATATTTGCGCGAGCAACGCGTCGTTGGACGTGCCGCCGGCGGCGACCGTGTCACACGTCGAACGCCGGCAGTGCTCGCTCCGCCGCTCGATCGCGAGAAGCCGAACGGCTCCCGCACCCACTGCCCGAAGTGGGGGGAGCCGCTCAGGCCGAACCTCTAGGAAGGTTCGCGCCTATGGTAGCACTGTTCCGCTGCTTCGGCATGGTGGCGCGACAGCCGCTCAACCGAGATCGAACGCCGGCGGCCCGCGCTACTTCCAGCGCCGGTTCGCCCGCCACCGGGCCCGACACGAAAGGCGCTTGTGGTAGAGCGGGGTCGCCTGCCAGAGCGCCCGCGCATCCGCAACGCGCAAGATATCGCAGAGGCAGTGCTGGCAGATGGCACCTTCTCGACCCCGCACCAGCAAGCCGGTACGCACCTCATATTCGCCGCAGAACAGGCAGCGGTCGATCATCTTCCCGGCTCGGCGGCGGCGAGCCGCGGCCGCGGAACGGACAGAATGCGGCCGAGCGAACGGCTCGGCAGCACGCCAAGCGCAGATGCATCATCATTCGCGACATTGTGCGTGCCACTGTCGTGTGACCGATCGCTGATAGGGGGCGACGGCGAGCACGAGATGGATGCCTTGAAGCGCTCCAAGCAGTGACCTGGTCGCTCGTCTTCCCGGCAGCCGCAGGGCGTGCTGCTGCGTACGAGCACCTCGGCGGAATGCACGAGAAAGATTGCCAGGTAGCTGCGAGCCCAGAGACGAGGTATGACGCACAGCCGCGTTCCAACTCAACCGAACGGCGGCGGAGTGGCCGAGTGTTGGCGCATCGAATGGCTGGATATTGCCTTGACAAACACAGATGTCTCACATTTCGTGGCTGTGGTTGGATGTCGCGCGAGCGCGGGCCACATTGCCGTCAAAGCGGGAGTAGAGCACGAGGCGCGCCGCGTTATCGGGTAGGAGACACGCGGTGTAGAACCCGATGGAGTAGTGGCAGCGCATAGGAACGGCACTGCCGGGAGCCTATCGTAGCCGCTCCGGCAACTGTGCACCCTACTGTGCGATTGGCTGTTCATAGGCGGAGCGCACATGCGGCCCTATAATCGAGCCGTAGTGGATACGCTGACCTGCAGCCCGAAAAAGGGTTCGACGCCTCAAGCACCGCGAGCGGCGAGGCCGCTCCTCTCTTGCCGACGCCTGCTCTTGCCTGGTCACCCCTGGACTGCAGCGAGCAACTGGTGAACCCGGCCACGCTGGCATGGTCGTGCGCCGGGCTGCTTGTGCCCGGCGGCGTGCAGGGAGGAGAAGGACATGCACAGCTCGAGGAGGCTGGTCGCGTTGCTGGTGGTCGTACTCGCCATCCTGGCCCTGGGACCGGCGCCTGCCGCCCGGGCGGGGAGCGCGCAGCCGTACGTCTACCCGCCCCAGGCGCACCCGTACGGCCACTCGTACAGCGAATGGCTCATCCGGTACGTCTGGTGGTGGATGGCTATACCTGCGCAGACGAATCCCTTGTTGGACCACAGCGGTGCGCACTGCGCCCTAGGCCAGTCCGGCCCGGTCTGGTACGTCGGACCCGACATGATGAGCGGCACCTACAAGCGGGCCTGCACCGTGCCCGCCGGCAAGGCGCTCGTCATCGGGGGCTTTGTCGAGTGTTCGACCGTGCAAGGAAGCGGCAACACCCTCGCGGAACTGCGCAGTTGCGCCAAGAGCGGTATGGATTCGGCGACAGAAGCTGACGTCACGGTGGATGGGGTGCACCTCACGGACCTGCTGACCCGGTACCGGTTCGAGACTCCTCTCTTCACGTTTGCGTATCCCGCTGACAACGTGATGGGCGTGCCTGGGCCCGGGACCACCAAGTCGGTGGCAGGCGGCCCCCTCGTCATGCTCGCTCCGCTTGCGGTGGGACGGCACACGCTCGACATGCGCTTTCGGTATAGCCCTCCTGACCCGTGGACCACACACGTCACCTACCATCTGACGATTCGCCGCTGAGCAGCGTGTTCCCGGCGCTGTGCCCGGCGTCGCGCAGGAAGGAGAAGGACATGCAAAGCTCGAGGAAACTGGTCGCGTTGCTGGTGGTCGTGCTCGCCATCCTCGCCCTGGGACCGGCGCCTGCCGCCCAGGCGAGCAGCGCGCAGCCTTACGTCTACCCGCCCCAGGCGCACCCGTACGGCCACTCGTACGGCGAATGGCTCATCCGGTACGTTCGGTGGTGGATGGCTGCGCCTACGCCGGAGAACCCCGTGTTGGACCGCACCGGTGCGCACTGCGCCGTAGGCCAGTCCGGCCCGGTCTGGTACCTCACGTCGAACGAGGGCGGCACCGATATCCGGACCTGCACGGTGCCCGCCGGCAAGGCGTTCCTCATCTTTCCGGCCGGCGATGAGTCTGCGACCGTGATAGGGGGCGGCGACACCTTCGAGGCACTGCGCAGTACCGCCAGCGGCGGCGCTGTGGTGAGAGAAGCTGACGTGACGGTGGATGGGGTGCACCTCACGAATCTGCTGACCCGGTACCGTTTCGAGACTCCTCTCTTCACCTATAGCTATCCTGCTGACAACTTTATGGGCGTGCCAGGGCCTGGGACCACCAAGGCGGTAGCTGATGGCATCCTGGTCATGCTCGCTCCGCTGTCAGCGGGACGGCATACGGTCGACCTGCGATTTTCGTATGGCCCTCCTGTCTCGATGACTGGAGAAGTCACGTACCACCTGACCGTTCGCCGCTGAGCAGCGTGTTCCCGGCGCTGTGCCCGGCGTCGCGCAGGAAGGAGAAGGACATGCAAAGCTCGAGGAAACTGGTCGCATTGCTGGTGGTCGTGCTCGCGATCCTCGCCCTGGGACCGGCGCCTGCCGCCCAGGCGAGCAGCACACAGCCTCAGGTTTACCCGCCCCAGGCGCACCCGTACGGCCACTCGTACGGCGAATGGGTCATCCGGAGCACCCGGTGGGCGTGGAGTTTGCCTCTAGCGGAGTTCCCAGCGTACGACCACACCGGTGCGCACTGCGCCGCAGGCCAGTCCGGCCCGGTCTGGTACCTCGCAAACAACACCGGAGGCACCGATATCCGCACCTGCACGGTGCCCGCCGGCAAGGCGCTCCTCATCACGGCAGCTGGGGTGCTGGCTATGACCGTGTGGGGGAATGGCGACACCTTCGCGGCACTGAGCCGCACCGCCGGGGGCTGGGAGGACAGTCTGACACAAGCTGACGTGACCGTAGATGGTGTGCACCTCACGAACCTGCTCACGCGCTACCGGTTCCAGACCCCGCTCTTCACGCTATGGTACAACGCTAGTAACTGGATGGGCATACCGGGGCCCGGGACCACCAAGGCGGTGGCTGATAGCAACAGCGTCATGCTGGCTCCGCTGGCAGCAGGACGGCACACGCTCGACCTGCGCTTTTCGTACAATTCTCCTGTGTCGGAGCATGGCGAAGTCATCTACCATCTGACGATTCGCCGCTGAGCGGCATGTTCCCGGCGCTGCTCACCGACCGCCCCGGGGCCTCACCGCACCGCCTGCCGGTGCCGGGCCCTAGGGCGAGTCGGCCGGGAAGTTGCACGCGATCCTAGCGATGGCTGCCTCCTCGCTGCACTACGGTCAAGACGGGGCAGCGGGCCAGCAGGTCCCCAGAGCGGCTGGACGGACTCGCCGGCCGTTTCCGTACGGGGCGCCGCACAAGTCCGAAGCCGTGCACCTGCGCCCACGAGGCGCGCCGCGTTATCGGGTAGGAGACACGCGGTGTAGAGCCCGATGGAGTAGTGGCAGCGCATAGGAACGGCACTGCCGGGAGCCTATCGTGGTCGCTCCGGCAACTGTGCACGCTACTGTGCACGCTACTGTGCGATCGGCTGTTCATAGGCGGAGCGCACATGCGGCCCTATAATCGAGCCGTAGTGGGTGCGCCGACCTGCAGCCCTAGAAAGGGTTCGACGCCTCAAGCACCGCGAGCGGCGAGGCCGCTCCTCTCTTGCCGGCGCCTGCTCTTGCCTGGTCACCCCTGGACTGCAGCGAGCAACTGGTGAACCCGGCCACGCTGGCGTGGTCGTGCGCCGGGTTGCTTGTGCTCGGCGCTGTGCAGGAAGGAGAAGGACATGCTAAGCACGAGGAAGCTGGTCGCGTTGCTGGTGGTCATGCTCGCCGTCCTCACCCTGGGACCGGCGCCTGCCGCCCAGGCGAGCAGCACACAGATTCAGGTATTCCCGCCGCAGTCGCACCCCTACGGCCACTCATACAGCGAATGGCTCATCCGGATCGTCCGGTGGGGGTGGAGTTTGCCTCTGGCGGAGGCCCCCTTCAACGACAGCACCGGTGCGTTCTGCGCCGTGGGCCAGTCCGGCCCGGTCTGGTACCTCGAAAACAACACCGGAGGCACCGATATCCGCACCTGCACGGTGCCCGCCGGCAAGGCGCTCCTCATCATGGCAGCTGGGCTGATGGCTATGACCGTGTCGGGGAATGGCGACACCTTCGAGGCACTGAGCCGCGCCGCCGGGGGCTGGGAGGACAGTCTGACACAAGCTGACGTGACCGTAGATGGTGTGCACCTCACGAACCTGCTCACGCGCTACCGGTTCCAGACCCCGCTCTTCACGCTATGGTATAACGCTAGTAACTGGATGGGCATACCTGGGCCCGGGACCACCAAGGCGGTGGCTGATTGCAACTGCGTCATGCTGGCTCCGCTGGCAGCAGGACGGCACACGCTCGACCTGCGCTTTTCGTACAATTCTCCTGTGTCGGAGCATGGCGAAGTCATCTACCATCTGACGATTCGCCGCTGAGCGGCATGTTCCCGGCGCTGCGCACCGACCGCCCCGGGGCCTCACCGCACCGCCTGCCGGTGCCGGGCCCTGGGGCGAGTCGGCTGGGAAGTTGCACGCGATCCTAGCGATGGCTGCCTCCTCGCTGCACTACGGTCAAGACGGGGCAGTGGGCCAGCAGCTCCCCAGAGCGGCTGGACGGACTCGCCGGCCGTTTCCGTACGGGGCGCCGCACAAGTCCGAAGCCGTGCACCTGGGCCCATGCGGCTGAACACGCAAGAGTCGACGAAGGGATGGGGCACGGGGCCCGCGGTTGCGATCGCATGGCAGCAGAGGGGGACCGCGGTCCCGGGTGGGGCGGGGGACGGTAGCCTCCAGCCGCGGCAGCCTGCGGTTGCGATCGCATGGCAGCAGAGGGGGGACTGCGGTCCCGGGTGGAGGGGCCAGGCAGTTATCCTCGCGACTGATGCCACAAGGCGCTGTCAGTCCCTTCCACGAATACGTCGAGCCGGTTCGGTGCCCAGGAAACCACATTGGGCGGTGACTCCAGTATCCCGCCAAGGGACTCCCAGCCAGCCCAGTGGCTCCCATTCCACCACCGATGCCACAGGGCACTGTCTGTCCCCACCACGAAGATATCGAGCCGGTTTGGTCCCCAGGCCACGGCACTGGGCGGTGACTCCAGCACCCCGCCGAGCGATTCCCAGCCTCCCCAGTTGCTCCCATCCCACCAGCGGTGCCAGAGGGCACTATCTGTCCCCACCACGAAGATATCGAGCCGATTCGGTCCCCAGGCCACGGCACTGGGCGGTGACTCCAGCACCCCGCCGAGCGATTCCCAGCCGCCCCAGTTGCTTCCATCCCACCAGCGGTGCCAGAGGGCGTGATCGGTCCCGACGGCAAACACATCGAGCCGGTTCGGTCCCCAGGCCACGGCGCTGGGCGGTGACTCCAGCACCCCGCCGAGCGATTGCCAGCCGCCCCAGTTGCTTCCATCCCACCAGCGGTGCCAGAGGGCATGATCGGTCCCGAGGGCAAACACATCGAGCCGGTTCGGTCCCCAGGCAACCGCGACTGGCGGGGAGGTCAAGATCCCGCCGAGCGATTGCCAGCCGCCCCAATTGCTTCCATCCCACCAGCGGTGCCAGAGGGCGTGATCGGTCCCGAGGGCAAACACATCGAGCCGGTTCGGTCCCCAGGCAACCGCGACTGGCGGGGAGGTCAGAATCCCGCCGAGCGATTGCCAGCCGCCCCAGTTGCTTCCATCCCACCAGCGGTGCCAGAGGGCGCTGTCCGTCCCCACCACGAAGACATCGAGCCGATTCGGTCCCCAGGCCACGGCGTTGGGTGGTGACTCCAGCACGCCCCCAAGGGATTCCCAGCCTCGCCAACCAGTCGAGAAAAAGAACGGGTCGATGGAGGCCACTACCGGCGTCGTGCCATCCACAGCGAGGAGGGTATGTGTCGTGAAATTGGCATTTCGCTGGTACACAACGCTCTGAGGGAAGTTCCCCAGATCCGGCGTATTATTCGCGCAGAAGATGCCGTAAAAATCTGGGCCCAGGGCACTCAGATAGACGTAGTCGCCCAGGTAGGGCTGGAACTGCGGTGCCGGCACGCCTTCAGGAACGGTCGCCAAGACGAGGTCGCCCCAGGTGGCTCCGTCCGAAGACTGACGAAGATGCGTCACCCACCGCTGGTTGCCACTCGGGCCCGTGACTTGCTGGTAGAGGAAGCCGATCAGGCCATCAGAGGTGATCGCCAGCGCTGGATTGGTGGCGTTCGTGATGGTCAGCAGATCCGCACTCCAATTGACACCCCTATTAGTCGAGCGACGGAGGTGCAGCGTATAGCCGGCAGGTTGATGATCAGCAAAGGCCAGATAGACCTCCGAGCTGCTATTTGGAGTGATCGCAATCGAGAGATCACCGCCCGTACGCTGCTGTCCCATCAGCGCCGACCAGGGGAAGGTGCTGCCAGTCGCGACACGTACTCCCGCGATGTTATCGCCAGCGTCGACGAGAGCCGTGAACGGATTCGCGGACGTCCCCCAGCTATCGTCGCGCACGACGACAACGTCGGCGGTGACGACGCCGCCGTTGAAGCTCCGCCAACCATAGAATGCTGCGTAGATAGTGCCGTCAGGATGAATGACTGGCCGTACCTGGGGGCCATTCTGGCCCGATGTAGTCCGTTTCTCAACGCGGGTCGAACTGAATGCGGGTGCCCCAGTCCCGGCATCGAGTGACTGGTCTATCGTCGCGGTTTTCCCACCAGGAGCGTTGAAGTCGTTGTTGCCGACGTAGATCCGGTCCTTGCCAGCATCCGGACCGCTTGCAACAGTAGCCGCTTGCATCCACGGCTGGTCTTCGTTGCCGCGCCCTTCCAAAGTCGTCATTGCCGTCGACGCGAGGAAGTTCGTCGTGCGCAAGACGTTCAGTTGCAGGTTATCTCCCCGCAGATCTCCAGCGTACAGAGCGTTGGACGAGGTGCTGAAGCGCAGGGTAATATCGTCGGTGCCAGAAGACGCATTGCCACCGGGTACAATCGTGTTGAGCGTCCAGCTATGGCCCCCGTCGTTTGATACATAGATGGGTGCGTTCGCTCCCCCGAGGGGGTCGGGGGTAAACGCGGTGGCCGCGATTTGCGTGGGCTGCCTTGGGTTGATCGTGAGGTTGGGCTCGCTGTCCTGGTGGGTTTCACCGCTCAAGGACCGCGGGATAAGATTCACAATGAAGACCATCTTCGCCTTCTCCTATCTACCAAAGCAGCCGCAGGAAGGTCACTGCACGAGGGCTCGGACGCGAGGCAGTTGGTCTATTGGCTGAAAGTCCTCTGGGTGTAGCAGGACAAAGGCGGAAGCGTCTGGCGTCACCGCGGCGGCACCGGGGGCCGCATTTGTCGTCATCTCTTGCTGCGGGTGCAGGAGGAAGACTCCAGACATTCCTGGACGGAGTTTTGGCACCTGATACCACCGAACGTCCTGGCTATTTGGGTATCGCACCGTTATGCTTTTCTGGGCGAGGCTCCCTCTTTCCACGCCCGTTACGTTGACAATGGCGTCGTGCCACTCAGGATCATGCTCGCTTACGTATGACTGTGTGGGTGATGCGGCAGTGTCCGGCAGACGCGTGGCCGTAACGGTACCGGTGACAACGGTAGGCGTGGAAGCTAGATGCTGTTGCAGATGAAGATTTGCCCATGTTTGAACCGGATCGCCGGCTGCGGTGGCCAGCGCCGCGCTGGCCACCGCAATATCGTGATGGCCAACCGATTGCACTGCCAGACTCTCGCCAAAGACCAAGCCATTCGCATAGAAGGTGGCCTGCTCCCCCACCGTCACCTGCTCGTTGTCAGCCAATTGAACGGTGATGGTCTGACCGGCGTAGCCTACGAGGGAGTTCGGCGCCGAGAGCACCTCGTCGACTTTGACCAAAGCGGT
Source organism: uncultured bacterium (assembly GCA_963827235.1). Classification (GTDB taxonomy): domain Bacteria; phylum Chloroflexota; class UBA5177; order JANWHV01; family JANWHV01; genus JANWHV01. The sequence continues at coordinate 41,551 of CAWHAE010000010.1, forward strand.
GCTCGCTGAGGCGGGAACCGAGGGCACCGTGCTAGCGTTGACCCGTAACACAGTACCCCTAAATATGAAGTTGGCCCGGTTGCTGAGATCTTCAGTGCTGGCGGTCGGCTGGGACGTACTAACTGGCATCGTTGTCTCCCCGCGGAGCTCACTGGTCGCTAATCGGCGTAGCTGTGGTGGCGCCCCTTTGTGTCACTGAGGGATCATGCCGGTAGTGCAGCCACCTTTCGCCAGTCGTAGCTGGCGAGTGCGAAGAATACGATCGAGGCTGCACATGACGCCACGACGATCAGCCATTCAGCGGCACCACTGCCATTGTCTGGATCGACTTGGAAAACGAGCTCAATCCAGTTGCTCCATACCACTGTCAATAAGAGCAGGGCCATGCTGACCAGACCGAGGGCCAACTCAATCCAGAATCGGTGCGGTAGCTGCTTTCTCACGTTTGCTCCTTTCCTCGATTTGCCTGCAGGACATGATGGGATTTACGGTAGAGATGAGGTGAGACCATCAGTGATCGGGTTGCAGTGAGAGCACAGGATTCAGCAGATGCTGATAACGGGCTTTCGACCATTATGATGCTGAAGCGAGATTCATTGCGGCAGAGTCCGCAGCCGGTCGCTCTGTCTTTTCAGCTACGGCGCCTGCAGACGGCTCTCGAGCGTTGCCTGATCCAGTGGGAAACGAACATCCTCGTGTGCTTCACTCACGCGCGAGCGAGCACTTACGGGATAGGTTAATCCATCGCTGGCACCTATCTCCAGATCAAAGTCAAGATAGCCTCGCCGCTGCATGGCAGCGCCTCGCACGGCACCAGCGCACTCCACCGCTTCTACGTTATGCCGGATTGCCCGATTACGAGTTGGCAAAAGCGCGACTCGGGTTATCTTCCCGGAATGGCGCAGAGAACAGCGATATTCCGTTCAGCTAGGAGCCCGACTGGGGCGCTACCATCTTGCGCCACGAACACATACGAGGGGCAGAATCTCCGGAAGCATCACTTTCCTGACGCCTCCATATGCCAGCTCCATACCGCGTCACGAGCTTGCGCCTGTCCAGCGCATCGGAACCAATAGACAACGGAAGCGGACCCGCGCAGAGATGCAGGAGCAGCTCGAACTCAAAGCCCGATCTGGAAGCCCTGCAGACTCGATTGAACGAGCCATGCCTGAGCTTCTTGTTGCGCTCCAATGCGGCCCAATGCACAGTGTGAACAGAATATAGTGCCATTATAGACGCATCAGCGTATTTCGCAAGACCCTGCCGTCAAGTGGCTGACAGCAGTACAGGCTCAGGCTGATGGTGACTCGACCGAGCATGTCGATGGTGTTGGCAAGGGCATTCAACGTCCCGTATGATCATGCGGTGCTCAACACGATCGGCCGTAGGACCCGTCAGGCGCACTGAAGCCGTGGCACGACAGAAGCGATGGACGCTCTCTGTTAAGGTGGGAATGAGCCTCGAGCGGGGGGGACTGACAGGTATCTGGTGTGCAGTTGCTCAGCGAGGTGGGGCTAGCGATACAGCAGGGCCATGTGCTCGGCCTGGGCACGGATGGCGGCCGTGAGCGCGGGCGGCGATTCCACGACGACGTCGGGCCCGATAGCTAACAACTGGCCTGCGAACCAGGCCACTTCGGACTGTGGGATGGTGCCATCGATCACGCCGCCGCCATGCCCATCCGGCCGCGGTGCGCCAAACAACGCCCGCAGGTCGTAGTTCAGCATGCCTCGCGCAGTGACCTGTGCACGTAACGGGAGGCCACGCCCATCGTCGCGCTCGACCAGGTCCAGCCAGTGCGCCATCGGGATGTGCGGCGGTGGCTCCCGCCCGTCCTGCACCCGCGACACTGCCCGGACACGGTCGGCCCGCAACGACAACTTGACACCCCGCAGGTCGTCATGGCAGGCGCAATACCAGCACCCACCCCGTGCGTAGACACCGAACGGGAAGATGGTGCGCTCCGACTTGCCGGCTTTCGAGTCGTACACGATGCGCAGATGTGCCCGGTCGAGTGCCGCCTGCAGCAGGTCACCCAGCAAGGGCGCGGGGTCACCCACGGGGCGTGCGATGATCGCCACATGCTCGCTGAGCCGTTCCAGATCGCGCACCGCCTCGGGCGACAGGGCCGCGCGCAGCTTGGTGGCCGCAGAGGGTCCTGCGCCACCGCCGGCAAACGGCGTCCCGGCGGAGCGCAGGAACGCGTCATAGGCCAGGAGCACACCAAGCGCCTCGTCGACTGAGAGTGTGAGCGGCGCCAGGCGTTGCTCGCGCGCGAGCATATAGCCGCCGCCCGGTCCCGGCGTGGCATCCAGGCGGACGCCCAGATCCGCGAGCGCCTGCAGGTCCCGTTGCATCGTCCGGCGCGAGACCCCGAACTCGTCCGCCCACTGCTGTGCGGTGAGGCGGGGCGTCCCGCGCAGGCGGATGAGCATTTCCAGCAGCCGTGCCGCACGCATGACACTTCCGATCACAGCCTGAGAACGACGACATAATCTGTCACCATTCTACGCTAGACTGCAGAGGTAAGCATACTGCTACGCAGGCGTGAAGGGAGGAGTCATGAAGCTGGTACACGACCAGACAGATATGGTGGAGGCACGACGCGAAGCCGCCGGCCGACTGCAGGCGATCCCCAATGTCGGGCCAGCAATGGCCGAGGACTTGCTGCGGCTGGGCATTCTGCGTCTGGAGGACGCTGCCGGTCAGGATCCAGATGCGCTCTACCGGGCGCTTTGCGTGCTGGACGGAGTACGCCAGGATCCGTGTGTGCGGGATGTCTTCGCGGCGGTGGTGGCCTACGCAAACGGCGAGGAGGCCCGGCCGTGGTGGGCGTTCACGCCGGCGCGCAAGGCCCGGGATGGGCAGGCGACCGGAAGAGGCCGAAGAGGGAGGACGAGATGAATGTGCTCTTCATTGCTGGCTTCGGCCCGATCGTGCCGGAGATGGACACCGAGCAATACAGCACCGTGTGCTGACCCGCTGACAGCGGAGCGAGGATGGCCAAGAAGCCGTCGGCCACCGCCTGGGAGATCCCGTGCCCGGGAGGCACAGGCGAGTTAAGAGTCCGTTCGCTCCTCTTTGTCAGGCGACCAGCAGCCAGGAGTCAGCGTGGGTGCCAGCGCTGCCGTGAGCTGCGAGGATATGCCTGCCAGGGGCAGGTCGGATGTTGTGCGCGCTGACAGGGCTGTGCTGGTGGTCGTACAACTCCAGGCTCCACGTGCCATCCGAAAGCGCGGTGACGTAGCCGTGATAGCGGCTGTCCCAGAACAGGGCGACCGTCTCATTCGGCTGGAATCCGGTACCGGACACGGCGAGCTCTTCGCCGTTGGCCAGGACGGCTCGGTGTGGCTGCGGCGCGCCGTCACGCAGCACGGTCGCGGTGATGGTCGGGTACGCCGCGAGTGCCGCGTGCATCGCAGGGGCAGCCGTGATGCGCAGGGCGTCGGCCGTGATGATGGCACTGGTATTGGCTTCCAGATACGGCCAGGAGATCTCCGCATAGCCGTTCAGGCCCCAGCTTGTGCCCCAGGAGTTCTCGACCCAAGCGCCGGCGTTGTCGTAGCCCATCACAACCAGCTCGTGGCCGCCCAGGGAGGCGGCTGGATCCGCCGGCACCGGCGCAATCCACGCGCTCGTGGCGGTCGCATTGTAGAGATTGGGATATACGGTGAGGCCGATAAGCGCCGGATGGCCGGCGGCCAGCGCGGTCTCGATGACGGTACGCACCCTGCTGGGGTTTGTGTCCCAGTCGCGCGGGTCGCCGATTTGGGCGGCGCGACCGGGGAAATACGTGATGCCGGCGAGGGCATAATGCCGGGCCAGGGCGCGCTGAGCAGCGGTAGGCCGGCTGCGCCAGGCGTAGTTGCCTTGCTGGTAATCGGCCAGGGGCAGCATGCCCTGCTGCGCAGCCGCGAGGACCTGTGACTCCCAGCTTCCTGCATCCTGGTGGCCGTCGACCTGGCCATAGGTGAAGAGCGGTGCGAAGTAGCCGGTGGGGAGGTGCTGCTTGTCGACGTACCAGCCGGCGAGCGTGTAGACGGCAGCCCAGGCCACGCAGTCGCTCACCCAGCCCTGGTCGCCCACGGGTGGCGCGTTGCGGCTGAGATCGACGCTGGTCGGGAATATGGTTGTCTGGCCGAGCAGGGTGAGGGGTGGCAGCGGCCCGTAGTCGGTGCTTCGTGTGCCCGGCAGGAGGTGCAGACCTCTCCGTGGCGCTATCGGCGCGGACCAAGCGGGCCCCGCGGCGCGTGCTACGAGGCCGCCTGCGCTCAACAAGGCGCTTCCCAGGGGGAGCAGAGCGAGAAGACCCGCTCCTACCAGCAGCAGGGAGTTCGATCCTAACGGACCGCGGCGTGCGCGATGCGCGTTCATCGACGATTCGCCAGACGGCGGTGTGCTGAGGGCCAGCGCGTGTCTGGCAGGCCTCCTCTCTCCTGGTGCAGCGGGCTGCGATCTTCGAACGCCTCCAGCTTGGGCGCCGATGCTCCGGCGGGCCACGCACAAGACGCTCAAGTAGTCGCACAACCTGCCGCACAACCGGCTGTAGAGGCGGGAGAGTGCGCACGTGACAGACGACCTCAGGTACCACCCACATGGGATGCACGGAGCCGGCGTCGACGGCGCATGGACTGGGCGTTGCGCTGCGTACCTCTCCGCCCGGGCATGCAGGTTCCACCGCGGCGCCGGCATCAGCGCGTGGCAGCCTCTGGGCGAGCACGATGCGTGCGCCGAGGTAGGCCGGCCGTCTAGAGACTGCTCAGGCCGATGTGGTAGAGTGGTACCGGTGACCTCGCGCACGGTCCAGCTCACCCGTGCCGGCGTGCTGGGGCGTGCCCGAGGGAAGGGACTCGGGTGCCTGCCATGGCCCAAGCGCCGTTGTTCGGCGAGCTGCTGCGACGCGCCCGCGTGGCGGCCGGCCTGACCCAGGAGGCACTGGCCGAACGGGCAGGGCTGAGCGCCACGGCGATCAGCGCTCTCGAACGGGGCGTCCGCCAAACACCGCAGGGCGAGACGCTGCGCCTGCTGACCAACGCGCTCGCCCTTCCCGATAGTGAGCAAGCGCGGCTGGCGGCAGCGGCGCGCCGGCTCGACGCCCGCAGCGGAACGATCCCGGCAGCGAGTTCTCTGGCTGCCACTGGGGCGGTCGAGCCGCACGCCGGATGCGGCGTCGCGGGTGCCCCTCTGTCCGAAGCGGAGGCCCCGGTCGTCTACCTCGCACACGCGCGTGCCGATCGCGCGCTGGTAGCCCGCCTCGGCGCCGAGCTGCTTGCGCACGGCATCCGCCCGTGGCGCGGTGCGCAGGAACTCCAGCCTGGCAGCCCAGGGTGGGAGCAAGACGCACGTGATGCCATCCGCGCTGCCAGAGCAATCCTCTATCTCGGCTCGCCTGAGGCTCGAGCCTCCCGCTACGTGGCGGACGAGCTGCGCGTCGCCGAACTCTACCGGCGGCCGATCTACCCGCTGTGGCTGGCGGGCGAGGCGTGGCTGGAGTGCGTGCCCCTGGGCTGGGGCGGCATGCAGTACCTGGACGCGCGCGGCGGACGCTCTGCCGCCGCGCTCGACGAGGTCGCGGCGCTGCTGCGCGGTGACCAGGCGCCGGCGGCACCGTCCGGGGCGTTACCAAACGACGAGGCGCAGGGCACGCCCCGCAACCCCTACAAGGGGCTGCGCGCCTTTGATGCCGCGGATGCCGGCGACTTCTTCGGTCGCGAGTCGGCGGTCGGCAGCCTGCTCGCGGCGCTGGCCGGCGAGAATGAGCAGGCGCCGCGCTTTCTGGCCGTCGTGGGGCCGAGCGGGTCGGGCAAGTCCAGCCTGGTCCTGGCCGGCCTACTGCCCCGGCTGCGGCGCGGCGCGCTGCCGGGCAGTGCCGGATGGATTGACTTGCCGCCGGTCGTGCCAGGCGCGCATCCGCTCGAAGCGCTGAGCGTGGCGCTGGCTGCTTCCCTCCCTGCCTCGCCCGTTCAGGCTGTGCACGCCGATCTGGAGGCATCGGCGCGCGGGCTGCATCTGCTCGGCCAGCGGCTGGCACCCGAGAGCGGCAGGCGTGTCGTGCTCGTGGCCGATCAGTTCGAGGAACTGTTCACGCTGGCGGTCGACGAGGCGGAGCGGCAGCACTGCATCGACCTCCTGGTCACGGCGGCGACCGAGTCCAGGGGACCGGTCCTTGTCATACTCACCCTGCGCGCCGACTTCTTCGACCGGCCGCTGGCCTATCCTGAATTGGCGGCGTTGTTCGACGGGCAGAGCAAGGCGGTGCTGCCCATGACGTCGGCCGACCTCCGTGCCGCCATCGAAGGCCCGGCTGCCTTGACCGACGTGCAGCTCACCTTTGAAGGAGATCTCGTGGGCGATCTGCTCTTCGAGGTGCGCGGCCAGGCGGGCGCGCTGCCGCTGCTCGAGTTCACCCTGGAGCAATTGGTGCTGCGCCGCGACGGGCACCGCCTGACACTCGCCGCCTACCAGGCGCTGGGCGGGGTGCGCGGCGCCCTGGCCCGGCACGCAGAGGCGGTGTTCGCGGGCCTGCCAAGCGAGGAGCAGCGGCATCTGTGCCGCGCCCTGTTCTTGCGCTTGATTACGCCCGGAGCCAGTGAACAGGAGACGATGAGGCGGCGAGCCGGGGTGCAGGAGCTGGTGCTGGAGGATGCCGAGCAGACCCGCCTGCTGCAAGCGACCGCCGAGGCCTTCATCGCGGCCCGCCTGCTGAGCACGTCCGACGGCAGCGGCGGTGCCACGATCGAGGTCAGCCACGAGGCATTGCTGCGGGAGTGGGAGCGGCTTGGCGCCTGGCTGCAGCAGGCGTGGGGGGACATCAGACTGCAGCAGTCCGTCAGCGCCGACGCGGCGGAGTGGGAGCGACAGGGCTGGGATCCCGATTACCTCTATCGCGGCGCGCTGCTGCTGGAGGCGCGCGGCTGGGCGGCGCGGAATCTGCCGAGCGTTAGCGAGGCGGCGTTCGTGGCGGCGGGCGTGGCGGCGGAGGCGCAGCGGGCCGCGGCGGAACGGGAGCGCCAGGCGCACGAGCTGGCCCTCGAACGGCGCGCCGCTTCCCGGCTACGGGTACTGACGGGGGCCTTACTGGCCTTCCTCGCGGTAGCAGCCGGGCTGGCGACCGTGGCGATCAACGCGGCCAACACCGCACGGACGAGCGAGCGTCAGGAAGCCGCCGCCAAAGCCACGGCGCTCGCCCGGCGAGATCTGGCATTGTCGACCACCCTCGCGTTGCAGTCCGTGAGTCATCTGGACGATCAGACGACGCTCGCGCTGCTGTTGAGCGTGCAAGCCAATCGCCTGGCGAGCACAGTAGAAGCCCGGGGCGCGCTGCTGCAGAGCTTCCAGCACCAGCACAGCCGGTTGGTCGCAGTGCTGCGGGGCGATCCCGTGGGTGCAGCGGGCGTCAGCTTCAGTCCCGATGGCCGGCGCCTGAGCGCGGTCGGCGTTGGCGGGACCGTCCGGCAGTGGGACGTGGCAACCCTGCGGCAGCAGAGCCTCTCGGTCACGGTCCCCGGCGTTACGAGCACGCTCGCCGCCGTAACCATCAGCGCCGACGGCACTCTGATGGCATGCAGTAGCGCCGGGGCGCCGGTCGTCTGGGACCTGCTGCACGGGCACCGCATCGGCGACTTCAGCACCGGCAGCCCAGCCGGTGCCGTGACGGCGCTCGCTTTCAACGCCGACGGTACCGTCCTCGTCGCGGCCTACACGCCAAATGTGATCAGGCTGTGGGATGTCGCCCATCAGCGCCTGATCGGTAGTTTCGTTGCGAGCCAGCAAGGCGCCATTGACAGCATGGCGTTCAGCCCAGACGGCAGAACCCTGGCCGTGGGCAGCGATGACGGCTCGCTGTGGCTGTGGGACGCGCCACGGCGCCGGGCGATCGCCGGGCTGCTCGAAAACGCCGCGCTGGCTGCCGTGTCTTCTGTGACGTTCAGCCCCGACGGCTCGATCCTGGCGTCGAACGCGAACGGACGGGTGCAGCTCTGGGACGTGGCACACCGGCGGCCGTTCGGCCAATCGCTCGCGCAAGGGCCGCAGGCCGTCTACAGCGTGGCTTTCAGCCATGATGGCGCCATCCTGGCGTCGGCCAGCACCGACGGCAGTGTCCAGCTCTGGAGCATGCCGCGCGGGCAGCCCCTCGGCGCACCGCTCACGGGCTCCGCGGCCGGCATGGCGGCCGGTCTCGGCTACGGCAATGGCCTGGCCGACCTGGCGTTCAGTCCGGATGACGGCCTGCTTGCCTCGGGCGGCCAGTCGGACGCGGTGAGACTGTGGGATGTCTCCGCCGCCCATACCCTGGGTCTTCCCCTGCCCGGAAGCGCCAATCCCGCCGCCGGCGTCGCCATGAGCCCGGACGGCTCGCTGGCAGCCTCCGCAGGAGCAAACAAGACGATTCTCGTGTGGGACCTGGCCGGACGCCGGCTGCGCTGCAGCCCGCTGGCCGGCCACACCGACTACGTCAACAGCCTGGCCTTCAGCCCGGACGGCAGGATTCTGGCGTCCGGCGCTGACGACGCGACAATCAGGCTCTGGGACGTGGCCCACTGCCGGCCGCTGGGCGCACCGCTCGCCGATCCGGCAGGGGCCGCCGTCGAGAGCCTGGCGTTTGGCGGCGATGGCCGGGTACTGGTCGCGGGCAACGCAGACGCGAGCGTCCGCTTGTGGGATGTGTCTCGGCGGCAGGTGATCGGTCTGCCGCTCGTCGGGCCCGCCATGCGGGCCTGGAGCGTGGCCGTCAGCCGCGACGGCAGGATGGTGGCCAGCGGGAACCTGGACGGCAGCGTGTGGCTGTGGCACCTGTGGAGCGGCGACCGCCCGGGACTGCTGCTGTCGGGGCACACGGGCGCCGTCTACAGCGTGGCCTGCAGTCCCGACGGCCGCACGCTCGCCACAGGCGGCGCCGATGGGACGATCCGCCTGTGGGACACGGCGACGGCGCGCGCAATCGGCGCACCGCTGGTCGCCAACGCCGTGGTGCGCAGCGTCGCGTTCAGCCCAGACGGCGCCACACTGGCCTCGGCCGGCGACGACGAGTCCATCCGCCTGTGGGATGTGGCGACCCAGCTGGCGGTGGGGCCGTCGCTCACCGGCCACACGGGCGGTGTGTGGGGCGTGGCCTTTGGGCCAGGTGGCAAGACGCTGGTGTCGGTGGGCACGGACCAGACGCTCAGGACCTGGACCATCGATCCGGCGGTGCTGGAACGGCGTGTCTGCCAGATAGCAGGGCGCAACCTGACTCCCGGCGAGTGGCAGCACTACCTGGGAGGCCTGCCGTATCAGAAGACTTGCGCGGCCTACCCATAACTCGCGACGCACGATGGGCAGAGGAGGACGAGAGATGAGACGAAGCCTGCTCGGAGTTGTGGCAATGGTGCTGGCTGCCGCGCCGTCCGCGGGCGGCGCGGGCGCGGTATCTCAGCGTGCCGGCGCGACCATCACCGTGTGGGAAGACCTGAACTCCATTCCGGCGGTGGATGGGCTTACCGCGCTGGCGGACAGGTGGGGCGCCGCCAACGGACTGAGCGTGAAGTTCGTCACCTTCGGCCAGCCCGGGGGTACCAACTGCATTCCCTGTCAGTTCCCGCCCAAGGCGAAGAGCAAAGACGGCCCGGACATCATCTATTTTCCGGAGGACGAGCAGGGCGGCTACGCGGTAGCCAAGCTGATCGCGCCACGGCCGGCCGGCGTGCTCAGTGCGTCCGACCTGGCAAGGTACCAGCCGTTTGCGCAGGCCGCGACCTTGGTCGACGGCGTGCCGTACTCGATTCCACACGACGAAGACGGCCTGCTGCTGTTCTACAACAAGCGGCTGGTGCACGATCCTCCCGCCACCTGGACACAGCTGATCGCCAGCGCCAGCAGGCTGACGAAAGGCAACCAGTCCGGCTTTCTCTACTGGATCTCGGGTGGTCTCTACTACAACTACTGGGCGTACGGCGGCTACGGCGCCTACGTCTTCGGGAGCAAAGGCGGGAAGGTCGACATCAGAGACATCGGGCTCGACAATGCCGCCGCCGTGCAGGCTCTCACCTTCATCCGATCGCTCACCGCGATCGTGCCGAAGAGCGTCGACTATTCATTTGTCAGCCAAGCGTTCCAGGCCGGCCGGGCGGCGATGATCCTGGACGGCCCGTGGAATCTCGACTCCTATGCCGGGTCATTGGGGCCGGACCTGGGCGCCGCCGACATCCCGGCCCTGCCGGGCGGCTACGTGAGCAGGCCGTTCGTCGGCATTCGCGTCTGGGCGGTCAACCGCTACAGCGCGCACCAGGCTGCCGCCTGGGATCTGGCACGGTACCTGAGCCTGAACGGCCAGGCGATCACCGCCAGGTACGAGGATCGCCTGCCGACGCTCCGAGTCGCGCCCGGCTTTACGCCGAACGCGCTGCAACTGGCCGCCGAGCGGCAGTTCAGCGCAGGCATCCTGATGCCGAACTCGCCGGCCATGTCCCAGGTCTGGGACCCAGAGTACAACGCTATCAACCTCGTGCTGCAGGGGAAAGCGTCGCCACGGCAGGCCCTCAAGACGGCTGTTCAGAAGATCAAGAAGTCGTACGCGACGTGCCGGTGTCTCGGCCGTTGATCGGCCGACTGCCGCGGCGCTGCGTGACAATGCCGACTACGGCGGCGTGTCTTCGGATGCTGCTCTGCCGCCTGCGCATACTCACGAATGGCGCCGACATCAGTGCCGAACGTTGTCATGGTTAGCCGCCTGTTCGGTGCTGCTTGCGGTCGAGTTGTTCCGGGCAGGCACCTGTTGCACACGGTTGTAGACTCCAGCCTGTCACTCGCCGGGCTGTCCGCGCCGGCGTGAGCGCAGGTCCCGGGAGGCTTGGGCACATATCACGCAGCGGGGGGAGCGTAGCTCGAGACTTCGCGCCACAGTCACGCCGCGGACACGCGCGTAAACACGCAGACAACGCCTCTGGCGCGGTCCTTGAAGCCGGCACCAACCAGGACCGCGCCGCCGCTTTCGGCCACAGAGCCGCCAAACCAGTCGCCGGAGCCGCCGTCACCCGCGGTAAGCCTGGCCTGCTGGGCCCAGCGGCCGGCTGCGCGGGTGAAGACGTACACGGCGCCTGCCTGGTCGTCGGCGTACCACGCTCCGACCAGCGCGGTATTACCGCTCAGGGCCACCGCGTGACCGAACCGGTCGCGGCAGGCGCCGTCTGCGGCCCTCAGCCTAGCCTGCTGCGTCCACTCCTGCTCAGTGCGCACGAAGATGTAGGCTGCTCCTCGCTGGCAGTCGGCGTCTCCCGCGCCGACCAGCGCAGTGCTATCGGTAAGCGCGACGGCCATGCCGAAAACATCGCCCGGCATGCCATCGCTCGCGCTGAGCCGAGCCTGCTGCTTCCAGGTGACGCCTTGCCGCGTGAAAATGAAAGCACTTCCGGTGTTGGCAACCACCCCGGCGGCGCCGACCAGTGCCATGTCGGCGTGCAAGGCGACGGAGGTGCCGAAGTAGTCCTCCGGCTCGCCCTTGTCCGCGGTGAGCATGGCCTGCTGACTCCAGCGGCCGGCAGTCCGCGTGAAGACGTAGGCTGCACCGGCGTGGTCATGTGCGTACCAGGCGCCCACCAGCGCGCTGTCCCCATACAGCGCCACGGCACGGCCGAACCAGTCACCGGGAGCACCGTCGCGGGACGATAGCCTGGCCTGCTCCGTCCACTGCCGTCCGTGCCGCACGAAGATGTACGCTTCCCCGGTGTGGCCGGCCATCGGTGCACCGATCAAGGCAGTATCGCCGCTGAGCGCCACCGAAACGCCGAACCAGTGATCGGGATTGCCGCTATCGGCCGCAAGCGTGGCCTGTTGAGTCCAGCCACTCGTCGTGCGCACGAAGACGTAGGCGGCGCCCGCGCCGTGGTGGGCGTTCCAGGCGCCGACCACGGCCGTGTCCCCGCTCAGGGCGACCGGCCCGCCGAAGTGGTCGCCGGCCTGCCCGTCGCCGGCGGAGAGCTGTGTCTCCTCCTGCCAGCGGGACGAAGTGCCGGCCGACCCGCCACTCCGTAGCTGGGGTCGGCCGGCCTGCAGCGTGGTGAGACGGGGTCGTGCACCCTGATGGCCGGGTGCTGCCGAACCGGCGAGACAGCGCGGCGGGGCCACGCTGACGGCGAGCAGGGCGGACAGCAGGAGAGTGCAGAGCGTGCGGCGCGGGGTCATGAGCGTGCTCCTTTCAGGTCGATGGCCACTGCCCGAGGTCGGACCACCGTGGCCGGTGCGGTCCATGCGCGGTGCCCGCATCGCTCGCGGCTGATCCCTCCTGCCGGCGAGCCCGGGCACTGCTCACCGCCACTCTGCGCCTGGAGTGCTGCCGGCACCACACAGGCCGGCACAGGAAGGTCACAGGTGGGCCCACATCGTGCTCCCTGTGACCGCCGGCCTCGGCTCCAGCACGGCCAGACCACAGTGCGCGGTCGAGATCGGGCGGCGCGCTGCGGAGGGGGCGGTGCGCCGTTGCGCCGGGCGGGCAGGTGGACTATGCTCAGAGAGAACGAGAACCCGGCGCCGTGCCCGCCGTTCCTGCGGAGGATGGTTGTGCGCTCAGCGCGTGGGCCGCGCTGCCGGGCCCGTCCGCGTGGAGGCGCTGTGCAGCGCAGGGATCCCGGTCCCGCCTTCGGGGTGCTGCTGCGACGCTACCGGGAGGCTGCCGGCCTGACCCAAGAGGGGCTGGCCGAGCGGGCAGGGGTGAGCGCGCGTGCCGTCAGCGACCTGGAGCGCGGGGTCAACCGCGCCCCGCGCGCGGACACGCTGGGACTGCTGGCCAAGGCGCTCCAGCTGCCGCCGGAGGACCGCACCCGGCTGGAAGCCGCTGGGCGCCGCGTGGACGAGTCCGAGATCACCCCCAGCGTGTTCGACGCGCCGGCGACAATGTCCTCCAAGGACGTTGGGGTGCGGCTGCCGATCGAAGACCGGACCCCCTCCGTCGTCCTGTCGTACACGGCAGAGGACGGCGAGTTCGCGGCGCGCTTGCTGAACGACCTGGCCGCGCGCGGCATCGCCGGGTGGCCGGAGCGCACGGAATTGCGGCGCGGGGCCGGCGGGCCGGAGGGTTTGCGGACCGCGATGCGCGCCTGCCGCGCGGTAGCGCTGGTGGTCTCGCCCGCGGCGCGTGCGTCGCGCCTGGTCACCATGGAGCTGGGCCTGGCCGAAATGTACGGCCGTGCCATCGTGCCCGTCTGGGCGGCGGGGGATCGGTGGCTCGAGTGCGCGCCGGCGGAGCTGGCGGGCGTGCCCTGCGTGGACGCGCGCGGGGCGCGCTATCCCGAGGCCGTCGCCGCCCTCGTGGCCGCGCTCGGCGCGATCTCTCCCGGCTGGCCACTGGAGCACTCCGTGCCCGCACCTGCCGCGCCGGCTGCGCCGCGCAACCCGTACAAGGGCCTGCGCGCCTTCGTCGAGGAGGACGCGGGGGACTTCTTCGGGAGGACCGCCTTTGTGCAGACTCTGCTGGAGATTGTAGCTGCCACCCTAGCAGGCGGGCCGCCCGCACCGGCCCGCCTGCTGGCGGTAGTAGGGCCGAGCGGCTCGGGCAAGTCCAGCCTGGTACGCGCCGGACTCCTCACCCGCCTCAAGGCCGGCGCCGTGCCGGGCAGCGAGGGCTGGGTCTACCTCGATCCGGTGCTCCCCGGTGCGCATCCCCTGGAGGCGCTGGCCGTGAGCTTGGCGGGCAGGCTGGACCGCAGCATACACACCCTGCGCGAGGACTTGAGCGGCGATGACGCCCGTGGGCTGCACCTGTGGGCCCGGCAGCTGGCGGCGCGTCTCGAGCAGCGAGTGGTGCTGCTCGTCGACCAGTTCGAAGAGCTGTTCACCCTCACCACGGACGAGCAAGAGCGCCGCCAGTTCATCGACCTGCTGCTCACGGCGACCACCGAGTCGCGCGGGTCGCTGTTGGTCATGTTGACGCTGCGAGCCGACTTCTACGACCGGCCGCTGGCCTATCCGGCATTCGGCGCCCTTCTACAGAGCCATGGCCAAGTGGTGCTGCCGATGTCCACTGCCGAACTGCGCGAAGCCATCGAGCGGCCTGCCGGCCTGCCCGACGTACAGCTGAGCTTTGAGAGCGGACTGGTGGGCGACCTGCTCTACGAGGTGGCAGGGCAGGCGGGCGCGCTGCCCCTGCTGGAGTTCACCCTCGAGCAGCTCGCGGACCGCCGGCAGGGACGCCTGTTGACCGCAGCCGTCTACCAGGAGATCGGCGGGGTGCGCGGCGCGTTGAGCCGGCAAGCGGAGGCGACGTTCGCTGCGCTGCCCTCCGACGCGCACCGCGACCTGGCTCGGGCGCTGTTTCTGCGCCTGATCGACCCGGGTGCAACAGAGCAGGACACCACGCGCCGCCGGGCGGCGCTGGAGGAGATGACCCTCCCCGATTCCCACCAGAGCGCGCTGATGCAGGACGTGGCAGACGCCTTCGTGGCGGCGCGGCTGCTGACCTCCGGCGAGCATGCCGGTGTGACTACCCTGGACGTAAGCCACGAGGCCCTGATCAGCGCCTGGAGCCGCCTCGCGGGCTGGCTGCGCGAGGCGCGCGAGGACGTGCGGCTCCAGCAGACGATCAGCGCGGACGCCGCGGCATGGGCGCGGCGCGGTCGGCAGGCCGACCACCTGTATCGGGGGAGTGTCCTGGAGGAGGCGCAGGCGTGGGCGGCGCGGAACGTTCCGAGCGCCTGGGAGGTGGCCTTCCTGGAAGCGGGCGTCGCCGAGGCGCAGCGGCAGGAGGCGGCTCAGCGCGAGGCGCAGGCGCGCGAGCTTGGGCTCGCGCAAGCGGCGGTAAGCGCTAACCGGCGCGCGGCCGGGCGGTTGCGGGCGCTGGCCGTGGTGCTGGCGTTGTTCCTGGTGGTGGCGGCGGGCTTGAGCGTGGCCGCGCTCAACAATGCCTCTGACGCCTCACGGGCCCGGACCCGTGCTGCGGCCAATGCCTCTGCCGCGCTGAGCGCGCTCTCTCGCGTGTTGGCCTTGCAGGCCGGCACACTCCTCAACAGCCAGTTGCAGGTCGCGTTGCTCCTGAGTGTGGAAGCCGACCGGCTGAACAGCTCGCCACAGACTCGTGCCAGCTTGGTTCGCGCGGTCAACTCCAACCCGCGGCTGCTCGCCTTTCTGGCCACGCTGGCCAGTCCCGTGGAGAGCGTGGCCTTCAGTCCGAACGGAGCGATCCTGGCATCCGGCAGCGGCGACGGCACCGTGCGCCTGTGGGATGTGGCACACCGAGGGGCTCTCGGCCCGCCCCTCGCCGGCCACTCTGATGCCGTGAACAGCGTGGTCTTCAGCCCCGACGGCAAGACACTGGCCTCGGCCAGCAACGACGGCACAGTACGGCTGTGGGACGTGGTTCGCCGCCAGCCCCTTGGTCCCTCCCTGACCGGGCAGCCGGGTTTCCTGAACAGCGTGGCCTTCAGCCCCGACGGCCGTATTCTGGCGTGCGGCGGCAGCGCCGGCACGATCCAGCTGTGGGACGTGACAGGCCACCGGCCGCTCGGTGCGCCGCTGGGCGGGCAGGCTGGGTTCGTCTATGGCCTGGCCTTCAGCCCGGATGGCAGGCTGCTGGCCGCAGGCAGCGGCGACGGCACAATCCGGCTGTGGGACGTGGCCCGCCGCCGGACAATCGGGCCAGCGCTCAGTGGACACAGCGGTGAGGTGCATAGCCTGACCTTCAGTCCCGATGGCCGGACGCTCGCCGCCGGCGGGGGCACGGGCACCATCGTGCTGTGGGACGTGGCGAGCGGGCGCGTGTCCGGGGCGTCACTGACCGGGCACACCGGTCCGGTGTACAGTGTGGCCTTCAGCTCAGACGGCACGACACTGGCGTCTGGAGGCGAGGACGGCACCATCCGGCTCTGGGACGTGGCGACCCGGCTGCCCGTCGGTTCGCCGTACCCGGGACATGGCGGCCCGGTGTATGGGGTAGCCTTCAGCCCAGACGGCACGACGCTGGCGTCGGGAGGCGAGGACGGCACAATTCGCCTCTGGGACGCGGCGGCCAGCCCGGCCAGCCCGGCCAGCCCGGCCAGCCGGGTGCTCGCCGGGCACAGTGACCAAGTGAATAGCGTGGCCTTCAGCCCGGACGGACGGATCCTGGCCTCCAGTAGCAACGACGCGACCATCCGGCTCTGGAACGTGTCGACCGGCCGGCTGCTCGGCCCGCCGCTTGCCGCGCACGCCGGCCCTGTGCTGGACGAGGCGTTCAGCCCGGACGGGCGCACCCTGGTCTCGCACAGTTACGACGGTGAGACCGCCGTATCGACCATCCGCTTCTGGAGCGTGCCCACCGGCCGCCCGCTCGGGACGCCCAACATCGCGCATACCGGCACAGTGGACAGTGAGGCTCTCAGTGCCGACGGCAAGATCGTGGCCTTGGGCGGTGAGGACGGCACAATCTGGCTGTGGGATGTCGCGCGCCGGCGGCCGCCCCGCCCGTGGCTCACCACGGGGGGCGCTGTCGGCCTGCTAGCCTTCAGCCGCGACGGCACCGTCCTGGCCTCCGGCGGGGCGGACAATACCATCCGCCTGTGGAGCACGGCCAGCGGCCGGGCGCTCGGTCCTTCCATCATCGGGCCAGCGCTGTGGGCCATGGCCTTCAGCCCCGACGGCACGATCCTGGCCGCGGGGGGCACCGGCACCGTCTTCCTGTGGGACGTGGCGAGCGGACGGGCGCTGGTTTCGCCGCACACGTGGTATACCGCATGTGGCTATTGCGACACGAGCAGTGTGGCCTTCAGCCCCGGTAGCACCACATTGGCTGCCGGCGACGCCGAGGGCACCGTCTCGCTCTGGGACGTGGCGAGCGGGCAGGCGCTCGGCCCGGCTCTCGCCGGGCAAGAAAGCGATATCGCAAGCCTTGCTTTCAGCCCCGATGGGGGGCTGCTGGCCTCCGGCAGCTACGACGCTACGGTCCGCCTGTGGCCCATGCCGACGCGGCAGTCGCCTGTGCAGCGTGCCTGCGCGATCGCCAATCGCAACCTGACGCCCCAGGAATGGCGGCAGTACCTCAGCGATCTGCCCTACCACAAGACGTGCGGGGACGTTCCTTGAAGCCCGTTGAGACGGTATGCTCTGCCACGTAGCAGGCGCGTCCCGAGAGGGCGGAGATATTGCAGCAGCGGGCTGGGGCGAGACGCTGATCCGCGGTGTCCACGCCAAGAAGGGTGGCACGCCGGCACTGGGCGCATGTGTCACGCACACCATTCACGGCTGCGAAGAGTCTACGTGGGACTCTGCGCACCCTGCACGCACTCGGGCTACACCTCAGTACTGCACGAGGACTTCCTCGGCATGGACGCCGGCGGTGCTGGGGCCGAGGTCCAGCATGTCGTCACGGTAGTACCCCGGCCAGGCCGGAATTGGCCACATCTCCGGATACGCCATGCCCCCCGCTACCATCGGGTTGTGTACGTCGCGCACCACCCTCGAGCCATCGAACGTCACCCACTCGTCGGAAACATAGAAGTTCCACGCACAAGGGCTAAAGTAGCCCTTGCCATGTGCCGCCAGGTGGCAGAGACCCGTGAAAGCCGTGCTCCCCCACAGCTTGGCGTCGCATTGCGGGCTGACGTCACTGCCGCTGCCTGCGAGCGTCGCCTCATACGAGAATGTGGCGCTGCCCGCGGCAGTACTCACGATATCCACCGTGACGGCCAGCGTGACGGCGCCCGGCGCATGGTCGGCCAGGGCGCAGACTTCACCGGGACCGTGGCCGGGCTCGCAGCTCCAAAACAGCTGAGCCAGCCAGTGACCGGCCAGCGACGGGGTACCGGCCGCCGCCGCGGTGTGTACCGGTAGGCAGGCCAGCACCAACAAGAGGCTTGCGAACAGCTGATGTGTGACGCGCATCGTCTATGCTCCTTTCGGCCCTTCCCTCGTGTCACACGGCGTGTCGTGCGGCGCCGCTGGCTGCCCCAGTCCGTCGGCGGGCTGGCTGTCTCCACGAGCCTCCAGTCCTCAGCCGACCGATCGTCCCGATTTCATCGATACGGGCAGCGTAGGCCGTCCAGGAGCCGCCGGCCACGCAGACCGGAAGCGGTACCCGCAGGTCTGTGCCAACCGGCGAAACCTGTGCCTAACGCTTCGCCATCCAGGCTCGCCGCCCACGCAGCGCTCATGCTCGGCGCAGTGCTATGATCACGACGAGCGCCCTCGCGTGGCGGAAGCGCAGATGCACACGGCGAGCTTGACACCCACGACGGGGACCGCGCACAGACGTGGAGACCACCCAATCCTTCGGTGAGCAGCTGCGGGAGGGGCGGCTGGCGGCAGGGCTGACGCAGGAAGCCCTGGCCGAGCGGGCCGGGGTGAGTGCGCGCGGCATCCAGGCCCTGGAAGGGAGCGAGAGCAAGCCGCAACGGGAGACGGCCAGGCGGCTGGCTGCGGCGTTGGGCCTGCCCGCGTCTGCGCACCCGGCGTTTCTGGCCGCCGCGGGACCGGCACCGCGTCGCCGGACGGTCGCTGCGCCCGAGGCGCCCGCCGCGCCTCTGCCACCCACGGTCGGGCCACCCGACCTCGGCAGCCGGCCACCCCTGGTCGGGCGCCAGCGGGAGGTGGCGGCGCTGGAGGCGCACTTGGCCGGCAAGGGACCGCCCCTGCTGCTGTTCGCCGGCGAGCCGGGTATCGGCAAGACTCGCCTGCTGCAGGAGGCAGCACCCCGGGCCATCCCGCGGGGCTGGGCGGTGCTGGCAGGCGGGTGCAGCCGTGGCACGGGCGAGCCCTTTGCGCCGCTGCTGCAGGCCCTGGAGCGGCATGTGGCGAGCCGGGCGGTGGCGGCCTTGCGCGCGGAGCTGGCGGGCTGCGCCTGGCTGGTCCGCCTGCTCCCCGACCTGCCTGCCGATGCCATCGAGCCGCTGCCGCACTGGGTGCTGCAGCCCGAGCAGGAGCGACACCTGCTGTTCAAGTCGGTCAGCCGCTTCCTGACCAACCTGGCGGGAGCGGCCGGAACGCTGCTGCTGCTGGACGACCTGCAGTGGGCGGGCGCCGATGCCTGCGACCTGCTCGCCAGTCTGCTCCGCCAGCCGCAAGATGTGCCGTTGCGCTTGGTGGGCGCCTACCGAGATACGGACGTCGGGCCCGCGCACCCGCTCGTGCTAGCCCTGGCCGAGCTGGGCGAAGCGCAACTGGCAACCGAGCACACGCTGGGTCCCCTGGCGCCAGCCGAGGCCCAGGCGCTCTTCCTGCAGGCCCTGGGCGAGCCTGGACAGGACAGCGAGGCTCTGGCGGCGCAGGTTGCGTCGCGCGCCGCCGGCGTCCCCTTCTACCTGGTGAGCTATGCGCGGAGCGTGCAGAGCCGGCAGACCGAGGGGCCGACTGCACCGGGCGTGCCCTGGGACCTGCGGCAGAGCATCCGGCGCCGGGTGCAGGCCCTGCCGGAGGCCACACGGACGCTGCTGGGCACGGCGGCGGTGCTGGGCCGTGTGGTGCCCCGCACGCGGCTGCTCGCGGTGATGGGACTGCCCGAGGGTGAAGTCCTCGATGCCGTGCAGCACGCCTGCCGCGCCGGGCTGCTGGAGGAGACGGCGGACGACGCCTATGCCTTCGTGCACGACCTGATCCGCGAGGTGGTGGAAGCGGACCTGGCGCTGGGGCGCCGCCGCCTGCTGCACCAGCAGGTGGCCGAAGCCCTGGAACGCGCACCCGGCAAGCCGCCCGTGGAGGCGCTGGCCTACCACTTCCGGGAGGCGGGCGATGCGGCGCGGGCGGCGATCTACCTGGAGCAGGCCGGCGATCAGGCGGCGGCCCGGTTCGCTGACACGGCGGCGGCGGAGCGCTACCGGCATCTGGTGGCGTGCCTCGAGGGACTGGGCGGCGCCGAGGCCGACCTCCTGCGCGCCCGTGAGAAGCTGGGCATTGTCCTGGCATGGCGCTTGGGGCAGTTCGGCGCCGCGCTGGCGGTGCTGGACCAGGCCGCGAGCATGCTCCGCCTGGCGGGCGACCAGGCAGGCATGGCCAGAGTGGAAACGCTCATCGCTGGGATCTACGGAGACAGAGGTCCCTTTCCGGCGGGGATAGCGCGCCTGCAGCCGATCGTGGCCACACTGGAGTCCCGCGGCCCCTCCGGCGAGCTGGCCAAGGTGTACTTGAGGCTGGCCAACCTCCACGCGTCGAATGGGCAGCCGGACTACGCGTTGGACTATGGCAGCCGCGGGGAGAAGATCGCCCGTGCGCTGAGCGACCAGGCTCTGCTGCTCTGGGCACTCACGAACCACGCCTACGTCTGCATCATGGCGAGCCGCGCCGATGAAGCGCTCCGGGCGGCCCAGGAGGCCGCAGCTTTGGCGGGACCGGAGGACGATGAGCCATGGGGCATACTGGCCTGGACCCTCGAGGAGCGCGGCGAGACCCGAGGACTCATGGGGGCCCTACGGGGGCCCTACCACCAACTGGCCTGGATCCATGAGGAGCGGGGCGAGTACGAGCAGGGCAGGCAGGCCGCCGAGCACATGCTCGCGATCGCGGAGGGGGCACGGGATCCGGCCGGCATCATCACCGCCATGAGCCGGCTGGGGCTAGACGCTTTCCTGAGCGGTGATTGGGTCGCCGGCCGTGCCTACCTGGAGCGCGGCCTGGCCCTCGCGGACGAGATGGGCTTCAGGGACGGATTTAACTACACTGGCCCGCGCGTCGACCTGGGGCGACTCCTGCATGCCGCGGGCGCCTGGGACGAGGCGGCGCAGTACTTCGAAGCGGTGCTGGCAGTCTCAGGAGGAACGGGCGAGCGTTTGCACGCGCTCATCGCTCGTGCCCTCCTGGCCGAGCGCGAGGCGGTCGCCGGCCATCCCGAGGCGGCCTGTGCGCGCCTACTCCCGCTCCGCGACCAGCCGGGTCAGGAGGAGCGTATCGTGACGCAGTACGTGCTGCCCGTGCTGGCCTGGGCGCAGCTCGAAGCGGGCCAGATCGATCAGGCTGCCGGTACGGTGCGCGAGGCACTTGAGCGGGCGCGGCGCGGCACCTGCCGGCTGGCATGGGCAGAGGACCTGCGGGTGCAGGCCCTTGTGCTGTTGGCGCAGGGGTGCTGGGACGAGGCAGAGCAGGCGCTGGCGGAGGGTCTGGCCCTGACGCGGAGCATGCCCTACCCGCACGGCGAGGGACGGCTGCTGGCGGTCTACGGCCGCCTGCACCTGGCCCGCGGCGACGCTGCGGCCGCGCCGAGCCTGCCTGGAGGACGCGCTGACTATCTTCCGGCGGCTGGGGGCGCGCGCGGATATTGAGAGTGCCGAGCAGCTGCTGGCCACGCTCGGCTGACGAGCAGTAAGACCGACCCCAGTGTCCACGCGTTATGGCAGGCCCTGATCGCTACGCGCCAGCGTTTGAGACATCGGCGCAATGATCGCGCCGGGCCTGTGGCTGCGCCGCGTTGCACCTGCAAAGTGAGCAAGCTGGTCAGTGCATTTCTCTGCAAGAGTCCGGTATGGGCCGCGAACAGTCAAGCCACCTCAGCGTAGGGTGTGTCAGCGAGAACTGAAGAGCACGCCGCGGGCGCAAGTGTGAGGTGAGCTTGCCGTGGCGCGCTACGGAGAGGGTGCTTGCCACTGACTCTGCTTCGGCACGTACCACACCCGCCAACATGTTTGCCCCGACTGCTCGGGACGGGTCAGCGAGCGGAAGACCCACGGCCATGGGTCTTCCGCTCGGAGGTGAGCACACCCACACCGCTGGGGGCGCGCTAGCCTGTCCTGCAACTGCTTGGCGGCGACCCACTGGCGGCGGCAGGTAGTGGACAGCGATGCCGGGGACGTTCGTCCTCGCGCAGGACGGTGTAGTGCGCCTGGCCTTCGTGGACGCCGACTGGACCGAGCGGCTGGAGCCGGCAGCGATCCTGGAGACCTTGCACCAGATCGCCGGCCAGTAGGCGAGACCGGGCCGTGCTTCGGCGGGTACGTTGTGCCTCGCGAGGGTCGCAGTCACGCCGGCTACTTCAGGCTACTCAGAAAGGCTGCAAGGTCGTCTGACTGGCCGGCTGGAGTAGGAGGTCGCAGGGAGCTAGGGAAGCGAATCTCGTGTTGCAGCCAGGCCAGGCTTCGCCTGCTCCCTTCGTGTGTGAGATCGATAGCGCCGCCCGCCGAGGAGATTGGATAGAGTGCATGACAGGAGATGCAGGAGCCCGTGGCGAAGTCGTACCGGCCGCGTGCGACAGCTGCCTGCCACGCTCGGTGGTTGTGCCGCGACCACTGCATCTGGACCAGGATCCCGCCTGCCAGGATAATCGCCGCCAACACCACGACGAGCAGTCGGCGGGCGGTCCTGGCACTCGCACGCCGACCGGTGCGCGCCGCGTTCGGGCGATCCATGCAGTCTGTCTCCCTGGCACGCCTGGGTCGTGTTTCCGGCGTGGGACGAGGGGAATTCCTTTCCGCTGGCGTATTGAGGATACTGTAGCGGGAGGGACGAAGTCATGGTTGGCGTGACTGCCGTCGTGGAGCCAATGGGCCCTCGTCGGCTCGGTGCGGCGAAGCTCGCCACCGGGGTCCTGCTCGTTTTGTTGGGTCAGCCATGACCAACCAGCGCCGCATGGCGGTCGCGCCGCCCGTCCTTGCGCTGTTGCTCGTGCTGGCCGCCTCGTTGCCCGGGGACGCTCGCGCCGGGGCGGTCGGGCGCGGCGTGCAGGTGCGCCAGATCGGTCGCGAGCTGCTGATCGCCAGTCCGGCGCTACACATCAGCGTCGTCATTGGCGGTACACCCCTGCAGATCGGCGTGATTGGCGCCGGGAATCGGCCGCTGATTCACGGGGCGGTCGGCGTTGCCACACTGACCTTCGGCCTGGATCGGCAGACGCTCGCGCGTCTTCTGCCGCGCCGGCGGTTCGCCGGATCCTCAAGCACCCCAATAGTAGTCCACGTGCTCCGGTTACAGGGCTGGCACGCAGATCCCGTGGGCGCGTCGCTGCTCGCGGCGACGGATGACCCGCTCGGTAGGATGGCACAGCTCACCGTGCAGCTGCGAGCTGCAGGCATGGCGCGGCTGGAAGCGCGGCTGGCAGATAGTCGCGCCGTCCTCTCCGCCACTCTGACCGTACCCTCCGGCGGCGACGAGCATTTCTTCGGCCTGGGCGAGCAGTTCGGTGGCGTCGACCAACGGGGCAAGCAGGTGGGAGTGCTGGTTCAGGACGGTATGACCACCATCCGCCCATTGGGCGGCTACGCGCCGGCGCCCTTCTTCGTCAGCACGCGTGGCTATGGCTTCTTGCTGGCGAGCTTTCGGCCGAGCCGATTCGCGCTCGATGCGGCGCCAGAGACGAACATCTGGCACGTCACGTCTCAGTCCGCGTCATTGGCCTGGTACGTGCTCGATGGGCCTCTGCCGTCCGACGTCCTGGCACGCTACGCCGATCTGACCGGCCATCCGCCGATGCCCCTGCCCTGGACACTGGGCGTCTGGAAGACGGCCATCGGTGGCCAGGCACGCGTCCTGGCCGAAGCGCAACGCCTGCGCCAGATGCATATCCCGGTCAGCGTGATCTGGACCTACGACGCCGTGGACGAGGCGGTCGATCTGGGCTGGCCGTACCCCAACTTCGCGCGCATCCCGCCCGGTCCGTATCCCACCCTGCCGGGCTTCATGGCCGCCCTGCATCGCGAAGGCTTCAAGGTACTGGGCTACCTGGCGCCGGAGTTCACACGCAGCCGGCCCGGCTTCACGTACCCGGCGCAACACGGTTATTTCGTCCACGCCTCGGGCGGCCACATCTACCTGCTCGATTTGACCAATCCCGCCGCACGTGCCTGGTGGGAGGGGAATGAGCGGCAGATACTCAGCACCCTGGGCTTTGACGGCTGGCTGCTCGACCTGGGGGATAGACTGCCGCCCGACGCCCGCTTCTTCAATGGTCAGGGCGCCGCGGACATGGCCAATCGCTATCCCTTGCTCCTGGCGCAGTCCGCCCAGGACGCGGTGCGGTCGGTCAAGCCCGATGCCCTCTTCGTGATGCGCTCCGGCTTTTCGGGTGTGCAGTCCCTGCAGCCCGCGGTCTGGCCCGGCGATCAGCGCGCCAACTGGTCTACCAGCCAAGGCCTGCCGACGGCCATTTCGGCCGGGCTCAGCTGGGGCATCTCCGGTGCGCCGTTCTGGGGCTCGGACATCGGCGGCTATTTGGACGGCGGCTTGCCGCAGAGTCAACGGGAAGAACTCTGGATGCGCTGGCTGGAGTTCGGCGCTTTCAGCCCTATCATGCGTGACCAGCTCGGCAACATGGGCTACGGCGCCATCTACCTGTGGAGCAACGCTCGCACGGAAGCAGCCTTCCGCTTCTACGCCCAGCTACACCAATCCTTCTTCCCCTACCTGTACAGTGCAGCGCGCACCGCTCACCTGACCGGTCTGCCGATCATGCGCCACCTGTTCCTGGCCTATCCGCACGACCCGCGCGTCTATGGCCTGAACGACGAGTATCTGCTGGGGCCGGACCTGCTGGTGGCGCCAGTCATCACACCGGCTTCCACCAGCCGCCGGGTCTACCTGCCTGCCGGCACGTGGGTGGACTACTGGACCGGCGCGGTCGCGACCGGCGGCCGCACGCTCAGCGTCGCAGCTCCGATCGACCGGATCCCGCTGTTCGTGCGCGGCGGTGCGCTGCTGCCGACGCTCGCGGATCCGGGCGATACTCTGGTCCCGGCCGGTGACGCGATGGTGCGGGAAGCCGGTGCCGGCCTGCGCGTCCGGCTCTACGCGGGTGGATCGGGAGAGACTGTCACCCTGGCAGACGGCAGCCGCTTGAGCGGGACTCGTACCGCGAGCGGCTACATGTTGCGTGTCACGGGCCCGACCCGCTCGTACATCGTCGAGTTGCCGCTTGTCACAGCGCCACTCTGTGTGCAGGTCGACGGCCATGATCTGGCGCCCGCATCCGGCTGGCGCTTCGAACCGCAGACAGGCTTGCTGCAGGTGACCATGCGCATGGGCAACGGCACACTCGGCGTCACGGGCGAGGTGCGCTAGGTGTTGCTCGAGCACCGGCGCCGTAAGCCGGAGAAAGCCGCGGTGCCCGATTCGGAAGACGTCGCGGCCGATCCGGGCGTCGCCGGGCTATCCACCGCCCCTACGGCCGACTGCGACCTTGGCTGGGTTGCGCCGCGTCGCGCTCGATATCCCTTTGCCGTGGCGCTGGGGCCAATCCTGTGCCTCTCTGCATTCCTGCAGTTCTACCGGTTGGACAGCCTGCAGAGCTTTCACGGCGACGAGGGCAGCTTGGTCCTGGCCGCACGGGCCCTGGTTGTGCAGCACCAGTTCCCCGTCTACGGCCTGGCACTGGCGGTCGGGAGCGCACACCTGGGTCCGCTTTTCGACTACCTGATCGCCGTACCACTCTGGCTATCCGGCTTCAATCCCACGGCCGCGGTGGCGCTGAACGGGGTCTGCCAGGTGGTCGCAGTGGGACTGTGCTATGCACTGCTGGCCCGCTACGGCGAGGGGTACGTGGCCGGGCTGGTAGGAGCGCTGGTGCTGGCCACGGCGCAGGAGGTCGTCTACTACTCTCGCTTCCTTTGGCCGAATATGCTGCCCTGCATGGTGTTGTTGATGTTCTGGAGCTTGCTGGCTTTGCGCGAGGGGCGCCAGTTTCACCTGGCGCTGCTGGGAATCTGGCTTGGCATCGCGCTGCAGCTGCAGCCTACCGCCATCCTGCTTCTTCCTTTCCTGGCGCTCTATCTTGGCGTGTTCGGACCACCGATCCGTAGCCGACGATACGCCCTGCTCGGTCTGCTGGCCTTCCTGCGTCCTCTTCGCACCCTCGATCATCCACGACGTCACGCACGGGTTGGTGGAGACGCGGGCCTGGCTGGCCTATAGTCGCCACAGCAACGGCGGCACGCACGCCCTCGGACCGACCGTTGCCCGCGTGCTCCTGTTGCTGCAGCGCCTGGTGGGTGTTCAGCAGGCTACGGTGGCGGCCCTGCTCGGCGTGATTCTGCTGAGCGGCGTGTGCGCCCAGGCGATCCTGCCATCCAACGGCTCGCCAGCACCCGGGACGGGTGCTGCTGCCCTGACGGCGGCAGCCTGCTGGCACGGCTGCTGCTGCTGTACGGTGGAGTCTTCCTTGCAGGCTACCTCCTCTTCGGCTCCCAATTGCGCCCGCACTATGCGATGCCGCTCTTCCCGGTGCCGGCGCTCGCGCTGGGACTGCTCGCCGGACGCCGACCGGCTCCCAGCGTCCCGGCGAGGCAGCGAGCGAATCTGCAGCGCGTGGTGCGCGGAGCAGCGGTGATGATCGCGCTGATGCTGGCCGGCAGCAACGTCCTACACACCTGGCAGGCGAGCTTCCTTCCTGATCGCTACCAGATCACGCTGCAGCCGGATCGCTCGAACCTGATCACCCTGGTGCAAATGCGGCAAGTGAGCTCTTACATCGTCCGGCAGGCGGGCAATCAACGCTTCAACCTGCTCTTTACCGCCCCAGACGACTCAGTCGACGCTTATGCGGCACTACTGCTGGCCGCGGGCGGGCATCTCAGCGGTCATCCGGCACCGCTCCGCTTCGTCGTTGTGCAGCCGCCAGGCTGGCCCACAGCACAGTGGCCCAGTTGGGTGCGACGGCTGACGGCCTGCGCGGGCCAACCACCGGTGCGATTCCCCGCGGCCCTCGTGTGGACTGAGCGCGGTCCTGCGAACTGTCCCGCCCACCAGCCGGCATTGGCCGGCAATCTTCGCCGTGTGCATAGCTAAAACGAGATACGAAAGGCATATCGTCATGCAGGCACGACTCCACGTGGTGGCAGTGATCCCGGCGCGCAACGAGGAGCAGGCCATCGCGAAGGTGATCGCGGCACTGCCGTGCAGCACTGTGCAGAAGGTGATAGTGGTCGACAACGGAAGCGCCGACGGCACGGCTGCCGTGGCGCGGGCTGCAGGCGCGCTGGTGGTAGAGGAGCCACGTCCAGGCTATGGCCGGGCCTGTGCAGCCGGTGTCGCCGCCGCGAGCGGTGCTGACGTGCTGCTGTTCCTGGATGGCGACTATAGCGACTTCCCCGAGGAGGCGCCGCGAGTCCTGGAGCCGATTCTGTGCGGAGCGGCCGACCTGGTGATCGGGTCGCGGCTGCGTGGGCGGCGCGAGCCCGGTGCCCTGGCGCCGCATCAGCTGTTCGGCAACTGGCTCGTTTCCCGTCTGATGCGCCTGCTCTACGGCTTGCGGATCACGGACTTGGGACCGTTCCGCGCCATCCGAGCCGAATTGCTCGGCGACCTGGGGATGCGGGAGATGACCTATGGCTGGCCAACCGAGATGATGGTGAAGGCGGCGCGACGCGGCGCGCGGGTGGTCGAGGTACCGGTCAGCTACCGCCGGCGCATTGGGCAGTCCAAGATTCTCAGGCACCGTCCGCGGCAGCGTGCTTGCCACCTACTACATCCTGGGCGTCACCGTGCGCTATGCCTTCGGCCGCCGGCCGGCGAAGGGACGACGCTGATCGTTGCCGCGTCCGCTTGCTCAGGACAACGGCCGGAGCGGCGGACGGGAGTGTGTAGGGGGCCCCATACTGCTCCTAGGTCATGGATCCAGAACCGGGCAGCCGGCCGTAGCTTCTATCAACGATCGCGCTGCGCCGTCTCCATCGCACGATAAGCGCCCCAATCTCCCTATCATGGAGAGGGCAAGAATGATTGAGCAGGTACAGGGGTAAGAACCGTCAACACGAGAGAGGAAAGCACATGAAACGGCGTTTGCTCGCCCTGATAGGGGTGTGTCTGCTGCTGAGTCTGGCATCGTGGCCCGGTCTGGCCACTCCGACGAGGCAGGCCCGTGCCGCCGAACCCGTCTGGGTGCGCTGGGACCCGGCGAGCAAGACGGCGAACGTGACCATCGCCGCCGCGTACAACGAGGTCGGCTCCGGCTTCAACTTCGACGGGTACAACCAGGGGCATCTCACGATCGTCGTGCCGGTGGGCGCGAAGGTGATCGTCGGCTTTACCAACAGGTCTGCCGTGCCGCACAGCGTGGTGATCACGGCGTATGCCCTGCGAAACAGCGTTGGTCCGTTTCCTCCAGCCTTCCTCGGCGCATCCATCCCCAATCCGAGCGCGGGCGTAGCCAACCTCAAGGTGCCCGAGGTCTTCTCCTTCACGGCCGGCAAGGTAGGCACGTACGCCATGGTTTGCGGCGTGCCGGGGCACGCCGTGGGCGGCATGTGGGACGTGTTCCAGGTCGCCAACGTGGCCACTGCCTCCGCGCAGACGACGGGAACCGGCTCGACGGGCGCGCCCGTGATGACCATGCCGATCCCCGGTGACGGCACCATGGGCGCCGTCGAGGGGACAGTGACCGATGCCACCAGCGGCAAGCCGATCGCCCATGCCTTCATGGTCTTGGGATGGACTACACTGAAGCGAGTGGGCGAGACCGATGCCACCGGCCACTACCGTATCGACCACGTACCGCCGGTGGCGCTGACCGACGCCTACGGTTTTGCCGAGGGCTACGTGTATTACCACGGCCATCCCATCCCGATCAAGGCCGGCCAGGTGACCGAATACTCCTTCAAGATGCCCCGTGAGACCTTCCCAAAGGATCTCCTGCCCACGGTCGCCGGCGCAACGATCTCCACGACCACCGCCAAGGCCGGGGATACCATCACCTTTTCGGCGCACATCCGGCCCGGAAAGGGCGGGCCGATGTCGGCAGAGGACTTCGCGGTGGACGGCCCGCTCGGCATTTCCGTGCTGCTCGCGCATGTAGGCAGCGATGTCTACCGAGGCACCTGGCAGGTACCGGCCGGTGTGAAGCCAGGCAGTTATGACTTCGCCGTCTTTGGCGCCATGGAGAATTGCCTGGAGAACCAACCCTACCAGCACGTGACCCTGACGATTACGGGCTGACGCACCGGCAGAACCTGTTGACGCTGAACACCGGTGAGCATGCATGAGGCTTGGAGGCGGTCAGCTGCACTCTGCTGCCGAGGGGGCCGTGCGGGTCAGGCCGAGGCCGGCGCTGTGATGCTATGGGTCCGGTCACAGCCTTCCCTGGGTTTGCCGCTGGCACCAACGCGACCTGCGTGGACGCCGCACTACTTTGCCTCGGGGCTGATCAGCCTCGCCCGATTCCTGGCCCGACGCTCGGCCGCTCGCGTGTTGTATGCAAGGCCGGGCGTCAGAGTGATGCGAGTTCCAGCTGGGGGACGTCATTGGCAACGTCTTCAGTGGTCGCCTGTGCAGGGCCACAGCGGTACACCGATGCTCGGTCTTTGCCGCTGATCGTGTGCCACAGGCGGGCAAGTTGCTCCGCGGCGCTCCGCAAGGGGAATATAGTGTCCGTGAGGCGCAAATCCTCGCCCATGATCGGGTGCCAGTAGACCCCGTTCACGTCGACCGTCATCTCGGGCACGATATCCTCGCCCGTGAGCACAGCCCCTTCGCTGGACTGGCCGCGCGCCACCAGGTCGCGCACCAGCCAATACTCGGATGTGATGCCCAGCGTTTCCAGGAAAGAGGACAACTCCGCCAGGTCGCGTTCAGACTGCGCCGAGGTAGTCGCTGCGACGCGTACGCGGAAACCACGTTCGCGCAGCAGCCGGATGCCGGCAACCGTCTTGGCCCAGGTCCCCGCTCCGCGGTTGCGATCGTGGATCTCCGGGCTGCCGCTATCCAGGCTGGTCTGCAGGGTCAAGCCACTACTTTCCGGCAGCCGCAACAGCGACTCGAGGCGTGCCAGGCGCGCACCCTTCCACAGCATGCCGTTCGTCATCAGCGTCACGGGCATTCGGAGGAGCGCGCAGCGGACCATATCCGTGATTTCCGGCAGCAGGGCCGGCTCGCCGCCCGTGAGGAACACTTCCTCGAAGCCGATATCCGCTGCCTCATCGATCAGGCGCTCGAAGTCGCCGCGCGGCAGGCCCCGGCGCTCCGCCTGTGGGCTGGATGAGACCAGGCAGTAGGAGCAAGAGAGATTGCAGTTGTAGTTGGTGTAGACCCACAGGCGAGAGAAGATTCGGCGGCCGTCTGGCCCTTCATGGATCCGGCCACAGACGGGACAACGATCGATCGACGACTGCACGCTCATCTCCTCCTGGCCGGGGCTAACTCGTGCGACACGGCACATGGTACCATAGCGCCGACCGCAAAACCGCCGCGGGCAAACGAATGCAGCGGACATCGTTGGTGGTGCGGCAATCCGGCCGGCCTCGCGTTCCGAAGTCCCGTGCGCGGGAGCTGACGGGCCAGCCGGCCCAGAGTGAGAGGAGGCTTCGGACAGTATGCATCCACACGAACTCGGCGCCACCGGTACAACTCGATCGCGCCTCGGCGCCGACGCCTTTTACGACGCCGGCAACAAGGGCTGCGGCGACGGGCCGCTGGACGATATTGCCATGCTGATCCGTAAGATGACGCCGGGCCAGACCGTGGAGATCCGCGCCACCGAGCCGAGCGTGGCCGTCGACCTGCCGGCCTGGTGCCGTCTGACCGGCCATACCTTGATACAACACGAGGACGACCGCTATTTGGTGCGTCGTAAGGGCTAATCTCAAGCGAGGGAGTGCGATCATGGGCAAGGTGCTGATCAACAACACCAACGGCAAGGATAACCTGGAAAGAGCCACGCTCAGCTTCGTCATCGCGAACGCCGCGCTCAGCTCCGACCAGGAAGCGATCGTGCTGCTGAGCATCGATGGTCCCTGGGTAGCGACGAAGGGCTATGCCGAGGGACTGCAGGCAGAGGGATACCCGCCGCTCAAGGAACTGATTGAAAAGTTCGTCGCCAACGGCGGCAAGCTGTGGGTCTGCGGCGCCTGCATCAAGCCGCGCAATATCGCGGCCGAGCAGCTGATCGAGGGAGCGCAAATCGTTGGTGCCGCCAAAGCCGTGGAGGAAATGGTCACCGGCGCGCAGACGCTGTCCTTCTGAGGCGCACGGCGAGCACATAGTGGCGATGCACGAGCAGCCCTGGGTGACGCTGAGCACGCGCGAGATCTACCAGAATCCCTGGACCCGGGTGCGCGAAGATGTGGTGCAGTTGCCCGATGGCCGCACCACCCTCTACGGAGTGGTGACCTTCGGCGAGTGCGTGGGCATGTTGCCGCTGGCGGATGACGGGCGGGTGTTGCTGGTGCAGCAATACCGCTACGTGCAGGGGGCCGTGACCTGGGAGATGCCGACCGGCGGCGTCAAGGCAGGTGAGGGGATCGAGAAGGCCGCGCGCCGCGAGCTGCTCGAGGAGGGCGGGCTCCAGGCCGGCCGGATGACTCATATCTCGACCTTCCACACCAGCAAGAGCGTCGTGCGCGAGACCGCTCATCTATTCCTGGCTCAGGAGTTGACTGCCGTCGAGGCGCATGAGCGCGACGAGACTGAGTTCATCGCCACCGCCTGGAGGCCGTTCGAGGAGGTGCTCCAGATGGTGCTTGCCAACGAGATCGTGGACAGCATGACCGTGATCGCCGTGCTCACGGCCGCCCGCCGGCTGGGAATCTGACGATGTGTGAAGAGGCGCGTCGGCTGCTGGTCATCGTCTGCCGGAATCCGCAGGCAGGCCGGGTCAAGACACGGCTGATCCCAGCTCTGGGGGAGGAAGGTGCGCGCGCGCTCTACCGGGCGTTTCTCCAGGATATCGGCACGCGGTTTGCAGGGCATGCGTACGAGCTGGTCTGGGCGTATACGCCCGAGGGCGGCGCTCCGCCGGCCGCACTCACGCCCGGATCGGTGCTCGTGCAGGAAGGGCCGGACCTGGGCCACCGTCTGCTCCACATCTTCAGCTGGGCGATCGATGCCGGCTTCGCTCCAGTGGTGGTGATCAGCTCGGATGTGCCGCACCTGCCGTCTGAGGTGGTAGAGAGCGCGTTCGCGGCGCTTGCCGCGAGCGATGTCGTGCTCGCGCCGTCGGATGATGGAGGGTACCACTTGGTCGGCATGTCCGCCGCGCACGATATCTTCACGATGGTGCCGATGAGCACCTCGTCCGTGCTTGCCCAAACACTCCGAGTGATCGCGCAGCGCGGGCTGTCGCTGCAGCTGCTCGCCGGCGATTTCGACGTCGATCTCCCCGAAGATTTGCCTCGGCTGGCCGCGCGCCTTGAGCGGGATGTGACATTGTGCGACGGCTATTCCGCGCGGCTCCTCCGCGACGCTCTGACGCTCCGCGCCGCTCAGGCCGTCACGGGCACAGCCGGAGAACTCCCCGGGAGGAGTGTGTTGGGGGCAGGGTAGCCTATGGCCAGTTGCGCGTGCAGACCGCCCACGATACCGCAGCTGGAACGCGAGGTATCGCGGCTGTCGGCTGCTCGCCATGCGCCCTTTGATGTGCGGCCGCGGCATCGGCCGTGCGCTCGCTAGAACGCTTCCAGTTGGTCCGCGTCCGGCACGAGGCACGGCGCCGGAGAACGCGACCGCGCCTACACGCTGCCTGGCATCTTCCATCCGCGATCGTCGCCGCACGCCAGCACACTGGCGTTCGCTGCGTGCCAAGAATCGCTGAGCTTGCCTGCAGTGCTCCGTAGCAGACGCCCTGTGGCATGGCGTATGCCACAGCTTCTTCCAGGCTCATTGCTGCGCCCAGCGCCCATGCGGCCGAGAACGCGTCCTCTCCCAGGGCTGCTCGCGTCTCGACCAGAGCGCGAACGCAGAGCTGCACCGATTGCCGTGCGAGGTTTTCGCCTGATTCTACTTGGAATAGTGGTCAATGCA
Organism: uncultured bacterium; assembly: GCA_963827235.1. Lineage (GTDB taxonomy): Bacteria > Chloroflexota > UBA5177 > JANWHV01 > JANWHV01 > JANWHV01. The sequence continues at coordinate 74,128 of CAWHAE010000010.1, forward strand.
AGCCATCGGCGCCGTGATCGAGCCGGGCACAGCATCCGCCGAGTCTGAAGTCGGCTGATGCGACCGAGCCCGACCGCATAGACATACAGTGAGTATTGCAGCGAGTTGCTGCCTACACGCTGGGTTTCGCCGCTCGTCGTCGCCACAATCCTTGGGCGCATGTCGGGCACGGGGTAGTTTGAGTCTGCCGCTACCGTCCCTTCGCCTTGCCAATCGACAATGGGTTCACGATGATGCCGCAGCCTATGGCCGCGATCAGGCGGTGCGGCGCGGAGTGGACCGCGTGCTGTTGCGCCGGGCGGGCAGGTGCACTATGCTCAGAGCGAACGAGAACCCGGCGCCGTGCGCGCGACTGCCGTCCGCCTGGCACGTGGGCGGTGGTGCCGGGCCCGTGGGCGTGGAGGCGCTGTGCAGCGCAGGGACCCCGACCCACCCTTCGGGGTGCTGCTACGACACTATCGGGAGGCTGCCGGCCTGACGCAGGAAGCGCTGGCCGAGCGGTCGGGGGTGAGCGCGCGTGCGGTCAGCGACCTGGAGCGCGGCGTCAACCGCGCTCCGCGCGCGGACACGCTCGGGCTGCTGGTGGGCGCCCTCGGTCTGGCGCCGGCGGAGCGGCGCGGGCTAGAGGCAGCCGCGCATGGGCATGACGACGCCAGTGCGGCGCCACCGGCTGCCGGCGAGCGGATACAGGAAGAGGCGCCGCCGCTGGTGGGCCGGGCGGCCGAGCTGGCCCTGCTCGAGCGGCACCTGGCGGGTCGGGGCCCGCCGGTGCTGCTGCTGGCCGGCGAGCCTGGTATCGGCAAGACCCGGCTGCTGCAGCACGCCGCGCAGCAGGCCCCAGCCGCAGGCTGGCGGGTGCTGGCGGGAGGCTGCCATCGACTGGGCGGTCAGGCGCCCTATGCCCCGCTGCTCGAGGCGCTGGAGCAGCACCTGAGGAGCCGGGCACCGGTCCAGGTGCGCGCGGACCTGCAGGGCTGTGCCTGGCTGGTCCGCTTGCTGCCGGAGCTGGCCGATGGGCTGATCGAGCCGTTGCCGGGCTGGGTCGTCACGCCTGAGCAGGAGCGCCGGCTGCTGTTCCGGGCGGTAGCCAGGTTCGTGGCCAACGTGGCGGGCCCGGCAGGGACCGTGCTGTTGCTGGACGACCTGCAGTGGGCAGGCGCCGACGCGCTGGACCTGCTGGTCACGCTCGTGCGCGCCACCGGCACGCCGTTGCGGGTGATCGGCGCTTACCGGACCACGGACATCACCGCGGACCATCCCCTCGCGCTCACCTGTGCCGAGCTGGCCGAGACGCAACTGGCGACCCTGCAGACACTCGGGCCGCTGGCCGACCATGAGGCAGAGGAGCTATTCGCGCACCTGCGCAGTGGCCGGGAGGCGGTGGCGTCGTCGGCGCAGGTGGTGCGGCGGGTGGGTGGCGTGCCCTTTTTCCTGGTCAGCTATGCCAGGAGCCTTGATGGCGAGGGCGGTGTGGAGGCTGCCCGGCTCGGGCTGCCCTGGGACGTGCGGCAGAGCCTGCAGCGGCGGGTGCGGGCGCTGCCGGAAGCAGCGCAGGCGCTGCTGGCCGCGGCAGCGGTAGCCGGGCGGGTGACGCCGCGCTTGCTGTTGCTGGCCGTGCTGGCGCGCCCGCAACCGGAGGTGATCGAGGCCCTGGAGCAGGCCTGCCGGGCCGGCCTGCTGGTGGAGGTAGGCGACGACGCCTACGGGTTCGTGCACGACGTGATTCGCGAGGTGGCGGAGAGCGACCTGGGGCAGGCGCGGCGGCGATTGTTGCACGGGCAGATAGCCGAAGCGCTGGAGGGGCCTGCCGGTGCAGCGCCCGCTGAGCTACTGGCCTACCACTATGGGCGCAGCGACGCGCCGGACCGAGCCCTGCCGTACCTGGAGCAGGCCGGTGACGCGGCGCGGGACCAGGCGGCGCATGGTGCCGCGGAGGGATATTACCGGGAGGCGATTACCCGCCTGGATGGGCTGGGCCGGGCGGTCGACGCGGCGCGCATACGGGAGAAGCTAGGCGCGGTCCTGTATACGACAGTGCACTATTCTCAGGCGCTGGAGCTGCTGGAGCAGGCGGCGACGGCGCTGCGGCTGGCGGGCGACATGGAGGGCCTGGGCCGCGCGGTGGCACGCATCGGCAACGTGCACGATCGCCAGGGAACGCTGGAGGAGGGGGTCGAGCGCCTCCTGCCACAGCTGGAGCGGCTCGAGGCGTGTGGACCGTCCCCCAGCCTGGCCGCGCTCTACCGTGCTCTGGCCGGTCTCTACATAGATCAGGGGCAGTATCGTGCGGGGCTGGCGTCGGCCACGCGGGCGGCGGAAGTTGCTCGCCTGGTCGGTGACCGAGGGCTGCTCGCCCGGGCGGAACAGGCGCGCGCTTACACGCTCTTACTGATGGGGCGCGTCGAGGAGGCCCTGGCGGCGTACCGCCATGCGAGTGTGGTGGCCGAGGCGGAGGGCGATCTCGGAGTACTCGGCTCTGTGGCCACGAGTCTGGCATGGCTTGCCGAAGAACGGGGCGAGCTTGACCGAGCCAGGCAGCACGCGACCCGCGCACGCGCGCTCGGTGAACGGCTCGGCGATCCCGTGATGACGCTTCTAGCCCTGTGCAAGTATGCGGCTCAAGCCTTCTTCAGCGGCGCGTGGGGCGAGGCACACGCCTATATCGAGCGTTTCCAGCAGCTTCCTGAGCAGGCCCCCTCCGCTGATGCCGCGGCGCCGATCGAACCCGGCCGGCTGCTGCTGGCGGAAGGGGAATGGGAGCATGCGGCCCGCTATCTGGAGCAGTGCAGCGCCACCGCGCGGCACGCGAGCGATTTCCTCCTGGTACGGGTTGCGCAGAGTTTCCTGGCTGAGCTGGACCTGATGGAGGGGCGACCCGAGTCGGCACTTGCGCGCCTGCTGCCGCTGCTGGACCGCGACGGCATGGAGGAGTGGATTGTGACCATCCACGTGCTGCCGGTCCTGGCCTGGACCTACCTGGAGTTGGGCGAGACCGAGCAGGCCGCGCGCACGATAGCGGAGGCGCTGCGGCGGCAGCGTGCAGGGCAGCTCCGGCGCGTACTGGTGGACACGCTGCGGGTGCAGGCGCTGGTGGCGCTGCGGCAGGGCGCGGTGCAGACCGTGGCGGAGGCTCTGGAGGAGGGGCTGACCCTGGCCCAGGCCATGCCGTATCCGCACGGCGAGGGACGACTGCTGGCGGTCTACGGCCGGCTGCACCTGGAGCGCGGCGATGTCACCTCTGCACGAGAACGGCTGAGGGCGGCGCAGGCCATCTTCCAACATCTGGGTGCGCGCAAGGACCTCGAGCAGACAGAGCAGCTGCTGGCGACGGTCGGCTGACGAGTGCCAGTGCCAGTCAGCTGTGCTCGAGTGGTTGCGGGTGCTGATGGCTGCACGCGAAGCACTCGAGATATCGGCGCCGTGATCGCGCCGGGCACAGCATCCGCCGAGTCTGAAGTCGGCTGACGCGACCGAGCCCGACCGCATAGACATACAGTGCTGTCCTGAAAGAACCCCACGATATCTTCCTTGCTGGTTGATGCCCCACAACTCGGTGCCCTTGCCCTTCACTCCCTCGCAGCAGGGGCAATTGAATCACCGTGTCCTGTCGTCGCTGACCTGGGTTCTCTCCGCCGATGGGGGGATGATCCGAGTCCACTGCATCAGGCTGCTAGCCGTTCTGTGATCCAACTTCACCTTGATTGGGGGCGGTCGGCAACCGCAGACGAAAGATGCTGCCCTGCGGCCCGCTGGTTTCCAGGTCCAGATCGCCGCCCATCTCCTCCACCAGACGGCGGCTGAGGAACAACCCCAGTCCGGTTGCCACGCGGCCTGCTCGCGTGCGGCTGCCCGCCACCCGGCCAAACCGCGTGAAGAGGACCTCGCGCCCCTGGGCCGGAATCCCGGGCCCACGATCCCGCACCCGAATCACACCCATCCCGTCTTCCACGCTGCAACTGACGGCGATAGGACTGCCCGCAGGCGAATACTTGGCAGCATTGTCGATCAGATTGACGAGCACCCGAACCACGCGGCCGCGGTCAGCTAGCACCTGGATCGCACCTTGGTCGTCGAGCGCAATGTCCTGATCCTCGTAGCTGGCCTGGACTTCGTCCCTCGCCTGGCGCAGTACGTCGGTGACGCCGATCGGGACCGCGGTCGGTGGCAATGCTGCTCGCTCGAGGCTGCTGAGCAAGAGCAGATCCTCCACCACAAGACGCTGCCGGTGGGCGGCGACCACGATCTTGTGCAGCTGATCCACGCGGCGCATGTCATCAAGCTCTGTCCATCGTGCCTCGAGCAGATCGCTGTAGCCGATCATTGCGGTGAGCGGTGTGCGCAACTCGTGGCTGACCGAAGCCACGAAGTCATCCTTCAGGCGGGCCACCTCTTCCGCGATACGCGCGCGTTCCTGCTCCAGCTGAAACAGGCGGGCATTGCGCGATACCTGAGCAAGAGCCTGCGCGTGAAGTTGCCTGTTATCGAGCATCACCACCGCCTGACGCGCCAGCAAAAGCAATACGACGAGAACCGACGCCGTGACAACGCCGGCAGCCAGCGCCTGCGAGGGATGGGCAAGCGGTATCTGCAGCAGGAGCATGGCGAGAGGCGGCAGCGCCGCGTAGGGAAGGAACAGCCGCCACAGGGAGAACCTGCCACCGGTGTCGTTGCCGCCTGGTGCGGGGTTCGTCGATGACTGTCGCAGGATGAGGAATCCGTAGCCGACCAGGAGCGTTGCTGTCGGCACCGTCACATCCTGGATGTTGCCGAAGCTCAAGGGATGGTGAAGCGTATAGAAGCCGACAATCGAGTCCCCGACGCTGAGGGTGAGCAGGCCAGCGACGAACAGGCGCCTGACCGGCACCAACTGCGAAGACAACGGTGACAGACACAACAGCGCCACGGGGAATATCATCACCAGGTCGAAGAGTGGTGCCGTCGCCTCCACCACCTGATTCGTCGCACCGCCGGTACTCCCCAGCACGGCCGGACCGAGCAGATAGTACCAGCTGCATGCCGCCGCGGCCGTGAAGAGCAGCAGGCTGTCAAACAGCAACTGCTCGCGCGCGTACCAGGACGACGGATAGCCGACAACACCGAGGGCGGCGATCAGCATGCAGCCATAGCTCAGCGCAAAGAGCACGCCGCTGGCGGCGGGCATCTGCAGCGAGGCGTGACCGTCACGAAGCAGGTCGGGCACATAGCTGGCCGCCACGAATGTATACCCCAGCGCGGCAGCGGCGAAGCCGACGCCTCCGATCTGCACCACCCGTCGGTAGGCATCGGTATCCCGTATCCGCCTTCCGCCGCCGAAACAGAACAGGACCGCCACGAGTGGCGCGAGCACTTGCATCAGCGCATCGACCGAGAGTACGAACGTCGACGGTACGGGACGCAGGAGCAGGCAGAGCGAAAACAGCGCCATGACCGCGAGTGTCGCTGCCACGAGGGCAGACAGTCGGACTGGGTTATCGGAGCGAAGCACGGTAGGCATGCTCATCAGCGGCGGTCGCACCCTCGGCTATCGCGGTCGTCCCGGCTGAATACGCTTCTTCAGAGAACCAGCGAGTGGACACCATTCTAGCATGGTGTAGGCGGGATGTTGTTGCAAGAGGCCATTATGGGGTTTTCTGCACATCCCCTCAAGATGGTGCACCAATACTACAGCGACACTTAGGCAGCGGCCTCCTCGCTCTGGTCGCTGATCTGGTCAGCCAGGGCGGCGCGGATCTGTGCCCAAAGGCCGCTCCGGTGCCAGCGCTGGTAGCGACTGTGCACGGTCTTCCAGGGACCGCAGTGCCGGGGCACGGCGGACCACGCGCAGCCGGTCTGCTCGACCCAGAGCATGGCGGCGACCGTGACCGCTCCTGGCTGGCCACAAACGTCGTGATCAGTGCCCACCCGCCTGCGCCACCGGGCCAGAAGCAACTGCCGCCTGGTACGAGGGCGCACCCTCCATAGCGTGTGCGGATGCCGGACGAACGGGACGGTGCCGGCAGCCCCGCCGGCGAGTTCCAAGAGCGGGGCTGCGTTTGCGAACGGGCCTGCGTCAGTGTCTTGATCGTGAGCAACGTGGTAGTCACTTGCGCCGGATTGAAGCAGTCATGCGTGTGCGTCATCGGTGCCCGGCACGCGGGCATACGCCGCCAGCAGACAGATTACCCCCCGCGCTCGTAAACCAGCCAGTGTGCTCGCCGTGCCAAAATCGGCAGATTTGCAATATGCTCTTGACAGAGAAGCATTATGCAGGACGCGGCCGGCCCCGGAGTGCCCTTCTTGGTCTGGCAGAGGTAGCGCGGGCGATCACGTGATCGGGGCGCAGGTGTTAGCGTTGTTTCGTGTGCCTTTGGAGGGTCGAGAAACATCCTGGCCGCACTGGTCTAAATAGGGAACGATTGGCGGTCCATAGCGATAAGGACAGGCGGTCCAAAGTGGTACGCTAGAGGCATGGCTGCGTATGTTTCCCGGCTTGCCGACGCTGTACTGACCCAACTGCTCGCCTCCCTGCCGGCGCTCCTACTGGTCGGGCCGCGCGCCACGGGCAAGACCACCACGGCGCGCCGCCACGCGGCGAGCGTCGTGCGTCTTGACCGGCCCGCTGAGGCTGCGGCCTTTATCGCCGACCCTGACGCCGCGCTGCGGGTCTTGGCCGAACCGGTCCTGCTCGACGAGTGGCAGGTCGTGCCCGGTGTGCTCGGGGCCGTGAAGCGTGCGGTTGACGACAATCCAGGTCCGGGTCGCTTTCTGCTCACGGGCAGCGTGACCGCCGACCTGTACGCTGCCACCTGGCCAGGAACCGGTCGGCTGGTGCGCATTCCCATGTACGGGCTGACCATGCGGGAACTGACCGGTCACCCTGCTGGTCTGAGCTTCATCGACCTGCTGGCGACCGGCAGCCTCGGCCTGCTGCCACTGCCGCCAGCACTGCCCGACCTTGCCGGGTATGTGGACCTGGCGCTCCAGGGTGGCTTTCCCGAGGCGGTGGTCGGATCTGCAGCGGACGTCCGCACGACGTGGCTGGACGGGTATCTCGAGCAGCTCCTCACCCGCGACGCCGCGGGCATTGCGGCGCGTGACCCGGCCAGACTGCGGCGCTATTTCGAGGTGTTGGCCCTGAATTCCGCTGGGCTTGCGGAGCAGAAGACCTTGTATGATGCCGCCGGGATTGATCGCAAGACCGCTGATGCCTACGAACAGCTGCTGATCAATCTGCTGGTCCTTGAGCTTGTGCCTGCCTGGATGACCAATCGCCTCGCCCGCCTGGTGAAGAGCGCCAAGCGCTATTTGGTCGATCCTTCGCTCATGGCCGCGGCGCTGCGCCTGGACCGTGCCGCGGTGCTGGCGGACGGCAACCTCCTGGGGCGCATCCTTGACACGCTCGTTGCGGCCCAACTGCGTCCGGAGCTGGCCTTGAGTCCCACGCGCGCACGGCTTTACCATCTACGGGAGAAGAACGAACGGCGGGAGGTCGATCTCGTGGCGGAGCTGAGGGCAGAGCGGATAGTGGCGATCGAAGTGAAGGCCACCGCAGCGCCCACACCGGGTGACGCACAGCACCTGACCTGGTTGCGTGCCGTGCTGGGTGATCGCTTCGCGGCTGGGGCCGTGCTCCACACCGGACCCGGCCAGTTCGTGCTGGGCGAGCGCATCATGGCGCTGCCCATCGCCACCATCTGGGGACCGCGCTGAGTGCCTTTCGGGCCATCTGCAGCAGCAGACGGGAACCAGCCGCCAAACCGGCGCGGCGTTGGCATTCGTCCGCACACCGTGTGAGAGTCGCGGGCAAACGCCCAGACTCGTGGACAACGCTGCTGTACCGGCGCGAGCCGTGCCCATACGCCGCGGGCACTGTGACCACATCGACCATGGTGTGGCGCATACAGCAGAAAGGCCCGCAGATGTCTGTCAATCGTGCTGGTACTGCCCTGGTTCCGTACTTCGGTGCTGGCGATGACGGGGCGCTCGCCTGGCTACGGCTCTCCCGCTCGGAGCGGCGTCGGACCGCCATGCAGGCGGCGCACGAGCACGACGTGCGCACGCTCTGGAGCTTGACCGAAGCCTGGCTGCGCTCCTATGGCAGCGCTGGCGCGTCGGTCTCGGCCAACACTGTCCGCAACTATCACACCGGTGTCCGGCTGTTTCTGGAGGCGTGGGTGCGGATCGATCTCTTGCATCCCGACCTCGATGCGGCGACGTCCTACCTGCGGCAGCCGGAGCGGCGCGGGTTGGCGCCGGCGACCACCCAGGGGCGGCTGACTGCCGCGCGCGGGCTCTACGCGGCGTTGCGCTGGGCGCATGCGGTGAGCGTGGACCCCTTCACCGAATGCCGACCGCCACGCGATATGACGCCAGCCTGGGAGAAGCGGATGCCCTATGCCGACGACGAAGTAGCCGCCCTCCTGCAGGCCGCGACCGACCCGGCCGATCATTGCCATTGGCTCTGCTTCGGCCCGTACCACACCGGCCAACATGTTTGCCCCGACTGCTCGGGACGGGTCAGCGAGCGCTCCGCGAGTCTGAGCGCCAATACCATCGCCAAAGGCGAGCAGGGACGCAACCGCTCCCTGCCGGCGGCCACTCGTCGCCCTGACCGCTGCGCTCCGTGCCGGACGGAGCGCAGCGCGCTACTCCATGCCGCGCGTGCCGGAATGGCCCTGGCGCCGCGTGGCCCGCGAATCTTCCCGCCGGCGCCGACTCGCTGCGGCCGGTGCCGTACCCGCGTGGTGACGCCGGCCGGCCCTGGTGGTGCGGTCAGAGGACGTCGCGGCGGGTGATCAGCGGGAGGGCAATGAGCGCGAGGACAGCCGGCCAGGCGATGAGCACCATGGCGCCGATCTCCGGTGCGATGAGGTTCTTGTCCGTCACCCCGATGAGGGCGTCCGCGGCACGCTCCGGCGTGAAGCGACCGACGGAGGGGACAAGGCTGAAGAGCAGGTTGTCGATGAATAAACCCCAGGCAAGGAGGGTGATGACTGCGCCGACCTGATTGCGGATGATCGTGCCGAGCCCGACGCCCATGACGCCCCAGACAGCGGCCGAGGCAAGCGTTCCGAGCAGGAGTTGGGCGATGTCGCCGCCACCGAGTGAGAGCGCTATGCCGCGCCCGGACAGAATCGCGTAGCCGATCGCGAAGCCCACTCCCTCGCCAAGAGTGCCGAAGAGCAGACCGGCGAGCGCGCCGGCGGCGAGCTTCGCTGCGAGTACGCGTGGTCGCCTCGGCGTGAACAGGAATGTTGGGCGGATCGTCCCGTAGCGATACTCGCTGGTCACCAGCAGGACCCCGGCGAGCCCCGAGAAGATGCCAGCCAGACTGCCGAGACCGAGCAGCTGCCGCTGATTCTCGGCGCCGGAGAGTGTGCCGGCATGGCTCAGCAGCCCGGTCAGGGCGGAAACGAGGATCATGAGCGCGATCATGCCGAGCAGCAGGCCGAACGCCGTGCGTGTTGAGCGCAACTTGAGGAGCTCCGCCTTGGTCAGCGCAATCATGGCCGTGCTCCAGTGGTCAGTTCAAGGAAGACCTCCTCGAGCGAGGAACCTTCGGTGAACAGTTCGTAAATCGGGATCCCTGCGGCGAACGCGATGTCGCCGACGCGGTCGCTGGTGGCACCGTGGACGAGCAGGACATGGGGGTCGCCAGCCCGAGCAGCATACGGAGCGTCGTCGTTTTGCCTGCGCCATTCGGCCCGAGAAATCCGGTGATCGTGCCGGCTTGCAGCGTGAATGAGAGGTCGGCCACGGCCAGGACCTCGCCAAAGCGCTTCGTCAGTGACTCAGCGCGCACGACTGCGCTCACGTGCATCCTCCTGTCCCGGTGCCTGGCAGCGAGGGTGTCGTGTCGGCCCGCCGATAGAAGTCGGCCACTGCTTTGAACGACTCCTTGGGCTCCCACGTCATATCGGGATAGGTGGTGCCATGTTTGCCGCCAGTATAGCTTTTCACCAGGCTGGGGCTCTCCCGGTCGAGGTCGTATTGCGGATCGTCGTCGTACGGCCTGACCGGATAGATGAATGTGCTGACGAACGCGCCATCCACGCCCGCGCGGTCGAGCAGTTGCAACTGCTCGACCAGCCTGCTCGCCTGTACGCCCTCGTCGCGTTCGTCAATCTGCGCCAGACGCGTCCGGACGAAGCGCCCCACAACGGGCAATCGGTGCAGGGTGAAGCTCCACCCATCGATATGCCCTATCGCCAGGACTCCTGACACCACTGGCGCCGAGGTGGTGGGGAAACCGAACTCCGTCACGACCACCGGTTTGTTGAAGGCGAAGAGCGGCGTGAGCATATCGAGGTAGCGATCTTTGATCCGCTCAGCCCAGTAATGGTCAACGCCCACGACGTCGAAGATGCTCCAGTCGACGTGCTCCCAAATGAGCGACGCATAGGTGACGGGTCCGTGAAAGACCTGGCGCACGGCGGCAGTCGACCGAGCCAGATGGTCGTTGAGCGGCTTGTTATGCCGGCCGCTCTTCACGGTGTCTCCAGCCATCATCTGTTGCAGACGCTTCATGAGCCGCCTGCCCGGGATGATGCCCTGCATAAACAACGTGAGCTCCGAGCCAACGCTGAAGACGAGCTGGCCCGGATACCGCGCGCGCACCCGTTCGGCCGCCACCGCGGCTCTGGTGACGTAGTCGAGCGTCTGCCGCGGGCGCTTATCCCACAATAGCGGCGAGAGCCAGACCTCGAGACCCAGCTGCGCGGCTGCCTCGGCCGTGTCTATCAAGCGACCAAGGTCCCGGCCAGTAATGCGCACCGCGGTGCAGTGCAGATCGCGGCCGATGATCTCCAGTTCGCGCCGCACGATCCGCGGATCATAATCCGGGCGCCAATTGCCGCCCATCACGCTCCCCACGTCGTAGCTCACTCCTCTTCGATGCATGGCGTCATTCCTCCATGTTCTGCGCCGATGGCAGGAGTAGCCCAAGGACAATACGGGCATCAGGGAAGTGCTGGTGAAACCGGTCTGGGTTGAAGACCGCCAGCCTGCTCAGGCCGTCCAGCGTCGCAAGGATGGCCGTCACCAGTTGGTCTGGATCGGCAGCGCGGACCTCGCCCACAGCCTGGCCCTCCACGATCAGCTGCCTGAGCAGGTCCTGAAACCTGCGACCGATCTGGACGGCCTGTTCCCGCAGGTCGGTCGGCGTGTCCGCGTCGCCAAGCACTTGCGCGAATAGTTGCGCGAGCTCGGGGCGCGAGCGTCGCGTGTTCACCAACCCTGAGATCAGGGCGACCAGGCGTTCCCTCGGCGTTCCCGATTGCGCCACGAAGCGCTCAGCGGCGGCTGCGCTTGCTTGCAGGCTCTCCTCGACCAACGCCTGATAGAGTGCCTCTTTGTTGGCGAAGTAGCGATAGGCGAGCCCGTAGCTGACCTCGGCAGCCGCCGCCACATCGGCCATGGTGGTCGCCCGCCCTTTCTGGGCGAAGACCGTCCAGGCAGATTCCAATATGCGCGCGCGTTGCGCGTCGCGAATCTGTTGATTGGCTGCAGCCGTCCGCGGCATGTCTGTCCTCCAGTGATGACTGATGAAATCAGTCATCACTAACATGAGCATATGCGCTCGGCTGTGCGCCGTCAAGGGCCAGACCAAACAGCCAGCCCGCAGTCAGGGGCAGAACGCCGATGCACGTGTCGGTTAGGCAGCGCGCAGTTTTTCAACTGCTCGTTTCGAGCACAGTCAGCCGGCTCTGCCAGACAGATGTCGCCATGCACTCGGGTAGCGCTTGCTAGAGCGTACATCGAGCTTCGTGCGTGAACTTCATCTACCCTTTCGATGACGGCGACCACGGGCGCGTCGATTGCGGGTCAAGCGTCCGCCGCGCTCAGCGCGAAGAACTTGGGGCGCGGTGGCAACCCACCACGGTGTTGCACGTAGTCTGTCTAGGGCTCGCATGCCGGTGCCTGGTAGCACACAGGCAGGTACGTGGCTCACTATCGGTTACAACATGACCGGGAGAACATCACCATGAACAAGACGAACGCGAGCTACAGCATCGTTTTGCACGGCAAGCGGACGACGGAGCACTACTACCGAGACCAATCTGGCTGGTTGAAGGTGAGCACTCGCGGCCGTGTCTTCCGGGCGACGGCCGAGCAGGTGCTCAACCACCTTCTTCCTGCCTTGGCGCTCGGTGGGGAACTGGGGTTGACCATACAGGTCCAGCACTACGACTCTCCCTACTGGCAGACCGTTGCCGATCTCGATGCAGCCGGAGAGCGAGAGCAGATCCCGCTCCAACACCGCCACAAACGCGCGGTAGGCGCGGTAGCATCGCCGGAACCCATCCAAGGTCGCGGCGAAGCAGGAGCTGTTTGCCGCGACGCTGTCCGCACCACGGCCTCCTCGGCAGCAGCGGCACCGCAGCGCAGGGCTAAATGCGTCTCCGCCGGATGCCGCAAGCCCGAGTAGATCTGGCTGAGATTGTCGCGCTCATCGCGCGTGACGATCCCAACGCCGCAGAGCGAGTCTACGACCGCATCTTTGCGACCGCCGCGCTGCTCCTCGAGCAGCGGGCGCTGGGGCGACCAGGGTGCGTGGACGGTACACGCGAGCTTGTTGTACCGAACACCCCATACGTTGTGCCCTATCGCAGGCGCAAGGGCGTGGTACAACTCCTCGCCGTCATCCACTCAAAACGTGCCTTTGCTGCGGGCTGACCTTTCGGACATGCGGCGCAGGCCCGCGGTCGCCGTCAGTTGGACGATACGCCAGCGTGCCAGAGGTCCGCGATCCGCTCGTTGGCGCGTCCCGGTACAGGCCGCCGTGATAGCAGATGACCGAGGCGACATCGAATGGAGCCAGGCGGCCGAGTGATGCACGCGCCTGTTGGACATCGAGGCTCTGGGCGGGCACGGAGGAGCGCAGCACACCTTCATGCACATTCAGGGCATCGCCGGCGATCAGCGTCCGGCCCTGCGCGAGATAGAGGCAGACATGCCCGACCGTGTGACCCGGTGTGGGGATCACGGTGATGCCGCCGCACAAAAGGAGCGTCTCGCCGCCTGCGAGCGAGCGCGTCACCCGCACGTGCTGGCCTACGAGGCAATTCGCGACGTCATGCTGCATGACGCGACGATCGCTGAGCGGAGCCGTGAGACTGGGATGGACCGCGGGAGCGTAGCGGAGAAGGCCCGCCGCTTCGTGCAGCACGCCATGCGCGGTCTGATTGACCAGCGGATCGGGCCCAAGGAGAGCCAACTGCCCTACCCAGCGTTGGTCGCCGGGTACATTCTGTATCTGAAGCAGCTCTACCCCGCGATACATGACCGCGAAAGCGTGCGCATTGTCGGGCGCAAGTACGGGTGCAAGACGAACCACCACACCGTCCGGTTGTTTCTTCGACGCCATCCTATCCCCGTGCGATTGCCGCTGCCAATCACACGCTTCCACGCATTCGAGGATGCCTATCAGGCGAGCTGGACGGTCGTCCGCCTCTTCTTATGAGGGCTGGCATCAGCAGAACATCGCCAACTTCCTCGGGCTCTCGCGGCAACATGTGAGCGAGCCCGCTTCCCTCGCGCTCCACCGGCGATGACCCTGCCTGTTGCGCGGCCGTGGTGCCGGGCGGAGAGTCGAGCGAGCCGGTTTCCTGCGTGCAATCGGTGTAGAGATAGGTGGTAGCCGCGGCGGTGCGCCGCGCCCACGGACTCGTGATGACCAGGGCAAGCACGACGACAGCCGCGCCGTAGCCGGCAGTGACCCACCAGCTCGGGTGACTCGCCGCGGCAAGGCCCGTGCGTAACGGCCCGTGCAGATTGGAGGCGAGCACGGAGCCGGAGATGGCGACGCCGAGAGCCATGCCCACCTGACGGCCGGTCGAGACGATCGCCGCTGCCACACCTGCCTGCGTGCGCGGCATGCCGGCAAGAGCCGTGGTGTTCACGGGGGCGCTGACCAGGCCGAAGCCCAGGCCAAAGACCGCATACGAGGCGAGGAGCAGGCCGATGGGCGTGCTTGCGGTCAATGCGGTGAGCAGCACGGCGCTCAGTGCCAGCGCCAGGCCGGACCCCAGCAGCGACAGGCGCGGCCCGCGCCAGGCTACCAGCCGGCCGGAGAGCGGTCCGGCGATCAGGGTTGCGACTGCCACCGGCAGGGTCAGCAAGCCGGCATGCAACGCGGAGTAGCCGCGCACCTCCTGCAAATAGAGGGTATTGACCAGCGCAAAACCGCCGATTGCCGCGAAGGCGGCAAGCGCGATCGCCGTGGCTCCGGAGAACGGCACGCCGGCGAAGTAGCGCACATCGAGCAGAGGCTCGACCTGCCGTGGCTCGTAGACGACAAGCGCGATGAGACCGGCGGCGGAGAAGGCGAAGCAGCCGAGGATCAGCGCCGAGGTCCACCCGTCCTGCGGTCCCTGGATGATCGCGTAGGTCAGCGTGACGAGCGTCGCGATAACCAGCACCTGGCCCACGGGATCGATGCGCCGCGGGTGAGGCGCCCTGGATTCTGGCACGAAGCGGACGACGAGAATGAGTGCGGCCAGCCCGACGGGCAGGTTGATCCAGAAGACGGATCGCCAGCCCAGCGATGCCCCGATGAGCAATCCGCCGATCACCGGCCCGAGCGCCATGCTGAGCCCGAACACGCCGGCCCAGACGCCGATGGCGCGGGCGCGCGCCTTCTGATCGGTGAACACGTTGCTGATGATGGACAGGGCCACCGGGTTGAGCATGGAGCCGCCGATGCCCTGGATCATGCGGAAGGCGATCAGCCAGCCCACGCTGGGGGCCAGGCTGCACAGCACCGATCCGGCGGTGAACACGGCCAGGCCGGCCTGGAAGACCAGTCGTCGCCCAAAGCGGTCCGCCATCGACCCGGCCAGAATCAGCAAGCTGCCCAGGACCAGGGCGTAGGCGTCGATCGTCCATTGCAGCGAAGAGACGCCGGCGTGCAGATCCTGCTGGATGGTCGGCAGGGCGATGTTGACGATCGTGCTGTCCATGCCCACGACGAAGAGGCTCACACAGCAGATCGCCAGGATGAAAAGCCGCCGTCGATCACTGAGCTCCGGTTGCGGCGCACCACCGATCATCGCACTATCCTCCGCCTGTTGGCCGGGCGGCCCGAGCGAGGCGCAAGAGCGGGCTGAGGCGAAAGGTACCCGCGAGCCAGCGCCATGCTCGCTGTGATCCAGCGGTCGCGATCCCCGCCGGCCAGTACGGCGTCGGCGGCCGCGTGCACAGCGGCAAAGAGCAGCACGCCGCCGGCCACGGCGTCCACGGGGCCGAAGCAGTCTTCGGTGATGCCGCGGGCGATCAGCGCCGCGAGCAGCGCGGGACCCGCCTGCGCTTCTTCGACCGGCCGCTCCGGCAGGGGTGAGTGGAAGATGAGCGCGTGGTGCCGCTTGAAGGCAAGCGAGATGTCGATGAACCGGCCGCACTGCTCTTCGAGCACGGCCCAGTAGTCAAGCGGACCCGGGGCGGCGAGTGCGGTCCGGATCGGTGCGCTGCACTCCTCTATCAGGTGGTCGCGCACGGTGGCCAGCATGTGCTCCCAGGAAGGGAAGTAGACATAGAAGGTGCCCTTGGCAGCATCCGCCTCCCTGGTGACGTCCGCGACCCAGTTGCCCTCGTCGACGCCGGCGCGCAGCAGCCGGACGGCGGCATCGACGAGTTCTGCACGCCGCGCGTCGGGCAGCAGCCGCCGGCGGTGTCTGGCGCTCGAAGCTGCTGCCGATCCGCTCCCGCACGTGGTGGCCGCGGCGTGCGACGATGTGTGCCCGTCCGTGTGCGTGATGTCGTTCATTCCCGTGTCTTCCGCAAAGGGGTATGACTAATGACCTTGAGTCATTATATACTGACCCCAGGTCACTTCGCAAGAGAGACCAAAGGCGCTGCTCGGGGTGTGTCATGCTCAATATGCCGGGGGATGTCAACCGTCCCACCTCTGGATTGGCCACGAGCGCTGAAGAGGTTTGGGTCTCGGAGTTGCGAGCAACCTCGTCGATATCGTGCTTGGCAGCCCGGCCCGATCCAGGTTCTACTTGGTGAGTACGAGTGTGCTATTTGACAGGCATGACAACTGCCAGGGGGAGTGTACTATGCGATATCTCGTGAAGGTTCGCGTTGACGTAGCGAAGATGGCCGAATTCGGACGTGCACTCCAGAGTGGTGAGCTGGACCGAAGCTGCATTCGGGGAGAGACCCACTGTCTCTTGGAGGACCCGGCGGTCGGATTCAGCGTATGGGAAGCTGAAAGCAGAGACGAGTTTGAGCGGCGATTTACTGGATGGCGTCCTTTCTATTCCGAAGTAGACTTCCGCCAAGTCGTGAGTCCTGGCGAGGCGATGGTCCTGCTCATGAAGCCTGACTAGGAGACGCAGTCTGGCAAGTAATCCGAGGTCGCAGTTTGCCGCCAGTGCATCGCCGTGCCACTTGCGCTCGGCGCGGGCGCCTTGCTGAGCTTGGTCGGAGCGCTACCGACTCGGCGGTCCATGCGCTGCGCGTGAACTAACAACCGGCAATTGCACACGTTAGCCTGCCTGATTCTCCGCCGCCGGGTCAGCGTCGGAATCGAGGAGACACACCGACACCTGGATTGTGCATCCCGACGGGTCCCGC
Source organism: uncultured bacterium (assembly GCA_963827235.1). Lineage (GTDB taxonomy): Bacteria > Chloroflexota > UBA5177 > JANWHV01 > JANWHV01 > JANWHV01. Next base: position 90,685 of record CAWHAE010000010.1, read on the forward strand.
GGCCGAAACGGGCCCAAAGAGCCACTATAGTCTGACCATTTCCTAGAGGCCATCGCCCGGGCTGGGGAGCCCGATACGCATGGGGAACGCCTGGATACGCGCGTCTCAGGATCGTGTGCACCCACGTGGAAGGCGGTTGCGGCGGAGCGTCGACGCTAGACCTGCTCAGCGTGCGGCGGACCGTACACCGCTATAGTGCAGTTGCATAGTTGGCCAAATGCCGATCAAGGTGACAGTGCGCACTCTCACCGGCAGAGACCAGCGCCGTACTTGGGCTGGCAGCGACCGCGGCCCGGGGGCTAGCAGTGCCCTTTTTGGTGCCCGACATTGACCAACTTGAATCCTTTGAGTGGGTGGTGATCGAAGTGGGCGACGCGCAGTTTGCCGGGCACAACGATATCTCAACCTTGGCGCTGTGGAATGCACTGCTGGATGCCGCGACCACCCAGCACGTTCGAGAGATCAGGTGACTCGCAAGTCAAGTCGGCTTCGCCAGCAACATCCAATCATCTGAGCGGGTCCAATACGTCGGGCGGGCGGCGAGCAGGTGCCACCACGGCTCGGCCGGATGGCTGCCGGCCAGATGCAGGGAGAGTTCTAGCTGCGCAACCGCTCCTTCGGCTGCCAGCCTCCGGCTTCAGCCCAAGGCGGTTCAGATAAGCGGGAAACAGGCTCGGGCCAGGGGACGGGCGGGCTCTAGTTGGAAACGTTCTATGGCATGGCGCTGCAGCCGGGCGAGTCGACGAAGGGATGGGGCACAGGGCCTGCGGTTGCGATCGCATGGCAGCAGCGGGGGGACTGCGGTCCCGGGTGGAGCGCCAAGACGGTACGGATAGGCGGGAAACAGGCTCGGCCCACGGGACGAGCGGGCTGAGTTGGCGCACCTGATGGAGCGTAATGCCGTCGAGGACCTTCTTGTGTCAGTTGATGGAAAGTCCGTAGGCGAGATCGCGCGGGAGGTGTTGGTGCGCACGTACTGGCTTGACGAACCGCAGCGTCGATAGACACCGCCGCTTCCACAGCGGTGCAGGTCGAGCAGGCTGCGAAGACACCGCGTACCGCCCGTGACACGAGCACAGCATGATCTGTGTACTGCCCGATGCCATCGCATGGGGACGGCGCCCGCGCGGGCACAAGCGCCTGAGCGGCGCAGGAGGAGCGATCGTGCGCCGCTTGGCCTGCCAGGCGATGACACGCACGGGATCGCTGAGCTATCTCATGGGAATCAACCATACTGCAACGAGAACACAGTCACCAGCGCCGATTTCTGCCTTTTTCGTTCCGTTGACTATTACAGATGGCGTGCTAGTATGCGATATGACTCGTCCCAATGCGTGATTCGACAGTCCATCACCGGGATTGCATTGGGTTGGTGAGCGAGCCTCACGCTTACGTCAAGGTTTCCGATCAGGAGGGTACCTCGTATGAGCGAGAAACAAGAGACAGAACCGAAAGGACGCAGGACGGAGCCACAACGACATGACGTCGACGAACTCTTTGAGGTTGGCGGACGGGAGGTGGTTCTGAAGGGAACGTCGGGGTTAGCGAAGGAACCGCCCCGTGTTGTCGAAGGCCGGCCCATTCGGCACGATATCGTCGTCGGGGGTCGAACCATCTCCGCAGCAGGGACATCCGGGGCCAGCCAGGTAGAAGCTCGTACAGCCTCAGGGCGACCGCTTCAGCACAGACCCGCCGCTCAGGACCGTGCGGTCGCACCCACCGGGAGCGGCAATATCATCGGTGGCCCGATCCGCCGCGCCTGATTACCACTAGAGCACTCGGAGGAAGGCGATGCAAGTATGGACATGGGACGGCTGGGGCAGTGGAACGTTCGATATCGCATTCCCTTTCGGGACGAACGTTATCAACCGTCATTCCCATTGCGTCGTTTCGCTTTGTGAGCTTTCGCAGCCGCAAGGTGAACCGCTCGACTACCCCTTCATGGGCGCGGCGACGATGACGGTGCACAACGTCGTGCCCGGGGACGATGGTGTGCTAAAGGTGCGATTCGAGATTGATTGGGGCAGCACGCTGCAATGGCGTGCCACGTTTTTCATCGACTGACTCTGTTGGCACATTGCTAGGGGCAACCCAATCCGTCGGGGCGCAGACACGTGGCGGTGCCGCTCGGGAACGCCGTCGGCTTTTGCCGGAACTCGTGGATAGCGCTCCACGATCTACTGAGCCAACAGCGCACAAGATTACCCCAGCAGTAGGTTTCTGACGCGGAGCTGATGGAGCCGTCGAGCGCCATCAGCGCCCCCGCCGCCGCCGGTCCGACGGCGGCGGCGGGGGCGGGACTGATGCTCATCACGTGTAGTCTCCGAGGGCGGACACTTCCGGCGCGAAGCTGCCGGCACCGCGGGAGCAGCACGGCCGGATGACGCCGGGGCAAACATGCCGTCGACGCGACCGCTGGACTCGCACCCAACGGCGCTGCGCTACGCGGTGAAACACGCACGGGCGGAATGAATTCCGCACTTGGCGGGCGGTGAGGCTCCCCGCGCTGAAGCGCAGGGCATCGGGAGCAGCGGCGTCGCGGTGAAGCGCAGGGCATCGGGAGCAGCGGTGTCGCAGTGATGGGCGGGGCATCAGGAGCAGCGGTGTCGTGGTGACGGGCGGGGTATCGGAAGCGGCGGCGTGGCGGCGAAGCGCGGGGCATCGGGAGCGGCGGCGTGGCGCGGGGCATCGTCGCGGCGTGTGGATCTCGTGGTGGCCTCACTACAGGACGGCACCCAAACCGCGCGACGATGGCTGGTGGGTGAGGCACGGCCGGCGGCCGCCTCAAGTCTGGTAGTACTTGACGCCGCGCCGCCGGCGAGAATCCTCGACGATGACCTGCAGATCATCAGGCGAGTAGTCGTTTTCGTGCAATCCCGAGAACATCTCCTGCTTGCTCACGTCCAGGCGAATGTAGCCCGGCAGGGGCAGTGCGTACCGCACGAGCATCGTCGCTTCCCGCTCCACGATCATGATCGTGCGCGCCCGCTGGTCCTCCAGCTTGTTGCCGACCGATCGCAGCGTCTCCTCATAGCCGAGCGGGCAGATCGGGTGCAGTGTTTTCTCATCGACCACCGGTTCTGCCACTGCCTCACGGCGGTGAAAAGGATTGAGGCGCAGCCGCCTTGCGGCCGCCGCACGCTGCTCCTGTTCCAGTAGCTCGGACTGGCGCGCCTGCTTCATTGCCTTGATGGATTCGACCAGGGCAGGTATCTGCTTGAACTCGATGGTACCGCTCATCGCATGGGCCGGGTCGTCGAGCTTGAAACACTGCCAGACGAAGCCGTCCTCCACTTCGGCGATCGTGATGTAGCGTGCCGACAGCGTGTCGAGATGGGCGCCGATAGGCCGCAAGAGATGCCCGTACCGTTTGTGTCCGTCCGGCCGCACGCCAAACTCAGGCACTTCTCACCGTCCTTTGCGGTCCAGGATCGGCCCACCGGCCGAGTCCGCGACGTCCCGGGCGGCGATGCGCCGCATAGCTAGCGGCAAGTCTTGCAGGGACTTCGGCCCGACCCGGCGCCCATAGGCCCTGGCGAGGGCGACCTCGATGGCGTCCGGTGTGTAGAACGCCTCGAAGCGCCGCACCACGTTGTCGTCGTTGTAGGCGCTGTACGAGACGAGGATGCCGGCGCTGAGCTCCACGATACGGACCAGAATGGCGCCCGCCATGTCCAGCTCGTAGCCCAGGGCGCGGAAGAAGTCCTCGTAACCCGTCGGGCAGAGCGGCGGGCGGGGCGGCTCCTTTTGCTCGGTGCTGCGATGCTCACGGTAGCGATCGATCAACGCCGCCACGTCGTCGAGCGGCACCTCGATGGCATCCGGTGCCAGGTCTCCGCTCGCGCCTTGAAGGGCCCGGACCACGAACCCCTCGGGCATCTCGTACAAGAGGACGTGACGGTAGACCTGCCCGTCGAGGAAGTGCCCGATCGCTCGCAGCGATTCCTGGTAGGTTGGCCGTTGCTCGTCCATCTGCGATGCTCACCGTGGACTCCGCCCTTCGCGGGCAACGTCGATCGACGCGCACGACGGTGTACGCGTCAGCTCCATTTCTATACTGTATCGTGTAGAATGCCACTCATTTGCGTTCGCGTCGAACAGCGACCGCAGATGATCGGCAAAGGTCGCGGTCGAAGCGCTCGCATCTCACTTTTGGGCTCGCCTGGATTGATGGCAGGCGTCGTCCGGCCGAGGCCGGGCGTATGGCGGGAGGCGTCTTGGGCTCGCCTGGATTGACGACTATGCCCTCGCCGTGCATGAGTTCAGGCAGTGCCAGGCGATCATGCCGCCCAAGGAGTGAGCAGAACGAAGCAAGCCCCCGGCCAGTGATGACCGGTGGCTTCTTGTTGTCAAGTGCGCGCGCCCAGTATGCGGATAGTATATGGAGCGCGTACGGATGACAGCGGGTTGGAGGCCAATCCGGGTAGCGCGCTCGGCTTGAGCGGGTTGCGGCAGCCCTCCGTCCTTGACGATTATTGGCCCAGTGCTGTTACAGACGGCCAAGCTTGATGGTAGAACGCCTCCAGCTGCGGATGGGAGGGACGGGCCGGCTGCGGCCGGTTGAATCGGGGCGAGCGTCAATACACCGGCGCGCTCTCACGAAACCTCGACGGCCAACTTCGCTCGGTGCCGTACGGCACGCGGGAGGAAAATCAGGCGACGCCGGTCAGGCGGTCCAGAGCGCCCCGCCAGCGACGCGAGATCTCGGGCAGAATGGCGATCGCCATCTCGGGATGCGACTCCAGCTGCACGCGGAAGTGCCACTTATAGAGCGTCAGGCACAGCGTATCCTCGAGCGCGACCACCGTCGCCGTGCGCGGGCGATCGTCCAGCAGCGCCATCTCGCCGACGAACTGCCCGGGGCCTAGCTCGTTGAGTACTATCGACTCGCGGCCCGGCCGCTCGCGGCGGACCTCGACGCGCCCGGACACGATGATGCTGAGGTGGTTGCCTTCCTCTCCTTGCCGGATGATCACGTCCCCGGCCCGGTACCGGCTAGTGCCGGTGCACCTCGCCAGGTAGGACCGATGACTCTCATTCAGGCTGCGGAAGAGATCGACCTGCGATATCATCGCCATGATATCCACCGGCTCTGCCTTTTCGTCCACTCCCATCCTCCCCGCGACGCACCGCACCCACCCTGGCGAGAGGCGCCGGTCGCCGTGGCGGCACCTGCATACTCCGCCGCCGGGCCAGACCTCTCACCAGTACCATACCTGCCGATCGGGCAGTGGACAAATCTGTCGCGAAACCGCAGGGCACGCCCATGCACGGCTGTGCCGCCACGCATCTCCGGTGCGCGCGGTGCGCCTGGAGAATGGCCGCGGGCAGGCGCTCGGGCCTGCCGTGGTCGCACGATTCCAGGCAACCGGGTTCGCACGCCGCCGGTGTTTGGCGCCTCTTGACCGCATAGGTACAGTTTCAGTAGGACGTAGCATGGTGGGACGCCGATTAGCGCCGAGAAGTAAGGGACGCGATGAATCCGAAAAGAGGCTGGGGTGTGTTCCGCGGTGCCGATCAGAAGCCGCTCAGTACCGAGAAGCTGCTGTCCCAGGTCAGCCTGTTTCGCGGCCTCGACCAGACGCAGCTGAGCCAGCTCGCCGCACGCACGGAGACTCGCCGCTACGAAGGAGGCCAGGTCGTGGTGGCTGAGAACGAGGCCGGCGACGCACTGCACATCGTCGTTTCAGGTTCTCTCGACGTCTACAGGGAGAGGCCGGGTCGCGACCCCGTGCGCATAGACAACCTGGGGCCCGGGCAGTTCTTCGGCGAGATGGCGCTGATCGAGGACTATCCCCGCCTGGCGACCATACGCGCCGCGGAGCCTGCCACCTGTCTCGCCCTGGACAAGAAGCAGTTTCAGGAGGAGCTGGCGGCGCACCCGACGATCGCCGTGGCGCTCGTGCTGGAGGTATCCCGGCGACTGCGCAATACCCTGGACGTGCTCGACGCCAACGGCTAGAGGCAGGCCGGTGCCGGCGTTCCGAACCCAGACTCAGCCCAGGGTCGATCGCGGCTTCGTCGTGCACGACGATGCGCTCTGAGGCGGGCGGGGGCGACGGAAAGCTGCTCGACGCGCTGGCTGCCTTCATACCGATCGACAGGCGGCACGCGCTGGCAAACGGCCGGGACCTGCCGGCTACCGGAAGCGGTGCGGCGCTGTTCGCCGATGTCTCCGGATTTACCGCGCTCACCGAATCGCTGGTACGCACACTGGGGGCGCAGCGCGGCGCGGAGGAGCTCACCCGGTGCCTGAACCAGGTCTACGACGCGCTGATCGGCGAGCTGCACCGCTATGGCGGCAGCGTGGTCGGATTCAGCGGCGATGCCGTCACCTGCTGGATCGACGGCGATGACGGCCGGCGAGCAGTGGCCTGCGGCCTGGCCATGCAGCGCACCATGGCACGCTTTGCGGCGATAGCAGTACCGGGCGGCGGCACGGTCGCCCTCGCCGTCAAGGCCGCGGTTGCCGCCGGCACGGTACGCCGGTTCGTGGTTGGCGACCCGGCCGTGCAGCTTATCGACGTACTGGCCGGGAGGACTCTCGACCGCCTCGCCGAGGCAGAGCACCTCGCGGAGAAAGGTGAGGTGGTGGTGCACGGCAGCACCGCCATGGTGCTGTCCGACTTGTTGCCCGATGCGCAGTGGAGGGCCGGCGAGGAGCAGGGGATAGCCGTGGCCGTCGTGGGGTCCGTCGCCTCCGTCGTGGTGCCCACGCCCTGGCCTGCGATCGCCGATGGCGCCCTCGAGGAGCGCGCCGCGCGGACGTGGGTACTGCCGGCAGTCTACGAGCGGCTGAGCGCGGCGGGCGGCGAGTTTCTCGCGGAGTTACGACCCGCCGTCGCACTCTTCGTGCGCTTCGGCGGGCTCGATTTCGAGCACGACGTGAGCGCTCCGGCGATGCTCGACGGTTACGTTCGATGGGTGCAGGGCGTGCTGGCGCGCCTGGAAGGCACCCTGGTGCAGCTGACGATCGGGGACAAAGGGAGCTACCTCTACGCGGCATTCGGCGCGCCGGTGGCGCACGAGGACGACGTGGCCCGCGCCCTCGCGGCGGCGTTCGCGCTGCGGTCGCCGCCCGGGACGTTTGCATTCGCACAAGAGCCGCAGATCGGCATCAGCCGGGGCCGAATGCGCACGGGGCCCTACGGCTCACGCGAGGCCCGCACCTACGGCGTGCTCGGCGACGAAACGAACACGGCAGCGCGTTTGATGCAGGCAGCCGCTCCGGGCCAGATCCTGGTCAGCGACACGGCGCAATCGGCCGCGGCAGGCGCCGCGGACTGGGAGCGCCTGCCGCCGATGCGCCTGAAGGGCAAATCCCACGCGCTGACGGCGTTCGTCGCTCTCGCTCCGGCCGGACGGCGATCTCCGCGGCTGCAGGAGCCCCGCTACACGCTGCCCATGGTGGGGCGCGAGGCGGAGCTCGAGCAGATCGCTCGGCGCCTGGTGCCGGCGCAAGCGGGGCACGGCCAGATCGTGGGCTTGTCGGCCGAAGCTGGAATGGGCAAGTCCCGCCTCGTCGCCGAGACGATCCGCCTGGCACAGGAGCGTGGTGTCATCGCCTGTGGAGGAGAATGCCAGTCCTACGGCAGCACGGCAGGCTATCTGGTGTGGCAAGGCGTCTGGCGCGGGCTGTTCGCCGTGCCATCGGACTGGACGGTGGATCAGCAGATCTCGTCGCTGGAGAGCACGCTCGCGGGTCTCGACCCGGCGCTGCTGCCGCGCCTGCCGCTGCTTGGGACGCTGCTCAATATTCCCATTCCGGAAAGCGATCTGACCCGGTCATTCGACGGGCAGCTGCGCAAGAGCTCGCTGGAGGCGTTGCTCGTCGACTGCCTGCGCGCGCTGTCCGCGCGGGCGCCGCTGCTCCTCGTGCTTGAGGATTGCCACTGGATCGACGCCCTCTCCGACGACCTGGTCGAGGTGCTCGGCCGCGCAGTGGTGAATCTTCCGGTACTGCTCATGCTGTCGTACAGACCGGTGGACGCCCGGGACGGACCCGGCCATCGACTGCAAGCGTTGGCGCATTTCTCCGAGATCCAGCTGACCCACTTCGGCCCCGAGGAAACCGGGAAGCTCATCCGTCTCAAGCTCGCGCAGCTCACCGGGGGGCGGGCCGGCGTTCCGCCTCAGGTCACCGAGCGCATCACGGCGCGCGCCGAAGGCAATCCGTTCTACGTCGAAGAACTGATCAACTACATCCGCGATCGCGGCATCGATCCACAGGATGCGGCGGCGATGGAGCTGCTGGATCTGCCGGCCAGCCTGCACAGCTTGATCCTCAGCCGTATCGACCGCCTCGACGAGCGCGTGAAGATCGCGCTGAGGGTGGCCAGCGTTCTGGGCCGCCGGGTAGCGGCCAGCTGGCTGTCCGGAGCCTATCCTCAGCTTGGCGATTTTCACTCGGTGCACGCTTGTCTAGACACCCTGAGCGCCGTCGACCTGCTGCCGCTGGACCAACCCGAGCCGGATCGCGTCTACATCTTCAAGCACGTGGTGACTCAGGAGGTGGCGTACGAAAGCCTGCCGTTCGCGTTGCGGTCCCGCCTGCACGCACAGCTCGCCGGTTTCATCGAGCAACGCTACAGCGAAACGGTGGACCAGTATGTGAACCTGTTGGCCTTCCACTACGATCGCACGGAGGACCTGGACAAGAGGTGCCACTACCTGATGCGCGCGGGCCAGGCGGCCCAATCTGCCTATGCGCACGTTTCCGCCGCCGACTACTACCGGCGGTTGCTGGCCCTGGTCTCGGGCGCCCAGCGCATACCTGTGCTGCTCCGGCTGGGTCAGGTGCTGGATTACATGGGCGACTGGGCCAGAGCTGCCGACCTGTTCGTTCAGGTCGTCGACCTGGCCGCGGCGTACGACGAGCAGGACGGCGAGGCGTCCGGCCTGCGCGCTTTGGGAGGATTGCGCAGGAAGGAGGGTGCCTATCGGGAAGCGGCATCCTATCTGCTCCGCGCTCGAGCCGCTTTCGAGCAGATGAACGATCTCGCCGCGGTGAGCGAGGTGACAGCCGAGCTCGGCGAGACGGCACGGCAAATGGGCGATTTCGCCGGGGCGAGCGCACACTACGAGCGGAGCCTGCGGCTGGCCGAGTCACTGGGTGACAGGGAACGCTCTATCAGAGCGCAGGCGCAGGCGCTCAAGGGGGCGGGCACGCTGGCCAATCAGCAGGGCGACCGCGAGACCGCCCGCGCCTGCTATGAGCGGAGCCTCGCGCTGTTCAAGAACCTCGGCGATCGGCCTGCCGTGGCCGTTCTGCTGAACAACCTGGCGGTTACCGCTCGCCACCAGGGAGACCACGCCGCCGCTCGCGCGATGAACGAGGAGAGCCTGGCCGTTTTCAGAGAGATCGGCGATCGCTGGTCCGTGGGGCAGCTGTTGAACAATCTGGCCTGCGTAGAAGGCGACCTTGGCGACTACGCGAGCGCGCACCGCTTGTTGGAGGAGAGTCTCGAAATCCGGCGCCAGCTGGGCGACAAGGTGGGCCTGGCGCTCTCGCTGAACAGCCTGGGCGACGTGCTGCTCGACGAGGCCGACTACGAGGAAGCACGTCCCGTGCTCGAGGAGAGCCTGCGGCTGAGCTGGGAGCTGGGCGATCGCGCCGCGGTGGCCTATCTTCTCGACGACTTCGCGGCGCTGGCAGCGGGCCAAGGTCAGACAGCGCGGGCGCTGCGGTTGGCGGGAGCTGCCTCGGCGATCCGCGCGGCCAGCGGCGCCGCGCTCTCGCACGCCGAGCACGCGCGGTTCGATCGCCGGCTGCGGCCTGCCAGGCAGGCGCTTTCTGCCCGGCAGGCCGCCGAGCTCGAAGCCGCCGGCCGTGTGATGGAGCCCGAGGACGCAGTCGCCTACGCCTGCGGGGCCGAGCCGACAGGCCGTGGGGAATCCGGCCGCGCCGCACGGCCCGAGGCAGGAGCTACACCACAGTCAGCGTGACGCTGCCGGCGGCAGCATGACCGCTACCGTCTTTCGCGGTCACGGCGAGAACGTACGTGCCTCGTGGGAACGACCTGGTGACGGGGAAGGCAGCACTGCGACCAACGGTCTGCCCCGCCGCCAGGCGAACGGCGAACGGAATGCCGACAGATAGCGAGCCGTGGCTTCCGGTATAGGTGAGAGTGACCTGCCCGGCGACGGTCTGGGTGGTGGCCGTATGGTTGCCCAGCGAGAAGCCTGCAGTCACAATCGAGCCGGTCGTGACCGGACCGGAGGGGCTGGCAGAAAGAGTCATCGTCAGGTACAGCGGCGGGTAGGCCACGGCGAAGCTCTGGGCGACCGGCGCGGCGGCCAAATAGTCGGCGTTGCCCGGCTGGTTGGCTGTTATGGTGCAGGTACCCACGCCCACGAGGGTGATCGTCGACCCACTCGTGCCTGAGGACACGCACACGGAGGGAGGGGCAGCGCCAAAGGTGACCGCGTTGCCCGATCCGCCGCCGGAGGCAGAGACCGTGAACGGGGCACCGCCCAGCAAGCGGTTGGGAAGCAGGGCGAAGGCAATCGTCTGGCCGGCCGGGAGAATGGTCAACGTGGTGGAGGCAGGCGTGCTGCTTCCCTGGTAATCCGGATCCGTATAGGCCACGGTCGGGTCGCCGATTGCCGAGGCGAACGCGGCGCTCACGGTGTAGGAGCCCGCGGGCAGTGAGAGGGCGCCGAGGGTCGCCTTGCCGGTCTGGTCTGTGATCGCAAACGCGTGGGCAACGCCCAGGCTCCCGCCGTCGATCGTGAAGTACAGGGACTTCTGCGGCAGCCCGGAGCCGCCCGATCGCAGCGTCGCCACCACGCCGGTCGGCGCTGCCGAGCCGTAGATGGTGCCGGCCGTCTGCGGACTCAGGGTGAGCGTGGTCTGTGCCGGCGTGACGGTAAAGGCACCCACGCCGGACGAGACGGCGCTGTATGCCGTCGCGGCGCTCACGGTCCCTCCCGCGTATGAGGCCCACAGGCTGTAGGTGCCCGGCGGCTGGCTGAGCGGCAGCGACATGACGGCCAAACCGTCGCCGCCGGTGGCCGCTGCCGCCTCCTGGCTGCCAAGGTGTACGCCAATCGTCTGATTGGGCAGGCCCTTGCCAGCGGACTGCAGGCTCACGGTGAGCTGGACCGACGACAGGTAGGCGCCGCTTGCGGGCGGAGACTGCACGGTGAGGGTCGGCATGTACTGCGTGGGCGGAGACAGCGGCGCGATGGTGAAGTAGGCGCCGTCGTTGGTGTCGAGGCTGACCAATCCGGTCGCGTTAGCCGCCTGCACCATGTAGACGGTGCCGCCGGACAGCCCGGAGACGGTGCCGGTCCACAGCGTGGGATCGCTGGCGCTCGCGGTCAGATCGAGCGACTGCCACCGGCGAGCGCCGGCAGGATCGTAGTAGGTGATCCAGACGTCCTGCAGATCCTCGGCGCCGCTCGGCAGCAGCCCGTTCTGCGCTCGCACCTGGAACGCCACGTTGCCGTTTGAATCGGTCGAGGTGGTGGCGCCGACGATGTCGGGCGCCGGGTCCAGGGCGACACCGGCCGCGATCTGAGTGTTCAGCGCAGTGCTGCCCATGTAGTACAGGCGGAACGTGAGGCCGGTGAACAGACGGATCGTGCCTGTCGTCGAGCCCGGGGCCGAGGACTGGTATTGTGCCGGGGCCACGGCGAGGCTCGTCAGCCCGCCGCTCAGGCCGTCCACGGTGTCGAAGTAATTGGCACTCCACACCTGAGTCGGGTAGAAGACGTCTGAGAAGAATGCCGGGTGCGCCACCGAGTTCTCCGTACTCGGCGCGACGGTCATGGGGGTCAGGTTGGGCAGATCGGTGAAGCTGCCGCCGCGGAAACCGATGCCGCGCAGCACCTGGTTCGGCAGCGAGGCATTGTAGAGCTGCAGGGGAAAGATCGGATCGAGCGCGTGGGCCACCACGCCGCTGGCCCCACTGTACCAGCTTGCCGTCACCGGGTTGTTGCCGCTTGGGTCGGTGAGCTGGGCGCTTTGCGGGGTAGACGCAGGAGACACGGCAATGTCGGTCGAGCCGCCGGCATCCTGTCCGATGCTGAGCCCAAGCTTTGCTCCAGGGCCGGTCGCCTCGCCGGTCGACGAGGTGACGATCGAGCTCGAGGCTGCCGGGGTCAGGCGCTGACCGGGCATGTTCATTCGCAGCATGGGCAGGCCGTAGAGAGTCGTCTCCAGCAGGGTCTTCTCGTCGATGCCGGCAAGGTCTACATGAGTATTCAGATACTCCTGCTTGGCGGCGACGCTCGCCACGCCGATCGGCACCGCACCCGTGCCCGTGCGCAACTGCTGCGCCACGTCGACAAAGAGGCGCTCGCCATACTCGGTCAACACCGTATCGCCGTACGCGTAGCCGGTGGCCGCCAGCAGCGTGGCGCCCTTCTCGGCCATCGCCTCCGGCCAGTCCGGTGACGGTGAAATGCCGGAGATGGCATCCTGGCCGGGGATGTTGAGGCCGCCGTGACAGCCGAGCGCCATCACCAGCGTGTTGGTGAGGTTCGCCGTCGAGGTCACCACCTCCGCCGCGCTGAGCTGCGTCGCGTAATCGGATGCGAGCAGGTTTCCAGCACTGAAGTGACCGGCCAGGAAGACGACGTCGTGGCGGCTGCCGTAGAGCTTCCGGCGCAGGTCGTCGGCGGTCCATACCGACGGGTCGGTGGAAGCGACCCCCTGGGGCGCTATGAGCTGATCCACGGCAACGCACGTGCCGGTAGCGCTGCAACCGGCCTGATTGATGCCGGCGGATAGCTCGGCCGACACGCTCGTGGCTGCATCGGCGACGAAGTCGTAGCCGGTCACCAGCGCCGAGCCCGGCGTGATCACGCCGTTCGCCGCCGTGTAGGCATCGAGCATGCGGCTCGCCTCGGCAGCAGTGTCGACCAATCGGCCCACGGCGATATCCGGGATGGGCATCGTATGGTCGCCGCGCGGGATGCCGGTGGTGGAGCCATACTCGTCCTGACCCAGGACGTAGTTGTCTCGCAGGCTGGCCTGCGTCGGACTGCTGTCGCTTACCGGGGGAATGTAGCCGCTTTCCGGCGCCAGACCCGACTCATCCGGATAGCGGAAGAAGGGTATCGAGTGATCGTCGCCCACGAGCACGACGAACTTCAGGGTGGTCCCGCCGCCGGACTGGTAGGCGCTCCGGTAGCCCTGAACGATGGACTTGATCTCGTTCGCTACCAGGTTCTTCGCCGCCGGACAGGCGGGGTTAGCGTCCGCCTGGCTGTTGGCATTGACGACGCGTGGGAACCGGCTCAGATCGACGACCTGGCCGTTCACGTCCGTGCGCGCCACGAAGGCCGTCATTTTGGACAGCAGCGTGGCGACGTCGGCCGCGGAGTCACCTGCCCGTGCCGGGTCCCAGCGGGTGGAGTCCCACAGGATGAGGCTTTGGGGCGGGGCGCCGTTGACAGCAGCGATGGGAAGGCTTCCGTTGGTGCCGGAGACGGGCACGATGCCTCCGCAGACGCCGCCGGTCTGGCTGACCGTGAGCGTGAAGGCGCCGAGCGGCCCGGCGACGCGGACGTAGAGATGTCCGGTCAGGTTCCAGGTGTTGCGCTGGATGCTGAGCGACGTCGCCGTCGGGCTCGTGGCGATTGCCATGAGGCTCTCTCGCGGCACGCTCTGGTAGGCGCCGGCAAGGTACCCGGAAGGCAGGTAGCCCGAAGGCAGGTAGCCGGAGGGGAGATACCCCGAAGGCAAGTAGCCGGACGGGAGATACCCCGAAGGCAGGTAGCCCGAAGGCAGGTAGCCCGAGGGCAGGTAGCCCGAAGGGAGATAGCCGGAAGGGAGATAGCCGGAAGGGAGATACCCGGAAGGGAGATAGCCGGAAGGGAGATAGCCCGAGGGCAGATAGCCGGAAGGCAAATAGCCGGAGGGAAGATAGCCGGAAGGGAGGTACCCGGAGGGGGCGTCCTGAATCGCCAGGTCGGCGGCGACCTGTGAGGCGGTGGAGGGATTGCTGAGGGCGCTATAGAGCTGGCGGATGTCGGAATGGAGGCTGATCACACTGCCCGCCGCGCCGCTGAAGGTGACCTGTACCTGCGCTCCCGGCTGAACGGGGAGGTCGTACCAACGCTCCTCCCCAATCGTGTAGATGCTTTGCGTGACGGTCGAGCTCCGCGAGCCGGCCACACCGTCCGGCCAGAGCTGGAGGGCCGTGTCCCAGGAGTCGTTGCCCTGGGTGGCGGTGACACAGGTGGAGAGCGACGAGGCCGGGCCGGAGGCAGTGCTGGCCGTGGCGGCGATCTGAGAGCCCACGGTATTGAGCGAGCCCTGCACGGAGGGCGAGAACGAGGCGTTGCCGGAGGCGTCCGTCTGCACGGACGCGGTGCCTATCGGCGTACCGGGATTGCCGCAGGTTGCAGAGGAGTAGAAGGTGACCAGGTAGGTCGTGGATGGAGCAGCGCCTTCGAGCCCACCGAAAAGGGCCGTGGCGAAGGTGCCGGCGGACGTACCCGGATGTGTCTCCGCGAGCGTGAGAGCGGGGGCCGGCGGCGGCACCGGCGTCGAGGTAGCAGTGGCGGTGGCGGTGTCACTCGGCGTGGGCGTGCTCGTGGCGGTGTCACTCGGCGTGGGCGTGCTCGTGTTGGTGGCGGTCGGGGTGGGCGTGCTCGTGTTGGTGGCGGTCGGGGTGGGCGTGCTCGTATTCGTATCGGTGGACGTGGCCGTGCCGGTCGGAGTGGTGGTGCTCGTCGCCGTATCGGTCGGCACGGGAGGCGAACAGGTCACCGGCGCCGTGTAGTCCACGATACCGGAGCACTGGGCGCCGGCGATGTAGAGCGTGAACGAGTCGCCCTGGCTCAGCATGTAGGTGCCGTTATTGCCGGCAATGTAGTTGTCGTAGCCGTTGCCGAAGCTGAACGAGACCGGCCCGGAATCGGCGTACGTCCCGATGAGCAACCCGAGGTGATTGCCGTCCACGCCGGCGCTCCACGGCGTGTCGCCTGATTGGGCGTGCGTGTCGAAGAACGCCAGCTTGCTGGGGTCGGCGGGGTTAGTGGTCGGGTCGGGTCCGTAGTTGTGGCCGGTATAGCCGAGCGCGGTTGCATCGCAATACGGGCACGTGCTGGGACTGGGCGCGGCGCCAAATCCGGAGCCGCTGACCGTGACCGTGGGCGGATTCGTCGCGCTCGAGAAGGACACGCCGGCGATCGTGGCGCTGCCGGCGTGAGCAAGCGGGGTGGTGCCGGCCGGACGCCAGGCACCCGCCGCGGGCAGGACGAGGCACAGCACGGTGAGCACGGCAACGAGCCCGCGAAGAGCGAGGCGAATGCCGGCGTGGTAAGCGCGACGATCCAAGATGACGTCACCTCTCCTTGAGGCCGGCGCCAAGAGCGCCGAACTTTTGCTTCCGTCCGCGCCGATCAAGGCGGTTGCCGGCTTCTGGCCGGCACCAACGCCGTTGTTGGAGCGATCGATGGCTGATCCCGGCTCAGCGCATGCCCGCGGTGGGAATGCGATCGAGCCGAATGGCCAGGCGCGCCGCCTGCCGGATATGCATCCTCCACGGCGCGGCCGGGGCAGGCGTGGCCGGTGGCGAGCGGGGCCGGGTCAACCGTCCTAGCGTGCCAGCCCGGCCATTCTCCTCCAGGCTACTCAGCAATAACGATAGTATACGCTGCTTAAAGTAGTTTACCGATTGGCGGCGTATGAGCCGGCTTTGCGCCTTCTCCAACCGACAGATCGATGCCGGGAATTCGCCCGTGAGGGTCGGGCGACATGGCGCCGGTCAAGCCAAGACCCTGGAATCGACGTCGACCAACTCTGGCCCGGGCATGGACCCGAACATACACGTCTATTGACGTGTAGTTTGACACGCGATACTCTCTGCACCGGGCGTGTAGCTCGCCCGTAGCGAACCGCACACAGGAAGGCTGACGTTTGTGAACAGCACGATAAAGCGAACCTACAACCTCTCGCCCGAGACTGTCGCCACCGTCAAGCGTCTCGCCGAGATCGAGCACCTCGCCGCGACGCAAGACGCCGTAGTAGAATACGCCATCGCAGAGTTAAGCCGACACCTCCGCGACGCCCAAGACGCCCAGAGCTGGAGCGCTGCCGGTGACGATGGCGATCTCCAGCAGGAACTGCACGAGATCGAGGCCGACCTGCCGGCGGCCGACCTGGCTCCATGGGAATGATTGGCTCCTCGAGGCCCCTCCGCTGGGCGGTAGTGCTCGCGAGCCTCGACCCTACCACCGGCCACGAGCAGGGTGGTACTCGGCGTGCACTCGTCGTTTCCTATGAGCCATTCCATCACGCGGCCGTGGCCACGATCTGTCCGATTACGGCGGCGAGACGTGCGCCGCGCTACCCCAACGAAGTAGCAATCCCCATAGGCGAAGCCGGCCAGACGCGAGCAGGTGTCATCCTCTGCCACCAAGTGCGCACTATCTCACTGCTACGTATCGGCAACGCACTCGCGCCAGTCGGCTACCTCGCCGATCCCAGTTTGCGTGAACAGGTACGGAACGCCCTGGCGCGGCATCTTGGACTTGATGTCCCCCCAGGCGCAGACGGCGCGACGGGTCATCGCGTCTTCTAGAGTCTTGCAACCACGAGCAGCGAACGGTAAAGCGCGCTGCGCGAGAATTGGTGCTCCGCGCCATGCTGCACGGCATCGGCTCGAGATCTGGCTACGCAGAACAGTTGCATAGGGGGTGCGGAAAAGTTTCTGCTTCTCAGAAGAAGGGGCGCCGGGCGTCAGCCCGCAGTAGGCGCCGCGAGAGGCCGGGCCACGACCAATAGCGAGCGACCGGGCGGATCGGACCAGGCCGCATCGGAGCGCTGCTCAGCCAACCAGCCGGCCTTTTTGAGCAGCTCAAGGTGCTGGGCCACGGGCAGGATGGTTCGCCAGGGCTCGGTCGCGCCCGAACGGCGCCGCGCGTTGGCCGCTGCCGCGACCTGGACGGAGTCCGCCTCCTCGCGATGGACGGCCAGACTGGCGGCCAGTCTGCTGCCGGCGGCTGCCCGTCCATGGAGAGCGGAAAGCAGCCGGAGGATGGTCGGCTCGTCCAGGTAGACGAGAAGACCCTCGCACAGGAACAGGGTGGCGCGATCCGCCCGGTGTCCGCAGGCAGCCAGCGCGGTGCCGGCGTCGCCGGAGCGAAAGTCGACGGACACCAGGGTGGGTCCGCCCTGTTCCGGTCGCTCTCCCATCTCGTGCAGACGACGAGCTTTGTCGGCCTGAGTGCCCGGGTGGTCGAGCTCGAAAAAGCGCACGCCGTCGGTGCGGAAGCGTAACGCACGGTCGTCGTAGCCGGCGCCGCAGATCGCCACCTGCTGCACGCCGGCCGCGAGCGCGTCGAGTACCTGCCGGTCGAAGAACCGGGTACGGGCTACGATCTGAGACCACAGCGTGCCCGAGGCAGGGCGCATGCCGGCGCAGAGGCGGCGTTGCGCCTCCGGGTCACCTTGCGGGCTGCAGGGACGGTCCAGCTCGGCGCGGATCAGGGCTACTGCCCGGCTCGTCCGGGAGAGCCCGTCCTCGGGCAACTGGTCCGCAGCTGGCCGCGGATTGGATGAAACAGGCGGAGGCATCATGCTACCGATGGTACAGCATGGCGTTCCGCAGGTGCGTCCTTGCCGCTGAGCGCAGTACCGCTCCAGCTCGAAAGCCAGCCAGCTTCATTGCCGGAACATCCACCGGCTCGCCAGTCTGGAAGTTGCGAGCACGGCCGGCCTTGCGCTGTCGCGTGTAGAACGTGCCAAAGCGTATTAGCTGCACCTTCTGGCCCTTCTGCAGACTCTTCTGGACCACGTCCAGTGTTTGCTACTCGGGTGGCAGTGAGCCGATCTTTGTTGAGGAGATCTCCTGGCACAACCCCAACCTGATTATCCTATCAGGCAAGGATCAAGACCTCAACGAGTGCACGGTACTGGTTCACATGAGCGCCCTAGCGCTCGTGCTCAAGCGGATTAAGGTCTCCCAACCTGTCCAGCACAAGCCAATCGGCTTTCTTGGTTGCCGCGACGCGGATCAGAAGTGAACTGCTTGCGGCAGCAACTGAGTACGCCCGCGATAGTGCCGTGCTCGGCGAAGAGATACCGAGCAAAGCCCTTATAGGTTGTGGGGATGGCTATGGGTTTGTCGCCGGCCCATGATCGATTAGGGGCAGTTCAACAGTGGCAAGCAAATCTGCTGGTGTTAGCACGGAAATGCCGAAGGCGCTCTCAATGTCGGCGCTTCTGTTGACCAGATGCCGTCTGTCGTAGGAATCGATAAAGTCGGCCCCGGCTTGGACTGCGCCGGCAACAATCGGAGCATCCTTGAGTTCGACCGTGCCCGCTGCTTGCTCAATCAGTTCTCGGCTCGGGCTGGCAAGATGGCCAGAGAGTTGACCGCGGAGTGCCATAAAGCGTGGCAAGCCCTGAGGCGCTTTCAGAGTGAGATTGCGCTCAACTTCCTCAAGCACGGTGCGCGAAAGGCATACCTCAATATCGCCTCGATCGGCGTAGGTGAGTAGATCGGCAGCGGAGCCGATGGAGGAAAGGCAAGCAGCGAGAAGCACACTGCTATCAAGAAATACCTTAGTTTTGTTTGTCGTCTGTGAGTCCATAAGCCTCTTTGATCAGTTCGCCTCGTATCTCACGGCCTGACTCGATGAGCTGCTCGAAGGTGAGCCCCGAGGACTTGAGTACTTGATCAAGTTCGGCAATCTCGCGACGAGTGATCAGCTCTGAAGGGGTTATAAGAATGCCCTCGGCTGTCTCTGTTACGGCAACCAGGTCGCCCTTCTTGATGCCCAGCCTGCGGCGTACCTCAGCCGGCAGGGTCACTTGGCCCTTCTCCTGAACTCGTGTGTACTTTTGCGCTGGCATGTTCTCTTCCATAATCGTGAAGTCATAAAGTCATACTTTCCGATATTGTAGAGCAGGTATGCTGTCGGCGTCAAGTGGGGCTTGCTCGGGTGCTCACTAGGGCTGAGCGGCGTCAGCGGATCGGACTCAGCGGCCATCAGTGGTGTGCGTAAATCGATACGTGCTGACCGCTGGTACTCCTCCGGAGCGGTGTTGAGAATGCCGCACAACTCCGGAACCAAAGCTCATGTTTCCAACGTCGAAAGAAAAAGTACCTGGACTAACCGTCTATGATTGTCGTAGCGTAGAGGCATGCAAAGCCAACCATGTTTACCGGTCGCGGCCGCGGACGAGGCGGGACAGGACACGTCGAGCACGACACGGCCGCCGGAACACACCCTGTCTCGCGCGCTCCGCGTGAGTCGACGCCGGATCGCCACGACGGCACCTGGAGTAGCCTTGTGCCTCGCGCTGGCCACCGTCGCCAGCCTGCTGGGACACGTCGAGCCGGTGATAGGCGGCGCCGTGATCGCCATCGTATTCGGTATTCTGTTGCGCAACACGGTCGGCGTTGCTCCGGCGTGCAGCCCGGGCGTGCGGCTATCCAGCAAGCTGATCCTGCAGGTGGCGATCGCCGTTCTGGGAGCCGGTCTCAGTCTGCGCCAAGTCTGGACCACCGGCACGGCCTCGCTCGCCGTGCTGCTCGGCACGCTGGTGCTGGGCATCCCGATCATTCTCCTGCTGAGCCGCCTGCTCGGCGTCGACCGCACGCTCGGGCGGCTGATCGCCGTGGGTACCGGTATCTGCGGCGCCTCGGCTATCGGAGCGCTGGCGCCTATCCTGGGCGCGGAGGAAGGCGCCACGGCCTATGCGATCGCCACCGTCTTTCTGTTCAACGTGGCCGGCGTGCTCCTGTTCCCCCCCATCGGCCGGCTCTTCGGCTTCAGCGCCCACGGCTTCGGTCTCTGGGCCGGCACCGCGATCAACGACACCTCGTCCGTGGTCGCGGCCGGCTACAGCTTCAGCGCCGCGGCAGGGGCGTATGCCGTGATCGTCAAGCTGACGCGCACCCTGATGATCGTGCCGGTCAGCCTGATCTTCGCCGCCGTGGTGGCGCGCGAGCGGCGCAGTCAGGCCTCCGGCGACGCGCTGCTGGCCGAGCGTGCTCGCGTGCCGCGATTCATACTCTGGTTCGTGCTGGCCAGCACGCTGAACACTCTCGGCCTGTTCGGCACGTGGGGCGCGCACTCGTTATCCGCCCTGGGCCAGTTTCTGATCGTGGTTGCCCTTGCCGGCGTGGGCCTCTCCGCCGACCTGCGAGCCATGGCACGGACCGGCTTCCGGCCGATCCTGGTTGGGTTGCTGGGCTGGCTGTGCGTGGCCGCCCTGAGCCTTCTCCTGCAGCAGCTCACAGGCATGCGGTGAAGCGCATAACAGCGGGCAGATGCAGGAACGGCTGCCGCCATGCGGAGTCAGTATGGCTCGCCCAATGCGCTCGTCCTTGACGCGCACATCCGGCCGCCGGAGTGACTGGAAGCCGCGAGCTCGATGCTTTCGCTAGTAGTGCTCGTTCTGATAGGCGCCGGCGTGGGGGCCTACGGCACGCTGATCGGGGCGGGAGGCGGATTCGTGCTGGTCCCCGTGCTGCTGTTGCTGTATCCGCACCTGGCGCCTACCACGATCACGTCGATCTCCCTGGCCGTGGTATGCGCCAACGCGGCGTCGGGCAGCGCCGCCTACGCGCGCATGAAGCGCATCGATTTCGCTACCGGACGACTGTTCGCCCTGGCTACCATCCCGGGCGCCGTGGTCGGCGTTTTCGCCAATGGCCTGTTCAGCCGCGGACCGTTCGACAAGCTGCTCGGCGCACTTCTGGTTCTTCTGTCTGTTGGGCTTGTCGCGCGGCCCGGCGCGAGCACCGGGGCGCTGCCCGAGCGTGCAGCGCGCGGCCATGTGACGCGCACGGTGGTTGATGCAAGCGGCACGACCTACACCTACACGTACAACCGCTGGCTCGGGCTCGGTCTGAGCGGCGTGGTTGGTTTCCTGTCCAGCCTGCTCGGCATCGGCGGCGGCATCATTCACGTACCGGCCATGGTGCAGCTGCTCGATATTCCGCCGCACGTGGCGACCGCGACCTCGCACTTCGTGCTGGCCATGACCTCGGGCGCAGGCAGCGCCGTCCACCTGGCCCGGGGCGATTTCGCCGGTGTTGCCGCGCGGACCATCGCCCTGGCAGTGGGAGTCGTGCCGGGTGCCCAAGCCGGTGCCGTGCTCTCGGGGCGAATACGGGGCGCATGGATCATGCGGCTGCTCGCCCTGGCGCTGGCGGCGGTGGGACTCCGCCTGCTGCTGGGCACGAGCTGATCGCCGTGCTTGTATACCGTAGGGGGGTAAGGTAGAATGTAACAGTAGGAGAGTAGCGGCGTGGAAACGACGACGACAGTGGATCAACCGCAGGCGAACGCGGCCGCGGAACGACTGCAGGCCCGCCTGGCACGAATCGAAGGCCAGATTCGCGGCATCGGCAAGATGATCGGCGAAGGCCGGCGCTGCGACCAGATCCTGGTGCAGATCCTGGCCGCGCGAGCCGCGCTCGAGAAGGTAGCGGCGGCAATCGTGGAGAGCAGCATCGACGAGTGCCTGGCCTCCGTGCCGGAGGAGACCAGGCGGGCGCTGAACAGCAGCGTCGGCCTCCTGACTCAGATCTGAGCCGTCACACCTGGTAGGAGCCGCCCGGGAAGAGAATCTCCTGGATGGTGTCGCCGAGCAGGTTGAGAATGAGCGCGGTCAGGAAGATGGCGAGGCCCGGGAACGTGGACAGCCACCAGTCGGTCAGCAGGTACTGCTGGCCGGCATTGACCATCGACCCCCATTCCGCGGTGCCCACCGCGGCGCCGAGCCCGAGGAAGCTGAGGCCGGCGAAGCTCACCAGCACGTTGCCCATGTCGAGCGTCAGCTGCACCAGGACCGGGCCTATGCCGTTGCGCAATATATGCACGACGATGATGCGGGTGTGCGAGGCGCCCAGGCTGCGCGCGGCATCCACGTAATCGTTGTTCTTGATTGCCAGCACCTGCCCTCGCACCAGCCGGGCGTAGGTCGGCCACCACACTGCCGCGAGGGCCGCCATCGCCGAGCTGAGGCCCGGCCCGAGAGCAGCCGCGATGGCGAGGGCAAGCACGATAGTGGGAAAGGCCAGGAAGATGTCCGTGATCCGCATCAGGATCTCTTCCACCAGGCCGCCCGCGTAGCCCGCCGTCGCGCCGACGAGTATGCCGATCACCAACGCAACGCTCAGCACGACCACGACGGCGGTCAGCGAATAGTGCGTGCCGGCAATGACCCGGCTGAAGACGTCCTTGCCCAGGTCGTCCGTGCCGAACAGGTGCTGCCAGGACGGCGCGTAGAACTGGTCGACGGGATTGATCGCTTCCGAGTCGTAGGGTGCAAGACTCGAGCCGAAGGCAGTGAGCACGACAAGGATCGCCACGCCGATCATAGCGAGGATGGTGGCGGGTCTGAGCGCGATGCGGCGCAGTCGCCGCCAGCGGGCGGACGGCAGTATCGGCTCCAGCTCGGCCGCAGACGGGGACCGAGACGATTCCGCTTGGCTCCCGTCCACCCCGTCCACGGCCAGTCCCCTTTCTATCTGAGCAGCGTCCGCCGATTTTTCGCGCTCGCCTGTGGCGCCGGCCTTGAATCTCCTGCTCATGAGAGCTGCAGCCGCGGATCCAGCTTGGTGTAGAGTATGTCGACGGCGAGATTCACGAGCGTGTACGTGACCGCCAGGATCACGGTGATGCTCATGATGGCCTGATAGTCGAAATTCTGTATGGTGTTGACCGAGTAGTAGCCGATTCCGGGCCAGCTGAATACCGTCTCGATCAGGAAGGCGCCGCTCAACAGGTTGCCTACCTGCAGGCCGAGCAGCGTGGTAGTCGGGATCAGGGCATTGCGCAGAGCATGGCGCATCACCACCGTGCGCCTGGGCACGCCCTTTGCCCGGGCCGTGCGAATGTACTCCTTGGCGAGAATGTCGACCATGCTCGTCCTCGTCACGCGCACGACGAGCGAGAGCGAGGTGAAGGCGAGGCAGAGCGACGGCATGAGCACGTGTTTGAGCGCGTTCAGAAGTGCCGGGAAGTTGAGGGTCAGCAGGCTGTCGACGGTGAGCACGCCGGTAATGTGCCGCGGCGCTGCCTGGAAGGTGTCCAGTCGCCCGGACTCGGGCAGCCAGCCGAGACGACCGTAGAACACGAGCTGGAAGAGCAGCCCCAGCCAGAAGAGCGGCATGGCCGTTCCAGCCACCGAGATGACTCGCGTCAGGTGATCCACCCAGGAATTGCGTTTCAGGCCCGAATAGACGCCGAGCGGTATGCCGATCACGATGCAGAAGATCAGGGCGTAGAACGTCAGCTCGACGGTGGCCGGGAAGTAGTCGACGAAGTCGCTCCATACGGCGCGGTGACTGTAGGTCGATTGGCCAAGGTCACCGCGCAACAGCTTGGACATGTAGGTGAGGTACTGTACGGGCAGCGGCTGATCGAGACCGTACTCATGCCTGATGCGGGCCAGCTCGGCGGTCGTCGAGCTCTTGCCGGCGACCAGGGCAGCGGGGTTGGCGGCTACCACGTGCGAGACCGTGAAGGTGATCACGCTCACGCCCAGGATCACCAGCACCAGGAACCCCAGCCGCCGGACAAGAAAGGTGGTCACGTACGGTCAGCTCTTGCTCAGCGCGTAGAGGTCGTACATGAACGAGCCATACAGGTAGTTGTAGACGAAGCCGTGTACGTTGCTGCGCATGGCGACCCTGTCGCTGGGCTGCACCGCCCAGATCTCGAGGGCCTGGTTGTAGACGATGTCCATGGCCTTCATGAAGTCGGCCTTGGCAGTCGCGGCATCGGCCGAGTCACGGCCCGCTACCAACAGGCTGTCGAGGGTTGGGTTCGTGTACCAGAAGACATTGCCGCTGGACGGCGGCGCCTTTGACCAGAAGTAGTTCAGGTACATGTTCTGGTCATCGCCGAAGTCCATGGTCCATTGGCCAAACCAGACGTCCGGGCTGGTATCCATCTTGGAGCTTCTGGTGAAGTACACCGAATTGGGCAGCACTTTGAGGTTCATCTGGATGCCGAGCGCCTTGGTGTCGGCCTGCCAGATCTGGGCCATCAGCGCGGACTGGAAGTCGCCGGTTTGCCAGTCGACTTCGAGTGAGAAGCCGTGGGGATAGCCGGCCTGAGCGAGCAGGCTCTTGGCCTTGGCCAGGTCGTAGGTGTAGAGGTGCGGGGCCGGGAAGTAGTCGGCCAGACCGGTGGGACCAACGCCGAGCATGCGCGCGCCATGTCCCTGGAATGCCGCTTTGACCATCGTGTCGTAATCGAACGAGTAAGAGAGGGCCTGCCGCACGAGCTGGTTGCCCAGCGGACCCTTGCCATGCCTGGTGTTGAAGCGGATCTCGCGGATTGTCTGCGCCGTGTACTCACTCGCCACGATGCCGGACTCGTGTCCCACGGCCGCGAAGTCCTGGTAGTTGAGGTTCATGGCGATATCGACGTCGCCATGCTCGAGGCCCTGGCGCTGGGTGGCGGAGGCCGCCGGCCACTGCAGTACCACTTCGCCTACATGCTGTCCCGACCAGCCCTTCCAATAGCCCGGGAACGGGTCCAGCACGATCTTCTGGCCGTGGACCCACTGCTTGACCACCCACGGGCCCGAGCCGGCATCGTGGTCGAGCATCCAGGCCTTGCCCAGGTCGCCCTTCACCTGGTGCGCCAGCACGGTCTTGGGACTGACGATGCCGGGGCCCCAGAGGGAGGTCAAGGAAGGCAGGAAGCCGGAATAGGACGTGTTGAGGTGGAAGACCACCGTCGACGGGTCGGGGGCGTCGACCGAAGCGATCTCGAGGAAGTCGCCGACGGCGCCGAGCTGGAGCTTCAGCAGGCGATCGAAGCTGAACTTGACCGCCGCGGCGTCGACCGTGCTGCCGTCGTGGAACTTGACGCCGGACCGCAGCTTGAACGTCCAGGTTTTGCCGTCCGCCGACTCCTTCCAAGAGGTGGCCAGATCCGGCACGATCTTTACGACCTTCGAGCCTTCGGCCCGCACGAGTCCATCGTAGACGTTGGCGAGAACGGTCGCCATGCCGGTGTCGTAATCCTGGGCGGGATCGACCTGCGAGCCTTCATAGCCGATGTCGATCACCAGGTTGGGAGCGGCGGCATGAACGGGCTCAGCGATTCGCGCCGGGATAATGAGCAGTGACAGCGTCGCGATCATGGCGAGTATACGTGCACGACCCAATTTCACTTCTGAGTCCTCCCTGTCAGGTCCAGACGCGGTTCTGGTGTCATGGAATTCCCGCGGGCCGCACCGAACCGCCGCACCCGGCGAGACTGCTCGCCGAGCAGGTGTGCCCGGGGTTATGGATCACATCGCTGCGTGTGGTGCAGTGCGGTACCGGACAGCGAGCGCCCGGTCATTCGCACCGCCTCGCTCTCACCTCCCTTCGCGCCGCTTTCCACCCGGCGTACTCAAGCCTACCACGACTTCGCCTCTTCAGTATCCACGAGGAACGCCCGCTTTGGTACGATAAAGGCCGCGCGGGCGGTCCATTTGCCGCGGGACGGAGTGATATACTGGCAGCACGCCGCCAATCCTGCTCCCTGCCCAGCTACCCCGTAGGTGCGCGTCCACCTGGCCCGCGGGGGCCGAGGCCGCGATGATTGTCTTTCCGCAAAGGAGGCCATCTTGGTCGACGAGCCGAATCACGGTTTCTCCTGGCGCGAGATGGGCGAGATCCACGCCCGCGTAGAGAATCCCACTTTGCGCCAGCCGCTGTCGCTGATCATCGACGATCCCACGCCCGGCTACAACCCGGCGTACTTCCATAGCGGGTTTCGCAACGGGCCCATGCACGTGCCGCCGTCGCTGGTCGACGAGGTGGCGGATCTGATCGAGGCAACCGGCATCCGCGGCAAGTTCAGCGTCATTCCCATGCCGTTTGGCCTGGGCCGCATCGACCGCGAGATCGAGGGCGTGTCCGCGGCGGACGTGCGGCACTTCCTGGACGTGGTGCGCGCTCGCATCGCGCCCTATCTCGACGTGACGCCCGAGGCTCTCACACACTGGAACGCGATCGACCTGGCAAGCGGTCACCTGCTTCCGCTTTGGGAGCATGTCTGGAGCCGCCAGCAGAACCGGGAGACTCTGCACCCATATCTTTCTCGCGCCCTCGAGATCGTCAACGCCGCCGGACTGCCCAGCACCGGTGTGACGTCCCCGTGGGATTTCGGCGACGGCGTGGAGACCGAGTATGCCGAGGCGATACTCTCGGCCCAGCGCGCGGTGAACGGCCGCACGTTCACCTGGTACTTCCTGCAGATGGACGGCGTATCGCGGCACGTGCCGCCCAAGCTGACCGTGTTCCGCCCCGAGGCAGGCGAGGCCGTGGTGAGCATCATAACCTGCGATACCTACGATTTCGGGCGCGGCGTGTGGCGAGGAGCCGAGCCCGACCCCGACGTGCTGATCACCGCCGATGGGCAAGGCGGGCGCCTGGCCGAGGTTCTGGCGGCCGGCGGGCCGGCCGCATTCCACACGCACTGGCAGACCATGTTCAGCCAGGGCCGCCGGACGGGGCGCGCGGCTCTTGCCACCGTCGCCCGGCGCGTGGCCGACCGCTTCGGCGACAGCGTGGTGTGGACGCGGACCCTGGACGTCGCGACCTACACGGCCGCCGCTGCCGCGCTGCGCGTGTCGCCGGACAGTGCGGCCGGCGCACCGGTCGAGGGCAATCATGGCGCATCCATGCGGCTGACCTCGCCGTTCCCGTGCAAGGCATTCACAATGAGCTTCGCGATCGGCCGGGCGGTCGCAGCGGTTCGCCTCGACGACCAACCGTTGAGCCGGGCCGAGTCGAGGTCGTCGCTTCGCGAAGGCACGTTCCTGCCGGACGGAGACCGCGTGTACGTCTGCTGGCCGCTGCAGAGCAGCCAGCGCCTGCAGATACAGGTCGCCTGATCGCCCATATCGTCTCGCCCCGCCCTGCACCCCGATCTGAGCGGGGTGCAGGGCGTCTCCAGACTATTCACGCCCGCCGGACCCGGCTCGAGGCCCTCATCCGCCGCTACCCTCCCACTGCCGGTTCAGATCCCGTCTGTTGGGACGGGTCGGGCCGCTCGGCCACGGCGACCCAGCGTTGCTCGCGGGCGCTGAGCAAGACAGCCTCCATGATAGCCAGGCCGCGCCAGCCGTCGTAGAGCGTGGGATACGTCCCTTCCGGTTTCTCACCGAGCCGGGCCCTGTCGATCGCGTGGTAGATGTCGGCAATCAGGTTTCGGAAGGCGTCGAGGTAGCCCTCGGGATGCCCACCGGGGGCGAATGCAAGCGCCGACGCCTCCGGCTCCATGAGCATGGGATCCTTGGGCACGATCTGCCAGCCGGGCTCACGGCGGCGCACGGTCAGCGTGTTGGGCTGCTCCTGGTTCCAATCCATGCCGCCGGCGGCGCCGTCTATGGAGAGCGTAAGCCAGTTCTTGTGCCCGGCACTGACCTGCGAGGCGGTCAACGTGCCGCGGCCGCCGCCGGCAAAGCGCAGAAGGAGGCTGAGGCAGTCTTCTCCGTGCACGGGCAGCCGGTAGCTCTCACCTGCCGGGTCCGCCCCGCAGGGAGGCGGACCGGCACCGGGAGTGTCGCGACGCCATTCACGCATGGGGATCACGGTCTGCGTGTCGGCGAGCACGGCGGAAATGTGATCACCGGTCACGTGTTCGACCAGGTCACACCAATGGATGCCGATGTCGGCCATGGTCAGCGACGGTCCGGCGATCTCCGGAGCAAATCGGTAGTGGAAATAGGTGTCATGGAGCAGCTCGTCGGCCAGGTAGAGCCCGCGCATGTGATGCAACGGTCCGATAGCGCCGTTGGCGACCAGACAGCGCATCTGGCGTACGAGCGGATAGTAGCGATAGCAATAGGCCACGCCGGCGACCTGATCGCGGTCCCGAGCGAGACCCACGAGACGGGCGGCATCCGCGGCGGCAGTGGTCAGGGGCTTCTCGCACACCAGGTGCTTGCCGGCAGCAAGCACGGCGGAGGCCATGGGATAGTGCAAGGCATTCGGCGTGCACACATGCACGACGTCGATTCGCGGATCGTCGAGGGCCTGATCGAGGTCGAGCGTATAGGCAGGCGCACGAAGCCTGGCCGCCTGTGCTGCCACGTCGCCACCTGGACGGCCTACCACCAGTGCCAGCTCGGCGCCACAGCGGCGCAGAGCCTCCGCGTGAATCGCACCGATATACCCGGGACCGACTATTGCCGCTCGCAGTGGAGCCATCTGATCCGTCCTCACCTCGTGAACTAGTCAACCGTCTCTCGGTGATTGATCGGCGCAGGGGCATGCAGCGCGGCGTTGCACGGTCGGCTGGCAGACTCCTCAGTCGGCTCCGTTACCCCATCGTACCGAGATGGGCGGCGCCACATCGCGCCCGGCGTACGGGAGTGAGATCCTGATTGCGCAAACGTTGGCACTGATACTAGCACGTACGATGTCATGCTGTCAACGCGGGCGGCGGTGCGCAAGAGACCGAGGAATCGCGGAACTTCGGGGTAGGGGCCCGGGGCTGGAGCACGGGGCATCTCTTCCGTGGCTCGGCTCGCGTGGCCACGCGATTTCCCCCGGCCGCAGGCTACTGAGTACCATGCCTGCTGGGCGGGCAACCGTAGCGGCGCTGGAGGCCGCGAGCTGCCGAGGGCCTAGCAAGCGGCGGTCGCCATTCCCTGGAGCGCGGCGGGGCCCCGGCACTGGAGTTGAGCGCCGTCTCGTCGATGGGCGATGAACGCCGGCATGCAGGCGGCGCCACCGGCATGGTATTGCAAACGTTCGCACGGCGTCGCACGTGTCGCCGGCACAGCAGGTGGGACTGTTGCGCGCATGCGTGGTCGTTCTCTGGAGAGCACTAAGAACCCGGTGGAATCTATGCCGCCCTCACCACAGGCACAGCCGCACGCGACCTACGCGAACCTGATGCCTCGGTCGACGCTGTCCTGATGCTTGGCCCACTCTATCATTTGTCTAGCCGCGCCGACAGGTTAGGGTCGCTTGCGGAGGCTCGCCGGATCGTGCGCCCAGGCCAGATGATCTTTGCGGCTGCTGTCTCTCGCTATGCTTCAATCCTCGACGGCTTGTGGTGGCGCGACTTAGGCGACTCCGAGCATGCTCGGGTGATCGAGCGGGACGTGCTTGAGAGGCTCCAGTGTGTGCATGGTGATTGGGCACTCGGCTGCGAAGAGGTGCTGACCACCTGCCCATCGTGCTCCGTGACCACGATGAACTCATCGCGTATAGACACGACGAATGTGAACACACGGGGTCGGAATGAAGATGACGTTGCAGTTATACTGACGTAGTCATGCTCGCAAGTTCAAGAGCATGCCGGTGCGGACACGCGATGGAACGCGTTGCGATATCGAGGTAACGCTGCCGTGCCGATTATCCAGGTTCGGCGCCTGGTCAAGCGTGTTAGCCAGGCGGGGTGGCTCGATGAGAACGGCGAGACTCGCCGTGAAGCTACCGAAGCTAGCTGGCGTTCGCGCCGCCCCGCTCCGGCGCGCGTGGGCCAACCTGCCTGCGTATGCGCAACTGGCGCGGCTGTCCCGGCAAGTAACGTACGTCTACCGGGCTAACCTGATCTTCAACGTGTTGTCGATCCTGATCCAGGTCTATCTGCTGAAGGTCGTCTGGACGGCGCTCTACGCTGGACGCAACAGCGTCGGCACACTCGGCTTGCACGCGCTGATCACGACCATGACAGTGGCAAATCTGCAACTCTGGGTCATAGCACCATACATCGCGAACTACCTGTACCGCCAGGTCTATCAAGGCAAGATCGCACTCGACTTGGCACGTCCCGTGGGGTTTCTGGGCCAGCTGCTTGCGCAGCAGGTTGGCTTTACTCTCGGGATCATCCCGTTCGTGCTGCTAGCGGCTCCAGTGGCGTGGCTTGTTGGCGGATTGCAAGCTCCGGCCACGGCTTCTGCGATGGCGTTCTACGTGGTCAGCCTTGTGCTCGCCTATCTGGTCAGCGTGCTGATGGGCTTGCTGCTCGGCCTGAGCGCCTTCTGGACGCTCGAAATCGGCGGATTCCTTGGCATGTATCGCTTCGTCAGCCAGTTCTTTGCCGGGGCGTTGATCCCGCTGCAATTCTTTCCGCCTGCCTTGCGAGCAGTAGCAACGGTGCTGCCCTTCCAGGTGCAGGCCTACCTCCCGATCTCGCTGTACCTGGGCCAGACACAGGGTGCGGGTGTCCTCGCGGTGCTGGCCCTGCAGCTTGCCTGGGTGGTGGCGCTCTACGCGCTCGCCCACGTGGTATGGCGGCGCGCGCTCCGACGCGTAGTGGTCCAGGGCGGTTAAGAATGACGAGGCTTCGCATTTGCCTCAGCCTAGTCGCCGCCAACGTGCGCGGCGAGCTTCAGTATCGGACAAACTTCCTGGTCATGATGCTCACCGGCCTGGTGTGGGACGGTACCAGTTTCGCCGTGATATGGGTTACATTGAGCCGTTTTCAGACGATAGGCGGTTGGACCCTAGGCGAGCTAGCGTTCCTTTATGGGCTCTTTCTGTTCGAGAGCAGCATCAGCACGCTGATATTCAGTTTTTCACAGCAGTCCATGTTTGAATGGCTAGTACGGGAGGGACAATTCGACCGCTACCTGGTGCGACCGTTGCCACCGTTGCTGCAACTGATCACTTCTCGCCTCCACGTCCCGATTCTCGGCTCGATGCTGGGCAGTGCCACGCTCTGCTTGGTCGCGAACACCATGGTCCACATTGATTGGTCTACGGCGGCGCTGGGCTATCTGCTGCTGGCAGTCTTCGGCTGTTGCCTCTTGCAGTCTGGCATTTATCTGCTGGTCGATTCGCTGGCATTCCGCTTCCTCAGCACCGGCATGCTCTTCGCGGTGGTCGGAGACTTCTCGAAATATGGTAACTATCCGATGAAGATCTACACTGTTTCGCTCCGCTTCTTCTTGACCTTTGTTTTTCCACTGGCATTTATGAGCTACTTTCCGGCGGCGGTATTGCTTAACCATACTGGTGAGCTGAGCGTGCCGCCGATCGTCGCCTACCTGACGCCGCTCGTCGGCGTGATCTGGTTCGTTCCCGCCTATCTGCTCTTCCAACACGAGATGCGCAACTACCAGAGCGCCGGGCACTGAACGCCATTTGTGGTCCTCCGACCGCAATCGACATGTGTCTCCCTTCCCAGCCGGATCACCCGCTTGCGGTACGTAGTAGAGGGCGCTCCGTTGCCGCTAAAGACGTCCGCGGAGTAAACTGTCAACGCCGTCCTCATCCGATCGTACCTGTAACCCTCGGCGGGCCCGACGGCTACCGAGCGAGACAGGCTGCAAGACGGGGGAAAGGTATCCATGTCCATCATCCGTGCCACGGAGTTGGTCAAGGAGTTTCACCGGACGAAGCGGCAGTCCGGGCGGTTCGGTGCACTCCGTACGCTGGTCACGCGCCAGCTGGAGGTGACGCGCGCCGTCGATGGGATCAGTTTCTCCATTGACAAGGGCGAACTCATCGGTTATATCGGCGCCAATGGCGCGGGCAAGTCCACCACGATCAAGATGCTCACCGGTATCCTGGTGCCCACCTCGGGTGAGGTCACTGTGGCAGGTCTGGTTCCCTGGCAGGCGCGCGAACGTAATGCGCTGAACATGGGCGTCGTATTCGGTCAGCGTAGCCAGCTCTGGTGGGATCTGCCGCTGAGCGAATCGTTCAAGCTCATCTCCCGGATGTATCGCGTGCCGGAGGGCATCTATCGGCGTAACCTCGATCTCTTCACGACGATGTTGGCGATGGAAGACTTCCTAGGGACCCCTGTCCGCCAACTCAGTTTAGGCCAGCGCATGCGCGGAGACATCGCGGCCGCGTTGCTCTATGAGCCGTCCATCGTCTATCTGGATGAGCCGACAGTGGGCCTGGACGTGCTGGCGAAGCAGCGCATCCGCGACTTCATTGCCCAGATCAACCGCGAGCGTGGTACAACTGTCATCCTGACCACGCACGATCTGAGCGATGTGGAGCGGCTGTGCCGCCGTATTCTGCTGATCGATCATGGCCGCGTTGTCTACGACGGTTCGGTAGATCAACTTAAGACTCTCTACGCGCCCTACCGGGTTCTTGTCGCCACGTTGGCGCCGGACGGCGTGCCGGTATCCGAGACCACCGATATCGTGGTGCCCGGCGCGGAGCCCATTCGCCGAGAGGGCTCCCAGATCTGGCTGCGCTTCGATCCGGCGCGGACGCCCGTGGCCAGACTAATCGCTGCTGTTACGACGCGCTACGCGGTGACGGACCTCTCAATTACGGAGCCCGATCTGGAGCAGGTGGTGCGGCAGATCTACGAGGACGGCGCACGCGCAGTTAACGTGCCATGTCACGTTGACCAAGATGATCTTCCGCCATTACAGATCCCTCCGCCACCTAACAGTGATGCCAAGATGTAGCTGGCCCCTTGCTCGGTGGCTTCCTGCTGGGCGTGGCTGGCACGGGCGGAGCAAGCGCAGCGCGTACGGTAGGATGAAGCCGGATCTACTCCAGCAGCGTGTCCTGCATGCCGCCTGAGCGCCACGAGAGCACCGAGGGCCTGATCATGTTTCGTCCAACGGGCGTTGAGTCCATCGACCGCGTGCTGGGCGACGTCGTCGACCTCTCCGGCCTCGTGTTGCCGGGACGCGTCGAGGCGATCTACGCGATCGGCAGTGTGGCCGAGGGCAAGGCGCTGTGGGGCAGGGATCGCTACGACGACTTCAGCGATATAGATGTGTGCCTCATCTTGCGCGGTAGCCTGACGCAGAGGGACGTAGACGACTGCGCGCGCCTTGGCGCTCGTTGTAACGCCAATGGTACGGTTCGGCTCGATCTCTGCGGGCTCGGCGAGGATGCACTCGTGCGCACCGACGACATGACATCGACTTGGTCTTCCTCTAGACCTGGGAGAGGCAAGGGTCGGGGTCGAGACGCCCGTGTTGGCGATCGTAGCGTTCCCAAGGTGTCTCCAGAATCGCCGCTGGAATTGGCGCCCAGTTGAAGGTGTAGCGAAACGTATGGTAGGCGAGCGAACCCGGGAGGGGATACGCGTCGAATACCTCGCGCCAGCCGGCAAAGAGGGCGAAGGTATCCTGGTCGGGGACGATGCCGAAATCCCAGGCACCGCAGATGCGTTGGACGTAGTCTGCACGATCAGATGCAGTGTCGAGTACATCTGGAGGCTCGTCCAGGTCGGGGTAGACGGTGGCGTCGATGTGCATAGTGTTACCTGAGCACGTTAGGGCTCGTGCGTCGGGGCATTGCGCGTCTGCGCAGCCAGGACCGTGTCGAGCCAGGTGCGGATTTTGCCAGCGGCTTCCCGCTCTGCGTGCGGAAGGTTACTGAGCGGTCGCCGGGCTTCCAATGCCGTGACGTGAGCGAGGATTTGCTGTTGCGCGTCCCGTACGCCGAGGGCAGGGTTCTTCTCCTGCCACAGTGCCCATAACTCGCCGACGGTGGCAAGCCCGTGGTGGCAGGCGGTATACACGTCGAGCATGTCGCGCGGTGCGCCACGCGCGATGAGGGCTGTCATCTTGCTTGCCAGCGTGTCGGTCAGCGCTTCGATCTGGAGTGGCGGCCAGACGGTAGGCGCGGGCGATCCGATGTAGCGATCGCGAGACGCGACCTGAAGTGAGCAGACTGCTTTGCGCCTGGCAGGATCATGCAGTTCGAGCGAGGCGACGTCGCTATAACGGCGTTCGTTGAGCAGGAGTCCATGTCGAGTGGCGATCGATTGCAGCAAGTCTCGGAATGCTCTGAGCGCAGCTTCGCGTTCCGGTAGTGTGGTGTTGGGTGCCCACCATGCATCGAGATCGTGTGTGTCGCGGTAATCAAGGTAGTGCTTGAAGGCGACCCCACCGCCGAGAACGATTGTTGCAGCAGCAGATTGGTGACGCAGCTGTTCGAGAATCTCACGCACGATTGGGTCGAGGTGCCGCGGGGGCGTTGGTTGCGGCGCCGGCTGCCCTGGCATGCACGTTCTCCTTCACGGAATTGAGCGCGCTTGACACCACATCGCGCGTCGCGGTGGACTCCACTGAACACCCAGAAGCGATACCGAAGCCACGGTCAAACCCGCGGGCTTTGCTCGAGCGCGCGGTGTATTCACGGAGGCGGGCAAGATGCCCGCGGTCCCGGGCTGGGGGCCACATCCGCGGATCCCGGCGTGGCCTGACTTCAGTATAGCCCTTGGTTCCTGGCGTGCCGGCAACTGGGGCGTGTGCCTGTGCCAGCATCAGGCCGGAGCCGGCGGTCCATACTGACGGGTCGGTGGAAGCGACCCCCCGGGGCGCTATGAGCTGATCCACGGCAACGCGCGTGCCGGTAGCGACATTTCCGGTTTAGGCTTCATTGATCCCTCTCGAGACAGCGGACGCCACCTCTGCCTCATGTGGCACGCCTCCAGAGTGAGTAGCGCTAAGAGCGTGTGCAGCAATGTCGTAAAGGCCAAACTGAAAGGATGAATCGCGGGTAGTATCCAGGCTGAAACAGGGACGAATGGCTCAGGCGGACGCGAGGAAGCGTTCGGTGACGGCAGTGAAGAGGTTCACGCCGACCATGAGCGCATCTTCATCGACGTCCATGTGTGGCTCGTGCACATTGCTGGTAATTCCCCGCGCCTCGTTCCGCACACCAAGGGCAATGTACGTGCCGGGCACGGCGTTGAGGAACCCAGCAAAGTCGTCCGCGGCCATGATTGGCGGCACGGTCACGACGTTGTCGGCACCTAGCAGTTCGCTCGCCGCATGGACGACCAGGTTCGTCATGGCCGGATCGTTGTGCACAGGATCGTAGCCCGGCGTGATCGTGCAGTCGCAGGTAGCGCGGAAGGCCTCGGCCGTGCTCGTGGCTACCTGTGCGGTCCGGGTGCGCAGGTGATCGCGTGCCGCCGTGCTGAGAAACTGCATGATGCCCTTCATGTTGCAGGTAGCGGTGCTGCCGTGGATGCTAGTGACGGCCAAGCCGGCGGCTTCCTGCGGGTCCAGCTCACGCGCGACGAGGGAGTGCAGAGCGGTGACAATCTGCGCGGCGGGCAGGATCGGATCGATGCAATGCTGGCGCGCGTACGGGTGACCACTTCTGCCGGTGATCTCCAGGGTGAAGACATCGAAACCGGCCACCATCGTGCCAGCACGGACGGCGATAGTGCCTACAGGCAGCACGGGATAGACGTGGAGGCCGAAGGCAGCGTCGACGTGCGGCGTCTCGAGCACCCCGGCGGCAATCATCTGGGCCGCGCCGCCGGGCAACTGCTCCTCCCCCGGTTGAAAGACGAGCTTGACATTGCCCGTGATCTGCCCGCGGCGCTCGGCGAGGACGCGGGCCGCGCCCAAGAGCATGGCGGTGTGCGCGTCGTGCCCGCAGGCGTGCATCACTCCGGGAGTCTGCGAGCGGTAGGGCACGTCGTTCAGTTCCTGGATCGGCAGTGCGTCGATGTCGGCGCGGAGGAGCACGGTCCTTCCTGGCCGCGCGCCCCTGATGAGGCCCACGACGCCGGTACCGGCGATAGCGGTCTGTACATCGAGATTTAGGAGCCGCAGGCGCTCGGCAATCCAGCGCGCAGTCTCGTGTTCCTTGAAGCTTGGCTCGGGGTGCATGTGCAGGTGCCGCCGATCTTCGATGACCTGCGTTTCTATCGGCACCAAGTTGAGGGTTTCCACGAACCCGTTCCCTCCGCCGTCCTCTTTGCGCTCTACTCTGTGTTGCCCAAGGAGCGTAGTCGGCGCCAGCCTGAGCCGACTACCTGCCCAAAGTGTACCGGACCCATGAGAGCCCATCGGTCGAGCAGGCTGCCCAAAAAGCGCGAAACAGGTCCTGTTGTGTCTTCTTCATGCCATGGGTATAGTCTGTTAACAGTCCTTGGAAAACCACTGTTCCACCGGCGCAGGCAGTAGCATAGGTCTTTCGATCAGGTGGTTTGGACCTTTGTGAAGGCGCTCTACGTGTCACTGAAATACTGGGGCGTATCCGCAAACTCACAATCGGGAGCGTCCCGCCGTGTCAGAGTCCGTCCCTATGCCGATCTCTTCACAGTCACAGGGCAGCAGAGTCAGCAGCCTTGTCCAGATGGGTGTGGATCCGGGTTTGCAGATAGGCCCTAGCTCGGCGCCAGGCAGATTCGACGGAGGGGACGGGCGGGATGCGTTCAAATACGGTTCAGATCGACGGGAAACGGTCTCTGCCCAGGGGACGGGCGGGGATGAAGCACTCTCCGGTCGATACCTGCACGTGGGTCTCCGGAGGCTCCGCGCTGATGCGCGGGGCGTCTGAATGAAGCGTCATGCGCGATGGGCGCAGCGGGAAAACTCCACGCCAATTCACACCAGACCTCCATATTCAGCATCTTGTGGCAGCGATTGGTCCCACCACATGATGTTGTGAGGTCAAGGATGGACACCGAAACCGGTTTCAGTGCGACGCGGCCGTGTTTGGTCAGCCGGGCGGGTCCATCTCGCCAGGCGAGTCGAGGTGCACCCGTTCCAGGAAACCGATGTAGCTGTCGAGGGCCTCGCGCAGGCGCCGCATGCGCTGCACGTACTCGGGCAGCTCCGCCACACCGGGCAGAAGCTCTCCGAGCCGGAGGTTCCGCAGCTGGGTTTCCATGGCGTCCACCCGCCTGGCAAAGTGGCGGACCTGGCGCCGGCGGGACTGCCGCGCGGGGGCGTCCAGCAGGGCGACTACCTCGCCCGCGGTGGGACCCTGCTCTCCCGGCGGCTCTTCGACCACATCCTCGGCGTCATCCAGGTCCACGCCGTGGCGATCGGGCAGGAGCGAGCGCACGAGCTCCTCGGTATCGCGGACCGAGAGGTGCCTGCCCACCACGTCGCCGAGCACCTCCAGGTGCATGGTGCCGGGCAGGCGCGCGATTGATCGCGCGTGACGCCCGCTGATCCGGCCTGCCTGGATCGCGGCCTTGATCGGCTCGGGGGCATCCAGGAGGCTCAGCATCTGGTAGACCCGCCGGTCGCTCAGGCCGTGCCTGATTGGCAAGCTCCACCCAGCTCTGCGGCTGCAGATCGCGCATGCGCGCCAGGGCCTGCGCTTTCTCCAGCTCGGTGAGGTCGGCCCGCAGCAGGTTCTCGGCCAGCTGCTTGCCCAGCACGTCGGCCGGATGGTCCGGGCGCGCGGTCGAGGAGCACCGGTACGCGCTCCATGCCCGCGATTTCCGATGCACGCCAGCGGCGCTCGCCGGTGACGATGGTGAACACGTCGTCGTCGTCGTCGTAATAGGCCGTGATCGGCGACTGCATGCCGTCCGCGATCAGCGAGGCGGCCAGCGCCTGCAGGGCCTTGGGGTCGAATGCCCGTGCGCGGCTGCCCGGGGTCCGGCCGCAGGCGCTCGCGCGCGATGAGCTTGGCGCCGGCGAGCGCCGATACGCCGTCGTCCTGCGTCTTGCGCAGATCTCCGAGCGAATCGGCGAGGGGATCAGGTCGGGTATGCTCGAGCTCGAAGTCGAAGTCCTTACGACGCGACATCGCTGCTCATGCTTCCGCTGCCGTGAGGCTCGCGGGACGCGATCACGGCACCGAGATCGCGGTAGGCCTGGGCGGGCGCCGACCGCCTGCTATAGAGCGTCACCGGCTGCTTGGTGTTCAGCGCTTCCTGGACGGCGATGCTGTCGGGCACCATGGCGTCGAAGACCAGGGGTCCCCAGGTTCTGCGCATGTGGGCGATCGCCTTCTTGCCCAGGCTGGTGTGACTCTTTACCTGTGCGAGCAGTATGCCTTCGATCATCAGGTTATAGTTGCTCTCCTCGGCCACGTGCTTGACGCTGGCAATGGTCTCGGCCAGGGCATCGCGCGAGGAGCGGTCCTGCGGATTGAGCGGCAGAACGCAGCTGTGCGCGGCCACGAGACAGTTTGTGGTGAGAAAGCCGAGCAGCGGCGGCGCATCGAGCATCACGTAGTCGTAGCCGGCCAGCAGCGCGCGCTCCGCGCGGAGCCGGTCGCGCAGCAGTCGCTCGCGCCCGACGGTCGAGTCCCATATTGAGCTCGATACGCGCCAGGTCGGGATCGGCCGGGATGATGTTGATGTTGGCCAGGCCGCTCGGTCGCACCAGGTCGGCGAGCGACGTGCCGCCGATCAGGGCCGCCGAGAGCAGGTGCTCTCCGGGCCGCACGTCGAGGATGCTGGCAGAGAGGCTGCACTGCGGGTCCAGGTCCACGAGCAGCACGCTCCGGCCCTGCTCGGCGAGCGCACCGGCGAGATTCAGACAGGACGTCGTCTTGCCACAGCCGCCTTTGCGCTGCACAAACGCGATGATTCGTGCCAAGAATACCCCCGGCCGGAGACTCTGTGAGGCGCCCGATCCGGCTAGGCGCGGTCCGTGCCTACACCGCCAACGTACGAGTACAACGGGAGTGTACCATGCCGGGAATGGTGGCCACGCAACACGGTGGTCGCGGCATTTCGTGCGAATTCACGCCTTGCGCGCTCCGGGACGGTCTGCTACCGTGGTAGCCGTCTGGAGTGAGATGACGCTCGATATCGTGGCCACGGCCGCACAGGTAGCCAGCATGGCGGACCGGCTGGCGGCCGGAGCCGAACGCATGAGGCCGCTGCCGGAGTTTGCTCAGGCCCTCATGGCTGCGCTGGCATGACCGGCACGAGGATGCGGTGGGCTATCTGGAGGGGGCGGAGCAGCGGGGCGTGTGGCCGTTTGCGCGTGCCCCTCGAGCCCCTGCTCACCACGCGTGGCGCTCCGCCGATGGCCGACGAGTCGGCGGTGATCGCCACCGACGGCAGCCAGATCGACGTCGACAGTCACGGCCTGGTGCACTGCTACCTGATTAACATGGGATGGGCTGCCATCGCTTACGGGCCGGCTCCCGAAGCCTGGCTGGCCAGCGCTCCAGAAGTGCATTACGACGACCAGGAGCTGTTCACCGTGAGCGAGGACGGCGAGCTGCGCGAAGCCAGCGATCTGCAGCTCTCCATGCAGCGTGCGGTTGCCGAGATCGAGCAACTGGCGGACGCTGGCCGAGGATTGGCGCACGCGCCCGGGACTGGTTGCCCTGGCCGACGGCAGTCTGCTGCACTGGGAGCTCGGAGGGAAGGACGCGAACACGGAGCGGGCGCTGCTGTTGCGCCGCTATACGAGCGCGCTGGCGCGCTTCCGGCTGGCCGGCGTGCCCGTGTGCAGCTACATCAGCAGGCCGAACGCGCGCGAGGTGGCCAATACCGCGGCCCTGCTGGCTTTGCGAGATTGCGAGCGCGGCAGCCGGGCCCGTTGCGCGCAGTGCGAAGGGCGTCCGGACAGCCTGTGCGAGGCGCTGCGCGTGCTGGCCGATCGGGAGCTGATGGGCCATCTGCGTGCCGGCGAGAGCTCCGCCCTGTTTCGCAGCCTGTCCCCGGTACTGCAGCGAGTATGCGCCTGAAGACCGGATCGCATTTTGCTATATGCGAAACGAAGCAGAGATTGGACGCGTCGAGCTGCCGCTCTGGGCGTGCCGGCAGCCGTATCTCGACCGGGTGCTGGCCGCGGTTCACGACCAATGCAGGCGCGGCCGCGGCTATCCGGTCGTGCTGATGGAGGCGCACGAGCAGGCGGTGATCCATAGCGGCGGGACGAGAGGCGTTCAGGGAGCTCGTGCTTCGGCGCCCTCAACACGCGCGGCATGGCGGCGAGCATCTCGAGCAAGCGGCTGAGCAAAGACCAACGCGCAGTGTGAGGGAGAGTGGTCGTATGGAGGCAGGCGACCGGGCGGCAGCCGCCGCGGCGGGAGAGGTGATCGCGGTTTCGACGACCAGCTTCGAGGCACAGAGCTACGTGCTCAACGACGCTCCGGCCTTCGGCAGTCTGGTGGTTACCAACGGGCCGGAGGGCCGCACGCATTTCGGACTCTGCAGCGGTACTGCCACGGG
This sequence comes from uncultured bacterium, assembly GCA_963827235.1. Taxonomy (GTDB): domain Bacteria; phylum Chloroflexota; class UBA5177; order JANWHV01; family JANWHV01; genus JANWHV01. Next base: position 130,450 of record CAWHAE010000010.1, read on the forward strand.
AGGCATCGAGCCCGGGCGGCATGCCATGGCCTGGGGAAGCGGAGACGAGGGTGATGCCGACATCTATGCGCGGCAACCCCAGCTCGCGCACGTGCTGCGCACGACGTTCTCCTGCGTGCTGGTCGGCTACGTCGCAGGCAAACGGCGCCGATCGTGCAGAGGGTGCCGCCCCGGCCGCCGCGCGTCCACGAGCGCGTCTGGGTGGCCGACGACGGACGGCGCGCCGGTTCTACGGCGAGCTTGCCTATCTGCGCTTCCTGCTTCGAGCTGGTGTCGACACCGTGGAAGACCTGATGGCGGCGTCTATCGGACAGGCATACCAGCTTTTCGGCCGCGACCGCGACTTCATGATGCGTGCCGGCAGGGTCGTCGCCAGGTTGCTGGCCGGCGACCACGATCGGTTGATGTCCGTTCTGGAGCTGCTCTCCGCCGAGGAGGAAGAGTGCCGTGAGCGAGTACATGCAGTTCTTCCCGGGATCGCGGCAAGCGGAGTGGCGCGTGGCGAGGGATGGCAGGAGCAAGGGGGCACCCGTCTCGCTCGGCATGGTCACACACGGCTCTCTGCTCAAGGGGCTGACGCTGCGACTCGAGGACGGAACGTCGATCGAGTCAATCAGGGTGGGCCGGTTCGTGGTGATCGAAGGGCAGGAGAACCGCTTCTTCTGCCTCGTCACGGACATGGAATTGGGTTCGGCAAACGAGCGTTTGCTGATCGATCCGCCCGGGCGGAGCACATCCACTGGTGGCGGAGATGCTGCAGGACGTGGTGACGTTCGGAACGGTGGCCATTCAGCCGATGCTGATGCTGCCCCGCTCCGGCGCCGAGACGGATGCGGGAGGCTCGCATCTGGAGCCCGTGCGCACCATACCCGTGCACTTCTCACCCGTGTACGACGCCATGGACGAGGACTTCGCCGAGGTGTTCGGCGCCGAGGACGCGCACGCACTTTGCCATAGGCAGGCCGCTGAACATGGACATCCCGGTCTGCCTGGATCTGGAGCGGATTGCCGAGCGCAGCAACGGGGTGTTTGGCAAGTCGGGCACCGGCAAGTCCTTCCTCACACGTACCCTGTTGGCGGGCATGATTCAGCGCAACATCGCCTCCACGCTGGTGTTCGACATGCACTCGGAGTACGGCTGGGAGACGCAGAGTGAGGAGGGCATGGGCCAGCGCCGCGTGCTCCCGGGACTGCGGCGCCTGTTTGGCGCACGTGTACACGTCTACACGATTGACCCGGAGAGCTCTCGCGCTCGGGGAGTGGCGACCGACGGCGTGCTCCGCATCGGGCTCAACCAGATCGAGATCGAGGATCTGGCCCTGCTGGCGGACGAGCTGGACTTTTCCGGCGCCATGCTGGACTCCTGCTACCTGCTGCGCTCGATGTGGGGCAAGGACTGGCTGCACCAGCTGTTGAGCTCCGACCCATCCGCCCTGGCGAACATCGCGGAGGGCGTGGGCGGCAATCGCAGCTCGCTGGCTGCAGTGTTCCGGAAGCTGTCGCAGATTCGCGACCTCGACTTCATACAGCCGAGCCTGGCACCGGACGAGGACAGGCTGCTGGAGCTCATCGGCTGGCTCGAGCGCGGTGAGCACGTGGTGCTGGAATTCGGCCGTTACAGGCGGCCGCTGGTCTACATGCTTGTGGCCAACATCATGACGCGACACATCTACGATCTCTGGGTGCGCAAGACCGAACAGTACCTGCTGAGCAAGGACGCGCGCGACGAGCCGCGACGCCTGGTTCTGGTGATCGAGGAGGCGCACAAGTTTCTCAATCCGCGCGTGGCCAAGAGCACGAGCTTCGGCACCATCGCGCGGGAGATGCGAAAGTACTACGTCACGCTCCTGGTGGTCGATCAGCGGCCCAGCGGCATCGATCCGGAAGTGGCGTCGCAGCTCGGCACACGCCTGACGGCCCTGCTCACGGAGGAGAACGACATCAAGGCCGTGTTCAGCGGCGTCAGCGGCGGCGAGCATCTGAGGGCAGTGCTTTCCAGTCTGGACACGAAGAAGCAGGCGCTCATCCTCGGGCATGCGGTACCGATGCCGGTCGTGATCAGGACGAGGGAGTACGACGAGGAATTCTTCGAGTCGGTCAGTCCGCGCGGCATCGCGGCGCGGCAGGCGAAGGGCGCCAATCCAGAGCGGGATCCGCTGCTGGATGCCTTCGAGTGAGGTGAGGGGCGGACTCGAGAGCGGCGGAAGAGCTCCGGCCAGCGGCCGGAGCTCTTCCGCGTGATTGGGGGGCCCGGTGGACCTACTGAGAGGGGCGCTTGCCCAGGGTGACGGAGATGGTGATCGTCCTGCCGTCGCGGTCGACGGTCAGCCGCACCTTATCTCCAACGTGATACGTGTCGAGCACGTACTTGAAGTCGTGCTGCTCGTCGATCTGCTGCCCATTCACCGAGGTAACGACATCGTTGACCTTCAGGCCGGCCAGCGCGGCAGGTGAGCCCTTGCTCACCGAGAGAATGCGGGCGCCGACCGGTCTGCCGCTGGCGCTGGAGACCTGGGGCGAGATGGGATTGTACTCCACGCCCAGGAATGGCGTGGGGGTGTGGAAAATGATGCGGTCGGCAACGGCCTTGGCCGTGTTGCTGGGTATGGCAAAGCCGAGGCCCTCGGCCTGATCGCCCGACTGCACCAGTCCGTTGGAGCTCGTGCTGCGCACGACCGCCGTGTTGATTCCGATCACATTGCCGGCCAGGTCGACCAACGGACCGCCGCTGTTGCCGTGGTTGATCGCGGCATCGGTCTGGATCAGATTCATCAGCATTTCCTGCCCGGTAGCATCGTTGCCGTTAGGCAGGCTACGTCCGAGGCCGCTGACGATGCCTTCCGTGACCGTGTTCTGCAGATCGCCCAGGGCGTTGCCGATCGCGATTACCGTCTCGCCGGGCGACAGCTTACTGCTGTCGCCGAAGTGGGCCACGGCGGGCATCTTGCCCGCGACCTTGATCACCGCTATGTCGTTGGTCGAGTCTCCGCCGACCACAGTGGCATCGCTCGTGGTGCCGTTGGCGAACGTGACCTTGAGGTTCTGAGCCTCGGAGATCACGTGATAGTTGGTGAGGATGTAGCCGCTCGCGTCGATGATGACGCCGGAGCCGGCGCTGGTCGACTGCGTCGATCCAAAGAGCCCCTGTTGCGGCTGCTGATTGTTGAGGATGCTGACGACGGCCGGACCGACCTGCTTGACCACGCTGGTCGACAGCGCGCTGACGTCGCCGCTTACGACACGCTCGCTCTGGAACGTGGGGGCCAGGGATGCGACCTCGGAGGACGAGCTCGAGGAGCCGCCGTCGTTGTGAGCGACGAAGGCACCGGCTCCAGCACCTGCCGCACCGCCCAAAAGGAGACAGATCGCTGCAAGGGCGGCAACGGCCCGGCCGCGCATGCCTTGCTGGGTCTTGGGTGGGAGGTGGAGTCGCTGGGTCGGCGTCGAGCCCGCGTAGGGCATGACGGGTTGGGTAGGCGCATCGTGGGCGGGCGCGCTGCCCGCTCGCGGTGCGGCGCCAAAGGCAGCGGAGGCATCCTGCCCGCGATCGCTTTCGGGCTGCCGCGAAGCGGCGCCAAGGCTGGAGTAATCAGAAGGGTCGTTCACCGACATTGTGCACAGATTCTCCCTGTCTGCAATCTGAGCGGCCGAGCCGGCCACCAATCTGAGGTGTATTCCAGATTCGATTGTACCGGTGATCTGCGTTCAAGTCAGAGAGTAACGGGGATCATTAAGAAGGCTTAATTCAAGCAGCTTCTGGAGAGACGGATGTCCAGCCGGCGGCACCGAAACCGGTTTCAGTGTTCAGGCGGCCGGCAAGGAGAGCACGACTTCGGTGCCCGTGCCCGGCTCGCTATTCACTTCGACGTCGCCGTGGTGTGCGTGCATGATCGACTGCACGATCGGCAGGCCGAGCCCGCTGCCGCCCACGCTGGTTGCCGTGCTGGGGCCTCTGTAGAAGCGCTCGAAAATATGCGGTAGCTCGTCGGCTGGGATGCCGGGTCCCGTGTCGCGCACGTGCACGAGCACCGTGCGCAGCCTGCGCTCCACACGCACGTCGACATGACCGCCGATAGGCGTGAACTTCACCGCGTTGAGCAGTACGTTGGAGAGGGCCTGTTGCATCCTGGCGGCATCTGCCTTGGCCAGGACCGGGATGTCGGGTGCGTCATAGCCGATCTCGACGCCCTTGCGCTCGCCAGGCAGCCGGGCTTCGTCGACGACCCGAGCGACGAGCGGGCGGACGTCGACGCGCTGCACACGTACTTCGGCCAGCCCGGCGTCGAACTTGGAGAGGTCGAGAAGATTCTGGGCGAGCCACTCCAGGCGCTCGATCTGCTGGGCACTCTCGTGAATGAATTCGTCGCGAATACGCTCGTCTTCCGCGGCGCCTTGGGCAAGCAGGTCGTTGAACGTGCGCAGCGCGGTGATGGGCGTACGCAGCTCGTGAGACATGTCGGCAATGAAGGTGCGCAGGGCGTCGCGCTCGGATTCGAGCGTGGCGAAGCTGTCCTGAAGCTGCGAGGCCATGCGGTTGAAGCCCGCGCCAAGCTCGCCGATCTCGTCGTCGCCGTCCTGCGGCGCTCGAGCATTCAGGTTGCCGCTGCCCAGCCTGCGCGCGGCGTCCGTGAGCGCACGCAACGGTGCGGTGAGGCCCCTGCCGAGCAGCAGCCCCACGGCTGCTGCCACAGCGGTGGCAATCAGACTGAGCTCGAACACGGCCCTCTGGACGCGTCGCTCGGTGGTCTGCCGGTAGGTCAGCGGCTCGTCGAGCACTACGGAGCCCAGCGCACTGGTCGCGGAACTGCTCGTGGACGATTCGAGCGACTCGATAGGCCTCGTAGCGCTGAACGTGTCGATCGCCGGCCGCGGCGATGTGCCTAAGGGGACGTCCAGGCCGACGTCACTGCAGCCGAGGGTACCGCCCGCCGAATCCACGGCGCAGATCCGAGCCTGAGTGGCCTGGCTGGCCTCGGCAAGGGCAGTCGCCGGCCGATCGAGCTCGTGGTACAGCAGATCGGCCGCGATAATGGCCCGGCGGTTGACGTCGGTGGCCACCTGCTGTCGCAAGACCTGGTCGAGACCCTGGGTGATGACCAGGCTCATGAACGTGCAGAGCAGCGCCGCCACGGCCATATACGATAGGGCCAGAAGCCACTGCAAGCTGTGCAGGAAATGGAAGGCGCGCACAAAACGCCTGAAGGCCGGCAGGAGACTCAAGGACGCGTTCACGTGCAAGGCCCTCCTCGCGTCATCCCGCGAACTTGTAGCCGACTCCGCGCACCGTGATGATGTGGGCCGGATCGTCCGGCTGGTCTTCAATTTTCTCACGCAGGTGGCGTACGTGCACGTTCACGGTCTTCTCGTCGCCGACGAAGTTGTCGTAGTCCCATACCTGGCGCAGGAGCTGATCGCGAGTGAAGACGATACCGGGGTGCCGAGCAAGGTAGGCGAGGAGCTCAAACTCGGTCGTGGTGAGCTCGACGCGCCTTTCGCCTCTGTACACTCGTCTCCGTTCGAGATCGATGTGCAGCGTACCGGCGTGCAGCTGGCTCTGGCGCCCGTCCGCGGCGGCCAGCGTGCCGTAGGCCCGGCGCAGCAGGGCTCGAACACGCGATACGAGCTCCCGTACGCTGAACGGCTTCGTCATGTAGTCGTCGGCACCCAGCTCCAGTCCGAGCACCTTGTCGATCTCCTCCACCCGTGCGGTCAGCATGAGGATGGGAAAGGTATGCGCCCTGCGCAGCTCACGGCAGACGTCGAAGCCGCTCATGCCGGGAAGGCGAACGTCGAGTATGGCCAGCTCCGGCGTGCGCTCCTCGACCAGCTTGAGCGCCTCTTCCCCGGTACGAGCAATGGCTACCGTCCACCCCTCCTGCAGCAGAGCATACTGGAGGCCTCGCGCCACTGCCGCTTCGTCCTCGACGACCAGTATATGCTCAGCCATCTTCAGCTCCCGGCGCCTCGGTATTCCGAGACTGATGGTAACGTCGGCGGGGACTGCACGCAATTGCCCAGCCCTTCCCCACACCGCCTGTATGCTGGAATGGTCCGATACGGACACGGCGTGGTTCTTGCGCTTTCATGTATCATTAACCTTGTAAGTATAGCTATAAAGATTTGGCAGCTGCGCAGGGCACACCAGACGAGCGAGGGAATCCGAGGAGAGACGAGATGCGCGTGCGGTATCGATTGGTCACATATCCAGCCAGTCCCGCGGCAGAACAACAGGACATGGAGCGGCTCTTCCACGAGCTCTGGCACGTGCGCAAGCGGCTGATGGCGCCGGCGGCCGAGTGGCGGCCGCGCACGGACGTGTACGAGACGGCCGAGAACGTCTTCGTCAAGATGGAGCTGGCCGGAGTGCCCGAAGACGCCATTGAAATGACACTCTACGCAGACCACGTCGTGGTCACGGGGACGCGAGAAGACAGCCAGCTCGAAGGCGCACGCGACCCGGCCGCGGACAAGCTCCTGGCCTTTTACGAAGCGCAAATCAGCTATGGGCCGTTCCGCCTGGAGGTTCGTCTGCCAAGAAAGGTGGACAGCGAGCGGGTGACGGCGGAGCTCGAGAACGGTTTCCTGACCATAACCCTCCCCCGGGCGATGTAGCGAGGCGAGCCGACGGAGTGCTAGAAGAATCGACGGGTGGGCCGGCATGCGCGCCGTCCTGGGTGAAGGGCAGTGGAGAACGGACACATGACAGACAACACAACCAAGCATGAAGACCTGCTGGAGCAAGCAGACGATCAGATCGCTCCCTCGGCTGAGGGCGTGGTCGTGGACATCGACAACGGCGAAGCCGGCACGCAACACTCCATACCAGACATCCTGCCGGTGCTGCCGCTCAGGGGACTGGTCGTATACCCCTATGCGGCTCTGCCGCTGATGGTAGGACAGGCGCGCTCCGTTCAGCTCGTGGACGACGCCATGCGCGGCAATCGCATGGTCGCGCTAGCAGCCCAGCTCGATCCGGCAATCGAGAACGCGGCACCAGACCAGGTCCGCCGGGTGGGCACGGCAGCGCGCATTTTGCAGCTTCTGCGCCGTCCCGACGGCGGGCTGATGGTGGCCATGCAGGGCCTCGAACGGATCAAGATCGACGAATACGTGGGCGAGACGCCGTACCTCATGGCGCGCATCTCCCTGTATCCCGACGAGCCCGAGGAGTCCCTCGAGGTCGAGGCGCTGCGCCGCAACGCCATCGCGGCATTCCAGAAGCTGGTGGGACTGGCGCAGTATCTGCCGGAGGAGCTGGCCACGGTCGTGCTCAACCTGGAGGATACCCGCCAGCTGATTTATCTGATCGCGGGCAGCCTGCAGATCGACCTCGAGGTGAAGCAGGAGGTGCTGGAGGCGAATTCTCTATCCGATAAGCTACGGAAGCTCAACGACGTGATGGGGCACGAGCTCGAGGTTCTGGAGCTGGGAAGCAGGATCCAGGGCCAGGCGCAGGAGGAGATGAGCAAGGCGCAGCGCGAGTACATTCTGCGCGAGCAGCTCAAGGCGATCCAGCGCGAGCTCGGCGAATCGGACGACCAGCAGGCCGAGATCAACGAGCTGCGGGATCGGCTGGAGAAGGCCAATCTGCCCGGTGAGGCCCGTAAGGAAGCCGACCGCGAGCTGTCGAGGCTGGAGCGCATTCCCACGGCATCGCCGGAACATTCCGTGATCCGCACCTACCTGGACCTGCTGATCAGCCTGCCGTGGAGCGACGTCGACCGGCGGCGAAATCGACGTGCCGAAGGCGCGCAAGATTCTGGACGACGACCACTACGATCTGGTGAAGGTGAAGGATCGCATTCTGGAATACCTGGCGGTGCGCAGGATGAAGCACGATCGCGGCCTGGAGGGCGGCACGGTGGACCGTGAGCCGCTTCTCTGCCTGGTGGGCCCGCCCGGCGTGGGCAAGACGAGCCTGGGGCAGTCGATTGCCAGGGCCATGGGCCGGAAGTTCACGCGCCTGTCGCTGGGCGGTATTCGGGACGAGGCGGAAATTCGCGGGCATCGCCGCACCTACATCGGCGCCATGCCCGGGTCGATCATTCAGGCCATCCGGCGCGCCGGATCCAACGATCCGGTGTTCATGCTGGACGAGATTGACAAGGTCGGGTCGGACTGGCGCGGCGATCCTTCCTCCGCGCTGCTCGAGGTGCTGGATCCGGAGCAGAATCGAGAGTTTCGCGACAACTACCTGGATATCCCGTTCGATCTGTCGAAGGTGACGTTCATCGCCACGGCCAACACCATGGACAGCATTCCACCGCCCCTCCTGGACCGCATGGAAGTGCTGCAGCTTCCCGGCTACACGGAGGACGAGAAGGTGATGATTGCCGTTCGCTACCTCGTGCCGAAGCAGCGGCGAGCGAATGGTCTCCTGCCGGCAGACATCGAGGTGACCGAGGATGCTCTGCACGAAGTAGTGCGGAGCTACACGCGAGAGGCGGGCGTGCGCAACCTGGAGCGGCAGGTGGCCACCCTCTGCCGAAAAGTGGCGCGGGAGATGAGCGAGTCAACCGGCAAGCCGGCAGACAGCGCGTCGAGCGAGAATGGCGTCGCGCTCTCGGCCGCCGTGGCCGCGGAGGTGCCGGCCGGGGTGGCCGCGGCTCCGGCAAGTCTGGACGCCGCCCCGGCAGTGCCGGCCGCAACGGGCTCGGTGCCGGATGCTCCAATCGCCGTGTCGCCTGCCGTTCAGCCGGTCGTGGTGGATGCCTCGGCCGTGCATCGGCTGCTGGGGCGCGAGCTGTTCAGGAACGAGCAGGCCGAGCGGATCGACCGCCCGGGCGTCGCCACAGGATTGGTGTGGACGCCGGTTGGAGGCGACATCCTGTTCATCGAAGCGGCGCGCATTCCGGGGCCGGAGGAGAGCCTCATTCTCACGGGACAGCTGGGTGACGTCATGAAGGAGTCCGCGCAGGCGGCGCTGACCTGTGTGCGTTCCGATTCCTCCCGGCTGGGCATAGAGCCGAGCCTGTGGACGAAGAGCGCCATCCACGTGCACGTCCCGGCCGGCGCCGTGCCCAAGGACGGCCCTTCGGCCGGCGTGACGCTCGCCGTTGCCCTGGCCTCGCTGATGACGGGGCGCGACGTCAAGAACGACCTGGCCATGACAGGAGAGATCACCCTGCGAGGTAAAGTGCTGCCGGTGGGCGGGATCAAGGAGAAGATGCTCGGCGCGCACCGGGCCGGGATCAGGACCATCCTGCTGCCGGAACGGAACGTGGCGGACCTGGAGGATCTGCCCAAGGAGCTGCGCGACGAGATGACGTTCATCCCGGTGACGGAGATTGCGCAGGCCTTCGACGTCGCCCTGACGCAAAAGGTCGTGCCGGCCGATGTGGCCGCCGCGCCCGTTGCCTCGTGAAGCACCCGACTCCACACGTTCCTCGATGGCGCCGCGACAGCAGCGCCATCGAGGAGCGCGGCGCGCAGGAGCGGGCACAGTCTCGACAAGCTCGGATGTGGGGGCCGATGGCGAGCCAGGCAGGGCGGCACACCGGCGGGTGCACAGACGGCGCTATCGACGCTCACCCGGCGTACTCGCGGCGCAAGAGCGAGTACATGCGCGCGTCGTAGAAGGCGCCGACCTCGCGCCAGTACCGATAGTCACGCAGGATGCCTTCCTCGGTAAAGCCGACCTTAGCCAGAACGCGCATCGAGCGCGTGTTGTCGAGGTTGGTCGTGGCCTCGATACGGTTGAGATTGAGCTGCGCGAAGCCGAGCCCGACGAGAGCACGCACCGCCTCCGTCGCCAGGCCGCGGCCCCAGTGGGAATAGGCCAGGTCGTAGCCGATTCTCGCCCGGTACGTCTCGTCGTCGACGCCGGGGAAGCCGGCCGTCCCGATAATCGTGTCGTCGCCCTTGAGCGTGAGGCCCCAGCGGATGCCGCGGTTGGCGGCGAAGCGCCGTCCGAAGGAGGCGATCAGCTCGTCCGCCTGATCGATGCCCTCGAAGGGGGCAATGTGCGTGGGTACGGCCACGCGCGGGTCGGCGAACATGGCGAACACGGCGGCCCGGTCATCGGGCGTCAACGCTCGTAGGGTCAGGCGGTCGGTTTCAATCGTGGGGATGGTGTTGGGGAAGCTCACGGGGTTGCGTGTCTCCATGGTCGGTACGCTCCGTCGCATGCGCGGTCTGTGGACGTGACATCAGCGTACGGCGCAACGTATCATGGCTGGGCCGTCACGGCGCACGGCCCCTACGGGGCGCCGGGTGGGGTGGTGGCCCGCCTGCATGCTTGGCAGGGACGATGCAGTAAGGCAACGGCGGCATACCGCACGATCGGGCGTGCACTCTCTGCAGTATAGATGGGATCGATCGGACTGTACATAAGCCGCCACGAGCGCGCATATGGGAACACCCCAGTATCGATCAACAAGGCACCGTCACGATGCTCGAAACGGGGCCGCTGGCGGATCTCGTGGGGGTCGCCCGGCGCTTTCTGCTGGACTGGTATGCGCTCTGGCGCATCGAGGACGGTGGTAGATAACCCGAAGGTCAGTCCGGTTTGCGCGCGTGGTGTGACAGAGAGGAGCGGTAGTGGTCGACGCTGCGCTTCACCGTCCCTGGTGTCGATGGTCGATGACTCGAAGGTTAGCCCGGTTTGCACTCGAGGGTCCGGCCAGTACCGCGATTGAGCGCCATGATCCAACCTATCGCCTCGCCGGCCGTGCTCGCTCGCTCAAGCACGTCGTCATCCTTATCCAGGATCCCTGGCTTGGGCTCGGCTGGAGCGTCCCCGATACCCTCATCGTGATCGCATTCCTGGCCGTGCCCGCGGCCCTCACTTCCCGCTTTCTCAGGTAGCTCCTATCACGGATGGAGCTTCTGCTTACTCTCGAGCATGGCGAGGAACGTCTCGAGGCGTGCCCGGCGCGTCTCGGGCTTCTTGGCGGTTTCGATCCGATAGCAGATCGCGTAGCGGTTGACTTTGTTGAGCGATTCAAAGAACGCCAGGGCTTCAGGCCGCTTTTCCAGCTCTAGGCGGAGATCGTCGGGCACGATCACGGTGCGTTGCGACGCATACGCGGTGTCCCAACGGCCATCGGCCTTGGCCGCTTCCACTTCCCGTAGACCGGCAGGCTGCATCCTGCCGGCGCCGATGAGCTGTGCCACCTTCTCGGTATTGATTTTGGACCATCCGCTCTTGGGACTCCGTGGCGTAAACTTCTGCAGCCAGAAGAGCTCATCGTACGGCTTCTTCTGGCCGTCGATCCATCCGTAGCACAGCGCCACGTCGAGCGCTTCGGCATAGGTGACCGACGCCGTCCCGGAGACTTTCTTGGCCAGCTTGAGCCATACCCCCGGCGCATGCGCATGGTGCTCGGCGAGCCAGTCCTCCCACGCGCTCGGCGAGGCAAAGGGCATAATCGGCAGATTGGCCAGCATCTCCATAGCCGTGAGCGTAACACGGAGTAGCGGTCACGAGGCTCCGCAATCCGGATGAGCGGCGGCCTTTCGCCACCGCAATTCCGTGGGCTAGTAACGTGCGTCGGCCGACTCTGGCAGGTCCCGCGTCGTGCGCAGCGGGGAGTGCCAGATCCACGCGACGGCCGACAGCATGGCCATCGCCGAAGACGCCATCGTCGCTCCGGGCCCGATCCAGGTGCCGAGCAGGCCGCCAAGCACGGCTCCCGCGAGTCCCGGCACACCGAGACCAAGCACCCGCAGTGCCGCACCGGTGCGCCCAAGCAGCCGGATCGGCAACAGCCTCTGATGAATGGCGGCGTACGCCACATTGCTGAGCGCGTTCCCGGCAGCGACGAAGCACTGCGTGAGCGCCAAGACCGTGAGTGCGGGCACGGGCGGCAGTGACCAGACGATGACCGCCACAAAGTCCTGACCGCCGATGACCATGAACGTCACGCCCGCGACCGCTGCCGGGCCATCTCCCCACGCGCGCGCCACGTACGGCGCCGCAGCTGCGCCAACAAGCCCACCGGCGCTCCCGACGGTGAACAACAGACCGATCAATCCAGCGCTCACGTGCAGGTCCCGATCGAGGTACGGCACGAACATGGTCTGAAAGATCGAGGCGAACAGCACCCAACGTTTCATGTGAAACGTGGCAGCGCGCGCTTCCGACGAGCCGTGGTGTTGAGGCGATTCGCGGGCGTGTTTCCATGACAGGACCCGCTGTCGACATGCATGGTACCGGGCTCCGCGGCAATGCTGCCGCCGAGGCATCCTGACTCATCCTACGGTACGGCGGCGTATCCAGTTGTGAACGCTTTCCCGGATCCTTCCTTGCAGGCGACGGGGCGGCGACGGACACTACAGGTTAACGAATGCGCAAGGTCGGAGGTTCATGAAGCAGATGATGCAGCCCGATGCCGAGATCGTTTCCACGCCCCTGGTTATCGACGGGTCACCATTGACCCTGGCAGACGTCGAGGAAGTCGCCCGCCGTCGCCGTCCGGTCTCGCTCGCGAGGACCGCGGTGGAGCGACTCGCCAGAGGCCGAGAGCTCATCGAGCATATCGTCGAGCACGACGACACTGTATACGGCATCAACACGGGATTCGGAAGTCTGGCCCGGGTACGCGTGTCGCGCGAACAGCTCCTCGACCTGCAGCGTAACCTCGTGCGCAGCCATGCCGCCGGGGTCGGCGTGCCGCTCGACGCCGAGGTTGCGCGGGCCATGCTACTGATCACGGCGGCCAGCCTGGCTCGTGGGCACTCGGGGGTCCGCCCCGACGTGGTGGAGCTGCTGCTGGGCATGCTCAACAGGGACGTCCTGCCCGTCATACCGTCGCAGGGATCGGTCGGGGCAAGCGGCGACCTGGCACCGCTGGCGCATCTGGCTCTGGTTCTGATCGGCGAGGGCGAGGCCACGGTGAGCGGCAGGCGGATGCAGGGATCCGCCGCCCTGCAGGAGGCGGGGCTGACGTCGATCACGCTTCAGGCAAAGGAGGGTTTGGCGCTGATCAACGGCACACACCTGATGTGCTCGGTGGGCGCGCTGGCGGTGCACGATGCCCTGCGCCTTGTCGCCGGCGCCGAGACGGCGGCCGCGGCGAGCCTGGATGCGTTGAAGGGCACGGACGTTGCCTTCGATGCCAGGATTCACCGCCTGCGCCCGCATCCCGGCCAACAGGCCGTGGCGGAGCGATTGCGCTACCTGCTGCGAGGCAGCGAGATCAGGCGCAGTCACGAGGGCTGTACGCGCGTGCAGGATCCCTACACGCTGCGCTGCATCCCTCAGGTGCTGGGAGCAGTGCGCGACGCCATCACCTACTGCGGCGAGGTTTTCACCATCGAGCTTGGCGCCGTGACGGACAATCCGCTCAGCTTTCCCGAGGACGGAGACGTGATCTCAGGGGGAAACTTCCACGGCCAGCCGGTCGCGCTGGCCCTCGATTTCCTCACGCTGGCCATCTGCCAGCTTGCCTCGTTCAGCGAGCGCCGTACTTACGCGCTGGTAAGCACCTGGGAAGGCGACGCCGCTTTGCCGATCTTCCTGACCGAGACGCCGGGTCTGGGCTCGGGCTTCATGGTGGCCCAGTACGTGGCAGCCTCGCTGGTGAACGAGAACAAGGTTCTGGCCTATCCGGCCAGCGCGGACTCCATTCCGACATCGGCGGGGACAGAAGATTTCAACAGCATGGGAGCCACCTCGGCATGGAAGGCTCGACGCGTGCTGCACAACGCCCTGCGCGTGGTGGCGATCGAGACGCTGTGCGCGGCGCAGGCGCTGGAGTGCCGCCGGCCTCTGTCGAGCGGCCAGCCGATCGAGGAGGCCGTGCGGCGCGTGCGAACGCTGGTGCCACATCTGCAGGAAGACCGGTCGCTGGGGGCGGAGATCGAAACGCTGGCCGAGGCCATACGTGGCGGCCTGCTCGAGGTCTAGCTGCGGCCCGGGCTCAGGGAACCACCAGGGTCTTGAGATTGTCGCCGCTCTGCGCCGCCTCCATGGCGGCACCGAACTCCGCGAGCGGGAACTCGGCGCTTATCAACGGCTTTACGGTCACCGTGCCGTCCGCCAGGGCACGTATCGCCCGGGGGTAGCAGTACGGTCCCAGGTGGCTGCCATGGATGTTCAGCTCGCGCTGATCGCCCACCAGGTTCCAGTCGATGGTCACCGGCTCGCCCATCACGCTGAAGGCCACCACGGTGCCCAGGCGCCGGATCATGGCCAGGCCCTGCTGCGGGCCCCTGGCACTGCCCGTGGCCTCGATATAGACGTCGCAGCCGTAGCCCTCGGTGAGCCGGCGCACGCGCGCAGGCGCGTCTTCTTCCAGCGGATTGATCACCACGTCCGCTCCCAGCTGGGAGGCCAGGTTCAGCCTGTACGGCTTGACATCGACGGCGATGAGCTGGCCCGGGTTGAATCGGCGGGCAGCCTGCAGCATGCACAGCCCGATGTTTCCGGCACCGGCAAGCACCACGGTGTCGCCGGGAGCGATCTCAGCGCGATCCACGGCATGGATCGCGCAGGCCAGCGGCTCGATGTAGGCGGCCTCGCGCCGCTCGACGCGAGGGTCGATCTCGTGGATCAGGGACCTGGAGGGCAGCGACATGTATTCGACTCGCCCGAGCCGCTGCTTGGTGGTCGCGCATGTCGTGCATCTCCGCTATCACGTGGCAGCCGCAGGACGGCTGGCCGCTGCTCGTGGCAGGATGTCGCGGAGTGATACCGGACACAGGACGCAGGCATCGAGCGCTGCAATGTAGCTTGACGCTGGACAGGCTCAATCGTAGACCCCGAGTTCTTCCGAGAGAGCGATCATCACATCAAGCCGCCGCGCGCCGCTCTGCGTCGCGGCGCCGAATTACCCTAGCTCGATCATGTGCGAGTGCGTGAACGGTGGCTGGCGCCAACTCAGGCCACCACTCTAGTGGGTGCGGCCCCAGGCACGTCTGCGGCATTGGCACCAGCGAGGCGTGGCACGGGCGTCTGCCGGACCAGCCGGAAGTTGAGCACACCGCACAGTGCGACGAACGCCGCACCAGTGCCAATCACCTGGCGCACGCCCAGCAGGTCGGCTAGCGCCCCTCCCCAGGCCAGGGAGATGAGCAAACCCGCGGCCACGGTCATGTTGCACACACTCATCACGCGGCCCATCACCCGGTCCTCCGCGCTCAGCTGGATGAGCGTGATGAAGGAGACAAGGGTGATGCTAAAGAGGAAGCCGACGGCGCCCACGGCCACCATGGCCACCACCAGTGACGGCGCCAGTGCATAGGTCAGCAGCGCGCAGGCGTTGGCCAGCACAGGCCAGCGCACGAGGTGGTGGTAGTGTCGGGCCACGCGGCTACCGGCGACCAGCATCAGGGTGCTGCCGCAAAAGGCGCCCGCACCGTTAGCCAGGTAGAGCACACCGACCATGTCGGAGTGCAGATGCAGCACGCGGCTGATGAAGATGACGTCGAGCACAGTCAGCGCACCCACGCCTAAGCAGTACACGAAGGCGGTCGAGAACAGGCCGACGAGTTGGGTGCGGCGGCGCACGTAGGTCAGGCCGATGGTGATCTCCTCCAGGAGCGAGCCAGCTGCTCCGGCGCCGGGCGGAGGCGGCACGGGCACGGTGGCCAGCACTGGAGCCGCACAGAGGTAGAGCAGTCCCAGGAGGAGCACCGCTCCATGGGCGCCCAGCTGCGCAAACAACAACGCGCCTCCTGCCGGTGCCAGCAGCCCGGCCGTGCTCTGCAGCAGGGAGAGGAGACTGTTCGCTTGACCCAGCTGGGTCTGGCCGACAATCACCGGCGTGCAGGCCGCGGCAGCCGGCCCGAAGAACTGCGAGGCCCCGTTGACAAGGAGCGTAGCCAGCACGATCACCGGCAACTGGGCGCGCGTCGTCACCAGGAAGAGGGGCAGCACCAAGGTGGCGCGGGCCAGCACGGCCAGGGCCATCACGTGGCCGCGGTGCCACCGATCGACCAGGGCGCCGGCGATAGGCGAGAGTACCAGGAGAGGCAGCGCCTCGGCCAGCCCCACCAGGCTGGTGCCGACGCCTGAATGGGTAAGCTGATAGACCCAGAGCAGGAGGAGCGCGCGCAAGGCCCAATCGGCGAACAGACTGAGAAATTGCCCGACCCACAGCCGGGCGAACCCGCCATTGCGTAGCACCAGCATTGCTCGCCTTACCTCTCCATCAACAAGCCAGGTCGTGGACTCGGCCGCTCGAATCGATAGTCAGACGTCATGCTACGCGCCGACATGTCTGCCGACGAGAAAGCTGGGCAGGAATGCCGCCAGCCCTGTGCGGTGTGGTCGCGCAGGGAAGGTGGCCCTACCCACAGCGCCGGCGTCGAACGGGTATGGACTGGTGAAGGTGCACAGAGCCGGCGCGGCATCGTCCGGTACGGCTGGACGGTCGACGAACCGCGCGTCGACCATCGTGGTCATCAGCGCCGGCAACCATTCGAGGGCTGAGGAGATGTCTTTCCGAGGCATGAAGGTCTTCCCTTCTACATTGCCTTGAGGGACGATCTGCAACGTGCGCTCGCGTTCTCGTGGATTCCAGTCTGTGCTCGGCCGCGCCACCTCACCACGTAGACCCGCCGTCGTGGTCGCAGGTGTTTGGCGCTGCGGGCCAGGTTTGCGGGTTGCGCCTATCCGGGCAGATAGCGGGCCCCTGGTGCCATGAAACGCACTCGATGCGCGCCGGAACGAAGGGTGACGCCGCACCGAAGGCCAGGAGCCCATAGCGAGAGAGCGACGAACGAGCGTGTCGACGAACGTGCTTGTGGAGACGCTCATCATGCCAAAGCCATCGGCGTGGCGGTATCGACCGCAGCAGAGGAGGCCGCTGGATAGCCCCCGTGAAAAGCTGCGTACAGAAGACTCGTTCCGCACCGCAAGAGTTATCGCATGTAGAGTCTGAGACTGATCAGCGCGTGGAGAATACATGCTGTACGGACCGCGTCGGAGTGGGCGCGGGTGCCGGCACTGGCACAGAACGTCCAGGTATCGCAGCAGGAGTCAGTGCTGTGCTCGCCCGCGTGGTGACCCGTATGGATTGTACGTCCGGTACCGTCGCCGTCCTAGTCCAAACCTGACTTTGCGCATACCGGCGCCAGTCGGCGCTGCTGGAATTGGGCGCCGGCGGAGGTAAGGGCCCTTGCCGTGTGTAGCTGCCGGTCCCCAGTGTCACGCTGCGTGGCGACCAAGCAGCGCCGACCAGTGCCGCGGAAACGACCAGCTCGAAGAGCACCAGCAAACTCACCAGCGCGTGCCGGGAAGCATACGGCCAACCCGGCCGCGGTAGCAGTCGCAACGCGCGCCGCAGGTCGCGTGGCTCACGAACAGTTTGGTACTGCAGGGAGTGTTGTGTGCTCATCGTGCTGTTCCCCTCGTCGCTCGCTCGACCACCACACCGTGTTCCGGTATGCATGTCGCACGCCCCCAATGTCCGCAGTATGCGCCCCGCGTGCTGTCGTGCCCACGAACAGGCGACCGCACAGTAGGACGCACAGTTGCCTTCACCATACGGGTGAGAGTGCTACTCTGAGGTCAAGAGCGCGGCTATGCCTGCCTGGATCGTGCTGGGGGCGACAGGTTTCTGCCGCTTCGGCTAGCAGGGATAGACGCCTGTGGCGCCCGAAGCTGTCGCCTTCGCGGATGTGCTGCGCCGCCATCGCACCGCTGCGGGCCTGACGCGGGAGGAGCTTGCGGAACCTGCAGGACTGAGCCCGTGTGGACTGCTCTTTCTTGAGCGCGGCGGTCGGCACCTGTACCGATACACGGTGCGGCGCTTGGGGCAGGCCTGGGGCCTCACAGCGCCGCAGCTGGACTTGCTAGCTGCGGCGGCCCGCGCGGGCAGAATGCCGGCACTTGCGATGAACTCACTATCCGCGTCCGCACTCCGGCGACCTCGCAGCCGCCCGCTCCTGCCCTGACGAGGTACTACCGTTGTTTGAGCGCCCAGGTATTCGCGATGGCGTGACGGCGATGATGATTGGTGCGTCGTACCTGTGGAGCGGCATGGCGGCCCTGCGGCTGGGAGACTTCACCCGTACCGGAGGACGGCGGACCTCACATACAGCCCGCAATCGACGCAGGCCGCCGGGGACCGGTTCTTCGCCAATCTGACACTCGATACCCTGGCGCTACTGGCGAAGGCTCACGGAGCCTTGACCGGCGCGCGTGCCTACCTCGGACAGGCGTTGACCGGCGCCGGAGCCCTGGGTGATCAGTATGGCCTTACTATCGTCCTCTGCACCTTGGGGGACGTCGCACGGATGGCCGGCCAGTTGCGCGATGCGCAATCGTATTACGCTGAGGCGCTTCGTGGCGTGGTTCACATGGGACATGTGCGAGTCTGCGAAGCGGTGCTGTGCGGCCTGGCAGAGCTGGCCATGACGCGCGGTTAAGCTATGTACGCATTGCGCCTAGCCGGCGCGAGCAGCGCGGTGGTGCGACGCCGGGCGCGGAAGCGCGTGAACGGATGGAGCGGGTCGAAAGCTCCGCACGCACAGCGCTCCTGCCCCATGAGCAGGTGCGGGCCTGGTCGGCAGGACAAACGACGCCGCCGCAGCACATCCTCGCCGACGAGCTGCGGGCGGCGGACGACGCGGCCTTCTGGCCATGATCATGGTTCCCCTGCAACTTTCGAAGCGCACGCCGGCTATTGCGTCGCCACGGTGATACCGTACGTGACGACTCGCTGGCGTAGTCCGCGGTGGCGGGAGCGTGGCCCAACAGCACGCACGACTATGTAGGCAACTGTGCGGGCAACTGTTCATGGGCAGCGCAGCCAGACCGGCGCATACTGCTGCTATGGCTGATGTGCGACGAGTACCCCACATCCCGCAAGTATCGGTGCGCACGTGAGAGCGGTACGAGCCACCTGGTTCTCCCTCTGACACAGCAACGTGAATGCAGGAGACGATGATGACACAGAGCGGATTGAAGCGACTGGCGGCTCTCATGTTACTCGGTCTCGGTGGGTTTGGCGCCTTCGCATCCGGTGGTGACGCGTCTGCCTGGCCCACGGTCGCCCCCGCGAGGTACGTCCTGCGTGGTACGGGCTTGTTCAGCAGGTCAGTGGCCTTGGCGAGCGTGATCCGCGTCTCGGGTGACCAGTTCCGCCTGTCGCTGAGCGCCGAGCACTTACCGCCGCCCGCAAGCCTGCATGCAAAGTTTGCGCGCCGCGCCTACGTTGCCTGGCTGGTGAATGGCGTGGTGATGCACGGTCCGATGCGCTTGGCTGCAGTAGGCCTGGCATCGAGCCGGGATTGCGGGAGCTATGCGGGCCAGGGCACTGTGCGCATCGGCGGGGTCACGTCGGTGATCATCACTGCCGAGCCTACCGCGCAGGCGGAGATGCCGATTCTGCCGGCACTGACTGTGTTGGCGAGTGCCAACCACCAGATGTGAGGGCAGGAACGGAGAGCGCCAGGCCGCACACCTGTCCGTCCTCTGACCTGGACTGGAGAGCGGGTATGCCAGAGATGGCGTATTCTCCGGCAGCCGGACTACGCGAGGCATTCGGTAATCAGCTACAGGAGGAGACGGCGTAGATGACCGCATATGATTACATCGTCGTGGGCGCGGGCTCGGCGGGCGCTGCGCTGGCCGCGCGCTTGTCCGAGAACCCAACCCGGCAGGTGCTCGTGCTGGAGGCCGGCCCTGACTTTCGCTCCGCCGATGCGCCGGAGGAGATGCACAGGCTCAACCCGAGCGCTCTACTGCGCAACGAGGAACTTGCCGCTCGCTACCTGTACCCGGAGCTGCGCGCCCGGCGCACGGCCGTGCAGGAGTCCCTACCGTACTGGCGTGGGCGCGGCATGGGTGGCAGCTCGGCGATCAACGCCCAGTTCGCGATTCGGGGCCTGCCCGAGGACTTCGACGCTTGGGCGGCACAGGGCTGCACGGGCTGGTCCGCCCAAGATGTGTTGCCGGCATTCATCCGCCTGGAAGACGACCTCGACTATGGCGATGCCCCCTACCACGGGCGCGGCGGTCCTATCCCTGTCGTGCGGCCACGTCGCAAGACGTGGGGTGCGGCGGGCAATGCCCGTTGCGAGGCAGCGCTGGCAATGGGCTACGGCTGGGCGGACGACCATAACGCCCCCGGCACTACCGGCGTCTCGCCGTTCGCCATAAACCGCCGCGCCGGGCGGCGTGTCTCCACCAACGACGGCTACCTGGAGCCGGCGCGCGACCGGCGAAACCTGCACATTCGCGGCAATGCCCTGGTCGACCGCGTGCTGTTCGCCGGCCGGTGCGCTCGCGGGGTACGTGTGCGCCTGGACGGGCTGTGGACCGAGGTGGAGGGCGGGGAGGTGATGCTCTGCGCCGGCGCCGTGCACTCGCCGGCCATCTTGCTGCGTTCCGGTGTGGGGCCGCCGGCGCCGCTGCGCGACCTGGCCATCCCCCTGGTCCAGGCGGCTCCCGTGGGCGAGAACCTGATGGATCACGCCCTTATCGGAATGAGGCTGACCTTCCGGCCGGAAGCGCGCGCCACGGAGGTGGACATCCGGCACGATAATTGCATTGTGCGCTACAGCTCCGGACTGGCCGGGGCTGGGCGCAACGACATGGTCATCCTCGGGACGAACCTGCTTGGGTACACCGAAGAAGGCCTGGCGTATGGATACCTGTTGGTCTCTCCTTTCCAGACGTTTTCACGCGGCAGTCTGCGGCTAGCCTCGCGGGACCCGGAGGTTGACCCGACGATCGAGCTGGGTATGCTGTCGGACGAGCGCGACTTGGTGCGCATGCGCGACGGCATGCGTCGCTTGCAGGACATGTTGCGGCACCCGGCCATGGCGGCCATAGCCGAGCACGCGGTGATCGACGCGGAGGGTCACACCCCGGCGGACATCGAAGAGCAGGCGCGGCTCGACGCGTGGATGCTGGCCATCTCTGGCGATGCACAACATCCCGTGGGCACCTGCCGCATGGGTGCGCCGGGCGACCCACGCTCGGTCGTAGACCCCGCTTGTAGCGTACTGGGCCTGGAGGGCCTGCGTGTCGTTGACGCGTCAATCATGCCCGAGGTGCCCCGGGCGAACACGCATCTCACCTGTGTGATGATTGGCGAGCACGTCGCGGCCCGCCTCCTGCAGAACCGATGATGCTGTGATGAGACACGAGCATGAACAGGCTGTGTGGCGAGAATGGTCGTATCACCCACCTAACTCCTGCTCTGCGGGCACGCTGAGAGCGACTGCGCGTCGCGATTTGATAGCTACGACGTGTTAGGCGCTGAGATTGTATCGTGGCTGGTAGCCCCCTTGCGAGGCTCAGCGAGTCGCTCTCGGGGACAGAAAGAGAAAGGAACCGTCCATGGCACACTACCTGGTCCAACTCGCCTACACCCCGCAAGCCTGGGCAGCCCAGATCAAGAACCCCCAGGACCGGACCGCCGTTGTGCGCCCACTCTTCGACAAGCTGGGGGCACGCATCGTCACCTCGTACGTGGCCTTTGGCGAATACGACATCGTGCTCATCATGGAGGCGCCGGACAATATCAGTGCGGCGGCTATAGCCCTGGCGATTACGGCAGGTGGTGCGGTGAAGGCGTATGAGACCACGCCGCTGATGAGTCCAGAAGACGGGTTGGAGGCGATGCGCAAAGCCGCTGCAGCGGCCTCGGCGTACCCACCGCCGGCATAGCCGCTCGGCGCGCTTCTCTTCTTTCTTCTTGAAGCCTACCGCGCGGGCCCCCGGCAGCGGCGCTGCCACATGGCCGCACCGGGAGCGCCCGCCCGTGCCCGCGACGCCGCTCGACCACCGCTACCACACCCTGCGTCAGGACGTGCGGATCCTGTTTGCCGATCTCGGCCTGGCGTGATGAACAACTATTTGCCGATATGAGGTAGCAAGCGCCTAGAACAAGACTGCAGCGTTTCCCACCGCGTGTAGCTCGTCGGCGAGCACGTCTTGCAGCGTCGCCAACTGGCCTGCGGTCCAGGCACGTGTCTGCTCGTGGGGCGGGAGCGCCCGGCGTGCGGCGCTCTCGACGCGCTCCAGGCGTTCGCTCGCACCTCCACTGGCCGTCGCGCCAGCCGTCCTGGCCACCGCACCGCTTGCGCTTGCGAGGCGCAGTGCCGACGCGGCATCGCCGCGCGCCATGGCCAGCTCTGCCAGACCACACAGCACCAGATCGCAGACGCGCACGTGTCCAAGCTGCACCACGCCACGAAGGGCCTCCACGTAGTATGCTTTGGCTTCGCGCTCGTGGCCGGCTATTCGCGCCACGTCTCCGAGGGAGCAGAGAATGATAGTGAGGTTGAACTGATCACCCAGGGCCTCGGCACCCGTCAGGGCCTGTTCGAGGTAAGCGCGCGCGCCGGCCAGGTCACCGCGCGCCTGTGCCAGGCGGGCCAGTGCTTCCAGCGCCAGATTGGCGAAGAAGCGGTCGCCCACAGCCTGGGTCGCCGCCAAGCTGTATGCGAGCTCGTCGGCTGCGCCGGCAAGATCGCCCAGACGCAGAGCTGCCATGCCGCTCCACAGGTACGAGGCACCAATCATCGTCGCATTGAGGCCGTCCCGATCGCCTGCCTGCTCAAATAGAGGCAGCAGCTCGTCCCGGCAGGAGCGGACCGTCGCCAGGTCGCCCGAGCCCGGCCGCGGGTAACAGGCGCGAATGTAAGCCAGTACATCGAGTCCGGCTGCCAGGTTCCAGGGATCGTCCAGCTCGCGAAAGATCGCCACGCATTCCTCGCCACGTACATGCGCCAGCGGCGTGTTGCCCGAGTTCCCGACCAGTGCAGACGCCGTAAAGAGCGCCCAAGCCCGCGCCGCAGTGCGCGCCGCTGCCGGCCCCGTCTGCAGTAGCTGCTCCAGCCACATCAGGCCCTCATGCATGCTGGCGCGGAGCAGCCAGAACTGGGAGAGGCGGCCGGCGATGTACAGGCCCCGCTCGCCCGCCTCCGCGTCGCCCGCCTGGCTTCGCTCCACGCAGTAGGCGAGGGCCAGGCGCAGGTTGCCCAGCTCGCGCTCGAATCGGTCCAGCCAGACGAGCTGCCCAGCCCGCCAGAAGTGGGGCGTTGCCTCTTCGGCCAGATCCAGGAAGTAGCTCATGTGCCGGCAGCGCACGCGTTCTGTCTCCCCCGCGTCCGCCAGTCGTTCGCGACCATACTCACGAATGGTGTCCAGCATCCCGTACCGCGCTTCTAGCTGCGGGTCGCCGCCGGGCACCGCGTCGATGCGGTGCACGAGATGCATGTCCACCAGCGTGCTCAACTCCTCCAGCGACGCCTCCTGCGGTGGCCCGCCGTCGGTCGAGCATACTGCTGTGGCTGCCGCCAACGTGAAGCCTTCTGCGAGCACGGCGAGTCGCCGGAACATCGCCTGGGCTGCCGGCGACAACAACCGGTAGCTCCACTCGATCGTGGTCCGCAGCGTCCGGTGCCGCGCCGGCACGTCGCGCGGTCCCGAGATCAGCACACGCAACGGTTGCGCCAGCTGAGCCGCCAGCGCCTCCGGTGGCAGTTCGCGCACGCGCGCTGCAGCCAATTCGATGGCCAGCGGCAGACCATCCAGCCGTACGCAAATTGCAGCGATTGCCGCCGCGTTCGCAGCGTTCAGCGTAAAGCCGCTCTCCATCGCCCGCGCACGCTGCACGAAGAGGCTCACGGCTGGTATATGCAACAGGCCATCGGCTTCGGGCCGCCCGCTCAGGGTGGGCAGTGCCAGCGGCCTCACGTCGAACAGCCTCTCGCCGCGCACACGCAGTGCTGCTCGGCTGGTCACCAGCACCCGCAGCCCTGGGCACGCCGAGCGCAGTCCAGCCACCTCTGCCGCCGCGTCCAGCACATGCTCGAAGTTGTCCAGGACCATCATCAGCCGCTTGTGCTGCAGGAAGGTTGTCAGTGTGGCGCTCAGCGGCTGGCCGCCACGGTCGCTGAGTTCCAGGGCTTGTGCGATGGTGAGCAGCACCAGGCTCGTGTCTGCCAGTGGCGCCAGCGAGACGAAGACCACGCCGTCGGCAAACTGCCTGCGTACCTGCGCGGCGACCTCCAATGCCAGGCGCGTCTTGCCAACCCCACCTGGTCCGGTCAAGGTCAGGATCTGCAGGTCGTCGTGCTGAAGCAGCGCTGTTGCCGCCGCCAGCTCTCGCTCACGCCCCAGCAAGCTGGTAGGCGGCGTGGGAAGCCGGTACGGCGAATCGTCCGGCATTTGCTGGGTGCTGTGCTGCTCGCCCGCGGCACTTTGCGATGACGTGGAGGTTGCCGGCGGTACGCGGCGCCAGCGGGCCGCCGCCGCCAGTACCTCCTGTTGCTGCGGCGTGAGGCGCAGGGCCTGTCCCAGACGTCGCACCGTGTCTCGGTAGGGCTGCCGGGCACCGCGTTCCAGATACAGCACACCACGCGGGCTAAGTCCAGCGCGCTCGGCCAGCTCCTCCTGCGTCAGACCCAGGGCCGTGCGTCGGCCGCGCAGCAGATCCGCGAACGACGGGGATTCGGGATCCACACCATCCTTCACTTCTAGTGCTCTGCTCCGCCGCCTTGGTTTGATATGTGCGACCCTGGGGTATGGGAAAAGCACCAAGCCGCCTGATTCATACACTACGCACTGCGGCGATGCCTTCCGCGCAGGACGGGTGCGAAGCGAACTTGAGCACAGCATAGCAGGTTCCACCGGAGCGGAACGAGGGGACGACAGCACGGCAGCGCGGCGCATGGAGTCGAGCAATGATCTCTTCGGTTGGCGACGACGATGGCCCGGTGGTCATGGCGCCTGCCCCTTCTCACGCCAGCCGCCGGGGACGTGGCAGCCTCGCTGGTGAACGAGAACAAGGTTCTGGCCTATCCGGCCAGCGCGGACTCCATTCCGACATCGGCGGGGACAGAAGATTTCAACAGCATGGGAGCCACCTCGGCATGGAAGGCTCGACGCGTGCTGCACAACGCCCTGCGCGTGGTGGCGATCGAGACGCTGTGCGCGGCGCAGGCGCTGGAGTGCCGCCGGCCTCTGTCGAGCGGCCAGCCGATCGAGGAGGCCGTGCGGCGCGTGCGAACGCTGGTGCCACGTCTGCAGGAAGACCGGTCGCTGGGGGCGGAGATCGAAACGCTGGCCGAGGCCATACGTGGCGGCCTGCTCGAGGTCTAGCTGCGGCCCGGGCTCAGGGAACCACCAGGGTCTTGAGATTGTCGCCGCTCTGCGCCGCCTCCATGGCGGCACCGAACTCCGCGAGCGGGAACTCGGCGCTTATCAACGGCTTTACGGTCACCGTGCCGTCCGCCAGGGCACGTATCGCCCGGGGGTAGCAGTACGGTCCCAGGTGGCTGCCATGGATGTTCAGCTCGCGCTGGTCACCCACCAGGTTCCAGTCGATGGTCACCGGCTCGCCCATCACGCTGAAGGCCACCACGGTGCCCAGGCGCCGGATCATGGCCAGGCCCTGCTGCGGGCCCCTGGCACTGCCCGTGGCTTCGATATAGACGTCGCAGCCGTAGCCCTCGGTGAGCCGGCGCACGCACGCAGGCGCGTCTTCTTCCAGCGGATTGATCACCACGTCCGCTCCCAGCTGGGAGGCCAGGTTCAGCCTGTACGGCTTGACATCGACGGCGATGAGCTGGCCCGGGTTGAATTGGCGGGCAGCCTGCAGCATGCACAGCCCGATGTTTCCGGCACCGGCAAGCACCACGGTGTCGCCGGGAGCGATCTCAGCGCGGTCCACGGCATGGATCGCGCAGGCCAGCGGCTCGATGTAGGCGGCCTCGCGCCGCTCGACGCGAGGGTCGATCTGGTGGATCAGGGACCTGGTGGGCAGCAACATGTATTCGGCCATGCCGCCGTTGTACTGCCAGCCGTTGAAGCCGAAGATGTTGTGTACGTGGCACATCCAGTAGCGGCCACTCTTGCAGAAGCGGCAGGTGCCGCAGGGGATGATCTGCTCGGCGAGCACGTGATCGCCGATCTGGACGCCATGTATCTCGCCCGCCCCTTCACCCAGCTCGACCACATCGCCCGCGAACTCGTGTCCGGGTACCACGGGCACCTGGACGGCGCCGTTCGGCTGCCAGAACATCGGGGCGCCGGCGAAGCACTTCATGTCGCTCGCGCAGATACCGGCCGCGTCGACCTTCAACAGCACCTCACCCGGCCCCGGCTTGGGCCGGGCGATCTCCTCGACGCGGTAGTCACGAGGCCCATGACACACGACTGCCAGCATGCTCGGGTTTGCCATTCCTGTGAGCCCTTTCGCTTTTCAGCTCGCCGGCGGCACCAGGGGACTCCCGAGGAGCCGCGTGCCGCGTGCATGTCTGCAACTCCAGCATAGAGGGTGCGGGCATAGGCGAGGCTGCTATACTGACTGCGCGCGGGCTCGCTCGGGGACGGCGTGCCATGGGAGGCGACGCGCGCAAGGGGGATGCATGGCCGACGCGCGCGCGGTGCTCACCGTGCTTGGCGTGGACCGGATAGGCATTGTAGCCGGCGTGACGAGCGTTCTGGCCGAGCTGCAGGTCAACATCGAGGATATACGCATGGCGCTGCTGGGCGACATGTTCACCATGATCGCCATGGTGAACGTCGGCGGCAGCGCGGCGAGCTTCGGCGACATCCAGGCCGCGCTGAACAGTACCGGGGCCGCGCTCGGCGTGCAGGTTCTGCTGCAACGCGAAGAGACTTTCCGCGTCATGCACCGGGTCTGACGGCGGGCAGTCATGATCCCCTATGCCGCGGATGAGATCCTGCAGACCATCCAGATGGTATCCGTCGAGCAGCTGGACGTGCGGACGGTCACGCTCGGCCTCAACGTGCTCGACTGCGCCGATCCGGATCCGGAGGTCACTGCCAGGCGGCTGTACGAGAAGATCACGCACGCTGCCCAGAACCTGGTGGCCACCGCGTCGAGCGTGGCAGCCGAACTCGGCGTGCCCATCGCCAACACCAGGATCGCGATCACGCCGATCTCGCTGGTCGGTGCGGCCAACCGGCCCGCCGACTACTTCGCGCTTGCCACGGCGATGGATCGCGCGGCACGCGAGCTCGGCGTCGACTTCATCGGCGGATGCGGTGGCCTGGTCGCCGGCGGAGAGACTACCGCCGACGTGGCATTGATCGACGCACTACCGCGTATCCTGGCGGAGACCGAGCGTGTCTGCGCGTCCTTCGAGGCGGCGTCGTCGCGCGTGGGTATCAACATGGACGCCATAGTGCATCTTGCTCACGCTCTCCTGGACGCCTCGCGGCGCACCGCCGCGAGAGATAGTATCGGCTGCGCAAAGCTGGTCGTGTTCGCCAATGCGGTCGAGGACAATCCCTTCATGGCGGGCGCCTTTCATGGACTCGGGCAGCCCGAGGTCTGTATCAACGTGGGGGTAAGCGGCCCGGGCGTGATTACTCGCGTTGTGCGCGAGCTGCCCGACGCCGATCTCGGTCGCCTGGCCGACGCCGTCAAGCGCATCGCCTTTAAGGTGACACGGGCGGGTGAGCTCGTCGGGACCTCGGTGGCATCGCGTCTCGGCATCCCGTTCGGATGTATCGACCTGAGCCTCGCTCCATCGCCCGTGCCCGGCGACAGCGTGGGCGAGGTGCTGGAGGCGATGGGGCTCGAACGGGCGGGCGTTCCGGGATCGACCACGGCGCTTGCCGTGCTCACCGACGCCGTCAAGCGAGGCGGCGTGATGGCCTCCTCGCGTGTCGGAGGCCTCTCCGGGGCATTCATCCCGGTTAGCGAGGATACGGCGCTGACCAACGCGGCGGTGGAAGGCCTGCTCAGCGTGGAGAAGCTCGAAGCGCTCACGGCGGTGTGCTCGGTCGGACTGGACATGATCGCCATTCCCGGATCGACTCCCGTGGAGACGATTGCCGCGCTGATCTCCGACGAGCTGACCATCGGCGTGATGAACCACAAGACGGTCGGCGTCCGCCTGATCCCCGTTGCGGGCAAAGAAGCGGGAGAGTGGGCGGAGTTCGGCGGACTGCTGGGCCGATCGCCGATCCTGCCCGTCCCCGGCGGATCGCCGGCCGCGTTCGTGCGCCGCGGCGGCCGCATTCCAGGACCCATACACGGCCTGAGGAACTAGAGGCAGGGCACTACGTGGTGCATCCGCGAAGCAGTCCGCGTATCTGATGCCGCGTGCTGAAGCACAGGGAGCCTCGTTTCCTCGCCAGGTCGCGGGTTTTAACCCGCTTTCGCCCACGCAGAGACCTGTGCCGGGGATACCGGAGACGATCCTATCGCGGAGGAACCGGTCTCATGGGTGTGTTCGTGCGTTGGAGTTATTGCGACTCCAAGCAAGTCTTGGCCTCGATGCAGAGAGTATTGCTTGGCCGCGGGCACTTGTTCTTGCGCTGGCAATCTATTGCCGGCTTGAGTCTCCGACGTGTGTGCACCATCTGCCTACCCCCAACAGGAGCGAGAAGGCACCGTGCCGCAGCTGCAAGGTCATGCGGCTCCATGCATGGCTACTCGTCGAGACGCAGCGCACTGGGAGGCGCCAAGAACGGTGTCTGCCAAGGGCGGACGTGACGTCGTACATGATAACGGGGCCGATGGCATGCATGAGTCCGCTTACCTTATACCCCTTTCTGGCGGTATCGTGGTGTCGTCCCAAGACGTCGGCGCCGGGCAGATCGCCGCTGGCGACCGAGTGCATGAGACCCGAGGGCATATGACCCACGAGGTTGTGACTTGGCTGATCATGTGAGCGTCTGCCAGCCATCGACTGGTGTAGATTGTGAGGGCAGCAGAGTGATCCTACCTAGCGCCATACGCGGCAATGAAACTCGCCAGCGGTATCGGTAGTCCTGGCCCTCCCCTAGACTGCGCTCAGCGCGCCGGCCGTGAGACCCTGGATGAAGTTGCGGCGCTGGAGGATGTAGAAGATCAGCAGCGGCAGCGTGGAAAGCACCACCACCGTAAGCACCAGCGGCACGTTCATGCCGTATTGTCCCTGGTAGCTCCACACTGCCAGCGGCAAGGTGCGCTCATCATCACTCTGTGTCAACACAAGTGGCAGCACGAAGTTATTCCAGTTATTGATGAACGTATACACGGCAACCGTGGCCAGGGCGGGACGCGAAAGCGGCAACGCCAGTTGCAGATAACGGCGCACGACGCCCGCGCCGTCGATCTGCATGGCATGCTCCAGTTCCTCAGGAATTCCCCGCATGAACGCCGTGAGGATGAAGATGGTGATAGGTAATCCCGTGCCCGCGTAGGGCAGGAGCAGGCCCGGCAGCGTGTCGTATAGGTTTGTAGTAGTCGCCTCGAATCGATAGATCGGGATAATGGCGGCGTAGACAGGCACGGCCAGGCCGGACACAAACAGCAGGTAGATCACGGCGTTGAGGCGGTGCGGCAGACGAGAGAGCGCGTACGCTGCCAGGGAGCCTAGGAGCAGCGACAGGAGCACCGCGCCGACGGATGTGACCACCGAGTTCAACAGATAGCGCAGGAGCTGAGTGCTCAGAACCGTATGGTAATTATCGAGCGTGGGGCTACTCAAGGACCAGGGGTTGCCAGCCAGGGCATCCGCCTGCGTCTTGAAGGTCTGGATCACGGCGTAGGACACCGGAACAAGGGCCGCGGCAAGCCAGAGTAGCGTAGCGAGCGCGAGCAAGAGCCCTTCTCCCAGGCGGCGGGAGCCCTCACTATCGGATCGCTTCGCGTGTTGGCGTCCGTCGAGCGCTGCCGGAGCTTGTCTGTTCGTCGCCATCTCGTTCATTCCCCTTGCAGCAGGTGCGAGAATCGCACGATCAACCCGGAGAGAATGAAAGACAGGACGAACAGCAGGACGGCAATGGTCGAACCGTAACCCACATTCTGGTCCAGGAATGCTGAGCGGTAGACATACATGGCGAGCGTATAGGACGAGTTGCCGGACCGCCGCCAGTCATCACGTAGACGAGGTCGAAGTACACGAGCGAGCCCGTCAGAATCAGAACCGACGCGGTAATCACGGTGCGCCGAAGCAGCGGCAGCGTGATCCACCAGAACCGCGCCCAGCCACTGGCGCCGTCGATTGACGCCGAATCGTACAACTCCGAGGGAATGGCCATGAGACCGGCATTGAAGAGCAGCATGTAGAGCGGGATGTACTGCCAGAGGATGACGACGGTCACGGCCCAGATGGCCCAGTTGGCGTCACCGAGCATGCCGGGCGCCTGCTGCCCGAAGGCGTTGAAGATGTAGTAGAGCGGGCCGAACTGTGGATTGTAGAGGAAGCTCCACGTGATGCCGATTGCCACGGAGGACATCAACAGCGGCAGGATGAAGATGCTCGAGAGAGCAGAGCCCAAACGCCCTAGCCGTTTCACGAGCAGTGCCAACGCCAGGCCGGCCGGAATCTCGACGGCGAAGGAGGCCGCAAGAATGACCAGCGTGTTGCGTAGGGAGCTGAGCACGTTGTCGTCGTGGAGCAGCTGCCGCCAGTTGTCGAGCCCGACAAACTTGCTTGCCCCTATCCCGTTCCAGTCGAGCAGCGAATACCACACCGATGTGACGACAGGATACAGAGTGTAGAGGCTATAGAGCACAAGCGCCGGCGCCACGAACAGGAAGACAACACCTAACCGCTTCCGAGCGCGGGAGGACAGGATCTCGGCGCTTTGAGAAAGGGCGGCTCGGGACTGAGAGTTCATGCGACATCCGGTGGGCAGGGGCCTGCGGCCGAGGCGCAGACCCCTGCTGCTAGGCGATCAACTCAATGATTGGCGGCGAAGTACGCCGTGGTGTCCGCCTGCATCTGCGAGGCAAACTGCTGCGGGGTGATCGCCAACGCGAACAGCTTGCCCGTGAAATCCAGAAAGTCGTTGGCCAACTGCGCGGGCAGCAGCTGATCTAGGGCCAGCTGGTAGCTTGGCGCCTTGGCCAGGAGCGACACCTGCGCCTTGACCAGCGGATCGGTGACCTTGCTGGTATCCAGGTTCTGCACCGGCGGCACCTCGGCCTGGGAGAGAAGCCAGCTCGCCATCGGTGGGTTCTCGGTGGTCTTCAGGAACTCGATTGCAGCCGCCTTGTTGCTGCTGGTCGAACTGAGCGAGTAGTAGTTCGCTGGCACGCCGATGATGTCGTTGGCGTTGCCCTTTCCACCCGGCACCGCGGGCACCGAGACGAAGCCGAGGTTGGGCAGGAACGTGGGCGCGAAGCTGTCGACGTCGCCGATCTCCCACACGCCCATGAACATCATGGCCGCTCGGCCGTGCCAGAGCAACTGCTCTCCATCGTGCGTGTCCCAGTTGTACGAGGCAAAGCCGTTTTGGAAGGCGTTCTCCTTCACCAGGTTCTGCGCCATCGTAAAGGCATCGATCCACGGTTTGCTATTGAACGTCGCGCCCGGCTGGCGCAGGGCGATGTCGTCCAGCGCCGCGCTGCCGCCGATGCGGTCGGCCAGGTACTGCAGCACAATCATTTCAGGCCACTCGGTCTTGCCGTCCACCGCGAACGGAATGATGTTGTGGCTCTTGAGTGTCTTGATCGCCTGCTCGAGCTGCGGCCAGGTGGTGGGTACCGCGATGTTGTACTGCTTGAAAATCGCCTTGTTGTAGAAAAGGACCTCGGGTGTCGTCGCGTTGTAGGGCACTCCGTAGACATGTCCACCGAAAGTGACCGGACCCAAGACCGATGGCGTGTAGCGGCTCTTCCAGGCAGGATCGGCGTTCATGGCGCCCGTCAGGTCTTCCACGTCGCCGGCATCGATATAGCTTTTCAGGATACCGCCGCCCCAGCCCATGAAGATATCCGGGCCCTTGTGCGCGCCCATGACAATAGAGAGCTTAGCCTTGTAGGGATCGTTCTGCATGAACTGATACTGCACGTTGATGTCGGGGTGAGCCTTGTTGAATGCGGCGGCCTGAGCCTTGAGCTGGGCCTGCACCAGACCGACCTGAATGTCCCACACGGTAACCGTGACCGGGGCTGCCGAACGCGCGGCGTGCACGCGAGTCGTCACCGGCGAGATGGCGAGGGAACCGATCAGCAGAGCGGCGAGGGCTACGGTGTGTACCGCGCGCGGCCAGCGCACCGGGAGAAAGCGAGCG
The DNA here is from genome assembly GCA_963827235.1 of uncultured bacterium. Lineage (GTDB taxonomy): Bacteria > Chloroflexota > UBA5177 > JANWHV01 > JANWHV01 > JANWHV01. The sequence continues at coordinate 162,338 of CAWHAE010000010.1, forward strand.
GCAGTGCTAGGCATAGGTACTCCTCCTCCTGACCCAATAAGAGCGTGAAGCGAAATGCGAGTGTTCGATACGGCGGGACTCGGTACAGGTGCTATTCGATGCCTGTCACCTCCCTACGCCGACGGCTCCACGCCGGCAGCTCTATCGCGTGCCGATCACCGCTCTGCACGAGGCGGAGCACATGACTCGCGTACGACAAGCTCGGTGGCCAGCTCAACGCGATTGCTCGCCAATGGCTTGCCTTCGATCAGCTGGAGCAGCATGGTCGCTGCAAAGGTGCCCATCTCTGCCAGGGGCTGGCGTATGGTGGTCAACGACGGAATGACCCACGATGCAATCTCCACGTCGTCGAAGCCAACCACGCTCACTTCGGCCGGCACCGAGACGCCCCGATCGTGCAGCGCCTTGAGGGCTGCCACCGCCATGACGTCGTTGGCCGCGAATATGGCCGTCGGCGGCGTGGGTAGCTCGAGGAGCGCGCAGGTCGCGCGGTAGCCGGACGCGTATTCGAAATCGCCTTCTCGGTAGAGGTCCGGATCGAATGCTGTGCCTGCTGCTTCGAGCGCATCGCGGTAACCGGACAGTCGCTCACGGCTGCAACCCAGAGCCGGTATGCCGCCGATCATGCCGATACGCCCGTGACCGAGCGAGAGCAGATGTTCCGTTGCCATGCGACCGCCGGCGAAGTTCGTTGCGCCGACCGAGGGCATGTCCGGACCAAGCTCGCCGCGATGATCGACGACGACAAACGGAATATTGCGCTGGCGGAGCCGAGCGAAGTGCGCGGCGCGCGCATCGGTAAGCATCAGAATGGCGCCGTCGGTCGAGCCCTCCAGCACCTTGGCCAGCCATTGCCGCTCGCGCTGTGACTGGCCATGCGTGGCGGAGAGCACCATACGATAGCCCGTCGGCTCCAGGTACTCTTCCACGCCGCGAATGAGCTTCAGGTGGTACGAGTTGTCGAGCGAGACGTCCACCAGGTCGATGAGGCCGCTACGGCCTCGCCGCAGCGCGGCAGCAGCGCGATTGCGCATGTAGCCGCGCTCGGCCACGAGTTGCCGGATGCGCTCGCGCGTGGCCGGTGCCACGTCGGGCCGTCCGTTGAGCACGCGTGAGACGGTCATGGCCGAGACGCCCGCGGCTCTGGCTATCTCCTCGACGGTGAGGGCTGACTCGCTCGCATCGGACTCGCTCATAGTTGCTGTTGCTCTCATGCCACAGGTAGTGTTAGCATACCGTTAACGTTAACGACCTGCATCAACCTTACACCGTCGCCGCTTTGAGTGTCAAGGCTTTGCGGCAAATAGAAGTCGGAGGAGATTTGCGCTGTGAACCTGCCACGCTACCGCGACCCGGCTGCCTCGATCGAAGAGCGCGTCGATGATCTGCTGTCCGCCATGACGCTGGATGAGAAGATCGCCCAACTGGCCTGCCTGTGGAGTCCGGCCTTCGTGCGCGAAGGCTCGTTTGACGCCGATTTCGCCGCCGCGCAGATGCCGCACGGCATCGGCCAGGTGACGCGCATCGGCGCGGCCACTGGTCTCCGCCCGCGCGAGAGCGCCGCCTTCATGAATGCCATTCAGCGCGTTGCGGTGGAACGCACGCGCCTCGGCATTCCTATCTTCGTGCATGAAGAGTCGACCGGAGGCTACTGCGCGCGCGACGCCACAGTCTTCCCGCAGGGACTCGGCCTTGCCGCCACCTGGGACCCCGTCCTCGTCGGTGAGGTTGCCGGCGTGATACGCGAGCAGTTGCGAGCGGTCGGTGCACGTCTGGCGCTGGCGCCGGTGATGGACGTCGCCCGCGACCCGCGCTGGGGCCGCGTGGAGGAGACCTACGGCGAGGACCCGGTGCTGGCCGGTGCTCTCGCCGTCGCCTACGTGCGCAGCCTTCAGACAGACGATGTCTCACACGGCGTCATCGCCACGGGCAAGCACTTCCTCGGCTACGCGCTTTCGGAAGGCGGCAGGAACTGGGCTCCGGTGCAGCTGGGACCGCGCGAGCTGCGCGAGGTCTATGCCGAGCCATTCGCCGCGGCAGTTCGCGATGGCGGCATTGCGGCGATGATGAACTCCTATGCCTCTGTCGACGGCATGCCCTGCTGCGCCAGCCGCGCAATCTTCACCGACCTCTTACGGGACGAGTTAGGCTTCGACGGCGGCGTGGTCTCAGACTACGTGGCCATCCCAGCGCTGCAGTCCTACCACCGCGTGGCCGCCTCGGCCGGCGAGGCGGCACGCCTGGCCTTGACCGCCGGCATCGACATGGAGCTGCCGACCCAGGAATGCTACGGTGGTCCACTCAAAGCCGAGGTCGAGGCCGGCCGGCTCTCCGTCGAGCTGGTCGATGTGGCGGTGCGCCGCGTGTTGCGGCTGAAGTTCCGTCTGGGTCTTTTCGAGCAGCCCTACGTCGACGCCGAGGCCGCTCCCTCCGTCTTCGACACCCTTGCCCAACGCGCGCTGGCCCGGACCGCGGCGGCTGAATCCGTGGTACTGCTCGCCAACGACGGCGTGCTGCCGCTGGCTCCGACCGTGCGCCGCCTGGCCGTGATCGGGCCGGGCGCCGACGACCCACGGCTGCTGCAGGGCGACTATCACTATCCGGCCCACGTCGAGATCGTCTGCGACGTACCGCAAGGCCTGATCGACTCGTCGGTGCCGCCGCGCGCCGGCGGCGACTACGCACCAGGCTCCTACTATACGCCGCACGTCACGCCGCTGGTCGGGCTGAAGGCAGCGCTGGGCGATCAGGCGGAGATTCTGCATGCCAGAGGCTGCGATGTGCTGGGTGTCGATCGTTCGGGCTTCGACGAAGCCGTAGCTGCCGCCCGCTCTGCCGAGGTGACCATCGCCGTTGTCGCCGGCAAGAGCGGTCTGAAACGACCGGCGACGGTTGGCGAGTTCAACGACGCCGCCAATCTCGATCTGACAGGTGTGCAGCAGGAGTTACTGGATGCGCTGGCACGCACCGGCACTCCGCTGGTGGTGGTCGTGCTCAGCGGGCGGATCCACACGCTCGCCCGGGTGGCGGCGTGCGCCAACGCGCTGCTCTATCTCTGCCCGCCCGGGGAGGAAGGCGGTAACGGCCTGAGCGGTGTGCTTACCGGCGCCGTCAATCCCAGTGGCCGGCTCCCGGTCACGCTGCCCCGCAGCGTCGGCCAGGTGCCGATCTATGCGGGTCACCGCGCCGGCGGCGACCGAGTGATGATGCTGGGCGACTACGTGGACTCCCCCACCACGCCGCTCTTCCCCTTTGGGCATGGTCTGAGTTACACGTCGTTCTCCTATGCCGACTTCGCCGTACGTCCCGGCAGCACCACCCAACCTACCGAGATTGCCGTAACCGTCCGCAACAGCGGCGCGCGCGCCGGAACCGAGGTGGTACAGCTTTACGTTCGCGACGAGGTGGCCTCGGTGGCGCGTCCCGACCGCATGTTGATTGGCTTTGCGCGTCTGCCGCTCGAGCCGGGACAGGCGTGCCGGCTGGCCTTCACGGTCCATCCCTCGCGCCTGGCCTTCTTCGATCCACTGATGCGCTTCGTAGTCGAGCCCGGCGAGTTCACCTTCAGCGTCGGCGCCTCCGCCACTGATATTCGGGCCATGCACACGGTACCCATCGAGGGCGAGGAAGCGCTGCATCGGCAGCGGGATATTGTGGCCACCACCACTCGCGTACTGGAGTAGTCTCGACCACAATTCAGGGTCGGAGTACTTTGGCAGAATGCTGTCGTCTGGATCGCAGGCTACACTCCGGGACTGTGAAACCTAGGTGTAGCAGCACAGCCAATCCCTGACTTACGGCGCATGATGAAGCCGCCTACAAGGCAACCGTGGCGCACATGCCAGACACGAAGCCTCAAGCGAGGGCAGATGAGCCACGCGGCAGCGGCACAGAGCAGACAGTCGTCAGAATGATCGACTTTCGCTCCTCGCATGCGCGTGTTTCGCACGCAGCCAAGTGGCGGCCCGGGCACCTGCAAGCACTGGCCCGACTAGCAGGCTGATGCATAGAGATACAGCTGCCGGCCTGAGCCTCAAAGCGCCTGCTCGAGTAAGAAGGAGCGCTGCTGGCGGAATAGCAGCCAGGACCAGCAGCGATGGTCCACGCCGGGCACGGCCTCACGCCAATTCGAAAGCTTGACAACCGGCGTGCGCTCTGCCATACAGACTAAAGGACTGACTACGCCTCTGGCGATACCCTCAGAATGTACCGATGCAACCAAGTAAGGTGGGGAAAGCATGGATACCGCAGAGCGTATTGATCCGAAGAAGACGGTCTTGCTCGTTATCGACATGGAGAACGACTTCGTAGCACCCGGAGCACCATTTGAGGTACCAGCCGGGCGGGCCATGCTGCCCACCCTCACACGGGTCCTCGCCTGCTGCCGTGAGCGGGGCATTCGGGTCATCTACACGACCCATGCCCATCGGCGCGACGGGTCTGATATGGGCCTGCTCGCGCGCAACCCGCAGATCGCGCGAGGAGAGGCGCTGGCCGATGGTGAGCATGGCGTCGCGATCTATCCCGCAATTGCGCCCCAGGACCATGAGATCGTGATCAAGAAGCACCGCTATAGCGCTTTCTGTGGCACCGATTTGGATATGGTCCTGCGTGGTCTGGGGGTGAGGACGGTGGTGATTACGGGTGTCACCACGGAGAACTGTTGCCATGCCACCGCTCGCGATGCCTTCTTCCACAACTATGAGGTGGTGGTCCTCTCTGACGCCACGGCGACCGACGACTACCCAGACCTCGGCCAGGGGGCGATGTCCGCCGCCGAGGTCCATCGGGCCAGCTTGGTCATCCTCGCTGGGTCGACAGCCGACGTCATGACAGCAGACATGTTCATGAGCAGCATCGCCACGACAGAACCTGATCCAGCCCTCGAAGGTTGATCGGCCGGCGGGCGACGAGTGCGTGGAGGTTTGTTCTCCTGAGGAAGCCTGCTCCCTGACGAGTGCAACATGTTCGAGCCCAAGCCATGTGCTCCGTGAGCAGGGTGCTGGCACCTAACCACGCTCGCACGCACTTTGGCGCGCCGGTGCCGGCGCGGCGTGGTCAATTCAGGCAGATCACGGCAGTGTCATCGCTTGCCTTCCGCGCTTTTCCGGACCTGCCGCCTGTAGTCATGCTGTGCTGCCGGCACCTTCAGCGCAGAGTGTGATAGCAACACAGCTATGCGATCTGGTAGAGTACAACCCGTTGGACGACCTGACCATGAGGCCGACCGTACATCCTCAGATCAACGTGCTGCGCGACGCCGGCGAAGGTGCCGGACGCACGTCGTTGGCCCGTGCGGTGCTTCGCCATCTCGAGGGAAGGACGTGCCCTGTATGCCAACCCTGCGCCTTGACCACTTCATCACGTTTACGGACGCTGCCGTCCTCGAGGACCATACCGCAAAGTACCGCGCCGCCGGCTTCAACGTACTGGAGCGGACGGCGCGCCATGCCGGTGGGCTGCGCACCGGCTTTGTCGCTTTCTGGCCCGAGTATATGGAGTTCGCCTGGGTTGAAGACCAGGAGCTCTTCGCGCAGGCGGATGGCAACTACCATCAGTGGCGGGCCGCCCTGCGGCCGTGGGGCATCGGCCTGGCCACGGACGACGTGCGGGGGCTGCACGACGAGTGGACCGCGCGCGGCTGCGACGTACCGGCTGTGGAGTCGACCATTCCGCGCGACGCCCCCGCCGATACGCCGCCGGTGTACAGCTTCCAGGAAGTGCCGGCCGATCTGCTGCCCGGCGCCCATTGCTTTGCCCTCACATATCACCATCCCAGCATTGCCGCGGCGTCACGCAAGATCCGTCCTGGTTCGAACACCACCTATGCCATCGCCGGCGTGACCTTCGTCTGTGCCGCACCAGACGTCGACGCGGCGCGGTGGCGGGATCTCCTCGCCCCTGACGCTGCAGTGCGCCACGTGCAAGACGGGCGGGAGGTGGCCATTGGCCCGCATCTGGTCCAGTGGTGCACGCCCGATGGATACCGCGCACGCTATGGGCGCACCTGGCCTGGCTCACCGCACGAGTGGGGCAAGCTCGCCGTCCTGCACCTGTTGGCCACTGATCTTGAGCTGGCGCGCCGCTCCCTTCAGGGAGCGGGCAGGCACGTCGCGCAGATCCGAATCAGCCAGCCTGACCGGGACGCGCTCCTCGTGTCACCGGATGAGCACGACGGCTTCGTGTTCGCCATCGAGGAGCGCCCGCTTGACGACTGGATCCGCGAACGCAACATGCTCACTGGGGAAACCCTGGTGCCTGATGCAGGCGAGGCTCAGACCTGACCCCGCCCACTGCGGAGGTGCGTCTTGAAGCTCCTGATCCTTGGCGGCACGGCGCATCTCGGCCGTCACAATGTGGCAACGAAAAGCACGTAAAGCAGCCACCTTGGCATACCAGCATGCATGGATGCGGTGCGGGTCGGCGCTCAGGCCTAGCGGCGGCATGGCGTCAATCGCGCCCGTCAGGTCCGTATCGGCGGTGCCGACGTGGAGGCGGGGGCGCGGATAGCGCTCGCCGGTGATGGGGTGCACCCAGGTGGCGATGATCTCCCCCTCCGGGCACGCTTGGGCGGCCTCGACCGCCGACCGGAGCACTCGATGGGGCGCATCCGGCCAACCCACCGAGAAGGCTTCGGTGTAGACGGTGTTCTCTGCCGTGCGGAAGCACACGCGGCCACGGTGCCCAGGAACACGGTCCAATGGCACGTCGCGCATGTGCTTGACAGTGCTGGCACCTGGATGCTCACCAACGGTCTAGCGGACTCGACGCTATTGGCCTGCCGGCGCTCTAGCTGCTGTCTCCGCGAACCAGCCAGAGCCCGGAAGATCGACATGCGCCCATTGCAGATGCCGTCTTCGTCGGTCGGCTAGCCGTCCGCAGCGTCCACGAGTCATTGCCCAGTACAGCTGCATGCTGCATGCCGATACACTGCCGCTCCCGCTGAGCCCGCGCGCGCTCAGTCCTGCCCGCTCCGCCAACTCTTCCTGCGTCAACCCGGCCAAGGTGCGGAAGCGGCGCCTATTGCGGTCGGAGGCCTGGATCGGCGTCTCGCGACTTGGCGATCGCTTCTTGCAGCGGCAACGACTGTCCTGCAGCCCAGGCCTCGTCGAAGCGACCCACGTTTAACGCGGAACGCACCAGGTCGGTGATTCGCTCGAACTCGACGCGGTTTTCAGGAGCAGGCACCGCACCGGAGCCAGCCGCGAATATGCCGGCGACAACTCCGAGCAGCCACGCCGCGCGAACCGGCTGGCCTTGCGCATACCACACTTCCGCCAACCCGTGCAGACACTCTGCCGTGTCATGCAACTCGACCCGATCCCCTGCCTGCAGCGCTAAACTGGCGCGATAGAGCGCGCCGGCCTCGGCATAGCGCCCTTGCCGGCGGGCCACATGCGCCAGATTGGTATAGGCGCCTGCGACTCCCGGTTTGTCGCCCACCTCCTGCCTGAGAACAAGGCTGTCTTCGTAGGCCTGCCGGGCCTCGTCATACCGGCCACGCGTCAACGCCACCGTCCCGAGGCCTACCAGGGCATAGGAAATGACGCTCTTCGCGCCCACCCGGCGAGCCAGCGCGAGGCTCTCGGAGCACATCCTCTCGGCTACATCCACGTTGCCCTGCATCCATGCGTTCATACCCAGGCTGTTCAGCGTATTGGCCACCACCGCGCTGCTGCCTTCTGCTCTGCTGATCTCAAGGCTTTTCTCGAAGAGGCCGCCGGCCCGCGGATAGTCGCCCATGCTGTCATATATTTGTGCCAGATTGTGCAGCGCGGCGGCCGTTCCATGGCGGTCATGGAGCTCACGCCGGATGACCAGGATGTCCTCCTGCATGTCGCGAGCTTGCTGCAGGTTACCCTCCTCGCGTGCAATCACCGCCAGTACCGTCAGCGCATTGGCGCGGCCCCGGAGGTCACTCAGCTCGTGGTAGATCGCGCGACTTTCGTCCGCCAGCTGCACGGCGCGAGGGAAGCTGCCCAGCCGATAGGCAAGTCCCGCTGCGCCGACCAGCGCCTTGGCTCGCCAGCGCCGATTATCGTCGGACGCATCCCCACTCTCCCGTGCCGAGAGGCGCTCGCACCAGGCCAGCCCTTCACCGACAGAGCCGCGCGTGTACCAGAAGCGCCAGAGCGCTCCTGCGAGTCGCAGGCCCATGGTGGTGCGGCCCTGAGCGCCGGCCCAAGCAAGCGCGGCGCGAAGGTTTCCGTGCTCCGTCTCCAGCCGCGTGAACCAAGTCTCTTGCGCGCCGCCTGTCAGTTCTGGCTCGGCCGTCTCGGCAAGCTCCACGGACCAGCGCAGTTGCCGGTCGCGCCACGCGATCTCCTCGCCTGCGGCACGAAGCTGGTCGCCGGCATACTGGTGCACGGTTTCCAGGAAGGTATAGCGGCGCTCCTCGGGGTGCTCGACGACCTGGACCAGGGACTTTGCCACCAGCGCGCCCAGTACGTCCAGCACCGAGCGTGCTGGGAGGTCCGCGTCCTGGCACACCGCCTCCGCTGCCGCCAGCGACCAACCGTTCGCGAAGACGGCCAGGCGGCACAGGAGCACCTGCTCCGGGACGCTGAGCAGGGCCCAGCTCCAATCCAGCGAGGCCTGCAAGGTCTGCTGGCGCGACAGCGCGTTGCGCGGTCCTTCGGTAAGCAGCGCGAAGCGCGCGTCGAGCCGGGCGGCTATGTCCGCGACGCTCAGCACGCCTACTCGTGCCGCCGCCAGCTCGATAGCCAACGGGATCCCGTCCAGCCGCGCACAGATCGCAACCACGCTCCCCATGTTGCGCGTGTTGAGGTCGAATTCCACGAGCCGGTCACGGGCGCGCTGACAGAAGAGCTCGACCGCTCCATAGGCAGAGAGCGTCTGCGGGTCGGCAGTTGCGATCGGGCCCGGCAGCGGCAGGGCGGATACGCGAAGGATCCGTTCGCCCGGTACGCGCAGCATCTCGCGGCTGGTCGCGAGGACATGCACCTCCGGGCAGCCGCGCAGCAGTGTCTCGACCAGCTCGGCACAGGGCACCACAAGGTGCTCGCAGTTATCGAGTACCAGGAGCAGCCGGCGCTCTTTGAGACGCTCGGTCAACGTTGCGAGCAGTGCCTGGTGTGCCTGCTCCCCCGCACCGAGGACCCGCGCCACCGCGGCCGGCACCAGCGCGGCCTCGGTGACCGCGGCCAGGTCCACCAGCCAGACTCCGGCGGCAAAGCGGTCAACCAGGTCCGCTGCCACCGCCAGCGCCAGCCGGGTCTTGCCGATGCCGCCGGTACCGGTGAGGGTGACGAGCCGTGCAGACCCGAGCAGTGCCCGTGCTGCCTCCCGCTCCTGCGCGCGGCCGACGAGGCTGGTCAGCGCCACCGGGAGATTCGTCGCGCGTGCCGTTGCGTCGCCTGACACGGGGGTGGGCGGAGCTACGTAGCGGTTTTCGCGCGCGGGCGCGGACAGCCCGGCCAGAGACGCCGCCATGAAGGTGGCGCGCTCCTCGCCTGCCAGACCCAGAGCATCCGCCAGGCGCCGCACGGTGTCCGGATAGGGACGGCGAGCGCCCCGCTCCAGAAAGGCCAGGCCGCGCGTGCTCAGCGCAGCGCGTTCCGCCAGGGCCGTCTGCGCAAGTCCCGCTGCCAGCCGATGCCCGCGGAGCAGCACTCCGAAGGAGGCAGGGTGTGCTCCGTCCATCATGCAGGCCATCCCCACCCAGTGATGCCGCCACCCAACGGATATGGAACGGATATGAGCTCTCAGTGTCATGATACCGAGGCGAATTTAGTGATGGCGTCTGACTGTTCGTCCAGTGTTCCGGTTCTGTTCATCGCGGCCCGTGGGCGCCTGCCGCATACTAGGCGAGAGAGGAGAGCGATGCATTCGTAGCGCTCCTCACCGCCAGCCGCATGTCGTGGCCGGTTCTCGATTTACTGGCAGGCGCATGATGGAAATCGAGCGACGTGATACCCCGACTGAGCCCCTGTATGCGCTACTTGCCGTCGTCACGGCAGAATACGCACTCAGCGAGGCGTTGTCGCTCTTCATCGGTGACCCGGACGACCGTCCGGCCAGCGAAGCGTGCTATGGTGCCGCCATGATTCAGACCGTCGACTGGTGCATGGAGATGCTCCAGGCGTGCGGGTGCTCTCCGGATGCGGGAGACAAGCTCGCACAAGCAGTCTCCGCCGAAGTTCTCTGGCGTGCACAGGTCATCATGGATACGTCGTCGCCACGCGGCGCCGAAGCGTTCTTCCTGAGTGCGCTCGCGCTCATCGCCGACGATTTCGGCACGCTCTGGCAGGCTGGGAGCCCTCACCGTGCCGGCACACCGTTGCCCAGGCTACGCCGCACCCTGGTCGACTGCCTCGCACGGGACTACGAGGTGCACGTGGATGCACCGGATCCGCGCTGTGCTGCCATCGTCGCCGCGGCACAGGATCTGGCCGGCAATTGGCGCTCGTGGGCTCGTATGTCGTCGCGTCCTCCTCCACGATGAGACTGTTTCCGGCCCATCGGTAGCCAGCGCTGGCCTCCCAGCCGGATCGGGTTGCTGCGTGTGCAGTGTGCTCAGGTTGTCGTGGCGCGAAGAGCACCGTCTCTGCCGGTCCGCCGGCTGTGAGCCACACCGAGTTGGTAGAGCTGAGCGCGAACGCAACGGCTCGCGACGGGTATCTGCCGGCCGCGTATTCGGTTCTTGTCAGGTCGCAACGCCAGGCTAGGGTCAATGGCAGGTGGGCGGTGACGTGGATGGTCGCCGCCTGTAGAGCAGGTACCGGTATGGCGAGACGGGGGAAGCCGGCGTGTCGCCAGAGCCGAGTTGGATGACCAGCGCCCCGATTGCCACTATGCGAGGAGATGGAGGAGATGAACAACCGCGCTCTCAATGGTCCGGCCGAGCAATTGTCTGCCGGGCAACTCACACGGCGTGCCTTCATCAGGCGCGGCCTCATCCTGGGCGCATCCTTGCCCAGCCTGGCCGCGGTCGCGGCTGACCTGGCGACGACGGTGCGGGCCGCAGTGCCGGAAGCCGCGGTCGGATTCCAGGCATACCACGGTGTGAGCGGTGCCGTTCATCAGGCCAACTTTGACCGCCTGGGCGCGCAGGGCTACCGGATGATCTCCCTGAGCGTCTACGGCGATCCCTCTAGCCCGCAGTATGCCGCGGTATGGGTGCAACGGACGGGTCCGGCCTGGGTCGCCACCCACAACGTGAGCAGCGCGGACTATCAAGCCTTCTTCGACAAATGGACCGCTCAGGGCTTTGCACCGGTGATCGTCTCCGCGACTGGCCCCGTCGAAAGTGCCGTTTTCGCCGCGGTCTTTGAACAGGGGGTCCCGGCCGGTTGGCTGGCACGACACAATCTGCCGTCCGGGTCGAACACGACACCCGACACGTTTCAGCAGCAGATCGCCCTGGCCGCCGCTTCCAATCTGGCCATCCGGTCGTTAGCGATCTACGGTACGCCCAGCGACCGGCGCTACGCCGCCGTGTGGTACCCCAATCCCACCTATGTGAAATGGCACGTCTACGCAGCCGAATCGGCAGCGGATTATCAGGCTACGTTCAATATCGAGACGCAATTGCCGGGCTATCACCTGGCCGGCTACCGAGCAGCATATGTGGCGGTCAGCAGCGATGGGCTCTATGCCTCCGTCTTCAAGGACGATGTCGTCGGCAACTGGGTGGGGCTCCACAACATGACGGCTGCCGAGTATCAGGCAGCATTCACCCAACAAACCGCGAACGGGTTCTATCCCATCTGCGTCCAGGGGGGCGGGGTTGGTGACCAAACGCGGTACGCGGCGATCTTTGCGCAGCGCGACATCCCGCTTCCCCGCCTGTGGCACGTCTCGGGCGCCCGAGTTCCCGCGTTGGCCGGGTTCGACCGGATCATGCAGACCTTCATGCAGGCCAATGGTGTCCGCGCCGCGCAGTTGACCATTGGGAAGGACGGCGACATCAAATTCTCGCGCGCCTACACCTGGGCGGAGTCGGGCTATCGCCGCACGCAGACCTCCGACGTGTTCTTGCTGGCAAGCCTGAGCAAGATGTTCACGGAAGCGGCCATTCAATCGCTCTATGATACCGGCAAGCTGACCACAACAACTGCCGCGTATCCGCTGCTCGGCATGTCGGGTCCTGCCGATCCGCGCAGCGATACGATCACCATCCAGCAACTGTTGGATCATATGGGCGGGTATGACGATACCACCAAAGGTTCAGGATTCGATCCGACCTACTCAATGCGGCAGGTCGCCCTGAGTCTCGGACTGAGCCGCCCCGTGAACAAGCTCGACATCGTCGGCTACATGTACGCGCAGAAGCTCGATTTCGCACCGGGCACCGCTACACAATACTCGAACTACGGCTATGTCCTGCTGAGCGCCGTGGTGGAACAGGTCACCGGTATGGATTTCTTTACCTATGTCCAGCAGACACTGCTGCAGCCAGCAGGCATAACGGACGTCATTCTTTCGTCAACGCGTGCCAATCAGCGGCCCGCCAATCAGGCTATCGCCGAGGACGGAGGGTATGGCCTGAGTGCGCTCGACGTCACCTCATCGGTGCCGGTGCCGAATGTGTATGGTGGCGACGGGCAGATCAAAGAGGTAGTTGCCGGCGACGCAGGGATCGCTGCCTCGGCAACGGCGATCACGCGGTTCATCCATATCCATCGCGTCTGGGGAAATGGTCCGCGGTACGCCGCCGACGGGAAAACGTATTGGAGCCGCGACGGGAGCACACCCGGGGTTTCCACCATGGCGGCATCACGCGGCGATGGCGTTGACTGGACCTTTACCCTCAACACGCGCGACTGGCCAAATAAGGTGTCGCCTGCACTCGACGATCTGGGGACGTCGATCGATAACCTGCTATACACCGTCGCGTGGTCCTGATCGGACGCCACACTGTGGCGGGTAAGGAATTGCCCTGTACGCAGCGCCGGGAGCAGACCTGGTGCATCGGCACAGTGTGCGATCGTGCCCGCCTTCTCCCTGACCTCGTCCCTTAGAAACGATGCGCCCGTCACGCCTGCCGTGCGTGCCGTGGCCAGGCATCACTGCGAACGTGGAACCGTCTTGGCACGACGCGAGAGGCCGACACAGAAGGAGGAACGACATGCGCACGCATCTTTTCTGGTCCTGCAAGGAAACGAGACCAATGCACTCGGCAAGTTTGCTGCCGTCGATCCGGCGATTCGTCATCGTGCTGGGCCTCCTGGCTGCGGCGAGCGTTACCGGCGCCCGGCCCATGCCGGTGGGGGCCGCAGCTGCCAGCCGCGATTACAGCCAAGCCTTGCACGTTTCGAGCGTCGACCAAGCGTCGACTGCGGCGAGCTTCGTGCTCAAGGTCACGCCCGAATCCGGCATTGGCCAGAGCGACATGGTGCTCATAACGGGCAATGCACCGGTTGATGCTGCGAACCGGCCGATCAAGATACTCGTGACCCTGCCCAACGGAGTCAATACTGGGGAGGGATCCGCACCGGTGCGTCAGACTGACGGGTACTTTGCAGTCTGCTTCAATCTCACCGGACAGGCCGGCACGTATCACGTACGCGTCGAGTCACCGGCGGGCAGCGCGGTCGGTACGACGACGTTTACCGTGGATCCCGGCTTCGGGCCGCCAGATCCCGATCCGGAACTGGGTACGCTGGGTGTGGACGTCGAGCACCATATCGAGGGTCTGCTGCAGGCACTGCCGGACTCCCCCGCCGCCGAGGACCTGCAGGCCAAGCTCGACGATTTGCGGCCACAGATGGCCACGGCGCTCAAGCAGATCCAGAAGTATTCCGACTCGCTGACGGACGTGCTCGGCACGGTCAAGGACTTCCCCCGCGATCGGGCGCAGTTTGAGGGACTGCTGAAGCAACTCGCGGATTGGAATGACAAGGCCAAGGCCATGGAGTCGACGCTGCGAGATGAGATGCGCGCAGACGACTCCGACACGGTGCGCTGTGACGACGTAGCCCACCTTGAACGAGAGCTCACCTCGCTGGTCGACCTGATCAAGGAGCTCCAGGGCCCGATGCATGCCCTGGCCGACTTCGAAGACAAGTACAAGGCAGGGACCGGCCTCGGGCTCGAGGACAACGTCCAATGTCTGAACTGGCAGGAGGAAGTCGCCCACCTGCCCTTCGATCCCAAGCTGCGCGACGCACTCGACAAGATCGATCCCGCCGATGCGCCGGTTGCCTTCTTCGATGCGCTGTTGAAGACGGCAAATGACGCGGTAGCTGCCGGCTCGCAGGATCTCTTTTCCTTCTACTGCGAACAGTTCGCCGGGCCTTTTACCGCCAGCCTGGCGGCGACCATCTCAAGTAACAAGGGCACGCCCTGGTGGAAGTACACCATCGGCCTCGAGGGTACGCTCACGCTCCGCTACACCAAGGGCGCGACGGGGAAAGGTCCTATCAAGCTGACCGGCGAGTTCGAGGGTGACGCCACCAATTACAGCGTGAGCGAGAACGCTCTGCGCGTGCTTTACCCGAAGCTGGTGGCCGGTGCCTTGCTCTTTCACAAGGCAATCCTGCCGACCGCGCCGATCCACTTCAGTCTGCCGGTTGAGGGAACCATCACCGGGCAGACGCTGACCATCAGCCCGCCCGGCGAGGGTACCGACGCCACAACCAGCGCTGTCGCGCATGTCACCTACGTGGTGGTGACGCCGCTCACGCTGGTGCCGCAGGTCGTCAAGTTCGACCTGCCGTACGTGTCGGCGCGCACCGTGATCGGTCGTGCCATGTCCGACAAGCCCGCACAGTTTCCGATCACAGTATCTCGCCAGGCAAAGGTCTCGACGATTGCCAAGGTGTTGAGCTTCGCGCGCAACCATCCCGGCGCGGTGGCCTATGGGCAGTACAAGCTGACGGTGCGCGCATGCAACCCCGCCTGTTCCCAGTAGCGCGATCGCACCCGCAGTCACCGGCGTGCTGCCGCGAGCGGTAGCTGCGCCGTCAGGCTGAACGGAGAACGGCAAGTGATGCAGCGGAGTCAACCGGCGCGGAGGTCTTGGGCTGGACACGCCCAACGCCACATGCCGGCACATGTTCGCAGCTGCAAGGTCATGCGGCTCCATGCATGGATACTCGTCGAGACGCCGTGAACCGTGAGGCACTGGAAGCTGTCTATCTAGGGGCGGACGTGACGTCGCACGTGATACCGAGGCCGTTATCGCAAACGCTGGCACCCAGCAATCACGACCTGCGACAACTTGAGGACTCAGGGCTGGCGCTGGCGCTTGTCAGCCGAGCGAGGCCAGCAACTGCTCGGCACTCTCGATATCCGCGCGTGCGCCCAGCCACCGGAAGATAGTCAGCGCCGCCTCCAGGCAGGCTCGCGCAGCCGCAGTGTCGCCGCGGGCCAGGTGCAACCGGCTGTACACCTCCAGCAGCCGCCCCTCGCCATGCGGGTAGGGCATGCTGCGCGTCAGCGCCAGCCCCTCCACCAGCGCCTGGGCCGCCTCATCCCAGCACCCCTGCCGCAGCAGCATGAGGGCCTGCACCCGCAGCAGTTGCGCCAAGGCTAGCCGGCAGGTGCCGCGCCGCGCCCGCTCGATCGCTCCGCACACGGTCATGGCAGCCCGTTCGATCTGGCCCGCTTCGAGCTGCGCCCAGGCCAGCGCCGGCAGCACGTACTGCGTTACCACGCGCTCCTCCTGACCCGGCCGGTCGAGCAGCGGGAGGAGGCGCGCGCAGGCCGTTGGGCTCGGCCTTCGACCACGTCGCGCTCGGCGAGGAGCGCACGCGCGATGAGCGCGTGCAGGCGCTCGCCCGTTCCTCCAGAGACTGCCAGCACCTGTTCGAAGTAATGTGCCGCCTCGTCCCAGGCACCCGCGGCATGCCAGGACACGTCCCAGGTCGACGCGCGGCCGCGTGTAGTTGAATCCGTCGGTGATACCCGTCTCGTCCGCGAGGGCCACGCCGCGCGCCAGGTACGCGCGGGCGGCGGCCCAGTCTCCGCTCAGGAAGGCGTTCAGTCCCAGCCGGCTCATGGCGGCCACGATGCCGCCTGCATGGTGTGCTCGTTCCGAGACCGCAAGTGGCGTTGGCGGCCAGTCTGCCCGGCTGGTACTCGCCGCGCTCTTCGTCGATGCCGGGACGATATGGCCATGGCCTATCGTCCTCCGGTACCGCCAGTGCCGCAGCCTCCTGGGCCGCCTGGAGCGCTTCATCGGCGCGGCTGGCCATAGTGCACACGTACGTGCGGCTCGTGAGTGCCGATACCACCAGAGAGTGGTCACCCAGCGCACGGGCGACCGCTTCCCCGCTGGCGATAACGGCCAACCCGTTGCCAACCTGGGCATCGTTGATATAGAGTCCGGCCAACGTTAGGTATGCCGCGGCCAGCTCGGCAGAGGGGCCGCCGGGCTCCAGATTGCCACTACCGGCTGCAGGCGCGCTATTTCCGACGGCAAAGGGGCCTCTGGTTCCATATATCTCAGCGATCAGTGTTTCAATGCGGGCCATGCCCGGCAGGTCGCCCGTCCGGCGAAGCATGTCCGCTGCCTGTTCGAGCACGGCCTGCGCGGCGTCGTACTGGTCCAGGCGCATCAGGACGGGGCCGGCTTCTCACGGGCACGCAGGAGGTCCGCTTCGACACCACCCAGTTCCTCCAGGCAGGCCACCAGATCTCGGTAGT
This sequence comes from uncultured bacterium, assembly GCA_963827235.1. Lineage (GTDB taxonomy): Bacteria > Chloroflexota > UBA5177 > JANWHV01 > JANWHV01 > JANWHV01. The sequence continues at coordinate 178,949 of CAWHAE010000010.1, forward strand.
GCTCTGCCGCCGCTGTGTGGGCGAACTGGGCCGCTGCCTGAACGCCGGCCTGCTCCAGGTAGACCGCCGCTCGGGCCGCGTCGCCGGCCTCGCGGTCATGGTAGGCCAGCGCTTCCACGGACGGCTTGCCGGGCGCGCGCTCCAAGGCTTGGGCCACCTGCCGGTGCAGCAGGCGTCGCCCCGCCAGGCCAAGGTCTGCTTCCACCACTTCGCGTATCAGGTCGTGCACGAAGGCGTAGGCGTCGTCCGCGGTCTCTTCCAGCAGCCCGGCCCGGCAGGTCTGGTCCAGCAGACCGGGCAACGCGCGCTCCGGCAGCTCTACCACAGCAAGCAGCGACGAGCGGGGAACCACACGACCCAGCACCGCCGCCGCGCCCAGCAGCGTGCGTGCGGTCTCAGGCAGCGTCTGCACCCGGCGCCGGATGCTCTGCCGCAGGTCCCAGGGCACGACTTGTGCAGCCGGCCATAGTCCCGAGCCCCTGGACGCTGCGCGCATAGCTCATCAAGTAGAAGGGCACGCCGCCTGCGCGCTGCGCCACCTGTGCGGCCAGCGCCGTTCTGGCCGACTCTCGCTCGCCGAGCGCGCGCACAAAGAGCGCCTGCGCCTCGGCCAGCGAGAGTGGATGCAGTGTGTGGTGGGTCACCATCTGCGCTTCGCTCATCTCGGCCACGGCCAGGACGAGTGGGTGCGCCGGGCCGACGTCGGTCTCGCGGTACGCGCCAACCACGCGCAACGGCACATCTTGCGGTTGACAGGAGCAAACTGGCGAGGAGGTCGCAGGCATCGGCGCCGGCCCAGTGCAGGTCGTCCAGCAGCAGCAACGTGCCGGCCGGACCTGCCACGTTGGCCAGGAAGCGCCCGACGGCCTTGAACAGCAGGTGGCGTTCCTGCTCGGGCTGCAGCACCCAGCGCGGCAGCGGCTCGACGGCATCCTCGGGTAAATCAGGAGGAGCAGGCGGACCAGCCAGGCACAGCCCGCCAGCTCCGCGCGCAGGGCCGCCACCGCCCGGCTCGCCACGTGCCGCTCCAGGGCCTGCAGCAGCGGCGCGAACGGCTCTCCCGTGCCCCGGCTGCACCCGCCGGCCAGCACCGCCCCAGCCCCGCGGGAGGGCCAGAGACGCCGCCTCCTGCAGGAGGCGGGGACTTACCGATGCCCGGCTCGCCGGCAAACAGCAGGAGTGGCGGGCCCTCGCCGGCCAGGTGCACTTCCCCAGCGCCGCCACTTCACGCACGCGCCCGACCAAGGGCAGCGCGCTGACCCCGCCCGGGCCCACCACCGCCAGTGCCGCGAACCCCTCCTGCTTGCGGGGCCGGCCCGGTCGTGCCCGCGGGTGTGCCCCAACCGGCGTGCCCGGAGGCGCCCTCGTGCCCAGCGCGTCGAGTCGAGCGCGCTCGCTTGGCGCCAGGTGGAGTGCAGCCGCGAACGCCGCCACCGTCGCCCGCTGGGGATGCTGCTTGAGCCCCCGCTCCAGGTCGCTGATGGCCCGCACACTCAGCCCGGCGCGCTCGGCCAGCACCTCCTGCGTCAGCCCGGCACGCGGCGGTGCCGCTTCAGCCGAATCGCCAAACGGGGTGGCTGCGCTCTCCACCATGCCTGAACCCCCCAAAGCGCGGCGAGTCGTCGGTGGCTGCTTGCTGCCGCCATTGTAGCACGGCAGGGGCGCGCTCTCGGACCGGGGGCGTGTGCGTTTCCGCCCGTGCGCGTGGGTAGCCCGGCGACTCGTGTGCCCGCACGTGTGGGTTTCGCCGCATTCTGCGCCTTTTTCCGCGACGCCCTTCGGCACAGAGTGGAGTCCAGGTAGGCTGCAGCCTGCTGCTCAGCCTGCGCCGGCAGTGCCGCTCCAAAGGGGAGCTCTGCATATGGCCCGCTTTGTCTTGCTGGTTCTCGCCTTGGATGCCCTGCTGCTCGGCGCCGTACTCGCGGTCTGGACTGCCGGCCGCGCGAGCAATGGCGACCCGGTGTATTCGGTGGCGGCGCTGGATGCGCAGCTGGAGCAAGCCGGCATTGCCTGGGTGGGACGCACGGTTCGGGTCCGCGGTGCGGTCGGGAACTGCGGTCCGTTGAACGGGCCACCCATGTTCTGCCAGGTTCCGCAGCCGCAGGCAGGGGCTGGTTCATTGTCCGTCAATCCGTTGCCTCTGGCCCTCGCGCACCCGACCGCGCTGCAGCGTTTGTTCCAGCCCCTGCCCGTGCTACGCAATCTGGTTGTGGAGCCACCGTCTGCCCTATCGGCTGACGAGGCCGGCGTCTTTCGGATCACGCTCCAGCGGCAACGTGACCTCGACTGCGGCAGCGCGGTGTGCTACGAAGGCCTCGTCGTGGCCGTGACGGTAACGAACAGCCCGGAAGCTGGGAGCGCGCACTGACAGCCAACCTATTCTCACCGACTCATCGCGAGAACTTGCACGACATGCGCCCAACTCGGATACGGCGCACAAGAAGCAAGTCCGGCGACAAGGCGAGGTTTGCAGCCAAATCGCGGACTCATGAGTATGCAGCCTCAGTTGTGCCCAGCCCTGGTCCGCTCCGTGCGGTGAACCGCGTTTCGGCTCCCGCACGCCACCAGACCGGGCTAATCGCCAGCCAAACGCGCTTCTGCTGTTATCTGCAACATGCGGCCCAGGCAGGCGCACGCCATACTGACTGCTGAGGCAGGCCCATGAGTCGCCGGCTGAGGGGTAGTGAGCACCGTGGTAAAGAAGCTCGACCGCGTGCTGGTCATCGACGTCGAGGCGACCTGCTGGCCGGGCGAGCCGCCGGCAGGCCAAGTCAGCGACATCATCGAGATCGGCATCTGTACCGTCGAGGTTGCGACAGGCGTCCGCGCCGACCGCCGCAGCCTGCTGGTCCGTCCGACTCGCTCCACGGTCAGCGAGTACTGTGCAGCGTTGACCTCGCTGACACCGGCAGAGGTGGAGCAGGGTATGGACTTCGGTGAGGCGTGCAGCGTGCTCGAGGGCGACTACCTTAGCCGGGCGAGGGCTTGGGCCAGTTGGGGTGACTACGATCGCCAGCAGTTCGAGCGCCAGTGCCGCGACCTTGACATCGCCTATCCATTCGGACCGAGCCACATCAACACGAAGACCCTGTTCGCCCTCTGGCATCGCCTGCCGCGCGAGCTGGGCATGGCGCGGGCCTTGGCTTTCGCGCAACTCCCGCTCGAGGGCACGCACCACCGGGGTGGCGACGATGCCTGGAACATCGCTGCCCTTCTTGCCAGCTTGCTGCCCAGCGCCACGAAGGCGCCAGGCTCGGGTGGCGAGGGCGGGCCAGACAGCGCAACAACCGGGCCCGCCTAGACAGCAAAGCCAACCAAGGCGTAACTCATGCCGTCGCGGTGTCCAACGTGGCTGCCGCGTGCGACCGCCGTCGCCTGCCCACCGACCCACGGAGCCTGCCGTTAGGACAGGGCGAATGTATCCCGTTCCTACAGCGCTACCCCTAGTACCCTCCACGGCACGTCACACAACATATCCATCCTGGGCGCTCACTAGGTGGGAGCGTTCCTCTGCCACACCCTTGCAATACGATCTCTTGGTGCACAAGCCTTGCGCCCATCTCACGCGACCGTATAACCATGTCCGCCGCAAGGCTGATCGGTCGGCGCACGCGGATCGTTGATGGATCGTGTAGGCGTCTTGGCGCAGCAGCCGCACGCAGTCTCGACCAGAATCAGTGCGCGCGCCTCTCTTGGGCTGGACGGGTGTGCCACGCGTTCAGCACGGCACGCTCCCGCTCCGCTGCCAGGCCGGCCGCGTGCGGCGTGCCCGCAGGACGCTCCGCGTCCCAGCGCAGCGTATCGCGAATGGTCTCCGCCAGCGGCCGGAAGCGCAGGCCGGCACCGATGGCCCGCGCGCACTTGACGGTCATGTCTTCCTGCGGGATCCACAAGGGGAGTTCCATCCAGGGCCCGACCTGCTGCGCCAGCAAGAAGTCATCGGGCAGCCAGGTGAACCAGGCATCGCTCCCCGCTTCCGCCCGACAGGCCTGGAGCAGCGCCTCCATGCTCAGTCCCGCTGCCGGGCCTGTCGCGTTGAAGGTCCCCGTCGCACCGGCCTCGGCTTGTCTCACCAGCCAGGCCGCGAGGTCGCGCACATCGATGAACTGCTTCTGTGCCGCCGGCCGCCCGGGCGCCAGGACCTCGCCGCCTTGCACCACCCGGCGCGGCCAGTAGGTGAAGCGATCCGTCGGATCGTGCGGGCCCACCAATCAGGCCGGGCCGAACGACCAGCACCCGGCCCGGCAGGGCCGCTGCCGCGGCTTGCTCGCAGAGCGCCTTCAGCGGGCCGTAGTGCTCCGGCGACGTGTCTTCGACTGCCGGATCCGGCAAGGTGCCGACTAGGCTCTCCTCATCCAGATCGGGCAGTGCGAGGTCCGGGTAGACCGATATCGTGGACACAAAGACGTACCGGCCGACCGCGTCTGCCAGCAGCCCTGCGGAGGCGGCCACCAGCCGCGGCACGTAGCCAGACGTATCCACCACCGCGTCCCACGTGCGACCCTCTACAGCGCCGAGATCGCCATCGCGGTCGCCCTGCAGCCGCGCTACCTCCGGAAACAGTTCGGCGTTATGGCGTCCACGGTTGAACAGCGTGACGTGATGCCCGGCGGCCAGGGCTGCCTCGACCAGGTGCCGACCGACAAAGACCGTGCCACCCAGGATTAGCAGCTTCATCCAGTCCCCTCCGCCTCACCTTCCGATCTTAGCGCAGGTGTCGTGGGTGCTGCCTGACGATGGCACCGACGGAATTCGATACTCGCGCCCACGGCGCAATCGCCCGACCAGAGGCGAATAGGCGCTTCCATGGGGAGTGGCACGGTACCATGCGGTTGTATGATCATGCGGTGGTCTTCCCCTACTGCCCGCGCAAGCGCCGCGCGCTGGCCTGGGCACGCGCGTCAGGTGAGGCCTCCACTAGTGCGCAAGGAGCGTAGTCATGGAAGCCACTTCGTTCGTGGGCGGTTGGCGCTTGCTGTCGTGGGAGCTGCACGATGCTGCCGGTCACATCGACTGCCCGTTCGGGCGCGACCCCATCGGCTATCTCATTTACACGCCCGATGGCTACATGAGTGCCACCCTCACGCCGGCGCGCCGTCCCCACTTCGCCGCGAGCGACATCATGGGAGGAGACGTGATGGAGCGCGCAGCGGCAGCAGCCACCTGCATCGCCTATGCCGGCCCCTACGAGGTGCGCGCGGGCGCAGTCCTGCACCACGTGGAGGTGAGCTTGTTTCCCAATTGGATTGGCACTACCCAGGAACGCTACTATGCATTCTCCGACGACCGGCTCACGCTGAGCACGGTACCCATCATCGTGCGGGGCCTCGAGCAGCGCGCCTACCTGGTCTGGGAACGGGCACCGCAGCGATAATAGGGTGGCTGGTCACACCTATATGAACGTAACGGCCCGCCTGAGCAGAGCAGGTCATCCATGCGCCCCGGCATGATGCGCATCGGCCAGCCGCAGGACTGGGGAAGCATTTGCACGTGACGACGGTCACATGCCGCGCCGTCCGTATGTCCATGCAGGCGCAGCGAGTCGCGTCCGACTCACCAGCGCCCGATCGTCTCGCGCAGTTGCCGATCGCTCCACTTCGCGTAGATGCGCGTCGTCTCCAGCTTGGTGTGCCCTAAATGCCGAGCCGTGGCTTCCAGGTCGTGCGTCTCCGCATACAGGCGCGTCCCAGCAGTGTGCCGGAGCGCATGCACGCCCTTCGCCGTTACGCCGGCCTGCGCGCAGAGCAGCTGCATGTGTCGCCAGGCACTCGCCGCCGTGTGATAAGAGCACGGACCCCATCCCCCGGCCTCGCCAACGCCTCCAAGCCCTGGCCCAACGTGGCCCTAGGGGCAACACCCCTTTCCCGGCTCCCCTTGCCTGCCGCACCACGAGGTCTCGACGCGCGAGGTGCACATCGGTCCAGCGCAGGTCGGCGCATTCTTGTGCCCGCAAGCCGGCATGAGCGCCCAGGAGCACGAGCACTCGGTCTGCCGGGTCCGATGCCGTCTGCAAGAGTGCCGCCACCTCGTCGTCGGCATAGGGCAGGCGCTTCTCCCACGCCGGTGTCGCGTCCCGCGGTGGTCGGCACTCGTTGAACGAATCGAGACTCAGCGCACGGGCCCAGCGCAACGCCGCATAGAGCCCACGCGCTGCGGTGAGCCGACCCTGGATCGTCGCCGGTGCGAGTCCACGCCGCTCCAAGTGCCGCAGGTAGCTGGTACCGGCGTCAGGGTCGGGATGGAGGAGGTCCACGCGCGCCCACGCGCTGAGCAGGCTGTGCACGCCAGTGTGATAGTTGCGCACGGTGTGGACGGAGACCATGGCGCCGGCACTGCTGAAGGCGCGTAGCCACGCCTCGGTCAGGCTCCACAGCGTCCTGGCATCGTGTTCATGCGCCCCCTGCATCGCCGTCCGCCTACGCTCCGAGCGGGACAGGCGTAGCCAGGCGGCCGTGCCGTCGTCGCCAAAACCGAAATAGGGAACAAGTGCGGTGCCGGGTGGGAGTGCGCACATGGCTGAGCCCTTTCTGCCTCGACAAGCATTCACCGTGCCGCAGCTGGCAACGGTGGCGGCAGCGTACGCCGGTCTGGCTCAGCAGCACAGGACGGTTGTCCACCAGCCTGCAGAGCGCATCCTGCGCCGCGAGGCGAGCATCGCGCCGTTCCGCACTCGGTTCCTGACTGCCCAGTGTGAAGCGGTGAACGGGACGTTGGCGCATCCGCTGTATCGCATCGCAGTCCATGGGGCACGAGATCTGCGCCCCTTTGCTCGAGTGGACCTCGGCACTCAGAGACATGGATCAGGCAGTCCTGCGGGCCGACCGGGTAGCGGTATGTCCATACACTGCTCCTGCTGCCAGTTCACCTGCGGTCGCATTCGCTGACGACGCCCGCACGCACGCCGCTGCAGCACGAGCACGCTCCCGAGAAGGTCGTGCTACACATGCTGCCACGATGCCCTGCGGCCCAAGCGGTAACGGCCCGGTCAGTTGTCGGTCGCAGCAGTATGCTGAGGACAGAGGCGTGCAAGGTCGTACCAGTGCACGCGTGGAGCGAACCACGGCGCTCAGCGGCAGTTGCCGCTACGGGAGGACACGGCATGAAGATCGGTATCATCGGCGCCGGCAACATCGGTGGCACCCTTGCGCGCCGGCTGACCGCGCTCGGGCATGAAGTGGCCGTCGCCAATTCGCGCGGGGCGGACACGCTCGCCGACCTCGCCGCGGCGACCGGGGCGACGGCCGTGCCGGCCCGCGAGGCAGCCCGGGGCGCGCACCTCGTGATCGTCACCATCCCCGAGAAGAACGTCCCGCTGCTGCCAGCCGGGCTGTTCGACGAGGCAGCGGCAGGGGTCGTCGTCGTGGACACCGGCAACTACTACCCCCGGCAGCGTGATGGCCGCATCGAGGCCATTGAGGCCGGGCTGACGGAAAGTCAGTGGGTGGCGCAGCAGCTGGGTCGGCCGGTGATCAAAGCCTTCAACAACATCTACGCCCAGCACTTGCTCGACCGTGGCAAGCCAGCTGGAACGCCGGGGCGCATCGCCTTGCCCGTGGCTGGCGACGATCCTGCAGCGAAGGCGGTGGTGCTGCGTGTGGTCGAGGAGCTGGGCTTCGATGGCGTGGATGCCGGGACGCTGGAAGAGTCGTGGCGGCAGCAGCCCGGCACGCCGGTCTACGCCGCCAATCTCGACGCCGCCGGTGTGCGGCAGGCCCTGGCGCAGGCGAGCCCCGAGCGCCGGCCGGAGTTTCGCGGCACGGCACATAGCCCAGGCACCTTCAACGCGCCTGCCTAGCGCAAGCAACCGGCACCGCGCCGGCCGTGAGAACGTAGCCGCACTCGGCGCGAGATTTGCTAGCTGTCGGCCAGCCGCACCGTGGTACGTACACATCTCGAGAGTGTGCGTGGCGCAATCGCCGGCGTCGAACGTTGCAGTACATGCGCCCCTGCCGTACGCCCACCGAGGGACGGCGTGCACGGTGACGGTCCGGCCTCCACAGTCGGTCACGCCACCAGCAGGTTGGATGTTCATGCAGCTGCAGGCGTACTCGCTCTCTGCCACCTGCGTCCTATCCTCTCGCGGGATTGCCGGTCGCTTTCACGTCAAGCATGGTGGTGCGCGCCGAGGCACCGTGCTCGTGGTACTCGCCATACACAACGCGCAGCGGCACCGCAGGCGCACCGTCTAGCATCTTACGCTTCGACACGTTAGCGTAGAATTTGGTCGCAACGGACCGCAGGGCTGGTGCGCCTCAGCTGGCGACGGGCTCCCACCAACGCCAGTGGCCGTCAAGCGCGGAAGCACGCGAGAACACTGGAGCGAAGGGAACAGCCCAATGCCAGCCCAGGACCGTACGAGCACGGATATCCGTTTGGACGAACAAGTCGCGCTGGTGACCGGCGGAGGTCGCGGCATCGGGCGGGCTATGGCGCTCGCCTTGGGCAGAGCAGGCGCCGTCGTCGCCGTCTGCGCGCATACCGGCAGCCAACTGGCCGAAACCGTCCAACACACAGATCAGATCTCGTCGCGCCAGATGGATATCGGCCCAGCGCAGGCCCGCGCATTCCTGTATCCGCAGCCCAGCATGCGCACCCAGGAACACCAGGACGCGATCAGCCGGGCCGGCGCTGTCTGCAGCAGCGCTGCGACCTCGTCATCGGCGTAGGGACACTGCAACAAAGGGAAAGCAACGGGAACCCGCACGCTGGGCCCGGCGCCCGTGCGGGCCGCGCTCGACCGGCTCACGAACCGCCGGCCCAAGGGGGCCAAGGTGGTTCGCCTGACCCGCGACTACCTGGCCCGACATGCGGCCCGCCTGGACTACCCCGCCTTCCGGGCCCAACTGTTCCCGATCGGCTCGGGGGCCATCGAGGGCACCGTCAAGAACTTCATCCGAGCGCGCCAGGTGCAGGCCGGCATGCGCTGGACGCCGCAGGGGGGCCCACGCCGTCGCCAACCTGCGCGCCCTGCACCGCTGGCAGCGGTTCTGGCAGTCGCGGCCCCTGGGCCGTGCGGCGGCCCTGAGGCACGCCACCCGTCGGCGTCAGGCCGCCGAGCACGCCGCCGCAGCGCTCCAGCCTGCCGTGCCGACCACACCGCCCGCCCCGCAAACGGCGACCGCGACGCCGCCAGAGACCACCCCACCCTCACCGACTGCCCACGGTGCCGCACCCGCATCCAAACGGAAGGGAAGCCCTGGAGCAAGAGCATGGACTACTGGCGCCGCACTCCCCTCAGTCAGCGGCGCCCAGCCTGACCTAGCCCAAATGCAATCACACATCACCGGCCCGCCCCAAGAGCTTGAGCTAGTTGCGTGGCGGCCTCAGCCGCGCTATGCTCGTGGTGTCGCATTGCAGGGAACGGTGGCACGAGGCGGCGCGCATTCGTGCCTGCCGTGGTAGACGACCGCGAACATGCGGCACGAGGTCCGGGCCATGAAACTACGCCCGCGAAGTTGGTGGGTCCGCTTGCTGGTTGGCATCGTGCTCGTGGCGGTCACGCTTCCCTGGTCCGCTGCCTCCGGCGGGCCGCCCACAGCGCACGCGAGCGGCGGCCCCAGACCAAGTATACATCCCGCCGGTCACCGGGACGGCCGACCCCAGCGTGCCGGCTGCCGAGAAGGAGGCCATCAGCCACGCGATTCAGAACCTGGTGGCGGAGCAGCTGGCCAAGAAGTATCCGTGCTCGACCGTCGCCACCAGCGCCGACCTGGCGAATGTCCTGGGCTGGCAGAAGAACAGGGGCTCGCTGAGCGCGACCACGCCGGAGCAGGAGGAGCAGGTCCTGGAGAGCGTGGCGGGCGCGCTGGGCGCCGCCACGTTGGTCGTCGCATCGTACGCCATGATCGGCGACACGCTTAGTGACGGTAAGCGTCATGGACGCGACCACGGGCCAGGTGATCGACAGGACCGCGACCACGGCCCGCAACCAGGGGTCGGACGCCTTTCTCGACCTTGCCGGCGAGGCCGTCGACCAGATCTCGGCCGGACTCTGCCGGGCCTACTGGGTCGGATCGATCACTATCATGGACGACGACAACGGCACCTCCAAGACGTTCGATACGATCGTGTCGGATGCCGGCGCCAAGAAATACCCCTCCACCGTCACCCTGAACAGCCACGTGTTCGAGAGCGCGTTGCTGACGCCGCCGCGCGGCCTCTCGCAGTCGACCGGCGACATTGCCCAGCAAACCGCGCTCATCACGTACCAGCGGTCGGATGTCACGCACAGCAGCCGCACGATGGGCTTGCTGGATTCCTGCAACGCGCACCTGCGCAACCTCACCTTCACGCTCGAAGAAACGTCGTCGCACAAGGCGCAGGATTCCTGGAGGGGCCCGGTGAGCGTGAACGTGGACCAGGAGGCCGGGACCTACACGATCGGCATCACCGGGCGCGACGTGAACTCGCAGCTGACGGCCACCACGAAGCACACGGGGTTTAACAAGGCGCCATGCGGCAAGCCGCCGGCGGACTCGTCGGTAACGGACATGGTCACGTTGAGCGTGACGAACTGGGAGCTGGATGGCAGGCTGGATCCCAAGAACCCGTACAAGCTCGCCGGCCATACCCACCGGGTCGACACCGGCCTCGGCATGACGAACACGCTCGAAGAGTCGTGGTCGCTCACGCTCAAGAATCCGCCCAAGTCGGGCACGTCCTGATGCAGGCAAGATACGCCTGCGTTGCTGGAGATTTGGAAAGGATCCGCACGTGATGAATCGACTATTCTTCTGCGCGGCGGCCTTTGCGATGCTCACCGTCGGCGGAGCGCTCCCCTCGCAGGCGGCAGTGCTGCCGGCTGGCAGCACGATTGCGGCGCTCGGCAGCGATTTCGCGACGTCCCTCACCGGCGCGATTCCCGGGAAGGGGCGCACGCTGCGCCTGGACGTGCGCCGCAGCGGCGACGACAAGAGCGTGCAGCTTGCACTGACCATCCGGAACGCCGCAGGCACCTCCGGCAGCGATTTCACGTTCGGCGTGCCGGCGAGCGACCTGGTACTGGGCAGCGGCAGCGCCGGCCTGGATACGCACCAGCATCTGGGCCGCTACGGCACCATCAGCGTGCGGTGGACGTACGGCGCCCCACCCGCCCAGATCACACTGCCCGCCGATCCCTGCCTGGGCACCGCCGCCACGTCCGTGACGCGCGCAGTCGCCGGCGCCAGCGGCCGCCTGGCCCTCGCGCTGCCCGGGGAAGGCTCCGTGGACGTGCCGCTGGGCAGTGCCGGGCTGGCGCTCGATAGCGGGTACAATGTCAGGCTGCCGGAGAGCAACGACTTGCCGGACCGGCGCATCTACTACACGAGCGTGAGCGCCACGAAGTCCCTCGGCGCCGGCAAGAGCCTGCTGGTTACCGCCATCAACACGGGCAGGACGGCCAGGATCACCTTCACGCTCAGGTCGAGCGGCGCTGCGAGCACAGGACTGATAAGCTCCAGTCACTTTGCCACCGACTCGCTGCCGCTTGCCGGCTTGACTACCGGCACTGGCAAGGCGGGCCAGCCGGCAACCACGCTCACTTATAAGGGCGCCCTGGGCAGCGCCGGCCTCGCCTTCACCGGCAGCGGTGAGCCGATGGTCGCGAGCGACAAGGGCCGCTGCGTCAATCCAAACGCCGCTGCGGCAGACTTGGGCAAGACCGTGGGCGAACAGCTGGCGCGCGCGGCCGTCGAGGGCTCCGTGAGCCTGTCGGCCACTGCCGCTTCCGGCGTCCTGCGCGCCACGTTCGGCAACGGCGACCTGGGAATGGTCGCCGTATACGGCCCCACGACTGCCGCCGCGGGCGTGCCGTCCGCTACGGGCACCGGGCTGCCCGTGTTCGGCAGAGGCGATGTCCCCGGGATTCGGCAGATCGGTCCGGCGCCAGGCGGCGAGCTGTCTGCTGCTAGAGCCATTACCGTGACCTTCGCGCATCCCCTGCCCGCGCACGCGTACCTGGTAGTCATGCTCGAGGGGCCTGGAGGCGCGGTCCCGCTTTCGGATCCGGTGCTGCACGGTAACGCTGCAACGGTGACACTCACCTCCCCGGCAGCGCTCGAGCCAGGGAGGTATACGCTTGAGGTGAGCGCGACCAGCCGGTCCGGCGGCCAGGTCTTCTATGATGGGACGTACGTCGTAAGCGCCAGGCTCAGCGCGGGCGGTACGCCGGTCGCGCGCGGCACGGCGCTGCCCGGCGTGATTGTCACCGGCGACTTCCCGCCCGTTGTCGGCATGAGCCCGGAGCCCGGCAGCACGATCACCACCCGAACCCCGACCTTCGTGGTGACACTCAGGTCCCGCCCGGCCGCCGACGCGAGCTTCCATGTGGTGTGCGGCCCGTCGGATAGCAAGGGCAATCCCACGGGCATGGTGCAACTATCGGACCCGGTAGTGCAGGGCAACACCGTCACCGCGTCCGTCCTCTCCTCCTCTGCGCTGAGCCCCGGACGCTACGTGTTCATCATCCAGGGCGGTGACGGCGGCGGCCTGCTTGAGTTCCGGGCGATGTACACTGTCAAATAGGTACGCCGTGAGGAGGAGTTGCCGCCGCAGGTGCTCACAGATCGACGTGGCTGCCTAGAAGCCTCCAAACAGCAGGATCACGGACCTTCGCGACGCTCCTCTAGGATCGCCTCAGAGACCGCTGCGCTGCTCTTCTCCTTGCTGCTCTACTGTTCTGTTCGGGTGACACCACCTAGTTTGATTGGTTCCGAGTGCGACTCCCACCAACAAGCCACACAGCGTGCCTGACACCGACGGACTGTTGGTCGGCTGGCTCGCCTCATTTTGATGGACCGGCTCGAAATCCCATTTGTCACGAGCCAGAGCAAATCGGCCTTCACCACCGCCTGCGCGGCCGTCTACACTTCAGCCGTGCGTATGGCCGGTCTGCTTACGAGTCCGTTGGCATTCAGAGCAGCCCATCGTTGTTCGTGGCCAGGAAACGCTGCACTGAGGCTTGGAGTTCATTGGAGCGGTGCTATCCTCATCACAGCGGAGCGCACAGTCATTGATACCCATTGGCAAGACCGCCTGAGCCTCCTGTGTTGCTGCTCGATCCTGTTCGTTTGGGGCCACACTATGACAAGACTTTATCCTGGGCTTCGCCAAGGCTCCGTTCGCTGTCTACGACCAGACTTTGCGTTTCTTAGGGCCTTGGGGGCTCATGTGGGTTGCGAACCCGTTCGCAACCAAACATTGTTTTCCTTCCACATTCAGGCCTCTACCGGCAAATCGCACGGGATTATCCGCGGGAGCATGTTGCCGTGACGAATGCAACGTCCATCGATTTCGCCCGCCACAACGAGGAAGTCCGGCGGGTCTGGGAAAGCTACAACGCCGGCCGGCCTATCCGCGTCCCGTTTGGACGCCTCACGCTGGAGCCACGCATGTGGATTCAGGATCCCAGCCTGAATAGCGAGGGCATCACCTGGAAAGCCTGCTTTGACGATCCCGACGTGATGTTTACCACGTACCTTACCTGGTCCCACTACGTCGTGCACAACATGCCGCACGACATCGAAATGGGTATCCCCAAGAAGCATTGGGAAGTAACCGTGTGGTTCAGCCGTGTGGGCGATTTCGCCTCCTTTGGCTGCCCTGTCCACTACCCGGACAACGAGCTGCCCCTGACCACGCCCTGCTATACGGGCAAGAACAAGGAAGCCATCTTCGAGCACGGCATTCCCGGACCGTTCGACGGCTTTTTCGGCAAGATCCGTGAGTTTCACGAGCACTTCGTTGACAAGGCGCGGAACTACGAGTTTTGCGGCCGACCCGTCACGGTCAATCCACCCAACCCCACCGACCCGGTCGGGCAATTGACCGTGGCTCTCGGCGTCTGCGGTCCTGAGCTACTGGCAGACATGCTTGTGAACGAAGACTACTACCATCGGGTGATGAATCTGATCACCGACGCGACGATCGAGCAGGTCAGAGCCTGGCGCGCTTACCTGGGACAGGATCCGATGCCCCGGTCGATCGCGTTCGCCGACGACGCCATCCAGCATGTATCACTTCGCACCTATCGGGAGAAAGTGCTTCCCTACCACCGCAAGGTCCTGGCCGCCCTGGCGCAGGGTGGGCCACATAGCATCCATCTTTGCGGCAACGTGCAGCGCCATCTCCCTACGCTAGTCAAGGAGTTGAACATCAAATCGTTCGATACCGGCTATCCCATCGACTTCGCCACGCTGCGCGACGAGGTGGGCGAGGATGTGGAGATCCAGGGCGGCGTACCCGTGGCCAACCTGCTGGCCGATACGCCCCAGCAAGTCTACGCGCGCGCCGCAGCCATCCTGCGCAGCGGCATCATGCGGGGCGGGAAGTTCATTCTCAAAGAGGCCAATAACATCACGCCAATGATGCCCCTGCAGAACCTGTCCGCGATGTACCAAGCGGCCAAGGAGGCCGGCGTCTACGAATATTGAAGTGTGCAGCGGCCGGAAGAGCCTGGGCGAGCTTCGCCCGAGCTTCTCGAATGCCGCTTGCAAGGAAAACAAGTATGGAACAGCGTACGCTGGGTCGAACTGGTCTGACTGTCAGCACGCTTGGTCTCGGCGCCTCCGAGATCGGTTTCCATGTGCGCCGCACGCACCTGCCCACGATACCGTGTCGATGCCAACTGCGCCACAGGCATCGCGGGCGCCATCCTGCCCGCCACAAAATCCAAGGCAGTTGGGTCGGCACCTACATGCCATGCGTTCTCGCTCTGCGGGACGACCCCTACCTGCCGCCGTCACCGCTGTGCACTGAGCGAAGCTGAGATTGCAGATACGCGCCCATTGCAGATGCCGTCTTCGTCAGCCGGCTAGCCGTCCGCAGAGTCCACGAGTCATTGCCCAGAACAGCTGCATGCTGCATGCCGATACACTGCCGCTCCCGGCTTAGGTCCGTCTCGTACGCGGACGGCGGGGTGGTGCGTCCGGGGGCCGCGTCCACAGGAACGATCATCCGGGCCGGCGCCTGCCTCCGATCGGATCGCCGATCGCTCGCGGGTCCACGTCCGGCAGCTTGGCGTCGCCGGGAAAGTGCAGCTCGCCCCAGACTGCTTCTCGGCGCGTGGAGCCGGGGTATGCCTCGCTACCCGACGGCACGATGGGATCATTCTCTGGAATCTTGGTCCCGGCGTTCACGTCTTCGACGAGCGGACCCCGTCCCTCGGGGTACGTGGCCTTGCGGTCCGTCACGCTTCCGTGCTGTTCCTGAATCCTGTTTGGTGAGTCCTGCATGGCTGGCCTCCGCGTCGTGTGGTTATGGCAAGCTTCCATGATCGCACAGACTGACGTAAGAGAGATGCGAGGTGCCGGCCTGCGGGCGGACGCCGCGCGGCTGGTCGGTCTCGTCCTTCGTCGGGTTCACATTCAGCCCACAAATGCCGCCTATCCGCGGACTGGTGGAGCATTGAGACGACCGCGAGGTGCAGATAGCGCTGGATGCTTCTCGATGCGCACACTGTGGCCAGGCGGAACCTTTCGCACCTGCTGAGCGTCCCCGAGCAGCTGCTGGGTTTCACCATAAGGGACCACGATGATCGTGCGGCTGCCCTGCCCTGCCGCAGGCGCCCGAGGTTAGATGCTTCCCACAGGAGCTGCGGGACGGCCCTGCGACTGTGGTCGCATGGCAGCACACGGGGCGACTGTGGTCGCGGGCAAGCGACAGCCAGGTTCACGCCGCGACCACTTCTGGGAGGCATTTTGCGGTCGACTGCCGCATACAACGACCGGCGGGTCGATAGCTCGGCGGGTTCCACCCTGGTCTGAGAGAGGGAGAACGAGCACGCCCTCGGGCTGCTTGACGCTCGGTCGGAACGGCTGGTACTCTTGGCCGTGTTAACGCTAACACCGACCGGGGTGAGCAGCTATGCAGCATGAGATCGACGCGCGAGAGATAGAGGCGGTTGTCGCCGGGCATATCTGTCTGGATATCATTCCGGCGCTGCCGCCCAGCGAGACGGCGTGGCAGTACCGTCCGGGGGTGCTGGTAGAAGTGGGGCCCGCGGCGGTGGCCACCGGTGGTTGCGTCTGCAACGCCGGCCAGGTTCTGCACCGGCTTGGCGTGCCCACCCTGCTGGTGGGAAAGCTCGGTGACGACGCGTTCGGCATCGTAGTGCGCGACGTACTGGCACGAGCGAGCGCTGAGCTCTCCCGAGGGTTGCTCATGGTGCCGGGAGAGCACACGTCGTACAGCGTCGTGATCTATCCTCCGGGGAACGATCGCATGTTCCTTCATTTCCCGGGCGCCAACGACACGTTCACCAGCGACGACATCCCGGACGAGGTCTTCGCGCAAGGCCGCATCTTCCATTTCGGCTATCCGCCGCTGATGGGCCGGATGTACGAAGGCACGGGCCTCGAGCTGGTCCGCATCATGCAGAGGGCGAAGCGTGCCGGCCTGACCACCGGGCTCGACATGGCCTATCCAGACCCCGAGAAGGCGTCGGGCAAGGCTGATTGGCTGGCGATTCTCGCCACCGCGCTGCCACTGGTCGACGTCTTCGTGCCGAGCCTGGAAGAGGTGTCGTACATGCTGGGAAGCTCCGCGGACCTCGCGGAGGCGCTGGGCTCGGCTGGGGAGCGTGCCGGGCACATTGCCGAGCACGTCTCTCGGCTCAGCCGGAAGCTGCTGGATATGGGCGCGGGGATGGTGGGAATCAAGGCCGGCGACCTGGGATTCTACCTGCGCACGGGTACTGCCGAGCGTCTCCGGGCGGCCGGGCGGGCGGCGCCGCGCGACTGCGAGGCATGGGCGGACCGCGAGATCTGGTCCTCCGTCTTCAGGGCATCACTGGTCGGCACGGTAGGGGCGGGCGATGCGACCGTGGCCGGCTTCATCTTTGGGCTCTTGCGCGACATGTCGCCGGAGCAGGCAGTGACCGCCGCCTGCGCCGCCGGCGCCTCCAGCGTGGAGGCAGCCGACGCTACGAGCGGCGTTGTCGCCTGGGAAGCGCTGCGATCGCGGATCGATGCGGGCTGGGCGCGGGCCGCGCTCGACCTCGGATTCCGGCTGGCAGCCTTCCGCAATCGCCGGAGTGTGGCTCGGTCCGCACGACTCGAGCAGGACCGGGGACCGGGCACGGCAATGGAGCGAAGGCCAACCCTGAGCGAGGCCTCGAGTCCGACTCTGCGCGACGTGGCCCGCGAGGCAGGCGTGTCGTCAATGACCGTCTCACGCGTGGTCAACGGTGCGCCGAGGGTGGGCTCGACCACCGCTCAGCGGGTGCAGGCGGCAATCGCGAAGCTGGGCTATCGCCCGGACTACGCGGCTCGCGCTCTGAAGGGAGGGCCGTCTCGCACCATCGCCCTGATGATTGCCGACTTCTCCAATCCGTTCTATTCGGAGTGCGCGCAGGCGGTGGAGGAAGCGGCACGCGCGCGCGGTTACGCGCTGCTCCTGTGCGCGACGGACGAGAGGGCGGACGTCGAGCGCGAGCGGATGGAGCTGCTGGTGCCCCGTCGCATCGATGGACTCTTGCTCGTGCCGGCGTCGGCCGTGGCGCGCGGGCCGCGAGAGCCGCTCCGCGTTCCCTTCCCGGTGGTGGCTCTCGACCGGCCGCTGCCCGGGCTGGCCACCGACGCCGTCCTGGCCCGGAATCGCGCCGGCGCGGAAGCGGCGACGCGCCACCTGATCGACCACGGGCACCGGCGCATCGCCTTCCTGGGGGCCGGGCGCCACCTCTACACCACGCGGACCCGCGCCGGCGGTTACCGGTCCGCGATGCATGCCGCGGGGCTGGATCCGCGCGTCGTCACAGGGGTGCCATCGCCGCCCGAGGCGAAGAGGGCCGCGCTCGCGTTACTGGCCGAGCCGGAACCGCCGACGGCCTTCTTCGCCATGAACAACCTGATCGTGGTCGGCGTGCTCGACGCCCTGGCCGAACGCGGCAGGAGCGTGCCGCGCGACGTCGCCCTGGTTGGATTCGACGATTTCGCGCTGGCCTCGTTGCTCCGTCCGCGGCTGACTCTCGTGCGACACTCCGCGGCGAATCTGGGCCGCGATGCCGCCGCACTGCTGTTCGATCGGATAGATACTCCGGATCTGCCGCCGCGGCGGGTCATTCTCCCGGCAGAGCTGATCGTCCGGGAATCGTGTGGCTGCGCGCAGACCTGACGTGATCGCGCACCGCAGCTCCGGACCTGGGCGAAGCAATCCCGGCGTTTGCGCGGTTCTCCGGCGAATCTCTATGTGCCGCAGCCGCACGATCGACGCGCGATCACGGTCATGGGGAGCAGGTGTTCCGTGCCCGAGACGCTCGGCAGATGGTCGAGCTGCCTGAGGATGAGCTCGGCAGCGGTGGCTCCCAGCGCATAATCCTGGCGGTGCAACGCGGTCAGCGCCGGCTCGACCAGCGGCGCCCACGGCGCATCGTCGAAGCAGGCTACCGCCATCCGGGCGGGCACGTCGATGGCACGATCGCGCAGGGCGAGCAGGGCGCCCACTGCCATGAGGCTGCTGGCGACGATCAGCGCCGTGGGCGGCTCGTCGAGCTCGAGCAGTCGCGAACACTGCGCGTAGCCGCTGGCCTCCGTCCAGTCACCCTCCGCGACCAGCTCCTGCTGAAACGGCAATCCGGCCATCTCGAGCGCCTTGTGGTAGCCGCTCAGACGGTCGGCGCCACTGGTCTCGCTCAAGATTCCGGCCACGTGCCCGATTCTCCGGTGGCCGTGCTCCACGAGGTGGCTTGTGAGCGCAATGGCGCCACCGACGTTGTCCATCAGCACGGTATCGACGGCGTGCTCGCCAAGGCGATTATCGATCGCCACGAGGGCCGTCGATCGGCTCGCCATGGTCTGGATGAAGTCGTTGAGCTCACGGCCCACCGGGGCGAGGATCACGCCGGCCACGCGCTGACCCATCAGCACCTCGAGGGCTTCACGCTCGCGCTGGGGCTGCTCTTCGGTGTCGCAGACCAGGACCGTGTAGCCGGTGCGGCTGAGCACGTGCTGGGCGCCTCGCAATGCCGCCGCATAGAAGGGGCTGGAGATGTCGGGAACCACCATGCCGATGATCTGGCTGCGTTGCGCGCGAAAGCCGCGCGCCAGCGAGGAAGGCCGGAACTTGAGCTGCTCAGCGGCGCGCAGAACCTGTGCGCGAGTGTCGTCGCTGACGTAGCGACGCCCGTTGATGGCACGGGAGGCAGTGGCAATCGAGACCTTGGCGGCCTGAGCCACGTCGACGAGGGTTGCCGGCCGTCCCTGATCCACGGCTCGTCGCGATCGCTCGCGGCGCGGTCGCTTCCTTTTATCCATAGGGAAGAGTGTACCGCGAAGAGAGGCGCTTCAGCCTTTCAGGCTTCCGGTCAAGGTGAGACCGCGCAGTATGAGGCGCTGGGTGAGGAAGAACAACACGATCATTGGAATGGTGAACAGTGTTGAGGCGGCAAGCAGAATGGACCAGTTCTGCCCGTGCGCGGTACTGAACTGCTGCAGTCCCAGCGGCAGGGTATAGTTGTCCGGGTTGCTGATGAAGATGAGAGGCTGGAAGAAGTCGTTCCAGCTGTTCACGAGCTGGAACACGCCCACAACCGCCAGAGCGGGGGCGGCGATCGGGGCGATGACGAACAGGAACGTCTGCCACTCCGAGGCACCGTCGATGCGCGCTGCCTCTGATAGCTCCATCGGAATGCTGAGCATGAACTGGCGCAGAAGGAAGATGTAGAAGGCATTGCCGAAGAAGGACGGTACGATCAGCGGCAGCAGCGTGTTGATCCAGTGGATGTCGGTGAACACCACGTAGAGAGGGATCATCTGCACCGCGAACGGGAGCATGAGGGTCATCACCATCACGAAGAAGACGGCATCGCGACCGGGCCAGTGAATACGGGAGAAGCCATAGGCCACGATGGCACTCGAGATCACCGCGCCTACCGTGGAAATGCCCGAGTAGAGGAGCGAGTTCTTGAGATACGTCAGGAACGCCATCTCGGGATAGGTGAGCGCGGTGCTGAAATGGTCCCAGAGGAACTGGCGCGGAAAGAGCTGGAAGCCGCCGCTGAAAATCTGGTCATCCGGCATGATCGCCACGGTGACCATGACCCACAGGGGCAGGAGAAACAGTACCGACACGAACACAGTCGCGGCGTAGGTGAAGGCTTTGCCGGCCAGGCGTCGTCGAGCCCTGGTCTGGGCGAGGGGCGAAGGTCTGCCGATTCCCAGGTGCGTGCCGCGCCCGGTCAGCTCATGAAGCGCCATAGTAGACCCACCGGCGGGAAATAGCGATGAAGACGGCAGTGAGCGCCGCGATGAGCAGGAGCAGTAGCCACGCCATGGCCGCCGCGTAGCCGAAGTGGTTGAACGTGAACGCTTCCTGCACCAGGTAGACGTTGTAGAAGAGCGTCGAATTGGCGGGGTTGCCCTGGCCGCTGCCCAGGATGTACGCCTGCGTGAAGTACTGAAGGCTGTTGATGATTGCGATCACCACGTTGTACAGGATCACGGGGCTGATCATCGGGATCGTGATCGACCAGAAGCGACGCAGTACGCCTGCGCCGTCGATCTCCGCGCTCTCATAGAGGTCCTGGGGCACACTTTGCATGCCCGATAGATAAATGAGTGCCGCCTGGCCCAAGCCCCACTGGGCCATCAGGATCAGGGCCGGCTTGGCCCAGGTCGTGCTAGCCATCCACGGCAGAGCGGGACCGCCCACCAGCTGCAGGAGGGCGTTGATCAGCCCCTGGTTGGGCTGCAGGAGCCATTGCCAGAGCAACGTCGAGGCGACGATCGGCACCATATACGGCACGTACACGATGGTGCGGAAGACACCCTGCAGGCGCGACGGCCTGTTCATCAAGGCGGCGACCAGCACAGCCAGCACCGTGCCCAGGGGAATGGCAATGAGAGCGTAGTAGAACGTGTTCTCCAGGGCGGTGGCCATCAACGGGTCTGAAATGATCAGGCTGTAGTTGTGCCATCCCACCCACTGCGGAGGGTTCAGGCCATCATAGCGGGTGAAGCTGTAGTAGAGCGAAGCCGCGATCGGGTAGAGGGCGAAGGCCGCGAATCCCACCAGCCACGGGCTGATGAACAGCAGGCCGAGCCCGACGTTGTGCCACCGCGATCGATTGTGCAAGCGATTTGCCATGGAGACGGAGGAGATCTGCATCGAATGGCAGCTTCCCGCTAAACCGGAGACGGGCGACACGAACGCCGCCCGTCTCTCTTCGCCAACCTGTTACTGGCTAATGATCCGCATTGTCGACGACTGCGCTGTTGCGAGGGCATCGGCCGGACTTGCCTGGCCCTGTTGCACCGTCTGGAAGGCGGTGTTCAGCGTACTCTCGATCGTGAGCAGGTAGGGGGAGCTGACCTGCGAGTAGAGATGGGCATGCTGTGCGATACCCAAAGCCACCTTGAATATTGGGTCAGCGTTGAGCTTCTGCATGGGTTGCGCCGCCACGATCGGCGAGATGTTGTGCACGTAGTCCGCCCCTGCCGCATTCCGGGCCGGATCCTGAGTCCAGGCGATGAACTTCAGCGCCTCGGCGGCGTTCTTCGAGCCCTTGGGGATGAACCAGGTGTTGCCGTCCAGCAGGCTCGCGGGATAGGGCCTTCCGGCAGGCGCGGGCATCGGCGCCACGCCATAGTTGAGCTTGGGCGCATACAGGCTGAGGAAACCCTCCTCCCATTCGCCGCCGATCATCATGGCGATGCCGCCTTTGACGAAGGGGTCGTTGGCTTGCGATGACTGGGTATTGAACGAGCCGAGAAACGAGTTGACCGGCCCGGCTCCGTACTTGCTGACGTAGCTGGCCTCCCAGGTAAGCAGCTTTAGCATTCCGGGGTTGTTGAGGTCGGGATTGCCCTTGGCATCAAAGTAGGAGGCGCCGAAAAGGCCCGAGAGCACGTCCGGGCCACCTTGTTCCGCCCAGGGCACGAAGCCGAGCTGCTCAACCTTGCCGTTCGTTATCACGGTCAGCTTGGCAGCCATGGCGTCGAGCTGCGCGGTGGTCTTCGGATAGACGTTTGGATCCAGGCCGGCCTTCTTGAAGAGATCCTTGTTCCAGAGAAGCTCGCGAACGTTCGTCATCTCGGGCAGGCCATAGACCGAGCCGTTGTACTTCATGGCCGAGAGCGCTGCCGGCGGATAGACGCCGGTCTTGATCCCGGCGGCCGTGAGCAGCATATCGAGCGGCTGCACGGCACCCAGCTTCGCCAGGCTTGGCAAGGCGTTCTGGCCCCAGTAGAGGGCCGCGTCCGGCGCATTGCCACCCTTGACCGCTGCCAGGAACTTACCGCCGGAGGTCACGGTGGGATCGATGCCGGACCCGGAGACGAGGACGGGGTTGATGGTCACGCCGGGATTGGCCTGGCTGTAGGCTTTCGCCCAGTTGACGATCTGACCGCCGTCGGGTCCGCCCCACGGATACCAGATGGTGACGGTGACTGATGAGGCTGCGTGGCTCCTGGGTGTGAACGCACCTGCACCGAAGCTGCCGGCAACCATGGCCAGGGCCAGGCTCGCGGCTCCAATGCGGCGAATTGCTGAACGCAAGGGCATAATGAAGTCCTCCAAGACCCTACGGGTATCGCGCCACGCCGGCGCGATACACAACGGTAGCAACGACAGTGGTGGAACACTGGGTAAGGGCCGCCTGCTGCGCATTACCGAGACCGCGTTGCGCCCCTAATCACCTCCCTTCGAGGCAGAAGCCAGCAGCGGGCAACCGCACGACTGCCTGATGACGAGAGACGTCTCCACCAGGACCCGCTGGTGCGCAATGCCCGGCTCGACGATGCGAGCGAGAAGTTGTCGAGCCGCGAAGCGTCCGATCGTGCGCTTGGGGAGGTGGACCGTGGTCAGCGGCACGGAGCTCACCTGGGCGGGCTCGATGTCGTCGAAACCGGTGATCACGATGTCTCTGGGTACCGACATGCCCGCGGCCTGCACCGCGTCGAGTGCCCCGAGCGCCATTGCGTCGTTGATGGCGAGAATCGCGGTGGGGTTCGATTGCAGTGCTTGCCGCGCCAAGGCAAAGCCGGTATCGTGCGTCGTCGCATCAGCATGCAACGTGACTACCGGTTTCACCCGCGCCAGCCGAAGGGCTTCGGCGAAACCGCCGCACCGCTCACGGTTGGAGACCCATTCCTTGGGACCGGCAATCACCGCGATCCGCTTGTGGCCATGGCCCAGCACGTGCTCGGCTATGCGCCGCGCACCCCCGCGATCGTCGCCGAGTATGGCGTCGATCGTGCTGGGAAACACGGCGTTGTCCACGAGCACGACCGGTACATCCTGTGCGGTGAGCGACAGGATGAATCGCAAGGGCACCCACGGGCTGGCGACGATCAATCCGTCGACGCGCCGGCTGCGGGCAATGCCCCAATGCTCCGGATGGGCAATATGCTTGTCGGTGAGCGTGGTGACCAGCAGATGGTAGTCGTGCTCCTGCAATTCTTGCTCTGCGCCAAACATGATCCGGCTATAGAAAGGACCGAAGAACTGGTCGGTAGCAAGTGGCGGTTGGTAGACGGCAAACCCGATGTTCTCGGTCCGCGTCGTGGCGAGAGATCTAGCCGCGCCGTTTGGCGTGAAGTGCAGGCGAGCTGCCTCCGCCACGATCTCGGCGCGCACTTCGTCGCTCACTCCAGTCTTGCCGTTGAGAGCCCGCGAGACCGTCGCCGGAGATACTCCCAACCGGCCCGCGATGTCCGCGATCTTGACCACGTACTCAATCCTTCCGTAATCGCTTGCGCCCATTATTGCGTAGATCCCGTGGCGCTGTCAACTGGGCATGGGATGCCTCCGGCCGCCCCAAGCACCACCGGATTCCAGGGTAGCCGAGCGCTCAGGCGCTCATGTGTGCTGCTGTGGCTGTTGACAAAGCCGGCATGCTACGAGCATGATTTAGAGCAAGCGATTGCGTTAGCTTTTCTGGAGGCATTGTGAGCGAGAGCGTGATCATCGGAGATCGCCTTCCCAACCTGCCCTGGCAGCCAAAGGCACCGGACTGCCACGATGTCTTCTGGCGCCATCACGGTAATCCGCTGACGGGATGGAATCCCACGAAGTCGACGGCGCGCATTTTCAACAGTGCCGTGGTCCCATACGGCGATGGGTTCGCGGGCGTCTTTCGAGCGGATCACAAGCACGGCAAAGCGGGGCTGCATGCGGGCCGGAGTCAGGATGGGCTGAGCTGGACAATCGAGGATGACGAGATTCACTGGCTGGACGCGGCAGGGACACCCTACCAACCGGACTACGCATACGACCCGCGTGTGGTGAAGATTGCCGACACATACTTCGTGGTCTGGTGCACGCAGTTTGGCGGTGCCGCGCTTGGCCTGGGCATGACCAAGGACTTCAGAGAGTTCGTTCGCCTCGAGAACCCTTTCTTGCCCTTCAACCGGAACGGCGTGCTCTTCCCACGGCAAGTCCACGGGAGCTACCTGCTGCTGAGCAGGCCGAGCGACGATGGCCACACGCCGTTCGGAGATATCTACCTGAGTGAGAGCCGGGACCTCGTGCACTGGGGAAGGCACAGGCGGGTGATGGCTCGAGGCGGATCGGGATGGTGGCAGAACACAAAGATCGGCGCCGGCCCGGTCCCGATCGAGACCACGCAGGGCTGGCTGCTGTTCTATCACGGGGTGACGACGACCTGCAACGGTTACGTATACAGCTTCGGCGCGGCGCTGCTCGATCTCGACGAGCCTGCCCGCGTGCTGTACAGAACCAGAGATTATCTGATGACCGCGGAGGAACCGTACGAGACTACCGGATTCGTGCCCAACGTCGTGTTTCCCTGTGCCACGTTACAGGACGCCGCGACCGGACGGATAGCACTGTATTACGGCGCCGCGGATACGTACGTTGCTCTCGCCTACACCACAATCGACGAGCTCGTTGAACACCTGAAAGAGAACTCGGAGCTCGTCCCCGGAGACGCCGAGGAGGGGAGGTAACCGGCATGGCATGGCGTCCCGGCCGTCTTCCTGTCAACTCGGGATGTGCGCGCCATGCCGTGCGCCGGCGACGGCAGAGGTCAGGGCTTCATGAGTCCGATCGGCTCCGCGCTCTTCGCCCCGGCCTGGTTGGCCGGGATGGCGAAGTAGACGCTCTGGGCATTCTCGCCGAGCAGGGTGTTGATGCCCACTACCCTGCCGCTCAGATCGAGGAGCAGGACTGAAGGCGGATGCTTGCGCGGCGGCAGCCAACGTGTCCTCGATCCAGGTGTTCATAGATTTGCCCTCAGCTTGGGCGGCACGCAGGATCTGTGCATGGAGGACGGGTGACGTGCGCACGACAAACTTGCCGGAGTGGGGCTTGCTGGGCTGCTTGCCCTATTCGGCGCACACTTCCAGATAGACGTCCACACCGGTGTGAAACTCCCGCTCAAGGTCGGAGGCGCGGTCTGCACCGTCTGGACGGCGCAGTTGATCGGCGCGGGGGTCTTCCCGGGGCCGGTCCTCCTGACAAGCCCGGGTTGGCCGAACTGGGGGCCACTATCTACCTGCACGGTCAAGTACATTGGCTACATCGACTGCGTGTAGCAGCACGATGATCATGCTCTGCAATGGCATGATATCAGGACGGGGCAGCTGTGTTGGCGTTGCTGAAATGCTGAGGCTGACGCGCCAGCGCGCTCACGCTGGCGCGTCGGCGCGCGGAGTACTGCGCAAGGAGAGCAGGTGGCATCCATCACGACGCTGTATTTCTGTGGCCCTCGCGAGGGCGAGGATCGAGCCCCGCGGGGCAACTCGAGCAGCAGCGGTCTCAGCCTGCCCGCGCCGGATACCGAGGTATGGTGGTCGATGCGCTTTCCGCACATTGACAACCTGGGGACGCTTCTACTGCTAAAGGAGCTTCCGGCGACCGTCGCGCTGTACATACGGCTGGTCGCCCACGGCGATGGGAGCGTGCCCATGCGTATCGTGGTGGCGGCGGAGGAGCCACCTCTCACCTTGTTGAGCTACGACTTCGATGTGGAGTTCACGCCCGCCGAGCTTGGCCGAGGCCCAGGCTATGTAAGTTGGGTACGTCGCGTCCCGCGCATGTCGGTGCCCGCGCCGGGGCTCTACTGGCTCAGCGCAACACTCGGCGATGCATCCCCTGTTACCCTACCGCTCTTTGTCGATCGCGTGAGCACGTTCCTTGCGGACTGGCACGAGCACATGAGGAAGGTCGGGCCCCGCGTCCACCGCTGAGCGTGCTGTGCCCGAGCGCCGGACGCTCAAGATGCCGCCGCACATGAGGGAGAGCACTAAAATCCCGGTGGGGCTCAGGCAGCTGCCAGCGTACTATTAGCCACGATAGTTGGCCGAAAACCGGGATACCATGATCGAAAGGAGGCTTCCCAGAGGAGTACATTCACAACCGCAAGGCGGCCCGACAACTTGATGCCTACTATCCGCACTGCAACCGTTGGTACGAGCCAATGGATGCGAACATCGGAATGCACTTCTACTATGATGTCCACGAGCGCCTCGAACGCAGCGAACTGGTGCTGAGCTACACCTTCCTCTAGCTGGTTGGGAACGCCGCGCTGGCCCCGCACGACGGCTGCCCGCGTCAACCTCCCACCTGTCTGCCCTGAGCCGCATCATCATCCGGAAGCGACCACTCAGTTCATACCGGTGAGTCTGGTGCAGAGCAAGACGTCCCATATTCGTGAACTGTCATGGCCGGGTCCACTCGGTGTCGTACCAATAGCCACGATAGTGCATCTGCCGCGGCACCTGCTCGATCACCGTGGTCGGCGCGCCCCACAGGTCGTACGCGTACTGGTCCACCACGTTGCCGCCGCCGTCAACCAGGCCAACCACGCTGCCACGACCGTCCAGCAGGTACCAGCAGCGGCTGGTCGTCCCGTTCTGCGTGCGCAGCAGCGCCAGCGGCGAGCCGTCCTGCGCGTAGACGTGGGTATCGAAGTAGCTCACCGTGCCGCTGATGCTCATCGTCATCTGCACGAGCTGCCCGCCGGCATACTGGAACTGCTCGGAGAGACCGGGCCCGCTCTGGCCTACCCCGGTCACGCTGTAGCTCGACCGCAGCCCTTCCGCGTTGTAGCTCTGCGCGATCACCGTGCCGCTGAGCGTGGTGGTGCTGGCCAGCCGGCCCTCAGCGTCGTAGGCCAGGACGTTTCCGCTTTGCAGCACGCCGGAGTTGGTGGGTCTGGTCATGCTCATGATGATATTGCCGTTGTTGTCGTGGCCGTAGCTGGAGGCCGGTGCCGTGCCGCTCGCCGTCACCGCGAGCAGCGTGATGCTCTTCGGGTTGTCACAACGAGCCACTGCTCACGCTGCACGATGGCGGCCCGCAGCTTGAGCAGTCATTTGCCGAGAAGTGCCAGAACCAGCTTGGCCAGGCTCCGCACCAGGCCGAAGCTGCATAGGGGGATTCCCCAGAACTTGAACAACCGAACTAGGATCGCTTCCGTCCGCTGGAGGGCCTCAGGCGTGACATCGTCTTGGCGTTGCCGCAACACGTCGGCGGCTGTTCGCTCAATGATGGATGGGTGGAGTATGAGGAGCATGAACACCAGTACCATAGCTGCGCAAATGAGGGCGCCAGCGCAAGTTGGCACTACCTCGCTAGCATTCACTCCTGTACCCATCCTGCCATCTGAGCGACTAAACTACGATGCCGGATGCTCAACTACGTTTCACGACTCCGATCCAGTAAGAGCGATAGCTCGTGCAAACGACGCCGCGTTCTCGTCTCGCGCTTCGTCCCACGCTGGATCGAGGATTGGCGCTACTGCACTGCGACGGCTCCTCAAGCAAGGCGAACGGCAAGGCATCGCTCCTCACATGCCCGAGGCTGCTACCCACCGGCGTGGGTTGCCTTTCGTCGACCCAGAAGTAGGTATGGCAGCAGCGCCAGCCAGATGAAGCCGAGTGTCCAGCCCCATGCAAGTGGTATGGCAAGCCACAGTAGGACCGCTGCCGCCGGGAAGGCGAGCAAGATTCGTGCCGCCCGCTCGGCGGTAGCGGTCAGCGCTGAGTTCTGCCCGTCTGAGCTACCAGCGAGCAGACCGCCTGCCGCTGAGCCGCGAAGGCGAGTAGCTGGCGCCAGCGCGACAATCGCAGCACCGACCACAACAAGGGCGACCACCGGGAATGATCGCGGAATTCTGGGAACGTTCGTAGCTGCCAGGAGTGCAACGAGGCTGCACATTCCAACGACGCAAACACCCTCGAAAACGTACGCTTTGAGAGCCCTGTCGTAGATCTGCACCGCCATCCTCTCCGGCGTGCGCTGACGCACAGTTTGCGGAAACACAGCACGACTCCTCCTTGGGATGTTGTACCAGTGAGAGTGTTCCACTTGCACCCGGGCTGTTGGTCCTAGCTTGACGTCTGCGAACAGATAATGGGAGCCCTGCCCTATCCGGTCGTGGACTACACGTTCCGGAGCTAGTTGCCTAACCGCACAGCGACCCACCCAGGCCATACCAAGCCGCAGCCTTCCCTACAAGAACTGAAACGCCACCCGTCCCATAGGCCACAACCACGCCGACAACTGCTATCCCTATACTCACTGGTCGCGGGGCGACAAAAACCTTGCATACGTCCGGCAGCGTAGGACTGGGGCCAGCCGGCGGTTCGTCGTTCTCATACGCTTGCTCCAGTTGTCGCTGCGGGAGTACAGCCGGAGCTGCATACCCGTTCAGCATGATAGGGTACATCGGGCCTGGAGTCGAGCCTGCCCGTCCAATAGGACCCGACCAAGTGACCTCGACGCATGCCACACCCTGGGCGTATTGCTTACAGTAGACTCTCGAGTTACCAATGGTCTCGTAGTTCATGCTCATACTCGGTGTGCCAAAGTTCTCCGGTGCCTTACCGTCTACAGAGGCGCCCACGAACTCCGGAGAATAGCCTGGATAGTCCTTTTCGGCCGTCTCCATCTGAGCGGAGTTCTGATGGATCTCGGGGTTGGACACACCGTATGGTGCGTTCAGTGTGATGTCGCCTGAGACCGTGATACCTGCCGGAGTGACCTGGTCATGCATGTAGTAGTTGTTACTCGGCAAGGGTACGTATAGCCGCGTCGGATCGAGTCCCTTGAGGTCGTAGCTATACTGCCAGACGTACTCGTCGCCTTCCCACTCGAAGACGCTGACGCCACCATTCGATGGCACGTACGAGTACCCGGTCGAACACTCGCCGCAGGCCGCAAACCCGCTCGGATCGCTTGCGTCCACCGGGTTGTCTCCCGCGTAGGCGTAGCTGAACTGCCCGTCCTGGCCGCTGGGTTCGGGCTCGACGACGCGCTTGAGCACCGGGTCGTAGGCGCGGATCTGCAGCCAGTACCAGCCCGTCTCGTCGTCGTACCAGTAGCCACGGTACCGCAGTTGCTGCGGCACCTGCTCGCTGACCGTGGTGGGCAAGCCCCACAGGTCGTAGGCATACTGGTCCACGACCGTCTCGCTGCCGTCCACGAGTCCCACCACGCTGCCCCGGCCGTCCAGCAGGTACCAGAAGTGGTCCGTGCGCTATGTTCCGGCGTGCCTCACTTCTGTGCGTCGCACTTCCTGGTGACCAGAACAAGATTGCCCACACCCGCGACACTCGGCGCGAACAGCAAGAGCGGGCAGAGGCCCGCGGCGGCTGCCACGCCGTTCATGATGAGCACGCACTCGAACCCGGCGCATCCTAGCTGTAGCGCCAGCGGGCACACTACCCGCCACCTGAAGTATCGCTGCTTGGCAGGTAGGAAGCCGGAGTACCCAACTGACCAATGCCAGTAGCTGCCGGCAAGCATAGTCACGACGGCCAGCAGACCTAGCACGCCGGCGAACTCCTCGCTACCCTTTCCATAGTGGTCGCGCACAGCCAAGGCGAGGGCCATACCTGACAGGGCCGCCACACAGAGCGCCACGGCTTCGAACCGCCAAGCGCCCGTAATTTCCCCGCACGTCAGCTGTCCATCCGGTCTTGCGGTACACACGTCTAGCGTTACCCCTCTTTCAGCCACAAGGCGATCTGCAGCTGAACGCCTCAGCTATCTTCAATGTTTATCATGGCTCGCACACGTTGTTCGTGAAGCCCTCCGCAGACAAGCTGGTACCGAGCGCTCCAAGCCAGAAGTTGCCGCTGAGCCATCCTGCCGCGGCCACGACTACCCCGACACCTCCGATCGCTACGTCCGCAGGCTTGCCCCAGTGCAGCGCGTGCTCGGCATCGCACACTCCGTAGACACGCGTGGAGTTAGGGGAGTAGACGTTAGGGTCGCCCAGCGTCAGCTGCATAACTTGCTGCGGCATGATCACGGGCACCGTCGTTACCATCGAGTTGTCCTTTGTCTCCGGCGCGGTCAGATACCAGGGCCCCCATGCGCTCTGGGTGTACGTGGACTCACCGCAGAGTGCCCCATTACAGACCACCACCGTCTTGTTTTGCACGAGGCCATGACCTATCCCATTCACGTCCGGGGTGGCCACCGATGGCGGTGCCTTCCCGTCCACACTGGCACCTTCGAACTGGTAGCCCTCAAAGCCTTTCGCGACAGCGCTTTGCAGTGCCTGCGAGCTGACGCCGATTTGGAGCGAACGTGTTGGCGTCGGAGCCCTGACGGTGATGCCGGCATAAACCGGCTGCTGGTCGTTCGCCACGCGGACCACGTAGGTACCGGTCTGCGGAGCAGCGACGCGGCTAGGGTCAAACGGATTATTGTCGGTCGCCACCCACAGCCACTGGGTGCCGTACTGTACGAATGTCTCTACGCCCGAATCCGTTGGCAAGCAGGAGTACCCGGTCGAGCACTCGCCGCAGGCCGCAAACCCGCTCGGATCGCTTGCGTCCACCGGGTTGTCGCCCGCATAGGCGTAGCTGAACTGCCCGTCCTGGCCGCTGGGGTCGGGCTCGACGAACCGTTTGAGCACCGGGTCGTAGGCCCGGATCTGCAGCCAGTACCAGCCCGTCTCGTTGTCGTACCAATAGCCGCGAGAGCGCAGCTGCCGTGGCACCTGCTCGCTCACCGTGGTCGGCGCACCCCAGAGATCGTACACGTACTGGTCTACCACCGTCGCATTGCCATCTACCAGGCCGACCACGCTGCCACGGCCGTCGAGCAGGTACCAGTAGCGGTTGGTCACCCCGTTCTGCGTGCGCAGCAGCTCGAGCGGTGAGCCGTCCTGCGCGTAGACGTAGGTATCGACGTAGCTCACCGTGCCGCTGATGCTCTTAGTCATCTGCACCAGCTGTCCCCCGGCGTACTGGAACTACTCGCTCAGACCGGGCACGCTCTGCCCGACGCCGGTCACGCTGTAGCTGTCCCGCAACCTTGCCGCGTTGTAGCTCTGCGCGACCACCGTGCCGTTCAACATGGTGGTACTGACCAGTCTCCCCTGGGCGTCGCAGGCCAGGACATTCCCGCTCTGCAGGACGCCGGAGTCGGTGGGCCGCGTCATGCCCATGATCGCGTTGCCGTTGTCGTCGTAGCCGTAGCTGGAGGCCGGCGCCGTGCCGCTCGCCGTGACAGACAGCAGCTCGTTCCCCGTGGCGGCCGCCGCGGCGTAGCTGTAGGTGCAGGTGATGCCGCTCGTTCCGGACGCGGTCAGGTTGTCGTTCCCGTCGTAGGTCCAGCCCAGCGTGCCGCCCGTGCTCGCAGCGCTCGTCAGGTGGCCGGACTGGTCGCGCGCTAACGTCCGCGAAAGCTGGTTGGTCCCGTTCACGGTGTCGCAGCCGAAGTCACCTGACGGCACCGTGTCCCTCGGAGGCTTACTCATCGGGAGCCCGGTGCTAGCGGTTCCCAGGAAGTGCCGACAAGCGTGGTATCGCACCCGCTGGCATGCTTGAGGAACTGCGCCTACCGGAACCCCTCCTTCGTGCCCTGCACGAAAGCTGCAGCATTCACACCGAACGGTTCCGCGCCGCAGACAATTACCACGATATGGAGCCATCCTAGTCCGTGATGATCACCGGTGAGCAAGCCCAACAAGACTGCTACACCGTGTCGAACACAGCAACCGTCCCTTGCGGATCGAACTCCGTCACGTGGTTCCAGCTGCCGGCAGTCACCATGACAATGGCCTGCGCCTCCTGGCTGTAGCACCAGTCGACTTCGACCACGTCGCCCTTGCGCGTGATGCCTGCCTCCTGGCGCAGCAGCACGCGACCGCTTGAGACATCCAGCGCCGTGACTGTGAGCGCAGGCAGATTCGCGGCGTAGAGGACTGCGGCCGACTCATTCAGTGCGAGGGATGATGCGAAGAGGCGTACAGGTGCGATGAGGTCCACCGCGCCCGTGCGCGTACTCACACAGACGATGCCCGCGTCGTGTTCCACGTACAGCTGTGAATCCGTCGGCGGTGCAGCACAGCTGGCCTGGCCTGGCTAGGCCGCCAAACTCCGCTTGCAGCGTGAGTGTGGTATCGTACATCTGCACAACGCCAGTATCATTTCGCAAGATGAACAGCGCGCCCTGGCTGGCGCTCCCCGTGAGACTTCCGCCGTCCGGCAGTTCGAGGGACGTAAGCACGCGCCCGGCCTGAGCGTCGACGAGCGTCAGGGTGACCCCATGCCGGCTCGGCCATCGCGGATGCCAGTGGCTGCACAAGTCTACCCAGACGCCAGGCATGAGCTCCAGGGGACATGAGGGTTGGCCATCAAGCACTGTCTGTGCTGCGACACGTCTGCGGTGTATGTCGATCGCCACGAGCTCATGACTTGAGCTGAGCCACTCCCCGGTCGCCAGCACGATGGTGCTCCGGTCTGTGGCAAGACCTGCAGACCGGACGAACTTGTCCACTCGCATCTGGTGCAGGATCGCACCCCCATCTGGATCGACGCTGGTGATCGTGCCGTCCTGTGCGACCGCCAGCAACGGGCCGGCGGCGCCAACCAGCCCGGCAAACACGGTGCCGCGAGGAAGCTGCTGCAAGCGTGTCACGTCACCGGAGGCAAGGTCCACCGCGAGCAGCGCCGCATCCCCGTAGTGGGCGACGAGCGCCCTGTTCGACGCTGCATGCACCGCGACGGCACGCGGCCGATGCCCTGCGGACGTTACAAATCGAGCCGATCGCATCGGAGTTGTCACATCCATCTTCTCAACTCAGTCGTTAATGCCGCCACAATCCATCACCATCAGTGGCCGATTAGCTCGAGATTCTCTGATTCCAGAAGCTAACGGGCACCCCATTGAACCAGATCCCGCCTACGGCACCATGGAACTCCCAGGCCAACTTCTCGGTCTTGTTGTAATCCTCCAATCGAATCTGTGACCAATACCCCGTTTCAGTCAGCCACTCGCCATCACGGTAGAAGCTCTCGGCAGCGTCGACGTATTGCGGCAGCGTCTGTTCCAGCAGTGCATGGTCGTTATAGTGGTCAGCCAGGAACTGGGCGTCGGACAACTGCCCTCCAGTGGGGTTGTACCAACGATGGTCCTCAAGAATATGACCGTACTCCATTTCCACTTCACCGGCTGAGATCGGACCATCCGCCCGCGTTGGCTCTTGGCCTTCGAGCCAGCGGGCCGCGCGCGCAGCCGGGCCTTGCCCCGTCTGCGATCCCGGGTCCTCTCCTTCATCGCACTCTCCCTCTTCGCATTCGTCAGTCGGAGCCGTCGTGCCAGCCGGCGCCACCATAACAGACTGAATAGCGCTTAGCGCAAGGGTGTTGCCAGACTCGGCGGCGCTGGCCGTAATGCCGAGGTTGCGTTGCGCCGCCTCCACCCATCCAGCGTAGTATGGGTTGTTGGCGTACGTTTGCCGGACCATCAGGTCCCAGGCCACGTCGGCGTTCTGGCTCGCCTGCTCGCATGCCGACCACCCAGGATCGCTGACCGCCAGTGCGCAGCTCAGACCCGTCGGGTCGCTCGCATCAATGGGGTTGTCTCCCGCGTAGGCGTAACTGAACTGGCCACCCTGCCCGCTGGGGTCGGACTCGACGACGCGTTTGAGCACCGGGTCGTAGGCCCGGATCTGCAGCCAGTACCAGCGCGTCTCGTTATCCTACCAGTAGCCACGGTAGCGGAGCTGCTGCGGCACCTGCTCGCTGGCCGTGGTCGGCGCGCCCCACAGGTCGTAGGCGTTCTCTGCTTGGAGCCCGAGGTCCGCGCCGTGGCCGGCTTTGTGTTCGGCACTGCCTACCTCCTCCTGAAACGGGATCAGGGTTTGCCCAGGTTACTTGTGCTAGGATATGCCCACTGATGCAGCGACACCGGTGTATGGCTGTTGCTCAGAGCCGAGTGCGCAACAACGCGCTCGCACGACCCGCAGCAGCTATAGCGATGACCGCGCGACACGGTGCATCGGTCAGTTAGCGCGAGAGCACAAGCGGTTCGCCGATGCGCATATGAGGATTGATAGCGGGAGCCGGAGGAAGCGTGAGCGAGAGCCGGCACGTTCTGGTCGTCGACGACGATCCCATGATCCGCTCTCTGCTCACCGACGCGCTCACCGTGGCCGGCTGCACGGTCGAGGAAGCCGAAGATGGCTGCGCGGCCCTGGGGCGGGTCAACGCAAGTACGTTCGACACCATCGTGCTCGATCTGCGGATGCCGCGCCTGGGTGGTCGAGCATTTCTGGAGCGGTACGGAGAACGAGAGGGCCATCGTGCACACGTGATCGTCTGCTCCGCGTATCTAGACGTTGAGCCAAAGGTCGGTGAGCTGCCGGCAGATGCGTTCCTGAAGAAGCCATTCAGCTTATGCGAGTTGTATGCCGCCGTCGAGTCAACCCCCCTCGGGAGCTGTCAGGCGCCCAAGTAGTCCCTCCAGAATCCCCCCGGAACGTGCGTTCCGATTCGCCACGGCTCCTCCCCCATTGGCGTTGAGCTCGCGTTTCGTCCAGCCTACGCCATCTTCGTGCCTCGGGCTCAGTCTCGCGCATGACTTCCACGACGCAAGATTGCCGTGGATATGCGCCGCGCCGGCTGCCGGCCAGGTCGCCGGTCAGCGCTTCATCAGGCCGATCAGCTCCACGCTCTTAGCCCTGGCCTGGTTGGCCGGGATGGCGAAGTAGACGCTCTGGGCATTCTCGTCGAGCAGAGTGTTGATGCCCACCACCCTGCCGCTCAGATCGAGGAGCGGGCCGCCGCTGCTGCCGTGATTGATCGGGGCGGTATGCTGCAGGTAGGGCCAGGTCGCGGCCACGTTCCGTTGCAGCGCGGAGACGACGCCACTGCTGATTGACGGGTCGCCCTGAAGGCCCAGGGCGAAGCCGATGGCGACCACATTCTCGCCAAGCTGCACGCCGCTCGAGTCTCCCCAGGCGAGAGGCGGTAGCGGCTGTGCCGGCTGCGCGACCTTGATCACCGCCAGATCGTCGACCGCGTCTTGCCGGATGCTCAGCGCCGACAGAGCGGCGTTTGCCCGGTTCGAGAGCGTGACGCCGGTGGCGCCGTTGACGACATGGTCGTTGGTGACGACGTAGGCGAAACCGCCTGCCACGGCAACGACGAATCCGGTGCCCGTGCTCTGTTCGCTCTTGCTGATGTTTCCCGTCACGCGCAGGACGCTGGGCAGGCTCTGCTGCACCACCTGCTCGATGGTAAGCACGCGGCTCGCCGGCGTGCCGGAGGCCTCGGCAGTGGGAGTCGCCGTGCCGGTGGCCGGCGCCGTCGTGCCGGCCGGAGGCATCGGAGTGCTCGAGGTGACGGGCGTGACCGTCCAGGTTTCGGGCATCGGAGTGCTCGAGGTGACGGGCGTGTCCGTCCGGGTGGCGGGTACCGGCGTGGCCGTGCCTTGCCGGGGCGTGATCTCAGGCCGCGGCGTCTCGGTCACGGCAGGGGCCTCAGGGGGCAGCAAATCGGCATTCGGTGTGGGGATGGACGAGGGTGAATCGTAGACGACGGCGCGGTCGACGAGCCAGACACCGTTCTGTAGCTCGAGATGGTAGGTGACCGCGTAGAACTGGTCTCGCAGGGTATGTCGCTGGCCTGTATAGCGCGGATCGCGGTCGTCCGGAAGCCCGCTGGCGATTCTGATCGCGAGCTCGTCTTCATGCTTGGTCAGCGTCGCGTCCGCCTGGTCGAGCTGGGCTCCGCTCAGCACGATGGAGTCCCACACCGGCGCCTCGATGCTGGCGATGCGCATGTGCTCGCCGGCCTGCTTGAGTCCGTGCAGCTGCTTCTGCAGATCCAGCAGCTCCTGCCCCACGGCCACCTGCGACAGCCGGCTGCCGTCCCCGCTCACCAGGGAGCGGCTTCGCAGCTCGAGGAACGCGTTCACGGCGGACTCAACGGCCAGGCGCTGCTGCGCAGTTGCCGGCGACTCGTTGATGGCCAGGGCGGTGGAGGTCGCAGCGAGGCTACCGGCCAGCGCGGTCGCGGTGGCGCGCGCCTCGGCAACCAGGAGGCGCGCGATCTGCTCCTGCCTTGCCTCGGCGGTTGCCGATCCCGCCGCATCCACGCTCGGCGTGGCTGTTGGGCGCGGCGTGCCGGTGGCAGTCGGCGGCGCCGTGGGCGTGCTCGTGTCCGCACGCGTGGGAGTGGCCGAAGGCAGCACGGTCGCCGTGGACGTAGGCGTGCTCGTGGCCGGTGAACCGACCAGCGGGATCCGGCCACCATTCGACGCGTAGACCAAACCGGCGATGCCAAGCACGAGGACAAGAGTGATCACTCCCGCGACGATGGCCGGCACAGGTGATTCTCGCTGCACGCAGAGCGTGACCTGCACGGTAGCCTGGCCGCCATCCGTGTCGAAGTGGACGGCGCCGGTGTACGTGCCGGGCTTCATACCCGTGATCTGCGCCTGCACCTCGACGCTCTCCACGGCGCCGGCAGCACAGAACAGCTCGCCGGTGCCGAGTACGGTGAGCCAGGGGGCGCCCGGCGCGGCCTGCACTTTGCCTGTTAGCAGGGCCGCGCCGTTGTTCGCCACGCGCATCTTGCCGCGCACGAGGGCGTTGCCCTTGATCGTGCCCAGGTCGAGATCGTGGGGTGCCACGAGGCGTGGCCGCGGGACGATCGTGGTCGCCGCGACGGGCGGAATTATCTCCGTGCGCCCACCCGGTGGTGCGGGTGGGAACATACCGGCCAATTGGCGGCCGCACTGCCGGCACACCGACGCATCCGCGGGATTCTCGGCACCACAGACTGGACAGCTCACGCTGTTTGCTGCCGGTTCCCTTGGACTACCGTGAGGATCCATGCGCTAGGAAGATTCCCTCTGGAGCTTCATTGGGCACGCTCAGTATACCATGGTCAAATCTGTGCCACGGGCGGCATAAGGGACAAAGTCGTGCCTCGAGGCAAGCGCGCTACACTTGAGATATGACCAACCCCACACCCACCGAAGACATTCTGCAGATCTCGCTACCGACCAAATACCCCGTTGGACCGGTCAACTGTTACCTCCTCGACGGCCCGTCACCGGCTCTGGTCGACTGCGGCCCACCTACCGAGGAGGCGGCGACCGCGCTCCGCGCGGCACTGGAGTCGCGCGGGCTGGAGCCGGCCGACCTCGAGGCAATCGTGCTTACGCACCACCACATAGACCACGCGGGCGGCCTGGCGTGGCTTCTCAGAGAGTCGCACGCCACGGTGATGGGCCACCCATACAATCTGCGCTGGCTGCGACCCGACGCGGCCATGCAAGCCCGTCTGCGGCAGTTCATCGGCTGGCTGCTCTGTTACTGCGGCCTGGACGAATCCACGGCCGACCCGATGCGGAACCGCTTGCTCGCGAGCGTGTGGAGTGCCGATTACGCGCGCATTGACCGGGGTCTCGAGGAAGGAGACTCGGCATTCCTCGGCACCGCGGACTGGCACGTCCTGTACATGCCGGGGCACGCGGGCACGTCAATCACCCTTGTCCGAGACGACGGTCATGCCCTCGTGGGCGACACTCTGGTTGAACGTATATCGTCCAACGCGGTAGTGGAACCGTCCTATGACGAGGACTCGGGGCGCACCCAGAGCCTGAGCGCCTATCGCAATAGCTTGAGCCGGCTGGCCGGACTGGAGCTTTCCCTCCTGCTGCCCGGCCATGGAGCGTGCTTCCGCAGGCACCGGGAGCTGATTGCTCGCCGTCTGCATAACCAGGAGCAGCGTGCTCGTCGATTGCTGACTTTGCTGCCGGAGGGCGGCGACACCGTGGGCAACCTGGCGAAGGCGCTCTTCCCCGGGCTCAAGGAGTCTCAGCTGTTGATCGGGCTCTCCGAGGCCCTGGCGCATCTCGACGTGCTGCAAAGCCAGGGACTGGTCACCGTCGAGGAAGGGCCGCCGGCACGCTATCGCCTTTCCCCCGTCTAACCCGGTCATACGCACTGCCGGACCGGCCAAACGGCTCAGTTCTCCCCCGACAAGACGCGCTGAATTACATTCTACGATATGATCTTGCCATGCTTCACGAGCATGGCAGAGAAAGGACGCGCCGTCGTGCAAGGCAAGGTCGAGCGCTTCTCCCTCGCGGACGGCGAGGATGCCGTCATCCATGAGCTTCGGGCTCCGCTCGGCGCCGCCGCGGACGCGCTCAAGCAGTTCTGGGCTGCGCTGGAGGGTGACCTGGGTTCGGACCTGCACCGGCGTGATATTGCAAATCGCCTCGCCGCTCGGGAAGACATCGGCGACCGTTGGTACGTGGCCACGACGATCGAAGGCATCGTCTGTGCTCTGGAGCTTTCCAGGTCCAACCGTATTCCGCACCTGGGCTCCGTCCACCACCTGTACACCATGCCGAGCAGACGCGAGCAGGGCCTGGCACGGCACGTCCTCGAGGTAGCTCTCGACCGGTTCGCCAGCGATGGCGGCCACGCGGTGCTCGCCCAGCTCAAACGCAGCATGCCTGCCTACAGCCTGTTTGCCGACTTCGGCTTTGAGGACTACCTGTCCATGCCGCCGCCCAGCGACAGAGTGACCACGCGGCGTATCTTTGGTGATCCGCAGTCCTTCGAGCAGCGCTTCTTCAGCGCGGCCACGCCCGAGGCGCTGGCTCGCCGGCCGCTGCGGCGATCGGACAAGTCCGCGCTCCTTCACCTGTTCAGCCACCCGGTGCCCTACCTCATTCGCTACTTTGCCCTGCACATCGTGGGCGAGTACGGCTTTGAGGACGCCGTGCTCACGCTGCTCGAGACGCTCGAGCGTGGCCAGGGCACTTCCGTCCTGGGCGTGGCCGCCGAGGGCACACCGGCTGCCCTTGGTACCGTTTTGCCCGCCGACCTCCCGTCGCCTCCCCTGCCGTATCGCGAACACGTCAGGCTGTTGGACCTGTTCGCTCGCCCCGGCTTCGAGGATGCCCTGGGTCCCGTGCTGGAGGCCTTGCTCGTGCGCGCCGATCTTCTGCCCGGCGTGCGCCGGTTGCTGAGCGTGGTGGACGAGGAGAATGCCGGTGTGCGCTCAGCACTGGAAGAAGCAGGTTTCGTGCAGTCGGGCACGCTGCACGAGTACGTGATGTATGGCGATCGTGCCGGCAACGCCGTGTTCTATGAGCTGACTCGCGTGGCTCCCGAC
This sequence comes from uncultured bacterium, assembly GCA_963827235.1. Taxonomy (GTDB): domain Bacteria; phylum Chloroflexota; class UBA5177; order JANWHV01; family JANWHV01; genus JANWHV01. The sequence goes on from CAWHAE010000010.1 coordinate 218,266, forward strand.
GAGACCATATCGCCCGAGCACCGCGAACGCGCGGCCCAGCCGGAAGGTCAGCCGGCCGGCGGCGGGTAGGGCTTCAGCTCAGATCAGGGAGCGGCACTGCTGGCCGCGCTTGAAAGAGCATCCACAGCACCGAGCGACGCAGCGGGCCAGCGTCAGGCGACCCGATGACCGAGCCGCGTATGAATGCGCTCAGCGACGTCCGGCGGGCAGGCCGGATGGGCCAGAATCGTAGAGCCGAGCGCTACCGAGCGCGGTCCACGCACGGCACGCCCGACCTCTCGCAGGACGGCCCCGGAGGCGTTCTGGTGAGCCGCGATGGCAGTGAGAATGGCCAGGTCGCGATGACGTGCCACGATGCTGCCGAGAGCCGCGTCGGAGCTGGCCGGGTGCGAGGCGACCGCCAGCGCCACGCTGCGCTCGAAGCTGAAGGCGAGCTTTTCCAGCACGGCAACCGGGCATCCTGCCCGATTCGCGGCTTCAAGGCTCAGCATCCAGTGCTCGGCAACGCATGGATCGCTGAAGAGTGCCTGCGGACAGGAAACATTTCGCAGAATGGCGGCCCTCACGACCGTGGTGCTCATGCGCCATAGCTGGTTGAGCTCGGCCGGCGAGCGCGATCGCTGCGCCCTATCGGCCAGAACCTGCTCGGTCAGAGGATCGGAGGGATTCCAGGTCACGATCCTGCGTCCTCGAGCGGCCGAGGGCTTCCCCGCGGCGGGCCTCTTGCGCACAATGTTTCGCGCGGAGTCATATTCCTGTCTCGTCACGGGATCCAGCAGAATGTCGCGAGCTTCGGTGAGGAGCAGAAACTGCTGCGCGGCCCGTTGGTCGTCGGGGTGCCGGTCTGGGTGGGACTTCATGGCGCCCCGGCGATAGGCGCGACGGATTGCTTCGGGCGTAGCGTCCTCGGTCACTCCCAGCAGCGCATAGAGATCCAGGTGCCGGAAGTTCCTCACGGCGGAAGAAGACGCGCTCGTCACACTGTCTCTCCCGGCATCCAGGCCGAGACGGCCATGGTCCGGACGTGATTGGACGATATGGTGGTACGCACTCCGGCCTGGTCGGTTTCCGGCATCGGTCAGGCACCCATGATGCTGAAGCCGCCGTCGACGTAGAGCACCTGTCCGGTGATCCCGGAGGCGGCCGAGCTGAGCAGAAACACCGAAGCCGCGGCCACCTCGGCCGCGTCGACGTTCCGCTTGAGAGCAGACCGGTCGGCCGCCACGTCGAGAAAGCCGCTGAAACCGGCGATGCCCCGCGCCGAGAGGGTCTGTATCGGCCCGGCCGAGACGGCGTTGACGCGCACGTGGTTGGGACCCAGATCGGCCGCCAGGTAGCGGACGGAGGCTTCGAGGGCGGCCTTTGCCACGCCCATCACGTTGTAATGCGGCATGGCTCGTTGCGCGCCGAGGTACGTCAGCGTGACCACGGATCCGCCCTCGGTCATCAGCGGCAGGGCATCCCGTGTCACGGCGGTAAGCGAATAGGCGCTCACGTCGAGCGCCTGCAGGAAGCCCGCTCTGTTCGTGTCGACGAACCGCCCGGCGAGATCATCTCTGCTCGCGTAGGCGACCGCGTGCACGAGGAAGTCCAGTCGATCGTGGTGCCTGCGCACCTCCTCGTAGACCGACGCGATCTGAGCGTCGTCCTGGACGTCACAGACCACGAGCAATGGCGGTTTGCCGAGCTGCTCGGCCAGCTTTCGCACGTCGCGCTCGGTGCGCTCGACATGAGCGAGGATCAGCGTCGCTCCCTCGGCGTCCGCCTCCTGGGCGATGGCCCAGGCGATACTGCGATGATTGGCGACGCCGTAGACGATCCCCACTTTGCCATCCAGCCGGCCCATCACGTTGTGCCTTTCACTCTGCGCTCGTGTCGCGGTCTTCTCGACCGGAGCCGTGCGCGCGTCCCCGGCACCGCAGTGCCGGACGGATCCCAGCGCAAGAACTGCCGCGTGACATCCTACGTCGCGTTCACCGCTCCAAACAGCTTGCGGAGCACCATCTGCAGAATGCCACCGTGCCGATAGTACTCGACCTCGACCTTGCTGTCGACCCGCGCCAGAACCGTAAACTCCAGCTCGGTTCCATCGCCCCTGGTCGCCTGCACGGACAGGTGTGCACCCGGCTGAAGACCACCGGCAATGCCTCTGATAGCGTAGCTCTCCGCGCCGTTCAGACCCAACGACTTCCGGCTCTGGCCCGGCAGGAACTGCAAAGGCAGTACGCCCATGCCCACCAGGTTGCTGCGGTGGATGCGCTCGAAGCTCTCGGCGATCACCGCCTTCACACCCAGCAGCTGCGTGCCCTTCGCTGCCCAATCGCGCGAGCTGCCTGTACCGTACTCCTTTCCGGCGATCACGATCAGCGGGACGCTCTCGGCGGCATAGGCACGCGAGGCGTCGAAAATGGTCGCGATCTCGCCATCGGGCTGGTGCGCGGTCCAGCCGCCCTCGCGGCCCGGAACCAGCTCGTTGCGCAGCCTGATGCTGGCGAACGTGCCCCTGGTCATGACCTCGTCGTTGCCGCGGCGTGTGCCGTACTGATTGAAATCGGCAGGCTGCACCCCCTGAGCGATCAGGAAGCGTCCGGCCGGACTATCCTTGGCGATGTTTCCGGCGGGCGAGATGTGGTCGGTGGTGACGCTGTCGCCGAGCATCGCCAGTACGCGAGCACCTGCCACGTCGCGCAGCGGAGCCGGCTCGGCCGGCAAATCGACGAAGAACGGAGGCTCGTGGACGTAGGTCGAGCTCTCGTCCCACTCGTAGGCACTGCCTTCGGGAATCGGAAGGCCACGCCAGTTCTCGTCGCCTGCGAAGACCTTTGCATAGCTCTGGGCGAACATGGCCGGCTCGATGCACGTGGCCACCACCTTCTGAATCTCCGCCTGAGAAGGCCAGATATCCCGCAGGTAGACGGCGGTGCCGTCCGAGCCGATTCCCAGAGGATCGCTCGTCAGATCGATGTCGACGGTGCCGGCAAGGGCGTAGGCCACCACGAGCGGCGGTGAGGCGAGGTAATTCACCTTGGTGAGCGGGCTGATGCGCCCCTCGAAATTCCTGTTGCCCGACAGCACGGCCGCCGCGATCAGGTCATTCTCGCGGATATAGGTCTCGACCGGCTGCGCCAGGGGACCGCTGTTGCCGATGCAGGTGGTGCAGCCGTATCCGACCAGGTAGAAGCCGAGCTGTTCGAGGTACTGCATGAGCCCCGACCGGGTCAGGTATTCGCTGACCGCGCGCGAGCCGGGCGCGAAGCTCGTCTTGACGTACGGCTTCACCGACAGGCCGCGCTCGATCGCCTTCTTGGCCAGCAGTGCGGCGCCGATCAGAACCGACGGATTCGAGGTGTTGGTACAGCTCGTGATGGCGGCGATGGCCACGGATCCGTGATCCATCGCCACGGCCCGGTCCTCGCGGGCCATGACCGCGGTCGCTCCACGCGAACCCGAAGCATCGCCGGCTCGCCCCGGCGCTGAGAACTGTGCCGCGTAGGTCTCTCGCAGATTCGGGCGCACGCGATCCAGAGTGAGCCGATCGTGCGGGCGCTTCGGTCCGGCCACGCTGGGCACCACCGTGGAGAGATCGAGCTCGAGGAGATCGTTGAAGACGGGCTCGGGCGCCGCGTCGACGCGGAACATGCCCTGCTCCTTGGTGTAGCGCTCGACGAGTGCTACCAGCTCGTCGGGCCTGCCCGTGCCGCGCAGGTAGTCGAGCGTGACCGCGTCCACCGGGAAGAAGCCCATGGTGGCGCCGTACTCCGGGGCCATATTGGCGATCGTGGCGCGATCGGCGAGGCTCAGGGCGGAGAGGCCTGGACCGGTAAACTCGACGAACTTGCCCACAACGCCGTGCTTGCGCAGCAGCTCCGTTACCGTGAGCACGAGATCGGTTGCCGTGGTTCCTTCGGGCATGGCACCGTTGAACCGCAGACCCACGACTTCCGGCGTCAGCAGGTAGTACGGCTCGCCGAGCATCACGGCCTCTGCCTCGATGCCACCCACGCCCCAAGCGGCGACGCCGAGCCCGTTGACCATGGTCGTGTGTGAATCGGTGCCGACGAGCGTGTCGGGGAAGGCAACGAGTGCGCCGGCCTCTTCGCGCGTCGCCACCACGGACGAAAGGTATTCGAGATTGACCTGGTGCACGATGCCGGTGCCGGGCGGCACCACCCGCAGATTGTCGAAGGCCTGCTGTGCCCAGCGCAGGAGGACGTAGCGCTCGCGGTTTCGCTCATACTCCCGCACCACGTTTGCCCCGAAAGCCGCGCGCGAGCCGGCGACGTCGACCTGCACGGAGTGATCGATCACCAGATCCACGGGCACCAACGGATTGATCTTGGTCGGGTCGCCGCGCATGCGTATGGCGGCCGACCGCATAGCTACCAGGTCGACGATACAGGCAACGCCGGTGAAATCCTGCATGACCACGCGGCCGGGAAAGTAAGGAAACTCGCGCGCGCTCGGCGAGGCGGGCGACCAGCCGGCGAGGGCGAGAACGTCGGCCTCGGTGGTGACATTTCCGAGGCTGCGCAGAGCGTTCTCCAAGAATACCTTGATGGTTACCGGCAGCCGGTGCACATCGGATATCCCGGCGGTGGCCAGCGCGTCGAGACTGTAGTACGACAGCTCACCGTGCGCCCCGGTGAGCCTTCGTCGCGCGCCAAACAGGTCAACTTTCGCATTCACCGAAGACACCCCTTCATCAAGCCGATGAGCAATGGGAAGCGGTCAAGGGCCCGTGCCGGTCGCAGGGAGGCACAGACAACGCAGACTACACTCATTGTACAGGGCGGCGGTTTCAACCGGGCATTTCGTCTCTCTTGCAACGAGGCGCCGTTTGGCGTGTACTTTGAAGGGGTTGATCGCGGACTCGACCTCGCCGGTTCTGTGGCGGCCGGGCCGGTTGTGAGCGAAAGGGGCGCACGTGGCCTGTTGCTTGCAGCGTGCTAAGCGCATGGCAATCGGAGAGTTCCGCGCCCACTTCGAAGCGCGGGTGATGCTGAAGTTCTCCGACTACCCGTTGCACCAAACTGTAAGCCATCGGCGCTGTGGCGGCTGTTACCTGGCCGTGTTCTGCGGCGAGGACCGAGACCCGGAGACATGGCGCTGGCTGGCTACCAGGTGGCTGCTCGTGCCGCTCACCGACGACGAGCTGGCCGACATGGAGGTAACACCGACCGGCACGCTCGGCAGCAGACGCCAGGAGCTACTGTCCAGGATCAAAGCCGACCAATGGCTCTGGCTCGTCGAAGGTCCCGGCCGCGGCGTAGGCCAGTGGGGACCGAGGGTCGACGACGTGAAGGCGATCATCGCCCTGCCGGCCAGCGACTGGCCGGTTCTGCCCGATGGTCCCGTGACGGCCGCCAAGCATTAGCGGCCTGCTCTGCCATCCTTCCGCGAGTGGGGCCTTCGCCTCTCTCCGATCCCCTTTCCTTCCGCGGCTCCGATTCCCTCGATGTGAAGGCGGACCGGCGCGTGATAGACTGTTGTTCGGTGTTCGCCGCACGGTCGGCGGCCGCAATCGCAGGATGGGGGAGCGGAATGGTCATCGTCATGCGCGCCGGGGCGACCACTGAGCAGTTACGGGCAGTGCTCGACCTGGTCGAATCAAGCGGCTTTCGTCCTCACATCAACGACGGCGTCGAGCGGAAAGTCGTCGCGGTGCTCGGCGAGGTCGACATCGACAAGGTCGAGCTCGTGGAGCGGTTCGAAGATCTGGCCGGCGTGGAGAAAGTCAATCTCATCTCGGCCCCATTCAAGCTCTCTTCGCGCCAATACCACCCCGAGGATCTCCTGGTGGAGGCCAGCGGCGTGGTGATAGGCGGCAAGCGTGTCGTCGTGGCGGCAGGACCGTGCAGTGTCGAATCGGAAGAGCAGATCGTGGCCTCGGCGCTGGCGGTGCGCGACGCGGGGGCCACGATCCTGCGGGGCGGCGCCTTCAAGCCGCGCACGTCGCCGCACAGCTTCCAGGGGCTGGGCGAGGCAGGGCTCAAGCTACTGGCCCAAGCGGGCAACGCGGCCGGACTGCCCGTGATCACGGAAGTGATGGACGCGCACGACCTCGACGTGATCTGCCGCTACGCCCAGTTTCTGCAAGTCGGCGCGCGGAACATGCAGAACTTTACCTTGCTGAAGGCTATCGGCCAGACCGGCTATCCGGTCCTGCTCAAGCGCGGCCCCGGCAGCAGGATCAAGGAGCTGCTCATGGCCGCGGAGTACATCCTTTGCGAGGGCAACAATCGCGTGGTGCTCTGCGAGCGCGGCATCACCACGTTTGAAGACGCGGCAAGGAACACGACCGATATCAACGCGGTGCCGATTCTGAAAGACCTGAGCCATTTGCCGGTCTTTCTCGATCCCAGTCACAGCACCGGGGAGCGCCGGCTGGTGGCGCCGATAGCCCGCGCGGCGGTGGCCGCGGGTGCCGACGGCCTGATTATCGAGGTTCATCCGAACCCGCCGGCGGCTCGATCGGACGGCAAGCAGTCGCTGTGGCCGGAGCAATTCGCGGACCTCATCCGGCAGCTACGTGCCATCGCGGAGACAGTCGGGCGCACGCTGTAGCGTAGCGCCGGAGAGCGAGCGATCGAACGCCGGACGAGAGATCAGGCGGCAGTCTCGATCGTACCGCCGCCGAGCACGACGTCGCCGTCGTAGAGCACGAGGGCCTGGCCGGGCGTCACCGCGCGTTGCGGCTCGTCGAAGCGCACGGTGACGGACGTGCCCTCGCTTGCCGTGACCAGCGCGCCGGCCGCCGAGGCCCTGTAGCGAACTTTCGCCTGCACGCGCCGGCCCACCTCGAGATCGGCGATCGACGTCAGGTGAAAGCCGGATGCCGAGACATCGCGAGCGTACAGCAGGCGCTCGGGTCCGACTACCAGGACGTTCTGAGCGGCGTCTATACGCGCCACGAATACCGGCTCGGGACGAGCGAGGCCGAGCCCCTTGCGCTGCCCGACCGTGTAGGCGCCGATACCCTTGTGACGGCCCACCACGGTACCGGAGGCATCCACCATCGGACCGGGTTGCATGGCGTGCGGGCGCGCGCGTGCCACGTAGTCGTGGTAGGCCCCTTCATGCACGAAACAGATCTCCTGGCTCTCCGGCTTGTCCGCGATCGGCAGGCCGAACTGCCTGGCGAGCTCACGCACGTGCTCTTTCGTATACTCGCCAATCGGCATCAGGGTCCGTCGGAGATGGGCGGCGTCCAGCGTGTACAGCACGTATGACTGGTCTTTCAGCTTGTCGACTGCGCGCGCCAGATGATAGCGGTCGCCCTCCGGCTCCCGAATCACTCGCGCGTAGTGTCCGGTGGCGATGGCGTCGCATCCCAGCGCCTGTGCCTTCGGCCAGAGGGCATCGAATTTGATGTATTGATTGCAGCGTACGCAGGGATTCGGCGTGCGGCCCCTGGCATACTCGTCGTAGAAGTTGTCGATCACGTGCTCGGCGAACGTATCTTTGAGGTTCAGGACGTAGAACGGGACGCCCAGGATATCGCAGACGGCGCGGGCGTCCTCGACGGCGCCCAGCGAGCAACAGGCGTCGGCGCGTACGACTGCCTCGTCCGGCAGCTCCGGCCACACGTTCATGGTGATGCCGACTATGTCGTGCCCCTGAGCGTGCAAGAGCGCGGCGGCGACGGCGCTGTCGACTCCGCCGCTGAGGGCAACCAGGATTCTTCTCTTATTCATTTTCGTTGGCCAGTGTTGCTCTCCGCCGGCCCTGTTTGCTCGCGGCCGGCCCTTGGGGCCATGACCGGAGACCAGGGCGGCCGGTGGGGCTCAACCGAGACTCTAGACGTCGACCGACGCACCGGCACCTTGACGCGGGCCGGGCGTGCAGGCGCGGTCCGATGCTGCCATGGACGGCGACACTTGAGAGGATACTCGCAGGCTGGGAAAGATGCACGACCGCGCGGATGAAAGACCGGCCTGCTTTGGGCTCCGGCGTGCCGCCTACCAGTGGCGACAATACGGCGCGGCGGCCACACGGCCAAGGCGACTTGCGCCGGTATGGAGAAATGGCGGCCACTATCCCCCAATATGCTGGTGCCTTGCTGAAGCAGGCGGTACTCTTTCCTACGGCACCTTCGCGGCCACGACGTGTGCCGGGAAGCAGACGAGCTAGCATGAGGAGTTGATAAGACATGCAGATGCGACGGTGTGGCATTGCCGCACTCTCTCTGGCAGCGCTGGTTGTCGCCGGAACGCTGCAAGCGCCGGGAACGCGGGCGGCCGGAGCGCCTGTGGTCAACAAGCCGGCGCTTGCGTACGTGGCGAACGGCCAGGTGGCGGTGATCGAAGCAGGCACCCTGACCGTCGCCGGGACCGGGCAGAACCCGGTCTGGGCACCCAACGCGTCGGCCCTCCTGTTTGACAACCCGGATCCAATCTCCGGAAACGCGGTTATCTACCTGGCGGATCAGCACGGCGCGAACGCCAAAGTGCTGGTCAAGAGTGCCTATGCCCTGGTCAATCCCACCTGGTCGCCGGACAGCAACTACGTGCTGTACACCAGCATCGCGCCAAACACCAAGCCGGCCGGACAAGTGATCCAGCTTCAGGTTCAGGCGGTCAGAGTGTCCACCGGCGCGGTCAAGCTGCTGGGCACCTTCTCCTTCACCGGCGGCTGTTCGGTGAAGACTACCGCGCTGCAGGACACGTTCGCGCAAGCGCAGGGCAGCTATCGCGGCGTGCCGAGCACACTGATCTGGGCGCAGCCCAATCTCGTCGTGGTGCAGTCGTCATGTACCGGGCAGGGCCTGACGCTGTTCGACGTGGGCGGCAAGAACGTGCAGACGCTGAGCACGTGGTCGGGCGCGGCACTCTCCCCAGACGGCAAGCTGATCGCTGCCAACGCCAATGGCAAGCCCGGGATCGTGACCGTTTCTACGCGAACCTCCAAGGTGCTGTCGCTCACGTATGCGCCGGCATCGCTGGTCTGGGCATCCAAGAGCGACGCCGTTTACGCCGTCATCCAGCCGTCCAATCCCGCCACCGGCCGGGCGCTGGTGTTCCGATTTACACCGGACGGCAAGACAAGCCTCCTGCTGGCCGCTATTCCGGCGTCCGGTGCGTTCCACCTTTCGATCAACCATCTCGGCGACCATCTCGTGCTGGCCCTGGTGGCGACCGCCTCGCTAAAGGCGGCGGCCCCTCCCGCGGTGACGGTCTACGATGTGGGCACGCTCTACATGGGTAGTCCGCTGCCGCTGATCGGCGGGGTGCAGCCCGCTTGGCGACCCTAGGTCAGCTCGACCACAGACTTCGTATACGGAGCCCCGCGCCTGCCAGGCGCGGGGCTCCGCGCGTACGGCCCGTGCCGGCGGAGCCCCGCCGCTCAGAGGCGGCCGAGGTCGATGCGTCCGGTAACCGAATACCGGTAGCCTTCCTCGATCAAGGATTTGAGCGCCATCACCTTTCGACCGGTGAGCGACACGTTGAAGATCGAAGCCACACCGCGCTCAGAACCCAGCGAGACGACCCGGCCCTTACTCACCGCGACGTACGGCCTGGATTGCCAGCCACTCCACCCGGCGACGATGTTGTAGGCCGCCGATTCGGCCATCTTCAGCGCCACCTGGGCAGTCGGCTCGAGGACGCCGCCCGTGCCATCAACCTCGACGAGGGCGGCATCGCCAACGGCGAACACATTGGGATGTGAAGCGACGCGAAGGTACTCGTCGACCACGACCTGGCCGTTTGGCGCGGTCGGCAGGCCGGAGAGGGCAAGAAGCGGCGGCGCCATGATACCGCCTGTCCAGACCAATGTGCGGCCGACGAGCCGGTCACCCGAGGCCAGTGAGACGCCCTGCTCGCCGGCAGCTACCACCTTGCTACCCAGCACCAGGCGTACGCCGAGCTCGGCCAATATGGCTGCCGCACGCGTGCGCAGCTTATCCGGCATGCTGGGCAACACGTGAGGCGACGCTTCGATCAGCGTCACTCGAGCCTCGCTGGGCGACACGTCGCTCGCCTGGGCCAGCTCCGGGATAACCTCTGCGAGCTCACCGGCGAGCTCCACTCCCGTCAGGCCGGCGCCGCCGATCAGAAACGACAGCAGCTGAGCGCGCTCGGCCGGCTCGGTTGTCGCCCGTGCCCGGGAAAACGCGCGCCGGACGGTCGCGTTCACGGTCTCGGCGTCGTCGACAGACTTGAGAGTCAGAGCGGTCTCGGCCAGGCCGGGCACGCCGTAGAACGCGGTGATGCTTCCCACGGCGAGGACGAGCGTGCTGTAGGCGATCTCTCCCCGGGTCGTGACCACGATGCCGTTCTTCAGGTCGATGCGCTCGACCTCGGCCTGCTCGATGCGCACTGCCGATTTGCCCAGGACGTCGTCCAGCGGCACCGACACGTCCTTGGCGCCGATCCTCCCACCCGCCGCCACCGGCAGTTCAGTAATGATCTGGTGGTAGCTGTAGCGGTCGAGAAGCACGACCTCGGGAGCACTCGCGCCGTCGAGGTACTTGCTGAGCACCTGAGCGCAGCGCAGCCCGCCATAGCCCGCGCCCACGATAACGACGCGGTGGGCGGGAAGTGCGTCTGTGGCGGTAAATAGCGGAAGCTCGGTAATGGACATGTTTCTGCTCCTCTGAGTAGGCGCTCGAAGTGCAGGGACGTGACGCCGGCCGAAGCCAATGCTCGTCGTAGCCGCACCTGCACGCTGCGCGATTGTTGCCGGGTTTGCGGAAGCTCCGCACGGCGGTGCCGGCTGATCGGGCCGGCCGGAGCCTCCGAGCACGGGGTCCGCGAAGAAGGCAGCGAGCCTGCCTATATCCATCATACGCGGCGCTTTCCGATGCCTCAACGCGGCTCCCGGCACCGGTCTCACAGCGACGGTGGCCGTGCCCGGCGCGTCCGCCGCCGGCCGAGACAGTGGCGGCAGCGGGATCGCCGGAACAGGGCCACGGATGACGGACCGCAGACACCCGGCCTTCGGCGCCGGCGAACGTTCCGCGAGTGGCGTGCCGGAGCGGCCTGATCGGGCGTCGGACGGGGAAGAAAACAGAGTTACCCACGGAAACACTCCGAAAATCGCGGGAGTCTTGATAGGATATCGGCAGGAATGGGTTGGGCAGCTCGGAGGCGCAGATGTCGGATGCTCGCAGGCAGCCACAGATAGTAGCAATTGGCGGCGGAGGATTTACCTCCGATCAGGACGACCTGCTCATCGAACGCTACGTGCTTTCGACTGCAAACCGTGAATGGCCGAAGATTCTGTTTCTTGCTACCGCCAGTGGAGACGCGCAGGATTATATTGCTCGCTTCTATGAGGCGTTCGAGGCGCTGCCCTGCAGCCCATCGCATCTCTCGCTGTTCAGCCCTTCCACTCCGGACATCGAGTCGCTGATCTCCTGCCAGGACATCATCTTCGTGGGTGGCGGCAACGCCAAAAGCATGCTGGCGCTCTGGCGGGAGTGGCAGCTGGACAGTATTCTGCGCGAGGCCTGGCAGCGCGGTATCGTGCTTGCCGGTGTCAGTGCCGGCTCGAGCTGCTGGTTCGCACAGGGCATTGCCAATACGGCCCCCGGATCGCCCTCGGCCTTTACCGGCCTGGGCTTCCTGCCCGCCAGCAACTGTCCGCAGTTCGACAGCGAGCCGGACAGGCAGACGTTGTACCGGCGGCTGATCATGGACGGCGCCATTCCGGGCGGCTACGCGACCGACCAGGGGGTCGCGTTGCACTTCACCGACGGCGACCTGTACGGCATAGTGTCTGGACGGCCGAACGCCAAGGCACGGCGAATCGAGCGCGCCACAGGCGGCCTGGCCGAGACGATCCTCACCCCGGTGCCCCTGGCCGACTACCTGACGATCGGCTGATTGCACCGGCCCACGCCGGCCCCCGGCCGGCGTGGGCCACGCAGGTGAAGGGGAGCCCCGCTATCGTCTCTCCGACTTACAGCCAAGCCACGGTGAAACACGCACGGGCGGAATATGTTCCGCACTTGGCGGGCCGTGAGGCTCGCCGCGCTGAAGCGCCGGGCATCAGGAGCGTCGACATGGCGCTGAAGCGCGGGGCATCAGGAGCGCTCACTCAGCCCACGGTCGCCGCCTGGCGCGCCTCGAAGGCCGCGATCATATCCTCGTACTGCAGGGTCCAGCCGATACTGTCCAGTCCGCGCAGCAGACAATCCTTCTGGAATGCGTCGATCGTGAAGGCTAAGCGCAATCCGTCCGGCGGCACGACCACCTGCCGCGGCAAATCGATCGTCAGCCTGTAGCCGGGCGCGGCCTCGGTCTCCTTGAAGAGCCGGTCGACAGCCTGCTCGGGCAACACCACGGGCAGCAGGCCGTTGGCCAGGCAGTTGTTGTAGAAGATGTCGGCATAACTGGGCGCGATGATGGCGCGGAAGCCGTAGTCGTGCAGCGCCCACGGCGCATGCTCGCGCGACGATCCGCAGCCGAAGTTGGCCCGCGCCAGCAGCACGGTCGCACCGGCATACCGCGGGTGGTTGAGCACGAAGTCGGGATTCGGATCCAGCGTGTCGCCGATGTAGCGAAGGTTGGCAAAGAGGTCGGGACCGAACCCGGTGCGGGCGATCTTGCGCAGGAAGCGCTGCGGGATGATCTGGTCGGTGTCGACGTTGGTACGGTCGAGCGGCATGACCAGACCCTCGTACACGGTGAATGGCTGCATAGCTGTCTTCGCCTTTCTCATTCCTCATCAAGCCGCGGCAACTCGGCTCGCAGTGCTTACCACGAACGGAGATCGACGAAGTGCCCGGCGAGGGCGGTCGCCGCGGCCATGGCAGGACTGACCAGGTGCGTGCGGCCGCCCTTACCCTGGCGGCCCTCGAAGTTGCGGTTACTCGTGGAAGCGCAGCGCTCGCCGGGCTCGAGGCGGTCCTCATTCATGGCCAGGCACATGCTGCAGCCGGCATCGCGCCATTCAAATCCGGCATCCTTGAATACCCTGTCCAGCCCCTCCCGCTCTGCCTGGTCCTTGACCAGCCCGGAGCCGGGAACGACCATCGCGCGCACGGAGCGGGCGACCTTGCGATTCCCGATCACCGCTGCCGCGGCACGCAGATCCTCGATCCGGCCGTTGGTGCAGGAACCGATGAACACGCGGTCGACGGCGATGTCGGTGATAGCGGTGCCGGGCTTGAGTGCCATGTAGGCGAGCGCGCGCTCCGCCGCCTGCCGAGCCTGGACATCGGCCATCTCTCGTGGATCTGGTACGCGGCCGTCCACGCCCACGACCATCGCCGGGTTGGTGCCCCAGGTCACCTGGGGTACCACGTCGGAGGCCCGAATCACCACGACCTCGTCGTAACGGGCGTCCTCGTCCGTGCGAAGCTTCCGCCAGGCCTCGACGGCGGCGTCCCAGGCCGCGCCCCGCGGCGCGTAGGGCCTGCCGCGGAAGTACTCGACGGTCACGTCGTCGGGGGCAATCATGCCCGCGCGGGCGCCGGCCTCGATCGACATGTTGCATACCGTCATCCGCCCCTCGATGGAGAGACCGCGGATCGCATCGCCGGTATATTCGATCACATAGCCGGTCCCTGCCTGCGTGCCGATTCGCCCGATGATCGTCAGGACCAGATCTTTGGCCGTGCTTCCCTTGGGGAGCGCGCCCTCGACTCGTATTTCCATGGTCTTGGGCCGATCCTGCTGCAGGCACTGCGTGGCCAGCACGTGCTCGACCTCGCTGGTGCCGATGCCGAAGGCCAGGGCACCGAAGGCGCCATGTGTGGCCGTGTGGGAATCGCCGCAGACGATCGTCATGCCGGGCAGCGTGATACCCTGTTCCGGCGCGGTGACGTGCACTATCCCCTGGCGAATGTCGGTCATGCCAAAGAGCGTGATGCCGAACTCGGCGGCATTGCGCTCGAGCGTGGCGACCTGCAGGGCGCTGTTCGGCTCGCGGATGGGCAGGCCGCGCCCGGTCGTGGGCACGTTGTGGTCCAGAACGGCGAACGTCGCGTCGGGCCGGCGCAGGCCGCGCCCGGCTAGGCGAAGCCCTTCGAACGCCTGTGGTGACGTCACTTCGTGAACGAGATGCCGGTCGATGTACAGAATCGTGCGCTCGCCAGCTGCCTCGCGCACGACGTGAGCGTCCCAGATCTTGTCAAAGAGTGTCTTCGGCATCGGCGATCTACCTTTCTTGGCTGGACCGGACGGCAGGAGCGCCGCCGCCGGCGGACCGGCCGGGTGGCGCGTTGGATTGCCCACTATGATAAGTCGCGCGAAGCATAGCAGCAATAGACGCGATTCTATATGAGCCATAACAATCGGATATAGTCAGAGCATGGAACTGCATCACCTGCGCTACTTCCTGGCTATCGCCGACACGCTGAGTTTTTCACGGGCCGCGGACAGGCTCGGCATCACCCAGCCGGCACTCTCGCGGCAGATCCGCGACCTCGAGCGCGAGCTGGGGGCGCCGCTGTTCAATCGCGAGGGCAGGCGCAACTCGCTTACGGCTGCCGGCGTCGCCCTGCTGCCCGCGGCTCGATCGGCTCTGGCCGAAGCGGAGCGAGGAAAGCGCAACGTGCGCGAGGTGCTGGGGGCGCAGGGCGGGGCGATCGCGATTGGCTCTTCACCGCAGACAGCCGCAACCGTGCTGGCTCCGATATTCAGGCGCTATCGCGAGACCTGGCCGCGCGTGGACGTCCGGATCGTGGAGGACGGCGTCGTATCGCTGATCAAGGCGCTCGAGGAAGGCACGCTCGACCTGGCAGTCGTGCCCCTGGACGTACCCCCGTCCCTGAGCGTGAGCCCGTTTCTGATCGCCCACATACTGGCCGTGTCCCGGCCCGACCACGCGCTCGTTCAGGGCGACAGCGTGGAGCTGCGCGATCTCGTGGCACCCGCCGGCGCCGAGCCCGTTCCGCTCTTGCTGCTCAAGGAGCAGTACCTGACGCGGCTTCGGCTTCGCGCCGCCTGGCAGGAGGCAGGATTGCATCCGTACGTGGCCATGGAGAGCGCTGTCGGCCAGACGCTGGCGGCGTACGCCGAGGCCGGTCTCGGCGTGGCGCTCGTGCCCGACACGGTGGATCTGCGCGGCTACGCGGTGGCTAAGGCGACTGTTTGCGAGGATGGGCAGCCGATACTGCTGAAGAACGGAATCGGGTGGAACACTCGCCGCTACCTCTCGCCGGCGGCCGCGCGGTTCGTCGAGCTGGCGTGTGGAGACGGGGCAGGCTCCGGGCGACTCTGATCGCGCCAGCCGCGAGCGGCGGCGTGCGACAGCGTCAGGCGACGATCTGGATGAGCGTGCCGACCTGCGCCCAATTGAACAGCTGCTCCATGACGTTGTAGGGAACGTTGGTGCAGCCATGTGTTCCCGTGTACGAGCCGCCGGGCTGGCCTGCCACAGTGTTGCTGCCCGGCCCGTAGTGCCATCGCCAGGGAGCGTCATGCAGGTAGTAGCCGCCACTCGCGTTGTAGAGCAGAGCGAAGTTCGTCGGCGACGGCGGGTAATAGAGAGGCGACGACTTTGGCCAAGGCGAATGCATCACGAGACCGAGTGCCTTCCACTCCACGTGATAGATGCCCGGCACGGTGGGGGTGTCCGGGCCGCCGTTGGTGACCAGGGTGTAGGTCACCAACTTGTTGCCGTCATACGCCCAGAGTGCCTCTTTGGCGATGGAGATGACTATTCGCTTGCTCAGCACGGTGAAGCTCGGCGTGGTCACTTCGCTGGCATTGCCGGCCGCGCCCACGGCCCTGATGACCATGTGGTAGCTGCCCTGAGGGACAAGCGACCTGGATCCGCTCTTCCCGTTCCAGGAGAGGCCTTTCACAGGGCCGGGGCCCACCAGCCCCATGGCTCGCGTCGCGACGAGCTTCTTGGTGGAGTCCGAGTAGACCTGATAGGTGACGGTGGCCTGCGAGCCGATTCCCAACGCAATGTGCTCAGATTGGGCCGACTCGGTGAACTCACCGGCCGCGAGCACGGGCGTGGTGAGCAGCGGATGCTGCCGATCGAGCACGAAATGCCAGGTCACCGGCACGGATGCTACGCCGACGGCGTTCACGGAGCGCACCCAGGCGGTCCAGGAGCCGTCGCCGAGATCTGAGAAGGCCAGCGTACGGCCACGCAGGGTTCGCCATTCCGAGGGCCGCTCGCCGCCGTAGGTCAGAGAGTACTGCAGCTTGGCCAGGGGAGCTCCGCCGGTCGAGATGGCCAGAGCGGCCACCGGATGCGTGATATTGCTCAGCTGACCCTGCGCCGGAATGGTCGCCGTGAAGCGCGGCGGCTCCGGCCGCGCTCGCTGCACGCCGAAGGTCCAGACGGCCGGCACCAATCGGTTGCCCGCCAGATCGACGGCACGCACCTCGACACGCCAGGAGCCGTCCTGGAGCGCGGGGAGGCGCAGCGCCTGGCCGGCCATGCGCCGCCACGCTGGGACCGGTACGCCGGTGGCGCCGGCCGCGCCCTGCATGACGCGATACTCGTAGTAGCGGGTCGGCGCCAGCCCACCGCCATCAGTCCAGCGGAAGAGCGGCTGGGCGACGCGCGTCCACCCGCCCACCTTAACGTTCGTTGCTGCCAGGACGGGCGGCAACGGACACACGGTGTTGACGGCAAATAGACCGCCGTTCTGCCAGCGTCCCGTCTGCCCGTTTGACAGCGACGTGCGCAGCCGCCACCGATAGATGACGCCGTCTGCAAGGCCGGTCGCGGTCACCCGCAGGCTCGCCGACCTTTGCGCATGCAGCGTGATGCTCTTGCTGCGCTCGCTCGCCTGGCCTGTGAAGGGAGCGCTGGCCGGCACAACCTCGGCCTCGACACGCACTGCCACGCTCCTGGCCGGTCCCGGCATCGTCACACGGAACGTCACCTTGTCTGCGCCAATCCAGGCACCGTTGGCCACCGCCTCGCCGCTCTGGTCGAGCGTGATGGCGCGGAGCGGAATGGCGGGGATGGTGGGCACCGGCGTGGGTGCGGCGGGCGCGATCACTGCTACGTGGTGAATGATGGCCGGCTTCCACACGTTCACGGCCAGCGCGCCGGCTCCCGCGGCGAGCAGGAGCGAGGCCACGAACCAGAGCCGTGCCCACAGCGTCTCAGGGAAAAACTGCTGTTCACCCAGCGGGATCGTATGCGAACGGTCGCTGCTTGCCTGCCCGTGCAGTGTCACCATGGCTTCATACTAGCAGGCTCACTATGAGCCCGCCATGAACTAGTCAGGTGATCCGGCGAACGGATGCACGTTGTCGTGACCTTGCGGAAGAGACAGGTACACTGAAAGGAGTCGCCGCTTGGGGCAAGAGAGGTCTGGGGCCGGGCAAGAAACGAAGGGTCCCATTGGGGCAAGAGAGGTCTGGGGCCGGGCAAGAAACGACGGGTCCCAATCGGCGCGGCCAGAGTATACTTGGGGCAAGCGATTGAGTGCAAAGCGTCGGCTACTGCGGTCCGATGCCCAGTCGACATAAGGTTCTGGCCTGACACTGTCATATCACGGCGTCTGGATGCCTCGCGGCGATCGGTTTCGGTGGGGGGAGCCACGGGGCGTGAGCGATCGATACCAGCACGGACGGATGCCCATATGTACCTATTCAGCATGATATTCGCGGGAGGCAGTGGTTCGGCATATGAACGGATTGGCGAAGGTTGGGCTCTTTATCGATCTTGAAAACATCCGCTACGAACTGATCAAACGGGGCCGCGAATTCGATCCTCAACGGCTGATCCAAAAGGCTCGCAAGTATGGACTGGTAAAGGTCGCTTACGCGTACGCCGACTTCTCAAAGCAACCTGAGATGCTGCAGGGCAAGTTCGAAGCGGCGATGATCAAGCGCGTCGACGTGCCGCTACGGCAGCGTGACGACGGCAGGCTGCAGAGCTCCGCCGACCTGCACATGGTCATGGACATCTTCGAGACCGTGCTGTTCAACGACGATATTGAGACGTTCATTCTGGCCACCGGCGACAAAGACTTCACTCGTGTCAGCGCCATGCTGGTAAACAGGTTCGGCAAGCGGGTGATCATCTGCGGCGTGCCGGGCTCGATCAGCCAGGTACTGGTCGACAGCGCCACTACCATCGATCCACTGGATCCGGAGGAGCACAGCTTCGGCGAGCTGGAGATTCGAGTCGCCGGCTGGCTGGACTGGATGGCGGACCATTGGGACCACCCGATGTACATGGGGATCGTGCGTTACCTGTCCAGCAGCAGCAGGCCGGTCGGCCTCACGGTCGGCGAGGAAGATATTCGCGGCGTGCTCAACGTGTTCGTGCGGAACCAGATCATCTTCCAGGAGCCGATGGAGATGCCCGACGGACAGGTACGGCAGGTGGTTCGCGTCAATCGCGAGCATCCGTTCGTGCTCGAGGCCGTAGCGCGCAGACGCCGCCTTGCTCCGGCAGGTCATGACGAAGAACAGCTTGAGGACGAAGGCGACCGCCGGAAAGCCGGACAGGACTTCGACGAGTCGTAGCATGGCCGTGCGCTCCTTCGAGCGCCTCGTGCTTGCCTCTTGCCGGGACGAACGACTGTTCGAGCCCGGTACGCGGGTTCTCGTCGCGGTATCCGGCGGACCCGACTCGCTCAGCCTGGTCCTCTGCCTGAAGGAGTTGCGGCGGCAGCTGGGCATCGACGTGACCGTGGCGCACGTACATCACGGATTGCGCCCGGGCGACGCCGAGCGAGACGAGGAATTCGTCGGCGAGCGCGCGCGGTTGATGGGCCTGGAGCTCGCCGTCGAGCGGGTCGACGTCCCGAGAGCGCGACTCGCCGGGGAATCCATCGAGGCCGCCGCGCGCAGGCTGCGCTACGCGGCGCTGCGCCGCCTCGCCGCCGACGCCGGGGCCGCCTGCATCGCGGTCGGGCATACGCTTGACGATCGTGCGGAGACGGTGCTGATCAATCTCGTGCGCGGAGCGGGTATCGACGGCCTGGCGGCCATGCGGGCGCGAGAGGCGGACATCGTGCGCCCGCTCCTGGCCGTCTCGAGACGGCAGGTCGAAGCCTACCTGGTCGCGCGGGGCGTCGTCGCGCGACTGGATGCCACCAACCTGGATCGCTCGTACCGCCGAAACGCGGTGCGGAGCGAGCTCATCCCGCTGCTGGAACGATACAACCCCCGCATCCGCCGGACCCTGGCGCGCTCCGCGCAGGCGCTGGCGGCGGACGCCGACTATCTGGAGCACGAGGCTCGTCGCGCGATGGACGCGGCACGTCTACCGTCCGCGGAGGGAACCGTGGCCCTGGACAGACACGCCGTGGCGCACCTCCATACGGGATTGCGCGCCCACGTGTTGAGGCGGGCCGTAGAGGCGGTCGCCGGATCGCTGGACGGCCTCGCCTGGGAGCACGTGGCCGCGCTTGATGGCCTGGTCACCGGTTCCGGCAGTCTGCAGTGCAGAAGTCTGCCTCATGGCCTGGTAGCCGAGGCCGAAGGTGGCGCTCTGTTGCTTTACGTGCCGCCGGCCGGCGGCACGTATGCGCGCCCGGCACGGCCAGGGCCGGTCGTTCTGCCGGTGCCCGGCGTGGCGCGCTTCGGAGTGTGGACGATCCGCGCCGAGCTGTTGCCGGACCATGAGGGAGCGGAGACTCTGTGCCCGGAAGTCTCGCGCCAGGCCGTCCTGCTCGACCAGAGCGCGATCGCGCCGCCACTTCTCGTGCGCGGCCGCCTGCCCGGCGACCGCATAAGGCCCAAAGGCATGCAGGGACACCGCAAGCTGCAGGATATCCTGGTGGATGCAAAACTCGACAGGAGCGCCCGCGATTACGTGCCCATTGTCGCGGATCAGGCTGGGATTCTGTGGGTGGTCGGCTACGCTCAGGAGGATCGCACGGTTTTCGCGGCAGGACCGTGCAAACTTGTGCGGCTGAGCGCGGTGTGCGAGACGCCGTGACCTCCTGAATGTCATGCCGGGTTGAATAGGTGGATTCTGTCATACTGTGCCAGTCCACAACAGGCAGCAACGTCGACGACAATCCCCCGGCTTGTCCTGAAACCGGGGGATTCCGTCTATTCATGGTCAGGCCAGATTGGCCGAGGTCTCGGTCGAGTCTTACCCGAGCGACGATCCGGACCGTGCCGTAGCGGGTGGAGAGTCGTCGACATGACGACACAGTCTCGCCCGTTCGCTCGGCTACAGCACATGTACTCGCGCGCATTCGGGTGACTGGCTCAGGCTTGCCGTGCTCGTTCCGCACGCGCGAGCGGCGACCCCCAGTCGCTCTCCCGCCGCCGCGGCACGACGGACTCGCGCTCTCGGGCCGTGTCACCGCTGCTTTGCAGCACGAATCGGCCGACCAGCTCCTGGAGCTGGTTCGCCAGCGCCGCCAGCTCTTGGGCCCCGGCAGCCATCTCCTCCACCGAGGCCGTCTGCTCCTCCGTGGAGGCGCTCACTTCCTCCGAGCTCGCTGCGCTCTCCTCGCTCACGGCTGCGATGCTCTCGATCGCGGCGGCGACCTGCTCGGAGCTAGCGCGCAGTAGCTTGCTCGTTTCCACGGTCTGCTGTGCCACCTCCGACACCTGCTCCGCGGCAGCAGACACCTGTCCGACGCTTCCGCCCATCTGCTCGACGGCGACGCCGATGGTCTGCACCTGGGTAGCTGTCCTCCCCACGCCGCTGAGGATGCTCTCCAGCGCGCTCCCCGCCTGCTGGCCCAGGCCGGCGCTGCGCGCCACTTCTGCGTCGCCCTCCTCCATGGCCTTGACCACGTCCCTGACCTGCGCCTGGATCCTGGCGATGCGTTGCGTGATCTCCTTGGTTTCGCTCGACGCGCGCTCGGCCAGCTTCCGAACCTCGGCGGCTACCACCGTGAAGCCCTTGCCATGCTCACCGGCCCGAGCCGCCTCGATTGCCGCGTTCAGTGCGAGCAAGTTGGTCTGCTCGGCGATGTCGTCGATGGCCTCCACGATCTGGCCGATCTGCCGGCTGCTCTCGCCCAGGGCGTTGACCTGCTCGGCGGAGCGGGCCACCGCAGCGCGCACCGAGGCGATGGACGCGATGGTCTGCCGTACCGCCTCACCGCCGTCTCGTGCCGCGCCCGCCGCCTGTTCGGCTTCGCCGGTCACCGCGACGACCTGCGTGGTGGTGGTAGCAAGCGCAGCGCGCAGTTCGTCGAGGGCTTGGGTCGTCTGGTCGCCGGCACGAACCAGGGCGTCTGCACCGGTGGCCAGCTGCTCGAATTGCTGGGCCACGGCGGCGACCTGCACGGTAGCCTCGGTGGCACTCCTGCTCTGCTCGGAGTTGCCGCGCGCTACCTCCTCGATCGCGCGAGCGATCTGCGTGCTGGCTTGACCAATCTGCTGGCTGGCCTGAGCCAGTTGCGCGCTGCCACGGTCAACCTCATCGGCACTCTTGGCCACACTGCCGATGAGCGCCCGCATGGTCTCGGTCATTCGTGCGAACGAGGTGCCGAGCGTGTCGTTGGCGGACCGCGCCGCAACCTGAACAGTCAGGTCGCCTTCGGCGATGCGGTTCGCCGTCGCGGCGAGCGACTGCATGTACTCAATGGTGTGCCGGAAAGCATCCGCCAACCGGCCGATCTCATCGTGCCGCTCGATCGCGATGGTCTGCTCCACGTTGCCGACGGACAGATTGGACGCGACCTCAGCCATGCGCGCGAGCAAGCGAATCGGCCGGGTAAACAGGAGCGTCGCTCCTACGACGGTGAGCATCAGCGCGATCGCGGCAAGCACGATATGCCACGTGGCGGCGGAGATCTGGGCGTTCATCTGGGCGAGCGAGAGGCCGACGCGGAAGCCGCCCCAGTGTTGGCCATCAACGTATATCGGCGACGAGATGTCCCATATGAGCTCGCCGGTGTCCTTGCGGTAGTTCTGCACCAGGACTGTCTGCGTGTTCTTGGCCACGCCCTGGCCCACCGGATCGGTGAAGATGCGCTTGGTGCGGTTATCCGCGAGGTCCGTCTGGTAGTTGCCGGTGAGCGGCTTCGAGAACGCCGAGTTGTGGGTCGGCACGTAGCCGTTGATGTCCTCGGCAATGGCGTAGGCAACGTCCGCGTCATTCCGGAAGACGTCCTCGTCCTTCTGGATGGCTCCATCCAGCAAGCGGTCGTATGCCGTGTGGTACTTCTTGGGGTTCGTGTTCGGGACCGGCACGTAGCGGGTGTCAAATGCCTGGACGCTCGTCAGTTGGCGCCTGGCGATGGCGGCCTCGAGGACCGAGCTTACGGTCTGGGCGCCGCTCTGCGCCATGATCTCGCCTTTGGCTCTATACGAATCCTGCAACGCGCTCGACTGCACCTGAATGTCGTAGACGACGAATGCCACGAGCAGGACCGCCAGGCTGCCCATCACTAGCAGCGCCACCTTACGCTGCAGGCTACTACCAAACCAGTATGTAAGTCTGCCGATCATCGCCGCCTCCCGAAGCACAGTGTTCCTGTTCCCCTCGTCCAATCAGGCCAGAGAATGCCAGGTGTCTCGCCGCACTCACTGCTAGCATTCCAGTCTGCTATCACTATTCGGCACTTCCGCTCATTTCTTGAGTCGTTGGCCCGACCGTCGCGGTACCCAATCCACGCGAGGGGGCCACGTAGAGAGATCAGGCAGATTCCATGCCGGGCACACCCGCCGTGTGACGCATCTCCCGGTGACCTGGGCACAACCTCCTCGCTGGTGGCGCCAGACTCCGGTGGCCGAGACGACCGAGACATGGCATGAATGTCGGCAGCCTGCTCGCTCTCCAAGTGCCGGTTGGCCCGCCAAAGGACCTGGGCCCTCAGTCGTTTGCACTCCAGCGGACTTGCCAGCCACAGCATGTAGTCGTTCGCGACGCCGAGTATGACGTGCAGGTAGCCGCGGCAGATAGCACCCTGGCAGGGCCGGATCTGCCGAGCAGGCCGGCACTCGGCGAAAGACGATGACGGCCGTAAAGCGTGTTCCCCTGGCATGCACCCAGTGCAGAACCCAACCGAACGATGTCAAGACTGCGCAGGCAGCGGGAGTATGAGGCGAAAGACGCTACCAGCAGGGCCACTCGATGCAAGCTCCAGGTCACCACCCATGGCACGCGCCAGACTGCTGGTCGAGAGCAAGCGAGCGAATATCTGTGTCGGACATGCCCTCGGCAACGCCAAGCGCTCTCGTGATCTGACGCGTGCGAACGTCCAGCGCCCGCAGGCCCTGACGCTCAGTCGCAACCCAGAGCTGTTGCGCTCCCACCGGGCACATACAGGCAACGTCCGCCGCGAAGTCACCCAGCAGGTGCGCACGCTCTTCCATCGTGGGAGGGTCCAGACAATACACCCCCCGGCGGCGGACGCCCACCCAGAGCTGCCCGAGTTGGTCACGGCAGAGCGACCAAACTGTCTCCTTCTGGAGGGCCGTGGGCAAGCCGGGAAGCGCCGTCCTGCGACCCTCGGTCTTGTCGATGCCGCTCAGCCCGTCCGCCGTCCCTAGCCAGAGGCGATCAGAGCTGTCGTCAGCAAAGGCCCACGCTAGGCTCCGGTCCGGAACGTCTGGATCGCCAAGGGTACGTGCCAGCAGTCTCGTGGTCGCCAGCAGCGCAAGTCCTGCGTCGGTGTCGGCCCACAACACGCCCGTCGCTGTCGGCATGCAACGCCAGAATACCTGCCGCGGGTAGACCGTCCGGCTGCCCACACGAGTCACAGAGGGCACCGCAAGCGTAGGCATACGCACCCTGACGCGTTCCGAGCCACAATCGGCCCTGGCGATCAGCGCACATCTCGTCGATGGGCGTACCGCAGTTCCACGTGACCGACACGCTCACTGCTCTCTCGTAGCCGGCCTCTGCGCGAAGGAGATCGCCGTTGCGGAGGCCCACCCAGATGTTCCCGTCGCCATCCAGGGCCAGGCTCTGCACCGGGTCCGAGACGGCGTCGGGGTCGGCGAGAAGGCTGCGATCCAGTGTGCTGCCGGCCATGACGGCGAGGCCGCAATCCGTGCCTATCCAGAGGCGGCCGAGCGCGTCCTGACAGAGTGCCTTGACCTCCGGGGCAGGCAGCCCGTCACGCTCGTCGAGGCAGCGTATCACCATGCCATGCTCGATGAGGGCCAATCCGGCCTTTGTGCCGACCCACAAAGTCCCTCGCTGGTCCGTGCACAGGGCACGAATTGTGTTGTCCGGCAGACCGTGCGCCTGCGTCACTCGTTGTTCGAGCTGAGGCCCGGCAATTCCCAGAGTGACGAGAGCGAGGCCCTGACCAACCGTGCCCATCCACAGCGCCTGGTCACCGTCGAAGCAGAAGCGACGCACAAGGCACCCCTGTAGCGCTGCCAGGGCGGGCAGGGATGCACCTACCAAGCCGTCAAAGAGCAACGGGCCATGCTGCGTCCCTACCCACAGGTAACCCCGTGCGTCCTGGGCAAGGGCCGTGACGGGTCGGGCGGGGAGGTCGCGCAGATCGCGCGAGTTGGCCAGATCCAGCGGATCCACGCAGAGGTGGACACGGCCCGAGCGGAGGATCCGAAGCACCGACGACCCTGGACCGTCCTGCATGGGGCAGAAAACCTACCTTCTCTTCGCGACTGATGTGGCGGCGATTCTACTGCAGTTCCGCATGTTCAGACGTGTTATCCCCAGACCGGCGGCAGGACGTGGGAGGAACCACATGGCCGCGCCAGCCTGGCCTGGGCTCTAGAGGACACTGCGCGGGTGACGACGGGGAGTGGCGCGCGTTGGATATGCAGGTGCGCATCCGCTCGAATGACTTCCAAACCATTTCCGCCAGCGTCCGCCGCTTCATCGCTGGTTCTTGTTCGGCGCGGACGTCACCCAGTTCACACGCAGAGCACAGACCGCCAACTGGGCCAGTACCTATTTCCTAAAGGCTATAGTCCGATCGGGTAGTGCGCCCGGCAGGCCGTTCACCTACGATCATGACTGCGGCTGAGCACGAACACGGGCGCGAGAGTGCGGGCAGGCACCGGCTCGTGTTCGAGGGGCACAGCCAGAACAGGAGAACGCAGCGTGAATCACAGGAGAGCCGGCACACGAGCACTGGCCAGCATTGCCATGCTCGTGGCCGGTCTCGTAGCCTCAGGGGGTCTGGTGCACAACGCCCACGCGGCGGTAGCCAGCCGCCGTGACCCCGTCTTCACCATCACCGGGAGCAGCGGCGGCACCGCGATCTCGGCCACCGTCACCCTCGGCGTCACCGTCAGCGCCAGCGGCAGCAGCATCAGCGGCATCACCTACGTCGTGCACGGTCCCAGCGGCACCAAGGTCACGAACACTGTCGACAGCGGCGATACAATCAGCGGTCCGGAGTCGGTCACCTACATCGCCGATCTGACGACGAACAAATTCACCACCAGCACCACCGTCAGCACCACGAATGGGAACGTCCCGGTCACCGTGGCGGCGACACTGAGTGAAACGGTCGGAACCAGCACCAAGATCAGCGCCGCCACCAGCGTCAGCGGCACCAGCAACGTAGTCCTCACCAGCAGCCTGGGCAGCGGCGGAACATACAGTCCCAACGCAGTATGGGGTTCCTGACGGCGAGCAGCGCATCGCACCACCAGCCACAGACGGCATTAAGCGGACAGATCTCCTGGGGCGGGGCCAACAAGCCCCGCCCCAACCGGTAGCGAAGGATCGGCAGCCTTGTCAGCCACGGCCAAGGCCTACGTCGGCGGCATGATCGCTGCAGGCCTCCTGCTCACCCTGCTGGTGGCGCTCACTCCGCAACACTACTCGGCCGGTCCAGGCATCTGGGCCACCTTCGCCGCGCTGACCCTGCTGGCCACCGCGAGCCAGCTGTTCAAGGTAGAAGCGCCTAACCATGTGCTCTTCTACACCACGCCGATCTTCCTGTTCGCCGGGGTGCTGCTGCTGCCGCCAGTGCTCATCGTGCTGCTCGTCATCATCCCCTACCTCGTGGCATGGGCCAAAGAGCGTCTGTCGAACAGCCCACACTACCGCGCCTGGTACCTGCAACCGTTCAATATGGCCATGAACTCCATCACCGGGCTCGTCAGCTACTGCCTGTACACCCAACTCTGCATGGGGCTGAGCGGCAACGCAGCGACGGCCGGCGCGATTGCGGGTATCGCGGCGGCCTTGGCATACGTCCTGATCAACCACATCATCCTGTCCCTGGCCCTGGTGCTGGCCCGCGATATCCCCTGGCGCGAAACGAGCCTCCACAACATCTCCAGCCTGCTGAATGACGTGGTACTCAACTGCCTGGGGCTGATCGTGGCCACCCTCTGGGGCAATCATACGTTGCTGCTTATCCCGGCATTGGCACCAGTGGTGTTGATGTACCAGGCCCTGATGATCCCGCAGCTCAAGCACATGGCTGCCATCGACAGCAAGACGGGACTGGCCAACGCCGGACACTTCACCAGCCTGTTCACGGCCGAATTGCACCGGGCAACGCGCTTTAGCCGTCCGCTCGCGGTGATCATGGCCGATCTGGACCTGCTGCGCCACGTCAACAACACGTACGGCCACCTGGCCGGTGACGCCGTCCTGGCGGGGATCGGCCAGATTCTTCGGGACACCATCCGCGAGTACGACATCGGCGGCCGCTTCGGCGGTGAAGAGTTCACCATCGTGGCGCCGGAAACCGACGCCGAGGAGGCAGTACTGCTGGCCGAACGCCTGCGCAGCGCCGTGGCCGAAGCCCACTTTGCAGTCCCCACATCCAGCCAGCCGCTCAGCGTGACCATGAGTCTGGGCGTGGCCTGCTACCCAGTCGACGGTACCAGCACAGACGAACTGATCTTCGCCGCCGATATGGCTGTCTACGCGGCAAAAACCGGCGGCCGGAACGCCGTCGTCCGCACGAGCGACCTCACATGGGACCAACGGGTGATGCAGCCGCCGCCACAAGCGAACGGGTCCATGAGCCAACAGAGCGTGACGGGCTACCCGGCACCGCCGCCGATCGCGGTTGTCCCGCGCAACGTCGGGCTGGCAGATGCACCGGAGAGCAACGAGACAGCAATCCCGGCAGTCAAGACCACAGATCGCGCGAAGCAGCAGCAGACACCCACCGCTGGCAGCGGGCGTCACGAGCACAGCAGGCGAATCTGGCAACGACTCAGCAGGCTTATCCCACAACCCGCGATCGCCCTGGTCACCACACTCTTTGCACTACTGGCCGCCTGGTCAGCGCTGCGTGGGCCGGTCGACTGGCTGGGAGATCGCTCCATCGGCAGCCCGCTGGAAGCGGCGGCCCTCGCGGCGGCCATCGTCGTAGCCTACCAGTATCCCATCCACATTCGCCTCCACATGAAGGTCCAGCTCTCGACCATGGTCTACTACTGGATGGCCGTGCTGCTGCCACTGCCACTCGCCATCACGGCCGCGGCGCTCGGCACGCTGGCAGGCGAAGTCTCCGTCCGCACGCAACGCACCCTCTACCCGAGCGACATTGTCACGGCGGCGAGTCGCTGGCTCCTCATCGTGCTGCTGGGAAACCTGATCGTGCACTGCAACGGTGGTGCACGCCCGGACGTTATTCTCCTGGCCGGAGCCGGACTGGCACTCTGGGGCGGTGACTGTCTCACCCTACCCCTGATCCTGGCGCCGATCACCGGAGAGCAACCACTTCGTGTGCTCCGCACGCTCGTCCGCGAGACGGCGACAGCGGACGGCATCCAGTACCTGCTGGGGTTCCTGGGTGTGTTGGTCTCCGAGCAAGCAAGCTGGGCGCTGGTACTCTTCGCCGTGCCGGCCGCCCTGGTGTACCAGGCAACGACACACCTGCACAACGTCCAGGATTCGACGCACCGACTCCTGGAATGTATGGCCGACACGGTCGATCTGCGCGATCCGTGTACGGGAGGCCACTCCCGCCGGGTCGAAACGTACTGCCAGCGGATTCTGGGTGAGTTAGGGATCTGCGGACCGGACAAAGAGCTGATCCTGTCTGCCGCCAGAGTACACGACATCGGCAAAATCGGCATTCCCGACTCTATCCTCAACAAGCCCGGAGCGCTGACCACGACCGAGTTCAACATGATGAAAACACATCCGGGTCGAGGCGCGGAGGTGTTGGCGCGTCACCAGGACTTCGTGCGCGGCGTGGCGATCGTGCGCCACCACCACGAAGCGTGGAACGGCAGCGGCTACCCGCACGGACTCAAGGGTGTGGCCATTCCCTTCGGCGCGCGGGTGCTGGCCGTGGCCGATAGCTTCGATGCCATGACCAGCGACCGACCGTACCGTCCCGGCATGTCCGCAGCCAGAGCGGCGAGCATCCTGCGACAGGGCCGCGGCCAGCAGTGGGATCCGGACATCGTCGACGCGCTGCTGCGCAGCACCGTGATGGAACTGGCAAACGGAGAAGAGCAACTGTCCGCTGTGCCCAGCAGCCTGTTGCCAGCCCGCAGCGTCAGCTAGAACACGAACCTGCCGGGGCAGTCATCTGGCCCGGGCGGCGGATGTCGGGCAGATCTCTGGCCGGCTACGAGCCTTGCCACGACTGGCAGGCTGGTGGTATTCGATGAGATCGGGGGCCGCCTGGTCACGCGCTTGCTCCGCCTCGCACCGTCCCCCGAGACGCGCAGCGCCCCGAGCCGTGAACAGACATGCCGGCTCGGGGCGTTCGGCTCGGCATCGCGCCGGGCATGGCTCTATCATCTCACGGCTGAGAACGCTCGTCTGTAGGGACATGCCGAGTCTGGCAAGACACGGGGGACTCGGCTTTGCTACCTGTGTGTTGCTTCAGGACCTGTCGGTCGAGAACTATTTGAAGCATCCTAACCGGGGCGGCAGACGCATCGGCGCCGGCAGCAAACCCCGCGATCCGGAGGGTCGGCCGCGCGTGTGGCGCTCGGTCATGCTGGCGCCCGACGCGCACCAGGCTACAGTAGCCGCGCAGCAGCCGGGCGAGGCGTGCCCGGACGTCTCGCGCCAGCCGTCCTGCTGGAGCAGGGCGCGATCGCGCCGCCACTTCTCGTGCGCAGCCGCCTGCCCGGCGACCGCATCAGGCCCAAGGGCATGCAGGGACACCGCAGGCTGCAGGATATCCTGGTGGACGCAAAACTCGCCAAGAGCGCCCGCGATTACGTGCCCATTGGCACGGATCAGGCTGGGATTCTCTGGGTGGTCGGCTACGCTCAGGAGGATCGCACGGTTCTCGCGGCAGGACCGCGCAGAATTGTGCGGCTGAGCGCGGTGTGCGAGACGCCGTGACCTCCTGAAAGTCATGCTGGGTTGAATAGGTGGATTCTGTTATACTCTGCCTAGCCTGGGGCACGTGCATTGCCCGTTTGTCACCCTGGGTTATTGGGCATGCGCCGGGCCGAACACGCCGGAGGGCCGACTATGGACGCCAAATGGCTTCGCAACAGCTTCGTCTACCTCGTCATTTTGGTGTTGCTCCTGGCCGTGGCCTACTCCTTCATGAAGGGCAGCTCGTCGGAGAAAGGGAGCAATCTCAGCCAGATTGTGACCTACATTCGCCAGGATGTGCACGACTGCCTCAAGAAGGGAAACCTGGACACCGTGACCGTGGACGGCACCACGGTGAAGCTGCAGCGCGCGGCGAGCTGCGTGAAGGGGCCCGCCGTCACCTACACTGCTCAGCTCGGCTCTAACGACTCTTTCCCCCAGATTCTGCGTGACAACGGCATCGCGCTGACCAGCCTGAATTACAACAACACGGCGCCGAGCCAGCTCGGCAACTGGCTGCAGATCCTCGGTAGCTTCCTGCCTCTGATCATCTTCGGCGGCTTGATCCTCTTTATGATGCGGCAGGCCCAGGGCAGCAACAGCCAGGCCCTGAGCTTCGGCAAGAGCAGGGCCCGCATGTTCACCGGCAACCGTCCCACCGTCACCTTCGTGGACGTGGCCGGCGTGGACGAAGCCAAGCAGGAGCTTGCCGAAGTCGTGGAGTTCCTGCGCTATCCCGAGAAGTTTGCCTCTCTCGGGGCGCGAATTCCTCGCGGCGTCCTGCTCGTCGGCTCCCCCGGCACCGGAAAGACCCTGCTGTCGCGCGCGGTGGCCGGCGAGGCCGGCGTGCCCTTCTTCTCGATCTCGGGCTCGGAGTTCGTGGAGATGTTCGTCGGCGTCGGTGCCAGCCGCGTTCGCGACCTGTTCGATCAGGCGAAGCGCAGCGCCCCCTGCATCGTGTTCGTCGACGAGATCGACGCGGTGGGCAGGCAGCGCGGCGCCGGACTGGGCGGAAGTCACGACGAGCGCGAGCAGACCCTGAACCAGATTCTGGTCGAGATGGATGGTTTCGATACCAACACCAACGTCATCGTGATCGCGGCAACCAACCGTCCCGACGTGCTGGATCCGGCGCTGCTGCGCCCGGGCCGTTTCGACAGGCAGGTGATCCTGGACCGGCCCGACATCCGAGGACGGCGCGCCATCCTGGACGTGCACGCCAAGGGCAAGCCGCTCGACAAGTCGGTAAGCCTGGATACGCTGGCCAAGCAGACCCCGGGATTCTCGGGCGCGGACCTGGCAAACCTGCTCAACGAGGCAGCCATCCTGGCCGCCCGGCGCAACAAGAAAGTGATCACCATGCTGGAGATGGAAGAGGCCATCGACCGCGTGGTGGCCGGTCCGGAGCGCAAGAGCCGGATCATCTCCGAAGAAGAGAAGCGGATCACCGCGTACCACGAAGTCGGCCACGCCCTGGTCGCATACAAGCTGCCGAATCTGGATCCGGTGCACAAGATCACGATCATCGCTCGCGGCATGGCGGGAGGTTTCACGCAGCTACTGCCGTCAGAGGACCGCTATCTCTATTCGCGCTCGCACTTCGAGGATACGCTGGCTTTCAGTCTGGGCGGCCAAGCCGCCGAGATGCTGGTGTTCGGCGAGATGACCACGGGTGCGGAGAACGACATCGAGCGCTGCACCAAGCTGGCCCGCAAGATGGTGACCGAGTATGGAATGAGCGACAAGCTCGGCCCGCTCGCTTACGGGCACAAAGAGGAGATGGTGTTCCTCGGCCGCGATCTCGGCGAGCAGCGTAACTATTCGGAGGTCGTGGCGGTAGAGATAGACTCCGAGGTCCGTCGCCTCGTGACCACGGCGTTCACTCGCGCCAAGGAGATCCTGGACAAGAATCGCGAGAGACTGGTCCTGATTGCCGAGAGGCTGGTGCAGGAAGAGACGCTGGACCGGACGCAGTTCGAGGGCCTGATGGGCGTCAGCAGCGTGGAACCACAGAGTATCGCCTCCAGCAGGCTGGTCGCCGACGCGTTACCCTCCCGCTCGTAGGCGGGGAGACTGCTTCAGCCGGGCATACTCGGCAAAGAACAGGCGGGCAGCCTCGGCGTCCACCTCGCCGGGCCCAAGCTCCAGCATGCCCCTGCCGATTTGCAGACCCAGCACGCTGCCGTCGAACTGCATGTGCACTTTTCTGAGCTCGTGAAGGCCGAAATAGTCCGCCATGCGGTGTTCGGCGAACACCATGGCGCGTTCCAGCAGCCAGCCCACGACCGGGAGGTGTCTCGCCTCCTCGCGGCCGACCCGCAGATCCTGCTCGATGAGCTCACGCGCCGCCGCGCTCGGCTCGACCAGCAGACCGCGCTCGGACAGCTGCAGGGTCATCACGAGGTGTGGAAGGTGTTTCTTGTCGAAGACCTCAAGGTTGACTGCAGAGCCGCTCCCACCGGAATTCGCTGCATCCATGCTCAGAGACTCTCCATGATTCTGCTGACTGGACACCTACCACGCCGGTAGTGTCACAAGCGTATCACAGAGTAAGCGGCGTGTACGCGGCGTGCGACGAGCAATCCAGCCGGCTCTTCGATGCCCGTGCACCGGCGTGGCTTCAGCAGCCGTCGTCCCGGCGACCGGCAGAAGGTCAGCCGCCGGTGACGGAAGGCAGGCGGACCGCGAACAGCATGTTGCTCGTGGGCGACGTCACGTCCTGCCGTGCCTCGATGTCCAGCGACACGCTGCCGTAGCGATCCAGCGCGACCGGCGCCATGAGCAACGCCGACGCTTCCGCGCCCGGGCTCGATGGGGCCACCGAACCGACGTGCCACCAGCGCTGGTCCATGTCGCGCACCCAGACCGCGTAGACGTGACCGGGATGCAGCGCCGGCAGACCGTCGACCACGATAGCGCCGCGCCCACTGCCCGCGGTATAGAGGAAGGTGGCGGACGCGTCGCCGCGGAGGCGTTGTTGGGGAGCCATGTCGATCGTCTGCGCGTGCTTCGTAACGGCCAGGAAATGCTGGACGGCCACGGTGCCGTTAAGGATGGCGCTGATCCGCGCGACCTGCGTGCCGTCGGCCTGGCGCGTATTGCGCACCCGGTCGGACTCGCCATGGCTGTAGAGAATGAAGATGGCAGCCACCACCCAGCCCGTGACGCCGAGGCACCACGCCATTGCTTTCGTCAGGCGGGCGAGCAGCGTCCCATCGCCCGGCATGTCGTGGTCCGGCAGATCGCGCTGCTCACCTTCCACGCCGAACCCGGCTTGTGCCGTCGCCGCTTCAATCGGCGCCTCGACCGGACCAGACTCAGACCGCATCTCACCCGCGCGCTCGCCTTGACCCCGTATCGCGCATCTCTCCGCAGTATTTTAGCCGATTCGACACGCAGCGACACGCGTTATGCCACGCTCGACCTATACTTAGCTCTATGTGGCTGCACGAGCTGGGCGAACAACCGTTCTCGCGCGAAGAACGGCGATTCCTTTCACGAGCGGGCCGATCGCTCGTCTCACTGGAGGCACTCATGGCGCGCGTGGAGGCATTCGTGGGGCCTCCGGTGCCGGGCAGGGGCCGCCAGTCGTACCTTGCGCGACACCTGGTGGCCGAGCATTTGTTCAGCAGCTATGAGGAGGCATTCGCCTTCGCCGACAGCTACTACGCCCTGGTCAAGGGCGGACCTATCTCGCAACATCTCCTCTGGGATTGGGAATAGCACTACTCAGGAGTTGCGGTCGTTCCCGTGCCCGTTTCGGGCCCGGCTGCCGGCGCGGTAACTCTGGTCGAGCAGCTGGCTGACCTGCTGCACTCGAACAGGCACGTGGTGCTTTCTGGCACCTGCCTCAATCTGAAGCAGGCAGCCCGGATTGGCGGACGTCACCACCGTCGCTCCGGTCTCGCGAATGCGTTCCATCTTGCGCGCCAGAATGGCATCCGCCATCTCCGGCTGCTCGATGTTGTAGGTGCCGGCGCTGCCGCAGCACCACGTGGCGTCGGGCAGCTCGACGAACCGAAGGCCCGGTACCATGCGCAGCAGGTCTCGCGGCTGCGAGCTGATGCCCTGCGCGTGGCAGAGATGGCAGGGATCGGCGTAGGTGACGGTGCAGGGAACGGACCCGCGCGGGGGAATCGGACCGAGCTCCAGCAAGTACTCGTGGATATCCCGAACGCGAGCACTGAACTTTCGCGCGCGTTCCGCCCAGACAGGGTCGCCGCTCAGCCAGCGGGCATAGCTCTTCATGACGTGTCCGCAGGCCGCGGCATCACTCACCACGATGCAGTCGCCCAGCTGTTCATACGCTTCGATGTTGCGGCGGGCCAGCATGCGGGCAGTTTCCATGTCGCCCTTTGTCTCGTGCGGGGCGCCGCAGCACACGGCGCGAGGCGTACGCCGGACCCTGCAGCCGTTGTGCGCCAGCACGCGCACCGAAGCAAGCACGGCGCCGGACAGCACGACGTTGTTCACGCAGGTCACGTGCATGGCGACCTCGGCGCGCTGCGGGCCGATTGCCGGGGTTACCAACGGGAGCCGCGGCAGTGCCGGTCGCCCGATCCTGGCCGGGAGCAGCGCCTCCATGCGCCGCAAGGTCGCGGGCAGCAGCCGCATGACTCCCAGGGCGCGCACGAGTCGCTGCACGCCGAGCCGGTTGTACAGGAGGATAGGCAGCGCGGCGCTCTGCATGCCCCGGTAGCTCGGCATCAGCCGCCGGTAAATCAGCGCCTGTACGAGCCCTGCCGGTCCGTGCGGCCTCACGGCGGCGCGCCGGTACGATTTCGTGCGAGCTACCACCTCACCGGCGCTGATGCCCGTGGGACAGACCGTGTGGCAGGCCATGCACTGCAGACAGAGATCGAGATGCTTCACGAAGCCGGGATCGTGCGGCGAGAGCCCACCCTCGACCATGTTCTTGACGAGGGCGATGCGCCCCCGCGGCGACTTGGTCTCCAACAACGTGGGTTGATAGGTGGGGCAAACGGACAAACAGAGCCCGCAGCGGATGCACGCCTCGAGCTCAGGAATACCTGGCAGGTCGAGCAGACCGAGCTGCCGGTCGCTCACGGGACTGCGGCTGACGTTCGTCATGCACTCATCGTATCACGCCCACGGCGCGCGCCGTGCCAGCGGCAGAGCTCAGCGGCGGACCGGCATGCCGCGATCCGGGGCTCAGGCCGGCGATCGCGGCGCCGCGGCAGTCTGGGTCGCGTCCGGACCTACCCGACGTGCCTTCCATCGTGGTGGGACAGGGGACCGAGGTGTTGGAATCCCCAGATCTCGGGCCCAAGTGTGGCTCACGGAGGCTCGGATTGCTACCATGTCGGTATGAGCTCGCAACCGGTGCCCATTCTCCAGGCTTCAAACGTACTGGCCCAACAGATGGCAGCGGAGGCCATGCTCGCGGGCGGCCTCGTGGCCTTCCCCACGGACACCGTCTACGGTATCGGAACCGTGTTCGACAGTATTGCCGGCATAGCCAGGATATTCGAGGCCAAGGGGCGATCGAACGAGAAGGCGATACCTGTGCTGATCGGCAGCATCGAGCAGCTCGATCTTCTGAGCGAGCGCCTTCCCGGTGGCGCGCTGGCACTCGCGAACTACTTCTGGCCCGGCGCGCTCACCATGGTGGTGGCGCGCCGTGATACCGTTCCGCAGGAGCTCGCTCCGGGCCGGACGACGATCGGCGTGCGTATGCCGGCGCACGCGGTGACCAGAGAGCTGATCCTACTGACCGGCAAGCCCCTGGCATGCAGCAGCGCCAACGTGTCCGGAGCCCAGCCGGCGCTCAGCGCCGCCCAGGTCGCCGCGCACTTCCCACGAGGATTGGAGCTCATTCTCGACGGCGGAGCCGCCGCGATCGGCACGCCGTCTTCAGTGGTCGACTTTACCACGCCGGATCGACCCCGGTTGCTCCGCGAGGGGGCTATCTCGCGCGCCGCTCTGGCGACCGTGCTGGGCGCCTCTCTGGTGTGACCAGGATCAACCGGGTGGGATAGGGGCGCGGCAACGGCGAGCAGCGTGGCCGCCGGCGCCGGTGCTACGGGTTCGTAGCAATGTTCCGGCTTCCGGCCCAGTACGGGCAGAGGTTCCACACGGCCGTGGGCAGTGTGTGGTTCTTGAGCACGAGTGCATGGCGAGGGGGCGTCGGCGATGTGTGGAATCTTCGTCTATAGTGGCGGCCGCGGCGATGCAGCATCTATTGTCCTCGACGGGCTGAAGCGACTCGAATACCGCGGCTACGATTCCTGGGGATTGGCCGTGCCCACTCAGGATGGACTGCGCGTGGAGCGCCGGGTGGGCAAGATTGGCGCCGTAGCGCCGACCGATCCGCCGATCTCCCGCCTCAATCCCAGTCACGTGGCCATTGGCCACACGAGGTGGGCAACGCACGGCGGCGTGACCGAGGAGAACGCGCACCCGCACGTCTCATGCGACAATCGCGTGGCGGTCATTCACAACGGCATCGTGGAGAATGCACTCGAGCTGCGAGTCGAGCTCCTGGCGCGAGGGCACGTGCTCAGGAGCGAGACGGATACCGAGGTGGTCGCACACCTGGTGGAGGAAGCGCTCAAGGAGCGTTCGCTTCCCGAGGCCGTCAGGCTCAGCTTCAATCGCCTGCGCGGGCGCAACGCCATCGTGGTGTTGGACGCGGTCACGCGCGACGTGGTCGTGGCCAAGAACGGCTCTCCGATCGTGATCGGCCTGGGCG
Source organism: uncultured bacterium (assembly GCA_963827235.1). Lineage (GTDB taxonomy): Bacteria > Chloroflexota > UBA5177 > JANWHV01 > JANWHV01 > JANWHV01. The sequence continues at coordinate 254,009 of CAWHAE010000010.1, forward strand.
GCACGGACGAGAGCCCCGAATACTACGTGTCCTCCGACATGCCTGCCCTGCTCAAGCACACCGATCGGGTGATCTGGCTGGGCGACCACGAGATGGTGAGCGTCGCGGGCCGGATCGCGTTCGCCGCGACCGAGGACGGTCACGAGCTCCAACCCCAGGCGGAAAACGTCGGCTGGGAGCCGGAGCTCAGCGAACGCGGCAGCTTCCCGCACTTCATGATCAAGGAGATACTCGAGCAGCGCGACGCGGTGCAGCGCGCGATCAACCAGCCCGACGCCCTGCTGAACGACGTGGCCGCCGTGATCCGCATCGCTCAGGAAGTTTGCTTCGTGGGCTGCGGCACCGCCGGCGTGGTGGGCAAGATCGGCACCTACTTCTTTTCGGATATCGCCGGCCGCTCTACCACCGCCATTCTGGGCAGCGAGTTCAAGAACTACCGCCACTCGTTGCACGAGCGCACTCTGCTCGTGGCCATCTCGCAGAGCGGCGAGACCGCCGATTTGCTGGAAGCGGTCGACGTGGCACTGGCGCGCGGCAGCCGGGTGGTAGCCGTGGTGAACGTGCCCGGCTCGTTGCTCACGCGCAAGGCTCACCATACTCTGCTGGTGCAGGCAGGCCCGGAGAAGGCGGTGGCGTCCACGAAGGCAACGCTCGGCCAGATCGCGGTGCTGGCGCTGCTGGCGCACGCCAGCGCGGGCCAGGCGGCCCACGGCCGAGCTCTGCTCACGAACGTCGCCTCACACATGGCTGCTCTCACGACCCCCGAATACCTGGAGCGCGTGGAGACCCTGGCGAAGCGGCTGGCGCGGTCCACCGATATCTACATGATCGGCCGCGGCATCAACTACCCGGTTGCGCTCGAAGCGGCGATAAAAGTGCAGGAGGTGAGCTACATCCATGCCGAGGGCCTGGCGGGCGGCGAGCTGAAGCACTATGCCATCGCTCTGATCGGCCCGGGGACGCCATGTGTGATCCTGGCCTCGAGCGACGACATGCGGGCGGAGATCCTGAGCAACGCGGCGCAGGTACGGGCGCGGGGCGGCACGATCATCGGCGTCGGTCCAGAGAACAACCCCATCTTCGACGAGTATCTGCCGGTGCCGGACGGGGGCAGCCTCTCTCCGCTGCTCAGTCTGATACCGCTGCAGCTCCTGGCCTACTACCTTGCCTGCCAACGAGGGTACGATCCCGACATGCCGCGCAACCTGGCCAAGAGCGTCACCGTGAAGTAGGGAGCGTGGGATACGCATGAGTGTGTGTGCAAGGAAGAAGATTAAAGTTTAGTCATGGCCCTAATGTTTGGTTGTAAGGGACCGGCTGCACATGTACGTCTCCACCAGGCTGCCCTGGTGCTGCATGCAGATTGGCAGATCTGCCTGGTCCCCGGCGCCGAGTACTATCCGCTACCTCGTGCTGATCGTCTACGCCGATACCGGCGGCAACGGCGGCATGCGCAAGTCCGCCGTCGGCGCCGTCCTGCTGCCAGGCACGGCGACCTGTCTGGAAGATCCCAACCTCATTCCCGGCACGCCCCTGGACACGCCTGGCCCATGGCTATCCGCACCTTCGAGCCCACAGGACGACACAATCAGCTTCACCGACCCTTCCGGCATCACCGTCCGCATGGACATAGCTATCAGCATCACCGCCGCGCGTGCCTTCTGCGCCATCACCTGGCAAATGCAACAGCCCGACCAAACCTACCCCGCTTATCCTGCCATAGCGCACAACAAAGCAATCTATCGGATTTACAACGCGGACGGCGCCAATCCTCGCATCCCCCTGCTGGCCGGCCCTGCCAGCTGGCGTATTAGCGACGTGCACGAGTAGGCGCTCTAGCCGACGGCAGATACGCCAAACTCCACTGGCAGCCGACTATCGAACAGCCAGGGGCTATCCAGTCAGCACTTTTGTGCCGATGTTGGTGTCCACGAGTTCCCAGCGGCCGTACCCAGTGATGCAGAACTGGAGATCCGCGACTGCAATCCCTTGCTGGGCTAGCCACTGCGCGATTTCGCTGGCGGGATCATCTACCGCTTTCTGCAGGCGTACGGCCGAGTTGAGAATGTCGTCACTTGCGATCGTGTCATCGATGGACGTGCCGCCCGTCGTGACCATCGGCGTCATGTATAGGTCCTGGGCGACCTGCACCGGCATCGCGAGGCCTGAGTCACGAGCAGCCTTGATGGCTGCGGCATCGGGTGGTGATCCTTGCGCTGTGAAGCCGGCGATCTTCGGCACCAGGTGTTGATCCGGCCATTCGGTGGCAAGGATTGTGCCTACTTCAGGCAGGGTCCAGGACCGGTGATCGAAGATGTCGATGAGGTAGGCATCGTAGGGGCGAAAAAGGACAAACATGACATGCGTGTCGCCTCGTACGAAGCCAGCCCGGTTCCCCACAGTCTCCATGGTCAGCGACACGTGTAGGTGGTGAACGCCTAGATCGTTCAGCAACATATCCAAGTCCGGGCGTGCTGTGTACTTGCGGCCCGAATTTCGCTGCTCGTAGGTCACGTTGATGCGTGCACTCAGGTAGCGCGTGAGATCCGTGCCACGTTCCATGTCATGCTCGATGGTAGCGATCGATGCCTGGTACTGCGGGTCGCTGTGCAAGGAATTGGCCATGTAGCGTGCAGAGCGATGCAGAAAGCGCGGCCGCGCCGCCACGCGTCGGTGCAGCCAGGTCATGTAGCGGGGCATCAGGTTCCTCACGTGCATTCCCTGCAGCTCGGCCAGGGTTACCTGGTCGGTGATAGGCGCCGACAGGGCTGCCAGTGCCTGTTCGCGCGCTTGCTCTAGGAATGTCATTGCTGACACCTCACAATCTGGGCTTTGCGACTGAGCCGCAGGGTAACAATCCAGGTCCAGTGTACCGCGCCTCGGTTGCGGCATTAAGCTCGCTCTCCAGCAGCATCTGTCAGATCTCACTGTCGGGAAGAGCTTGGGCGACTCGCAGCTGCGTCGTTCCGCTCAGACGCTCGGCGAAGCGCTGCCCGGACGAGCTGAACGGCGGATTGTGCAGAAAGGCGTCTGGCGCGATGTGTAGCCGGCGTGCCGCGTGCCTTGCAAGCGCGATAGCGACTCCCTGGCGGCGGTAAGGAGGTAGGACGCAGACGCCAGCGATCATCCACCCTTCTGGGCCAGACGCCTCGGTAAGCGCGGCTCCGTCGAATATGTGCGTTTGCCGGCTGCGTCGAAGCAACAGCACGCCCATGGCGCGTTCGTCCACGATCGCGATGATCGCATGCTGGCGGTGCCGTACGTGATCAGGATGCGTGTCCGCGCGCGCGATCGCCGCGGAGCACAGGTTGAAGTCGTAGTGCTCCTCATGCTGCAAGAAGCCGCTGAGCTCGTAGGCGATCTGCTGATGCCGTACGCGGTCAATGCACGAGACGTAGGCAAAGCTGAGGAAACTGGGGTGGTGCCACGGCGTCTCGAAGTCGATCATAGTCCCGCGCTCTTCCCGCAGCGAATCGGGTACGTCGATGCCTGCCGTACGGCGCATGTGGCGGTGCGCGTGTTTGCGCAGGTCACCAGGTGAGGTTGTGTACTGGAAGTCGCAGATTGGGCAGAAGCGCCCCGTCGAACGGCGCGGTCGCATGGCAGGCATGGTCTGTCGTGAGGATTCTAGCTGGCGGGCATAGGCGACGGTTGGCGCTTCCTCCGGCGCTGCGTTGGTACCAGCTTCAGCGCCAAAGTAGAGTTGGTTGAGGGCGTTGAACAGCAGGCAGAGGGGCGTCGGCGCCCCCTCGACGCTGCGCAGTGTCCCATAGCTGTAGCTCCCCTCGTAGAGGGTGTCGCTGCCGCGGGGTGTGATGGCGTCTTGCACTAACCGCGGGCAGTTGGCGTACCAACTGTCGACCGTGGAGAAAGGCTCTACCTCCCGATCGCGCCACGGACACGCGACCGTCGCGCGATCCAGGGAGTCCTCAAGGGGATCGACGTCCCACTCGACCTGCACGCGCCGTCCGTATGGCGTTGTTTTCCCGACATACACCGTGATGCAAGGGACGCCTCGTTCGCGGCAGGACCTCCTCCAGCTGCTGTGCAGTTCAAGCCATCGGCGTTTCGCTCCGTTGCCGGGTGCCACCAGGAGGTAGCCACGGCGTTCTGTTTCGAGGATGAGTTCCTTAACCGGTGAGCCGTCCGGCCATGGGCGAGCCCGTAGGTTCTTCAGCGTGGGCAGCCGACTCTGATCGACAATTGCTGTGTCGATCTCGGTTAGCGGCCAAGTAGAGGAATGGCCCCGGTGGTAGCTGCGTGCGGTGGTGTGGCCAGCGGGTCCCTGACGTCTCCAGCTGCACTAGTCTCCTCCTTCACTACCTGGTCCCGATGGCTCCGAGGGTCCGCACCTGATCCAGGAAGAGCCAGACGAACCTCCATGCCCGCGCATGCCCTCAGGAACTAGCAGAGCCATGCTGTTCAACTGTCTCTCATTCGTTGGTGAGTCCTTGTGCATTCGCTCGGATGGCAGCCAGCGCGCCGGTGAGGGCAGCCGGATTCCGGACTTTGCCGTCATCGTACATGATGTGCATCCGCGGCGGCTCACCCGCAGTTTCAAGGAGAGCTTGTACGAGCGATTGGTCTTGCGGCCGCGCCGTACGCAGGGGGTGTCGTGTGTCATGTGTTCGCAAGTCTACACGCACCACTATTGCGCAGGCCTCGAGTCCGTGTGACGTAGCTGCCTGTTGTACCAGCGCAGGTTGCGCTGCGTCTCCGTAACGTGCTGGAAGTGCCTACCGTCGCCGACGAGCTGCCTCCCGTCGGGGTCGGTGAACACCCCGTGGCCCGCTGCGAAGGGCTCGCTCAGCAGCTTGATGAAGGCCTGCACGGGCGCCGACTCCAGGATAGCGATCCCGTCATTTGAATAGCGACGCCAGATAAAGCGCTTGGAGAAGGCAGGGACCAGTACGCTATGAGCGTACCCTGTGTACTGGTATCCGCCGAAGCTGAACAGCATGCTCTCGGGTAGCCATTGCCCGTGCAGGACCGCCACGGTTTTGAGGCCGGACGGGGCTTGTTCCATCCTCCTGTCGGGCAGCGTGATCCGGCCGCCGGTGATAACGCCGTCAGTGAGCGCATCGAGCGCCGCAGCCCACGTGTCGCTGAGTTGGGCGTCGGTGACCGTGTCGTCCACGTATGCGTTGACCACTGCGCTCCCGGCAATGCCGTTGGAATCGCTCAAGCGTGCGGTAAAGCTGACGCGGATCGTGGGCGTCATGATTTCTGCCATGCCCCTTCTCCCTGTTTCAGCCTCAGTTCATCCCGCCATTCATTCGTTCATTTTGCCCCTTACTGCATTACTGAGCACGCTCTTAGCTGGTCTTTTAACTGCATGGATCAGACGGCTGAGGGTTTTGTGCGGCGTGAAGAAACCCAACAGCGACCAAGCGCGGTCGGATCCGAGTCTGGACTACAGCAAGCCGTCCCAAGCAAGGCTCCCCGGCAACGCGAACATTGCTTCAGCGCTGTGGATACCAACGCCGCGAAACCCACCCTCGCCTTCAAGTGCGTAGTCAAGAACTGGGTTGTCAGGTCGGCCTGCATTAAGTAGCAGCTCGGCAAGCAGGGCGAGCGCACGGTCGCTACCGCACACGCGCACCAGGTCGCGCGAGGTCCACGCCTCCTCGCTTTCGCGACCCTCTCGCACCTCGAGCAGGAAGCGTGGTAGATCCTCCGCCCGCACCCCGCCCGGTGTCCGCCACCAGGGATGACGGTCTGTATCGCCCGGATAGTAGCAGTACTGGTACGGGCGGCTTTGGTAGCCCGGGTAATCTTGCTCGAGGTACTCGTACTCGACCACGAGGTCCTTGATGTCGGATGCAGTATGGACCAGACTCACGGAGGTCTGAGAGGGCTGCTCGTGAAAGAGTACCGCCAGAATGAGCAAACCCAGCTGGCGGAGCGTACGTCGAGACGCCTGAAACCACAACGCATCAGCGAGATATTCCACATTGTATTGATGGCGTGCCTTGCGAATGAATAGTTTGTCAGTCGCGAGGATCGGAGGTGGAACAGGCAAAGTCTGTGTGGAGAACACGAAATTGGGATAGCCCACTGGCCCTGTCGGCACGCGTTCCGCGATGCTTCCATATACAGCTTCGAGGTCACATTCCACGTACCCTATCTCCTTTAGGCTCAAGCATACTGCCAACGAGCAACAAACCTCTCTCAGGGCCTGGGGGAGAGGGCTGGCGCTCGAGAAGAGGGCCAGGCCGATGACCTGGAACACGCTATGGTATGGCCTGGTAGGCTACGACGCCATGGACCACACACCTGACTTTCGCCTACTGCAGCAGTGCCGTACCGACCTGTATGCCGCATTTGACCGGCCAGCCGATGCCCTGTTCGACCTAGTGGACGCTCTCCTGGCAACCGGCGCTGCCCCTTCACCGGCACACCTGACTCTGGCTCCGTCGCATCAGCGTGGCTGGGGCAGCCTGTACGCCGCCCTGAGCAAAGGGCGCATCGACCGCGAGGCACTCTTGGGGCGTGTCGCACAGCTCCCGTTGGCTGCTGGCGAGCCCATCTACGGCGTGGACGCCAGTGTCTGGGCACGTTGCGACGCCGAGACCAGCCCCGAACGCGGCTTCTACTACCATCCGTCCCGCCATTCGGCCGGGCAGCCCATCGTGGCCGGCTGGTCCTACCAGTGGATGGCGCAGCTCGGTTTCGTCCGCGATAGCTGGACGGCGCCGGTCGAGGTGCAGCGGGTGCTACCAGGCGACAACACCCACACTGTGGCGGTCGCGCAGATCCGGGCCTTGCTGCGCCGCCATGGGCCGACAGCGGCGGTGCCCCTCTTCGTGTTTGATGCGGGCTACGACCCGGTCCCCCTCACGCTTGCCTTCGCCGACGAACGGGTGGCCATTCTCGTCCGCATGCGCAGCGACCGCTGCTTCTTCGGTGAGCCACCCGTCAAGGCGCAGGTAGGCAATGGGCACGGACCGCGCTTCCGGCATGGAGCCAAGTTCGCCTGCAAGGACCCCACCACCTGGCCCGCGCCGACGGACGAGCATCGCGAGGACGAACAGCACGGCGCGGTCCGCGTACGCTGCTGGACTGCTTTGCACGGTCGGCCCAAACGACAGGTTGGCCACGGCCACGGTCGCCGGCCGGTCGTATCGGGCGCCGTGGTCCTGGTGGAAGTCAGTCGCTTGCCTGGCCACACGCGCACACCGCAGGTGCTCTGGCTCTGGTGGGCAGGACCGGGCACCCCTAATCTGGCCACGCTCTGGCGCGCGTACGTGCGCCGCTTCGATCTGGAGCACACCTTCCGTTTCCTCAAGCAGACCCTGAATTGGACCACGCCGCGCTTGCGGCATCCGGCACAAGCTGACCGCTGGACCTTGCTGGTACTGGCCGCCTACACTCAGCTGCAGCTCGCCCGTGGTCTCGTCGCCGACCAGCGCCTGCCATGGGAGCGACCCCAGCGCGCAGGCCGCCTGACGCCTTGCCGCGTCCAGCGCGCCTTTGCCGCGCTCGTGCCGCACTTGGGTAGTCTCGCCAGTGCACCACAACCCTGCGGACGCTCCCCGGGACGGCCGAAAGGACGCCGCTCAGGCCCTGCTCGGCGCTATCCAGCTATCAAACTCACCGCCTGAGCCCGCTCCCCAGCGACCAGTGGTCCGGATTATGCGAGCCGACGCCTAACCGGCTGACCTCGTCATGGCTAAAAGACAAGCTAAGTGTGCTGAGCCACGTAGAGGCAGACAAGCCCTCAGCGCCCGCGCATGCTCTCACAACCTAGCAGAGCCGTGCTGTTCAACTGCCTCTCATTCGTTGGTGAGTCTCTGTGCTCTCGCTCGGATCGTGGCCAGCGCGCCGGCGAGGGTAGCCGGATTCCGGACTTTGCCGTCGTCGTACGTGATGTGCATCCGCGGCGGCTCGCCCGCCGTTTCAAACAAGATTTGGACGAGCGATTGGTCTTGCGGTCGCGCTGTACGCAGGAGGTATCGTGTGTCGCGTCAGACGGGAGTCCAGCAAGTTGCGCCGCGACGGTCAGGTAGTACATGCCAGTTCGCGGCCGACAACTCATTGCGACGATCCGCAACGCCCAGCCCGTCCTACCACGCAAACAACCGGGCAACGACCGGCCCCTACTTCTACACAAGCTCCACAGGCGCGGGGCGCTGCAGGCGCGCGCTCACGTTGGCATGCAGGTGTCTCAGCCCGTCGGCGTGCACTCGGTATTCGCCGGTCAGCTGTTTGACCACACCCAAGGCGGTGGCAGTGCGCCTTGCAGCTCGGCCGAATGGATGATTCGCCTGAAGGTCGATTCCTTGAACGTAGAGATCAGTGCCGACGAATGACTTGTGTTGACATGCGGTCTATGATCGGTTTGTGGTGGATGCGCCGACCTGCAGCCCTAGATAGGACCCGACGCCTCGAGAACCGCGAGCGGTGATGTCGCTCCCGTCCCGTTGACGTCTCTATTCCTTGGCCACCCTTGGACCGCAACGAGCAACTGGTGGACCCGGCCACGACGGCACGGTCGTGCGCCGGGTTTTTTGTACTTGGCGTCGCACGGGAAGGAGGTGGAGCGCTGTGCGTGCGAGGCGTGGGCATGGGCAGCTGATGGCTCTCGGCGACGGTACTGTGCTGCGAGTTGAAGCCGCTTAGCAAGACTGGACGGCCTCTGCGCTGGGCGAACGGTCAAGGCTGCGCCTGCGAGGCTGTCCCTCTAGTAGAAGGGCCCGACAATGATCGGTACCTGGATAGGCGCCATCGCGTTCACAGCGTTCGGCCTGGTGTTCCTGCTTATCTTCTGGCGTCCAAAGGACTCCGACGACTGGATCACCCTGGCAGCCTTCAAGGCGGGGTCGCTCGTAGCCCTCTCCATTGGCTACATTCTGCTTCAGTCCGCGGTTCACGCTCACTGGCCTGTGCTCGGAGAGCAGATCGCATGGACGATCATCCTAGCACCTTTTGTGGCGGGATTTCTTTGTCTCGGTTGGTACACGGTATCCAGTCGCCGTGATCTCAAGGCGCTGGCACGCGCACCACTGTCCACCACAATCGAGGCGATTGGCGAGAACGCAGTTGAGAATGCGTTTTCGGAGGGTCCACCCGATGCGTTGAAGACGGCCGCCGCCGGTGTGGTCGAAGTAGGCATCTTGCGCTTGCCCTTAGGCTGGCTCGTACTGGCACTGCTTCCCGCTGTCGTCGCCGTTGTGCTTGTATTCGGTATATGCGAACTGTGGGTGACCGGCCCCGTTGCAGCCGGCACAACCTCTGACACTCATGGGGGCGTGAACGTTCCAGCTCTATTCGAACACGTCGCCTACTATACATTCTTTGGCGGTATGCTCGTCGGAGGACTTGCGATGGGCCTCATGCACTGGATAGACAAGGAGCACACGGATTCCGACTGGCTTCTCTGTGTCGCAGCCGCTGCCGTGTTCTTGGTCCCCTACATGCTGTTCGAGGGCGTTTGGGCATAGTCGATTCATTCAGGCAAATCCTCGCCAGAGAGTTGACTGTCTCTGGCAAGCTCGGGGAAGGCTTCGCCCAGCCGAACTCGGCGGGACCCCTGGTGTCCAAGGCTTTCAGACTGCTACTCGACAATAAGCGCAACGCGTGCGCATTCGTTCCATCGCTGGTGACGGGTGGTGGCCTGGTCGCCGTGCCCCGGTTGCGCCACTCTCTACTACGGCTTACGTGCGGCCGAGTACGATGAGTGGTTCTATCGTACACGTCGCTACAGCCTTGGACCAAAAGAGGATGCACGCTGGTTTGCCGAGGTGCGACAAGTCTTCAGGGTACTCAAGGAGCTTAGTCTTCAAGGGGACGTACTTGAGTTTGCGGCGGGCACAGGCATATGGACGGAGCAGCTTGCGCTTGTCCTGTTCAGAGGGCGCATCGTCCTCACCAGGAACGCGCTGCTCTACCCGTACCACAAGTAGCTGCTGGCCGAGCTGGGCAGGGCAGAACACAAGCCGGAGCACCTGCTCGCCGAGATTGCCGACCTCCTCGCTGAGCCCAGCGTTGAGAAGGTGACCGCCTACTGCCGGCGAGTCCTGGCCTTTGCCGAGTGCACAGCCGAGGGACTCGCCTGGCCCAATCAGTTCATCCGGGACTCGGAACTGAACTAGGTGAACCAGGAGCCTCCCGTCGACGACCTGTAGGTGAGGGAGGCGAAGCCGGGTGGCACGCAAGATGGCCGGGACGCTCCGGACTGAGGAGACGTGTCCGCGTCAGCCTTGCGCTCTGGGCGCTCAGCTTATAGACAGCTCGATGTGGCCACCTCGGGGCCGCCGACGGGGGTGCCGGGCACCCGGGCTCCCCGCATGCGGATGCAGCGCCGTGGACGGATCGCCTCCGCGCTGTTGAAAGTGTCGTGGCTGTAGCCGCGTAGGCTCTCAACTCGTCGGCACGGAGGCTACCAGGTCTGCTCGGCGGCACGCACCAGCATCTCGTTGACCGCTACCCGAGGATCACGGGTGACGATGTAGGCGACCGCGTCCGCGATGTCCTCCGGCTGCAGCGGCGTAATGGTCGCCGTCTGGCTCGTCGCCGCCCGACGCACGTTCTCCCGCAGGTGGGAGGCGAGTTCCGTGTCAACGGTGCCCGGCTCGACCACGCTGACGCGCACGCGCTTCCCCAGCACCTCCTGGCGCACCGACTCCGAGAACGCCGCGATGCCGAACTTGGTGAGCGCGTAGACGCCGGCACCGGGTCGGGCCACCTGGCTGGCGGTCGAGCTGATCGTGACCAGGTCGGCACTGCCGCTCCTGGAAGAGCAGTTGAGCCCAAAGGTGGTGGCACAGGGAGTGGGGGTAAATCGGTCGAGGGGATATGCCTGGCGGAGGACATGGCGCTTACGGGGTCTGGCTGGGACGATCCGGCGGCAGGTCTGGCCGCGGAGTCTGGATGCGGCTGCAGAGGCCGGACTGGAAGGGGAAACCCGGTTGGCCTGGGTGCTGCACATGGACCCGCAGGCGCGGGGCCATGTGACCAAGGGCTGGACGGCGCCAATGCTGCGCGTGGAAGCGCGGAAGGCGGGTTTTGCTGTGGGAGCGAAGACGTTGCGGCGTAGCCTGTATCGGCTGGGCTGGCGCTGGAAGCGATCTAGATACGTCCTTGGGCGACCCGAACCAGCCTGCAAGGAAACTGGGCTTGGTCATCCCTACAAGTTGATAAGTCGCGTACGCTGACGTGAAAATCCTGTGCAGCAGTGAGAGTGCTCTTGCACCCCGGTTCCACACGCGGGCTGCCAGAACACCCTGCGGAGGCAGAAGGTAGCCTCTTCCTCTACACAGCACGTTCCGGTCGAGCGACCGCCCATGCCCACGGCGGAGACACGAAGGAGGCTACTGGGACTGTGGCTACGGCAGTAGCGGAAGGCACCGCCGCACTGGAAGCGGAGCTGTAGCAGTGATCGAGCGGACTCAGAAGATTGCGGATTGGTGACGCCATGCAGGTCAGCCGACCGACGATCTCGCGGGTGCCGACAGGTGTCACTTGACGGACTCGTTCACGGACCGTTGCCGAGCCCCGAACTGCCACACTCATAGTTGCCGGTTGCCATCCCCGGTCAGCTTTCTCTGCGGGACTCCTCTCCCCCGCGCAAGGTGCATGCCGACCTAAGTGCTCTTACCAGCCTTGTCGTACCGCGCCGCCGCGCAAGCCGCCTAAGCGCCGGGAGCCCGGCAGCTCCACGGCAGCAAGCCAGAGGAGCCCGCTGCCTGAGCATACCCGCAACCGCTCACCCCTACCGTTCGGCCTGCTCCTCCAGCAGTAGGGTGTTGAGCAGGTTCAGCTCGTTGGAAGCCGCCAGGTAGCGATCGTCGAACACGCGGCGCGGTGCTGGCGCCGCTCGCCCACGCCAGCGCGGGCCAGGCGGCCCACGGCCGGTCACTGCTCCTCAACGTCGCGTCGCACATGGCGGCTCTCACGACGTGCCGCACGTGCCACTTGCGGGACAGCCTCCTGGTAGTACTATTGTCGCGGCGCCTGCGCTTCTTCCGCTGCACAGTCTGCGCACAGCCCCCGAAATTGCACCACGTACTCCTCCACGTGAAAGCCCAGGGGAGCAGCGGGCACAGGCAAACTATCCAGCGCCGGGTCATAGAGGTCCAGGACACGCTCGCACATGCGGCAGATCAGGTGGTGGTGGCGAGGCGTGTCAATCTCGTAGCGGGCCGTGGCACCGGGGTGCGAGACCTTGCGTACGACACCGATGCGCGTGAACGCCTCGAGCACGCGATACACGGTGGTGCGCGAGAGTTCCGGCAGGTGTTGCTGAACCTCATCGAAGATCTGGTCGGCGGTGGGATGATCCGCCCGCCGAGCCAGCGCCTCCAGGACGAGCCGCCGCTGCACGGTGACGGGGAGCCCGTGGTCGCGGCAACGCTGCGCGAGTTGGGACACCGAGGGTGAGGCAGACCGTTGCGGATTCACGGTTGCAATTCTAGTGCATCTGGTATAAACTAGCAACCGCCAATCGCGTGTTTCGCAGTGTACCCGTCACGTGCACCAGGTGCTCGGCGTGCGTCGGAGGAGGCTTCTTGCCATGCCCGGAGACGTTCCAGCCAACTACCGCTACGCTGCTTGGGCTCCTGGGCGTCCAGGCACTGCTGTGAAACGTGGCCACCAGTTGGCTGGTCCCGCACGATGCTGACCATGGGTGCTCGCACGGCCTGGCCAGAGAAGGAGAAGAGTGCATCGATGAAAGATACGATCCGTACCGCGCTCAACCGGCAGATACAGCACGAACTGGCGTCTGCCTATTTCTATCTGTCGGCCGCCGGCTATTGTGAGTCGGTCAATCTGGCGGGGTTTGCGCGATGGTTGCGCCAACAGAGTCAGGAAGAAGTGGGCCACGCCCTTCGGATCTTTGACTTCATGCTTGATCGGGGTAGCCGGGCGGAGTTGCACGCGCTCGATCAACCCGGGCAGGATTTCACCTCGCCACTCGACGCGTTCGCTCAGGCCCTGCAGCACGAGCAGTCGGTGACTGCCTCGATCAACGGTATCTATGCGCTGGCGTTGCAGGAGCACGATTATCCGACCCAACTCATGCTACAGTGGTTCATAACCGAGCAGGTGGAGGAGGAGAAGAGCGTCACCCAGATCGTCGAGTCGATGCGGTTGATCGGCGGCAACGTGGGCGCTTTGTTCGCGTTGCAGCACGACTTGGGCAGGCGCGGAACGGTGGCTTCCGCGTCAGAGGCGAGCTAGGCCGCACACACGAAAGGAGCATGCAGATGTCAGAGAATCAGAATAACGCCCCGGCGATAGTCGCGGCTCACAGTCGCGCGGCGACCGGGACCCTGACCAATCGCGACTGGTGGCCGGGTCAGACGGATCTCCGCATACTGCACCAGCACTCTCCCATGTCCAACCCCATGGGTGACGGCTTCACCTACGCCGAGGAGTTCAAGAAGCTCGACCTTGCTGTGCTGAAGCGAGACCTCGAGGCGTTGATGACGAGGTCGCAGGAGTGGTGGCCCGCGGACTTTGGCCACTACGGACCGTTGTTCATTCGCATGGCGTGGCACAGCGCCGGCACGTACCGCATCAGCGACGGTCGCGGCGGCGCGGGGACCGGCAGCCAGCGCTTTGCGCCGCTCAACAGCTGGCCGGACAACGCCAACCTCGACAAGGCGCGCAGACTGCTCTGGCCGATCAAGCAGAAGTACGGCCGGGCGATTTCCTGGGCCGACTTGATGATCCTCACCGGCAACGTAGCGCTGGAATCGATGGGGTTGAAGACCTTCGGGTTCGGCGGTGGACGGGAAGACACCTGGGAACCGGAGGAAGACATCTACTGGGGCCCCGAAGGCAAATGGCTGGACGACCAGCGCTACTCCGGCGACCGGGACCTCGAAAAGCCGCTGGCTGCCGTGCAGATGGGCCTGATTTACGTGAACCCGGAAGGCCCGAACGGCAACCCGGACCCGATCGCCGCGGCGCGGGATATCCGCGAGACCTTCGCGCGCATGGCGATGAACGACGAAGAGACGGTCGCCCTCATCGCCGGCGGGCACACCTTTGGCAAAACCCACGGTGCCGGAGACGCGAAACTCGTGGGGCCTGAGCCCGAAGCGGCCAGTATCGAAGAACAGGGTCTGGGGTGGAAGAGCAGCTTTGGCTCCGGCAAAGGCGGTGACGCGATCACCAGCGGCCTGGAAGTCACCTGGACCACCACGCCCACGAGATGGAGTAACAACTTCTTCCACAACCTGTTCGGCTACGACTGGGAACTGACGAAGAGCCCGGCGGGGGCGCAGCAATGGCGACCGAAGGGTGATGCGGGGGCAGGGACGGTCCCGGATGCTCACGATCCGTCCAAGCGTCGCGCGCCGGCCATGCTGACCACGGACCTCGCCTTGCGGTTTGACCCGGCCTACGAAGCGATTTCACGGCGCTTCATGGAGCACCCGGATCAGTTCGCCGACGCATTCGCCCGCGCGTGGTTCAAGCTGACGCACCGGGACATGGGTCCCCGCGCGCGCTATCTCGGCCCGGAGGTGCCCGCCGAAGAACTGATCTGGCAAGACCCCATCCCCGCGGTGAATCACCCACTGATTGATGCGCAGGACATTGCCGCACTGAAGGCCACGATCCTTGCCTCGGGACTGTCCATTTCTCGGCTCGTCACCACGGCCTGGGCGTCTGCGGCAACGTTCCGCGGCAGCGACAAGCGCGGCGGGGCGAACGGGGCGCGCATTCGCCTCGCGCCGCAGAAGGATTGGGACGTCAACCAGCCGGCCGAACTCGCGACGGTTCTGCAGACCCTGCAGAGGATCCAGGAGACCTTCAACGGCTCTCAGTCCGGCGGGAAGAGGATCTCGCTGGCCGACGTGATCGTACTTGGCGGGTGCGCCGCCGTAGAGGCAGCCGCGAACACGGCCGGGCACGCCGTGCAGGTTCCGTTCACGCCGGGGCGCATGGACGCCTCGCAGGAGCAGACCGACGTGGCCTCGTTCGCCGTCCTGGAGCCGACAGCGGACGGATTCCGCAACTACGCCGCAAAGGGCCTCGATGCATCGGCAGTTGAGTTGCTCGTGGATCGTGCGCACATGCTGACGCTGACCGCTCCTGAGATGACGGTGCTGGTCGGTGGAATGCGCGTGCTGCACGGCAACGTTGGGCAATCCTCACTGGGAGTCTTCACCAAGCGACCCGAGTCACTGACCAACGACTTCTTCGTGAACCTGCTCGACATGAGCACCCAGTGGCAAAGGTCCTCCGAAGACGAGCACATCTACGAGGGGCGTGACCGCCGCACTGGTGAGGTCAAGTGGACCGGCACTGCCGTCGACCTCATCTTCGGCTCGAGCTCTCAGCTCCGAGCCATCGCAGAGGTCTACGCCTGTGACGATGCGAAAGAGAAGTTCGTGCATGACTTCGTGGCTGCATGGTCCAAAGTCATGAATCTCGACCGCTTCGACCTGACCGTCTAATCAGAGCTGATGGTGTTCCGGCTCCATGCCTCGTCGGGGCGGATCGCGAACACTGATCAGGTGTGTGGTGGCACGGGGGAACCTGCACAGGTGGCCGCATGCTGGATCTGCCCACCGGAGAGCTTCACGCCGCGTGGTCGGATCCAGCGTGTTGAGCCGACGCACAAGCATGACGTCCACGAACCGTATCAGCGCGCCCACTTCCCGGGAAACGATAGTCTGTGCCGTCGAAGTAGTGCTCGTTGAGAAAGCTGAAACTGGAGGCGCCGACAACGACGGCGCACACGACGGGCGTACCCTGCACCCACTAGGGCTGGCGCACCAGTCACCCTGGTGCTCAAGCCACGTTGGGTCGCCAGCGCAAGTGGTAGCTGGCGACCCAGCCGGTCGTGGAGGACGTGGTCTATACACGGCCCCTCGCCAATGCGCTTGCCCGCCGGCCACGCTGGCTCATTCCCCGGCGTCGTACTCGCCATCGTGCCCTCCTCGCACCAACCTGCGACGACCGGTTGCCGCAAGCGGCCGCGCGGACCTAGCGACCCAGATCGCGCACTTCGACGCGAGGACGAGCGACGCCAGGCTAGAGCGCTCCGCACTGCCTGGCCGCAGTGGCGCGTCCTGGCCCGTCGCCGGCGTGCTGTGATCCGAGTGAGGCCGCGTGGCGCTGCTCACGCGCGGCCGCCATACCTTCAACCCTGGCACGAGGAGCGAACGATGCTGTATAGCGGGGTGATCACGGTGGCTGGCCCACGCAGGACACGGGCACTCGTCCCATGGTCGAGCGCGCTGATGCGTGTCCATACATCAGCAATGGCCAACTGCGCCGTCACAGGAGCGGAGCCATGGGACGAGCAGATCTCAGTATTCGCGAGTCTGGCAGGGGCGCAGGTCACTCGTCCCCGGGACGTCGGGGACGGGCAAAGAATACCTCACTGGGCGAACGGAAGCGTGACGACGTAGGCGTTAGGGAATCGGCCGACTGAGGAGCGCACCGGCCCGCGTACGGGTTGCCTGGACGGGCGGCGTCTCCTGTTGATCGTGGCTCAGAACGTGGCTCGCCACCGCAACGTGCGACGCGACAATGCAAGCGTGGCACCATTTCAGCCTGCCATTCCTGCAGCCGTCGGGCCAGTACAGGCGTCGGGCAGGTACAGTCAGTCCGCAGCAGGTCTGGTGGTTCCCGATCGGCACTGTGTGAAGGCTAGCGGAGCCGGGCCACCACACAGCCTGCCATTGCCGTGGTTGCATCGTGCACTCCTTCGCGCCTCGTCAACGTCTGCGGGGTCTCTGAGCGCTTTGAGTCGCCGGTTATGACGGACCGCCGGCACGACGAGTCGAGATAAACCGGGCTCATGCTTTCCGCACTCGATCTTACCAGATCTGGAGCCGGATCGGGATCATATCGCAACATGTAGTGGTTGATCCATGGGCTGTGTCCGCTAGGCGACGTCGACACCCTGCCTTGGCGTCGCTCTCCTCATAGGCGTCGCGCACTTCTATCCCCTGATGTTCTTCGCAGGCCTCTGGGTCCCACGGGCGACCATGAGCGCGAACCTGCGGCAAATCAGCGACCTCACCCCGCTTGGCGCAGCCGTGCAGGCGTTGCAAGATGCCATCCACGGGCATTGGCCGATCCCGCTCCACCTTGGTGTGCTGCTCGCCTATGCTGCCGTCTGCGGGCCGGCTGGAGGACGATGGTTCCGGTGGGAGGACGCGTCTACGCGCTGGCCATCGGTATCAACGTGGGAGTAGCCGAAGTCATTACCTGGTTCGGCCTCGTCAGTCAGGCAGTGCACGGCTCGAGGCGCGCCGATGGTGCACGCGCTAAGGCCCCAGGTCCTGGAGCGGGCCCAGCTGACCGAGGCACTTGCCGACCTGGCCCGGCACTGGTCCCAGCTCACCGGCGTGCCCGTAGCCGGTGAGACGACCGGCGAGCCCCGGCCGCTGTTGGCCCAGATCGAGGCGACCTAGTTGCGGGTGGCGCAGGAGGCGCTACACAACGTGGCCAAACATGCCCACTCGAGGAGAGTGGGTCTGACCCTTACGTATTTGACGGACGCATGTCTGTTGAGCCTGGCGGCGAATGCCCGCTACGCACCTGACAAAGCGAGCAAGCTGACCAATCCGTGCCTTGACATGCGGTATATAATCGTTTTGGAGTGGATGTGACGACCTGCCGTCCTAGAAAGGGCCCGACGCCGAAAGAACCGCGAGCGACACGAGCGCTCCCCTCCTGCTGACGCCTGCTCTTATCTGGCCACCTCTGGACGGCGGCGAGCAACTGGTGAACCCGGCCACGAAGGATCTGTCGTGCGCCGGGTTTCGTGTGCTTGGCGCCGGAGAGGCAAGGAGGTGGATCGTCGCACGCTGGACGAGGGCCCGCGCTTGTAACAACTATCATCCCCGGACTCTGCGATGTCGCGCAGCCGCGCACTGCCGGCATGCGAGGCGAGATGCTTCCGCGGAGCCGGCGAGAATGGCAGACCGAGGTGCCGGCCAGCCCGAGCTGCGCCCAAGTTGAACGGCGCGCAGATCAGCCGGAGGTCCAGCGTTGCGCCAGAGCTTCCCATAGGCACGTCACCTGGCCGGGCCGCGGCCGGCATCCGCAGCGGCGAGGAAGGAACGGAGGAAATGGTCACGGCAGCCGAGGTCACAAGTGTCGCGGACAGTTGGCATACGGGTCGGGAGAAGAAGATCGACCTGGTATGCGAAGGCGGCGGCGTGCTGGGGATCGGGCTCGTCGGCGCCTACTCGGTGCTGGAGGAGCAAGGCTTTAAGGTACAGAACCTGGCAGGCACGTCGGCCGGGGCGATCGTCACGGCACTTGTCGCCGCCGGCTACACCGCCGCCGAGATCAAGAACATAATCTACAGCCTGGATTTCAGGCAACTGCTGGATCCGGTACCTGTGATGGACTGGCCCCTGGTAGGCGAGGCGCTGCCGATGAAGCTGCTCGCGCTTGTCTCCGCGCACGGGGAATACCAGGGCAATGCGTTCGAGCACCTGATGACACGGTATCTGACCGGTAAGCAGATCAGGACCTTCGGCGACCTGATCTACGATAGCGCTGAGCCGAAGACGTCGGTGTACCGCTACCGTCTGCACGTGATCGCCTCGGACGTCACCGCGCGCCGCCTGCTGCGGCTGCCGCTCGACGCCGGCACGCTGGGCTACGATCCGGACGAGCTCCCCGTGGCGAGAGCGGTACGCATGAGCATGAGCATCCCGTTCTTCTTCGTGCCGGTCGTGCAGGCCGATCCGCGAACCGGGCAGAAGCACACGGTGGTGGATGGCGGCATGCTCTCGAACTTCCCGGTCTGGCTGTTCGACGTGCCGGGCGTTCCCAAGTGGCCCACGTTCGGCGTCAAGCTGGTCGCCGGGGCGCAGACGGACGAG
Organism: uncultured bacterium; assembly: GCA_963827235.1. Classification (GTDB taxonomy): domain Bacteria; phylum Chloroflexota; class UBA5177; order JANWHV01; family JANWHV01; genus JANWHV01. The sequence goes on from CAWHAE010000010.1 coordinate 272,815, forward strand.
ATCGGATCGACCCTGGCCGCGGTGCCGGTCCTGGACACGATCAGCTACGTCCAGTCGCTGGTCGGCACGATGACAGCATTCCACGATCGGCTCTATCTCGACACCCACTCGGCGGCTCGCACGATCGCGGTGCCCACCGGCGCGCTCTCCTCGACCAACTTCGACCTCTCACCCGCGGACAAGGATGAGCTGTTCGCAAGCGGGCGAAAGGCGGCCCTGGAGTTCGTCGGGGAGGATGGCAGCCGGTGGCCGTTTGCTGGCTACATCGCCGCGTTCCGGTCGGGCAAGGAGCGGCCACAGCGACAGCAGCTGATCTTCGACGAGATGCGGCAGGCGGTGGCGAAGCTGAGCTAGACCTGGCACACGACCGTATCGGCGGCAAACGATGCGGAGGAGTCAGTGATGGGCGCACCGACCGTGGACACCAACCGTCGTGCGGGCCGCACGGTGGCTGAGTCTTCGAGAGTACAGGGCGGGGCTGCTGGCGTGGCGCCGGCAGCGCCGGTAGTGCCACACTCGGTCGCCGGGCACTGGCGAGTGTGGCACACGCACAGGAAGACCGACGTCAAGTCGAAGCCTGACTATCAACTGTCCCACTGGGATGACCTGTCCCGAGGCGATATGGATGGCAGCTTCGAGCGGTTTTCGCTGACCAGGATCCAGATGTTCAACTTTACCGTCGTCGTGGTCGGAGCCTCCGTCGCGGCGCAGCTGGCGATGTTGACCGGGAGAGGACAGCCCACGGCGCTGTATTGCAGCATGGTCGCGTTGCTCGTCCTCAGCCACGCCGGCTACATCACAGGCAAAGCGGTGCCTGCCAGCACGTAGACGAAAGAGCACGCCGCACGGGGGGAAGGACGCGAAGGGAGGTGAAGCAGCGAGAGAAGCCGCCAAACGCCAAGCCAGGACGAAAGTAGTGGATACCTTCTCGAGGTTTCCAGTGCTCGAGCGCAGACGTAGTGCGTGCAGAATCGAGGACCTACAATGCCGTATCGTTTTGGAAAGAAGCCTGCACCGGCCGACTGGGCGGACCGTGCTTCAGGCAAGTTCGCTGCTGTCTCCGTCACCCGGCCCCTTCCCACTCCGCCGTCCACCTACAGCGTGCTGCAAAGGGTGGAGAAGAGCCTCGAGCGTACGGACATTCCCACGCTGTTCCCGATGGACCACAACGACACCGTCGGTGACTGCACGTGTGCCGGCGTCGCGCATGCGCAAACGGTCTACCGCGGACTCGACTCCGCCCTGTGCATCTGGGGTCCCGACGACGTGGAGAAGTTCTACTTCTCCATGACAGGTGGGCAGGACACCGGCCTGTACTGTGTGGACGTGCTCCACCACTGGAACCACGAGCCAATCAATGGGGATCGCCTTATCGGGTATGTCGCCGTCAACCCGGCAAACCACGAGCATGTGCGGCAGGCCATTCAGGTTTTCGGCGGCCTGTACATCGGGTTCATGGTGACGGATCAGTGCATCCAGCAGTTCGACGCGCACCTGCCCTGGACACCGGGGAACCTTATCCAGGAGGGGCACTGCGTGTTCGTCACTGACTATGACCAGAACTGCCTGACCTGTCTGACCTGGGGCGCGACGCAACAAGGCACCTGGGCCTGGTGGGATCAGGGTGTGGATGAAGCGTACGCGCTTGTCCCGCCAGAGGCAGCGGACAAGGAGTTCAGCCCCGGGTATACGATGGCACAGCTCATCGCCGACATGCAGGCGATCAAGGTGTAAGCCACGAGGCAATACCATCATAATGCCCGCACCTGGCGTGTAGGGCCGGGAACAGGATCAGTGCAGGCCAGCCGGTGGCCGGTAGCAAGCAGCGCCTCAGCGCCAAGAGGCACTGTACCGGCCACCGGCGGCAGTGCAATTGGAGCCAGTCGACCACGCAGCTAGTCCCGACCCCACAGTAGGCACCTCAATGCCAGCACGACCGAGTCTAAACGGCACCATGCCGCTGCCAGGCGGCAGTAGGCCTGATGGAGTGCCAGCATGTTGCGGCAGTCAGTTGCCCCTGTCAGGCACGGTCAACTTCCGGCGCTCAACTCGCACTGAGATCTGATGGTCCCATGTCGTCGTCAACTCACCGCTTGTGAGCTCTCACCGTCGCCCACCGGCCGACAGGTCGATACAGACGCACGCCCCGACCTGACGGACCGACAGGCGAGTCGAGGCCGAGCATGCTATGCTGGAAGAAAGCCCGGCACGGCGCCGTTGCCACACGGCAGCGAGAGATTGCTCGCAGGAGGTTGGCGACATCCATGCAACCGTCCGGACAATACCTGGCGTTTGGCGAGTTCCTGCGCCGCTATCGGGAGACCGCGGGCCTCTCGCAGGAGGTCCTGGCCGAGCGAGCCGGATTGAGTGCGCGTGGGCTTCTCTACTTGGAGCGTGGCAAGCACCGGCCGTATCCGGGTACCTTGAGCCGGCTCGCGGAGGCACTTGGGCTTGGGCCCGAAGAGCGCGAGATACTCTCGCAGGCCATCCGGCAAGGGAGCACCCCGCTGCCGTCGGGCGTCGAGAAGCCCGTTCCACCCCCTGCAGCCGATCGGGCGTCGGCACAGGCCGCCACACCCTCGGGCGGCTCACTGCACAATCTCCCCGCGTCCCTGTCCAGCTTCATTGGCCGCGAGCACGCCCAGGCCAGGGTGCATGATCTGCTCACATCCCACCGTTTGGTGACGCTGGTCGGCCCGGGCGGTGTGGGGAAGACCCGGCTCGCCCTGGCGGTCGCGGCGGAGGTTGTCGCCGCCTACCCAGCCGGCGTGTGGCTGGTGGAGCTGGCCCCACTGGCCGACCCCGCGCTGCTGCCTGCCACGGTTGCGCACGCTTTGGGTCTGCACGAGGAGCCGGGCCGCTCAGTCGTGGAGACGCTCCGCGACCATTGCAGCGGGAAGCAGATGATCCTGGTGCTGGACAACTGCGAGCACCTCGTGGCAGCCTGCACCGAGCTGGCCGGAACGCTGCTGCGGGCCGCGCCCGACCTGCGCATCCTGGCCACCAGCCGGGGCTCGCTTGGCATCGCGGGCGAGCGCTGCTACCAGGTTCCCCCGCTCAGCGTGCCCGATCCCGAGCACTTGCCCGCACCCGAGCTAGCAACCAGCTACGAGGCGGTGCGGCTGTTTGTCGCCCGTGCCCAGGAACGGCGAGACGGCTTCGCGCTAACCACGGGTAACGCCCGAGCCGTGGCCGAGATCTGCGCCCGGCTCGACGGTTTGCCTCTGGCGATCGAACTGGCGGCAGCGCGGGCAACCGCGATGAGCGTGGAGATGATCGCCGCCCACCTGAACGACCGCTTCCGGCTCTTGACCACCGGCTCGCAGCGACCTCCCCACACGCCAGCGAACCTTGAGGGCGACGCTGGACTGGAGCTGGGACCTGTTGGACGGGCGGGATCGGACACTGCTCAGTCGATTTTCCGTGTTCGCGGGCGGCTGGACGCCTGAGGCGGCAGACTCCGCGTGCGCGGGCGGGGATCTGGACCACTGGGCAGTGGTGGACGGTGTTGATGGGCTTGTCAATCGCTCCCTGGTCGTGATGGACGAGAGCCCGGACGGGGCAGTGCGCTACCGGCTGCTCGAGTCGGTGCGACAACATGCCGCTGAGCAGCTTCGCGCTCAAGGCGAGGAAAGCGCGACCCGTGACAGACATCTTTCCTACTTTCTTGCGCTAGCCGAGAAGGCAGAGCCGCAGTTGTCGGGGCCGCAGCAGGGGACGTGGCTCGACAAGCTGGAACACGAGCACGACAACTTGCGCGCCGCCATGGCCTGGAGCCGGGAGAACAGAGCGCGGGAGCGCGGGTTACGGCTGGGAGGCGCGTTATGGCGATTCTGGATACTGCGCGGCTATCTGAGCGAAGGACGACGTCAGCTGGACGCGCTGTTGGGTGAGCACGAGGCGGAGCCGACGGCGGCACGGGCTACGGCCCTCATGGGGGCGGGCGTGCTGGCATACAAGCAGGGCGACAACGAGAGAGCAACGGCGCTGCTGGAGGAGAGCGTGGCTTTGCATCGGCAGGTGGGGGGGACGGCGGGCATTGCCGCAGCGCTCGGCAACTTGGGCGTTCTGGTGTGGGAGCAGGGCGAGTATGTGCGGGGAGCGGACTTGTTCGCGGAGGCCTTGGCGCTGCGACGTGAGCTGGGGGACAAACGTGGCATCGCCACCATGCTCAATAACCTCGGAGGTGTGGCCTACGAGCAGGCCGAGTATGTGCGTGCGGCTGCGCTCTACGAGGAGTGTCTGGCCCTGCTGCGGGACCTGGGCGACAGCTTGGGCATCGCCACGGCACTCCACAATCTAGGAAGCGTGGCGCATTTTCAGGGCGCGTATGGCCGGGCGACGGTGTTGCACGAGGAGGGCCTAGCGCGACGCCGGGAGTTGAGTGACCGCTGGGGCGTCGCCTCCTCGCTGCTCAATCTGGGGAAGGTGGTGCTCGACCAGGGCGACCACAGTCGGGCTGCTGCGTTGTCCGAGGAGTCCCTGGCGCTCTACCGGGAGCTGGGGGACAAGGGGGGTATCGCCAACTCACTCAATAGCCTGGGAAGCGTGGCGTACACGCTGGGCGACTACGGCCGGGCGGTGGCCCTGCATCAAGAGAGTCTGACTCTGAAGAAGGAGCAAGGGGACGAGGGCGGCACGGCGGCAGCGCTCAACTCTCTGGGCAGGGCTGTGGCTGCTCTGGGCGACGCCGGGCGAGCCACGGACTTGCAGACGGAGGCCCTGGTGCTCTGCCGGGCAATTGGCGACAAACGCCTGAGCGCGCTGTGCCTGGAGGCATTGGCTGGAATTGCCAGCACCCAGGACCAGCCCGAGCGCGCTGCACGGCTGCTTGGAGCCGCCGAGGCCGTGCGCAGCCGCATCGATGCTCCCCTTCCCCTGAACGAGCGATCGCGCTATGAGCGCCTGGTAGAATCTCTGCGTGTCCAACTGGAAGAAGCGCTGTTTGCGGCGGCATGGGCCGATGGGCAGGAGATGACCCTGGACGATGCCATCGCGTTGGCGCTAAGCGGAGAATTGGCCGGCTGAGCCGACCGGCGCGTGAGGTCTTGCCAGGGCTGGAAGGTTGACGGGTCCAGTCGTGGCGACGACATTTGACTGCCACTGCGATCCAGTTTGGTCAGTTGGTCGCGCAGCAGAACCGTCCCCCCCGCGCTGAACGAAGCGATTGCCTGTGGCGTGCGGCAACTCCTATCAGGCGGTGTCTCGATGATAAGCGTGCACGGTACCTCCGAGCACGTCTGGACAACGGATCGGCGGCAGAGTGCTTGGTACGGCCATGCCGTGCGCGCCGCCTTGATCTCGGTCGTCCAGAGCCCGCTCAGCGCAGGCGCTGGCAGGCGATCGGCACGACGATGCGCAGGGCCAAGGCGCCGACAACCTTGGCTCAGCAGATACTGCCGGCCAGGGCCAAGCTCTCCGCGCTGCGCTGGACAGTAGCTTGCTCGCCGGCATCGGCGCCTTCCCGACCCACCACCTCAACGCCGGCAACGTATACGGCTGCCCCTCCCACTAGAACTGATCCGCCGGGTTGGGCCGGATCACTTCACCGTGTAGGTCATCCTGTACTCGAGCGTGTCGCCGTTGTTGTCGGTCCCGACCACGATGAACTCGCCCTTGCCCGCACTCAGCGGCGAAGAGGTAGCTTCGGTAATAATGAGCGTATTGCCTTTCACCGCCGCGCTGGCCTGTCCCTCTCCTGTGGGATTGCCTTTGCTGTCCATCATCAAGACGCTGATCTCAAAGTGTGTTCCCGCGGGCAGCGCCGACTTGAAGGTCACCACAATCGTCGGGGTTCTGGCAATTGTGCTGCCGGGGAACGGGCTGATGTTCGCAATGCCGGGCATGTCGCCTATCACGACCACCTTCCCGGGTATGGTGCGTGCTACCACGGTCGGCGTGGCGCCCGCGGCGGGCGTGCTGTTTGCAGACGGCGCCGCGCTCACGGCGTACGTCCCCTCGTAGAAGACGCTGCCCCCGGTGTCGCTCGTCGCCCCGACGTACAGCGTGTAGGTGCCTGTATCCAGGACCGTCTTGGAGAAGCGCGTGACGCTGACCGTCTTGCCGTTCACCACTGGGGGCCAGAGTACGACCACCCCTCCCGGTCCCTTGAGCATGAACGACATGTACGCGTGCGCGGGCAGTGCATGCGCGAAGGTCACAGCGATGGTGCTGGCCGTGGCGAGCGTGCCACCCGGCGTCATGGAGATCTGCTCGATGCCTGGGATGTCGCCGCTGCCCGGCGCCGGCAGCACGCTGCTCGCGGCCGGCCCTGAGCCGCCCGGGGAGGAGAGCGCAGGTCCGTACACGGCTACCATGCTCGCGTCGTCGCCGCCGAACGTCGCCCGCAGCGCGCCGTACGCGGCGGTAGCCGTCAGACTCACGGAGCCCTCGACCGCCGAGCGGGTCAGTTGCTCGCCGACGGTCTTGCTCAGGTCTGCACCGGCGGCGTTGGGATTGACGCAGCGGCCCGGCTCGTTGGCCGTGTCCGTCTCGGCCGCGGCCGTGAAGCTGAGACGCAGACTACCCAGGGAGCCGCTATAGCTGAGGGTGGTCGCCGCCTGGCCTGCCTTGTTGGTGCCGGTGGTCAGACCCGCAGACGGCAGCGTATCGGAGGCAAAGTGGCTCGAGCCGGTGAGTCCAAGGGCAGCCGTTCCGGTGGACTGCAGGGTGAAGGTGATCCTACCCCCCTTTGCCGTCCTCGTGCCCTCCACCAGCAGGCCCTTGTTCGGGCCCAGCGACTTCGCGGCGGTGACACGCGTGAATGCAATGCTCTGGTCCGGGGATGCGCTGCTCGCGGGCAGGCTGACATCCTGCCCGCTGTCGAGATTCACCTTGGCGCTGCTGAGCGGGGCGTTCACGGCCCCCTCCCACGGCAGCGAGAGGGCTAGGCGGCCGGTGGCGCCGGCGACCGCGCGCGTCACGGACCTTGCGGCGGTGCCCAGGCAGGGATCGGCGACAATCGCGAGCTGGGCGGGCTGTGCCGCATAGGTCCACTGCACGCTGATGCGGCCGTAGCTGCCCAAATGCTGGCGCGTGTCCAGACCGGCACCATTGCCGGCGATCACCAGGTCGCTCGCCGGCACGCCGAACGTGAAATTGCTGCCCGAGGTGCTCGCGGCATTCGTGATCGCGAGTGCCAAACGCACCGTCTTGTCGTCGCCGCTGCGGCGCACGTCCAGGCGCACGGTGCGGGCAGCTCCCTGGCCCGTGCCGGGGATCGTGCCGGAGAGGGAGGTCGCGAAGTCACTGCCAAGGGAAATCGGCGCGGCGACGTGCGCCATGGCGCCAGCTGCCTGCACGCTCGCCCGCGCGGGCATCGCGGGACCCGCGATGATGAGCAGCACGAGCGCAGCCACCCGGAGAAATTGTCGGTCACTCACGAGCGGCTCCTTTCATGACTTGGGGGGATTCTTGAGCGTAAGCGACCACGACTCGTGGATCGTGGTGGTCATGCCGCCGGAAGTCTTGGGCGGCGGGTCGTAGTCACCGCTGAGCTTGTACGGGTTCGGATTCTTGGAATCCATCTCACCCGTGATGACCTGCGCCGCGGCATCCCCTTCGCCGGACGTCCCCGGCGGAGTCAGCTTGTTGACCTTGCCGCACGGCGGCTTGGACCATGACAGGATCTTTCCGACCTCTGTTCCTTGACCGTAGACCGGGCCGCCGCCGGCTATGCTGATCGTGTATGTCCCGCTGCTCCGATCGACGCCGACGCCCACCTGTGCATCGAAACCGCCCTGGATCTGCCTCGTAGCGTCCCCCTCAGAGGTATAGGTGATGGACTGCAGCTTACCGTTGCATGAGTCCAGGTCCGGTGTCACCGCATGACTATGGCTATTCCACGTGTATTGATACTTCACCTGCGCGCTTCCGCCGCTGGCGTTGCCGGTAGATTTGGAGAGGCTGCGCGGCGGGACGAGCGAGACGCTCTCATACAGGTGGCTGGTGATCTTGAGGTCGGTGTCGCCGCCCTTCTGGTCCTCGATAATGCTGATGCTCCCAACCCAGTAGGACCGGCAGAGCCCGACCGACAGCTTGTCCACGGCCGCGCCGGCGAGGTCAAGGAAAGCATCCGTCCCCTGGCCCGTGGCCGTGACCGAGCTCTTGTCGACCACGCTCCCCGTCGTGGTGTCCATCACGCTCACCGTCACCACGGCCACGTCGCCCATCATCGCGTACGACGGGACGACCACCGTGCTGGTTCCCAGCGCGCCCGCAATGCTCTGCAGCACGTCGGCCTCCTGTTCGGGTGTGGTTGCGCCCAGCAGCTCCTTCTGCTTCTCCTGACCCAGGACATTCGCCAGGTCCGCGCTGGTAGCGATACTGGCGCATGGGTACTTATTGGCCAGCTCCTGTGCCACGAGGAATTGGATCGCGTCGCTAATGGCCTCCTTCTCGGCGGCGGACACTCCGGCGTCTGCCGTCCCGGTGACCGGCGGGATATACACCTGATCGGGACCCGGCGCCGCGTGCACCGGGGCGGGCCTGCCCCCGGCCGGTGCCCACGGTAGCGTGATGAGGACGAGGACCATGCCTACCAGCAACCGGACCCACCGGCTTCGCGCACGCAGTCTCATTGCTCGTACCTCCGTGCCATGCGTTCGCGGTCGTCCACGGCGGCAGCCAGGAACATGCGCCGCCTCTCGCGACCAATCCCTGCAACTCGACACCACGAGCATAGCGTGGCTGAGCCCGCTGCGCAACACATTGCCAATGCACGCAGGCTACTCAAAGCTCTGAACGGCGCGCATTGCCGCCGGTTCGGACCGAGTGCCGGTTGGTCTCCCTGACGCACCGCGGAAATGTTGCTGCAACCAAGACACTACATGAGCGGTTGGACGGGTGTACTGGACCTGGGACGACGACAAGGCGGAGGCCAACGCTACATAGCACGGACTCACGTTCGACACGGCCCATTCGACGATCCACTGATCCTCTCCCGACCGGATCCGTATCCGGATGCAGCACGCTGGCAGACCACCGGTATGATCGGTGGCCTCGTGGTCGTCGTCGTGCACACCTGACCGGATGACGAGGATGAACCGGGGCGGATTATCAGCGCTTAGCGGTTGGATGCCGACGCTGTGGCTTGGTTCAAGGCACACGCCTCGAAGAGCGAGGGATACCGGACGGCGATCAACGGCGTGCTGCGCGTGTACGTCAGGGAGCAGGCGCGCTCTGCCTGATCGGCGGCCCGTCTTGAAAAACGGTCATCAGCTCAGAGTGGTGCTCGAGTGCGTCATGGGCGCATTACAGCGTGCACAGCAGCGCCATGCACAGCCATCGCGCCGAGAAGACTGCGGGTAATCACCCGGCGCACGTCGTACGCGGTGTTCGCAGTGGCAGGGGCATGGAGCTTGGCTACAGCTTCATGCATTGCAAATTACCGCAGCCTCATCTAGTATTATCCCGCCACCGAGGTCAGCCCGGGAGACCCGTCAGTACGTCGTCGGTGCCGGATTTCTGTGGCATATGCGCTTTATGCCGAGCCTATGAAGAGGGCCAGTACACGCGATTCGCGATCGCCAATGAGGGTAGACAGCGGTGACGCTAGAGGCACAGCGACCGGTAGCAGCGAGCAACGAATCAGCCGTCCCGCGCGCCGGCGATAGCGATCGCGATCGCACGGCAGCTATACTGGCGCAAGCGTATGCGGAAGGCAAGCTGAGCGAGGGCGAGTTGGAAACACGCACCAACGCATGCTACGCGGCAATCTCGATCGCTGACCTTCAGAGCCTCGTAGTGGACGTGGCTGACAGGTCAGTTGGATCGCAGAGAGTACCCGCGCCCCCGCGCGTTCGAGTAGGCGCCTGTGCCTGCGACATTGGGGTGATCTTCGCGTTCACCATGGCATGCGGCGGACTGATCACGCTCCTACCCTTCGCTACCGGGCTCTTCGGCGCCGTGATTCTCATCGCCCCGCTCCTCTATCTCGCAGGAGTGCTGCCTGGAGGCACGCTGGGGCAGCGTGCATTCGGGCTACGGCTGGTAGAAGGAGACGGAACGCCACTCCGCTTTGGCAGACGCCTCACTCGCGTGATGGTCTGGCTGTGCTGCCTCGTCCTCCTGCCAAGCCTGCTCTGGATCATATTTGACCCGCAGCATCAGGGCTGGCACGACAAGCTGGCGGGATCCCTGGTGTTCCAGGCAGCACGGTGACGCCCCTGGAGTGCTGCCCAGGACTCGCCTCATCATTATGCAGGCGCCGCGAGAAAGCGTGCCCGGCTCAGCCCACATGCTCGGATGCCGGGCTTCAGTGATTGCCAGGGGCGCGGATTCTTCACGCGCCCACCCAAGGTACCGGTGGCCGGCTTTCGCTCTCCGGTAGCCCTCTGCCCAGCGGACGGCCGGATCGACGCCACAGCGGAACACCAGCCAGAGCTGCAAACCCAGTTCAGGACGAGCCCGCGCGCTCCGCAGTGCTTGCTCGATGCGCCCGCCCAGCGCATGTATCGCGAGCCGCTCATCGAATCGCTCTGGCCGGAGGGGACTCCGCCACCCATGCCCGCGGCCGGCACCGCCGCTGTGGGCGCGCCACCGTGGCATGCACTCCCAGCTACGTGCATTCCCCTCTGGCAGGCGGCCTTCGCCGAGCTTGCTGGATGGGACGCGGAGCAGGAGTTTGATTTCGGACTGGATGCGCTCCTGCAAAGCATCCTTGCTGTGGCGCCATCGCCGGCAGGCGCGACGGCAAGCACGAGATGATGGGCAAGATGATGTGACTGGCTTGACTCAGCCGCCTTTCACGAGCGCCACATGGTACTTCATGCCCGACGCCATAATCTCGAGGCGACAGCCATGCGAGCAGTCCGTAGCCGGCCGAGCCGTGTTCGATCCCGAGACGGTTTGCGGGTCAAAGACGTTACGTCCATAGTCGTTGCTGTCGTGCAGAACCAGCGCGAACTGGGGGTCCGCGATCCCTTTGATCACGGTCCACTGGCTGCGGATGGTGAACGCGCCGGCAACCGTGAACTTGGGCGTCATTCTGTCCATGTCGTTAGTGCCCGAGATGTCGAGCAGCGTGCCGGCAGGAAGCGCCGTTGGTGTCGGCGTCACGGGCTGGGCCTGCAGCACGGGCGGCTGCGTGCCCCGCTGGGTCGCGGTCTGCCCGGCACCAACGTTCACAGTCACGCCCGCAGTGCGTATCCACTCGGAGCCGCTGATGACGTGGAGCGTCGTGATCTGAGACTTGGGGTCGTAAGAGACCCAGAATTCGGTGTAGCGGCCGCCGAGGCTCGCGCGCTCAGTGCTGACGGGGAAGTCGTTATGTCCGCCGAATTGGCTGGTGATCGTCGCCCAGACTTTGCCGAGCGTCAGAGTGAGCGCGATTTTCCAGTTCGTCGTCCCCTCGTCGAACTTGCAGCCGGCCGGGACTTCCATGTTGGAGCCGGCCGTCATCCTGATCACGGAGTTGTCGCCCAGCGTCAACTCCACATCCTGGTCCGCTGCGATGGTCTGTCCCGGTGTCAGGTGCGTGCCCTTTAGATCGGCGAGGTCGCTCCGCGCGCCGCTCGGGTTGTCCACGCGCACGATCTCCGTCTCATCGTCCGTGCAGGGGTTCACCGGCCCAGCGCTCACAGTGAACGCGTACAGCACGATATCCGTTGGATCCAGGTAGTAGACGAGTCGATAGTGCCCGGGCCGCTCAAACCGGTTTGCGCAATAGTACGGATCCGATGGGTTGCCCTGGCTACCCTGGTCCCCCACCTCCTCGAAGTAGTGCCACCCACCTGCAGCCCACACCTCGAACTTGCTCCACCAACCGTCCGGGCCGCACTTGCCGCGAAAGACGGTGCCTACCGGATACACGTGGCCGGGCTGGGGCACGATGCCGACGGCGAACGCCGTCCGCGTGCCGCCTAGCACAACGTCCGCACCGAGCAGTCCCGCCAGTAGGCACGACACCAGGGCCACGCGCAGCAGGGTCTTCATCGCTCCCCTCCCACCGGATACTTTTGGAACTCGGCAGAGCAGCCTCTGCCAGAGTACTTCCGGCCACCACAGTAGCCCAGCAAATGGCCGCAGTCAAGCAATGCTCCAGATGCTGTGCCCGTCCGAGTCGAATGTGCGCTGACCACGGGGGTTCGCGTGGCGTCGCCCTGCAGGCACTATGCGTGTGTATGAACGGGGAGCCGACGACATGTGTGACGACGGCTTCCTCACAGCCTGCCCAAGCGACGAGTTCGTTCCCTAACGCGCCTGTTGTCCGGTCACGGGAGGCTGATAGACCCAGATCCATCATCGTGGCAGGCTCGGATCTAGACTGACGGAATTATCGGCGGTTCGGGCGTAGTACCCCATGCAAGGGAGCCAGTGAATACCGCGCCACCGTGCGGCCCATTCGCCACGCTCAGATCACCGTCGTGTGCTAACAGGATGCGGCGCGCGATGGTCAGCCCCAGGCCCGCTCCGCCGGTTTGGCGGTTGCGCGAGCCCTCGCCGCGATACAGTGGGGCGAATAGGTGCGGTACGTCCTCTGCCTTGATGCCCGGCCCACTGTCGGCGACGGTGAATTCCGCGTGGTCGCCAAAGCTTTGCCAGCGTACCCGGATGGTCCCTCCTTCGGGAGTGTAGCGCCGCGCGTTATCCAGCAGGTTGCCCACCGCACGTGCCAGCAGATTCGCGTCGCCAGACACATGGCAGGGCTGTGCCGGCCCATCCCAGAGCAGCACGATCCCTTTGGCCTGGAGCTGTGGGTGCAACGTCTCAGCGGTATTCCTGAGCAGTTCGCCCAGGTCGAATGGTGCGTACACCGGCGGCTGTTCCAGGTACTCCAGTCGTGCATAGGTGAACAGATCGTCAATCAGTCGTGCCAGGGCATCGGCACGCTCGCGGCAAATCGCCGTATACTTCGCCGCCTTCTCCGGCGTCGCGGCCAATCCTTGTTCCAGGCCCTCCAGGTAGCCGCGCAAGGAGAAGAGGGGTGCGCGCAGGTCATGAACGATTGCACTGATGAACAGGCGGCGTTCCTGCTCAATCTCAGCCTGTCGAATCAATGAGGCACTCAGCGCGGCGCCCATGGTGGCGAAGGCCGCCGAGACATCGGCGATCTCGCGGACCGGCGAGACGGGCAGGGTGACCGCCAGGTCGTTGACGGCGACTCGATGCGCGGCCCGACTGAGGATTGCGAGAGGCCGCTGCACTGCCCTGGCCGTGAATACGGCGATTGCCACCAACACGAGCACAAGCGCCAGCAATCCGCCGGCCGGAAGCAGGTAGGCTGCTCCGAGGACGGGTGATTGCTCGAAGACCTCGACCGTGCCACGAATCTGACCACCGGCGCGCACCACAATCACCTGTAGCTGCCCATCCTCGGCGATCGCCGTGTGTACGCCACCGGCCGGCGCGGCGGCACCAGGATAGGCAGTTGCCGGCGCGAGAGGATCCATCCCGCTGCGATAGATGGTGCGGCCCGCGCTATCACGGATCACCACGTCCACGCCCAGATGCCGCAGCGTGGCTCGCTCGCTCACCTGCCAGGCACGATCGGCCCAACGGCTCGGGTGGGCGGTGAGGTCGTCGACTGCCGCATTGCTGGGGAACCTCAGATCCCGCGGTAGCAAGAGGCCAATGATGATGATAGTCAACACCGGGACGAGCACGAGCGCCAGCAAGGCGAGCGCCAGCCAGGTGCGCGTGGTCAGCGTCACCCTCATTGGGGGATACCCTCAAAACGATAGCCGACACCCCAAACAGTCACGACGTAGACTGGCTTCCTTGAATCCACCTCGATCTTCTCTCGGATGCGCCCGATGTGCACGGCGACCGTGTGACGGTCGCCATAACTGCCCCAGAACCGTTCGAACAACTGATCGCGGGTGAATACCTGGCGAGGATTCTCCGCCAAGAGCTGCAACAGCGCGAACTCCCGTGCGGCAAAGGGGACGACCTGTCCGTCTATGCGCACCTCTTGCGCTCGCAGATCCAGCACCAGCCGCCCAAAACGCATCTCGGCGGCAGCTTGGGACGGTGCCCCACGTTGGTAGCGCCGCAGCACGCTCTTGATCCGTGCTACCACCTCGCTGGGGGTGGCCGACTTGACGATATAATCGTCGCCGCCCAGTCCCAGCCCGCGGATCTTATCCATATCGCCATCGCGCGCGCTGAGGAAAAGTATGGGCAGATCGTAGGTCTCACGGATCTGGCGGCAAATCTCGAAGCCCGAGAGGCCCGGCAGCATCACATCCAACAGCAGACACTGGATGGGACGTTGGGCGATCAGGTTCAACGCCTCAGCACCGTCCTGGGCCATTTCCACGGCGTAGCCCGCTGCCTCCAGGAAGTCGCGCAGCAGCTCGCGAACCTCCGGCTCGTCATCTACCACCAGTACAGTCGGTCGCTCTGTCATGCCGGCGAGTTTCCTTTATCACAGCACTCCCACCACGAATCAACTCCCGGCCAGCCCCAGTCTCACGCCATGCCGTGGCGGAGTCGAGTGCTCAGACGGACTATGCAGAGTCATTTCATTCTCAAATTGCTCTGCTGTTGACACGCAATTGACAATTGCGTGACGGGCTGTTGCAACCTGGCCACTACGATTGGAATCGTAGCAACCAGTGTCATGGATGGCACAGGGCGCAGGAAGGACTACCTCTATCATGCACACATCGAGCGGGAGCGCGATGCCAGGAGTGACGAGTACCGCAGCAGTTGTGGCCATTGAACTACGCAAGAGTTTGCCGCTGGGCGGCGAGCGGTTGGAGATTCTCAAAGGTATCAGCTTTCAAATCCGGCACGGGGAGTTCGCCGCGATCATCGGCCCCTCTGGTTCGGGCAAGTCTACGCTGCTGGGCATCATCGCCGGGCTGGACAATCCCAGCGAGGGGCGAATCCTGATCGACGGCATCGATATTACCACCATGAGCGAGACCCGCCTGGCTACCATCCGCAATCAAAAGATCGGCATGGTCTTCCAGTCCTTCAATCTGATCCCCACCCTCACCGCGCAGGAGAACGTGGAGGTGCCGCTCTACGTCGGCACGCATCCAGGCCGCCCCTCGGTACGCGCCCGCGAGTTGTTGGCCTTGGTCGGACTGAGCCACCGCTTCGACCATCGACCCAACCAGCTTTCCGGCGGCGAGCAGCAACGGGTAGCCATAGCGCGTGCGCTGGCTACCAATCCGGCGCTCGTCATTGCCGACGAACCCACCGGCAACCTGGACGGCAAGAACGGGGCCAAAATGCTGGACTTGATCCGTGACTTGCAGTCCCAAACGAAGACCACCTTTATCATCGCCACGCACGATCCGGGGGTGGCCGCTGCCGCCGCGCATGTGATCACGGTGGCGGATGGGCAGATCGTCGCCGAGACCTTCGCCGACCAGGTCGACTACGCCACTCAGGGGGAGCGTCCGGTATGAAGATTACCCTCTACCTTCGCTATGCCACCCGCTCGCTCTGGCGCGGCGGTAGGCGCACCGGGCTGGCCGTCCTATGTGTGACAGTCGGCGTGATGGCCCTGGTCGCGCTGCAACTGATAGGGCTGATGGCCAACGACGCCCTCACCAGCAACATTCGCGCCGTGAACGGCGGCGATCTTGCCGTCTCACCGGCCGCGGGGAGTTTTACCGCGCCCGACCTGCGCTTCTTCTCCTGTCTGCGCGCAGGCATCGCACCTGCCGAGCGCGCCTCGTGCGCCGCCGCGCACCTCAAGGCGAACGGAGAGATCCTCGAATACACCGCCTCTGCCGGTGGCGGAGCTACCGCCTATCCATCGGATGGGCGAACGGTGCTCGTGGTCTTACAGGTGGTGAACACCAGGAGTGACCCTGTCGCCGGGGCTCCATACCCGCTGGTGGGCTCGCCGGCCCTCCAGCAGCCACCAGGCGCCGATTTTCAGCGGCTGTTGGCCGCCGGCGCCAACAATGCCATAGTGACCAAGAGCCTGTTCGATGCCGTGGGCGAGCCCCTGGGATCCACCGTGCGGGTGGCCACTGCCGGCAGCGCGGTCTTCAGGGTGACCATCGCCGGGGTATTGGCCAATGAGGGCGCCTACGCGCTGGGTACTCCCCAGATGGTGATCCCGCGCACTCTCCTCCGTGCGGTAGCGCCTGATCAGGCAGGCCTGTACAACACGGTCAATCTGACCACCAGCAACTCGGCGCGTACCAACCAGGTGCAAACCGATGTGCAGGCGCATTTCCCCCTGGTCACCCTGACTACCACCGAGTCCCTCTTGCAGCAAAGCAAGCAGCAGGTGGATTACGTCCGCAAGTTCCTACAAATCGTCGGCTTGATGGCCTTGTTGATCGGCGGTGTGGGCATTGCCAACACGATGCAGGTGCTGTTGCGCCGCCGCCGCATCGAGATTGCGATGCTGAAGACCACCGGCTATCGGCGTCGTGATTTGTATGTGCTCTTTGGCCTGGAGGCTGGGTTGCTGGGGCTGGTAGGCGGTGTGCTGGGGGCGAGTGCCGCCGTGGGCCTGGGTCTCGGCCTCAAGAGCCTGGCCGAGGCGGCGCTGAGCCTTTCCCTCCCCTTTGCGCTTGACTGGCCCACCGTCGGGTCAGGCGTGCTGATCGGCGTGGTGACGGCCCTGGTTTTTGGCCTCCTCCCGATTGTCAGGGCCACCGCCGTCCGCCCGCAAACCGTCCTCCGAGAGATCGAGGAGCGGCGTGGCTGGCGCAGCCGAATTGTGACTGCCGGCTTGCTGTGCCTGCTCTGCTTTGTGTTCTTCCTCGTAGCTACCGCGATCATGGGGGATCTGATCTGGAGTGCCGGTGTGGTTCTTGGCGGCGCGTTCCTGGTGGGAGTACTCAGTCTCGCGTTTACCGGCATCGTCTGGTTGCTCAGCGCCCTCCCCGTCCCCGAACGGGCGACGCCCAGCTATCTGCTGCTGGTGACCGTGGCGGTGGCGGCCACCGTGGCCCTAACCGTGGCCTCACCGGCCTTCGGCCTCCTGGCGCTCCTGGGTGCCCTGCTTGGCTATGCACAACTGTTCTTTCCGCGTCGCTGGAAGGCCATGGTGAAGTTGTGTTTGCGCAACATCGGACGGCAGCGAAATCGTACCGTGGCAACTCTTCTGGCGCTCTTTGTGGGCGTCTTCTCGGTCAGTTCGGTCCTGGTCCTGGGTCAGGGCATCAGCGACAAGCTCCAGAACGGCATTGCCAACAGTGTGCCCTACAATATGATTGCCAGGGTACCGACAGACCAGCAGGCCGCAATCGACGCGGCACTGGTCACCCTGCCGGGATTGGTCCATGTGGGGGCCGACCAGCCACTGGTGGTCAATACTGCCTACCAACTGACGCCCGTATGCGTCGGCAATAAGCCGATCAGCGCCTTCATCACCCCTGGGTCCAGCACCAACGCACTGGGCCAACTGAGCAGTGTGCAAGGCTACGATCTGGCGCGCTATCCCGGTGGGGTGCCCAACGTGAGCATGGCCTCCGGCAATGCTGCCGGCCGGATGCTGACCGTCGCAGACGCCGGCACCACGGCCGTTCTGGCTCGAAGCAGCTTGCGGAACGCTCCCTTCCATCTCCGGGTAGGCAGCACAGTCACGCTGTTCAACGCACTCGGCGCTGGTCCTGGGGCCAGCGGTGCGGGCAGTGTCGCTTGCGGCACCCTCGGCCAGGGTCGTGGGCACCAGGGTGTCACCACCGTCACCATCGCCGGCTTCTATAGCCAGCCGTTCCTGACTCTCGACCTGGTCGGGCTCTATGGGAGCGATCGGTTGGTGCGCGCGATCGGCGGGCGCCAGACCGAGATCACCTGCTATCTCAAGGTGGGCAGCAACCAGACGGGCACCGCGGTACGGCTCCTGGGACTCGCCGCGCCAAAGGCGTACATTATCAACACATCGGACTTAGCGGTGACAATCAACCAGCTTCTGAGCAAAGTGGTTACGGCGTTGACCGCTGTGGCCGGGCTCACGCTCTTGGCCGGGATCCTCATTATCGCCAACGCCGTTGCCCTGGCCATGTTGGAGCGGCGACGCGAGGTTGGCATTCTCAAGTCGGTGGGCTATACCAGCCGCACCGTCCTGGGGCAAGTCCTGGTAGAGAACTGCTTGATCGGCGCTCTGGGCGGCTTCCTGGCGATGGCTCTGGTGACCGCGCTGATTTTCGTGCTCAGCAGGGCAGTCTTCCAGACGAGCTTGGAGGTGGGGATTCCGATCACCTTCCTGGTGATCCTGGGGACGATGGCGCTGGCGATGACCATCGCCGGGCTGGTCGCCTGGCGCGCCGTTCGGGTGCGCCCGGTGGAGGTGCTGCGCTATGAGTGACCGGACACCAGCCGCCATCGGCCGCACGAGCAGAGCGCTGCCTGGGTGGTGGCTGGCTCTGAGGGCGGTCCGGCGAATCCTGAGATAGGGACCGGTCGACCGCCGCACTTCTGCGATGCCGTCTGCCGCGCAGCAGCCCGCCGTGTCCAGCGCCAGACTAATGCCCAACAGCACGGCGCTGCCCGGGCCCGCCGGTGTCGTTTCGCGCATCCGGAGGGCGTGGCTCGTCAGCGTGAGCAACGCAGGCAGCGCGAAGCAGCCTGGCGCGCCCTGCTTACCCGCGAACGAGACGAGTGACGTGCGGCCGCTTTTTCATTACTCTGGGTGCAAGTCTCAGAATCTGCAGTGCGCTCAACCCGACGACGGCTCGGGCCGGCACAGGGCAAGCAGTGATGGTCCGTACATTATGAAGATGCGACAGCACGCAAAGCTCTGCGAGAGGAGCGCAGCATAAGCCGCTCCGGGCTTCACTCTTGACCAACCCTTTTGCAGTTGCACACTTTATGCGGGTCTGCACTGTAGTGGTCGACGTAGCCTGCGCCAGGCAGCAGCGCGGAGCTGGCGATCGGATCGGGAGCGCAGCCCGCTCGGCGATTCGAGGAGGTGGAGTTCGCCGATTTGCCTTCGCCGTGGAGATCTTGCGCCTGGGTGCGCAATACGATCGGAGTGAGGAGTCGGCGGCGATTGTCGCCTCAGGGCTTGACCCGCGAGATGCGCCGGACTCCAGGCGATGCCGGCCCTCCTGCTGCACCCGCGACAGGCCGCCGCGGCCAATCAGGTCGCCGGTCAGGCGGTCGTACGCCGTCCACGTATGGACGCCGTCAGTCACCCACCGCCCGGCCATACGATCCGCTTCGCCTCCGGGCTTCTCCAGGGTCCAGACGCCGAACCACGCGGCAACCGCCGGGTCCTGAAAGAGCCGCCACACGCTCTCGGCGTGCCGTGGACCGACGGGCTCCAGCCGAAGACGCGAAGTGAAGCGCACACGCGCCGGATCCATGGGCACAATCTCTCCAGGCAATGGGGTGTCGTCAGCCCGGTGCCTGCGTACCTACGAAGATACCAGAGGCCGCATCAGGGCCAGTACGAGTTGCGAGAACTTCTCCCGTATTCGCCCGCGCGCGAACTGGACTCTGATCGCCGGGTCGACTGTGCCGTCGATCAGAGCAGCCGGCGTGTCGCGGGCGGAGACGTCCGTGATGTCGCTCGCCATGCTGCTGTCTACTATGTTCACGATTTGAGGTAACGGCGCTCTGGTCGCACGGAGCGGACGTTGGGCTTTTCGCCGAGCCCGCCGCGCATCGAGCGGACTCACGTATGAAGATGCAACCTCACGTTCGCCGTCGTGGGGCGATGGCCTCGTGAGGTGACGGGTGATCTGGCTGGCCCGACTAGTCGTGCCTGGGCGCAAGGACTTCGGGTTGGGTCATACACTGGACCGAGTTTCAACGTAGAGCGTGCCCGCCTGCAGGCATGCAGCGTGGCCCACGCCTCTATCGTCGACAGCGCACCTAGCAAGAGGTGGCGAACAGTTGAGCACACGTGGAACCGTGGCGCAGAGATGCCAAGCGCGCCTGGTAGAGTGCACGCCGCGCACCTAGTCCTCCCGCGGCCACAGAGTGGTATGACGGGGAAAACGTCGGGCTAATTGTCAGTGTAGAATTGTGTGTGTCCGAGCATCGTATTGATTTCTACAGAAGCAGAAGGGGCTGCACATGGCCGTCAATGCGTATCTCAACTTTACTCTATATGATGGCACCACTCTCACGTCTGAATCGCAGAACACGGTACACCCAGGATGGTCCGAGGTTGCCGACTTCAGCTTTGACATCGAGCAGGTCCTCAATATAGGGTCGGCCAGTGCGGGCGCGGGTGCGGGGAAGGTCACGTTCAACCCGTTCTCGATCACGAGAAAAGTGGATATCAACTCCCCAATTCTCTTTGAGATGTGCTGCTCCGGTACACCCTTCAAGTCCGTTGACCTGGCTCTCCGCAGGGCTACCGGCGCCTCCGGTACCCCGAGCGCCACGCAGGATTATCTGGTCTTCTCGTTCAAGTTGGTCGCCGTGCGCACGATCAGCTGGGCCCAGGGAGATGAAGGGCCCGGTGAGGTTATCACGTTTGAGTATGGCGGATTGGATATCTCCTATTACAAGCAAAATGCCGATGGGAGTTATGTTGCCAAGCCGGCGTTCGCAGGCTGGAACCGGGTGAAGAATCTTGCGGACACGGCGACTGCGGTCATCCAATGACAGACGGGGAGAATCAGAGTATGAGCATGCTCGAAGAGACCGTAGCCGCGTTGCAGCGCCGGGTAGAGGCGCTCGAGATGGAGAATACCGGACTGCGCCGGCACGTGCAGGGTCGTGCGCTTGCCGATCAGCCGACGAGCCGCCGCCGCCTGTTGTTCGGCAGTGCGGGGCTGCTTGGGGCGTTGGCCGGAGGCTCGCTGTTGGCGCACACTTCGGTCGCATCCGCCGCATCCGACCCGCAGGTCGAGGACCGGCAAGTAGCCACCCTTCGCATCTCTCCGACGGTCATGCGCAGTAAAGGCGTGTACTGGGCTGAACATGCGTGGCACCTGGGACCCCAGTTCAAGGGCGATCGCGCGCCGCTGGTTATTGCCACGGCGACAGACGACTACATGCACCGCGATGTGACCGTGCAGTGTTCCTGCTCGGTACGCGTTGAGGGGACGCCCGGTGACTATGTTGCGGTCCTGATGGTTCGCGGGATTAGCAGCCACGCACGGAGTGTCGACGTTCAGGCCGTCGCATTTGGCGACTGAATGAGCCGGGTGGGCCGTCCCATCGCCTCCAAAGGCGATGGGACGGCCCACCTATTGGCCAATCCGAAGAGCATTGTGGCAGTGGATGTCGGCACTGCACGCAGGATATCTTGACTCTCGGTGCCGGCCACGAGATTGAGAATGCCATTCAGCTGGTCTTGCCCTCGCCCACTTTATTGGTTGGCCGCCATATAGAGGCAACAAGCCGCTAGCGTGCGTACTGCAGTACGATTGTGGCAAATGCGGAACGCTCTCCACGCCATCGCACTCATATGGCTCACCTGGGCGCTGGCCGCGGCGCTCCTACCGTTGCACGCCGGCGCGGCTACCAGTGCCGCCTGGCTTACGACGGCGTACGAGGGGTCCGCGGCAGGGAGCGTCCAGGGCACGCGGCGCCCGGCTGTGCCGAGCTACAGCCTGTCCTATCCGCCGGAGTGGGCTCTCCAGCGGTGGCCCGACACGCTGGCAACATTCGGCCAGCTTTCGCTGTGGTCGCCGTCTGGTAGTGTCGTCGACCTCGTGATCGTCCCTCTCAGACCGGGCGGACCGACGCTCCACGACGTGATCGACCACGATGCCGCGTTTCTGCACGGCACCACGCGCGAGCCGGTAGCACTTCCTCTCGGCCGCGGCACGCGGCTGACGGGGGTGCCGGCTTCTGCCGGCATGGTTGAGACTGTGCTCTACGTGCGGCACATGGGCTTCGTGTACCGCATCAACGCCGACACGACGGCCGGCGGCCTACCGGACAGGACACTGGATGTGCTTGCCGCCGGCATCCACGTGCCCGCCAACGCCGCAGTGTCACCCGCGCGACCACCTTCGCATCTTCCGCCGACGGGATCGTGCTGCCATTGCCCCGCGTGGGGGTACGGATGGGGGCGCGTCCTCACCAGCCTGGATGGCGTACAGGTCTACTCCAACGCCGGTGACGTCGACAACGGTTGCACGAGCACCTACGGCATCTCGTATCAGTGCGTGGAGCTGGTTCAACGCTATTTCTCCATCCGGTGGGGCTACCCCGCCATCTGGCAGGGCGTGGCTGCGGCTGCCGACATGCGAACGCACCATCCGGCGGGTGTCATCTTCGTGCCGAACGGCGGCTCGCCGGCACCCCGACGAGGCGACTCCGTGCTGTTTTACGGCGGCGGATTCGGGCACGTCGCGTTAGTGTCTGCGGTCGACAGGAAGGCCGGAATCGTACGTCTGGTTGAGGAGAACTGGTCGCCTACCGGCACCGCCAGCCTGACAGTGTACCCTGACGGGACTGCCGGCATCCGTGACAGCGCCTTCGGGTCCTATATAGTTGCCGGCTGGCTCCACAGTGTGAAGAACAGGGCGCCGTGATGTACCTGCCGGGGGCGCATCGCCCGGTGCGTCACGGGCGGTTCTGCGGCTGGCCCTCCTGCGCACAGAGCTCGAGGCGCTGGGGAGCCCTGCGGATGGTCAGAACGACGCCGCAGCGGTCACCAGCCAGAGCAGCACGCCACGTTCATGATGATTCCCTGCATTCCGCCGACTGGTGAATTGGGTGCGCCGACTCGCGCTCGCCGTCAGCAGCGACGGCTGGGCACTCGCTACTGACCCTGCTCGATCCCGACGTCGTGCTGCGGGCCGACCGCACCGTCGCGGCGCGACCGCGGGCGCAGCTGGCCCGTGAGGTTCGCGGTGCGACGGCCGTCGCCCAAGCCTTCTCCGGGCGGGCCCAGGGCGTGCAACCCGCCCTGGTCGACGGCGCTGTAGGAGCCGTCTGGACGGTGGGCGGCACGCCGCGCGGTGTCTTCGAATTCCTGAGTATCTCGGGGAAAATCGTCGCCATCGACGTGCTCGCCGACGCCGCCTTGCTGCAGGAGCTTGACGTGCAGATTCTCCAGGATGAGCCAACGGGTAGACGACGCTGTTCTCGGGTGTTGCTGGGGCGGCCGGGGTGCTCCCCAAGTCGCTGGACCTGACGTCGTCACTCGTGCTTGCGTGAGATCGTTTCCTCGCCCGCCAGCTCGACCACCAGGCGGCCGTCGCGCTCCACCCATACCCCGCACAAGCCGCCAGCCCCACTTTCTCCCAGTGCCAGCGGCGTGCCGTCCATATGCAGTGCCGGGTGGTAGAAGCGTGCCACCTGCTCAGCCGCACCGTCAATGTAGTGGCCGATGAGCGCGCGGCGGAACCGGTCGCGCGTCGTGTTGGGGAAGCTGCCATGCACGAGCGCGCCGTGGAAGAACAGCACGTCACCGGGTGCCATGGACACTGGGCGCACGTCGGCGTCGCGCGGGAGGGGCACCGTGATGTCGGTAAAGCTCAGTGCGGTGTCCGCCTGCTGGGTGCAGAGAATCGGCCAGTGCTGACTGCCCGGGACCACCTGCAGGCAGCCGTTGGCCTCGTCGCACGGGTCGAGGGCCATCCAGGCAGCCATGCACGTGCCCGGCTGGGCACGCAGGTAGAAGTTGTCCTGATGCAGCGCCTGGCCGCGCGACCCTGCCGGCTTGAAGTAGAGCATGGTCTGCACGGCGTAGGGCTCGCGCCCGATCAGCGTGGTGAGCCAGGCGTTGAGACGGGCATCCAGCAACCAGCGCAGCGAGACGTCGTCCCAGCGGTGCATGTGGATCATCCGCGGATAGCGCTTGAGCGGGTCAGCGCTCTGCGCGTCCACGCCCGCGAAGTCGCCCTCGTAGCGGCCGCGACGGCGCAGCGTCATATAGTGCTCGCGCAAGCGCTCGACTTCATCGGGGCCGAACAGCTCATGTGCCACCACGAAGCCGTGCTCTGCATAGTAGAATCTCGCGTCCCCTGGCACGTGCGCCTCAGCCCCATTAGTCCGTGTCGTCGTCATACGCCCCACTCCGCCTGTCCGCTAGTTGTATCAGTTGTCCGGCAGCCGCGTACGCAGTCGCTCTGCACCGCCGGCCATGCGCCAGCTCTCTCCCGAGCGCCGCACGGTCGCAGTCCCGGTTCGAGCGCTTTCGTCGGCAGCTGCATGGTGCTCGACCGGGCACGGCGGCCCGCGTGCCGCATGGCCATACATTGAGCATACGCCGGATCTGCGACGCAGCCAGCCGGCGAAAACTCTCGGGATGGGACCAGTCGGCAGGCATGCCGTGGACGCTTGGCGATCACTGCCGAGACGACAGGTCACGGAGCGCTCCTTGGGCCGGGCGGGCCGGTAAGATATGATCGCAGACCGTAGCCGTCTCGCGGCACCAGCGAACGACGAGGGCGAAGACACAGGGCGCCCTGAAAGCAGCGGGAGGGCAGCGCCTGAGCTGGCGGGCAGAAGCCGCCGGGAGGCAATGCCCGGCGCATCTGTCCGTGATGCGGCGTGGCGTCAAGGGGAAGCGGCGAAGGCGGCTTGGCATGACGCGAGACAGAGTTCGGAGACTCCTGCTGCTGGTGCGGCACCGCCAGACATGTCTCGCGCTCAGGCCCCAGGAGCCGCAGCTGACACTGCTTTGAGAGAGTGGGAGGAAACGCTGTCATGCAATCTCGTGAACGGGTCGTGCGCGCTATCGGCTTCGATAGACCCGATCGTCCCCCAATCTCACACGCCATATTGCCATCCGCCCAGTATCACTACGGTGATGCACTTCAGCGCATCACCGATACCGTGCCGGAAGACTTCGGCTGGGGCCTGCTGCCGGACCTGCCTCCCGAAAGACTGCCGCCGCTCTACAAGGCAGGGGAGAACAGGGACGAGTTCGGCACGCTCTGGAAAGTGACGCACCAGGGTCGCTGCGGCATTCCCATCGCGTTTCCCATCGCCGCGGACTGGAGCAACTATGAACAGTTCCGCTGGCCCGTGTTTGCCGCCGGCGTGCCCCAGTACCGCCTCTATAGCGGGCACATGGCCGGGACCGACAGCGCCTACTACGCGCGGGGCGGCTGGATCACCTTCTTCGAGCAGTTGCAGCAGCTCCACGGTTTCGAGGCCACACTGGTCGATCTGGTGACGCACGAGCCTATGCTCGCTCGCCTGCGTGACGATCTGCTCCGCTTCAACCTCGACTGGCTCGACCGGTGGCTGGCCGAGGAGTACCAGGGCCTGCACTTCGCCGACGACTGGGGCTCGCAGACCGATCTACTGATCTCACCCAAGCTGTGGCGCTCCTTCTTCAAGCCTGTCTACGCTGCCATGTTCGCGAAGGTCAAGCAGGCGGGCCTCGACGTGTGGTTCCACAGCGACGGGAACATCCTGGCGATCATTCCGGACTTGATCGATCTGGGCGTCGACGTCCTCAATTGCCAGGTGTCCGTCATCGGTCTCGATCGCCTGCGGCCCTTCGTTGGCGCGGTGTGCTTTCGCACCGATATAGACCGGCAGCAGGTCCTGCCGTTCGTGACGCCGGCGGAAGTGAAGCGGTTCGTGCACCACCTGTTCGAGGCGCTCGGCACGGCAACGGGCGGCATCATCGCGTGCGGAGAGGTGAGCGAAGACGTACCGATCGAGAACATCGCCGCGATGTACGAGGCATTCCTCGACTTCCGCTACTGACCGGCCGTGACTGGCGGCAGCCTGATCTCCCTCGTGCGTGAATACCGCACGCCCGCGATCGCGGCGGCAATGTCAGTGGTAGTACCGACGCCGCCATTGCAGCTGGACACGAACACATTGGCGACGTGACCACGGCAGTCCGGCACTCCGCCGTGTGCTCGCTCTGCATGCCGAAGGCAGTGTCACTGACTCGATATGCCTCAGCCCGCCAGTCTCTACTGGGTCTCCAGCACGCTTCCGGCATACTGCCAGACGTGGAAGGAAGCTCGCGGCATGGGCGCATGGCTTCGATCAGCACTGCTACCTATCGAGCATGCACCTGCCATTACCGCATGCTCGGTTCACCCCAGGGTCGGGCAGGCGGTGACTTGATGTGGGCAGGGCCTGATTGGCAGCGTGACTGGTGGCTGATGCGGCCCGGGTACAACACCGGACCCGGTCAATCGCCCGAGACGCGAATCACGAGCTTACCGAAGTTGCGCCCTTCCAGCAGCCCTATGAATGCAGCCGGCGCGTTGTCCAGACCCTCGACCACGTCCTCCCGATACTTGATGCGGCCTGCTCGCAGCCAGGCGCTCATCTGCGTGAAGAACTCACCGAAACGAGGGCCATAATCGAGCGTTATGATGAATCCCTGCACCTTGATCCGCCTGGTCAACAGCGTGCCCATCAGGCCCGGTAAGCGATCGGGAGCGGCAGGCAGGCCCACGGCGTTGTAGTGCGCGATCAGGCCACACAGCGGTATGCGGGCTTTCGCATTGAGCAAGGGCAGCACGGCCAGGAACACCTCGCCGCCCACGTTCTCGAAGTAGACGTCGATGCCGCCCGGGCAGGCCTCGCGTAACCGTTGCGGCAGATCCGGCGCGCTGTGGTCGAGGCACGCATCGAACCCCAGGACCTCGACGGCATAGCGGCACTTCTCAGGCCCGCCGGCAATGCCGATGGCCCGGCTGCCCTGGATCTTAGCGATCTGGCCCACAACCGAGCCGACAGCTCCCGTGGCCGCGGCCACCACCACGGTCTCGCCGGGCTGTGGCGCGCCAATATCGAGCAGGCCCATGTAGGCGGTGAAGCCCGGCATGCCGAGCACGCCAAGCGCGAGAGAGGGCGGTGCGAGGCCTGGGTCGAGCTTCGTGACCCCCGTGCCATCGGACACCGCGTAGTCCTGCCAGCCGCTGGACGCGAGGACCAGGTCACCAACCCGGAAGTCGGCGTGTCGCGAGGCCGCGACACGACAGACAGTGCCGCCTACCAGCACGTCGTCAAGCGCAACCGAAGCGGCGTACGACGGACCGTCGTGCATACGCCCGCGCATGTACGGGTCAAGTGACAGGTAGATCGTGCGCAGCAACACCTGTCCGTCTGCAGGCTCGGGGACGGGTACGGTCTCCAAGCGAAAGTCCGAGGTCTTTGGCCTGCCAACCGGCCGTGCTGCCAAAACAATCCTGCGGTTGACTCGTTGGTGTTCACCGACATCCATCATGCGCCTGTCCTTTCGGCCGGCCTGAGAGGGCAACCTACTATAATGTCGTGCACTCTGGTGTGTGGTGCGTCCGACTGCATCCTCAAGCAGCACGCTGAGAAAGATAGCGCATTCGGCGACCAGCGACTGTGCCGCGTTGTGCGAGCCGCGGACTGGTACCCCTGGCCCGGGTAGGGCGCCGCCGGGCTGTCGTGCCAGAATCGACGCGTAGTGCCGCCTGACCTGCAGGACCGCTGGCGCTGCCAGAGGTGCCAAGCTCTTTGCCAGGTCCTCATCCGGAGGATCAAAGGCGTTGGGCGCGCGCCAGCGATCACGTCAGTGCTGAGTCCAGGTGTGGCCGGCGTTCGCTGTGGCCAGGATGAGACCGGCGCGTGCCGGCGGCAATGTCGTCATCACCAGCCAGCCCTGCTGGGAGGTGGGGAACGATATCGCGAGGTTCACATCATACCCGACTCCGGAGATCGATGGCTGGTTGTGCCAGCTGCTGCCGCTGTTCATGGTGTGTCCCACCGCCGTGGTACCGAGGCCGCACGCGACGCAGCCGCTTGCCAGGAAGGCGACCGTCCCACTCGCGCCGAGAGGACTTCCCGGTAGTTGCCGGGACCCGGGATCGATTGCGACGTCCCAGGAGCCGGGCCCGCCCCGGCCGTACTCTCGGCCACCACAACCCGCCAATGGGCACCGGCGTCACCCGTGCGATAGAGTGCGTAAGCATGCTGGCTCATGCCGTACCCGCCTTCCAGCGTCACCCATACCGTCGAGGGGGCCGTGCAGGCAATCTGCCCCCCGTACTGGTATCCGGGACCGGCCGTGAGGGTCGCCAGCCAGGAGCGACCACCGGTGGTGGTGTGCCACACGGTGTCACCTTGCAGCGCTACCGCCCAAAGGTCGGTGAGCGGGCCGCTGCCGGCGCCCGGTGGGGCTGCACAGACCGCCGTGACTGCTCCGGGGGTGGTGAGCGCCGTCCAGGTCTGGCCGCCGTCGGAGGTGGTCACGATCCAGCCGCCTCCGGCGGTGGCGTTCGCTGTGGCGACGCCGACGCCTCGCGTCGGGCTGACAAAGCGGATGGACAACAATTGGGCCAGGTAGAACTGGCCGGAGGGTTCCTGCGCCATGCGCCAATGCATGCCCCCATCGGTGGTGCGAAGGAGCACGGCCGTTTGGGTCGCGGTGGTGCCCAGGGCCCAGCCGTCTTGGGTGCTCACGAAGTCGAGTGCGCTGATAGTCGCGGCCGGATTGGTCTGCCGCGTCCAGGTCCGGCCGCCATCGCGGGTGGCGAGGAGACCGGTGCCGGCGGCCCAGCCGTGCTGGGCATCGACGAAGTCGACGGCATCAAGCATCCCGATCGCGGGATGCGTCGCGGCCGACCGGGCTAGGGCCGAGGGCGACCGCGGGCCGGATGACGCGCCAATCAGGGTCCAGATGAGGGCGACGCAGGCCGCGCGGATCAGGGTCGTCGTTCGCATCGAGAGCACTCCTTCGGTGATGACGCTTTAGCACAGCCCGCGGATGGCAGCCCTGCGACTTGACTTGCAGCGGCGCGCTCGTGAGTGTGCGGCTCGGTCCGGCACGCCTCACGCTACACATGGCAACGCTAATGTTCAAGCCCCTGGCGGTGTCGCGTCGGGCGTGGGCGTTCCGTGCGCCTAGACCAGTGCAGCGATAGCACCCCAGACAGCGAACGATGGATCCTCGAGCGGTCGATACGTCCTCGGCAAAGTACGTCGCCTCGAGGTCTCCTGTCGAGCTACGCAGGAGCGCAACCTGCAAACCGAGGTGCGTGTTCGCAGGCGAGGCGTATTGAATCAACGAAACGACGTGGGTCAAGCCGCCCACACAGAAGCTTCCGTCTCGAGAGAATGCGAGGGGCGCAAGCCTCACGGCCGGGCCGACCAGGCCTGGGCTCCTGGTGCGGGAGCGTGCGCGTGTGTCGGATAGCCCTGTCAGGCCAGGTGGTCAGGGTGCCTGTACATGGCGGCCGGTTCGGCGCATAATGCGGGAGCAGGCTCAGCGCAACGGTGAGTAGCGCGGTAAGCGCGCGGCAAGGTGACGTGCGGCCATGCGGCAGTCTCGACCACATTGCCTGGCAGCGTTACAGATTGCGCTAGTCCCGGTGCTCGTCGTCGCCGGGCTGGCGAACGTGCGTGTAGCGGCCGCCGCGGCACCTGCAGCGTGCTCGCTGCCGCACCGGCTCGTCGTGGTGGGCGGCGCGCGAGCGCTGGCCGTGGACGCCGAGGCGCACCTGCTGATCGTGGCGGCGCAATCCACGCTGGTTCTGCTCGACAGCTGCACTGGGAAGCTGGTGACGCGAGTGAGTGCCGGTGGAGCAGCCACGCAGGTGGCAGTCGATGCTGCTGCGGGCAGGGCCTTGGTCGTGGTGGCGTCGCGGGTCCGCCTGTTCGACACTCGCCACCGCCGCTGGCTGGCTGACGCGCGGCTTCCCGCGGACGCCCGTCCGCGGCAGATGGCGATCGCCGGCGAGACGCACGAGGCACTGCTTGTCGATCCCGGCTACGCCGCGCTGTGGGTGGTGGACACGAGGACCGGGGCGGTCGTCCACCATGTAGGGGGCCTGCGCGGCACGCTGGACGCTGTGGCGCTGGATGCCGGCCGCCATCGGGCCTTCGTGGCCAGTGCCAGCACCAGCAGCGTTGGCGTCATCGATTGTGTCCGGTGGAGGCTGCTGCGGTGGACCGGCGTCGGGCGCTGGCCGCTTGCGCTGGCAGTGAGCGTGCGGGCGGGGCGCGTATTTGTGGCGAACCGTGACAGCGGGACGGTGAGTGTGCTGGACAGCGCGAGCGGCCGGCTCCTCCAGACTGTGGCCCTGCAGCTGACGCCGCGAGCCGTGGCGGTCGATGAACGGCGCCAGCGGGCGTATATTGCCACGCAGGGTGCTGGAGCAGGTGCAGAGGGGCAGCTGGTCGTGGCGGACGTCAACACGGGGAAGCTGCTTGGCCGGCTACGAGAGAGGCCGAGTGGTGCCGCGCTGGCGGTCGATGCACAGACGGGCACCATCCTGTGCTTGGAGCAAGGCACGGGTGCTATCGAGGTGGTGGTGGCCGGCACCATGGCGGGCCCAGCAGCACAGCCGACCGCGACGTACCGCGCCTCGGCGACGAACTCGGCGACGCCACGGAGTACTGCGAGCGCGACTGCGACACCGCGTCCAACCGTCACCGTGACGCTGTCCCCCACGCGCACCGCGGCGCCCACCATGAGCGTCACGCCGCAGTCTACGCCCACGGCGACGCCCACCGCTCTTCCGACGTACACACCGGTGCCGACGAACACACCCCTGCCCACCTACACGCCCCCGCCGACGCCTTCACCAACGGCCTCGTTGCTCCCGACCCCGACGGTCACTGGGACGCCGACGCCAACCGTGACCGCCACGCCGGTGCCTCTCTCGGCCGCGCAACTGGTGGGCAACTGGAACAATGTCCTCGCCTACACGCCCAGCGTGCCGCAGGTGACAATCTTGGCCAACGCCGATGGCAGCTACGCCGTGCACGGCTACGGCAGCTGCTCCCCCACGTACTGTGACTGGGGCGTAACGCCACTTATTGTGGTACCCGGCAGCGCGACGGCCGTCGCCCAGTTCGACAATGGCAATACGCTGGTCCTCAGCCTGAGCGGAAACGAGCTACGAGTGGACGACCACCGCACAAGCGGCCCCGTCACGACCGACTACCTAGTCCGGGCCTAGGGTTTGACCCGCCGCGAAGGTGTGGCCAATGAGGGACGAGCGCACGTGGCTCTAGGGGTCTTTCCAGGGTGGTGGAGCATGCGGGTCAGAAAAACGCCGACCCGGCCACGATCACCTGCGCTGATCGGAGGCTTTCGCGAGCAGTCGCCTTCACGAACGGCTCGAGTATGAAGTTCTCTTGGTCGCGGATCTTGATACCCTCGAGGGTGGCCGGCAGGCCTGGAATCACGATTCCCGGGTAGTGGTAGCTGGGCTGGCAAGTCAGCGAGAGCAGGCCGTAATGG
Source organism: uncultured bacterium (assembly GCA_963827235.1). Classification (GTDB taxonomy): domain Bacteria; phylum Chloroflexota; class UBA5177; order JANWHV01; family JANWHV01; genus JANWHV01. Next base: position 303,788 of record CAWHAE010000010.1, read on the forward strand.
TATGCCTGCAGGAAGTAGAGCGTCATCGTCCCACCGAGGCGGCACCACTTCTGGCTCCCCGCGTTGAAGACAAAGGACCGCAAGAACATACTTGCGCATGCTTAGCCTTGCCCGGCGACGATCTCGCGCACCATGTTATTCCCGGTGTCGGCGACATAGACGTTGACGCCACGTGGGAGCCGCGCTCCCCGATACACAGCGTACGTCGCCACGCCATAAGGCTGATCCAGCTCTGCCCGCGTCGCCGGGCCGGAGCCTCCGGCGAGACCAGTCACGCCGGTACCGGCTAGGGTGCGAATTGGGTCGGTGCTGGACAGTAGAGGGCCGCCCACTTGGCGGATGACCTCACGCACCGCGTCGTTGCCGGCGTCGGCGACGACGATGTTGCCCATGTAGTCCAGAGCCACGCCTCGCGGCTGGTTAAGCTCAGCCTGGCCGGCCTCCCCACCGTCGCCCGCATAGCCCTGTTCGCCGTTTCCGGCCAACGTGCTGATCGCCGGTGTACCTTGCCTCGATACCCGGCGAATCACGTTGTTTCCGGTGTCGGCGATGTACATATCACCCCACCCGGCATAGGATCCATCCGGCCGGATAGCGACGTCCTCCGGTCCGCGTAGCCGCGCCTGGGCGGCGGTGCCGCCGTCGCCACTGTAGCCTGCCATGCCGTTCCCGGCCACGGTGCTGATCCTGTGGGCGGCCAATATGACCTCGCGAATCCTGTTGTTTCCCGTGTCCGCGATGAACAGGTTGCGGTGACTGTCCACAGCGACGCCACACGGTCCGTCCAGCATGGCCGCAGTCGGCGGGCCGCCATCTCCGTCGAACCCGGCCTGGCCATCGCCGGCTACGGTCGATATGATGCCGGATCCGAGGTCCACCTCGCGGATCGCGTTGTTGCCCGTATCGGCGATATACAGCAACTCGTCGCCGGATAGCGCCAGGCCCTCGGGCGCGTTCAGCCGAGCGGCGGCAGCAGGTCCGCCGTCGCCGGCGTAGCCGGGCAGGGTGCTGCTGCCTACCTCCTGCGTCAGGAGGCCGGTCGACGCATGCAGCTCCATTACGCGATTAAACAGCGTGTCCGCAATGAAAACATTGCCGTGGGAATCCACCGCAAGTGATCGCGGTTCATCCAGGCCGGCCTGGACAGCCGGTACCTGCCAAGAGAAAGCGCCGGCCTTCCCCGTGCCCGCCGCCGTCAGCACCGTCGCCGAGACGGCCTGCGGTGGTGCGCCGACCTCGCGTATCATGTCGTTGCCCGAGTCGGCAATATAGAGGTTGCCTGCAGCGTCGAGGGCGATGGCGCTAGGCTGACTCAGCTCCGCCTGGATCGCCGGGCCACCGTCTCCGCTGAAACCGCCGATAGTGGCGGCCTGGAAGCCCCCGTGCTTGGCATCATAGCCGCCGCGATAGGCAGCATACCCGGTGCCGGCGACGCTCATAATGATGCCGCTGGCTGCGAACACTTCGCGTACCGTGGCACAGCCGCTATCCACGATATACAGATTGCCCGCGCGGTCCAGCGCGAGGCCGGTTGGCCGGATCAGCCCGGCTGATTGTGCCTGATCCCCGTCTCCCACACATCCGTACGTCGTGGGCCCGGTCCCAACTCTGCCGTGAGGGCCCGAGACGAAGCCATTCCTGTCGGCGGCAGCGTAGAGGTGGCCGGCGCTATCCACGGCCAAGCCCTCCGGCCGGCTGACCTCGTCTATACCAAGCACCGCGGTGATCACGTGACGGCTCAGGCTCAGCTTGAGCAGGACCACGCCCTGGTCCGAGGTGCCGTAGGCAATGTAGAGATTGTCCTCCCGATCGATGGCCAGCGCGTGGGGTGCCAGCAGCGGCGCGACAGGAGCCGCAACGCCCTGAGCGAGGCGCCCGGGATTGTTGCTGGCGGACACGGTCGAGATGATGCCGCTGCCGGTGTGCACCTCCCGGATACGCTGATTCCCGCTGTCGACGATGTACAGATTGCCGGCGCTGTCCAGCGCCAGCCCTTCCGGCGAGGCCAGCAGCGCCTTCGTGGCGGGGCCACCATCGCCGCCGTCGCCTCGTGTGCCGGTGCCGGCGAACGTTGTGATGATGCCGGTTGCCGCGTCCACCCGGCGGACCTGCTGGTTATTGGTGTCCGCAATGTACAGGTTGCCAGCGCGATCGACCGCCACGCCTTGCGGATGATTGAGCCATGCCCGCGTGGCAGGCCCGCCATCACCGCTGTGGCCGGCGCGTCCGGCGCCTGCGACGGTGAGAATCTGTCCGGCACGCGGTCGCGCTGGCGTGCCCTGCAGCCTGCTCCGCCCGAGGTCAGGAGTTGGCTGTGTGGTCGGGGTGGCCGTTGCCGGCGGCGTGGACGCGCTGCTCTGCTTGAGGGCGTCCGCGGGCGCGAAGACCTCGCGCACGACGTTCGCCTGTGCATCGGCGATGTAGAGATCACCCTCGCCATCCACGGCGATGCCCTGAACACAATCGAATTCCGCCTTCGTGGCAGGCCCCGCATCGCCGCTATAGCCGACCTGGCCGGTGCCCGCGACCGTGAAGATGGCCCGGGATGAACGCTCCACCATGCGCACCACGTTGTTGCCGTCCGCGATGTAGAGGTCGCTCTGCTGGTCCACAGCCACGGATGTTGCCAGAAACAAAGACGCCTGCGTAGCCTGCCTGCCGTCGCCGCTGTACCCGCTGTGGCCGCTGCCCGCGACCCCGATTACCCCGCCAACGGCTGAGATCTCGCGCACGCGCATATTCCCGGTGTCGGCAACGTACACGTTGCCGCGTGCGTCCGCGGCCAGTCCGCTCGGATCGTACAGGCCGTCGGTGTTGCGAGCGCCATTCCCCGCTACCGTGCTGATGATGCCGGTTGTCCCGTCGACCTTGCGTACGCGCTGGTGGGCACTGTCGGCGATGAACACGTCTCCGCCGGCATCCACGGCAACGGAGACCGGGTTGATCGCGGCGTCGATAGCCGGTCCGCCGTCCCGCAGCGCGATGCTCTTGCCGGGCCCGGCTATCGTGGTGATGATCCCGGTCGCGGCGCGCACCTCCCGGACCCTGCCGTTGCCCGTGTCGGCGATGAAAAGATCGCCTGCCGCGTCGACCGCAACCCCCTGCGGTGCTGATAATTCCGCCGCCATTGCCTTGTGGCCGTCACCGGCGAACCCTGCCGTGCCGTCGCCGGCCACGGTGGTGATCTTGGCCATGGTCATCGGCCAGGACGAGTGGACCTCGCGAATGACATTGTTCCCCGTATCGGCGATGAACACATCGCCGGCCTTGTCCACCGCCAGAGACCTTGGCCCATCGAGCATCGCGCGCCGGGCACTGCCGCCATCCCCGAACCAGCCTGCCGTTCCATCCCCGGCAATGGTCATGATCTCGCCGGCCGGCATGGATGGCACGTGCGGTGACGGCGAACCATGTGCCTGCGGGGTGATGTCAGGAATCCGGATGACTGTCGGCGTACCGGCCGGCGTGGAGGTTGCGGTTGCCGCGCCGGCAACTGCGGGCGCGGCAACCTCCAGCACCTGGTTGGCATTATTGTCGGTGAGATACAGGTTGCCCGCGCCGTCCACGGCGATGCCCCACAGGTTGTCGAAGTCGAAGCTGGTCGCAGCGTCGTGCAGGTCGCAGGGGTACCTGGCTTCCGTGTCGGCAGTACCGGCTACGGTGACTATCCTGCCCGTCGGATCCACCATGCGCAGCACGTCATCGGCGGTGATGTACAGGTTGCCTTTCCCATCCACGGCGACGTCACGAGGCTCGTAGAGCCCCACCGCGTTCGCCGTCGCCTGACCGCAGTCGCCGCCGTAGCCGCCGTTTCCGCTGCCGGCGGCCACGCTCATGACGTGGGGCGGTGCGGCGTCCACCTTGCGCACGCGCAGGTTGTTGTAGTCGGCGATGTACAGGTTGCCGGCGGTGTCCAGGGCCAGGCCACTGGGCCCGGAGAGCTTGGCCTGGATCGCCCGCACGCTGGCACACTGCTCCGGCGCGCAGCCCACGCCGCTGGCGTCGTCCCTATTGTTCCCCGCCACGGTCGTGATCGTGCGCGGGCTCGCGGTGTTGATCTCGCGCACCTCCGTGCCGTCGACGACGTAGACGTTGCCGGCGGCATCGACCGCGATGCCTTTGGGGTCCATTGCGGCGCCGAGCGCCGGTCCGCTGGGCTCCCGGTCGGTCGCATTCCCGTCGCCGCTATCCCCCGCCACGGTGGTGATACTGTGCAGGTCGGCAGACACCTCGAGCACCCGGTGGTCGCCAGTGTCGGCGATGAACAGGTTGCCCTGTGCATCCACGGCAACACCTGCCGGGTTCTCCAGCGCGGCGTCGGTGGGCGACCCGCCGCTCGCCGCGTCGTCGCTACCGCCCCCGGCCACGGTGGTCAGGGTCCGCGTGCCCGGTTTGATCTCGCGAACCAGGCTGTTGCCGGTGTCCGCGACGAACACGTCGCCGGCTGCGCTCACCGCTATTCCCTCCGGCTCCTTGAGCGGGGGAGTGCCGCTGCCGGAGATATTCGCGATGCAGCCACGCGCCATAGCGACGCCAGGTTGGCAGAAGGGCTGCACCTGCGCCGGCCGTGCACTGGCGGCCATGACGCCTGCGGGAAGGCGGGGTCTCCAGTCTGCCGGCCGGCTCAGCCCTATCGGCAGCACCACGAACGCAACACACACGCACCGCGGTTGCCATACTCGCCACATGATGGCCTCCCTCACTCCGGTGAGGCTGCCGTGACCTCCTCGGGCACTCATCCATCCTGTTGGGCTTGAGGCTCGCGGCCCAATCATACTGCTGTTCAACTCGCTTCGCAATGGAGTAGCCGATCCTGCAGATGCACACACGGTAGTCGATCTGTCACCGCGACCGCCTGCGCACTGAGCACGCGGACCTTGCAGCATATGCAATCCATCGGCGCATTGTTCACTCCGACCGATGTCCTTGAGATTTGAGATAACATTACGCCCCGCACAGGGCGCTGGGCGCCTGGCGGCAGTACACAACGGCGCTGGTGGTCGGGTCAAGGAGCGGATGGCCGGTACCATAGGCTAGCTCTGGAGGGTACTGACCCATGTTTCCTCCATGCGGCGGCTTGACTTTGACCTTGGGGGAAGCCGCAGTCTTGTTCTGTAACGGTCATGTCGATGAGGAGCGAGCACGTGGATCAGATGAGCATCGGAGAGTTCGCCAGACGTTCGCGACTCTCCGCCAAGGCATTGCGGCTCTATGACGAGCTAGGTCTACTGCCGCCTGCACGGGTGGATGAGGATTCTGGCTACCGCTTCTACGAGCTCGGCCAGCTGGGGCAGGCACGCCTGATCGCGGCGCTGCGCCAGCTGCAGGTCCCGCTGGCGGAGATCAAGGCGATCCTGCCGCTCGAGCGGGTGCACGCAGCAGAGCGCGTCCGCCAGCTCAGGGCTGCCGCCGAGGCCGAGCACGCGGCCCTCCGTGCGCTCGCTACCTACCTGATCGACGAGCTGAGCGGGAAGGGGCCTGTTGTGTACGAGGTCGGCACGCGGCAGATGCCCGAGCGGAGCCTGCTGTGTGTGAAGCGCAACGTCGTCGGGGTGGATCGGGCGTGGGCGTTCGGCAAGGAGTTCGTCGGCCTGCTTCGGCACTACCAGCTGCCGCAGCTACCGGGACGCCCCGGCGCGTTCTTCTGTATCTTCTGGGGTGAGGTCAGCGAGGACAGCGACGGTCCGATGGAGTGGTGCCGTCCCGTCCCAGCAGACGAGGCGGAAGCGCTCGCCGCCCGCTGCCCGGAGCTGACCCTGCGTGCCGAGCCCGCCCACCAGGAGGCGTTCGTGAAGATCGTCGATGGGCAAGTCGACGGCGCCGACTGGCACGTGGTCTCACGATCGCTGGAGGCGTGGAGCGAGCAGCAGCCAGACATACTCCCGACTGATCTGGGATTGCGGCTCACCTATCTCCCCAGCGAAGTGGGGCAGGATACCTACCAAGACTTCGCGGTCCCGTTCGACGGTCGGACACGCGGATGACGGCCGTCGTCAAAGCCGAGTCGTTGACCAAGCGCTTCGGTGCGGTCCCCGCGGTCACGGACCTGTCATGTGCGTTGGAGGCTGGGACGATCACGGGCTTTCTCGGACCGAATGGCGCTGGCAAGACAACGACGCTTCGGATGATCCTGGGTCTGGCGGCGCCGACGAGTGGACGAGCACTGGTGTTCGATCATCCGTACGCGGCGTTGCCGCGTGCGGCGTTGCGGATTGGTGCCGTGCTCGAGGCGACCGATTTCCATCCCGGCCGTTCGGGCCGCGATCACCTGCGGATGCTCGGGCAGGCCGTTGCTGTGCCTGACTCACGTGCGGACGAGGTGTTGCGCTTGGTGGAGCTGGGTGGCGCCGCCCGGCGGCGTGTGAAGGGATATTCGCTTGGGATGCGTCAGCGACTTGGGCTCGCGGCGGCGCTGCTTGGCGACCCGGAGCTGCTGATTCTCGACGAGCCGGCCAACGGGCTTGACCCGGAGGGCGTTCGCTGGCTGCGTGACTTCCTGCGCAGGCTGGCCGCAGCGGGTCGCACGGTGCTCATCTCCAGTCATGTGCTCTCCGAGGTCGCGCAGACGGTTGACCGGGTGCTCATCATCAGTCGCGGGCGGCTCGTGCTCTCGTCCGCACTGGCAGAGCTGACCGCCCGTGCCGGCGGCGCGGTTCGCGTCCGCTGTGGCGATCCGCAGCGGCTCACTACGGCGCCGCGTGATCAGGCGTTGCAGGTGACGACGGGTACCGACCACGCGCTGCTCGTCCAGGGAGCATCCAGCGAGCGGATCGGTGAGATCGCCTTCGCCGCCGGCGTCCCGGTTCACGAGCTGGTCAACGATGGCGGCGTGCTGGAGGACATCTTCCTCGAACTGACCGCGAAGGCACCGGCATGATCGCGCAGATCCGGGCAGAGCTCCTGAAGATTCGCTCGACCCGGACCACGCTCGGACTGGTCCTCGGGATGATCGCGCTGATCCTGCTCATTACGCTGCTCACCGGGCTGCTCACCCTCCCAAGCGGGCTTGCCGGCAAACAGGACCAGCGTCAGCTGCTGAGCCTGAGCAGTCTCGCAGGCGTGTTCTCTGCACTTGCAGGGGTGTTGCTTGTGACCGGCGAGTACCGCTTCGGCACGATCCGCCCGACGTTCCTGTTCAACCCCGCGCGCTCACACGTCCTGGCCGCCAAGGTCATCGCCGGCGCACTGGCCGGCATCGCATTCGGCGTCCTCGGCGAGGCAATCGCCTGGGCGATTCCGCTATGCGATCCCCGCCGGGCGTGGCATCACTCAGCTCAGGCATGAGCACCGGCGGTCACCGTGCCCACGGTCAAGCTGGGCTGGGCACCGAGCATGGCCCCGATGCGCTCCACCTGGTCGCGCAGTGCCCGGTCTTGCGCGGCACTCAGGGCATCGAATGGCTCCACGGTGATCGCCGCGCGGCGGCCCGTGCGGCGCACGTGCCACACGCCAGCGACCATGCCGTCGATGAGCAACACCGGATAGTTCCCGGCTTGGCCGCTTGGGGTCAGCGCGCGCGTGCTGGCGCGACCGGGAAACAGCAACGCCCGCGGCTGGCAGCCGACGACATAGGCATCGAAGTAGGGGAGCAGCCGGACACTTGCCGGCGGAGCAGGAGAAGCCTCGCCGTCGTCGGCGCTGACCCAGGCCCTGGTGCCGGCGACGTGGAGGGGCCGGAGTTGCTGACCGAGGGACGCGAAAAGACGGCGCGCCCAGGCGTGGGGTGCGCGCAGCCACTGGGCGAAGTGCTCCGGCGTGGCCGGCCCGTAGGCATAGAGGTAGCGGTGCACTAGTGCGACAAGGGCCGCCTCGCCTTCCAGCGGGCGGAAGGTGGGGAGCCAGCGGTGGGGACTGGTGTAGGTGACCGTCTTGCCTCGGTTCGGGCCGAAGCAGAGCATCCCGCGATGCGCCGCCGTGGCCAGCGCTTGCCGCCACCGCGGCCACAGCGTGCCGAACGCGGGCATGACGCGCTCGCCCGCCCAGCCGCCAGCGCGCGCAATAACCGCCGCGTCCAGTTCCTCCAACGTCAGCTCCTGGTCCTCCAGCGCCCGTCCGATCGCATCGACCACGGAGTCAGTTTGCAGCGGCGTCAGACGCACAGCCGGAGCGTGGCCGAGCGGGGCGAGCGGCATGGCGGAGAGCGCCCCGATCCACGCGGGCAGGTCGGCCGTCGCGAGCAGGTGGACGGTGCCGCGCGGCCCGAAGGTCTTGATCAGGCTACGCTCGCGCCACAAGGCGTCCTGCACCGCCGTGCGCGACAGCGCGGTGGCGCGTAGCCCAATGGCCAGCTCTGCCGCGGAAAGCACCTGCGCGTGCACAGCGCACAGCGTAGTCACAATGGCTGCGGGTTGGGCGGTGTGGCGTGGCTCGAGCAGCGCATGCCGCGCCAGGCGCCTCGCGCAGACGTTGCGCCAGGACCAGCTCGGAAAGTCGATGTTCTGGCCATCCGCCATGAGCAGCGCCTCCTCCTCACCGTCCAGGAAGCGCCACGCTCGAGCTGGGCGGCTCCGGCCGCCACCATGGCACGTCCACCGTTCCCACGGCGTCCACGTCATCAGGAGCCGCGGGCGGCATGGCCTGCGCGGTCCCGGCCAATGGCGTGTGCGGTGGGCGGCGCGGGATGCGCTGGTCCGATGGAGGGATGCCACCGCCGGGGGTCCAGTCGCCTGGGCGCCGCACCTCCCACTGTTGGTCCGGCCTGTCGCTGCCCAGCGCGATCACCATCACCAGGAGGTCATCGCCCAAGCTGCCGTCACTCACGACGCCCAGACAGGAGACCTTGCCTTCTCCGGCCTCCGCGACCATCAACGTCGCCACTTGGGCGGCTTCGAGCGGCGAAAGCTGGTCCGCTGCCACTGCATAGAACAGCCGGATCGCGTTGCTCGGCGCAGTCCGCAGGAGCGGGCTTGTCAGCGCCTGCAGGGCGGCGTATGTCGCGCGGTCCAGACCTGACGCCCGGCCGATGCCGATAGAGCTGCGACCTCCGGCGGGGAGCAGGCCATTCAGGTCCGCAATGGAAATCCCAGCTATGCTCGGCTCCACGAAAGTGCGCGCAAGGATGCGCACGACAAGCTGCACGAACTCGTCGGCGAACGCGAACGCCATGTCCATCGAGAATTTCCTGTCTGACACGTGCAGCAACAGGTCGCACGGGACGACAATCAGCAAGTCGACCGCGGATGTTAGTGTGTCGATCGCTTCGGCGGCCGTGTCGCGGCGGCGACCTTCAAACGTGAACGGCGCGGTGACGACGCCAATGGTCAGAACACCTTCTTGACGAGCAATCCCGCCAAGCACGGGTGCGCAGCCGCTTCCCGTCTCGCCGCCCATGCCGGCCACGATGAAGAGCACGTCGTTTCTCTCGACGGCCAGCCGGAGCGTCTCACTTGCCTCCTGGGCGGCCCTTCGACCTGGGCTTGCCGCGACGCCGGCGTTCGGTCCGCTCAGGGTTGGCGCGACGAGGTGAATCTTCTTGGGCGCTCTCGACCGCGCCAGAGCGTCCGCATCGGTATCGATGACGGCGATCTGCGCCTCCGGAATCCCGGCAAGCATCATGGCATCAATAACCCTGCCGCCGGCGCCGCCCACGCCGACAATCCTGATCCTGGCGTCGTGCGCTGGCGAGTCCTGCTGAGCCATGCCATACACCTTACGCGCTGTCTGGTAATCCAGCTCATTGTCGCACAATGCTGCGAAGCGACGCGCCGGCACCATGTGGCGGCCCGCCGAACCCTCCGGTACGGTTGAGCGGGGACATACCGAATCTGATTGAGTGGACGTTGCTCTCTAATACCGAGTTTGATCGATTTAGCGGACTTACCGACGTAGAACTCATCTTTCGCGAGGCACGTTCAAACTGCTCTTGGCGGCGGCATCGGCGTGCTGACGGCGCTGGGGCATGATGACCTCCCTGATGCGTCACGTTACGGTTGCGGGTGAGGGGCGTCGACGTGTGTGCCGCGTACCGCCGGACAGCGTGTCCTGCTGGTGGGCCATACACGGTCACGATGCCGGCCGGGCGCGCAACGCCCCGACGAGCCGCGGACCGGTGAGCCGATCGTCCTGGAGCCAGGAGTCATCGAACTCGAGGATCACCTGGGCCCGCCAGCGCTGGATGGCACGCTCTCCCTCGAACCGGTCATACCCCACCAGTTGCACGAGCAGAAGCCACGCAACCTGCCGGTCGTGTAGCGGCGGCGGTAGGGTCGTTGCAGTATCATGTGCGCAACACACGTTGCTGTTAAGGTGGCAGGGATGGCGACAATCAAGGATGTGGCGCGACTGGCCGGCGTTACCCACACCACGGTCTCGCATGCGCTGAGCGGGAATCGGCCGGTGGCACCCAAGACGCGGGAAGCCATACTGGACGCGGTGCGCGAGCTCAACTACCACCCGAACGCCAATGCCCTCAGCCTGACCGCGCGATTCACGAAGCGCATCTGCCTGGCCGTGCCGCTGGATGCGCCGAATCGAAGCCTTTCAAAGGGACCGTCCTTCGACTTCATCGCGAGCGTCGGCGATCGGCTCTCCCACCATGGCTATGCACTGGTGTGCGAGATCTCCCATGGACTGGACGCGGCCAGCGTGGTCGATCTGGTGCGCCGGCGCCACGTCGACGGTGTGTTGCTGCTGGGCACACAGTTGGTTGACCCTCGCGTGGAGGCTCTGCGCAAAGCAGGCGCCCCGTTCGTGACTCTTGGCCGCACAAAGCGGCCATCGCACTACGTGCGCGTCGACGCAGACGCGGCCGGCGCGGCGGAAACCGCGGTGGAGCACCTGTTCAGCCTCGGGCATCAACACATCGGCCTGGTATTGCCGGTGCTGAACGGGGCGCCGGTACTGGGCAGCCACTTTCACGCGCTTGCGGGCTTCAAGCGAGCCTATGCCGGCTTGGGCCTGCCGGTACACAAGCGGCAGATTGTGACCTACAACCTGATGGAGGGCGTGCGCGAGAGCCTGCGGCCGCTCTTCGAGCGTCGCAGCGAGCTGACGGCGCTCATCGCGGCGGGCAACGACCTCGAAGCAGTCTCCGTCCTGCGTGCGCTGATCGAGCACGGCCGGCGCGTGCCCGAGGACATCTCGCTCATGGGACTCGTGGATTCGCCCCTCACTCAAATGTCGCAACCCTCGATTTCGGTGACGGATCTTCCTGTGAGCGAGATGTGCAAGCTCGCGGTGGACTTGCTGGTGGACCTGGTTCAAGGGCGCAAGCCGCGCCAGATGGAGTACCTCTTGCCCGTGACCCTCATCGAGCGCCCCAGCACGGCACGGATTGGCGCGTCGCTGTATCACGAGCCGAGGCCGCTCGGCAATCGTCCTCGAGCCACTGCACCGCCGTTCCGCCAAAATGCATGCTCAGATCGTCGATCAGGCCGTTCGCATTGAAGAGCAGCTGGAAGGCCACGCCCTGGACGACCAAGAAGATCACGCAGGGGAGATAGCAGATAGCGCGGAAGAGCCGCACGCCGCCGTGCGGCTGGTTGAGAAAGACGGCCAACGCGAGGCTTCCGGCCACGCCCGCCCCGACGGGTATCCCGGTGAACAGCACTGCCTGCTTGATCACCGTGCCCAGGTAGGGATCCTGCGGCGCGTCGGTGTAGTCGCTCCAGCCCTCCCTCCAGCGCATGTGCGTGCCTGGAGAGCCGTATAGTTGGTAAAGCTCAAGATGGGGTTGAGTGTGGTGTCAAACCCTCGCTCGCCGGGCACCTCGGGCAGGCGACCGAACCGGATCGGGATGATTGGACAAGAACGGCGAAGTTGCCAAACAAGCGCGACCGTTGAGGCGTTGACGCCGAGCCACTATGTCGGTGCGGCGAGCGCGCGCATGTCCCTCAGGTTGCTGAAGGCAAGGAGCCAGAGCGGTACGAACGCGATGCCGCGCCGTTCGCACTCGACCAGCATCTCGATGTCAAGTTGCTGGTTGGTTAGGTTCAGCGGCAGACCGAGAGGGCGTAGGTGATACGTACACGCGCTGCTGTCCTCGAGGTTCCGCCTTGCCTACCCCTCGCAAACCCACCGAGCCGGCCGCCAGGGCGATTGACGCCGTCTGCGTCCAGTTTGACCATCTCTTCAATCGGCTTCATCAATCGATCGGATCCCTGGGCGCTTCGCAAGTGGTGGCGAGACCCGCGCTCCGGTCTGCATCGCTAACTGTGTCCTACACCTCAAGGTGCTTGAATTGCGGCAGATAGCCGCGATTCTGGGCAAACATCTCGTTGACCATTGTCCGGATTTCGGCGAGTGACAACACGGCCGCGGTCAGTGGATCGTAGGCGACGGCCTGGAACACAAGCCGCGGATTGCCGGTGAGGGCTGCCTCCACCGCCATCTCCTCGACCATGACGCTCACATGGTTGAGCGTCACCAGCTGTGCGGGCAACGCGCCAACGTGTACGGGCCGGAAGCCATTCCGATCCACATACACGGGGACCTCGACACATGCGTCCTGCGGCAGATTGGAGATCAGCGATGTGTTCCGTACGTTTCCGTTGAAGCCGAAAACCTCGCCACCTAGCAGCGCGTTAATGATGTACGCCGCGTACTCGTAGCCGCGTTCCAAAGAGATCGGAGTCTTGCTATCGAACCACTCGCGTGCCTCATCGCGCCAAGTTGATTCGCGATCGGAATAGTGCTTGACGATGTAGGCGTACTCCCCGGGGTTCCAGCCCGTGCCATGAGTGCAGTACTTCTCGATGAGATCGGGGCGCTTGCGGAACCACCAGTTGTATTCCGAATTGTGCCCGCTGGACTCGGTAGGATAGTAGTCGAGATGCAGGAACATCTCGTTGCGAACGATCTCTTCGTTATAGATCTCCGGGTTACGCATGGCCTCGGCGATGCGCGGATACGCATCCACGCCATTCCACGCGTAGCGCAGATAGAAGGCTTGGTGATTGATGCCGGCGCATGTGTAGGTGATCTCGTCCATCGGCGCCCCGATCCAGCGCGCGAGCATCTCCGCCGTACCCTGTACGCTGTGGCACAAACCGGTAGTCACGATCGGCGACGTCCGTTGAATAGCACGACAGAGCATGGCCATGGGATTGGTGTAGTTCAGCAGCACAGCATTGGGACAATACCGTTCCATGTCCCTGACGATGTCCTGCATTACCGGGATGGTGCGCAGCGCGCGAAAGATGCCTGACGGCCCTCGGGTATCGCCCACGTTTGTGTCGACGCCGTACTTCTTGGGGATCTCGATATCATGCCGCCACACGTCAACACCGCCGGCCAGGATGGTGCAGAGTACGACGTCGCTGCCTTTGAGCGCCTCCGCCCGATTCGTCGTGGTCTCGACGCGAGCCGGATACTGGCCGAGCTCGACAATCCGGCGCACCGATCGGTCGGCAAACTCCAGCCGCTCGCCATCGACGTCCATCAGGACCAGCGTGGCATCCCGAAGCAACGGGAAGGTGAGAAGGTCTCGAACCAGCCCACGGGTAAACCCGTAGCTACCAGCTCCAACAAATGTGATTCTGGTCATGGCGCTCTCTCCCATCCTCGTTTGGCGTGCGCGGTTTGCCCGATCAGACTGCATTCTGCCGGGTGGCGATCAGGGCACCCAAGATTGAGTCGTGGTGGACACGGGAACCCCGCTCTTCACCGCGGCGTCGATCGAAAGACCCAAATAGTGGTCCTGTGCCGCCTCCGGTAGGCTGTAGAAGCCGGATCCGCCGCTCACATAGCGGTCCATATGCAGCAGGCAGGTTCCGACCGCGATCTCGTCGTCGGCAAGTCGTGCGGGCGCGAGGGGATTGTGATAGAGCCACTCCTGCCCTGCAAGAATGCCCTTGTGATAGTAGCCTTCCAGGTTCCCATCCTGGCCTGCATCCTCGCGCCGCAAGGTGAGGACGACCGGTGTGCGGTAGTCAGCGAGATAGCGGAGCTCCGCATTGTGTATCTCGCCGCGCTCACCCCGAACGAGCAGGCGCGGCGAGCGAATCCACGAGAAGTACTGGTCGCCGGTGAAGTCGTACACGCCGAGTTTGTCGCCGAAGTCGAGATGAGCGATTACCGTCGTCGATTGGCCGATCTTCTCGTTCGAGGGTGGCCCCTCTCGCCCAGGGCCATCGACGATTGGCGCGACGAACTGGCGGGCGGTGATGGTGGCGTTCTCGAACGATAGGCCGAGCAAGCGCCGCAGCATGCTCATGCCGTGGTAGCCGTGCGCCAGCGACACCTCAGCCAAGCGCACGGTGCCCAGCTTCCCGGACGTCACGATCGCTACCCGCGCCGCGTTGAGCGGCTGAAACGGGTACTGCTCGGCCACCTGTATCTTGGCGTCCGCTCCCACGCGCCGGTAGAGCTCATTGAGCGCCTGCAGATCCGGCGCCGGTGGCGTCTCCGCCAATGCCGGCACACCGCGATCGTGCAGGTCGCCGAGCACGGCGGGCGTCGCCGCCCAGGGGACGCTGGCCACGACGAAGCCAAGGTCCGCTACGCCGAGCAGCGCGTCGAGTGAGCCATAGGTCGCCACCTCAAAGCGATCGCTCAGTACCCGCTGCTTGGCCGGATCGCGAACCACCACGCCGGCAACGCGAAAAATGTCCGGCAATTCTCGTGCCACCCGCAGATAGAAAGCAGCCCGCCAGCCTCCGCCGACAATGCCAAAGGATATGGGTTTCATCACATGATCCTCTTCATAACATTCGTGCCCTACGGCGTGCGTCCGTCGCGGCCGCCGCCGAATCCCCCATACGGGATCCCCGGATCCCAGGCGCTGGGTGCCGGCGGGACAAACCGATCAAGCGGGAACAGCACCTGGCAATGATGACGGCTCGAGATATAGGCTGCTTCGCACATCTCGAGCGCGAGAAGTGAGCCATCCGGGATGGCATAGTCGAGCTCGCCCGTCGCGATCATGTCGGCGAGCCGCTCGAGGTGCCGCTGATGGCCTGTCACGGGGAGCTCATCGGGAGTGATTAGCGTGCCGGAGGGGTGTTCGGCGTTGAGCAGGATGTAGCCGTTCTCCCAGCCCCAGAATTCAATCTGTCCCCGTGTCCCGATCAATCGGAAAAGCGTGCCCTTCCCGGTCTGATTGACCGCGATCTTGTCGCCGGTCTGCATCACCACCCGCACGCCGCTGCGGGTCTGTCCATAAGTCACGGCAACAGTCTCCACCTGCATGCCGTCGCGGTACGTACGCGTGCTGGTGTCGCACGCGGCGAGCACGGAATTCACGGGCTCGTTGCCGGTAAGGGCGACAAAGAAGTCGAGCCAGTGAATGCCGGCGTTGATGATGTCCCAACCAGAGCACTGGATCTCAACGAGCTTCAGCTCGCCAATCGCATCGTTCTGCACGAGGCCGATGATCTCGAGCGGTGTCTTCTTGGCCAGCAGGTTGTGCGGCACGGCCATGGGAAGTGATCCGGCCTTGATCGCGCTCAGAATGCGCCGCCCGGATTCGACGGTGTGGCCAAGCGGCTTCTCAACCAGGATGCCTTTGAGAGGCAGCGCAAGCGCATCCAGAGTGATCGCCTCGTGGCTCGGCGGGTACGTGCTCACACACACGACGTCAGTCGGACAGGCGGCGAACATGTCGCGATGATCCGTGAATGTGCGAATGCCCGGGTACTCAGTCTGCAGGGCCGCGAGCGCTTCTGGTCGAAGGTCGGCAGCGGCCACGAGGCGAAAGCGGCTAGAGCGCGCGAGCCCTTGCATGCTGAGGTGCCCGCCGACGCCTGCACCGACCACGCTCGCGCTCAAGGGTTCCGGAAAGTCTGGCACGACTACTCCTCCTGCCGCTACATCTTCTGCGCGGAGGCTCCGGCGTGCGCTCTGCGCTCAATCGCCACTCCGCGTCCGGCCTTGGCTTCTGCTTGGCCCGGTTCCGCCAGGCCTCACCTGCCGGCCCCTGTGGACACGTGTCCACCAGGTTAGCAAAGCAGGGCGCCTTTGTCAATCGGCAAACCTTTCGATCTCGAGCGGGCCGCGAGCCAACCCCGGGGCGTTCACGCTCGACGCCTAGACTCGCCCTGAGGTGCGATGTGTACCGCGCCCCGGGCAGTCGGCCCTGCCGGCGGCAACCGCGAAAGTTCCGGGTCGCCATGCCCCGCAACGAGCAGGCCAACCGAGAGCGGAAACCGAATTGACGCGTATTTACCACTATTTAGCGCGGTAAAGAGCGATTGCTGCGCGGTCTTCGGATGCCTTGACAAGCGTTGGCGACTCGCATATAATCCTCTCATTCTGTCGTGGTCACGCGTCCATGGAAACGAGAGCACGCGGCAGGTGTGCCTCCGCTCTGGACAGGCATCGGCTCGGACGGTAGGTCGAGTGCTCTGGCCGTGACGCAGAGTTCAGCCAGGATAGTCGATACTCGCGCCAAGTCGCGGACTGTTCGCAGGCTCGGCTCAAGCTAGCTCCTCGCCAGTCGGACCAGCATGAGTGTTGCGGAGGGTGGACATGGCTGGGCTCAACCCTAGTCGACGAGTACGCCAAGTGCCCACCGGCGCAGATGACGGGGCAGTGGGAGCGCTGGCACGTCGGGATGCTATTACCGGCTTGGTCTTCCTTACTCCGAATCTGATCGGGCTCTTCCTGTTCGGCGTATTCCCCCTCATCTTCGTGGCGTTCATCAGCTTCACCCGATGGAGCGACTTCAGCCAGGCGCCGCACTGGATCGGCCTGGCTAACTATGGCTCGCTCAAAGACGATCCCATGTTTTGGAACGCCATCTGGCGAACCGTCGAATTCGTCATGCTTGTCATCCCGCTGCAAACGCTGGTCTCAATCCTGATGGCCATCGCACTCAATCAGCGCTTGCCGTGGATGAGGCTCTACCGGCCGCTGTTCGTAATCCCCTGGATCACGACGCCCGTGGTAGTCGGCTTCATGTGGAGATGGCTCTACCAGAATGATTTCGGCCTGATTAATACGGTGCTCACCGACATCGGCTTGCCAAGCCCGGACTGGCTTACCGACGACTTCTGGACGCCGCTCTCCATTGTAATCGTGACGGTATGGCAATTCGCCGGCTACAACATGCTCTTCCTTCTCGCGGGGCTGCAAGGCATACCGGATCACCTGTATGAAGCCGCGGCGATTGATGGGGCTACCGGATTTCGGCAGCATATCCACGTTACCCTGCCGATGCTCAAGCCGGTGATTTACTTCACGATTGTCACGTCCGTTATCGGGTCCTTCCAGATATTCGACGTGGTATACAACCTGTTCGCCGGCCAACCACCCGACTCGGTTCGGGTGTACTACTTCTACCTCTACCAAAAAGCGTTTGTCTACAGCGGCACCATGGGCAGTGCCTGTGCCATGGCCGTCGTCCTGTTCGTCATACTGGTGGGCGTTACATTGCTCCAGGCGAGGGTATACGGCGAGAACGACATTGTGTGAGGCGCACGGGTGCATGTTCCGGCGGACCAGCCCTGCCGGGGTGTCGTGCAGCCGCGGCCTGATAACCGCCTGTTGTGGGATCGAGGAGCCGCGATGGCAATGGATGGCAGTGCTGACGTCCTGACGAGCGTCACGGCGGAGATGCGGGCTGCGCACCGTCGTTACAGAAACCGGAGGCGGCTCGTCCGTTTTGGACGGAACACGATCATCTACGTCGTGATGACCGTTGCGGCACTGGTCTGTCTGGTGCCGTTCATCTGGATGCTGCTGTCGTCGTTCAAGGACTCCAACGCGATCTTTGACATCCCGCCTGACTGGCTGCCGCCGAGCCCGACCATACAGTCCTACTTGAATGCCTGGAACAGCTACCCGCAGGACGGTGGCATGTTCGGCCAGTGGTATGTCAACACGGTGCTTCTGGCATCGGTGTGGACGATTGCCAACGTCCTGTTCTGTTCGTTGGCCGGCTACACGTTTGCCCGCATCCGCTTTCGCGGGCGCGACACGATATTCATGGGCTATCTCGGCACGCTGATGATCCCGCCCATCGTGACGATCATTCCCCAGTACATCATGGTCAGCAAGCTGGGCTGGGTAGACAGCTACCAGGGCATCCTGTTACCGGGCCTGCTCGGCAACGTGTACGGTACGTTCCTGATGCGCCAGTTCTTCAGCACGCTGCCCGCCGAGCTGGATGAGTCCGCGCGTATTGACGGAGCCGGCCGGCTGCGTATCTTCTTCCAGATCGCCGTGCCGCTGTCGCTGCCCGGCGTCGCCACGCTCGCTGTGATCACCTTTGTCAACAGCTGGAACAACTTCCTCTGGCCGCTGCTGGTGACCAATAGCGAAGGCAAGAAGCTGATCACGGTTGGCTTGCTAGACTTCTTCGGCCAATCCAATACCAACTGGGCAGATGTGATGGCCGGATCAACACTCGCCGTGTTGCCGCTGGTAGTGCTGTTCTTTTTGATGCAGCGCTTCATCGTGCAGGGTATCCAGTTCACCGGGCTGAAGTAGGACTGCCCTGCCGCGGTCACGCGGGCTGGCGCGACGCGGGCTCGGATACGCCGGCGGCAGCGGAATACTGCCCGCGGAGAGAAGGGAGGGGGTGGTAGATCGCCGTATCGGTACTGAACGTGAGTTGTCACTAATGGTAATGACAGAGGTTCATGACCCAACAGTGTGACGGAGAAACATCTGATGTCCAACCCCGAAGATCGTGACCAGCGTGAGCTGACACCCGACCCCGAGAAGGAAGCGTGGCGCCGCCGTTCCAATCGGCGCGAGTTCCTGAAGAAGAGTGGCGTCGTGCTGGCTACCAGTGCCGGTGTACTGGGCAGCCAGGGCTGGGTCGGGCCGCGAGGCGTGGAAGCAGCGAACACGGTGAACCTGCGCTACACGCTCTGGGATCCCAACCAAGAGCCGTACATGAAGCAGGCGATCAAGCAGTTCACCGACGTCAATCCCAACATCAAAGTCTCGGTTGAGCAGTACGACTGGAACCACTACTGGACGAAGATTCAGACCGAGACTGCCGGCAGGAACGCCGCCGACATCCAGTGGGCACACGTGTCCTGGTGGCCGGGCTGGATGGCGCAAGGCGGCTACTATCTGAACCTGAGCAAGTACATCACACGAGACAAAATCGATCTCGGCATGTACTTCCCGCAGCTCGTAAACATGTGGAAGGTAAACGGTCAGGAAACGTCTCTGCCCAAAGACTGGGATACCATCTGCGTGTACTACAACAAGAGTCTGCTCTCGAAGGCAGGCCTGCCCGAGCCGCCCTCCAACTGGTCCTGGAATGCCAAGGATGGTGGCGACTACATGAAGTACATTCTGAAGCTGACAGTCGACAGCAGCGGGAAGACCGCGGCGGACAGCGGCTTCAACTCCGGCAAGGTCAAGCAGTACGGCATCGATTCCTGGAACACAATTCAGGAGTGCTGGTTGAACTTCGTCTGGATGAACGGCGGCAGCGGCCTGCTCAAGGGGCCATACAGCAACGTGGTTACGATTGATGAGCCGGAGGCCATTGCGACGTTCCAGTGGCTGCACGACTTGAACTTCACCTACCATGCATCGCCTCCGGCACAGATCTTCGTCACCGAGAATGGCGAAGAGCCGATGTTCGCAAACCAGAAGATGGCCATGGCCACCAAGGGCTCCTGGAACAACAATTTCTTCTCCACGTCGATAAAGAATTTCAACTGGGGTGCGGCCTACTTGCCCACCGGTCCGGCGGGCCGTATCAGTACCTTCAACGGCTTGTCGCACGTCGTCGCCGCCAGCACACAGCACCCGGAGGAGGCATGGCAGCTGGCCAAGCACATGGACAGCGTGCAGGCTCAAACGCTTATCACCAGCGCAGGCGTCGTATTCCCATCCATCAAGTCGTTGACCGGTGACTACGTCAAGGCGTTCAACGGCCGAAATCCCACGGGCGTCCAGCACTTTGTCGACGAGACGGCGCATACCCTGCCGTGGCCGGTGCATCCCAAGTGGACCCAGATCTTCGACGCGGTCAACACCTCGTTGAACACGTTCTGGAATACTTCCGGTGCGAAGGCGAGTGACGCCATACCGGCACTCGGGAAGAAGCTTCGCTCGATCGTCGCCTAACATACACTGCCGACTCTACCCAGGGGGCAGGGTTCGTGGGGGTTCACGGACCCGCCCCCTGTGCGGATACTCTAGATAGATCAACTGCGGTATTCAGCGATGAGGCGGTACATGTCGCCCAGCATGTTGTGCTAAGTCTGCCGTACCGGAGATTGGCCAGGACGCCGGTGTGCCGCGAGTGCATGACAGCCTGAGGCTTAAGGAGCACTTATTCAGCATGGGTAAGCTGTTGGTCCACGATCAAGAAGCACGAGAGGCATTGCAACGCGGTATCAACACGCTGACGCGCGCGGTGCGGAGCACGCTCGGGCCTAAAGGCTGCAACGTCGCGCTCGGCAAAGCGGGCGGACCACCACTCATAACACATGATGGCGTAACGGTTGCCGAGGACATCGACCTCAAGGACGTGCTCGAGAACATGGGCGCTCAGCTGCTGAAGGAAGCGGCGAGCAAGACGAACGAAGCAGCCGGAGACGGCACTACCACGGCCACCGTGCTGGCCAACTCTCTCGTCAATGAAGGCTTGCGGGCGGTCGCGGCAGGCGCCGACCCAGTGATCCTCAAGCAGGGAATCGCCGCGGCCACCGCCGCTGTGGTTCAGCACGTCCGCGAGCACAGCAGGCCAGTGGCGGAGCAGAGCGGCATCGCGGAAATTGCCAGTATTTCGTCCGCGGATCGGGCCATCGGAGCATTGATCGCAGAGGTGCTGCAGAGGGTGGGCGCCGACGGGACTATTACCGTGGAGGCCGGCAATCGAACGAGCACGGAGGTCAGGTACGTGGAAGGCATGGAGATCGAACAAGGGTTCGTCTCCGCGCACTTCATCACCGATGCGGAGCGGCGCCAAGCGGTGATCGAAAACCCCCTGGTCTTTGTTACGGATCGAAGACTCACCACTATCGACGATGTGGCGCCACTGCTGGAGATATTGGTCACGGCGGACAGGCGAGATGTGCTCATCGTCGCCGACGACGTCATCGGCGATGCCCTTGCCACTCTGGTGGCAAATACGGTGCGTGGCGTGATCCGGTCAGTAGCGATCAAGGCTCCGTTTCTCGGCGAGAGGCGTTTCGACATACTCATGGACATTGCCACGCTCACGGGCGCTGAGCTGTACAGCACATTGAGCGGCCGCCAGCTCGACTATCTCGCCTTCCGCGACCTTGGCTCGGCCACACGCATCATGTCGAATGCGGATACGACCGTGATCGTGGGCGGTGGCGGCTCGGCGGACGCAATACGCTCCCGGATCAACGCGCTCAAAGTCCAGCTCAGCACGGCAACTAACTTCCACGTGCGCGAACGACTTGAGCAGCGAATCGGCAAGCTGTCCGGCGGCGTGGCGGTCATTCACGTCGGGGCTTCCAGTGAGGTTGAGATTAAGGAGAAGAAGGCCCGGATAGAAGATGCCCTTGCCGCCGCCCGCGCTGCGGCGGCAGAAGGCGTCGTTCCCGGCGGTGGAGTGGCCTTGCTCAATGCCACCGCGGCCCTGGACCACCTGGATGCAGAAGGGGATGCCAGGATCGGTGTGAGTCTGCTGCGCCGTGCCTTGGAGGAGCCGGCGCGCCAGATCGCGCTGAACGGAGGAGGAGACGGGTCCGTAGTCGTAGACGCTATCCGAGCACGACAGGCCGCCGCCCAAAACAATAACATTGGCTACAACACTATCACCGACGCGTACGAGGATCTTATGGACTCAGGTGTCATAGATTCCGCAAAGGTCACGCGCATAGCCCTGGAGAACGCCTCGAGCATCGCGCAGATGGTGCTGACCACGGAGACGCTTGTCGCCGAATGCCGGGGAGCAGCCGGGGCTAGGCCATAGGGCCTCGCAACGTCGGTGCCGGCCCACGGGCGTGGTCCACAGCAATGCACACCGGCCGATTGGCAGGACGGAAGAGGGTGGGACTGGTGGTCACCAGCAACGATGTCGCGCGTCTGGCGGGAGTCTCCCGAGCCACCGTATCCCGTGTGCTCAACGGCTCGGAGCATACGAGCGCTGAAGCGCGCAAGCGTGTAGGGGAGGCAATTGCGCAGACCGGCTACGTGCCGGACGCTACCGCCCGCAGCCTCGTCGGGCAGCGCTCGCACACGATTGCGCTCAGTCTCTTCTCCACTGACGCGCAGCATATGCTCTCGTACTTCGCCCGAGCTTCCAATTTCTTTTACCACGATTTGCTCGGCAGCGTCGAAGCGGAAGCTTCCGAATCCGGTTATGACATCCTGCTCATGCCGCGTAAGCACGACTCGGCCGCCAGCTTCGTACTCGCCGTACGTGCCCGCCGTATCCTCGGCGTGATCATGATGGGGCCAGACCTGTCGGACGAGCGTATCGCCGCCCTGGGAGAGTCGGGCATACCTACCGTGTGCGTCGACGCACGCGTGCAGGGACCGCGCATGACCTACGTCGAAACGGACAAAATCAGCGGCGCCCAGCAGGCAACCTCCCACCTGCTCGACCTCGGCCACCGACGCATCTCCTTCATGGGCGGCCCTAGTGACTCGGTCAATAGCGGCCAGCGGGAGCTCGGCTATCAGCAGGCCTTCGTCCAGCGTGGGTTGCCCTTCGACGCGTCGCTGGTTCGTCACGCGGGCTATGAGACCGAGGACGGGTATGTCAGCGCCACGAAGCTTCTCTCTGAGCGCACTGATTTCACTGCCATCGTGGCAGTGAGCGACATGGTAGCGATTGGCGTGCTGCGAGCCTTGTACGATCGCGGCCTGCGGGTGCCCGACGACATGTCTGTGACGGGATTCGACGACAACATCCTGGCTGGCTACACCATTCCGCCCCTTACCACCGTACGTCAGGACACGCTCATTCTGGGCAAGGGAATCGTGTCGCGGCTGCGCACCGTCATCGAAGGAGTAGTTGGGCCTCTGCCCCTGATCGTGCCCACCCGGTTGGTCGTGCGGCAGTCAACAGGTCCGCCGCGGGCGCTCGAGTAGGCGGTCCTTGCTGGATAGTCGCGGCAGGCACGCCGCTCGCCCTGGAGCGAGGCTGCGTGCTCGCGGGGTTCGGCCGTGCCACCGCTGAGCGTTTGCCTGCTGGCTCGGGTGTGACCGGCCATCGGAACGAGGAGCAAGGAGGTGGCCGGTTGCGATCGAGGTTGCAAGCTGCAATTCTTCGACACGGTTCCGCCCAATGGACAGTGCTTGGCCTGTGCATCGCGATCGGCTTGGCTGCGCGATTGGCGATCTATCACGTCGAAACTGACGACTACAAGTACTTTGTAAGCCGCTGGTACGAGTTCATATCACAGAACGGCGGATTCCACGCGCTCAAGTACGACCTTTCCAATTACAATCCGCCCTATCTCTATCTCCTCGCCCTGGCAACATATCTACCCCTCTCGGAGCTGGTCGCGATCAAGTCGATCTCTGTTATATTCGATGTCCTACTTGCCTTCTTCACCTACCGGATTCTCAGCCTGAAGTACAGGCAGAGAGCAGTACCTATCTTCGGCGCCGTGGTCGCATTCCTGGCCCCAACAGTGATCATCAACGGCGCGGCTTGGGGTCAGTGCGATGCCATCTACACGGCCTTCTGCCTGGGCAGTCTCTACTTCATGCTTCTCGAGAGACCTGTGTGGGCCTGCATCTTCTTTGGCCTGGCGGTCTCATTCAAGCTGCAGGCGATCTTCTTCTTGCCGGTGCTGGCAGTGCTGCTGCTGCGCGACAGGAAATCGGCACTCTCCGTCGTCTTCGTTCCGCTCACGTGCGCTGTGCTGCTGCTTCCGGCAATTGCTGAGGGGCGGGACGTTCAGAGCTTGCTGCGCATCTACGTAGATCAAGTGGAAACCGGCGGTATGACGCCAGTGAGCATGCCGCGAACCGCGCAGCCGCCGGGGCCAGCAAGCAACTTGTACCACTTGAAGAGCAAGTCACTCGTCGGTACGCGCCCCGGCGATGCACTTGGCCGACCGCCCAGCACCAGATTTGGCGTAGGAAGGCCTCCAGGTGCTGGACCTGAATTCCCGCCCTTCGGTGTCCGCGACGCTGGCGCCGGAGGAGGATCATATCACTTCCCGCCGTCGGCGTTCACGTTCAACGCGCCGTCGTTCTACCAGTGGATCCCGATCGACTGGCCCGCCTACTGGAAGTGGATTGGCGTAACGCTGGCCGGGCTCTACACCGTTGCTCTTGGTGCCATTGCCTTCTTGAACAGGAACAGACTCAGGCGCGACATCATCATCACAGCGGCACTGCTGTCGGTCGTGGCGATACCGTTCTTGCTTCCAAAGATGCACGAGCGGTACTTCTACACCGCCGACGTCCTCTCGATAACCTTTGCATTCTACTTTCCACGCTACTTCTTAACGGCCGCTATCATGCAGCTTTCGTCGCTGCTAAGCTACGCACCCTACTTCTTCAATCACGATGCGCCTCCAGCGTATCTCCCCTTCGTCTCGCTTGCCGTGCTCCTCCTCATCTTCGTTCTGGTGATCAAGCTGCTGACATCCCTGTACCCTGATCGCCTTGCTTTGATCCGTCCGCGCCCGCGACTACGAAAGCGGTTAACATGGCCGTGATGCTGTGGGCGCGGGCGGTTAGCTCGCGGCGGACACCGCAAGAAAGGATGCCCGTGGCATGATCGTGCACATGATCGGCAACTCCCACATCGACCCGGTGTGGCTCTGGACCTGGCCGGCTGGGGTCGACGAAGCTCTGGCGACATTCCGCGCTGCCGCGGACCGCTGCGATGAGTATCCGGAATTCGTCTTCACTCGTGGAGAAGCCTGGCTCTACCGGCAGGTCC
The DNA here is from genome assembly GCA_963827235.1 of uncultured bacterium. Classification (GTDB taxonomy): domain Bacteria; phylum Chloroflexota; class UBA5177; order JANWHV01; family JANWHV01; genus JANWHV01. The sequence goes on from CAWHAE010000010.1 coordinate 328,518, forward strand.
AGATGCTGGACCCGGTGCTCTTCGAGCGTGTTCGGTCGCTGGTGGCTCGCGGGCAATGGCACGTTACCGGCGGCCAGGTTGTGCAGCCGGATCTGAACGTGCCCACCGAGGCCGGCCTGCGCAGACAGTTCCTGCATGGCTTGCGCTATTTCGAAGCGACATTCGGCGTGCGGCCAACAATCGGGTACAACGTGGATTCGTTCGGCCACCCAGGGACACTGCCCGACATTCTCGCGTCCGCGGGTTTCACCGGCTATGTATTCGGGCGACCCACGAGTGCGGACATGCCGCTGCCTGCAATCACCTTCCGATGGCGCGGCTCGGGCGGGACCGAGATTCTTGCTTCGCGCATCACTCCCTGGTACCTAACACGCTACGACGATCTCAGTTCTGCGATTCACGATGCGGTCGCGGCCGCTGATAGTGACCTTGGGCACGTCATGTGCTTCTTCGGCGTGGGTAATCACGGTGGGGGACCTACCAAGGGACAGATCGAGTACATCCTCCGGCACCGCCACGCCTTCGACGGCGTTGAGCTGCGGTTCAGCACGCCCGCGGCGTTCTTCCAGGCAGTCGCACCGCTGCGCGATCGGATTCCCCTGATCACGACGGACCTGCAGCTGACGCCACCCGGCGTATACAGCCTGATGCAGGACATCAAGCAGGAGCAGCGGCGCGGCGAGCACCTGCTCGCGCAGTGCGACAGGTTGATCGAGCAATTGGCCGGCGATGATGCGGCCCAAGCGACTCTCCGTTGTAGGCTGGACGCGGCCTGGGAGGATCTGGTTTTCACGCAGTTCCACGACATTCTGGGCGGGTCATCGATTCCGTCCGCATGGAGAGCCACGCGCGCCACCCAAGGCAGAGCGCGGATGACCGGCGAGGAGATAGCGACGGAGGTGACCAGACGATGGGCACGCCGGGACCTGCCTCCCGTGAACAATCAGCAGATCGTCGTCTACAACCCGGACAGCGAGCAGTGGACGGGTATCGTGGAGGCGGAGCCATGGCTTGACTTTGAGTACTGGGGGGAGCGCTGGCTGTCCGACATGGACGGTCACCAAATCCCGTGGCAGCTTGTGCAGGCAGAATCGCCGCAGTTGGTGCCGGGCATCCTATTTCCTGCCAGGCTCGAGCCCGCCGGCCACACACTCGTCCAGATCCGCTCGGAAGTGCGATCCGAAGTAGAATACATGTCCTCTGATCTGCATGCCTCCACGACGTCGATGAGTAATAGCCAGATTGAGATGACCCTCGGTCCCGCCGGCCTGCAGGCAATCCGTGTCAAGGGTCTGGAGATGCTCGCCGGCGAGGGTATGGCGCTAGAGATGCGCGAAGACCTGACCGATTGTTGGAGCTTCGGCGCCGGCAGCTACCGGGACCCGGTGGTTGGGGCGCTCAGGACCGACGGCGAGTGGGTTGTGGCCGAACGAGGACCGTTGCGCGCACGCGCCTTTGTGGAAGGCTGGATCGGCAGTTCGAGGGTACGCTGGACCGTCTCGCTTCCGCGCGATAGCGCCCAATTCCTCATGGAGCTGGAAGTGCTGTTTGCCGAACGCAATCGCGCCCTCCAACTCAAGGTGCCACTTGCCTGGCAGCCGTCTCGCTGGGTCACCGGACTGCCGGGCGGGCAAATGGGGCGTGACTCGGGAGCCCGTGAGTGGCCCATGCACGCCTGGGCGCGCTCGGCGGGCGTAGAGCAGCGCGTTGCCGTGGTTAGTCACGATTGCTATAGCGCCAGTCTGGAAGACGGGTGCTGGCGGTTCACGCTGTTGCGGAGTCCGCGGATGGCGAATCTACAGGGCAGCTGGGAATCCGAGGTGCCTGAGCCCAACTCGCAGCGCGCGTGGCATACCGACCAGGGCAACCACACGTTTGCGTTCATCGTGCTCTGCGGTGGCGACCTATCGGACCAGTTCCTGCAGCGCACGGCACGGCAGACGGCACAGCCGCCCATCGTCTTCAACCGCTATGAAGGTCTGGACCGGCCCCCGTGGGGCAGTGTGCCGCCCAAGCACCTGCGCTAACTGCTAGCACAGCGGCGCTCGGCCTGGCGGTCAGTCCCGACGGCACGCTGCTGGCCACCGGGGACGGGTACGGGATGGTCCAGGTGTGGGACCTGGACCCCACGACGCTGGCGCAGCGCGCCTGCCGCGTTGCCAGTCGCAACCTGACGCGCGCGGAGTGGCGGGCCTATCTGGGCGACCTCCCCTATCAGAGGACCTGCCCCGGCTTGCCCGCGGGGACATGAGCGGCCGACCATCACGATTGGTCTGCTGGATCTCCTGCCGATCGCCGCCGCGCGCACTGCCCGCGGTCGCGATCATGAAACCCGAGGAGGCCCTGAAACGCCGTCTGTCGCGCCAGCATGTGGTACATGGTGACCAGTATGGTCTGCGCCACGGCCAGCGAAGGAGTGCCTATCCGCGTCAGGACGTCGGCCTCTGTAGACACCTATGCCTGAAGCGGACTCATCAAAGACAACGGCCCCGGTCTCGCGCCAAGCATGTGGTTGCACCACGTTGCGCTTCCATAGTGAGCAAGCGCGGCATCGTATTTGCATGCAAGCGTCCGGCTGAACCGCGAGAGGTCTGGACACCCCCGCAGTGGGTGCGGAAGTGACAGATGAAGAGCACGCGATGGGCGCAAGTGTGCCGTCGGCGCGCGCAAGGACTTCGAAGTCCTTGCGCAGGGCGCGGCGGCCTGGGAGCGAGCTCCTACTGTCACTGGTGAACGTGTGAGCGGTTGGCGTTGGCGGGCGGCACGGGCTTCGGCAGCATGAGCTTGTGTGGGTCGGCGCGCTCTGTTTGCCACGGGGCCGTAGCCGGTAGAGCGGATAGCCGGTGCTACCCCTGACCCTGAACGCGCTGCTGGTCAGCGCGGCCCCGGCTGTCATCGCCCCGCGGGCGGCTACTCGCCTCAGTGCCAAAGGGGACAGAGCAGCATGGTGCCGTACCCTGGCCGCGTGCAGGCCGCGAGCGCGCTCAGGTGGCCCGCCGGCAACTGCACCGAGATCTGCCCGCTTGCGGCCGGGAGCAGAACCCGGTTGCCGAGCGGGTTGAAGCTGCAGGCGACCGGCTGCCCGCCGGAGAACGTCAAGGGCTCGGGAAAGACGCTGCAGTAAGAGGTGGCGGCGCGTATGGGAGCCGGGTCATGCGCTGCGAGGGCGGGGCTGGCCAGTAGCCCGGCAGCGAGCAAAGTGGCCAGCGCACGTCGGCTGGGGCGAAGCGTCAAGTTCATGGTCGGATCCTTTCGTTCTTGTCCTTACGGGTGCCGCATGGTGGTGATCCACCGGGCATCCGTCGTCGCCGTGGGTCATGCGGTGCAGCTGCTGCCTCCCGCTCCCAACGCGGTCTGGCCTCCTTCGACTGATCCTCCTTTCCCTCGTCTTGCTGGTCGGCTTGGCACGCCCGGCTTGGCAGGAGTACTGCCCGGGACCCTGCGACCAGTCTGCGCTCACCGGCCGGCCCCAACCACGCAAAACCGGCAACGCGACCGGCAAGAGCATCGGCAAGTCTTCCACGGTGTGCTATGCTCGTGCCTGTAGGGCGGAAACGGCCGGTGCACCGCTGCCCCGCTGGGCGGCAGAGGGACGGGCAGGCGCCGTGACCACGCTGTCGGGACCCTCCGAGGACGGGCGCCCGTCTGAGCAGGCGTTCGGCACGCTGTTGCGCGGCTACCGGCATGCCGCGGGGCTGACTCAGGAAGAGCTGGCCGAGCGGGCCGGTCTCGGAGTGCGCAGCATCAGCGACCTGGAGCGAGGTGCGCCGCACGCGCCGCGCAAGGACACCGTGGCCCTGCTGGCGGAGGCTTTGGCCCTTGGATTTGCTGAGCGCCGAGCCTTCGAGGCGGCAGCGCGCCGCCTCAGTCGCCCCCCCGTACCCGACGGAGCAGCTGCCGTAGAGCGGCCCGCGATCTTCGTGTGCTACGCAGGCGAAGATCGCGCCTTCGTGGAACGCCTGCGTGCCGACCTCACCAAGCGCGGCCTCGCCGACTGGGAGGGACCCCACGGTGCGCCTCCGGGCACCGCCGACTGGGAAGAGGCTGTCCGGGAGGGCATCCGCGCCTGCCAGGCCGTGGTGCTGGTCGCCTCGCCGGCGGCGCGCCTCTCACGCTTCGTTAAGGGCGAGCTGGCCGTGGCCGAGATGTATCGCCGCCCGATTGTGCCGATCTGGGCCGCCGGGGAGCAGTGGCTGGACTGCGTGCCGCTCGTCCTGAGCACCGCCCAGTACGTCGATGCCCGCGATCCGCGCTACTCCCAGGCGGTTGAGGAAGCTGCCGCAGTGCTGAGCGCGCTGGTCGCCGCCATCCCCACCACTGCGCTGAGCAGGCCGGCCGCCGACCGCTCAGGCACTCCGGCGGCCGCGGTGCGCCCGGTTTCCCCACGCAACCCGTACAAGGGGCTGCGCGCGTTCACCGAGGCGGACGCGGACGACTTCTTCGGGCGTTCCGGCCTGGTCGGCGAGCTGCTCGCGGCGGTCGGCGATGCCGGCGCGGGGCCGCGCTTCTTGGCCGTGGTCGGCCCCAGCGGCTCGGGCAAGTCCAGTGTCGTGCTGGCCGGCCTCCTGCCTCGCCTGCGGGCCGGCGCCCTCCCAGGCAGCGCGGGTTGGACCTACCTGCCGCCGCTGCTGCCGGGCGCCCACCCGCTGGAGGCGCTCACTGTTGCCCTGGGCGCCGCCCTGCCCCTGAGCCTCGCCACGCTGCGCGCCGACCTGGATGCCTCGGAGCGTGGCCTGCACCTGCTGGCGGCCCGCCTCGTGCCCCAGGCAGGCGGCCTCGTGGTGCTCGTGGTCGACCAGGCCGAGGAGCTGTTCACCCTGACGGCAGAGGAGGAGGAGCGGGAGCAGTTCTTCGCCCTGCTGACGACGGCCGCCGGCGAGCCGCAGGGCCGCACGCTGGTCGTGCTGACCCTGCGCGCCGACTTCTACGACCGCCCCCTGGCCTACCCGGCGCTCGGCCGGCTGCTGGAGGGGCACAGCAAGGCGGTGCTGCCCATGGGGCTTGCCGACCTGCGCGCGGCCATCGAGGGACCCGCCGGCCTGGCCGATGTGGGACTGCACTTTGAGGAGCGCCTGGTGGGGGACCTGCTCTACGAGGTAGGTGGCCAGCCGGGGGCCCTGCCCCTCCTGCAGTTCACGCTCGATCAGCTCTTCGAGCGACGGCAGGACCACCTGCTGACCCAGGCGGTCTACGCGGAGCTGGGAGGGGTGCGCGGCGCGCTGGCCCGGCAGGCCGAGCGCACCTACACGCTGCTGCCGTCGGCTGAGCACGGCCGGATGGCCCGCGCGCTGTTCCTGCGGCTGATCGAGCCGGGGGCCACCGAGCAAGACACCGTCCGCCGCCGCGCCCTGCTGAGCGAGCTGGAGCTGGCCGACCGGCGGCAGACGGCACTGCTGCGCGCGGTGGTCGATGCCTTCGTGGGGGCCCGGCTGCTCACCACGGCGGAGCATGGGGGCACGACCACCGTGGAGGTGAGCCACGAGGCGCTGATCCGGGAATGGCAACGGCTGGCGGCCTGGCTGCACGAAGCACGCGAGGACATCCGGCTGCAAGAGGCGATCAGCGCGGATGCGGCGGCATGGGTCCGGCGGGGCCGTCCGCCCGACAGCCTGTATCGGGGCAGCGTGCTGCAGGAGGCACGGACCTGGGCGGCGCGGAACGTGGCGAGCGCGGAGGAGGTGGCCTTTCTGGAAGCGGGGGTGGCCGAGGCAGAGCGCCGGGAGGCGGCTGAGCGCGATTCACAGGCGCGCGAGCTGCACCTGGCCCAGGAAGCAGCTGCCGCGGCCCAGCAGACGGCAGCGGCCAATCGGCGCACCGCCGTACGGTCGCGCGCACTGGCAGGGATGCTGGCACTCTTCCTGCTGGTGTCTGCTGGCCTGAGTGTGTACGCCTTCAACAAGGCCTCGGATGCCAGCCAGGCCAGGACACGCGCGGCGGCCAGCGCCCGTGAAGCCCAGGCCAATGCACGCGCCGCGAGTCTGGCCCGTACCACGGCGCTCGGCGAGCGGACCACCGCCCTGGCCGCACTGTCCCGCGAATTGACGCTGCGCGCCGCTGAGTTGCTGGGGAGCCGGACAGGCAGTCAGACGCAGCTTGCCCTGTTGTTGAGCGCGGAAGCCCTGCACTTGAGCAGCTCAGCAGAGGCGCAGATCAACGTAGTCAGTTTCATCAACCACAACCCACGGGTGCGGTCAGTTCTCGGCCCGCAGACCGGCGCCGTGGAGAGCGTGGCCTTCAGCCCCGACGGCACATGGCTGGTCTCACGCAGCAACGTGGGCACGGTCCAACTGTGGGACGTGGCCGGCGGCCAACCCCTGGCCGCACCCCTCAGCGTGTCCACAAGCACGGTCGAGAGCGTGACCGTCAGCCCCGACGGGAAGACCCTGGCCCTGAGCAGCGTCGACGGCACCCTGCGGTTCTGGGATGTGGCCCGCCGCCTGCCACACGGCCCGCCCCTCAGGGGGCACATCTTTGGGGATACCCTGGCCTTCAGCTCCGACGGCACGCTACTCGCCTGCGGCAATGCCGATGGCACGATTCAGGTGTGGGACGTGGTCCGCCTCCAACGCCTTGGCCCGCCCCTCGCCGGGCACACCGGCTCCGTGAACAGCATCGCCTTTAGCCCCGACGGCAAGACCCTGGCCTCCGGCGGTGCCGACAACACCATCCGGTTCTGGGACGTGGCCCGCCGTCAACCCTTGGGTCCGCCCCTCACCGGGCACGCCGGCTCCGTGAACAGCGTCGCCTTCAGCCCCGACGGCAAGACCCTGGCCTCAGGCAGCCACGACGACACGATCCGGTTCTGGGACGTGGCCCGCCATCAACCCTTGGGCCAACCGCTGACAGGAGACACCGGCGCAGTGGAGAGCGTGGCCTTCAGCCCCGACGGCAAGACCATTGCCTCCGGCAGTGCCGACAACACTATCCGGCTGTGGGACGTTGCCCGCCGCCAACCCATGGGTCCGCCCCTCACCGGGCACACCGGCCCCGTGAACAGCATCGCCTTCAGCCCCGACGGCTCGGCCCTCGTCTCGGGCAGTGCCGACAACACCATCCGGCTCTGGGACGCGGCTGGTCCGCCGTCGCTTGGTGTGTCCCTGCCCCTCGCCGGGACCACACATGGTGTGAATTCCCTGGCCTTCAGCCCCGACGGCAGGCTGCTGGCCTCCGGCAACATGGACGCGACCGTCCGGCTGTGGGACATGGCCAGCCGGCACCAGCGGGGTGCCCCCCTCACCGGGCTGACGGGCTTTGTGAACGGCGTGGCCTTCAGCCCCGACGGCACGCTGGTGGCCGCCGGCAGCAGGGACGATCACGTTCAGTTCTGGGACGTGGCCAGCGGGCGCCCGCTAGGCGTTCCACTCACCGCGAACACAAACAGCTTTGGGTATCTGACAGCCGTCAGATTAGGTGGTGTCGATGCCGTGGCCTTCAGCCCCGATGGCACGCTGCTGGCCACCTCCAGCGACGACGGCGAGATCCGGTTGTGGGACGTGGCCCGCCGCCGGCTTCGCGGGGCGCCCCTCGTCACCAATGGCCAGATTCCGGTGGAGAGTATCACCTTCAGCCCCGACGGGAAGACCCTCGCCTCCGGCAGCGAAGACGGCACCCTGCGCTTCTGGGACATAGCCCGCCGCCGGCAACTCGGCGCGACCCTGATTGCCAGGGTCGCGCAGGGGGTGGAAAGTGTCGCCTTCAGCTCCGACGGGAAGACCCTGGCCTCCGGCAGCGATGACGGCACCGTCCAGTTGTGGGACGTGGCCAGCGGGCAGCGGCTCGGCCTCTCGCTCACAGGGCCCACACAGGCAGTGGCGAACGTGGCCTTCAGCCACGATGGCACGTGGCTGGCCGCGGGCAGCAAGGATGGCACCATCTGGTGCTGGGACGTGGCCAGCGGCCAACCGTTGGGCGCTCCGCTCATCGCCATCGCCGTGACTCCCTCGAAGGTAGGCGTTTTCATTAGCACGGCGGCGCTCGGCCTGGCGGTCAGTCCCGACGGCACGCTGCTGGCCACGGGGGACGGGTACGGGATGGTCCAGTTGTGGGACCTGGACCCCACGACGCTGGCGCAGCGCGCCTGCCGCATTGCCAGTCGCAACCTGACGCGCGCGGAGTGGCGGGCCTATCTGGGCGACCTCCCCTATCAGAAGACCTGCCCCGGCTTGCCCGCGGGGACATGAGCGGCCGACCATCACGATGGCTCTGCTGGATCTCCTGCCGATCGCCGCCGCGCGCACTGCCCGTGGTCGCGATCATGAAATGAGCGCGTGTCGTTGTGGATGACGCGCGCACGAATACGTCGCGACCTGCACGCGATGCGCGAGACGCCGTTGGTGCACCGCATTTCGCCGGCGCATCTGCCCCACATCCTCGAGCCGTTCTACCGTGCGGATGCAGCGCGTGCTGGCAGTGGCAGCCACGTCGAGCCCGCACGACTGAGTCCTGACTTTCCAGCGGAAGCCACCTCGACCTGCCGGTCTACGCGTTTCCCGGCTCCTCAGCTGGCCTTCCCGAAGTCGGCGGAGAGCCAGGCTTGGGGCTGTAGGCGGATCAGGATGTCTCCTTGCCCCGCCGTGCTCCCCCCGTTCTGCTCCACCCACTGATCACCGCCCTCAACGCCCAGGTACCGCCGGGCCAGCGGCCGCAGATCGCGCTCCAGGTCGACTGCGTCAACGGCTACGATAGGGCCGGAGACGGCGACGTACCGGTACGGTGGCGTCTCATCCTGCACACAAAGGCTGCACCGGCCCGCCTTGCGGAGCGCGTGCGCCTTGCGCGTGGCCGTGCCCGTGACGATGTGCACCTCGCCACCTGCGGCGTAGCTGTACCACACGGGAACGGCCAGCGGCGCACGGCCGTCTAGCTCGATACTGAGCACTCCGACATGTAAATCCGCAAGGAAAGTCTCGCGCTCCTGCCTGGTCATCATCGTAGTCACTGCCCATCTCCTCCGCGTGCTGCTCCTGCCCCTGCGTGTCGTCACCGCTCCCGCCACGGTAGCTACGACAGTGGCACCATCGCGAGCGCCTGCAGCGCTGCAGGCGGTCCTATGCTCCGTCCGGCAAGGTTGCCCGCAGCTCGTAGTAGTGCTCGCCATTGACGACGTCGATCGCCAACGAGCCTGCCAAACCTGCCAGCTGGCCCGTAGCAGAGTCCGGCACAATGGTCACGAGCAGCGTGGCCATGCCGCGAGCCATCGTGCCGGTATGTTGCAGGGCGAACGTGCCGCTCCGCCCGAGCAGCGTGCCCGTCACCCGTTCCATCGCCACGTAGCCGGCTGAACCCTCCACACTGGTCGTCATTGCCAGCATCTGCCCGTCACTCGTGCCTGCGAGGTCGCCGAAGAACTGCTTGACGAGCACCATCCGGGCCACAGTCGCCTCGCCAGCGCTCTTGTCAGCATCGGCAGGTGTGATCGTCACGCTGAACGCGCCTTTGCACGTGATCTCCACGTCAGTCTCCCTGTTTCGCCGGCATCAGGATGGACTCATGCCTCGAGTATGCCAGGCGCTCAGTCCAATCCCAATGACGTTGACGACGAAGTCCTCTCCGATTCGAGCCCAGTAGAGGCGTGCGCTCTGCTGGGCGTGGACTTCTCCGTGCGCCAGTTGACATGCACGCCGGGCATGCCCCGGCGGCCCCGTCGATACCAGCTACAGCGCGCTCCGGGCCGGCAACAACGTGATGCCGAGGCGCGGAAGACTGGGCTAGGGCGCGCCAGCCGTGGTGGAGGCCATCGCCTCACCGTACGTCCAGCCATCGAGATCCGGCGGTTCGATGCCGAGCTGGCTCAGGATGGTCGCCACGTGGGCACGATGTTCGGTAGCGTGGTTGATCGCCTGGATCAGGATGGTGGCCGCCGGGAGAGCATAGGGCTCCCCACGCCAGGTCCCGCGCAGGATGCGGCCGGCTGTCTCTTCCTGTGCCGCGACGCACAGCGCCTCCCCGCTGCTGCTGGCGCGCTCGCGGAGCGCGGCAACGCCCAGGAACGGCCCCTCCGCCCAGGCACGATCAGGCCGCTCGGCCTGGGCGAGCCTGGCCAGGTAGCTTTCCTCGGCCGCCACCAGGTGCACAAGGGTGGCACCTAGCGGCCCGAAGGTGCCGGGGACTGCAGTGTCCAGCTGCACCGCGGTCAGGTCCGCGCAGGCGTCCAGCAGACGCAGGTTGGCCCACCGGTTGTGCTTGAAGAACTCGGCGAGAATCATCGGCACTCTACCTCCGTGGTGCGAACGGGCCACAGCCGGGCGCATGTACACGCGAGGGAGTATACCGCACCGGCGCGGAACGGAGCTCCGGGAGCCAGAGGTCGATGTCGGCGCCTGCTCTCGGGACGGCACCCCGGCGGTAGGCGCCGGAACAGAAGCCGTTGATCCTGCCTGCCCACACAGCGCCTGTAGAGACGCCACGAGACGATGACGCCTCAGCTCGCCGCTGCGTCGACCGAACTGAGCCATGAGCACGTGGGGCATACATCACGCCGACCTTGTAACCGGTGCCCAGTCCACCCAGGATTCCGCGCGCCGAGTCGGTACGTACCTGTGCTGCCGGCGTTCGATCAGGCGAATGTTTCGGCCACCTCGGCTGCCACCTGCGCCCATTGCCAGAGACGCTGGGGCTCGTACCGCACGGTACTGACGTCTTTCATGATCACTGTCCTGGCGCACCACAGGGATCTGGATCGCGCTCCTGGCCTATATCGGTGTCGTCATCGGGCTGAGCCTGGTGACGGCCGGCGATGCCATCTGGCTGGCCCATGGTGGCAACGCCTTTGATGCGGCCTACGACCCGGCGCCGACCAGCGCGACGTACGCGGCGGCAGCCGATCTGTTCCCGGTGGGCAATATCCTCTTGGTGCCGGCCTTGTTGCTCGGCGTGCCCGCCGTCCTGTACACGCCTTGGGCGTACTGGCGGCGGCCCCATCGCGGGCCCACTGCCGGGACCCGGCGGGAGCAGCGGCTGGCGCGCGGCTTGGAGCTGGGCGCTGTCGTGGCGGCAGCGAGTCTGGCCGTGCTGGCGCCGGTGGTCGCCACGGTCGCCGACCCGTCGCTAAGCCTACCTGCATCCTCGACGGGGCTCCGGCTGGCGTTGCTGGACGGCGGCCTGGTGCTCGCGGTCGTCCTGGTCACTACGGGCTTCGCCTTGGATCTGCGCGGTACCCGCTGGGCCAGACAAGGGCGGGTGCTGCTCTGGATCGGGACGAGCGCCTTGACCGTGGCGAGCCTCCTGGACTCGTGGGCCGGCACGAGCCTCAGTGGCACGACGGGCAGGTACGTGGCCCGCTCCTTCGCTGACCCGACCGCCTATGGCGGCGTGCTCGACCACTGCGTGGGGGCCGGGAGCTTCGTGCCAGCCGCAGCGACCGCGGCACCGCTGTTGGCGGTCGTGGTCGAGCACGGGCATGGAGTTGCCGACATGCGGGCCGATTCGTCGCACTACAAGCGGGGCGCAGACGCGCTTGCAAGCGCGAATCAGGAGAACAGGTTGCGCAGCAACATGCGAGAACCAGCGCCCAGAGCGTGCTGGACCGAGGAGTGCGGTTGAGGCAAGGAGCCTGGCCTTGCTGGAGCACTGGGACGGCTTGGGTTGGCGGGTGGTAGCGGGTCCCAAGGTCGCAGATGCCTCCAACAGCCTGGCCGGCGTGACGGCGGTATCGGCCCATGATATCTGAGCCGTCGGGTCGAGCATGCAGACTCCGCAGCAGTCGGGCTCCTGCCGCGGCGGACCGTGCCCCACGCGGACGCTGATCGAGCACTGGGACGGCATGCGCTGGAGCATCCTCCTGAGCTAAAGCGATGCCACGTCGAGATCTACATGCCTCGCACGGCGCTGGGACCGCGGCCGTCTGTGTTCTTGACAACTCGCGATTCCGTGCTAAACTAGACTCAGAGATAGAACGTATGTGCTACTATCTGCGACACCGGCACCAATGGACGGCGAGCATACCCGTTGGCTCGCGCGCGCCCGCACCGTTGCTCGACGAGTTGGATGGACCACGCTGGACTGTGCCCGCCGCGCCGGCACGGACCCCTGCCCACCGCCGCCGAACACCGCTGCGCCCGGCTGCACCGCTTGCGCCCGCGCCGGCCGCCCGCGCTACGGCTGCCCGCGCACTCACGCTGCCGGCCCACGCGGCGCCGTGGATCTCAGATGGTTGCAAATGCTTGTAAATGCTTGTCAGGAACTTGTCCCGCTGACGCATCCTACTGCTTGCTTATGCTAAGACGGCCCTGGGATCGTGCGTCGTAGCGCAGTTCCAGCTGCACACTCTATTGCGGGTCTGCAGGTTGGTCCCACTGCCGTGCGACGACGCGTATCGCATCACGGTGCCGGAAACGGCAGCGGGATGGCGTACAGCTTAGCCACCGCGACCAGCCCGCGCGCAACTTCCAGGTCGAGACGGACGCCATCGCGCAGCGATCGCTCCATGGTCCGATGCTCTCTCTCGCCGGCAACAAGGATCTCCACCTCCGACTCGGCCCGGGCGGTGCCCTTGACGCGCAGTATCAAATCCGTGAGCCGGCGCCTAAAAGACGCCGGCTCGTCGAAGGCGGCGATGTTGACTGCCATGAAGAACTGCCCCAGGTCGCTGGCTCTACTGCCGCGGGCTCGCTGGATGAGCGGCCCGTAGAGTGAGCCCGGCAGCACGGCGCTCAGTATCTCCACCGCCATCGCCAGCCCGTAGCCCTTGTAGCCGGAGGTAATCGCCAGGCCGCCAAGGGGTAGCAGGCCGCCCGCCAAGCCCTCCTCGGGCGAGTCCGTGGGCCGGCCCTCAGCGTCCAGCGCCCAGCCGGCAGCCAGCCGCTCACCCCGGCGGCGCGCCACCTCAAGTCTGCCCTGTGGCACCACGGATGTCGCCACGTCCAACACGAAGGCAGGGATGCCTTCCGTAGGCGCAGCAATGGCGATGGGATTGGTGCCCAGGGCCGGCTGCTTCCCACCGGTGGGCACGACCAGCGGAGGGCTGTTCGTCAGCGAGACGCCAATCTGGTCGTGCTCGAGCGCCATCATCGCGTAGTAGCCGGCCATTCCGTAGTGGTTCGAGTGGCGGACGGTCACGATACCGACGTCATGCGCCGCCGCCATCTCGATAGCCTGCCGCATGGCGTGCACGCCAGCCGGATGGCCCATACCGTTGCGTGCGTCCAGCACGGTGGTGGCGGCCGACCGGCGCACGACTACCGGCTGCGCCGTGGCGTCGATCGCCCTCATCTCGATCATGGTGGCGTACCATTTGAGGAGTCCGACGCCGTGCGAAGCAATGCCGCGCATGTCGGCGGCAAGCAGGACGCGGGCGGTCGTCTCCGCATCATCGCTGCTTTGACCGGCGGCATGCAGTACTCGCGCGGCGAACGCCTGCAACTCGCCGGCAGCCACGCGGATCGAGGCAGCGTCAGCGAACGAGTCCATCTTCTTCCCTTCTTCGCCTTGATTCCGACACTACTTTGTGAGATTCAATCCGATCGCTTCGCCGCAGGATGGCCGCACACGGTGACCTTCGTACATATATCGGACCAGTTATCGGCATCCGTTCATTTTTGGGGGCGCCGCCGCGGGCATCGTGCCCGACGCAAGCCAGGTATCGGCCGCACTGCGCTCCTCGCTCTTGTGGCCCAGACGTATCGGACGCACCACTCAGTTCGGAGCTCCGGTCGCCGACGTTTCCTGCCACACTGAAGGCGATTCTACCAGGCTTTCCTAGTCCTCATGTATTTGCACGCGCACCAATACGGTATATCCTACGGTTGGTAAATCGGCGTTTGCCGGCTGGGAGGGTCCTGCTCAAGCCCGGGATGTCGCGTTGGTATCATGCCACGGACTGGGCCGGCACCAGCTTGAGAATGAAGCCGGCGCTGATCGGATTTCTGACTGCCGCCTGGGAACGTTCTCGGCCAAGCCTAGATTGGGATCGCTGCGCACATCGAAAATGCCCGGACCGTACCGTATGCCGGAATCGTCGTGCCAAGCCAAAGTACAGTTTGCGAGGCTCCAATGGCGTGTCTGCATGAAGACGAGAGCCGCTCAGTTGCTGGGCGAGATGATGCGCTCGATGCCGCCCTCTCTGTCGAAGAAGCGCGTGAGGAGCTGATCGCGTACTGGAAGGCACGCCTAGCCGGGGCGCCGGCATTGCTCGAGCTTCCTGCCGACCATCCGCGCAGTGCTCTACCTTCCGGCCCGAGGGCAACTGTTCGCTTCGAGATCCCAGAGGGGATGCTCAACCAGGTTCGGGCCCTCGCGAGCGACAACGAAGCTACCCTGTTCATGACGCTGCTGGCGGCATTCGACGTGGTGCTCGCGCGCTATAGCGGACAGACGGACGTGTGCGTCTTCGTGGCAGAGAGAGCTCGGGGCGGGATTTGCTGCCCGCCGGAACAGAGGGATACCGTCGCTACCAACACGCTCGTCTTCCGGCTAGACCTGGAGGGGAATCCCAGCTTTCTCGCGCTGCTGAGCCGCGTTCGCGAGCAGCTCCTGAGCGACGTGAAGCATCCGGGGCTATCTCTCGCGCAGCTGGTGGAGACACTACGTCCCCAGCTGAGTCCGGCGTACAATCCGCTCGCGCAGGTGCTCGTCATCATGCATGGCATGCCGGCATCCGGCTCGGCGACGACGGGCGTGGAACAGCAATCCTCGCAGCCTGACCTGGACGTAGCCAGGCTCGATCTCGTGCTGCGCCTCACAGAGACGGCGACCGGGATCGCGGCGGAGCTGGACTATGCCACCGATCTGTTCGAGCACGCGGCGATCGAGCGACTGGCGGCGCATTTTACGATCCTTCTGGGCGGGATCATCGCCGAGCCGGACAAGCCGATCTGCACGCTGCCGCTGATGACGCCCGTGGAGCGCCATCACGTGCTCATCGAGTGGAATCAGACTGCCAGCCCCTATCCATCCGAGAGCTGCCTGCACCAGTTGTTCGAAGAGCAGGTGGAACGCACGCCAGAGTCTGTCGCGCTCGTCTTTGGCGGCGAGCAGCTGTCCTATCGACAACTCGACGAGCGGGGCAATCAACTGGCATTCCGACTCCGGGAGCTCGGGGTTGGTCCAGAGGTTCTCGTCGGACTGTTCATGCAACGGTCGGTCGAGGCGTTCGTGTCGGTGATCGGCATTCTCAAGGCAGGCGGTGTATGTGTTCCCTTCGACCCTGGCAACCCGGCTGAACGCCTGGCACGCCTGATGGGCGATGCGCGGCCGGCCGTCGTGCTCACGCATCGCAGCCTCGCTCACCAGCTTCCCGATCACTCGGCCGCAACCGTCTTCCTCGACGACCGGCTCGCCGACAGCACGCTCTCTAGTGGCCGGCGCGTTCAAAGCGGCGTCACATCGCGGAATCTCGCCTACGTGTTCTTCACTTCGGGCTCGACCGGTAAGCCCAAGGGAGTGATGCTGCGGCACAGCGGTCTCTGCAACATGGCGACAAGCCTTTCCGAGATGCTCGGGACCGGAACGTCGAGTCGAGTCTCGCAGCTCGCTTCACTCAGCTTCGTCGCTTCGCTCTGTGAGATATTCTCGGCACTGTCAAAAGGTGCGACTCTCGTCGCGGCCACACCGGACGAAAACCAGCCGGGACTGCCTTTGTGGCGCTTTCTGCAGCGACAGTCCGTCTCGATGGCGACGTTTGTGCCGTCTGCCCTGGCGGTCATGCCATCCGACCCGTTGCCCGAGCTCGATACGATAACCGTCATGGGCGAGAGGTGTCCCGCGGATCTCGTGCGACGGTGGTCTTCCGGCCGCCGATTCTTCATCGGCTACGGCGCGACCGAGGTCAGCGGCCGCGCGATCATGTGGCAGGCATCGGCCGCCGCCGAGGCTCCGTTGATCGGCCGGCCGCTGCACAACGTTCGCGCATATGTGATGGACGAGTATGGCCAGCCCGTGCCTGCAGGTCACACCGGCGAGCTCTATGTCGGCGGCCCGGGAGTGGCACGCGGCTACCTGAATCACGACGAGCTCTCGGCTGAGCGCTTCGTCGCCGATCCGTACTGCGACGTGCCCGGATCGCGACTCTGCCGGGTCGGCGATCTCGTTCGCTATCGGCCGGACGGCAACCTTGAGTATCTGGGTCGAGCCGACCAGCAAGTAAAGCTGCGTGGTTATCGAATCGAGCTCGGCGAGATATCGGCTGCCTTGCTCGAGCATCCGAGTGTGGCCAGCTGCGCGATAACCACATATGAATTCGCACCGGGCAGTCCGGACCTCGTGGCGTACGTGGTCGCCCGCTCGGAGCCGCCGCCATCGGCACAAGCTTTGCGCGACTTCTTGCTGCAGAAGTTACCCGTGTTCATGGTGCCGGCGAGGTACATGTATCTGGCGGTACTTCCCTTCACCCCAAACGGGAAACTCGATCGCCCGGCGCTTCCACAGCCGGACGAATCGGAGCCGGCGGGTTCCGGCACGTACGTGCCTCCGCGCACGGAGCTAGAGGAGCACGTGGCCCACGTCTTCGCGGAAGTCCTCGGCCTGGATCGGATCGGGAGAGACGACGACTTCTTCCGGCTCGGCGGTCATTCGTTGCTAGCGGCGCGCGCGATGGCAAGGCTCAGCGATTTGTATGGACTGGAGATTCCGCTGGACGTTCTGTTTACGCATCCTACGCTTGGCGCGTTCGCAGAGTATGTCGACGCAGTGGCATGGGTACAGGCGCAGGCTTCGTCAAACTCGACGAGCGCCGGCGGTGCAGGACGGGTCGAGGAGACCATATGACGCCGTTGGCGCCGGCCGATCTCGACCTTCTGACGCGACTGCGCCAGGCCGACATCAGGCTCTCGGTGGACGGTGAGAGCCTTCGCGTGAGCGCGCCGGCCGGCGCCGTTACGCCGGAGCTACGCGCCGAACTGGCCCAGCACAAGGCAGAGCTGCTCGCGTTCCTCCGCTCGACCGGTGGCGAAGGCACGAACCAAGGCGGGCGAGCGCCAATAGTTGAGATTCAGCACGGCGCGGGCAAGGCCCCCTTCTTCTTCCTGCATGGCGACTTCACCGGCGGCGGATACTACGCACACAGACTCGCGCGCGGCCTCGGCCCGGATCGGCCCTACTACGCGCTGCAGCCCCATGGACTAGACAGCGAAGACCTCCCACGCACCATGGAGGCGATGGCGGCGTCGTTCGTCAAGCCGCTGCTTGGAGTGCGGCGGGAGGGGCCGCTGTTGCTCGGCGGGTACTGTGCCGGGGCATGGGTAGCTCTGGAGCTGGCCCGGCTCTTGACGGCGCGCGGAGAGAACGTGGAGCTCGTCGTCGTCCTGGATCCGCCCATTCAACCGCCGCTCCGAATTCGTCTCGTAAGAAGGTTGGTCGCTGGAATCGGTGCCGTATTGCGCATCTCTCCGGAGCGCCAGCTGAACGTCTATCTGGCGCTCTGGCGGCGTTATGGAAGGGGGCCCGCGGCGGCTCGGGGTCATGCGGAGCATCCAGAAGGCCGAGCTCCGTGGCACCGCGCTCTCGACCTGGTGCTGGCGCGACTCTGTGACGCCCCAGGGAATAGCCAGGGCCGCGCAACGCTGGCTGGGAAAGCCGCGCTGGATAACACCGACATGGGAGCCAAATACGTTTGGGTCCGGGCCCGCTATCGACCCCGAGTGTACGACGGCCGCGTCACGCTTCTCCAATTCTCGGATCGACCGGTTCGCTACCTGGAGCGACAGGAGAGGTGGTGGCGGTCCCTGGCCCGGCATCTCGAAATCCGCACGGTCCCTGGGGATCACGATACCTCGATCACGCAGCACAACGCAGTGCTCGCGGAGCAGCTCCGACTCTGCCTCGAGGAACGATCTCAACCGCCGGCAGGCGAGCACACGCATCGCGGCGGTTGACGACGCACGCACCTGGCGGCCTGTCGGAGAGATGGTGCAGAACGTGATGAACTCGGAGTCGGTCAACTACGCCGAGTCCCGCACCACCAGGGTGGTGGGAATCGCTCTGTGCGTGTGCGTTTGCGGATCGCCCTCGATGTGTTGCAGGAGCAATCCGGCTGCCAGCTGACCGGTTTCGTAGGCAGGCGCGCGAACGGTGGTGAGGGCCGGCTCGACAATCTCCGCCTCGTCGATGTCGTCGTACCCGACAACGGCCACGTCCTGAGGTATACGCACACCGCGCCGGCGTAGCGCCCGCATGGCGCCGATAGCCATCAGGTCGTTGGCCGCGCAGACTGCGTCGAAATCGAGACCGCCATCGAGCAAGGTGCGCATCGCCTGCTCTCCGCCTGCACACTTGAAGTCGGCCTCGACGAGAAGCCGCTGATTGACCGAGACACCGAACTGCCGGTGCGCGGCCAGATAGCCGGAATACCGGCGTGCGGAGGCCAGTGTGTCGGCCAGACCGCCGATGAACGCTATGTGGCGCCGGCCTTGCCGCAGCAGGTGCTGAACGGCCTGCTCAACTCCGCCGACGTCGTCGAGATATATCGACGCCATCTCGACAGTGCCGATCGCAGAGCTGATCACGACGGCCGGCATGTCGTGGCCGGCAAGAGACAGTACATCATCCGTGGTCAGTCGAAACGGAAAGTAGATAACGCCGGCAGCCAGCTGGAGCGCACTCTCTTCGAGGAAGTAGGCCTCCTTGCCGGCCTCGGCGTCGGTGCTGCCGATCATTACGTGGAGGCCGCGTGAGGTGATCGTGTCCTCGACTCCGCGCGCCATCGCAGCGTAGAAGTGATTCGCGACGTCGGGCACGATCACCGAGACCATGTGACTGCGTCGTGTTCCCTGGATACGCTCCGAGCCATCTCGCCGATGGTTGCGCGTGGGTGCCGGCTCCTCGACGGGCAGCGGTGTCACCGGAGTGGCGACAATTGGGAGACGCAGGCGAAACGTGCTGCCCTGGGGGCCGGTGGATTCGAGATCTACCTCACCGTTCATCGCCCGGGCGAAGCTGCGGGCCAGGTAAAGCCCCAGACCGGTGCCCACGCGGCCGGCGCGCATCCGGCTGCCGGGCACGCGACCAAACCGGGTGAACAGTTGCTGCCGGCCTTCTTCCGAGACGCCGGTACCGAAGTCTCGCACGCCGAGGACGGCGTGGGAGCCTTGCTGGGCCCAGACTACACGAATCGGAGATCCTTCCGGTGAGTACTTGGCCGCATTGTCGATCAGATTGAGCAGAATCTGCACGGCCGCGATCGGGATCGGCCAGCACCTGCAGGTCGGCCGGGCCTTCGAGATCGATCCTCTGGCCTGGATAGTTCGTGCGAATCTCCTCGGCCGCGCGGCCGGCGAGGCTGCCGAGGGCTACGGGCTCCGTCTTGGCCACGATGGCGCCCATCTCCAGGCGACTGAGCAGCAGGAGCTCCTCGACCAGTCGCTTCTGCCGGTTTGCCGAGGCGACGATGTGATGCAGCATTTTCAGGCGATCCGGATCTCCCAGCCTGCTCCACTGCATCTCCAGCAGCTCGGCGTAGCCGACGATGGCCGTGAGCGGGGAGCGCAACTCATGACTCACCGTGGCCACGAAGTTGCTGCGCAGCTGCGCCAGGTCCTCGGCGACGGCTGCCTGGTGGGCGAGGATCTCCTCAGCGCGTTTCAGCTTTGTGATGTCTCGCGAGATCCCCACCAGTCCGACGAAGCGGCCGTCACGCATGATAGGCACTTTCGTGGACTGGAGCCAGCACGGCCGGTGCGCCACGGCGGCGAGATCCTCCAGCATGCCAATCTGGGGCTGCCCAGTGCGCATGATCTCCTGCTCTGCGTCATAGATGACCTGGGCAAACTCGCGCGGATAGAAATCAAAGTCAGTCTTACCAATCTCCTGTGCCGGATCTCGATGGCCGACAAAGCTGGCGTGGGCCTGGTTGGCCCGGATGATTCGCGACTGGCGATCCTTGAAGTAGATGAAGTCCGGCATCGCGTCGAGCAGCGTTTGCAGCAACTGCTCGCTCTCGCGAAGCGCAGCCTCGGCCCGTACGCGCTCCGTGACGTCTGTGAACACCACCGCGAACTGACCAGGTGCTGGCCGGAATAGGACGAGGTCGTAGTGGCGCCCCAGCTGCTGCTCATGGCGCTGGTACGATACCGGATCGCCGGTCAGCACCACATGGCCGGCCACCTCGATCAAGTGCTGCTCGATGGCTGGCTCCAACTGCTTGACGGTCTTGCCTATTAGCTCGGCGGCTCGTGCACCTGTTATCCGCTCATAGGCAGGGTTGATCTCCAGAAACCGGAAGTCGGCAGGGTTGCCGGCGTCGTCATAGATCATCTCGTGCAGGGCAAAGGCCGCGGTCATATGCTCAAACAGCAAGCGATACTTGCGCTCGCTCCGGCGCAGTGCCTCCTCTGCCGCCTTGCGCGCGCTGATGTCTTCGACCACGACCACGAAATAGGCCGGAGCACCCGCGCCGTCGCGGACCAGCGATGCCGTGCGATTGACCCAGACAGGGAGTCCCCGCTTGTGTATACAGCGCTTCTCGGTACTTACCGACGGGAGCCGGCCTGCCAGAAGGTCGTGCCGGAGCACCAGGTCGGATCCCACGTCTTCGGCGTAGGTGATCTCCTCAAATCCTCGCTGCAACAACTCCTCAGCCGTGTAGCCCACGATGGCGCACAGCCGCTGGTTAACGAGCATGAAGCGCCCATCAAGCGCCACGAGGGCGAGGCCGACCGCGGCCTGCTCGAAAGTGGCCCTGAACCTCCGTTCGCTCTCAGCGAGGGCCGTTTCCGCCTGGTGTAGCGCGGTAATGTCGCGCGTGATGCCCACAAGACCGGTCACGCTGCCGTCGCGCACGATCGGCATCTTGGTCGCCAGGAGCCAGTACGTCTGAGAACCTTGCACCAACTCCTCGAGCTTGTTGATGCTCGGCTCACCCGTGTCTATCAGTCGCCGCTCCGCAGCCATCGTGGCACGGGCGAACTCGGTGGGCAAGAAATCGGCGTCCGTCTTGCCCACGGCCTGCGCCGGCTCGTCCAGCCCCAAATGTTGAGCATGTGCGCGGTTGACCCGGAAGAAACGTGTGGCTCTGTCCTTGAAGTAGATGGACTCGGGCACCGTGTCCATCAGGGCTTGGAAGAGGTCGCGTTCGGCGACCAGTTCCTGTTCCATCCGCCGGCGTTCAGTGATATCCTCGAACTCTACGACTACCTCCGTCGGGCGGTCTGCACCGGCGGCGGTGATCGGGATGGCAGCAATGTTGAGCCAGCGATAGCGTTGGTCCACGGGATGAAACACGCCTATGACCACGTCGTGGATCTCCTCGCCCGTGGCAAGGGCGACGCTCGCCGGATGCGTCGCGCCCGGGAAGTCGCTGCCGTCGGGGTGGATGGTACGCCAGCGTGGGTCGACGGACGTCCGCCCTTGCAACTGACCGAGTGTCAGACCCAGCAAGCGCTGCGCCGCCTGATTGGCGGTCGTGATGACCCCCTCCGCATCGTGGAAGACCACGCCTAATGACGTATGCTCAAACAGAAAGCGATAGCGGCCCCCGTCGTCGCCCGGTGTCTGTTCGGCGTCCGAACGCACTGTCTCTTCGTTCAACCCGCTCATGTGGGGTACCGTCCATTCCCCTCGCGTGGAGAGCATGAAGCTGACGATGGCACCCCGGTCCGGCACCGACGCCATCCAGACACGCCTGCCAGACCGCTCGGTGATCTGGAAGCAGGCGGCCAGCGCGATGCTGGCTCTCTTGACGACGACGCGGGTGCGCCAACTGAGCGGCTCATAGCTCTCCCCACCGTCTCAGAGTGGCCTCTGTGTGATGAGAATAGCACTCTCAGCCGTGTATTGGAACGGGTCCCGCGCCTACGGATCAGGGGGAAACGCTGGTACTGTGAAAGTACTCCCAGGAAGGAGGTATACACGCGCAGCAGGCGATCCGACTACCCAACCCCAACTTCTCCACCCAACTGGGGCAACACCTTGAACATGGCGCAACGTGTCGATTGGGCCCCGATTGACTGCTTGTGCCGAGCACCTGATGAGGAGTCATGCTATGTCCCGATGGCTGCCCGTCGTACTCTTCGCACTCGTGCTCCAGGTGGCGGTCTCGCCCCTTTCGCGTGGATATCAGGCTGCTCTGGCAAAGCCAGGCCCGGCTCCGGCGAAGCCCGCGGGCACGGCGCGGGTGCTGATGCTGAGCGTGCAGCCTCCCAAGGTCCAGGTCGGCCGCGACGTCTCGCTCCGTATCCGCGTGGCGGATGACTCGGGCAGGCCCGTGTCGCGCGCCGTGGTCAGCATCACCGGCGCCGATCGCCCTGGCCTGGGCGTCGCGAACTCCGGCACCTTCAACTTCACCGTGCACGCCGCATTGCTGGGCACGATCGTGGTGCGAGCCAGCCGAGCCGGTTTCTCCCCGGTCACAGTGATGGTGCCCATCGTGTCCGGCTCACCGGCTACGGTCGTCGCGATCAAGTCGGGTCTAGCGGTAGTGGTACCGCACGCGAAGGCCCAATCGGGCAAGGTGGGCACCGACCTCTTCGAGCTCTATCACGCCGTGACTGCCAAGAGCCAATATGCCTCGCTGGTGCTTCGCGACGGCACCATGCTGGACATGAACGCAAATACCGACGTGGTGATCCACGATCCCTTGCACACCACGCTGAAAGACGGCGAATTGTTCATGGAGGTCGTTCACGGCGAAGCAAGTCACCAGATTCAGGTCGGTAATGCAGTGGCTGCCACCAAGGGCACGCGTCTCGACGTAAAGGGAGACTCCAGAACTCAGACGTGGGTGGTGACGGTGATTGAAGGGCAGGTTAGGGTCACCAATGTCAAGCTGAAGGGGGCGACGAGCAGCATCCTGGTTGGGTCAGGGCAACAGTGTACCGTGGTAGGCAACTTCCCCCCGAGCAAACCCACAGCGGTGGACGTGAGCAAAGCGATCGTATGGGTAAACAAGGTGCCAAACACCAACAGTACCACTGTTCCCCCTGTGCTCAACCTTCCGCTGCCGCGCTTCGTATCACCCGTTGTGCCTCCTCCACCCGGCGGCACGCCCGCAATCACCATCACACGCTCCCTGTCGAGCACCACCTGGACAGCCGCGAGCGGCCCCTATCTCCTGGATGGCGGAGTAACCGTGCTCGCGGGGAGCACGCTGACTATCGAGCCGGGCACCAAGGTGGAGATGGGACCCAACGCCTACCTGTCCGTGCAGGGCACGCTCCTGGCACAGGGCACCGACGCGGCACCAATCATCTTCACCAGCGCCCTGGCATATCCCAGACCGGGTGACTGGCAGTACATCCGATTCGACGGATCCGGCGCGGCCGCCAGTGTGTTCGACCACGTGCAGGTCTTCTATGGCGGTGGCGGGGATGGCAACGCTCTCGGCATGCTGTCGCTGACGGGAGGAGCCAATCTCACGGTAAGCGACGACGTCTTCAGCCAGGGCGCCGGGCTGGGGATGTCGATTGACGACGCCACTCGCCCCACGGTGACCGACTGCGTCTTTGCCGGGAACGGCAGCTATGCTCTCGAGGCGCCGGTCGACGACCTCGGGCTGATCACCGGCATCAGCTACGGTCCAGGCCAAGCGGGTATGCAGGTGCGAGGCGGCGCGGTCAGCCACGATGCCACCTGGCAGCGTCCCGATGTGCCGGTCGAGCTGCTGGGTGGCAGCACCATAGGGGCGGGCGTCAAGGTGACCATCGCGCCCGGCGCTACCGTGGCGATGGGCCCCAATGCCTACCTGTCCGTGCAGGGCACGCTCCTGGCACAGGGCACCGACGCGGCACCAATCGTCTTCACCAGTGCCTCGTCACAGCCCAAGCCTGGTGACTGGCAGTACATTCGATTCGACGGATCCGGCGCCGCCGGCAGCGTGTTCGACCACGTGCAGGTCTTCTATGGCGGTGGCGGGGATGGCAACGCTCTCGCCATGCTGTCGCTGACGGGAGGAGCCAATCTCACGGTGAGCAACGACGTCTTCAGCCAGGGCGCCGGGCTGGGGATGTCGATTGACGACGCGACTCGCCCCACCGTGACCGACTGCATCTTCGCCGGGAACGGCAGCTACGCACTCGAGGCGCCGGTCGACGACCTCGGGCTGATCACCGGCACCAGCTACGGGCCGGACCAGACGGGCATGCAGGTGCGTGGCGGCGCGGTCAGCCACGATGCCACCTGGCAGTTTCCCGATGTGCCGGTCGAGCTGCTGGGTGGCAGCACCATAGGGGCGGGCGTCAAGGTGACCATCGCGCCCGGCGCTACCCTGGCGATGGGCCCCAATGCCTACCTGTCCGTGCAGGGCACGCTCCTGGCACAGGGTACCAGCGCGGCGCCAATCACATTCACCAGTGCCCTGGCATATCCCAAGCCGGGCGATTGGCAAGTCATCCGGTTCGACGGCGCCGGGGCGAGTCCCAGCGTGCTGGACTATGTGCAGATTCTCTACGGCGGCACCAATGCCGGTGACTTCGGCATGCTGTCCGTGACCGGGGGTGCCAGCCCAACCGTCACGAACTGCCTAGTCGCCGACGCTGCGAAGATAGCAGTCTGGGTGGGAGACGGCCATCCTACCATCGCTTACTGTAGGTTCCGAGATGATGGCGGCGCGGCAATCAGCATCCCCGCAGCAGATCCAGCGCGTATTCACGACAACACCTTTGCGTCCGGGCAGGCGGGAGTACAGGTGCGGACTAACGGCGAACCGTTTTGAGCCACGCTGCTGCCGGGCACGGTGCATTTGTTAGCCAGGCAGCACCGACGGACGGCGCTCAAGCGAGCCACTCCGCATCAGGCTACGTGGGTGGTCCCATCGGGGCAGACTGAGCGCCGTCGGTGGCTTTCGTGCCCACGGAATCGATCATCGCTTCCAGCGAAACCGACTGAAGCTCATGGCCTGTACCAGATGAGGACACGTAGCGCGAGAGCATCGGTCTCGCGCTACGTGAGGGCCTGGCGATAGAGCGCGATGAGCTTGCCCCAGGCGCGCTCAGCAGCCGGCTCATTGTAGATCGGTACGCCGCGCTCCACCGGCATGTCCGGGATGCACCAGCCGTGCAGAGCGCCCGCATAGACCTCGACTTCCGCGGGTACTTGCGCCGCCGCGAACTCCTCTCGCAGCCTGTCTTTAGCCTCTGGTTGCCGCGTGTCGTCGTTCGCGGCAATGCCGAAATACATGCGCGCCCTGATCTTGGGAGCGAGCAGATGCGGACTATCCGGCTTCTCCGTGACCAGGCTGCCGCCGTGGAAGGAGGCTGCGGCCCCTACACGCTGGGGGAGTGCCGCGGCGGTCCTGACCGCCAGCGCACCGCCCATGCAGTAGCCCTGCGTGCCGATCGGCCTGGCGGTGTCGACCTGAGGCTGTGCATCCAGGAAGGCGATGTAAGCAGTGGCATCCTGTTCCAGGGCACCGGGCGCGTGCAGCGGCGCGACCAATTGCTGGAGTGCCGCCCGGTCGGCCGGATTCTGGAAGCTGAAGGAGCCGGTCAGGACGGGTGCCCTGGACGAGCGATAGTAGGGGTTGGGCACCAGCACGGCGTAGCCATCCGCCGCCAGCCGCCTGGCCAGATCCCGCATCACCGGGCGGAGCCCGAATGCGTCCGGCCAGATGAGGACGCCGGGGTGGGCGCCGGACACCGGGTGCAGGAGGACGGCGTCGCAGAGGCCATCGGGAGTCGGGACCACGACGTCGGCTTCCGCAACCGTCAGCGCTGAACCTACCCGTGGCGCGGCGGAGGTGCCGGCGTGCTCGCGGCGCGCATGCTGCGATGCCGGCGTGTCCAGCCCGTCATCTGTCATCGATGAACCTTCCCTTTTCATAATCGACTGCGCCAGTTCGGCGCCGGCCCGCTCCACGGTGTGGAAGGGGCCCCATCGATCATGCCCCCAATGTTGCCGAATGCCAATCCGGGGTCCGGGCTTCCGCGCCGCGCCTGCCGGCGCTGTCATGAGGCGCCCCGGCATTGCGGGGCGACGGGCACCAGCGCCAGTGAGGGACCAGCTAACCTTCGCACTTCCCCACTGCCCTGGAACAACGCGATGCAGTGCGCGCTGCACCACCGGAAGCGTTGGCGTGTGCCCGCGACTTGTCACCGGGCCAGGCAATTGGAGTACCCACAATGGTCGAGCGAGACGAGCTAAGTGCACGCTTCGCCCACATTTGTCCAGTATGGCGATAGACAATAGTGAGAATATGCTATACTTGGCTATCAGGTCGCGACTACTTCGGAAAGAAGATGAGGTCCCATGGCTGCAGAATCTACGAGCACCACCGTCAATCTGGGCTTCGACCAGCAGCAGCTCGAGGGGCTGATCGCCGCGGTCAAAGCGCAGCCCGGGGTCGGGAAGACCGTCTGGCAGGCGCGCACACACTGGCTGGGCGGCTTCAGGAGCGAGGCCCACATCCGCGATTTCAGCATCCAGATGGACGAGCCGCCGCCCTTAGGAGGCTCCAATACGGCACCGAACATGGTCGAGGTGGTGCTCGGCGCCTACGGATCGTGCTTGACCACCGGCTACGTCATGAACGCGGCGCTCCGCGGCATCAAGCTGGAGTCCGTAGACATCACGCTGGAGGGAGATCTCGACCTCGGCGGATTCTTCGCCCTGTCGCCGGACACCCCTCCGGGCTACACCGGTATACGTACCAGCGTGCAGCTGACCGCGCCCGAGGCGACACCTGAGCAGCTAAGGGATCTGCACGAGCACGTTCTGAAGACCTCTCCGGTGGGATCGATCCTCACGCGGCCCGTCAGCATCGAGACCACGCTGAGTATCTGAATCGGAGCGGCGACCGATCCGGTACTCCGCACCGATAAAGACGGACGGGTCGCTCTATCCTGCCGACGTTCGGGTCCGCCGCGCCATGTTCGGCGAGCGGCGGACGGGACGGCATCGCGGCACGGAGGGTAGAACAGCGCGTGACTCCGTGCGCGTGGACGATCATCACGGTCGCGCTGCACAGCGGTCTCTGCCGAGCAACGGCGGATCGACACGGGCACGGAGCCGCCTCCGGGACCCTGCCCCAGCCTGCATAACATTGTCCGCCCGCCGACCAGCACCCGCCTGGCCGGCCGCACAGCCGGGACGCGTCGACCAGACGCAGTATTTCGAGTTGCAGATCGCCGTCATTGTCCGGCGCATACGCCGATTTCCGGCACGCCGATCAGCGCGCCCGGCGCTCTATCACCAGCCTGGTAGACTGCAAGTAGGGTGCAAATGGCGCTCGAGCCCGGCAGCCCTTCGCGGGTGATTTAGCGCGTACCGCCATGGTTTGGGCACAGGTGAGGCGGCATGTGCGAGGCTACGTCGATTCATCCATGCCAGCACTGCTGGACGGTCAGGCGCTACGAATCCGACGACCATTCGGTGCAGACTTTCCACCGGATCCGCCATGCTGCCGCGAGCCCGTTCCAGGCTCTGCGTATCAGCCCCAGTAGTTGAGCTTGCCGGGGCCACCCCAAATGCCGAGTTTTCGGCAGAGGTGAGATTCGATTAACCGGCATTGACGGAACACGGCATCGATACTGCGAAGCCTCGCGTGGGCTTCCCAGTCTCGCATCCGGTTCGGAAAGGGTTGGCGGTCCATGCGCTTCTTCTTCGCCATCGTCACCGCGGGGCTCGTCATCGCAGCAGTCTGCGGACTGGCCAACACCTGGGACGGCAGCTACTACCTGTTCCGCACGCTCGACAGCCGAGTACCATATGTCACGCACCAGCGCGTGCTGGACTTTGCCCTCAGTGCACCCAGCCTGGCAGCGAGCTATTTCACGGCAGACCTGAGCTCCATCCGCGTCGTCTTTGGCCTTTCGTACATCCTCTTGCCTTTGGCGTCGCTGGCGGCATGCTGGTGGATCGTGCGCAAGAGAGCACCGGCGCTCTTCGTCTGGCCGGCGCTCGGTATCGGTATCGGCATGGCTCCGGGAATGCTCAGCCTCACCACCGAGGCAAACGAAGCAGTGGAGCTGTTCTGGCCGGTTCTGCTCAGTTTGCTGATCGGAATGCCTCGGGAAACCATGTGGCTGGCGGCGACCATGACCGTGCTGACCTTCTTCACTCACCCCACGTCGGCGGCAATCCTCGCCTTCGGAGCCGTGGTAGCGATTGTGGTCGCCTCACGGCGGAGCGATGAGCGGCCGATACTGGCCGCCTGGGCGCAAGGTTTGGCGCTGCTGGCCATCGCTCGCTACGTGTTCATCCGCCCCGACTCCTATGAGCAAGGCGAGCTCTCCCTCAGCACCCTGACCGATAGCTTCAAATCCGCCGTAGAAGGGACGCCACTGTGGGCGCTGACTCTGGCCTGGATAGCGGGCGTGCTGATCATCGTCGCCCCATTCGCAGCCAGGCGATGGTCGGCGCAGACGGCGATGATGGTGCGATTCTATGGGGCTGCCTGCGCTGTTGTCGCCGGCATGCTGCTCATCTACTGGGCGCAGGACCCGTCGAGCTGGGGCAATGAGCTGTCGTTCAAGGGCTGCGTGCTGGCCGTCTCTGTCCCGTTCTTCCTCCTGGCAACCGCCGATGCCCTGGCCGGCGTCTCCCTCAACAAAGACCCCCTTGACCAGCGTGAGGGCCGATTCAGAGTGGGGATTGCCCAGGCTGCAGGCGTCGTTCTGTTTGCTGTGCTGGCGATCCAAGGCACGCAGTTTGCAGGCCTAACCGATCGATTGCGACAGGAGCTGGCGACGAGCAAGTCGCCCTGCCTGGGCATCGACCAACTACCGTACCTGCAGCAGACGGGCCTCAATCACTGGTCGCTCTCCAGCCTTGCCCTTCTGGTGCAGCCCGAGAAGCCGCGCGTCATCGTGCTGTTCGACAACACCTGCAAACAGGCCGAGCAAACGGGACGGTTTCAATTGATCAATTGGGACTCGGGCAGCTCCAGCACCACCTGGTTTGACCTGTCGCTCGTGCGTTCGCGCCTTGCCGCTCAGCGCACTGCGATAGCCAAGATCCGGTAGGCGACCGCGCTCGTATGCAACCTACTTCACCGGGGGCGCACAGTCCGGCACGATGCGCGCGGTGAGACCAGAGGGGTGCTCCTGAGCAGCCCGGATAACAATCCCGGCTGGACCGCACCTGACGCAGGACCGGTAGTCTAGAACCGATGGTCACCGATAGCGGCGGCGGTATCGTCGCCGCTTCCTCTTGCCGGATGCTCGGCGCTTCCCGTTCCAACCAGGGCGGTGGGCTGCCGCCACAATGACTCAACTGACCCGAGTTCTGAGCAGTTGATGCGATTGATCCTTGCCGTCCGCCTAAAGTTTTCTGTGCACGTGCCGATAGATGAGTGCAGGTGCCTCCGTGACTCCGTACGGTCGACCCACGCGAACGAAAGGAACAAGGCGCGATGTCGTGGTTCAGGAATCTTGGCCTCATGTCCAAGCTGCTTGGAGCGTTCATGACAATGTCTCTCCTCGCACTGCTAGTCGGTGCAGCGGGCCTAGTCGGACTCAACAACATCAACAGTCGCGCACAGACGATGGCCGACCGCTCGACGCCGGCCATCGTCGACCTGCTGACGCTCCACGACAATATCAACTGGGAGATGCGCGCCATCCGCGGCGAGATTCTCGCTACTACAGCCGCGAAGATTGCCGATGTGAGCGGTGATGCCGTGACCGCTCGCGCGAACATGCTGGCGGCTTTCAAGAAGTTCCAGGCGCTGCCCTCCCTGAACGCGGCCGACGCCGGCGCGACCGGGCGGATTGGCACGAACCTTAGCGACTTCATCACTCAGAGCGCAAAGGTGCAGCAGCTAGCAGCCGTGAACACGCCCGCCGGAAAGGCAGCGGCCTTCCAGCTGTCGGGAGGGCCCCAAGCCGATGCGATCGATCGCATCGACCCCGACTATCAGCTGCTTCTGACAGACGCTCAGAAAGCCGTCGATACCGCCGCCGCGAACGCGAACACGACGTACCGCGACGCGCGGCTCGCGCTGGCCATCGTGCTGATCCTGACCGTCCTCTTCGCTATGAGCCTGGGCGTGCTGATAGCCCGATCGCTGGTTCGCCCGCTTGCCGAGGTAGCCCACTCGTTGAACGCCGCGGCGGGTGGCAGCATCGCCGGCCTGGAGGCCGGCATGCAGGCCCTGGCCAGGGGCGACCTGTCGATGGCCGCTGCCGCGGCGGCTGTGCCGCCAACCTACACGAGCAGGGACGAAATCGGTCGGACAGCCGACGCCGCGCGCCAGATCGTCGCCAAGATACACGGCACCATCGACGCCTACGAAGATGCTCGGGCCGAGCTGGCAGGGATGATTCAGCAGGTAGATCGATCGGCAGAACAGGTGAGCATAGGCGTTGCCCAGCTTGCAGATGCCACCCAGCAAGTGGGTCTAGCCAGCTCCCAGATCGCCCGGTCGATCGAGGAAGTGGCTCGCGGCGCGGCGGAGCAGTCCAAAGATAGCGCCGCGGCGACCGCCCAGATGACGAGCCTTGACGTGGCGATCACGCGCGTGTCGAGCGGGGCCAAGATACAGCTTCAGACGGTTGAGCAGACCAACCAGGCCGTCGCCGAGGTTCAGGAGGCCCTCGAGGCCACAACGCAGAACGTCAGCGCCGTCAACGGCGCGGCCGGTCGGGCTGCAGCCACGGCGAAATCCGGCGGAACGGCCGTGGCACAGACCATCTCGAGCATCGACAGTGTGCGGGCTGCCGTGAAGAACAGCGCCGATCATGTCGAGGCGTTGGGCAAAGGTAGTCAGGAAATCGGCCAGATCGTGGAGGCCATTGACGACATCGCTTCCCAGACCAACCTCCTGGCTCTCAATGCCGCGATTGAAGCGGCTCGCGCCGGGGAGCACGGCAAGGGCTTTACTGTGGTGGCGGCCGAAGTGCGCAAGCTCGCCGAGCGTTCAAGCAGCGAAACCAAAGAGATCACGCTGCGCATCAATGCCATCCAGCAGCGGGTTACCGAGGTAGTCCAGGCCATGGCCGCGGGCATCAGGGAGGTGGAACAGAGCGCTACTCTTGGTCGCCAAGCCAGTGCTGCCCTGGAGAGTATCCTCGGTGCGGTGGAGGAGACCCATACCCAGGCCGCGGCAATCACCGGCGCGGTCGGCACAATGGCCACAGGCATGGCAGCCCTCAGCTCGGCATCGGAGAGACTTGCCGCGGTCGCCAGGGAGACTACCGATGCGGCCGGGCAGATGCAGGAATCCGCGCAGCTGGTGCGAAGCTCGATCGAAAGCATTGTCGCCGTGAGCGAGGAGAGTGCCGCTGGGGCCGAGGAGGTCTCGGCATCGACGGAGGAACAGAGCGCCACGGCCGAGCAGATGAGCGCGGGAGCGCAGGAGCTCGCAGCCTTAGCTTCCGGACTGAAGACACAGGTGGCTCGATTCACGATGGCCAAGTCCGACGGTGTGGCCGCTCGGGAGCATCTTCAAGAGAGCAGCTCGCCGGCAAACCGGCCCAGCAGCGCTGCCTAAGCGCATGCCACGCCGGAAGCCACATTGGCAGCGCCCGCCAAGCGCGGAGTACACTCCGCGCCTGGCGGGTTCAACCTCGGCCTGACTTCTGGTCGTGTCGTGGGACAGCAGTGGCCGCTTCGCTCTGTCAACGTGGAAGGGCCACGCCACGAGCCCCCAGCACCGGGAAGCGATGGACGCGGCCCTGGCTCTGCTCAAGCGGTAAGGCGCAAGCGAGCTGGTGAGCAACGCGACCGAGGGCGGTGCCATAGCTCCCGAAGACCAGGCCTGGACGGTGCACGACTGGACACCGCGTGCGTGCGCAGCCGGGCCGAAGCACACCGCGATCGTGATGCCAAAGTCGACCGTGTCGCAAATGGGTATGAGCAAGATCGTGGGTGGTGGAGACACAGGGCAGAGTGACGCACGCGCCCCATTCACGGATCTTGCATCGGCGTACACCCCATTCATGCGCGCGCCACCCGGGTAAGGTCGTCGCGGAAAAGTGCACTGTCGGTGAATTGCTATTTACCACAGCTGCGATAGCTGCTATGCTGAATGCAGTAGAGCAAACATCGATGCACTCTGAGTGAACCAGGAACCGTGCGCAGCCCGAGTGTGCCGGCCGCAGGCACCACCACAACGTCGATTCCGGAAAGGGGTACGACGATGTATCTCGTCAGCAGATTCCGTCAGGTCAGTTTTGTCCGCGGCCCGCGCATGCGACTGGTGTCTATTCCCGCGGCGCTCGAGGCGCGCTATCCAGAAGGTGCGCGTCTGGAGTCACCACCTGCCGCCGGTGCTCAACGACCCCAGCTGCAGTGCAGGTGGGACGAGGCGCAGCGGTCCGACGTGTGCCTTGGAGGTGAGCGCTTCCGTGGCAGCGACATGCTCATGCACTGGATGCCGGTCCACTGACACCGGGCTGGGCCTTGGCCTCGCGCAAACAGACGTCGAAGCATGCCGGCGTATACAGTGCCTGTGCTGGCGGTTGTGCTCCCGGCAGCCCACCGTTGGTGCCGGTTACGGCTTCGTGTCATCGAGCGCTATGACGCCAACGCCGGCACCCTGGGCGATGACCTGCACCACGTCGCCCGGTCCGACCAGCGCGAGCGTCGCCTGCAAGCCGCCGGTGCCTCGACAACCGCGCGCCATCGGCAGGTCACGTGAGCCGAACGGCACCTGGCAGCCGGGTATGGCGACGGCCTTGAGCGGGCGTGGCTAGTGCAGCGGATCGCCCAGGCGCAGAGTGTCCAGATCCAGGTCGCGCTGAACGCGACGCAGTGCCTCGTCCCCGATCACGTTGCGGTTGCGCAGTGCCACAAGAGCGCCTCGTTCGGCGTCGAGGAGATCCTTCCGCAGAGCCTTCACCGAGGTGCCGTTGGCTTGCCCCTGGGGCCTGACGCCATCCAGGCTATCGAGCCGCGCGAGGCGGCGCTCGTAGCGCAGGCGCAGATCGGCGATGAGGTCCTGGGCCGCCTCATCGCCGGCTATCTCGTCACGCGCCGCCCAGATTCTGAGGCGTGCCAAAGCCGCTCGTGAGATGGCCAGCCGTGCCAGCCGCTCCTCGCGCTCGACGGTGCCGTCTTCCGCCACCCCCAACCAGCGAATGAGCGGCGCCAGAGTGAGGCCCTGGCCCACGAGAGTGACCACGATCACGCCAAAGGTCAGGAACACAAGCAGGTCGCGATCGGGAAATGCGCCGTGCATGGCGGCCGAGGGCAGCGCCAGCGCCGTGGCCAGGGCGATGGCGCCGCGCAAGCCGGCCCACGCCAGGATGCCCTGCTCCGCACTCGTGGGTGCAGGCACCGCCGCGCCGTTCCGCTGCCTGCGATGGCTGGCGAGAGCGGCACCGGGATAGACCCAGGCTATACGGAGCGCAATCACGATGGCGCTCACCAGGGCTGCTTCGCCGATCAGCGCGGGGAGCGACCGTCCAGACAGGTCCAGCACGATAGGATGCAGTTGCAGGCCCACCAGGATGAACGTGAGGCCGTTGATCACGAACGTGCCAAGTTCCCAGATTGCATCGGCCTGAAGACGAGTCTCAGGAGCGATCGCCAGCGGTGAGTGCCGGCCCACATAGAGACCCGCCGAGACGACCGCGAGCACCCCGGATGCGCCGAGCAGGTCGGCCGGCAAGTAGGCAGCGAAGGGTGTCAACAAGGTCACCACGCCTTCTACCCGGCGATCGGCGATGCGCCGGCGGAGGCCCAGGACACCAGCGCCAACCAGCAAACCGGCGACGACTCCACCAACCCCGGAGACAACGAATTGCAGGACGGCAGCGGCAAGCGAGAATGAACCGTGTACCACGACGCCCACGGCGCTGCCGTACAGCACGAGTGCAGTAGCGTCGTTGACCAGGCTTTCGCCTTCCAGAATGACGACCACGCGCCCCGGTACGCCGAGCCGAGCCATGATCGAGCCGGCGGCAACCGCATCGGTAGAGGAGACGATGGCACCGAGGACGAAGGAGACCGCCCAGGGCAAGCCCAACAGTACGTGGGCTGCAAGAGCCACGCCGACCGTCGTCACGATCACCAGGCCGAACGCCAGCGAGGTAATGGGGAACAAGTTGGCCTGGAAGTCACGCCACGAGGTGTGCAGCGCGTCCCAGTACAGGAGCGGCGGCAGAAAAAGCAGGAACACGAGGTCGGGCTCGAGCACAATGTCCGGCAGCACCCTGTTTGGGACAAAGCCGAGGAGCAGACCGCCGAGTACCAGCAGTATGGGATAGGGAATGTCTAGACGGTTGGCCAGCGACACCAGAGCGGCGACTGCTGCAAGCAGAGCCAGCACAAGGGCGATATCGTGCATGCGCGATCTCCACCTCCAGCATACGTGGCCCTGGTGCCACGGACCAGGACGACGGCATCCGGTTCTTGCTGGGCGCCCTGCCGGACCACGTCCCTGTCGCCGGTCGCAAGGTTGGTCAGGGCCCGATCAGAGTAGTGTGCGCCTATCCCGGCGTCGTGGTAGGATGTGTTCTGGCGCATATTGCACAGTCCGGTTTGGTTACCGATAGACGAGGCACATGCCTGTTGCGAATGCCGTGGCGGATAGCCGGCTGCGAATGGCGGCCGAGGTTGGCGCGGGCGGTATCAACCTGGCGTTCGACCGGAGACAATCTCGCGGTGTATATTCGGAGGTATGCGCGGCACAGGGCGTGCTCGCCGGAGATGGTATCAAGCTGGCCATGAGGAATAATCGACATGTCGTATGACCAGCGAGAACGCCTTCAGCGGCTCCGTCTTGCGCGCGGCCAGAACAGTGTACGCTTCGAGGCTGCGCAGTCCGGCGACGAGGGAGGCTGGAGTCCGGCGGTTGCCGCGATGCAGCGGCGGGGCGGCGGTCGAGGCGGCGCATTGATCGCGCTGCTCATCCTGGCGGTGCTGGCAACCGTGGTCCTCGGGGGCCTCGGCTATGCCGTGCACCAGTTTCACTCGTCGGCGGGAGGGCCGCGCAAGTCGGTCACTTTCGTGGTAGCGCCGGGCGAGAGCGTAAGCACGATCAGCGACGCCTTGCAGAAGGACGGCATGGTGTCGAGCAGCCTCATGTTCAGGCTGTACTATCAATTCCTGCGCCCATCGGGCACCATCCAGGCGGGCCCCCATTTGCTCAACAGCGACATGGCCATGGACGACATCGCGAAGGTCATCCAGTCGCCGCCGGTTGTCGTGGTAGCAACGCCGGTTCCCGTACAGAACCAGTACAACATTCTGGCCGGAAAACGAGCCGAGGAAATCGCCACCATTCTCAGCAAGTATGACGTCGCGTCATATGACGACATTCTGCATGAGATCTATCACGGGAAGTACGACTACTGGTTCCTCAAAGGCCTTCCGGCGGGCGCGTCCCTGGAAGGTTTTCTGGCGCCCGGAGAGTACACGTTTCTGCCGCACTCGTCCGCGCACAGCGTCGTGGCTCTGATGCTGCGCAAGTTCGGCCAAGAGTTCACTCCCGCGATGGTTGCGCAGGCGAAGCGCAGTCACAGGAGCATCTATCAGATCGTGACGCTGGCCTCGATTATTCAGCGTGAGAACTTCCTGCCGAAGGTGCAGAAGGCGATTGCCGGCGTCTTCTACAACCGTCTGAACGATACCTCCGGCGTCACGGCGCAGAGGCTCAACTCCACGGCCACGGTGCAGTACGCCACCGGCTACAGCAAGGCAAAGAACACGTGGTGGCCGCCGGACGCCGACCTGGACACCTCGATCGACTCCCCGTACAACACCTATCTGCACGCCGGGCTGCCGCCGGGACCAATCAGCAATCCAGGCTTGAGCGCTCTTGAGGCCGCGCTGAACCCGACGCCTTCCAAGTGGCTGTTCTTCCAGGTCCTCACGGTCAAGGGCCACGCTCATACCTACTTCTGCGAAACATATGCCTGTTTCCAGAGCCAGGGCGGCGTCGTTCTGCAGTAGGACCCGCCGGCAGCGAGCCGGATGCCGTCTCAGGCCAAGGTGAAACCTACAGGGGCGAGCGAGGTCCGCGCGTGGCGGCACCTGCACGCGGGTGCCCGCAGGATTCGCAAGACGAGCCTTCCAGGCACGCACAGCCGCTACCGGTGCGGGCACGGCTCGTGTTCAACGCCGCCGGCCTGTCCGGAGCGGCACTCGCGCGTGCAGCCGCGGGCAGGTGCACCCAGTGCTCCCCCGCGGCAGGCGCGAGGGGTCCAACGCTGATAGCGTGCCGGCAGGCACTTGGCAACTGCTCGGCATCCTCTCTACATCCTCTTAGCTCGCACTCACCGCGCACTTAGTCCGCTGCTCTAGTCTAGAGCCATGAGGTTCGAATGGCCACGATGGTCCGCCGAATCTCGGGTTTCCAGCAACACGGTCCGCTCAGTCGGACAACAGTGTGCAGCCGCCAGGGTGAGACGTCAATCCGCAGCCGCGGTTAATGCCTGGGCGAGTCGCTCGACCGAAACAAGAAAGGATACAGTTCCATGATCGCTACTATGCCGGCTCAGGCTCCGCAACTGGACATTCCTCGTCCCCCCGCGGCGACCGCCACGCCGATCGTCTACTCGCTCGTCGCGCCGGTATTCAACGAGGCCGAGACGCTGCGGCAGTTCTACAGCCGCGCGATGTCGGCGCTGGAAGACCTGGAGCAGCCGTTCGAACTCCTTCTCGTGAACGACGGCAGCAGCGACGGCTCAGATCGAATCATGCGCGAGCTGCAGATGCGCGACTCGCGCGTACGCGTGATCGAGCTCTCGCGAAACTTCGGCCACCAGGCCGCTATTACCGCCGGCCTGGCGCAGGCTCGCGGGCAGGCGGTCATCATCATCGACTCCGACCTGCAGGATCCGCCGGAGCTGATCCTGGAGATGGCGGAGCGCTGGAAAGAGGGCCTGGAGGTCGTCTACGCGCAGCGAGCGGCGCGCGCCGGCGAGACGCGGTTCAAGCTGTTCACGGCGGCGCTATTCTACAGGCTGATCGGCCGGCTCACCGACGTGAACATCCCGCGCGATACCGGGGACTTCAGGCTTCTGGACCGCAAGGTCGTGGACGCACTGGTAGAGCTGCCGGAGAAGCACCGGTTCATGCGCGGGTTGTCGGCGTGGGTCGGATTCCGCCAGGGCGCGGTGCGCTACGAGCGCGCCGAGCGCTACGCGGGCAGCACCAAGTATCCGCTGCGCAAGATGCTGCGCTTCGCCATGGACGCCGTTACCGGATTCAGCTACATGCCCCTGCAGCTTGCCACGAGCCTTGGATTCTCACTGGCCGGTCTGAGCCTTCTCGCCATCCTGGTCACCGCGTTACTGCGCCTGGTCGCCGGCGTAGTTGTCGCGCAGGCCACCGCGCTCATGCTGGCGCTCCTGCTTGGCGGCATCCAGCTTATCTTTCTCGGCGTGATAGGCGAGTACCTGGGCCGGATCTACGACGAAGTGCGCCAGCGCCCGCTCTATATCGTGCGCGACGTGCTGGAGAGCCCGGTCAAGCAGTGAAGCCGGTTGTCGTTGAATATGGCCTCGTACCATGGCCGTGCGCGGACACAGCATCAGAGGGCTGCAACAGAAGCCCATCGATGGGCGCCACTTCGGCAGGCCGTGGGCGAGATGCGCGAACAGGCGCCGGCGGCCTCGTGCGGTGCAGACGGCAGCGCGCCCGCTCGCCCACGTAGCCGAGCGAGCAGGCGTCGGGTATCTTAAGCACCGAGCAGACCGGCAGGGACGCGGGAGCCCGGGCTGGTTTCCCGGCATCGCGCGACGATGGGCAGCGGCCCAGGGGAGAATGCGTCATGGAACGCGGGTTGCGGGCTGGCGAGCAAGCGAGCGCGGACGGCGGTGTCCCGTCCGGACCCGCCGCGATCCTGGTAATCGGTGCGCATCCTGACGATGCGGACGAAGGAGCGGGCGGGTTGGCGGCCCTGTGCGTGAGGGCAGGTCATCGCGTGCAGTTTGTGTCGCTTACCAACGGCGACGCCGGGCACTTCCAGACGGGTGGCGCAGCACTGGCGCGGCGCCGCCGAGAGGAAGCGCGGCGATCCGGGGCCGTGCTGGGCATAGAGTATACGGTGCTCGATATCCACGACGGCGCGCTCGAGCCCAGCCTGGCCAATCGCCGCATCGTGATCGACCTGATCTGCCGGGCGCGGCCGGATCTCGTGCTGACCCACCGGCCGAACGACTATCATCCCGACCACCGCTACACGGCGGCGCTCGTACAGGACGCGGCATACATGGTGACCGTGCCCGAGGCCGTGGGCCTCACCCCGGCGCTTGCCGAGATGCCATGCATCGCCTACATGAGCGACACCTTTCGCCGTCCCTACCCGTTTACTCCCGAGATCGTGATAGATATCGACGACGTGCTCGCCCTCAAGATGGACATGCTGCACCAGCACGGCTCGCAAATGTACGAGTGGCTGCCGTATTCGCGTGGGCAGCTTGGGCAGGTACCCTCCGGCGAGGCCGACCGGCGCGCCTGGCTCACTTCTCTGTACGCGCCGGTCTCCGCAGCCGTCGCCGATCGCTACCGCCTACAGCTCGTCGAGCTCTACGGAGCCACGCGAGGAGAGCGCGTCCGCTATGCCGAAGCATTCGAGATCTGCGAGTACGGTGCGCCGCTCACGCCGGAGCTGCGGCGCAGGCTGTTTCCTTTCCTGCCGGAATAGCAGGGTCTCACTACGCCGATCGCCGCGTCTCCGTCACGCGGCGAAGGGCTCGCCCGAGCGTGCGGTCGCGGTTCTCAGCTTGCGCAGGTGCCCGCATTCATCCAGGTCGAACAGCTCCCTCGCGTTCTGCTGCATCAGCCTGGGCACCAGGTCGACTGCCTCAGCCGCGGTCAGCCAGCCATCGGCCAGCAGCCGCTCCAGAGCGAGAGCCAGCCCCTGCTTAGCCAGCACCGCATGGCCGGCCACGTTTTCTACGGTGGCGTAGTCGCCGCCGAAGCAGAGTACTTTGTTTGCCGGTGCCGCGAGCAGATACTCGGTCAGGAAGCGCACCCCGGCAGCCGGGTTGAGAATCCACGCCCAGCAGAGATCGACGTAGGCGTTGCGGTAGTGCTTGGCCAGGGCAATGAACTCGTCCTGGTAGGGATAGCCGATATGCATCAGCACGAAGCGAGCATCCGGGAAATCCTGCAACAGCGAGCAGAGATCCGAGGCGTTCTGCCGCACGCGATGCAGCGGCATCACGCCGGTACCCGAGTAGTAGCCGCAATGGAGCTTGACGGGCAGTCCCGCGGTGACTGCCTTGCCCAAGCAATAGCGCATCAGGTGATCCTCGAGTGCTCGACGCTCATCTTTTGCCAGCAGATCTCCACGTGAGAAGCGGGCAAAGAGCGGTGCAGCCGCGTGGGCGGGCACATCCTCGAACGCCAGCCGGCGAGTGTAGGCGGCGAGGCTCTTGGCGGCGACGGCTCGGGGCCCGAATCGCGCGAAGGCCCAGTCGATCACCTCGTGCCACCCCTGCAGATCGCTCGCCGCCAGCCCGCTCAACCGGCACATGCCGGCAATGTCCAGCTCGGTGGTGAACGGTAGGAAACTGAGATCCTGCAGGAGGTATGCGGGCTCGGTGGTCTCACACATGGGTGCCGTCTCCAGCGAGTTGACCTGGCAGGTGAGCACGCCTGCGCGTCGCAGGATATCGGCGTAATGTCCGGGCCGCACTCCACCAGCCGCGAGCTCGACGCCGATCCGCTCGCAGGCGGCGACGTCCCATTGCTGCACGCCGTAGAGGACCCTGGCAGTCTCGGCCACCGCGCGCATGTAGCCCGTGTGGCGTGTGCGCTCCCACCAGGGGCGCAGCAGCTCCCACTTGGCGGCCACTCCTACTTCCGGATCGAAAAGGCGTGTCCGCTCCCGAGCCGGCATCCCGGCTGCCGTGAGGTCGTCCACCGCGTAGTGTGCAAAGAGCAGCGCGAAGTCGGTGCACGGTTGCAGCGTGGGGTGTCCGCCCGCGCCGCGCGCCCTCGTCGCTGGTTCCAGCAGGTGCTCGTGCGTGTCAATCCACGCCGAGCCCGCGATTGTTTCTCGCAGCACGTTCATCTCTTCAGCCTCCCGCATTCCGGTGCATTGCCAGGTCGCCGGACTTGACGGTGCATAGCCTCCGGCCGCGGCCGACGGATTTCCGGGTCGCTCGACCCAGGTGACGGCCGATCGTCGAGCTCCCGCTGCGCCCACCCCGGCTGCAGACCAAGCCTTGCCAGACACCTTGTGATCGCCGCCGGCCGTTGCAGGCGGCAGGGAGCCGTCACCCCCCAATCGGCGTTCACGCAGGAGTTTGGCCTCATGCATCCGGGCCGTTCAGGACAGAGACTAAAGCCGCGGGCCGGCGATGTCAAGCAATGCTGCTGGGAAGGCTTTCCGACGCCGGATCTTGCGCGCTGATCCTCTGCCGGATCCCATATGATGTGGTCCGGACTGCCCGGCGCCTTGTGGAACCGGGCGGCCTACTGCGCATGGTCGCTACACGCGGACGGTCGGCGCTAACAGAGGCGAGCGCAGGCGAAAGACACTGCCCCTGGTGCGCGTGCTCTCCATACTGCCTACCAACGTCTACCGGGCGCGCGACGGGCCTGACCAGTTACGCCGGCTCCGGCAGGGCGCAGGCGATGCGGATAACTTCGGTCATTCTGCAGGGGAGGATCGCGACAGCGCGGATGCCTGCTGGGTCTGCATGACGGTGCCAAAGCCGCTCGGCGCGCCCGTCGAGCAGCGGTTGAGCGCCGACTGCCGGCAGGCACATGGGCATGATGCGGTACCGTATCATGATGGCCGGAGGACACGCGGAGATGCTGAATCCGAAAGAGCGCTTCTCGACTCGTGTCGAAAACTACGTGCGCTACCGGCCCGGCTATCCGCCGGCCGTGATCGACGTGCTGCGCCGCCAATGCGGGCTGGACGGTTCCTGGGTGGTCGCGGACGTCGGCTCCGGACCGGGCAACCTGGCGCGGCTGTTCCTGGATAACGGCAACGCGGTGGTGGGCGTGGAGCCGAATCGCGAGATGCGTGAGGCCGGGCAGCGTCTATTGGCCGGCTATCCACGCTTCACCAGCGTGTCCGGATCGGCCGAAACCACTCTGCTCGACGACGCCTCGGTGGACCTCGTCGTGGCGGGGCAAGCGTTTCACTGGTTCGACCGAGACCGCTGTAAGCCGGAGTTTCGACGCATTCTGCGGGGGAAGCGCTGGACAGCACTGGTCTGGAACGATCGGCGCACCGGGACCACTCCGTTCCTGGCGGCCTATGAGCGGCTTCTCGAACGCTATGCGACTGACTACGCGACAGTCCGGCACCGGAACGTGACGAGCGACGAGGTGCTCGGCGCTTTCTTCGCTCCCCGTGAGCCGGCCAGCGCGTCCTTCCCCAACAGGCAGAGTTTCGACTTCGATGGGCTGAAGGGCCGCCTGCTGTCGTCATCCTACGCGCCGGAACCAGGCCGGCCCGGTTACGAGGCGATGCTGGCTGACCTCCGGGCGGCGTTCGACACCTACCAGTCCGGCGGGACGGTCAGCTTTGACTACGACACCCAGGTGTATTACGGCCAGATCTGAGCCCACGATCGGCCAGCCTGTCGACCCTATACGGTTTAGAGAAGCAGGAAACAGACTCAGGTCTCGCGGACGGGCGCAATCAATCCGGCGGATGGCGACACCGGCATGCGGGTACCCAGAGCCTCCCCGCGCTGAAGCGCGCGGGGCATCAGGAGCATCGATGGTCGACGGGCTACCGTAAATTGCTCTCCCGAAGAGCTATCTGCAGGGCTTGCGCAAATGGCGTGCGGCGTCCGAGACGGCGTTGCTCAGCCCGCGCGCAATCCAGCCGGCAGTCGTGAGGTCGCGGGGCAGCGGCAGCAGGGGCCGGATCCGGCCGGAGGTGCGCGGTAGAGACGCCCAGGACCTGCCCCATGATCCGGGCCATCGCATACCTGGTCAGGCGCTCGTCGCCGCACCAGTGCCAGATGCCACTCATGTCCTGTCCTGCCAGACGCAGGTCGATCATCTGCCGGCAAAGCACGGCGAGATCGTCCACGTACGTTGGATAGCGCTGCTGCCAGTCGTCCAGTGCCTTCGGTTGTCCGCCGCGCACGTCGTGCAGGAGTCCGGTGACCGAGCACTCCTCCGCGTACTCAACTCGACCGTACAGGAGGCCGACGCGAAGCACTGCAGTGTCACCGGACTGCGAAAGGACCGCGCGCTCGCCGTCGAGCTTGGTCCGTCCATAGAGATTGAGCGGGCGCGTCGTATCGTCCGGACTGTACGGCGGCCGCGTGCCGTCGAATACGTAATCGGTCGACAAGAACAGCAGCCACGAGCCGAGAGTGCGGGCATGGCGAGCTAGGGCGGAGGTGGCCTCGACGTTCAGCGCTCTGGTGCCCTCGGGATCGCGCTCGCCCGCGTCGGGCCGACGTTGGGCCGCGCCGTGCACGATCACCTCGGGACGCTGCTCGTCGAGGTAGGCTGCGGTGGCATCCCGGTCCAGCAGGTCGAGCTTTGTCAGGCCGGCTGCTGCTCGGGTGAGGGCAGTGCCGGCCGGCCGGTATGCCGCCAGCTCGCGCATCAGCGCTCTGCCCAGCAGCCCGCTGGCCCCGGTTACCACCACTCTTGCCATGCCGCTCCCTCCCCTCGCTCCGGCCGAGCTCACAGGCAGCCGCGCCGGACGTGATACGATTGCTGTGCCGGCTCAGCGCGGACGCCGCGACGTCGCACCCGCCGGCATTGTCAGCTGCAGCACAGGGCTCACCGTAGCCGCCGCCGACTGGAGATACGCCGCAGTGCACGGCTCACGCTATTGTCTCACTCGAGTTCACGATACCAGTACGGCGGCATTCGTCGCCGCGACCGGGGAGCGACCGCCGGATCGAGCCGGACTGCTCGCCGCGAAGCTCCGCGGGATGCCGGGCAGGTGCGCGCCGGCGCTGCCTGCCCTGCGCCGCCGGTGAGCGTGTCGCGAGGATTCGGCTGGCCCGACGCCGGCGTGCTGTTCGCGTCAGCGCTGTGGGGCCTCAACTACACGGCGGTCAAGGTCGGGTTGGAAGATCTGCCGCCGACCGTATTTGGCAGCCTGCGATTCGTCATCGCCACCGTGCTGCTCTTCGCTCTGCTTGCCGTGACCGAGCGAGGCGCTAAAGTGGCCCGAGCAGACGGCGGGCGGCTGCTGCTGATGGGCGCGCTGTCCATCGGCGTCAATCAGATCCTGTTTCTCGACGGACTGCGCCGTACCAGTGCCTCGGTCGGAGCCATCACTTTTGCCTGCGCCTCGGCCTTCACCATCCTGCTGGCAGTCTTTCTCCTGGGCGAGCGCGCTGGCCGGCGGCTCTGGCTCGGCATCGCACTGGCCAGCACCGGCATCGCCATCATCGTGGGTCAGGGTTCCGCCGGCGGTGCGCAGGCAGCGCTGGGCGACGTGGAGATCTTCTTCAGCGCGCTGGCCGTAGGACTCACGTCGCTTCTTGCCAAAGACGTGCTTCAGCGGTACTCCGCTCTTCGCGTGACTGCCTGGTGCTCGTTCTGGGGTCTGTGCTGCCTGCTGCCGTTCGGCGCCATCGCGCTGCCCACAGTCCATTGGTCGAGCGTGCACCTGCACGCCTGGACCGCCCTTGGCTTCACCTCTGTCGGTGCCTCCGTGATCACCCTCATCCTCTGGTACGCCGGGATCGCCCGTATCGGCGTGACGCGTGCGACTGCCTACGGCTACTTGCAGCCCATCCTCGGAGTCGTATTCGCCGCAGTGTTGCTGGGCGACCATCTGACGGCGCGCCAGCTTGTCGGTGGTGCTGTGGCGCTCGTCGGGACGTGGCTGGCCAGTGCTGCGACGATCGCACCGGCCCGTTTACCGGAGGTAGCGGAGCCGGAGCAGCGCCCCGGTGTCGCGTAGCGTGCGCTTGGCCGCGCCCCGCCCCGCGCCTGCAAGACAGTCCCCGCCGTGTCGACGGCTCGCGGGCGCGGGGCGTCGTGCCCGCCTAAGTCCAACGCGGTTCACATAAGGAAGAAACTGGGCAAGCGCGGACGCTAGCGCACTCAAGTCCGCGCTTGGCGAGCCGATGCGTCTCCCCGCGGTGAACCGCAGGGCATCAAGCGCGCGCCGATGCGTCTCCCCGCTAAGTACACCGTATTCCGCCTAAGCCACCCGCGCAGGCGGCGAGATCGTCTTGCCGGGATCGCGCTCCGCGAGGCCGCCCACGGCCTGCTCGATGCGCGACAGGACGGCCGAATCCAGCTTCACCTCGACGGCCTTTGCATTGGAGCGGATCTGCTCCGGACGCGAGGCTCCAATGATCGCTGACGCTACGTGCTCGTTGTGAAGCACCCAGGCCAGGGCGAGCTGGGCCATGGTCAGGCCCAGCTCGCCGGCAATCGGCTGCAGGTTTTGCACGCCGGCCAGGATCTCATCCGACAGCAGCCTGCTGATAAAGGTAGCGCCGCCCTTCGCGTCCGTCGCGCGGCTGCCTTCAGGCAATGGCGCGCCAGGCTTGTACTTCCCGCTCAGCACGCCCTGCGCGATCGGGGAGAAGACGATCTGCGAGATGCCCAGCTCCGCCGAGGTTGGTATGACCTGGGCTTCGATCACGCGCCATAGCAGGGAATACTGTGGCTGATTCGAGATGAGCTGGAAGCCAAGCTGCTTCGCCAGTCCCTGCCCGGCGCGAATCTGCTCGGCGGTCCACTCGCTGACGCCGATATACAGTGCTTTGCCCTGCCGCACGACGTCGGCAAATGCCTGCATGGTCTCCTCGAGCGGCGTTTCGAAGTCGAAGCGGTGCGCCTGGTACAGGTCGACGTAGCCGGTGCGCAAGCGCGTCAACGAGGCGTCAATGGACTCGAAGATATGTTTGCGGGAGAGTCCTGTATCGTTGTGGCCGCCCGGCCCTGTCGGCCAATACACCTTGGTGAAGATCTCGAGCGACTGCCTGCGCTCACCCTTCAATGCATCGCCAAGCACCTCCTCGGCGGCACCATTCGCGTAGCCGTCCGCCGTATCGAACGAGGAAATGCCCGCTTCGAGCGCCGCCCGGACGCATTCTTTCGCCGTGGCGCTCTCGATCTGAGATCCGTGCGTGATCCAGTTGCCGTAGGTGAGGGCGGAGATCTTCAGCCCGCTCTTGCCGAGGTACCTGTATTCCACGGTCGATTGGTCCTTTCTGGCGGCTTTCGCCTGCACGGG
Organism: uncultured bacterium; assembly: GCA_963827235.1. Classification (GTDB taxonomy): domain Bacteria; phylum Chloroflexota; class UBA5177; order JANWHV01; family JANWHV01; genus JANWHV01. Next base: position 373,405 of record CAWHAE010000010.1, read on the forward strand.
CGCGGATACGACTTGCCGCGGCCGTGGAAAGAGTGATATGCGACGATTTTCGGTGCAGACACGAATAAGGATACTCCGGCTGCCTCAAGTCAGGGCCGAACGCGGTGTCCGGCACGGCCAGTCTCCTGTTCGATTTCACGGCTCGGCACCGACGCGGTGGCCCGAAGCCAACGCGGTATACTGCCGGAAAGGGCAGAGTAGCCGGCCTCGTCGGCCGCACTCGAGCAGCGCGCGGCGGCGTCTGAGCCGTGCTTCGGCGAGAGGCCGGAGCACCGATGGAGCTGCCCGAGAAGTCGCATCTCGCGGACGATCCTACCAGCCACGGCGTCATGCGCTCGAGCCACAACGGCATGGCCTTTGCTCGGCGCGCGACATCTACGTATGACGATGAACGCGCAGAACCTGCGCGTGCCGGCGAAAGGGAGCCCACAGCGATGATGACACACCGGGAACGAACGATGGCGGCCTTGAGCTATCGACCTTACGATCGATTGCCACTGATCCATTTCGGCTTTTGGAAGGAGACGCTCCAGAAATGGCACGGCGAGGGACACCTCACGGCTGAAGAGGCAGCGGGCTGGGAGGACGGCAACCGGTTCGACCGGCTCATCTCCGCGAAGCTCGGCTTTGACTTCAACTGGATGAACTCGATTTTTCCCTGGTTCGATCGCTACGGGATCGGCCTGGTGCCGCCCTTTGAGCAGCGCCTGATCGAGGAACGGCCGGACGGCACGCGGCTGCTCCAGAACGTCGACGGCGTGGTCGTGATGAAGAAGGCAGGAGCAGTGTCCATTCCTGCCGAGGTGGATCACCTGCTCAAGGATAGAGCGAGCTGGGAGGCACAGTACCTGCCGCGGCTGCAGTATTCGCGGGAGCGGGTAGACGAACGGGCGCTGGAGAGGATGCGCGACGAGGCGAAGGAAGAAGACCTTCCGCTCGGCATATACTGCGGCAGCATGATCGGCCGCGTTCGGGAGTGGTGCGGCCTGGTCGGCCTGAGCTACATCGCCGCGGACGACGAAGGCCTGTTCTATGAGATGATCGACACCTATGCGGATCTGTGCTTCCAGGTGGCGGAGCAGGTACTGGCCACCGGCATACACTTCGACTTCGCGCACTTCTGGGAAGACATCTGCTTTAAGGGCGGCCCGCTGGTGAACCCGCGCATGTTCGATCGCAAGATCGGTCCGCACTATGCGCGTATCGTGAACCTGCTGCACGAGCACGGCATCAGCATCGTGTCTCTGGACTGCGACGGCAAGATCGACCGGCTGCTGCCGACGTGGCTCAACGCCGGGGTGAACACGATGTGCCCTATCGAAGTCGGCACCTGGGGCGCCAGCATCGGGCCGTGGCGCGAACAGTACGGCACCCAGATCCGGGGAGTGGGCGGCCTAGCGAAGCACGTGTTTGCCCAGGATCGCGACGCGGTCGACGCCGAGATTCGGCGGTTGAAGCCGCTCATCGAGCTCGGCGGCTATGTTCCCTGCCCCGACCACCGGCTGCCACCGGATGCGGAGTGGGAGAACGTGCGGTACTATTGCGTGCGCATGCGCGAGCAGTTTGGCTAGATGCCGGTGCCGAGTCCCTGGCCGGCCAACAGCTGAGCTACCTCGCCGGCGGTGGCCAGCGAGCACGCCTTCGCGGCCAGGTCGCGCAACCGGTTGTAGTCCAGCGTTCTCAGGCGATCGCGAACCGGGAGCAGACGAGCGGGTCCAACGCTCAGCTCGTCGACTCCGAGGCCGACCAGAAGGGGCATCTCCTGCAGGTTGCCTGCCGACTCGCCGCAAGCGCCGACCGGGCACTGGGCCGCATGGGCCGCCTCTACCACCATGTGCACCAATCGAAGCACGGCTGGATGCTGGAAGCGACAGAGATCCGCCACGCGCGAATTGCCGCGGTCGCAGGCCAGCGTGTACTGCACCAGATCGTTGGTGCCGATGCTCAGGAAATCCGCCTCGCGCGCCAGTGCCCCGGCGATCAGCGCCGCTGCCGGCACTTCGATCATGGCGCCTATCTTCAAGGGTGCCGCGAGGATCGGATGCAGATCGGCGCACACGGCCTCGACTGCTCGGCGAGCCCGGATGAACTCGTCGAGCGTCGTGATCATGGGGAACATGAGACGCAGCTCGGTACCACACAGCGATGAAGCGCGAAGCAGGGCGCGAGCCTGCGCGGCAAACAGCGCCGGCTCGTCCAGCAGTATTCTGATGCCGCGCCAGCCCAGAAACGGGTTAGCTTCATGCCCGAAGTGCAGGAACGGGAGCGGCTTGTCGCCGCCGGCGTCCATCGCTCGTACGACGACTGGGCGAGTGCCGACTTCCCGCAGGACAGCGGCATACGCTTCGCTCAAGGCGTCTTCGCCGGGTGCCTCACCGTCTCCGGTACCCAGTGTCGCCAGCAGGAATTCGGTGCGCAGCACGCCCACGCCCTCTGCCCCGTTTGCCACGGCCAGCCTCGCCTCGGCGACGCTGCTGGCGTTGGCTGCCAGCTCCACCCGATGTCCGTCCGACGTATGGTAGGGCGGTGGGGGCAGGTCCTCCGAGCGCGTCTGGCCCGCGGCGCCGGCCCGACCGCGTTCCAGGTGCGCGAGGCGTTCCGCGTCAGTGGGCTCGACGAGCACCAGGCCGGCGCTGCCGTCGACGAGCAGGTCGGTGCCGGTTTCGATCGCGCCAAGCGCGGCGGCTACTCCGACAACGAGGGGAATACCAAGGCCGCGCACCAGGATTGCAGTGTGCGCGGTTGCGGTGCCCTCCGCCAGCACGATGCCCTGCACGTGCTCCCGCTGCAGGGCGGCGATGCTGCTCGGCGCCAAGTCCTTGGCGACGAGGACGTGGGGAGCGGTAGGAAAATGCGGCCTGCGGGCGCCGGCGGCACCGGCTAGAACGTGCAGAACTCGCCGTTCGACGTCGCGCAGGTCGGCGGAGCGGGCGCACAGATAGGGATCAGGCAAGGCCTCGAGCTCAGAGGCCGCCGCCTCCAGCACGGACGTAACGCCGATCTCAGCCGTGCGGCCTTGCTCGGTGATTGCCTCGTACATGGGACCGAGCAGCGAGGGATCCTGCAAGAACAGGGCGTGTACCTCGAAGATCGCGGCCTCGTCGGCACCGACCTGCGCGCGCATGCGACTGGTGAGCTCCTCCAGATCGTGAATGGTACTCGCCAGCGCCACGTCCAGGCGGTGGCGCTCTGCTTCCCGCGCTTCGCCCGCCGGCACCAGCTCACGCCTGACCTCTCCCATGGTGGTCGCCGGGTCCGGATGGCCGAGCACGAACGCGACTCCGTATCCTATGCCGGGAGAGGCAGCGATGCCGGTCAGTCGCCGCGTCCTGTTCATCTCCGTCACCCTGCCTAGTCGCGGAGGCTCTCCGCCAACGTCTGGAACAGGTACATCGTGCTGGTGGCACCTGGATCCTGGTGGCCGGCGCTCCTCTCGGCCAGGTAGCTAGCGCGGCCCTTGGTAGCTATCAGTGGTATGGTAGCGCCGGCACCGTACTCGGCGGCGCCGGCGCTCGTTGCCGCAATCTCACCGAGCGGCTGCCCCCGCCGCAACGCCGATTGAAAGGCATCTACCGCCGGCCAAAAGGCGTCGAGCATCGTCTTCTCGCCTCGACCGCTCCTGCCACGCGCCGCAACTCCCTCGCAGGCCAGGTCGAGTGCGGCGCCGAGCTCGGCGGCGCTCGCCGAGCTCTTCCCGGCCAGCGCGCCGCCCATGCGCAGGAAGGCGGTGCCGTAGAGAGGTCCGCTGGCCCCCCCGACGCTGGAAATCAGGGTAGTGCCGATCAGCCTGAACAGGGTGCCCAGATCTTCGGCTTCCGTGGCCTCGAGCTTCTGCACCACGGCGGTGAACCCGCGGTCCATGTTGATGCCGTGGTCGGCATCGCCGATCGCGGAATCGAGATCGGTCAAGTACTCCTTGTTCTGCCGCAGGCGTTCGGCGAACCGGCGCATCCAGGCCGTCGCCCGGCTCACGCTCATGCAGTTGGAGCCTGGCGTCATCTGATCACTTCTCGCCAAAGCCGCTCTCCAGGAGCGCCCTCACGGCATCGAGGGCCGCTTCGGCGTCCTCGCCCTCGACGTGTATGCGCAGAGTATCCCCTTGCCGCGCGGCCAGGCGGAGCAGATCCATCAGGCTGCGGGTGCTGGCCGCACCGTTTGGCGTGTGCAGAGTGACGGCGGATCGGAAGCGGGCGCACTCCTTGACCAGTGCAGCAGCCGAGCGGGCATGGAGGCCCGCCTTATTCGGCACCACGACTACCGCCTCAAGAGCGTTGGCTCCGTCGCCTGCACTGCTATTCTGTCGTTCCATTGCCGTCGTGTGGTTCCTCCAGTGGCGCGCGTCCGTGGAGGGGCGCGTACTAGCAATCAGGTCGACTGGGTCGACGCCGGCGGTAGGTTCTTGGGAAATCGCCTGGCCTCGTCCGCCGACGCGGCGATCTGGGCCAGTGTGAGTCCCATGCCCGCGTTCACGGCAGCCAGGACCGCACCCTCGACCAGCGGGGCGTCACTCACCACCACGCGCCGGCGCTGGTCCGGCGTGAGCCGCTCCACGGCAACCTCGGTGCTCATTACCGCGCTGCCCAGGTCGACGAAGACCAGGGTGCCGTCGGGATTGTCCAGCTCAAGCAGTGCCCGATTAATCTTCTCTACGCTCGTGCCCAGCCCTCCTTCCGGAGCGCCTCCGGCAGCGCGCACCGGCACGCTGGGCTGCATTTGGGCGAGCAGCTCGGCGAGCCCGGCTGCAAGGCGGCTGCTGTGCGACACAATGACAATCCCTATCACGGCTTACGCTCCTCAATCATGCCCGACCACCCTTCAGATTCCGAGCTATCGTATCGGACCATGCTCCCAGGACAGGGCGGAGGTTCGCACCGGCGCATCCCACAGGCGGATGAGCTCGTCGTCGAGCTTCAGCAAGGTGAAGGAGCAACCGGCCATGTCCAGCGAGGTGATGTAGTTGCCCACCAGGCAACGCACGATCGAGATCTCACGCTCTTCCAGGAGCTGGTCGAGCAGGCCGAACATCAGGTACAGCTCGATCAACGGGGTACCGCCCATGCCGTTCACGAGAGCCAACACCCGATCGCCGGTCCGGAAAGGCAGATCTTCCAGAATCGGCACGGCTAGAAGTCCGGTGATCTCTCTCGCGCTCTTGAGCGACTCGCGACGGCGGCCCGGCTCTCCGTGGATGCCGATGCCCACCTCCATCTCGTCGTCGGCCAGCGCGAAGGTAGGTTTGCCGGCTGCAGGTACCGTGCAGCTGGTCAGGGCCATGCCCATGCTCCGACCCTGAGCGACGACTTTTCGCGCCACGACGGCGACCTCATCGAGGGCGGCGCCTTCCGCGGCGCGGGCACCGGCGATCTTTTCCACAAGCACTGTCACGCCGACACCGCGACGACCCGCGGTGTAAAGGCTATCTTTGACTGCCACGTCGTCGTTGGTGATCACGGTCTCCACGGGGATGTCCTCGGCGGCGGCGAGCTCCGCGGCCATCTCGAAGTTCATCACGTCGCCGGAGTAGTTCTTGACGATGTGCAGGACGCCCGCGCCGGCGTTCACGGCCCGGCTCGCGGCGAGCACCTGATCCGGCACCGGTGAGGTGAAGATAGCGCCGGCACAGGCAGCGTCGAGCATGCCGGGCCCAACGAAGCCACCGTGGAGGGGCTCGTGGCCGCTGCCGCCGCCGGAGATAATGCCCACCTTGCCTGAGACAGGAGCGTCGCGGCGGACAACCAGGTGGTTCTGGAAGTCGATGCGCAGGAGCTCGGGATGGGCCGCCGCCATCCCCTGCAGCGCCTCGTCTACCACAGCGCCGGCAGCGTTGATCAGCTTCTTCATCGTAGGGGTCTCCTCATGGTGCACATCTACTGTACCGCTCCGCCGCCGTCGCTCGCCATCCCGGGCAGGACGCTTCGAGCAGGTGCGATCGTAGCGTGCGACCGGGGCCCATGGCGGCACGCCGGCACCGAGGTGTCGGTATCATTCCTCCTGAGTTGCCCGGCGTGTCTCCCATCGTCGAAAGCCGCCGGACCGGCGCGGCACTGAGCCCGGTTCCACGGCATCGGCGATAGAGGATGCTAGCTGCTAGTTGTGCGCGCCGGCATCCCCAGGCTGCGCGGTTCCAGACGGCGCCTGAACGCGGCGCAGCGCCAGGCCAAGCACGGCGGCTGCCAGGGTGAAGGCGACCACGACGTGGAATGTGTCGTCGAATGCCGCGGCCGCTGCCGCGCTCAGTAACCGCTGCACGTACACGGGGTCCTGCGCCTGGCTCGCGTGTGCGGCGAGCACCTGCTTGGCGGCGTCGACGTGCATGGTGGAGCGCGAGGAAATCAGGGTGGACAATAGCGCTACCACCAGCGACGCCACAACCAGCTCCGAAGCAGTGGTCAGAGCGCTGACACTGTCGGCGAGAGCGCGAGGTGCCGTGTTGAACGTCTGCGTCATCAGTGGCATGACCAGAAGGCCGGCGCCGGCGCCAAAGAAGGCCAACGGGCCGATAAGGTCCCAGCCCTGGGTCGTGTTGCTGATTGTTGCCAGCCAGAGGCACCCGATCGTCATGACGGCGCCGCCCGCTACTACCAGTGGCCGAGCTCCGAGGCGGTTGAACAAGAGGCCACCCAGGGGCAGAAACACCGAGGCAGCTACGACCTGGGGCAGGAGCGAAAGCCCGGTATCGAGTGCGCCGTATCCTCGTACCTGCTGCAGGAACAGCGGTACCGCGAACAGGCCGCTGAAAACGGTGGCGTATCCAGCCCATTGGGCGACCATGGCCACGTCGAACTCCGGTGCGCCGAAGACGCGCAGCTCGACCAACGGGTTTTCCGTATGCAGCTCGGCGAAGATGAAGGAGACCAGCGCGATGGTCCCAGCCGCGAGGCCGCCGATCGTGTTGGCTGAGGACCAGCTCGTGGCGCCCTCTGATATACCGTACACCAGGCAAGCGAAGGCCATGGGTGCCAGTATCATGCCGGGCAGGTCGAATGCCGTTTGCGCCCGTCGAGCCACGGCCGGCATCGTGAGCAGACCCAGCAGCACGGCAATGACGCCGATCGGCACGTTGACCAGGAAGATCCAGCGCCAGCTCACGTCCTGCACGAGCCAGCCGCCGAGGACCGGCCCCAGTGCGGGTGCGACCAGGACGGGCATACCCAGTATGGCGGCCACGATGCCTATCTTCTCGGGCGGCGCCAGCCGGTAAACGTAGGCCAGACCGATTGGAAAGACCATGCCGCCGCCTATGCCCTGCATCACTCGAAAGGCGATGAGCATGCCGCTACCCTGCGCGGCGGCGCACAGCCCCGAGAAGAGGGTGAAGACGGTAATGGCGACGAGGAGCGTCGGCCTGGGACCGAAGCGCTCGGCTAGCCAACCGGCCAGCGGGACGGCCGTAGCCATGGCCAGTGTGTAGCCGGTGATCACCCACTGGACGGTTGAAAGCGGATCGTGAAACTGCGCAACCAGCGTGGGTATGGCGACGTTCGTGGCCGTGGAGTCCAGCACCACCATGAACACGCCGACCACGATGGCCACGAGCGGTGCCAGCATGCCGCGCAGAGTGAGTGCAGGCGACTCTTCCTTCACAGGCGCCGGGATAGCGTGGATTGCTTGCGAGGTCATCCCAGATGTCCTTTCCGAACTGGAATGTGAGCTTGGCACGGGCGAGCAGACGCCGGTGTGACGACGCCGGCTGCCGTGGCCGTGGGCGTTCGTCTCGGGTGGAAGTGGTGGAGAGCGAGTCAGTGTCTACTCATGCACACACTCCTTCGGGACGGATACCGTCGGGCCGGCCCGCTCGAGCACTGGCTCGGGCGATGGAAATGTGAGCCGCAGGACGACCTGTGCGCATTCTCACGACCGATCGGTTGATATACTTATGCTATGTATCGGAACTTGCTTACTGTTACGAGACTTCCAGCTATATATGAGATAGTTACTATCATAACGATAGAGTCTATATCATGTTCTGTATGCTGTCAAGCGGGCCGCGTGCCCGGTTCGCGCCGGAAGCGGCTTCACTGCCACGGCGGAAGAAGGAGGACCAATGGAACCCATGGTTCGCGAGCGGCCGGATCGACGGGTGCGTCGTACGCAGATGGCGCTTGCCAAAGCACTGATCGCGCTCACCCTCGAGCGCGGCTACGACGCGATCAGTGTTCGCGACATCACCGAGCGCGCGGACGTGGGCTACGCTACGTTCTTCCGCCACTTCTCGGACAAGGACGCCCTGCTCGCCGACGTGCTGCAGGTGGTGCTGGAAGAGCTTCCGGCCGAGCTGACGCGATCGGCATTCATGCCTGACGCAGCGGGTGCCATATTCGTATTCGAATACGTTCGGCAGCACAGCGAGATCGTGGGTGTGCTCTTGCGCACCCCCGCGGTGCGGCAGAACGTGCTCGACATGTGTCTGACCATCGCGCGGGCTAAACAGGATCTGAACGCAGACGGGATCGTGCCTGCCGAGGTCGCGGCATACTACACGGTCTCGGCAGCGCTCGTGCTCATCGATTGGTGGCTCGCACAGGGCATGCCCTACACACCGGAGCGGATGGGCGAGATCGCCTACGAGCTGCTTATCCGTCCCCGCCAGGCAGCGGCGTTGGAGGCGGAAGCCGGGCCTCTGCCGTGTTGACCGGCAACCCGGTTCGTGCGCGAGTCAACGGTCGCCTTTCGGCATCCGGCCTATGCGCGCGCCAGCCTTGACAGCGGGCACTTTCCGATATAGTATCGCTCGTATAGTTCCAGGTGGGTCATATGGAATGACGTGACTACCACATGCGCAATGCCGGTCGCCGAGACCGCGCGGCAGGAACCACGCACTGGAGAACGTGAAGTGGAAATCGGTCGGTACGTGTTGGCGATCCTGGCCGGATATGTCCTTGGCTCGATTCCAAGTGGTCTCCTGATCGGCCGGTTGTGGCGAGGCGTCGACATTCGCGACTTCGGCAGCGGCAAGACCGGCGCCACGAACGTGCTGCGTACGCTGGGCGCCTTTCCCGCCGCGCTCGTAGCCGGCATGGACGTCGGCAAGGGGCTGGCAGCGTTGCTGGTCGCCCACATGCTCACTCAAAGCGTGGCCGCTGCCAGCCTATCGGGCCTTGCCGCCGCACTTGGACACAATTGGCCCGTCTTTGCGAGCTTTCGCGGAGGGCGTGGCGTACTCGTTTCCTTCGCCATCTGCTGGGTGCTCTGCTGGCCGGCCGCTCTGATTGGCACGTGCATCGGCGTCCTGATTATCGCCACGAGCCGCATCGTATCGCTGGGCGTACTGATCGGCGTCGCCCTGGCGGCAGCGTCGGCGATACCGGCTGTTGCCGTGCAGCACGCATCACCCTGGGTGCTGGTGTACGCCCTGGTGAGCGCTGCGCTGATCGTCGTGCGTCACTGGGACAACATCGAGCGCCTGCGCGCCGGTACCGAGCGCAAGCTGGGGCAACCGGCCCGTCCTGTCGCGTAGGAGCTGCGTCGCGGATCGCGGCTACTCGATCGCATCGAGGGCGACATTGGACGATGCGACCCAACTCCCGGTGCTATACCGAAGCCACGGTCAAACCCGCAGGCTCTGCTCGAGCGCGCCGGTGGACTCACGGAGGCGGGCAGGAAGCCAGTGGTCCCGGGCTGGGGTCACATCCGCGGATCCCGGCGTGGCTTGCCTTCAGGCGCCTGCGCAGCAGTCCGGCAGGAGGCCCACGGCGACCACATCTTCCAACGCCGCGACGACGTCCGGGTCAAACCGGCTGCCCGAGGCATGCCGTATCTCGGCCACCGCCTCCTCCGGCGTCATCGCGTCCTCGGAGGGGCCGTGCGTGGTGAGGGCATCGTACTCATCCACTACGGCTACGATACGCGCGGCCAGAGGGATGTCCTCTTCGGCCAGACCGTCCGGATATCCCTTGCCGTCCCAGCGCTCGTGGTGAGCGCGGATGACCGGCGCCAGGCCGCGCAGTGCCGGGACGCGACCGACCACTTCGGCGCCGGTAGCCGAATGGCGGCACAAGATGGCCCGTTCCTCGGCGGTGTGTGGTTCCGGCATCCGGAGGACTGCGTCGGGCATGGCGACCATGCCCACGTCGTGGAGCCGCGCGGCCATCTTCACCATGTGCGCGTCTCCGGTATCAAGATGCAGCACCCGGGCGATGCAGAGTGCCAGCTCGGCCGCGCAGATCGTATGCCGGGCGGTGCAGGAATCCCGAGCGTCGACCAATGCTGCCAGTGCTTCCACGGTGCCGGTTACCGTGGCTTCTTCTCGCGAGCCGTCATTCCCGGCCTGCCCTGCTGAGTCGCCGGCCACGCGCACTCGATTGCGTCCCAGGTGCTTGGCGTCATACATGGCTCGGTCGGCGGCCTCCACCAGTGTTTCACTCCTGGTGCCGTCGGCGGGATAGACCGCGACGCCGATCGAGCAGGTCAGATGAATGCCGCCGGCGGCTGGAAAGGAGTGAGCAGACACGGCGGCGCGCACCCGCTCGGCGGCCTGAGCCGCCTGCGTGTCGGTCTCCGGAAGGAGCATCAAGAATTCCTCGCCGCCCCACCGCCCCACCGTGTCGGTGCCGCGCAGGCCCCTGCGCATGACGGTTGCCAGATCGCGCAAAATCACGTCGCCCGCGGCGTGCCCATAGCTGTCGTTGACCGCCTTGAAGTGGTCGAGATCCAGAAACAAGACGGCGCAGGATCGACTGTAGCGCTGGGCGCGGGCCAACTCCAGCTCGACGGCGTTCACCATGGCGCGGTGGTTGGGCAAACCGGTGAGCGGATCGGTGGTGGCCAACGCCTCCAGCTGGGTATTGGCCGCCGCCAAGGCCCGATTCATGCGCAGCGTCCGGCCAGTCTGGCTTGCGAGCTCGTGCGTAGCCAGGATCTGCCGAATCAGCACGACGGTCGTCAGCACCGCGGCACACAGGTACATGCCCGGCTGAAGCGCTACCTTCCCATGTGCGCTCACTCCCCAGATCAGCACCCCGACCGCCGGGACGCCGGCGTAGGGTTGCAGCGTCTTCCACACAACCGGCGCCACTACCTCCGGTGCCGGCGTCACCTCGGTCGCAGCGTCCTCCACGGCTCCGGCAGCGGCCAGCACGGCCAAGCCTATGAGGCTGATGGCCAGAGTCCAGCCAGCCTCCAGCAGGCTGCCCTCGACGTACGTGCCCTGCAGGCTCTGCACATCGAATATGCTGTCGCAGAGGATGGAGGCGAATGTGCCTCCGGCGAGCAGCAACACCGTCGGGCGCATCGCCTTCATGATCGGACGGCTGACCAGCAAGAACAGGCAGGCTGCCTCCAACAGATCGCCGAGGGGGTAGGCCGTGCCCACCACGTCGGCCAAGCGGTCGTTGCTGCTTTGCAGCACGGTGGGGCCGAGTACAAAATACCAGCTGAAGGCTGCAACGGCCGCCATCACTAACAGACCATCGGAGACGAGACGCAGACGCGCGGTGTGCGAGATGGCGCGCGCAGGCAGCAGAACGACGCCGGCGACGAAGAATGGGTAGTCGCTCAGATATGCGGCGTCGGCCCAGGACGGAAACGGCGACTGGTGCAGGATCTGGCTGTAGATGGTATAGAGCAGCTGGCCGAGTGTGTAGAGCGCCAGATAGAACAGCAGACATCGGGGTGACCACCGGGCCGCCCTGGTGTGCGGTGGCCTCCAGAGTGCGCGCGTACCCCAGGCGACCAGCGTGAAAGTCACTACCGAGCCGGTAAGTTCGATCCAGTTGGCTATCGCCTCCGATCGGTCGCTCGGTCCCGGCTTGAACAGCAGCCATGCGGCGAGTGCGGCGGTAATGCCCAGCAGGCAGGCCGCGGTAACAACGAAAGCTCGGCGACCGGCGGGCCGCACACTCTCGATCATCGTGCTGTTCTCGCCCTGCCTCCCGTGTTCGCGCTGGTCCGCCCCAGCGCACCATACGCCATACCTGGCCGCGACACTATCCCCATCTCGGCGGTCTCCATTTGTCGGATTCGTGCCGGCACGCGGTCAACGCAGCCAAGCATTTGCGAAGGGTGACGCGGTGCGGTACCATTCGGCGACGACAGGAAGCCTGGTGTGGGGACCGGATGAAAGCTTCCAATCCTCTCGACAACAGTCGCCCGGCCAACCGCGGCGCCACGGCCGCGACCACTCACGGCCGGCAAGCGCGGCGTCACCACCCGGCACGAGGCGCGCCGCTCGACAGCCTGTGGCTCGATCGAAGTAGCATGTGGCGTGGGGCGCCGAGCGGCAGATCGTCGCGGGATCGCTCCGGCATGGCAGGGCACGAGGCCTGAGTTGTTGGCCGCCAATGTGCAGGAAACCGCGGGGTGAAGAGCGATGGCCAGAGTACGCAGCAGCCTTGGCGTAGGAATTGTCGGTCTGGGTCGCATGGGCGCCTTGCACGCCGAGCACCTGGAGGGGGCGATCACCGGGGCGAAACTGGTTCTCGCCGTGGTCGATCAGGCCGACGTGCAGCGCATGTCTGCCCTGGTGCACTGCCCGATCGGCAGTACCATCGACCAGTTGATCGAGAACCCCGCGGTCGAGGCAGTGGTGATCGTTTCTCCCACCAGCTTGCACGACGACCACATCGCTCGCGTGGCTGCCGCGGGCAAGCCCATTTTCTGTGAGAAGCCTATCGCCGACTCGGTGGACAAGGCATCCCGCGTGGTTCGGCTGATAGAGCACGCCGGCATTCCGTTCCAGACCGCCTTTCAACGGCGCTTCGATCCCGGCTACGCACGCGCAAAGGAGCTGATCACAGCGGGCGCGATCGGCAAGCCGGAAATGTTCCGGGGCATCTCCTGCGACTACATGCCGTCTCTCGGCTACCTGCGCACCAGCGGAGGCTTGTTCTGGGATCTGGGCGTGCACGACTTCGACGCCGCCCGATTCCTGATGGGCGAAGAGATCACGGCTGTCCACGCGACCGGTACCGTTCAGGTCGAGCCGGAACTGGCTGCGCTCGGGGACATCGACTACGGCATCGTGTCGTTGCGCTTTCGCTCCGGCGCGGTCGGCGTCGTGCAGAACTGCTGGCGTGCAGCGTGGGGATACGAGATCCGCGCCGAGGTCTATGGATCGACAGGCAAGGTAGTGACCGAGCTCGACGAGCGGGTCCCGACTCGCCTCTATACCGAGCGCGGTGCAGTGTTCGAGCGCTACCACAAGTTCGTGGAGCGCTTCCGAGAAGCCTATCGTCTCGAGCTGCAGGCATTCGTCGATGCGCTGCACGCCGGGTCGCCGCCAACGCCCGACGCGCTCGACGGACTGATGGGACTGCGGATCGCGGACGCTGCCACGACAAGCCACCGGGAGAATCGTTGGGTGGAGATCGAGGCCGGACGGCCGATGGCCGCCGAGTAGGCGGCGCTGGCTCAGGCCTGTGCCCAGGTGAGGATACGGCGCGGCGTCTCTTCCAGCAGCAATCGCTGCAGCTCGTGTCCGTGCCCGCGCTCGCGCAGGGCAGGCATGATCCGCGCGAGCAGATGCGCGTAGCCCGGGCCGCCGTGCTTGCGAAGCTGGCTCTTGGTGCAGATGTCGTGGGCGACCGCGACGTGCACGACCCAGCCTTCGGCCACGGCGGTCTCGATGGCCGCGATGCGCGCCGCGTCGGACGGCATGCCCTTGCCGCCATAGTCGTCTTCGTCGCCAAAGATGTCGTAGGAAATGGTCGCGCCGCGATCGACGAGCGATCGGTGATATGCCAGATCGGGCAGCGTGGCATCGAGGTGGCAGAGCACGATCCGGCGCAAATCGGCGCCGGCGGTCTCGGCGACATCAAGCGCCTGGTGACCGGCATGCCCCCAGGGATCGAGATGGATGAACAGCGGCGCTCCCGTCTCGTGCTGCACGCGCGCGGCGGCGCGCAACACCGCACTTTCGCGCGCAGTGATGGGATCGGAGGTACCGATCTCCCCGATCACGCCGGCGCGGACCGGTTCGCCGTCCGGCGCCGGTACGCCGTCGAGCAGGTCTCGCCGTATGCGGCCGGCGATGGCGTCCTCGTCGTCGTGCTCGAGCCATGCCGGGTGGGCAGCGTCTACATAGTGGCCGCAGCCCATTACGATGGCGAGGCCGCTACGCGTGGCTATTCGCCGCAGCGCGGCCGGGTCGCGACCGATGTCCGGCAGCGTCAGGTCGACAACGGTGCGCCCTCCGTGTCGTGCAAAGTGTCCTAGCTCTTCGCAGGCCAGCGACTCGTCGTCCAGGTACAGGTTGTCTCGCACGGCGAAAGGATCCAGCCGCACGGTGGCCATGGTGTCGGGACCAACGGGCAACGCCGCACGAGCGCGATCGGCGTCCGTGATCGGCGGCGTCAGCCAGACCGACAGGTCGATAAAGATGTGCTCGTGGAGCAGCGTAGGCCCCAGCTCGCTCGTGGCGAGCGGGCCGAGTACAGTCATCACCGAGGGCTCAGCCATGGGTACAGACACTGTCGCTTCCATTACCTCGCAATGAGGTCAACGCGTCGAGGCAAAGGACGGCCCGGTGTCCCGACCTGCCGGCGCGCCCAGCGTAGCCGATCGGGCCACCAGGAGACGGCGCTCACTCCACGCCAACTGGGGAAGGTACGCATGACCTCGACAGGACTATACTAGCATAGTGTCATGGAGGCGTGTTTGAGCGCATAGGCCGCGTCGAGCGTACGCGTCGGCCAAACCGGCTTTATGGCCTGAAGTCGGAGCCTGTCCCGCGGGCGTTGCCGATGCTTGACCGCGGACCTCGAGCTCTGCGCGCTTGAGGCGCCACGCCGGGCGCGGAGCCTGCCTGCTAAGAGCCCGTAGACGGCGGCGGAATCTGCTGCGGCCGACCGCTTTCCACTGCAGCCGCGATGGCCTGGAGCACCACCAGGTCTTGCCGGCCCTCGTGTCCAGAGGTCAGAGGCCGCTTACCTTCGACGGCGCACTGGTAGAAGTGCTCCAGCTCTCGCTTAAAGGCCTCCTCGTACGATACCAGCAGCGACTTCTCCGCAGCGGCGCCGTGGTCGAGCCCTTCCACCACGAGCGAAGTTGGCTCGCTACGCAGGAACGGCGAAGGGTAGCGCAGGGTTACGCGATCGGCGGCGCCATAGAAAGCCAGATCCATGCTATAGTGCGGCAGGTCGGGAAGGTTCACCCACGTGAGCACGCAGCGCACGGAGCTGGGGTAGCGGAAGACCACCGTGAGTCCCTCTGTCTGCATCCAGGCTTCCGCGCTGACCACGGCTTCCGGCTCACCCAGCAGGCCGCGCATTGCGTTCACCTCGTGTACGAGGGTGTCGAGCAGGATCACGTCATAGACCTTGCGTACCAGTGGCGGCGAATCTGCCCCCACGGCCTCGGCCAGCAGGGCCTCGCGTTCCGCGGTCAGCTCGGCAAGGGTCTCCGCGGGCAGGTCGTCGACGCGCACCAGCGGGTAGTGCGCGACGTAGGGACGGAAGGGTGCCTCCAGCGTGGTGATCTGGGCCAGGCGGAGATCCCGCAGCGCTCGTACCAGCGGCTGCGCCCGCTCGTAGGCAGGATCGAAGCGCTTCATGTTGCCGACCATGAGCACTACCCCAGCCCGGGTGGCGGCGCCGATCATGGCATCCGCTTCGCGCAGCGTGAAGCACATCGGCTTCTCGACGAATACGTGCCGGCCCTGCTGCGCCGCGGCAATGGCGGGCAGCGCGTGGGAGCCTGCCGAGAGCACCATCACGGCGTCCAGCGGCTCTGTCACCAGGTCCTGCCATCGCGAATGCCGACGAGAAACTCCGTACACGTCGGCGACCGCCGCCAGCGTGCCCGGGGAGATGTCACACAGCGCCGCGATCTCGAAGCGATCCTGCATCTCGCGCAGATACGGCAAGTGCATGACCTGGGCGATGAGCCCGCAGCCTATTACGCCAACGCGAAGCCGTTCCATCTGGTGCCTCACTTACGCACTGAGCCGGCACGTCCGGGCGTGTCGCCATCTACTGCTATCTGCCATGGCCGGCGCTCGCCAACACGGTATCTATCGGGCCGGCGAGCACCGGCCTGAGGCGCTAAACCTTCTCCGCCGCCAGGAGCGAGTCGACTGCACCGTGTACTTTGCGCACGGCGTCGACCACGTAGCTCATCACCGAGGAATCCTGGCCCGCCAGGGGATAACGCTCCGAGCCGAGGAGCAGCGAATCGTTCAAGAGGCTCGTCGCTTCCGGATAGGCAGCGGCATCGTACGTGATGTCGCGACTTGCCGGCGGCACCGTCCAGGGGAACTGGCTACCGTAGCCCGCTCGCTGTTGGAAGAGCGGGTAGGCCGGAAGCGGCGTCGTGTGCCAGAGAACTGCCTCGACGCCCTCGGCGCGCAGGGCGCGCAGCATGGCATTGCGCAGGCGCAGTGGATCGGCGTCCAGCCCCATAGCCGCGGGATCGAGACGGAGGCGATACTTCTGGAACGTGTGGGTTCTGTCGTCCGGCACGAACGGTGGCCGGATGCCCGGCAGATCGCGCAGGCCGGCGGTGAGAATGGCAGCGTTTGCCGCCGCGCGCGCGTTATTCTCGTCCAGGCGCCGGAGCTGGCTGCGAGTGAAGGCCGCGGGCATCTCCTGTGACCGGTGATTCCACCCGATGACGTAGGAGAAGTACGGCCGGAACAACTCCTCGTCGAGCCGGTCGGATCGCTCGCCGAAGATGCGGAACATGTTGGCGCGCTGAAGCAGCTTCTCGTCGTTCGTGACGAAGAACCCGCCTTCGCCGCCGGGCAGCGACTTGGTGAAGTTGAGGCTGAACGCCCCCATGTCGCCGATCGGGCCGACACGCTTCCCCTTGTAGGTGGCACCGTGCGCCTGGCAGGCGTCTTCGATCACAGCCAAGCCGTGCCGCTTGGCGATCGCCATGATCTCGTCGAGATCCGCGGGCAAGCCATGAATGTGAACCGGCATAATGGCCCGGGTTCTCGGAGATATCAGGGCTTCCACCTGGCTCGGCTGCAGGGTGAACGTGCGCGGGTCCACGTCCGCGAACACGGGGATGGCCAGGGCCTGCAAGATCGCCAGCGCCGAGGCAGAGAAGGAGAAGGCCGACGTGATCACCTCGTCGCCCGGCCGGAGGTCCAGGGCCAGCAGGGCCAGGTGAAGAGCCGAAGTGCCGCTGTTGGTAGCCAGGCAGTACCGCGCGCCGACGTATTCGGCGAACTCGCGCTGCAACGCCGACGCTTCCGGTGCTTCGGCGCCTCCTATGATTCCGCGGTCGAGGACCGCCATGACGGCGGCCTTGTCCTCAGGCAAGATGCGCGGCCAAGCCTGCTGAATGCCCGGCGGCATTGCCGGAGTACCACCTTGTATCGCCAATCGCTCGCTCATGCCTCGCTCCAATCGTTCAAGCGAATCGCTACTCTGATTCGCGGCCTACCGGGGAACAACGTGATAGCGCAAGTACTGTATCGGCTCTCGGGCCACGACAGAGGACCGCACGGCCGCGGCAGGCAAACATGCCCGACGTGTCGCGGCCGGCTCCGCCCGGACTCTGAATTGTGCAAACGTTAGCACACATCCTAGCAGAGGGCACCCGGCATGTCAATCCGCCGGCCACAAGGCAAAATCCGCGGCCACCGTTGGTCACTCACGCGCGCTCGCCGGGCCGCGTACGACGAGGTAGTGTCGAGCGAGCAGGCCATAGTGGGATGTCGACGGCAGAGGCCGCGGATCCTCGTTTTTCTGAGCCGTGCAGGATGTCCGGCCGGACGGCTCCCTACTCGTTGCCGCCTTGGGCGAGGAGAAGCCGGGGCGCCGGCGCGCCATGAGGACAGTGCCTGCTCTCAGATCTCGAGCGGCCACGGCGGCCTGGAGTCTGGCTCAGATTCGGCGTTGACACTTCCAGGGTGCCGTGATAGGATAGCTGCTAACGTTGGCACAAGACTCGATCTCCATCTGCTGCGCGGGTTGTTCGCGCGCCGGTATCCGCCAGGGCCGCCTTTGCTCCCATAGCTTCGGTATCGGAGTCGAGAATGCATTTGTTGACATCGTTTCCGAGCACTCCACGATGATCGCCCGGCACGGCGCATGGCGCCGTCGCGACCTCAAGCCTGGCCGCGTGGCAGATGCCGGCACACCGGCAGACCTGGGCATGCGGGAGAAGCGACGGTCCTGGCTGCCGCAGGTTTCTCTGGCGCCGCTGCTTCTTCTACTCCCCGCCACTCTGCTGCTTGCAGTCTTCCTGGTAGGTCCGATCGTGCAGGCGGTCAGGGTGGCTCTGACAGACCAAGCGCTGACCGGTCCGCGCGCCAACAACTATGGCTTCATCGGACTGGACAACTTCAGGCAGCTCTTCTCGGATCCCGACTTCCACAGCGCGATCGTGGTTAGCGCTGAATACGTGGCCGGCAGCGTGATCGGCATCACGGCGGTCGGCTTGCTGTTAGCCTATCTGATGTGGCATGGCGTGCACACGGTGATCGTTCGCCTCGTCTCCGGTGTGGTGATCATCGCCTGGGTCGTGCCCGAGATCGTGGCCGGTTTCGTCTGGCTGGCATTTGGAGGAAGCAACGGGACACTGGCCAAGATCCTGGAGCCGATCGCCGGCAGTGCGAACGGCAATGACTGGCTGGTCCGCGCGCCGCTCGTGCTGGTAAGCATGGCTACCATCTGGGCTACGACTGCCTTCTCCATGCTGGTATTCACGGCCGGGCTGCACGGCCTGCCTGAAGAAGTGCTCGAGGCGGCGACCATGGATGGCGCGAACCTCTGGCAGCGCATCTTCAGGGTCGAGCTTCCGATGCTGAAGAGCACCATCGGCACCACGCTGATCCTGGTCACGCTTTCGGTTCTTACCGACTTCACCCTGATCTATACGATCACGGGCGGCGGGCCGGGCACGGAAACCACGACCCTGCCGCTGTACGTCTACCAGCAAGCAATCACTATCACCGTGCTGGGGTACGGTAGCGCCGCCGCCGTGCTGCTGGTGGCTGCTGCCGCGCTCATTTCGCTGCTGTACGTAATCGTGCTCAGGATCGAGGTGTAGCAGTGCTTGCCGTCCAGCATTCGTCTCGCCAACAGAAGCCCGCGCGCAGGCAGAGCTCCGCGGGGTCCGTGATCCAGCACGTGACGCTGTTCGCCCTGCTGCTGATGTTCCTGGTGCCGATGCTGTGGGTGCTCAGCGCGTCTATCGACGCGCACGCGTCGTTCGCGATCCAATGGCCGCACCTCTCCCTGGTCAACTTCCAGACCATCCTGACCGTCGACTACCTCTGGCGACCAATCGCCAACAGTCTCATTCTGGCCGGCGCAACGACGGTCGTGGTAGTGATTGCCGGAGTAACGGCCTCGTATGCGCTCTCCCGGCACCGGGCCTGGTATACCCGAGGCTACCTTTTCGCCATCCTCTTCGCCACCGGTTTGCCGGTGCAATTGTTGATGGTGCCGGCGTACACGCTCTTCCTGCAGCTCAACCTGCTCGACTCCATACCGGCTACCGTGCTCCTGCTGAGCGCCACGTCGCTGCCGTTTGCCATCTGGCTGCTTAAGAACTTTATCGATCATATTGCGCGCGAGCTGGACGAGGCCTCGCAGGTGGACGGTGCCGGCTCGTTCGATTGCATTCGCCTGATTATCCTGCCGCTGGCCGCCCCCGGCATCGCCGTCGCCGCCATGTTCACGTTCCTGACGGCCTGGGGCCAGTTCGTGATCCCCTACATCCTGCTGCAATCGCCGGACAAGTTTCCCGCTGCCGTCAGTATCTTCGATTTTATGTCCGCTCAGGGTCAGGTGCAGTATGGGCCACTCGCCGCCTTCACCCTGGTCTATTCGCTTCCGGTTCTGGCGCTCTACGCGGGACTGGCGAAGTTCTTCTCGGGAGCGTTCAACTTCGGCGGTGGCGTTAAAGGTTAGGAGTGCGGCATGTAGCACACAGTCCGGCGCGGAGGCAATCG
The DNA here is from genome assembly GCA_963827235.1 of uncultured bacterium. Classification (GTDB taxonomy): domain Bacteria; phylum Chloroflexota; class UBA5177; order JANWHV01; family JANWHV01; genus JANWHV01. The sequence goes on from CAWHAE010000010.1 coordinate 393,248, forward strand.
CACGATTGGACGGCCTATCTTCGATCCATAAGCCCTTGTGGAGGGAGGGAGCCATGTATTCGCGAGCACTTGACCCGGGCCCGGTCGCGTCGCCTCGACGCAGGCAGGGCGGGCGTATTCTCGGCGTTCTCGGCGCCGGTGCCATGATCACAGTTGCAACCTTCGCCCCGATGACCTTTCCCGCTCCCCAGGCTCGCGCGGCCACGGGAACGAGCACTTGCGCCGGTTCCGACGCGGTGCCAAGCGGAACCACGATTTCCATCGCCTACAGCTCCGAGCAGGAATTCAACTCCAATCCGCAGGCTGCGCAGTGGTTCAGCATGCTCAAGAAGCAATTCGAGGCGGCGCACAAGGGCGTGACTCTCAAGCTGATTCCCATTCCCGGTTCGCAGACGAACTACCAGACCAAGATCCGCCTTATGCTCCGCTCTGCATCGACGGCACCCGACATCATCCACGAGTGGACGCCCTACGTGCAGGATCAGGTGGATGCCAACCAGCTGGCACCGCTGGACGACTGTGTGGCGACCTGGAAGGACTGGTCTCTGTTTCCGCAGGTGATCCGCTATAGCGGTGCGCCTGGTCCCCATATCTGGCAGATGAACTCAGGTGTCAACAACTACGGCCTGTACTACGACGTCAACGCCTTCGCCAAGGCAGGTCTGCCTACGACCTGGACGCCAAAGAACTGGAACGACATCCTGACCGCCGCCCGGGCGATCAAGAGCAAGGTTCCCAACGTGACGCCGTTCTGGATGTATGCCGGGAACCAGCTGGCGGACCAGACCACGCGCCAGAATTTCCTTGACCTCCTAGCCGGTACGCGTAGCCCGCTGATGGTCGACGGTAAATGGGTGGTCAAGAGCCAGGGTCTGCTCGATACTTTCAACTTCTATCACACCGTCTTCAGCGACGGGTTGGGGCCGACGCCGTCCCTGCTCGATAGCCAGACGGCGGACGCCAACCTCACCGGCACCTACATGCCCAAGCAGCAGGTGGCTATCGCTCTGGTCGGCAGCTGGGCTGGTAGCTGGTGGATCAAGGGCGGCCCAGCTCCCTGGCCGGGCGCCATCCACGCCTATAAGGCGACGGCGTTGCCCACGGAATTTGGCCAGGCGCCGGGATATGTCACGCAGCTGAACGGTTCCAACTTCGTCATGACCAGCTACTCCCAGCACAAGAAGCTCGCCTTCGACTTGCTGGCGATGGCGGAGGATCACCAGTTCAACTTGCTGCACGCCTGGTGGTGCGGCGAAGTACCGCCGCGCACCGACGTGGCCACTGATCCGGTGTGGCTGAACTCGACCCCCTACTACAACGCGCAGGCAGCCAGCTGGAGCAAGTACGGCACGTTCACGCCATCCAGCAACTACTCGACAATCGAGACCGCGGTCGCGGAGTCCACGGGCGAAATCGAAGCATCCGGGACCAGCGGCCAGCAAGCGCTGAGCGACTTTACCCGCCGAGTGACCCAGGTGCTCGGCAACAACTACGTGGCCACGGCTCCCTGACACCGGGCAGGCGACGCGGTCGGGCGGACTGGCCAGGCGCTTGACGCCGTCCGACCGCGTTGCCATCCTCATCTTCTGCCATGACCTGTCCAAGCAATGCTAGAATGCCTAGCGGGCCGGGGGAACCCCGTACTCCCTCGCACCACGCCGGTGTGATAGGGAGTGGGTCGCCGGGAGAGGCGCGGCGGCTGACCGCAGGTGCGTCGCCGGTACCTCGGCGGGCCCAATTACGTGGGCCGGCGAAGTGTGCCGGCTCGATCCGCCAAACCTGAGGCCCGGATGACGCCGAGGTGAGCCAGCTTGCCGGCGATGGCAAGCGCAGCACGGATTGTGACAGACGGTGGCTAACACGCGCAGGCGGGGCGAACGAAACAGTGGCCCGATCATCGAGCGGCGTGCCAGGCTCGAGGACGTGGCTCGGCTGGCCGGCGTGTCTCCGACCACGGTCTCACGGGCCTTGCGCAACGATGCACGGATCAGCGAGAGTACTCGTGTGTCTGTTCAGCATGCCGCGAACCGACTCGGCTACATCCCGGATGCTCGAGCGAGCAGCTTGCGCGGGCGAGCCACCAGCATGATAGGGTTGCTCTTGCCCGACGTGGCCGATCCACTGCACGGTCAGCTCGCCATGGCGGTGGAGCAGGCGGCGTCGTCGGAAGGCTACACGGTGCTGCTCGCCAACGGCTTCTCGGACCCGGTGCAGGAGCGCCAGGCCCTGCAGCTGTTCGCCGGTCAGCGCGCGGACGGTATTGTGCTTGCCGGCAGCATGCTCAGTCCTCAGGAGGCCAATGCGCTGGTCAGTCCCTGCCCTGTCGTCTACCTGGGCGGCGAGAACGTCAGCCTTGCCGGCTACAAGAGCGAGCTGCCTACCGGCTCGATCCGGGCGGACGATATCAGCGGCGTCGAAGCGGCGGTACAGCACCTCCGCAGCTGCGGATACCGGCGTTTGGGCTACGTGAATGGGCCCGACCTGGCGTCGAACGTGACGCGCCGCGATGCCGCGCTTGCCGGCCTGGCTGCATCCGGCTTGACCTGCGCCCTATACCCGTATCCCGGCGGCGTGGAGAGTCTTGGTGCGCTCAACGCCACGGTGCGTACGCTGCTCATCGATCGGCCGGAAGCACTCATTTGTTACGACGACGTGGTTGCTCTCGGTATCATGGATGCGCTACGCAACCATGGATTGCGCGTGCCGGACGACATCGGCCTGGTGGGATTCGACGATATCCCCTTTGCCGGTATCGCCAATCCGCGGCTGACTACCATCGCCCAGCCCTCGGAAGAGGTCGGCCGCCGCGCTTGCGCCATGCTATTTGCCGGTATCAGGAGCGGCGAGCTGCCGGCGTCCTGCATGCTCCCGGTGCAGCTCGTGGTGCGGGAGAGCACCACCACCGTGCGCGATCGCGGGACGGCATATAGCTGACGGGACGGCCGGCGTACTTCCGACCCACATCACTTGAGGTCAGTCGCCTGCGTGGAGAGCGATTCAGAGCTCAGGATTTGCACTCACTCCGGAGCGGATGCTCGATCAGTGTGCGTCCGGCCCGAGCATCGCGTCTGCCCCGGTCTGGCGGCCCTATGCCTCCAGCCGGTATCCTGACCATGACGCCGAGGTTGGCGATAGGTCGAGCGCGGGAAGCGGGCGCTCGGTCGGCCTTTGGTCGGGTTTGCCCAGGAATCCCGAGTGAGTTGGTGATGAGCTGCTTCAAGAAGAGAAACGACTGGCGTGCAATACCTGGATGAAAAGGCGATGAGCGAGTCTCACGCGCGCGGCGTGAGCCGGAGAGATCCTTTTGCTGGGCGGTCGTCATATGGGTGCCGGCAGGCCTGCCGGTGACATTGCAAGCTCCCACGTATCTTGTCATCGGCCATGTCTGTCAGGACCACACCCCGTTTGGCATCAAGTGGGGCGGCACGGCGCTGTTCGGTGCTATCACGGCACTGCGCCTCGGCGCGCGTGTCCGTGTGCTGACCAGCATGCCGGATGGCACGGAACGGCAAGCCCTGCCTGAAGGCATCGAGGTGCACAACGTGGCTACCACAGTGCCGCTGACCTTCCGGCACGACTATATCAATGGGCAACGGCAGCTTTCCATCACGGCCACCGCGCCTGCATTGCACACGGAACACCTGCCGGAGGCCTGGCGTTCCTCGGATATCGTGCACTTCGGTCCCGTGGCGCAGGAGGTTGGCCACGATCTGCTCGGCGTATTCAGCCACTCGCTGACCGGTGGCTCGGTCCAGGGCTGGATGCGGGCCTGGGATGGGGTGACGGGCCTGGTAGCGCCGCTGCCGGCGGCCCAGCTACTGGCGTGGGCGCCTCCCGTTCAGAGCAGCTTCTTGAGCGAGGAGGACATCGGCGACCGGCGCGAAGTGATCGATTTCTACCGGGAGCAGCACCAGATAGTAGCTCTCACCGACGGAGCGCATGGAGCGACTATCTTCACGGCATCGTCGACCTTGCGCGTGCCGGCGGTGAAGGTTCACGAGGTGGATGCGAACGGCGCGGGAGACGTATTTGCCGCCGCTTTCCTGCTCCAGTATCACCAGACGGGCAGCACGTTGCAGGCGGCACAGTTCGCCGCTACCGTCGCGTCTTTTCACGTAGAGCAGGTTGGGACGGCGGGGCTGCCTTCGCGAGCGGAGGCAGAGGCGAGGTGGCGCGAATTCTACGGCACGTGACGCGCCCACTCCGCGTCGACGCACGGGGGCCGTCACGGCGGCGGCCCGGGCGGCGCTCAAGATCGTGGCGCGCCGGTCCGTCGTGACCGCGGCAGACCGCACGCCGCGGCGGGCGCGGACGGGCGAACGCGGCGGCCAGCGGAGCAGAGGGCGCTAGCTTCGCTGCACCGCCGGAGCCCGAGCCATGCATGCCGCCCTCGTAGATCGATGCGCACGCAGCATGGCGCTGGTGTGTGATTGCCCAGCCGTCGACACGGCCTTAATGGCATGGCGGGGCTTCCGGTCGCCGGGCTCCATTCTGCTTTGATCTCGCGACGCTGGCGCCATGCCTGCCCCTTGTCCGTCGTCTTGACGGCGCCCATCGGGCAGTATATGCTGTTGTCTTGTAATGATAGGATATCTGCCTTGTAGCGCCGTCTTGCCGCGGCGGATCGCGATGGCCCAGCCAGTGGTCCGCCGGCTTGCGGCTGGAGGGCATGCCATGCGGGCGGGCTGTCTGGAGTGAATGATGACGCTACAGGTCGTCGTCAACGTCTGCAAGCAGCCTGCCAACGTTCGCGCACTGCCTTGCGCCCCCGCGGGCACTGAGCTGCCGATGCCTGTCCCGGCCGAGGGGAAATCCGCACACGCAGCCAATGAAGCCTGGTGGCTTCGCTCCTGTATGACTCAGGACGGCAGAGCGTCACGCGAGATCGTCGCCCTGAGCGAGTACCTGGCACAGCTGCGACGGTCGACTGCTTTGACGACGTGGGCATGATCGTCTACTATCCGCGTGGCATCTCATGGCGACCTGTGGCGCACGTGGTGGGATCAGCCGGGGGAGGACGAGTTGGCGCTGCTCGAAGTCGAGGACGTTAGCAAACACTTCCCCGGCGTTCAGGCGCTCACGGAGGTGAGTCTGGCTGTCGAGGCCGGCGAAGTGCGCGCGCTCGTAGGCCAGAACGGCGCCGGCAAGTCGACGCTGGTGAAGTGTATCACCGGGGTGCATGCGCCCGACAATGGCCGCATTGTCTTCGGCGGCGACACGATTCGCACCTACGCGCCGAAGCACGCTTACGATCTCGGTATCACAGTCGTTTACCAGCGCATGCAGCTGCTCCCCTGGCTGTCCGTGGCCGAGAACATCTTGCTCGGCCAGATGCCGGCAACAGGCGGTCTGGTGATCGACCGGAAGCGTGCCAACCGCGTCGCGCGCGATCTCCTTGGTCGATTCAAGCTGGACCTTGACCCGGAGACCCCTGTAGCCAGGTTGTCGCCACCTGAGCGCCAGGAAGTAGCCATCGCCAAGGCGCTCTATCGCCGGGCCAGACTATTGATACTGGATGAGCCGACCGCTGCTCTCGACGCAGTGCGCATCGAGCGCTTGTTCGATCTGATCCGCGAAGTCAATACCGATGGGGTGGCAGTCCTGTATATCTCACACCATCTGGAGGAGGTATTCCGGCTGGCTCATCGCATCACCGTGCTGCGTGACGGACGCGTGGTGACCACCCAGCCCACAGGTTCGCTCAACCAGACCGAAGTAGTGACCCTCATGGCCGGCCGCCGCGTGCAAGTTGCCGGCGACTCGGAGAGGCCCGCATCGGGACCGGAAGCGGAACTAGCGGCCGGAGTCCCCATACTGGCGCGTGCTCCTGTCCTGGAATTCCAGCACGTTACTGCTGGTGCGCTGCAGGATATCGACCTGTCAGTGCACGAGGGCGAGATCGTCGGTGTCACCGGCGTGATCGGCGCCGGTGGAAATGACATCGCTCGCCTTCTCTTCGGTCTGAGCAAAGCCCAAGCCGGTCGAGTGCTGTTCGGCGGTAAGCCCTACATCTCGAAGGGCCCGGGGCACGCCATACGTCGCGGTTTGTTCATGGTGCCTGAGGACCCGAGTGGTGAGGGACTGGTCCCCTTATTGTCCGTGGCCAGCAACATCACCCTGGTAGATCTCCCTGCCGTTACGCGGTTCGGCGTTCTGTCTCTGCAGCGCGAGAAGAAGTTGGCGCTAGGCTATGTGAAACAGCTGAGCATCGCGACAAGCTCGGTCAACACCAGCGTACGAAACCTGAGCGGCGGAAACCAGCAGAAAGTCCTGTTGGCAAAGGCGCTGCAGGCTCGAGCTCGGCTGCTCGTCTTGCAGGAGCCCACGCAGGGTGTCGACGTCGCCTCCAAGACCGACATTCACCGTATTATCCGGGAGCTTGCAGTCCAGGGGAAAGCCGTTCTCGTCGTGGCGACCGATATTCGCGACCTGTTGTTGTTCGTGCATCGGATCGTGGCCCTACGCGGTGGCAGGATCGTTGCCGACGTGCCGGCTGCCGACACCAGTTACGCGGAAGTGCTGGACCTGACCGTGGGATCGCTGGGAGTAGAAGCGTCATGAGTGAGGAACCAACCGGAGGGCCGGCCGAGAACGCTATCCTTGCCGCGCCACCACCGCCGGCGGCACCTGCCCCCTTGAACCGGTCTCGAACGGGGAACATCGACCTCTACGCCTTCTGGCCTGTCGCGGTCATCGTGCTGGTTATCGTGATCACGTCGTTCAGGTCGGGCAATTACCTCAGCGTGACCAACTTCAAGAACGTTCTCAGCCAGATGTCGGTGTACGGCATTGTGACCATGGGTGAGTGCATCTTGCTGATCTCAGCCGGAATCGATCTCTCGGTCGGCGCCAACATGGCTTTCTCGTCGATCTGCACCGGTCTGCTCTACACCCAGGGGAATTATCCCATGTGGCTGTGCATCCTCGCGGGATTGGGGGCCGCGGTGGGAGTCGGCCTCATTAATGGAGTATTGGCATCTCTGAACCGCGCTCATCCGTTCATCATCACGTTGGGAATGCAGGTCTTCCTTTACGGTCTGGCCACGCAGATGACCGGCAGCGCTCCGGTCAACGACATGGGATGGCTGTATTCAGCCTTCGGTGCGGATCTGCCGAGTTATCCGCCTTTTTTTGGACTACCAAGCGTTGCGCTGCCGTTCATTGCCACGGTGATTTGTACCTATGCCTTCCTGCGCTGGAGCCCAATTGGTCGCCGGGCGTATGCGATCGGGGGTAATGAGGAGGCGGCCTATCTGTCGGGCATCCCCGTGAGGGCGACCAAGATCATACTGTATGCCATCATGGGTCTGCTCGCGGGCATAGCGGCGATGGTCCTGGCGGGAAACATCGACGAGGCCTCGTTCAATCTGGCGCAGAACTATGAGCTTATCGGTATCGCCATGGCGGTTGTGGGCGGCACGGCGTTGTTCGGCGGTCGCGGAGGAGCGCTGCGATCGCTTCAAGGCGTTGTCCTCTATGCCGTGGTGGCGAACGCCATATTCTTCGCCGGTTTCACAAACAACTACCAGCAGATGGCCCTTGGCATCATCATCATCGTTGCAGTCATGGTGACACGGGCGCAGCGATAGCTACGACGAATGGGAGTCTGGAAGGGAGGTGCGGCGAAGGGAGCTGTTGATTGCGTGCAGCAACTGCCGTGTGTGCGAGCGCTGCGGCTCGCACGTGTACTGCACGGGTGTTCATCGCACACGGATTCGGGACTCTTTTTCGAGACATAGGAGAGAGCACATGTCGAAGACGCTTCGAATTGCCATCTCGCTGACGGCAGCGGCCGGGTTGCTCGCCTCGTCCCTCGGTGTCACGGCCTCGGTGTCTGCTCACCAGGCGAAAGCGAGCAAGGGAACGATTGCCTTCTTGCGCTCTGGACCCGATCTGTACTATCAGGACGGACTGGCGGGCGCCGAGGCGGCTGCCACGCGGTTGGGCTACAAGGTCGTCGACTTTCCCAACCCGACCGTAAGCCCTGCTCAAGAGAAGACGAATATCCAGAATGCCATCGCGGACGGCGTGGTCGGCATAGATGGTTACTCGGTAGGTCTGGCGACCGAGACGGCCTCTATCGATGCCGCGGCGAGCGCGCATATCCCCATCTTCTTGATGTACGGATACAGCCACGCCTACATCGCCAACAAAGATGTGGTCGGATTCGAGCAGGTCAATCTCGAGAAGTACAGCTTCCCGGTCGGTCAGTACGTGAAGTCACACGTCAAGGGCGGCCAGCTCGCGATTATTACGGGCCAGCTCGGACGTGGCGATGCCGAGGGGTACCGCACCGGTTTCTTGCAGGGTCTGGGTTGTGGCAACGATACGTCCGGTGCGTACGTGAAGTGCGGCAATATTGACTACGTCGATCAGGAAAGCGGTGGTTGGCTCCGCCCGACCGCGTACGCCAAAGCGCAGGACATCATCGCGAAATACCCCAATCTCGCGGCGATGTTTGTTGAGAACGAGGACATGGCTGTTGGTGCTCACAGCGCGCTCGTTGCCGCCCATAAGGACAAGCAAGTGATGCTCGTCTCCCAGAACGGCGCGCCCTACGGCCTCGCGGGCATCGCGGCCGGCTGGCTCCAGGCGTCTGACACCTGTTCGCCGTTCCTGGAGGGCATGGTATCCATCCGCTTGATCGATGCTTTCATCGGCAAGAAGGTCACGGGTGGTCACTTGTACTACTCGTACACCGTGTTTGTCACCAAAGCAAACCTGAATCAGGCAGTAGGTTGGAATCCGGCCAGCTCGGCGATCGACCAGCTGATGAAGCTTCCGTTGCCGAAGCCCGTAACACCGGCGCCCATGTAGACGCTTGCGAGCGCAGTCGTGGGTCTCACAACGTTTGACGCCCGGCTGCCAGTCCGCGTGAGTGTCGACAAGCACGGAGCAGCCTCGGCAGAAACAGAGGAGTCTGTTCTCTGTTTCTGCCGAGGAATCAGCGGGGCAGGGCAGTAACTCCTGTCGCGCCGGACCAGCCGCCTTGGCGTCGCCTACCACCCGACAAGCGCTGTCGGCACGCGTCCCGGGTTCCCCGCGGACCGGCCTCAACGCGATCGGGGGACTCTGCAGATGACGTTGCGGCGTGCGCCTTCCGGCCATGAACGTTCTCGGAAGCCCGTGACGGCCGGACGGGCGTGAGGCCGTCACGGCGAGAGGTGCTGCACACAGCGGAAAGTGGTCCCTTGCTCCAGAGCGTCGGCAAGCACGAAGGAGGAGATGGTTCATCCATGAAAATCGGAATTGATAGCTATTGTTTCCATCGGTTCTTCGGCGAGGTCTATCCCGAACAGCCGGCGCCGACTCGGTCCATGTCTATGGACGACTTTCTGGCATTCGCGCACGACCTGAAGGTGGACGGCGTGTCACTTGAGTCCTGCTTCTTCCCGACGCACGAGGCCTCCTGGATGCGCGCCCTGAAGGCAAAGCTGGACGACTATGGCTTTGACCGGGTTTACGCCTGGGGTCATCCCGATGGTCTGGAGGCAGGCAAGAATCGTCATGCGCTGGACGACATGGTGGCCCAGATCCCGAACGCCGCCATGATCGGCGCACCGGTCATGCGCGTAGTGGGCAGCAGCCTCATGTTTCGGCACGAGCCTCACCGGCCGCAGCTCGAGATCCTGGCAGGCTGGTTCCGCGAAGCGGTGCCGGTCGCCGAGCGACACGGCGTGAAGCTGGCAGTAGAGAACCATATCGACTACACCGCCGATGAGATACTCTGGCTTGTGGAGGCTGTGAACTCGCCATACTTCGGTGTGAACTTCGATACCGGCAACTTCCTGCGGCTGCTTGATGATCCGATAGTGGGCATGGAGAAGTTGGCGAAGCACACGTTGGCGACCCATATCAAAGATCTCAAAATCCGAAAGGGCACTTCGCCGAGCGAATGGTTCTTCTTCTCAAGCACGCCGGTCGGAGATGGCCTGGTCGACAACCAGAAGCTCGCGCAGATCCTCAACCAGGCAGGCTACCACGGCTTTCTGGCAGTGGAGATCGACCATCTGCACCCGGACTACGAGTACGATGAGCACGCGGCGGTGCGCAAGAGCGTGCAGGAGCTGCGTCGCATCGCGAGCAGCGTGTAGGAGTGAGGATGGGTAGTGGCGATGACTGACAAGACAGTCAATGTGGCCCTCATCGGCACCAAATTCATGGGAAAGGCGCACAGCAACGCCTGGTCTGGTGCATCCCATTTCTTCGAGCTTCAACGGCAGCCGGTTCTCAAGGTGGCGTGCGGACGTAATCGCGAGGATCTTGTGCACTTCGCGCGGACCTGGGGGTGGGAGGAGATAGAGACCGACTGGCGCAAGGTAGTCGAGCGACCCGACGTCGACGTGGTGGACATCGCGGTACCGCAGAATCTGCATCGAGATATCGCGGTGGCCGCCGCGAAGGCGGGAAAACATGTCTTCTGCGAGAAGCCGATGGCTCTATCTCTTGCCGAGGCACAGCAGATGCTTGAAGCCGCCCAGGTGGCCGGCGTGGTGCATTACCTCAATCACAACTACCGGCGTGCTCCCGCAGTGATGCTGGCCAAGCGCCTGATCGACGAGGGCAAGATTGGACGTGTGTTCCACTGGCGCGGTGCGTATCTGCAGTCCTGGATTATCGATCCATCGTTCCCCTTGACATGGCATCTGCGGCAGGAAACGGCCGGGTCTGGGCCGAATGGTGATCTCAATTCGCACAGCATCGACCTTGCCCGCTACCTCGTGGGCGAGATCAGCGATGTAACGGCGATGACCGCGCAATTCGTGAGCGAGAGGCCGCTGCCGGGCAACGGCGCGGCCACGTTCACCGCCGGTAGCGCGACCGAAGGTCAGACCGGCCGAGTCACGGTGGAGGATGCTGCGTTCGCAGTGGCGAGGTTCGCCAACGGTGCACTCGGTACGTTCGAGGCATCGCGCTTCGCCCTTGGGCGCAAGAACTTCAACAGTTTCGAGATTTACGGGGACAAAGGTAGTATTCTGTTTGACCTGGAGCGCATGAACGAGCTGCAGTACTTCTCGGCCTCGGACCCCGAGTATGCGCAGGGCTTCAGACGCGTGATTGTCACCGAGCCGGTCCATCCGTATGTCTCGCACTGGTGGCCACCCGGACACATTATCGGCTACGAGCACACGTTCTTCCACGCCGTGGTCGACTTCGTCCAGGCAATCGCCACAGGAGGAGAAATCGCGCCGAACTTCAGAGACGGTGTCGCGGAGACAGCCGTGCTCGAGGCGGTGCTACGGTCGGCGGCGACCGGCCAGCGCGTTTCCGTGATGTAGGTCCGCGCGCACCTGCTGTAGTGCATGCCGGACCGGCAACAGCCAGGCGTCGACGAGCCGGCCGGTCCGCAAAGCATGCGTATGGAGTTGACGGGGGCGACGCCCGTCGCCCCCGTCAACTGCGCTGTTCGCCTGCGGGACTGCACTCCTGGCTCGGCTCCGGCGACAGCGAACAGGCTCAGGTCACCGGTTGCCGAGCACGTGCTTGAGATGAGCCACTGACCTGCCAGCCTGTTCCACCGTTCCGCATTCGACCGAAAGCACGCCGGTGTAATTAGCGTCGTCTAGTACGTCCACGACCTTGGCCCAGTCGACGGCACCGTCACCGCATGCGCAGCCCACCGGCGTGCCGGTCACACGACCGCGCTTCTCCTCGGCCATCTCGAAAGCAATGTCCTTCGCGTGCACGTGGACCACTCGGTCCACGACCTGCTTGAGATCGCGAATCGGATCGGAGCCGGCGAGGTAGCTATTCCCGGTGTCGAAGTTGATACGAATCCATGGTGACGGCACGAGCTCGACAATGCGGAGCAGGCCTTCGACCGTGGTCGAATACACTCCGTGGGGTTCGATGCCGACCAGGATGCCATAGCGTTCCGCCGTTTGCGCGACCACGGTGAGCGAGTAGCGCATTATCTCCCACGCCTGGTCTTCCTGCATCCAGGCTGGCTTGATGCCCTCGTCCGTGTTGACCACCGGAGCTCCGAGATCCGACGCGTAGCGAATGGCCTGTCGCAAATACGGCACGCCCGCGTCAGGCCGCATTAGCGGCGCGTGCGCCGAAATGCCGGAAGGCTTGAGACCGGCCGCGGCCAGCTGGTCTCTGACCTCAATCGGGTCTTCCTCCATGGTGCGGAAGTGGTAGTAACCGGCTTCGATAAGCAGATCTCGTCCCGTCATGACGCAGGGTTCGAGATACTCGTAGCCAAGCTCGGCGGCCTTCGAGACAGCGTATTCGAAGGGTTTGTCCTCGTGTCGCACGAACTCCGCATTAATGCCTATGCCGATGTGACCAGCCATCACGCCAACCTTTCGAGACGAAAAAGCAGAGCTGCCGAATTCAACCCTGCTCACGGTTGCTGCGATTACCAGGCTTGACTGTGTCGAGCATACACGATCCGCGTGAGCAGTCGTGCGATTCGACGCACCCACCGCCTGGGATGCACGGTTCCGGGCGCGCCTGCCACCAAGCGACAGTCACTCTCTGTGACAGGCCACGATCCGTGGTAGACGCAACGCCGAACCGTCCCACTACGGCTGGCCTATGCTGTCCTGCACCATCTCCAGGACCGTTTTCAAGTCAAACGGCTTGAAGGTCAGCGTGCTGTTCTCTTCGGTGGCCACGTAGCCGTAGTAGCTGCTGACGACCACGCACGGCTTTTTCCGTGGAACCGACCTGCCTCGCATCGCGCCTACCGTGCTGGTGTGGTCCGTGGCCAGCCGGGGCATATCGCAGAGCACCATGTCCGCGCACCGTGCATCAACCGGCAATCCGGCTCCCGCGACCAGACTGCGGTATCCGGCCAGCTCGAGAGCCTGGATCAACATGTGCCCCACGTCGGGATCGTCTTGCACTACCAGTATTGTCTTCACGGCCGCGACCCTTCCCTTTGCGGTCGCGGACGAGCAGAGGGAGGACCACGCGAAGCTGGTAAGCCGACCCCATCATCCACGACGTACCTACAGTACAGCGCCTGCGTTACGAATTCGTGTAGCGGCGACGCGTTCGGCAACTCGAGGTGACCAAGTATGCCACAGTGCATGCATTATGGAAGACGGATACGTCCTTAGAGAAGATCCGGCCGCGCCCTAGACGGCGTCCGGCCTTGCCGGCAGCCGGTCGTATCTGCCGAGCTCCTGGAAAGCGCGGATACAATGCCGGTAGTTCTCGTCGGACATGCCGATCGAATGATATTCCTCGACGTAGCCGACGAATCCGCCGTTATAGCAGCCAAGATTGTCGACCAGCCTTCCCGCCTCGCGATAAATGTCTTCCCGGCGGCCGCTTATCGCCGTGGTTTGATAGCTGACGGGGCACATGAAGCAGACCCTGCCGCCAAAGTCCCTGCCCAGCTTCTCGACGTCGTAGAGGTTGGGCTGGCTGACGTTCAGCAGGTCGACGCCGATCTCGATGAAGTCTGGGATGATCTCGTAGTAATAGCCGCAGCAGTGGAAGTACACGTCGAGGCCCAAGCTGTGCGCCAGGTCGAACTGCCTCTTGTATCTTGGCTTGAAGAATCTTCGCCACAAAGTGGGCGAGACGATCAGGTTCATCTGCGTGCCCCAGTCATCGAAGAAGGCCACCCCGTGGAAGCCGTGCTCCGGCAGTTGGCGAATCACGTCTTCCTCGAAGCCGAACACGAGGTCGGCGAGGCGCTCAGCCTGGTCGGGCTCCTCGTACAGGTCAACGAGAAGCTGCTCGAAGCCGCGCAGGAAGGTCATGATCGTGAACCCGGTCAGGACCAGGCTGGCGACGTAATAGCGATCGCCGTATTCCTGCTGGATCGCGTCGACATGGGCAAATCGCGTGCGGTCGTGTCCGGAGGGCAGCGGCAGGTCCGGCAACTGCTCCCAGCTCGTCAGAATCGCCTTCCTGGGCTGGCCCATCGTCTCATCGCGTTGCTCCCAGGTGAAGCCCCATTCGGACCGCTTCTCTGTTTCACCCATGAAGTGGCGCACGACGTCGATCAGGATGATGTCGGACTGGTCCTTGTCGGCGTTGAAGAACAGAATGGGAACGCGGTCCGGGCCGGTCATGTGCACGGCCCGCCTCACGCGGTCGAGCCTGTTCATTTGCGGGCTCTCCATCATATGCTCGCCGGGAAACCGTCCTCATTCCACTGGCGGTCTTGACGTGGCTTCATCATCGCACAGCCGGCCTGAGCAGGAAAAGCCTGCCGGCGGCCGGCGCCAGGCGCGGGCGTGCCCCTCCTGCGACCGTCACCGGACGGCGACGCCCGGCTGGAAGGCGCGTCATCGCTCCCGCGCTGCGATCACGGCGTTGTAGAGCCACTTCTGGCGGGCCAAGGCATCCACGTATATCTGATGCCGCTCTTCGGAAGGCAGCAGGGAGGGTTCTAGCGTGGTGGCCACGGAATCCAGCCGGTCGATCGCGCCGAGGGCCTCCAAGGCCAGTATCGCGCTGCCTCTACTCGTCGCTTCGTCGAGGCTCAAGCGAGCCACCGGACAACCGAGAGCGTCGGCGATCATCTGAATCCAGGCGGGTGAATGCGCGAGAGCGGCGCCGCTGGCCACGATCTGGACCTCGTCTGTGTTCGACGTGTCCGTGCCATCAGCGGCCGCGGGCAGCTCGCCTCGCAGTATGCTCCAGACCTCGGCAAAGCGCAGGGCAACCGCCTCCATGCCCGCACGCAGGAGGTCGACAGGTCGGGTGTGGAGCGTGACACCGTCGAATACTGCGCTGGCACGTGATGCCCATCCGGTGCTGCGTTCCCCGGCCAGGAAAGGCAAAATGGTCAGACCGTGGCTGTCAGGAGCCATAGCTGCCAGCTCAGCCTCGACAGCTTCCAGATCGGGAAGGTGCAGTGTGTCGCGCATCCAGGCGACCATGTTGCCGCCGGTACTGAGCACGCCGCCCATGGCAAGGCGACGGCGGTCAAGACGATACACCCATAGACCGTGCGGAATGGACACGCGATCGGACGGCCAGATCACTCGCATGGCGCCGGATGTGCCGACCATCGCCACCACGCCCTCCGCCGTGCAGCAGCCGCTGCCGACATTGTTGGCAGGCCCGTCGGCCACGGCCGGGAACCAGGGTATGGCGGAAAGGGGAGGCCAGCATTCGGCGTACGCGGGACGAAGCTTTCCCAGCGTCTCGGCCCGGTCGATCAGGGCGGGGAGCTGCGATTCGGTCAGGCCGACAGCCTGCAACATCTCCTGGTCCCAGCAACAACGGTGCTGGTCCAGCAAGCCCGAGCCCGAGGCTAACGAGATGGTGGTCGCGACCCGGCCGAACAGGTGGAAGTAGAGATAGTCGCCGAAGGACATCCAGGTGGCTGCTTGCCCGAACGTGGACGGATCGCCGCGTGCAACCCAGCGCAGCTTCGCCGGCGGGTAAGTGGCATGCAGCATGCAGCCCGTGCGCGCGTGTACGGCTTCCTCATCCAGCTCTGCCTTGAGCTCCGCCGCTCCGGCGGCCGCTCGAGTATCCGCCCACGTGTAGACCGGCGTGATGGCACGGCCATGGTCGTCGACTGCAAGCAGACTGTGCCAGAACGTGTCGACGGCCACGGCGCCGATGTGCCGGGCATTCGTGCCGGCGCACCTCAGAAGCCTGTCGATGGCTACAAGTGCCAGGTCCACCATTGAATCCGCGTCGGCCTCTACGCCTCCGTCGGCCGTGGTGCGTATGTGCTGCGGCACACAGACGGCCATCCCCTGGATGTCTCTGGCTCGAGCGTCGAACAGCATGGCACGTATCGAAGACGTGCCGACATCCACGGTCAGTACAAACGGCCGCCTGGCATCCTCGGCAGTAACGCTCTCGACGCGCCGGCTGCCAGAGGCATCCACGGTCATTCGGCGAGCAGGTCGCGCAAGGCGGCGACGACCTGGGGGCAGTCGGGCACGATGGAGCGCTCCAGGGGCGGGCTGTAGGGCACCACGGTGAAGGTGCCGTTGAGCCGGTGCACGGGCGCATCCAGGTCGTCAAAGCCGCGGGCCGTCACCTGGGCGGCAATCTCGGCCCCGATGCCGCAGGGGGCGTAGGTCTCGTCCACCACCAGCAGCCGGCCCGTCTTGTGCACCGAGGCCAGGATGCTCTCGATGTCCAGCGGGGCCAGGGTGCGCGGGTCCAGCACCTCCACCGAGACCGCTTCCCGGGCCAGCGCCTCGGCCGCCTGCACGGCCAGCGGCACCATCGAGCCCACCGCCACCACCGTGGCCTGGCTGCCCGGCCGCACCACCGCCGCCCGGCCGAAGGGGATCAGCTCCTCCTCCTCGGGCACCGGCCCCTTGCTGTTCAGCAGGGTGCGCGGCTCCATGAACACCACCGGGTCGTCGCAGCGAATGGCCGTCTTGAGCAGGCCCTTGGCGTCCCGGGGCGTGCTGGGCACCACCACGCGAAAGCCGGGCAGCTGGGTGAACAGGGGATAGTAGTTGCCGGTGTGATGGGCGCCCGAGGAGTCGCCGATGCCGATGCAGCCCCGCAGCACGATGGGCATGGTGAGCCGGCCGTCGCTCATGTACTGCACCTTGGCCGTCTGGTTGACCAGCTCCCCGATGCCGTCCAGGGCAAAGTCGAAGAACATGTAGTCCACCACCGGCCGGCTGCCCGTCATCGCCGCCCCCGTGCACAGCCCCGTGAAGCCCCGCTCGCTGATCGGCGTGTCGCGCAGCCGCTCGGCGCCATAGAGCGCGAACAGGCCCAGCGTGGTGCCGAAGTTGCCGCCCCGGCTGCCGATCCCTTCGCCCACCACGAACACCGTGGCATCGCGCGCCATCTCCTCGGCCAGCCCTTCGCGCGCCGCCGCCGCATAGGTCATCTCTCGCATGGCTCGCACCCCCACCGCCCTCTCAGGCCTCGCTATAGACGTGCCGGGTCGCCGTGCCGACCTCCGGCCAGGCACTCTGGGTGGCAAAGGTCACCGCCTCGGCCACCTCCGCCTGCACCGCCGCCTCCAGCGCCTCCAGCTCGTCTGCCGTCGCCTGCCCCTGCTCCAGCAGCCGCGTGCGCAGCCGCTGCACCGGACAGCGCGCCCGCCAGGACGCCACCTCGTCCCGCGTGCGATAGCCCGAGTCGCTCATCCCTTCCGAGTGCGGCCGCGTGCGGTAGGTCAGGCATTCCAGCAGGCTGGGCCCTTCCCCGGCCCGCGCCCGCGCCACCGCCTCCCCCGCCGCCTGGTAGACCGCCACCACGTCGTTGCCGTCCAGCCGCAGCCCCGGCAGCCCGTAGCCGCCGGCCCGCTCGGCCACCACCGGGTTGCCCGACACGCTGGCGAAGGGCACCTCGGTGGCATACAGGTTGTTCTCGCACACGTACACCACCGGCAGCTTCCAGGCCGCCGCCATGTTCAGCCCTTCGTGGAAGGCGCCGTTGTTGGCCGCCCCGTCGCCGAAGAAGGCCACGCTCACCAGGTCCGTCTTGCGCAGTTGGAAGGAGTAGGCCGCCCCGGTGGCCATCAGGATGCTCGGCCCCACGATGCCGCTGGTGCCCAGCACCCCCACCTCGGGCGCGAACAGGTGCATGCTGCCCCCGCGCCCGTGCGAGACCCCGGTCACCTTGCCGAACAGCTCCGCCACCAGGGCCCGCGGCGCCACCCCTTTGGCCAGGGCATGCCCGTGCCCCCGGTGCGTGCTCAAGATCACGTCATCCGGCCGCAGGTGGGCACACACCCCGCTGGCCACCGCCTCTTCCCCGATGTAGGTGTGGCAGGCCCCCGGGATCAGCCCCGCCTGGTGCGAGCGCGCCAACTGCTCCTCGCAGCGGCGGATCAGCACCATCTGCCGGTACAGGGCCAGCAGCCGGTCCTTGTCCACCACCGCCGCCGCCTGCCCCGCCATCTGTGTCACCATACGGCTCGTTCCTTTCCCGTGCCGCGCCGGCCCTAGCGCACCAGCCAGAGCGTCGGCCGCTCGATGAACTCCTTCACCCGCCGCAGAAAGCGGGCCGCCGGCGCGCCATCGACCAGCCGATGGTCAAACGTCAGGCTCAGGGCCAGCATCTTGCGCGCCGCCAGGGTGCCGCGCTCCTCGTCCACCACCACCGCCCGGGCCACGATGCGCCCCACACCCAGAATGGCACACTCGGGCAGGTTGATGATCGGCGTGAAGGCGTCCACCTCGTACATGCCCAGGTTGCTGATCGTGAACGTGCCCCCGTGCAGGTCCTGGGCCGTCAGGCGCCCGCTGCGCGCCGCCGCGATCAGCGCCGCCGACTGCGCGGCGATGCGGCGCACCGACAGGGCGCCCACGTCCCGCAGCACCGGGGCCAGCAGGCCGCGCTCCGTGTCCACCGCCAGCCCGATGTTGACCGTGCCGTGCTGCACGATCGTCTCCCCCTCCAGCGAGGCGTTCAGCGCCGGATACTCGCCCAGGGCCAGGGCCACCAGCCGTGCCAGCAGGTCGTTGTAGGACACCGCTCCCTCCCCCGCCGCCGCCCCCTCCGCGTTGATCGCCTGCCGCAGCGCCACCAGGGCCGTCGCCTCCGCCTCCGTGGTCAGGGTCACCGGCGCCACCGTGTGCGCGCTGGCGCTCAGCCGCTCGGCAATCAGCCGCCGCACCCCGCCGACCCGCGCGCTCGCTGCCTCGGCGACCGGCGCCGCCCCCTCGGCCGCCTGCGCCACGTCGGCCCGGGTCAGCCGCCGCCCGCCCGTGCTGGCCGCCAGCGCCGCCACGTCCACCCCGGCCTCGCGCGCCAGCCGCCTCGCCAGCGGCGTCACCCGTGCCGCCGCCGGCTGCTCCGCCGCCGCCCGCACGTCGCGCTCCACGATGCGGCCCGACTGCCCGCTGCCCTGCAACGGCCGCCAGTCCACCCCCAGCTCCCGCGCCACCCGCCGGGCCCGCGGACTGGCCGCTGCCGCCTCGCGCGTCTGGGCCGGCAGCCTCGTGTCCCCGCTCGGGCCGGCGACCGGTGCCTGGGCGCTCTCGGCCGCTGCCGGCCGGTCGACCGCCTCGGGCTGGCTGGGGCCGGGCAGGGCCTCGCCGGGAGCGAGCAGGTAGCCCAGCACGGTGCCCACCGGCACCACCATGCCCACCGGCGGGCAGCCGGGCGCGATGCGCAGGATGCCGCGGTCGATGGACTCCACTTCGGTGACCACCTTGTCCCCTTCGACCAGGCAGACCACGTCGCCGACCTCGACCTGCTCGCCGTCCTGCTTGCTCCACTCCACCAGGCTGGCTTCATTGCCGCCCCAGCCGAGCCGGGGCATCACGATGTCTACCGCCATCTCGCCACCCTCGTCGTCCTGCCCCTCGCCCCACCGCGCCTGCACGCCCCGGCAACATCAGTCAACAGTATACACAGCGCTACCGCCCGGTGCAATGCCACCCCCTGCTGCCCGGCGCCGCACCCACGCGCTCGCTCGCCACGGCACGCGCGGTGACCGTGGTCGCAGGAGGCGGCCATGACCACGGGCGCACCGCTCCCGCCGGGCGAGCACGGCTGTTCTCCCCGGCGAACCGCTCCGCCATCCCGGCCGGCCCGCCCGCTACCCGAACGAGGTACCGAGGGCCGGCGGGCCGCTCGCCGCGCGGCTAGCCGGGCAGGTGCATGCTCACCGTCAGCCCGCCGTCCGCGAACAGCACGGCGCCCGTCACGTACGAGGCGCGCTCCGAGGCCAGAAAGACCGCGACATCGGCCATCTCGTTCGGCATGCCCACCCGCCCGAGCGGTATGTACCCCTCCAAGTTGAGGGGATAGGGTTCGAGCGCCGCGGCTCCGCGCCGCACGTCGATCGATCCGGGTGCGAGCGCATTGACGCGTATGCCCAACGGCGATAGCTCATCTGCCAGCGATCGCGTCATCATATTGATCGCCGCTTTGCTGGAGGCATAGTGGACATGCCCGTGGCGGGCGAGGACACTGTGCACGGACGAGATGAGCACGATGCTTCCCCGGCGCTTCGTGTCCCGCATGTGTGCGGCGGCGCGCCGAGCGCAAAAGAACATGCTCTTGAGATTGATGTCCTGCGTGCGATCCCAGTCTTCTTCGGTGAGATCAAACAGGGGACGCGGGTCGGTCAACCCCGCATTGTAGACGAGCACGTCGATAGCCCCGAGCGTGGCGACCGTCTCGTCGACCACCGCCTCCACGTCGGCAACTCGACGCCCGTCCGCCGCGCACAGCAGGCAGCGACGCCCAGCGGCGCGCACCTCGGCGGCAACCTTCTCAGCACCCTCTTTGCTGGACTGATAACTGATGGCCAGATCGGCGCCGGCGTCGCTGAATCCGCGTGCGATCGCGGCTCCGATGCCCGTTCCGGCCCCAATGACGGTCACTACCTTGCCCGTAAAGTCGATCGTATACACGGTCGCTCCCTGTCACTTCACCATGCTGCCCATCGCATTGCACGCGCCTGGGCTGTTCGAGTCCGTTCTCGCGCGATCTCGGCAGGAAAGCGAGCATGGCGAGCCTGCGCGCCGGTGCGCCTGCCGGCTTGATCCTGTACTGGGTCGATTGTATACTGTCGACCGGAGTTGATCCAGCGCCGATGCTGCGATGCGCGGCCGG
This sequence comes from uncultured bacterium, assembly GCA_963827235.1. Lineage (GTDB taxonomy): Bacteria > Chloroflexota > UBA5177 > JANWHV01 > JANWHV01 > JANWHV01. The sequence continues at coordinate 413,720 of CAWHAE010000010.1, forward strand.
ACGCCGGCGCGCAATCGAGGGGAGAATGGTGATGAGCGACCAATCCGCCACGAGCCGTACCGTACCAATGCGCCGGCGATTGACACGCGACAATCTTCACGGCGTGTGGGCCGCGGTGGCGACGCCGTTTGACATGGACGGTCGTTTTGACGAGGCGATCTTGAGGGAGAACGTGCGGCGCCTCTACGCGGCGGGCGTGCACGGGATCTACACCACCGACAGCGATGGCGAGTTCTACGCGCTCGAGCTCGACGAGTTCAAGCAAGTGGTCTCCGCTTTTGCCGACGAGACGCAGCGCCTCGGCGTCCCGGCTCAGGTGGGTGTGACCTGGTGCAACACGCAGGGCATGGTCGATAGGCTGCACTTTGCCGCCGACCACGGCATCCTGGGCGCCCACGTGGGGCATCCGTTCTTCATGCCCATGACGCCGGAGTCGTACAGGGAGTTCTGGCGTGACATGCAGCGAGCCGTGCCCGAGTGGTTCGCGCTGGTGCACTACAACACGCCGCGAGTGCACAACTACCAGTATGGACCTGACTATGCTCTGCTCGCACAGGATCTGCCCAATCTGATTGGCAGCAAGCACGTGGGCTCCAGCGTGCCAGAGTTCCTAACCTTGATGGCCAGCGCGCCGGAGCTGAGCCATTTCACCGGCGAGCATGCCATGGCGGCTTTCATGATGCTGGGCGCTCGCGGCGTTTACTCGTGGTTTGTTAACTTCAACGCCGCCTACATGGTGTCGTGGTATGACGACATCGTGAACCGGCGATGGGAAGAGGCTATCGCCAAACAGCATCGCATGCACGCCTTCATCACGGCGACGAGCATTCTGCAAGGGAACGGCAACCTGCACGGCATCGTCGGCAAGGCCGTGACAGCCGCATCGAAGTTTCTGGTGCCGGCGAACCGCACCCGAAAGCCGTACTTACCGATTCCCGATACCACGATTCGTGAGTTCCAGCGCCTCACCGAGGAGCAATTCCCCGATCTCTGCTGGCGGGGCTGACCGCCGCTCGATGCCGGGTCGCCGCGCCCGCGAGTGCCGGGTGACGTGCTACTCCGGCGCCATGCCGACGGCGAGCGCGGCGCCACCGGCCTGCCGAGCCGTGCCGCGCGGACCGGCGTTTCTCTTGCGCTTGGGCGGGGCCGCCGTCTTGCTCGCCATGGCGCCGATGGTGATGCCCTGCCCACCGGTGAGATGGTCGTAGAGCAGCGCCTTGGCCGTCGCCGGCTCGTGCTGCTCGAGTGCAGCGACGATCGGGCGGTGCCCCGACACGGCCTTGGAGATGTCGTCTACCGTGGTGTCGGCTATGTCCAGTGTGGTCTCGATCAGCGTGGCCAGCGGCTCCCACGCGCTCCGCACGGCCCGGTTGCCCGAGAGCACGATCAGCGCGCGGTGGAAGGCCATGTCGGCGGTCGCAAACGCCTCCACTCGGCCCGCGGCCACCCCCTGCTCCATCTCGTCGATGTCGCGGTACAGGTCCGCTGCCTCTTCCTCCGTGATGCGCATGGCCGTGCGCTGAATGGCCAGCGTCTCCAGCGTCAGCCGGCACTCGTAGATGTCGGCGATGTCCTGTTGCGTCACGCCCACCACGTAGGCGCCGCGCCGCGGCTCGCTGCGCACCAGTCCTTCTCGCTCGAGCTGCGTGATCGCCTCGCGGATCGGTAGCCTGCTGACGCCGAAGCGCTTGGCCAGAGCCGGCTCTCTGAGGCGGTCGCCGGGAGCAAACTCCCCCAGCACGATGGCGCGGCGCAGGGTCGCGGCCACGCGTTCCCACAGTGCTTCAACCTGCACAATCTCCAGCTTATTGACACTCAGCATTCTTTGCCTCCCCCCGATTCACCTGCCCGTACGTTATCTCAGGCCGGCAGCGACGCGTACCCACCTCCGTAGGGACCACCGGGCCAATCTCGACAATCGGGCACCGAGCTGAGCTGGTGGTCCGAGACTACCCCTAAGTGTACGAGACGGTCCAGGTTCTGTCCGCCGACACTACGTTTCCGGCCGGCTCGCACCGGGTTGGGCGACAAGACCGTGAGCCGCGGATTAGCCGCTTCCGAGTGTACCGTTCGAAGGCACTCTTCTGCCCAGCCGGCGCCCGACTCGCATCACGTCCTGCCTCCCGCATCATCCCCATGCCGCTATCGGGTGCGGCTCCCAGGCGACACGCAACTCCCACCACGTGATGATTGTATACTATTGACAGTTGACGAACGGGCCTGCTACGCTCCGGCGACGGCGATTCCGAGTTCGCACCGGGACGTGGTGAAGCTGGAACACCCCAGGGGGATCGGCCGATCGTCCGTTGTGCAGCAGACGGCCTGCTCGCGGCGTGTACTGTGTCGTCGCGGTGCGGGCTTGCAGCACGGCCGGTCGAGGATAGGACGCATCGCGCCAATCTGTAAGGAGGATGCGATGGCCATGAACCCGCGAGACAGGGTGCTCTGCGCGTTGAACCATGAGGAACCCGACCGGGTGCCGATATTCCTCGGCACGTCGGGCGCCACAACCATGCTTGCTCCCGCATACGAGCGGTTCAAGGCCTATCTCGGCATCAAGAGCGAGCCCAGGCTGTTCTCCAGGACAATGCAGTATGTGCGCCTCGACGAGGAGGTCATGCTCCGATTCGGCATCGACGGCAGGCCGCTCATCCCGGGTGCCGCTCCCTCGACACTGCGCCGGGAGATCGACGCGTGCACCATGGTGGACGAGTGGGGCACGACCTGGCGAATGAAGCCTGGCACCATGTACTACGAGATTGTCGGTTGTCCCTTGCGCGAGGCAACCGTGGCCGACGTGGAGCGATACCCCTGGCCCGACCTGACCCATCCCAGTCGGTTTGCCGGCCTGGCCGCGGAGGCCGCCGCCCTGCGCGACCAGGGCTTTGCCGTCGTAGCCCTTAGCGGCGTGAACCCGGTGGAGCAGATCTGGGGCTTGCGCGGCATGGACACGTGGCTGGTCGACCTCGTGGACAACCTGGACTTCGTACAGGCACTGCTCGCGAAGGTGACCGACCTCATGCTTGCCGGCGTGCAGGCCCTTCTGGACGAAGTGGGCCAGTATGTCGACGTCCTGATCATGGCGGACGATCAGGCCACTCAGCACGGGCCGCTGATTTCGCCCAAGCTGTATCGCGCGCTCTACAAGCCGCATCACGCCCGGCTCATCTCCGCCATCAAGCAGAAGACAGGTGCGAAGATCTTTTTCCACTCCGACGGCAGCGTATTCCCGCTGATCGGTGACTTCATCGAGATTGGCGTGGATCTGCTCAACCCAGTGCAAGTGTCGGCCAGGGACATGGGGGATACGGCCCGGCTGAAGCGATTGTTCGGCGATCGGTTATCCTTCTGCGGCGCCATCGACACGCAGAACGTGCTCCCGTTCGGCACTACCGACGACGTGCGCCGGGAGGTGCGCCGGCGGATCCACGACCTGGGTCCGGGCGGCGGATACCTCCTGGCGACCGTGCACTGCGTGCAGCCAGACGTACCGCCCGAGAACATTCATGCCATGCTCGACGAGGCGATCATTTCCGGGCGATATCCGCTCAGATCGTAGTGGCTCACACAGCCGCCCGGCGGTGGTGAGGTTCGAACCCCACCACCGCCGGGCGGCTGCATCGTCTCTGACCTGCCCGACTACAACGGCGCCGCGTCTTGCGGCGCGCGGACAATTGCCTCGAGCGCGATTACAAGCGCCGTCGCGCCGGCATCGGCGTGGCCGACCGTGCGGTCCCCCACCCAATTCGCTCGGCCGACCTTAGCGCGCATCGGTATGGTCGCCGCGCAACCCTCTCGTGCCGCGGCGAGTGCCCGGCGTCCGGCTTCGCCAAGACCGAGCTGGGTCGCAGCGGATTGCTGCAGCGACTCGACCGCGGGCACGAGCGCGTCGAGTATCGTCTTGTCGCCCGGCTGAGCCTTGCCTCGCTCACGAATGCCCGTCTCGGCTGCCGCGACCATTCGCGCCAGCAACGGCAAATCGAGCGTGGCGGCGCCCTTGGCTTCCTTGCCGGCGCGCATTCCGGCGGTGGCGATCAGGGCGCCCATAGTGGAGGCGGCAGCGCGGTTGAATGCCATGCCCGCCCTTGTACAGGTCGCCGATATATCCGCGTCCGCCAGTGTCGCCAGCTCATCGAGCACAGCCTGGCAGCCCAGGCGCATGGTGACGCCGAGATCGCCATCGCCGAGCGCGGCGTCGAGCGCATTCAGCTCCTCGGCGCGAGCGACAAGCGCCACGGCGATTGCTTTCAGCGCGGCACGGACCTGATCGGGACTGAGCGTGTCACCCACTGCATTTCCTCCTTTCGCCGCCGCGGCTCGCTCAACGCGCATTCTGAATGAAGAACGGCGACTCGGCGGGCAGCGTCCAGCCAGTGCGCCAGCTCGTCGTCCAGCCGCAGAATCGTCAGCGAAGCACCGCCCATTTCCATTGACGTGGCATATTCGCCCACGTAGGCTCGGTGGACGCCGACTCCAATCTGCGCCAGCCTCTGATGGATGCGTCGATAGAGAATGTAGAGCTCTTCCGGCGGTGTGGCACCGAGCCCGTTGACCAGTACGGCCACGCGGCCACCATTCTCCAGCCCGAGCTCGGCACACGTGGCATCGAACAGGCGGTCGGCTATGGAGTCCGCCGGCTCCAGCTTGCCCCGGCGCACTCCCGGCTCGCCGTGGATGCCCATGCCTATTTCCATCTCATCGTCGCCGATGGTAAAGGTAGGTGTACCGGCGGCCGGAATCGTGCAGGGCGAGAGCGCGACGCCCATCGTGCGTGTGTTTGCCAGCGTATGGCGGGTGATCTGCTCGACCTCGTCGAGCGTCCGTCCGGCCGCGGCACCGGCACCCGCCGTCTTGAAAGCGAAAACCATGCCGGCCACGCCGCGCCGCCGCGCCGCCTCTGCAGCCGGGGCAGAGGCCACGTCGTCGGACACCAGCGCGGTCCGCACCTCGATGTCCTCGAGTGAAGCCATCTCAGTGGCCATGTCGAAGTTCATCACGTCGCCGCCGTAGTTGCCGTAAATGTACAGGACGCCTCTGCCGCCATCGATCGCCTTCGTGACCTCGAGCATGACTTCGGCGCTGGGCGAGGCGAAGACATTGCCGACGGCGCATCCGTCGAGCAAGCCCTTGCCGACATAGCCCAGGAATACCGGTAGATGACCGGATCCTCCACCCGTGGCCAGGGCCACCTTTCCCTTGACAGGGGCGTCGGCACGCACGATGGCCCGAGGACTTCCGGCGGCGCGGAGCGAGTCGGGATGCGCGAGAAGCAGCCCCTGGAGCATTTCGTCGACGACTGCCATCGGCTCGTTGATGATCTTCTTCATGACCGGTACTCCCTTACGGCATCACTGCCGGAACAGCACTTTGTACAGGCAGTGCCGCGCGAAAACTACTGCGATACCGACTTGCGGGAAGGTGAGCTGGAAGCCGTGTTCGAGCACTGGGCCAACGTGGCACGAAGAAACTCGGCAGACCGGCGGATCTCATCCAGGCCATTCATCCCGTCCTCGATCGAGATCCAACCGTCGAAACCAACGTCGCGAAGCACGCGGAAGATGGCGGGATAGTCGTTCAGTCCAGTCCCGATCTCGCCGTGGTGCAGGATCGAGGCGTAGCCCACGGCATCCTCTACGCTATGTAGCTCCGCCAAGGTGTGGCCGGGGGCGAGACCGCGGTCGCTGGCATGCATGCACACCACGCGGTGCTTGACGGTCTCGAGCACTGCCAGCGGATCATCGCCGGCCAGGATGGCGTTCGAGGGGTCGAAGTTGACGCCGAACCACGGCGAGTCCAGCGCTTCGACGATGCGGCGAAAGACGGGCAGGTGCTGAGCGAACTCGGGATAGGTCCAGTAATTGTCTTTGTAATGGTTCTCGAGCACAAGTATCACGCCGCGGTCGGCGGCATGCGGCAAGAGGGATCCGATCGCGTCGACGACCATCGCCACGCCCTCGTCCTCGGAGATTTCCGGGCGACGCTGGCCTGAGAGCACCCTGCAGGTTCTCGGCGCCGGTGCGTCAAAGCTTGCCACGAGGTCGATCATCCGGCGCATCCGCGCGACCTCTGCCTGTCGAGCGGCCTCGTCCGGCTTGGTAAAGTCCGGTGAGGCGCACATCATCGGCACCACGAAGCCGTGTCGGGCCAGCGCAGCGCGAATAGTCGCCAGGTATCCGGCGTCGAGCGAGGTGAAGAAACCCGGGTACATCTCGAGACCGTCGACTCCGAGGCTGGCGGCCACGTCAATCCACTCGACCAGGGACATAGTGCGGGTGATGCACAGCGCGTCCATGAAGCACTTGGGAAACGCCGCGATCTTGGACGAAGGCCCCAGAGCCATACGCTCACTCCTATTCCGCTGCCGGCTACTCGAAGCCGATGTCAGGCCGTGTATGACGCGGTTGGCTGCACCGGCAGCTCCGAGGCGCCGGCGTCGAGCGGAAGCACCGTGCCGGTCACCTGGATCGATTCGTCAGATGCCAGGTAGATGACCGCGTGAGCCACGTCCTCCACGGTCTGGTGCCGTCCCATCGGCATGGTGGCTCCCACAACCCTGAGCGTCTCATCGGTCACGCCGCTGCCGTGCTGCAACTCGAGCTCGCCCTCGGTAAGCACCCAACCGGGAATCACGTAGTTTACCCGGATGCGGTCGCGAACGAGTGCACCGGCCAGGGTCCGGGTCATAGCGAGCAGGCCGCCCTTCGCGGCAGCATAGGCGACCATGTTGGGCAGGCCCTGAATGCCGGCGATGGAACCGATATTGACGATGCTGCCGCCGCCTGCTCGCCGCATGTGAGGAGTGGCGTGCTTGCAGCAATAGAAGGCACCGCGGAGGTCGAGGTTGAGGACGTCCTCCCAGAGCTCGGTCGTCGTTTCTTCGAGGGTGCCGCGAGGCATACGGCCGGCGTTGTTGACCAGCACGTCGAGCCGACCAAAGCTCGAGACGGCGGCATCCATCAGGCCGACGCACTGCTTCTCCTCGGTCACGTCGGCGTGGCAGTACACTGCCTCACCGCCCGCCGCAACCAGTGCCGCGGCGGCGGCGAGGCCGAGCTCGTCCTGCACGTCGCCGATCACGACGCGCGATCCTTCACGCGCTAGCTGAGCGGCGACACCGCGCCCGATTCCACGCGCCGCGCCAGTGACGACGGCGACTTTGCCGGCCATTCGTCCCATGTAGCGTCACCTCCAGAGTGTCGAACTCACGGCTAAGCGTACCACGCTACGGGATGAGCACAGCCTTGGCGACGCGGCCGCTCTCCATATCGTCGAACGCCGCGTGCCAGTCGCTCAGGGGATAGGTTCTCAGCAGTCCCTGTACGGCGAGCGATCCATTGCCGAGCATCGTCAGGGCGCGCTCCCACGTGGCCCACGTATGGCTGAACGAGCCCTGCAGGCGCACTGCTTTGGCGACCAGCGGATCGAGCGAGAAATTCAACGGCTCGCGTCCCCATCCGACCTTCGTTATCTGGCCTGCCGGGCGAACCAGATCGAGGGCCATACGCAGGCTTGCCGAAACGCCCGCGGCATCGATCACGAGGTCGGCGCCGAGTCCGTCGCCGAGCTCGCGCACGGCCGCCAGCGGATCAGCTCGGTCCGAGATGCATAGCTGCGAAGCGCCGAGCTGCCGGGCAATAGCGAGGCGGGCTTCGTCCCGAGCGAGTCCTATCACCAGAAGATGGGCCGGCCGCGTGCCCGCGAGCACGGCGGTGGCCAGCAGGCCGATCGGGCCGGGACCAATGACGATGGCAGTGTCGCCGGGACGGGGCGAGGACTGCTCGAGCACCGTGCCTATGGCAACGCAGCAGGGCTCGGTCAGAGACGCCACCTCCCAAGACAAGCCGACCGGAAGACGGTGGAGCAGGCCGGCTCGCGCGACTACGTATTCGGCAGCGGCGCCGTCCAGGCCATAGCCAAAGCCGAGCCGGGTGGGGCAGAGATTGTACCGGCCTGTCCGGCACATGGCACACACTCCGCAAACCCGGGCGGCGGTCTCGCAGGCCACGCGGTCGCCGGCGCTCCAGCCCTGGACGCCAGCCCCGAGGGCAACGATCTCGCCGCAGAACTCGTGCCCGAGCGTTACCGGCCAGTTGACTTTCCAGGATTGAGTGCCGTGCCGCTGATGGAGATCGCTGCCACACACGGCAACCGCGCGTACTTTCAGCAAGACCTCACCGGCTTCTGGCGTGGGAACCGGCCGTTCCTGAATCTCTACAGATCCCGGCCCGAGATTGACCAACGACAGCATGGAGCCCTCCTCTTCCGGTCCTCGTGACGCGGCACGCGCTAAACCTGCTCCATTGTAGAAGGAGCACTCTCTACACCGTTATCGATGGTCGCCGTTCGCCGCCGGTGCCTGTTGCTAGGCCGCGACCGACCGATGCCGCAGCACGATCTCGGCGACGGCACGCCGGGTGGTCTCGTCGGGCCGCTCCAGCGGCAGGGCAGGCCGCCCGCTGCCAAAGCCCAGCGCCGCCGCCGCCAGCTTGGCCCCGGTCAGGAAGTGCCCATACTGCTCGATGCGCGCCAGGTCCGCTGCCTCCGCCTGCAGCCGCGCCACCGTGGCCCCATCCCCCGCCCTGGCCGCCGCGAAGAGCGCCACGTACAGCCGCGGCGCGAAGTTGGCCAGCCCGGGCACCAGCCCGTCGCCCACCGGCGGCGGCGTCTGGTTCATCAGCTTGCCGCTGCCCTGCAGCACCCGGAAGTGCGGCTGCTCCGCCTTGATGGCCAGGAAGCGGGCGAAGGCGCCCCCGTCCTCGGCCGAGTCCTTGATCCCGATCACCCGCCGCTCGCTCGCCAGGGCCGCCACCGTCTCGGGCAGCAGGATGTTGTGCGTGCACTGGGGGATGTTGTAGAGCATCACCGGCAGGGCACAGGCCTCGAGCAGCCGCTCGATGTGTCGCTGCTGGTCGGCACCGCTCACGCCGAAGTAGTAGGGGGAGCCGGCCACCAGCACGTCCGCCCCTGCCGCTTCCGCCTGCCGGGCCGCCTCGCAGGCCGCGCTGGTGCCCGGCAGCATCACCCCGGCCAGCACCGGCACCCGCCCGGCGGCGGCGTGCACCGCGGCGGCCAGCACCGCCCCCCGCTGCGCCGTGCTCAGCCAGGCCCCTTCGCCAAAGCCCCCCAGCACGAAGAGTCCGGCGCAGCCCCCGGCCAGCACGTAGTCCACCAGGCCGTGCATGCCCCCCGCGTCCGGCTCCCCCTGCTCGTCCAGCGGCGAGACCAGCGGCGGGATCACCCCGCCCAGGCTGATGCGCCTGCCCGCATTCTGCTCTGCCATGTGCTCTCCGGTCCCTCTCTCTCTGCCCTCATCCCTCGCCTGCCGCCCCTAGACCACCCCGTTGACGCAGTTGGGCACCCGCTCGCCCCGCAGCGCCGTGGCCACCGTCTGCGCCACGCTCGCCCGCAGGCTGCTCACCGCCCGCGGACTGGCCGAGGCCACGTGGCTGGTGATCACCACGTTGCCCATGCGCCGCAGGGCGCTCTCCGCCGGCAGCGGCTCCGGGTCCGTCACGTCCAGGGCGGCACCGCCCACCCGGCCCGCGGCCAGTGCCGCCTCCAGGGCCGCCGTGTCCACCAGCGTGCCCCGCGCCATGTTCACCAGCAGCACGCCCTCCTGCATCCCGGCCAGCGACCGCGCGTTGATCATCTGCTGCGTCTGCGCCGTGCTCGGGCAGTGCAGCGAGACCAGGTCGCTCTCGGCCAGCAGCCGCTCCAGCGGCACCAGCGTGGCGCCCAGCGCCGCCGCTTCCTCCGCGCCGAGCAGCGGGTCGCAGACCAGCACCCGCGTCTTGAAGGGCAGCAGCCGCCGCACCACCTCGCGCCCGATGCGCCCGCAGCCCACCACGCCCGTGGTCATGTCCCGCAGCGTGTGGTAGGTGTTCAGGGGCAGCTGGGCACTCCAGCCCCCCGCCTGCACCGTCACGGCGTGCCGCACCACCTGCCGCGTCAGGGCCAGCATCAGGGCCAGCGTGTGGTCCGCCACCTCGTCGATGCAGTAGTCCGGCACGTTGCACACCGCGATGTTCCGGCTGCGTGCCGCCGCCAGGTCCACGTTGTCCACCCCGATGCCGTAGCGCACGATCAGCCGCGCCCGCTGCATGCCCTGGATGGCCCGTGCCGTCACCGGCGCGAACTGCGTCAGCACGAAGTCCGCCTGGGCGCAGCAGGCCAGCACCTCCTCCTCGGTGCGGCACTGCGCCCCCACCAGCGTGCAGCCCAGGGGCTCCAGAATCTGCCGCTCCGTCTCCAGCTCGCCAAACGTGGAATCGGTCACCGCTACCGTATAGCCTGCCATCATCGCCTCCCTCAGCCGCTCACGCGCCATCGCGCAGCGTGAACGCCACGCCCACGCTCGCCGCCGTCTCAATCAGGGTCTCTACCGTGTGCGCGCTCAGCGGACAGCCCGAGGCCGCCCGCTGCCGGGCCGTGCGCAGCTCCGGCTCCCCCGGCAGCAGCACTTCCTCCACCCCCGCCACCGGGGGACTGGCCTTCAGGGCGTCGCAGAAGGCGTCCACCCGCTCCTGGTACTCCGCCAGGGAGGTGAAGGCCGTCACGTCCAACGCCTGCACGTAGTGCGCGATGTCCACCCGCTGGCTGAAGTCTTCCCCCCAGCGCACGATGTGCGGCCCCCACTGCGTGCCCAGCAGCAGCGAGGAGGTGAACTCGATCATGGTGGCCAGGCCGTAGCCCTTGGCCCCACCCATGGGCAGCCCGGCATAGGTGGCGAACACCGCCGGGTCGGCCGAGGGCTCGGTCACCGGCCGCCCCTGGTCGTCGATCACCCACCCCGCCGGCACCCGCTGGTGCTCCTGCGCCGCCTTGTAGTACTTGCCTCCCGCCACCACGCTGGTCGCCATGTCCACCGTCACCCCCGGCCAGCGCCGGCCGGCCGGGGCCGCCAGGGCCAGCGGGTTGGTGCCGAAGAAGCGCTGCCGCCCGTTGTAGGGCACCACGCTCGACTCCGCCGGCGACCACACCGTGCCCACACAGCCCTGTGCCGCCGCCCAGTTCACGTAGTAGGCCGCCGCCCCGAAGTGGTTGGAGTGCCGCACCAGCACCGTGCCCACCCCCTGCTCCCGCGCCAGCGCCACCGCCTGCTCCATGGCCCGCACCGTGGCCAGGTGCCCCATGCCGCCGTCCGCGTCCAGCACGCCCACCGCGCCCCGCCGCCGCTCGAAGCGCAGCCGCGGCGTGGGGTTGATCAGCCCCAGGCGCAGCCGCTTGACGTACAGGCGCAGGTTGAAGGCGCCGTGCGTATCCACGCCGCGCAGGTTGGCGTCGACGATCACCTCCGCGCACAGGGCGGCCTCCTCCGCGGGCATGCCGGCCCCGGCCAGCAGGGCGCCGGCAAAGCGGCGCAGGCTCTGGGCGGAGACCACGATGTCGCGGACCGTGGCGCGCTCATTCTCGTGCATGGCTGTTCGTTCCTTGTCCCACTCTCGCTGCTCTCGCGGTGCGCAGCGGCACCCCCGTCCCACCGCCGGACTCAGCCGTGCGGCGCGACGGACGCGCCATCCCCGCGCCGTGCCGCCCTCACCATACCGCAGATCCCTGCCGTGGTCAACTGTTGACAGTACTCTCTGAGTCGTGCGGAGCGAACGCCGATAAGCAAGCGCGCGCCCGGTTCAACCTGCGCGCCTGTCGGGGCATCTCCGGACGACCACCGGCGAAATCAGCGGTCAGCTGATCGGGTACGAACGGTACGATTTGACTGCCTCGTAGAGCGACAGCAGGTTCTCGGCCGGTACTCCGGCCTGCACGTTGTGTATCGTATTGAAGATGAAGCCGCCTCCGGGACCAAAGGTGCGCATTCGCTCTCGCACCATCTCTCGAATCTCGGCCGGCGTGCCGAACGGCAGCACGTGCTGGGTGTCGATTCCGCCGCCCCAGAACGTCAGCCTGTCTCCGAACCGCTCTTTCAGTCTGGCCGGGTCCATCTCGGCTGCCGAGGTCTGCACAGGATTCACGCCGTCGAAGCCGGCTTCCACGATGTCGTCGAGCAACCTCCAGATAGAGCCACAGGAGTGAATGACGCACTTCCACGAGGTAGTGGCGTGGATCCAGTCGTTCACTCGTGCGTGGAAGGGCTTGAACAGCGTTCTGTAGGTCTTCGGTGCAATGAACGGACCATGTTGGGCGCCGAAGTCCGCGGCAGTCACGCGAACAGCGGAGACGTTGTCGCCGACGGCGCGACTGATTCGCTCGAGGTTCTTGAGCGCGATAGCACACTGGCGGTCGAAGACCTCGTGGATGTAGTCTCGGCGCGTGCTCAGACTGACATACCATTCCTCGACGTCGCGAATGCCCTTAGGGTGCCGCAGTTTGAGCCCCGGCACTGTGCCTATGTCCCCAAATGAGGTTCCGCCGAAATTCGCCATGACCGCCCTGCCAGTAGCTGCCAGTCGAGCGCTTTCCCGGCGGAGATAGGAGAGGTCTGCATCGCTGATCTCGCCAAACTCCTCCAGATTGTCGTCCACGTTCAGCGTGTCGTCGTCTATAGGCTGCTGGCGGATAATGGCGTCGAAGTAGAACCCGCCCTTGGGCATCCGCGCGGAGGCCGGCGCCGAGGTGTCGCCAAGCGGGTACTGGAGAACGTCCCCGTTTGCCTCCGGTTCCGTGTTGAAGAGCTCCGGGACCAGTACCGGCGTGCCGTCAAACGTGGTCCACGGCTTCCAGCCTTCGTTTCTGAAACCGAACGAATTGACCGGCAGGCTCAAGCCGACCACGTCGACGCCGAGTGCCTCGACCAGATCGGGCCCGATCTCGCCAAGCATCTGGTACGGCTGGACAACCTTGACTGGCGTGCCAGGTGGATCTAGCCGCAAGCCTTGCCTCAGCCTGTATACAGAGGATACGTGCATGCCCGTCTCAGAGGTGCTGCCAAGGTCGAGGGGAACGCGATCGGGTTCCTGATGCTGCAAGCTGAGCTCGACCCGCGCCCGCGATGTCAATGCCATTGCCGTCTCCCCCTTTGCCAGCACAACGTTCCGGAGTCCCGGAATGCCTGCAACCCAACCGGCCGAAGTGCACGAGCCCGGCTGCCGCACCGGCCTACTTCACACTCGGGTTCAGCCAGCACCGGAGCGGCCGCCAACGCAACGACCACATGCAGGCCGGGTCGCGGTGCGATCGGACTTGCCCGGCCGGCCCGGCACTAACCTTACCGCGTGCACACGACACTAGTCAACTGTTGACATACTCGACAGCGGATCGTAGGATCGTTCAATCAGCCCGCGGAGCCGAATGAGATGCTTCGGATCCGAGGTGGGCAGACGATGGCCTCGCTGACACGGCCACATTGTCGATCTGCCACGGATGCGGCAGGCTCAAGACGGCGGCACTCGGAGAACTTGTCCCTCTGCGAGGACCTGCCGAGCAGGCATCGGCAGCAGCGGCGGTCGCGAATCGGGAGGAGGCAGACAGTGAAAATCACCAAGCTGGAGACCATCTGGCTGGACGCACATCCGCACACCCTCTGGCTGCGCGTGCACACCGATACAGGTCTGGTGGGTTTGGGCGAGACCTACTATGCGCCGAGGGCTGTCGCCGCCCTGATCCACGACGTTCTGGCGAATCTTCTCATCGGGCGCTCCGCCTTCGATATTGAGCAGCACTGGGCGAACATGTTCGCCACGGTGAGCTTCTTCGGCTTCGCCGGGGCCGAGATGCGCGCGATGTCGGCCGTGGACATCGCGCTCTGGGATCTGGTGGGCCAGTACACCGGACAGCCGATCTATAACTTACTAGGCGGGCGCGTGCGAGAGCGCGTCAAGGTCTACAACACCTGCTCGAGCTGGGGCCGATATCTCGACTATGAGGCGTGGAATCGGGACGCCGGTGCGCTGGCCCAGGATCTGCTGAGCTCCGGGATCTCGGCCATGAAGATCTGGCCCTTCGATCGCGTGGCGGCACAGCTGGGATCGCCGCCCGGCCAGCGCATCAGCATTCAGGCGGCCGGCCCCCTGGCCCACTACCTTTCACCTCAGGCTCTGCGTGAAGGCCTGAGACCGATCCAGCAGATTCGCGACGCGGTAGGCGAGGACATGGAGATCGCGATCGAGGGTCACTGTCGATGGGACCTTCCGGCATCCATGACGATCGCCCACGCGCTGGCTCCCTATCGAGTGCTGTGGCTCGAGGAGATCATGCCGCCGGATAACCTCGATGCCTACGCGCGGCTTGCTGCGGCGTCGCCGGTGCCCATCTGTGCCAGCGAGCGACTGTTCACGCGCTTCGCCTTCCGCGAGCTGATCGAGCGGAAAGCCGTGCACATCGTCATGCCGGACATTGTGTGGACGGGTGGACTCACGGAGACACGGAAGATTGCCGATCTGGCGGACGCGTACTGCCTGCCCATTACCACGCACGACACTGTCGGTCCGGTGGCCCTCTGGGCCGGCGCCCACCTGGCGCTGCACGCGCCGAACACCATGATGGTCGAGACGGTGAGGGGCTACTATCTCGGCTGGTATAACGACATCCTTACGGAGGCGATCACGGTGCGTGAAGGCCAGCTCGATCTGGCCGGTCGCCCCGGTCTCGGCGCTGCCCTTCGTGATGAGGTGCTGCGGCGGCCGGATGCGCACATTGAGGTCACAGCGGAGACGGACGTCAGGGAGTTGCCCATCGAGCCGGATCCGGCGGCCAGACAGGAGACGCCTCGATGAGCGGGCGTGCCCGGGTGCACGGACGCCGGTGAGAGATCGCGGACCGGCAGCCGATGCCAGCGCTCGACGCGCTTCCGGCCGGCGAAGCCTGACCTGCGCACGGCAGTCCGGGCGACGAGTGACGAGTTGTGGAGTTCGGTCCAGGCAGGAGAGCTGAGCATGCAGGATTTCGCGTTGAGGTACACGGGTGACATGTGCGATGCGGACGGCAGCCCGACGTCCGACCTCGGTTGGGACCTGCTCGACGGGTCGCCGCACATCCACCGAGGCTTTCTGTCCGACCAGCAGCCGCGGCGCGACGACCCGTCATATCACGATCGCCTCTACTCGCTACAGGTTGAGTCACATCATGTCGAGTCGTGCAACGGTATCGTCGTTTGCCGGCCGTGGGTCAAGGCTTCCGCGTTTGCCCGGGGCGCTGGGGTGCTGATCGGCATCGGGCGGGCCGGGATCGGCTACGACAAGATCGACCTGGCGGCCTGTACGGCGAACGACGTCGTGGTCTTCAACTCGCCCTACGGCCTGACGCATACGACGGCCTCGGCCGCGCTTTTCCTCATCTTGGGTTTGTCCCGGCGGTTCTACCTGCAAGAAAGAATCGTGCGCGAGTACCGCTGGGACTTGCAGAACGAGGCGCTGGGTGATGACCTGAGCGGCCGGACGCTGGGTATCATCGGGCTGGGCAAGACCGGACTGGAGCTGGCCCGTCTCGTCGCGCCTTTTGACATGCGCATCATCGCCTATTCACCGCATGCCGATCCACGAGCGGCGAGCGCACTCGGCGTCACTCTGGTCGGCAGTCTCGACCAGGTTCTCCGCGACTCCGACTATCGTGAGTCTGCACTGCCGGCTTACCGAGCACACGCACGGCATGCTCGGCGAGCGCGAGCTGAGTCTCATGAAGCCGACGAGCTATATGGTGAACGTGGCACGCGGCGAGCTGATAGATGAGGAAGTGCTGGCGCGATTCCTGCATACGCGCAGGATTGCCGGCGCGGGCTTGGACGTATTCGTGACGGAGCCGCTACCGCGCTCCAGCCCATTGATGCATCTCGACAACGTCATCCTCACTCCGCACTGGCTTGCGTCCACGAGGCAGGCCGGGCGGGCCACCATCGTGCCTATCGTAGAGGGCATGCTGCGGCTGTCACGAGGCCAACTGCCGGACAACATCCTCAACAGCGAGGTGCTGGATCGGCCCGGCTTCCAGGCCAAGCTCGGCCTCTACCGCTAGACCTATCTGCAATTGTCCGCCTTGACCTCCACAGTCTTCCGAGCCGCGGCAGGTCGGGCAGCGGCAGACTTCACGCGGTGCCGCGAGCCTACGCGGGAGGGAGTGGAGTGCATAGCATCTCTGCCCCTCGCCGGTGAGAGCAGCCCTCGTCCAGAGGGAGGAACCGAAACTGGAGCTATGCTGCGGGGACCGCAGATCGGGCTCGGCCGCGTGCGGCGATGCGGAGCCCGCGGGCCTTCTGCCTGGTGCGACACCGGGCCGCGCGGCCCGATCCGTTGCGACTGATGTCGCCGTAGTGTATACTGTCGACGGAATCACGCGCATAGCTCGACCAGAGTTGTGTATGGTCGTGGCATTCAACTCGACGGTCGTGACTCTGAGGCGCGGCAGCAGATGGGACCTGGGTGGCGTCGCCCGGCCATGCTGGAGATCGACTCGACCTTACCCCGGTTCGGTTGAATGACTCGCGGGCTCTCTAGCCCTGGGGAGACGATCGTGGTGCCGGAGCGGATCCATGGAGAATGATCAGGCCTATCGGCGGCTGGGGCTGAACCCGGCTACCAATCCAGCTATCCTAGCAACGTCAACCTGGGATCCGGCGCGCGCCTGGCGGCAGGTACAGGAAGTTGGAGACCAGTGGCGAATCGGGCTCGGCGCGCTACGCGCCAAATCCGGCTGGTCGGCCTCCAACGGCACACGGGTGCACAGTGCCTCGGCGGCCGGTCGCGGCGCGGCGCTCTTCTGTCTCGCCGGCCTGGCCGACGGCCAGGAGGTTCTGCTCGAATTTGGTCGGGGCGGCGGCGGTCAGGCTCTGGGTGAGCCACTGGGCGTCTTGCGCCTCGGCGACGGCCTGAGCCTGTCGGCATATGTCACAGATGCATCTGTCGTGGATAGGTACTTGCGGCTGCTGGCTCCCGAGAAGGGTCCTCGACCGCTCGGGGCTACGCCGCGCCTAGGTATTGGCTGCCGCATGACCACCGCGGTATGGCCCGGCGTGTTCCAGGCCATGAGCGGGCACGGCTTCGCGGCGAATCCCATTCAGAACTCCGTGCGCGAGCTCAGCCTCCTGGACGACGTGCTGGCCGGACGCCCGCCGGAGCGCAATTACGCCTGCGGCTTCGGCACCATCGAGAGCGGATATACCGGCAGCACCTACGAAGGTCTCTGGCTAGCCGGCGTACTCGCTGCCCTGCGGGAAGAGGCGACGCTTCGGTACGGTGCCGACGCGGATCATCTGCAGGTGAAGCGCGGCCCGGATGGTCGCGTACGAGCGCGGAAGCTGATCGAGGCCGCTCGCTACTACACCTTCTTCACCATGGACATGGCGGACATCCTGCGCTACGACGCGCTCGACGGAATCGCCGACATGGGATTTTCTGGAGCGGCATGCCGGCGACCCGGCAGAGCACAAAGCCATAGTTGCGCTCCATCGTGCGCCATTCCAGGTGGGGAGAGTCTCGTACGGCCCGAGCGATGAGTTGATCAACCGGCTGGCTGCGAAGTACTGGGACGCTCTCGACGCTCTCGAGAACCTGGCTGCCGATATCTCTACCCTGAAGGACGGCCAGACCTTCAATCTGGAGCTGACCGTCGACGAGCATCCCGCGGAGGTGGGCGCATTCGACTGCCTGACCAGCCCGGAAGAGCTGCTGTTCCTTCTGCGCGAGATCCAGCGCCGCGGCCTACCGGTCACGCACGTGGCGCCGAACTATGGGGCTGAGAAGGGATGGGACTACCGTGGCGCCGACGGCCTGGAGGCACTGGAGCGCCGCGTGGCGACGCTGCAGGCTCTAGCAGGGCAGTTCGGCGTGATGCTGGATTTCCACTCCGCCGACGACCTTTCGGCGCCGGTACGGGCCGTGCTTCGCCGCGCCACCGGCGGATGGCTGCACTTCAAGATCTCCCCGATGCTCCAGCTACTCTTTGCGGACTTGCTTCAGGAGCAGCACCCGGAGACTTTCCTCCGCTGGTGGGCCGATTCGCTGGACTACGCGCGACGTGAGGCAGAGGCCGGATCGGACTTCGCCGCGGAGTGCTTGCGCGCTTTCGAGAATAGCGCCGACCGGACTCCCTCCCGTCGCCACCAGGTGTTCCACCACTACGGGTTCGCCTACGTGGGACGCCGCTCCGCAGAGGGCAGGCTGGAAAACCGTGAGCAGTTCTACACCTTGCCATCCGAGTTCTACCGCGCGTACCAGCAGCGTCTTGCCGACTATGTGGGCGGCCTGGCCGTGGACTTGTTTGAGAGGTAACACGCATGCAGCTATTCATCGATAGCTCCAACCCAGACGAGATCGTCAGGGCTACGGAATGGGGCATTATCGAGGGAGTGACCACGAACCCCTCGCTCATAGCCAAGGCGGGTCCGCACATGCGAGACACGCTGCGGCGGATACTCGACGTAGCGCCCGGCGTCGTGCTCTGCCAGGCTGTTGGTTGGCACGACTGCGCTCGACTCGTGGCTCAAGCACACTGGCTGCACCGATTCAGCGAGCAGATCGTCGTCAAGCTGCCCATGAGCGCGGAAGGGCTCCAGGCGCTGCAGCGCTTGAAACACGAAGATCCGTCGATGCGCATAGCCATGACGGCCGTCGCGTCGATCGCCCAGGCCTATCTGGCCGGGAAGTGCGGAGCCGATATCGTCGCCGTGTTCAACGGCCCACTGGATCAGGTTCTCGACCAGCGCGTGGATCTCGTGGGGCCGATCAGGCGGATCTATCAGAACTACGGCTTCGCGACGAAGATTCTCTCCTGCGGGCGCTACCCGCGAGCCTTCGGAGAATTCGCGGTGGCGGGGAGCGATATCTGCACGCTGAAGCTCGAGTTCCTGAAGATGCTGTTCGAGCACCCATTCACGGACATGCGGATGCACGGATTCCTTGACGACTGGCAGGCAGTGTTCGCTGAAGCGACCTGGCCGGCCGAGTAATGGCTGAGAACGTTCTCGAGAGCTTCAAGCTGACGGACCAAGTCGCCGTGGTCACCGGGGGTGCGCGCGCGCTCGGCCGGCAGCACGCACTTGCCCTTGCCGAGGCCGGCGCGCGCGTGGCAGTGTGTGATCTGCTCGTCGAGGATGGCGAGAGCACTCGGGCGGACCTGGAAGCGCTTGGCCGTCCTGCCTACTTCGGGCAGGCCGACGTCGCCGATACCGGCCAAATCGACGCGTTTCTCGCGGACGTCGAGAGAGTGCTGGGACCGATAGACATTCTGGTCAACAACGCGGCAAGGCCGTCGGAGGGTGTCGCGCTGGAGACCGTCGACGACGATCTGTGGCGCGAGATCGTGGATGTGAATCTCTCGGGAGCGTTCTACGTGGGCAAGCGCGTGGCGCAACGCATGATCGCGCGTGGGCGCGGCGGAGTAATAATCAACATCGCGTCCATCAATGCCAGCGTGATCAGCAACATCCTACCGCGCCATAACGTTACCTACTGTGTAGCGAAGTCAGGAATTGCCCAGCTGACGCGAGGCATGGCCGCCGAATGGGCAGACTACGGCATCCGCGTGAACGCTCTCGCGCCCGGCTACATCCTGACGCCCCAGACCGCGGTCAGCGCCCGTAGCTCGGAGATCCGAGAGCGAATCATCGCGAGCACGCCCATGAAGCGGTACGGGAACCTGGACGAGCTGAAGGGGGCAATCGTGTTCCTTGCGTCCAGTGCCTCGTCCTTCATGACCGGCTCGGTCCTGTATGTCGACGGAGGGTTCACCATATGGTAGCTGGGCAGACGCACGTGCGCACGTTTGAGAACTATATCGGCGGACGCTGGGTGAGCTGCAGCTCCGGAAGGACAGTGCCCGATGTCAATCCCGCCGATCGAGATGAGATCCTCTGCGAAGCACAGGCGTCGTCACCGTCCGATGTAGACGACGCCATGCAGGCGGCCGGCGAGGCCTTTCCCGCCTGGAGGCGTACGCCGGTGCCGGAGCGAGCGGCGGTCCTGCAGGAACTGGTGCGCGTGCTGAAAGAGCGCCGGGATACCTTTGCACGCGCTATAACGCTGGAGAACGGCAAGACGTTGCGCGAGGCGGGCGCGGAGTTCGACGCGGCCGTGAAGGAAGCCGAGTTTCAGATCGGCGAGGGCCGCAGGCTGGGAGGCGATCACCTGCCTTCGGAGAGACCTGAGGTGTTGTGCTATGTCGGGCGCCAAGCGCTGGGCGTAGTGACTCTGATCACGCCATGGAACTTTCCGCTCAATGTGGCATGCAGAAAGCTCTTCCCGGCAGTGATCGCAGGGAACTGTTGCGTGCTCAAGCCGGCCGAGTTCACGCCGATGACGGCAGCGCTCCTGGTGGAAATAGCACATCGGGTGGGTTTTCCTCCCGGCGTGATCAACCTGGTGACCGGACGGGCTCGGCAATCGGCGATCGACTGGTTACTCACCCTGCGGTGCGAGCAGTCTCGTTTACCGGCTCGACCGAGGTGGGCCTGGGTATCGCGGCGAAGGTCGCGCGCCGACCAACCAGAGTTCAGCTCGAGATGGGTGGCAAGAATCCGCTGGTCGTGCTCGACGATGCCGACCTCGGGGCGGCGATGGAGGCGGCGCTGATAGGTGGCTACTCGTGCAGCGGGCAATGGTGTACCTCGACCAGCAGGGTGATTGTGGAAGCACCGGTGTACGACACGTTTCTCGAGATGCTGGTGGCCGGCACGGAACAGATTGTCGTGGGCAACGGCCTCGACGAACGGACGGGGATGGGTCCCGTGGCCGGGTCCAAGCAGTATCAGACCATCCTGGACTACATCGATGTGGGCAGGCGCGAAGGCGCGCGCCTCTGCCGTGGAGGCATCGCGCTCACCGACGTCGATCACGCCAGCGGATACTACGTGGCTCCGACCGTCTTTGCCGAGGTCATCCCGGGTATGAGGATCGCTCGAGAGGAGATCTTTGGCCCGGTTCTCTCTGTGATGCGCGCGACCGATTTCGACCACGCGCTGAATCTCGCCAACGGTTCTGACTATGGTCTGTCTGCCTCGATCTACACCAATGACCTTGCACGGGCGCATCGCTTCGTCGAGGAAGCTGAGGTGGGTCTGTGTCACATCAACATGCCGACGTCCTGGAAGGAGCCGCAGCTCGAATTCGGCGGAGTGAAGGACTCTGCTCGAGGTCTGCCGGAAGCAGGAAGGACGGGAGCGCTGTTCTTTACGGATCACAAGGTCGTGTACATCAGGGCACACATGTAGCGCCGCGGACGTTCTTCGCACTCGTTGCAGGGTCGAGAGTACCGTCGGTGGCAGGTCTCCAGCGGCGTGTGTTCGGCGTGCACAGGCGATCCGTGTTCCAGGCGCGCTGCCTGCCGCCAAACTCGCTTACACATCCGAACATACGCACGGGATATGTGGAGACTGCCAGAGGGCTGCCTAATTGCTGACTGTTGACACGAACCCCTTGAATGAGCTAGAGTATGATGCGTCCAAGAACCCGAAGAGGCTGGAACGGTTGTAGTCGTTCGGCGGCGGCTGCCGGGCTGACGGGAAGGAGGTAGCCAGAGAAGAGATTGGTGAAGCTGCCTGCGGAAATCGTTAGCACTTAGTCATCGCACTGGAACCTCATAGAGGAGTTGAATGCTATGAGTGCAAAGCCAACGAGTCGGCGTGATTTCCTGAAAGCTGCTGCGGGCACGGTCGGCGCCGGCATCGCCGCGGCGAGTGGGCTCGAGGGAGCCATCAGTACGGTAGCGGAGGCTGCTCCGGCTGCGGTGCGCTCGGCTAGCCTCGAATCGTCCGGGACGATGTGGTGCATGCTTTGGCAGCCACACATCAACGCTTTCAACGAGATGATTGCGCTGTTCAAGAAGCAGACCGGAACGACTATATCTCTCAGGCCGCAAGCAGCGGCTGCTCTGGCTCGGCGATTGTAGCTACAAAGTTTATTGCCGCCACTGCCGCGGGCACGCAGCCCGACATCTGCGCCAACACCGGGCAGAACCTGACGTTGCTCGCCGCGCAGGGCGCGCTGAAGGACATCTGGGCCAACGTCTACCTGGCCAATCACATCGTCGTGTCGCGCGATTTCGTCGGCGATTCGGTCGACGAGTTCTCCTGGCGCGGTCACGTTTACGGTGTGCCACTGGAGTGTGACGGCGGACTCGGCTCCTTCGCCAACGTGCGGACCGACTTGGTCAAGGCAGCAGGCCTTGCCGACAGTATCCGCCCACAAACGGGCAGTTCTGGTTCGACAGCTATGACCAGCTATTCGCTCTGGCGAAGGCACTGCAGGCCACTTCGGGCGGAAAAGTCACGCGGTATGGGCTGTGCGGCGAGGGTTGGGATGACGCCGCCATCAACATGCTCATCGAGACACAGGGCACCCCGGTTTTTGACCAGGCGACCAAGACCTTCAACTACAATTCTCCCGCGGGCATCAAGGCGATGCAGCTCCACGTCGTGCACCCGTCAAGATGGGGATCGAGCGCGAATGGGGTGACAACATTGCCGTAGAGAACGTGGCGCTCAAGGGCGAGTGCGCGATCAGCCTGACCAACGGCTCTGCCTCCATTTTCGGTCCTGCACTCGGCTACGACTTCCAGATCGCAGGCTCGCCGAAGGTTAACGGCAACACACCTGTCGCCGTGGGTTCCGGGCAAGGTTGGGGCCTGGTCGAGTCCGCCAAGGCTCACAGCCCGAACGCCGCGGATGCCTTCCTGCGGCTGGTATGCTCGCGGACAGGCCAGCTTATCTATGACCGGATCTATGGCGGCGTGTCTATCGTGGCTTGGAAAGACATTCTCGACCATGATACGACTCGCTTCGCGAAGCCGTACACCACGAATGCCACCTATCAGACCGTCAGCGTTCCGCAGGTCAGGACATGTACGAGACCTGCAAGTACATAGGCGAGGTGGGCTACTACAACAAGATCGTCGACGCGATCGTCAGTACGTGCCAGTCGGTCCGGCTTGGCAAGATGAACGCCACGCAGGGCGCGAAGGCCATCCAAACCCTGGCCGAGGCGCAGTACAAGCAATATACTGAGCGATCTCTCGAATCTGTAACGGGAGTCGAGCACGTCCAACTCGCGCACGGAGCCACCATGGCTCGCCAGGGAGCTCCGTGACGTCGGGCGGAGTATTAGTGTGGGCAAGTATCATCCGAGAGGGCCGGTATGTTCGGAAACGACGCAGCGGCTCATGGCGTCCCAGAAGCGGGGGCTCATCCACCAAGTCGGCAAAGTGCTGCAGAGGCCCCAGTTCTGGTTTGGTTTCACCATACTTGTCCCGCTGATCGCATGGTACTCGGTGGTGTCCTTCTGGTCGGTCATCCAGGCCTTCCGGATAGCCCTAATTCACTACCGCCTGCTTGGACCGGGTCGGTTCGTGGGTCTGGACAATTTCCGGGAGCTCTTTGACGATCCGCTCTTCAGTACTGCGCTCAAGAACAGCGTGGAGTGGGGGATCATTACCGTCCTGGTCGGTATCCCCCTGGCGCTGGCGATCGCACTGTGCCTGGCCAATGTCGCGCATGGGCGCAACCTGCTCCAGGGACTAGTGTTCGTGCCGGTCGTCGTCCCACTTCTTTCCACCATTCTGATTGCTAAGTACCTGATGGATCCGGTGGTCGGCCCCATAGATGCCTTGCTGTCCTGGTTCCACCTGCCCACATCCGGTTTCTTGACCGATGGCAACGCAGCCCTGCCCAGCGCCGCGCTATTCGGCACATGGAAGGGCATGGGCGTCAACGTCGTGATTCTGACGGCAGGGCTCCTGAACATCCCCTCCGAGTTGATCGATGCTTCTCGGATCGATGGCGCAGGAGGATGGGCGCGGCTGCGGCACATCACACTACCGCTGGTGCAGCCGACCATCAACCTCGTGGTGATCCTGGGTGTGATAGGAGCCCTGCAAGAGTTCACTATCCCGCAGGTCCTGACCGGCGGCGGCCCGGCCAACGCGACGCTGACGCTCAACCTGTACATCTATGATCTGGCGTTCCAAAACTTCCAGTTTAGCGTTGCGTCCAGCGCCGCCTTGATAGAGTTTGCCATCACATTGGTGCTCACGCTTATGACACTACGCCTGACCCGCATGCAGTGGTCTTACTAGTAAATGATGGGGATTGGAACTGATGCTTGCGAGCCGCGCAACTGATCAGTCAGCAGAGGACGAAGGGCATCCGTCCCCACATACGCTACCGGCGCGCCGGAGTAGGCCGCCGCTGCGTCTTGCAGGAGGTTGGACTGTATGTGGTGTTGGCCATCGGTGTGTTGCTGGCACTGGCTCCATTTGTATGGGCCGTGTTCGGCTCATTCAAGGCTTCAAGGAGCTCATGGAGTCCCGTGCCTTGATGCCAAAGCATTGGACGCTGGACGCGTACCAGTATGTGACCGGTCTTCCAGGCATATGGATCGGCTTCCGCAACACGGTCATCGTCACGTTGAGCGTGACGGGGGTGTCGGTCCTTACTTCCACCATGGCCGGGTACGTGTTCGCCAAATATAACTTCCCAGGCAAGGACCTACTGTTTGTAGTACTGCTCGCCACTCTGATGGTGCCGTTCGTCGTGATCCTGGTTCCTCTGTACATCAGGATCAGCGATTGGGGCCTATCGGACAGCCTGGCCGGCGTGATCGTGACCGGGTTCTTCTCGACGTTTGGCATCTTCATGATGCGCCAGTTCATGCTGGGCCTCCCGACGGAGCTCATCGAGGCGGCCCGCATCGACGGTGCCTCGGAGTGGCGCATCTTTACTCAGCTCGTGATACCGCTCTCCGCATCGCCCGCTGCGGCGCTGGGCATCTTCATCTTCCTCGGGACATGGAACGACTATCTGTGGCCGTTCGTGGTCCTTACCAGCCCGAGCAACCAGACGCTGCCGCTGTTCCTCAGCGGACTGCAGGGATTGTTTATCACGCGCTACGACTACCTGATCGCGGCAGGGGTATTGTCGTCAATACCGCTGATGGTGGCCTATCTCTTCGGATCGAAGTACATGATCCGTGGCATTGCGATGACCGGGATGAAGTTTTAGCCAGGCCGAGTCCGTCAGGTTGCGGCCATGGAATCGTGGCTATAGCTCGGTCCGTCCTGACGGACACAGAGCGCCTTGCAGAAGGGAGTACGGAGGCCTCGTTAGCCGCAAGCGACCGAAGCGTTGCGCCTCACCCATCCTGGGTATCCGGTCGGAGGGAGAGCTGGTGTGCTGCCTGCGGCAATGTCGGTGGCGGTAATAGCTCTCAATCAACAACGAAGGTGTCTCTCAAACAGCGATGCTAAGGAGTCAGAGTTCATGATCAGTGTGCGATTAGCCTCGTCGGTGACGCGAAAGACCGTCCTAGGGGTCGGCCTCATCTGCGCCACCATTCTCGCTGGTGGTGTCGCTCCCCACACGTTCGCCGCTTCCACGCAGGCGGACACCGTAACGACCAGTCCTGTAGCCTACCACCTGGCAGCGCAGCTTCTATCCGGCCCAAGTGCCGGCTCGACGGTGGCGGGCCAGGTAAGCGGCACGCTGGATAGCACAGGCATCCTCACGGCGACGCTGACCCTCGCCAACGGCCTGACCTCAGCGGTGAACGGCACCGCCGGCGCCACCGCAACGTTCAACGTCAAGGGCAAGGCCGGTAACATGACCTTGACCGGCGCACTCCTGAACAAGAAGGCCGGCGTTTGGGGCGGCATGGTCGCGCTGGGAACCAGCACCAATGCCGGCGTCTGGACGTTTACGCCCGAGATTCAAACGGTGACCTTCAGCGTAGGTGGAACGAGCGCGATGGGTAGCGCGGACAAGATTGCGCTGGCCGGACAGCTGACGCTTGAGTTAACCGCCAGCGGATGGGGTGAAGGCACTTTCGCCTTCCTGAACAACGACACGGTGTACCAGGCCGAGGGTCGTGTCGTGAACGGCAACATGACTGCCACTGTCTTCTGGGCCAAGCAGGGCGCCGTAATGCTTGTGGCCTCGGGGAAGTCGGCGGTGGGCATAGTCAAGTGGACGGGCACGTTCGTAGGCCCGGCCGCGAAGGACTTCGGAACATTCGTCGGCGAGGGCTAGAATTGCCGCGAGCGGTCCGGGCACGCGCTAGTTCCGCCGGTGAGCCTAGCACTCCCTAGACAATCCGGTGGCACTGCACGCGCAGCGGACGCGGAACGGCCGCTGGGACCTTGGGCCGGAGGCCAACAGTAGGTAGGGCCGGTACCCGCCGGCTCTACCTACTGTTGCTATTGCGGCACCAACTGCAGCGCAAGCTCCAGGGCCGGGAGCAGGCGGTATTCAGGGCCCAATATTGGAACGTGCGAGTTGGCGGAATGTCTCCATCTCTGATGCCGCGGCGGGCGTCGAAGGCCGAGCAAGATCGCCGGAGCGGTCCCGGCAACGTCCCTGGTCCCGGCTGCCCAGGGGGCATACGTGGAGATATGGAGCACGGGTCCCGGCGGTGCGGCCAACCGTGGCGCTGCTTCCACGCACGGTCGCGGCAGGCAACTTCAACCGGCACGCGGCTTCCTGATCGTGGTATATCGAGCTGGAGGAAGGACAAATGGACTACGAGGGGTTCAGTCTCACCGGCAAGTACGCGGTCGTTACCGGCGCGGGCGCGAACGGCGGACTCGGGCACGCCATGGCGCTGGGACTGGCCGAAGCCGGCGCCGACCTGCTGGTCAGCGATATCGATAAGGCAGGCGCCGAAGAGACGGCTCGCGAGATCCGCGATCTTGGTCGCCGTGGTATCGGCGTCGCATGCAACAACGCCCGGCGCGAAGACATCATTGCTCTGTTCGGCGTGCTCGATCGGGAGTTCGGCCGCATCGACATTCTGATCAACAACGTGGGGCTCGGCGTGCGCTTCCGGCCGGAAGAGCTACCTGTCGAGGATTGGCAGCGGGTTCTCGACGTCTCGCTGACCGGTACGTTCCTGTGCTCGATCGAGGCCGGCAGACGAATGATTGCTCAGGGCGGCGGCGGAAGCATTATCAACATCGGATCGACCTGCGGCCTGTCGGGCATGGGTCGCGGCAATCTGCCACACAGCGTGGCCAAGGCGGGAGTCAATCAGCTCACAAAAGAGCTCGCGGTCGAGTGGGGTCCGTATCATATTCGCGTGAACGCGATCGAGCCCGCGCAGATTGCCAACCGGAACTGGATGAAGGGCATGACGAGCCTGCCGTGGGATTTTGCCGCCTTCGAACAACACATTCTCGACGGCATTCCGCTTGGGCGCATGGGCAGGGATGAGGATCTGGTGGGCCCAGCGGTATTCCTTGCTTCCGACGCCGCGGCGTTCGTGAGCGGCCATCTTCTGTTCGTCGATGGCGGCAACATGGCTCTGAACGCTGCCGGCAGTGTCGCCTGGCCGGCACCGAAGCAGGACGGCGCGCACTCTGCCAGCAGCCGGTAAGGGCGGCGCAGGTGCTATTTGTGGCCGCGGCCGACCGTCCGCGTTGCTGAGCGATCCTCCGGTGCCGGTTCACGGCCGCAGTCCGGAGTAGTAGCGCGAGGCGGATGAATGACAGATCGGCAGTCCGCAGGCAAGCGGTATGACACCGGTGGCGGCTCGGGGTTCGCGGCGCCTTCCGGTGCGAGCGGTGGGAAGTGCTCGAGTCTGCACGCGGGCTTGCCGAGTATCTCCCGGTGGGCGGCATGCGGCCGGCACGTTATTTGGCCCCGGCGGCCGGTGCGATGGAACGAGAGCCAAGAAAGGTAGTGCGCCAGGTGCCCGAGAGCATTGTGATCGAGAAGAACGTCATGGTAGCCATGCCGGATGGCATAGCCCTGGCGACCGACATCTATCGCCCGCGCACGGATGTGCCCCTCCCGGTACTGCTGCAGCGCACGCCATATGACAAGGATTTCTCTACCATACCCGACATCGTGCGCATGGCTCGCGCGGGCTACTGCGTGGCTGTGCAGGATACTCGAGGTTGCTTCGCGTCCGAGGGCACATTCGAGCCGTTCACGTCCGAGGCGGCGGACGGGGCCGCCTTCATCGACTGGGCGGCGAGCCAGCCCTGGTCGAATGGCACTATCGCTACCTTCGGCGCGTCGTACGTCGGCGCAACGCAATGGCTAGCCGCCACGCGGGCGCACCAGGCACTGCGAGGCCTCGCACCCCTGGTTACGGCGTCCGACTACCACGAGGGCTGGACATACCAGGGTGGGGCGTTCGAGATCGGCTTCGCGCTGCACTGGGCCCTCGGCTTTGCGCTCTCGGAGACGCAGCGGCGGATTGCCGGCGGTACCGCGACGCCCGGCGATCGAGAGCGGATCCTGGATGCCATAGGCTGTATTGACTCGCACTACGAGCGGCACCCTCTCGCCGAGATGCCCGTGCTCGCAGCGACTGCTCCGTATTACGGAGAGTGGCTCCGTCACCCCGAGGACGATGCCTACTGGCAACGCATCGCGCCGCGCAAAATGTACGAGCAGATCACGGTGCCGGCGCTCAACATGGGCGGCTGGTACGACATATTCGCTGGCGGTACGCTGGCGAACTACCGCGGCATGAAGGAGCGAGGAGGCTCGGCACTCGCCCGCTCCGGCCAGCGACTGATCATGGGACCGTGGGCACATGGAGTCGACGGCGACTGCTTTCCCTGGCAGTACTTCGGGCCCAGGGCCGGCACGCGAGCGGTCACGGTCGACCTCGTCGGTGCACAGATTCGATGGTTCGACTACGTCCTCAAAGGCATCGACGACGGAATCAGCCGAGAACCGCCTGTCCAGATATTCGTGATGGGCTCCAACGCGTGGCGCAAGGAGGCCGACTGGCCGCTGCCCGGTACCATCTACCATCCGTACTACCTGCACAGCAGCGGCAGAGCCAACTCGCTCTCCGGCGACGGTACGCTTACCACGACGCCGCCAGCGGACGAGGAGTGCGACGTCTATCTGTACGACCCTCGCCGACCAGTGCCTACCTGCGGCGGTGCCACGCTGCTAAGCGGACTGTGGGTTGGCGCCAACTCCGGACCGCGTGACCAGCGCACGGTCGAGGTCCGATCAGATGTGCTGTGCTACACGTCGGCTCCGCTCGACCGCGCCACAGAGGTTACCGGCCACGTCACGCTGCAGGCCTTCGTCTCCTCCACGGCGCGAGACACGGACTTCACGGCCAAGCTCGTCGATGTTTCGCCCGACGGCACCGCGACTATCCTGACGGATGGGATCCTGAGAGCGCGCTACCGGGAGTCGCTCGCGACGCCGGTCTTGATGGTCCCTGAGACCGTGTATGACCTGCGGATCGACGTGGGAGCCACGGCCAACCTGTTCGCCGCCGGGCACCAGGTCCGGCTGGAGATCTCGAGCAGCAACTTCCCCCGGTTCGACCGCAACACGAATACGGGCGGAAAGGTGGCCACGGATCGCCGCGGCGACGTGCTGCAGGCAGTCAACCGTGTCTGGCACGATCGTCTGCACCCTTCCCGGCTGATTCTCCCTGTTGTCGAGCGGGAGTAGAGAGTCTCCTATCCTGTCGTCTCGGTCGGGCGACGGCCAGTGCAGAGGCGGGCAGCCCGGCGGGACCGAGCGCCGCGTCCCGCCGGGCCGTCGCGCGAGCGTGCTAGACTGTTCCGCCGCCCGTACCGGTAGGTACTATGGAGCCTTCCAGGGCGACCGCTTGCTGGAGGTCGGCGGCCGGCGTGGTCGACGTATACGCTATCACCACGGTCACCAGATGCGAGCCGTCGGAGACTACTCCGATCTGGGCGATGTTACCGTTTGAACAGCTCAGTGTGCCGGTCATTCCGCTCATCGACCCTATGGTGAGCGGCTGATAGGAGATCGAAAACTGACTGCAGGACGCACCTCCGAGCTCGCCGGCGATCACGCCGATGCCCTGCTGAATGTCTGCGTTCGAGAGCGCACCGCTGTACGCTCTTTCTCCGACCGACACGCCGACCGCGTTGTCGGCACTGGCGAAGACGGGGGGATTGTCGTTGACCCTGATCGAGTTCCAACCGGCCGGGAGGGAGAGGGTATACCCGTCACCGGCATAGCTTGTGCCTCCCGTCGCCGGGGCCGCGGTGGCCGTAGCCGTTGGTGGAGTGGTTGCCGTTGGGGGTATTGGGGAGGGCGAGCTGGTTGCCGTCGCCGATGCCGTTGCGGTGGCGGTCACGGTTGCCGTTGACGTGGCGGTGGCCGTTGCCGTGGACGTGGCAGTGGCCGTTGCCGTAGACGTAGCCGTGGCTGTAGGCGTGGCCGTCAAGGTGGGAGGCTGGGCCACCGCCTGGGAGATGTGCTCGGCTACGATTCCAGCGACCAACCGATTCGCGTCCGCCCGGGTCAAAGAGGCAGGCATGGCGTAGAATTGGCCCTTGCTCGCACCCGCCTTCCCCGTCTTCGCGCCGGCCGCAGCGTAGACCAGATTGATGCCCTCGACGCCGCCCCGGGTGTCGAGCAGCGGCCCACCGACTGCCGTGGCGTCGAGTCCGGTGGCGTGCTGAATCCAGATCGCCTCGGTCTGACCGGGCAGGCGGCGATTGACCGCGGAGACGACGCCCAGGTCCGGAGCGGAGGCGGCGCTCTTTGCTGCGTTCGCACCGATGCTGACCACGGAGTCTCCCACGTGAAGGGCGAGGGCGTGGCCGTACGAGAGCGCGTGGAGGGTCGTGGGTTGCATGCGGATTACGGCGAGGCCGGCTGAACTGCCAGCCTTTGCCGTGTCAAGCAGAATGACCTGGGCGGCATACGGCTTTCGGCTCCCGGCGGGTGTCAGGCCGACCAAGGCCGGGCTGACCCTCTGCAGGAGGTTGGCTCCCGTGAGGACGTATGTGCCTGAAGAGTCCTCCCGCACGACGAAGCCGCTCTCGGAGCGCGCGGTGCCTTTCTGCTTGATGGTGATGCCGAGCACGCTGGGAGCGGTCTGGCGCACGACACCTCTCACGGCGCTGAGAGCGGTTAACTGGGCCGGGGCCGTGGCGGAGGAAGCGGGCGTGGGGCTGACAGACGGTGTGGCTGTGGTCGACACGACGGTTGTCGTGGCCACGACCGTGGCGGTGATAACGCTCGTGGCGCCGGCTGGAACCGTAGGTGTGTAGGCACTCGTCGCGCTGCCGGTGGGCATGACCGTCGCGAGGGAGGTGCCGGTAGCCGTGGCGGTCGCGGCACTCGTAACTGTAGCTGTCACGCTCAGCTGGCCCGCGGCGCTCCCGGCAGCGCGGGCATACGTGTGGACGAAGAGAGTGAATGAGAAGACGCACAACGTACCGGCTGCAAGGAAACGCACTACATCAAATGCTAGGCGACGAAATGGCGAAGTCATGACAGGATTCTCTTCCCTTCATGGACGGTCAAGCCCTACGAAACAGCCTGGTTCTCGGGCGCACACAAACGGGCATTGTGCACCAGGCAGACGAGGGTCTCGGGCAACCGGTCAACACTGCTGTGACCGCTTCCATTATGATCGTTCGGCAGTGTGAATGCAACGGCTTGATCTTGCTACTGTCGACAGATAAGCCGCCATGATCGTACCGTGGATGACTCGATGAACCGTTCACTCCCGCGGGTTGCCGGCTCTACGGCGTCGTGGCGTCGCGAGCAGCACGTATAGCCGCCGATCCTCGTCCCGCGCTGGTTGCACGTGGGCGAACGTGCTGCGACGCCGGATCGTGGGAGTGTGGCACAGGCGCCGGGCGTCGCTACCAATCCGGCGGTTGGGAACGTGAGCCTGGCTATCGGGCCCGAATCAGGATACGGCTCGACGCAAGCCGCAGCCAGCGCGGGCTTGCGCCGTCATCTCAGCCCGGGGGCGGAGGACATGCACGCGCCTGGGGATTTTGGGGGAGGCTATCCCTGGCTCTCATCCTCACTCGAGTGAACGACCCCGGCGAGTGCCGCCGCCATGTCGCGATCGCCGCCTACCGCGGCGGCACCACGCATCAACATGGCGAGACTCGATTGGCCCTGCTGGAGGTCCAGGCCGTAGTGCCCGCCCATGCGCACGGCGAGGTTCAGGTCCTTTGCCATGTTCTCCAGACTGAAGCGCGGCTCGAAGTCGCGCGCCGCCATCAAGCCGGCCTTGCCTATCCAGAGCCGCTCCGGCAAAGTCGAATCCTTGAGCACCCGCACGTAGAGCTGTGGATCGAGTCCGGCGGCCTCGATGAGGGCTATGCCTTCCGCGAGCGCCGCCACCACCCCACCGGTGACCAGATTGAAGCACAGTTTGAGCCTGGTGCCCTGGCCAAGCTCGCCGACGTAATATGTCCGCTGCCCGAGCGAATCGAGAACCGGCGCCATCTCGGCAATTGCCGCCTTGTCGCCGCCGGCCAGAATCCAGAGTGCCCCTGCAGCCGCCTCCACGCGGCTGCCGAGCACCGGGCAGTCGATCACACGGCCGCCCTGGTCCCGCACCTCACCGTCAAGCCATGCGGTCGTCTCGGGGCCGACGGTGCTCATCTGGATCACCGTGGTGGCCGCAGAAACCGCCGCCAGAAAGCCGTCTGGGCCTTCGGCAACGCGATGCAAGGCTTCGTCGTTTGCCACCATGACGATCACGGCGGCCGCACCCTGCGCGGCGGCGCGGGGTGACGTCGCGACGGCCGCCCCTGCCTTCTCCGCGTCGACGGTCCTTGCCGGTGTCCGGTTGTAGACGGTCACGTCATGACCGCCGGCGACCAGACGGAGCGCCATTCCCTGGCCCATGATGCCGAGACCCAGCAACGCGACTTTCATGTTCCTTCCTTCCCATCAGCACTCTGCAGTGCGGATATCACCTCAGCCAGCGTGCTCGGGCTGCCCACGTTGCCCGGGAACACGACATACGGCATGCCGGGCAATCGGCTCTCGGCGCCGAGTCGCCACACCGGAACGCCGGTCGCGACCTGCCCAAGCACACGCGCCCGCCGCACGCCCAGTCCGTGCGTCGCCACGTCGCTCGCCGTAATGCCGCCCTTGGCGATTATCCAGGAGGGCCTGTTCCGCACGATCGCGACAATGGCGGCCATCGACTGGGACACGGCTGCCGAGATAGCAAAGTGGTCCATGCCTGCACTCCTCGTGACGAGGGTCCGGCTCGTGTACAGCATCGACGAATGCCCACAAGCCAGCCTCTCGTCGATCCAGGTTGCAAGCTCGGCGACATACGTGTCGCGATCGTCTTCGAGCAGCCGTTCGACGGCCATCTCGCGGGCGTCGAGCTCTCCCCTTTCCAGCACGCGGGCAAGTTGCTCGGAGGATCGCTGCACGTACGATCCCACCAGTACTAACCCTGGCCCACCCGCGGATGCCGTGAAAAGCTCTCCGGCCTTGAGCAGCGGCCGGTCCTCCAGAGCCGCGCGAGCTTTGACGAACGACGCCGCCGTGCGACAGATAAAGTGCCGGCCGCCAGCCTCCGCGCGCAGCAGGGCGGCCACGAGCACGGTGAGGTCGCAGTAGCCGGCACAGTCTGCCACCACGGGACGCGCACCGGCCGCCCGCAGCAGAATGGCCGTCACCGCTTCCACGTTGCCCTCGCGAAGAAGTCCGAGCGGGACGAGCAGAACGTCGCGGGCTATGCACTGTCCGCCGGTCTTCTCCTCGATCCAGTCCGGCAGGTAGGAGTGCGAAAAGGCAAAGCTCGGATCCCGCGCAAAGTCGGTTTCGCTGACCGGCACGAGATCGTCGCCGATCGAAACGAAGTGCGTGCCGGCAAGCGTGAACCGGCCTCCCTCCGGAAAGGCCGGCACGATGAGCACGCCGTGAGGACCATCGCCACCTACGAGGTGATACAGGGGCTCGATCTCCCACGGGTAGTGGCCGCGCAAGGTGGAGTCCCCGCGGCTGATCACGTCGACCGGCACCCCAGTGCAGTGTGAAGCGGCCTCCAGATTGGCGGCCGCCTCCTGGGCCAGCCGCACCGCTGCCGCACGATCAAGTGCGCGCGAATTGGTCAGAACGTAGAACAGCGGCTCAGGGCGCTGCAAGGCATTCGAGAGCGCCGGGATGTCCCACGTCGTCAGCACGTCGACGTCGTGTACAGTCTGCACGCCAGTCGGATCGTCGTCGAGCACCACGACCTTCCGGCCTGAGGAGAGCGTCGCCGCCCGAATCTCGGCACGAAGGCCGCGGACGTCGAGCTCCTGGCCAACTCTACCCAGAATCTGAGCTCTACTCAGGCGCCCCGCGTGCTCACTCACTGCTCTGCTCATCCTTCACGCGGTCAAGCAGCGGGCGTTCCTGCCGCTTCCGGCGGAGCAGCTCCCTATCCCGCGCGCCGCGCACCGCGGCGATCCTCCCGGCAGGCCAGTGGTAGAAGCCCTGGCCTGATCGCGCTCCGACATGCCCTCCGTTCACGTGCGCTCGGAGAAGCTCGAGCACGTCTTCGTCCTTGGCCAGCTCGGGCATCAGATGCTCGGCGATGCTCAGGAAGGTATCGAGGCCACCGAGGTCGGCCGTCTCAATCGGGCCGGTGAAACCGAGCCGGCGCCCGAGCGACGCACGCATGACCGCGTCGACTTCTTCGGCACTCGCCGCCCCCGTGCGTACGATGGCCAATGCTTCGCGGAGAAGGGCATATTGCAGCCGGTTGCCGATGAAGCCGGCGATCTCCTTCCGGATCACGATTGGCTCCTGTCCGATAGCGCGCAGAAGCGAGACTGCCCGGGACACGACGCCGGCGCTAGTGTAGGGGCCCGGCACGACCTCAACCAACGGGATGGCATATGCCGGGTTCCAGAAATGCGCGACAAGGAAGCGGTCGGGGTCGCGCATGCCGCGTGCAAGTGCCGAGGGCATGAGGCCGGACGTGTTGCTTGCCACGATTGCGGACCGATCAAGCAGCGTCTCCAGCGTCCCGTACACCTCTCGCTTGACGTCCATACGCTCGGGCACCGCTTCCAGCACGAACGTGCAGGCTGCCAGGTCCGCCAGGGTGCGCGTGGCGGTTACGCGCGAAGGCAGCGCAGCCGCGCTCGCTTCGGCGAGCAGTCCGGCCTCGAGCAGCTCGGCGGCGATGCGCCGCAGGTCCGGCTGAAGCGCGTCGAGCCTATCGCCGTCGGCGTCGTGTACGGTTACCGGTACCGCCGCCGCTGCGAACGCAGCTGCGATGCTGGTGCCCATCAGTCCGGACCCCACGATGCCGATTGTCTCCATGTGCTGTGCTGCCTCCCTGTGAACTGCAGCGCCTCGCGGTGAGCCGCATGGGCGTTGCGGGCCGATACGCGACCGCTCTGGAGTCGCGAGCGGGCTCGTCTCGATGCCGTCCCGACATGCACTAAGGGCGTTCAACTGTTCGACGTGGGTTGCGCTCTCATCTACACTGAGCAACAGGGTATCACGCGTGCGGCGTTATGCCACGGGGCGCAGGACCGATCACCTGTTCTGCAGACATTTACGCAGGTTTGGACTGTTCCCCTCCAGTTTGCCCACGTTGTGCCGATATTGCTGTAGGGACAGCACGAACATCGGTAGCGTGCAGGCGGGATAACTGGCGGAACGGCAGCTGGGCAGGGAGCTCAGACACTGCGGTCGGGGTGTACTCACGACGGCGAGCTCAGCATGCTCCGCCCATCCGGCCACGTGCCATCAGTTCCGCCGGCACCTCTCGTCTCGAGAAATGGGGAGCCCGTTGTGAGTATGAGACGTTTCCAAACGGCGCAACCATCGACGATAATGAGTGGGCCAACCGGGAAGTGCTGCATTTCTGACCGCCGCTAGAGGGACGCTATCCATGGTCGCCGGCCATATACGAACTCTTCATCTGCACAGCGCACCCGACGAATTCGGCGGCCTCCAGGACGCTTTAGGCCGCGCCGGGTTCGCCGCGCTCTGCGTGGGCATCGATTCCCTGGAGCAGATGCGCCTGCGACTTGCCGAGGCTCACTGGGATGCGCTGGTGATCGAAGTATCGCGAGAACATGCCTCTCTCGCCGAATCGGTCGCTGCCGCGCGCGGCCTCGCTTCCGATCTGCCTATCATTTGTGCCGCCAGCGCACCGACGGTCGACGAGGCCATTGCCGTCATGCGGTCCGGAGCCGGTGCCTATGTCGACCAGAGTGACCATCCGGCTCTGGTGGCCGCCTTGCTCAGAGAGATCCTGATAGCCGGCAGGGACGCGACTGCGACTGATCGTTCGCAGCGCAAGGAGCGATTGCCGTGTCACGATAAGCTCTCCAAGAGAGAGATGCACCAGAGGCTGCGCGGCGCCGAGGACACGGTGCGCACCCTGTCGCGTGCCGTCGAGCAGAGCCCGGTCAGCGTGGTGATTACCAACCAGGACGGCCTCATCGAGTTTGTCAACCCACGGTTCTGTCAGGTGACGGGCTATACGTACGACGAAGTGGTTGGGCTCCGTCCCAGCGTCCTGAAGTCGGGATACACGAGTGACGCCGATTATCGGGTGCTGTGGCAGACGATTACCGTGGGCGGTACCTGGACGGGCACCTTTCTCAACAAGAAGAAGAACGGCGACCACTACTGGGAACAGGCGAGCATCTCACCGATCCGCGACGAATCCGGCGCGATCACGCACTTTGTCGCCGTCAAGGAGGATATTACCGAGCGCAAATGGTCCGAGGACGCCCTCAGGTTAAGCGAGGCTCAGTATCGGTTCCTGGCCGAGAACTCCACGGACCTGATCAGCCGCCTGACGCCCGAAGGCACGGTCCTGTACGCCTCCCCTGCCTGCAGGTCGGTGCTTGGGTGCGCTTCGGACGAGATGGTGGGGCGGCCCGTGTGCGACTACTGGCTCCAGGAGGATCTGGGCTTCTCTTCCGAAGCCTCTCCACAGCAGTTTGCCCCACTAGGTGTGGAGACGTTCATCCATCGGGCCCGGCATCGCGACGGCCACCTGGTGTGGTTGGAGACGACCATGCGCAGCATCTGCGATGCGACCACCGGAAGCGTCATCGAGGTGCAAACCACCTCGCGAGACGTCACACAGCAACGAAAGGCGGACCTGGAGCGCGAGCGGCTGGCGGCGATCGTGGAATCCTCCTCAGAGTCCATCATCGGGCTCTCGCGATCCGGGACAATCGTGAACTGGAACAAGGCGGCGACCGATCTCTACGGCTTCGACGCCAAGGAGGCAATCGGACAGCATGTCGGCATCATCGTGCCGCCGGAGCGTCTCGGCGATCTCGCCGACATCAACCGGCGGATTGAGTCCGGTGCGCACGTGCCGCAGTTCAACACGGTGGTCTTGCACAAGAGCGGCCGGCGTCTCGACGTGGCCATGACCGTCTCCCCGGTTCTCGATTCCGAGGGGAACCTCATCGGGAGCGCGGGCATGAGCCATGATATCGGCGAAGAGCTGCGCGCCGAATCGGCGCTACGCAAGAGCGAGGCACAGTACCGCCTGCTGGCTGAGAACTCGACCGACCTGATCGCGCGCTGCGCGATCGACGGCGAGATCCATTATGTCTCGCCGTCCAGCGAGGCCTTGCTCGGTTACACGCCGGAGTCGGCAATCGGCCGATCAATAACTGAGTACCTGCATCCCGACGACCTTGAGACTCTCGTTCTGTCCGCCACCGACATCCTCGCCGGGCCCGGCGTGGGTAGCAGGATCCATCGTCTGCGGCGGAAGGATGGCACCTACGGATGGTTCGAGACTACCATCCGCGGTGTCCGCTCTGGGCCCTCCAGGCTGATCGTGGAGGTGCAGACCGCATCGAGAGACATTTCGGCTCGCAAACAGGCTGAGGACGCGCTGCGCGAGAGCGACGATCGCTTTCGTAGAGTTATCGAAACGAGCCCGGTTGGTTTCGCGCTCGTCGAGCCATCGGGACGGCTGGAATCTGTCAACGAGGCCTTCTGCTCCATGTTTGGGCACCCGCGCGAGGAGCTCATCGATGGATCGTTCGGCATTCTGTTCGCCGGCGACCAGCAGCCGGAGGCCAGGCGGCTGCTCGGCGAGGTCCTGGCAGGCGCACACGCAGGCCGCGGATTCTGGGATCTGCGACGAAGCGACGGCTCTCCAATCTCCGTGCTGGCCAGCATGACGGCCATAGACGGCGCCGGTGGAGGGAAGCGGCTGGGTATGTTCTTCATGGACGTGACGGAGAACGAGCAGCTCACCAAGGCGCTGCGCACGTCGGAAGCGCGGCTGCACACCGTAATCGCCCACGCGCCGATCATGCTGTTTGCTCTGGACAAGGACGGCGTGCTGACTCTCCATGATGGTGGCGCCCGCTTCAGCGTCGAGGCAGATCGCCAGCCGGCGGTCGGTGAGTCGGTCTTCGACCGCTACGCCGGGCTGCCGGTCCTGCTCGAGACGTGCCGGCGTGGCCTGGCCGGCGAAACGATCTCGACCATGCTCGAGTCGGGCAGCTCCGCCTTCGAGCTCTGGTGGACTCCGGAAAAGAACGAGCGAGGCGAAGTGACCGGAGGCACCGGACTGGCCGTCGACGTCACGGCGACCGTCCACGCGCAGCGGGAAGCCGAGCGGGCGCGGGCGGCCGCGGTCGAGCTCGCCCAGCTGCGAACCGACTTCGTCGCCGCCGTGAGTCACGAGCTTCGTACGCCGCTGACGGCGATTATAGGCTACGGCGAGATGCTGCAGGCTCGCTGGGACGTGCTGAGCGAAAGTGACCGGCTCCAGCGGCTTGGGCGCATCGTGCTTTCCGCGAATCGCCAGAAACGACTGGTCGAGGATCTGCTGTTGCTCTCGCAGGTCGACGAAGGAATCTCCCCTCCCAAGTCGGCGCCGACCAACGTGGCCGGGATCGCCCGCGCCGTGGCAAGTGAGACGCGCACGACCTATGATGACCAGTATGTGGACCTCGACGGAGCCGACGATCTGTTCGCGCTGGCCGATCGGGAACGCGCGATACAGGTCCTGGCGAGCGTCGCGGACAATGCCGCCAAGTATTCCCCGGAAGGTAGCCCGATTCTCATACGCTGGACCGCCGAAGGAAAGAACGTGGTCATTCGCGTCTTCGATGCGGGCTCGGGCATCCCTGATCAAGGACGAGAACGCCTGTTTACCCGTTTCGGCCGCATTCCCGGCAGCAGGATACGGTCGGGCCATGTAGGGACCGGCCTGGGCCTCTATATGGGTAAGCGCCTGGCTCGCGCCATGGATGGCGACCTCGACCTGGAGGCGACCGGGCCGGAGGGAAGCGTCTTCAGGCTCGTGCTTCCGCTTGCCCTGGACTGAGCACGGCGCCGTACTGAACATCACGGCTGCCTACTCATGGGCGCGGTTGGCGCACCCGTGCAGTTTACTCGGCGCGCTTGACGGCGTGTCCGCCGAACTGGTTCCGCATCGCGGCCAGCAGCTTATCCGAAAACGGCTCCGGCATACGCGAGCGGAACCGGCGCTCGAGCGCCTGCGTGATCACGGGAATCGACACGCCCAGGTCGATAGCCTCGGCCACGGTCCATCGCCCTTCGCCCGAGTCCTCGACATATGCCGCGATTCCTTCCAGATCGGGGTTCTCGGCCAGGGCGCGGGCAGTGAGATCGAGGAGCCAGCTGCGAACGACGCTGCCGAAACGCCAGATCTCGGCGATCTGGCTTGTGTCCAACTCGAGCTCGGTCTTGGCTCGCATGAGCTCGAATCCCTCGGCATAGGCCTGCATCAGTCCGTATTCGATGCCGTTGTGCACCATCTTCACGAAATGGCCCGCGCCACTGGGACCGGTCCGTCCCCAGCCTTTGTCGGGAGCCGGGGCCAGGGTCTCGAAGATCGGAGTGAGCCGGTCGACCGCAGTCTTCTCTCCGCCGATCATCATGCTATAGCCTTCGTTGAGGCCCCAGATTCCACCGCTGGTGCCGACGTCAACGAATGCCAGTCCCCGCTGCTCGAGCTCAGCCGCGCGCCGGATCGAGTCCTTGTAGTTGCTGTTCCCTCCGTCGACGATCGTGTCTCCCGTCTCGAGCAGGCCGGCCAGAGTGTGGATGGTGTCCTCGGTTGCGCTGCCGGACGGGACCATGATCCAGACCGCTCGCGGCGCGGAGAGCAGCCCGACCAGTTCACGGAGCGAAGCGGCCCCCGTGGCTCCCTGCCCTGCCACCGCTTCGACTGCGGCAGGATTGAAATCGGTCACGACCATCCGGTGACCGCCGCGAAGCAGGCGCGTAGTCATGTTGGCGCCCATCCTGCCGAGCCCAACCATCCCCAGTTCCATCGTCCGACCTCCACGATCTCGGCACGCGGCGGTGCCTGCATTCCACGGTTCACGGGCCGGCGCCGGCGCCGCCAGGGCTACAGGCGGTGCCGGAGCAGGCTTGTCTCCTCGCTCTCAGGATACCGCCGGCAGCACCACGGCATGAGTCTCACCATGACGTTCGTGCGTGATCCGACTTGCACCGTGA
This sequence comes from uncultured bacterium, assembly GCA_963827235.1. Taxonomy (GTDB): domain Bacteria; phylum Chloroflexota; class UBA5177; order JANWHV01; family JANWHV01; genus JANWHV01. The sequence goes on from CAWHAE010000010.1 coordinate 453,792, forward strand.
AACTGAAGGCCGTGGCCGGCGATACTGGGACACCGTCAGCCTCGGGACCGCGCAGGCGATGACCTCCCATGTCTTGAGACGCTAGCTGCTGCCCGCATGCCAGGGCCGGCTCATAGACGTGAACCGGCGAGACCAACACGGCAGCGCATCTCGCCGTACAGGCTTGCGGGGTGCGGCTGCTCGCGCCGCACAGCGGCGATCGGTCGCCATGAGCTCAGCGGTCGCCGGCAGCCGCCCACTCGCTCTGGGTGCCAGTTCGTATGCCCGCGGGCGCGACGGTATAATCAGCAGGGTCGCGTTGATGGAGACTCTGGGAGGCGTGGTGCGCGCCCCGCAGTTTCTCGAGTGGCCTCGGCGGCTGCCGCGGCAGCCGCCGAGGCACGCATGCGCAAGGCACTGAGCCGCGCTTCGTCGGCTTGGGCCTGGGCCTGGACAAGGAAGACGATTTTGGGAGCAGATCCGGGGCCGGTGCAGACCAAGAGCGGACTGGGCGCTCAGGGCCGCCGCCTCGGGTGGATGTCTCCTATTCTCCTGGGAGGAGACGCTCTGGCCTTCCTGGCCTTTGCCGCGCTGGGCAGAAACCAACACCACGAGGCTTCCGGCGTGCTCGCCGCCGTCCAGACGGCGTGGCCGTTCATTGCGGGATGGGTGCTAACGGCACCGTTTCAGGGAGTGCTCATGGTGGAGCGAGGCAAACCGCTCGAGGCCGCGCGTGACGCGCTCCGCTGCTGGCCGATGGCCTGGCTGCTCGCACTGGCGTTCCGCGCCGGCGTGCAACGCAGAGCCGTGCCTGTGAGCTTCGATATCGTCGCGTTCCTGACGAATTTGGCTCTGCTGGCCTGCTGGAGGGCGGCAGCCTCCGCTGCCTCCGGCCGGAAACGCCGCGGGGACTGCGCATGATGTGCGAGGAGGCCGATATCCGCAACGAAGCCACGCGATCTCTGCTTGAACACTGCTTTGCTACCACGGAGGTTGAGAAGTGCGCCTGAGCCTGCTGCCAAAAGAGCGGGAGTTCTACGTGCTGTTCCAGCGGCACGCGGCGAACATTGTCGTCGCGGCGACGGCGCTCGCGGACATGTTGCGCAACTATGATGGCGTGCGCGCCAAGGCGGCTCACATCGCCGAGGTCGAGCACGAAGGCGACCGTATCACGCACGAGATCTTCCACAGGCTCAACGTGACGTTCGTCACTCCTATCGAGCGGGAAGACATCGTGGCACTTGCCAGCATTATGGATTCCGTCACCGACCTGATCGAAGAGATCGCCGCCATGCTGGTTCTCTACAACGTGCGGGTTCCCAGCGTGTACCTGTTGGAGGCGAGCACGTTGCTGGTCACGGCAGTCGAGCAGATTGACCAAGCCGTGCACGGCCTAGAGGAGCTGCGCGGTCTGAACCCGTACGTGATCGAGATCAACCGCATCGAGAACGAGGGCGACGGGCTCTACCGGAACGCCATCTCGGAGCTTTTCACCAAGGGCGTCTATGAGCCACTCGACGTCATCAAGTGGAATCATCTCTACGCGCTGATGGAAAAGGCGTTCGACAAGTGCGAGGACGTTGCTAACGTGATCGAAAATCTCGTGATCAAGAACGCGTAGCGCGGATGGAGCTCGTGCTGGTCGTCGTCGCGTTGGCCCTCGCATTCGACTTCACCAATGGCTTTCACGACGCGTCGAATGCGATCGCTACCGCGATCGCGACTCGGGCGCTCTCGCCACGACGCGCGCTTGCCATGGCCGCGGTCATGAACCTAGCCGGCGCATTCTTCAGCACGAAAGTGGCGGCTACCGTGGGTACCGGCGTGATACGGCTGCCCGCCACGCACGGTTCAGCTGTCGTGCTCGCTGCCCTTGTCGGGGCAACGTGCTGGAACCTGACCACGTGGTATTTTGGCCTGCCCAGCAGCTCCTCCCACGCCCTTATCGGGGGCCTGATCGGTGCTACGCTCAGCTCCGGCGGCGGCTCTCGCGTCCTCTGGCACGGCGTGCTGCAAAAGGTCGTGGAGCCCGGGCTGCTGTCCCCGGCCCTCGGTTTCTGTGTCGGCTTCTGTCTGATGCTGAGTATCTACTGGCTGTTCTTCCGCCGGAAGCCGGCTCAGGTCCGTTGGCTGTTCCGCAAGCTTCAGCCATACTCCGCGGCATTCCTAGCCTTCAGCCATGGGAGCAACGATGCGCAGAAGACCATGGGCATCATCGGGCTTGCCCTGCTCAGCGGCGGCTATATCCATTCCTTCTACGTTCCCATCTGGGTCATCATGGCGTCGGCGACCGCGATTGCCGCAGGTACGTACAGCGGCGGTTGGCGCATCATCCGGACCATGGGGCGCCGTGTGATCCGGGTAGAGTCGCCGAGCGGATTCTCGACCGAGCTGGCCGCCAGCCTGGTCATACTTGGTGCCTCGCATCTGGGCTATCCGGTGTCGACGACGCACGTTGTGAACGGCTCGCTCATGGGCTCTGGAGCGACGAAGCGTCTCTCGGCCGTGCGATGGGGCGTGGCGGGGAACATCATCACAGCCTGGTTGCTCACCATTCCGCTCGCCGCGCTGGTCGCCCTCGTCGCATATCCCGTGATCTCGGCACTCGGAGCATAGAAGCTCCGGAGTATCCCATCTCCTGGGTTATCCCGTCTCCAGGTATCTTCAAACATGGCCTCGCGCTTCGTGAGACGATGGCGTATCGGTTTTGACTCAAGGGTGAGGTGAGTGCATGTCTGAGCAGGCGCCGAAATCGATTGAGACACTGATGCAGGAGCAGCGGAGCTTCGCCCCTCCGGCGGAATTCACACGCAGAGCCAACGTGGCCTCCCCGCAGATTTACGACGAAGCGGCCGCCGACCCCGAAGGCTTCTGGGCGCGCGAGGCGACGAGGCTGGACTGGTCGGAGCCGTGGCACACCATCCTGGAGTGGAAGCTGCCATTTGCCCGCTGGTTCCTGGGCGGCAAGCTCAACGTAGCCTACAACTGCGTCGATCGGCACGTTGCCGCTGGCAGGGGCGACAAGGTGGCGTTCTACTGGGAAGGCGAGCCGGGCGACACGAGGACGATCACGTACAAGGATCTGCTCGACGAGGTGGGACGATGCGCCAACGCGCTGAAGTCCCTGGGAGTCGAGAAGGGCGATCGCGTGGCCATCTACCTGCCCATGATCCCTGAGCTGCCTATCGCCATGCTGGCGTGCGCCCGGATCGGCGCGCCGCATACCGTGGTGTTTGCCGGCTTTTCGGCTACCGCTCTTCGCGATCGCATCGTGGACGCGGAAGCCAAAGCCCTGATCACGGCGGACGGGTCGTACCGTCGAGGAAAGGCCGTGGATCTCAAATCGAGCGCGGACGAGGCTCTGCAGGACACGCCAAGCATCACGCACGCGCTGGTAGTGCGCAGAACCGCTGCCGAGGTGACCATGGTGCCGGACCGCGACGTGTGGTGGCACGATCTCGTGCCTTCCCAAGATCCGCAGTGCGCTCCAGAGCCGGTGGACAGCGAGCACATGCTCTATCTGCTCTATACGAGCGGCACCACGGCAAAGCCTAAGGGCATCATTCACACGAGCGGCGGCTATCTGACCGGCGTGGCCTATACGCACCGGGTGGTGTTCGACATCAAAGACGACGACGTGTACTGGTGCGCGGCCGATATCGGCTGGGTCACCGGGCACAGCTACATCGTCTATGGCCCGCTGGCCAACGGCTGCACGAGCGTGCTCTATGAAGGCACGCCGGATCATCCGGCGCGGGATCGTTGGTGGTCGATCGTCGAGAAGTACCGCGTGACGATTCTCTATTGCGCGCCCACGGCGATCCGGGCGCACATGCGCTGGGGCGCGCAGTGGGCGCAAGGCCACGACCTCAGATCGCTTCGCTTGCTCGGCTCTGTCGGCGAGCCCATCAATCCGGAGGCCTGGATCTGGTACCACCAGAACGTCGGCGGGGAGAGGGCGCCGATTGTCGACACGTGGTGGCAAACGGAGACCGGCGCGATCATGATCAGCCCGCTGCCCGGCACCACCTCGACCAAGCCGGGGTCGGCTACGATCCCGCTTCCCGGCGTAAGCGCTGCAGTCGTGGACGAGATGGGCAAGATAGTCTCCGAAGGCGGCGGATATCTCGTACTCACGAAGCCGTGGCCGTCGATGTTGCGGGGCATCTACAAGGACGCTGAGCGCTACCGCCAAGTGTACTGGAGCCGATTCCAGGGTTACTATTTTGCCGGGGACGGGGCGCGGATCGATGACGATGGCTACTTCTGGCTGCTCGGCCGTGTCGACGACGTTATGAACGTGTCGGGGCACCGGATCAGCACCATCGAGGTGGAAAGCGCGCTCGTGGATGACCAGCGGGTAGCCGAGGCAGCAGTGGTCGGTCAGGCCGATCCGCTGACCGGTGAGGCCATATTCGCCTTTGTGACGGTCAAGGCAGGGATCGAGCCTACGCCGCAGCTGGTACAGGAGCTGCGCGACCACGTGGCAAAGATCATCGGCCCTATCGCTCGGCCCAAGCAGCTCCTGCTCACGCCCGACCTTCCCAAGACGCGCAGCGGCAAGATCATGCGGCGCCTTCTGCGCGACATCGCCAACGACCGCCAGCTCGGCGACACGACGACACTGGCGGACGAAGCCGTGGTAGACGCTTTACGCGTGGCCAGTCATAAGGGCGACGGCTGAGCTACTCGGCACGTGGAGCTCGAATGCGGCCGCACCGGCGCCTCCGTTCGCGACAGCCTATGTGCTGGACCCTGCCGCATGGGTGCGACTGACGGCGGGTGCAGAATCGCATGCGCGTCCCCGGCGTAGCGCTATCATGAGTGGTGACCTGACGGCGATACTCGGCGGCCACGGGGCCCGGAATCAGCGGGCCCCGTGGCCGAGACGATCGTCTGTGAACTGAGAGAGACCGGGGTGTGAGATGCACGTCGAGTTCGGACGTGGCGAGCTGCAGACCTTTGAGGCGGGACTCGAGCGAGAGTGGCTGCTGACCAATGGCATCGGCGGCTATGCATCGGGTACCGTGAACTGCGTCAATACGCGGCGTTACCATGGGTTGCTTGTCGCTGCCCTGCGGCCGCCTGTTGGGCGCGTCGCCCTATTGCTCCGCTTGAACGAGGCAGTCACGATCGAAGGCGAGACCACGGAGCTGACAGCCGCCGAGTATAGCGACGGCACCGTGTTTCCGGCCGACCAGGAGCACCTCGAGTCGTTCACGCTGGAGGACGGCTCGCCCGTTTGGTCGTTCGCGGTGTCCGGCCATCTCATCCGCCGCAAGATCTGGATGGTTCCCGGCCACAACATTACCATCGTCCGCTACAGGCTGGTCGTGGGCCGCAGCCCTGTAGGCCTGGCTATCCGGCCGCTCTGCGCCTCGCGTGGCCACCACTCGCTGCAGCGCGGTTGGCCGGGCTGGGATTTCTCGGTCGCGCCGGTCGACAATGGCGTACGGGTTCAGGCGTGGCAGGCCGCTGCTCCGCTGTGGCTGATGATGGGCGGGGCCTCGTTCGTGCCGGCCGGTGACTGGTATTGGCGCTTCTTGCTCCGCGAAGAACGAACACGTGGCTACGACTTCCTGGAGGACCTCTACCAACCGGGCACCTTCCACGCCACCCTCGAGCCTGGCGATTCGCTCACGCTCATCGCGAGCGCTGAGGATCCCGGCAATGGCCTGCCGGACCCCGATGCGGCGCTCGCGGCGGCGAGGAGCACGGGTGTGCGAAGCCGAAGGAGCCAGCATCAGTCACACGGCGGGGACGACGCGTGCCTCGACGAGATCGAGGATGCGCTGGCCGCCGCCGCGAATCGCTTCGTGGTGAGAACGCCGCCAGCGCCGGATCGGGGACCGCGTACGACAACTATCGCCGGCTACCACTGGGGAGAAGATTGGGGCCGCGATGCAGCCGCCTCGCTGCCGGGGCTGTTGCTCACCACCGGGCGGTTGCGTGACGCCGAGATGCTGCTGCGCGATCTGGCCGGACAGGTCGATCAGGGCATGCTCCCCAGCAGCAGCGGCGAACAGGAACGCGCGCCCGTGTTCGACGCCGCGGATACAGTGTTCTGGTTCTTCCGGGCTGTGCGCGAGGCGCTTGAAGCCGGGATGGAGGAGCGGGTGCTCACCGATCTCTATCCCGCGCTGAAGGATGCCATCGACTGGCACGTGCGTGGCACGCGCCTCGGCATAGGCGCGGATCCTGTCGACGGGTTGCTTCGGGCCGGGAAGGTCGCCCCACGGACTCTGCCGACACATCTCACCTGGATGAACGCCACGTTTCGCGACGTCGTGTACACACCGCGCGTGGGTAAGCCGGTGGAGCTGAATGCGCTGTGGATCGAAGCGCTGGACGCCATGGCCGGCTGGGCGCCACGATGCGGCGACGACCCGGCGCCGTTCAGTGCTCGCGCGGATCGCGCGGCGCGAGCGTTCGCCAAGCGATTCTGGCTTGACACCGGCAACTACCTCCTGGACGTGGTGGACGGGCCTGAAGGGGACGATTCGAGCTTCCGTCCAAACCAGCTTATCGCCTTGACCACTCCCCGCCTGCTCGTGTCGGCCACGCGTGCTCGTGCCATCCTGCAACGTGTCACCACCGAGCTGCTCACGCCGTTCGGACTGCGCACGCTCGCGCCCAGCGACCCGAGCTACCTTGGCGCCTATTACGGCGATCAGCCGAGCCGCGACCGTGCATACCACCAGGGCACCGTATGGCCGTGGCTGCTTGGGCCCTACGCGCAGGCACTGGTGCGCACCGGGGCGGATGCAGCATCCGTTGCCGCGCTGCTGCTGCCCTTTCACGAGCACCTTCGCTCCGCCGGCATCGGCTGCGTGAGTGAGGTGTTCAACGGCGATGCGCCTCACTACCCCAGTGGCTGTATCCACCATGCCTGGGGTGTCGCCGAGCTTCTTCGCATTGTCAAGCTGTCCGGCAGAACGCAGTAGATTCGAAGAGGTGGCGTGGAATTCAAGGCGCTCGGCAAGCATGTAACGGAACCCCGGCGCGAGTTGGAGACCTTTCCCTCGCCGCCGTACGTCGACCTGGTCACGCTCAGCAGCGACGAGGTGACCAGTCTGTGCCCGGTAACCGGCCAGCCCGACTGGGAGACCGTGACGGTCGAATACGTCCCGGATCAGCTCTGCATCGAATCCAAGAGCCTCAAGCTGTACTTCTGGAGCCTGCGGAACGACGGGGTGTTCTGCGAGGCGCTGGCCGCGCAGATAGCGACCGCGGTCTTCGACGCGGCAAATCCGCTCCGATGTTCGGTCACGGTCGTACAGAAGCCACGTGGAGGAATCACGATCACGGCCGTCGCGTCGCGGAAGCGAGAGACCGAGCGGGCGTAGCCGCGGTCAGGACTCCGCGTTGAAGAAGGCTTCCACGTCTTCAATGCGGAGAGTACGGCGCGCGGGCGGCAGCGCGGAGAGCACCTGCCTGCCGTAACCCTTGCGCACGAGCCTGCTGTCGAGAAGGGCGACGACTCCCCGGTCGGCGGCGCTGCGAATGAGCCTGCCGAATCCCTGCTTGAGCTGGAGCGTTGCCTGCGGGAGCATGAGGTCGTTGAACCAGTCCTTGCCGTCCGCCTTCAACCGGGCAACGCGGGCCTGCACGACGGGCTCATCGGGAGCCGAGAACGGCATCTTGTCGATGATCACCAGCGAGAGATTGCTGCCCACGACGTCAACTCCTTCCCAGAAGCTACGCGTGGCGAACAGCACGCTACCCGGCTTGGAGATGAACCGCTTGAGCAGCTCCGGCCTCGGAAGCGTGCCCTGGCGCAGCGTAGGGAACGGCAGTCGAGGAGCAAGCAGATCGTAGACGGCGCCAAGCGTCTTGTAACTGGTGAACAGACAGAAGGCCCGCCCACGGCTGGCGGCGACAAGGCGCTCGATGTGCTCCGCAAGCGCAACCACAAAGCCCTCATGCTGTTGTGGTGAGAACTCCGGCATGGTGCGCGCGACGTAGAGCAGGCACTGACCCGCGAAGTCGAACGGACTAGGTATCAACGCTTCGCCGGCGTCCTTGCAACCGACGTGAGAGCGGAAATAGGCGAATGGACTTGGGCCGGCGGGCTCTCCGTCCTCGTCGACCGCGGCGCCTCGCGTGGCGAGTGTGGCGGATGTGCAGATGGTGGGATAGCGATCGAACAAGATCTCCCCGAGCCGGTCGGAGACGTCGATCGGAGACCAGCGAATTCTGACCACGCGGTCTCGACCGCCCTCGCCGGCCACGGAGTAGCGCACGCTGTCCCTGTCCTGAATCCGAGCCACCAGTCTGCTGGTTTCGGCCGTATCGGCCAGCCACTCCAGAGCCATGCCGTATCGGCGAGCCTCCTTGGTTCGCTCGCTGCTCTTGTGTGGATTGCTGCGCTGCATGGACTCCGCCATCTCGGCCACGATGTCGGCAAAGTGCTCTCCGGAGGGTACGGTGTCCAGGATTAGGTGCTGCGACGTGCCGCATGCGGCGCGGATTTCCTCAGCAAACCGCCTGCCTGTCTCGGTGGCGCGGCTCAGGAGGCCGGCGTCGACGTGGCGTCTGATCAGCGCATTCTCCAGCAGCTCGAGTATCTCGGCGGGCCCCAGCTCGGCGCTGAGAGCGTTGACCGCGGATTCTTCGAGGTTGTGGGCTTCGTCGATCACGATGGCGTCCCGGTCGGGCAGCACGTGGGCGCCGCGGTCGCGAAGCTGCAGATCGGCGAGGAGCAGGGCATGGTTGCACACGATGATGCGCGACGCCTCGGCTTTCTGATAGGCTCCCTCGACAAAACACCTGTCGTACAGATCGCATGCCATGCCCACGCACGTGCGCGTGGTCGACATAACGCGCGACCGCAAGTCGGCTGGTAGCGCGGTGTCGAGATCATCGAAGTCGCCCGACTGCGTTTCGTCCTTCCAGGCCGCCAACCGCGACCATCCGCGGCTTCCACCGATCATCTGCTGATACGGTTCCTCGTCCCGGAAGCGGTCCAGGCACAGGTAGTTCCCACGGCCCTTCACGATGGCGGCCTCGAAGCTCATGGGAAGCACGCGCTGCAGGAACGGGATATCTTTCCGAATAAGCTGCTCCTGCAGGGCCTTGTTGGCCGTGGACACGATCACCGTCTTGCCTGAATAGATGGCGGGCACGAGATAGGCCATGCTCTTGCCGGTACCGGTGCCGGCCTCAACGACGGCGTGCTCGCCGCGCGTAATGGCGCGCAGGATCATGTCCGCCATTTGGACCTGGCCTGCCCGCTCTTCGTAGCCCGGGAGGCTCCTGGCCACGATTCCGCCCGCACTGAGGATCGAAGCGACGGGGCTGCGCCGTCCGTGGACGACGCCGCGGGCAAGTCGTGGCTCAGTCACCAGCCGTGCCGAAATAGCGGTCGCCAAAGTCACCGAGTCCAGGCAGAATGTACTTTCGCTCGTTGAGCTCGCGATCGAGCGCGCAGGTGAAGATGAGCAGCGACGGGTCGGCCTTGACTAGCAGCTCTACACCCTCGGGCGCGGCGACGATGCAGGCCAGGCGGATCTTGGTAGCGCCGGATTTCTGCAGCAGGCGCAGCGTTGCCAGGGCGGAGCCGCCGGTGGCGAGCATCGGATCGAGGATGACGACGACGCTCTCTTCCAGGTGTTTGGGAAGCTTACTGTAGTACTGATGAGCGATAGCTGTGCCCTCGTCTCGCTCCATACCCACGAAGCCCACCTTGCTGCCGGGCACGAAGTTATTCATCGTATCGAGCATGGCCAGGCCCGAGCGCAACACGGGAACGAATATCACCTTGCAATCCAGTCGCTCAGCGGACGTCTCTTCGAGCGGTGTCCGCACGGAGATGGTGGTGGTATCCAGGTCGCCGAGCACATGGAGGGCAAGGATCCGAGTCACTACCTGCGCGTGCCGCTGGAACGCCTCGGTATCGGTATCCACGCTGCGCAGGTAACCCATTGAGTGCTCGACGAGCGGGTGTCTGACCAGAGTAAGGTTGTTCACAATCGACCCCTTTACCTGAGGATCCATGTCTTGCGCTTCGAGGGGCTGAGGAAATCCGGCTGATACATCAGCTCGGCCGAGGAATCGGCTTTCGGCACTTCGAAGATCAGCGTGCCGGAGGTATAGCCCTGGGGAATGAGCCGCACCTCGCGCAGCCGGCGCCTGGTGAAGTCGTTTAGCAGCGGTGGATCGATCTGGCCGTGACTGTCCAGAACCATGAAATCGCCGGATAGCACACGGAAGTCGCTGTCGCTTCGGTTGACGATGCGCAGCGAGACCACGACGAACTCGTCGCCATAGTTCGGCAGGATGCCGTTTCCGCCCTGACTGCGCTCGATGTGATAGGGCGTAACCCACACGTTGTCGAGATGCTGAGTCATGCCGACCGGCGGAATCGCCAGGGTAGGCGTGGGCTTTGGCTTCGGCGGAGTCGCCGCCAGCCCGGGCGTGGCGGTTATCGCGGTCGGCGGCAGCGTGTAGGTGCTGTCCGTCTCAAACCAGCTCGGGTGCCACCAGTACGCCAGTCCCACCAAGGCAATGGCCGCTCCAATTGTCAGTAGCATGCGCCGCCACGCGATATGCGACATTCGTCTTCCTCTGCCATGCCTGCAGCCAGCAGGTGACCGTCGTCGGGCACGCCCATCGTGACCATTCTACCCAATGTGCGGCCTCGCGGGGCCCGCCTACCGGTGCGTCACGCACATCCGCGACTCCACTTGGGAGAATCGCTACCACCCTGTACCATACTCTGCGGAAGCGGCGCCGCATCGTCTCGTCTCTCGGTCGCGCCGGGTGCGCGCCGCGGCACGCTGGGTTCGTCGGCGGCCTTCATCTCTTCTCGCACCCACGTTCTTCGCTGGAACAGGAATGCACGTGTCGACCGTCCTTCTGCTAGTCGCCATGGTGAGCGCGGCGTCGCTCGCCCTCTTTGTAGTCTCGGACGTGCAGTCGCGAGGCCATGCCCTGGCACGGCGCGTGGCGACCATGACGGAGGAGCTGGCACCTCTGCGCCGGGATGCCGATCTCGGACGCACGTTTGAGGAGGTACAGGCCGAGCTGCCGGTCGGGCTGCTGCTCGTGGCCCAGGACGAATCCATTGTTCTCCACAACAGCCGAGCCTCCACGCTCCTTGGCGTGGACGCCTGCAGCACCCCGAAGTCGCTCTCCGATATGGCCGGCTCTACCGACGTGATCAACAGCATGCGCCAGGCGTTGCACCAGCGACGGGACGCCGCGGGTGTGATTGTGCCCCAGCCCGGACGGTTTGTCGAGGTATCGGCCCATCCGCTCGACTCCGGCGACACGCTCATCGTGTTGCAGGACGTGAGTGAGCTCAGGCATCTTCGCACGGTGCGCCGTGACTTCGTGGCCAACGTCTCGCACGAGCTTCGCACGCCGCTCGCCTCCATCCGCTTGCTGGTAGACACGCTGGAGGCGGGGGCGCTCGACGACGGAGATGTTGCCGCGAGCTTCGTCCACCGGATCGGCGTGGAGACCGATCAGCTCGTGCAGATGGTAAACGAGCTGCTGGAGCTCTCGCGTATTGAGTCCGGCCAGCTTCCTTTCAGACGCGAGCCTGTACCGGTGAACGAGATCGTCGAGAATGCCGTTACTCGTCTGTGGGTCGTGGCGGAGGATCGAGGCATAAAGGTATCAACCGAGGTGAGCGAGCACCTTCCGCCGGCCCTGGCGGATCGAGACCAGGCCGTACAGATCTTGCTCAACCTGCTCTTCAATGCCATCAAGTTCACGTCTCCCGGCGGCAGCGTGCACATCAAGGCCGATCACCATGACAGCTTTGTGGAAATCGCAGTGATCGACACCGGGGTCGGCATTCACCACGATGACCTGTCCCGCATTTTCGAGCGCTTCTACAAGTCCGACAAGTCGCGCGTGCGCTCGCGGGGCGGTACGGGGCTGGGCCTTCCCATAGCCCGGCACATCGTGGAAGCCCATGGCGGCAGCATCTGGGCGGAAAGCAAGGAGGGTCAGGGCAGCACCTTTACGTTTACCCTACCCTCGGCGTAGCCGCGTGGCAGCATCGCTGCCGGCAGTGCGTGTTGGCATGGACTCGCTAGAACAGGGATACTGACTCAGTATGCTAAATCGCCTTCGTCGCCTGAATCCGTTCCGGGAGAGCCTGCGAAAGACCCGTGAGGGCGTTTTCTCGCGGGTCACGAGCCTCCTGACGCAGCAGGTGATCGACGACGCGCTGTGGGAGGAGCTGGAAGAGCTGCTCATCCGCGCGGACATCGGCGTCGACATCTCGCTCGGCATCATTCAGCAACTTCAGATGCGGGTGGCGCGCGATCGGCTTACACTTGCCAGGGACGTGGAAGCCGCCCTGCGTGAAGAGCTGCTCGGACTGCTGGGAGGCCTGGAAACCCGCGCCATGGTGAGGCACGATCCGCTCACCACCATCATGGTGGTTGGCGTCAACGGCGTGGGAAAGACCACGTCGATCGCCAAGCTGGCGCGGTACCTGCAGGATCAGGGCAGTACGGTCATGATTGCCGCAGCGGATACGTTTCGTGCCGCGGCCGTCGAGCAGCTTACCATCTGGGGCGATCGACTGGGTGTGCCGGTGATCAGCCAGACCAGCAGTGCCGATCCGGGTGCCGTGGTCTACGACGCGATGCAATCGGGGCTGGCCCGGCACGCCGACTACGTGATCGTCGACACCGCGGGCAGACTGCACACCAAGTTCAACCTGATGGAGGAGCTCAAGAAGGTGCAGCGCGTGGCGCGCAAGATCGATCCCACTGCCATGCATGAGGTGCTGCTGGTGCTCGACGCCACCAGCGGACAGAACGCGCTGGAGCAGACGAAAGCGTTCGGTGAGGCCGTCGGAGTCACGGGAGTGATCTTGACGAAGCTGGACGGCACCGCCAAGGGTGGGGTGGCGTTTGCCATCCGCCGCCGGCTGCAGGTTCCCATCTTGTTCGTCGGCACGGGCGAAAAGGTCACCGACTTCGCGCCGTTTGACGCCGAATCCTTCGTCGACGCATTGTTCAGCCCAGAGACGGCCTGACGGGCTCGCCTTCTTGTCGAGGTGCATACGTGTTTGAGACACTCACCGATCGGTTGCAGGGAATCTTCGAGAAGATCGGCCGCAAGGGAAGGTTGACAGAAGCCGACGTCCAGGAGGCAATGAAGGAAGTACGGCGCGCTCTCCTGGAGGCGGACGTCAACTTCAAGGTCGTGAAGGACTTCGTGGCCAAGGTCACCGAGCGCGCGGTGGGGATCGAGGTGCTTCAGGCCCTCCGTCCCGACCAACAGGTGATCAAGATCGTCAACGAGCAGCTGATCGCCATGCTCGGCGAGCAGGCACACCTCGACTTCGGCGGATCCTCGCCGGCCGTGATCATGTTGGTGGGTCTGCAGGGCTCGGGCAAAACGACGACGAGTGCCAAGCTTGCCCATTTCCTGCGAAAGAAGGGGCAGTCGCCGCTTCTGGTGGCAGCCGATGTGTACAGGCCGGCGGCCATCGACCAGCTGGTTACACTGGGCAAGCAGCTCCAGATTCCCGTGTACTCAGAACCGCCAAGCGTCAAGCCGCTGGTCATCTGCCAGAACGCCGTGAAGCACGCCCGGCAGAACGGCAACAGCGTCGTCATCCTGGACACCGCGGGCCGGCTGCATATCGACGACGCGATGATGGACGAGGTCGCCGCCATCCGCATGGCCCTGCAGGTCAACGAGGTACTGCTCATCGCAGACGCGATGACCGGCCAGGAGTCGGTGCGCGTGGCAGAGGAGTTCAATGCCCGCCTGCCGCTTTCGGGCCTGATTCTCACCAAGATGGATGGCGACGCCAAGGGAGGCGCAGCCCTCTCCATCCGCGCCGTGACCAACATCCCGATAAAGTTCATCTCCACGGGCGAGAAGACAGATGCTCTCGAGCCGTTCTATCCCGATCGGCTGGCAAATCGCATTCTCGGCATGGGCGACATTCTCACCTTGATCGAGAAGGCCGAGGAGACGATGGACCGGCAGCAGGCGGAAGTCATGGAGAAGAAGCTGCGTACCAACAGCTTCACGCTCGAGGACTTCCTCGCCCAGCTGCAGCAGATCAAGAAGATGGGCCCGCTCAGCCAGCTGGTGGAGATGATGGGCATGCGCGGCGCGCTGAAGGCCAGCGGCGTTGAGGGTGAGATTGACGATCGGCCGCTGAAGCAGATCGAGGCGATCATCAACTCAATGACGCCTCAGGAACGGCGCAACCCTGAAATCTTGAACGGCAGCCGGAAACGCCGGGTCGCCAAAGGCAGCGGCACCCAGGTCCAGGACATCAATCAGCTGCTCACCCAGTTCCGCGAGATGCAGAACATGATGAAGCAACTGACCAGCGGACGGATGGGCAAGATGCTCGCCAAGCGCATGGGTATGATGCCCAAGCGCTGAGCGCCGGATGAATCAGCCTCGGCAATGCAACGACCGACTTCGCTCGCGCAGCCCAGCTACGAGCTCGATTCGCCCGGATCCGATTACGCTGCTCAAGCGGCCCTAGAGAAGACTGGCACAGGCGCGCTGTACTGCTTTTCGCTCCACCGCGCTGGCCTCATCCGCACTGATTTGGAACGCTTCGGCGACTTCCACCCAGGAACACGGAGGAAAGCCGTCCAGCCCGTACCGCATTCGCAGCACCTCGCGTTCGCGATTGGATACCATCGCGAGCACGAACAGGAAGACGTCGCGCGTCCACGCCGTCAATTTGGCCTCCGCCATCGGCACACACACCCATCTAGGGGACAACAAGTTTCAGTTACGTATCCTAGCACAATCTCGAGACCAGATCCCAGATCGCTCAAGCCTTTTAGATGGACGATGAGCGGTTATGCGTCCTTATTGCCAATTTTCCAACAGTATTCAGCGCCGCACCCGGTAGCGCAAATAGAGCTCGCCGCTTTCGGTCAAGACGTGCAACAGGTCGAGCAATGGTATTTCCGACTCGGCAAACGGCGGACCCTCTACCAGCCGCAGAGCGGCACGATCGGACCCGACCTTGGGTGCGATGGTCACGAATAGCTCGTCGAGGCAGTGTGCCGCCAGCAGTCCGCGCGCCAGCCTCGGGCCGCCCTCGCAGAGCACGGTGCGCACGTCGAAGCGGTCCCGCATGAGTCCCAATGCTAGCCGGAGATCCACCTCCTCACTGCCGGCGGCAATGACCGTGGCTCGCGAGCCGAGTCGGGCACCGAGGCTCGTCGCCTTGGCGTCCACGGTGAACACGAGGGGCGTCCGGCCGGAGAAGTACCTGAAGTCCGGTTCCAGCTCACCGGTCCCGGTCACCACGCTGCCGAGCGGCTGCGGCGCCAGACCTCGCTCGACCCGTCTCTGCGCCAACGCATCGGAGACTCTCGGCGGGAAATTGTCCGCGCGCACGGTGCCGGCTCCGTGCATGAGTGCGTCGACGGTGGCGCGCAGCTCACGCATCAGGCGATGGTCGCTGTCGCTGCCGATGCCCCGCGCGCCCAAGGTGCCCAGCGTCGACTGCCCGTCCAGGGTGATCACGAAGTTGAGCACGACGTAGGGCCGGTCGGGCGGCGGCTCGGGATACTCAATCTCGTGGTACGCGGTCGACGCGTTCTCATCTGGCCCGGACGGGGGAAAGAGACGTAGCATGCCTGGAGTATAGTTCATGGCGGTTTACACCGCCGTGGATAACTCGACGCGTGACCCTGAAGCCGCGATGCGGTATGCTGCTGCCTATGTACGAACAGACGTCCTCATTGGGAACGCTTGCTTCCCGGGCGCACGGGCTGCTTGCCGCCGGGCGACATCCGCTGGCGGCCGAGACGCTGATCGAGCACGTATTCGGCATTAGCGGCGATGGCTCTGCCCGCAAGCGCGCGGCAACCGAGTTCTGGCGTGGCCAGCTTGCTCGAGTGCTGGCGGACGCCACCGTGTTCACGCAATATGACGACGGTACCTGGGGACTGGCGGAATGGGGCGCAGAGGACATCCCCCTGGACGAGATGGACTACGTGGTGGTGGATTGCGAGACGACCGGCCTCGATCCCAAGTCGCAGCGTGTGCTCGAGATCGCCGCCATTCTCTGCCGCGGGGACAGGGTGCTCGACCGATTTGCCACGCTCATAGACCCGCAGAGGAGCATTCCCCTGATGATCCGGCAGCTCACCGGAATTACGCCCGAGATGGTGAAGGGTGCACCGCTGGCTCCGGAGGCCCTGCAACGCTTCCTCGATTTCTCCGGCGGCCTGATGCTCGTGGGGCACAACGTGCGCTTCGACCTCGGCTTCTTGGGCGCAGAGGCCTTCAGGCACCTCAACGTGCGCCTGCTCAACCCGTCGCTCTGTACCATTCGCCTGGCAACCAAGCTGATGCCCGGGCTGAAGCGGCCGAACCTGGCAAATCTCGCCGCATCGCTCGGCATCGCGGTGCACGACCGCCACCGCGCCATGGGTGATGCGACAGTGACGCAGCTCGTGTTCTGGGAGCTGGTCTCCATCGCGCGAGAGCGTGGTATTGCCACACAGGGCCGATTGCAGGCGCTCGTCGGACCGGCGACCGGCTCTGCGCGCGCGGTGCCATCCCGCGGCACGGGCAGGCTGCTACTGGATCCTACGCTGCGAAGGAACTTACCAGAGCGACCGGGCGTCTACCTGATGAAGGACGAGCTCGGCAAAGTCATCTACGTCGGCAAGGCGAAGAACCTCCGGCAGCGCGTTTCCTCCTACTACTCCCAGCCACTCGGCTACCGGCGCAAGATGGACGGTCTATTGGAGTCGGTGCGCGATCTCGATACCATCGAGGTCGGTTCCGAGCTCGAGGCACTGGTCAAGGAATCCCAGCTCATCAAGGCCTACATGCCTCAGTTCAACGTGCAGCTTCGCAACTACCGGCATTACCCATTCATCAAGGTGGACGTGGCATCACCATTCCCGCGCGTCTACGCCACGCGCGAGGTGCGCGATGACGGCGCCCGCTATTTCGGTCCCTATCGAAGCCGACGCGCCGTGGGCACAGTGATCGACCTCGTCCATCGCCTCTTTCCCATACGCACGTGTACCAATGCCCTGGCAGCTGACGGCCGGCGGAAGGGATCGACGGGCAGCAGCTGCCTGCGCTTCTACGTGGGACGCTGCCTCGGCCCATGCCACGGCGGGGTGACGCCGGATCGCTACCGGCTGGCCGTCGACGAGGTGCTCGCCTTCCTTTCCGGCGACCAGGATGCCATGCTGTCACGAGTCGACCGCGAGATGCGCGAGAGCGCCGAGCGACTGGATTTCGAACGATCCGCGCGTCTGCGCGACGCGTTACGCCAGGCGCGCCAGGTGCTGGCAGCGCAGCAGCTCCTGACGGGAGCCGTCGAGCGGAACAACCTCGTGATTGTCTGTCCCGGCTCATCGACCGACATCGTCGAATTGTTCGGTATCCGGCACGGCAGGCTCTTCGAACAGCTCAGTCTGGCCGTCGGGGCAGAGGAGAGCACGCTTGAGTCTGTCGTGCGCTTCCTGGAGCGGCTGCAGTCGGCGGCAGCAGCACCACCGGTCGTGGGGCAGGATGAGATCGACGCTATTATCATCGTCGGACGCTGGCTGGCGCGCTACGGAGATTCCCGCCACGTGGTCCATCTCCCTGCTACGCTGGATAACGGCATCGCACGCGACATCTTTCGGGTCGCCTGCCAGGTGCGCGGCGGCGGGGACAGGGCTCCGGACGAGGAGTGTGAGTGGGTCGACGCCGGCGAGTAGAAATGTTGGTTTGATGGACTCCGTACGCTGCTTCGAGTTGCTGGGTGCCGACCTCGCGGCGATTGTTACCTGCGCCGCGACGCTGAACGACCTCTCGCTCGAGCTGCCCGACGGCGTGTACACGACGTTCAGAACCTACTTCGGGAACAGAGTGCTGCATCCGAGCGCGCATTTCGACCGGTTGGAGGAGTCGGCGCGTCTGGAAGGCGTGCAGCTGCACCTTGACAGGGCATTGCTCTGTCGAGCGGTCGCATCGGCCCTGGTGAGTGCAGGCTTCCCATTGGTGCGGGTTCGCGTGACTGTCGCTCTGGCTCCTTCCGTTCGTATCTTTCTGGCCACTGAGGAGATGCGGGAGCTTCCGGAAGATGCATACAGCCGCGGCGTGAGCTGTTCTCTCGCCGATAAGGGAGTGAGGAGGGATCTGCCTCGGGCGAAGTCGACTCGCTTCATCGGCCCGGGTGCCGGTGCCCGACGCATGGCTCCTGACACGAACGAGGCCTTGCTGGTGAGTGAAGCGGGTGGGATTCTCGAAGGATCCTCGAGCAACTTCTTTGCCGTCGTCGACGGCCGGCTGCGCACGGCCGGTGACGGCGTGCTTGCCGGCACTACCCGCGCAATGGTCCTGAGTGTTGCCGACGAAGTGCTGCCCATCGAGCTCAGACCGGTTCTCGTGGACGACGTGCCTCGTCTGCAGGAAGCTTTCATCACCAGTGTCGGGCGAGCCGTCTTGCCGGTAGTCGCGATAGGCGGACAGCCGGTCGGCGCCGGCGTGCCCGGTCCGTTCACGCAGGACATCCGAAGGCGCTTCATGGCCGTGCTGGAGACCGACCTTGAGCCTATCGCCCGTCGTTGAGCGCGAGGCCCAGAACTGATACCATAGCTGCTCCGGCGGAGGCGTGACCCGGCTGTCCTGAGCGCAGGGCATCCACACGACTGTGTCAGCGCGCCGGACGCCGATCGATGGCTGGGAGGCCGGGAGAAGGGAATGGAGAGGTACGCCACGGTACGGCTCAAGCCGCAGCGCCCCGAGAGGGTCGGACATCCGTGGGTGTTCGCCGGCGAAATCGCCTATATTCCCGACGCCGTTGCCGACTCCGAGATCGTTGCCGTCCAGGATGCTCTCGGGCACATGCTCGGCCTTGCGTACGTGAACCGGACGTCCAAGATCACGCTGCGGTACCTCTCACGCGAGGTCACTTCTATCGACGTACAGTGGTGGTACGACATGCTTGCCCGCTCGCTGAGCAGGCGCACGATCTGGCGCCGCACCGATCGTACGGACGCCCTGCGACTGGTCAACGCCGAATCGGACGGACTGCCGGGCCTGATCGTCGACCAATATGCGGACGTCCTGGTCGTGCAGCTCCTGGCCCTGGGGTTGGAGCCCTGGAGGAGCACGCTGATTGACGCACTGCTCGACCTCGTGCAGCCTGAGACGATCTGGGAGCGTTCAGACGTGTCCGTCAGGGAGCTCGAGGGGCTGGAGCGCCGGACCGGGCTGCTGGCGGGACGAGAGCCGCCGGACCTGGTCGAAGTGCATGAAGGGCGGGCGCGTCTGCTGGTGGACGTCAGGG
Organism: uncultured bacterium; assembly: GCA_963827235.1. Taxonomy (GTDB): domain Bacteria; phylum Chloroflexota; class UBA5177; order JANWHV01; family JANWHV01; genus JANWHV01. The sequence continues at coordinate 473,029 of CAWHAE010000010.1, forward strand.
CCGGACAGAAGACGGGCATGTTCCTCGACCAGCGGCGGAATCGTGCTGCCGTGGCGAGCTACGCGGGCGACGCCAGGGTGCTCAACTGTTTTGCCTACAGTGGGGCATTCGGCGTACACGCCGGCCGTGCCGGTGCCCGGCACGTGATCAATGCCGACATCTCCGGCGCGGCGTGCGCAGCTTGCCGAGCGCAATATGGCGCTCAACGGCCTTGCAGGTCTCTCCTCCGCTCTCGAGGCAAACTGCTTCGACATGCTGCGCGACATGAGCGACGGAGGTCAGCGATTCGACATGGTCATCCTGGACCCTCCCGCTTTCACCAAGAGCCGCGACAAAGTCGAGGCTGCCTTGCGGGGATATAAAGAGATCAATTTGCGTGCTCTGCGCCTGCTCGTCCCGGGGGGCATACTCGTAACCTGTTCGTGTTCGCAGCACGTCGACGACGCGGGCTTCAAGGCGATGCTGCGCAGTGCGTCGCGGGATGCTCATCGCGAGGTGCGAATCCTCGAGCAGCTTGGCCAGAGCCCAGACCACCCCACTCTTCTGCACGTCCCGGAGACCGACTACCTGATCTGCTTGATCGCGGAAGCCGGCTAGCGAATCCGCCGGCGAGGCCTGTGAAGCCTGCCGGACAGCTGAGCCACTTGGCTGAGCCGTACGCGCGTTGCCATTTCCCCTAGAGGCTGCCGCAGCCATATACTTGCCTGTGCAGGGCTGCCAGGAGACGCGCTCCCCGCTTCGACGCGGCCTACCTTTCGTAGCACGGTGACCGGCCACGGCGGGCCGTGGGCGGGGAGTGGTCTCGCGGCGTGCGGGAGGAGGATGAGGATTCATGGCAGGAACGCAGATATCAGTCCCAGTTCGCGGTGGGGGCTCGTCGGCGCTGTTGGCGCTTCTCGACGGCCTGGTCGACCGCATGCTGAGGTCGCCACTTATGCGTCGCGCGCCGGTGCAGTGCGGGCCGGAGGAGCAGGCTGCACAGGCGGCGCTGCTCGTCGACATCGTAAACGCGCGCGCACTCCGAGCCGCCGCCGAATCGCTCCCCGCGCTTCCCTTTGAGGTAGTGGCGGAGCATTGGCCCGACCTCGCGGCCGCACTAGGCCCTGCCAGACGCTCACAGGCGGCCAAGGCGCGTCCGGCGACCACGGGCAAGTCGTCTCCGTCGCTCGGCGGGCTCTACGACTCGCTCGATGCGGACCAGCAGGACGATGGGCACGCCACAGACCGGGAGGCAACGCAGGATCTGCCCGTTGCCGGCTCGGTGGGCACTGAGGCCGATGCATCGAGCCGGTCTGAGGCGCTTGTCCAGCTTCTCAAGGAAGCCTTGTCGACGCAGGAAAAGCCGCAAAATACCACGCAGATGCTGGCCTGGCTGCACCAGCGGGGCGAGAGCGCGAACCGGGAAGACGTGATGAACGCCCTGTTTCTGCGCGAAGACCTATTTCGCAAGCGCGGCGCGGGGCAGTGGGCGCTCGTGGGTCGCGAGCAACAGGCGCCCGCATGACCTTCAGGTTGCGTCCGGTCGTTCCGGGCGGTCCTCACTTCCAGGCAGCGCGTTGATCATGAATGTCGCCGTGCGCTCTACGTAGTCGATCATCTGGCTCCGCATCGGTTCTTCGATGCCGGTCGCATCGATCGCGTGAAGCATGTGGCCCACCCAACGGTCTCGCTCCTCCGGACCAATGCGGAACGGCAGATGGCGCATGCGCAGCCGGGGATGGCCGCGCTTCTCGCTGTAGGTCGCCGGACCGCCGAAGTACTGAGTCAGAAACAGCGCCAAGCGTTCCTTTGGACCCTCTAGGTCCTGTGGAAACATGACCATCAACCGATCGTCGAGGCGTACCGACTCATAGAAGCTGTCGACCAGGCGAATGAACGTCTCGCTCCCGCCCACCTGTTCGTACAGCGTGGTGCGCGCCAACTCCATCGGACCCCGATTCATGCGTGCAAGGACCCCCGCACGGCAGCGCCCGTAAGCGGCCCCAGGCGCGACCTGCCCACTGCCCACGGGATCAGCAGACCGAAAACCACGGGAGTCAGTTGTCCATGGCGTTGGCGCTGGATGCAGCCCATCCGGTAGGCAGAGGCGGCTCCAGCTCCACCGGGCTGCCGGCGCTGCCGTTTGCCAGGCCGACCACTTTGAGGATGTCCTGTTCGTCCAGCGACTCCTGCTCCAGCAGAGCCTCGGCGAGCGCAGTGAGCTGTTGCGCGTGCGAGCGAAGCGTCGACACGGCCTGGGTGTAGCAGTCGTCGATAATGCGCTTGATCTCCTCGTCGATCTTGCCGGCAGTGTCGTCGCTGTAGTTGCGCTGCGTGGCAAGCTCTCTACCCAAGAACACCTCGTCCTCAGAGCCACCGTACGCCACCAGGCCCAGTGTATGACTCATGCCCCACTTGGTTACCATCTGGCGCGCGATGTCGGTCACCTGCTTGAGATCGTTCTCCGCTCCGGAGGTCACCACGCCGAATACGATCTCCTCCGCGGCACGGCCGCCAAGAGCGCCGATGATGCGCGCCCGCAGGAAGTCCTCGGGGTAGTTGTGCCGGTCGTCCAGCGGCATTTGATAGGTGACGCCAAGCGCCTGGCCTCGGGGAACGATCGTCACACGCCGGACCGGATCCGAGCCGGGTATCAGCACGCCAAGCAGGGCGTGGCCGCCCTCGTGAAACGCGACGCGGCGCCGATCCTCGGCGTTCAGCATGATGTGCCTCTCGACGCCAAGAATGATCTTTTCCATCGCCTCGTTGAAGTCTACGCGCTTCACGGCGTCGCGGTTGCGGCGGGCGGCAAGCAGCGCCGCCTCGTTGACGAGATTGCGCAGCTCGGCTCCGACCAATCCGGGCGTGATCGAGGCGATGTCCTGCAGGTCGACGTCGGCATCCAGCGGCACGTGCCGGGTGTGCACCTTGAGAATCGCTTCTCGCCCGGCGCGGTCAGGACGCTGCACGCTGACGCGGCGGTCGAAACGACCGGGCCGCAGAAGGGCGGCATCCAGCACGTCGGGACGGTTGGTGGCCGCCAACACGATCACGGCTTGACGCGTGTCGAAGCCGTCCATCTCCGTGAGCAACTGGTTGAGCGTCTGTTCGCGCTCGTCGTTGCCACCACCCAACCCTGCGCCGCGCTGGCGACCGACCGCGTCGAGCTCGTCTACGAAAATGATTGACGGTGCATTCACCTTTGCCTGGGCGAAAAGGTCGCGCACCCGGCTGGCGCCCACGCCGACCAGCATCTCGACGAACTCGCTCGCGCTCATGTTGTAGAACGGCACGTTGGCCTCACCGGCCACGGCCTTGGCCAGAAGGGTCTTGCCGGTGCCAGGCGGGCCGATGAGCAGTACTCCCTTAGGAATGGTGCCACCGAGGCGCTGGTACTTGGCCGGGTTCTTGAGGAAATCGACGATCTCTACCAGCTCGTCCTTTGACTCCTCCACGCCGGCGACGTCGGCAAATGTGATTCGCGGCTGCTCCTTGTCGTACAGCCGGGCTCGGCTTCGGCCAAATCCGAAGATGCCCTGCTGTTGATTGGTCGCGCGCCGGCTGAGCCAGATGAGTCCGGCGACCAGCAGGATCACCGGGCCGAAGCTCAACAGAAAGCCGAGGAGAGGACTGCTCCCGTCCACCTGCTTGACGTTGACGTCCACGTTGTGCTGCTTCAGCAGGGGAGCCAAGGCGTCGTCGGTGTAGGCGGGAATGTTGGTCGAGAAATTCTTCGTGGCGACGGCCTTGCCGTCGGTGTCGACGACGTCGATCGTTTGGCCGCCGAAAGAGCCCGTGATAGAATCGCCCTGGTTCGTGATCGACTTCACCTTGTTCTGCACGACCAGGCTTTCAAAGGTCGTGTACGTGATCGAGGTGTAGTTGGAGCTGGTGTTCTGCAGCAGCGGTGCAAGCCAGATGTTGCCGATCAGCAGTGCGAAGAGCAACACTATCCAGAGAAAGGAGAACCGTATTCCGCCGGGTGGCCGGCCACCCTGGTTCTGATTGGGCTTGGACGGGCCCCGGCGATTGTCCATGGACATATACGTGCGCTCCTCTCGCGGGTGCAGCGCAGCGGTCTCAGTAGGCAGGACCGCGGTTCAGGATGTGGTCACGTGCTACAATTGGCAAAGGCCCATCGCGTGCCGTGCGAGCCCATAGCCAGGCTCTCACTAGAGTCCAAGATACCGGCAGGCCAACTTGCCAGCAAGAAGCGTGGTTATGGCGTTCCCATGAGTACTAGACAGGTTGTCGCGCTCGGCGGTGCCGCATTTGGAGCGCTGCTCGCCCTGAATGGGGCGCTGAGCCGTTCTCCCTCTCCTCCGTTGAAGTCTACCATGCCGGGCGACGCCCGACGCTTCAACTGGGACGAGGGAGCGATTCATTACGTGGTGACCGGCAGCGGAACGCCGATCGTGCTCGTGCACGGGCTGGGCGTCGCTTCGTCCTCATTCGAGTTCCGCTACGTCGTCGAGCTTTTCGCCCGTTCGCACACCGTCTACACACCTGACTTGCTGGGCTTTGGTCTCTCCGACCATCCCGTGATCGACTACTCGAGCGCGACGTACGTACGCCTGCTGAAGGACTTCCTGGCGCGCGAGGTTCGCGGCGCGGCGATGCTAGTGGGCTGCGGTCTGTCTGCACTGTACTGCGTTGCCGCGGCAGCTTCCATGCCGGACGAGATCTCGGCCGTGGTCATGTGTATGCCCAGTCCGCCGGACGGCAGGCCCGACCTGCCGCCACCGATGAGGGCCGTGGTCGATACGGCCCTGTCGGCCCCGGTGCTGGGCCAGAGCCTTTTCCGGCTATTGACCGCGCGGAACGCCATACGGTCGCACCTGCGCGAGAGAGCCTACTGCAACCCCGACCTGGTCACCGAATCGATGGTCGACGCTCAGTACGCCCTGGCGCACCAGCCTAACGCGCTGACGGCGCCGCACGCATACCTGGCGGGCCGTCTGGGACTGGACGTCTCTCGTGATCTGGCCGGCCTCGCCAAGCCGATGCTCGTGGTAGCCGGCGCCAATGCCAATCCGTCGCCAAACCACTGGCTCGCCCAGTATGTACGCCTGGCTCCTCACGCGCGAGTAGCGATGATCCCAAGTTGCGGCGCATTGCCGCACGAGGAGCAGCCGGAGCAGTTCGTCAACGCCATCCGCACCTGGATCGAGAATCGTTGAGCCGCTGTGACAGCCCGACCGGCAGCGAAGGACGCCTTACCGAAGACCGCGCAGTCGTGCCGTATGTGCTATCGCTGGCCATGGCCTGCATCTACGCTGTGTTCTTCGGCTGGCTGAGCATACAGCGCTACGACGCGTTCCTCATGCACGCGCTTGACATGGGCAACATGGATCAGGCAGTGTGGAACACCCTTCACGGTAACCTGTTCCACTTCACAAACATGCGCGCGCACCTGGACAAGGAAGCGTGGGGCACGACGACGCGGCTCAGCTTCCATGTCGAGCCGATTCTGTTGCCCCTCTCGCTGGTCTATCTCATCTATGCATCGCCGGTGACCCTGATCGTGGTGCAGGCGGTGTGCGTCGCATTCGGGGCGCCGGCTGCCTGCCGGCTCGCGCTTCGCGTCACGCATAGCCGTGGCCTGGCGATCGCGGCGCCTGCCGCTTACCTGCTTGCCCCTTCCCTGGAAGCGGCCACTCTGTACGAATTTCACCCGGTTACGCTCGTGGCTCCGGCGCTGCTCTGGGCCTTCGTGTTTCTCGAAGAGCGTCGCTACCGCCTGTTCATTCTCTTCGCCGTGCTGTCGATCTCCTGCAAGGAGGAGATCGGACTTGTCGTTGCCTGCATGGCACTCTGGCATTGGTGGCGCGGCGGGAGTCGCAAGCTCGCCATCCTGGTGGCGGTAGTCAGCGCAAGCTGGTCGCTGGTGGCGGTTGGCTGGATAGTGCCTCATTTCGGCAGTGGACCCAGTGCCTACTGGCAGCGATACATCAACGCAGCGGACGAAGGAGCATCGAGCCCAGGAGCGCTAGGCGTGTTCAAGAACTGGCTGCACCACCCTGACAGGCTGTGGCACGCGGTCGTCATGTGGCCGAAGGCATCAATGCTTCACCGCTACTTCATCGCGACCGGCTATCTCAGTCTGTTCAGCCTTCCGGCGCTCGCAATAGGCTTTCCATCGCTCGGCATCATCCTGCTTTCCACGGATCAGCACATGTACGGCGGCCTTGGCCAGTACTCGGCGGAGCTCGTACCGGTCGGCGTTGCCGCGGCGATCTACGGCTTCGCCTGGCTTGTCGCCTATGGCACGAGACACGGCCTCGGGCATCGGTGGGTCGCCGGCGTGCTAATCGTCGTGCTTGCGGTGTCCGCGCTGGCGAATCAACGCCTCAATGGATTCACGCCTATCGCCGACGGATACTCGGCGCCGGTGATGTCGGCGCACACGTTGCTCGGCCAGCACCTGCTCAAGCTCATTCCGCCGGGCGTCGCCGTGAGCTCAATGGACCAGCTCAATCCGCATCTGGGCGACCGCGCAAAGAGCTACCTGTTTCCGGACGTCGGCGACGCGGAATACGTGGCGCTCGACGTGACGTCGAACGTCAACCCGGGCCTGCCGGTCGACCAATACAACACGGCGATGGATCTCTTGCGCTCGCGGCACTGGCAGATCCTGGCCGCCGACGATGGCTATCTGATTCTGCATCGCATCGACAAGCAGTTGCCGGCGGTACCCGCCATCCCTTCGTCGTTCTATACGTTCGCGCTCGAGCCCGACGAGGGCCAGCCTGCCATTGCGGACTTTGGACCGGACCTCCAGCTGGTAGGCCTGAGCACCGAGCGCCGAGAGCAAGTCAACCTGCGCATACCTGATACGATCATAGTGAGCTCGTGGCGCGTGTTGCGCCCTCTTCCGGCCTCCACCCACATGCGAGAGCTCACCTTCTTTACAGACGGGAAGCAGCAAGGAAGCATTATCGACAGGCCGACCACGGACTGGCTACCCATGGGCACGTGGCGACCTGGAGAGATCATCAAGGTCCGATCGCAGCAGATCAGCTTGGTGGACACGAACCTAGGCTCGGATGCGCTGCGGCTGGAGGTGGAATATCACCCTAATAGTGGACAAACGCGAAGTTTTGCACCACGACTAGTGGTGATGCATAATTACGTTGGTTACCGTGTCGTAGGTTCAGCGCTCGAGGTAGCCAGGATCTCGGTATCCTACTAGCTCGCCATGTCAGCTGAGATGTTGAGGGGGCACGGCTCTATGAGGGGTGATGAAGGTGCGCCGTCACTGCTCTCTTCGTCACCCGCCGTATCGCTGAGGAATGCGTGGAGCAAGCTCGCCGGACTGCGTTTTGGCGGCCCGGAGCTTGGCGGCCGATTCGCCTTGGTGGTATTTGCGCTCGCCGCCATGGCCATCACGCGGACCGTGTCGTTCGCGGATACCATGGCCAGCGACAGTGACCTGCCTTCGTTCGGACCCATGCTCTGGCTATTCCACCGGGTCGACGGCATGTTTTTGCCCTTCGGCAACAAGCTGCCGAATCTCAACACGGTGCAGCAGGTACAGTTCGTCTGCCTGGTGATCTCGCTGGCTCTCTTCATCCTCGTCGTGCGCAGGTCGCTGCCATCGCTGGTCAGGCGGCACTATCGCCCCATGGTGTACGCCGCAATCGTATTGGCCGTTTTACTGTCGCTGCTCAATCTGCAAGGGTTGTTGCCGTTCACCAAGGTAGTAGGCTCGAGCCACTACGGCAACGACGCCATCACGGTGACCGACTGCGCCAAGAACAGCATGCTCAACGGCCACAACGCGTACTCCAGTTTCAACGTGACAGGGTGCCTTAACTCGCATGGGGAAGACGGCACCAAGACGACGCCCCTGAAGCTGGGAGAGTTCTCCCGGTTCAACGTATACCCGACCAAACAGGATCTGGTCAGGACCTTCAACCGTTACCTGGCGGCGGGTGTGCAGCATCCGCCGGAGTTCGAGTCGGAATACAGCTATCCCGCCGTATCCTTCCTGTTTCCGGCCTTGGTTGCCCCTCTCCACCTTGACGACCTGAGCCTGCTCTACTTGCTCGTGTACGCGGCAATGGCAGTGCTGATCGTACGATTGACGCCGCGCGGCACCCCGCGCCGTCTGGTCTTGCTTGCCGTGTGTGCCAACGCGGCCCTTGGCCCGACCCTTGTGTCGGGGTCGACCGACGCGGTGTATACGCTGCTGGTCTTGGTGGCGTGGATCGCCAAGGACAAGCGATGGCTTTCGGCCGGCGCGATGGGTCTTGCCGCGGCCTCGCGGCAGCAGGCATGGTTCTTCCTCTTGTTCTACGCGGTGTTGGCGTGGCGCACGGAAGGTCGGAAGGAGGCGGTCCGCAGAATGGCCATCGTGGCGGGCATCTTCCTGCTGACGAACCTACCCTTCTTCCTTGCCTCGCCAAGCGAGTGGATGTCCGGTGTGCTCGGACCACTCCGCGATCCCATGTTTCCTCGCGGCAGCGGCATTGTCTCGCTGAGCACCGGGGGAGCCGGCGCGTTGCCGCTGGCGCCCAAGCTGTTCTACAACGTGCTTGAGTTTGCCTCCCTGGCCGGCCTGCTGGCGTTCTACTGGCGCGTGTGCCGGGCTAACCCGTGGATTGGGCTCGTGCTTGCGCCTTTGCCGCTCTTCTTTGCGTGGCGGAGCCTGTACAGCTACTTCCTGCCGATCACGTTGCTGGCGCTGTATCCTGCCTTCGCGGTGTTCGGCCGTCCGGGAGATGCGGCCAAAGTGGTGCCTGAGAGGCGAGAGGATGCCCCGGCCGACGCAGCGGCGTAGAGTCAGGCCAGCACCCAGTTGAACACGTTCCAGGTGATTCCTGGCGCAAATGGGTTGGCGCGGTATCCTTGAAGGCTGTCGACAGTGATAGTCAGGTGCGCCGTCCAGTAGAGGAAGACGTCGGGCTGGTCGTTGACCAGCAGCCGCTGGATATGCTGGTAGATTGCGATCCGGCGCTGTTCGTCCGTGGTGATCAGCGCTTGGCCGCTGAGCCTGTTCACGACGGCGTCGCTGTAGCCGTCGAAGTTGCCTCCGGTCAGGTGTCCCGGCCTCACGATCATCGAGGTAGCCCAGTAGTACGTGTCGTCGGGCTCCGCGGACACCGCCCACGTGTAGAGTACGGCGCTGAGCTGCTGCGAATAGAGTCGATCAGCGTTGTAGAGTGGACCGTGCAGCCCGAACAGCTTGTGCTGATCGACGGCCTTCACGGTGGTGCGGATCCCGGCCGAAGTCCAGCTCGAAGCGACCGTCCCGGCCACGGCCAGGCAATCGGCACATCCGGAGTCCGTCCAGAGGGTGATGGCCAGGTCGCGGCCGAACTTGCGCCAGTTGCTGTGCACCAGGGTATAGCCTCGCTTCTCGAGCAAGCCTGGAACGTCGCCGGGTGCGTAGGGGAGGGTGCCGGCGATCGAGGGATCGTAGTAGATCGAGGTCGGCGGCTGATCGGCATCGGCCGGCGCGGCAAGCCCGCCGAAAAGCGTGCTCACGATGCGCTGCCTGGGCGTGGCCAGCGTCAAGGCCTGGCGGACCTCATGATCGCGCAGAAAGCCGCTCTCGATCAGGTCGATGTGCGTCCAGCCCGAGCCGGGGGCCGCGAAGGCACTGTAGCGTCCGCTCTGCAGGGCCGGGATCACCTGCTGCGGCGTCAGGCTGGACGAGGGACCGATCATGTCGATGGCACCCGACTGCAGTGCCGCCAGCTCGGCCTTACTGCTGCCTTCGCGCTTGAAGACGATCTGCGCGATCCTGGGCGTGCCCCGTGCAAATGACGAACTGGCGGTCAACGTGATGTGATCGCCGGGCGTCACGTCCGTCACGGCATATGGCCCGCTGCCGATCGGCCTCAGGTTGAACGCCTGGTAGCCTGCCAGGTCCTTGTCTGCGATCGGGCTCAGAACGTGAGCCGGCAGAATCGGCGTGGTGGCAAAGGCTCTCAGGAACGGTGCATACACCTGCCGCAGCGTGGCGATCACCGTCAATGGACCGTCGGAGCGCAGCGAGGTAATGTAGCCGAAGGCGTATCTCGAGACGGCGGGAAACTGCGGATCGCGCACGAGCTTGGCTGTGTACAGCACGTCCGAGGCGGTGACGGGAACGCCGTCCTGCCAGCGTGCCCTGCCGTTCAGGGCGAATGTGTAGGTGCGCCCGTCGGCGGCCAGGCTGTATCCCGTGGCGAGATCGGGTACCAGAGCGTCGTGAGTATCTGCGCTCAGCAGACTGTCGAAGACGGCGTCAGTCACGTCGCGTGTCGCAAGCGAGCTATCGAGCAGCGGGTTGAGCACGGCAGGTAGCGCTAGCTCGCCAATGGTGACGGCTCCAACCGGGGCCACCCTCACGGGCAGCGCCCGCGACGGAATGCCGGTTGCCAGGACCATGGAAAGCGCGAGGAGCGCGGCAGCTATCCAGCGATGGCACGTGTTAACAGTCATGGCAACATCCCGGAACAACGAGCAGCATCCGCAAACAGCGCTTGCGGCAGGCCGGCACTTCAGCTCCAGTTGGCCGGTGCCGGGCACGGCACGGGCACGCCGAAATATGGTAGCACGGGCCCGCTGCTCCAGACGACCGCCTCGGTGGAGATTGCCTACTTCTCCCGGATGAAGGCATGCACTCCGCGTGGCGAGCTGCACGTTTCTTCATGGCCTCGTCTACGAGTGTGCGGCACGTCGTAGAGGCCTGGCGCCCGCCCGAAAGCGGCGCTATAGGTCGTCAGCTAATGACTCCGAGTTTCGGACTGGTCGCACCGGAGTAGAGTTTCCTACAGGTGTGGGATTGTTTACCTGACGAGCTATAGCTTGGCCTGCCGATGCTCTGGTGGTCACCCCAACGTGGAGCCCGCAGGGGCGGAGTGAAATCCGCGCTGGGCGGGCAATGAGCCTCCCGACGATGAATCAGAGGGGCGTCGTATGCGCACGCCGCCAGTGCGGCTCTCGGCGCGGGCTTGCCTTCAGGCTGCTCGGTGCGACTGCGGAAGAAAACTGTCGGTGTAGGCGTCACTGAGATGCACGTCGCGTACATTCAAGCCGGCGCCGTCCATCTGCTGCTGGAGCGCGACCCAGCGCTGGGGATTGAACCAGCCGACGCCTTGCGTTCTGGCGTCGCCACCGTCTACCAGGCCGTAGCGCTGCATCTGGCTGAAGCTGAACTGCTGCTCGTCGGGCGTTTCGGGGTAGCTCTTCACGCCCGGCGCGGAGCGCAGGTAGGTAAGCGTGGGACCCGGATTCTTGAGGTATGAGTTCCATCCCTGGACGCTTGCTTTCACAAAAGCGCGAACGACGTCTGGGTGGCTCTGAGCGAAGGCCTGCGTGGTGTAGATGAGGTCGGCGTACGGGTTGAAGCCGGACTCCGAGACAAGCGCGTACTTCACCTTGAGGCCCTGTTTCTCATACAGGTAGGGCTCTGAAGTGACGTAGCACTGGTGCACGGCCTTGGGGTCCGCAGCAAAGCCTCGCGAGCTGAAATCGTTGGCTTTGGTGGTGAAGTTCGTGTAGTGATACTTGGCCACGAGGTACTTCTCGAACGGCACGCCAAACGAGTAGATTAGCGTGTGATTGCTCAGGTCGGCTATCCCGTGGATAGAGCTATCTTCCGCATGCCAGAGAACGCCGAGCGGATTCGTCTGGAACGTGTTCATGATGGCGACCAGATGCGCTCCTCGTTCGTCGTACTGTAGCAGCTCGTCGGCATCGCCCATGCCGAAGGTCGCCTGCCCCGACAACACGTATGACTCCACGGTGACTACTCGCCTGAACGGCGCGACAGCAGATGAGATACCCGCCTTTGCGTAAAGGTCGAGCCGCTGCGCCTCGTAGAATCCGCCTTCCTCCGGCTCGGGGAACCAGTTCATCATCAGGTTGTAGGACGGGGCGGCGGCACGCGCTGCGCGAGGCTGCAGGCCCGGCGCGGCGGACGCGAGGCAGAGCGTAACGACGAGTAGGGAGAAGAGGTGGCGCGTGATCATGTGCCGATATCTTCCTTTCACAGCCAATGGTCGTCTCAAAGGGTCTCGACTGCAGCCCGGTGGGAAGCAGGGGCTTCATACCAGGGGCTTGGCCCAGCATCCATGTCCGTGACCTCGAACCCGGGGCGCGCGACGCTGCGGGCCGGTACGCGCGGTTCTCGATCTCATTGTCTCAGTTTTCGACGGCAAGTGCCGACTCGTGCCAGTGTCTCAGGGCGAGCGTGCTGATCGCCGACACGACGGCGAAGACGGCAATACCCAGCAATCCCGAGGCAACGGCGGCCGCGCCAAGCAGGTCCCAAAGGCCCTGCGGCGCCGCGAAGGCGATCTCATAGCCGAGCCCGCCGCCGGCCGGGTCGCCCGCTCCAAGCAGCATCTCGGCGACCGTGGCTCCCACGATGGCCAGCCCGCTGGACACGCGAATGCCGGTCAGGATGTTGGGCAATGCGAACGGGACACGCAGGTACAGGAGCTGCTGCACTCGTGAGGCGTTGTACATCTGGAACAGGCTCACGAATCTGGAGTCGACCGAGGTAAGGCCCAGCGTAGCGTTAGCGATGATCGGGAACACGGCGATGATGAAAGACACGACGATGATCGGCGGGTGGTCTCCCGGCAGCAAGAAGCCAATGATCGGCGCCACGGCGTAGATCGGTATCGTCTGGGCCAGGGTCGCATAGGGAAAGATAGCACGCTCGAGAAGGCGGGACTGCGACATCAGCATTGCCGTCAGGACGCCGAACACGATCGCCAGGGCGAAGCCCGCCATGGCGTCGCGGAAGGTCGACCAGGCAGCGGTCAGCAAGTCCGGCCAATAGTTGCGAAATCCGTTGACGATGTCGCCCGGAGACGGTGCGGACCAGCGCGAGATGCCCGAGATTCGCAGCCAGGCGATCCAGACGAGAATCAGCACGCCGAATGCTATCGCGGGCGGGATCAGGTTGTTCAGCACGAAGCGCCGCCACGTCCGGCCCTGCGACCGCACTGTCGCCCTGGCCGGATTGGCGGCTGCCGCTGCCTTCGGCGCCTCGCGGCCGCCAGCGAGCTGATCGGCGCGCATCAATCGTTCTCCTGCAAGGCCGCAAGCACGTTGCCGGCGATCAGATTGAACTCAGGGTTCGTTCGCATGGCGGGCAGCCGGGGATGTGGCAGAGCAACCGGCAGGTCGGCGACGATGCTGCCCGGCCGTGGGCTCATTACCAGCACTCGGCTCGACAGAAAGACCGCCTCGAACACGTTGTGGGTGACGAAGAGCACAGTCCATCCGGCGAACGCGGCGACGCGCAGCAGCTCAACGTTCAGCCTGCCGCGCGTCAGCTCGTCGAGCGCGCCAAAGGGCTCATCCATGAGCAGCAGGCAAGGTTCGGTCACCAGTGCCCTGGCAATAGACACACGCATGCGCATGCCGCCGGAGAGCTGGTGAGGGTAGGATCGCGCCACGTCGGCCAGACCGACAGTTTTCAGGGCCTCCATGGCGCGCTCCGTTCGCTCGGCTCGGGATCGTCCCGCGAGCTGGAGCGGCATCTCGACGTTTCTGAGCACAGTTCGCCAGGGCAGCAGAGTGGCATCCTGAAACACGAATGCCATGTCGCCGCGCTCTAGCCGCGCCCGCTCCGGAGGCATGCCGGCTACGGTGAGAGTTCCGCTCGAGATCGAGCTCAGGCCGGCCACGAGGCGCAGCAGAGTCGACTTGCCGCATCCAGATGGCCCCACCAGGGTGACAAACTCGCCGCGGCGCACGGAGAGGGTGGTGCCGGAAAGAGCGGCGGTACCGTCGGCATACGTCTTGCCCACGCCGTCCGCGCGCACGAGCTCACCGCCGTCAGCCGTCTGCTCGGCGGTCTGCTCCCCTCGCATACGATCGATCACCGGCACTCCCACGGCACCACTTGCATGCCGACAGATAGCGCGCACCAACGGCACTTTGGCGCTCACCGGTGCACGTCAACGAGCCGGTGTGTGCTTGAGGGCGCGGCCTCACGCAGGCCGGCCGGATGTGCGACGCCAACCACACTGCCGGACACGATCACTACGGTCTCGCCGTCCGATGCCGACCACGTGCACATCCGGCCGGCTACCGCCGGTAACGGTCTGTAAAGGCGGCATCGGTCAGCACGTGCTGCCGGCATCTGCCTGCTACGATAAGTATACGGGACGGCTCACCAGAGGCCGCGACGGCTCAGGCCAGCGGACGCAGCGGCGCGAGGATGGCCTCGCCGATCTTGGCGTACCACGGCCGGCGCTTCCAAGTCGCCAGGTCGACCGCCTTCGAGTTCGAGCGGTCGATCTCGAAGAGCTGCTCCATCTGGGTGGCGAACGCCTCGTCGTAGACCTCCACGTTGATTTCGTAGTTGCCAACCTGGCTGAGCCGGTCCAGGTTCGCCGTGCCGACGGTCGACCACGTGCCGTCCACCGTCATCGTCTTGGCGTGGTTCATGGCGTCCTGGTAGGCATAGATGTGCACGCCGGCCTGCATCAGCGAGCTGAAGAAGCCTCGTGCCATCCAGTCCGCGGAGACGTGGTTGGACGTCCATGGCACCAGCACCTGGACGTCGACCCCTCTTCTTGCCGCGTTGGTCAGGGCCATGCGAACGAGACGTCCCGGTATGAAGTAGGCCGTCGTGATCCAGGCGCTGTGCTCCGCACGCTCGATGGCATCGACATACATGTCTCGAATCGGGAACAGCAGGCGACGGACGTCGTTCGTCCGGTAATGCACACGCGGCTGTGCTCCTCGCCGCAGTGTCCACGGAATGCGCTCACCGGCCTTCGCCTGCCGGTTCCAGAAATCGATGAACTCCTGGCCGAGGCGGGCAGCCAGCGGGCCGCGCACCCGAAGGTGAGTGTCGCGCCATTGGGTGCGATACAGCTCGCCGATGTTGTAGCCGCCGACGAAAGCAATGTTGCCGTCTACCACGAGAAGCTTGCGGTGGTCCCTGGCGTAGTTTCGCGGATCGAGCCAGAGCCACGGCCGGTTGGGAAGTCGGAAGCGCAATGCATGGAGCTCAGGCGGAAAGCGCTTGAACGAGCGTGGGACGATCACATTCGCGGGACCGTCGAACATGACGTGCACCTCGACGCCGGCCGCGGCCCTGGCCTCGAGGCACTCCCGGAACCGGCGGCCAAGGGCGTCGCCCTTCCAGATGTATGTCTCGAGCAGGATAGACGTCGTGGCGGAGGAGATGGCATCCAGCATATCCTGGAATACATGGTCGCCGAAGCAATAGAGCTGCAGGTGGTTACCGTCCACCTCGAGCTCCTCAAACCGCAGCCTGGGAAAGCCCTTCACCGGCCTGCGGCGCTTGCGCAGCTCGGAGATGGCGGAAAGAACGGCGACGGTGACGAACTGGAGCGCAAACATGCCGCCCAGGAAGCGAAGGAGAATCCGTCGCCACGATCGGTATGCCCTTGCAGGCAGCATTCCGGAGCTATGCAGTATCTGAGCCGCTCTCTCCATACGTCAACGATTGTACACACGGGTCCGGCAAGGCACTGCCTGGTGAATTGAGCCGGGCAAGATACGCCAGCGCGAAGCGCACGACGTGCCGGTGGTACTTCGCCATGGGCACGAAATCGCCGGCCGTGAGGTCGATTGGTGCAGCGCTCGTACCGCCTGCCGGCAGCCAGGTTCCCTTGATAACCGGCCTTGCTCCACTCAGCAGGTCGTCGAACGCGGAGAGATCGATCTCGGCTAGGCCCATGACCTCGGCAGGCTCCGGCGAGAACGATCCCAGCTCGCGTTCCAGCGGCCAGAGATAGACATCCAGCAGCTCGCGGTCGACGATACCGGGCGCAGGTCGATCATCGTCAGCCCACGTGCAGACAGGCACGAGATCGGCGGCCGAAGCCTCGACGCCAATCTCCTCGCGCGCCTCCCTCAGCACCTGCTCCAGCCGCTCGCCGGCCGCGTAGTGCCCGCTTACGCTCGCCGTGAAGGCACCGGGGTAGGTGTCCTTGGACGGGCTGCGCCGCTGCACGACGACCGTGCCGCGCGCGCGCACGATCCAGAGGGCGACGCTACGATGCCAGTCACCGTCTCTATGAACCTGGTCGCGCGCCTTGGTCGTGCCTAGCGGGTGCCCGTCGCCGTCGTAGAGGTCGAAATACTCAGCGGTCATTCAAGGTCAGCACCATCTGGGGCGTGCTGATCTGGTGATCGGCAGATGTCGAGGCAATCGCCGTGCCCACCGAGTAGAACTCGATCACGTGCGAGCCCCAACCGTGGCTGCGCTCGTGAATCTGCGTGCCGACAATACCCTCGGCCTGCACCTGCGTCGCTTCCGCCTGCATGCGCTCCATTGCCAGCTCGCGCGCGTCGTAGAGCGCCTGCGTGAAGTTAACCATCTCAACATTCTGCCCGGCAGTCTTGAAGAAGCCGCGAAGCGTCTGGTGCGCCACGTGGTAGACGCAGTTGCCCATCACCAGTGCCAAGGGCCTGTAGCCCGACCGCAGCAGCGTCCAGAAGTCCTGACCACTCAGGTCGCTGGTAAACGGCTTGCCGTCAGGCGAGCGATGGTTCTTCCCGTCACGGCTGCGCACCGCGGTGCCGACGGCGAGGAATTCTGCCAGCGATTCGCCCCACTCGTAACGCCCCACTTCCAGACGCACGCCCACGACGCCGTCGGCGGCGAGGGCGTCCGCTTCTTCCTCCATGCGGGAGATGGCGAGCTCGCGTGCGTGGTACATCGCCTGGGTCAGCACCACAAGCTCCTGGTTCTGATTGTAGGAGGACTGCTGGTAGCCGATGTGGTAGATGCTCGAGCCGACGACCAGCCCGACAGGATCGAAGCCCGCTTCCTTGACCAACAGGAATTCGTTGACCGTGAGGTCACTCGTGAACATCGCGCGTTGTCCGCCGCGGCCGGACATCTTGGCCAAGCGCTCGCGAGCCGCTTCCGGCAGGTCACTCATAGGCGTGCTCATTGCGTCGACTCTCCTCATTCTCCCCGTAGGGCTGCAGGGCTGGCTACGTTCGCAACGTCTTCGAGATCGAGGACCACTGCGGGTGCAGTGGGCTTTGCCGTCACCGGGGCTTCGACGATCGCGGTTCCCCAGGTGACGTACTCCACGATATAATCTTCCCGCTCGCTATCCGAGCCACCGGAGGCGATTCGCCGCAGCGTGTGATCGAAGTGCACGCCGATCACGCCGTGCGCGCCCACCGTGGCGGCCTGCCGGTGCATGCGCCCGAAGGCATGTTGCTGCGCGTCGTAGATGCTCTGGGTATACTTCACCACTTCCTGGTTGTACCAGCTGAAGTTTTGCGCCTGGTCCACGTAGCTCGTGTAGATGTAGTACGCGCAGTTGCCGAATACGAGGCTGACGGGCCTGACGCCTGCCTGCAGCATGGTGCAATACTCCTGCGCCGAGAGCCCGCCGATGAACGGCTCCGCGTGGGTCGGGGCCCCCCGGGCATGGATGGCCGTGCCCAGTGCCACCACTTCGACCAGGCTTTCTGCCCAGGACGGCTTGCGAATCTCCAGGCGCACGCCAACCACGCCCAGGGCACCCATGCCTCGCGCCTCCTGCTGCATGCGATCGATAGCCGACGTGGTGGCCGTATACAGCGCCTCGGTCTGGTTGTCCAGCACGCCGGTATAGGTCCAGCCTGTCCAGCCGATGTGGTAGACGCAACTACCGGCGACCAGGCCCACCGGCTCGTAGCCGACCTGCCGAGCGATCAGGAATTCGTTGACTGAAAGGTCGCTGCTGAAAAGCGGCACCCCTGCACCCGAGGAGATCGCGGCACGGATCTGGCCGACCCGCTCCTGCGCGCGTACGGGCAGCCTGCCGGAGGCGAGCGCTTCCTTGCTCTTCTCCTGAAGCTGGGCCTCGAGGTCCGCGGCAGCGCGCGCGGCTTCCTTCTGCTGCTTCTCGTCGGCCGATTCTCTGTGGAACAGTGGCATGTCAGCTCAACCTCACCGCTAGGCAAGTGGGCAGCACCAATCGACCGCCCGTTGCTAGGTCAGTAAGCGCTCGAGCGCGGCGCGGGCCTGCGTATTGCGCGCGGCGTGCGCCGCCAGATCCTTTGCCAGCTCGTCGATCCAGGTCTCAACGCCCAGCTCTTCCGTCTTCAGGGAAATGCCCCGAACCACCTTGGCGCGGGCCGCGCGCAAGCCTCCGTGGCCACCGTGCTCGATGCTGTAGCGGTGCTCGCCGAGCTCCAATGTGAGGCGCGAGACCTGTTTCTCCTTCGAGAAGAGACTGCCACGACGCTCCACCTGGCAAAGGGTCGGCAGTGCGCCGCTGAGCTTCTCCGCCAGCGCGCCGAGGAATGCCTTTGTGTCCGACAGGTCGGCGCGCAGCGAGGAAGCCACGATTTCGAAACCCATGCCGTCGCTAGTCCCGCTCAGATCGTCCAATCGTCCGCTCCCCATGGTGCACATGACTAGAGGCCGTGGCGGAAGCCCGCTCTTTGACGCTCGCGCTGTGGCCAGTATAAAGCGGCCTCGGGAGCCCGGCAAGCATGTCGAAGGTTTGCCAATGCCGGGTTCGAAGCCGCACGAAGGCACCACGGTAGATGCTACCATGGCGCGTGAGGAGGTGAGCACATGGCAAACAATCCGACGACGTCGCAGTCGGATTCGAAGCGGCGCGCTGCAGCGTACGCGGCTACATTGATCGAGGATCGCATGGTGGTAGGTCTGGGTTCGGGCTCGACGGCCCGACTGTTCGTCGAATCTCTCATCGAACGTGTTCGCGGCGGTCTGAGTATACGAGGCGTGGCAACGTCCGAAGCGACGGCAGCGCAGGCTCGCGACGGTGGCATCCCTCTCGGGTCTCTCGAGGAGTATCCGAGCCTGGATATCGTCGTGGACGGCGCCGACGAGGTCGATCCGAAGTTGAACCTGATCAAGGGACTTGGCGGAGCACTGCTGAGAGAGAAGATCGTCGCCTCGTCGACCGGCCGGCTGGTGATCATGGTGGACGAGCACAAGCTGGTTCCCCGTCTCGGCGACCACTCTCCGGTGCCTGTCGAGGTGGTCACGTTCGGCTGGACGCGCGTGGACGCCGAGCTGCGTGCCCTGGGCTCCCGCCCGGAAAGGCGTATGGCAGGAGGGCAGCCGTTCTTGACCGACGGAGGACACTACATACTGGATTGCTGGTTCGATAGCTCTGTAAACCTCCTCGACGTAGCCGCAGCCATCAAGGCGCTGACCGGCGTGGTCGAGCACGGTCTGTTTCCCGGGATGGCACGACAGGTGCTGGTGGGGACCGCAGCCGGGGTCGATCTGATCGATCATTCGGGCCGAACGTCGATCGCTAGTTGAGCTCGACCGTCTCTCCAGTGACGATGTAGACCACGGTCTCCATGACATTGGCCATGTGATCCGCGATGCGCTCGAGATCGCGAGCTACGAAGAGCGTGTACGTGGCTCGCGCGATCAAGGTCGAATCTTCGACCATTTCGGTCAGCAGCTCGCGAAAAAGGTGGCTATAGGCGACGTCCACGCCGTCATCGATCTGGCAGACGGCACGCGCGAGGTCGACGTCGGTGTCCGCATAGCTGCGCAGCCCGTCTCGCAGCATCAGCTGGACCTGGTCAATGATCTGCTCAAGGTCGCCCTGGTCGCCAAGCTGCGGCGGAGCGGCAAGCCGCAGCACCGAGTTGGCGATCGCAGCGGCGTGGTCGCCGATGCGCTCGAAGCTTGCCGCTACGCGCGATACGCCGAGGATGCGCCGAAGATCGGAGGCTACCGGTGCCTGCAACATCAGGAGCACGCTCGCGTCGTCGAGGATCTGGCGCTCCATACGATTGATGCCGGCATCCTCTTCGACGACGCGTTGCGCGAGAACCGGGTCGTAACTGGAGAATGCTTGCACAGCCTGCCGCACAGCCGTAGCCGCCTGCTCGCCGAGGACGGCCGTGGCAGCGCTCAACGCGTGCAGCTGCTGGCCAAAGCGTTCACGTGTCAATGGTTCCCCCTTGCCGTTGCGGGCGGCACTTAACCGAAGCGCCCGGTGACGTAATCTTCTGTGCGCTTGTCCGAGGGGTTGCTGAATATGGTCTTGGTCGGACCCTCTTCAACCAGAATACCCGTCCGATCTTCCATGTCGACCAGCATGAATGCGGTCCGATCGGAGACGCGGGTAGCCTGCTGCATGTTGTGCGTCACGATCACGATGGTGTAGCTGCTCCGGAGATCCGCGATCAGCTCTTCGACTTTGAGCGTGGCGATCGGGTCCAGCGCGGAGCAGGGCTCGTCCATCAGAATGACCTCGGGCTCGACGGCCAGGGCACGGGCGATGCACAGGCGCTGCTGCTGGCCGCCCGAGAGGGCTGTCGCGGGCGACTTGAGGCGATCCTTCACTTCGTCCCAGATCGCCGCGTCGCGGAGCGACTTCTCCACGATCTCGGCGAGCTGGCGCCCGGCTCGCCGACCGGTCAACCGAATGCCCGCCGTCACGTTGTCCTGTATCGACATGGTCGGAAATGGATTTGGCCGTTGAAACACCATGCCGACGCGCCTGCGTACCAGCACCGCGTCGGCGGTGGAGGCGTATATGTCCTCGCCGTCCAGCAGGACGCGGCCTGTCACGCGGGCTCCCGGAATAACTTCGTGCATGCGATTGAGGCAGCGCAGCAGCGTCGACTTTCCGCAACCGGAAGGACCGATGATCGCGGTCACGCTGCCGGGCTCGATCCTCAACGTAACGTCCTTCACCGCGTGCTTACTGCCGTAGAAGGCATGCAGCGACTCCAGGAACATGGCCTTCGTGGATTGGCCGGTCTCATTGTGTGCTCGTGGCTCCACTGCTGCCGACATAACTCCCTATCTCCCGGACCTTCGCGCGGCAATCAGCCGGGCACCCAGATTCAAGGCGACGACGAAGAAGAACAGCAGGAGTACCCCGGCATAGGCGAGCGGGTAGTCGGTCGAGGGATCCTGCGAGTTAATAAAGTTCTGGTAGATTTGCAGCGGCAGTGCAGGTGACGGCTGGGACCAATTCACGAAGCCATTCTGGTTGCCGTATGCCGTGAAGATAAGCGGCGCCGTCTCGCCGGCCACGCGGGCAATTCCCAGAATGACGCCCGTGATGATCCCGCTCATAGCGGTCGGTACGATGATGGTGACGATCGTGCGCCAGCGGCTAACGCCCAGGGCGAGACCTGCCTCCCGCAGCGTATCCGGTACCAGGCGAACCACGGCCTCGGTGGAGCGTGAGACCGTGGGGAACATGAGCAGGCCGAGCGCGAAGCCGCCGGCCAGGGCCGTGTAGTGGCCGAGCGTGAGCACGATCACGCTGTAGGCCACGATGCCGGCCACGATACTGGGCAGGCCGGCGAGCACGTCTGCCACGAAGCGCACGAGGTCGCCGAATCGGTTCCGGCCGTATTCCGCAAGGTAGATGCCCGACATCAGTCCAATCGGCAATCCCACGCAGCACGAGAGCGCCACCAGGATGACGGTGCCCTTGAATCCATCCTCGAGCGTGCCCTGGGCAGTGGACTGCTCCGTGAACACGTCGGGAAAGTGCCCGAACAGTGCCGACCAGCCCTGCTGGACGACATAAATCCCGACCCAGAACAGGGGAACCAGGGCTATCACGGCGCATAGCACCAGGAGGCCAGTAGCCACCCGGTTGACCAGCAGCCGTCGCCGGTAGTTACGCGTCAGGCTCGAGGCGCGCAGCGCGGGACTTGCACTGGCCATCACTTAACCTCCGCGGCGCCGTGCGAGACCGACCATACCAGCAGCCGGGCAAGCACATTCAGCAGGACCGACACCAGGAGCAGGATCATGCCGAGTTCGAACAGAGCTGAGAGCTCCAACCCTGTCGCATCGCCCAGGCTGTTGGCGATCTTGCTGGCCAGGGTGTCGGCGCTGTGGAAGAGGTTGCTGCCCACATAGGCGAAGTTGCCAATAACCATAGTTGCCGCGATGGTCTCTCCTACTGCTCGGCCCATGGCCAGAATCAGGGCTCCAATGATGCCGGGGCGAGCGTAGGGGAGTACGGCCATCCAGACCATCTCCCAGCGCGTGGCGCCCAGAGCAAGCATGGCTTCGCGCTGGTTATCCGGCACAACCCTGATTACCTCACGCGATATGGCGGCAACGGTGGGAACGATCATCACAGCCAGGACGAGCGAGGCGGTCAGGATCGAACGGCCGGCCCAGTAATCCTGGGAGAAGAACGGCGTCCAGCCCAGAATGCGCTTGAAAAACGGGTCGACGTCATTCTGCATGAGAGGAATCAGCACGGATATGCCCCACACACCGTATACCACGCTTGGTATGGCGGCAAGCAGCTCGACGAGCAGTGCGACCGGAGTGGCGAACCAGCGAGGCAGGTGCAGCTCCACCAGCAGAATGGCAATGCCCACGCCAACCACACCGGCCATCAATAGAGCGAGGACGGAGGTAATGATGGTGCCGAAGATGAAGGCCTGGGCGCCGAAGCGCTCGTTCAGCGAGGGATTCCAGTCGGAGCTGGTGAAGAAGCTGACACCGTAGCGGCTGAGGGTGTCGTGCGAGTTGTAGGCCAGCGTTCCGATCATGAGCGCGGCAACGCCGAGCACCGTGAGGGCGAACAGAACGGTCAGCCCTTCGAAGATGGCGTCTCCGCTGATGAAGCCCTGCCGCCTGTGGGTCGCCGAGCCGGCCCGTGCCATGGTTTTCACGGCCACCTATCAATCACTCCTAGCGCTCGCTACCGCGCACGCTCGCCGGGACCGGTTCTCCTACAGCTCCGTGAGCAGTGCCTCGCGTGCGTCGAAGCGCCCCGGCATCATACCGAGCCGGAGCGCCCCAACGGAGCTACATTCTTAGTCTTAGTGTCGAGTCACTCCTGGCTATTTGCCGTTGTAGACCTGCTTGCCGTTCACGGTGACCGAGAGCAGCTTCTGCTCGTCGAGCTTCACGATGTTTGCGGGCAAAGGTGCGTAGCGCAGATTGCCGGACGAGGCGTAACGCTGCCCATCATGGATCGCCCACCACAGGAACTTGACCACACCGGTGGCCATGGTGAGGTCCTTCTGGTGCTGGTGCACAAGGCCCCAGGTGAAACCGCTGATCGGATAGGAGCCGGCGCCGGGCGCGTTGACTACCACTCCGCGCAGGTCGGAGGGCAGCGCCGGGGCATTCGCGGCATCGGCGGAGGCGCCGGCGACGGAAGGCGAGACGAAGCTGCCGGCTTTGTTCTTCACGGCGACCGTGGGTAGATTTCGCAGCAGTGCGTATGACAGCTCGACGTAGCCGATGGCGCCCGGAGATTGACTGACGATGGCGGCCACGCCGGGCGAGCCCTTGCCGCCCTGTCCACTCGGGAAGGTGACCAGCGTACCGGCGCCAACCGTCGACTTGAAGGTATCGCTTACGGCGCTGAGATAGTTGGTGGCGATGAACGTGGTGCCGCTACCGTCGGCGCGGTGCACCGGTACGATCGGCATGTTGGGTAGGGTGACTCCGGAGTTGAGCGCAGCGATCGCCGGATCGGACCAGCTCGTAATCTTGCCCATGTAGATCCCGGCGAGAGTCGTGCCGTCGAGCTTCAGCGTGCCCTGGAGGCCCGGAAGATTGTAGATCAGCGCGACAGGCCCAAGCGTCAGCGGGATATGGATGATGTCGCCACCGGCAGCCTTGATCTGGTCGTCGGACATGAACGCGTCCGTGCAAGCGAAGTCCAGCAGGCCCTTGGTGAGGCTTGTGATGCCTGCGCCACTGCCGACTCCCTGGTAGTTAATAGCTACATACTTGTCGACGGTCTGCTGGTAGATGGTCTTCCACTTGATCATTTCCGGCTGGATGAACGTCGATCCGCCGGCGTTGACGAACAGGGTCGACGTATTCGCCGGCCGTGCCTGCGCCACTGGGGCGGCCACCCCTGCGATCAACGTGGCGCTGAGACCGGCGGCGATGAACGCTCTGATCAATCGGGCTTTGCTAAGGCTACCAACTACTGACAATTGCTTCCTCCTGCACTACACGTCCGATGCACAAGCGCCCAGACATGCCTCACGTTGCATGGACAAATGCAGGGCACGGAGTGACCCGCTACGTCACCTAGCAGGACACCCATCTCAAGGACGCCACCTCGGGCCCGGCACGCAGCCGGCCCTCGTGCACAGCTACACCGTAGCAGTGCCGATTTAAGTCGGCGTTAATGGAATGTTAAGGCTCTGTTAAATCTGGCCGGGGTATCGGCAGCAACTCCAGGGGCCCCGTGGCTCCCCTCTGGCTTTGCGCCGAAGCGTCTTCTGCGGTCACCGCGGAGCGCTGGATGCCAAGGGCGCGCGGCCTCCAGACTCAAGCGGCCGACTCCGGTCCGGTGGAGGCCGGAGCAGTCAAGAGAGCCGTGGAGTCGAGATTCTTATACGAGAATTAACACAGTCTTAACAGTCCCTTAATGGTACGCGTGTAGCCTACAGCACAGGAGTTGCGCAGCCGCTCGCCCTCAGATCCACTGCATGCATGACGACTTCCGCACGCTTGAGCCGGGAGTCCGCCGGGGCCATGCCTCACGCGACGGCATCCAGGCGGCGTTCGTGGTTGCTCCGGGCTGCTTTGAGGGGAGTTACTCCGTGGTGACGTCCGAGGTCGTCCCGGGTCCCGAATGGCGCGTACTTCTCGCCGCGGCGGAGAATATCAGCCTGGTTCCCGTGGTAGAGTATCTGACCGAGGAAGGCTGCGTCATCACGTCGTTGTGGCCGGCCAACGACCTCGCGCGCCAGATTCGCGTGGTGCTGCCGCGGCTGGTTATAGCAGCGGCACCCAGCCTGCTTGACCTGCTCGACCTGTGCCGGACCGTGCGGGCTTGCACCTCCGCGCCTTTGGTCGTGGTTGGGCTCGCCGACGTGGAGACCGACGAGGTGCTGAGCCTCGAATACGGTGCAGACGCCTATCTTCCGCCCAGCTCGTCTCCGCGCCGGCTGCGCGCTCACCTGCAGGCCGTCCTCCGCCGAGCCCGCATCGACGAGCGTGAAGGCTCTGCCAAGCCCCTCCAGTTTGGGGTACTGCGGATAGACACCGTGCGCCGCCGAGTGTACCGTGGCGATCGCGAGGTAGATCTGTCGCAGAAGGAGTACACGCTGCTGGCATTTCTGGTCGAGCACGCGGGACGCACGGTGTCCCGACAGGAGCTGGCCGGCTACGTGTGGGGCTCCGGCGGCGCCGGCGAAGGGCGAAGCCTGGACGTGCACATTCACTGGCTGCGTGAGAAGCTCGAGATCGACGCGGCCAATCCGGAGCACATCCGCACCGTCCGCGGCATCGGTTACTGCTTCGAGCCCTGATTCGAGGCCGCCGGTCGAGCAGGGCAACTGCGACCGGCGGTACTATAGATCAGGTGGTGGCGACCGTCGCCTGTGCCGGGTGCATGCGGCAGACGGCCCGGAATTCGCCATGCTGCCGGGGCGTGGCCACCGTCGCCGCGCGGCCCCTGGGCCGGGCTTGGCCGACGCGAGATCGATTGGCGCCGTCCAGTACGCGCTGGAATGACGAGGTAGAGCGAAGATGACCACGGCCGTTCGTACCGCCGTCTCGCCCGACGTAGAACAGCGAAACCCAGGCGTGCCGCTGGACATGAGCCTGATCACAGCGGTGAGAATCAACCGTAGCGCGGTGGAGCGGCGGGCGGCCACCATGCCGGCCAGGCGGAGCGTCAAGAACAAGTGGCAGGCGGCGTGGCTTTTGAAGGCCCTGAGCTGCATCGACCTGACGACGCTCAGCGGAGATGATACGCCCGGCACCGTGCGGCGTCTATGCGGCAAGGCCAGGCAGCCCCTGCGCGAGGACATCGTTCAGGCGCTCGACGTGAGCCGCCTGAACCTGCATGTGGGCGCGGTGTGCGTCTATCACAATCTGGTGGCGCCCGCGGTGGAGTCGTTGCGCGGATCCGGCGTTCCCGTGGCTGCCGTATCGACCGGATTTCCTGCCGGCCAGAACTCGCTGCCCAACAAACTGGCGGAGATCGCCGGCTCAGTGGCGGACGGAGCCAGCGAGATCGACATCGTGATCTCGCGCGCCCATGTGCTCACCGGCGACTGGGAGCGGCTCTACGACGAGGTGAGGCAATTCAGAGCGGCATGTGGTCCGGCTCACATGAAGACGATTCTGGCCACGGGAGAGCTCGCGAACCTGAAGCAGGTCGCCCAGGCGAGTCTGGTCTGCATGATGGCAGGGGCTGATTTCATCAAGACCTCCACGGGGAAGGAGCCGGTAAACGCCACGCTGCCGGTCGGGCTCGTCATGGTACGTGCCATTCGCCAGTATCTCGATATCACCGGCCAGGCGGTCGGCTTCAAGCCGGCCGGCGGCATCAGGTCGGCGAAGTCGGCGCTGGACTGGCTGGCTCTGATGAAGGAGGAGCTGGGACCTCGCTGGCTCGGTCCAGGCTTGTTCCGTCTCGGTGCGAGCGGCCTCTTGACCGACATAGAGCGCCAGCTCGAACACTTCGTCAGCGGCCGGTACGCGGCGGCACATCGCTTCCCCATGCCCTGAGCAGGCGCGCTGAAGCCGGGCACGGTTCCAGTCTGCCGGCGGGGTATATTTACAGATGCGGCGATGCTCGATGCAGTCGCTCCATGGCAGCGCGGGCGCGGTGAAGGCCGGACGAACCACGGATCGTGGCTCGGCTGGTGCGCGCATTCGGGCCGGTTAGTATCCAGGATGTATCGCGGAGGCATAGCAACGCAATGACGGTTGAAGCGCACAAGGAGACCCTGGGTTTTCAGGCAGAGGTCGTTCAGCTGCTTGATCTCATGGTCCATTCGCTCTACAGCAACAAGGAGATCTTCCTGCGCGAGCTCATCTCTAACGCGTCCGACGCGGCAGATAAGCTGCGCTTCGAAGCCCTTTCGTCCGAAGGGCTTTACGAGGACGACCCGGATCTGAAGATCGAGGTCGCGTACGACAAGGGCGAGCGAACGGTGACGGTCACGGATAACGGGATCGGCATGAGCCGGCAGGACGTGATCGAGAATATAGGCACCATCGCCAAGTCGGGAACTCGCGAGTTCTTCAAAGCCCTGACCGGCGATCAGCAGAAGGATGCTCACCTGATCGGCCAGTTCGGCGTGGGCTTCTACTCCTCGTTCATCGTGGCCGATCGCGTGGTGCTGTACACACGCAAGGCGGGCCAGGATCCCTCCACCGGCGTACGCTGGGAGTCGAACGGCAACGGCGAGTACACGCTGGAAGACGTGGAGCGACCCGAGCGAGGCACCCAGGTTGTTCTTCGCCTGCGCGAAGAGGAAGATGAGTTGCTGAACGGCTACCGACTGAGAAGCATCATCAGGAAGTTCTCCGACCACATCAATCTGCCCATCCTGATGAAGTCGGAGACCCCTCCCAAAGAGGGGGAAGAGCCCGCGCCGATCATGGAAACGGTCAACCGGGCGTCGGCGCTGTGGACGCGGGCGAAGAGCGAGATCTCCGAGGACGAGTACACGGAGTTCTACAAACACGTGGCGCACGAATTCGACGAGCCGCTCACGTACGTGCACAGCAAGATGGAGGGGAAGTACGAGTATATCTTGCTGCTCTACATCCCGGCCCATGCGCCATTCGACCTCTGGAATCGCGATAGCAGGCACGGCGTCAAGCTGTACGTGCGTCGCGTGTTCATCATGGACGATGCCGAGCAGCTTTTGCCCAACTACCTGCGATTCGTGCGCGGAATCGTCGACTCGAGCGATCTGCCGCTCAATATCTCTCGCGAGATCCTGCAGCAGAGTCGCGTTATCGACAGCATCAGATCCGGCGCGGTGAAGAAGACTCTCACTCTGCTCAAGGAGCTGGCCGCAGA
This sequence comes from uncultured bacterium, assembly GCA_963827235.1. Lineage (GTDB taxonomy): Bacteria > Chloroflexota > UBA5177 > JANWHV01 > JANWHV01 > JANWHV01. Next base: position 500,718 of record CAWHAE010000010.1, read on the forward strand.
TAAGCCGGAGAAGTACGCGACCTTCTGGAAGGAGTTCGGTGCGGTCCTGAAGGAAGGTATTGCCGAGGATGCGGGGAACCGCGACGAGATCGCGCGTCTGCTCCGCTTCTCCACGACCGCGACGTCGAGCGACGTGCAGGACGTTTCGCTGGAAACGTATCTCGGCCGCGTGAAGGAGGGCCAGGACAAGATCTACTTCATGATTGCCGACACCTTTGCCGCGGCCAAGAACAGCCCGCTGCTCGAGGTCTTCAAGAAGAAGGGCGTCGAGGTGTTGCTGCTCTCCGATCCGATCGACAATTGGGTGGTCGCTCACCTGCGCGAGTTTGACGGCAAGCAGCTGCAATCGGTCTCGCGCGGCGAGGTGGACCTCGGCAAGCTGGCGGATGCCGACGAACAGGCCGAGCATCAGAAAGCCGTGGACGAGAGCAAGAGCCTGGTCGAGCGCATCAAGGCCGCGCTTGGCGATCGCGTGCAGGATGTCCGCGCTACCACACGACTGACCACCTCGCCGGCATGCCTCGTGGTTGACGAGCACGGCCTCGACCCCTCGTTCGTGCGTTTGATGAAAGCGGCGGGCCAGCCTGTGCCTGCGATGCAGCCGATCCTGGAGGTCAATCCCCACCATCCGCTGGTGACCATGATGTCCGCGGAGGAGGAGCAGTCGCGATTCGGTAGCTGGGCAATGATGCTGTTTGACCAGGCCGTGCTCAGCGACGGCGGGCAGCTGGAAGATCCGGCGGCGTTCGTCGGGAGGCTGAACGATCTGCTCGTCGGGATGGGCGGAAAGCAGGAGGATTGATGGCTGCGAAAGTGCTGGTGACCGGCGGCGCCGGCTTCATTGGATCACACGTTGTCGACGGCCTGATCGGGGCCGGACACGAGGTTGTGGTAGTCGACTCGCTCTGGGAGCATGGCGGTGGCCGGCTCGAGAATCTCAACAAGTCCGCAGCTTTCCACAAGCTCGACATCCGTTCGCCTGAGTTCGGCGCCTTGGTGCGGTCCGAGCGTCCCGAGATCATCTCACATCACGCGGCGCAACACAGCGTCAAGATCTCCACCGATCTGCCGGCCTACGACGCCGACGTTAACGTCCTGGGCCTGCTGAATCTGCTCGACGCAGCCAAGGATGCCGGCACGCGGAAGGTGATATTTGCCTCCTCGGGAGCGACGTACGGCACCTGCACGGAGCTGCCGATCAACGAGGAGACGCCGCAACGGCCCGAGTCACCGTACGGCATCACCAAGATGGTGTCCGAGCACTATCTGCGTTTCTGGCACCGCGAGTACGGCCTGGAGTACACACTGCTGCGCTACGGAAACGTGTATGGGCCCAGGCAGGACCCCAACGGAGAGGCCGGCGTGATCGCGATATTCGCCAAGCATATCCTGCGCCACGAGGCTGTGCGCATCGACTGGGACGGTGAACAGACCAAGGACTACGTCTACGTGGGCGACGTGGCACGCGCCACGCTGATCTCTCTGGCGCAGGCCAACGGAGAAGCCTTTTGTATCGCCAGCGGGCAGGCGACCTCCGTCAACGCCATTCATCGCGGCCTCTGCGACTTGACCGGATTCGAGGCGCCGATCGTGCATGCTTCACGCCGCCCGGGTGACATTCACGATACCTACTTCGACGTGTCCAAGGCGGCCCGGGTGCTCGGTTGGCGTCCGGAGGTGGATTTCACCGAGGGGTTGCGCCGGACACTGGCCTCGTTCGATCAGTAGAAGGCCCGAGGGTTCTCGACGGCCCCGTGGCGGCGGGTCGCGTCACGGAGAATCGGCCGGCGGGCCTCGATCGCCAGTGGGAGTGGTGCCGGCCATGCATGTCGAACGGGTTCTGGTACTCAACCCGGGCTCGAGCAGCCTGAAATGGTCCCTGCTCTCGGCCCGTGCCGAGGAGGTGCTGGCCGGCGCCGACATCCCTTACAACACGGCCGCCGGCGACAACCGGGGAGCGTTGGTGCGCCGAGCGCTGGAACAGGCAGGCGACGTGGCGGCAGTCGGCTTCCGGGTCGTGCATGGGGGTACGCTCTTTCGGGAGACCGTGCGTGTCGACCCGGCCATGCTCAACCGCCTGTCCACACTCAACGAGCTGGCGCCGCTGCACAATCCGGTGGCCGTGGAGTGCATGACCGAGGCGCTACAGGCGCTGCCAAATGCCCTGCACTGTGCCGCTTTCGACACCGCATTTCACCGCACCATTCCCGACAAGGCCGCGACATACGCTCTACCCCATGAGTGGACTGATCGTTGGGGTATACGACGGTTCGGCTTCCACGGCCTGAGCGTGGCGTACGCTGTACAGCAGGTCGCTCGCCTGCTGGGCTATACGCCGGCCCGGCACGTGGTGTGCCACCTGGGCGCCGGCTGCTCGATCACCGCCGTGCTCGACGGCCGGTCTATCGACACGACCATGGGCTTCACGCCGCTGGACGGCGTGATGATGGCCACCCGTTCCGGTGCCGTGGACCCGGGCATGATGCTGTACCTTGTGCGCCACGGCACCGACGTGGACGCCTTCTACGATACACTGGAGCACCGATCGGGTTTGTTCGGCGTCTCAGGCGTGTCCGGCGACGTTCGAGACGTGATCGCGCAGGCAGGTTCCGGCAATGAGCCGGCTCGTCTCGCCTACGACATGTTCCTGTACAGTGTGTCGCGCGCGGTGGGCTCGATGGCGGCGAGCTTGGGAGGGATCGACGTGCTCACCTTTACAGGCGGCGTCGGCGAACACCAGCCCCCGCTGCGCACACACGTGGCCGGTACTCTCCGCTACCTGCGACTCGCTCTCGACGAAGATGTGAACCAGTGCGGCGAGCTCGACCGCGACTACTCCGCGAGCGGCTCACCGGTGCGCATCATGGTGATCAGAGCGCGCGAGGATCTGAGCATTCTCCGCGAGGTGCTCGCGGTAGCGACACGAAGCTAGCCGATCGGCAAGGAGACGGTGACTTCGCGAGGCCCGGATCGCGTCCTGCAAAGAGGTCCCGGACAGTCAGGGGCACGAAGCAGTCGGCCGCCACGCCGATGACCTTCTAATGGTCCGAGGTAGGTTGCCCGGATACGATGGCGATCAGAGGGTCGAGCGGGAAGGGCGGCGGCTCCGGCAGAGGCGGGCGCTGGTATGGCGGATACTCGAGGTCGTAGTTGGCAGCGAGAGAATTCGCCAGAGCCACGCTGGCACTGAGGGGAGCGTCCTGGGCGGCGGGCCGGTGGTGATCGGCAATGGCAGAGGCGAGGTCGTCCGGCAGCGACCACAATTCGGCGATGCGTTGGCCAACCGCGGCGTGGGTAGTGCCGAAGCAGGCCTCCTCAGCCTGGAGCACGTCGTCGCACTGCAGGAGCGTCACGATCTCATTGAGCGGCCTGAGCACATTGCCCTGGCGGCCGGCCAGCGAGTTGAGCACGAGCTTGCCGATGTCGTGCAGCAGCCCGGCGCTGTAGGCCTGGCCGATAGCGGGATAGCGGAACTCGCGGGCGATCACGGACGTAAGCGTCGCCACCGTCTCGCTGTGGTGGACGAAAGAATTTCTGCGAAGGTCGTACAACACCAGCGCGCTCTGCTGTCCACGTGTGATACCCCAGCTCAGGGCGAGCAGTCTCGCCTGGTCGGTGCCGACGATGCGAATAGCCTCGCCCACGTTGCCGATCTGGCGGTTCATACCGTAGGCAGCCGAATTGGCAATTCGAAGCAGGTGCGCCGTCAGCCCCGTATCGTGGCTAGCGGCAACTGTCATCTCTCTGAGCGACGCGCGTGGGTTATCGATGGCGGCCAGAAACGCGAACACGGTGGCGGGCATGGGCAGCAGAGCCTGCAAGGTGTCGGCGGTCAGCACGACATCCATGGGCTGTTGCGGCGACGGTGTGCTGCCGGGCCAGGGCCGCGTCATCGTCCCGTCTCGCATGCCGAGACTCTGCCGTGGCGCCGGCAGCAGCGAGCGAAAACCCTCATGCCGGCGAGTCCGCTGCTATTCCAACTGGTCGCTGTCGCATCGCATATCCTCCCGTGTACCGGATTCTCCACCACTATACCAGTGTCGCGCCCCGGTTGGAGGTGCCGAAGAGGCCGGCTTCGGGGATTGCGCGAAGCTGCGCATCGACCGGAGCCAGCCGGCACATGCCTAGCCAGTTTCGCCCGCCCTGACGGCCATTACTACCAAACAGAACGGAAGGTCGCCGCACGCGCGGATGAAGTCCTCGGACGTATAGCCGGCCGGGGCGTCGCGCACCAGCCCATCGAGCACTCGCGTGACCACGCAGCCTGCTGCTTCCACATTTCGTAGATAGTCGTCACGCCGGTGCCGGCTGGTCGGCAGCCTGTACACGACATCTGGGCGCACTACTTCCGTCTGCCAGCCCATGGATGTCACCTGCGGATGGAAATCGGTAATCAGAAGGTGACCACCAGGACGTACCGCACGGGCACACTCGGCGATCGCCGCGCTCAGGTTGAGAACGTGGCAGAGCATGAGCGCGCAGATGACCAGGTCGAACGAGCCCGATGGCACAGGCAAACCGGTTTCAACAACACCTTGGTGGAAAGCGATTTGAAGCTGCTCACGCGCGGCCGACCTGCGCGCGGACTCCAGCATCTCAGCCGACTGGTCGAATGCGGTGACGTTAGCGCTCCGGCGAGCCCACCGCAGCGCGTGCCGGCCGGTGCCGGTTCCGACGTCCAGCACCGTCGCCGGCCGCAACTCCGCTTCGAGCGCAGGTAGCAGCGACTCCTCGAGAGCAATCAGAGGATTCCGCTCTCGATCGTACCTATCTGCCCACAGCGCGTATCCCTCGCGCACGCCAATCTGGACACCGTAGATGAATTCGCTGTCCATCTGCACGGCAGTGACAGCCTGGTCCACTGCGGTCGCCACGCGCAGAAGAGTGCCGTCTGGGAGGCGATAGCGCGAGATGACACCGTGCCCGCAGGTTGCACCGAACTCGTTCGCCCGCCGCTGCACCTCATCCACCTCGCCCCAATCGCCGCTCTGGTGGCGTGCCAGGAAGGCAGCCGCCGCCTCGTCGACCTGGGACAGAGCGGCAGCTGCTTGCTGCGAGACCGTGACCTCGCCAAGGGCAAAGGAATGCATACTCTCCGCTCCGCTCCATACTACGACGTCCTGTGGGTGCCATCGGCGCCGCGCACACCGCTCTCAGATTAGGTCAGACCAATCCGGCGAGTCAACCGACTGCACAGCCGACGACCTCCCCGTGCCGCACCGTGTTGTCGGACAGTGACGGTATCCCTGAGAGCAAGTCGCGGTTCTCCATATGCCATACGCGTGGCACACTGGGGAAGGACGCGGGAATCCGACCGCGCGCGGTGCCAGACCGCGGATCAGTCCCGTACGCTCCCGTCACCTAAGCTCGACCCGACGAGAGCGGCCATCTGAATCGGAGAATCATTCCATGTCCATGCCGGAGCCCAGTCCTGCCAGGTCGGCGTTTGCTGTCTCGCACATTGCCGGGTCGTATCCGGCCGAGCGCACGCGAACGGCGCTTCTCAAGGTGCCTGAGATCACGCTCTACTTCTGGATCGTAAAGGTGTTGACTACCGCGATGGGTGAGTCGACCTCGGACTATCTGGTCTATCACATGAATCCATATCTGGCAGTGATGCTCGGGGCAGTAGGTCTGGCAGCCGCGCTGGGGCTGCAACTTCTGGCACCCCGTTACGTTGCCTGGATCTACTGGCTGGCCGTGCTCATGGTAGCGGTCTTCGGCACGATGGCTGCAGATGCCATGCACATCCAGCTAGGTGTCCCCTACGTCGCCTCGACCGCGCTCTTTGCCATCGCGCTCGTCGTCGTGTTTGCGGCCTGGCACGCGCACGAGCACGCCCTGTCGATCCATAGCATCACCACGCCAACGCGCGAGCTCTTCTACTGGCTCACGGTCATGACGACCTTCGCGCTGGGCACGGCAACGGGAGACCTGACCGCAATCACCGCCGGCCTGGGATTCTTGGCCTCCGGCGTGCTCTTTGCCGCCGCGATGGTCGTACCGGCGGTAGCCTATGGGCGGGGCTGGATGAACGCCGTCGCAGCGTTCTGGTTCGCCTACATTCTGACGCGCCCGCTTGGGGCCTCGATCGCCGACTGGCTGGGCAAAGCGCGCAGCGTGCGCGGCCTGGGCCTCGGCGATGGCCCGGTTAGCCTGGCCTTCGCCTTGCTCATGGTCGGCTTCGTGGGCTACCTGTCCGTCACCCGGGTAGATGTCAGGGCTGATGCCGAGCCCAGTGATACCAGCGCAGCTTACGGCTGAGTTCCTTTTGGCCGGTCGCGGGCATTTCGGTCAGCCGGCGTCGCCGATCGCCTGGCCGTGAGGCCGCATGCGGCGGTCCGTCGACGATGCAGAGGGGCGGCCCGGCGGTCCAGCGGAGGATCGGTGGCAGCGGTGACTATCGGTCCGCCGCGTCCGGACCCTTCGCCACTATCGCAGAGAGGGTCGAGATCGTACGATGAAGGCAGATCGCCGGAACTGAGCACGTTACCGGTACGGTTCCGGCAAAGTGGGCATCGGAGCAGCACGCCACGAGCGCTAGATCGGCCGCCTCAGACGCTTCGCCGGAGCCATCTGCTACGTCGTCTCACCAGAGCTGGGAGCGCCCGCTGCTTTCTCTGGCGAGACATGACGGGCTCCCGGCGTCCCCGGAGTCGGACCGTCCGGTCGTAGACGAGGCATCGCTCGAGCGCGCCTACGTCTACTGCGCGGCGCTCACAGCATGCCACAGCCGGTCGTTTGACCTGGCGATGCACCTGCTGCCCCCGGAGAAGAGGCGCGCCATGCGCGCCCTCTACGCATTCTGCCGCGTGACCGACGATATCGTCGATGCTCAGGGTACCGGAAAGGCTTCCGGGCTGGCGAGTTGGCGCGAGGCGACGATCCAGGCCGCGCCGCCATCCGGCGACCCGGTAGCCCTCGCCTGGGCCGATGCACGAGCGCAGTTCCGCATTCCGCGGCGGTATGCCGAGCAGCTCATCGACGGCGTGGCACGCGATCTGCGGCAGCAGCGCTACGCCACGTTCTCGGAGCTGGCCGCCTATGCCTACGGCGTGGCCTCGACCGTGGGTTTGATGACCATGTACGTCATCGGATTTAGGGGCCCGCAGGCTATTCCCTGCATGATCAAGCTGGGAATCGCACTGCAAGTGACGAATATACTGCGGGACGTCGGCGCGGATCTGCTGGCCGATCGCGTGTACCTACCTGCGGAGGAGCTGGAGGCCTACGGCCTGGCCGAGGCGGACCTGCGCCGCGGTCGAGTGAACGATCGCTGGCGCGCATTCATGCGCTTTCAGATAGCGCGCAATCGCCGGCTCTATCTCGAGGCGTGGCCTGGGATTGCGCTGCTGGCGGCCGACGGACGCTTCGCCGTGGCCGCGGGCGCAGACTTCTACCGTCGCATATTGCACGACATCGAGCGGCACGATTACGATGTCTTCAGTCGCCGCGCGCACGTGAGCACGTGGGGCAAACTGCGCCGCCTGCCAGGCATCTGGTTGAACGTGCCACGTTCGCGGAATCTCTATGCCACGTTATGACTTCATCGTCGCGGGTGGGGGAGCGGCGGGGCTGAGCCTCGCCTACCACCTCTCGCAGAGCCCACTGGGCCGTCGTTCAATCCTGGTTGTCGACAGAGACGGCACGGAGCGCAGCGATCGCACCTGGTGCTACTGGACGGACCGGTCTCTTCCGTTCGACAGTCTGGTCTACAGGCGCTGGAGCCGGCTGCGTGTGGTGAGTGAGCGCTGCGAAGACGTGCTGGATCCCGGGCCCTATCGCTACGAGATGATCCGCGGAGTCGACCTCTACCGCTTCGTGTTGCACGAGCTGGAAGCGTGCATGCAGGTGGAAGTGGTACAGGGCTCGGTAGACCGGATCGACGACGGGCGGACGGAAGCCGGCGTGTGGGTGGACGGCCGCAACTATGCGGCCAGGTGGGTCTTCGACAGCAGGCCCGCACCGATCGCGTCCACGAGCGGCGGGCAACCGGCTCGCCGGCTCTGGCAGCACTTCACCGGGTGGAACGTCTCCGTGGATCGGCCGAGCTTCACGCCCCGAGTGGCCACGCTGATGGACTTCCGTACCGCTCAGGCCGGCGGACTTCGCTTCTTCTACGTGCTTCCGTCCAGCGAGTATGAGGCCATCGTGGAATACGTGACCTGCACGGACGGCGACTGCTTCCGGGAGGAGCACGAGCACGCCCTGAAGGACTACCTCGGGAAGCGCGCCGGTTCCGCCTCGTACAAGACCGAGCGACGCGAAGGCGGTACCACGCTGCTGACCGACCGGGCGTTTCCCAGGCGGCTCGGCAACTGCGTGATGGCAATCGGCGCACCTGGCGGGCGGATCAAGCCGACCACGGGCTACGCGTTCACTCGTATCCAGCGAGACTCGGCCGCGATCGTGGAGTCCCTGCAGCGTGCGGGACATCCGTTCGATGTGCCGCCGGACTCATGGCGCTATCGCCGCTACGATGCCGCGCTGTTCGACGTCATGCTCGCACACGATGAAAGGATCAAACCGATCCTTGTGCGGCTGTTTCACCGGAATTCCCTCGAGCGTATCTTCCGCTTTCTGGACGAGCAGGCGTTGCCGTGGGACGACCTGCGCATCGCGGCGTCTTTGCCGCCGGAAGTATCGCTCCGGGCCGTGTTCCGGCGCTGAGGAGAGTGACCCGTGTGCGCCAAGCGTACAGCTCTGGTGATTGGTGCCGGTCTCGGCGGCATAGCCGTCGCCGCGCGCCTGGCAATACAGGGCTTCGCGGTCACGGTGCTCGAGAAGAATGGCGAGCCCGGAGGGCGCTGCGGCCGATTGCTGCGCGACGGTCACCGATTCGACTCCGGTCCTACTCTGCTCCTGATGCCCGAGGTGTTCTCCGAGACCTACGCGGCTCTCGGCGAGCGACTTGAGAACCATCTGGACCTCCGCCGTGTCGACCCGACGTACCGTATCCACTTCGCAGACGGCACGGTGTTCGCACCGACCGGCGATCTACCGGCACTTCGCGCCGCCGTGGAGGAGATCGAGCCTGGCTCGTTCGACGGTGTGCTCCGCTATCTGAGCGAGGGGTGCCACCATTACCGCCATGCCTTGCAGAACTTCGTCGGGCGCAACTTCGCGAGTCTGCCAGCATACCTCGAGCCGCGCAATCTGTGGGAAGTGCTCTTTCACCTGCATGCGCTCGGCAGACAGTACCGGCGCCTCGGCCGGCGACTGCGCGATCCCCGGCTCAAGGCGGCCTTCACGTTCCAGGACATGTACCTGGGGATCAGTCCCTTCGACGCGCCTGCTACCTACTCGCTCCTCCCCTACACCGAGATCGTGGGCGGCGTGTGGTTCCCAATGGGAGGCATGTACCGGGTCGTGGAGAGCCTGGTGGTCATCGCGGAAGCGCTGGGAGTGCGGTTCCTCTACAACGCGCCGGTAGCGGAGATCTCTATCGAGGGCGGTCGCGCCGTGGGAGTGGTGCTGGCGGACGGAACGCGGATCGGCGGATCGGCCGTGGTGGTCAACGCCGACCTGCCGTACGCCTACGAGAAGCTCCTGCCGGAAGGGCGGCAGGCAGCAAGGCTGCGGCGACTGCGCTACACCTGCTCGACGATAGTGTTCTACTGGGGAGTAGACGGCATCTGCTCCGAGCTGGGACCGCACTCGCTGTTCCTGGCTTCCGATTACCGCGGCAGCTTCGAGCGCATCTTCCGGGACCACGCCTTGCCGGCAGAGCCTTCCTTCTACGTCCACGCGCCGGCGCGTATCGACCGGTCGGTCGCGCCGCCGGGCAAAGACACGCTCTACGTGCTCGTGCCGGTCGGTCACCTGGACTGCGCAGCCCAACAGGATTGGCCCGGTTGGCAGGCGCAGGCGCGGTCGGCGGTGTTGCGCCGGCTGGGCGGCATAGGTCTTGCTGACCTGGAGCGACGCCTGACCACCGAGATCGTCCGGATGCCGGCCGACTGGCGAGACGACTTCAACCTGGCAAAGGGGGCTGCATTCGGCCTGAGTCACAACGTCCTCCAGGTCGGCTACCTGCGGCCGCACAACCGGCATCGCCGGTACGGAAATCTGTATTTCGTGGGAGGCAGCACGCATCCGGGCAGTGGGCTGCCCATGGTGCTGCTCTCGGCGCGCCTCACTGCCGGGCGACTGGTTGGCGACCTGACATAGCAGCTTGGCTCGCGGGCCGGCCGTCCGGCGTTGTGACTGCCCGCCGCGAGGCGCCTTCAGCTCTCGGCATGGCATACCCGTCCGCCCGGTGGAATGGTCCTACTGCAGTGCTCGGTGTGCGACGAAACGGACGTGCTGCAGATCGGGCCGTCCCGGCTCGATGGTCACCACTCTCCAATCGAGCCGTCGTCCTCGTGGAACAGGACGGGCGTCTGCCATTCGCCGTCGTTCCGCTTCGCGTCGACGGCCGCGTCGTCGAGCTCGATGCCCAGGCCGGGATCAGCCGGCAGGTCGATGTAGCCGTCGCGCACTACAAACGGATGCTTCAGATAGCCGTCGCCCAGGGAGACCTGCTCCTGGCAAAGGAAATTTGGGATACAGGCATCCACTTGCAGGCCCGCCGCCAGTGAGATCGGTCCCAGCGGATTGTGTGGCGCCACGGCGGCGTAGTAGACCTCGGCCATGGCGGCGATCTTCCGTACCTCGCCAATCCCGCCGGCGTGGCAGAGATCCGGCTGCAACACCGCTGCCGCCTGCTTCTCGAGCACCTCGCGGAAACCCCACCGGGTGAAGAGCCGCTCGCCGGTTGCGATCGGGATCTTCGTCGACCGTGCGACTGTGACCAGCGCGTCGACATTCTCAGGCAATACAGGTTCCTCGATAAACATCAGGTGGCAGCCGGCCAAGGCGTCTGCCAGCCTGATCGCCATGGCAGGACCGACCCTTCCGTGAAAGTCCACCGCTAGGTCGACGCTGCTCGGGATCGCGTCTCGCATGGCCTGGATGCGTGCCACCTGCCGGTCGACGTAGGCCTTGGTGTCCACAAGACGCACGGGTCCTTCGAGCCCCGTCTTGAGCGCCGTGAAGCCCACGGCAACGAGATCGCGGGCGGCCTGCGCGGCCGTGTCGGGAGTGTCGCCGTCGCAGTGCGCGTAGACGCGGACCCGTTCCCGGCAGGCCCCACCAAGCAGCTGATACACCGGCACGGCCAAGGACTTGCCCAGGATGTCCCACATGGCCTGTTCCACGCCACTGATCGCGCTGACCAGCACCGGGCCGCCCCTGTAGAATGCGCCGCGGTACATCACCTGCCAGTGGTGCTCGATACGCCTGGGATCCTGGCCGATCAGATACTCGCCCAGCTCCTGCACTGCTGCCGCTACGGTGCGTGCTCTGCCCTCAACGATAGGCTCGCCCAGCCCGACGATTCCCTCGTCGGTGTGCATCTTGAGAAAGTGCCAGCGCGGCTTGACGAATATGGACTCCAACCCGGTGATCTTCATGGCCGTCTTTCATTGCCCAATCTACGTCAGGTCTCTGAGAAGCCGCTCGAGTGTCGCGCAGGCCCAGCCGGAGCGAGCGGCCGTCGCGACGAGCTCGAGCACGAGCGATCGCGTCTCGCCGTCGAGCCGGCGCGTGACGGCAGCGGCGAGTTTTCGAATCTCATCGGCGGACTCGCGTTGGTGTATCGTGGAGTCGAACTCGGGCGGCGCGGGCCGGGGCTCGTCGCGGCCGGGCCAGCTTCGGGGCACCGGTTGTGGAACAAACGTCGTTTGTTCCGCCGATAAGAGCGGTGACTCAGCCCCGGCCGGCATGCTGCCTGTTGGGTCCACTGGCTCGACCACCGCCCGCCGGGCCGCCTTGCGGCGCGGATTGACCACGCCGGCCGCCGTGAGCCGGGCGCGCTCCGCCGACACGTCGCCGGACTGCACGTGCTCGCCGGCAAGGACGCGGCTACGGAACGCCATCATTGCCTCATCCGGCAGCTTGCGGATGTCCCGCGCCGCCGTGGCAGAGATCTGCCGGCGGGCCACCGCGTCGGAGAGCACCTGGTCCGCGAGCAGGCGAAGCCGTTCTCGGACGTGCTGTGCGGAGACGTGGATGAGACTCGCCACGTCCGTCGCCCTGACATCGCGCAAATCAATCAGCTCCTGATAAGCGCGTGCCTCGTCGAGCGGACTGAGATCCTGTCGCTGCAGGTTCTCCACGAGCTGGATCACGCGGGCGCGTGACGGCTCCTGTCCGGTCACCACGACGGGAACGAGCTTGAGGCCGGCCACTTCCGCCGCAGCGCGGCGCCGTCCGCCCGCCACCACGACGTAGCGCTGCCGACCATCCGGCAACGTGCCGTCCTCGCGCACGACGAGCGGCTGCAGCACGCCGAACTCACCGATCGACGTTGCCAGCTCGCTCAAGCGCTGCTCGCCATCGTCGTAATCCCAGTCGCGGCGCGGCTGCTGGGGATCGGCGACTACCTGCTCGATCGGCACCTCGAGCGCGCCCGGCAGCCGCCGCTCAGTGGCACCCGCCACTGCCTGGTACATCACGCGCGGCTGTGAAGGGCGAACGACCGCGACCTCGGCAGAGCGCGACTTACGCGTGGACACGCGCTGCTCCTTGCGCGAGCGACGGGACGCCGATCGCGGCACAGACCCTTTCGGCGAGGGCGCGGTAGGCGGCCATTGCCGGCGCGCGGCCATCGGTCTGCGACAGCGGCAGTCGCCGGTTGAGCGCGCGCTTGATCGCCGAGGCATGTGGCACCGGATCGGCTACCAGATCGCCATAGGTGGTGCGGAGAGCGTCCAGGCCGCCGCGATCGGGCAGGTCCCGGTGGATCCCGTTCGGCAGGATCGCCAGCGCTTCCGCGCAAGGCAGATCTTCATCGCTCAGCTCCTCGATCGCGGACAGCGTGTCGACCAGCGCGTCGATGTCCTGTTGCGTGGTAGCGGTGGGCAGGACGGCCCAGCGAGCGGCCAGGAGCGCGCTGGAGAGGGCGAAGCCGAGTGCCGGCGGCGTATCCAGGAGAACCACGGCGTAGCCTGCCAGCGGCGTGAGCACGCGCCGCAGTCGCAGGAAACCGGCCGGCGAATCGGCGAGTGCCAGTGCCGCGGCCTCAATGGACCGATCGCCAGGCACCAGGTCGATGCCTGCGCCCGTCGAGTGGATGAGGTCGGCTACCGGCAGGCCGGGTGCGGCGATGCACGACCCGATACCGCGGTCGACGGGATCGCTGGTCAGCAGGCGCGTGAGCGATGCCTGCGGGTCCAGGTCCACGACGAGCGTGCGCAGTCCCGACTCGAGCAGCGCGCCGGCCAGGTTGAGCGTGGTAGTACTCTTGCCGGAGCCTCCCTTGCGATTTACCAGGGCCACGATGCGTTCGCGTTTCACAGGTCCAACTCCAGCTTCAGCCGCCAGCAACCCAGCCGCCAAACAGTCGTTTGCTACGTATTCGGCCGGACCGACTCCAGGATGACTCGGATTCGGACGTTCCGGATCCCACTCCAGACGTCGACTCGCAGGATCGCCCGGAGATCTCACCCGCGTGGTCGAGGCGCGCGAGCCCCACGCTCGCTAGTGTATGCGAGAAACCGCCTCCGCTGCCACGGCTTGGCGCACAGACTCGTGGCGAGTGCGACTTCAGCTTGCGACTGTGTTGCGTTGACTGTCCCGGCGCACGGCCGGCTGACGTAGAATAGACAGTCCACGAGATGATCGTGCATCGAAAGGGGGCCACGCCCGCCGCGGACGGTGTGCTGGGCATCATCCCGGGCTCGATGGGTGATCCCGGCTTCCTGGTCCGCGACCGCGGCGTGCAGGCATCGCTGAATTCGGCCTCGCACGGAGCGGGCCGGGCCATGAGCAGGCGCGCCGCACCGGACAGCCTGACCAGGGCGGCGCGCGACCGCTATCCGCGGACGCAGGGCATCACGCTGCTCGGCGGCGGCCTGGACGAGGCGCCGCAGGCCTACAAGCGTATTGAGGGCGTGATGGCGGCACAGGAGGACCTGGTCGAGGTCAGAGGCAGTTTCGCGCCCAAGCCCGTGCGCATGGCCGATGAGGCCGGCCAGTTCTAGGAGCATCGACTGTCACGGCGATCGTGGGCAGGTCGTGCACTATTCGATGGCCTTCACCTCGGCGGATGAATGCGGCACTCCCCGCGCGACCTCTGTAGCCGTCGGTACACTTCATGCCGGGTGTGAGCCGCCAGCGCGCGCTACTGCCCGGCAGCTCTACCTAGATCAACCTGAGCAGCGGGCGGGTCAACACGGCCGGAACGACCAGAAAGCCGAGAAGAATGAGCGTCTGCGGTACGTCCCAGGGCAGTCCGAGCCAGGAGCTCTGGATCAGAGTGACCGCGTGCTTGAGCGGCAGGGCGTCGCCAAGGATGAGCATGGGCCATGATAGGAGCTCCAGCGGTGGACCGGTGCCCGACACGAGCATCATCACGAACCAGAGCAGCACGCCTGCTCCCTGCGCAGCCCGCGCGCTGGGCAGGGCAATGCCGAGGAACACGCCGATGGCAGCAAACGACAGGCCGCTGAGCACCACGGCGATTGCCACTCCGGCAGGGGCTGCCGGCCCGTTCACGTGGTACACGACGACCGCGCACAGGTCCATCAGCACGCTGGCCACCAGTCCCACGGTCAACGTGAGCAGCACGTGTGCCCCGAATACGTTCCACAGCGGTATGGGCGAGGCGGCGAACCGGCGCATGACGCCGCGCTCGCGATAGCTTGCCAGGTGCACGGGCAGCCCGATCAGTCCCATGGACGCCGTGATCAAGGCGACGTAGGCGGGCACGTAGTATTGCATGGGCGTCAAACCGCGAAAGTACGTGGGATCCGGCGTCCCATCGCCGAACACGCTGCCCAGCACGAAGAGCACGGCGAGCGGCACGGCGAAGGTGAAGACCACAGTCAGCGGCTCGCGCACGAAGAGCTTCAGCTCGATCCATGTCGTCTTGTAGAGCGTGCGGATCACTGGCCGGCTCCCAGCGACTCACCGGTCAAGGCGAGATACGCGTCCTCCAGGCTCGTGCGTTCCACCCGCAGGTCCGCCGGCTCGATGCCGCGTTCGAGCAGGGCGGCGGCCACGTGCTGCAGCACCGGGCCACATCCGCGCAGGAGCACCTCAGTGCCGCTTCTCGTCACCTCCCGCACGTAGGGCACAGCCTCGAGCCACTCTCCGATCGTCCCGTCCCAGGTGAAACGTACCCGGACGCCACCGGCATGCTCGGCGATCAGCGTCGCCGGCTCGCCCACCGCGACCACGCGACCGCGGCTCATCACGGCCACGCGATCGCACAGGCGCTCTGCTTCATCCATGAAATGCGTGACCAGCACGACCGTGGCTCCGCGGTCGCGCACGGCCTCGATCAAGGTCCAGGCGGTGCGCCGGGCTGCCGGGTCGAGACCCGCGGTCATCTCGTCGAGGAAAACCAGCTCGGGCCTGTTCACCAGGGCCAGTGCGATGAACAGACGCTGCCGCTGACCGCCGGAGAGACTGCCGAAGGAGGCGTTTCGCTTACCTGCCAGCCCCCATTCGTCGAGCAGTCCCTCGCGGTCGGCGCGCGCGGCACAGCGCGCCGCGAAGAGGTCTACGGCCTCCCAGACCTTGATGCGGTCAGGGAGGGCGGAGTCCTGAAGCTGGCTGCCGATGCGGCGGCGCAGACTCCGGCTCTGCGGACCGGGATCGAGACCCAGCACCCGCATCAAGCCGCTGTCCGCGCGCTGCAGTCCTTGCAGGCAGGTCACCGTGGTGCTCTTGCCGGCGCCGTTTGGGCCGAGCAAGCCGAAGACCTCGCCGGCCGCGACCTCGAACGAGACGCCGTCCACTGCCGTGGTGCGGCCATACGCCTTGCACAGGTCGCGCACCTCGATCACCGGATCTTCAACCATAGCGCCGTCGCACCTACGTCCCATCTCGCGGGCGCCGGACGCTTCCCAGTAGCTGGGCCGGGCGCGTCCGACTGCCACGGTTCCGATCACTCGCTCGGCCCATTCAGGGGCAGCCTCTCGACAGCAGTATGCAAACGCGAAGGTGTTGCTGCCAACTGGACTGCCGCCGGCGGCTCCCGCGCCGCACTCGCTCCACCGTTTTCGCGCACGCCGCCCGGCAGGCGGTAGACTGGACGCAATTCGCCGAGATTCGAGACACGGTCGGCTCAGGCGAACAGACGATGCGGCACATTGAAGCACTCAAGATCAGACTGAAGGTTGGCGAGTATGGCTGATCAGGCGCGCATGCAAGACACCATGGCGGACCGCCCCACCTGGATGCCGCCTCCCGACTACCGGCGGTTGTTGACCACCCTGCGTCACCAGGAACCCGACCGCGTGCCGATAGCCGAGCTGGGCATGGACCCGCCGATCAAGGAGAAACTGCTCGGCCGGCCGGTGTGTGGAGTCGACGATGACGTGGAGTTCTGGTATCGAGCCGGATACGACTACATCTACCTGCGGCCCGCGTACGAGTTTCCTGGCACCATGCTCGGTAACGTGACCACCGGCCAGCCGAAGTACGACCAGGCAGCCTCGTACGACGAGAAAAGCATGTCCATGACGGGCAGCGGGGTCATAGCTTCCATGGCCGATCTTGAGGGCTACGCGTGGCCCGATCCGGGATGCGACGCGTATTACGCTCCGCTTTCCGAGGCCGTACGCTGTCTGCCGGCCGGGATGGGACTGATCTCCGGTGTGGGCGGTATCTTCACTCGCGTGTGGATGCTCCTGGGTTTCGAGAGATTCTGCATCGCATTGAGCGAAGAGCCGGAGCTGGTCGCCGAGCTGTTCCGTCGCGTGGCGGCGATCCAGATAGCCGTGCTGAAGCGCGTGATCGCGCAACCCGGCCTGATTGCCGTCTGGTATGGGGACGACCTCGCCTACACCACGTCGCTGATGGTATCTCCGAGGGTCTATCGCAGGTATCTATTCCCTCACATCGAGGAGATGACCGCGATCGCCCATAACGCGGGAATGCCGTTCATGTTCCACACCGACGGCAGGCTGTGGGACGTGATTCCGGATCTGATCGCGCTCGGCGTGGACGCCCTCCATCCCATCGAGACCATGGCCATGGATATCACCGAGGTCAAGCGCATGTACGGCAAACAGCTTTCCCTGATCGGCAACATCGATCCCAATACGCTGGGCCTGGGTACGCCCGAGCAGGTGCGCGCGGAGGTCCGCCGGCGAATCAAAGACCTGGCGCCCGGCGGCGGATATGCGCTGGGCGCCAGCCCGGGCATCGCCTACTACACGAGCATGGAGAACTACGAGGCGATGCGGCGATGTGCCTTCGAAGAAGGAGTCTATCCAATCAGGCTGTAGACCGCTTGGCCGACGCCGCAGGTGGGCGTCAGGCCGTTGCCTGGCGGAATGAGCGCGCCGCCCACCACACGGCCAATGCAGCCATCACGGCCATGATTGCCAGGCCTTGCGCTACGACACTCTCGGCCACATGGCCGGCAAACAGGGCACGCGCGGCGTCCACCGCGTGGGAGAGCGGATTCACCTTGGCGACGTCCCGCAACCAGGCGGGCGCGAGAGACATCGGCAGCAGGATGCCAGACAGGAGCATCAGCGGCAGGGTGATGGAGTTGAGGATCGGCGCCAGAGCATCTTCGCTTCTCACGGCGAGGGCGATGGCATAGGAGCAGGACACCATCACCAAACCGAGCAGCACCAGCAAGCCGAGCATCACCAACATGCCCAGGACGTGCACGGAAACGCCGAAGGGGAGCGCGGCGACCACCAGCAGCAGGGACTGCACGACCATGACCACGATGTCACGCAACGCGCGTCCAAGGAGCAGGGCCAATCGGCTCACAGGCGTTACGCGCAAGCGCTCGATCACACCCGCGCGAAGCTCGGCGATGAGGCCGAAGCCGACGAACGCGGTACCGAAGAGACCGAGCTGCACCAGCAGCCCGGGTATGAAGACGTTCAGGGCGCCGCCGCTCGGATAGCCCGGCGTTTTGGCCACGCTGTCCAGCAGGGGAGCGAAGAGCGTCAGGAACAAGATGGGCTGGGTCAGCCCGATGATCATCCACACGGGATTGCGCAAGGTGGTGATCATCTGGCGCGAGAAGAGCAGCCAGGTGTCGCGAAGCAGCTTCATCTTCTGAACCTCTTTCGTAGGCCGGCGGTCAGGCAGCCGTTTCGCGCAGCGAGTGGCCGGTCTGGCGCAGGAAGACATCGTCGAGCGAGGGGCGAGCCAGGGCGATGGTGCGGAGCACGATCTGTGCGCCGTCGAGCAGCCGGAGTATGGCCGGCAGCGCTTCGGCGCCGTGATCGACGTAGAGGCGCAGCTCGTCCTTGTCGACCTGGACCTCGCGCACGTAAGGCTCGGTGGCCAGGAGGTCGCGCGCTCGCTGCAGCGTGCCGCCTTGCGCATCCAGGCCGATGGACACCACGTCGCCGGCGATGCGGCGCTTGAGCGTGTCGGGCGTTCCTTCAGCCACGATGCGGCCGTCGTCGATGATGGCAAGCCGGTTGCAGAGCTGATCGGCCTCGTCGAGGTAATGGGTGGTGAGGAACACGGTGGCTCCCTGGTCGCGGAGCCGGCGCACAACATCCCAGAGCCTGGCCCGGTTCTGCGGATCCAGTCCGGTCGTCGGCTCGTCCAGGAACAGCAGTGGTGGCTGATGAACCAGGCCGAGGGCAACGTCGAGACGTCGTTTCTGGCCGCCGGAATAGGTGGCGGCCATGCGGTCGGCGAAAGAGTCCAGCTCGAGTGCCACCAGCAGATCCGCGGTACGGGCCATGGCGGCTGCCTTACTTTGCCCGTAGAGCCGGCCTTGCAGTACCAGGTTCTCGCGGCCGGTGGCCGTGATATCTATACCGCCGCTTTGACTGACGTAGCCGATGCGCTCACGCACGCGGGCGGGCTCACGGAGCAGGTCGTGACCGGCGACGGTGGCTTCGCCGCCGCTTGGCGGCAGCAGGGTGGTGAGCATGCGCAGGCTGGTGGTCTTGCCGGCTCCATTGGGACCAAGAAAGCCGAAGATCTCACCCTGGTCGACCGCCAGGTCGACGCCGCGCACGGCCTCGACTGCCCCGCGGCGGGAGGTGAACGTCTTGCGCAGGCCGTGGGTCTCAAGCATCTTGGACACCCGAATCTCCTCCTCGTCGTTCGATCAAGACGGTCCGATACTCAAGCTTGAGTAGAGAGCATGCTCTACTATAAAAGGTTGAATACTCCGCGTCAATGCACTGAGGCGGGACATCCGTCGACGTGTGCCAGATTACACAGTTTGCAGGCGTGCCCTGGCGCGGCCGTCATGGTGGCTCAGGGAAGGTCTCCGCGCTTCACTCGGTCCGTGGCTTCCTCGGCCCAGCGCAGCTCGGCCACATAGTGCTCGGTCACCAGCCGGAAGTTCTCCATGACATGACGCGGGATGCCGTTCTGCTCCATGCCGGATTGCTTATCCGCCATGATCCCGACAACCGTGCGTGCTACCGCCGCGCGGTGCTTGAGTGCTGCCAGCAGCTCATCGAGCGGCAGCTCGGACATGAAGGTCAGAGCCACCTGAAAGGGGTCGATTACCGGCTTCGGTTGCCACCAGAACTCGCGCAGGAGTCGCTGAAACTCTGCCTCGCCCTGCCGCGTGACCGCATAAACCGTGCGCGCTGGTCCCTTTCCGGACCGACTGCGCTCGACGGTCTGGACCAGGCCCTCCTTGGC
Source organism: uncultured bacterium (assembly GCA_963827235.1). Lineage (GTDB taxonomy): Bacteria > Chloroflexota > UBA5177 > JANWHV01 > JANWHV01 > JANWHV01. The sequence goes on from CAWHAE010000010.1 coordinate 520,353, forward strand.
CATCTTGTTGAGAGCATAGTAGATCGAGCCGTAGGCGATGTTTGCCCATTGCTCGGCATTCCAGGATTCGAGCTCGCGGCGCACCTCGTAGCCGTGCGTCGGCTGCTTGATACGCAGCACGCCAAGGATCAGCAGTCGCGTCGCCGACATATCCCCTCGCATATACAATCTTGTATAGTGTAGCAGGGAACGACGTGCGAATGGGACCGGCCGGTCATCCTCAACGAGGTCCGTCTTGCGCTTGCTCCGCGGCTGCTGGACAGATTCGTGCAACGTCGCGGGCAACGGGGCTGCAGTGTGCGATAATCATCCACATCGGCGTCGATGGCAACCAGCACGGTCGCGCGGGACGATGTGGATGGTCCCTGGGTCATGCGGAAGCGTCGTCACCCGGTGCCCCGCAAGCTTCTCCGCGCTGTTGTGCCAAGGGCCGAGTGGAGGTGGCACCATGTTCCGCTCCCTCACCGGTGTCGTGTATCCGGTGCCCGATCTTTCTCGTGCACGGTCCTGGTACAGCTCGGTACTCGCACAGGAGCCAACGCTCGATTCTCCGTTCTCGGTGGCGTACGAGATAGGCGGCGCCCTGTTGCTACTTGTGCCCTCGACCGCGCCGAACGAGACACAGTGGGACCGAGGGATCGCCTATTGGCAAGTCGACGACGTGGACGGAGCATATCGGGATCTGCTGCGGGCAGGGGCAAGTGCGCTGACCGAAGCCAGCGCTACTGTGCTCGGCCTTCGTGTGGCTACGCTCGTCGATCCGTTCGGCAATACATTTGGACTTGCTGCCAAAGCCTCGTACCAAGAGAATCCCACGGTCGACGCGCCATCCGAATCGGCCATGGCCGTCGCCGTGTGCCGCGCTCTGGCCGCCAGCGAGCCGGAGGAGCCGGCGCGCGGGCCCGACTATCTGGCCGAGATCTTCTTGCCTGACGCCGCCAGGCAGGCCCTGCGCGAGAGCGACTCTCGCCAGTGGCTGCGGGACCACGTGATCAAGCCGGATGGCGTATATGCGTATTTCCTGGCGCGCACGGCTTACATCGACCACGTCGTATTGCAGGCTCTCACGGCCCGGGTACCGCAGGTGGTCGTTCTGGGAGCGGGCTATGACAGCAGGCCGTACCGCTTTGCCGGTCAGATCGGCGACACGCGGCTGTTCGAGCTCGACAAGCCGGCCACGCAAGACCGCAAGGTCAGTCGCTTGCGGGAGGCCGGTCTGACGATTCCTCCGCAGCTGTCCTATGCTGCGATCGACTTTGAGCGCGACGACCTCGGCGAAGTGCTGTGCAAGGCCGGCTTCGATCGCGGCAAGCGATCCCTCTTCGTCTGGGAAGGGGTCTCCTACTATCTCCACAAGCAGGCTGTCGAGGCGATCTTCACCGCTATCAGGGCATCGGTGCCGGTTGAAAGCACGCTCTGCTTTGACTACATGCTCGATGCGCCGGATATCCTGGACCGCTATGGGGTGCGCGGCACGCTTGAGTCCATGCGGACCAGCTTTCCCGATGGCCGGCCACGGTTCAGCATAACCGAGGGCTCGGCCGGGTCCTTTCTGGAGCAGCGCGGCTTTGCCCTCACCGAGCATCTGACGTCGGCGGATATGGAGGGCCGGTATCCTACCGTCGCGACAGCAGGGCAGCCTGATCGAATTTCGGCTATCTTCTGCCTTGCTCTGGCCTCGGCTCTGTGAGCTGGTCGACCCGTGGGCCGGGCGTCAGCCGACCATGCAGCAGCGTGTGCGTGCCGCGATCTTGGGCGACGAGAAGGCGTCCTTTGTCCGGCGAGGCACTCGATAACGGAGCGTGCCACCAGGCCTTGCCCGGCCAGGTTCAAGTGAAGGCGGTCCATGATCAGCATTGCCACGGCGTTCTTGAAGTCACCCTCGCCGGCGCACGGAATGCCTCGCGCGGTCAGCAGCGAGCCGCCCAGAATCAGGGCCGCGCCCAGATCCTCGAATACACCATGCCCATGGTAGTAGTAGGCCAGTCCGTCCAGCCGCCGAGCAGCCACCAAGCTGCTCATGCCCGCGGCAACGCGGGCCGCATAGCGCAGATTCCGATCCTCGACCGGCGAATCGATCTCGAACATCTGTCGCCCTGCCGCCAGCGTGGCGTTCTGCTCATCCTGTGCGGCTGCATCGACACATGAGTGCAGGTCGTCCATCTCCAGCATTTCGACGTGCAGGCAAAGCTGCGCGTGGCGCTGAGTGAAGTCGGAATACATGTCGAGCCTGCCGGGATAGGTGTGGCCGAGAAAGCCCAGGCGAGCCTCGCGGAGCGCGCGGAGGACCGTGGCAGCGCGGCACCACGATCTCGACGCTTCGCCGCACCTGCGCCGTGAACACCAGAAGCTTGCCCTGGCGCTCAAGGTCACTCAGATCCAGGCGGATAGTCACTTCGGAGACGCCGCGTCCCCGCCGGAGAACAGCCGTCAGGTTGGCGGATCAGCATTCGGCGGCCGGCTGTCGACCTGCGCCAGCAACGGCAAATGCACCGTGAACGTCGAACCCTGACCTGCTATCGAGACGACGTCCACCGTTCCGTCATGAGCCTCGACGATCTGACGAGTGATGTAGAGTCCGAGGCCCATGCCGCGCCCGGCCGCCGACTCGGCGTCCTGCGGCCGGAATCGGTAGAACAGATGGGGCTTCACGCTCTCCGGCACGCCCGGCCCGTAATCCTGCACCTGAAACTGCGCTTCGCCGTCGACCTCGAGGAGACGAGCGTCGACCGGCGAGTCCGGCGCGTAGGTGATCGCATTGGCGAGCAGATTCATCGCCACTTGTTCGAGCCGGACCGGATCGCCGTCTACGATCACCTGGCTCGCGGGCTCCCGGTAGCGAACTTCGCGGTCCGTAGCAAGTATGGCGGCGACGTCAACCGCGTTCCTGATTGCCGCGGCCAGGTCCATGGGCTTGCGCACAACCTGCAACCGGCCGAGCTGAACACGGCTGAGGTCGAGAAGGTCGCTGACCAGGTGCTCGAGGCGAATGGCGCCCGCAAGTGCTCCGCTGGCGTAGCGGCTCCACTCGTCGGTCTGCGATCCCGGCTCGCCGGTGCTGCTGGAGAGCCCTCGTGCCAGAAGCTGCAAGAAGCCGGTGATTGCCGTCAGCGGTGTGCGTAGCTCGTGACTCGCCATGGCCAGGAACTCGGCCTGAAGGCGTCGCAGCGTGCGCTCAGTCACGTCTCGCGCAGCCAGAACGCTGCCCCTCGCTACGCCGAGATCCTCTCGCACGGGCCGCCCGCAGGCATCGAACCAATGGCTCGTGCCATCCTCGCGCTGGATCGAGAACAGCATCTCGAAGACCTCGCCCCGTCTGGCTCGCGCCTGCGGTGATTCCTCGGCGGTCAGCCGCGCGCCGAGCTCATCGAGCATCTGCGGCCCGGCATCGGCGTCGACGAACAGGCGCCTACCGCTCTCGTTGGAAAAGACTAACATCCCGGCCGCATCGAACACGGCGACGGCGTCGCTCATGCTCGCGAAGATCGCCTCGAGCCATTTCCGCTGTGTGTCGGCGGTGCCGGCCAGAGCTACCGCCTCCTGATGGCGGGCACGCAGCTCGTCGTTGGTGGTCTCCAGCTCTTCCACCGTCGCTTGCTGCTCTTCGTTCAGGGTCTCAATCTCCTCGTTGGTGGCCTGCAGCTCCTCATTGAGCGTTTCGACCTCCTCCGCGGCGGCCTGGACCTCCTCGTTACCCAGCAGGTATTTCTCATTGGCGCTGCGGAGCTGCCAGTTCTGGCGGGTGAGATCCTCGTTGACCGCCAGAAGCTCCTCGTGGGCCGTCCGTGCCTGACTGACCAGGGCGGTCAGTCGCTGCACCTCCTTCTCGGCACCGGCGAGGTTCTGTGCCGCCGACTGTTCTCTGAGCACGGTCGCCGTCTCGTCGGTGATCAGGATTAACGCACCCGGATCCTGCTGTTCGGCGCGCCAGGGCACGCAGGTTACGCAGAGGTATCGCGTGGCACCCACGGTCACCGCCTCGGTCGGCATAGGTTCCATCGTTCGTGCCTCGCCTCGCAACGCCGCGTCGATAGCGTTCTTGAGATCGAGAGCGGAGATTCCCTGCACCCGGTGCACGACGTCTTCTCCCAGGGCGGCAGTGCGTATGCCGAGGAGACTGCGCGCCTGCATGTTGATGCGCTTGATGTCATAGCTGCCGTCGACCACGACGACGCCGATCGGAAGGCCCAGCAGCACATCATCGGCGTCGAACTGTGCGGCCTGCGCCAACTGCGCTTCCCGCCGGACACGTGCCAGCTCGAGCGCGGCCGGCGTCACCGGCGCGGCGCGATGCCTGAACATTCCTGCTATGGCCTCGGGCCCCTGCAGAAGGGGAAGGGTGACTCGATCACCCTGCCGCCGGAACACGCGCAGGGCCGAGTGAACCGGCACGAACAGCGCAGGCAGGGGATTGGTGGACTCGGCCTTGCCGAGAACCAGGTAGCCTTCCTGGCGCAAAGCGAAGGCCAGCAGCTCCAGGGCACGGCGCTGCAGGTCCGCCGTAAAATAGATGAGCACGTTCCGGCAGAGGCAGAGATCGATACGCGGAAACGGCGGCCGCATCCCGAGATCATGCTGGCCAAAGACGACCAAGCTGCGCACTTCCTTGCGCAGCTCGAACGTGCCGCCGACATCGGTGAAATAACGCTCTACGAGAGCGCCGGGTACGTTTTCCAGAGATCCCGACGGATACATTGCCCGCCTGGCGAACTCGATTGCCTCCGTGTCCAGGTCTGTGGCAAAGATCCGCACGTTCCAGGACTCGAGCTCATCTCCGAGCGCGCTAGCCGCGAGCAGGGCCAACGAATACGCCTCCTCGCCGGTAGCGCAGCCGGCGCTCCACAAGCGCAGCTCGCGACTCCGCGTTCGCCCGAAGGCGATGAGATCTGGTATCACGACGTCGCGCAGGTAGCTGAAGAGGTCCGGGTCGCGGAAGAAACCGGTCACCTTGATCAGGAATGAGTTCACCAGGCGATCGAATTCCTCAGGGTGCTGATCGAGATAGCCGCGATACTCGCGCAACGTACGGGTACCGGTCGCTACCATGCGGCGCTGAAGGCGCCTGTGGATGGTGGGAGCCTTGTACTGGCCGAAGTCCAACCCGTTTCGGTCGCGCACATCAGCCAGCAGCGATCGCAGCTGCCGGTCCTCGCGACGTGCGGCCGGAGCATAGGCGCCCGTGAGCAGGTCGTAGAGCAGGGTACCCATCGCGTCGACGTCGACCACAGCGTCGACCACGGTCGGAGCCAGAGCCAGCGGCATAGAAGGAAAGCTGGCGGTCCGCGGGTTCTGGATCACCACGGTACCGCCTGCCTCCTTTACCCTGAGCGCTCCGGCCGCTCCGTCGGAGCCGAGGCCGGAGAGCACCACAGCGATCAGTCCCTCGCCGAACACGCCGGCTGCGGAGCGGAAGAGCAGATCGATGGACGGCTTTGGCCCGCCCGCTCCGTCGACGTCGACCGACAGATGGTGGTTCGTAACCCGGATGTGCCGATTGGACGGGACTATGTAGACTTTGCCCGCTTCGAGCGGTTCTTGATCCTCCACCACGTGCACGGGCAGCGCGCTGTGCCGTGCCAAGATCGCGGTAAGGTGGCTGGCTCGTGTAGGGTCCAGGTGCTGCGCGATCACCAGCGGGGCGGGGAAGTCTCGCGGCAGCGTGGCCACGAGCGCCGACAGCACCTCGACGCCGCCTGCAGATGCGCCGACAGCTACGAGCTGCGAGATCTCGGACCGGTCAGACATCTAAGTGAGCCGTAGTCAGCACGACGGGCCTCGATTCGGGCAACACGAGTATAGTCGTCGTAACTGCGATTGTATCGTCATTCACTCTAGGGAGCGGGCCCGGCATCGGGGTCATACGTGGCAGATGGCGGCACGCGGCACGTCATCGCCACACCGGCCACCGTGGCGCGATGGCACTTGGAGCGATTGAGCTCGTCATGCCGTTACGCGCGCCATCCGGCCCTTAGATGTACCACAACTCGACGAGCGAGCGCCGTCTACGTCCTGGGCCCGACGCTAACCGGCACCGGGATGTCTCGGCTGCAGAATCCGGGCATCGCCAGGTGACAATGCGCCGCAAGCCTTCCAAGGCGCATTCATCGCGGATGAAACTCCGTTAACTGACGCCCACGCGGGCGCCACCGGCACGCGTCTCCTCCTGCACCGGAGAATCGGCCTGCTGCGGCGGCGGCTCGTCGAGCTCCAGCACGCGACCGGTACGAGCAACGACGACCCGGCAGCCCGCGCGGTGATGGTGCAGCTCATGACGCAGACGCTCGGAGAGACTTCCCGACCACCATCGGCGAAGCACCGTATCGTCCGTGTGACCAACGAGTACCAGATCGCAGCCCAGGATGCGCGCCTGCTCGGCCAAGGTGTGGGCCGGGAAGCCGTGACGCACCCTGAATGTGACGCCGACCCCGTGTTTGGCGGCGAGATGGTCGGCATGGCGCTGCATCACCTGTTCGTACATGGCGACAGCCATCGGACCAGGGTTCCAGAACGGGGACTCGACGAGGACCGCCACCACGTCGGTACTGAAGCGGGCAGCGTACTCCAGCGCCGTCTCCAGCGTCTCCCACGAGTTCAGCGTATTGTTGAGCCCGACCAGAATCTTGTGGCGCACAGTCACACCTCCCCGCCCCCGCGTTGATCGCAGGACGACTCGGCGTCACCTGCTACACGAGGTGGGCCAATCCCCGGGAAGCAACATTGCTTCCTTCTATCCGCACTATAGCACTCTCCGGGCCTGGGTCAAGCACTTCGGTGCTAGCGGTCGAGCCTGGTCTCCAGCCAGCGCTGAACGAACTCAAGGCTCTCGCTCGACACCTCGTGCCCCATGCCGAACTCCCGATATACGAGGTCTGCATGGAGGGCGGTGAGATAGTCGCGGGCCTGCCTGCCTAGCTCGACTGGAAGCACCGTATCCCACTCGCCGTGCACCTGAACGAGTGGAAATCCGCCGAGGTCGCCCGTCGCCGGTGCCGCGAGCTCCGGCACCACGGCGCCGCTCATCGATCACGGTGCCTGCCAACAGGTCCGGCCGCGCGAGGCTCACCGCCGCCGCCAGCATCGCGCCCTGGCTGAATCCGGCCAGGAACACGCGCGAGCGATCCACGCGCAAGGCCTCGCCCAGCTCTTCCAGGAAGCGAATCACGGTATCGCAGCTCTGCTTGACCTGCCGGATGTCCATCTCCAGGCCCTCGTCCGTGAAGTCGATCGAGAACCAGGCATAGGCATCGGGTCCCAGCACGAGGGGTGCCCGGGCACTCACCACCAGAAAGCGCGGGTCCAGCAACGGAGCGAGCGAAAAGAGGTCCGACTCGTTGCTACCCAGTCCGTGCAGGAGGACGAGCAGCGGCGCCGGACCTTCCCCACGGGCATGGCGCAGGCGATAGACAAGACTCCGGCTGGTTGTGCTCATAGGGGGCGTTTCTCCGGGCAGCGGGTCCGCTACCCACCTATACGGGACATCTCGACCTTTTGCCGGGCGCTCGCGGTTGCACGCTGCTCCGAGTAATTGTCGTCGCGCCGTCGCCAGACGGTGCCGATCGCGGCCAACAGCTCGTCGTCGGTGGCGCCGGATCGCAGCAGGGCGCGCAGATCGTAGCCGTTCTCGGCAAACAGGCACGCATACAGCTTGCCATCCGCCGAAAGCCGGAGACGCGTGCATCCACCGCAGAACGGCTGCGTAACCGACGAGATGACGCCGATCTCGCCACCACCGTCGCAATACCGGTAGCGCCGCGCCACTTCGCCCCTGTACCCGGGATCGACAGGCTCGATCGGCAGCTCGGTGGCGATCGCCGCCACGACCTCGGCCGAGGGCACGACGTCGTCCATCCTCCAGCCATTGGTGGTGCCCACGTCCATGTATTCGATGAAGCGCACGGTGATTCCCGTGCCGTGAAAGTGTCTTGCCATCGGCAAGATGTCCTTCTGGTTTACCCCGCGCCGGACGACCATGTTCACCTTGATAGGCCAGAGGCCCGCGCCGCGCGCCGCCTCGATGCCCTCCAGCACCAGGGATACCGGTGCCGCGACGTCGTTCATGGCCGCGAAAGTGGCGTCGTCGAGCGAATCGAGGCTCACCGACACGCGATGCAGGCCGGCTGCCCGTAATGCTTGGGCCTTGCGGGCCAGCAGCGAACCGTTGGTCGTGAGAGTCAGATCCCTGAGCCCTTGCACGCCGGCCAGCATCTGCACGAGAGTCTCGACATCGCGACGCGCCAGCGGCTCGCCGCCGGTCAGCCGGATCTTCTCGACCCCGAGACGCGTGAACAGTCCGGCCAGCCGAGCCATCTCCTCGAAGCGCAGAATCTGCCGCGACGATAGGAACACAAAGTCCCTGCCGAACACGTCCTTGGGCATGCAGTACGTGCAGCGGAAGTTGCAGCGGTCGGTCACGGAGAGGCGCAGGTCCCGCAACGGCCTTCTGCGCCGGTCGACAAGGCCCTTCGCTTCAGCGTCCATGCAATCCACCCTCTGCCATCCGACGCGCCGGAGTCACCGGGCCCCGCCCGGCGGGCTGCGCAATCTCGATCGACTTCCACCTTCGATCGTACCTGACGGCCCGCAACCGGCCAGCGGCCGGCGGCGCGTCGACGTCGTGCCGGCAAGCGCTTGTCTCCGCGTACCGCGCCTGCCGTTCACGCTCAGGGCAACGTGCTGCCGGCGGCCGCGGCGCCTCCCCATGCCCCGTTGAAATAGAACGTCTGCTCGGCGACAACCTGGACGCCGTTTGCCGACGTGACGTACGTGATATGGCGGCCCGGTCCGACGAGCTTCAGCATGTCCTGCGTCAGGCGGCTGCATGGCGGCAATACCACGTCTGACTGCCTGAGGGGCACGCCGGATGTGTCGGTGGTCAGTATGGTGAGCGCCGCTGCCTGCGTGCTGGATGGGTTGAGCAGAGTGATGAACTCCTTGAGACCGCGAACGACCTGCTTGGAGGCGAGCTTCTCCTGAGCGGAGGTGTCGCCGGGGAAGACCCAGCTCCCTGCCGTCTTCTCTACCATATTGACCATGGTGGGCCGGCTCTTGCCCGGACCGAAAGTCAATATGCGGTTGGCTGCGATCGGCACAGAGCTGGTCATGAGCACCGTGAACTCTCCTCGCGGCGCGATCGATCCCACGTTGAAGGTCGCGCGGCTGTCCGGCTGCACGATTATGACGGCAGTGGCGTACGGTATTGGACTACCGATCGGCGAAGTGGTGGCAGAGGGTACTGCTGTGCCGGTCAGGGTGGCCGTGGCGGATGGCGTCGAGGTCATGGTGCTCGAGACCGTGGCCGAGGGCGTAGCCGTGCTCGTGCTGGTCAGTGTGCTCGTGTCCGTGGCGGACGGCACCGGCGTGCCCGTAATCGGCACCGCAACGGTCGGCGACGAGGTGCCGGTGGGCGAGATCGTGGCACTGGGCGTGGGCGTGGTGGTCGCCGACGCAGTGAGCGACGGGGTCGGCGTGAAGTCGGCCAGCGTGGTAACGATCGGCACGGGCCTTCCGCCGCTCACCGACGGCTCCTGAGCGAAGACCTGTACCTGTACACGCGCCGCCGTCGTCTGGTCGGGGTTGTAGAGGGCGATGAAGTCGCCGCTCGTGCTGGCGGTATACCCTTCGGCTGCATACCATTTGCGCGAAAGGTCGGAGATGCCCGGCGCACCGGTGATGCCGGCCGGGTGGGTGACGTATGCCGTGTACTCGGCGACGATCGGTTGATCGGCATGCACGATCGTGGCCAGCTGCGGATCGTGGCCGTCAACCGCAATGACCAGGTCGCGTGTGCTGTACGGATCGACATGCGTGGTGATCTGATCGCCGCCGCCGGACTGCGAGACCGTTTCGACGAGAACGCCGGCAGCATCGGCGGTGGGATTGCTCAACGTGACCACCTGGCTGATTGGCGTCACACCTGCGATGCCCGGCAGGTACCAGTCGGTGGCCGCCTTGCCCGCCCCCGCGCCCATGGTGGCTGAGACGCCGAAGAAGAGCGACCGGCTGGCGGCTACCCGGCGATCGGAATACAGGTCGGCGCTGATTGGACCCGGCGGCAGGTGCAGTGCACCCACGTCGAAGGTCGCCAGCGCATGCGGCTGAGCCAGCACGTTCGTGGTGGTGATCGCTCCGGATTCTCCTGAAAAGGTAATGTGGATGCGCGCCGGCGTCGCTGCCGGGTTGGCCATCTGCAACATCTCTCCGTATTGCGGGTTCGAAGACCCCGCCGCGAAGTAGACGTGGGGCGAGTGGGCGGGGAAGGTGGGCGTGGCCGTGGCGGTAGGGGTCGACGTGTTCGTGGCAGTGGGCGTGCTGGTACCGGTTTCGGTCGCCGTTGCAGTGGGTGAGCTGACTACCGGCGTGCCCGTGCTGGTCGGGATCGGACTGTTGGTCGGCGTGGGTGTGAGCGTGGGCAGGAACGGCCCGGTCTCCACGATGATCTGAGGCACGCCGCCCACGATGAAGTCGGACGAGGTGGCGCCGTGGTTGTTCGTGGCGCCTGCCAGTGTGAGCTGGTAGTAGCCGTCAGGTCCTGGCGTGACAGATCCAGCGCTGCCGTCCAAGCCAACCATGGTACCGCCGCCGGCATTCTGTGCGTAGAGCTTGCTGGTGACGGTTTGATGAGAGGCATTCCAGATCACGGTAACGTGCTGCTGGCCCTCGTCGAGCACGATCTTGGTGATCGGATCGTCGATCGATATGGACACCGACTGCACGTTCGCGAAGTACTGCGCGATCATGTGAAACGTGGCCGCCGTGGCTCGGACCTGTCCGCGGTACTTGAACAGGCCCCAGTACTGGGGCTGGCCGACGTCGCTCGCCCTATACCAGAGCATGTGGTCGATGCCGCCGGCCAGTGCCGCGGCGAAGCTCTCCACCATGTACGACTGCGCTTCGAGCGTAGTGCCGACGATGCCCGCCTTCGACGACGGCGGATCGTCGTCCACAGGAATGCCCAGCTCGGTGGCAAACACCGGCTTGTCGGGAATGCCAAACTGCCGGAGCAAGGCGTGCGCGGTCTGGCCAAGGGTGTATGGGGCGATGGCCCGACCGTATGAGTGGATGCCGATAGCATCGAAGTAATAGTTGTTCGCTGAGGCTCCGGGATCGGCCACGTCTGCCTGGAGCACGTCGTGCAGCCAGGTCGGGTTGTAGTTCAGGCCGCCGGTGATCACCCTGGCGCCGGGATCCATGGCCTTGATCGCCTGATAGGCGACCTTGATCAACTGGAAGAACTGAGCGCGGCTGCCGGCCCAACCGGCGCCGCCGAGCAGATCCGGCTCGTTCCAGATCTCATAATCGGAGATGCGGCCCCTGAAATGCGCCGCGCTGGCGGCGACGAAGGCGCCCCAGGTGTTGTCCGGGTCGTTCCAGGCCAAGTCAAGCCCGATGGGGACCTGCGCGGACGTGTTCGTCGTGGCCACGCTGGTTGCCCAATAGGGCGTATGCTCGAGCACCGCTATGGTGGAGTAGCCATGTGCCACATCCGAGCTCACGTACTGCTCAGGCATGCTGAAGTCGAATCTGTCTGCCTGAGGCTCGGCCTGCTGCCAGTCGAAGGAGAAGCGATTGATCTTGGCCCCGAGGGGCTGTGCATTGGTCGCCCAGGGGAGGATCGAGATACCTGGCACGGAATGTGTGTTGTCGGGAAGTATGGCGTTGAGTCCGAATCGCTGATCGTCGAGCAGGAGCGGCGCCACTCGCGCTGCTCCCGCCTGAGGTGTGTTGTCGTGGCGGCTGAGCACGAGGCCCATGCCGGCGACGAGCAGACATGCCGCGAGTAGCGGCCGTGTGCCGAGACTGAGGCGGTGCAATAAACTCTCCTATCCCCGGTGAAAACGTGGCGCGACCGCGATGGACAAGGCGGAGACAGCGGTCGAGCTCGTGAACGCCGTCGAGACGTGCCGCCGCTCCCCACTGCCGCCCGAAACGGACAGGCTGCGGGCACTGCGGAGCTGTCGAGCTCCGTGGCCGCCGGAGCCGGCGTGCAGATTCAGTATAGCCGCCCAAGCTACCGCTCTCGTCCCTCCTGTGGAAGCTCCGTCCTGCTCTTGCGCCCGAAGCTTCGACCGCAAAGGACCCGCGATCGCCGGATCGAACACCCAGATCAGAGAGTGCGCGAATGAACGGACAGAGCAGCGGCTCGGCCGCGTCTGCCGCCCAACCATGCCGTATTCGTGCCGTGCGAACGCCGCTGAGCCGGCCAATCGGGGGCAGCTACATCGCAGTTGGCGCAGTGCCCCGTCCTCGGCGGCTTTCAAGCATGTTCTTCCATGCCTGCTCGAAGGCCTCGTTCGGATTCATAGGCGGGGACCAGTAGCCACTGCCCGTAGCGAGGCGAATCTCGAGACCGTCGGCGCGGTGCCCCTCGAGGATTCCGTCGATCGCCCTTCGAATGCGCGCAATTGGCTGTGGGTCTTGCTGTGGCTCCAGCCCCGGCATGACCGCCGCGAACGTCAGGTCGTCAAGCCGGCACACTATGTCGCCGTGCCGCACATTGGCCTGCAGCGCGCCGCTCGTGGAGCGAAGAGCCCCGTTGACCGTCTGACGATCCAGGCTCATGGTGTTTGCCGACCACAACCGCAGGACGAGAATGGCCGACGGGCAACCGGCTTCGTTGAGTGCCTGCATGGCGCGTCCCATCACCTTGGCAGTCGGCAACCCGGTCACAGCGTCGCGCTCGCCGCTCTGACGGACTTCCACCTTGGCGTCGGCGAGCATGCGTTCCAGGCGATCTCGTGGCGGCGACCGGCGCCGTCTGCCGGCAGCGACAGACGGCGCCTCGGGCGCGGCCCGCGCGGCATCAAGCTCTCCGAGCGTCTTGGTGTCACCCGGCGCGGCCTGGGCCGACTGGGACGACTGCTGCGGCACGATCATGAAGCGGTCTGCCAGTCCAGAGACGTCCTTGGGCTGCTGCTCAACTTGCCCTCGTGAGTTTCGCTGCTTCAATGGCGTGCTGTATATGTCGAGCAGGCGTTGGCGCATAGCGCCGGGCGACAGACTCGCGGCGAGCACGCCGGACACGGGGACAGTTGTGGGGTCAGCAGGCGCCGCCGCGCCAGGGGAAACGAGCACGAAGCGGCTGATGTTGTCGGCCCGGCGCTGGCGGCAGAAAAGCGCTGTTGCAGGATCATTCAGTATCTGTGCGTCGCAGAGAATAAGGTCGGGATTGAACTCAGCCGCCAACTGAGTGGCTTGCGACGCCGTCGCCGCCTCGGCTACTACCGCCAGCCCGACCTGGCCGCCAAGTGCTCGCAGCCTGACCCTTTGCATTGGCTGGCTCATGGCAACCAGCAGCTGCACAATCCTCATCTGTACCCCCGAGCGCGCCCGGACCCGATACTCGTTAGTCGCGTCTACCTGGATGCAGGTATCGCGCCGTGGCCAGGCAACAACCGTCGGCCATATTCTTGGCGCAGGCCGTGTCGGGCGCTGCCAATCGCGACCCGTCGCGGCATCGCTCTCGAGCGGCCGTCCCGCTCTATGATAGATTATCCCACGTAGCCCGTTTCCCCGCGTCAAGCCTGGGACAGGCGCACCCAGGGATACATCCACCGGCTTATTTCCGATTGCCTGGTGGCCGTAGTCTCCAGCTGCGGCGGTGCTTTGCTAGACTGAACCTGTGTCGTACCCACCGGTGGTCGATGCTTCTGAGTGCCGTGGATCGGGGCCGGGCGCCGGACGGTTGGAATGCGGGCAGGCGAGGGCGGCGATGACCGAGGACTTCCAGCGTGAATCTCCCGCGCAAGATGACAGCGCTATGGTTTACCGGCTGTGCAGGCACAAGTATGCCGGCACGCTGCACCTGACAAATCTATGGTGGAGCGATTCAGACGACCAGGTATTGGGCACCGATGCCCTGAGCGAGCGAGCATGGCTCGACCATCTCGGGCGAGCTCGGCTGCACGTGAACCCCGGCACGCATCCGCTTCGCCTGCAGGTACTTTCGGCCGACGCGAGAGAGTGCCTGGTTCCCCTGACGACCTACCTGGCCACGGAACGCGATGGTCACGCCTGGTTCGTGCGCCAGATTGGCGAAGAGCTGGCGCAGGAGAACGCGGCGATGACCTCCGCCATGCGTGGCATGGCCTTCACGGATGGCTGGCTCTCCGTATTGGAGCACGCGGATCTGCGCCAGGCCTGGCATGCTGAGATGATCAGGCGCGGATTCAGCGGTGATCCCGCGCTGGAGACGCCAGTTCAGTCCGCTATGCCCACGAGGCTGCTTCAACAGGCACGACGAACCTGGTCCACGTCCTACGAAGGTGCGCGCGCGCGTCACGCCTCGCTCATCGCGGAATGGGATGCCCTGAGGGAGGATGAGGCGAGAGCCTCCGGCCCGCTGGCCTAATCGGACAGATGGTGGAAGCGATCGACGACATTGCATCCCACACAAGTATCCTCGCGCGTAACGTCGACGCGGATCACGGTGCGGACGAGGCGAGCGTCCCGGTCAGCCAGGGGCGGGCCGGGGGGCGCATACTCACTCAGTGATCGGCAAACAGTGCGCTCACCGATTCTCCGTCGTGAATCCGCTTGATCGCCTCCGCGAACAGCGGCGCGATGGAGATCACAGTCATGTGCGGCAGGCGTTTCTCGGGCGGCACCGGCACCGTGTCCGTGGTGACGATATGCTCCACGTCTGGCTGGCTGCTCAGCCGCTCCATGGCCTTGCCTGTGAACAAGCCGTGGGTGCAGGCCACGCTGATGTGCTTTACGCCCTGAGCGCGCAGGAGCGGGAGCAGCGCGACGATAGTGCCGGCGTTGGCGATCTCATCGTCGAGCACGATGGCGTCGCGTCCCGTCACGTTGCCGACGATCGTCTCGATCACCACACTGTCGTCCGCAAGACGCTGCTTGTTGGCCGCTGCTACCGGCAAGCCCAGCATGCGGGCGAAGGCAGTGGCGCTCTTGGCGTTACCCAGGTCCGGCGACACGACAACCGCGTTGCTGATGTCGCGGCCGCGGAAGTGGCGAGCAAGCACGTTGAGCGCGTTGAGGTGGTCGACGGGCACGCTGAAGAAGCCGTGCACTTGCGCGGAGTGCAGGGTCATGGTCAACACGCGGCTGGCGCCAGCGGCCGCCATCAAGTTTGCCACCAGGCGGGCGGCAATGGAGATCCGCGGCGCATCCTTCTTATCCGAGCGCGCATAGGCATAGTGTGGAATCACGGCGGTGATACGCGCGGCAGAGGCGTCTCGGGCGGCGTCCAGCATGAGCAAGAGCTCGAAAAGGTGCTCCTGGGTTGGAGGCACAAGCGGTTGGATCAGGAACACATCGCACTCGCGGCAGTTGGCCTGGAGCTGCACTTCGACGCAGTCGTTGCTGAATCGTCCGATTCTGGCCGGGCGCAACGGCAGGTTCAAATGGTCACAGATGTCCGCCGCCAGGGTGGGATGAGCACTACCGCTGAAAATGGCGATGTCTCGCATCGGGGTCTCCGCTCCTCCGGCTGTCAGTGCGAAAAGGCGCACAGAATATACCGGCGGCCGGTCGACAAGCGCCCTGGCCGCCTTCTCTGGATTGCTACCGGGCAGTCGCGCGGAGGCGCACCGCCCGGTAGCAATAACATGCACACGTTCTCTGGTGCCGGATCACCGCTCGAGCGCACCGCGTGCACGGCAATGCCGATCCCGGTAATAAGGATACCGAGTGTAGCTAGCCGAGGTTGACGCGCGCGCTCTCTTCGAACGTCGGCACGAGGGCACGGTAGAGATCGGAGTATAGCCGCGCACCGACCTCATAGACTGCCGCCCCATGACCAGGCTCAACCGTGCCGACCGGCACAACAAGCCGTCCAGCGTCCTCGATGGTGGCGAAAGCTCCGCCGCCGGTGGCGGCCAGCAGGGCGGCACCATACGCCGGGCCTTCGTCGACGGACTGCATGGTGACCCGGACGTTGAAGACATCGGCCAGGGTCTGCCGCCAGAACGGGCTCTTGGCGCCTCCACCGGTGAGCCGTACTGCCTCCACCGTTATCCCGGCACCGCGCAGCAGATCGAGCGACTGGCCAAGGGCGTAGCTGACTCCCTCGATCACGGCTCTGGCCATGTGTCCCCGCGTGTGGCGCGGGCTGAGGCCAAAGAACACACCGCGGGCCACGGCCGAGCCGTGCGGCGTGCGCTCGCCGGTGAGATAGGGAAGGAACAGCAGGCCCTCTGAGCCGGCAGGGGCAGTCTCGGCTTCCGCCGTGATCGCCGTGTAGGGATCGCTACTTTGCCGGGCTGCAGCAGCCACCAGGTCGGGACAGCACGTGTCGCGGAACCATCGCAGTGCACCGCCTGCTGAGAGTATGACGCCCATCAGATAGTTCGTTCGCGGCGATACGTGCGAGAACAGGTGCACGTTGTGGCCCGGGTTTTGCACGTCGAGCCCGACCGGAGCCAACACCGTGCCGGACGTGCCTATGCTGCACACCACCTGGCCGGGCCCCAGAACACCGGAGCCGGCGGCCGCGCAGGCGTTGTCGGCGCCGCCGCCCATTACGACCGTGCCTTCGCGAAGGCCGGTTTCCCGTGCCGCGAGCGAGCCCAGCCTTCCCACTACGCCGGCCGACGGCACTATCCGCGGCATCAGGTTCTTGTCCAGGTCCAGCGCGGCAAGCATGTCTGCTGACCATTCGCGCCGGTGCACGTCGAAGAGCATGGTGCCGGCCGCATCCGAAGGCTCACAGGCCAACACGCCGGTCAGACGGTAGTTAAGGTAGTCGCGCGGCAGCTGCATCCTGGCCACGCGGGCCCAGACGCCGGGCTCGTGCTTGCGTACCCAGAGCAGCTTGGGTGCCGTGAATCCGGCCAGCGGCGTGTTGCCGGTCAGCTCGAGTAAGCGCGACGTGCCGACAGCCTGGGTGATCTCCTCGCATTCTCGTGCGCTGCGCTGGTCGTTCCACAGGATGCATGGGCGCACGGGCTCGCCGCCGGCGTCCAGCAGTACCGCGCCGTGCATCTGGCCGGAGGCGGCCACGGCGACGACCTCGCTCGCCGCGGTGCCGGTGCGCGCCAGGACCTCGCGAACGGCACTGCAGGTCGACACCCACCAGTCCGCGGGATTCTGTTCCATCCAGCCCGGCGCCGGGCTGTGCAGCGGGTGTTCCGCGGAAGCGGAGCCAATGACGGTGCCCGACCGATCGACGAGCAGCGCGCGGACGCCGGTCGTGCCCAGGTCCAGTCCCATGAACGCCATTAAACACCTCCGAAGCTCGGCTAGCCGCGCCGTCGGGACACCGGCGGCGCGGATCAGGAATCCGTAGCAACGCTGGAAGTAGCCTACCACGTTTCCCTAGCTGCCAGGAGGAGGCCACGCCGTCGAGGCGGCGTGTTCGCGCAGGGCGGTGAGCAGGCCGGCGAGCTCGATCTGCGCCAATGCCGTGCATTTGTCGCCCGCGCCGTAGGAGAGGAAAAGCCGGCCGTCGCGCAGAAAGTAGCCCTGAGGAAACACGCAGCCGACGTAGTCGCCGGCCGCCTCGTAAGGTGCCGATGGTGACAGGAGCGGATAGGGCAGCCGGGCCAGGACGCGTCGCGGGTCGAGCGGATCCATCAGGGCCGCGGCCACGTGGTAGCGACCGGCGCTGTCGACACCGTGGTAGAGCATCAGCCATCCCAGATCGGTCTCGATCGGCGGCACACCGCCGCCAATCTTCGACTGCTCGAAATCGTACACACCCCTAAGCACGGTGCTCTGCTCGAGCCGGTTACCGTAGCCCTCCCAGCTCTCGGGCGCCATGAGCGTCTCGATGCAGTCGAAATAGTCGACCTGTATACCCGGCGGCACCCTGTGCACGTAGGCGATCCTGCCGCCGATGCGCCTGGGAAAGATGAAGGCGTCCTTATCGGGGTAAGGGCAGGGCACGACGCCTATCTTGACATAATCCTTGAAGTCGCTCGTTCGCGCGATGCCTACGCGAGGCATGATTCCGTCGTAGGCGCAGAAAAAGATGAAGTAGGTGCCCTCGAACGCCACGATGCGGGCATCCTCGCAGCCCAGTCTGTCCATGCCCGGGCCGGGCGCGATCACGGGCTCGGTCGCGTCGGCTAGCAGTCTGCCGGTCGTGTCGAGGCGCGCGTAGCAGATACAGTTGCGGACGTAGGGGAAATCACGGTCGATCTCGTACTGCAACCAGTCGATCGGTCTGCCGTACCACCTCGGACCCTTCTCCGTCAGGCGATACAGCATGTGGACCACGCCGTCCACGGCAATCATGCCGGCGTTGAACTTGGCGACCGGCTCGCGGTCGGGAGCCAGTACGACTCCCAGTCGTTCAAATGCGATCATGCTCGATGCCTCCCGAATAGCCGGCGTGTCTCGCTGTTCCCTCTTTACTATGCTGCCACGTCTTGCCGCATGCGTCGCACCACACGCAAGGAGCATGAGCTGCTGCTTGCCATTCTGAACGCCTACCGGGCACGACAGCGGCAGAACCGGTGGCGCTGCACCGTACCGCCAAGGAGACGCAGGTCCCTCGGCGCAGGCGCCGGAGCCGGCTTCTCGAGGAAGAAGGCCGCTACATCCCACGGACGGCTTGTCGCACCGCGGGACCCATTGATCTCGGGAGCCGCCGGAGCGTGCTCACCTGGCAGGATCTGCCAGCCGAAGCGTGTAGATCTTGCCTGCCTGCAGGGTAACGGTGAGCAGCATGCGGGGCCCCAGCTCGTCGTCCGCGACCTGAACCGCTAGATCGTAGGTGCCCGGCTCGAGGGCAAGTAGGTCATTCGTGGAGCAGGCCTGTCCATATTGGTACAGCAGGGGCCCGCCCGCCTCGGCGACGTCGAGCCTGGACGGCTGCTGAACGCGGAGCAGGGCTTTGCCGGCAGGGGGCTGGGGCGTACTTCGCGTCCGCAGGCGGTCGGCCAGACTGCGTCCGCGCGGCGAACCGCCGAACAGGCGCCTTGCCTGCGGTGCTTCGGCTTCGCTTTGCTCGACAAGTACGTTGAAGCTGGGGATTCGCCTCAGCATGCCATCACAGAGCGGCGACACGGCAATGCCTCCTCCGGCAAGGCCGGGCGAAATCCGGAGCCACGAGGATAATGCCGGCGCCGGTCCCGCTTGGCCCGATCAAGATCACGCCGCGCGGGGCTGCGGGCGGTACGAAGACGGCCATGGCTGGGCTCCCTCCGGATATCACTGTGTTTCTCAGTTCCAACGCCACCAGGACCGGTCGCTTGGCGTTTCCTACAAGGCAATCCTACGGCGCTGAGCTAAGAGCTTGGCCAGCAGGGATTAAGAGAATGCCAAGAGGAACCGATGTGTTTGCTAAGCTATCGGCTGCGTGCGAGCAATTGCTGTACGCTGAGCATCGCGTAGACGAGAAGGGGAATCGGCATGCGTTGCGTTCGACACCTGCTCCTGGCCGCGGCACTGGTGCTGCTTGGTCTGGTCACCGAGTCCGCCGGCGGGAGGACGGCCCTGATCGGGCCGAAGGCCTATTATCTGGCCCTCGGGGACTCAATCACGTGGGGCTCGACCCCGGCAGGCGCCGCCCACAGCTTTGCGGATGATCTGGCCACTGTTTTCGCGCCGCTCGGCATGAAAAGAGTGATCAACCTGGCTTGCCCGGGTGAGACCACCACGACGTTCATCCAGAGCGGCTGCCCCTGGGCCCGCCTCAATCGCTATCCCTATCAGGGCGCGCAGCTCGCGGCCGCTCTTGCATTCCTGCAACAACATCCCGGCGAAGTGAGTCCGATTACCGTTGAGATCGGATACAACGACCCGTCGAACGACGATCTATTCAGGGCAAACTGCACGCTGGCGCCACGGGCTCAAATCGTCGCTTCACTGGCCGGGTTCGACGCCAACGTGCGCACCATTCTGTCCGGACTAACTACCGCACTGCACGGCACCGGCGACCTGATCGTCACCAACAACTACGTGGCGACGCAGAACTCGTGCGCGGCTACCAACACAATCCAGCGCGAGTTCAACGCCCATATCGCCACCGCAGTAAAGGCGGTTCGCGCCACACTGGTGCCGATCTACGACCTGTTCAACACGCCTTCGGGCCGGAGCCCGGCACTCTGCCGCTTGACCTGGATCTGCAGCCGCTACGGCGATCTTCACCCGAACGGCGCGGGACAGGCAGCAATCGCGCAGCGCATTCTGTCGGTTACTGGCTATGTACGCCGAGCATCGTCGTAGTCGCCTCATCGAACCGTCGCGCGCTGTCGAGACGCCGATGCATCGGCCTACCGAGCTGCCAATGGTGGCCACACGGTTCGACCATCCGCCCTACGCGCGCGCCAGCCGTGGTCCTCGACCGCGCCTCCTGCCTCGGTTGCGCCCGGGGCGGCGGCACACGCGCACCAGGCGTCCGGGTCGCCTGCCGCCAAGGTCATCCGGCACGCTACCGAGACGGACGCGGCGACGGCCTATGGCCCCGGCTGCGCTTCAGATGAAAAGGCAGCGGTCAGCTTCCACTTGGCCGTGCACCGGTTGTAGCCCTTGCCCTCGGCGGGCAGGCCGCAGGAAATGCCCATAGTGTCCCCAACCGGCGTCAGCGAGGCGAGCTGGTTGGGGTCGTCGACCTGGCCGGTCGTTATTTCCATGCCTTGCAGTGTGACGGCATTGGTCTTCAGCGACGGCGTCAGGTACTCGATGTCCACGGGAGCCGGCGTGGCGTGGCTGCTCCGCGGCTTCAGATCGCATATGTTCTTTGAGCCAGCCCCGGCGGCCTCGTCGACGGCTGGAAACGGCGCATCCCCGGTGAAGAGGAAGTGATAATGCTTGTCCCAATACCAGGCGTGATTCTGGAGGCCGGAGCCGAACTGCATGTGGCCTTTTCCTCCTCCGGAGCCCTTGGTGATCGAGATAACCTTGCAGGGGCCACCGCCTTCATCGCCATAGAACGTGTCCGAGTAGACGGCTGAAGGCAGCCCGTCTTCGCGCCTAGTCAGACCGACGACGATCGACAGGTCTTCGCGGATCGTATGGTGAACCCCGTAGACGGTGAAGTCTCCGTCCTGCGTGAAGTGGATGGTGCCGTGCAGCCACACATAGCATGGGCCGCCGGGCTTGCACGGGAACGGTTGCGGCTTGGTCGCAGCCTGGGCGCCGGGAAGTGCCCAGGCCAGGCAGGTCACCAGCGCCGCCGACGTGCGCAGCACGGAGCTTCCCACGCGCTTGCTCAGGACAGAAAGTCGCGCAGTTCTCTTCATGTGCATTCTCCTCCAATTGCCTGCCGCTCCAGGCCCGGAGGATGCGAGGCGGCAAGCAGCCGAGCGCTACTCCGGCTCAGCTCCATACATACTCTAGCCCGGCCATGTTGCAGCGCGATTGCGGCGCGCCGGCCTGAGCCGGCTCAGGTGGAGAGGGCGCATCTTGGGCAACATGCACCCGCATCTTGGGGAACGGCGAATGCACATGCCGTAGCGGGGGGAGAAGAAGATCTTCAACTCGCGACGACCACCTCAAGCCCGGCGTCTCTGAATGGAGCCAACCTCCGTTCGGGAGACCCCGTATCCGTGATCAGGATGTGTGCGGCGGAGACGGGCGCAATCAGTGCCATGGTAAGCCGGCCGATCTTGGTGTGGTCGGCCACGACGACGACCCGCTCGGCGCGGCGAATGATGGCGAGGCTCGTGTGCGCCTCGAGCTGGTTGTAGGTGGTCAGCCCGTGCTTCGCGGTCAGACCGTCGACGCCAATGAACGCGGTGTTGAGGAAGATGCCTTCGAGCAGCAGCTCGGGCTGAGGGCCGGACATCTCCAGCGTGCTCCTGAGCCTGCCACCGAGCACCGTGACCTCCATACCCGGCTGATCGACCAACTCGTTCGCCGCTCCCAGTGAATTGGTAACCACGCGCAGCGCCCCCATGTACCGTATGGCGCGTGCAACGTGCAGCGTCGTCGTCCCGCCGTTGAGGCCGATCACGTCACCATCCGACACCAACCGCGCGGCCGCTGCCGCGATGGCCGTCTTTTCCTCAACGCAGAGCATCGCTCTGTCGCGGAGAGTCCGTTCCGGGACCGTTGCCTCTGCCCGCAGCAAGGCCCCGCCGTACGTCCGGCGGAGGAGGCCCAGTTCTTCCAGGTGATGCAGGTCGCGGCGAAGCGTCGCCTCCGAGCAGTGCAGCAACCGGCTGAGCGCGGACACCTTGATCGATCCCTGCTGAGACAGCGAGCGCAGAATAGCGTCGCGCCGTACCGCTCCGAGCATCAGACCGTCGTCCCCACTCCCGCGCGCGGACATCCGCACCAGCTTTCAACTAGCCATGCCCACCGGGAGACCTGCCTAGGGCCGTGTCCGGCAGCCAAGCATGGAAACAACTCACTCTTGCCCGCTCGTCACACTCTACAGCGATGACCGTCTCGCGACGGATGGACCACTCCCCGCCGCGCTCCGGGCGCGGCCAGCACGCCGCGCACGCACATTCTGTCACGCAAAGTCGACTATGGTCAAGCAATGTTGCACACAGTCGGCTAATCGCGAGGCGCCCCGCGCATCTGCAGCCCGGCCGATGTCAAGCCGACTGCCATGGCGAGCTCGGCAAGGGCCGGCCAACGATCAAGCTCGATCATACTCGTGCAGCCGCTGGTACCGGGTTTGCTTGACAGTGCTCGAGATGACTGCTAGAGTGGGCGATCGAGGTCGGATCGGAACCGGCAAATGTGAAGGCCGGCTGGCTCGAAAGGCAGCTGTGAGGGAAAAAGCGCATGAAGGAACGGATCGTGCTCGTCGGTGCCGGGAGTGCCGTCTTTACAAGGGGTCTGGTTGCCGACCTCATCCGCTTTCGAGCCGATGCACACCTGGCGCTGGTAGACGTGGACCCGGCCGCGCTGGAGGTTGCCGCCCGGCTGTCGCGCAAGATGGCCGGCGCCGCCCAGGCGCCGCTCGAGATCGGGTCTTCCGTCGACATCCGCACGGTCCTGCCGGGCGCGACCGCGATCATCTGCACGATCGGCGTGGGCGGCCGCCGGGCCTGGGAGCGCGACGTCTTCGTGCCGCGGAAGCACGGCATCTTCATGCCCGTGGGCGATACCGTCGGTCCGGGCGGAAGCTCACGCGCCCTGCGCATGATCCCGCCCATGGTCGAAATCGCCAAGCACGTACAGGAACTGGCGCCCGGCGCGTTGTTCTTCAACTACGGCAATCCCATGGCGCCGGTCTGCCGGGCCGTTCGCAAGGCGACGAGAGCGAAGATGGTGGGTCTCTGCCACGGCGTGCACCAGGTGGAGCACTATCTCGCGGACGCGCTTGGTGTGCCGCATGAACAGCTCTGTTCTGTCGCCGTGGGTATCAACCACCTCACCTGGTTTGTAGAGGCGCGTGTGAACGGTGTGGACGCCATGCCGCGACTGCGCGCGATGGCAAGCGCGCGCTCGAGCGGCCCGCTGCCGTCGAAGCCGGGCGCGCAGAAGCCCTCGCCATTCAGCGATCCCACGGACAACCCGTTCAGCTGGGAGCTGCTGCACCGCTTTGGCGCCTTCCCAGCCGCCATGGACCGTCACGTAACGGAGTTCTTTCCGCAGTTCTTCCGCGACGGCGCCTACTATGGGAAGACGCTCGGCCACGACGCATTCAGCTTCGAGGGTACTATCGGCCATGGCGACAGCACGTTCGCCCAGATGGCCCAGGACGCGTATGCGCCGGGGCCGCTACCGCACGACTACCTCGACCGAATCGGCGGCGAGCACGAGCAGGTTCTCGACATCATCCAGGCGGTTCGCACGGACCGGGCTCATGTGTTCTCTGCTAACCTGCCGAATACCGGCCAGGTGCCGAACTTGCCGGCCGACGCGATCGTAGAGTCCCCGGCCGTGGCCGACGGCGGTGGGCTACGCGCCATCGCGCAGCCACACCTGCCTGCCGGGCTGGCCGGCACGCTGGCGACTCGCTACATGTGGGTGGAGACAATCGTGGAAGCGGCACTGGAGGGAAGCCGCGAAAAGTTCATCCAGGCCCTGATACTGGACGGCACGGTCCGCTCGCCCGGCGAGGCAGTGGCCCTGGCCGACGACCTGCTGGAAGCGCATCGCGGCGACCTCCCATGGGTCGCGGCAGCCCTGGAGAAGAGGGCTGCAACAGGTACCGGCGGGAACGCGCTTTGACGCGTGCTGAAGCTGAGGTTGCAGGTGCAGCGGTGATCTTGCAGTGGGCAGTTTCGCGTCCCGACCGCGCCCGGCTGCTCGCCAAGTTCAGAGCACGTGAGGCGCGATCTCGCCGCGCACCGTCACCCATTGCGTCTCGGTGAAGGCGTCGACGTTCGATTCCGCACCGCCGAAGCGTGCGCCGGTACCCGATGAGCCGAGACCGCCGAACGGCGCCACCGCTTCGTCGTTGACCGTCTGATCGTTGATGTGGACGATGCCCGAAGGGATGCGCTCGGCCAGGGCCAGTCCCTTCATCACGTCGCGGGTCAGTATGCCCAGCGACAGACCGTACTCCGTGCCCGCGGCCAGTGCTGCCGCTTCGTCCAGGCTCGAGAAGCTGACCACGGGCGCCACCGGTCCGAAGATCTCGCTGACATAAACCGGCATAGCAGGGGTCACATCCGCCAACACGGTGGGGCGGTAGAACAGGCCCTCGTAGTTTCCGCCGGCAGCCAGACGCGCCCCGGCGCCGAGGCTCGCCGTGACCATGCCGTGAATCTTGTCGAGCTGGCGCCGGTCTATGATCGGGCCGAGGGCAACCGTGCCTCGCGCCGGATCGCCGACCGACAGCGCATTCGCGGCCGCGGCCAGGCGTTCCACGTATTCGCCTGCTACGCGCTCCTGCACCAGGTGACGGCTGGTTGCCATGCAGATCTGGCCCTGGTGGAAGAACGAGCCCCACATGCCGGCTGCCACGGCGGCATCCAGGTCGGCGTCGTCCAGCACGATAATGGCGCTATTGCCGCCCAGCTCGAGGTGCGCCCGCTTCAGATGCCGTGCCGCCAGCTCGCCTACCACGCGGCCGGTGGCCGACGCGCCGGTGAAAGAGATCACCCGTACGCCGGGATCCGCGATGATCGCCTCGCCTATCTCGCCGCCTCCGGGAAGCACGTGCAACAGACCGGCGGGGAGACCGGCCTCTTCGAATATGCGTGCCAGCGCTACGCCCCCGCACACCGCGGTGCGCGGGTCGGGCTTGAGGAGCACCGCGTTGCCGAGGGCCAGGGCCGGGGCCACCGATCGAATGGACAGGATGAGGGGCGCGTTGAAGGGGGCGATCACGCCGACCAGGCCGGCCGGGTTGCGCCGCGCGAAGCTCAGCCTCGGCTGCTCGGACCGCAACAGCCTCCCGTAGGGCTGCGTGGCCATGGCCGCCGCCTCGTAACATTCGTCGGCGGCAACGTGGATCTCAAAGCCGGCCTTACCGGCAGTCGAGCCGGACTCCCGGATGATCCAATCGCTCACCTCTGCCGCGTGCTGTTCCCAGAGCTCGCCTGCGCGCCGAAGCACCCGGGCTCGCGCGCCGGCCGGCTGCGCGGCCCAATCGTGCTGAGCACGGGCAGCCAGGACCGCCGAGCGTTGCACGTCCGCCGTACTCGCGCGCCCGATGGCGCCGAGCGCCGATCCGGTCGCCGGCTCGATCACGGAGTACGTGCCTCCTGCCGACTCCCGCCAGCTACCGTCGAAGATCCTGCCCGACCACCACTTGCCGTCCATCAGCGTCGACGCGACTGTCACCATCTGACCTTCCTCCCAAGCGGTACCAAGGGGCCCGGACTTTCGCCGCGCCCGTGCCGCCAATCCCACGCCTTGCAGGCGCCGTCAACCGTCCCCGTCTCGATATTCATGTCGCCTGCTCGACGACCATCGATATGCCCTGGCCGACGCCGATGCACATGGTGGCCAGTGCGAATTGCACGTCCGGCCTGCGGCGCATCTGGTGCGCCAGCGTGACCAGCAAGCGTGCTCCCGAGCAGCCCAGCGGATGCCCGAGCGCAATCGCGCCGCCGCTTGCGTTCACTCGCGGGTCCTCGGGACCAATGTTCCAGGCACGCAGGACCGCCAGCGTCTGGGCGGCAAATGCCTCGTTCAACTCGATCAACCCGATGTCGGCCAGCGAGATCCCTGCTCGCTCCAGTGCCTTCTGCGTGGCCGGCACGGGGCCGATACCCATATATGACGGCGGCACGCCGGCCACCGCCATGCTGCGGATGCGCACCAGTGGGCGCAGGCCGTGAGAGCGTCCGTACTCGTCCGAGACAAGCAGGAGGGAGGCGGCGCCGTCATTGAGACTGCTGGAGTTTCCCGCCGTCACGCTACCGCCATGCCGAAAGGCCGGTCTTAGCGAAGCCAGCTTGTCTCTGGTCGTGTCCCTCCGCGGCCCTTCGTCCGTGAGTACCTCCTGAGGTCCGGACCTGGAGGATACGGGCACGGCGACGATCTCATCATCGAATCGCCGCCCGTCGATAGCCTCTATGGCTTTGACGTGACTGCGCAAGGCAAACTCGTCCTGCTCGACTCGACCTATGCGATGCTGATCCGCCACCTCGTCGGGAGGCGGCTCGCCGGGCGGCTGCAGATGCAGCCCCAGGGCGAGGTTCTCTGCCGTGATGCCCAGCGGCTCGGTGTGTCCCAGGGCTTCCAGCCTTGCGTTGACGAATCGCCAGCCCAGGGTCGTGTCGTGCATGGTCACCGGGCCGGTGGGAAACGGCTTTTCGCTCTTGGGCACGGCCCAGGGTGCGCGGCTCATCGATTCCACCCCACCGGCGATAAAGACGTCCGCCTCGCCGAGCATCAGGGCGCGCGCCGCGCTTGCAACCGCTTCCAGTCCCGAGCCGCAGAGCCGGTTGACCGTGCTTCCGGCTACCGTGGTCGGGAATCCGGCCAGCAGCACGGCCATGCGCGCCACGTTGCGATTGTCTTCGCCTGCCTGGTTGGCGCAGCCGAGGACCACGTCCTCTACCTCCGACGGAGGGACGCCGGATCGGTCGCAGAGCGCCCGGAGGGTCAGCGCTGCCAGATCGTCAGGACGCACCGAGCTCAGCGCGCCGCCGTGCCTACCGATTGGCGTGCGGACTGCCTCCACGATCCAGGCTTCTGCGACTCCGGCCACGGAACGTCCTCCTTTACCAGGCTTTATCGGTATTTGAACCAACGCGGTCCGCGGTGGATCCGGCATCGCTCAAGAACGTGACCAGGTGACGAGCAAACACCTCCGGCTGCTCCAGACAGGAGAGGTGGGCGGCGTCGAGCATGACTGTATGGCTGTCGCCGACGGCGGATTTCAGCTCGGCTGCCAACGACGGCGGCGTGGCCCGGTCCTGCGCGCCGGCAATGATGAGCGACGGGGCGCGAATCGAGCCGGCCAGCGGCCGCAGGTCGGCGTCCCGCAGGACGCCGCACGCGGCAATGTAGCCCTCCGGACTCGCCGACGCGAGCATATTCGCCACCAATGCGGCCACGTCCGGGCGCCGCGCCCGGAAGCCGCTGCTCAACGCGCGCTCGATGACCGTCTCGCCGATCGCCGCCAGGCCTCCGCGCCGCACGGCAGCGATGCGCGATTCCCAGAGAGCAGCAGTGCCAATATGCAGGCCGGTGTTGGCGAGTACGGCGCGGGCGATCCGCTGCGGGGAGGCAGCTGCGAGCTGGAGCACCGTCATGCCGCCCAGTGAAAGCCCGCAGACGTTCGCACGGTCAATGTCGAGGTGGTCAATCAGGGCGAGCAGGTCTTGCGCGAGCAGGTCGATAGTCAACGGCCGATCGGAGAACGCGGGCCGGCCGTGACCGCGCGTATCGTAGCGGACCACGCGCAACGAGCCGCCGAGCGACGCCGTCACCGGCTGCCAGAGACGCGTGTCCGTGCCGAGGGCGTTCACGAAGATCAGCGACGGCGCGCCGTCCGGACCTTCCACGCGATACGTCATGCTTGTGCCGCAGGCTAGCCGCAACACGCTCATGAGTCACCCTGCCCGCCCAGCATCTGCCGGTAGGCCCGCAAGGCCTGATCGATGAAGGTGTCCACGCTGCCGAAATAGCCATCCGGACGGCAGGCGCGGTCGATCGCGTCAGTAGGCATGACCGAGGCGATCTCCGCATCCGACCGGGCAGATGTTGACAGGTCGAGCCCAAGCTCCAGAGCGCGACGGCCCGCCGACTCCACCAGGAGCCTGGCTTTGCCCGGACCCACGCGCTCGGCCAGGGCCGTGGTGAGCGATTCGGACATCAGCAATCCTCCCTGCCTCTCCAGGTTGGTGCGCATGGCGGCGCCGTCAACCTGGAGCCCGGTCACCGCGCTGCGCACGCGGGACACACAGCCCGCCGTATAGCGGAAGAGCGCAGGCATCGCGGCCCACTCCGCCTGCCAGGCGCCGGCGGCACGCTCGTGCTCCTGCTGCATCGAGCCCAGAATCACCTGGACCTGTCCCTGGGCGAGCCGCGCCGCGGCCAGCGCGAACGTGGCGTCGACCGGGTTGTGCTTGTGCGGCATAGCGGACGAACTGCCCTTGCCGGGAGCCTCCGACTCGCTCACTTCGCCGACCTCCGTCTGGGCGAGCAGCACGATGTCGCCGGCGATCTTTGCCATTGTGCCGGCGGTGATGCCGAGGAGCGAAGCAATCTCTGCCACTCTCTCTCGCTCGGCGTGCCACGGCAGGTCCGGAAGATTCAGGCCGAGCTCAGCGGCAAGCAATTCTGCGACCGCAGGCCCCTTCTCGGCCAGTACGGCAAGTGTGCCGGCCGCGCCGCCGAGCTGCAGGGCCGGCAGACGCCGCCGCGCTTGCATTGCCGCCGCCCGCCCGGCGACGGAGTTCAGCCAGCGTGCCGCCTTGAGCCCGAACGGCAGCGGCACCGCCTGCTGCAGCAACGTCCGTCCCGCCATCGCCGTGCGGCGATGATCATCGGCAAGGATCGCGCAGGCACCGGCCAGGGTTACCAGGTCCCTTTCGAGGAGCGCAAGACCGTCGCGCATCTGCAGGGCGAACGCCGTGTCGACGACGTCCTGGCTCGTGGCACCCCAGTGCAGGTACTGCCGCGCTGCCGGCTCGATGCGCGCGCGCAGCTCGCGCAAGAGCGGGATGACCGGCGTGCCCGCCCGAACGGTCTGCTCGTAGATTGCCTCGGCATCCAGGCCGGCTCCGCGGCAGGCCGCCTCGATGGCCAGCGCGGCCGCCTCGGGAATCACGCCCGCTCGCGCCTCAGCGCGGGCAAGCGCCGCCTCCACGATGACCATGTACCGCACGTGTGCCTGGGCGCCGAAGACTCGTCTCATCTCGGGCGTGGTGAATGGCCAGTCGAGCGCATCACTCATGCCGGCACCCGGCGATGAGCCTGCTCGGTGCGCCGTAGCAGGTCGCGCAACGTGCTCAGCTCGTAGGCGGTGGGAGGTGCGGTCTCCCCCAGCGCGATCGCGAACTGGGGTTGCCACGCGGTGTGCTCGACGACTCTCCGGCGGTCAACGCCGGGATGGAGCGAAACCACCGTCAGCTCTTTCGTGTCCGGATCGGGCCGCATGATACAGAGGTCGGTGATCACCAGTGTAGGACCGCTGGTAGCCAGTCCCATCCTCCGCCGGTGGTCACCCCCCTCGCCGTGACCGAGTGAGGTAATGAAATCGACCCGCTCGACGAATGACCGGCTGCTTTGCGGCATCACCACGTAGACCTGAGCGCAGTGGCTGGCGATCTCCGGGGCGCCGCCACCGCCCGGAAGACGCACGCGCGGGCGCTCGTAGTCACCAATCACGCTGGAATTGATGTTGGCAAAGCGATCGATCTGGGCGCCGCCCAGAAAGCCCACCGAGATCCGGCCGCCCTGCAGCCAGTAGGCAAACATCTCGGGCAGCGATACCGTGGCCAGCGCCGTCTCGCAGAGCTCCGGATCGCCGATCGACAGCGGCAACACTCCAGGTCGGGCGCCGATGGTGCCGGACTCGTAGATCAGGGTCACCTCGGGGGCGTGAGTGAGCCGCGCCAGGTTGCATGCCGCCGACGGCACACCGATGCCGACGAAACACACGTCGGCGCTGGTGATGGCCCGGGCGGCGGCGACGATCATCATCTCTTCCGCTGAGTAGGGTGCGCCGGTGGCCGTCTGTACCGTGGCCGAGCTCATATCAGGCCCGCCTTCAAGGGATCGCCGGTGGGAGCGACGCCGCGCAGCACGTGCTCGTCCATCCAGGCAAGGAAGGTCTCGCGATCTCGCGCGACGCCGTCCCAGGCGGCGTAGAAGGCGTTGTTGCGCCCGTAGTAGCCATGCGCGTAGGATGGCCGGGCTCCTCCCGGGGCGACCGCGATTGCGGTTACGGTCCAGTAGGGCAGCACGACCGAGTTCGGTCCCGGCGGCCGCAGCTCCTCGACCACTTCTTCAACCGTGACCACGGCGCGCCGCGAGGCGAGCACTACCTCCTTCTGCACGCCGATTATTCCCTCGACAAGCACGTTGCCGGCCCGATCGGCCCGCTGTGCGTGCACGATCCCGGTGTCCGGGTAGAGTGCCGGCACAGCCGCGAGCTGCTGACCCGTGAAGGGGCAGTCCACGCGACGAATGTTGCCGTGCTTGCCTACCAGCTCGGAGCCGATGTAGCCCCTGAACAGCGCGCAGGGCAGTCCCGACGCCCCTGCCGAGTAGGCGGCGGCCATCGCAGCGTGACTGTGCTCCTCGATCTGCAGCGGCTGGGGCCAGCCGTGCTCTACCGCGTCGCGCAGGCGATGCAGCGAGCCCACACCCGGATTGCCGCCCCAGGAGAAGATCAGCCGCCGCGCGCAGCCCATGCCGATCAGCTGGTCGTAGATCAGGTCGGGCGTCATGCGCACCAGCGTGAGATCGCGCTTGCGCTGCCGGATGATCTCGTGGCCCGCGGCGAAGGGAATCAGGTGCGTGAAGCCTTCCAGGGCGACCGTGTCGCCGTCCTGGACGTACGCGGCAATTGCTTCAGGCAGTGTGAGGAAGGCCGTCATGTATCCTGTCTCTTCATGTGGATCAGATGTTGAAGAACACCGTCTCGCCCGTTCCCTGCAGCACGATGTCCCAGCGAAACAGCATGCGGCCGTCGCGCGATTCCTCTCGGGCGATCAGCGTGGTGCGGCGTTCAGGCTGGACGAGCTGCAGGATCGGATCGTCGCCGTTGGCATCCGTCTCTGGGAAGTACATCCGCGAGGCGAGGTGGTTGAGCAGTCCGCGTGCGAAGACGGCGACACAAAGGTGCGGCGCCTGCAGCCGCCTGTCCGCGATACTCAAGGGAACGGCGCCAGGCTTGATAGTCTCGAACCAGTAGTGCCCGGCGTCGTCCGTGCCGCAGCGACCGAAGCCGATGAAGCTGGGGTCGATCGCCGCCTCGGCACGCTGGTCCGCCTCGTGGTTGTATCTGCCCTCAGCGTTGGCCTGCCAGATCTCGACCATGGCGTCGGGGACGCCATCGCCGTTGCCGTCCAGCACGCGGCCCTCGATGCGGATCCGCTCGCCCAATGTGCCCGATCCGGTGAGGTCGTGGCATCTCGCGCCGTCACGCAACAGGCAGTCACTGAAGAACGGTCCTACCGTCTGCGACGGGGTGAGCGCGGGATTAGCAGCGTGCGTCATAGCGCCGGTCTCGCCTTCTGCTCCGACGGAGGTTGGTCTTCAAACGGCGTGGCGTCCGCGCCGTGCAGGACGATGTTCCAACGCCAGCCCAGAGCCCAGAGCGGCTCGGTCACCCCGTGGTCGTAGGCCGCGATCAGCCTGGGACGGGCGACCGCGGGGACGGCGCTCAGTATAGGATCGAGGTCGTGCAGTGGGTCGCCGGCAAAGTACATCTGTGTCACCAATCGGGCAGCCAGCGAGGGCCCGAACAGAGAGAAATGGATGTGTGACGGCCGCCAGGCGTTGGCGTGATTCTTCCAGGGATAGGCACCGGGTCGTATGGTGAGGAACCGGTAGACGCCTTGCTGGTCGGTCAAGCAGCGACCGATGCCGAGGAAGTTGGGATCGAGCGGGCCCGGCCACTGATCGTTCCTGTGCACATATCTACCGGCGGCATTGGCCTGCCAGATCTCGATCAGGGCTCGCGGCACCGGTTGTCCCCTGTCGTCGAGTACCCGCCCCGTCACGATGATGCGCTGACCGATCGCCTGGCCGCCCGTGCCGGCGTTGCGGGTCAGGTCGGCGTCCTCCGCCGTCACGGCGGCGACCGCCGGACCGGGGCCGGTCAGCTCCGACAGAGTGAGCGGCACGTCGACCAGTCGCCGGCTCGGCGACCTGAGAATGGTCGATCGATAGGCTTCATACAAATAGGGTGGGAAGACCTCGCTCTGACCGCGCACGATGTCGCCAATGGTGGTGATCACCCCGTACCCTCCCTGCCCTGGTGGCCGGTATTCTCCTCTGCCGCGGTACTCACGATGCGCGCGGCGATGGCGAAAGCGCTGTTGGCTGCCGGAATGCCGGCGTAGACCGCCACGTGCATAAGCGCCTCGCGGATCTCTTCCGGCGCCGTGCCCGTATTAGCGCCGGCCCGCACATGCATAGCCAGCTCCTCGTGTCTCCCGAGCGCGGCGAGGATAGCGATAGTGACCAGGCTGCGCGTGCGGAGGTCGAGCTGCGGACGCGTCCAGAGCGACCCCCAGGCCATCTCCACGAGGAGCTGCTGGAACGGCGCGTCAAACGCCGTCGTGCGAGCCTCGGCAGAGTCCACGTGCGCGTCGCCGAGCACCCTGCGCCGGAGCCGCATGCCGCTTTCGTAGCGTGACCCGTCCAACTCAATCCTCCTCAAGCCGGCGCGATGCCGGTGTAATTCTCGGCCAGGGCAGCCGCAGCCGGACGCGACTGGACCGTGTAGCGCAACTGCGAGAGTTGCAGTCGCCGCTGGAAGACGTCGTCATCCGGAACCCGGTGCAGCATGGAGGTCATCCACCACGAGAAGTGTTCGGCCCGCCACACCCGGCGCAGGCAGGTTGCGGAGTACGCATCGAGCAGATCGGCACGGCCCTGGGCGTACCAGGCTGTCAGCGCTTCCGCGAGCACCGTGACGTCGGCAATGGCCAGGTTCATTCCCTTGGCGCCGGTCGGCGGCACCACGTGGGCGGCGTCACCGGCAAGAAACAACCGTGCGAACCGCATCGGCTCGACCACTTCACTGCGTACCTGCGTGAGGCCCTTTTCAAGAACCGGCCCCTCGTTGAGCTGCCAGCCGTCGTGCATTTCCAGCCGCGCGTGCAGCTCCGTCCAGATGCGATCGTCGGACCAGTCCCCGATGGAGTCGGTGGACGGGCACTGGAGATAGAGCCGGCACAGAACCGGCGAGCGCATGCTGTGCAGCGCGAAGCCCCGCTCGTGGTAGGCGTAGATCAGCTCATCGCTTGACACCGGAGCCGCCGCCAGGATGCCGAGCCAGGCAAAAGGGTATGTCCTTGCGTACGTCTGCACGGCACTCGAGGGGATGGCATGGCGGCATGTGCCGTGGTAGCCGTCGCAACCGGCGATGAAGTCGCAGGAGACTTGCTGGCGATCACCCATGTGCTGGAACTGCACGCGAGCGGTGCTACCGTCGCCCGGCCAGACCTGTTTGACCTCCGCCTCGAAAAGGATCCTGCCGCCGCTCGCCAGTCGCGCCGCGATCAGGTCCTTGACCACCTCCTGCTGGCCGTACACCACGATTGAGCTACCGCCGGTGAGCTCACAGAGATCGATCCGGTGCCGCTCACCTTCGAACTGGAGCTGTATGCCGCGATGGACCAGACCCTCAGCCCGCATGCGCTCCCCGAGGCCGGTGCGATCCAGCAGCGCCACGGTGCCGGCTTCCAGCACGCCGGCCCGTATGCGGCGCTCGACGTAGGCGCGATCGCGCCTTTCGAGCACCGCGGACTCGATGCCGGACAGCTCAAGCAAGTGCGCGAGCATCAGTCCGGCCGGTCCGGCCCCGATGATCGCTACCTGGGTGTGCATCCGCGTCTCCCATTACAGTCCATCGCTCGCCTCCAGCTCAGTCGCCCGGTTGACGCCACGACTCCGGGGAGTCAGGGCGTGGCAGTTCGCGTCGGGACCTCGGTCGGGCATTGCGGCGGCGCGGAGTGGACGGCGGATCCGCTGCCGACAGGGTGTAGCCGATGGGTAGCAGGCGGAAGTGGAAACGGTCCTCAATCGTGCCCCAGAGTCCACGCGGCAAAAAGAGGGCGAACGCAATGGCTGTTGCGCCCAAGCCGACGAGATACCACGCGCCGTCGTTCGCGAACTGGTTCTGGATCAGGTAGTAGACGACGGCCCCCAGGATCGGGCCCTCGAATGTGCCCAGTCCGCCCACCAACACGATGAAGATCATAGTGGCCGACCATTGCACGTCGAACACGGACGTCGTCTGGATGAACAGCGTGTTGGCCAGCGTGAGAGCACCGGCGGCACCACAGCCGACGGCGGCCAGCACGAACAGGATCCGCTTGGCACGCATGACCGGGACTCCAATCGAGGCCGCCGCTTCTTCATCATCCCGGATCGCCTGGAATGAGGCGCCGGCCCGGCTGCGCAAGAGGAAGAAGCCGGCCCCAAGCAGCACAACGGCGGCGGCCAGGGCAAACCAGTAAGTATAGTCCTGCCGGTCGGACGGGCTGTAGACGTTGAGCGTGGTGAGCGAGATACCCGTGCCGCCACCCAGCGACTGGTCGAGCGCCACCAGCAGGGCGAACACTTCGGCGACCACCCACGTTCCGATGGCGAACTGGCCTCCTCGCAGCCGGAGCACGAGCAGCGAGGTCGGCACCGCGACCAGGCCAGCTCCTACCGCGGCCAGGGCCATCGCCACGTACGGCTGTATGCCGTGCTGGTTGAGGTAGATAGTGCCATAGGCGCCAAGGCCGATGTACGCCTGCTGGCCGACCGATACCAGCCCGCCGTAGCCGGCCAACGCATTCCACATTCCGGCCAGTATCACCAAAATCATCAGCGAGGTCAGCTGCTGGGTGGTGTTCGTGTCAAAGATCAGCGGCACCAAGCCGAGCATGACTATCGAGAGAACAGCCGCCGACATCGCGGCGTACGACAGCGTAGTCCACCGCTGCACGCGATATGCGGGCCGGGTCTGCGACATCACCGAGGCGGTCATGCGCCTGCTCCACGGGCGACCAGCAGACCTCCCCGAGGTGAGGCCAGGACGGCGAGAAACACCAGGTGCCCGGCAAGCAGCGAGTACTGCGGATCGATCTGCGCCCCAATCGACTGCGCGACGCCGAGCACGATGCCGCCGGCAAGCGTACCCCACAGCGATCCGAACCCGCCTATTACCACGGCCTCGAAGGCGAAGATGAGCTGCGTCGGGCCGCTCGACGGGTCGAACGTAGAGCGGATGCCGAGAAACAGGCCGGCGAGCGCGGCGGTGGCGACCGCGATCGCCGTGGCGCGCGCATAGACGTCTCTCGCATTGATGCCGACCAACTGCGCGGTGTCCGGGTCCTGGGCCGTGGCGCGCATCTCCCGGCCAAGCTCTGTACGCGACAGCAGGAGCTGCAGGCTGCCAAGCACGGCGACCGCCACGAGCAGGATGACCACGCCCAGGGCCGGTACGGAGAGCTGATCGTTGATTTGCCAGCTGGCCGTGGTCACGGTTCCGGCGTTGCCGCCCAGCGACTGCACGTCGGGCGAGAAGACCTGCAGGAGGACGTTCTGGATCACGATCGCCAGGCCGAACGTGGTCAGCAGCGGCACGAGCGGACCGGCCATCCGGCTTCGCTCGAGTAGCAGGATCTGCAAGGCATAGCCCACCACAAGCATGAGCGGCAGAACGAGCAAGGCAGCCAGAAATGGGGAAACCGCAGTGTGGTCGACTACCACCCACATCAGGTAGGCGCCCAGCACGGCGATGTCGCCGTGGGCGAGATTGATGATCCGCATGACGCCAAACATCAGCGAGAGCCCGCAGGCCAGCAGGGCGTAGAGTCCGCCCAGCATCACTCCCTGGACGATGGCGTTGAGCCATGCCATTAGGCGCTCTCCCGGCCAGCACGCTGGCTCAGGCCAAAGTAGGCGCCTACGACCTGCTCGCGAGTGAGCGCGTGAGAAGCGCCCTCGAGCACGATCTGACCCTCGAGCATACACAGCAGGCGATTCGCGGTCGACATCGCCCGGCTGAGGTCCTGCTCAACCAGCAGGATCGTGGCGCCTCCCTCGCTGAGCGAGCGGAGCGAGGCGTAGACGGCGTCCACGGCTATGGGAGCGAGACCGAGTGACACTTCGTCAAGCAAGAGCAGTCGAGGATTGCTCATGAGGGCGCGGCCGATCGCTGCCGCCTGCTGCTGTCCCCCTGAGAGCGTCGCGGCCGGTTGCTTCCGCAACGGTCGCAGCAGCGGAAATGCCTCCAGCACGCGCTCGACGTTCCAGAGGCCGCGCCTGCCGTTCGCGCTGGCCGTCAGGAGGTTCTCCTCGACAGTCAGCCCGGGAAACAGGCGTCTGCCCTCCGGTACCAGGGCGATTCCACGGTGCACGCGGCGGTGAGCGGGGAGAGTGGTGATGTCCTGGTCGTCGAAGACGATTCTGCCGCGAACAGCACGGTGCGCCCCGGCGATCGTGCGCATGAGCGTCGTCTTGCCGGCCCCGTTCGCGCCGACCAGCGCCACCGTCTCGCCATCGGCCAGGCTCAGGGAGACGTTGCGGACTGCCTGCAGCAGGCCGTGCCGGACCTCGAGTGATTCGACGGCGAGGAGTGTCATGCGCGCTTGCCTCCGAGATACGCGTCTACGACCGCGGCGTCGCCGATCACTGCTTCCGGATGCCCGTCGGCGATGATCCGTCCGCCGTCCAGGCAGACCAGGCGATCGATGGCCTGCACCAGCACGTGCACGATGTGCTCGATCCAGAGGATTGTGACGTGGCGGTGCCGTACTTCCCACACAGTCTCCAGCAGCTCCGCGGCCTCGGCGTCCGACAGGCCGCCGCCGATCTCGTCCAGAAGCAGCACCGATGGCCGGGTGGCTAAAGCCCGGGCCAGCTCCAGGCGCTTCCGGTGCAGCAGCCCGAGGCTGTCCGCACGTCGATTGGCCAGGGCGATCAACCCGCAAAGCTGGAGGACCTCGACGCAGCGATCGTGGGCGGCACGGCCGCGTCCGGCCCCAACAAGGAGGTTTTCGAATACGGTCATGCCGCCGAAGGGCCGCGGCACCTGGTGCGTGCGGGCCACACCCAACCTGCAGCGTTGGTCGGCACGCAGCCGGCCTACGTCGGCACCGCGAAAGCGCACGGTGCCGCTGGTTGGACGCAAGGAGCCGGCCAGGATATTGAGCAGAGTGGTCTTCCCCGCCCCATTCGGACCGACCACTCCCACGGCCTCGCCGGGCCTCATGGCGAGGCTCACGGCGTCGAGAACGACCAGGGCGCCGAATCGCTGTCCGACCGCCACGGCCTCCAGCACCGGCTCAGCGTCCTGCATCATAGCAACCACTCACTCCTTCGCCCCCTCCAGGTCGCGGACGCTGCCGTCAGGCTGGACCGGGCTGCCGGCGTCCCCACCCGCCGGCAGCCTGCCACACCTCACGCGTAAGGAATCATCTTCGAGGCGATGGGAACACGCGGATCGGACGAGTTCTCACAGATCAGGAAGTCGAGCGGATATTTGCTTCCCTGCACCTTGCGCCATTGGCCGCCGATGATCGGTGCCGCAACCACGTTTGGCGGAGTCTGTCCCTTACCCCAGGCCAGGCGGCCGATCGGAGTGTCCACGGCAACGTGGCCGATAGCTGCCGCCAGCTTGGCTTTGTCTTTCGGGTTGCCGCTGAGCATCAACGCGGCCACGGCGACGTCGAAGAGGGCCAGGCTGGGCCCAAGCTGCTGATTCCACTGCTTGTTCGAAGACTGCTCGTAGCCGGGCGCCGAGTGCCTTCGAGGTGATGCCGGTGAACGAGGAGCGATAGGGCCAGGTGGGCGCCCAGTACACGCCGCCGCCCAGGTTGGCACCGATCGAGCCCAGCGAATCGACTTGCGAAGGGAAGAGTCCGGTCTTGGCGATCTGGGCGATCTTTGGCTTGTAGCCCTGCTGTACGGCCTGCCGCCAGAACGTAGCGAAGTCGGGCGGGATGGGGAAGGTGTTGAATATCTCGCAGTTCTCCGACTTGAACTTGGAGATCTGGGCAGAGTAGTCGTTGGTGCCGTCGGCATAGGCGCCCGGATCGACGATCGTGTAGCCGGCCTTCTTGAGCATAGGACCCAGGCTTGCCCGAATGGCATTCCCGTCGGCGTCGTTCGGCCACATCACGCCGACCGTCTTGTTCGTCGGTACCTGTGGCCAAAGGTGCGTGTAGGCGTTGAAAAACTGCGCGACACCGAAGCAGAAGTGAAAGGTGTACTTGAACGGCACGGGCTTTGCCGGGTTTGCCTGACGACCGAAGTACCACGCCTCCCAGGGCACGACCGTGGAAATGCAGGGCACACCCGCCGCTTCCGCGGTGTCGGACACCGGATTCACGGTTTCCGGCGTGGACGTCGTGAGTATCAGGTCGACGCCGTCGCCATTGATCAGGTTGTTGGCGGCCTGCGCGCTGCGCGGGCCCGACTGGCTATCCTCGTCGATCACTTCCACCGTGTAGCGCGTGCCGCCGATTTCCAGCGCCCGGCCGAACGCTTTCCGCACCAGCCCAAGCACGTAGCCGTCGGGTTCGCCGAATCCTGCCGCCGCGCCCGTCCGCGGGCTGACGAAGCCGATCTTGATCGAGCCGGAACCCCCCGAGGCGGCACGCGCAGTGCTCGTCCGTACGGCCTGGATGGCGCCGGCGCCCGAGGCGGCCAAGGCGCCGGCTCCGATCACCTTGAGGGCGTCGCGCCTGCTGATCTCGCGATTCTCCAGGCTCGCGGCGAGCAAGCCGGCCGGGCTGCCGGCACTGTCGTCGTTGACGGGGATCGACACGTTGCGCCTCCTTTGTGCTGTTCGGCATACGGATCCTTGTTCTTGATTAGAACATAGCATGGCGATTTTAATAGTCAATACCCTTCGTCAGCGCCCACGAACGTCCATCGATCGAGCCTGCCGGCGCTGGCGGCTCCAGGACCACGTCCGAGCCGCGATTCTCTGGCGAGCGCCGTAGCCTGACGTCGAGCTATCGGGCCAGCCGGCAACCGCCGATCGGCTCGCGTCTTGGCCGGCCGGACATTGACTGCTGCGACCCGATCATGCGATAGTGCATGCAGGAAGCACGACAGTTCGTATAGCGCACAGGGTCGGTAGGTAATTCTAGAGGCATCGTGGACGGACTCATCCGCTCGCGAGCCGATGTCGTTCCGTGCCTCTCCGGCTGCCTTGAGCGGACGGTCTGCGATCGTCGGACATTACACGGTGGAGGTTGGCATACAAATGAGCGTCGACCATCTTGACGACGGTGCCACGCCGGCAGACGAGCGGCAGGCCAACGGCGGCGAGTTCGTCCAGTCGCTCGAGCGTGGCCTGGCGGTGATCCGTGCATTCGACGCCGAGCACGCGGAGCTGACGCTCAGCGACGTGGCACGGATCACCGGGTTGACGCGCGCGGCCGCGCGGCGCTTCCTGCACACGCTGGTCGAGCTGGGCTACGTGCGCGGCAATGGACGTCTCTTCGCCCTGCGGCCCCGCGTGCTGGACCTGGGTTTCGCCTATCTCTCCAGTCTTGGCCTTCCAGAGGTAGCGTCCCCGCATCTCGAATCCCTGGTGGCCACCGTGCACGAATCGTGCTCGGTAGCAGTGCTCGACGGGGATGAAGTAGTGTACGTGGCGCGGGTGGCAACGCGGCGAATCATGAGCGTGGCAGTCAGCGTGGGCACCAGATTCCCGGCCTACGCCACATCACTGGGCAGGGTGCTGCTTGCCGGTCAGAGCGACGAGTGGCTCGAGGGCTATCTCGCGACGGTTCGTTTGACGCGTTTCACCTCACGCACCATCGACGAGCCCGCACGTCTGCGAGCCGAGATCGCCCGGGTGCGCGGGCAAGGCTGGGCCATCGTCGACGAGGAGCTGGAGGAAGGCCTGCGCTCGATCGCCGCTCCCATTCACGACGCGCTCGGCAAGGTGATAGCCGCCGCCAATGTGTCGTCTCCCACGCGGCGCGGAGACCTGGACACGCTCCGGGACGAGCTACTGCCCTTCTTGCTGGACGCAGTGCGCCGCATCGAAGAAGACCTCCACGCCGTCACGCCGGCCGGACGGGCTTGACGGCGGCGCCGGCCGAAGTCGCGCGCCGCTGACCCTCCGGTGCGACTCGGCGCCGCCGCTCGGAACCGTGTCGCTCGGAACCGTGTCGCTCGGAACCGTGTCGCTCGGTAACTCCTCTGCACGAATTGACCTGCGCCGACAGGCGCTGTTCCTACTCGGAACAGGGATTGCCGGCAGTGTCGGCACTGCGCACCTGCCGGGCGCATGGCGATCAGAACGGCGGCTATTGGCTATCGGAAGCAGATAGTCCGGGGAAGAGCCGCGGTCGCGGACCCGCCCGAGAGAACAACGTGGGTGCCTCTGCACTGCAGCGCTGGCCGCGGAGAGGAGGATCTTCGGCTCCAGGGGTCGCGCTCTGGACGGGCTGTAGCCAGTTCGTGCCGCGCAAGAGAGTGCCGGACTCCGCCATCGTCGCAAGGAAGCACTGCGCCTCGCGGCCGGCGATGCAGCGCGCGACGTTCGCGGCAAGCATGGGCCGGCTGAAGTAGTAGCCCTGCGCCACAGTGCAGCCAAGGCGCTCAGATCCGGGCGATGCGAGAGTAGTGCGTGTCGCTGAGCGAGCGCAGGCGATCGGCCGCCGTTTCCGGCGTGATGTCGCGCTGCGGTTGGGCGAGCATCTCGAAGCCGACCATGAATTTTCGCACCGTGGCAGAGCGCAGCAGCGGCGGGTAGAAATGGGCGTGCAGGTGCCACTCGCCGTGCTCGGCGCCGTCGATAGGCGCCTGGTGAAATCCCATTGAGTAGGGGAACGACACCTCGAACAGGTTGTCATAGCGGGCAGTAGCCTTGCGCAGGATCTCGGCCAATGCGCTCACTTCCGCTGCCGTCAGGTCGGTGAGCGAGCCGAAGTGGCGGTTCGAGATCAGCAAAAGCTCGAATGGCCAGACTGCCCAGTATGGCACCACCGCAGTGAAATGAGTATTCGCAACAACGACGCGATCGGCCGCGGCGACCTCGGCTCCGACGTAGTCGCATAACAGACACCGGCCGTGGCCGGCCAGGTATTCGCGCTGCGCGACCAGCTCCTTGTGTGGCTCCGTCGGCACGTGGCTCGTAGCCCAGACCTGATTGTGAGGGTGAGGCATGGAGCAACCCATCACAGCGCCCTTGTTCTCGAAGATCTGCACGTAGCCGATGAAGTCCCGGCTGCCGAGGTCCACCGTCTGCTCGATCCAGGTCCGGACCACGGCTTCGACCTCAGCCTGGCTGAGCTCGGGCAGCGTGAGGTCGTGCCTGGGCGAAAAGCACATCACGCGGCACATACCCGTCTCCGTCTCGACCCGGAATAGATCGGGAGGAAGCGAGCTCTGCTCGGCGTCGGGCGTGACGCGATCGGGGGGCAACAAGGCCGCGAAGTCGTTGTCGAAGCTGTACGTAGAGGTGTATTGCGGATTGACGACACCTTCGGCGCGCCGGTTTCCCGGGCACAGGTAGCAGCTCGGATCGTATGCGGGAAGGGCGGTTTGTGCCGGCTTCTCCACCTGCCCAAGCCAGGGACGGCGGGCGCGGTGCGGAGACACCAAGACCCATTCGTGAGTCAGCGGGTTGAGGCGACGATGCGGATAGTCCAGCACGATCTCTGCTCCTCGATCTCTCGGTCATGGCGCAAAATACGGCCGGCGCGGACGCGGGTACCGGGTCCGGCTGTCTTGAAGCGTAGCCGCGTCCCTGGGTGGTTCGTCAAGCGCGAGCATGCGCGCTTCGCTCCCGCGATCCGGGCC
Source organism: uncultured bacterium (assembly GCA_963827235.1). Classification (GTDB taxonomy): domain Bacteria; phylum Chloroflexota; class UBA5177; order JANWHV01; family JANWHV01; genus JANWHV01. The sequence goes on from CAWHAE010000010.1 coordinate 562,059, forward strand.
GAGCTGTTCTATCGTGACCGCTCCCACATCTGCTGGATGATCTGGAGGTGCCCCACATGCAGCGCTCCGTGCTCGACGCCGTGTACGATGGCCCATGCCGCGGAGTACTCGCGGCCATGCATAGCAGAGAAGCGTTGCACATCGAGGTGCTCAGGGTCGAGATCGTCGAGTGCTTCCTCGGCGTAAGCATCCGCCTGTGCCAGCCGCGCAAGGAGAGCGTCTCGGCCCACATCGGCCGCACTGAATTCCGCTTCGCGATCCCGGCCCGATGCCTCGCCGCGTGCCACGTCGCCGAGCCAGTAGCGCTCGGCGCCCAGCATGTGCACCACGGTCGCGCAGATCGAGTTCATTCCGGAGCCGGGCGCCCAGTCCAGGGCCTCGCCGGGCACCGCTTCGATGACCTTCCGGGTCTCGGAATGGACAAACCGCAGACGTTCGAGCACTGCTTCCATCAGAGGTTCCACCGCTGTCTCCCGTCACTTCCTTGCCTGGGGCTCCCTCGATCGGGCACGCCGCGCGTCTCTCACTGTATCAGGGTGAGCAGCGCTCTGGCACCCTCCAGTTCCCGGTCGCCGGCTCATGTCCGAGTGCATACACCGGCCGGCAGCAGCCCACCGTCAGAGCAAGCAGCTTGAAGGAGCGCTAGCCCGCGGATAGAGGTAGCTTGAGACAGAAGACACTGCCACCGTCGCCGGTAGACTCCAGCACGAGATCGCCGCTCATGGCCCGAGCAAGGGCGCGCGCCAGGTAGAGGCCCAGTCCCGTTCCCGAGCGACCTTCGCGGGCTGGGGTGCCGGGCACCCGCCCGAAGTAGGTGAACAGCGCCGCGCGCCCTGCTTCCGGTATGCCTCTGCCATAGTCGCGCACGCTGATCACCGCCTCGTCGCCGGCACGAGCCCAGCACACGTCGACGGCGGAGCCCTCAGCGGAGTACTTGACCGCGTTGTCAAGCAGATTCACCAGGATCTGAAGCATGCGATCGGGGTCAGCCTTGACATGCAGGCTCCGGGCGCCCGCGGCACGAATTGCCTGGTTGCGGTAGCTTGAGCGCACCTCATCCGCAGCCCGCTCGACCTGATCCGCGATACATACCACCTGGGCAGCCGGCGCCAGCGCGCCCATCTCGAGCCTGCTCAGCAGCAGCAGGTCGTTGGCAAGACGCAGCTGGCGATTAGCTGCCACGACGATGCGACGCACCAGGGCAGGCCGCCGCGCCTCGTCAAGCTGATCCCAGCGCGCCTCGAGCACCTCCGCGTAACCGATAATGGCGGTGAGGGGAGTGCGAAGCTCATGGCTCACATTGGCCACGAAGCTGCTGCGCAACCGTGCCAGGTCTTCCGCGGCCGCGGCCTGCGCCTGGCTCCGTTCGACAAGCTCGGTCTTCAGGCGATCGGTCTCGGCCAGGCGGCGGTTCAGCTCGGCGAGGCGCTCCGCCGTGGCGCGATACACCGCCGAGGTGATACGCTCCCGTTCCAGCGCTTCCTCCGTCGCCTCTGCCTGTCTATTGCGAACGACACGGAACGGCACGTCCAGCGGCCGGCCCCAGCATCCGCCCCAGTTGCACGCTGCCACGTGAAAGACATACGTACCCGGCCGCAGATTGGTGTAGCGCCTCGTGCGCTCGGCGGAGGGTGTCGACCACCCGGATTCGAGGCCCTCGAGCCGGGCGCGATACAACAGTTGCCGTGGTGCCGTGAAGTCCACCGCTCCATAGTCGAGCTGGAGTTCGTACTCGCTATCCTGAAGCTCCATGCCGGACACGACATTCCTGGCCTCGCCCATCACGCGAAAGCCGGTCAGATGCACCTCAGGCGGCGGCACGTCCTGGGGAATCCGGCTTGCATCCACGATCGCAACTCCCCTGGCAGTGCCAATCCACAGGCGGCCACGGTTGTCGAGACGGGCCGCGCCCTGGTCACACTCGTCATGGGGCAAGCCCATGCTACGGTCAATGACCACGCACTGGTTGGTGCACGGCGTGAAACGGGCCACGCCGCGTCCGGTGCCGAGCCACAAGTAGCCCTGCCGGTCAAAACGGCAGGTGTACGCCATCGTGCTGCGCAGCCCGACTGCCGAGCCGATTGACCGCACAATGACACAGCGCACGGGATCGAATTGCACCACTCCAGCACCACCCGTGCAAACCCAGATCATTCCCTCCGCGTCGCAGGTGATATCCATGATCGCGTGTGACGGCGCCTGGTCGGTCACTGTGCCTTTGTACAGAATATTCCCGCTGCCGCCGACGCACACGAGGTGACCCGTGGCGGTGCCGGCCCACACTCGGCCCAACCGATCGGTTCCCACTGCCGGCACGCACACGTCGGGCAGGCCATCGCCGATGCCGATTTGAAGTGCCACGGTCCTGGTGCGCAGGTCGACGCAGAACAGGCCGTCTCGCGAGCTGCCTGCCCATAGCCGAACGGCGTCGGAGACGGACAGTGCCAGGATGTTGACACCGCGCTCGGCGAGAAGATGGGCACGAGGCGCGCCGGTCCGCGCGTCGAGGCAGAAGAGACCGTTCCGGCGGCTGCCGACCCAGAGCATGCCGTCCGCATCCTTCCTCACGACCAGGACGGGTCTATCGCGAAGTTCCTGCGGTAGCTGCGCAAGCTCGACCACACGCTCGTCCTGGTCGAGAACGACCATGCCGTCGTCCGTGCCGAGCCAGGTTCGGCCGTGGCCGTCCTCTTCGACAGTCCATGTGATCGCTTGCCGCGCGGTTTGCAACTCCGGAACGTGCACGAGGGCCTGCGTACCGGAGAGAACGGCCAGACCGCATCCTGTAGCGGCCCACACGCGCTCGTCCCGGTCGCGGTAGAGGGCCAGGATCGTCGGTGAGGCCAGACCGTCCTCGGTGCTCAGCCGATCAGCGAGCCGATCGTGAGCGAACACCCAGACCCCGCGCGCCGACCCGACCCAGAGGCGTCCCCCGGCATCCGTGCACATCGCGGCAATTGGATCGCCACACGAATAGATGGGACGCCATCGCACACCGCCGGAATCCGGCGCCTCCGCGCACAGCAGGTTGCCGTTACGCATGCCCACCCACACACGGTCCTCCGCGTCACAGTGGAGGTGTTGCACGGCGCCCGCGGCGGCAGTCTGGTCACCAGTGCCGCACGGAAGGATGCTGTCGCCCACGGCGAGCGCCAGCCCGCGCTCGGTGCCAATCCACATGCGCCCGGCAACATCCTGGCGGAGGGCGTTCACCCGTGCAGCGGGAAGGCCGTCTCGCTCTGTCAGGCAACGCGTGACTGTGCCTCGCTCGATGAGGGCTATGCCACCCTGCGTGCCCACCCAAAGGCGGCCCTCCCGGTCAACGCACTGGGTATACACGCATTCGCCCGGCAATCCATGCACCTGCGTCAATACGCGGCACAGCCGTGGCCCGGTGATGCCCAGCTTGATCTCGGCCAGGCCGGCGCCGTGGGTCCCGATCCAGAGCGTGGATGGATCGCTGAGGCAGAGACAGTTGATCACACTAGAGTCGAGTGAGCAGAGCGCGGGCGGTGTATCGCAGAACTGGCCGTCGAACAGTCGCACTCCGTTCTGGGTACCGATCCAGAGGTAGCCGCGTCCATCCTGAATCAACGCTGTCGCCGGAAGGGCAGGGAGCTGATGCGGATCGTGGGATTCCACGAACTCCAAGGGGTCGACGAAGAGGCTCACGCGGCCGACCTGAACGGATCTCAGGACGGTCGGGGGGACGATGGTATACGTCAAGGCAGCCTATCCTGTACCTACACGCGCGGGAGCCCCCCTAAATATAGTCGTTGTTCGGTGCCCTCACCATCCCCTGCTCGGGATGTGCATCCCGATCTGATGGATGTACAGGAGATAACGCGAGTCTGCAGGCAATGGTGTGGAAAAGGCGTATTCGGTGGCCATCAGCGCGGCGGAGCAGAAGGCTGATCTCGCTACCGCCAAACATGGTAGTGCGATCACGGCCGGCAGTACCCATGGGTCAACGCCGGTCCTATGTTGACATTGACGGAGCGGCTCGGCTGCCTCACCTGACCACCGCCTAGCGAGGGTCGCCGGCGGAGAGTCCAGCCAACATGGCTTTCAGACCGAGCTCATACTGTTCGTCCGGGCGGTATCCCGCGTTGAAGGCGGCGGCAAGCAGGGGAAACGCGGTGTCGGATTCGCCTTCACCGAGCGACGTGGCCGTGGTCTCGCCGCCGACCGGCCGGCCGACTTCCGCCAGCACGTGGCCGATCGTGTACACGCTGAGGCACGTAATCGTATCCAGCGCTCGCGACGCCGTGAAGCCCGCCTTCACCAAGAGCTCGAGAGCGCGCTCGACCAGGCCGTAGGTGGTGCCGTGCGCAGGCGGCCTGGTAGCGAGGATGGGCAAGGCATTGGGATGGCGCCGAAGCGCCTGGCGCAGAGCGCGCATGGAGCCGGCCGCGAGCTGTGGCCAGGCCTTGCTCGAATCGAGCTCCGGGGCCTCCACCTCCCCATAGATGGTCTCTACGATGGCGTCAAACAGGGCAGCTTTGCCGGGAATGTAGTAGTAGATGGCCATCGAATCGACGCCGAGCGCGGCGCCAAGGCCGCGCATCGACAGTGCTTCCACTCCCTGGTCGTCCACGAGACGCATGGCGGTCCGCACGATCTCCTCGCGGCTCAGCGGAGGCCGTGGCGTGCGCCGTCGGGTCGCGCTCGCTGCGTGCCGCCTGGGCTGTGCGGTCATGTGGTTCCAGCTTTCGGATCGGCCGGCTTGAAGCGAAACGCGGCCACGGCGGCGAAGAGCGCCGAAAAGACCAGCAGCATGGCCGTCGGGCCTGCCACCTGCGCAAGCCCGGCATGTTTCAAGGATATATCGCTCAGGCCGCGCATGGCCCAGTAGGTGGGCGTGCCGTGTGCGAGATACTGAGCCCAAGCCGGCAGTGTCGTCGCCGGGGCAAACGCGCCGCCCAGCCCGGACATGACGATGCCACCCAGGTTTCCTACCACCAGAGCCTGATCCATGGTGGCGAAGAGAGCCACAAGCATCACGCCGAATGAGACCAGCGTGGCAACCAGAGCAGCCGTCAGCAAGGCCAGCGCGGCGGGCGAGCCGTTGGGCTGATAGCCGTAGAACAGGCGCCCGGCCGCGAACACGGCAGCCATCTGGCCCATTAGGCAGACGTACAGGGGAGCGACCTTACCGATCACCAGCTCGAATGTGCTGGCGGAGCTTGCCCTCAATCGGTCCCATGTACCCCACGCGTGCTCGCGGTAGAAGAGGGTACCGACCAGTGTAGTGCTCATGAAGGCAAACATCACGGCCAGGCCCGGCACGAGCTGTTCCGCGCCGGATGCCTGAGCAAATCCAGCGGCGCGGAGCTGCGCGCGCGCAGATGGCATGAGAAAGGCGATCATCACTATGGGCATCAAAACAGTGACCAGCATTGGCGCTGGATCGGAGGCCAGCAAGCGCATGCCGCACCAGGCGACCGCGAGGCTACGCCGCGACGGCATTGGAGTCTTCTCCATCGCCGCGGCCGGTAAGGGCCAGATAGGCACGCTCCAGGCTCGGACGGCTGATATCTACGTTTGTGAGCCGTGCGGCGCCGGTTCCCAGCCCGGCCAGCGCCCGAGCTATTGCCTCGGCCGGATCCGGCACCGCGGTTTCCAGCACCAGTGACGAGCCCCGTGCTTCCCAGCCGGCGAGCGCAGGCGGCACGCCGTCGAAATGCAGGGTGACCGACGTGGAAGCAAATCGGGCAACCAGCTCGTCCAGAGGGCCCGCGGCGACGATTCGACCCGCGTGAAGCACGGCGACGTCTGCTCGAAGCTGATCGAGCTCTGTCAGGTAGTGCGTCGTGTAGACGATCGCGGCACCGTCACGCGCCAGACAGCGCACCACGTCGAGAATGCCGGCCCGAGATTGTACATCCGCGCCGACTGTCGGCTCGTCCAGGAATAGCACTGCCGGCCGGTGGAGCACTGCCAGGGCCGTATGCAGGCGCCGTTTCTGGCCGCCGGAGAGCTCACCGGCCTTTCGCGACAGCATGCCGGTCAGTTCGAGCTCCTGAGCGACCTCGGACACACGGGTACGTGCCGCCGCGCCGGCCAGGCCGGCCAGCCTGGCGAAGAACCGCAGGTTCTCGGCGGTTGTCAAGGTCGGGTAGATGCCGAGCTCCTGCGGTGCCAGGCCGATGTGCTGCTGCGCCTGCCGGGTCCGGTGACTGATGTCGAGGCCGCAGACCCTCACCGAGCCGCTCGTGGCGGGCCGCAGCCCGGCCGCAATAGAGATGAGCGTCGTCTTGCCGGCACCGTTGGAGCCCACCAAGCCAAGGATCTGCCCCGGCCGCACCGTGAGGTCCACGCCGCGCAGCACGGTGTGCTCGGCGTACGCCTTGTGCAGGCCAATCACTTCAAGCATCGCGCATCCTCTGTTCTTCGGTGTAGAATAGTTCTACGATGAAGAATAGATCTACGATGTAGACTTGTCAACGGGCCGTGCCATTACAGCCAGTCAGCTATTTGGCTATTCTTGACCGTCCAGATCCCTCAAGATTGTCCAGGTTGTGCCGATTGTCAACCGTAGACGCACGCGACCATCGCGTGCGCGGCCCGTGCAGGCATCAGCGCGGGCGGCGGTCGGCACGGGCTCGGCCCCGTTCAGCGTGGAACGGGGCCGAGCCCGTAGTCGCAGTCTCGCCGCAGCATGCCACCTTACGGAAAGGCAGAAATGCGACCATGGCCTGGTACCGGAATCTCCGCCTGACTCCCAAACTGATCTGCAGCTGTGCCTTGATCGCCGTACTTGCCGTCGCCACTGGCGCAATAGGGCTAGCCGGGCTGCACTCGGTGAGCAACCAAGTGACCATGATGACCAAGACCAACACACCGGCGTTTGTCAACGTGACCACTGCCGAGGGCGACCTCAATGCGGCTATCCGCAACACACAGTCGGCGCTTCTTTCCCCCGATCGCGCCAGGGCAGCGCAATTCGTCGTTAGCGCGCGAGCAGCCCGCGACGACGTACTGGCCCAGACCCAGCAGTTTCAAGCGCTCCCCGACATCAACCCGCAGGGAATCGCCGCCGGCAAACAATGGCTCGTACTCGACCAGGCGTGGATGCCGCTCAACGCGCAAATCGAGCAGGATGCCCGGCTGCACACACCTTCGTCGATTCAAGCGGGACTGAACCTGAGCGTGGGCGCAGAGGCGAAGGCCGCTGCGGCGCTGACCCAGATCTTGACGGTATTGCGGGGAGCCGGCGACACGGCCGTCGCGGACTCATCCTCGCAGTCCAACGCAGCTCTCAATTCGGCAACGGTCGAGCTGGTCGCGATGATGGTGGCGGCAATTGTGATGGCCGTCGGCCTGGGCTGGTTCATCGCCCGCTCCCTTGCGCGGCCTCTGGGAGAACTGAAAGACACAGCCAGCGGGATCATGCAGGACGCCATGACTATTCTTCTCGGCGGCATAACCGCACTCTCCCGGAACGATCTGACGCATGCCTATCGCGTCGGCACGCTCAAGGAGCCTAGGCTCACCTATGTGGGGAAGGACGAGCTTGGGCAGGCCACCCAGGCCGTGCAGGTGGTCGTGGGACAAATCGCCAAAGCCCTCCGCGGCTATGAACAAGCTCGTGTCACGCTCGGTCAAATGGTGCATCACGTCCGGGATGCCTCGCAGCAGGTGAACAGCGCCTCACAGCAGTTAGCGCAGGCCAGCCAGCAGGTTGGAGAGGCCAGCCAGCAGATCTCGCGCTCGATCGAAGATGTCGCACGCGGCACGAGCGAGCAGAGCAAGGACAGCGCGTCGGCGATCATGCAGATGGCGAGCCTGAGCACTGCCGTGCAGCAGGTGGCCGGCGGCGCGACGACGCAGAGCGAAGCCGTGGGCCAGGCCAATGCAGCAGTCAGGCAGCTGCGGGATGCCCTGGAGGATACGTCCCGGAGTGTGCAGGCCGTGACGAGCGCGGCTGGGCGGGCAGCGGGCACGGCCAAGAGCGGCGGCAGGGCGGTGGCGCAGACCATCAGCAGCATCGACAGCGTGCGCGCAGCCGTGCAGCATAGCGCCGATCAGGTGACGGCGCTGGGCAAGCAGAGCCAGGAGATCGGGCAGATCGTGGAGGCGATCGACGACATCGCGGCCCAAACCAACCTGCTGGCCCTGAACGCGGCGATCGAGGCAGCGCGGGCGGGAGAGCATGGGAAAGGCTTCACCGTGGTGGCGGCCGAGGTGCGCAAGCTGGCGGAGCGGAGCAGCAACGAGACCAAGGAGATCACGCAGCGCATCGCCGCTATCCAGCAGCAGGTGGCCGAAGTAGTGCGGGCCATGGCCGCGGGCAGCAACGAGGTAGAGAAAAGCGCGATGCTGGGCCAGCAGGCAAGCGAGGCGCTGACTGGGATACTGGGTGTTGTCGAGGAGACCAACGCCCAGGCATCGAGCATCACGGGCGCCGTCGGGCGGATGACGACCAGCCTGGCCGCGCTGAGCACGGCGGCCGAGCGGGTGGCGACGATAGCGACCGAAACGGCGCATGCGGCCGGTGAGATGCAACACGGTGCGACAGAGGTCCAGACCGCCATGGAGAGCATTGCTGCCGTGAGCGAGCAGGCGGCAGCCGGCGCCGAGGAAGTGAGTGCCTCGACGGAGGAGCAGACGGCCAGCGTGGAGGAGATGAACGCCGGCGCTCAGGAGTTGGCGGCGCTCGCTACCGGTCTGCAGGAACTGGTGGCGCAGTTTACGGTGGAGATGACAACCTCGGTTCAAGCAGGTACAGCGAACCAGGTCCGACCCATGCGCGTGGCCTGACGAAGAGGACGGCGAGGGAATGCCGGTTCCCTCGGCCTCTCTGTCCGTCGAGTTCGAGACGGGAGGATCGTCAACCCCGTCGACGCCGGCGAGCCGATGCCGCCCTGGACGGACAGCGCCGACACCGGCAACTACGCGCGGGAGGCAGCTGGAACGTTGCCGGCATCTGTTGCAGCCTGACAGCAATTGAGACTGGTGTTCGCCATGGTTCGCTCACACCGGAACCGGAGTCCGGCTCTATTCCGGCGGAGCTATCAGTGACGCTCACTCCTACGCCTATCTCAGAGTGTTCGACATGATCGGGAGCAACCCGGTGGTCGGCCCATACACGGCCCACTCGTACTGGATCTATCCGCAAAGCTGTGGCTCCAGCTACGGACGCGCAACCGCGGACAATAGCACCTTCGTAGTCATCGGCCCCATCTTCGGCGACTGCACTAACCTGCGCGACTCATGCGCAGTGGATCAACGCTGCAACAGGATGCAACCGGTCTCCCAGCGCGGACACCTGGCTCCGGACACGTGGAACTACGTGACGTCCGACATCGGTGCCGTCGCCGCGGGCAAGACGATCGTGCGACTGGAGGTGGGCTTCGATCGTGCGACCGCTGCCGGCGGATACCGCGGCTGTATCGACGATATCGCGACTCGGTAGGTCGTGGAACGGCCGCTCGTTGGTCAAGACCCTGGCATGCAAACCTCGGACCAGTGTCTCCGCGATCCCCGAGAGCTACCAGACCAGTCTGCAGATGGACGACGGTCCCCGTAGCGGGCTGCATAGCCGCGTAAAACGCGGTTCAGGCTAGGAGCAGTTGAGGGCCAATCGGACTGCCCGTTGCCAAGATGATGACGGCATACTATTATATAGGAGTATGCTATGAAATAGGAGTTCACTGTCATGAGGACAGCTGGTCGAGGTCGCTGGTGTGCGCTCGGCGCGGTCCAATTGGCGGTCTTCGCCGTCGGCCTCGACATCACGGTCCTCAGCGTGGCGCTGCCTACACTGGCCACAGCCCTGCACGCCTCGGAGTCGGACCTGCAGTGGTTCTCGTCCGGATACACTCTGGTGCTCGCGGCAGCCATGCTGCCGGCGGGAGCGCTGGGCGATCGCTACGGCCGCAAGCGGGTCATGCTGGCTTCGCTGGCCCTGTTCGGGGCAGGATCGGCAGCGTGTGCCAGCGCACCGTCGGGCGCTGCCTTCCTGGCCGCGCGGTTGGCGCTTGGTCTGGCCGGCGCCGGCGTGATCGTGATGGCAGTCTCCGCGCTGACCGTGCTGTTTAGCGAGAAGGAACGGCCGCGCGCTGTCGCGGTTTGGGCGGCCGCCAACTTCCTCTCCATGCCGATTGGACCGATCCTGGGCGGTTGGCTGCTCAGTCGCTATTGGTGGGGCTGGGTATTCCTGATCAACGTCCCGGTGGCCCTGGTAGGTTTGGTCGCGGTAGGTGTACTCGTCCCTGAGTCCCGTGCGCCTGCGCCGCCGGGCGTCGATCCGGTGGGTGTGGCCGCCTCGAGCGCCGGACTCGTCGGTGTGACCTACGGCCTGATCGATGCTGGGCAGCACGGCTGGGGCAGTGCGAGCGCCTGGGGGCCCATCCTGGCGGGGCTTGCCGTGCTCATCGGGTTCGTCTACTGGGAGCTCCTGCTCACGGAACGACCGGGAGGCCAGCCCCTGGTCGACCTCGGGCTGTTCCGCCTGGCCTCGTTCACCTGGGGAGTGGTGCTCATGACCGTTGGGACGCTCGCCCTGGTCGGCGTGTTGTTCACCATGCCCCAATACTCCCAGGCGGTGCTCGGGACCGATGCCATGGGCTCCGGCCTGCGGCTGCTGCCGCTGGTAGGGGGACTGGTGGTCGGGCTCTTGCCGGCGCGCGGTATCGCCCGCGTCGCGGGGGACAAGGTCGCCGTCGCCCTCGGGTTCGCGGTGCTTACCGCGGGTATGCTGGTCGGGGCCACGACAGGCCCGGCGTCCACCGACGAATTCGTGATGGCGTGGATGGCGATCGTCGGGCTCGGCTTCGGACTTGCCTTCGCACTTGCGGCTTCCGCCGCGCTTTCCGAGCTCTCCGCGGACCGGAGCGGCGTCGGATCGGCTATCCTGCAGGCGGTGAAGAACATGGGGGCGCCATTCGGCGCGGCAGTTTTGGGCAGCGCACTGATCTCCACGTACCAGGCGAATCTGCGCCTGGCGGGCTTGCCGGGAGCAGCCGAGGCGCTGGCGCGCGGGAGCGTGTTTGGCGGCCTGGCCGTGGCCCACCAGACCAAATCGACGGCGTTGGAGGTGTCGGTGCGCGCGGCCTTCGTGCACGGTATGGACGTGTCGTTGCTGGTATCGGCAGGGATCGCGCTTGCAGGCATGGTGCTTGCTGTAGCATTCCTCCCCGGCCGAGCTGCGGGGCAGGGCCGAACGCCGGCACCGGTGATGAAGGGAGGGCCGCGTGCGGTCACGGGGTGAGCGACCAGCCGTGAGCCTGCGCGAGCGCAAGAAGGTCAAGATGCGCGCAGAGATCCAGCGCCAGGCACTGCGGCTTTTTCGCGAGCAGGGGTACGAGGCGACCCCGGTGCGCCAGATCGCCGAGGCAGCTGAGATCTCGGAGAGCACCTTCTTCCGCTATTTCCCCACCAAGGAGGATGTCGTCCTGTGGGACGAGCTCGACCCATATCTGCTGGCAGTGTTTCGGGCTCAGCCGGCGACCATGAGCCCGATACAGGCGCTGCGCGTCGCGTTTCGCGAGGTGCTTTCCCGTCTAGCCGATTCGGACCGGGCAGAAGTGCGCGCGCGGATCGTGCTCATGTTGACGGCACCGCCGTTGCGGGCAACGCTGGTCGACCTCTTCGGCGGGCCGCGGCATCTTCTGGTGGACGCCGTGGCTGACCGGGCGGGGCGACGACCTGATGACCCGGCGGTGCGCGCCCTGGTGGGAGCCGTGGTTGGCGTGGCGCTATCGGCGCTCTTCGCCGTGCTGGAAGACGCTGACGTGGACGTCGTCTCCGTGCTCGACGACGGGATGGCACGCCTAGAAGCCGGTCTCTCCCTGTAGCGCACGAATGCCAGCCAACGTCGAGCTTCCCACAACGCCGAGATCGCCGACTTTCAGAGCCCAGAGCACCTGCTAGCACGCGCAGACCATTTACGTGCCGGCGACTCATGCGCACGGGAGGTATCCCGCCTATGCGCTGACCAGCGACCAACCGCAGCCACGGCCATTCCCCCAATCCTGCAGCAGCCGGGGGCGTGCTTCAGCGTCCAACGCCGGTTCCTCGGCCGGTCGCAGCCGGCCCCGTTCCTGCCAACCTCGCCGCGGCCGGAGACTACCATAGCACATAGCTGCCTCGGGACGAGTCCGTGGGCAGGCTCTGGAGGCTGCGTGCTGTCACTCAGTTCAGTCGGTGGTGACCTCCTCGAGGCGAACCGCGCGGCGCTCCCTCAGAGCCAGTCCGGCCGCCACGGCGAGGCGCAACGCGGCGTAGCCGTCCTCGATTCCCACCGGCGGCTGCGTGCCCGTCCGGATGCACTCCACGAACTGCACGATCTCGGCTCGGAAGGCGTCAAGGAAGCGGTCGATGAAGAAGGCGGGCTGAGCCAACGCCTCCTCGTCCGGACCAAGAATAGTCAGTCCCGGACCGCCGCTGCCTTCGACGAACAGCGTGCCGGCCGAACCGTGTACTTCCGCCCGGATGTCGTAACCGTGCACTGCCTGGCGGCAGTTATCGATGATGCCCAGGGCGCCGCTCTCGAACTTCAGCGTGGTGATCGCGGTGTCGACGTCGCCGAGCTCCTTGACTGCCGGGTCGACCAGCACCGAGCCGGTGGCGAACACTTCCTCCACCTCGGAGCCCATTAGCCAGCGCGCCATGTCGAACTCGTGAATAGCCTGATCCTTGAACTGGCCGCCGCTGAGCTTGAGGTAGGCGATCGGCGCGATCCGCGGATCTCTGCCCACCAGGCGCACCAGCCAGGGCGTGCCGATCTCGCCGCGCTGGATGGCGGCGCGCGCGCCGGCAAAGCCGGGATCGAATCGCCGGTTGAATCCGAGCTGCAGCAGCACCTTGCTGGCTTTCAGGGCCTCGATCGCCTCCAGGGTCGCCGCCAGACTCTGCGCCACGGGCTTCTCGCACAAAACGTGTTTGCCTTGCCTCGCCGCTTCGACCATCATTGCCGCGTGCGTATCGGTGGAAGAGGCAATGATGATCGCGTCGACCGAGCCGTTCTCAAGCAGCGCCTGGTAGCGATCGGTCGCCCAGCCCTGTTTCTCCTTGGCCACTACTCGCTGAGCCGCCATCAGGTCGATATCCGCCACGGCGACCAGTTTCGCGCCTGGTGTATGGTGCGCAACATTCGCGGCATGCAGAGCGCCGATACGCCCGGCACCGATAACACCAATGCCAATCACATCACGCGTCATACTGACACTACCTCCACCCGCCTCGGCGGGCCGGGTCTATTTCTTGTCGGGGTCGGGGATCAGCACGTCCCTGATCACGGCGTCGAGATCGGAGCAGGCGGCGACGAACTGGCGCAGCGTACGGCGGGTCGAGCCGAAGCCATCGAAGTCCTCGACTGCTATGCCGTCTTCGCTGTAGGCGCGCCGGAAATCGGCGAACTTCCTCAGCAGCTCGCCCACTATCTTCTCGTCGACCGGCCTGTCGATGCGCGGCTCCACGGTCACGTCACTGGCGTTGAAGCGCACCTGCCATGAGTAGGGTGGGGAGATCACCACATCGCCGCCGATGAACTCGCTCCAGTGCATGTGATTGCGGAAGGCGGCAGAGAGGAGGCGAATGCGATAGCCACGCTCCTGGAAGATGCGGTAGGCCTTCTTGAACACCGCGACGCCCGCCCACTCGAGATAGCCCGGGTCGATGGCGATGTTCTCCTTCTCCACCAGAACCTTCAGCCAGTCGTCGAGCCTTCCCACCATGATCGTGCATACCGGGCCCATGCTGGCGATGCTCAGGCCTTCATGCTCGCGCCGCTTCAGGCCGCGCTCTACCGCTTCGGCGACCGCGATCGCCTGCGGCAGCGTGAAGCTCACCGTGGCGTTGATGCTCACGCCGCGGTACGTCGCCTCCTCGATGGCCGGGATTCCGGCGCGGGTGACCGGAATCTTCACGATCATGTTGGGCGCCAGACCGCTGAAATGCACTGCCTGGTCCACGATGGCTTGGGTGTCGCGGAAGTGCCTGGGGTCGGTCTGGATCGACAGCCGGCCGTTGCGACCGCCTTGCGTATCGAAGATGGGCTTGAGCAGGCCGGCCGCCTTGGTCGATATCTCCTCGACCAGCTTCCAGGCGATCTGATCTTCGGTCGCTGCAGGCATCTCCTCGATCAGGGACAGGATGCGCGGCCGCCAGGTCTGCATCTCCTTCTTCAGCACGCCGAGCACGATCACAGGATTGCAGGTCGCGCCCACGGCGCCATGCTCGATCGAGTAGGTCAGCTCGTCCGTGGCCGCCGAGTCATTCCACAGGCAGGTCGGCGTGGTCTGGGTCATCTGGTGCAACGGGCTCTTGTACGAGCTCACCGTGCTGGCTTGAGCCATTCTCATCTCCCGCGCAGTATCTTCCTCGCCATGACGGCGAGCCTTGGCACCCGGCGCCCCAGCGCCGGTATCTACGCTTGAACACGTGTGCAAGCAGATTGTAGTCCTCCTCCAGTCGCCCGTCAAGGTTTCCAGAGGCGCTAATCGCGCGCGCGAGCGCCGGCCTATGCGACATCCGCGGACACCAGGCTGCCGGCAGTCCGCGCGTACCGTACCGTTCTCGTGCACCGGATTCCTCGGCCGCCTCCGAACCGTCCGGGTGGGTGACGCCGGCGGCCGCCGCGCCGGATCCACTGGCATCCGATTGGCGTTGTCATACACTCCGGCCGAGCGGCCATCGCGCGGATGGCCCCAGGGAGACTCGATCGTACTCGATCTGTCCCGCGGGATACCTTGCCTTGACAGGGCCGCGTCTCGATGCTAGGATGCAGGTGCACACGTGTTCAAGAGCGCAGTTCCGGCATGGGCACGGCAGGCGAGCGCTGTCCAGGTTGGCTCGAGTGAAGGTGGACGTGACGAGCGCGGAGAAGCGCATCTCGATCAAGGATATCGCACGGCTGGCCAACGTCTCGCATCCCACGGTGTCGCGGGCACTCCACCATAACCCGCTCGTCAACGCGGAGACCGCCGAGCGAATCCGGCAGATCGCCGCCGAGCACGGATACCGTCCGAGCGCCGTGGCGAGGAGCCTGGTCACCCGCAAGACACACACAGTCGGCGTGGTGGTCACCACGATCGCCGACCCGTTCGTGGCGGGCGTGGTCGCAGGGATCGAGGAAGCGGCGAACGAGCATGACTACTCCGTCTTCCTCGCCAATTCCAACGCCGATCCGAACCGCGAGATCAAGGTCGTGCGCTCGTTCGAGGAGCGGCGTGTCGACGGCATCATCGTCACGGCGTCACGCGTGGGCGCCCGCTATGCGAACGTCCTCTCTCAGGTCCGCATCCCGGTCGTGCTGTTGAACAACGAGCATCCAAGCGAGTTCGTGCACTCGGTGCGCATCGCGGACTACGAAGGCGGACGGCTAGCGACGCGCCACCTGCGCGACCTGGGTCACCGGCGAATTGGCTACATCGGCGACCGCTACGGTCGAAGCTCGGACACAGAGCGTTTCAGCGGCTACCGCGCCACGCTGGACGAAGCGGACATTCCCTTCCTGCCGGACCTCGTGGTACACGCGGACGGCCAGCCGGAGGGCGGCGCGGAAGCCATGGATCGCTTGCTGAAGCTCCCCGATCTGCCCACGGCCGTGTTCTGCTACAACGACATGACCGCGATTGGCGCGCTCAGGGCCATCCGTCTGCGCGGATTGGCGGTGCCCGGAGACATCTCGATCGTTGGCTTCGACGACCTCTTGTTTGCGCAGTATACGGAGCCGCCGCTGACCACCATCCGGCAGCCGGAAGGAGAGATGGGCCGGTTAGCCATGGAGACGCTGCTGCGGCTGTTGGGAGGAAACGAGACCGAGCAGAGCATCAGGGTGCCGGGCGAGCTGGTCATTCGCCAGTCGACCGCACGGCACGAGGATCCGAAGACCAGGCCCCTGGCTGCGGCACGCGCGGCGGCAGGCTGAACGGTAACACGGCGACACTGCATCAAGTGTAGGAATAGCAAGGCAGGGAAGCATCGAAGATGAAGCGACTCAAGTACTGCGTGGACAACGAGTGGATCACCTCCAAGACCGACAAGTACATGCCGATCATGAACCCCAGCATGGGCGAGCAGATAGCGGAGACGCCCTGCTGCACCCGCGATGAGGTAAACGC
Source organism: uncultured bacterium (assembly GCA_963827235.1). GTDB lineage: Bacteria > Chloroflexota > UBA5177 > JANWHV01 > JANWHV01 > JANWHV01. The sequence continues at coordinate 578,129 of CAWHAE010000010.1, forward strand.
AGCGGTAGCTGCTGCCGCCCGCGCGTTTCCTGCCTGGTCGAACACGCCGATCCCGGACCGCATCCAGCTTATGTTCCGCTTCAAACAGCTGCTTGACCAGCACCTGGACGAGCTCACCTTGCTGCTGGCCACGGAGATGGGCAAGGTGCTCAGCGAGGCACGAGGGGACGTGCTGAAGGCTATCGAAGTGGTGGAGTGCGCCTGTTCCACGCACTACCTGATGCAGGGTGACACGTGCATGAACGTGTCGAATGGTTACGACACGGTCTCCTACCGCGAGCCTATCGGCGTCTTCGTGGGCATCGCGCCCTTCAACTTCCCCGCCATGATCCCCTTGGGCTGGATGATCCCGTTTGCCATCACCACCGGCAACACCTTCGTGCTCAAGGCTGCCTCGATGGTGCCGCAGACGGCCATGCAGATGGTCGACCTGCTGATCGAGGCGGGTCTGCCCAAAGGCGTGGTCAACATCGTGACCTGCAGCCGCGTGGAGGCAGATTCGCTACTGGTTCATCCGGACGTGCGCGGCATCACCTTCGTCGGCTCGACCTCGGTCGGCCAGCACATCTACCAGACTGCCGCCTCGGCCGGCAAGCGCGTGCAGTGCCTGACCGAAGCGAAGAACCACGCTCTGGTGATGGAGGACTGCGTGCTGGAGCGGTCGGTACGCGGCATCATCAACTCCACCTACGGCTGTGCCGGCCAACGCTGCATGGCCCTGCCTGCCATCTGCGTGCAAGAGTCGATTGCCGACCGGGTGGTCGAGCTCCTCGAAACCTACGCCCGAGAGCTGCGGGTGGGACCGGCCTATCTACCTGAGTCCCAGCTCGGCCCGGTCGCCTCGTCCGGCCAGAAGGATTGGGTCGAGAAGTGCATCGCCCGGGGCGTGGAGGAAGGTGCACGGCTCGTGCTCGATGGCCGCGGAGTCAAAGTGTCGGGCTACGAGAACGGCTACTACGTCGGTCCCACCATCTTCGACCACGTGCAGCCCGGCCACTTTGTCGGCGACGAGGAGGTCTTCGGTCCGGTGACCAGCGTCAAGCGCGTCAGGAATTTCGAAGAGGGCCTGGCGATCATGAACGCCAACCGCTTCGCCAACGGCTCGTCCATCTATACGAGCTCCGGCCGCTATGCCCGCGAGTTCGCCAAGCGCACGCACGGCGGCATGGTCGGCGTCAATGTGGGCATACCGGTGCCCTTCTCGATCTTCTCCTTCTCCGGGCACAAGCAGTCCTTCTTCGGCGACCTGCACACGCTGGGCAAGGACGGCGTGGCCTTCTTCACCGAGACAAAATCGGTCACCTCCGTGTGGTTCACGGAGGAGGACTCGCAGAAGAAAGTCACCACGTGGGACGGCACGCTGACTCGCAACTGAGCGGCCGAGCACGCGGTGGGCCAAGCTCAGACGCGCCTGGAGACGCTGACTATCGCCTGCATCCGTCCGCGCCGGCGCGGACGGATGCAGGCGATGCGTTTCGCGCTGGTGGGCTGGCGCGCGAGCGCCCATTCACGTACCTGGACTCCGGCTCGGCGGGCCGCGCCAACTGGACGCGGGCCCGCGGCCGGTGAGAACGGTAGGCGCGACAGATCCTCAATGGAATCCGCTGCCTCCACCGGCTGGTCGTTCGGCCCTGCCTCTTCGCGCGGAGACGCGGTGGGACTTGCGCAGCCGCCGCCTCGTGCTCGATCCTATCAGGCGGCATCGAATGCGCGGCGCGCCGCGAGTGACGTACCAACTGGTGGCGCTGCTCAGTGTGGCGGTGACAGCGAACCTGGCCAATCGTCTCTCGGAGCTAGCCAATGTGCAGTGGTCCGCGCCATGCAGTCGCCCTGGTCGTTACTCAACCGCCATCCTCCACTCACGTATGAGCCCTGTCGCGTGAAAGGCGCCTCATTGCATCTACACGACTGGTGCGGTAGCGTGGTGGGCGTCACTGTGCTATGGTGGCCCTGAGCGTGCTCATCAGGTACATCGCGTGAGAGCCTCGCAAGGCTGGAGGCCTTGAGCCGGATGTCTTTGCGCCGATTCACGTGCAGAGTACAGTCGCGCTGGCTGGGCCGGGCGGTTGGCACTCTCTTCATTCTCTTCGACGTCGTTGTGCTGGGATTTCTTGCTAAGCAATTCCTGCATCTTTCCACCGACCAACGGCAGTTCAGAGCCAACGCCATACCTTCTCGAACGATCTATTTTGGCTCATCAGACGGCTGGAATGATGGAAGCGTGTACGCGCTAGATCCACAAAACGGCACGCAAATGTGGAGTTTTCAGACTGGCGACGCGGCGGATTGGCCTCCGGTAGATGGTGGCTCTGTATTTGTCAGCACCGCAGGTGGCCATGTGATTGCCCTGAACGGTGTAGACGGTAAGCAGCTGTGGGCCACGAGCACATTCTGGACCGACGCCGGCTATCCCGCAGTCGCCGGCGGTGTAGTCTACACAGGCGCCGGTGCGCACAACGTCTATGCCTTGAACGCCCTCAGCGGCAGAACACTCTGGAGCTTTAGTACCGGCGACCTGATGGAAGCATCGCCCGCCGAAGCGAACGGGATCGTGTACGCGACCGCGTTCAACCAGGTTCTCTTTGCGATCAACGCACGTACGGGCAAGGAGATCTGGCACTTCGGCATGCAAATGTGGAGCGGCTCGTCGCCAGTAGTGGCGAGCGGCATCGTGTACGTGGAGGCTGCCGATGGCCCGTTATACGCCGTGGATGCGGCAAGTGGCCGAGAGATGTGGCACCTTAACGGCTCGACCTCGGGTCCGACCGTAGTGGCAAGTCAGGTCTTTATTGCCTCAGATGACTACACTCTCGATGTCCTGAACTCGCGGTCTGGCAAGGTTGTGCGGCGCATCCCCATAGGATCACAAGTCTCGATTGCGCCCTTAGTGGTGAACGGGCTCATTTACCTCTGCTCGGACGACGGAATGGCATGGGCTCTAGATGCAGCGAGCGGCCGGGAGATATGGCAATTCTCCTTGGGAGATATTGCACCGACGTCAGTCAACATGATGGATGGCGTCGTCTATCTGGCTTCGACCGGCACGGACACGAACAGTCTTTCTGCCCTGAATGCTCGCACCGGCACGGTACTCTGGCAACAGCGATTCAAGGTGGAAGACCCAGGTTCTCATGACAGTTGAGCCTGGCTTTTGGATCGCACAAGCTCAGAGGAGCTAGGTCGCTCATCGAAGGCCTTGAACTGCCTCGACGCGACCACCCAAATATCGCCAGCCCGTAGTGCATTCTTCAGCTCGGAGAGCGCACAAATCTCATAGAACCGACGGTCCGCGTCCGCGTCGGTGAGCACGTGGGGTGCCCAACGTGGCTTGATGAAGGCCGTTGGCGCATCTTTCGGGATCGTACGGGCGTTGTTCTGATACATGTGCCTCAGCGTCTCACAGGCATCGAGCACGCTCTGGGCCGCCGGTGTGCACTTGAAGGTCAGAATGTCCGGGCAGCACGGGGCATAACGCCGGACATGAGAGTAGCCGTCGGTGTGTCCCCTCCGGTGCGGACTCCGGCCACGACGAATCCTAGACCGGCTTGATAACGGCCCGACACCATTCTCGGCGCTCTCCGCAGAAGACGCCGCCTTCATGGCCGCCCTGCGTGCCACGATCGCGCCACTCAAGGGGAAGCTCCAGGGAACCGCCGCTCGCGAACCGTACGACAATAGGGCCGCGTCATGCTCCTGTGCGCGCTGAAGAAATTCGATCACGAGCATGCTCATCGTGATCATCGACGGCCTACGGTCGACGGGCTATTGGTCCTGAGCAAGCAATGGCGAGAGACACTCAAACACTCCTAACGTCACGATCGTCGTCCATCGATGGATTCGTGAAGTCGTGTTGGGTTCATCGACGAGGCCGTTGAGGACCATGCCGGCGATGTGGAAACGGATTTCTTTCCTGATCTGCTCGCCTCATGCGGGATTGTGGGGACAGCGAATCGCCTGAGCAGCTCGGTCCGACCGGCTGGTCAGGCGATATGACGGCACGTCCGCGGCTCGTCGCCTCAGCTCAGTCCTCTGACTCGTCCGTCGGCGGCGACGCCGATGCGTTCGGCCGCGGGCACCTTGCCCAGCCCCGGCATGGTCATGATCTCTCCGGTCAGCGCCACCACGAAGCCGGCACCGGCAGACAGGCGTGCCGAGCGCACGGCGATGCGGAAGCTCTCCGGTGCGTTGAGCAGCGCCGCGTTGTCCGAGAAGGAGTACTGCGTCTTGGCAATGCAGACCGGCATACTGCCGTAGCCCAGCTTCTCGAAGAGCGCCAGGTCGCGCGACGCCGTACCGACGAAGTCGACGCCGGATGCGCGATAGATGTGCGTGGCGACCGCTTCGATCTTCTTCTTGAGCGGCATGTCATCCGTGTAGAGCGTGTGGAACTCGCCTGCCGGAGCATGCTCGAGCAGCGCCACGAGCCGCCTGGCAAGCTCCTTGCCGCCGTCGCCGCCACGGGCATGGATGTCACAGCGCGCCGCGGCGATTGCACCGGAAGCCAGTGTCTCTTCTATCGCGTTAAGCTCGGTCTCGGTGTCCGTGTCGAACATGTTGATCGCCACGAGCGGCGGCAGGCCGAAGCGCCCGACGTTCTCCACGTGCCGGAGCAGATTCGGCAGGCCGCGCCGAACGGCATCCACGTTCTCCGTCTTCAGATCGTTCTTGTCCGCCCCGCCGTGCAGCTTGAGCGCTCTGGTCGAAGCGATCACCACCGCCGCGTCCGGCTTCGCCCCGGTCTGGCGCGCCACGATGTCGCAGAATTTCTCGAACCCGAGATCGGCGCCGAAGCCTGTCTCCACGAGCGCGTACTTGCCGAGCTTCCGCGCCAGGCGGGTTGCCCGGATAGTGTTGGTACCGTGCGCAATGTTGGCAAACGGGCCGCCGTGAATGAGCGCCGGGCCGCCCTCGAGCGTCTGCACGAGGTTGGGGTTGAGCGCATCCTTCAAGAGCACGGTGAGCGCGCCCTCGGCGTTGACGTCCGATGCCCGAACAGCAGCGCCGGCTCGCGTGAATCCGATCACGATGCGCCCCAGGCGCGCAGTGAGATCGGCAAGGTCCTCTGCCAGGCAGAAAATGGCCATGATCTCGGAGGCCGGGGTGATGTCGAAGCCCGTCTCGCGTGGCACTCCCTCGGTCGGGCCTCCCAGTCCGCTGATCACGGCTCGCAGGGCCCGATCGTTCACGTCGAGGCAGCGGCGCCAGGTGATCCGGCGGGCGTCGATGCCCAGGCTGTTCCCCTGGTGCAGGTGATTGTCGACCAGCGCGGCCAACAGGTTGTTGGCCGCGGTGATAGCGTGGAAGTCCCCTGTGAAGTGCAGGTTGATGTCCTCCATCGGGATCACCTGCGAGTAGCCTCCACCGGCGGCGCCGCCCTTGACGCCGAACACGGGACCCATTGCCGGTTCGCGCAGCGTGACGACGGCCTTTTCCCCGATGGCGCAGAGCGCCTGTCCGAGCCCGACAGTCACCGTGGTCTTGCCCTCGCCTGCCACCGTAGGCGTCATCGCGGTGACGAGTACCAGCTTGCCGTCCGGCCGATCGGCCAGCCTGTCCATGGCTGCCTGGCGTACCTTGGCCTTATAGCGGCCGTAGAGGTCGAGTTCGTCGACTGATAGTCCGACGTCGGCCGCCACGTCCACGATCGGCCTCAACGGAGCTTCCTGAGCTATCTCGATGTCCGATTTCATGCCTCTCCTACACTTGCACTATGGCAGGGAGCCGCCGGCATCAGGCGCGGCGAGTCCCTGCCGGGCAACACGGTATTTCCACGCGCGGACGCTCTCCCACGCTCTTCGCCGGAAGCGGAGTTGCTACTTGGCGCTGAGCCGGCCGGCGCGAAACGCCTTGAGATACTGTACGCAGTACTCATCCTCGCCTTCGAGCATCGCTCGCGCGAGCTCGAACGGCTCGGCGCTCCGATCCTGTGCCAGCACTTCGGCGAGCTTACTCTGCACCGGATCGATGATCGCCCCGTCGATGCCGGCATCGACGGCGAGCACGATGAACGTCTCGTTCACCAGCTTGCGATTGGGCATGCCGAAGGAGACATTGCTCAGGCCGCCGGTGATATGGATGGCCGACCCGTACTCGGTCCTCACCGCGCGCACCGCGTCGAGGTATTGGCGGCCGGACATGTTGTCCACCGAGATCGGCAGCACGAGGGGATCGACGTGGATGTGGTTCCGCGGGATGCCGCCGGCGCGCTCCAACAATTGCTTCACGTTTGCCAGGCGCTCGCCGGTATCCTTCGGCATCGTGCCGATCCCCGAAGCGGACGCCACCACGTCGGCGTCGAATTCGCGTGCAAGATCGAGCGTGTCTGGGCGCTCGAGCGCCGCCGAGTTCAGCATGGGCCGGCCGGCTTTTCGGTCGTAGGCGAGCAAGCCCTCGCGCAGGGTCGCGGTCTTGGAAGAGTCGATGCTCAGAGGAATGGGCGATATGCCCTGCACCGACTGTACCAGCCAGCGCATCGCGGCCATTTGCTGATCCGGCTCGGCAGAGATCTCATCCACGTTCAGGTCCAGGAAGCGTGCGCCCGCGTCGATCTGACGCCTCGCCTCGCTGCGCAGATACGCCGTGCCCTCCTCCTGCGCCGCCGAGTCGCCCCAGAGTCCCTTCTGTACGGCGATCATGATGTGCTTGATCTGGCCTTGCTGGTAGGCCTGAGTCTCGCGGAAGGTCTCGGGTACGGTCAGGTGGCGCGTGCGTCCTTCCGCGTCACGGAAGCGAATGCCTTCCGTTCCGTCGTCCAGCACGGCGAAACGGGCGCTCTTGCGCGATACGGAGCGCGTGGTGTGGATATTCTCGCCGACAATAGTGAACTGGCCCACCTCGTACTGCGCAGCCATGCACCCTCACTCCTCAGTTGACTGACTTATCTTCTGCTGACTTTTCGTGTGTGGAAGAGCGATAGCCAAAATGGTCACGGCCAAGGAAAGTATTTGCCCACGATGATGTGCCCTTGAGGTCGCTGTTCTTGGTGATCGCGGGACGGTCGAGCATGTGTTCCTCTTCCCCGTACGGCTTGAGACGCTCGTAGGCCCGAGCCCACATGCAGGTCTTCTGCGTTGCCTCGCACACTCCTTGGTGACTGCCTCCGCAAGGACCGTTGCGCTGGTTCTTGGCGCACTGTGATTCCGGACACAGGTAGGCGATGTCTGGGAGCGAGCAGTCGCCGCAGTCACGGCAGCCGAACAGCGGGATCTTGATTGCCTGCTCAGCCACGTGTAGCCACTTCTGGGTCTCAGGTGATTGATCGACGCGGGTGTAGACGCGGCGTCCCAGGCGGAAGCCCATCGATTCGGGAGCAAACATGTGCCGGTGTACGGACCGGTTCATCTTGTAGGCGACCGGCACGGCGTCCAGCTGCCGGTGCCTTGCCGCCCGAGTGGAGGACCGGCGATAGCTGCTGCTGATCTCCGCGGAGCTAACCTGCGTCTCGGGATCTTGCTCGAACAGATAGAACTCGCCGGGCTGGCCGAACTGGATTTCCTTGGCGAAGGTCCGCCAGTCGTCCGGGCCAAACGAGTCGGCCAGCGCGAAGATTGCCTGGAACTCGGCCGGCTTCACGTGTCCGCCCAGGTAGGCGCCGTGAAATCCCAGACCGCGGGCAACCGCGATCTGCTTGGCGGCGAACTCATGGAAGAACTTCTTGCCCTTGTCGCGGGACGAAGCCTGCTTTTCGGCCAGCTCCAGCAACGCATCGGAGACGATGACGCCCGGCACGGCACCGCGGTGATAATACCTCGCCGTCGGGGCCGTCAGGATGAACACGTTTGCCAATACGGGTACATCCAGATGCCGCCATGCCATGAACCTGAGCAGGTCGCTGAACTTGCGCGAGTCGTAGCCGAGCTGGGTGATGATGAACTGTGCACCGGCCTGGACCTTGCGCGCGAGCTTGAAGTACTGCGGCATCAGCTCGCTCTCGCTAAGCTTGAACGGCGAGACTGCCGCCGCCGTGTAGAAGCTGGTGGGCGGCAGAGTGGCAGGATCGCCCTTCCTGGACGGGGTAACCGGGAATCCTGCGTTCATCGCTTGAAGCATCTCCAGCAGAGCCACGGAGTCGATGTCGAACACCGCGGTGGCCCTGCCGTGGAAGCCCTCCACCGGATAGTCGCCGGAAATGCACAGCACGTTGTCGAACCCGGCGGTAGCCAGCGACCAGGCCCGGCTCTCCAGGCCGTTACGATTGAGATCCTTGCAGGACAGGTGAATGATCACGTCCTGACCCATGTCGCGGAGGCGGGCGCCCAGCGCCTCGGGAATGAGGCTGGGATGGCCGCCCGCGCTATCGGTAATGCTCAGCGCATCCGCGATGCCTAGCCCGGCCAGTTCCGTCGCATCGGTGATTACCCTGGACGGGCTGGCTTCGGACAGAGACCCGCGCGTGCTCACGAGCTCGACGACATGGGCGAACTCAGCGGGATTGGTGAGACGGCGGCGCAGGGCATTCGGCCGGCCTGCCGCATCCGGTACGGACTGATTGTCCAAGCAGCGCCTCTATTCTTCGTCGGCGGAATATGTATCAATGCTGGCAAGCCCCCGCCGGCTGGGCTCCCGTGAAGTTCTCCTCGTGCACAGTCGACTCCGGCTGGGCGCACTACCATGTGCGCCCGGATCGCTGGCGTGACGCAACCTTCCCCACGCGTGCACGGCGCAAGGGAGCTTGACGCATGGTCGTCGTCGACCTCATTCAACCTTCTGCAGCAGTCGACCTCCTCAGCCGCTGGATGCCACCGTCAGGGCTGCTGGGTGGTATGACCTATGTCTACGCTCATATCGGAGACGGCGCAAGGGCCGCCCGGCAATGGCAATCGAAGGCCATGAGACGCGCGTGTTCAGGGTGCCGGACCATGACTTTCGAGCATTGAGCCCCTTGACAGGGGAATTCTACCACTGTCCAGCACGCTTAACGCCGATTCTACCGCCGTGTCCAGACTGCGGGATAGTGATGGCGTGCGGTGATGACGTGTCGGCGCAGTCCCGGCGTGAGGGGCGGACCTGGATCCTGACACGATGAGTATCCCGTATCCCCTATCCGGTAGCCGCGCCCAAGCCAGCGGGTGTATCCTGACAGCATATGACACCAACCTTGTTTGCTTTGCCCGCTCAGGAGGAGCTAGCTCGGCGCCTGCTGCGTCCTCTCAGTCGCGCCGGGGTGACGTACCTGCATTGGCGGACCGAGCGTGACCCTCTAGAGTCGCAGGCCTACATCGCCGAGCTGGCCCTGGAGGATGCCGGCCACCAGCAGATCGCGTCCACTGCCATGCGTAGCGGGTTCCTTGTGCTCTACGCGATCAGCGATGCGCTTGGCGCCGACGGGGGCTGCTTCAGTCTGGACGTTGCATCCGGGCGGTACCGCAAGACGTCGGCCATGCCGGAGCATCTGCGGGCGCTGGGCCAAGCGACGCGCTCGAAGGGCGACGACGAGGCGCCCGACCTCGAGACCGACCTGGCCAGCTAGGAACTGCGCGCCGGTGACATGTTCGGCGGTGGGAGCGCTCGGCTTCGCATGCCTGCCCGGGAGAAGGTAGTGCTCTGGGCGGGTCCTCTGCTCGCCGCCCTGCTCGCCGGCATCTGCATTGCCTCGCAGGGCGCCATCAACAGCGAGCTGTCCCGGCATGTCGGGCAAATGCGAGCCGTGGCGGTTTCCATCTCTCTCAGCTTCTCCATAGTCGCCCTGATCGTTGCCGTGCATGCCGGCCCGGGATCCTTTGCTGCTGTGAAGGAGACTCCGCGTTGGGCGATGATCGGCGGACTGCTCGGCGTTACGATTCTGGTTAGCACAATCATCGCCGTGCCTCGCATCGGCGTGGCGGCGACCACCGGCGCCATCGTGGCCGGTCAGGTGATAGCCTCCGCCATCATCGATCGCTTCGGCCTCCTCGGCGTGGTTGTCCGGCCGCTGACGCCTGGGCGCCTGGCGGGACTGGTGCTCGTGGTCGTCGCCGTCGCTCTGGTTACGCGCGGCTGAAGATGTTTGCCACGTACGCTGTGCCGACATTGGACGCGCGAGAATTCGTCGAGGAGCACCATGGAACCGTCGCCAATCAGGTCAAGCGGATCATGGAGGACGGAGTCGCGAGTGGTGAGTTCATGGTCGCCGACCCAGCGACCACGGCACGAGCAATCCTGCTTGCGACGAACTCATTTCGCAACCCGGCGCATGCGCCGGAGTGGACCAGGCCCACGATCGATGCAGACTTCGACGACGTCTGCACCCCGATCCTTAACTGCATCAACCGCCCGTCGCAAGCGACGGCGCTTCGCTCGCCATCGTTTTGAGGAGCGGTGTCAGACAGCGCGAGCCTTGTGGGATTTGTTCCTCCCGAGCAAGCCTGAGCTCAGCATTACTACAGTTGGCGTACCTTCTCGATTCGTCGGGGCACGCGGCGGGCCGGTTGAGTGCGCCCAAGCGCGCTGGCACTGCAGTGATGCTTAGGCGGCGCCGCCCCCCCTGCCCACCTACGTGGCCGTGCGCCGCGGCCTTCGGTTACTCTGTAGTTGGAGCGCGGCGAGACCCCTGTACCGGATTCGGCCACCAGAGCGTTGAGCCGGTGCTTGAGCTTCCCTGCGCCGGATGCCACGTGAGGTCGGCCTGCTGAAACTGCGGCCGCGCCGCCAGCGCGATCGGGACTCCGAGTGGCGGATACGAGCGACAACGACGCGTCGTACGGGAACACCGATCCGTTGCCTGACGTCAATCCGGACTTGGGGGCGACGTCCCAGCTCGGACGGACCGGCAGGCTCCGTGCCGTGGCCGCCAGGCGACGCCCTCTGCGCCGCTTTCGTTTCCGAGTACCTCGGTCCGGCCTGATCGCCTATCTCGCGGTCATGGGGCCTGGGCTGATCGCGGCCAACGCGGGCAACGACGCTGGCGGCATTGCTACCTATGCAAGCGCCGGGGCCGTCTACCGCTATTCCCTGCTATGGGCATTGCTCGTCACCTGTATCAGTCTGATCGTCGTACAGGAGATGTGCTCGCGCATGGGCGCCTTCACGGGCAAGGGCCTCTCGGATCTCATTCGGGAGAACTTCAGCATTAAGGCCACCACTCTGGCCATGGCCGGTCTGCTGATCGCCAACACCGGCATCACGGTATCAGAGTTCCTGGGCATCGCCGCCAGCGCCCAGATCATCGGCATCCCGGCCTGGATCGCCGTGCCACCGATCGCTCTCGTGTTGTGGTACCTGGTCACCCAGCACGGCACGGCGACCAGCGAGAAGGTCTTCCTGATGCTCTCGCTGTTGTTTCTGGTCTATATCCCGGCGGCTTTCCACAACGCGAATTGGGGAAGCGTGCTCCACGATACGGTGCAGCCGCACCTCTCGCTTTCAGGGGCGTACATCGGTACCGTCGTAGCGCTGATCGGCACGACGATCAGCCCCTACATGCAGTTCTACGTGCAGTCTGCGGTGAGGGACAAAGGGGTGCTACCCGCGGCTTACAGGTACACTCGTGCCGAGGTGGTCAGCGGATCGATATTTGCCATCGCAGTGGCGGGCTTCATCATCATCGCCACGGGCAGCTCGCTCTGCCAAAGCGGCGGCTGCCCTGCCGCCAACGCATCGATCAGCCAGCCGCAGGACTTTGCCTACGCGCTGCGCTCGGTGGCAGGCGATCTCTCCGAGCGGCTGTTCGCGCTCGGACTATTCGGCGCCTCGATGCTGGCCGCCGCCGTGTTGCCTCTCTCGACCGCCTTTGCCGTGTGCGAGACCTTCGGCATGGAAAGCGGCACGGAGAAGACCTTTGCGCAGGCACCGGTCTTCAACGGAATCTTTACGGGCATGATCGCCGTGTCCACGTTGATCGCGGTCATTCCCAACCTTCCCATCGTGCAGGTGCTGCTCAACCTGCAGAAGCTGAACGCCATCGTGCTACCGCTGATTTTGTGGTTCATCATCAAGCTCGTGAACCGCACCGATCTCATGGGCTCACACCGCAATGGGCGAGTCTATAATGCGATCGCTTACAGCAGCATGGTGGTGCTGACCGTGTTGAGCGTGCTCTATCTTGCCGGTCAGGTCGGAGTCGGACCGGCGAGCAGCTAGCAGCCTGGACCAAGCTGAAGAAGTTCATGAGCGTGCTTTGCTGCTCGCTTCGCCTTCGCGCCGTGTCGGCACGCACGTCGGTGACCAGGCTTATCGGGATGATCAGGCGTTCCGCGTGCCCGCAAGTTCCGCACTGAATTCCTGCAGCAGCCACGCTTAGCGATGACTACACATAAACACCAGATCTCTACAACCCAACTAATGCCGCCGCGTTCTCACGGAATAACGATCCGCGGCGAATGTAGCGCCGCACCATCGGCAGGCTCTTGTGGCCCGTCTGATCCATGATCGCTCGCTCCGCCACACCTGCAGCAGCGGCCGACGTGGCCAGTCCAGATCGCAGTGAGTGACCGGCATACTGTTGCGGATCGAGCCGCGCCGCCGCTGCCGCCCGCTTGACGATCAGGGCGACAGACTGTGCCGTGAGCCGGGCCGGCTGCAAGTTGCCGTGCCGGTCGACCGGACGAAACAGCGCGCCTCGTGCGATGCCTGCCACGGCGAGCCAGCCCTGCACCGCGCGCACAGGGCAGGTATCAGGATGCGATCCATACGGGATGCCAGCCTCGCGCCCCGAGCCTTCCTGGTCCGTCTTGCCGCGGCTCACGCGCACGACCATGCCTTCCCTGCCGAAGGTCAGGTCGCTCACGTCCAGTGCAACCAGCTCCGCGCGGCGAAAGGCGCCGGCGAATCCGAGCAGTATGAGCGCGCGATCGCGTCTGCCGGCAAGCGTGCGGTCCAGTCTGGCTACCATTGCGCGGATATCATCCGTCAAGGCCGGCTCTTTGCCTTGCTGCCGCGAGCCGTGACGGCGGCGAATGCCCGCCATCACCTGACGCACCGCGACGTCGACAGTGGGCGACTCAAATCCGGCGATGCTGTGAGCCTGGCTGATCGCTGCGAGCCGCCGGGCGACGGTCGATGTCTTGCGGAAGGCGGCAAGATCGGCCAGGTAGACTGCCACGGTTTCCGCAGACGCGGGCAATGGCCCCCGGCCTCGAGCATCGCACCAGGCGACGAAATCGCGCCAGTCGGCGCCGTATGCGCGTCGGGTGTTCGCGGCTACGGCCTCGGCAGCGTATTCTTGCGCGCGCTCCCGGGAGGCCCGATAGTGCGCCACGGCATCCCCATCCGGCTTGCCGCCGGCCGGCTCCAGTACACGCCCTCGCCACGCTGCCGTGTCCGCCGGCTTTCCCATGCCACCCTACCTCGCTACAGAGCCAACGCGGCGGCTTGTGATCCTACCGCGACCGCCAGGCAATCGCGGCTAATTCGACTAGCGCAGCCGCATAGCCGGCTCGGCACGCGCCCTGTTCGCCGAGGCCGACTACATAGACCGCTACGCGAGACCGGCTCGTGTGGCGACAGTCCGAAGTCTAGCCCAGACCGGAGCGTGCCGCCAGGGGGTACTCAACGGGCCACCGCGGTCATCAGACCAGCTTCCTCCGCGTCTCGATCTTCTACAGCGATAGGCATGGCAAGGATTTCAACACCCGCGCTACCGCGTATGCCGACAAGGCGTGCCCTGATCTCCTCGGGCGAGCCGGATACCACGAGCTCGTCGAGGAGACCATCGGGAAGCGACCCGTCTGCTGCTACCGGATAACCGGCCTCAGCGAACATGGCGGCGTAGAACGGCAGTCTGCCGTACATGGCCAGGCGAGAACGCGCCGCCTGCCTGACACGCGCGCGATTGCCGTGGACAGCCACCGGGACATGGGCGAGCAGCGTGGGCGCGGGTCGTCCGGCCGCGAGCGCTCCCGCCTGCAGCGCCGGCAGTGCCGTGCCGACCAGATACGGCACGGGGCAGAGCCAGGAAATCGCTCCGTCGGAAATCTCACCGGCAAGATGGTACGCTTTGGCGCGCAGCGCCGAGATCAGCAGCGGAACGCGCGGCGGCACGACCCCTTCGGGCAGTGTGGCGTGCACGTCGAAGAACTGTCCCCTGAAATCGACCTGCCCCTGCCAGAGATATTGCCGAAGCACGCCGACGTACTCGCGAAGATATGACAGCGGCTTGGTGAAGGCGATACCGAAGGCGCCCTCCACGGTCGGCCGATGACTGGGACCGACTCCCAGGCGCAGACGGCCCGGAGCCAGGTCGGAGAGGACCAACGCCTGCGTGGCCAGCATCAATGGATGCCGGGGGTAGATCGGCACTATTGCACTGCCCAGCCGGATGCGGCGAGTGCGCGCGGCGGCGGCGGCGAAAACGGTGATGCTGTCCAAAGCGGTGCCGCCGCCCGTGGTCCACACAGCCGGCACCCCATATTCCTCTGCGCGCACGATCGCATCTACCGTCTCGCCGGCGCGAGATCGCTGCACCACTAACCCGATTCCCTCTGCCATCACCATCCTCGTTTTCACTTACCGGTATAGAGCGTGAAGCTACGCCTGTCGCGATTTGGCATGCTCGGAGGAGATCCTACTACGATGACTGAATTCGAGCCTATTGGGATCTCTTGGTTATGTGTAGAAGACTGCTGGTACTTACTCCCGGCGACGCAGCAAAAAAGCAAGACATGCGTCGGCGAGCAGAACAGCGTCCTCCCGTGCGGCCCTGCCGGCCACTTCCGCAACGCCCCGGCAGGCGGCATCGGTGTCCTTCGAACCTCGTTTCGCGCAGAACAATAAGCATGCAAAGCAGCTTGCCAGCTAAGGCTCGTGAATGGCCGGTTCAGGATCCAGCCCGACCTCCGCGGGCAGCGAGAGGCGAAAGACGCTGCCGGAATGATCAGTAGACGCAAGGTCCAATTCGCCGTCCATCGCCCGGGCTAGACTGCGGCCCAGGTAGAGGCCCAGGCCGGTGCCGACATGGCCGGCGCGCATGCGGCTTCCAGGAACACGACCAAATCGTGTGAATAGTCGTTCGCGCCCCTCAGCTGGGATACCAGCCCCCCGATCGCGTACGAGCACAGTTGCCCGACTGGCATCGCGCGCCCAGGTCACCATAATAGGAGCGCCCTCGGGAGAGTACTTTGCGGCGTTGTCAATGAGATTCACCAGTATCTGCACGGTGCGATCCGGGTCGGCGCGGATGGCGAGGTCAGCCGGGCCTTGCGTCCCGATCTGCTGCCCGTGATAAGCCACTCGCACTTCCTCGACGGCCCGCTCGACTAGCCGAGCCAGGAGCGCTGCCTCCGTCGTGCCAACCAGCGCTCCCATCTCGAGTCGGCTCAAGAGTAGCAACTCCTCGACGAGCCGCTGCTGACGCCGGGCCGAGGTAACAATGCGATTGATGCGGTCCAGCCGTGCCACGTCGTCGAGCTGTGTCCAGTGCGCTTGGAGAAGCTCGGCATAGCCGACGATGGCCGTCAGCGGGGTGCGCAATTCATGGCTGACTGAGGCGACGAACGTGCTGCGCAACTCCGCCAGCTCCAGTGCCGCTGCCGCCTGTGCCTGGCTACGGCTCAGCAGTTCTGTCCGGAGCTGTTCAGCCTCGAGCCGTTCGCGTTCTCGAGCTTCCTCAACTGCCTGCGTGCGTCGGTCGAGGATGATCCGAAAGGCCGCCTCAAGCGGCTCGCTCCACCTGCCACCCCAGTTGCAGGCTGAGACGCGCAGGCAGTAGGAGCCAGGCTGCAGATTTGTATAGCGCTGCAGTCGCTGGAACGTGGGAGCCGACCACCCGGTCTCCAGACCCACCAGCTGGACGCGGTACTGCACCATTGCAGGCGCGACGAAGCTGACCGCGCCGTACTCGAATTGCAGATCATACGCTGAATCCTCCAGTTCCATGCCTGGCACGAAGTCGCATGGCTGTCCCAGGACGCGGAACGAGGTCAGGTAGACCGAGCAGGGTGACACGTCGTCAGGGACTAGCGTGGTGTCCACGATACCTACTCCCCGCGCCGTGCCGACCCACAGCCAGCCGCTGGCGTCGAGACGTAGCGCGTTCGAGTTGCAGTCATCGTCAGGCAAGCCTAGGCTTTGATCGAGCGCGATACATTGGCCGGTCTTGGGACAGAAGCGCAGAACACCGCGGGTGCTACTCAGCCACAGTCGGCCTTTCTGATCGGTCTGGCAACTGTAGAGCCAATTGCTGCGGAGACCGTCCGCCGTGGTCACCGTCCGCACCACCACCATCTGCTCGGGATCTATGCAGACGAGGCCCGCGCCCCCGGTGCATGCCCAGATCCAACCTTGTGCATCGCAGACCAGGCCGAGGACCATAGCCGGTGCCGTGTCGAGGCCTACGGCCAGAGTGCAGAGGACACAAGCCCGTTCTGGGTCGATACAGACCACGCGGCCGGAGACGGTTCCTGCCCAGAGGCGCCCACGCTGGTCGACCACGAGCGATCGAATGTCCGTATCTGGCATACCCTGGGCCGAGCCGACGGCTGCCGTAATCTGGTGCGAGCGAACATCAATCCGGAATAGGCCCTGCCGCTCAGTCGCGATCCAGAGCTGATGCGGACCGATAGTGCACATGCAGGGCACATCGGCCGCGCTCTCATCCAGCAGGTGGGCACGCGCTGCCACGGTGGCTGGCTGAAGACAATACACACCCTGCCGCCGGACACCCACCCAGAGCAGTCCGAGTTGGTCCGTGCAGAGCGACCAGACCGTTTCCTGCTGGAGGACCGCGGGCAAGTCAGACACCGCGACCCGCCGCTCCGCGCTCTTGTCGATGCCACGCAAGCCGTCCGCCGTGCCAAGCCACAGCTGATCGGAACCATTGTCCAGAAATGCCCACGCTAAGGTCCGGTCCGGCATGTTGGGACCGCCCAGGGCACGAGCAGGCAGGCTCGTGGTCACCAGCAGCGCGAGGCCCGCATCGGTCCCGGCCCACACTCGCCCATCCGGGTCGGCATGCAACGACAGAATCCCGGTAACGGGCAAACCATCCTGGTGCCCAAACGCGTCACACTGGACACCGCGGGAGTAGACGTACGCACCCTGCCGAGTTCCCAACCACAGCCGGCCGAGGCGATCGGTGCACATCTCGTCGACAGGTGATCCACAGTTGCTCACGTACACCACGCGCACCGCGCCCGCAGAGCCCGGCTCGGCGCGAAGGAGGTTGCCGTTTCGCAGGCCGACCCAAATCTTCCCTTCCCGATCAAGGGCCAGGCTCTGCACCGGGCCGCCAGCAACATCTTGGTCGGCAAGAAGGCTGCGGTCTACGTTGCCACCGACGATGACGGCGAGACCATTCTCGGTGCCGATCCAGAGGCGGCCCAGCGAATCGTGACAGAGTGCTCGAATCTCCGAGGCAGGAAGTCCGTCACGCTCACCGATGCAACGCACGACGGCCCCGTGCTCGACGACCGCGATGCCGGCCTTTGTGCCGACCCATACCGTCCCTCGCTCGTCCGCACTCAGGGTGCGGATAGTGTTGTCCGGGAGACCGTGCGCTTGTGTCAAGCGTTGCTGCAGTTGTGGGCCGGCCATCCCCAGAGCCACAAGTACGAGGCCCTGGCCCACCGTGCCCATCCACAACACCCGGTCACCCACGAAACAGAAGCGGCGCACAAAGCACCCTTGTAGGGTTGCCAGAGCGGGAGGAACGGCGCCTACCAGACCGTCGAAGAGCACGGGGCCGTGCTGAGTACCCAGCCACAGGTAGCCGTGTGCGTCCTGCGCGAGAGCGGTGATCGGTCGGGCTGGGAGGTCATGGAGATCACGCGAGTTAGCCAAGTCCACCGAATCCACGCAGAGGTGTATCCGGCCAGATGGAATGATACGAAACACGGTCGACAGTGCGGTGTCCTGCATGACCAATGCGATACACCCTTGATCGACTTGGGCCCGGCCTACTCCACTGTAGCGCTGTGGCTACCTCTATGTCATTCTCAGATCGGACGCATGGGCGATTGTAGTAGTCAAAGCGACTCGTGCCACTTGCCGCTCCCGCCAGATCGCTCCAGCACGCACCCGATTCAGCCTGCCATCATGATCGCTCCAGTCACCTGCCGGCGAGGAGCGCATCGCAATGCTGGTCGCATCAAGCACGCCCATGTCGGCTACGGTGATTCGGATCCCCACGTTGTGCGTGGCCAGCGGATGAACCAGGGTCCGGCGTTGTAGCATTGAGGCAGAGTCATGCTGCCTGGAGGGAGGTATGAGTGCCGGAGCGCATAGTCTTCCTGGACCGCAATGCGATTCGCGTGCCGCTGCGCAGTCCAGGTTTTCCGCATGTCTGGCAGGAGTACGCTCACACTCCTCCCGACCTGACCATTCCCAGACTTCGCGAAGCGGGTGGTGCGGGCGCCACGGTGGCGATCACCAATCGCGCGTTCATCGACGGCTCCGTGCTCGACGCCGTTCCTACCCTGCGTCTGGTAGCCGTGGCCGCGACCGGCTACGACCAGGTGGACGTCGCGGCCTGCCGCTCGCACGGCGTGGCCGTATCCAACGTGCGCAATTGGGCGGTATCGGTTCCGGAGCACATCTTCGCCATGATGCTCGCTCTGCGGCGACAGCTTCCCTCGTACCAGCGAGCAGTCGAACAGGGAGCCTGGCAGCGGTCGCCCACCTACGGTGTGCTGCTCGAGCCCATGCCCCGCACTCTGATGGGTGCCACGCTCGGGTTGATCGGCTACGGCGATCTGGGCAGGCAGGTGGAGACGCTGGCACGTGCCTTCTCCATGCGCATCCTGCTCTCTGAACACAGAGGGACGCGTTCCGTGCGCCCGGAACGCACTCCCTTCCAGGAGGTGCTTGCCCGGAGCGACATACTGGTCATCCTCTGCCCGCTCAATGACCAGACAAGGAACCTGATCGGGACGGCGGAGCTGGCGGAGATGCGCCCAGACGCCATCCTGATCAACTGCGCGCGCGGCGGCATTGTGGACGAGGCCGCATTGGCCGCGGCGCTCGTGGCCGGAACCATAGGCGCGGCTGGCGTCGACGTCCTGTCCGAGGAGCCGCCGGCAACCGGCAACGCCTTACTCGAGCTTCACTTGCCAAACCTTCTACTGACACCGCACATGGCCTGGGCCAGTATCGAGTCGCTGCAAAACCTCGGCGAGCAGCTAATAGGCACCATCGAGGCGTTCGTCGCCGGGGCGCCCCGAAACCTCGTCACACCTTCGTGATACCGACCTGTCACGGCACGGATTCGGCGCTATCTACCTACCGACCGTGACCGGCTCTCGGGCTACCGCGGGGGTTTCAGCAGACCGTCAACCTCGGCTCGAGATGGCATGGAAGCCTGTGCACCCACCCGCGTGGTGGAGAGCGCCGCCGCTGCATTGGCAAAGGCCACCGCGTCGAGCAGCGGCCGATCCTGCATCAGCGCCACGGCGAGCGCGCCGGCGAAGCAATCGCCGGCGGCAGTCGTGTCGACCGTGGCCACGCGATGGCCACGAACCATGGTCATGCTGCCTCCGTCCGCCACCAGAACTCCGTGGGCACCCAGCTTCACCAGTACGGCCGCGGGGCCGAGAGCCAGCAGACGCGCTGCCGCCTCACGCGCCGTGTCCGCCGACACCTCGGGCATGCCAGCCAGCAGGGCGGCCTCGGTCTGGTTGGGTGTGAGTACGTCGACCTGGCGCAACAAGTCCTCGGCAAGCGGCTGTGCCGGTGCCGGATCGAGTATCACACGCATGCCGCGCGCCCGGGCCAAGCGAGCAGCTGCCGTCACTGAAGCCAGGGGTATCTCGAGCTGGAGCAGGAGAATCCTCGCCTCCGGCATCCGGTCCAGAGCCGCTTCGACGTCTTCAGGCAGCAGGAGGGCGTTCGCACCCTGCACGACCACGATACTGTTCTCGCCCGCCTCGGCCACCTCAATGATCGCCACCCCGCTGCGAGGACCTCGTTCGGTCATTGCTTCCACGCAGACGCCTGCCTCTGACAAGGCGATGCGCAGTCGTTGCCCGTAAGCATCGGCGCCCAGGCAGGCAACCATCGCCACGTCGCCGCCAAGCGTACCGGCGGCAGCGGCCTGATTGCCGCCCTTTCCGCCCGGCGATTCGAGCAGCTCCGTACCAAGGATGGTCTCGCCGGGCACGGGTATGTGCGGGCAGCGGGCGGCAATATCCATGTTCACGCTGCCGACTACGACGATGCGGCTGTCGATGGTCATCTAGTCCTCCCACTGCCAGGCCAAACAGAATCGCTCAATGCGTTGCCAGGACCGCACCGTTCGGGCGAATCCGTGCTCAGTGAGCCTCAGGCGCCCACGGCATCTGCTCCACGAGCCGCCCCGCTACGCTACACTTGCCCTAGCACCGGTCGCGAGCCGCTTCGCATTGTATCGCCTTACCTCCCTGATGGGTTCTCCGTTGCTCCGCGACCGAGACAGCGAATGGTCACGCAGGCCGACTCTCCTGCGTGGAGACCGTACACGGCAGACGTCCGGCTCTGCCGGGAGCGGCAGCTAATGGTACAGAGGATGCCCTTCTGAAATAGGCGTGAAGATCGGTACTCCGGGCTCCGGCGGCGAATATCCGTTGGCGAGCCGATCGGTGGGAGGCTGAAGGGAGCGTGCACATGAGTGGTCGACCCGCGGGCCCGTCCATCGCCCGTCTTGGCACGTTCATCGTCATCCTGGCTGCCGTGGCGACAGGTAATGTCGCGCAGCGTGCATCGGCCGGTCACGACTCCGCGCAGCCCGGCACCGATCAGGGACCGATTACCATTACGACAACCAACCCGCATAACTCGCACGCCAGGTACCGCGCGCGCTCGGGACGATCCGGCGATGTGGTCGAGATTTCCACCGACGACGGCAGCCACTGGCTCAACGTGCTGGCTCCCGTGCCTCCGAGGCCCAACGCCGGGGCGTACGCCGCCCTCGGCCAATGGAGCTCCTGCGTGCCTGCCAGCTATCAGCGCGTCGACGCTCTTGCCGTCGACGGGGCAGGCCCCGGCATGCTGTACATCGGCACCGCCGGAGCGGTCGGAGACTATCTCGACCGCGGCTGCAGCAGTGCCCAGGGGGGACTGTACGCGAGCGCAAATGGCGCCGCGGCAGCATCAATGGGCACTCGCGGACTGCCCTATGCGCAGGATCCCGCCGGCCGCACCACCCCGGCCTTCGACGTCGACGCCGTGACAGCCGACCCGCGCATCAACGCGATCTACGTGCACGCCAGCGGCGGCACGGGGCCGGGGTCGCCTCCGGCAGGCTTGTATAGGTCCACGGACGGCGGCGAAGCCTGGACCGAGGTCGACGCGGGACTCCGGCCCAGCTCCTGGATCACGAGCTCGGCAGGAACGACGGTGCCGGTCTTCGATGCGGGCGGTCTGGTCGTAGACTCGTCGGATCCGTCGCACCTCATCTTCCGGAATGATACCGGCACGTACCAATCCATTAACGCCGGTGCGTTCTGGAAGTCACCGGGCGGAAGCGAGGCATGGACGCCATCGCCAACACCGGTCGCACCGCCTGTGCCGACCGCCGTCGTGGCGGCTGCCATGCTTCCCCAGTCCCGCGCGGCTGCTTCGTTTTCGCCATTGCCCACCGGCTGGGCCTGGCAACAGGTAGCGCCGTCTGGGACTGTCCCGCCGGCGAGGCAAGACGCTGCCACCGCCTGGGATTCCGCGGACAACATGCTGCTGGTGTTCGGGGGTGCCACGACCAGCTCACAGCCACTGGGTGACCTCTGGTCCTACTCACCGTCCACCAACACCTGGCTCCAGCGTGCCTCAGGCCCCAGTGCCCGATTCGGTGCCGCGGCTGTGTGGGACACGGTCGACAACCAGCTGCTCGTCTTCGGCGGGCAGACTGGATCGAACGCTTCAACCGCTTACATGGGCGATCTGTGGGCGTACCGTCCTTCCACCAACACATGGAGCGCGCTCTCGGCTACCGGCGCCGCGGGCGCCCCTCCGGCGCGGTCGCATGCCGTGGCAGCGTTTGACGGCTCCCATCTCTTGATGTTCTCCGGAGAAATCTCCGAGAATCCGATGCAGGGCACGAACGACCTCTGGTCATTCACACTCTCGGGCGGCGGCAGCAGCGGCACGTGGGCACAGCTTCAGGCCAACAACTCATCCTGCACGGTTACCTGCCCGCAGCAGCGGTACTCCGCCAGCGGCGCGTGGAATGCCAACCTGGGCGCGCTTGTGGCGTTCGGCGGCAAGAATGGCGCGCAGACCGTCCTCAGCGACCTGTGGACGTACGGTCCTGGCTCGGGCTGGCAAGCGGGCAGCTCACTGAGCAACTCGCAAGAACCTGCAGGTCGTGCAGAAGCGGGCATGGCGTATGATGCCGCTCACGCTGCGATCATGGTCGGCCCTGGTCTGAGCCTGGCCAGCGGAGACATCGTCGACGTCTCCGCGGCCTACGCCGATCCGTCCGGTTGGCTGCGCCTGCCGGTGGCAACGGCGCCCCAGCCGCTCCAGCGCCGCCTGACCAACTTCACCTGGAACCCCGCGGATGGCAGCTTCTATCTCTTCGGCGGTAGGGTCGCCGGAGTGGGAGCGGATAATGACCTGTGGAGGCTGGCGCCGGCAGCACCCGTCGCCACGCCAACCGCTCAGCCGGCGTCGACGACGGTCGCCGGTCTCGACGAAGGCTGGGCCGTCGACAACTCCGGCAACGTCATTGTGACGCCGGCGCAGATCGCGGTCACCGGCAACGCCGGCGCCCGCTACGTCAGAGTGAACTTCAGGATCGGTAGCGCGACCGACTGGACGGACGCCGCGCGTCTGGCTGCCTATGACACGGTGATCGCCAATTATCAAGCCGCCGGTATCCAGGTGCTCGGCCTGATCACCTCGGAAGCCACGCACAGCAGCCAATCCGATTGGGTGGCCAACAGTCGGGAGGTGAGCGGCGGCAACGGCGACAACAGCTTTATCAGCAGCACCTACGTGCAGGGAGCCGTCAAACCGCTTCTGGCACACTTCGCAGACCGCGTGAAGCTCTGGGAGCTCTGGAACGAGCCCAACGAGTACCAGTCGTGCAGCGGCGCCGTGTGCACGGGAGGGTCATTCATCTATCCCTCTAACTTCGCGGCTCTGCTCGTGGATTCCTACGTGGCGGTCAAGGACCCGGCGCCAAACGGGCTCGGCCTCGCCGGCGTCACGCTCATCTCGGGTGGTCTCTTCGGACACAGCATCGGTGGCGTGCTGACCGCCACCAACGCCGGCGCCACGTACCTGTCCAACGTGTTCACCATGGGCATCAGCACGGTGGGTACCTGGACGGCCTTCGCGGCGGCGCACGGAGGCCGCTATCCCCTCGACGCGATCGGCCAGCACCTCTACGTCGACCAGAACCTGATCACTACGACGACCGATATCGCATCGTACTACGGCTGGATCCGCTCCGCCGTAACGCCGTTCGAGACTCCTCAGCCGACCTACCTTACGGAAGCGGCGTGGAGCACGACGAGCGTGCCGCAAAATGTGCAGGCGGGCAACCTGGACCTGCTGTTCGGCGCCACGCGGGCCGTGGGTTACGCCCCGCTTCTGACCTGGTTCGAGCTGCAGGACGTACCGCAGAACGGCCTCTATTTCGGTCTCGCGGACGCAAATCTCACCACAAAGCCGTCCTACAGCCACTATCAGGCGCAGGTGGCCATGGCGTCGGCCGGCGCTACCTCCACAGGCACGGCCACGAGCACCCCAACCGCCTCCGCCACCGGGACGGAGACCGGCACCTGGACCGTCACCGCTAGCGCTACGCCAACCATCACCGCGACCGCGACCGCCACGCCCAGCTCGACGTCGACGCCGACCGCGTCCGGAACGCCCACCGCGACGCCGTCAGTCACCGCGAGCATAACACCGACCGGCACCGCGAGCCTGACGCCCACGGGCACGCCCAGCGCGTCGCCAAGCGCCATCCCGAGCATGACGCGGACGTCCACCCCAACGCCAACCCGCCTCGCCAGCCCCACGTCGAGCGCCACGGCAGTCGCCGTACGCGTGACGATTGCCGGTGCTTGGGTCAGTCCCGGTAGAGTTGCTCGGGGTGGTACCGAGGTGCTGAGCGCGACGATCCAGACAAACGTACAGCTCAGCGGCGTCCTCGTCGACCTCGAGGTCTACAGCCCATCCAACAGCAAGATCTACCAGTGGTTTACCAGCGGGCAGTCGTTCGCGGCAGGCTCACCGCGAACGTACAGCACCAGCTGGCGTGTACCCGCGGGCCAGTCCAGCGGAACCTACACCTTCAAGATCGGTGTGTACGGTCCCGCCTGGAGTCCCATGTATATCTGGAACAACTCTGCGGCGAGGTTCACCGTTGCGTAGCGCGTCGCAACACCCCGCGCTTCCTGCCGCCGGCAGTGCAGGTGTGCTAGAGAACACGTCTCACAGCGACGCGGCCCGGGTGGCCGACCGGCGACTGGACTGCGCCGCAAGGACGACGGCCGCCAGAACGAACAAGGCACCGACGAAGAACGGCGGAGCGAGGTGCTCGCCCAAAACGATAGAGCCCAGGGCGCCGCCTACCACCGGTTGTGCGAGCAAATAGAGGGAGCCCGTCGACGCCGGCATATACTCAAAGCCCTTGTTCCACAGGTAGAACGCCCCCGCGGTGCAGACCGTCCCGATATACACGATGCCGAGCCAAAGCCGTGCATCGGAAGGAATCGACCAGCCTTCCGCTACCGCCTGTCCGAGAGCAGGCGGTAGCGAGAACAGCACGCCGAACACCGTGGCCCATGCCGTGACCGTCAACGGAGGGTAGCGGAGCGTGCCGATCCGGCTGCCAACGGTGTACGCGGCCCAGGCAGCAGCCGCAACGCCAAGCGCAACGTTGCCCATGACCGCGCCGCCGGACCTGGATCCCGGCAGGCCGATGACCGCCACAATGCCCGTCAGGCCCAGGATCAGAGCCGCGCCAGATGACCAGGTTGGGCGTTCATCCAGCCACAACATGGCGAAGAGGGTCACAAGCGCGGGCGAGGCCGCGGTGATGAGGGAACCCAGTGCCGCGCCGGCAAGCGCGGTACCTGCAAACTGCAGCCCGATGGAGATCGTGTATCCTCCAAGCCCCAGGGCAGCGAATAAGCCCAGGTCGCGTCGTCGCACACGGAGCGTCCCCCAACCCAGCGCCGCACCAACGAGGATGGGCAGGGCAATGAGATAGCGCAGCTCAACCAGCACCATGGCGGGGACACGACGCAGAATGGCGGCACTGATGACGAAGGTGGTGCCCCAGATCGCCGCTGCGCCACCCAGGCAGAGCGGGCCAGCTGCAGCGATGATGACGACCAGTACCGTCTTCCGCGGACTTCGCCACGGTCGCCCCCATGTGCCGACGCGCCGGTTCAACCGCAAACGAGTAGTGCCCTTCCCTCAATCACGCGTCTCGCACCGCTTCGACGCAGACGGCCTCCGCATGAACACATGCCAGTACCTACGCGTTCAGTCAAGCGGGCATCCGTGACCGGACCATACTGCTGCCTTTCCACTGCTCTTGGGGCAACTCGGGCGTCGATACCGACGGCGCTGCTCCTAAGAATACCGTCGAGGGCGCGACGTGCACTCGCTGATCACGCCGGCCCGCCGCTCAGCTCTGGCGGCCCGTCTTCGCGTCTGCCTCTTCCTGCATGCCGTGGATATAGCGCCGCCCGCGCAGCAGCGAGGCTATCGCCGCCACGACCGTGAACACCGCCGAGATGATGAATGCGGCGTGCAGACCGTCCATGAACGCCGGCAGGATGAGGTGGGGAAAGAACGTCTTGCCGAACAGGGTGGACTGCGCCTGCGCGTCCAGATGGACCGCCACGGACGGAGGCACCAGCGAGCGCATCGGATTGTAGCCCAGGAAAGCTGCGAAGAGCACGCTGATAGGCGGCAGCCCGGCGATGTGGTGGGCGACCGGCGCAGGCAGCCCCTGCTGGGTCAGGCCCGCCGCCATCACACCGGGCAACGAGGACGCAAGTCCTGCGGTCAAGATAGTAAAGAAGACGGCCATGCTGACCATGCTGCCGGCGTTCTGGAAGGTGCCGGCCATGCCGGAGGCCACTCCGCGCACCTTTGCCGGCACGGAGTTCATGATGCTCGTGATGTTGGGAGCAGCGAACAGACCCATCCCGCTGCCCATGAGCAGCAGGATGGCGAAGAAGACCCAGCGATTGAAGTCGCCCGGCAGCAGGTTGAGCAGAAGGAAGCCGACCGCGGTGACGGCCATTCCGCCCGTCGCGAAAGCGCGAGCGCCGTAGCGATCAGATAGCCAGCCGGAGAGGGGCCCGAAGCCGATAAAGCCAAGCATCATCGGCATGGTGTAGATGCCCGCCCAGAGCGGCGTGTCCGCGTAATTGTAGCCATGTAGGGGCAGCCAGATGCCTTGCAACCAGATGATCAGCATGAACTGCAGGCCACCGCGCGCCAGGGCGCTCAGGAAGCCACTCAGATTGCCGGCAGCGAACATGCGAATCCGAAACAGCGCCAACTGGAAGAGAGGATCCGCCACGTGCGTCTCAATCCAGAGAAAGGCAAGTAACAGGAAAGTGCTGGACGTAAGAGCGGCAATAACCCAGGGGTTACTCCAGCCCATGGCGCTGCGTCCGTACGGCTCGATGCCATAGGTGATACCGATAAGAAGGAGCGTCAAACCTACCAGGAAGGTCAGGTTGCCCGGAATGTCGAGGCGCTGGCCGGTCTTGATCGTCGCGACCTCATGCAGCCGGAGATACGCCCACACCGTACCAAACAAGCCGAACGGCACACTGACGAGGAACACCAACCGCCAGTCAATGGTGGCGAGCCATCCGCCCACCAGCAGGCCGCCCAACGCCCCGGATATGCCGGCAATCTGGTTGATGCCCATGGCCAGGCCGCGCTCGTGCGGCGGGAAGGCATCTGTGAGCAGGGCGGCGCTGTTGGCGAACAGAAAGGCGCTGCCAACGCCCTGCACTACCCGAAAGCCCAGCAACTCGACGCCCGCCTGCGTGCCGGTGCCCGGCGTGAGGACCAGGAAGAGGGAGCCCACCGTGAAGACGGCGAAGCCGAGGTTATACATACGTACCCTGCCTACCATATCCGAGATGCGGCCGAACGTGACGAGCAGGGTGGCGGTGACCATCATGTAGCCCATCAAGATCCAGAGCAGAAAGCCCGAGTTGCCCGGCGTCATGGGGTCGAGTGCTATGCCGCGAAAGATCGCGGGCAGCGAGATCATCATGATACTGCCGTTGATGCTCGCCATCAGCACACCGATAGTGGTGTTGGAGAGCACAACCCACTTGTAGCGGTCGCCGTGGGCCGCGCCCGCAGCCGCCCCGGCGAGGGGCTCAGCTACGACACCCGGCGCCGGTACGCTATTGGCGCTGAGTGCAAGGCTACGCTCCTCGTCAGGTAGCGACTTGAGTGTCAATCGTCGATCCCTTCTCCCGTGGTCCGTGCAAATCTGTTCCGGCCCACTCTTGCCTGCCGCCGCGACTCTGCCAGCGTGCATGATGGGAGACTGGACTGCGTGGCCACGCCCCGTCGTGCTCAGTCTCCACGCTGTTGGGCTCGCTCCGCCGATCGGCTTGGGAGAAAGCCGCACCTGGGAAAACACCAGCGCCAACACCGGCACAAGGACGGTCATCAGACTGGCCGCACTGCAGCCGTTTCAACGCTCTCACGGTCGCCCACCAAGGTACCACACAGCGTCAAGTCATTCGTGAGTCGGCTTCCATGCCGGTCCACGACCAGACATGAACCGCACCGAACCACGAGCCGCCTGTGGTGCATGTTCCCTTCTAGTGAGGCCACGACGAGATCAACACAGCGCGACGATGCCCTGCGATTCATCACGCGGTTGCTCATGGCTCGCCAAGCGCG
Source organism: uncultured bacterium (assembly GCA_963827235.1). Taxonomy (GTDB): domain Bacteria; phylum Chloroflexota; class UBA5177; order JANWHV01; family JANWHV01; genus JANWHV01. The sequence goes on from CAWHAE010000010.1 coordinate 605,855, forward strand.
GAATTGCTTCCGCCCGCGCCTGTTTCAGCCTGGATTGAGTATAGGCGGGTGATTGCAGCGCCAGTTGAGCACACTGTAGGATGGGGCGTGACGCCGACGCAATCGGGCAGGCATTTCAGACAACATGAACGCCCGCCAACCTAGAAGTGGACAGGCAGCAATGCTACTGTGAGACTTAAAAGCACTGCCGTATTGTGCCGTCGCGATCGGTGTGCTGCGCGCAGCCCGCACGATGCCGGGCACGTCATTGCGTTTCATGAATCAGGACGTCGATCGAGGTACGTGCAGCGGCTGCGACTCCAGCGGTACCTGCACGCGACTGTCGCCGCGACTGGCAGTCTGGTGCCCACCATGCAGCGACGAATGCCGGACGTGGATGTCGCTGACCCTGCATTGTAGCGATCGGGCACGCATGCGATGGAGAAATGAGTGGTCCGAGCTATCCGAGAGCTGGAGTTGAGGCGACTGCTCAGCGGATATGGCCTGCGGAGCAAGCTGCTCCGCCGGGTCGGCGGCACGGTGCTGGTCATCTTTGTCGTTACGGACGTGCTCACCTACATGAAGGCAAGCAACGCCCTGCAACAGCAGGCGGTACAGACGGGTTGCGCCCAAGCACAGGTGGCTGCATCGGAGATCAACGCGTTGCTACAGACGGTCGCCGCACGTTCTGCTCAGATGAGCGCCGTCGTCGCGCTGGGCAGCCTCAATACGGCACAGCTGCGCACCTACTTCCGGAACTTGCTTCCCACGATCCCGGCGAGCCAGGCCTACAACGATTATGTCTTCTTTCAGAAGCTGGACTACCGGAACAAGAACGCACAGATCTTCTATATTCGCCCTACCTGGCCCGAGCCAAGATATCTGAACTACGACTACCATACGTCCGCTCACGCGTGGTACAGCGTACCTGCGCGCACCAGGCGCCCCTTCGTAAGCGAGCCATTTTTCGCGAGCGGAGGCTCGAACGAGAGCATGGTATCGGTCGTATCGCCCGTGCTGCATGGCAGCGAGTTACTGGGTGTGGCCGGTGTGGACCTGACACTCGCACCACTCAGCACGATTACCGACGCGCTTCGATTCGGTTCACCGGGAAACCAGGACGGCAACGGCAGCTATGCGTTTCTCATTTCCAGCCAAAGAAATCTGGTGACATTCCCAGATCGGTCCAGCCTCGTTGGCGATGGTCGACCCGGCCAGACGATCACGACCGTCGATGGCGGCAGCTTTGCCGCCGTTGCAGATGCCTCCGGTGCGGCAGTCACGAAAGTGACCCAGCCTGGGGGAACAACGGCGCTGGTCTTCACACAGCCCGTGCCGGCTGCCGGCTGGAAGCTCGCGCTCGTGGTGCCCGAATCGCTGATCTATGCGCCGCTTAATGGCTTGCGACAGCAGGCTATCGCACTGACGATCGCGGGCACAGCTCTCATGCTGACGTTGGTCGTCCTGCTCACTGGACGCATCGTAAGGCCGATAACCTTGGTGAAACAGGCCGCGGAGCGGCTGGCCCTGGGCGATGTCTCGGTCGCGAAGGTCCTCCCACCACCTTCCTCGGATGAGGTCGGCGAGCTGACCGTGGCGTTCCGCCTGATGGAAGAGACGCTGCACAGCGCGGCCCGCGAACGGCTGGAGCAGGCTGAAGCGGCAACGGCTTTAGCGGAAGCCGGCGCCGCCTTGGCCACCGCACTGGAACCCGAGCCGCTCTACGACATTGTCCTGCACCAAATGGCGCGCGTCGTGCCTTGCGACACCGCGTGCATTCTGGAGTTTCGAGACGGCTGGGCTGTTGTAGCGGGAACGTACGGTGAGCCCAGCCTACCCGTGGGAGTCCGGGTGGCGTCGCTGGAGAGCGCCCAGAGTATTTTTCCGCAGACAGAGCGCCAAGCACGGCTGCTGCTTGAGACACGCGATGCCCCGGAGTGGCACAGTATCCCTCCCCTGAACGGCACGCTTGAAGTCCGCAGCGCGATCATCCTGCCGATGCTCGCACACGCCGAGCTTCACGGATGTCTCATCGTCGGGAATGTGACGCCGGGCTTCTACGAGGAGCCCGATTTCCAGATGGCGCGAGTCTTTGGTCAGCGTATCGCTCAGGCCCTTTGGAGCGCGCGGCTCTACCGCCTCGAGCAGCAGCGCGCTCTGGCTGCCGAGCAGTTGGCGGCGCAGCGGAGTGACTTTGTGGCGGCGGTCAGTCACGAGTTGCGCACCCCGCTCGCCGCCGTGCTGGGCTACGCTGAGCTGCTGCAGGGCCGCTGGGACCAGATGAACGATCAACAGCGGCGCGCCCGCATCGATCGCATCGTCGACGGCGCGAAGCGGCAGCACGAGCTTATTGAGAATCTGCTGCATGTCAGTCGAGTCGAATCGAACACACCAGTGTTGCGGCGTGAGTCGGTCCGTGTCGCTCACATAGTCAACCGCGCGGTGACGATCGTACAGGGCAGCTACCCCAGCCAGCGTGTCGACGTCGACGGACCCGAAGACCTGCAGGCACGTGCCGACGCCTCACACGTGGAGCAGATTCTGACAAATCTGCTCGACAACGCGGCCAAGTATTCCCCCGAAGGTGCCCCGGTCGGCATACAGTGGGCACTGGAAGAGAAGATGACCGTCGTACGGGTGCGCGACTTTGGGCCCGGCATCGCCGCAGAAGGAAGCGGCATCCTGTTCTCTCGCTTCGGTCGTGTTCCCGGGAGCCGCATGCGCGCTGGTAGGGTAGGGACCGGCTTGGGCCTCTACCTGGGCCGAGAGTTCGCCGAGGCCATGGGCGGCACTCTTGACCTGGAGTCCACCGGCCCGACCGGCAGCGTGTTCCGCCTGCGTCTGCCGGCGCAGGCGGAGTGACGCCGGGCGGTAAACGCGAGAGGCCGAACGCATGGGCATGTCGTCCCGCATGCGTGACTGCACGGCGCGCAGGCGGTCGGCCCCGGTGCCGCGCGTTGCAGCGCGCCCATCGCACCCAAGATCATTGCACGAGGGGGACGTACACGGTCAGCTCGTGCAAGGCTGCAACAGCTGTCGGCACCGCCGCTACCATTCATACAGCCGCAAAGGCTGGTCACTCCGCCTGAGCGTTGAGACCCATGATGGCGGGGCATACGTCGAGCAGACTGCGGTCCGCCGGCAGTGCTTGACCGCGAAGCCGGCGCCACGATCAATCGGCCGTACCTCCAGCGCGTGGAGGCACCCTTCCTCGCTACAGACCATGCATTGGGATCACTATGAAACTGACTAGCGATAATGATCACTTATCGCTAGTCAGATCTCGCGCTGCGCGCCGGCTCACGCCGGTGGGCAGCGATGGGGCGCGACGGACGCGGGGCCTCCAGCCACTCCTATCCTGGGTCAGTCCGGCGAGAGCACACACGAGCAACAGAGCGTGCGACTCTTTGCCGCCATTTGGTCGTTCGCGGCCCTGAGAGGGCGCCGACTCGAACGCTGGTACCGAGCAGTGCCGGGTTCGGCTGCTGCTGCACCTCGATCACCACTCGCGCCGGCAGCTCCGTGGCGCGTACCATCTGTTGCTATACTGTCTCCGGCACCGTGGACGGCAAATTCTCGGTGAGCGACGAGGCGGGCTAGAACGGCTCGCTAGACGGGTCCAGTATGCAGGTTCCTTGTTCAGCTCCTTACCTGCCGGTGTCGCATGGCCCTGGGAGTGCTCGCCGATGAGCGCCCTGCGACGCATTGGTGCTCTGCTCCAGACTGTTGACAGATCGATCCTGCCAGTGGATGCGTCTCAAGCGCGCTGCCTCCCACAGCCCGGGAGGGCCGCCGGTTCCTCGTCTCTTTCGGCCCGGCAGATGCAGGGATCGCCGGCGTGCGAGCCCAGCACGGTATGCGCCGCGCTGCATGGTAGACTCTGTCCGCTGGCCGAGGCCTGTCCTGCGCTGCGGCAGGCGCTGAGTCAACTTCGCTGCCCGCTTCCGGCTGAGCCCGAACCCGTAGAGGCCGTTATGCTCACGCCGCTTCCGGACGGCAAGGCTGTTTTCCGGCAGTGGAGGCATCTCATCGACGGCTGGATAGCGCTATTGGTCGCTGTCTGCTGTCTGATGCTTGTGCTGCGAACAGTGCTAGTGCTCGGTCAGCAGGTTGGGGATGAATCGATCGTGGTTCAGAACCCCGTTCCGGCAAGCGCCGTCACCCCGCTGCCGGAGCCGGCCCTTGCCGTCGATGGCGTATATGGCGATCGAGCGGGACTGTCCAATCCTCACGCGGCTGCCCGCTTACCGGACGGGAGTCTGGTGGTGGCCGACACCGGCAACCGCCGAGTGGTGATTCTGTCGACGAGCGGTGACGTGCTGCGCAGCATAACCGACTGTTCCCAGTCTGCTGCTGCGCCTTACGGCGTTGCCGTGGACGGTGACGGATTTGCCGTCCTCGATGCCGGCTGCGGCACCATCGACCTGTACGGGTCCGACGGGCAGCTTCAGCGGCATGTACTGCAGAGTCCGTGGCTGGTCGGGGCACGGGATCTCCAGCCCGGTCCTTCCGGCGACGTGCTTGTCGCCAACCCGAGTATAAACACGATCCTTGACCTATCCGCGACGGGCTTGGTGACACGCCGGGTAACCAAGGTCTTTGGCGCGGCTAGTGGTCAATGGGCCGGAGTAAGCGCGGCGACCTGGGGTGCTCACGGCCTGCTGTACGCGCTTGACAGTGAGAACAACCGCATCCAGGCTCTGGACGCCAGCGGTGTCGTGGAGCGTACCTGGCCGGCCCCTGCTTCCGATGCCGACCATCCACTCGGCATGCTCGCTCTGCCCGACGGCTCGCTCCTCTCGGTCGATCCGAGCGAAGGTCTGCTCACCTATCCGCCCGGGGGTGGTCCACCGCGCTCCCTGCCGTTGACGGTGGACAATCAGCCGCTGAGTGAAAGCGGCGCGGTGTTGGGGTCGCTCGCGCCTGCCGGAACCCGGCAGGTGTTAGTGGTCGACAGCGCGGGGGACCGTGTACTCCTGGTCCGAGTGCCGCACTGAGGTGGTCGCGCGGATGACGTGTGATGCAGATCGGAGGCGGGCGTGGTCACGCTGATTGAACTCCTCCTGGCAATACTCCTTTTTGGCCACGCGTTTTTACGCCTGTCCGGCCCACCGCGACGACGAAGGCCGATGGCGGACGAGACGGCAAGTAGTGTGCCGGCGCCGGTAGGAATTGGCGCCTACCGGGCCGCCGGCCGACCGAGGGTAAAGGCCGGTCTCACAGCGGCCACGCCGCCACTCCTGCTGTTCGTTCTGGCCGTCATCCTTCGCTGGTGGGACCTTGGCGCGCAGTCAGGTGCGCTGCTGGGCGATGAGGCGCAACTCATGGCGGAGGCACGAAAGTTCGGCGAAGGCATCTACACCGGACCGTTTCTCATCGACCACCTTGGGCTACCTGCTCTGTACGACTATCTGATCAGCATCCCGATGCGCCTTACTGGCAACGTAGATGTCACGGTGGCGCGCGAGACGACGTCACTGGTGGCAGCCCTAGGTGCGCCGCTTGTGTATGTCATTGCGCGCGAGCTGGGGCTGAGCCGTCTAGTGGGGATCATGGCAGGCGTCGCCTACTCCACCAGCGAATGGAGTTTGCTCTTTTCGCGGATGGTGCTGCAGAACATCGTCACCGCGCCCGCGACCGCGGCGACGGTCCTGTTGCTGGTCATGGCAGTGCGGCGCGGCAGCCTGAGTCTTGCCGCCCTCGCAGGGGTAGGCCTGGCGTGGGCGTTCAACACCTATTTGTGCGGCACAATGGTCGTGCCGATCGTATTCGGCTGGCTGGGCTTGGCGCTACTGTGCGCGAGCGACTGGCGCGTTCAACTGCGGCGCCTGGTGGGCAAGTACCACGCGAATCGCCCGGGCGACACACGAGGCGACGCGCCCGGCGCCGAGGGTGCGACACGGGAAGGCTGCCACGACCTCTCGGATGTGCAGGTCCAGTTGTCCAGTCTGAAACTGCTGGGCGTCACCGCGGTATTCTCTGCCGTATCCGCGGTCTGCCTGTGGCCGTTGCTGCAGTTGTATACGGCGCCGGACAGCGGTCTCGTGTCGCACGCCACCGAACGCCTGATCCTCACAGCGTCGAATCGCGCATCGTTCGCCTCCGCTCATCCTGAGATTGGATCGAGCCTCGCGGGCCTGCTCTGGTACCAGCTCAAGGCGACCCTCGGCGTCTTCTCGGTCCAGGGCGAGATCGCCACGGAGTTCAATATCCCGGGACGGCCGTTGCTGGATCCTCTGAGCGCTGCGCTGCTCTACATCGGGTTTGCCGGATGTATCCTGCGCATCCGGCGGTCAAGCATGCAGCTCTTGCTACTCTGGTTCGTGGTGCCGTTGGTCCTTGGGATGATGCTGACCACGGGATTCGTGGGCGTGACACAGGTGCCCACGATCACTCGCTCCCTGCCGGCACTGCCGGCGCTTTGTCTACTGATCGGCCTAGGCCTGCAGGACGTGCTCTTACTTGCCGGCGCGGTAACACGACGGGTGGCCGGGCGCTGGGCGCGACGGCAACGGCACTATGTACCCGCGCTGCTTGTCGCCGTGGCCGTGGCCGGCGCCACCGGTGTCATGGAAGTGCAGCAGTATTGGGACTACGCGGACTCCCCGACCTACGGGGTCAACCGCTTTGTCTCCGCTCGCGAGTGGGGGTCATTCATCCAGCCGCTTGGTGCGGTGCCGGTGACAGTCATTAGTCCTCAAGGGTGGTCAATAGAGTTTAGCGTCCTCTATGCGCCGCACGCGCGCATCTGCGTAGGCCTGGCGTATGGGCAGTGGAACACCGCGTGTCCGCCGTCAACCGTCATTCTGTTCGACAGGGACCAGGCGGACGCAGCCCAGTACGCGGCTCTGACGCACCTTGCGGTACTGCCGGGACCGTCCGACGATTCGGAGATCCGATTCTGGTACGTCAAGGGCGCACGCCTGCCCGATCCTGTGCAGGTGTTGCATGCTCCCAGTCCTTTCGTGGCCGGGACGCCGATGCCGACCACGCCGGCAGTGGCGCTGTCGGGCAGTACCGGCTAGCTGACCCACGATCCCGCGTTCATCGAAGCATCCCGGTAGAACCACAATGGAGTCTCCGCAGCGTTCGGTATGCGGTGACCGTCCGGATCGCGCCGATCCGGCGGCGGCATGGCGGCTCGCCTCGCTCTTAGGGCCGGCAGCGGCAGCCGGGGAGGCACCGGCGCTCTTCGCCGTTTCCGGCGGCGTGCCACGTGTGAACGTGCTCCGTGGTTGTCGTCCAAGCGCTGAGGCGTTCCAATCGGCCATTCTGCTCGGGCAGCTCTTCGAAGGCGTGCCGTAGCAGTACGGTAACGCCGGTGCCTTTCCGCTTTCGCGCGGTATGTGGCTACACTGCTTGCGGTCATCAACCCACAAGTGCAAAGACATACTGCACGCGGTCGGGCGACAGGGAGGTGAATCATGATCGGACGGCACGAAGGCCGCGGGGCAGTGCCCCTGTTCGTGGCCGGGCAGCTGCCCGAAGCGCAGGCGCAGCCGGTGTCCGTCCTGGCCCGATTCGGCGAATGGCGCACCTGGCTGTCGTTTGCCGTGGCGGTGGGCATTCTCGTCCTTGCCACGCGCAAGGCAGGTATCGACTGGGCCAGCACAATGAACACGCTCGGTGCTGCCAATCCGGCACTGGTGGCGCTTGCCTTTCTGGTGTACTACGCATCGTTTCCGCTTCGCACGGAGCGCTGGCGCCGCCTGATGTGCAACGCCAACGATCCCGCACTCCGGCCGGCCATTGCTGCATTCCCGTTGCCGCGACTCACCGGGATTCTCTACCTGTCGTTCTTTGCCAACGTGATCGTTCCCCTGAAGCTCGGCGACGTGTACCGCGCCTACCTGGCGCGCCGCTGGCTGGGTACGTCGCTTTCGCGCACGGTCGGCGCCCTCCTGGCCGAGCGGGTACTGGACCTGGTGGTACTCTTTCCCCTCCTAGTTTGCTCCGCCGTGTTGGCCTTTCGCGATCGTCTCTTCACGTCGAACGACGATCTGGTCCGCACAGCGCTCCTAGGCGGCTTTGCGCTGGCGCTTCTTGCCGCGGTGCTCCTTGTCGTGATCTGCGCCATGGGTGAGCGCGCGTTGGGAGTCCTGCCGGTGCAAGGACGCGCAGCCTTCGCCCGATTCCGGCAGGGCACGATGGCCTCGTTCGGGCAGGGACGACTCGCCCTGGTGGCACAGACGGGCGTGATCTGGCTGATGGAGGGCGGTCGAGTGGCGTGCGTTCTCTGGGCGCTGGGACTGCTCGGCGCGGGCAAGCTCGGCATTGGGGCGGCGATCTTCCTCGCGCTGGGCTCCTCCGTCTTGACGACGTTCCCCTTCACTCCTGGGGGCCTCGGCATCGTAGACACCTTTTTCGCCGCGGGCCTGGTCCTCCTAGGCGTGCCGGGCGGCAAGCCCACGGCGGTGGCGGTCGTGGTGGTAGACCGCCTGATCAGCTACGTGAGCATCGCGGTGATTGGATTTGCCGTCTACCTGCTCACCGACGTGGCACGGCCCGGATCGAATGTTCCAGCACAGGACCGCGTGGTGGCGTGATGGTAGGCGATGTCGCTCGTCCGGCGGCATCCCTGCGTGTGCTCGCAGCCGTTGTGCCCGGACACCATCTTCGATACAGTACCTGTGAACACGGGGGTCGGGGCTCGTGGGCACCCTTGAAAGCACGCGACGTCCGACCTGGGGCAGTCGCCTGCCCCGCGGCTTCTAGAAGAAGTGCTTGCTGACATGGCTTCCGTGCTGCAGACGCTCAATGGCGACTGGCTCCGCCTGCTGCTGACCATCGAGCTGCTCGGCCTGGCGGCGACGCCGCTGGCTGCCCTGCTGTTCGGTGCCCTGCCGGACCGTGGCTACGGGTTGTCCAAGCCGCTGGGCATGCTGCTGGTCGCCGTGGCCAACTGGTGGCTCGGCAGTACCATCGGGGCCGCGAACTTTCCCTGGCTGCTCTGGCTCCTCTGTATCGCACTGACAGGCGTGAGTACGTGGCTGCTCATGCGAGGTCTGGTACAGCTGCCCGTCCGTGACCTCGGCTGGCGCCGTACCGTGGCCGCTGAAGAGGCACTGTTTCTGCTGGCCTTCGTCGGCTGGGCCTTCGTGCGTGCGCTCAAGCCCGAGATATTCACCAGCGAGAAGCCCATGGACTTCATGCTGCTGCAGACGAGCGGGTCCACGCACAGCTTCCCGCCGCCCGATCTGTGGTACCAGGGAGCCAGGGTCAACTACTACTACCTGGGGTACGCCATATTCGGCATGCTGGGCCGCATGGCAGGCGTCGATGTCCGCTTCGGATTCGACCTGTACAACGTGGCGATCTTTGCTCTCAGCTGTACCGCCGCATGCGCGCTGGGAGCCGCGCTTACCCGCCGACTGCTCGGGGGCCTGGGCGGCACCTTCTTTCTCATGCTCGCCGGTGATCTGCAAGCGGTCGGGCAATTCTGGTCGCAAATTCAGGGTGGGGGGCTGCGGCTGACCGGCCTGGACCTCTGGTGCAGCACGCGGGTGATCGACGGCGGCTGCCTTGGTCAGCACACGATCACCGAATTCCCCGCTTTCAGTCTATTGTTCGCCGACCTGCATCCGCACGTGATGGCCATTCCATTCGTCCTGCTCGTGATCGGCTGCGCGGTACACGCCCTGCTGGACCCCGGCGCGGCCGCCGCGCCCCGCGCCGTGCGCTGGACTCGGCTCGGCATCGCCGCGCTCGCGGCAGGCTCCCTCTTCGCGATCAATTCCTGGGACTACCCTACCTACCTCGTCGTCGTGCTTGCGGCGCAGTTCCTCGCCTGGTGGCGGCGCGGAGATGGTTCGAGGACGTGGCCGAGGCTGCTCGAGATTGCCGCGATCGTTCCGCTCAGCGTGCTCTTCTACTTCCCGTATCTACTCACCGTGCACGCCACGACAGTGTTCAGCATGCGCTACAGTGTGACCAGTCTCGGCGAGATGGCTGCCGTCCTGGGTGGGCTCTTGCTGCCTCTCCTCGTATTCGTCGCGGCGCAGGCTGGACCCAGGCTGTGGTCACCCGGGAGGCCGGCGCAGGAGTCTGCGCGGCGCCGCGACGCCGAGCACCTGCTCACACCGCGACAAGTGTGCTGCATCCTCTGCGCTTTCGCGCTTGGCGTTGCACTGGTCTGCCTGCCCTGCCGGACGGACATCCTGTTCCTGACCCTGGCGGCGGGCGCGGCCTGTGCGCTGCTGCGTCCCCGGGGCACCGACGACGGCGCCGTCTCTGCAGCATTACTCCTCGTACTGGTCAGCATGGTGGTCCTCAGCGCAGCCGACGTCGTGTTCCTGCGCGACGTCTTTTCCGCCGGCCCGCAATACCGGCTGAACACGGTCTTCAAGCTGTACTACCAGGGCTGGATCCTCCTCGCCACCGCGGTTCCGGTCGGGATCGTGTCCGTGGCGCGCATGCTGCGCGCGCGATCCCGGTCGCTGCTGCTGGCCGTTTGGTGCGGGCTGGCGGCAGTACTTTGCACGGTCCTGGGCGCGTATTCCGTGGAGGGCGTGGCCAGTCAAGGGAACAACCTGGCCCCGACGTCGGGATTGGACGGTCTAGCCTTCGTACAGCACGTGGAGCCCGATGTGTATGCCGCGGTGCAATGGGTGCAGACGCATACGGCACCGGGCGATGTGATCGCGGAGGGTGAAGGCATGTCGTACTGGAACCTCGATCCGGATCCGAGCACTTGGACCAGCCAGATATCGGCGCTCAGCGCTCGCCCTACCATCGTCGGCTGGCCGAACGATCACGAGTGGCTCTGGCGCGGCGGGTTCGCCAGCCAGGCAGCCGGTGCCAAGGTGCTTCAGCGCATGAACGATGCGGACACCCTCTATACGACCACGGACCCCGGCACAATGATCGCCATCCTGAGTCGGTATGACGTGCGGCGCGTCTACGTCGGCCCGTACGAGCGCGCGACGTACTATGCCTACGGCGATACTTCGGGTTACATGAAGTTTGGGCGCTTCCTGACCCCGGTATTTACGCGCGGTGCGGTGTCCATCTTTGCCGTGCCGGACCGGCTGCCGGACTACGTGCCCTCCGTACCTCCCGTGACATCGGTACTCCCGGTACTGCAGGCGTCGAGCCTGCGCGTGGATTCCAGCCGCACGGCCGGTGCGCCGGCCGGCCAGTCGTACCTGGTTCTTCAGCTCCAGGTGCGCAACGCCACGGCGAAGCCACTCAGCTTTACCCTGGATGATCTGTTCCTTCTGGACCCCAGCACCAAGCAGCACTACGCCGTCGCCCTCGATCCGGATGTGGCCGCGAGCCAGCTCGAGCCCGGCACGGTCGCGCCGCATGCCGTGGTGTCGGGTGACGTGGCCTTCGCGGTAGACGACAGCGCTCTGCGAGCCCAGTCGTTCAGCGTCGTGTTCAAGTACGTGCCGCAGCGGGCGGGACCGCCGGTCGCCCCGGTCCTACCGGCTATGATTGCCAGCGACCTCCGCGTGGATGCGCGCTCCCGAGCCTCGGGATTAGCTCCTGGCCAGGTCTACCTGCTGGTGCACGTGCTGCTGCGCAACAAGACGCAGAAGACTCTGCAGTTCACACCGGCCAACATCGTCCTGCTCGATCCGGAAACGGGCACGAAGTACGCGGCAGGCCTCGATCCGACGATACGCGCGACGGCTCTGCAGGCGGGAAGCATTCCGCCATCGGGCCAGGCGGAAGGGGATGTGGCATTTCCGCTGCCGGCGGCGGCCTCGCACTCTCCGGCATACAGCATAGTCTTCCAGCGGTCGTAGCACCCGTCGAAGAATGGAGCACGCGTCGCATGGTGCATCTTGACCTTCTCGTACAGTTCGCGCTCCTCGCCCTCCTTTGCACGCTCGTGCTTTGGCTACCCATGCCAAGGCGGATCGCCGCCGGGAGCCAAATCGGGCGGTCCATTGCCGACCGCTTGATGCGTGTTCTTCGAAGTGTGCGCCGCGCCGGACCGGATCAGACGGAGACTGCATCCGAACCCTCCGAAGCGGTCATCCACCCTGACACGGCGCAGCCGATCGCAGCCCTGGCGGAGCCGCTTGCCTGTCCCGCCTGCGGGGCCTCGCTGCGCTTTTGTCCGTGCTGCGGCATGGCGCTGTCCGTCGCGACGCGGCCTGCCAGCCCGCGCAGGCTTCGTGTGTCGACGTGGCTGCGGCGTCGCGGCGTCGCGGTGGCGGCCGGGTGGAGTTGGGGCACTGCCCCGTTTCGATCGGCCTTCGTCGCGGCCGGCGACGATCTCGCCGCCATGCCGTGGTGGCGGGCACCCGCGGCCGCCTGGGTACTGCGCATCGCCCTGCCGATCGCAGTTGTCCTGTCGGCCTGTGCGCTGAGGGTGATCAACCTCTCCAGCGTCCCGCTTGGATTCTTCTGTGACGAGGCATCCAACGGGCTGGACGCGTACCACATCGGACGCGGGCTGCACGACCAGTTCGGCGCCCTCCTACCGGCCTTCTTCCAGGCCGGCGGCGACTGGCGCGGCGGATTCCACATCTACTTCGAGGTGCCCTTTGTCTGGCTCTTCGGCCCGACGGTGTTCGCCGATCGCGTGGGTTCGGCGGTGGAGGGCACCCTCACCATCGGCTTGACGTACCTCTTCGTGAGCAGGGCGATCAACAAGCCCGTCGCGCTCATCGCGGCCCTGCTCATTGCGGTCTCGCCCTGGCACGTGTTGATCAGCCGCATGGGGTTTGAAGCAGCAAGCTTGCCATTCGCGACAGCGCTGAGCCTGGTGTGCCTGTTCTACGGCCTAGAGCGCCCGCGCGTTCTCGCGCTGGCCTATGTCTGCAGCGCGCTGGCCATCTACACGTACCAACCGGCCAAGATGTTCATACCTCTGCTCGTACTGGCCTGGTCGGCACTCTACTGGCCGTTCATCCGGCGGGCAGGCCGGGTCGCGTTCGGCGGGATCGCTGCAGCGGCCGTGCTGCTCTATCCCTGCATTCCGGCGGTATTCGACGGACACTTCTTCGCGCGTATGAACGATTACGCCGGCGGCTCGCCGAGCATCGGCCAGCGGCTGAGCACCTTTTGGACGAACTACCAGATCCACCTTTCGCCGTCCTGGCTGATCGACCAATCGACCGACGTTATCTTGCGCCACTACGTCTTCGGCTACGGCATGCTCTATACCTTCGAATGGCCGTTACTGCTCGTCGGTCTGGCCACGCTCGTCCTCCGCCACCGGCGGGCCGACCTGCTCTGCCTGGCCTGGGTGGCGATATATCCGGTTGCCTGCGCGGTGGTAGCGCCGCCGCAGGTCAACCGATCGATTGACGGCGTTATAGTGCTGCATGTCGCGGTGGCGCAAGGGGCCTGGACATGCCTGGTCCTCGGCCTGGCGCTCCTCCGGCAGCTCCATGTAGGGAGTACCTTGCGGGCAGGGCTGGCAGTGCTGGCCCTTGTCATCGGTCTTGGTGGTGTCTGCTCCGCCTCGGCAACGTTCATGCACGCCTATCTGGTGACGTATCCGCGCTACTCGTCGGGCTGGTGGGGCTGGCAGTGGGGCATGCAGCAGTTCCTCGCGGATTACGAAGCGCACCGCAGCCGGTTTGACGTGCTCTACTACGACGGGGATCAGTTCAACAACTCCTGGGAACTGCAGGACTTCTTTACCGTGGGCGATCCCGCAGCCTGCGCGACCTGCTCCGGCCTCGACATCGGCTACAACGCCAAGACCGCGATCGGCAGCCACTATCAGCCGCGCCAGCGTGCGTTGTGGGTGCTGACGCCAGACTCCTATGCCGCATCGCCTCTGCGCAACGTGCCTCACCAGGTCGTGACGACGCTGCGCTATCCAGACGGCTCCCCGGCTTGGGTGTACGTCGCCACGGGGCCGGGCTTTCCGACCCGATCAGGCGAGGGCTGGCCGTGAGTCGGCCCGGGGCGGTGTAACAGGTGGCGTTCCCGCTGCAGCTTGCGCTGATTGCCGCGCTCTGCGTGGTCGTGTTGATCGCACCCGTGCCCGAGCGCTGGCGGCATCTCCGCCCGGAGTGGCCGGGACGCTCGCGCTTGGCGCCTCCGCATCCGGCACACCGGAAGCCGTTCCGACAGCGGTCCCGATGGTGGTGGTTTCTGGTGCCTTTCCCCGTGCTGCGCGTCTGGTGGCAAGCGTGGTGGGCAGCACGCCGTGCTAGCCGGAAGCGTCCATCGACTCCAGGACCGCGTTGGGACGGCTACGCAGCGTTGTTGGTTGGCGCGGCCTGCGCTGCAGCGCTCCTGCTGGGTGGCCGCTGATGGGCCTGATCGCCGTGCTCGGCCTTGCCCTATGCTGCTTCTATGCCGGTGTGCGACTGGGCCCGGTTTGGCATGCCGACGCGCGGCGCGTGCTTCGGCGGCTCCGGGGACACGGGGAGCCCGGTGCCGGAGGATCCCGGCGCGTCGTTGGGGCGCTCATCGGCCTGCTGGCGATTGCTTGGTGGCTGCGCGCGCTCGGGCCCTCGCTCCACGGGTTCGATCCCGGCCGGGGCAGCATCGTCAACGCTGACGAGGTAACGATCGGCGACGGTATCGGCGGCCTGGTGCCCAACCTGCACTATCCGACCAGCCTGGCCGATTTCTTGCGTCCCGATAGCCACTGGAATCCGGCCGTTGCGGCTTCATGGTGGGCTGCCCCATCCGCGGGCCATGCGCTGCATGATCCGGCGGGTTTCGCCTATGGCTCGCTGCCGCTGTACTTGACCAAGCTGTTTGCCTCCCTGCTGGCATGGCTGGGCGCCCACTTCGGGCTCTTTGCCACCTGGCAGCACGCCAGCCCGGTCCTGGCTGGCCGAGTGCTTTCGGGCCTGTGCGGCGCTGCTACCGTCTACCTCGTATTCTGCCTCGCACGCCGACTGGCGGGCTCGCGGACCGCCCTCTTTGCCGCGGCTCTGGCAACCTTCGCCGTCCTATCTATTCAGGTAGCTCACCTGAGCACGAACGAGGCCTTCCTGGCGCTGTGTACCACCGGAACGGTGCTCGCCAGCGTGGGTTTTGCACAGCGCGGTACGTGCAGGGCAATCGCGGTGGCAGGCGTCTGGCTGGCAGCGGCGCTTGCCACGAGCATCTTTGCCGCACCGCTCGTCCTTACCGTGGGCGCAGCGGTGATCTGGCGCTGGCTGTCCGACCGCCGCTGGCAGGCTCGAGCGTCAGTGCTGGGGCAGGTTTGCCTTGCCGCCCTGACATGGCTGTGCGCCTCGTTCGTGTTCCAACCCTATGCCTTTCTCGATTCCGGTACCTTCAGCGCCGCCGTGCGTGCGCAACTGGATACTGCCGGCGGCGCGCAGATCAGCGGAAGCGCTTTGGTCTGGCACGATACGGCAGCACTGATGTTCCCTGCCCAACAATTGGCGCGATTTGGCCTTGGCGTGCCGCTGGCCCTCCTGGCGGCAGCGGGCCTTGTCTTTGCCTCCGTCTGTCTCTTTTGGCCGGCGCGACGAGCGGCAGGGCTAGTGGCCTGGTTTGTGCTGAGCGACTTCCTGGTGATTGGTGATCTGTACGTCAAGGACGTGCGCTTGCTGGAGCCGATCGTACCTGCGCTTTGCGTCCTGGCAGCGCTCCCTGTCGGCGCGCTGGCCGGGCACGGTGGCCGGCTGGTCCATGCCGCCGGGGTGCTCGGGGGTGGCGCGGTCCTGCTGCTGACGACAGCCTATGGGCTGGCCTATACACACATCTCCAGCGTGCCGCCCACGCGCGTGCAAGCGTCAGACTGGATCTGCGCGCACGTGCCTGTCGGCACGCGGATATTCGATGACGCGCAGGACTTTCAGTTACCGCTCGGCTGTTCAAACGGGCGGACCTACACCTCGCTGGATGTGCCCGGTCTGTGGAGTGAGACCTACAGCGATGATTCGCAGTCCAAGGTGGCGCAGCTGGCCGCGCCGCTGGCGGAAGCAGCGTACTTCATCAGCAGCAGCGGCCGTCCCGCTGCCACCGCCGCGGCCGACCCGCAGCGCTTTCCTTACTCAATACGATTCTACGCTCTGATGCTGGGCGGCAAGGCGGGTCGCGAGAACGGCCTGGGCTATTCGACGGTAGCGACCTTCGCGGTGCACCCAGAGCTGGGCCCTTGGGTGGACGACGAGAGAAACGTACACGAAACGGCGACGGAGCCCGATCATCCCACGGTAATGGTGTTGGCGAACACCGGGCGTCTTTCCGCGGCGGCGATTGCCGAGGTGTTGACCGATCACGGCCGGATCGGCGATCCGACCAATCCCGTCGAGCAAGTGGCTCGCCCTGCCAAGTCCCTGCTGCTGACGGCCAGTGAGCTGCGCAGCGATCAACACGGACAGACCTATGCCGCGATGTTCCCGGCGAACGGCCTGCCCATGCGCTTCCCGATTCCCGCCTGGTGGCTGATGGTGGAGGTGTTGGGACTCCTGGCGTTGCCAATCAGCATGCGGCTGTTCAGCCGGCTGGGCGATTGCGGCTTTGCCATGTCCAAGACGGTCGGGATCTTGTTACTCTCCTGGTGCGCGTGGATTCTACCCAGCATGCATTGGGCCGACTACAGCCGGGCTGAGATCGCCCTCTGTCTACTGCCCGTGGCCGCCCTCTCACTTGGCTGGGGCGTGCGGCTGCGCGACATCCCCTGTATCCTGCGGCCGCGCCTCGTCGCCGTGGTGCTGAGCGAAGGCGCGTTCATCGTCGGCTACCTCTTTTTCGTCTGGCTCCGAGCGATCTATCCGGACTTCGGGCACAGCTTCGACATCGGCGAAAAGACGATGGACTTCTCGTTCCTCAACGCCATCGTGCGGAGCTCGACGCTGCCACCGCTCGACCCGTGGTTCAGCGGCGGCTACCTCAACTACTACTACTACGGCCATTTCACGGTCGCCACGCTGCTTAAGCTGGCTGGTATTGCTCCGACAATCGCCATCAACCTGGCGATGCCGACTTTCTTCGCCCTGACCCTGGCGTCCTGCATCTCGCTGGCCTACAGCCTGATTCGGCGCATCCCGTTTGCCCTGCTGAGCGGCAGTCTCGCCCTGCTTGCCGGCAATATGTATGGCGGCCAGGTGATGATCGGTGATCTGCAGGCAGCCAGCCCACTGCAGAGCCAGCTGCATCCACCGTCCGCCGCTGGTAGCAGCGTGCCGGTGGTCGGTCCAGTCATCGACCTCCTGTCCTACTCCTGGTCTGTGCTCGCCGGTCTCGTCCAGGGCGCCTGGGCGGCGTTGCTCGGACTGGGACAGGTGTTCCTGGGACACCAGGGCCTGCCGTGGTACCCGTTCCGCAGCTGGGCCTGGGACGGCTCTCGATTCGACGGCGGCGTGATCACGGAATTTCCCTACTGGACGTTCCTCTACGGCGATCCGCACGCGCACCTCTGGGACATGCCCTTCGCGCTCTGTATCGTGGGCATGGCCTGCACGTTTCTGCACGGCACGATGGGAACGGTGGCCTGTCCGCTGGCCGAGGGACGCGCCGTGAGTGAGGTCGATGAGTCACCGTCCCTGCTGCCGGGCCTGCGCCTCATCGTATGGCCGGTCATCGGCGTCGTATTGGGTGCGCTCGGGCCGACCAACACCTGGGACCTGGCGGGCGCATTTGGCATCCTGGGCCTGGCCATCGCGGCCTGGTCGTTCCGGACCGGTGCCGGCTGGCTGCGCACCGGCTGGGCGACCGGCTGGCGGCTGGGTGTCCTGGTGGTACTGGCATTGGGTGGACTCAAGCCGATCATTCCCTTCGGCCTATACCGGCCATTCTACGATCACTTCTTCTCCTTCTACGACCGGTACGGATGGACCATTCTCCGGCACCAGACCCCTCTGCACGACTTCGCCACCTACTGGGGCTTGCCGCTTTACATTCTGACGGCCTACCTGCTGGTCTGCTTCTGGCAGGATACGAATCTGGCGCGGCGACTGCGGCACGACTGCCGCGTGGCCGCCTTCCGCTGCTACTATTGGGAGCGACGTGCGGACCTGCCCCGCTACTTTGCCCTGGCGCGGCGGCGCGTGCCCCCTGAGCCCGAGCCTGGATCGAGTCCCAGCCGATCGGGCGATCGCGCCGTGATATTCCTCGCCGCCATGGCAGCTTCCCTGCTCTTCGCGCATGCGGGCCTGATCGTGCTTGCCGGTCTCGCGCTACTTGCTGCCGCCGCCCTCCTCGCGCGAGGTCCCGTGTGGACCACCTGCCTGCTGGGCGCCGGCGGGGCAGCCGGCCTTCTGGTGATCGACTACTTGGTACTGGCCTGGCTATCCGGTCTGATCGGTCTGGCCGTGCTGCTGCTGATCGACCGCGCGGACGAACACGACGACCGGGAGGTGTTCCTGCATCTCCTGATAATCATGGGCCTGTTGATAGCCGCCGCGGCGGAGATTATCTACGTGGTGGACTTCAACGATGCCGACCCGCTGCTCTTCCGCAGCAACACGGTGTTCAAGCTCTACGAGGATGCCTGGCTACTGCTGAGCATCTGCGCCGGCGTCGGGCTGGCACGCCTGCTTGCACCGTTTCTGATGCGCTTCAGGTGGGGGCGTCCTCGAGCCCCCCGGGTGCAGCACGCGTTACCGGCAAGCAGCCGCCCGGGCTTGGTCGGCTGGGCCTGGGTGGGTGGTCTCGTCCTCCTGCTCTCCGCGGCTGCACTCTATCCGCTACGCATGACGCCCGAGCGCCTCGACGAGCGCACCACGGCGTGGCCCGCACTGGCCTCAGCGCACATCGGCCTCACGCTGGACAGCCTGGCCTTCATGCCTGCCGTCTATCCCGACGACTACGCGGCAATCGAGTGGTTCAACCAGACCGTTCGCGGCAGCCCCGTGGTGTTGCAGAGCGATCATGGGTTCTTCACCAACATGTCGGCGAGAATCACCATGTACACCGGTCTCCCGAGCGTCGTGAACTGGAACTTCGAGGTCGGCCAGCAGCACTACAGTGGGCAGAAGGCCGCGAACGGGTCGTGGTACCCGGACGAAGTGGGCGCGCGCGCGCGGGACGTGGACCTGATTTACAGCACTCCGAACGCGCAGGTGGCCCTGAATCTGCTCCATCGCTACCAGGTCACCTACATCTGCGTAGGTAGCCAGGAGCGCGGCGATCCGAACCTGGCCGGCGACGCGGGCAACTTCCACGGCTATCCTGCCGACGGTCTGGCCAAGTTCGCGCGCATGGTGGGCCTGCACGAGCTGGCCCTGGTGTTCACGCACGGCAGCATGCAGGTATACCGAGTGCTGGTCTGAGGCCAGGCATACCAGGACCGCGAGCATCCGGCGTATCGTCCAACTGGATACACGAGGCCGGACCAGCTGTCCGTTGTCCCTGGCGCGGGCGCCCTCCGGATTTTGCCAGCAGGGTCAGGAGTCGTGAGGCGTCACAGGCACGGTCACTGCAAGTCGCCCGGAACGTGCGTCCCGGCGTGGCTTGCCTTTAGCGGTGCGGACGAGGCTGCATGCTGTACGGGATGTCCCGCAACATGCTCAAGGTCGCCGGCGCACGCGGCATCAGTGCATGCGTTCGCGCAGCATTGCCGACGGCGCGGGTCGGAGCATGCGCGTGCTCGGCACTGCTGGAGAAGCGCGACCGAGGGGACGCGACGCGGCCCCAGGTGTGCACGAGCGCGGCGTGGTGCGCGGTGTCATTGCAGCGCGAGTTCGACGGCCGAATCAAGGCAGACGGTTCGCTATATAGCTCTGGGAGACTGTACGAGACTACCACGTCGAGGAAACTGCCAGGCCATAGAAGAAGACCGCGCCGCGGTTTTGCGGCTCCAGGGAGACAGTCCCACATCGCCTGGCAACCTTCGAACCGCGCTGGGAGAGCGTCCCACACAACCTTACATACGCCAGGCGACAGTGGTAGGCAGCGAAGACCGCTCCGTAGCATCACCGTGACAGGGAGAAAGACGCACATCGCCCGGCAACCCCGAGGTTGCCGGGCGATGTGACCGGGCCGCTTAGCCCGTCATGCTTCCGCGTGGTACTCAGGTCACCGTTATCCTGACGACCTGCGACACCGCGCCCCCGCTCGAATTGGTAATCACAGCCCGATACTGGTAGCTGTCCAGCGTGAGATCCGGTTTGAACATCATCACCGCTGTGTTCTGGTCGTCGTAGCTGGTGTTGCTGTCCAGGATATCCTGCCAGCCGTTCGTGCCGTCATTATATTGCCAGCGGACTGAAGAGGTCTGGTTCCCGTCGTTGTAGCCGACGATCAGGTCCACTTCCTGTGCGCAGTTCGGTACGGTGATCAGACCGTTGACCGGATTAAGGTTGACCGTGGGAGCCTGCGGCGCCGCGGCTGACGTGGCCGCGGCGTTAGCGACCGCGGTGTCGACGGCTACCGATGTGGCGGTCACCTGAGCCACGATGGTACTCTGGGATTTCGCTGCCGCGGTGAGCTGTGCGACGGCAGTCTGGTACTGCCCGGCGATCGCCGTCTGCGTAGCCCGGTCCTGCCCGGTCAGCGCAGTAACCGTACCTCGGACCTCCGCGGTCAGGACGACAAAGGCAGTAGCCTTCATATTGACGATGGCCGTCGACGTGGCGGCGGATTGCGCCTGCGCAGTACCGAGAGCGCTAACAGTAGCGACGATCCGAGCCCGGATGGTCGCCTGGGTAACGGCCGTGGCCGTCACATGCGGCGCGGCGGTCGCCGTCAGGCGCGCTACTGCCGTTGCCGCGCCAGCCGTCTGGGACGCGACGGCGGTTTGCGTGGCCTTGGGCCCCGCGGCGGCCGCGGTTGACGTGGCTCCCGGATTGGCGGTGCCTGTCGCGTTGGCGGCGGCGGTACCCGTCGCGTTGGCCATAGCCGTCGCCGTGGCAATGGCCGTAGTCGTGGCCTTAGTCGTTACCGTGGAGGTGCTATTGACCGCGGCGGTGGCCGATGCCTGCCTGGCGGCCGTTGCCGAGGACTGCACGCTGGCGGTCGCCTGGTTGTTCGTCACTACCGTAGCAGTGAGCTGCGCCACTCCGGTCGAGTTTGCCTCAGACTGCGCTTCAGTCGCGGTAGCATTGGTCGCAGCGGTCGCGGTGTCGTTTGGCGCGGTCGTAGCCGTTGCATTGGCCTCGTTGGTCACTTCGGTTGCCGTGCTATTTGTATCGGCCGTTTGCTGCGCTTGCACTGCTGCCGTCGCCGTCTGAGCCGGGCCAGCAGCTTGCGCGGTCAACTGGGCCACAACCGTGGATGTAGCATTCGTGTTAGCGACGCCCGTCAACTGCGCCACGGACGTACCGGCGACATTCGCCAGGGCAGTGCCAGTGGCATTTGCGTTGGCTACGCCTGTTTGCGCCACCTGAGCAACAGCGGTCGCCACGAGGTGCGTAACGGCGGTTGCTGTGTCGGCGGCGTTGACGAGCCCTGTGATCTGTGCCACTGCCGTGGCGGTGGCGTTGGCCACTGCCGTGCTGGTCTCGGCGGCGACTCCCGTGGCAGTCTGGTTGGCGACTGCCGTAGCCGTATCGTGCGGGTTAGCAAGGGCCGTGGCAGTAATGTTCGCAACTGCCGTGTTTGTCGGATCATCCACAGCGGCCGTGGCAGCGGCCTCATTGGCTGCCTCCGTGGCCGTGTCACCCGGGGCCACGGTCGCGGTTAACTGCGCCGCCGCCGTGGCGGTGAGCCTGGCAACTACGGTCTCCTCACCGGGGCGCGTTGCGCAGTTTGAACTGGCGTAGGCGACGTGCACCGCCGGCCCCAGACTCACCGGCAGCCCGCCTGTACTGTGCCGTTCTAAGGTTATTCCCGACCACCCTAACACTAGCCCCAGTGCCAGGGTGATCCGTATCAGCCGGCTTCTCACGTTCCTTCTCCCTTGTGCTCTCTCTCCCTGCGTCGTCCTATCCCTGCTGCGCGCACCCTTTCTGTTCGGACCGTGGTGTGTTCTGTCCTGCCGGCGCACCTGCCGTCTACGGTGTTAATCGGCAGCCTTGCGCGTTTTTGGAGAGGCCAAAGTGGTCCCCCCCGAACGGGTCCCTGCGCGGTTCGGGTCGCTCCCCGCTGATCGGTGTCTCTGTCGCTCCTGCCCTCCGTCCTGAACCCCGTGCCGGCCGCCTCGCCGCGGATCGTGGCTGTAGTGTTCGTGCATACCCAGTTGGAGTCTTTACTTCTTATCGGCAGCCCAGGCCCGATCTGGAGAGGCCCCCGCGAAGTTCGACCGGCGCGGGCGCCTGCAGCCAGGCCGGTAAGCCGGGTTCCCGCATCGGCTCAGCCGCAGTATGGTTTAGGTGATTCCTATCCGCAATCCCACAGAAGTCAGGCCCCGGCGAGGCAGTGTCTTGTCTGCGCCGGCCTATGGCTGCGCGGCCCAGTTGTGCCGGTGTCTTCCACCAGATTCATGGAATCAGCCTCTCCCCCCAGGTGCAGAACCCGTGCCAAACCGGTGCAGAAGCCGGCGCCGAGTGGTGGCGACACCGTGACACGAAGCGCTGAAAGACGGTGCCTGTGCTGGGTTACGAAGCTGCCGCACTTGACCCTCAAGAAATGGGGGATTGTGCCGATCGAAAATATGTAGGACATATATAACGTCTCCACCCTCGAATGCAGAGCAGGGAGCGGATGAGCAGAGTGACAGGAAACTGGCGCGGCCTGTCGGGAATGGCCGTGGTGAGCATGCTGCTGAGCTGCGCGCCGCTGCATATGCCATCGGGGGTCGGCGCAGACGCGGGGTGCGATCCGAGCATCTGCGTCGTGACCAACCTCAACGACAGTGGCGACGGCAGTCTGCGCGCGGCCATAGCTGCTGCTCCCGCCGGTTCGACCATCACCTTCGCGTCCGGTGTCAGTGGCACGCTGGGCCTGTCAAACGACCTGGCGATCACGCAGGACATCAGCATCGTCGGTCCGGGGGCCAATCAGCTGACGATCAACGGCAATGGCAATTCGCGCGTCATCGAGGTCGACTCCGGCACTGCCACGCTTACCGGATTGACAATCACCGGAGGGAGCTTGATCACGGACGACGCCTTGGGCGGTGGAGTCTACGTGGCGAGTGGTGCCTCCCTGGTGCTGCGCCTTAGCACGGTCAGCGGCAACAACCTCTATGCGTGGACTACCGGCTCGGGTGGAGGCATCTACAATGCCGGCACCACGAGTGTGAGCGATAGCACCATCGCCAACAACCAGGTCATGTCCATCAGTGACGGGACCGGAGGCGCGATCGACAACGAGGGAACGCTCACCCTCACCAACACGACGATCGCCGGCAACAGCGCCCAGAACGGGTATGGCACGACAACCGCGGGCGGCATCGCCAACAACGGCACCCTGACGGTGACGAACAGCACCATCGACTCCAACCCGGGATGGGGACTCAGCACGACTTCGAGCGCCACACTGGCCAACAGCATCCTGGCACAGTCAAGCGGGGGAAATTGCTCGGGCGACGTCACGGACGATGGCGGCAACCTCGCCGACGACGACTCCTGCAGTTGGAGCCAGAGCACAAGCCACACCACCACGATCGACGCGCTGAATCTCGGGTCACTGGCCGACAACGGCGGCCCGACGCAAACGGTCGCCCTGCAGTCCGGCAGCATCGCCATCGATGCAGCCAGCTGTACGCCTCCAACCCTGGACGGGGCCGCGATCACCGGCGATCAGCGGGAAGTCGTGCGACCCGACGTGGCCGGCAGCGCCTGCGACAGCGGCGCCTACGAAGTGCTCACGGCGCCCGCAACCCAGCTCACCGTCGCAGACGTGACGGGCCCTTTCGCGGGCACAACGACGCTCGACGCCACGCTCAAGGATAGTGCTGGGCGCGCCCTACCCGACCGATCGATCACGTTCACGCTCACGGACCCATCTACACAGCAAGCCACCACCTTCACGAGCACCACCGACAGCAACGGCGTGGCCGAAGTAGATAACGCCAATCTTGGCAGCATTTCCATGGGCGCACACGCGGGCGGCACCGGCGCCAGCTTCGCGGGCGACGGCATGTACACTCAAAGCAGCGGGAGCGCGAACCTGACCATTACTCGGGGCACACCGACCATTACCTGGTCTAGCCCGGCGGACATCGTGTACGGGACCTTGCTGGGAGCAACACAACTCGACGCCGCTGCGAACACCGACGGCACGTTCGTCTACACGCCTGCCGCAGGCACCCTCCTGCCGGCCGGCGCCAACCAGGCACTCGGCACCTCGTTCACACCCGACGACAGCACGGATTTCACGCTGGCCACGGGCGGAACCACACTGACGATCGAGCCGGCCACGCTCATGGTCAACGCCGCCACCGGCCAGAGCATGGCGGCCGGCGGCCAGGTGCCTGACTCCTTCACTTACTCCATAACCGGCTTCGTGGCCGGGGACACAGAGAGCGTCGTAAGCGGGTCCGCTGTGTGCACGACTACCGCGACCAGCTCGAGCCCGGCCGGCAGCTACCCGATTCACTGCGACGTCTCGGGTCTGCAGGCAAGCAACTACACGTTCAGCGCGCACGACAGCACGTTCACGGTCACGGGAACGGCGGGATCGGCCACCACAACTGCCTCGGACACGGCGACCAAGACCGCGTCGACGACGCCGACTCAAACCGCGTCGCCGACAGCGGCGACCTCCGCGACTTCCAGCGCATCGTCGACGCCGACCCAAACGTCCACGCCGACGGCCTCGGCCTCCACGACGTCAAGCGCATCGTCGACGCCCACCCAATCCTTCACGCCGACGGCAACTGCTACTCGCACGTGGACGGCAACGCAGACGGTGACGAACACGCGGACCGACTCTCCGACACCAACACCGTCGCGCACGCCGACAGCGACGAACACTGTGACACTGACACGAACGCCTACGCCGACCCTGTCGCCGACCTTCACGCTATCACCAACACCAACCTGGACGGCTTCCAACACGCCGACCAGTACTGCCACGGGAACGCAAACGGCGACCTATACCGCGACGGCGACAGGAACAGCGTCGGCAACGTTCACGTCGACCAGCACTGCCACGGGCACGGCAACGGCGACGGACACCGCTACCAGCACCAGCACGGCGACAGGCACGGACACCGCGACGGCGAGCGCCACTGCGACAGACACGAGCACACCCACGGATACCGATACACCAGGTACCAGCTCGAACACCAACTCCGGGCAGGCCAGCCCGACCGCGCAGACTTCGCGCACTCGAGCCACGGCGACGGCGCGTGCGAGCAAAGCCGGCACCACAAAAGCGACGCCGAAACCGTCTCCGACGGCGCAGGGCGAGAAGGGTGGCACGGAGAAGCTGGCTGCAGGCATGAAGCCAGTCACGAAGAAGCCTGCAGCTACCAAGACGCCTGCCGCGAAGAAGCCTTCGACAAGCAAGAAGCCCGCGGCGAAGAAGCCCTCAACAAGCAAGACGCTCAGAGGCGTTGCCGTGGTGGCCATGGGGATGAAAGGCACGCTTCAGCTTCAGCTTCGTGCGCCCACAAACGCGGCAGCGGCCGGACAGCCAGTCACGCTGACCGCTTCACTCAAGCGCAACCCGCGAGGCGGCGCGGTCTCCGGCAGCGTGCAGTTCTTCGACGGCGCGAAGCTGCTGGGAACGGCAAAGATCAAGAGCAACACGGCGCAGCTCAAGCTCGCCAACCGCACCGCCGGCACGCACTCGCTCTCGGCGTCGTTCCAGGGCATACGCAGCACGCCCTTGTTGCTCACCGTCGGCCGCGTGCCCGGGAGCCTGACGATCGGACTCCAGCCACGCAGCGTCACCGGCGGCCAACCGGCCAAGACACAGTGCAAGATGCCCAAGAAGGCGCACGGCAGCGTCGCTCGCGGCTGCGAGGTGGTAAGTGTTCACTGGTTGCACCCGCCAACGGGAACAAAGCTCCCGCTGACCTTCAGCTACACGATCAGGTTCACCGACGGAAGCAGCCAGGCGCTGGCAACGCGCGTCGCGACGGCGATATTCGCCATTCACTATGCGCCCCCGCGCGGCACAAAGAGCGGCGCATATCAGACTATCGCCTGGATCAGCGTGGTGGCGCGCAGCAAGGACGGCAAGGCAGCCGTCTCGGCAAGCCAGCAGCTGACGGTACTGCCGAAGGCGTAGGACACACGTCCCGAGGTACCGGCCTATCCGGCGGTGGCCACCGGCTCCGGCAGATGAGCCGCCCATAGCTGCAGGTGCCCTGCAGCGGGCGGAGCGCAAGCACACGTCGTTGGATGTCGCAGTGGGAATAGGTGATGCCTATCCCGAGCCGCCGGTGGCTGGTCTGGCCGGCACCGCGACGGGCCCAACCGGACATTGTGTCCCCGTAGCTCGTCGTCTCGCGACTTCGGACGCCGTGCCGGGCACGTCCGGAGGCGGTCAAGACGACAGCGGTCCCAGGATCGGCGAACCGAGGCACTGAAGCGGGGGCCATCGAGCCCGCGGCAGAAGCACGGTTAGCCGCATTACCTTCTGAGCTGGATGGCATTGGACCCGGCCCCGGTGGCAGGGGAGTGGCGGCGGGCCACGCGCAGCGCCTTCGTCGCCGTGCGCGTTGCCGAGGAAGCTCAGGGTTGCGTTGTCTGCCACGCCATCGCGCGACTCACGGTCCGGCGGCCTGCCGACGCCGGCTGCCCGGCACTGGTCATCCGTGCACCTGGTTGCCAGCAGGGGCGTCGTGACCCGCCGGCCTGCCGGCGGCGGCTGCCTGGGGCGGACTACGGCGAGGAGGCCGTGACGGTCGGCGTTGAGGGACCGCCGGCCACACTACCCGAGAGATCCGCAGTGCCGGCGACGGCGGCGGTCGCAGTGGCCGTGGGGTTGGCGACGCCGGTCGCCGCTGCCGTCGAGGCCGTCGCCTGGGTTGGTAGCGGCGTGCTCGTGGCCGTGTTCGCCACCACCGGAGTGGCGGTGGGGGTAGCCGTCCAGGTCGCGGTCGAGGTAGGCAGGCCGGTCGCCGTCCACATGGGCGTGGCCGTGCGTGTCGGCGTCACGGTGGCGGTCGGGGTGCGAGTGGCGGTCGGCGTTCGCGTCCAGGTCGGCGTGCTCGTCGGTATGCGGGTGCGCGTCGGCGTCCACGAGGACGTAGGAATGCGTGTCGTAGTAGCCGTCCTGGTCGAGGTCGGAACCCTGGTCGGCGTCGGCGTCCGCGTGGCAGAGGGAGTGCGCGTGCTGGTAGCGGTGCGCGTCGGCACCGGCGTTCGCGTGATGGTCGGCGTGCGCGTGCTGGTGGGGGTGAGCGTAGGTGTTGCAGTATGCGTGGGCGTGCCGGTGGGCGAGGCCGTCCACGCCGCGGCCAGGCCCGGTATGCCGGCGAGAAGCGCGGTGGGCGTGCTGGTGGCACGCGACGAGCTTGCGATCACCGGCACCTGCGTCGCGGCGATGAAGCCGTTCGACGTGGCAGCCGTGATCCCGATCGTGGCACCCGGCTGGATGACCTTGCTGCTGACCGCGAAGGTGATTGGCGTCGACTGACCGGGCTGCATCAGGTGGAAGACCTGGCTCACCTTGGCGGCACGCCAGCCGGCGGGCAGCGCCAGCGTGACGGTTCCGCTGATCGGCACGTTAGTTTGTGCTGCCACGGTGACGCTGAGCGTGTGCGACGCCTTGCTCGCTCCCGGACCCAGCCGCGCCGCCAGCCCTACGGGAGCGATGCCCTGTATGCGCGCGCGCTGCAGCCAGCCCAGCACCGTGGCGGGAGTGGACGACGAGACGGTGAGGAAAACGGGATCCGCGGAGAGAGTCAGCACGGCGCTGATCGGCCCCACTGCGCCGGTCGGGTTGTCCATCAGGTCGTCGGCGGATACACCCAACTGCCGGCCAGCGGGCACCACGATGATGCCACTCGGACCCGTGCTCCACAGCACGACCTCCGTCGATCCGTCAGGCCGTGTGAAGAGGATGGCCCGGGCCACCGTGCCGACCGGTGCCGACAACACGTAGGCGGCGTCCTGCAGATGCCGGATCATCGTCGCAATGGCCACGTAGGCGGGCTTAACCGAGCCGTCGTTATTGGTGATGCCGAAGGCGTTCTCCGTGCCGGGTCCATCCTGGCGGAACCTGAATACCATGATCTTCTTCACACCCTGGGCCTGGAAATCCACGTACGATCGCACGAGGTACTGCGCCTGCTGCCTGGGCGTGATCGCGCCGTCGGTGGCGTAGCCGGTCTCGGTGATCCAAACGGGCATGGCGGCGGCGGCCGACCTGGCGGCGGCAGTCGCCTCCGGGCTGGGCCTCGGCAGCGAAGACGGTACCAGGGCGCTGTCGGGGTCTCGCGTGCCGGCGTAGGCATGGACGGCAAGCGTCTGCACTATCGCCTTCGCCGCGTGAATGGCGGAGTCGAAGTACGGCCCGCTCTCGTCATACATGACGTTGGCTCCCGGCTCAACGCCGCGGATCGCGGTCGAGGCAGAGGCGACGAGACCGGCGAAGATCTGAGCGGAGCTCACCAGGTCGTGCCGCCAGAAGCTCGCGGTGGAAGGCTCGTTCCAGACTTCCCAATCGGTGATGCCGTAACCGTCCTGCCAACCCATGCGCCGGGCCAGGGCGCCGCCGGGCATGAAATGGCTCACCACCGCCGAGGCATAGTCCGAGAACATGGCGATGCCTGCCGGCGTGTACTTGCAGGCCGGCCCCTTGCTGCAGCCCGTGACTGCGAAGGTCTTGCCGCTGCGCGGCGCCAGGTCCGGGTTAGGGAGGTTGCCCCAATAGTCCAGCAGGCCAAGCACGTGGATACCGGAGTCGTGCGCGGCGATCACGGCGTCGTCGGCCGGCCCGAATGAGTAGTCGTGTGACCCCGGCTGCGGCTCGATAGTCGCCCAGTTGAACTCCTCGCGGTCGTAGCGGAGGCCCGCGGCTGCCATGGAGCGTACCGTGGCGGACATCGTGCCCTGACTGATGGCGTTCGGACCCTGCAGGGCGCCGTTGGCGCCAAAGGCCGAGCGAGTATCGAACCCGGCAGCCTGCGGGCGGATGACGCCGATGGGAATAACCGCGCTGTACTGCGCCTGCGAGACCGGATCGACGATCATGACGCGAAACTGGTAGTAGCCGGAGCCGGCGATGGGCAGCGGCTGCCGCTCTGTACGGGTCTCGCCGGGCGCGAGGGTAAGCCGGTCGTCGCGAAGCCGCGTCACGTTACCGAAATAGTCGGCGAGCGTCTCCAGGCGGACGAAGGTGTGCGGTACATCGGTCGGGTTGGTGGTGCTGACGGTGACGGATACGGCCTGGCCGACCAGGAGCGGGCCGGGCGGCGGGGAGGCCGCGCCCATGGCGGTCATGACCACGGAGACTCGTGCCTCCGCGGTGCCATTCGTGCCCGCCGTGGCGGCAGCAGGGATGGCGCACGCGCAGAGCGCGATCCAAGCGGACACGCGCAAGCAGCGCTGTATCCGTCGATACATCTTCATCAGTGCCGTTACTCGCGATCATCCCGGCAGCGAATGCGCATGCCTGTCGCCTGCCGACGGCAGTGTAGCCGCGCCCGGCTGCCGGGCGGAAATGCGCAATGGCCGCCTTCGCCACCGGAGCCGACGGGCCCGCGGCGAGTCGCATCGGCGAGCTCTGAATCCTATGACCGCGGCGATCGCTTCTGCCGGAGCCACAGTCTGAAATAGGCACGGTACTGGGCGGGGCCGTAGGGGCGCCAAGCGGGAGCCACCTGCCCGGCGCGAATGGCAGCAGCCAGCTCCTGGGCCCGCCGGCCGGGGAAGCGGGTGAAGCTGCGGCCTATCGCTTCCGTGACATGCGCGTCGGAGCCGCCGACCAGGGGCAACCGGCTGTAGCGGGCGTTGAAGCGACGAGCTCGCAGGTTGGCCAGGGCGAGGACGGGCAACGATTCGTTCAGCTCCACGGCGTCGAACGCCACACGCCGCAGGGCCGCGCCGGCACCCATGCGCGCCGGCACGCCCTCGGGAGACCACCAGACGCCGCGCAGGAAGGGGTGCGCCGCGATGGCGAGCCCGCCCTGGGCGTGGACCGCCGCCACCGTCTGGGCGGCACTCAGCCCGGCGGGCACGGGCTCGGTGAGAAAGAGGCCCAGGATGTGCCCCTCGCGACTGCCGATCTCCTCGCCCACGATCACTTCCAGCGGATAGTGCCGGGCAAGATCGGCCGCCTGCACGGCACCCTCGATCGCGTCGTGGTCCGTAATCGCGATCACGTCGAGGCCGGCGTGGGAGCAGGCGTACTCCAGCGCATCGCGCACCGAGGCGGTGCCGTCCGAGACGCGAGTATGGATGTGGAGGTCGGCCCTACCGGAGAAGACAGGCCTTACCGGCGCAGAATCACCGATGGGCCTCACTCTAGGGTAGATCGCAATCGGCCGCCTCTGGGGTATCGGAAGCGGCGCTGTCGGCAGAGCCCAAGATTTTCGGCACATCCGTACGCTCATAGAGCAGGGAGACCGGGAAACGGACGGCGATGCTCTCCAGCTCCACGACGTCGTCCGGGCCATAGATCTCAGTGGTCCACTCGGGCACGGCTCGGCGATACACCTCCATCCCCTGATACCGCGTGGCGATCAGCACGTATTCCTGGATGCTCGCGCACTCCCTGTAAAGCTTGAACTTGAGGTAGCGGTCCGTTTGCTCCGTCGAATCAGACAGCACTTCCACGACGACGCGTGGCACCGTGACCTTCGTCGCCCGACCTCGGTCGTGTTCGTCACACGTCACGGAGGCATCCGGTAGCCGATAGCGAGTCGGCGAGAGCTGTACGGCGGCATCGGAGTCGTAGGCTCGACAGGGCCCGTCTCCAAGTCCGGCGTTGATGGCGGAGATAGCGTTGTGCTTCACCGAAGAATGGTCGAGCGTGCCGCCGGCCTTGCCAATGAGCCGGCCGTCATGGTACTCGTACCTGGCCTCGCCGGATCGCAGTATCTCGAAGTATTCCTCGACGCCGACCTCCGACGGTTGAGCCACCATAGTGCCTCCTCTTGCGGCATTGCGCAAGCCGCGCCGGTAACCGCACGCGCTTGAGAATACGTCAAGGCTCTCGGGCTGCCCCAGGACTCGCGCTGAAAGGTTGCATGGCCCGTCGAGGCTCTCGGGATGCCCCAGAATACTTCTCAACGAGCGTCCGGGTACCCGCCAGGGGAAGCCCCCAAGTGCGAAGCTCACTCCGCTTCCGTGACCTCCGATCCGGCCAGCCCGTCGGAGCCGTGCGAGCCTGCCCGGCGACACGTAGAATGATAGCGCGCGGAGGGTAGTGTCAGGTCGTCCGGTACACGAGCATATTCCTATATACGCGACAGGCCGTATCGCGGACTATAGGAATGTCCCGACCGAAGTACGCCGGCCGTCCGGGCAGCGGCGCGTACTTCGCGGCAGAGTTGTGGGGCACAAGAGAGGCTCGAGCATGGCCACTGCCGTGGAACCGGATCGAGAGACACCGGCGCCGCGCCGGCCGGCCGTATTTCTGGACCGGGACGGCGTGATCAACGCGAACCGGGCCGACTACGTGCTCGGCCCGGATCAGTTCAGGTTTCTCCCGGGAGTGTTGCGCGCCCTGGCCATGCTCCGGGCGGCCGCCCGGCCGGTGATCGTGGTAACCAACCAGCCGGTGGTCGGCAAAGGCCTGATGAGCGTGCAGACGCTTGAAGACATGCACGCGCGCATGCGCGCGGACGTGGAGGCGGCGGGCGGATCGATCCTGGACGTGCTGTACTGCCCGCACCTTGCCTCGGCGAACTGCGACTGCCGCAAGCCCAAGCCGGGCCTGCTGCTCACGGCGGCGGAGCGGCACCAGATCGACCTGAGCGAGAGCTTCTACGTCGGCGACGCCCTGAGCGACATCGAGGCGGGACAGTCGGCGGGCTGCCGCTGCGTGCTGGTGCAAACGGGGCGCGGCCGCTCGCAGGTCCTGCGCGAGGAGGCGCGGTTCCTGCACGGCTATCACACGGCCAACGATCTGCTGGGAGCAGCCAAGTGGATCCTCTCGCAGAAGCCGGCGGTCCACACCGCGCAGGCGCTCGCATCTGCCGAGCCGGCCACCGCCTCTCTCTGGCAGCTGGATATGAGCCCGCCCACGACCTAGCGCCCGGTACAGCGGCGAGCTCTCCGGCCGATGCAGGCTGGAGCGGGAACGTGCCAAGCACCTGACATCTCTACCCGCGGATGCCGTGTACGGACGGCGCGGCAACAGTCGCCGTATCGCCGCTTGCCACAGCACAAACCTCTGTTACACTCCCAGTAGGGCTAGCGGCCTCATCGCTCCTCGAGGTCGGGTTGCCTGCCGCAATCGTGAAAGGATCCGCAGATGCTCAGCCTCGCACCCCGCCGTACGGCCGCGCTGGTTCTTGTCTCGCTCACGTGCCTGGCGTTGCCCGTGCACGCACCTCTGCAAGCAGCCATCTCCACGGCGCACGCTGCCGCCAGCCTGTACGGCCACAATCTGATCGTCAACGGTGACGCCGAGGCAGGACCGGGTGCGAAGGACGACAGTACGTTCATCTCCCCACCCGGCTGGAAGACGCCCGGGCTACCCGGCACCAAAGGGCTCACCGTGGCCACCTACACCGGTTCCGGTCTCGACCTCTCGCCCACGACACCGGGACCGAAGAACAGGGGCAAAAACTACTTCTACGGCGGCCCGAGCGGCAGCAGGGACACCAGCGCGGAGCAGCGGATCGACGTGTCTGCCGCGGCGTCCGCGATCGACGCGGGGACAGTGACATTCACGCTCAGCGGGTGGCTTGGCGGGCTGAGCACGCAGCGCGATAATGCGCTGCTCCGCGCCGTGTTCCTCGACGGCTCCGGCAAAAAGGTCGGCGCCGCGGCAATTGGGCCTGTGACCCCTTCTATGCGGAAGCAGGAGACCGGTCTCTTTCTGCAGCAGCTCTCCAAGCAGCTTCCGGCGGGCACGCGGACCGTGGTCGTGGATCTCAGGATGAAATGGTACGACGGCTCGGACAACGACGGCATGGCCGATAACCTCTCGCTGATCCTCAAGGCGAACGGCGCACAGTGAGGCTTGCGCCGGCAACGTGAGGCAACCCATGGCGTCCTGAATAGGCGGCTACAGCGCGAGCCGGCTTCTCGTGGTTCAGCGCGCTCTCATGCGTGCTGAGCTGCCGAGACACGAGATACACGAACCGGCCCGCTTTCGGGACGATCGGCTCTTGCGGTCCACCCAAACGGGGCATATTGTTGAGGTAAGCGGCAAAGACGCCCACGTCGCGGCGCGCTGGAGCGCCCAAGGCAGCACGATCGGCGGAGGTTGCCCATGAACCGCACGGACAAAGACCCCGGAACGCCCACGACGGTGGGAGTGATGCTGTTCGACGAACGGCGCAGCCGCGTCTTCGCCGTGCGCGGGAACGCGATCGCGGACGCGCGCGAGTTCGCGGTCGACCTGCTGCACCCGGCGCCCGGCGATGGCAGGATCGCAGCCAACGCGCCAGGGCGGGAGCGACTCCCGGCTCGGCGGTCGGGTGGCCGACACCGTCACGCTCTTGAGCGAGATGCTCGACCGTCAACGCGTCGACCGCGTCGTCCTCGTAGCACCGGCCTGGGCAGACGCGCAATTGCGCCGGTATATGCCGTCCGCGCTTGCCGAGAAGGTCGTCTGTAACGTGAACATCCCCGCCGACGCGGGCGAAAGCACGATCCTGGCGATGGCCCTGGGGTAGTGCCGGCCGGTCACGTCCGGCGCGCCGACCGCTGCCCGAGGGCCGGCGGCGCGGGAACCATTTCTCGCCCTGCTCGGCGGCGTGCTTCCGCGGGAGAGGGACTGTTCCCGGTCACTCCGCGGGCTCATCGCCGGAGGACGCGTCCAGAACCGCGACGTGTCCATCGCGACCGCAGGCGAGGAGCTCGGCATGTGGATTCGCCGAGCACCTCGACGACCAGTGCCGGAGGGCCGCCGGCATCCACCGCCAGCGAGCCCCGATCCTCGTCCACCCGGGCCAGGTAGACAAACACGTCCGGATAGGTGTGGTACCAGGAGCCGTCGGGCCGCCGGCAGCCGTGGGTGCCCTGAAACGCAGATGAGGCAGATACGAGGAGATGACGCAGATGGCGTGCGGCGCGCGGCGGTAGCGTGCAGGGCGATCGCGGTGAGCCCGGGCCGGCCAGGGCCGTGGGCTCGTGGCATGCAGGACACCTGTGCTTCTCGGCTCACATGGCCTTGCCTGGACATGCACGATCCGCATGCATCTGCAACCATCTGCAACCATCTGCAACCATCTGTGATATTTGCGTTTCCGGGAGCCGTACCGGCTGCCCGCCATGTCGAGAAGGCGCTCGGGTTTGTCTACCTGTTGGGCGGCGTAGCCGCTCCCGTGCTCCCTGCCGGGGGTGACGGCTCAGCGGGAACGCTCGTCCGGGCGTAGAACAGCTCGATCGGCAAGCGCGCGCCGATGTACACCACGTCGACCTCCTCGCCGGCTTCGTGGCGGTGGTAGGTCCACGCTCGCCTCTCCCGGCGATAGATCTCGACGGCCTGATAGTCGGCGTTCACCAGCATGTACTCCTCAACGCTCGCACAGGACTGGTAATTGCGCAGCTGGCGGCCCCGGTCGACGCGCTCGGTGCTCGGCGAGAGCACCTCCACCACCAGCCGTGGATATGCTATCTCGTCGTCCTCGGCGTTCTCGGCGTCGCGCTCGTCGCACGTCACGCCGACATCAGGGTACACCTGCACCGCCTCGGAGAGACGAACGCGCATAGCGGAGTTGCAGGCGCGGCACGGCAGGCCGGCCACCGCCCCGGCGAGCAGGCTGAACGCGTTCCCGGCCAGCGTGTTGTGCCGCCGCGTCCCGCCGGCCATGAGGCTGATCGCGCCGTCGAAGTACTCGTGCTTCGGCTCCACGCCGGCCCGCTCCATGGCGCGATACTGCTCGACGGACATGGGTGCGAACCCGGCTTGCTCAGCGACGATCGTCCTCCTCCGGCGACCGGACCGGCACGGCTTACCTGCCCGCCCGGTCACGTCATGCTGCGATCCTCATGGTAACCCAGGCGAAGGAACCCAGAGGGGAGCGGGCGCCTCCGACCGCGGTCGGATGGCAGGGCACGGGGAGCGGGCGCCTCCGACCGCGGTCGGATGGCAGCAGACGGGGAGCGGGGGTGGTGCGGCGGTGGGAGCGGCGAGCCTGTCGAGCATGGGGTGACCTCGCTTTCGCGTATGGAACATCTGTTCGACTATCACCATCGTAGCACGGGATTGGGCAAAGTCAAGGAAGACATGGTGCGGCCATTTTCGGGTGATCGGCGGCCCGCGGAGCGCCAGGAATCGGCGTTCGACGCCCCCAGATCAGGGCATCACAGCGCCGGTCACCCGGGAGACCGACCCGCTTCCTCGTGCGCACGCATGTACTCGACAACCTCGATCACTGCCTGAAGCTTATCGTCGGGAAGCTTGCTCGCGCCATCCTCGACCAGTTGCAGGGCTTCTTCGCGAGCCACCTTGTCTTCCGGCGGCAGCTTCTCGACGCCGAGGCTTGCCTCGAGATACTCCCCGCCTTCGGCGAAATAGCCCAGAGGCACCTCAAAGAACGAGGCCAGTGCCTCCAGAACGCTGAGACCGGGGTTGCTCATCGCTCCCGTCCGCAGTTTCCACACGTAGCTCGCCGTGACGCGGTTCCCCGTGGCGCGCTGTACCTGGCCATAGGTGAACTGCCGGCCTTGCACGCTTCGTCGCGCACTGAAGAGCCAATCAACCTTCTGCGCAAGTGTCTTGCTCATGTATCCACCAAACCCATGTATTCACCCACTCCTTCCGACCTCTCGATAGCCACGCCATTGCCGGGTCGGCGCGCTGTACAGGTCGCCACGCCGCCACGTTGCAGTCGAAGCCCTCTTGCTCAACAGCACTCAGGGCACGGTCACGTGCGGAGTCTGGAACAAGTACGGGAGACATCGGTACGTGGCCGGCGACTACGTGCTGGGAACAGTCACGAATCAGCGAACAGCCAAGATCCGTCAGCAAGCCGTGCCTTCTCGGAGCACGGCACTACCGAAATCCCGCCAGCGCACCCCACTGCGAATCCGTCCTGCCAGGGCGCGCAACGCCTGTGACTTGCCAGTTGACACAGCACGGCAACGCACGGCGCCACAAGACGGTAGTTCGCATTAGAACCACTGACATTATACCACCGCGTGCAAGAGCATTCCGAGCGGACAGAGAGGCAAAAGCGCACTCCGCGCCAAGGAACGTCGCGCACGGTCACACTGTCCGTCCTGGACCGGCCCGGCCGGCATCGCGGCGATTCTCGCGGGCCTGCCCCGCTCAGCGTGCCGCGCTAGGAGATGGACTCCGTGTCCGACTTGAGGGCGCCGTCAACTATGCGTTGTGCATCGAGCACCCCTTCTTCCGAGGCAAACTCAAGCACCAGACTGGCGGCCTTGAGAGCAATGTCTCGGGTGATTGCGCTCGACACCTTGAAGCTATCCATGAGCAACTCAGCCTCTTGCTTGGTGACCGCGAGCAGTTTTGTCTCTTCCATCGGAATACCTACCTGTTCGTACCGATGCGGTTGCGAGCTCGAATATGGCCATCCGCCGTCCATCCAACTTCGCCTCGGCTCCGACTGTGTTCGCTCCTTCGCGCCTGATTGCTTTCGATTGGCACGAGCGTGCGTACCACCAACTCACATTCTATGTCCAGTGCGTTACACGCGCGTGCAGCGCCGGGCCGGAGGAAATCCCGATGAACCGATTCGGATTCTTAGGGAAGAAGTGCGTGGTCGGGTCGCCGTGGGTGCCCGGAAACGCAGATGACGCAGATACGAGGAGATGACGCAGATGACGTGCGGCGCGAGGCGGTAGCGTCCGTGGCGAGGTGAGCCGCGCCAACCTGTGCGGCTGTGCACCGGCGTGCTATAGTCAGACCAAGGCGCAGGAGAACACCACGATGCAGCACCGGCATCTGAACCACGAAGGATTTACCCCCACAGCAATCGACGACATCATCGATCGAGGCGGCCTGAACGACTGGCTTGATCTCCGCGCTGCAATACTGGACGACCAGAGTCTACGCGACGATCTGCTCCGCATCTGCGCAGCACACACAGGCGATCCCTACGCACAGCGATACCACTTCTGGGAGCAGTATGCCCGACACGCGCACACCTGAGTGGGAGCGCGTGCTCCTCGCAGCAGCGCACCTTCAACGGATCTTGCCCGGCGCAGTCCTGGTAGGCGGGACCGCATCAGCCGTGCACGCCCATCACCGCGACTCCACGGACGCCGACCACATCCTGTACGATCTTCGCGACCGCTTCGACGCCGTGCTGGCCGAACTGGAAGCGGTCGCCGGCTGGAGGACCGCCCGCGTCCAGCGCCCGGTGCAGATTCCCGGCAGCCTCGACGGCATCGACACCGGAATCCGCCAACTGATACGCACTCAGCCGCTGGAAACCACGCAGGTCACGATTGAGAACGCCACCTTGACGGTACCGACGGCGCAGGAGGTCCTCCGGATCAAGGCAGCCCTCATCCTGCGCCGCAACGCGACCCGTGATTACCTCGACGTCGCCGCGCTGTCGGACACCCTCGGGCGGGAGTCGACCCTGGACGCGCTCGCCAACCTGGACGCACTCTACCCGCAACCTACCGGCGCCTCGGCGCTGCAGCAACTCGCGATCCAGCTGGCACAACCGCTGCCGTTCGACCTGAATACCGTCTCGCTGGCGGAATACAAGCACCTCGAGCCACGATGGCATGACTGGAATGAAGTCAAACACGCGTGCACGGACGTGGCTATCGGCCTGTTCGATCGGCTTGGCCGGCAGCGGGCAAAGCCAACGTCGCCGGCCGTGCCCCGCGACGAGACCCTGCGCGCCAAGGCGGCCCAGCCGGCCCCGCCGCACACCGCATCAGCACCCGGCAACACGCCGCAGGACAACGAGCTGCGTCCCGACTGAACGCACCATCGGGACCCACGGGATAGAGACTAACCCCGAGGAGCACAGGCCGCCACCGCAAGGCATGGGAACAGTGTCCGCGTCCATCCGCGGCTTCCGCGTTTCCGGCAGGCGCAGCGCCCTACTGCAGGGACAGCCTGACCAGCACCGGGCGATGATCCGACACGCCGTCCCACGGCCCGATCGAGGCGCTCACCGCGCGCCACTGCCGGGTGTGGAACACGTAGTCGATGCGCA
Organism: uncultured bacterium; assembly: GCA_963827235.1. Lineage (GTDB taxonomy): Bacteria > Chloroflexota > UBA5177 > JANWHV01 > JANWHV01 > JANWHV01. The sequence continues at coordinate 643,758 of CAWHAE010000010.1, forward strand.
CCAGCCACATGGGCACGAGCTGGCCGAGCACCGTGAAGCGGCCGCTGCCGGGAGAGTCCGCGCCGGGGAACGTGTTGCCGAGGCCCCAGCCGGCCTCGCGCCAGGAGTCGACGAGCGCCGAGGTGACGATGCCGTAGGGATTGTTCTGGTCGGTGCTGTTGAAGTCGGTGGTGACGATCAGCGGCGTGCCGCCCTGCCGCCGCGCGAAGGCGACCAGAGCGCGCGCGTCCTCGGCGCGCCGGCGGACCTCGGTCTCGATCATGGACGGCCTGAAGATGGTGGAGACGGCGTGCACGCCGGCGACCAGCGTGTGCGCCGTGCCCACGGTGACGTCGACCACGATCGGCGTGCCCAGCCACGTGCCGCCGATCCGCAGGCCGGTATCGCGCGCCGGCAGCCGGCTGAGCACGCCCATGCCGCCGTCCGCGTCCGGGTGCAGAAACTGGTAGGGATAGCGAGCGCGCAGGTCCCGCGCGATCAGCGCTGCCGTCGCCGGGTTGATCTCCTGGAGCGACACGCGCAGCGGATGTTGGGGCGCAGCGTGTGGTGCTTGGCGGCGAGGAAGGCTGCTGCCGGCTCAGGCAGGAGCATCGCTCCGCGATCTCCGCGATCTCCGCGTCCGCTTGACGGCACGGCCGCCGCACTTCGCTCGACTCCCGCACGCGTTGTCGCAGGCATGCGGCTAATTGGCTCAGGTCTTCCGCGCTCGCACCGCGGGCGAGGGTGGCGAGGACCAGTCGCTCGCGCGCCGCCGTGGCACGACGGACTCGTGCTCCCCCGCCGTGCCCCCGCTGCGTGACAGCACGAACCGGCCGACCAGCTCCTGGAGCTGGCTCGCCAACGCCGCAAGCTCCTGCGCCCCGGCCGCCATCTCCTCCACCGATGCCGTCTGCTCCTCCGTGGAGGCACTGACCTCCTCCGCGCTCGCCGCGCTCTCCTCGCTCACCGCGGCGATGCTCTCGATGGCACCGGACACCTGCTCCGCGCTCGTGCGCAGCGCCGTACTGGCCTCCAGGGTTTGCCGCGCTACCTCGGAGACCTGTCCTGCAGCAGTCGACACCCGTCCCACGTTCCCGCTCATCTGCTGAACGGCAACACCGATGCTCTGCACCTGCGCCGTGGTGTTGCTCACCGCACCCAGGATGCTCTCCAGCGCGCTCCCTGCTTGCTGGCCCAGCCCGGCGCTGCGTGCTACCTCGGCGTCTCCCTCCTCCATAGCCTGAACCACGTCCCTGACTTGCGCCTGGATGGCGGCGATGCGCTGGGTAACGCCCTTGGTTTCGCTCGACGCGCGCTCGGCCAGCTTGCGCACCTCTGCCGCCACCACGGTGAAGCCTTTGCCATGCTCCCCGGCTCGGGCAGCCTCGATGGCAGCGTTCAGGGCCAGGAGATTGGTCTGCTCGGCGATGTCGTCGATCGCCTCCACGATCTGTCCGATCTCGCGGCTGCTCTCACCCAGCGCGTTGACCTGCTGGGCGGAGCGGGCGACCGCGGCGCGCACCGAGGCGATGGACGCGATGGTCTGGCGTACCGCCTCACCGCCATCCCGGGCCGTTCCTGCTGCCCGTTCGGCCTCGCCGCTCACGGCGGCGACCTGCGTCGTGCTGTCGGCGAGGGCCGTGCGCAACTCGGCCAGGGCTTGGGCGGTTTGACTGCTGGCGCGGGCCAGCGCGTTGGCGCCGGTCGCCAACTGCTCAACCAGCTGAGTCACGGCGGCGACCTGCGCGGTGGCCTCCGTAGCACTCCTGCTCTGGTCGGTGTTATCGCGCGCCACCTCTTCGATGGCGCGGGCGATCTGGGTGCTCGCCTGGCCGACCTGCTGGCTGGCCTGCGCCAGCTGTCCGCTACCGCTGTCCACCTGCGTGGCACTGGCCGCTACCCGGCCGATCAGATCCGCCAAGGTGCTGCGCGTCTGCTCGTACGCTGCCAGCGTGGCATGCACCTTGTCCACGATGCCGCGCATCGCCTCTGCCGTCTGACCCGTCTCGTCACGGCTCCGATAGCTCGGCGCCTCCATGGCGACCTCGACGGTTTGCGTGAGGTCGCCCGTCGCCAGCGCGCCCATGCCCGCAGCCAGCGCGTCGCTTCCCGCCATGACGGAACGCGCCGCGTGCTGCACCTGGGCCAGGGGCCGCGAGACCGCGCGAGCGATGACGAGGGCGATGCCCAGCCCCAGGAGTACGGCCAGGCTGCCGAGCACGATGCTCAGGACCAGGACGAGCCGTGCCGCGTCCGCCTCCTGGCTCGATGCCTGATCGATCTCTGCCTGCACGACGTCGATGTAGCTCTGCACCTGGTTCAGGGACGGCACATAGGGAATGGTCGTATAGCCGTAGAAGGCGGCGTCCCACTGGTGTTTGCGTGCCAGCACGAAGTTCTGCTCGTTGCCCAGCGTGTAGCCACCGTGCCCGTCGACGACGTCGTAGCGGGTGCTGTGGTCGAGCCCCGCCTTGTCGGCCGCGGTCAGCGGGCCGCTGCCGAAGTAGAAGGTGTGGAAGCGGTTGATCACGGCGCGTTGTGCCGGCGTATCTCCGAGCGCAGTAGCCGTGGCCAGGGTGGTGCGAATCTGCCCGATCTCCGTGTAGTAGGTGCTGAAGAGCGCTCGCGAGTGGGCAGGGTCGTGGATGAGCGCGCCTTGGGCCCAGAAGCCGTCGTCGTCGGCGCCCCGTACAAGGACGTAGAGGTCACGGGCCATCTCGCGTGCCGGGTAGAGATGGTGGACCATGCGATCGGCAATCGAGGCTTGTTGCCGGCTGGCGAGCGTGTCGGCGACGAGCGCGCCGCACATCAGCAGCAGCACTGTACCGAAACCGGCCAGCAGCTTGGGTGTGATTCTCAGGTTCCGAAACCACGCAATCATCTGCCCCTCCAGGTCGTTTGAGTCGCCACAAGGCTCATGTCCATCGGCGGGATTCGGCTGGCTTGCCGCTCCCAGAGCGCCGGTTCGATCGAGATTGCGGAGATGACCAGCAGCTACATCGCTGAACAGTACGTGCGACGATGCACGAGTGGAGGGACCACCCTGGCTTGCACCAACTATCTACTATGACTATCGGCAGAGCCAGGTCGTTCTTTAGTCTGTGCGAGAAGCATTTCGCAGATGGCGGGCGGGCGCCTCCAGCCGCGGCAGGATGGCAGCGTACGGGCCGGCCGGGGTACCCACCCCAGTGGGTCGCGGGTGGACGGGTCGCCGTGGGTGCCCAGAAACGCAGATGACGCAGATACGAGGAGACGACGCAGATGGTGTGCGGCGCGAGGCGGTAGCGTGCACGGCGATCGGGGCGAGCCGGGGCCGGCCACGGCGGCCGGCTCCCGGCATGCCGGACTGCACGGACAGCCTCACCAGCACCGGGCGTATCGCCGCGCCTGTTCACGGCGGCAATGCCGTGACGCGCTCGGGACGCCGGCCGCCAACGCTACGTACGTCAGCAGGTGAAGTTGCCTGCCCGAGGAGGGACAATGTCGATGAGTAGAAAGCTGGTCGAGTACGATCGTGCCGCCGAAAGATCAAGATAGTCGCATGGATACACTGAGAGATGCGCTTCGGCAAGCCATGGAAGGTTATGCGGGCCGCGCGCTCAATGGCTACAGCTACGTGCTGACGAGCGCGGACGAGAGTGTTTTCGCGGTCGTCTCTGTCGGTCGCGTCCAGGATCGGCAAATCGTCGATACCGGCCTCGTGGCTCGCCTGGCCGGCGGACACATCGTCGTCGAGCGCGATATCAACGACAAGCCCCTCGTCGACGCGCTGACCGGGGCGGGCATTCCGCGGGACCGCGTTGTGCTCGCGTATGAGGGCGAATCGGTCACCGAAGCCGCGTAGGGCCGCCAGGCTCACCCACGCCGTGACGAGCATACCGGCTTACGGACGAGCGTCGCTGCACGATCCGCACCCATAAGCGTCCATCCGCGGCATCCGCGTTTCCGGCCAGCGCCGCGCCCTACTGCAGGGACAGCGTCACCAGCACCGGGCGATGATCCGACACGCCGTCCCACGGCCCGATCGACGCGCTCACGGCGCGCCATTGCCGGGTGTGGAACACGTAGTCGATGCGCACCAGCCACATGGGCACGAGCTGACCGAGCACGGTGAAGCGGCCGCTGCCGGGAGAGTCCGCGCCGGGGAAGGTGTTGCCGAAGCCCCAGGCGGCCTCGCGCCAGGAGTCAACGAGCGTCGAGGTGACGATGCCGTAGGGGTCGTTCTGGTCGGTGCTGTTGAAGTCGGTGGTGACGATCAGCGGCGTGCCGCTCTGCCGCCGCGCGAAGGCCACCAGGGCGCGCGCGTCCTCGGCCCGCTGCCGGACCTCGGTCTCGATCATGGACGGCCTGAAGATGGTGGAGACGGCGTGCACGTCGGCGACCAGCGTGTGCGCCGAGCCCACGGCGACGTCGACCACGATCGGCGTGCCCAGCCACGTGCCGCCGATCTGCAGGCCGGTATCGCGCGCCGGCAGCCGGCTGAGCAGGCCCATGCCGAGGTCGTCGTCCGGATGCAGGAACTGGTAGGGATAGCGGCCGCGCAGGTCCCGCGCGATCAGCGCTGCCGTGGCCGGGTTGAGCTCCTGGAGGCCGATCACGTCCGCGTTCGAGGCGAGCAGGGCGGCCACCACGCCGGCAGGGTGCTCGTTCGTCTGCAGCATGTTGAAGGTCTCGACGCTGAGAGCCGGACCGCGCCCCGGCGCCACGTGCTTGGGCAGGAACAGCGGGCCGAAGCCGACCAGCAGAATGCCGAGCACCACCAGGCAGCCGGCGACCGCCGTGCGCGATCGCGCCAGGGCGGCGCAGACGACGGCGAGGGGCAGCGGCACGAACAGGTAGAGGGCGAAGGCGTTGGCCAGGAACATCCACCAGGGGTGGTCGCCGAACGCCAGGCGAAGCAGCAGCCAGGCGAGCACCGCGAGCGCGTAGACCACCGCCGCGGCGTGCAGAGTCCGCCGTATGCCGAGCCGGTTCACTGCACGATCTGCCTCGCCAGCGGGGAGCGATATATAGGGATGCGGCGTATGCCGCCGCAGTCGCATGGTACAGGATCCCGCTCCTGCGACATGCTCTGTCCCGGGATGCAGCTAGGGCACTGCCAAGCGTCAAGCCTGAGGCTTCGACGCGAGGATCGGACGCGACTACGTGCGGTGCCCGGAGCGGAAGTACCGTCAGCGCGCGATCGCACGCGAATTGATGGGGTGTTCAGCCGACCTACCGGGAGCGGGGGCACCGAGACGCCAGATATCCGCACGGGAAGATTGCCGAGTGGCGCCCGTCGTGTCCACCAGGATCTGCGCGCCACGGGCAACCCGGGTGAAGTCGATCGCGCTGTGCGCTACCAGGACGACCACGGCATCCGCCTCACCCAGCTCTTCATCCGAGAGCGGCACGGATCGCAGGTCCGTGGATCCGTTCTTGCCGAACACCGTGCCGGAGACGCGAAACACCGGCACATGCGGATCGTGGTAGCGTACGTCGGCACCCCGCGTGCGCAACAGCTCGATCACGCGCTGCGACGGCGAATTGCGCGCGTCGTCGACGTCGCGCTTGAACGCCACGCCCAGGGCCAGAATGCGCGAGCCGTTGACCGATCGCTGATGACTGTCCAGCGCCCTGGCGATCAGGTCGACGGTGTGGAACGGCATGTTGTCGTTCGTCTCCGCTGCCAGCTCCACGAACCGCGTGTAGAAGTCGAACTCGCGTGCCTTCCAGCTCAGGTAGAACGGATCGACCGGGATGCAGTGGCCGCCCACGCCCGGGCCGGGATAGAAGGGCATGAAGCCGAAGGGCTTCGTCGACGCGGCGTCGATCACTTCCCAGATGTCGAGTCCCATCCGCTCGGCCAGCATGGCCAGCTCGTTCACCAGCGCGATGTTCACGCTGCGAAAGGTGTTCTCCAGCAGCTTGGCCATCTCCGCCGCCCGGGCCGAGGACACGGCGTGCACTTTCCCCGGCGCCACACTCTCGAACAGCAGCAAGGCCAACCGCCCGCCCTCGGGTCCGGCCCCGCCCACCACCTTGGTCACGGTACCGATGTCGTAGTGCGAATGGCCGGGGTCGATGCGCTCGGGCGAGAAGGCAAGGAAGAAATCGCGCTCGTGCATGAGGTCGCCCGCCCCCTCCAGGATGGGAAGCACCAGCTCCCCCGTGGTGCCCGGGTACGTCGTGCTCTCGAGCACCACGAGCTGGCCCGGTCGCAGCGCCGCGGCGATGGCGCGTGCGGCTTCCGTGATATAGCTCAGATCGGGCACCTTCAAGGTGGTGTACGGCGTGGGCACGCAGATGAACACCGCGTCCGGCGACGGGTCGAGCGCCTGATAGTCGGTGGTCGCCGACAGCTTGCCAACCTGCACCAGCGGCGCCAGACGGCTGGACGGCACGTCCGGAATGTAGCTCGTGCCGGCGCGCAGCGACTCGATCTTGGTCGTGTCCAGGTCGACACCGACCACGTGGTAGCCGGCCTCGGCGAACTCCGTTGCCAGGGGCAGCCCGACGTAGCCCAGGCCAATCACGCAGACCTGCGCCGTGCGCTCGCGGATGCGCCTCTCCAACTCGGTATTCATACAGGCTTAGCATGCACTACCGAGGCATGCGCTGGCAAGAGCCTCGGCCGATAAGAGCGCCCCCAATTGGTCCCGAACCACAACAGAGTTCCCGGATCAGCCTGTCTGGGAAGCTGGATGGAGTGTGACTATGTAGCCCACAGTGGGGGACGCAGAGCTTGCTTGCAGGAACGAGGAGAGCGAGCGACGCAGGGTCGAGGTCAGTCGCCAATCCGCCGACGATCGCCGGCTGCTTGGCCCTGGGGCTCGGCACCGCCTTGTCGCGAGAGTGCCTGCAGACGATCCACCTCGCGCCCGGCGCCACAGCCCGAAGCAGGCGCTGGACTGAGCGAAGTCGAACCGCCGCCAGCCAGTGCTACACCGCGCTTATCACTTGTGCCGTCGTCTACGTCTAGCCAACGCCTTCTCGTACACTGCTAGAGTCTCTTGCGCAGCACGTTCCCACGTGAAACGCTTTGCTCTCGCAAGGCCCTTCGAGCGCAGTTCTGCTGCGAGTGAAGGATTAGCGAGCACCTGGCTGATGGCGTCAGCGATGGCTCGCACGTCACCCGGGTCAACGGTCAGCGCGGCGTCCCCAACCGCCTCTGGCAGCGAGGAAACGTTGGAGGTGACCACCGGAGTGCCACAGGCCATGGCTTCGAGCGGCGGCAGGCCGAAGCCTTCGAACAACGACGGAAAGACAAACACGTCAGCGGCGCTATAGAGAACGGGCAGGTCTTCGTCGGCCACATATCCTGTGAAAAGGACTCGCCCTTCAAGCCCAAGTCGCTCGAACGTCTCGTCTATCTCTCGCGTCTGCCACTGTCTCTTGCCGGCTATCACAAGCGTCACACTGGGATGACTTCGCTTGACCGCGGCGTAGGCCTCGTAGAGGCGTGCGATATTCTTCCGGGCATTGATACCGCCCACGTACAGCAGGTACGGAGCAACTATGCCGTATCTTTGGAGGATTCGGCTAACCTCGCTGTTGTGTGTGACGGGTGCGAACCGTCGATCTACTCCCGGATATATCACCTCGACACGGTCTTGCGCCACGTGAAGGCAGCGTGTGAGATCCCGCGCCGATGCTACGCTAATGGTGATAATTGCGTCTGCCAGTTTGGCGGCGTAGGGAAGGTGCCACCGATATCGCCAATTGTCGACAAGGTTGTGTGTTTCGGGACATGTGTAGGCGAAAGCGTCGAAAACAGTCGCAACTCTGGCGATGTTGCCGAACGGCCCGAAGAATGGTGCGAGGCCGTTGGGATCATGAAGAAGGTCAACACGGTAGTGCCGCGTGCGGAGCAGAAGCTGGAGGTTGCCGACCGTAAGGAGCGACGGCAGCAGTCCACTGAAGCCGAGCGGTCGACGCTCAAAGTGCGGCCATAGCCTCTGATGGTCCTCTCGTTCTGTCGTCATAAGTATGAAGGAGGCGTTCCCGCTAGCGGACTGCATCGCCCGCAGCAGATCAACTGTGTAACGCCCGATTCCCGTGGGGCTACGGTCAAGTCCGTAGGTTATGTATCCGATTCGCAACGTGAGGCTCCCCTCTCACTGGCTATGCGGCCGGACACTATGTGCGCTTTGGAGGATGAGGATCGGCGTGCCCCGCTCATTGCACGTTGAGCCATAGTACCAGCTCGCGGTAGGGAGCCGGATGCCCATCGCGGAGAAGCAGGACGTCGATTTCCTGGTTTTGGCCCGCTCGATCCAGGTCAATCCTGATGGGCTGTTGCAGTCCCTGGCCGTCTCTCAAGCGGAAACCGGCCGAGTGCTTGATAATCCTGCCGTCGTACCGGACCTCTATGCTGTAGCTGGCAGCTACGCCTTCCCGGTTGTTGACACCCAACATGATCGAGAAGTCTGCACCTCGAGCTACCGCCCGCGGGTAGTTCTCGGCGAGACCCTGCGCTCCCAGGGCGTAGAACTCGGTCAAGCGGTCTTGAGGGCCGGGTGTGACCGCCACGTACACGGAGTAGGCAACCATGGCCAGCGCAATGATGCCGGCCAGGATGACGACTCGACTACCATGATCCATCTTGGCCCACCACGTTGCCGGTGCAACCGCGGGGACAAGCCGGGGGCGGATGCGCACCCCAACCGCAGCATTGCCCGATAGCCGCTTTCGCCGAACGGCGGCAATGCCGGCAGTGACCAGAAGCCAGACCGACAGCGAAAGGGTAATCGGCCACGGTCTGATGCCCCACGGCATGAAATTAAGGAACAGCGCGAGCAACGGAACCACGGCGAGGCTCAAGCCAAAGCTAATACCCACTCGCGCCGGCCCATCAATGTCATCGGCCCTGACAAACACGGCAGCCGCCAAACCATAGCCCGGAGCAAACAAGACCGCCAACAGCCCGACCGGTATGGACAAAACAGGTATCGACAACGGCATCAGCGCTGGGAGCGCCAACGCAAGCAAGCCAAGCGCGAGCAGGTCGTGCACGCCGCTGGAGGGGCGATGCACAGCACCGTTACCGGCATCAGCATTCTGTTCAGCGGATGATCCGGTTAGCGACATGCTGCGTCATGCCTTTGGCGTCGCCTGGCTCGCTCTAGCACGCTCTGGTAGACGTCCATTATCTGTCCAGCCGCGCGGGACCAGGTGAACTGAGCCGCTTGTTCCAGACCATGTTGACGCAACGCTGCTTGCAGGCTTCCGTCGTCTGCAAGGACCTTTTCAATCGCGGCGGCAAGTTCAGCCACGTCATACGGATCTACAAGTAGACCGGCGTGACCTACTACCTCGGGCAGCGACGACGCCCTGGAAGCCACAACCGGCGTGCCACATGACATTGCTTCCAGTGCGGGCAATCCAAACCCCTCATAGAGGGAAGGAAATACAAACACCTTTGCTATGTTGTAGAAATGCACCAGGTCGATATCACTAACTTGATCGATGAAGTCGACTTTTCCCATGAGTCCCGATCGTCCAATGTGGTCCATCAGTTGCCGGCGCTCTGCTTCGAACTGAGCCGCCCCAACCTTCAGCAATCGGGCCTCCGGCCACCGGGCAGCCACTCTGACAAACGCATCGATCAAGCGGCGCAAGTTCTTTCGCGGATCTTCGGAGCCGACGTAGAGGACATAGGGCACGCCTGGCTGGAGACCGTATCGCACGTAGAACTGATCGGGTACCACCATCGGCTTGAACAGTGCTTCGTCCACTCCGTTATGCACCACGTGGATGCGAGAGGCGGGATAACCCAAGAGCCCGATGACATCTCTACGCGTGCATTCTGAGCAAGCGACGATAGCCGACGCCTTCCTCAGCCCTGCCGCCATCAGGCTTACGGCCACTCTATCATAGAACTTCATGTAACCCGTCAGCGCGGGTTCGTTTCGAAATTTGAGATGAATTACATCATGCACGGTGATGACGGTCCGACTGCCTCTCTGACGCAATGCGATACCGGTTGCCAGATTCTGGCTGGCAAGATGCAGTATGCCGCAGCTTGGCTCGTCCGGCACTACGATGGGATAGGTAGCAAAGAATCGATCCAGATTAAGGCCATGTGCTTGTGCTCCGCGAGCCAGCCAGGCAGGAACTGGTGGGCGAGCACTTTCCACAATGTTGACGCGTGCACCGAGGAATGACAGTGCCGCTTTCAGATCTGATGCGTAACGAGATAAGCCAGTCAGACTGCCACTCGCACCGACCATCAAGCTGACGTTGGTATTCTTCTCGACCTCATACGGCTGCATACCTCGGTATTCCTTCCGCGGCCCCTCCAGTCGCCGTTTCACATCCGCCTAGTCTTTCGGCATGTGGGCAGCGCACCTATCATCGAGTACGAGCCCTCATATTGCCGCACTGGCGCCGGGTAGCAAGTACACCGCTCCTATCAGCGTTCGTCAGTGGATGAGTTCTCTCGAATGGTGCGGGTGCCGGGGTAATATACTGTCTCCGCTATCTTCCTAACGACAGAGCTCCAGCTCAGATTGTCCATAGCGTACTGCTTCGTGAACGGGCGAAGGTCGCGCAGAGCCCCTGGATCCGCTGCAACTTGTCGCAGAATCTGGGCCAAGCCGCCAAAGTCGCCCGCATCGAAGAGATACCCGGAACGTCCGGGAACAACGTGGTCTTTGGCGCCAGCGATGCGGCTACCTATGACCGGAGTACCGCAAATCATGGCCTCTGGGATGACCCTGCCGAAGCCTTCCGCGTAGCTTGGCAGAAGCAGAGCGTCGGCTGCGGAATACCACACCGAAAGGTCTGACTGTGCCAGCCAGTCAGACTGGGATACGATATCGCCCACGCCCGTCTTGCCGATAGTAGCTGCAACCGCCTTGGTCTGAGGGCCCTTGCCGAACATCTGCACCTTGACCCTACCCTTCCGCAGTTCCACCTTGCAGCGTTCCACCGTCTCGACCAGTTCGACCACCGCCTTCTCCCGCGAAAGGCGCCCGACGTACAGAAGGAGCGTGCTATCTTCCGGAATATGCAGTGTCGCCTTTGCGCCGGGAACCTCGTAAAAGCGCCGAGGATCGACACCATATGGTATCTCGTAGATCAGCTCTTCTGGACTGCCCGTCTCGTGCCAGGCCTGCACCATCTCGTGGCTAGTAGCAATAACCCGTGTGCCCGTAGTCGCCGTCTTGCGTGCTGCCCACTTAAGACACTGAGTGTAGAAGAAGGAGTAGGGATTGCCGCTCTGGTGCTGCAGTTTGTGGAATATATTGCCCGGAACGGTCAGGACGCAAAGGGCCGACTTCTTCTTCGCCGGCGCCAGCGGCTTGCCGGCTGCAAGACGCTGAAAGATATTGCCGGGAACGGTGAGGACGCGAATGGATCTATTAGTCTTCGACGGGGCTGAACTCACTGTGCCTGCAAACCGATCAACTAATGCGCGCATTCGGCTCGGAGCTCCGTCAGCTACCTCGCTGCGAAAGAGCGAGTTATACACCGCGGTAGACACATACTCGGGCGCGTGGACGATATCCGGGCTGAGCTGATGGGCCACTCTGGCCATTCGCAGGCAGATCCAAAGATGGCCGACGAACCAGCGATAGCCGGTAGGCGGTACCTTTATGGTATGCACCCGTACGCGCTGATCAGGCACCAGTTCCTGCGCATACGGCCCGACTACATGCACGTCGTGGCCGAGCTCAACAAGCTCACTGGCCATGTCCCAAACAACATCGGACAAGCCAATCCGGCCCGGTTTGTCCAACTCCAGAATGTAATCGAGAAAGACAATCACGAGCCTTGGCTTTGGAATATCTGTCAGCCCCACTGTTGGCCTCATTTCTGAAAGGGATTCTGCGGTCTCAACCTGTACACCTGCGCCTCACCGTTATCGTATATCCGAAGCGCATCAGGTGGTAGAGGAAGCGCTACACCGAGACGAAGTGATTGCTGCCGAATGACATCCGACACGACTAGCGTGCGCATAAATGGGCGAAGTACGAAGCCGCTTATGCGATTTCCGTTTACCCAATCACCTTCAACCGTTTCAAATGCCGTTGCGAGCCGCTCATCAAAGCCAGCCCATATCTCCTCCCCCGATAGGCGGTGAACAGCCCAAACCATGGCCGACACTTCCGGATGTACATAGAAAATCCACTTGTTGCTGACCACTGGTTCGGCCGTCGCCTTGAACGTGGAGAGCACTGTCAGGCCAAGAAGAGTGCACGCGCCTAATGCTTGCACTGGGCGCCTGACTAATGCAGCCGAGGGCACTCTCATATCAGTCCACGCGGCAGCAACCAACGCAACGCCAAAGATAGAAACGGACGGGAAGACTCGTTCCTGCAGATTCCCGATCGAGCCGGATATATCCGCCACAGCCGACACTAACCCCTGTATGGCGAAAGATGCATAGAATAGCCAGAGGTACCAAGCTGCGTCACGCTTTGGCGCGTAACCCTTCACAATCCAAATCCACCCTTGGCGGACCCAGAGTGAAAACGAAAGCACCAAGATTATCCAGTCCGCTGCGGACACGGTGAAGTAAACAGGGAGATTAATCCACGCTCCTGATACCTGGGTATACGCTCCAGTCGTTGCACCGCTATGGCTAAAGTCAAAAAGTAGTACGGCAATTTGCGAGAGAACGTTCTTTAGCAAGGAGATATCCGTAACTGCGGGAGGATACGCGTAGTACGTGAAGAAGAATCCAAGGATAAGCAGCGTAATGACCCAGTACGAGGCGCGCTGAAGTACACGTGCCGGATTGGAGCCAATATGTGGCCTGTATTTCGCTATTGAAGCACCGAGAAGCAGAGAAAGAAGTAGTGCCATTGTGAATGACTGCCCGATAAGATTGTTGCTTGCAATCATGGAGAACGCCGCTACATAGAACAGAATGCCGTAGCTTGCAGACAGGTATGGCCGATCTCGCACCTTCAAGACGCGAACAAGCCAGTAGAGGCAGAGCAGCAGTAACGACCGCGTGAACTTCTCATGTGAGCTTCGAAGGATAACGAACAGGAACTCAGGTTGTGCGAATAGCAAGGATGTAGCTATGGCTGCCCCCCACGCACTGCCGACCAACTCGCGGTAAAGCAGCCAGGCGGGAAGAACAACAAACGCTGCCAGGAGCGGATACACAACCTGCTGGAGCGTAGTTACGCTGAGTCGAGTGACGCCCAAGATGTACGTCGATACTGCCTGAAACGCGAACCCATTTGGATAGGCTCCCGTTCCGTTGGCGTCTGCCGCTATCAGACGGCCCGTGTGCGCTACGGGACGGATGTAGAGACTGAACAAAGCACTGTCGCTCTCGCTCCACGCACCACCATATCGCAGAATGAAGTACGAACCGATCGCCAGGACCAAGACGAACGGCACAAGGAGCATCAACCAGGTGCTGTCTGGCGCCGTCGGTGGTGTGCCTTGTGCGTCTGCCGCCTGCGCTCTGCTACTAGTCTTGAGATTCATCGACTTCGTCCTTGATCATGGGCGTAGGTCCGTGCTAGGAGCCCAACGATTGCCAGCACTGCCACGACTGCCAGGAGAGAAACAGCCGTAAGTGTTGACTGTACAGAGCCACCCGCGTTCAGCACCACATTTATCGTCGATGCATCCGGTGCGATCACTCTGATCTGGGCTCCAGAATACGAGAACACTCCGCCGCCCGGGAGCCGCAGCTTCGGCATCACCGCCCAGGTTCCTGCTTCAGGCGGCGCCCACTGCATCGTAACCTCGGAGTGCTGACCGCCGAGCAACGCAACCGTACGCGTCGCCACTTTCGTGTCTGCTTCGCCGGCCAGACCCGCCCACAGCTCAAGCGTTGCGTCGGAAACATCTTGCAGCCCGAAGTTGTGCAACACGATCGGAATCAGGTTTGGCTGCAACTGCTGCAGCGTAAGCATCTTTTGGGCGATTGTTGCAGACAGAACGGGCGGCGTAAGAGGTTGTGTGGCCATTCTCCCGTTGTACTTCAGAAGGAAGTCGCCGGCATGGACGTGGCCGAGAAGGTGAGTAAGCCTACCACCAATCTGGAAACCAGGCTTCAGATGAAGGGTAAACTGAAACCCCCCGGTCCATGCTCTCACGCTATCAATGCTCGCGCTCGTGAGAGTCAGCTCAGCACCGGGTGAATTGTCGATCCAAGTTGCCATCTCAACTGAGTCGCGCGGCGTTCCGGCGTAGTGCCGCAGCCGGGCACCCAAGGAATTCCAGCTAGCACTATCCGTCGGGGGGCTCGCTTCGAAAAGTGCAGGTCTGTATGGCGATTCCTTTACCTGAACGCCATTCGCTCCGGCGTAGATCAGAAAACCATCCAGGGCGTATAGCTGCTGTAATGGTTTGCCGGACGCTGTGTAGCCGCGCGCGGTCGACTCCGGAAGAGGGACGCGCGCACCTTTCTCCAGGGTCCAGCTGTCGATATACGGACTGCCTGCCAGATTATGCAGCGTGATGACCTGTCCGTCCCCGAGGTCCCATATGCCCCCGTCAGCATCCAAGAGGTGAAGCCGGTCGTCAACCGGGCTAAAGTAGAGTCTGGGCGGGCTGTCGCTGGACACTCGATACTCGCTACGCAGGCCCGCCTGCGCTATCTGGTACGAGTCCGTGCGGGGCGCATCCTCCCATCCCAGCAAATAGGCCGGTCCGGCGTCGTGGCTCGAATACTCATAGATGCCCTCATTGGAGACATAGTTCGTACCGTCCGTAGCGACGAACGTCACGATGGGCCAGCTTCTGTTGACAACCCAGGCAGGATACGTGTCATAACTCGGAGCCTCTGCTTTCAGCGCGCCTCCGGCAAGCGATGTGACGGTTGTGAAAGGATTGGTGCCCATGACATCGACTTTGTACTCCATGTCTTCATAGGCTGGTTTCTCCGCCCAGGAGTAGCGAATCCATTCAATATCCGAAGGAGTTGCCACCTGGTACTGGGGGTAGAAGAAATTCGTTGTCCACTCATCCAGAGCAGGATAATGCTCGGTGCGAACTATCAGGTCTGGGTAAGGCACGTTGTGCCCAGATAGATCGTAGAATGCAAAGGGCGCTTCAAAGTCAACGCGATTGACAATCCGGGGATCAAGGCTACTGAGTGTGTAGAGCGCGTAACTGCAGGCTTGATTCCGAACCGTAACTAGCTCAGAAAAGTAGACAATCATGCCGTGCTGCCAATCCACGCCGATTGGCGGTGAATACAGTCCCACCACCTGCTCGTACCCTTGTGCAGTTGCAATGTAGGGCCACAAGGGCGAGACACTCCGCACTATTCGTCGGGGTCGGGCACACTTGCTCTCCGCGTAGTTCGTCCGAAAGTACGCGCTACCCTCAAAAGGAGGTATGAGACTGCGCCATTCCCAAAGAGGAATCCCAGTGTGTTTCGGGTCACGGACCGTTATGTCGACTGCAGGTTCACCGGGACTCACTCGTGAGGGCCATCCGCCAAACCGGAACTCTTGGGGGTCGTACGAGGCGCCCCACATCGAATACATCGGCCCGTATATCCGGATGTTGAGGTTGTAGCTGGGCTTCCCATCTCGCACCCACCATCCATCCTCAGTCTGGATCGTGATGGCGAGGTCATACTGGGGACCAACCTCCAGCGTTTCTTGACTCACCGTGGTTGGCAGAGTGGCGCTGCCCGGAAATGGCTGATAGACCTGGGCGAGCGCGACGCTCGCACCGATCTTCTTGCTCAGACGGACTGCAAGCGTCGGGTGATCAGGGCCCCGGCTCTCAAGATAATAGAGAAGTACGCCCTGCCCGGCGGCCCCGGCCGTCAGTTGCTCCAACGTCGCTCCGCTTTCGCTGACATAGCGCGTCAATACCCGGTCCGGGCCTACACTGGCCCGGGAAGTATTGCCAGCTATCGTGCAAACCCAGCAGCACCCGCATGCAACCGCAAGGCCGTACAGGAGTCGTCTCATGATGGCTCCGGATTCCCTGCGCTAGGCCAGCCAAACCCGATCAACAGCGAACTGCCCAGGCAAAGCAGCCCAGCAACCACCATCAGGAGCATGCGACAATTCATGGAACCAATGCCTCGCGACAGGCTGTACATAAGCATAGCGATAGAGCCGGCCACCAAGACAGCTATGACCATCCTTCCCAAGTGCAGTCTGTAGCGGCGATCATCCACGAGAAGGTACAAACCAATAGAGAGGCCCAGGAGACTCGCGACGGTATGCGCCAGTGCAAAAACCGAGAGCGAGTCATGAGTGAGATCAAGCAGAATCGAGCCGCCAACAAGCAAGAACGCGAGCGAAGCGCAGGCTGATAGCATGGCAGCGCCGATCCTGTCCTGAGCCACAAGCGTCCATATTACCAGTTGAACACCCAGGGAAGACACGATCATAGGCGCTAAGAACCTCAACGGTGTGCTGGCGAAGGCGTACTTATTCGCGAACAGGATTGCGAGCAAGTCTCCAGAATAGCATATGAGGACCGTTGATCCGGCAATGCCACCGCACATCAGTATGCGGTAGAACACATCAAAGTAGTTGGCTGCCTCGGACCGCTTCTTCTGTGCCAGAAGCCAGCAATACCGGGGATAGTAGACCGCGTTCTGCATAATGTTGGATGCGCTGGCAGGAAACGTGGCGATAGAAAGCGCAAGACCAAAAGCCGCGTCCTCAGTGTAAAGGTTTAGAGAACCAAGGATAAGTGTTCCAAACATTCCGCTGAAGGCGGTGACTAGTGTCAGAATGTAGATTCTACTAGCCGAAATAAGATCCCTGCGAAGCTCTCGATAAGCTAGTCGACGTAGTTGTGACTTAATCTTGAGGAGCGGAGGGAAGCAACCGATGGCGATGCACATGGAAGGAAGGTAGGACAGGGCCACCAACGTGAAGATTAGACCGAAACGTGGGCGGTGCAAACCAATGGCGATTACTGAGGCGAGATAGAGAAGCGGAGGAAGCACCTGGAGCAGAGAGCCAAATACTGCCCATCCATAGCCTTGCAGAAACGAGACAAAGAAGTCGGTGATCAGCGCAGCCGAGCCAACGGCCAGGCCTGCGGCCACTGTGTCCATCTGTGCGGCCTTCAATAGGCACGCAGCGATCAGTAGTAGACCACAGGTGGCCACACGAGAGACTGAGAGGTGCGTAGCTTCTCGCAGGATAGTGGCATCGGTTGGCAGGGCGCTGTATCGAGCAGCCACAATCCTGCCTCTCGTGCCCAGTCCCATGCTGCCCACGAGTATGACCACACCCACAACGCTGAAGAAGAACACGACCTTGCCGTATTCGTCGGCGGGCATCGCGCGTGCAAGCAGTAGGCCGGTCGCCGCAGTGCTGACCGGCAGCGTGAAGCTCGCCGCTCCAACGAGCGCTATCTTCCAGCTCAGCCTGGAAGATACCGATCGAGCGAGCCTGCCAGGTTGGAAGCGGTGAATGCCTAACACCTGCATCAGTCGCTCACAGCCCGGCTTGGCGGCGACCCACAACCCAAGACCACGTCGTCACTGTGCGACACCTCACCGTCCGGACTCGCGTGTACGAAGAGAGGCATTTCAGCGCACCAGTATCGTTGTTTACCACCGCACACGCCGCCCGCGACTGAGAAGATCAAGAGTCGGTGCCGCCCATACGGCGAAGTCTATCAAGGTGAGTGCCGGCAGGCACACCCAAAGCCGTCGTGGCGGCTTCCCGTAACCGAGGCGGGCCGCCATACCTACGTAGCGTATCTTGGCACAGACAGCCTGGCTGTACAGGACCAGCCACGCGTAAGTGGGCAGACGCCCGAACACAGCTGAAAGAGAGGGCAGAAGCAGCATTACGAGTCCAGTGTGCGATGTCCTGAGCGTGAGCATGACGTCACGTTTCGACTTGTAGACCCGACCGAAGATCAACAGGTTGCGCAACCACCGAGACTGCTGTCGCCTATATGCTGCCAGAGTGCCTGGGTACTCGGTAGCGACGACGCTTGACGCGACGTGCCGAATGCCGGCTCCGCGGTCGATGAGGCGCCGCGCAAGGTGATAGTCAGTGCCGGTCGCAGCCAAGAAGTCCAGGCCTCCTATGGTGCTGATGGCCGCTCGCGTTACAGCGGCATTCCGGCCCAGCAGGCCCTGCGCGTACGCGGGCGAGGAGGCATTGGATGCCAAATCCCGCGCCCATAGATAGTAGGGCAGTACTCTGCTGATCTGTCGATCCAGAGGTCGCGACCAGCCCGTCGTGACGACCTCCTCCTCGTTGACGATTGGCTCCAGAAGCCGAAGCAACGCCTCGTCATTGAGGCGACAATCAGCGTCAGTGAGATACATGACCTCGCCAACCGCACGCTCGAAACATCGGGCGAGAGCGTGCTGCTTGCCTTCGTTCGGTACTTGCTCCAGTACGACAATCCGCGATCCCGCGTGCTGCTTAGCCAGGTCAAACGTGTGATCGGAGCCGCCGGCGCACAGGACGAGCTCGCAGTCAGGATAGGTCAGCGCCAGAAAAGAGGCGATATGTGCTTCAATGTGTGCCTGTTCATTCCAGGCGGCTACGAGAACGCTAACCTTCGGCGTGCGGGGCAACGAAGGCAGCTGCCGTCGCTGTGCCCGCAGCCTTTGCACGCTCGCCTTGTCGGTTTGCCACAGGAGCCAGTTCCGCGCCAGCACCGATAAAGTAGCGATAGCCACACATTGTTCCAGGTGACGGTTCAACGTGGTGCCGGCCTGCTTCAATAGCCGCATCATCGCATCCAAAACTCAGGCGCACTCGTTGTCGCCCAGGGTCGTCCTTTTTCCCAGAGATAGACAAGGCGGCCATTATGACTTCGAAACGCCAGTGTCCTTGAATCCTCGACCATGCGCAGGAACCTACCCCGAAAGATGCAGTATTGCTCAAATTGGACGCCGCGCTCCGCGGGCGGTACGGTGCCTGAAACGTGAGCGGTCAGATACCGAAAGGCCTTGTCGCACCACCCCACCACGTGCAACAAGTCCCTGGCGTCAGGAAGCCAGTCGGGTCGGCCGCTGGCCTGGCCGCCGAATCCAGTTGCTGTCTGGAGGCCGCCGGAGGTGTCCTGCCCACTCAGCATGTATGCCTCCGTAGCGCCAAGTCTCACCTCACCAGCATACGGTCTGAGGAGGTCGACGGCTCGCAGGACATCCCCTAAAGCAGCGAACCAGGCCGGAAAGCGGCTCGATCGTGAGTTGGCATAGACTACCGTTGGAAGCGAACCATCTGCCAAAGCCCATCGCTCGACAAAGAGCATGATCCGCCTTGCAGCGTCCAGATATCGCTCGCTCTTGGTCCAGGTGTAGGCTGCGACGAGTGCAGGTACGCAACGCGCATTGTAGATGGGAAAGTACTTCTCTACGACTCGATCGCCAAGGGAATTCTGAGCGATTGCGCCGTCCAGTCTGCCGGCAGTTCCCCTCACCTGGTACTGCAAGATGCGCTCGATGTTCGGGAGCGCATATTGTTCGACCCAGGATCCGTCTCCGGTGAGCTCAGCGAGCAAGAACAGTGCTTCGCAGGCAGTGGCGGCCTTGTTCGGCACAAAAGAGCTTGTGCTGGGGCTGTCCCGGAACGAGCGCGTTTGTGCGTCCCACAACTTGACGAGATAGTAGGATTCCAGGTTGCGCTGAGCGCATGCACCGTATTTTTGCCATTCCGCGGAGCCAATCCGCCTTAAGGCCAGGGCAAGCCTCAGCAGGCCGGCATCGCAGGCCGCCTCATGAGGCGTGCCAGCGCTGGCTGGGTTGATCTCAAACGCCGAGGCCACGAAATGACCGGTCTCCAATTGGCCGGCGACAAGGTCATCGCCGGCCCGACATGCCTTGCGTAGCCAGCGCTCTTCGCCTGTGCGGACCCAAAGCTGCAAATAGCCGGCGATAATCCCTTCATATCGCCAGTCCATGGCGGGACCAGTAAAAAGCAGGCTCTGTTGCCACCAGTGGGCTACCGGGCCACCGTACCCTCCGCCATCGGGCCCACGCATGGTATCCAACCACGCATCCAACTGGGCGACTGCAACGTCCACATGGCTGGTCGCACTCACAACAACCGACATTAGACCCCGGATCCCGCCGCAGTCCGTCGAAGAATAGCCAACGCTACCGTCGACAGTGTCACCCGGAGGCCGGACGTCCGATATGCCAGGCGGCCCGCGAAGTGAAAGCGATCTGCAAGGTCCGGGCGGTCAAGTCGCTCCAGGACCCGGCTGACTTGGTTCAACGCGATGGCGGCAGGTGAATGCAGGCCGTAAACGCCGCTGACGCTAAACCCACTGCACTTCAGGGCCCGGTAGAGGCGCCAGACTGCAGCCGGGTTCATGGCCACTGGATGACCCACCCACGTTCGACGTTCCGGAAGTAGGCGCGCCAGGGGCAGGGAGAGGATCAGAGCAAGCGGCGCTCCCGGCAATAGCTGGCAGGAAATCCTGTCGAGCTGCGTTCGCCAGTCTTCAACCATGGGCTCGAGCCATAGAGCGGCGCGTCCGTGCTGTGTTGTACTAACTGTCAAACGCTGTTGCACTTCTCGCTTCAGCTGCGGCACATTACAGTAAACCAGCACGCTGTCGCTCGCGGCACTTGTTAGCACCGCCGTTGCGACGTCGAGCGCATAGCGATACTCGAGCGGTGCCAGGTCGTACACGGGAAGAGCAACCCCGATCGCGGTGGCATCGTTCAAGCATACTTCCGACGTTCGCATGAGCACCGACTCCCGTGGAGCTTCCAACCGCCTACAGCTGTGCTTCAATACCCAGGAAGGACCTGAGCAGTGCGCCGACATCTCGTCCTACGTCCGCAATATCAGCCGCGCCGCGTTCGCGTAGTAAACCTGCAGAAGGATATCGTCGGGTAGGCTGACGCCGTAGATGTTCCAGCGCCCTTCACGGCTGATCGGGCGGGCGCCATACGGGAAGTACTCGTCCTCGGTCTCGAGGAATCGGCAATAGGGTGCGTAGACAGACACATCATTTGGCATGAAGTCCAGGCCAAACAGGATGCGATCTGGATGCCGCTCGAATAGCCGGCGCGCTGAATAGGGCTGCCGACCCAACCCGGCCACACTGGACGAAATGTCTATGTTGAACTGCGGATAGGTATCCAACATCCTGCTGACCCAGGCCAGATCCTCAACGTAGCATCCTACGTGAGCGCCGATGAAGGTGGTTCTCGGATGGCGGCAAACCAGGTGTTCGAATTGCTCGATAAGGACTGCGAAGCGTGGGAACCGCGAGTCGTGGAAATCGTACCAGGGATGCGCGCGCATGTCCTCCCACCGCTCATTGAATCGGTTAGGCGGTTGAAAGAAGGCCGGCGCATCCGCCACGTGGACCATAACCGGAATGCCAAGCTGACCCGCCGCCTCCCACATGTCAACAAGGCGGGCGTCGTCCACCGGAATCAGACGGCCATGCCTATCACGCAGGCAGAGCCCGAGGTCCTTCCAGACCTTTAGACCACGTGCACCACGACGCACGCTGTCCTCTAGCTGCTTAGCCATTCGAGCACCAAAATCCGGCTTGGCCAGTAGGTGCCAGTCGTTGCGAGCGAACGTCACGAATCGGCCGGGGTGGGCTCGGTCGTATCAATCCAGGTTCGCCTCTAGCTCTGCCCCCCACATTCCGTCCAAATTGCAGATCGTGCGAATATTGCACGCGTCGAGAATGCCAAGCAGGTCCGAGACATTCGGGCACCTCCAATCGAGATCCGCGGTTCGCCATCGGCCCAGGTGACTATGCGCGTCGACGGCGGTGAACCTGGGCTGACTGACATGATGCTGCCCGTTGACCAGCATCGACCGCGGCTCATAATCGGCCAGATACATATCGTGGCGTGACGACCAAGACCGCCACATGTCGACGCACTGCCGCACGACAGGCCGAAGGCGCCTGAACTTCACTTGGGTCAGTTTACGTTTCTCGGGGCATGGGCCAAATGTCACGGGTCTGGGACCTGGCGAGATACATCTGGACGCATTGCCCACTCAGGTCGGGATGTGCCCCGTTGCCACGCGAGCACCTGTTCGTAGACCTCCTCCAATTGTTCGCCAATGCATTGCCAGTCATAGCGGGACTCAACTTTGCGTCGCCCGGCAAGGCCCATAGCTTTGCGTGCCATCTCATCGCCGAATACTCGACTGATTGCCTCTGCGAGAGCCGCAGCGTCGGCCGGCGGCACCAGCAAGCCGTCCCGGCCGTGGTCCACGACCGTCCGGACACCGGGCAGATTGCTTGCGATCACCGGGGCGCCACTGGCCAGCGATTCCAGCAGCACGAGACCAAAAGCCTCACCCATGGTGGTCGACGGCAGCACTGTAACGTCCGCGAGCCGGTAGTAATCAGGTAAGTCGCAGTCGGCAACTCGACCGGCGAAACTCACTCGATCGGCCAAGCCCAGGCCGGCCGCGGCCGCTTCGTACTGGCGCCGCAGATCTCCATCGCCAACAATTACGCTCTTCACGTTGGCAGGCAAAGCGGCGAGCGCAGAAAGCAGCACATCCACGCCCTTGAAATAGTGAGCTCGATCCAACCCGGCTACCAGAAGCACAACCCTATCGCCCGGCGAGGCGCGGTACCGCTCGCTCAACTCGCGTGAAGGAGCACCCGGCGCAAAGACCGAGGCATCAACTCCATTGGCGAGCGCGCCGATCTGCCGATGGCGGAGCATGGGCCGGACATGCGAGGCGCGTCCGTAATCCGCCGACGTGAACAACACCCGCGCCGCCGAACGCAATGTGATGTGCCCAACTGAAGCGCGTAAGATCCGCTCTACTCCACCGAGCAGCCCGTTCAGGAGTACATCCTGGTGGTAAGTGATCACGAGAGGAATACGCCGCACGCGGGCGGCAAGCGCGGTGGCCTCACCACCCAAGAACGGGTAATGGAGGTGGATCACGTCGAAGGCGTGAAGAGCCACGACGAGCTGTGGGGTAAGCGGCGCATTACCGACGCGCACCAGCGGGCGGAACCGGTGGACGTGGACACCGTCGCCTACGGACTCCGCGGGGTACCCGGGTGCGGCGGCCGTGAACACATGCACGCAGTGGCCACGACGCGCCAGTTCGCGAGCATCATGGAAGCAGACGTTGCCCGTCCCGCCGCGGTAAGGCGGATACGTCGCCGTCACATGCGCGATCCGCAGCCTTGGGGACTTGCGCGTGCGGCGCCACGTACGTGGCGCTAAGTCTGGCGCATCTGAGCCACCGTCGACGATAGCCGATGCGTTAGCGGGCAGATCCGTCATCGCATCCCTGCGCTTCCCCGACAGCTTAAGGACGGCTCACTGGCGGTCGAGCGCGGAGTCACAATACCGGCCCACACGGCCTGCAGGGTCGGTCTAGCCGGCACCGGCGATCTTCACTCCCATGATGCACACGAGACTGACGAGAAGGGGCAGAATGCCGATATTCAGCACACGCCCCCACCGAATGGCGCGTGTGCTGTTACCCGCCGATGCTACCTCTTTCATCACCAGGAGCGCAATAAGGGTCAGCGTCAGCATCAGACCCAGCGCTGCTCCGAATGTGATCACCGTCGTGGTCGTAACCGTCGTCGTCACCGTCGTCATCAAGATCCTCCCGCCTTGCGCCCATCGCCCGGAATCAACACTTCACATCATCCCTGAGTCCTTCTGTCGTCGTTCGAGGTCGCTCGCGCACCAGGAGAATATGGCGTACTTCTGTGCCGGTATGTTGTTCTATTCGTCCAGGATATCGATAACCGTCGAGAAGTTCAAGACGATCAGCCCCACGATCCGACCGCTCGGCAAGGCCAGCCGAGCATAGTAAACACCCAGCGCGCGGGAAGACGCACTGAGCAGCCAAGGTGAGCGCTAGAAACTGAGCAGACCGATCGTCGCCAAGACCAATAGCACGATTGGTCAGCCTCACCTTAGCACAAAAGAAACGGGTCCGCAATGGTGGCAAGACATTATAGCGGTTCCCTTCGAAACTGCAATAGCATTATCCAGCTATGTCACGGTAGTACAGACGGCAGGTCTTCCACCGGCTCCGGGCGCTAACGAATGCGGCTGCAGGCCGGCCCGGGAGACCGGGGGGCAACTCGATGCGCTGTTCATAAGCAGACGAGTGTGGCTCGTAGTGGCCCTCCTCGTGCTTGCCGTGACCGGCTACCCCGCCACGCTGGAGCGCAAGACCTCGCCGGCAATGATCGCCGGGCGCACCGCCTTGAACCTTCGCGAGCTGGGCCAACGGGTACCAGGCGACTCATCGCGAACGTCGTGCGTGAAAGCAGCCATGCTGCCTCTTGCCAGTGATATGCTACAGGAAGTCCGGCCGCAGTTACCGCCGAAGCCAGCAGGGGCAGGGCGCGATCACAGGCACTCCCGAGTCTAGGGACGAAAGCATGAAGGACCAGGTTCCCCGAGCCAGCGTCATCATAGTCAGCTGGAACAGCCGAGAACATCTCCAGACGTGCCTGAACTCGTTGCTAGAGCACAGAGGCGATGATTGTGAAGTCGTACTGCTCGACAACAATTCCGTGGACGGCAGCGCCGACTTTGTCGAGCAATCTTATCCGTGGGTTCATCTCGTGCGCTCGCAGGTCAACTGCGGCTTCGCGGCAGGGAACAACCGAGCCGTCGCCGCCTCGAGTGGCTCCTACGTGGTCGGGCTCAATCCAGACACGGAGGTGACCGCTGGCTGGCTTGACGCTTTGCTGAGGCCGCTGGAAGGGCCCCGGAATGGGAGGACAGGATCGCTCCGAGTTGGGCTTACAACGCCGCGGCTGCTGATGATGCAGAACCACGACATAGTCAACGCATGTGGCGACATGACGCACTACACGGGCATCACGATTTGCCGGGGTTTCGGTCAGCGCAGCGAGCAGCCCGAGTTCGCCCGGGCACGCGAGGTGTCTGTAATATCCGGCGCTTGTTTCGCTCTAAGCCGCGCACTTTGGGATGAGTTGCACGGCTTTGACTCAAACATCTTCGCATACCTAGAAGATACCGATCTCTCCTTGCGAGCACGGACGCTGGGCTACGGGACCCTATACGTGCCAGATGCAATTGTCTATCACAGGTATGGAAACTCATTCCCAGCCAGCAAGTTTTATTATCTGGAACGCAACAGAGAACTGATGATTCTGAAGGTCTTTTCTGCACGTACGATTCTGCTCATGCTGCCGGCGCTCCTGCTAACCGAGTGTATTACTTGGGCGTTCGCGTTATGGAAAGGACCAGCATACATTGCAGAGAAGGTCCGCGCCTATGCCTGGCTCATAGCGCATGCGCCCACGGTGATCGCCGCTCACAACGTTGTGCAGCGCAGGCGCACGCTCGGCGACTCCGCCATTTTACAGGCTCTGACCCGGAAGTTGGATTTTTCGCAGCTGCTGCCGCCCGGGGCGGCCCGCCTCGCCGGGGTCGCTGCAAATCCGCTCTTTATTCTCGTGCGGATGTGGCTGGGAAGGTAGTTGCTGGATCTGCACACGTAGACCCAGCATCGGGTGGCCCGTGAGAGACATCGCCCGGCCCTGCTGGTATGTGCTGAGTAGCATTCCGGTTGGGGTGCCCATCCAGGCCAGCCATCAGACCAGCAGGTTCGCCCCGCCTAGTCTGCACAACAGCCCACAAAGCTCATCCATTGAGAGCACTTGAGCGGTCAGCGATCGGCCAGACCGGCCGACCCTCGGGAACCAGAGACTCAGCTGGCTGCGCGCTCGGTCCGCGCTCGGCTTCAGACTCCCGCGGGCGGGCCAAGAGCCATGTGCCCTCGCCGGCGCTGAGCAGCAGCCCAACAAAAAGACAAATCACACCGATATTAGAGAAGAGCGCCGCGGCCAGCAAGCTGACGATACGCAACTGGCCGGTCGTGCCGTACGAGCCCAATGCACGGGCCGCGAGGCACATCGCCGCGACCAGGTTAAGGGCTCCCGGTACGCCGAAGAAGACGAGTGGATGTCTCTTGCTGAACAGGTGCAAAATTCCGTGCAGCACGTTGAGCCCGTGCGCAATCGGGTTGCGCTTGGCCGGCTCCTCATAGCAGACCGTGATCGGAACCTCCGCCACACGCAGCCCCAGCTCCCCTGCCTGAAACTGCAGCTCGGACATCACCGACCAGCTGCGGACTTCGAACACGATTCGCTGTATCGCCTGCGGTGAGAAGGCGCGAAACCCGCTCTGCGAGTCCGTCAGCCGTACGCCCGAGCTCATATTGGTTGCCACCGTCAGCGCGTGCTGGCCAAGCTTGCGAATGGTGGGTACGGGGCTGCGAAGACTGAGGAATCGCGATCCCACCGAGATATCTGCCTCTCCGGCCAGCACCGGCTCCAGCACAGTTTCGATCTCGGCGGCGTGGTGCTGCCCGTCACCATCGATCAGCACAAGCGCGGCAGCACCGAGATCACGAGCCTCGCGGAAGGCGCTGTTGATGGCCTGACCGTAACCCCGGTTGCTACCGTGTCGAACCACGAGGGCGCCAGCTGCCCTGGCGATCTCCGCGGTATCGTCGCTCGATCCGTCGTCGATCACCACGACTATGTCGACGTACCTTCCCACGCTGAGGACGACGCTGCCAATGAATCGCTCTTCATTGTAGGCCGGAATCGCCGCCACAACCGGCCTCCTACTCAGGCCGGCCTGTGCAGCATCCGACTCCGTCGTGACATCGTGGACCGATAGAGTCGCCATCGCCGACACCCCCGTCCTATGACCAACGCGTGGACCCAGCAGCCTCGGGTCCTGCACCCCTACCGCCGCTATGCACCAGGTCGGGCACCAATTGTGCATTTGAGCCGGCTTCACCGTAGCACAAAAGGAAAGAGATCGCAATGGTGGCATGCCATTATACCAGGGCCGTAAATGAATGCAATAGGATTGTTCAGCTATTGAAAGGCAGTACTTTCGGGTGGTGTTCCCAGCGCCTAATCGGCGCGGTTGTATACTGAGCGCAGCAATCCGGGGGGGAAACCGGCCATGCCGCACCGCAAGAGACGACGATCGCGCTACGTGTTGCTTCTCCTGTTCCTTGCTCTGCTGGCGGCGGCCGGCTACCTGGGCGTGCAGGCCCGCGACGTGTGGACGGACACCATGGCGGGCCGCACGGCGTTGAACCTGGGACTCGACTCGTTGCAGACGGACCGGATTACGCGGATCACGCAGCAGCAGGTCGACGTCGCGCGCGCCTCGTTCCGGCAGGCCTACTCCGACTTCAGTCGGGCGCGCGGCAAGCTCGATCCCTGGGGCGACCTGGCCGCCGACCACGGTTCCTTCCTGCCCGGGCCGGCGGCGCAGGCGCGCGGCGCGGCGCCGCTGCTCGACCTGGGCCGGACCACGGCGGCCATGGGCGAGACGCTCTGCGACGGGCTCGGCCCGCTGGTCGCCGTGCTCCACGACGCCCCATCCGGCGCGACCGCGACCGCCCCGGTTCTGCTCTCCGACCGCGGCCGGACGGCTTCGACGCTCGAGCGCCTCACGGCCAGCCTGGAGCAGGCACAGGGCTCGTTCGCTTCCGCCCAGGCGCTGCTGGCAAAGGCACGGGCGATCCGCGCTCGCCTGGCCGCGCTGCCGCCTGTCGACGGCACCGCCTCGCTGCTCGCCACCTTCGACCGCGACGCCGGCAAGCTGGCCTCCGCCCTCACCTATGCCCGCGCCCTGCCGGGCATGCTCGGCGGCACACGGCCGCACTCCTACCTGTTCCTGTTCCAGGACACGGCCGACCTGCGGGCCACGGGCGGCTTCATCGGATCGGCCGCCGTGATCTCGGTCTCGCAGGGCCGGCTCACGGAGACGGACTACGAGAGCACCGGGCTCGGCGCCCCCAGCGGCGGCCTTGCCCTGCCCGAGAGCAAACCCATGGCGCCGCCGGCTCCCCTGCTCTACTACATGCACGGCTCGCACCTACAGCTCTGGGACGCCAACTTCTGGCCCGACTTCCCCACCTCCGCCGCCACGATCGAGCAAATCTTATGCCACGGCCACCGGGTCGCACCTGGACGGCGTGGTGGCGCTGAACCCGTCCACCATTTCCTACCTGCTGCAGGCCCTGGGACCGCTGCCCATCCCGGACTACCACGAGACGCTGACCGCCGCCAACGCGGTCGATCGGCTGGAGTACTACGTGCACAACCGCACGGGCGCGGCGAGCGACCCGAACCGCAAGCGCTTCCTGGTCGAGGTCGTGCACGCCGTGCTGCAGCGGCTGACCGCCATGCACGGAGACACGCCGGTCGCCGTGCTCGACGACCTGGTCTCGGCCCTGGACGATCGCAGTATGATGATCGCTGTGACCGACACGACCTTCGCCGGCGGGCTGCGGCAGGCACACTGGGACGGCGGTCTGAGGACGGATGCCGGCGATTACCTGGGCGTGTTCGACCAGAACGTGGGGGACAGCAAGCTGAATCCGTACGTGGACCAGGCCGTGACCTACGACGTGACGCGACAAGCGGACGGCAGTCTGGCCGTCCGGGTGACGATCGCCTACCGCGACCACGTCACGCATCCGGAAACCTGGATCGCCCGGCCCTACTACCAGGATTACCTGCGCATCGCCGTGCCGGGCGGCGTCACGGCGATCGACCAGTCCGGCTACGACGACACCTTCTGGCCGGACGAGCTGTCGCGCGGCCGCCACCTGATCGCGGGCGGCCTCACGGTGCCGGCCGGATCCAGCCGCGCGATCGCGGCAACCTACGTCGTGCCGGCCCGCGATTCCGGCGCGAGCGCCTACAGCCTGCTGGTGCAGAAGCAGTCGGGCAGCCGGCCATGGTCGCTGACCGTGCGCGTACACGACGCCGGCCGCACGTGGAGCGCGAGCCTCACGCTGCGGCACGACGTGCGGCTGTCCGTGCCCTGGAGCGCGCCCTCGGGCCCGCTGCGCGTGCAGAACGCCATGCCGGATTGATCGGCGCCTGATGACACTCTTCCGCCTCCGGCCGCCCGACATCCACGGCACGCCGCCGCGAGACGCCGCCTCGAGCGGAAGCGCACCGGACGCGTCCGCGGCCCGCGCGGGAACCGTGACCAGGGTGAGCGCCGAAGATGCTCTCGGCCCCGCTTCGTCGCCTCCGGGTCCGCCCGAGCCGATCACACCGCAGAACGAGCGGCTGCGTCAGAGCCGGGCAGGCCGGCTCCTCGAGGCGGCCACCCGGCCGCGGCGCCGGGCGATCGCGGCACTGCCGGGCAAGACGCTGGCAGAGCGACCGGGCGAGGCCACGGCGACGATGCCGGCCAGGGCGATCCTGGCCCTGCCGGGCAGGACGCTGGCAGAGCGATCGGCCGAAACGGCGACGGCGAGCCCGGTCGGGGCGAGCACCGCCATGCCGGCTGAGATGCCGGCAGACCTGCCGGGCCACACGTTGACGGCCGGCCCGGCCGGATGGACCACAATCATGCCGGATAAGACATCGCGGGACCGCACCGACGAGACGGCGACGGGCAGCCCGGCCCGGGCGGTTGCCGCCGTGCCGGCCCGGAGCGTGGCCGTCTCGCCCGACAAGGCGGTGGCGGCGGCGCCGCTGACGCAGATCGCGGCAGCGGCGGTGGCGCCGGCGGCGCGCACCGCGCCGGCGGCAGGGAAGCCGATCGCGGCCTTGCCCGGCTGGTCGGCGGCGCCGCCGGGCGCGGGCGAACTCGACGAAGCCGGGGCCGCGAACGGCGTGGCCGTCGCCGCGGCAGGCGGGGCGGCGATCGCGGATGCCACCGCCGGGAGCGCCCGGATCGCGCGGGTCTTGCCCGGCCTGCCGAGCAGCGCGCGAGGCATGCTGATCCTGGCCGTCGCCGCGCTGCTCTGCGTGGCGGCGGCCGAGACCATGGTGGCCTACGGCGACCCGCGCATCGGCATCGGCATGCACATCGCCCTGCTCGCCCTCACCCTGGTCCTGGCCGCGCAGGCGGGCGACGCGCGCTGGCAGGGGTTCTTCATGGCCCTGGCCTTCGCGCCGATCATTCGCATCGCCAGCACGGGCATGCCGCTGCAGAACTTCGCGCAGCCCTACTGGTACGTGCTGACCAGCGTGCCGCTGTTCATCGCCGGCTACCTGGTGGCGCGGGAGTGCGGCCTGCGGCGCGCGGACATCTGCCTGCGACTGCCGGACCTGGGCAGCCTGCCCACGGACCTGGCAGTGGCGGCGGCTGGCGTGCCGCTGGGCTACGTCGAATGGCGAATCCTGCGGCCCGCACCCATGGTCGAGAGTCACTCCGTGGCCTGGCTGGTGGCAGGCGCCCTGATCCTGCTGATCTGCACGGGCCTGGTGGAGGAGCTGCTGTTCCGCGGCGTGCTGCAATTCGTGGCCATCCGGCTGTTCGGCGTGCGCGGCGGCGTGCTCTTCTCGGCGGGCCTGTTCGCCACGCTGCACATTGGCCACCTCTCGGTCCTTGACGACGTCTTCGTGCTCGGCGTGGGTCTGCAGTTCAGCCTGGCGGTGCGCTACAGCCGATCGCTGCTCGGCGTGACCCTGGCCCACGGCCTGATCAACGTCATGCTGTTCATGGTCCTGCCCCTGGGCCTTCTGCCGACCTGAAGGCAGCGCTTGCTTGACGAGACGAATGGGACTATAGTAATGGCGGGAAAGTACTAGAGGAAACCCGCAGTGAGGGGTCGTGGAATGATGGCTACGATCGCGAGCGTGCCTCGCAAGGCCGTGGTGTCGATTGTCGCGGTAGTATCGCTCCTCGGATCGCTTGGAGCGATCGCTCCGAGCGCCTCGCAGGCCGCTCACGCTTCGACGATCGTCGCGGCCAGCAGCGCCGGCGCCCACGGCGTGGACGGCTCCGGCGGCGGCAAGTCCGGCGGCGGCGATGGTAAAGGCAACCAGGGCGGCGGCAAATGCGATTCCCACGACAAGAACGGATGCAACCCGGGCGGGGGCGGCGGTGGCGGCGGGTGCGATCCGCGCGACTCGACGCAGCCGTGCCATCCGGGTGGCGGCGGCGGGAAGCTGCCCATTCCGACGTGCCCCGGGCGCAGCGCGCACGACCCCGATCGCGACCATTGCTGGCTCCCCGTGCAGTTCCCGGACCCGGGCAAAGACAATAATCATGGCTTGGGCTTCGACGTACCCGTCTCCCGCGACGGCAAGGGCATCGGGCAGAACTGCTCGCTGTCGGTGACCGTGGCGCCCAACGGCCAGTTCGCGCTCAACGTCAATACGCCGGACGGCAAGCCGGTCGCCTCCTACTCGCCGCCGATCACGGCGTCGCCGCCGGCCGGCCTGGCGCACCCGGTGCTGCAGGAGCTGACCAAGAACGGCTTCGCCACGGTGAGCGGCAACCAGATCGGCCATCCGGGCGTGTTCGTGTGGGTAGCGGGCAGGTAGTGACGGTAGCCGTGCGCGGTGACCGCCGCGCACTCTACGGGTGGTGAAGCGCGTGAGAGCGGCGCGAGCGAACCGCGTGGAGTAGCAGCTGTCCACCATGAACCCTCGAACGAACGCCGTCGCGGCACTGGTTGCCGCGGCGGCGTTCGCCGTCTACGAGGCAACGTCCAGCCACGGAGTATCCTGGGCCCTGGGCGTGTCGGACAGCGGCGAGCTGGCGGCGGCGGCGCACGTGCTCGGCGTGCCGCACCCCACGGGCTATCCGCTCTACATGCTGCTGGGCTGGCTGGTGAGCAACGCGCCGCTGGGCGCCGACCCGGCATCCAGGCTCACGGCGCTCTCGGCGATCTGCGGCGCGCTGGCCTGCGGCCTGGCCTGCCTGCTGGTCGCCGCCCTGGCGTCCGGTGACGACCACTCCGGGCTCCCGCCTCCGGTCCGGCGCGCACGGGCACCACGGCCAACCGGGCCGGCCACCGGCTCCGATCGGCCGGAGTGGACACTCCTCGTGGGGCCGCTGTGCGGCGGCGCGGCCTGCGCGGGACTCTCGTCGCTGTGGCGCCAGTCCACGGCGCCGGAGACGCGGCCCCTGGCGATGTGCCTGGTGCTGGGCGCCCTGCTCCTGCTCCTGCAGGCCTGCCGCCGCCGCGACCGCGGTCTGCTGATCTGGTCCTGGGCCGTCTGGGGCTTCGCGCTGGCCGACCACCTGCTCTGCCTGGCCCTGCTGCCGGCGCTGGCGATCGGCACGGTGGTGCTGTCGCTCGATCGCGGCAGCGCAACGGATGCAGCCGCGCCGCCGATCCCGTCGCCGGACGCGGATCACGGACTCGAGGAGCCCGCCCCGGCGCCGGGCATCACCATGGACGGCCCGCAAGCTCCGGCCGCCGGCAGCCTTCCCACCACGCCACACCCGCGACCCACCGCGGCGGGTACCCCGGCCGGCCCGGACCCTGCCATGCTGCCGCCGCTGGAGGCCGCTGTTCCCGCAGCCGGCCCGGACCCTGCCATCCTGCGACCGCAGTCGGACCTCGCGCTGCCATGCGACCGCAGTCGCAGGTTCGCCCTGTGCGCGCCGCTCGCGATTCTCCCCGGCCTCTGTCTCTATGCCTACCTGCCGCTGCGCGCCGGCGCGCACCCGTCGCTCGACTGGGGCGATCCGGAGACGCCCGGCCGCTTCCTCGACACGATCACGGGATCGCAGTACAGCGACCTGATGGGCGTCCCGATGCCGGATCTGGGCGCGCGGCTGATCGACCGACTGGGCGACATGGGTTCGGTGCTGGGCGCTCCCCTGGCGGCGGCCGCGCTGCTGGGAGCCCTGCTGCTGGCGTGGCGATCGCGGACGGCGGCGGCGCTGCTGGCGGCGGTATGGCTCACCGCCCTGCTGCAGTCGTCGCTCTACGCCGCCGGATCGGCGCCGGTGTACCTGCTGCCCGCCGAGGTGGTGGCCTGTCTGTGCGCCGGCTACGCGGCCGGCTGCCTGCCGCCGCTGCTTCGCGGCCGGGCGGCGCGCATCGCCGGCGTGGCCCTGCTTGCCGGGCTGGCGGCGCTCACGGCGGCGCACGACGTCTCGGATGTGCAATCCCTGCAGGCCGGCGTCCACGACCAGGACGTGACGGCGTTCGCGCGCGCCGCGCTCACCGGGCTGCCCGACCGCTCGCTGGTCGTGGTGTCGGGCGACGAGGACACCTTCGCGCTGTGGTACGCGCAGTTCGGCCTCGGTCTGCGCGCCGACGTGGCGGTGGTGAACGTGGATCTGCTGGCCTGGCACTGGTACCGGGACGATCTCCGGCACGGCTACCCGTGGCTGCAGTGGGGTCCGCCGTGGCAGCCGGACGGCGCGGCCGACGAGGTCACGCGCTCCACGGATCGCGAGGACGCGCTCGTGCGGGCCATGGCCGGCTACCGGCCGATCTACTTCACCAGCCTGATGGACATACCGGTGCAGATCTGCGCCCCGCACGGGATCGCCAACCTCTTCCAGTGCGTGCCGGAGGCGGGCCAGTTCGTGCCCACGGCCACGGCGAGCATGCCGGCGCCCGGGCGGCCGCGAGGCCGGGTGCGGATCGCCATCCAGCCGATCGCCAAGGTAATCGGCGATGCGTCCCAGGCGCCGGCGGGCGTGCTGCGGCAGAACGGCGGGCTGGACAACGTGACCGGCGCGGACCTCGGCTATCCGGCGCTCTACCGGGGCCGCTGGTACCTGGCCTTCGGCGACACGGCCTACGACGCGGGCAAGGTGGGCCAGTTCCCCTTCTTTCCCAATATCGACGCCCCGTCCAACTTCGTGGTCGCCACCTCGGCGTCCTCCGACCTGGATGGCGGGCTGCCGTTCAGCGGCTATCTCAACACGCGGCCGGCATACATGTCCAAAGCCTCGGCGCCCTTCCGGGCCATCGCGGGGCACGCCGACCAGTACACGCTGCCCGGGGGACTCTACACCGTGCGCTACCGCGGCCGGGAGACGCTGATCGCCCAGTACATGCTGGATGGGAACGCGGGCGGCGACCTGCACTGGGCGGAGCGGTCGACCATCGCCGTGTTCGATCCGGCGGACGGCATGTTCCACGACTGGAAGGCGGCCGTCTACGACTGGCACGCGGCGGCGGGCAGCCACTCGCAGTACGACTTCGGCAACAGCGTGTTCTGGGAGGACGGCGCGGAGCGCTACCTCTACATGGTCGGCGCCGGCACGGACCGCTTCGGCGGCGCCAAGATCGCGCGCATCCCCGTGGCATCCTTCCTCGACCCGAGGGACCACGCGGGCTGGTCGTACTGGCTGGGAGGGTCGTGGTCGGCTCCCACCGTGGACGAAGGCGCGATCGCACGGTCGGTGGCCTGGCTGATCCCGCCGCGCGACCCGGCGTGGTCGCCGGGCAAGAGCTACGCCAACGACCCGCACCGGTGCGCGGACATGGGCATCGGCGAGTTCAGCCTGGTGTGGAATGCCTACCTCGGGCGCTTCCTGCTGTTGACCGGCACGGGCAGCTGCGGGTCGAGCGACCTCCGCATCTACCAGGCGGCGTCGCCGGCCGGACCGTGGACGGCATCGCCGGCGCAGATACTCGCTGCCGGCGATGCCGGGCAGGGAGGGGCGGGCCGGCGGCCTGTACGCCCCCTACAGCACGGACGAGATGGAGGCGAACGGCGGGCAGACGATCTACTTCCTCCTGTCGACGTACGGCGGCTACGGCGTCTACCTGTACAAGGCCACGCTCTCGGCGTAGCGGGAGGGGCGAGCGACCTGCCTGAAATTGGCCTCCATCGGCGGAAGGATGGCAGCGCACGGGGCGACCGCGGTCGCGGAGAGACGTACCTCCATCTGCGGAAGGATGGCAGCGCACGGGGCGACTGCGGTCGGGGATGAGGCCGGGAGGCCTCGATATATCTGCTATTTATGCTCTGCTATACTGGGTCTAGCACCATGGTGGACCGCTCGATTGGTGCAGTTTGCCGCGGCAGGACTGAGCAAGATGCCGCTCATGATCGTGCGCGGTAGACGGAGGCGACGAGTCGAAGTAGCGGTGAGTCAGGAGGGTGGCTGCAATGGGTGTGCGGACCAGCGTAATCGGCAGAAGCGTGGCGGTACTTGCACTCGTCTCGAGCTTGACGCTTTCAACAGGCTACCTCTCTCGAGCACACGCGGACTCCACGACGCCGATCTACCTCGTCACAGGAAGCGACGTGAACGTCGAGACGTTATGGCGCGACACGCTGATTCCCGACTTCACCAAGGCGTTCCCCCAGTACAGCGTCACGTACACGAACATCCTGCACGGCACCAACATGCAGGGTCTCGTGGTCAACAATCTCGTCGCCGCCAAGCAGGCCGGGCAGAAGACGGTTGACTACGATATCTTCGAGGACGCTCCCAACAACTACCAGTTCCCCACCGGCTCGACGTTCAAAGACTACTTCCTGCCGCTGAACGCGGGCAACGTTCCCAACGTCGCAAAGATCGATCCCTCCGTGGAGCTCTCGGCTCAAGGCTATGGCGTGGCCTATCGGGCCTCGGCCGTGGTTCTCGCCTACAACAGCCAGAAAGTGACCAATCCGCCGAAGTCCTTCGCCGACCTGATCGCCTGGATCAAGGCGAACCCGGGCAAGTTCACGTACTGCAATCCCAATGACGGCGGATCGGGCGGCAACTTCGTCATCGCGGCGATCCGGTCGCAGATGGATCCGGCACAGTACGTCCAGATGGCCAAAGTGCCCTACAACGCCTCGTTCGAGAAGGATTGGCCCAAGGCCTGGGCGCTGCTCAAGTCGATCCAGCCCGATCTCTTCGAGCACGGCTTCTACCCCAACGGGAACCTCCCGATTCTCAACCTGCTGGCCAAGGGCAGCCTCACGGTGGCGACCGCGTGGTCCGACCAGAGCCTGAGCGCGCTCGGCACGGGGCTGCTGCCCAAGTACATCAAGCTCACGCAGATCAATCCGCCGTTCCCGGGCGGCCCCACGTTCCTCTCGGTGCCGAAGATGGCTCAGAATCCGGCGGGCGCCAGGGCGTTCATCAACTTCGTCCTGCAGCCTGCCGAGCAGGCGAAGATCGCGCTGGCCATCGACGGATTCCCCTCGATCGAGTTCAAGTACATTCCGAGCAGCGTGGTGAAGGCCCTCGGCCCGATCGCCACGGGCTGGGACTCGTTCTGGCCGGGCGGACAATACGCGCGCGACGTGAACGCGCTCTGGCTCAAGAACGTTCCTTCCAGCTAGCTCGGGTCGATAGGCGACGCGGTGGCGGCGTCCTTCGATCTCAATGCCGTAAGAGCGGTGGCGGCTCCCCGCCGCCACCGCTCACTCAGGCTGCGCGAGCATCTGATCGCGTATCTCATGATCGCGCCTCCCGTGCTGTTCCTGGCCGTGATCATCGTCTATCCCGCGCTCAAGGCGGTGTGGGACACGCTCGCGGTGCAGCACGTCGTGGTGCATAACGGCGTGCAATCCGTCCAGCGCGCCTTCAGCTGGGAGGTCTACCGCCAGATCTGGAACGACAAGCTGGCGCGCGACTCCATCTTCTACAGCCTGCGCGTGACCGTCACGTCGGTCGTGCTGCTGTTTCTGATCTGCTATCCGGTGGCGGCATATCTGCGCTTCAGACACGGCCCGGCCACCGCGGTGCTTCGATCGCTGTGCCTGATACCGCTCTTCATTCCCACGATTATCGCGGCATACGCGTTCATCTCCTTCTACCAGCAGGGCAACTTCCTCGACGTGCTGCTGCAGGACACCCACGTCGAGCAAACGGTGTTCGGCGGCAACTATCCGCAGGTGATCGGCAGCACGAACGGCGTGGTATTGGGCCAGGTGTGGAAGAGCATCCCGATCACCGTGCTGCTGCTGGGTGCCGGCCTGGGCGAAGTCGACAACGCGCTGATCGAAAGTGCGCGCGACGTCGGCGCCGGATGGCTGCGCATATTCTTCAGCGTTCTCTTCCCCCTGACGCTGAGGCAGGCGCTGATCGCCTTTGCCCTGTCGTTCATCGGCATACTGGGCAGCTTCACCGTTCCCTATCTGCTCGGCCCGACCGTGCCGCTCATGCTCGGCCCGATGATGGACCTCGACGTCAACCAGATGCAGGTGCTGGTCGCCCAGGGGCTGGCCGTGATCACGTTCCTCTTCGCGCTCGTGGTGGGGGCGCTCTATGCCGTCGCCGTGGCCGGACAGCGCTGGCGGTAGCGCACCATGATTGCCGACTCGCTTCACGACTCAGCCCCCGGTGCCTTGAAGCACACCGGCGGCTTGCGGTCCGCCGGCAATGCTCGCCTTTCGCGCCTGTTTTCGGGCACGGCCACCTGGATACTGCTGGTGCTCCTGGCAGTCTTCATACTGGGGCCGCTGTTCGTGATGGCGCTCTGGGCGTTCGAAAGCCAGTGGACGGGAACCGACCTGTTCCCGACAAGCTGGACGCTTCACTGGTGGTCGGACGTCTGGAACCTGACCGGCATTGTGGATGCCGTCAAGCTCAGTCTCGAGACGGCGACGGTGGTGATGATCTGTACGACCGTGCTCTGCCTTCCTGCCTCGTACGCGTTTGCGCGCTTCCGGTTCTTCGGCCGCCAGGCCGTGCTGCTGGCCTTCCTGGCATCCAATGCCTTTCCCAAGTTCGGACTGTACATCAGCATCCTGACCCTGCTCTACCAGATCAACTTCATGCAGACGTTTCAGGGCATCGTCACGATCCAGATGGTGGAAACGCTGCTGTTCATGATCTGGATCCCGACCACTGCCTTCCAGAACATCGACCGCAGCCTGGAGGAGGCGGCGAGAGACGCCGGGTGCTCTCAGGCCGGCGCGTTCGTGCGCATCACCTTGCCGCTCGCCGCCCCCGCCATCGCGGTGGCCATGCTGCTGTCGTTCGTGGCGGCGCTCGACGAATCGCAGGGCACGCTGCTGGTCGGGCTGCCGCATTACAAGACCATGCCGCTGATCATGTACGATGCAGTGAACAGCTACTCGCAACCCGAGG
The DNA here is from genome assembly GCA_963827235.1 of uncultured bacterium. Taxonomy (GTDB): domain Bacteria; phylum Chloroflexota; class UBA5177; order JANWHV01; family JANWHV01; genus JANWHV01. The sequence continues at coordinate 681,379 of CAWHAE010000010.1, forward strand.
GCGCCGTCTTCGCCCTGATGCTCTCGATTCCATCCCTGCTGCTGCTCGTGGCGGCCCAATTCCTGGCGCGGGGTAGAGGTATTCGTATCCTGGGAGCGTCCTGAGATGGCTGAGCTGGCGATCAGGAACGTCGTCAAGTACTACGGCAGCGTGGAGGCCGTGGGAGGTATCTCTCTGACCGTGAGGAGCGGGGAGCTGCTGTGCATTCTGGGACCGTCGGGCTGCGGCAAGTCGACGACGCTGCGCATGATCGGCGGCTTCGAAGAAGCGGATGGCGGGGACATCACGATCGACGGCCGCTCGATCCTGCGGCTTCCTCCGAACAAGCGTCCGACGGCCATGGTGTTCCAGAAGTACACGCTGTGGCCGCACATGCGCGTGTGGGACAACGTGGCATTCGGCCTCAAGCTGCGACGCCAGCCGGCCGCGGAGATCGCGAGCAAGGTCGGCGAGGCCCTGGAGATGGTCGGCCTGCCCGAGACGGCGAAGCGCTATCCGAGCCAGCTCTCGGGCGGCGAGCAGCAGCGCATCGCCCTCGCCAGGGCGCTGGTGCTGGAGCCCAAGGTGCTGTTGCTCGACGAGCCGCTCTCCAATCTGGATGCTCGTCTGCGCGTGCGTATGCGCGAGGAGATCAAGCGCATCCAGCGCCGCACGGCAATCACGTCCGTGTTCGTCACACACGACCAGGAAGAAGCGCTCTCGATGGCCGACCGAATCGCCGTGATGAGCCGGGGACACCTGGAGCAGGTCGACACCCCATCGAGCGTGTACGCGCGGCCGCAATCGCTGTTCGTGGCCGACTTCATCGGCACCATGACCACGCTCGACGGCATCTACCGCCGCGACGCACGGGCGATCGAGGTGGCATCCGCTCGCATGCCGGCGCCCGACGCGCCGTGGCCCGATGGGCAGCAGCTGCGCGTGGCCTTCCGGCCCGAGGACCTGCGACCGTCCGCCGTGCCCAACGGCGCCGCCCTGAAGGGCCATGTCGACGTGGTCATGGACCTCGGTCACTATCGCCAGGTCGAGGTGCGGCTCGAGGCCGGGCCCATGGTGAAGGTGTTCGTGCCCAAGGAGCACGTGCTGACCAGCGGCGAAGAGGTCCACCTGGCGCCCAGCCGCTACCTGGCCTTCACCGAACGCGGGGAGCCGATCGAGCAGGTCCTCCCGCACTGAGCCTACAGCGATCGGCCCGCGGCCGCGAGATCGCGCGGTGTATTCGTGGTCACACAGTCCGCTCCGGCGGCAGCGGCGCGCGCCAGTCGCTCCCGCCAGCGCGCCGTGCCGGCGTCCAGCGTCCAGAGGTCCAGCGACATGCCCAGGCGATGAACGAGGTCGGCCACCCCGGTGACGCCGTCGTCCAGCATGCGCTCGAAGGCTTGCAGCCGCAGGTGCACGTCGCGCGCTCCGGGCGCCAGGCGCAGGATGCCGCTCAGCCTATCCGCCAGGTACTCGGCCGTCGTGGTCAGCCGGCGCGAGGCGAGGGGGTGCCTGTCGAGGTAGCCGTAGGCGCCGCGAGGCAGGAACGCCGCGTGCTCTGCCGTGAGCTCGCTCTCCGGCAGCCAATCCAGGTAGAGCGCGGGATCGATGCTCATGAACAGGCCGGGATCGACGGCCAGCAGGCGTCGCAGGTTCCAGTCGGGACCGTTGAAGACGATCCGCTCCTTCGCCGGCTGGCACAGGCGCGCCAGCTCCTCGACGCGGGGCCAGGGCAACGGATCGAGGTCCTGCATGTCCAGCTCGACGACGGTGGGACCGGGGATGGAGGCGATCATCGCCACGACCTCGGCGAACAGCGGGGGCCGGTGTGCGGTTGCCTCACCCTTCCACGCGAGGCGCAGGTCGCCGGCCTCGCTCCGCGTCAGGTCGCGGCACCGGCGGCCGCCGGCGACCATCCCGTAACCCTCCTCGAGGTCGTGTGCCACGAGGAAGTCGGCGTCTTGCAGCATCCAGAGATCGATCTCGGCGCGCGCCACCGGGGCACGCAGGCACTCCTCGATAGCCGGCAGCGAGTTCTCGGGGTACTCACCGCTCCAGTTACAGCGGTGCGCCTTGAGCTGCACCTCGCGGCCGGACGCCGTGCGAAAGTACGAGTCGGGGTGCAGGCTCGCCGTACCGTCTGGGGCATCGGATCGGTCGATCGGCATGGCATCAGGCTCCCGAGGCGACAAGAGCGCGCATGGCCATGACGACGTCGTGGTCGGCGTCCTCGTAGTGGTGGTAGTCGTGCTCGCTGATCAGCAGTCCATGGAAGCCGCGGGAGGTGACGGCCGCGAACACGTCGCGGAAAGGCAAGGTGCCGAGGCCGATCGGCAGGTGCAGATCGCCGATGCCGAGGATGGCCACGTTCGTATGAGGAATGGCCTGGTAGAGGTTGAAGTCTCCCAGCCGGGCATGGTTGAAGCGCCCGAAATTGTCGGTGATATGCAGGTGGGCAACGTACGGCGCGCAGGCGCGCGCCGCCTCGACGTGGTCGTAGCCGAAGAGATCGCCGGCCAGGTAGTTGTGTCCGAAGTCGTAGGTCATGCGCACCGATGGGTGGCTCAGACGATCGACGAACTCCACCACGAACTCGCTGCGCTCGACCTCGATATTCTCGATGCCCAGCACCAGGCCGTGTTGTCCGGCGAGATCCGCGGCCGTTGCAATGGCCGCCCGATAGCCTTCTTCGACCTCGCGATCGGGACTGCGTGCTTCGAAGTGGACTACCAGCACGCCGGCGCCGATCGCCGTCGCGAACCGCACGCTGGAGAGCAGAATATCGCGGTGCAGCTCCGGCTGCTGCCGGTCGCGCAGGTCGAGCACCGCCGGCGCGTGCACGCTGTAGCGGAGCGCGCTGGCGTGCGATGCGCATGCCGCGGCCACGACGTCGACGCGACGTTCGACCAGCTTGCCGCCGAGGATGCAGCCTATCCAATCCAGAGAAAGCTCGGCAGCGTCGTAACCGCCGGCAATCAGGCGTTCAAGGTGGGTTGCCACCTGCTGCGGTTGGCCGGCAAATGCACGGCCGCAACGGATGCTGCCGTTTGTACCCTGCCCGTGCGTAGACGCCTGAGAATGATCCGCCTGCATCGATACCACCTCCTCATCACTACCTGACTATCACCATACCACCGGCGGGCCGAGCAGGCAGGCCGGCGCTCCTCGAGGGGCGGAACTGAGAGCTCCGAGCCGGCGCTTCGGCAGGCCGATCCCGGGACCGCGGTCGTCTCGACCGCCTCCGGACATGCCCGGCACGGCTTCCATCGTCGCGAGACGACGAGCGGCCGCGCCACGATGTCCAGGTGCGCCCCGGTTCGACGATCGCCCGCGGCGGAGATATACTGCTACTACACTTGTGTTCACCCTTGGTGTGTGTCGATCGGGGAGAGAACTGGTATGCCTGGCCAACCGGTGGTGGTATCTGGGAGAACGGCTATGGCGAAACTGATCTTCAGGTGGGGCGCGACGCGTGAGCATTGGTGGCACGTCGACCGGCCGTTTGACGATCCCGGCGGCAACGTCCTGGTCTGTGATTACTGCGGCCTGCGCACGACGTTAGCCTGCCCCCCGAGCACCCCATGTCCGAGGCGCGAAGGCAAGCAAGGCGACCGCTGGCTGCTCGCCGATGGATCCATTACGGCCGAGGTGCCCAACACCCGCGCGCGGTTCTAGCGGGCTGCCGCGCGCGTCGCTGCCCAGCCGGCGTTGAACCACACCCCCATGGGGCGGGCCGCCAGCGCCGAACGTCCCACCGGCTCCAGCCTGCCGGTGGATGGCGTGCTGGCCCTCGGCCTGGTGATACGCCCCGCCAAGCCGCTGGCAGGGGAACGGCTCGCGGGGACATGAGCTACCCCTCCTCTCGGCGGCTGCTTCGCCCGGTAGACCGATACCGCCCGGCGGCCGGGCGATCGACACGACCGGCGCGACAGCGGGGCGCGCAAGGGCGAGCGATGCAGCGCGATGAGAGTGTTTGCGAGCGATCGTGCTGTGACTGGGAGTGCGGGCCGTCGTACGTTGGTCTCGCGGATCGACACACGGCACATGCGTGACGACCAGGCTGGCGAACCGGGACCCGGGCTGTTGTGCTTCCGCTCACCGCGTGGTGGTGGCAGACCGCAGAGGAAACGGGGGGGTCACGACGATGGTCTTCCTGCTCGTGCTCGTGCTCGTGCTCGTGGCAGTGGTGCTGGTGTTCGTGGTACGTCGCCGCTACCGCATCCATATCAGGATCGGCGGATGGCTGCCACAGCGGATCTTCACGTACACGCTGGCTTTCGCGGCGCTGATCGCGGTGCTGTTCGCGGTGGCGATTCTCCTGACCATCGCCATTGGCACCGTCACCCGCCAGCTTGGCGCGGTGAGCGCATCCGACCTCAGGAGCCGGGCCAGCCTGGCGGTAGCCGCTCTGATCGTCGGCTTGCCGATCTGGCTTGCGCTCTGGAGCGCGATCCGCCGGCGCCTCGCGACGTCGCCGGAGGCGCGGGATGCGCTGGAGCGCCGCGTCTTTCTGAGCGCGGTCTTCGCATCCACGGCGATTATCGCGCTCTTCTCGCTTCAAACGGCGTTGCAGGCGCTGCTGACGCTGCCCGGTCCCTCGAGCGACCATCTGCCGGCTGTCGACAGCTTCGATGCCGTTGCACGCGCCTTGGTGTTCAGCACGGCCTGGCTGATCTTCGCCCGGCTCGGCTGGCGCGAGCGCAGTCCTCGCGCTCGCGACCCCATACACGACCTCGCCGTCTACGCGATCGCGGTGTGTGCTCTCGGAGTTCTCTGGGTGGGGCTGATGGGCGCCGTCCAGCAGATCGCGATCGCCCTGGTTGGGCAAGAGCCGACCGATCAGCCGGCCCAGGCAGCCTGGACGATCTGGGGCCAGATCGGCAGCGAGCTGGTTGCCGGGGGCGGCGTCTGGGCGGCGTACCTGATCTACGACCTGGCCCGCGGCGGCCGGCGCCTGCTGCGCGTGCTGTATATCTACGGGGTTCTCGCCTACTCCGGGTTTGTGACGTTGCTGACCGGCGTGAGCGGGATATGCGAAACCTTGCGACGGGTATTCGGCTACCACCCGCCCGAGGGCGATTGGGTGTTCCTCTCCGACCCCAATCAGGTCACGCCGTGGGTCGTGTCCGGCGGACTGGTGTGGGCCGTCCACTGGCTGATCCTGCGCCACCAGGCACGACTCGTCGATGCCGCGCCGGCCGCCGGTGCCGTTCCGTGGCCACGGCGCCCGGCGCTGGCCACGATGGCGTTCGTCGGGCTATGCACGTGGGTCTCCGGCGCGCTCTTCGCGGTCTGGATCGGCTTCGACGCCGTGTTCGGCAGCGCGGCCACGGAGGGCGGCCAGTATTGGTGGCGCGACACCCTGAGCACCGCCCTCGCACTGATACCGGTTGGACTAGCCGTCTGGCTGCCCAGCTGGTTATCGCTGCAGCGCGCGGCCAGTGTCGCGCCCAACCAGGAACGAACATCGTGGGAGCGGCGCCTGCTCGTGGGCGGCCTGGTAATTCTGACCGGGCTCAGCGCTCTCGGCTTCCTCATCGCCTGGCTGTGGCAGGCGCTGCGCATCGTGCTCGGCGATACGCTCGACGCCACCGTGCGTGCGAGCCTGGCTCAATTCCTTTGCCTGGCGCTGGCCACGGCGGCGGTAGCCGCCGTACACTGGCCGGTACTGCGCGACGACATGCGGGTGAAGCAGAGCCGCAAGCCGCGAACGCGCGTGATCGCCTTCATCACGGAGGGGTCGGGCGACCTGCTGGCAGAGCTACGCGCCGATCCCGGCCTCCATATCCAGGTTGCCGGGCGCATCGTCTGCGAGGAGCACATCACCGGCGCGGCGGACCTGCTGCAACGGCTCGCCGCGTCCGAGGACCGGGACCATCCCAGCGGCGCCCTGCTGATACTGGGTGCGCACGGCGGCAGCCTCTATCCATTTCTCAAGGGCGGCGCAGGATGAGGTGGAGCTGACCGGCGCCGGCGTGCGCTTCGCCCTTGCCGCCCCCTATCGCCGCACGGATGCGCCGGAGACACCGCCGGAGTAGTGCCGGTGCCACGACGCACGGTATGAGCGCATACAGCAGCCACGTCGCGCGGACGCCCGCGTCGAGCAATCCCGCCGCGCTCCGCAGCGTGCATATTGTTGACAGGATACTGGATCAGAGCCAAGGTGAAAGCCCATCCACATAACATCCCGGTCTGGACGCGATCAAGAAATATGCAGAGCGAATTGCCCGCGGGCCTCTGGTAGCGGCCTTCGGCATGGCACTCGAAAACGCGCCGGAAATGCGCGCAGTCGGCTGCTCGCCGGCCCGTGGTTACCGCTGATGCAGAGCCGCGCACCGACCGCACGCGGCGGCGCGGCCTCGGCAAGACCCGCGGAGGCTAGCGGCCACGACGCTCCGGTCGGCGGACACTATTCGGGCGCCGTCTCCGGCACGTCCGTGTGCCGGTAGAGGGCCGCGGTGGGAAAGCGGACGCCGATACTGGTCAGCGCCACGTCGTCTCGCGGCCCGTAGAACTCGAAGAGCCCCCAGCCCTGCTCCGTGCGCCGGTACACCTCGACGCGCTGATACTCGGTACCCACCAGGACGTACTCCTCAAGGCTGGGGCATTGCCGGTAGTCGTCCCACTTGCGGCCGCGATCGTTGCGCTCCGTGCTATCGGACAGCACTTCGAGCACGACGCGTGGCGCGTCGATCTCGCTTTGTCCCCGCCTGGCCACGCCGTCCTCGGCGCAGGTCACGACCACGTCAGCATAGCTATACCGGCTTGCCGACACACGGGTTGCCAGATCGGAGTTGTAGACCAGGCAGGGCCCGTCGCCGACCGCGGCGTGCAGCGCGGCCAAAGCGTTCACCGTTATGGCCGAGTGCGCCTGCGAGCCGCCGGCCATGGCATAGATATAGCCATCCCTGTACTCGTGCTTCGTCTCGCCGGTCCGCTCAAGGTCCCGCCATTCATCGACGGTCATCCGCGCATCCTGTCTCGCCGCAACCATCGTTAGCCCTCCTCGCCCCTCATTGTATCTCCGACGATCGCACCGGTCGGCACGCCTGCCGCGGCCGTACTCGTGCCAAAGCTGGAGCCGCTGCGATCTGGCGGCTCGCTCGTCCCCACTTTTCCGAATAGCCGCGTGCAACTATGATCGAGCTGATCAGCCACTATGCCGGGGAAGACTGCATCCAGTCGCCGGCAAGGCAAGATCCGTACGGGATGGAGCTCGTGAGGAGTGATGAAGATGGCATCGTCGACAAAGGCGGACGGCACGGCCACCGGCGACCCCCGGCAGGGCCTCGAGCGCAGTCAAGGCGTCATGGCTGGAGAAGCGATGGCGGAGTTCATCTTCCATTTGTTCGCGGGCAGGAACTACCTCTTCGTCACGAGGGCGGACGGTGTCGTGACGCGAATCTGGGACGTTCCGGGAATGCCATTCGACTTCCACGTTGGCGTGCCCGTGAAGGACGGCTCTCTGACCGCACAGGCGATACGATCCGGGTCTCGGCTCGCCAGATTCGTGCCACTGGAGAAGTCGCTCCACGGTTTTGCCTACTCCGGTCTCTGCATGCCCCTGAAGGAAGCTGATGGCTCGTTCGCGGGCATCTTGAGCATGACCATCCCGATGAACATGGAGCTCACGAAGGACATTGTCAGGGTTCTCGGAGATGCCACCACGACGGCGGGAGACATATCGACGTCGACCGAGCGTCTGCGCCAGACGATGGGCGCGCTGACCGGGATTACGTCGGGTGTGCGCGACGGGATGAGCGTGATTGTCGACGTCATCACGTTCATCCGAGGCGTCGCCGACCAGACAAACCTGCTGGGACTGAACGCATCGATCGAAGCGGCGCGGGCGGGCGCGTCGGGTGCCGGTTTCACGGTGGTGGCGCGTGAGGTTCGGAAGCTCTCCGAAAGCACGAAGGCAAGCATCACCGAGCTGAACGTCAAGCTCTCGGCGATGAACGAGACGCTCGCACGCATGGATCCGGAGATCGACGGTCTGAACGGCGCCATCGGCGATCTGTCGCGGTCGGTTACGACGATTCGTGAGATGACGGCGCGGCTGCATACTCTGGTGCGCGAGCTCGACGATGCGACCGCCCGGGCTTACGCGTAGCGGATCGACCGACATCTGTCTGGCATAGAACGTGTACACGTATACAGTCGGCCCCGGAGGACCAGCATGCGACGCAAACTGACCATCACCATTGCCGACGAGGTCTATCGTGGCCTGCACCAACAGATTGGGCGCGGCGAGATCAGCCGCTTCATCGAAGGATCGGTCCGGCCACATGTGGTCGGCACAGACGAGCTGAAAGCCGAATGTCGCGCTGCGGCGGCAGAAACGCGGGCCGAGCAAGAGGCACTGGCCTGGATCGAAACGGCGGTCGACGGGGCGCTCGATTAATGCGCCGTGGCGACGTCTATTGGGTCGACTTCGACCCTTCACGAGGTGGCGAGATACGGCATGCCGATCTCGGAGCCCCTGACGGAGCAGAACGGAGACCGCACCGGCCGCACGTACCTCTTGCAGTATTTCAAGAACGGGCGGCTCGAGTACCATCCCGAGCTGAGCGGCACGGCATACGAGGTGACGTCCGGGCAGGTGGGTCGCCAGCTCCTGCACCAGCGCGGGTGGCTCTAGCCGTCCGTCAATAGGCAAGCGGGTTGCGCGGTGCAGCGGCGGGACGACGCATGTGGCGACGATCAGCCGAATTCGGCCGCAATCGCTGCCTGCTCATCGTCGACGGACCGCTGGGGCAGCCGCAGAGTGGCAGCTGGCCCGACGCCCTCAGTGCTCTTCAGCGCGATCGTGTAGCCGTGCGCAGCCACAATGCAACCTGCGGCGCGCAGGCCTCCCAGGGCAACAGCTGCTCCCGGTAGTCAGCGAAGGCGTGCGAGCCATCCACGGCCTGATCGCCGGACTGGAGTTCGGTGGCTAGGCGCGTGAAGACACAGACCTCGAAGGGCCGGCGTAACAACCATCTGCGGCGGCGACGCCGGACCACGATCAGGCCCTGCCAGGCATCGGCGGCAAAGGACAGGTCCACCCGCTCGCGCAAGTACCGGCCGCCGCGGCGCTCGTGGTCGAGCGGGGCGCGAAGGGCGAGGATGAGCGAATGGTCCTGGCTCGTGGAGCGCAGCCTCAGAGCGCGCACCACGCGGAAGAGCCCGCTGCGATAGGCCCGGAAGAACTGCCAGAGCAGCAGCAGGTAGTTCTGGCCGGCGTAGGCCCTGAACGTCTCGCACTCCCGCTGCAGCTGCTCCGCACTGCCGCCGTCCGGCAGCGTCTGCCGGAGGGCCGCGCCGACCTCGGAGTCGGACTACTCCTGTTCGACGACCTCGAGCACGGCCGCCAGCGTATCCACCGGGTGCTCCGTCGTCTCCTGCTGACGCTCGCGCACGAACCCCAGCTCTGCCTTGCACTGCACGTGGATGTGGTGAATCTGCTTGATGCACATCTCGGTCAAATCGTCCCGCGTCTGCATGCGGGCCTGCTGTATCAAGCAGAGGATGAGCGTCAGGCGTTTGGGGACGGTGACGTCCTTCAGCTCAGCTGCGTCCAGCGCCTTGCACTCTGCGGCAAAGTGCCGCCGTTTGTCCTCCGGCAGGTCAAGCAGGAACTGGTCGACGGCGCCGAGCGATTCGAGCCAGGCTAGGTGGTCGAGCAGTGCGGCCAGGTGCTTGCGGCTGGGTCGGCCTAGCTGTTGCTTGAGCGCGTGGTAGGGCGCGTGCGGCGCGGCGGCGATGGAGTCCAGCAGCGCCTCGTTGCGCGCCTGATTCGCGGCAGGGACACGCGCCGCGACCTGCTGGAAGTACCGGCGATTGATCACGGCGCGGACGCGACCCACCAACTGGTCGAGTGTGCTGAAAGCCGGCAACTCGCGGCGCAGCCGGATGAGTACTTCGACCGCGACGCTGATCAGGTCGGCCGGATTGTCGAGCACCTGTGCCGCCTACAGCACCGCCCGCGTGGCGTAGTGGCGCCTCGATGCTGCCGCCCGCACCCAGGCATGCTCAACTTCAGGTCTCGTCGAACGTCCATGCGCACACGACCTGCGATTGCTCACGTGTCGCGCCTGCTGACCGATAGGTGGCGAGCGCCGCCACATTGTCGTCATCTGTGAGGACCCACATGCCGTAGCACCCTCGTCCTCGCGCCAAATCCGCGAGCGCCCTGACGAGTGCCGCGCCACAACCCTGCCGACGATAGTGCGGATCAACGCTCAGCTCGTAGAGGAACATCTCGGTCCCCTTGTCGGGATGCGTCATTTCGACGCCGCTGACAAAGCCAACGGCCTGCTCGCCGTCGATAGCTACGAGCAGGTGATGATTCTCGCTCGCAAGAAAGCGTTGCGTGGAGTGCTCCTGAAGCGGATGGCCGAAGCATCGCTGCGCGTTTCCCAGCACGCTTGCGTCCCCTGGCCCAAGTCTCACGATGCGCATCGCGACCCCATTCTCCGTGGCTGCCGCTGGACACTCCCGGCAGGATCCAGGATGCTGCCTCGCAGGCGTGGTCTGGTGCCGTCAGCTTTCCTGCTCGCGCCCTGCCACTGCCCTCGCTCCGGTATCCAGGATACCAGCGTCTCATAACTGACGGCAGGTCCGCCAGCGTCACCGGCACGACCAATGCGCTCCTGCTCGCCGCGGCCGGCGTGCCGAGTGTCCGGCCCACGGCGTCCAGCGGAGCGTCCAGGTGTTCCACCAATGCCGCCTGCCCGGACCGCGCGACCTGGGGCAAGCGGCCACAGTCCTTGAGCGAGGCCGACAAGATCCTTGGTGGGCACTCCGGTGTGCCAGCATTCAGGCCTGTCGACGCGGCAAGCTGCCATTCCGCCTGTGCTTCGTCCATATGGTAGAGTGCGACAAAGGGCACATCGGCAGCATTGGTCGCCAGCACCGTCATGGCGACGGCGCAAACGTCCTCAACCGTCTTGGCCTCGCCCGTCAGCGATCCGAGCTCGCGGAGCATGCGCAGGCGTCGTTGGCCCAACACCCGCGCCGTCGTTTCGGGCACCGCCGTGAACACGCCGCCGATGCCCGCGGTTTCATCGCGAATCGGACTGTAGGAGAAGGTGAAGTAGCACTACTCGACATAGCCGGAGCGATCCAGTGGCAACAATTGTTCGGCGGACCACGTGACCTCCCCGCTGGTCAGCACGTGCTGGAGCATGGGGCCGATGAGACCCCAGATCTCGGGCCAGCATTGCCGGCCGCGCTGGCCCAGGGCTGTCGGATGTACTGTCGCGCGGAGCATCGGCCGGTAGGCGTCGTTGAATGGAGCGCACGATGTGTGGGCAGGACTTCACGCTGGAGTACCTCGACACGCTGGGGCTCAAACTCGAGGCAATCGGACAAGTCCACACCGCCGGCGAGTGTTCCACGCCAGACGTCCCCGGCGTGATCACAAAACGCAATCAGAGGCGCGACCTCAGTGTTCGGCGCTTGCGCCGCGAGTACCGGGTCGGTGGCGTGTTCTGTCAGCGCGACTAGTAAATCTTGGCGAGCACGCCGCCATCGACAACAACGTGTGTCCCGTTTATGAAGCTTGCATCTTCGGACGCTAGGAACACGGCTACGCGAGCGATCTCATCCGGCGTCGCGATACGACCCAGCGGATACTCATTCTCGATCCCCGCTCGAGCCGCTGCGGGGTCAGAAAAGCTGTCGAAGTACGCCTGATTCAGCGGCGTGTCCACGTCACCCGGACAGATGCAATTGGCGCGAATGCCGTCGTGCCCGTATGCTATGGCGATGGCGCGGGTCATCGCCAGGATTCCGCCCTTGGTGGAGCAGTAGACAGCAAGCTTCGGATCCGCCACCAGCCCCAGCACGGAACTGATGTTGATGATCACGCCGCCACGCGCGCGCTGCATGATGGGAATGGCGTGCTTGCAGGTGAGGAAGTAGCCGCCAAGATTAATGTCGATCATCGTTCGCCACTGCTCGTAGGTCGTCTCGTGCAACGGGACCTCATATTGCACAGCGGCGTTGTTAACAAGCACGTCGACCGTGCCAAACCTTGCCAGACAGGCATCCACCGCGCCGCGCACGGCGCTCTCACGCGACACATCGGCCTCGTGAAACGCGATCTCGGCACCCGGCGACGCTATCCCGGAAGCACCCTGGTTGCCGGTAGCAGGGATCCGGTCAATGCCGAACACGGAAGCGCCCTCAAGCGCGAAGCGCTCGGCGATGGCTGCGCCAATGCCTTTGCTGGTACCCGTGACGATCGCCGTCTTTCCCCGAAGTCTCACTATCCCGTCCGCCCCATTCCGTGGTCAAGACCCAGGTCCACACGTCGCAGTCTACGCAAGTGCCGGCATAGTGTCCCGGCCTGGTGCTGTGCGGCCAGAGTCAGTGCATCTCCGCCGCGCAGGTTCCGATGGCCGGGCGGTAGTAATTGAACTGAACGTCGGGGTGGTCGGCGAGCAGCGACATCGGGACACTGGAGTCCGGCAGGCGCTTCGAGATCATCAGTGCCGTCAGCCGCACACCGAACGGGTTGTCGTGCATCCCGGCATGCCAAATCGAGACTTTGTCCGCCTTCCAGGTCTCCAGCGGGCCGACAGACAGCGCCTGCGTGGGTACGCTCGCCACGTTGCCGCCACCGGACGTGCGAGCGTTCTGGACGATCGTCAGGGGATGCAGGTTCACCACCCGTGCGCCGAGCGTCCTGTATTCGGCTGGGGACGGCGGCGCGTCCTGCCAGCTTCCCTGCCGCTGGACCGGATCGTTGAAGGCCCAGTGCTTCACGTCACCCTGACCGCCTTGCATGACGAGGCACCTTGCCGTGTCATATGACCTTGTATACTCGGCGAGGTTGGCCGCGGTGAGAAAGTGGAGATTCTCATCGGGCATGCGGAAACGCCTGTCGATGCGATTGAAGCACAGTTCGAGGTCCGTGCGCGTGAAGCTCAGGGGATGTGTCACCGGCACTTCCTTCCCGTCCTGGTACCACTCGTCCATAGCCCAGAAGTGCCCGCTCCGCACGTCGATCTCCAGATCGTTCACTATCTGAGCGACGAGCGGTAGCTGCTCCGTGGGTCCGACCGGACCGCAAATGCCCGCGGGCGCGTCCGGACGAGCACGGCGCCACGCGGCCACGTACTCGAGGGCCTCGGCGAGATAGAACGATTCGAGCGTGTCGTACATCCGTACCTGGAACCCAGGGCGCGAGAGTTGCTCTATGTCTTGGGCAGACAGTCGAGCAGCATCGGCAAGAAGTTCATCGTCAAGCGTCGTATAGTCCCACCAGGCGCCGGAAACATTGCTTGACCTGCGCACGTGCCTCTCCCTTAACCAATAACGGCGCCATCGCGCCTACATTGAAGTCCCGGCGACTTGGGACTTGCTCCTTCCGCACATGAGCTGAGCCGCGGCGCGCATAGGCACAGTGCGTGACCGCTCACGCCGGCCCCAGCGGTGCCTCAGCAGTAGCCCGATCCACCACGATCATGGCGTCGGAGTGTTCCTGGACAAATGTCACGGGGTATTCGACCACTACCGGACCGAAGAGCAGGACCCGCACCACCGTCTGCTTCCAGGCGCCGGTATCGCTGAGCAGGCGGATGCGCCGCGCTCCCAGCAGGTCATTCATCCCCAGCGTAATAGCCATGGGCGGCACGACAGGCGAGCAGCCGCCCACCGAGCGTTGGCTCACCGCGATCAACGTGTCGTCGTTCAGGTTCAGGATCCGGGTCCGGGACGCCCGGAACTCTTCGGCCGTGACGGAGTACCAGGGCGAGCGCGGCGGCTCGTTGTACGCGATGTGGCCGCGATAACCAACGCCGCCGTACGTGGTATCCACTCCCCCCACCAGCGCGATGGCCTCGCTGATGGCGTCGATCGCATACACCGATGGGAAGTGCCGCTGCGCTTCCGGCACGGCGAGCTCCGCATCGATCGCACCGTAGAACAACCGGCGCATCGCGCCCTCGTAGCTGAAGCGATGGTCCAGCGGCAGCGGCCGTCCTTGCCAGTCCAGGCAATCATCCATGTGGAAGACATGCACGTTCTTCAGGCTTATGCGCTCGCGATTGACGATCTCGGCAAAGTGCGCGTATTGCTTGGTAGGGCCGCAGGGCAGGATCCAGCGCGTGGGCTGCCCCTGGGCATTGTTGGCCTTGACTTCGTCGGCCATGTCGCGAGCGGCCCACCGGTGCACGTCCTCCGGCAGCGGCAGGATCTTGATTCGCGTCTTGGCCCGCGGATGGTCCTCCAGCGCCTCGGCCGGAATACTACACCAGTCGACAAGATCGGCTGTCCTGATCTCTTGCGTCATCAGGTATCCTGCTTTCCTCCATTGCGTGCAGCCCCGATGCTGCCGATCAACCATTGTGCGCCCAACCGAAGCCGCCGGTGTCATCATCATCCGGATGGGCACCCAACGCCAGCAGGCGACCAGGACCACCACGCTGATTCATGTCGTTCTCGCCTTCGCTGCCACTCCGATCATGTCGCGCTATTCGTCTGCGACGCGAGCGTCACACCGTTCGCGTTGAAAGCCTCATACTCCGCCCACCGCGGCAGGGATGGGATTGAGCCCGCGCGCGTGGTGGACAGACTGGCCGCGCGTACGGCGACGGCGGAGGCAGCCTGCAGGCCGTCGCCGGCGTGAAGACGCGCCGCGAGCGCACCGACAAAGGCATCGCCGGCGCCGGTTGTGTCGACTGCCTGCACTTCCGGTGCCGGTACCTGCCAGCTGACGCCGTCGCCGTCGACCGCGAAGACCCCTGCGGCGCCGGCAGTGACCAAGACCGCCATGCCTGGACGTCTGCGCGCAAGCACCTGCGCCAGGTCTGCGGGAGCCCCCGATAGCCCGGCAATGACGGCAGCCTCATGTTCATTGGGCACCAGGATGTCGGTGAGCTGCAGCACCTCGTCGTCGAGCGGGGCAGCCGGAGCAGGGTTGAGAAGAGTGCGAGCACCGTTGTCACGCCCGAGGCGAAACGCCGTGGTGGCAGCCTCCAGCGGCGCCTCGAGCTGGCAGACGACCAGCGAGGCGCTGCGGATCAGCCATGCTGCCGCCCCTACGGTTGCAGCCTGCAGCTGGCTATTGGCGTCCAGGGCCGTGACAATGGCAGGAATGCCGCTCGGCGGCAGCAGCACGAAGCCCACGTCGGTTGGCCGCTCGCTCGTCATGATCCCACGGCAGTCAATGCCTTCACGCTCCAGCAGCGCGCGACAGCGGCCACCCCGTTCGTCCCGGCCCAGCACAGTCACGAATGCGGTCGGCGCGGCCATGCGAGCCGCGGCAATCGCCTGGTGGGTGGCCTTGCCGCCGTCTAGCGGCTCGGCGTAGTCGCAGCCGAGCACAGTCTCACCCTCGCGCGGCACCGCGGCGACGCGCATGAAGAGACCCTGCACATGCGCGCCGACTACCACGATGGGCCCCAAACGCGAGACGCCGACCCCGTGCATGGCGCTGTCCACACTCCCAGCGTTGCGCTACACGTAGCGAGCCAGATCGGCCCGGAAACGAAACCGATCATGGCGGTAGACGATGCGGCCTAACTCGATGACACGGCCGTGCTGGTCATAGATGATTTGTCCACACTGCAGCAGGGGCGCTCCCGCCGGCAATTCCAGGAGAGCGGCGGACGACTCGTCGGCGGATACGGCCTCCACGGTATAGCTGCACCGCCGGTAGACGATGCCACTCCTGGATTCCAGAATGCTTACCAGCGAGGCGGTCGTGAAGTCCACCGCGACCAGCGACGGGCAGTAGCGCAGCGGCACCCTGCTGTGGTCGATGGCAATGACCATGCCGTCCAGCCGGCGCAGGCGGCGCAACTCGAAGATGTCGCTGCCCGGCGCGATGCCCAGCACCTCCACTTCATCCAGCGTAGCCGGTCGCGCCATCTGGAGGAGGACGTCGGCCGACGCCGTCAGGCCGCGCGCCGCCCCCATGGCCGTGAAGCTCATGTGCGAGGCCGGCGCCAGCGGGCCGCTCACCGGGCGCTCGACCACGAACCAGCCCCGACCGGCCACCGAGTCGATCAGGCCTTCCGCAGCCAGCGCCTCAAGCGCCCGGCGCAAGGTCACCCGGCTGACGCCGAAGCGTTCACAGAGCAATCGCTCGGCCGGCAGCCCGCCACCCGGCCGGAACTCACCCTGCGTGATAGCCTCGGCCAGCTGCCTCTGCACCTGCGCGTAGAGCGGCTGGCCTGCCGCGCTGCCTGCGACTTGGGCGGCGATGCTCATCGTCTGCTCCAGCATCGGCGTGTGATTCAAACGGTAGCGGCGCACCTCGCCGAACCTGGCTTGCTGCGCATACTGCGTTGTCACTACTGTACGTGGCAGAACCATACCTGTCAATACCGGTATAGTAGCCGCGCGGAGCAGAGCGACATCCCGTGCGTCCGCATCCGGCCTGGCTTTGCTCGAGTCCACCCGCCAACAGGTGGAACGTGTGGCGGTGCACCACCGTAGGATGGGGTTTCGTCGATGCAACCTTCTGTATTGACAGGTATGCGTAGGTCTGGTACGGTAGTGGCGGTTTGGCAACGTGTTGGCAGCCGCAGAATTCGCAGTCTCTCTGGGTGCCTCAGATCCTGGGCGTTACTGTCGCCGGCTCGGCGAGGAGATGCGCGACACCCTGCGTCGCAGATTTGGGCGCTGGATCGAACGCGAGAATTCCGTGAGGCCCACCCCAGACTGGCGGCGGCACCGTAGCCTGGGAGCGTGCTAGGCCGGGTCGCCTACAGCAGGTGCCGGTCATGGCGCTGGCGCCAGTACCGAAGGAGGAACAGCAGGAGCAGCCGGTTGGCGATGCCGAATTCGCCATGACGGTAGATTGGCACAGACGAAGTTTGCTGTCGCGCGTAGCCCTCCGAACACTCGCTTGCTCACATGCACGCGCTGTTTGTCAAGAAAGGCTGGTGAACCTGATGCACCTCACGCGCCTGTCCCGTCTTGCACTGCTGCCTGCGTTGCTCACTTTCAGCATTGGCGCTGCCTCCGCTCACACGCGGCAGACCAGCGCTCCGGCGCTGCAGGTGTACTTCGAGGGTACGGCCGCGGCATTTGCCGGCCAGCCGTCCACGGATCGTCAGATCGTGGCCGATTTTGTCCACGATACCGGTCAGCCGGCACAGGCAGTGCCGAGCCAGGACCCGGTCAAGATACTGGCGTCGATCGAGTCCGGAAACGCGCCCGATCTGGTGATGCTAGGTTATGTGCGCTCGGATTGGCTGCAGCAAGGCGCCGTAGTGCCACTCGATAGCTATATGAAGGCCAGCCACTTCGATCTCAGCAAGTTCACGGACGCTGCGTGGAACCAGGGCTACCTCAACGGCCACTACTATACGATGACGGCGGAACAGGATGCCATAGTCCTGTTCTATAATAAGGATCTCTTCAAGCAGGCTGGGCTGGACCCCAACAAGCCGCCCCAGACGCTATCGGAACTGCTGCAGGATGCCAAGAAGCTGACCCTCTACAATCAGGATGGCAGCATCAAGCAGCTCGGCCTGTTGCCGAATGGCAGCATCAACGGTGGCGGCGCCGACTTCTTCCAGCTTTGGGGCAATGTCTTCGGCGGCAGCTGGTATGACTCCGCCCATAAGAAGATCACCGCCACCGATCCCGCGAATATCCAAGGTCTGACGTGGCTCGCCAACTTCTGGAACCAATATGGGCCGTCCAAGCTGGATCGTTTCGAGTCGGGGTTTGGCACTTATCTGGGGCCGACCGATCCGTTCGTGCAGGGTAAGATCGCCATGCTCATCGACGGCGACTGGTGGCCGACGGACCTGCCAAAGGGCAGCCGTCTCACCCTCAACAACCTCGGCGGCACCTATATTCCCTATCCGGATGGCATGCAGAAGCAGGGTCACATCTCGGCGGTATACGGCGATGTGATGCTGATCCCCAAGGGATCGCGGCACCCCGACCTGGCCTGGAAATTCATCAACTGGTACATGCACAGCGAGCGCGAACAGCTCAACTTGCCTCAGACCCTAACCGGCTACCCGTTGCTGAAGTCTGCGCTGGCCAAGCCCCTGACCGGCACATTCGGAGCGGTCCCCCTCGTTAGGTACATCGAGCAGGTGCTGCTCAATGTACACGGGGTGCCGAATCCGCTGGTGATGCCGATCACCGCGAAGTATCTGAAGAACCTCGATTTCGACGCCAATCGCGCACTCCACGGACAGGAGTCGGCGGCGCAGGCCCTGGCTCATGTGCAACAATTGACCCAGTCTGAGCTCGATCAGACTCTGCAACAATAGTCCGACAGTTGGCAGCCGGGACGTGAACGGACACGCTCGCGTCCCGGCTGGTGGCTCCCCGGACCCGGTTGAGCGGCGTGCCCCAGCGGCACTGGCGGTCTAGAGACGGGGATTGCGGGTGACACAGAGCACTGACGCGAACGGAAGGGGCACAGGCAGCACTGCCAGAGCTCGGCGCCTCAGCCCCTTCACGCGCCGGGCGATCATTACTGGAGTTCTCTTTCAACTGCCATGGCTGCTGGGGTTCGCCGTCTTTCTGCTCTATCCCGCGGTGGCATCCTTCTACTACAGCTTCACGCACTATTCTCTCTTGAGCGCCCCGCGCTGGATCGGTTTCGACAACTATCGCAATCTGTTCAGCGACCAGTTCTTCATCCAGTACGACAGCTGGGACCACTTCTTCCAATCCGCAGTCGGCAATACGCTCTATTTGATGGTAATTGGCGTGCCAGCCACCACCTTGTTTGCCTTCGTGGTGGCACTGCTGCTCAACTCTGATGTAAAGGGCATTGCACTCTGGCGCACCCTGTGCTTCCTGCCAGCCGTGGTGTCGCCCCTCGTGGCCTCGATCCTCTGGGTCTGGGTCTTCAACCCGCAGTTCGGCATTGTCAACGCCTTCCTGAGCTTCGTGCATCTACCGCAGCCGGGCTGGCTCAACGATCCCACGTGGTCAAAGCCGACACTCATCTTGCTCAATCTGTGGCAGGTGGGCTTCTCGATGATCATCTACCTGGCCGCCTTGCAGGGCGTGCCGAAGGAACTGTACGAGGCCGTGGCCATCGACGGTGGCGGCGTCTGGGCGCGGCTACGCTACGTTACGATCCCGCTAGTCTCCCCGGTGACCCTGTTCAACGTGATCACCGGAATGATCGCCTCTCTGCAATTCTTCACCCAGGCCTACACTATTGGAGGCGCTTCCGGGAACCCGCAATCGTCGCTGCTGTTCTATGTCACATACATTTACACCAGTGCGTTCCAGAACTTCGACATGGGCTACGCCTCTGCCATGAGCTGGCTGCTATTCCTGGTGATCGCTATCTTCACTGGAATTCTGCTTCTTGCCTCCCGCCGGTGGATCTACTATGAGCGATAGACAGGTGCGATCATGGCCGTAACGGCGCGCTCGACTCTGCATCGGCGTGCCGTAGCGCGCCGGTACCTACAGGAGATCTTTGCCTCCCTGGGCGTGGCACTTGTGGTGGTGGTGTTCGTGGCTCCATTCTTGTGGATGATCATCACTTCGCTCAAGAGCCCCGAAGACATCATGGCCCATCCGCTCAGCTGGCTGCCTCAAGGCATCTATTTGCAGAACTATTCCCAGGCTCTGCAGATCATTCCGTACATGCAGTATCTGGGCAACACGCTGCTGATCTGCGCTCTCAATGTGGTGGGCACAGTTATATCATGCTCTCTGGCAGCCTACTCCCTGGCCTGTGTACGCTTCCCGGGCCGCGGCATCCTATTTGGCCTGGTGTTGAGCACCATGATGCTGCCCTACCCGGTCACGATTATCCCGCTTTATCTGATCTTCCGCGACCTCGGCTGGCTCACGCTCGCCAGCGGCTATCTGCCGCTCGTCGTACCTGCATTCTTCGGCGCACCGTTCTTCATCTTCCTGCTGCGTCAGTTCTTCGCCAGTATTCCGGTGGAGCTGTCGGAGGCGGCCAAAGCAGACGGCGCTTCTGAACTGCGTATCTTCGCCCAGATCATCATGCCCCTTGCTCGTCCTGCGCTGGCTACCACGGCAATGCTCACTTTCCTCTATACGTATACGGACTTCCTGAACCCGCTGATCTACATTAGCGATCCCAACCGCTTTACACTCTCGCTGGGACTGCTAGGCTACTTTAACCAGCGTGGTGCTTCGTGGGGCCCCCTGATGGCCGCCTCCTTCATGTTTGCCATTCCAACCGGCGTACTCTTCCTCATTGCTCAGCGGACGTTCATCCAGGGCATCGCCACGAGCGGCCTGAAAGGGTGATCGGACGCCGATCCTTGAGCGCGGCCAGGGTGGCATCGCTGGGTATCGGTCGCGACAAGGTTCGCTGGGTATCCCAGCAGCGGTGAACCGCGCTCCACCGGTAATTTCGCACAAGCGGATCGACGCGCTCGCCTGTTCGCCGGATCACGGGCGAGGCCTCGGCCGGGTAGACCGACGGGTCGGCTGACGCCCCCGGCCGGCCTGGCTTCTGTCCGATCTCCGGCCAGGCGACGCACCAGCAAGGGCCGATCTGCCCTTCCATTGCTCTACCGCATCCTCTATGATCAGGCTGCTTTACCTGGGTTGCAGGCTGCGCAGCCTTTGACTAGAAACGGATAGGGCCGCGACCGCGTGAGGAAGGACCCGCTCCCGTCGCTCTGCCCCCGGCGCAAGGCAACAGCGGCTGCCGTTGGACTCGGCGTTCTCGGCAGCGGTTTGTTGATCCTCCAGTTTGCATTCCTCAGCCGGGTGGTCACCCGTGTGTTCCAGGACCACGCCGACCTGGCCGGGGTTGCCGCTCCACTGGCTCTGCTCGCCATCACGGTCGTGCTGCGCTCGGCCGCGGCATGGCTGGGTGAGGTGGCGGCCAATCACGGCGCCGCGCAGACCAAGGCCGCTCTGCGCCGCGCGCTCTTCGCGCACCTTGCCGAGCTCGGCCCGGCCTACGCCTCGGGCGAGCGGACCGGTGAGCTGGCCAGCGCAGCCATCGATGGCGTCGAGCGCCTGGATCCCTACCTGGTGCGCTACCTGCCTCAGCGCTATCTGAGCGGCATCGTGCCGCTGCTGATCGGCTGCTCCGTGCTCAGCCGCGATCTGCTAAGCGGCATCATTCTGCTGGCCACGGCGCCGATCCTGCCCCTGCTCATGGCGCTGGTCGGCAGCTATGCCGGGGACCACATGCGGGCGCAGTGGGTGAGCCTGGGCCGGCTCAACGCGCACCTGCTGGATGCCCTGCACGGGCTGCCCACGCTCAAGCTGTTCGGGCGCGGCGAGGCCGAAATCGACCGCGTGGCGGAAGTGAGCGCCGACTTCCGTGAGCGCACGCTCAAGGTGCTGCGCTACGCCTTCCTGAACAGCCTTGTCCTGGAGTTCATGGCCACCGCGTCCATCGCCGTGGTGGCGGTCGAACTCGGCACGCGCCTGCTTACCGGTGGCATCGCCTTCCAGACGGCATTCTGGATCCTCCTGCTGGCGCCGGAGTTCTATCGCCCACTGCGAGACCTGGGCACGCAGCGGCACGCCGCCATGGAGAGCCGCACTGCCGGCGAACGGATCGCCGCGCTACTCGCCCTCCAGGCGCCTCGCAGGCACCTGGGCACACCGGTGGCGCCGCCCCGGGCGCCGCTCACCGTCACGCTCCAGGACGTGGGTTTCAGCTACCCCAACGGCGTGCGGGCGCTCGAGGGCGTCGACCTCACGCTGGCGCCGGGCACGCGCACCGCCGTGGTGGGCAGAACTGGCGCCGGCAAGAGCACGCTGGTCAACCTCCTGCTGGCCTATATGGAGCCCTGCGCGGGCTCGATCTTGGTGAACGGCCGCCGGTTGGACGAGATGGCGGCCGATGCCTGGCGTGCGCGCGTCGCTCTGGTGCCGCAGCGGCCCTACCTGTTCGCCGGCACGGTGCGCGACAACATCCGCCTGGCCCGGCCCGATGCGGGCGACCAGGATGTCGCGCGCGCCGCCGAGCTGGCAGGTGCCGCCGAGTTCATCGCCGATCTGCCCCTAGGTTACGACACGCCGATGGGCGAGCGGGGCTTCCGGCTCAGCGGCGGGCAGGCCCAGCGCGTGGCGCTGGCCCGCGCCTTCCTCAAGGACGCGCCATTGCTCATCCTGGACGAGCCCACCGCTCACCTGGACCCGGAGAGCGAGGCGCTTATTCGCCGCGCCCTGGACCGCCTGGTACAGGGACGGACCGTGCTGATCGTGGCGCACCGCCTGAGCACCGTACACACGGCGGACCAGATTGCAGTGCTGGCAGGCGGCCACCTCGTGGAGTCGGGCCGCCACGGTCTGCTGCTGGCCCGCCGGGGAGCCTACTTCGACCTGGTGCACGGAGCACTGGAGCGATCGGCATGAACCGCCGCCTCCTCCGGCTGCTCCGGCCGTACCGCGGCCGAGTGCTGCTTGCCGTGTTGCTCGGCACCATCACCGTGGCCGGCAACATGGGTCAGCTCGGCACGGCCGCCTACCTGCTCGCCGCAGCGTCGCGCCACCCGCTCTGGATCACGCTCACGATACCGCTGTACGTCGTGCAGTCCGCCGGGCTCGTGCGTGCGCTGGCGCGCTACGCCGAGCGCCTGGTCTCGCATGATCTGACCTTCCGCCTGCTGGCATCCGTGCGCACGGCCTTCTTCGCCAAGCTGCTGCCCCTGGCGCCGGGCCGCCTGCAGAGTCTGCGCAGCGGCGACGTGCTGGCCAGGCTCTCCGGCGACCTCGAGGAGTTGCAGAACCTCTACGTACGCGCCCTGGCGCCTCTGCTGGTCGCGGCAGTTGCCACGGTCGCAACGCTCCTGCTGCTCACCGCCTACAGCGTGCGCATCGCCCTAGTCGCCCTTCCCTTCTTGCTGCTGGCCGGCATCGCGTTACCCCTGCTCCTGCACCGGCTTGCCTCTGCCCTGGGATCGCGGCGCCTGGCCCTGCGGGCCGATCTGCAGTCAACGGTGATCGACGGCGTGGAAGGGATGGCCGATCTGCTGGCATTCGGCAGCGTGGAGTCCCAGGCGGATCGCATAGCCACGCTGGACCGCAGGCTGGCCTCGCTGCAGGAACGAGAGGCCATGGTGACCGGATTGCAGCTCGGCGCGGGCATCCTCTTGCCGGGCCTGGCCAGTGCGGCGGTGGTGCTGTGCGCGATCTCGTTGGTCCGCGACGGCCGCCTCTCCGGCGTGATCGTGGCCTGCCTGGTCGTGATCGTGCTGACCAGCTTCGAGGCGCTGGCGCCGGTGGCAACGGCGTTCCAGCACCTGGGCCGATCGCTGGCCGCTGGTCGGCGGCTGTTCGAGGTGGCGGACCTTCAGCCGGCCGTGACAGACCCTGCCAGTCCGCGACCGCTCGCCGGGTGGGACGGTCTCGACTTCGACCGGGTGAGCTTCCGCTATCGCGAGGGCGAGCCGGCTGCGCTGGACGGCGTGAGCTTTCACCTGCCGGCCGGCGGTCGCCTGGCCGTGGTGGGAGCCAGCGGGTCGGGCAAGAGCACGCTGGCGGCGCTGGTGGCGCGACAATGGGATCCCGAGTCGGGCGAGATCCGGCTCGGCGCGCATCCGCTGAGCGAGTACGCGCTGGACGAGCTGCGGGACGGGATAGGCATGGTCGGCCAGTCGCCGTACCTGTTCAGCGACACGCTCAGGTGCAATCTCCTGCTCGGCAGGCCGGAGGCTACCGGCGACGAACTGCGGGAAGTCCTTCGCGCGACCAAGCTGGAGGGCTGGGTAGGCAGGCTGCCCGAGGGCGTGGACACCTGGGTGGGATCGGAAGGCACGCAGATTAGTGGCGGAGAGCGGCAGCGCGTGGCGATCGCCCGCGCCCTGCTCAAGGATCCGCGCCTGCTGATCCTCGACGAAGCGACGGCGAATCTCGATCCGCTGACCGAGCGCGACGTACTGGACGCCGTGCTCAAGCGAATGGCCGGCCGAACCGTACTGCTGATCAGCCACCGGCTGGTACACATGGAGGCCATGGACGAGATTCTTGTCCTCGAGCGCGGGCGCGTCGTGGAGCACGGCACGCACGCCGAGCTGATGGCGGCCGGCGGTCGTTACTGCCGGATGGTGCACCTGCAGGACGAGTGGCTCGACCTGGAGGTGCCCTCTGTCGCCGAGGCCTCGGAGATTTCAGGTGCCTCGTCGGAGCTGATAGTGGCGTGATGGGCTGAAAGCGGGAGGTGGAATGGCGGAGGAATGAGTCGGTCACCGGTCACCACGTCAATCCAACAGTGCTCATAGGTATTCGTCTGTGAGGAGCGGTGCCCCACCGCTGTTAGGGGAGAGACTGCATGAACGATCCTACGCTGGTTTCGCGGTTCCAGTTCGCGTTTACTGTCACATACCACTATCTGTTCCCGCAGTTGACGATGGGCCTGGCGCTGCTGCTGTTCATCACCAAGAGTCTCTATATGCGGACTCACCAGGAGCGCTACAACGATGCAGCACGTTTCTGGGGCCGTATCTTCGCTCTCACATTCGTGATGGGCGTGGTCACCGGCGTGCCCATGGAGTTCCAGTTCGGCACCAACTGGGCCAAATTCTCGACACAGTCCGGTAACGTGATCGCCCAATTGCTGGCCATGGAAGGGGCCTTTGCCTTCTTCCTGGAATCCGCCGCCCTGGGCGTGTTTCTGTTTGCCGAGCGCATGTTCGGCCACCGCATCCACTGGCTTGCCTCGCTGTTCGTGTTCATCGGGTCCTGGGCGTCGGCCTACTTCATCGTGGCCACGAACGCTTGGATGCAGCACCCGGTAGCCTACAGGTTGCTGCCGGACGGCAGGCTCGACTTGAAGGACTACTGGGGCCTGCTGTTCAATTCCTGGGTCGGGCCCGAGTACTTCCACGTCATGTGCGGCACGGCCGTAACGGCCAGCTTCACCATGGCGGGCCTGGGCGCCTTCTACGTGCTGGCTCGCCGGCACGTCGAGTTCGGCAAGCTCTTCATCAGCGTCGGCGTGTGCGTGGGCCTGGTGGCCAGCATCCTGCAGCTCATGCCGTCGGGCGACATGTCGGGCGTGCAGGTGGCCCACGATCAGCCCACGACGCTGGCGGCCATGGAGGGGCTGTTTACCAGCGAGAACGGAGCCGGCATCGCGATCATCGGCCAGCCCAACATGGGCGCGAATCGCCTGGACAATGGGCTGATCGTGCCGAAGATGCTCAGCTTCCTCAGCTATCGATCCTGGAACCAGAACATCAAGGGCCTGGAGTCCTTCGCACGGGACCTGTGGCCGGACAACGTCCCGTTCCTCTATTACGCCTATCACATGATGGTCGGGCTGGGGACGTTCTTTATCCTGATCATGGCCCTGTCCGTTCTCCTGTTGTGGCGCAAGCGCCTGTTCGACTTCCGGCCCATGCTCTGGGTGCTCATGCTTGCCCTGCCGTTCCCCTTCATCGCCAATACATCGGGCTGGTTCACGGCCGAGCTGGGCCGGCAGCCCTGGCTGGCATTCGGCGTGCTGCGCACCGGCACGGGCGGCTCACCGGCCCTCGACGGCGGCACAGTAGTGTTCACGCTGATCGGCATGTGCGGCATGTACATGGTCCTGGGCCTCCTCTACCTCGTGCTGGTGCTGCGCGAAGCCGCGCACGGCCCGGAAGCAAGCGAGGACCCGCTGGGCGCGCCGCCGGCCTCCGGTCCGGGCAAGCCTCGGCGTGAGATGGCAGTGCTGGATTGAAAGGAGGGAGTCCATGCAAACGCTTTGGTTCATACTCGTAGCCGTGATGATCGGGATCTACGTCGTGCTCGACGGCTTCGACATCGGCGTGGGCGCCCTGCACCTGGTGATGGCGCGCACACCTGCCGAACGGCGCGTGGTGCGACGTACCATCGGTCCCGTCTGGGACGCCAACGAGGTGTGGCTGCTGGCCGGCGGCGGGGCGCTCTTCTTCGCCTTCCCGGCGTTGTACAGCGCCGGGTTCAGCGGATTCTATCTACCGCTGTTCGTAGTGCTGTGGCTGCTCATGCTGCGCGCGGTGGCGATCGAGTTCAGCGGCCATGTCGACCACGAGATGTGGACGCAGTTCTGGGACGTCGTGTTCTGCGGCGCCAGCGCCCTGCTGGCGATCTTCTTCGGCGCCGCGCTGGCAAACGTGGTCCGCGGAGTGCCGCTGGACAAGACGCACTCCTTCTACGTGCCGTTGTGGAGCACGTTCGATCCGCGCAGCATGCACCCCGGCGTCCTGGACTGGTACACGGTGCTGATCGCCGTGCTGGCATTCGCGACGCTCTGCCTGCACGGCGCCAACTACCTGGCGCTCAGGACCGACGGGGACATTCGCACGCGCGCGCGGGTTGCCGGGCGCTTCGCCTGGCTGGCGACCATCGTGCTCACAGTGCTGGGCACGATCGGCACACACTACGTGCGCGACAACATGTTCGACAACTTCAAGACCTATCCCTGGGGTGTCATCCTGCCGATCCTGGCCGTCGCCGGGCTGCTTGGCATGGGCTACGCGGTCGCGCGGCAGCGCGACGACGTGGCGCTGCTGTCGTCGACCGCTTATATTCTGGGCATGCTGACCAGCACAGTCTTCGTGCTCTACCCGCTCGTGCTTCCGGCCAAGGACGCCGCGTTCAATCTGACCATCCACAACGCATCGACGAGCGAGTACGGCCTGGAGGTCGGTCTGCGCTGGTGGCTGGTGGGCATGGTCCTGGCCGCCATCTACTTCGTGACCGTCTACCGCCTGTTCCGGTCCAAGGTTCGCCCGAGCGACGTGACGGAGGCGCAGCCTTACGGCGGCTGAGCACGGCACATGCGCGGCACACGAGCATCTGAAGGGGCGGCCAACGCGGCCGCCCCTTCGGCGCCAGGCGAGGGCGCCTTCTGCCCGAGTCCACTGCCTGCTCTTGCCTACGCGGAGTCAGACTCGGCGCGGTGCTTGCAGCCTCATTGCCATCGCGGCTTGGGGAACTCCGGCACCGCGGCAGCTGCCGACTCTGGAAAGACCGGCAGGAATATGCCATTCTGCCATTGGAAGAGATAGGCCTCTGCCCGGATGTTCCGGCCCGCGCGGTCGAACTCGACGAGCCCTTGCACGCTGTTATACGTGCCCAAGTGCAGCGCCACGGTGAGCGACGCGTTATCGAGACTGTGCAATCTCGTGACTGCCTGGGACAAAACCTGGCCGACTGCGTACGCCTCCGCAACGTCGGCACTGATGGAGTCCGCCGTGCCGCCATATCTGGCCAGATACGCCTTCACCATGTCTGCGTTGGCCAGCGTGCCGGCTTCCGGATACCAGCCGTTGGGTACGAAGATGCCCTCCGCATTCCGCAGGCCGACCGCATCCGTAAACTCCCTGCCTTGGTCTGGTCCGGACGTGGCGATCAGGGCTTCCGGGTTGTAATGCGTCTGGCGGAACCTGGAGACAAGGGCCACACTGTCGGCGAAGTACGTGCCCAGCACGGCGACCTGAGCCTGCGAGTTCGCCACCTTGTCGGCAACAGGCGCGTAGTTGGTGGTCGAGGGTGAGTAGGTGACGTTGCAGATGGTGCGCACGCCGCCTTTCTCCAGCAGGGATCGCGCAAGGGCGACTTGCGGCTCGGCAAAAGGATCGTCCTCGGTGGCGTAGGCGGCCGTCTTGGGGCGCAGGCTGGCCGGCAGCGAGAGGATGTAGCGTGTGAAGCTGGTCAGGAGATTGACCACCGGCAGGGAGACGTCGAAGACGTTGCGCAGCCCACGTGTGAATACGCTGGGCCCCCCGCCCGCACCCTCCACAAGCGCGTAGCCGTAGCGACCGGCCACCACGGACGCGGGTAGAGTCAGCAAGGTGGAGAACGGTCCGAACAGCAGATTCACGTGGTCGCGCGCGATCAGCTGCTGGTAGTTGGCGGTCACGCGCGACGCGCTGCTGCCGTCGTCCAGGATGCGGATAGTCACAGGTCGGCCCAGCAAGCCACCGGACTTGTTGACGGCATCCTCCCACAGCAGATAGCCCTGCTTGAACGCCAGCCCATCGGCGGCGAAGTTGCCCGTGAGGGAGAGCGAGGCGCCGATGACGATGGGCGGCCGGGCCCCGTCCGAGGCTGCCAGCACGCCGGTACCCCAGCTGCCCGCCACCAGACAGGCAACGCAGGCCAGGCAGTACAGCCTCGTCCAGATGTGCGGCGCTGTGCCCTCCATAACCGTGCCCTCCCCGTTGTCGCTGCCTGCAACACCGCGACCTTCCGCCGCGCGCTTGCCAGCCGTCTACGTCTGGCGCGCTGCTTGCGCGCGACTCTGCTGCCTCAGGTGAAAATGAGCCGGCGACGCGACACGCTGCTGGCGCGGCACCATCATGAGAGTCGAGGCGGTTGCAAGCTCGAAGCTCGGGCGGCCGAGAAGATAGCCCTGCACCGCATGCACCTGGCGGTCCGGACTCTCGCGGGCTGCCTGGCAGAGAAAATCCAGCATCGCCTCGTTCTCTATCCCTTCGGCGATCACGAAGGTGCCCGCCTCGAGCGCGAATGCGAGAATCGCGGCCAAGACCGATCGAGCCGTGGTGTCGACCAGCGCCCCAGCCACGATCTCGCGGTCAACCTTGAGATAGTCGACCGGTACCATGCGCAACATGTCCAGCCCGGTATACCCCACGCCCATGTCGTCCAGGGCGATGTTGAATCCAAGCTCGCGCAGGCGCTTGGTCTCGCGACGGACTACCGCCGGCCGCGCCAGGCAGCGCTCCGTGATCTCCAGTACCACGCGTTCTGGCGACAGCCCGGCAGCGCGGACTGCCCGTGCGAAGGATTCGCCTGTGAAGGCCGGGTGCTCAAGCGACTGGGGCGAGAGGTTGATGAATAAGAGCACACCGGCGGGCAGCTCGTGCGCGCGGAGTAGCACGGACTCGCGGCACAGCGCGTCGAGCTCCGGGCCGCGGCCCACGTGTTCGGCAACATCAAAGGCTTCCTGCGGCCCCGCCAGACCGTAGTCCTCGCCAGGTCTGGCCAGCGCCTCGTAGCCCAGCAGCGAGCCACTCTCGAGCTGCCAGATGGGCTGGAAAGCTACGCGCATCCGCCTCTCGTCCAGCAGCCGCAGGACAGCATGTACTTTGGCGGTAGTGAAGATGCCTGCCGTTTCCTGGATCTCCGCAAAGGTCACGACGATATTGCGGCCGCGTCGCTTGGCCTCATAGAGCGCCGCATCAGCCTGCTCGCGCAACGACGCAATATCCCCCTTCCCCTGTGCCACGGTCGCGATGCCGACGCTCAGGGTGGCCCCCAAAAGCTGCCGCTCCGCCGCAGCCCGCAGATGATTCAGGGCGGCAACCGCACCGAGGTCTCCCGACATAGCCATGATCAGCGCGAACTCGTCGCCTCCGATGCGGAAAGCCCGGTCCTCGGCACGGCCGGAACGCAGGAGCGTACCCAGTTCCGCCAGCACGTGGTCCCCGTGGCCGTGTCCATGGCGATCATTGATTTGCTTGAAGCCGTCGACGTCGATTACCGCCAGCACCAGCACCTCACCGCGGCGCTGCGCGGCGGCAAACTGTGCTTCCAGCTCCTCAAGGTAAGCCCGATGGTTGCCCAGGCCGGTGAGGTTGTCGGTCAGGGCGCGCTGCTGCAAATGCTCGATCTCGGACCGCGCGATCGCATCGATGTGGCGCTGGTAGAAGCGAAACAGGAAGCCGAAAACGACGAGCAGGAGGAGTCCCGGTGCAAAGGTTACGATGGTAGCCGTGCGGACAAACTGCTCCGACCGGGTCTGCGTGCGCATGCTTGCCGTAAGCTGCCGAGTCGTGGCGTCGGACGCGTCAGAGATGAGCTGGTCCATCGACCGGAACAGCGGCTCGATTTCGAGGTTGTCGATCGATACTCCAATCTGGAGCTGACCTTTGTCGAGTGTGGAGAAAAACCATCTCGTGACCGTGACGAAGCGGGCCTGCAGCGTCTCTAGCTGTGTGAACGTGGGTTCGTCCGCCGGACTGCCGGTGCGGCCGGCCTGGAGCAAGGCCGTCCGCACCGCGTCCGTGCGCGCCTGGAATTGCCGGCGCGCGTCATCGGGCTGCAGGTAGTACTCTCGCTGCAGGGAGATCTCCTGGTCGACGCGGTGTCGCAAGTCTTGCAGCACGTCGTTGCGGTCGACCTCAGCCGTGACCTGAGCGGTCACCTGGCGCGTCAGCAGCGCGCCGCCCAGGCCCACTGTGACCAGCAGGACCAACACGATGGTCATGCCCATCGTAGCAAGAGTACCCAGATGGCGCGACCATCCCGTCACGGAGTCAGTTCCCTGCTACTTTCGCCGGCGTCCGCATTCAGCCAAGCTATCGCGTAGGGCCGCACACGCCACGCGACCAGATCGACGTGATCCCCGACCAATTATCGCCTTGCCTCATCGCGCGTGCCATGGCCCAATCGTGTTTGAATCGGATTGCGCCGCGGCAGATCTCGTCCACGATCGAACGGTCTCAGTCGAGGGCGACCCGCTGCTGCATCAGCTTGCCATGCGGGACCGTTCTCGCTCGCCGCGCCATCTCAAGTTCAACGAAAGGTGGAATAGTGCCAGGAACGCCTGGCGCCCAAGACACGGTCTCTCAGGTTGGACAGGCACGATACCTGCGGTCTGAGCGGAGTGACAGTGTCCGGCGGCCCCGGTGGTGCAGACGGGCAAGCTCGGGCGACACATATGTAGTGCGACGGAGTTGCATACAAATCGGCAGTCGTAGCTCTTGTGCTGTATGGAGACCGGTTGCGGATCGGCATGGCTGCTGGGGAGGGCTGGTTCCCGTTTGGTCTGGAGCGCGTCGTCACCAGAGCCAAGGAGAACGTGGTCTACGAGTTTGACGGCCAGTCTGCTCTGGATCTCTCCAAGCGGTACCTGGGCGAGCACGCACGGCGCCTTCCGCAGAACGCACTCATGTTTCCACTGGTCATGCGGTTCGCCGACACAAACGGCGTCGTGGTCCGCGGCGTCACCGGGATTAGCGAGGAGGAACACAGCCTCACCTTCGCCGGCGACGTGCTGAAAGGGCCTGCCGGGAGCACGTTCCGCTTCGTGCTGCCGGCGTATTGTTGACGGCAACGGTACCGGCCCTGGTCGCGTTGTTTCCAGCTGCCTCCAGCTGTGCGGCAAGCAGGCGAACGACACCGGCAGCGGCTCAGCAGCGGCCGGAGAGCACCTCCGTGCGGGGCGCCGCGGCGATCCTGGTATCGTTCAGCCAGTCGAGCAGTGCGGACGCTGTCAGGGCCTGGCTCAGGACATAGCCCTGCACAAGGTCACACCCCAGCGTGGCCAGGACGTTCCGGGTGTCTCGATCCTCAACGCCTTCGGCGACGACGCGCAGGCCCAAGCTATGGCCTAGACCGATCGTGGAGGCCACGATGATGGCGTCGGTAGAGTCCGCCGTCATGTCCCGTACAAAGCTTTGGTCGATCTTGAGCTCGCTGACGGGCAAGCGTTTGAGATAGGCAAGCGAGGAGTATCCAGTGCCGAAATCGTCGATAGCAAGCTCGATGCCCAGTGCAGCGAGCCGGTGGAGCACCGCGGCGGACCGAGCAGGGTCGTTCATGACGGCGCTCTCGGTCAGTTCGAGCCGCGGCAGGTCCGGCGGTACATGGTGCCGCGCAAGCAGGCCGGCGACGGTCTCCGGCAGCGAGGCATCGTGCAAGTTCCAGGCGGAGAGATTGACCGCCACGACGAGCGGGTGGCCGGCCGACTGCCAGGAGCGGCACTGCAACAGAGCGGTGTCCAGAACCTGTTGGGTCAGCATGCCAATGAAGCCGGTGCTCTCGGCCAGGGAGATGAACTGGTCAGGGGCGACGAAGCCACGGCTTGGATGCTGCCAGCGCACCAGCGCTTCGACCGACGTGACCTCGCCGGTGTCGACATCGGCCTGCGGCTGGTAGTGGACGTCGAGACGATTCTGCTCGAGCGTCTGGCGGAGATCGGCCACGAGCGCAAGACGCTCGGGACTCGTGTTGTCCTCGGACGGCAGGTGGAAGCCCACAGCCTGATGAGCACCGACGGGAAATCACTCCTGTTTTGGCGGACATTTGACTGGTTGACAGGCTACAGGTTCTCTTCGTAGACTTCCCCCGACGTATGCCGAGCCGGGGTGGCGCGGATGACAGTCGACGATTCGCTCGTGCCGCAGTATCACTCGATCACGCTGTCCCTGTTTTGCAGCTGGAAGGAATCACACACTGTTGACCACCACAATGACCAATGAAGAAATACAGATCGTAAGGAGTTAGGGGATATGGCAATCGGCAGAGTTACGTCACCAGGTAAGGTGGGCGTCATGATCGTGGGTCACAGAGAGTATTGGCCCCAGTTTCCTGGCCAGCGGGAAGAACAATGCAAGTCCGGGGAGACTTTCGAAGCTCTGCTGGAACGATGCGGCGCGGAGGTGATCCGGTATTATGCCGACGACGGCACTCAAATGCTCGACACCCCGGAGGAAGCATTCAGAGCGGGCATCTTCTTCAAGAAGAATGACATTGATCTCTGCTTTATCTACCTTCCCGGCTATGTCGCATCCGGGCGCTATCTGATCGGCGCGAAGCAGCTTTGCTGCCCGATTGTTCTGATCGGATATCAAGTTCATACGGAGCTCGGGCAGACATCGGTTCACGAATCGACCTCCAAGGGCGGGCCGTGTTGCGTCACAGAAGCGTACAACGCGCTCCAGCGCTGCGGCATCGAGCCTGCCGATTTCATCTTCGGCCGCCTGTTAGGATCGTGGTACGCCAACAAGATGGAAAAGCAGGTAAACGAGTGGTGCCGCGTCGCGGATATTCTGCGCGCGTACAAGGGCGCGATTTTCGGTCAGATGGGGCATATCTACGAGGGTATGCTAGATATGAACTTCGACCCAACCACCTTCACGCGCACATTTGGAGTCCATATACGCATGCTAGAGATGTGCGAGCTCGTTGAGTACGTAAAGGGGGCGACCCAAGCGGAGATCAAGGCGAAGGTGGATGAGATCAACGAGACATTCACTTTCCTGGATCCGTCGTACGATCCGACCACCGTTCCGGTTGAGCAGAAGGACGTCGACTGGGCCGCACAATGCGCCGTGGGTCTGGAAAAACTGGTCCGCAACAACAACCTGTCTGGTATGGCCTACTATTATGAAGGCCGCGACAACTACTACGAGGCGGTCGCTTCCAACCTGATCATCGGTAACTCTCTGCTTGAATCCGAGGGAATCCCGCTGGCCGGGGAATCGGACATGAAGACCTGCATGTCCATGTACACCACGTCGTCACTCGGCGGCGGCGGCTCCTTTGCCGAATACGGCGTCGACCTGGAGGACGACGTCATGCTGGTCGGACACGACGGCCCGCATGATATCCGGATCAGCGACGGCAAGCCGACCATCCGTGGGCTTGGCCTGTATCACGGCAAACGCGGTCACGGCATTTCGGTTGAATTCAGCCTGAAGACTGGCCCGATCACCATGCTCGGCCTGAGCAGCGATGTGCGCGGGCGCTTCAAGTTCATCAGCGCCGAGGCCGAGAGCCAGCGCGGTCCCATTCCGTTGATGGGCAACTCCCTTACCAGGGCCGCTCTGAACAGAGACGTGGGGCAGTTTGTGGTCGACTGGGCGAAAGCGGGCAACACACACCATCTCGGCCTCTCGATCGGGCACAACGCGGGAATCATCGAGAAGCTGTGCAAGACGCTGCCCTATCTCGATTACGTCCATGTCACCAACTGATCTCAGTCTCCCGGCACCATCGAGAAAAGCGACGATCGGCGTCATGGTATGCGGCCACAAGGAATACTGGCCGCAGTTCCCCGGCTTGAAGGAAGAGCTGCTGCTCAACGCTTCTGTATTCACGGGTTACGTGCAAGACAGCGGTGTCGGGCAGGTGATCAGCCGCTTTGTGGACACGGTCGAGGATGCGTATGCGTTCGGGGTCGAGCTGAAGACACGCGACGTGGATCTGCTTTTCATCTATCTGACCACGTACGTGGCGTCTGGCCGCTACATCCAGGGCGCTCTCCGTGCGGACTGTCCCGTCGTCCTCGTGGGCCTGCAGCGGCCGATTGACCTGTCACAGGAATTCACGCTACAGACAATGACCGGGGCCGGTTCGCCCTGCCAGATGCCGGAGGCCTACAGCGCGTTCGTGAGGTGCGGAAGGCCGGCCGTCGACATCATTTTCGGAGAGCTGTACCACGACGAACGCGTCAAGCGCAGGGTCAGGGAATGGTGCAGCGCGGCCAACGCGAAGAGCGCGTTCAGGGGCGCCATATTCGGCTACCTGGGGCACACGTACGAAGGCATGCTGGACATGAACTTCGACCCCACGACCGTGACATGGGCATTCGGCGCCCATGTTCGAATGTTGGAAATGTGCGAGCTGGTGACCTACATCGAACACGCCTCCGAGCCGGAGCTCGATCAGAAACTGCAGCAGATTCGCGCAACCTTCGATATCGTGGAGCAAAGCCCGGATCCGACGACCAAGCCAGTCGAGCAGGAGGATCTGGTCTGGGCGGCTAAGGTCTCGGTTGGCGTGGACAAGCTCGTGCTCGGCAACCGCCTTTCAGGGCTGGCTTACTACTACATGGGCGAGAACAACAGCATCTACGAGCGTGCCGCCTCCAACCTGACAGTCGGGAATTCCCTGCTGATGGCAAACGGCATCTCCATGGCCGGTGAAGGCGATATGAAAACCTGCCTGGCAATGTATCTGACGAGTGCGCTGGGATGCGGAGGCTCGTTTGCCGAGTTGTGCTCGGTCGATTTCGACGCGGATATCGTCATCGTCGGCCATGACGGGCCTCATGATATCCGCATTGGGAACCGCAGACCGCAGATTCGGGGATTGAACCTGCTGCACGGCAAGAAGGGCTATGGCGTGTCGGTCGAATTCTCGATCCGCCACGGCGACATGACGATGGTCGGAATCGGATCGGACGACACCGGTACCTTTCGTATCATCGTCGCGGAAGGCGAAAGCCAGGCCGGATGGGTTCCGCCTATCGGCAACACGCTGACGCGCGCCCATTTCGGTCCGAACGTGGCGGGATTTGTGGAGGACTGGTGCAGAGCGGGGCCCTGTCATCATATGTCCCTGTGCGTAGGCCACTGCGGCGAGATGATCGACAAATTCGGCAAGCTGACGGGGATCGACGTGGTGCACGTCAGATAGGACTCGAAGAAGCGTAGCAGTTGTTCAGGCGGAACGATCTCTTGGCTTCAGGGCATCTTTCGGTGCCGGAGACCGGGATCGAATCACCGGCTCGGGCATCCGAATGCCAGGTAGGACGGAGGCTCTGAGCCGCTTCCCGCAGAACAGGATGCGCAAGCCACTCGTGCGGTTGCCCCGCCACGGCGCAGGCACTACGGTACAGCGAGGAGGGACGTTCCGCTTGCAGACGGACGTGAAAGTGCCGGCATACCGGCGTGATGGCCGGCCCGCGGTGCCGCCGGCCCGCAGTCCGGCCTGCCGGCCAATGCCCAAGATCACGTGGAGTCGGCGGACACGGAGCAGATGAGTCGCGCGCCAGATCGCCGGAAAGGTGAAGCCGACGCAGTATCCCGGTCGAACAGCATTGCCTTCGTGCGCTTTGTCCTGGCCTCCCTCGTGGTGCTGGGGCATTTCTTCGATCTCAACCACCTACCGGGCGAGCCGGTGTGCGTTTTCAGCCACGGGCAGACGTCTTTCGGCACGCTCGCCGTGGCGGGATTCTTCGCGCTCAGCGGCTACCTGATCACGCGAAGCTATGCCCATGCCGCCTCGCCGTGGCGCTATCTCTGGCACCGTTTCCTGCGCATCATGCCCGGATACTGGATCTGCCTGCTGGTCACAGGGCTGGTTCTTGGGCCCCTGGCGAACCTACTCGAGTACGGCACACTGGCAGGATACGTGGGACGTCAGGACTGGACGGCGTGGACGTACATTCGCAGCAACGCTCTGCTCACCATCAACACGCACCGCATCGGCGACATCTTCGCCCGCAATCCCCTGGCCTACACGGTCAACGATTCGCTCTGGACGCTCGAGGTGGAGTTTCGTTGCTATCTGGGCGTGATGCTGCTGGGAGCCTTCCGCTTCGCGCCGGGGGCGTCGCGATTGTTGCCCGCGGTGCCGCTCGGCCTGTGGCTCGCGTACGCTACCGGAGCAGAGCACCTGGGCCAGAGCTGGCTTCTTCCCCACTCTGCCTACGCCGGGCCGTACGCCTTCTTTGCTGCCGGCGCCTCGCTCTACGTCTACCGAGCGCGCCTGCGGCTGACCACCCCGGCTTTCTGGATCTGCGTGGTTGCCACGCTGTGTTGCCTGCACTACGGCTTCATGCGGGCGGTATTGCCTCTGGGCTGGTCGTACCTAGTGCTCTACCTGGCGGAACGCTTGCCGTTCCACCGCTTCGACCGCTACGGCGATCTCTCGTACGGCATCTACATCTACGCGTTTCCCATCCAGCAGATTATCGCGGCGTCGGCCATCCGGCAGATTGGCCCCGCGGCGAGCCTGGCGGCGACGATCGTGCTCACCCTGCCGGCGGCGTTGCTGAGCTGGCACCTGGTCGAGAAACCCGCGCTGCGACTGAAGAATCTGCAGTTTCCCGCCCCGAGTGCCGAAAGCACCTGACGGCACGCCGCGAGTGGCTCGGCGTGCCGTCAGGTTGTGGGCCGCCATCCGAGCCTAGATGCCGGATCCGGTCGGGGACTCGCCAGAGGTCGAGCCGTGGCCGGGCTGACCGGGAACGCCGTAACCGCCTCCGGTCGCGCCACCTCCCCGGCTGCCATGGCCGGCGAAGCCGCCGCGCCCGGTCGGCATTACCGTGATGCGCAGCGCAGTCATGGACTTGCCGTCCGCGCTCAGCGTGCCCTCCGCTACGATGTAAGTGCCCTTCGCTATCGTGGATGGCTTCACGGCGGTGCCGGCCGTGTCGAAGTAGGTCGTGCTCTCGGTCGTAGTTACCGTCTCGGTGCTGGTGCCCGAGCGGCTCGCGCTGGAGATAGTGATGGTGCTTCCGGACACCGCGGTCACCTGGCCGAGCAGGCGCGGCGTCTCGATGACCACGCGCAGCGCGCTGAGCGAGCCGTCGGCGGCCGTGGTGCCCTCGGCCTCGATCGCGGTGCCGGTGCTTATGTCGGACAGCGACGCGGCCTGACCCGCCCTCGTATAGGTCGTGCTGCCGCTCACCGTCACGGTGCGAGACGTGCTGTTGAAGCTACTCAGCGTGATCGTGCTGCCGCTTACCTTGGTTACCACGCCGAATTCCGTAGGCAGGATCACCTGGATGGCGGTTGCCGTGATCGCGGTCGGCGAGCTTCGCGTGCCCTGCACGGCAATGCGGTCGCCCTTGGCGATTTGACTCAGCGTGATGCCGGCTCCAGCGCGAGTGTACTTGGTGCTGCTCGTGACCGTGATGGTAACCGTTTGGCCGGCACGCGCCGTTGCCTTGATCGTGTCCCCGCTTATGCTGGAGACGGTCAGACCGCCGGCAAACCTCCCGGCCATAGCCATGCCGCCTCCGAACCGCCCGCCACCCATCGCCTGGGCGTTCGTGGCGGCAACGGCGTTGTCCGACGCGAGACTGGCCGCGACGCCAGCGCTGCCCGTCGCGCCCGCCGACGACGTCGCGCCGCCATGCACCGCAGCCAGGGCGCCGGCCACGAGGGTCACCGCCACGATGCCTGTAATGAGGCGCCGGCGCCGCGGGCGGCCGGCAGTCACCTGATTCGCGGTCTCGAGTTGTTCCGATTGTGCCATTGCGAGCCTGCCTTTCAATGTGGCAGAAAAGATAGTTGACGTGTAATCAGCCGCTACACTTGAACCGTAACATCGCTCTATGACATCACAGTGACAGGCGCGTGAAGAAGTGTTAACCGGCCCCAACACCTTGACCCGAGCAGGCTAACGCGCGGGACCGGGAGCGGCAACTGCCGCTCCCGGTCCCGAACAGAGTCATGATCCGGCTCCGGAAACCGTGGGGCTCCCCACTTTCAGGCGACGCGGTTAGCTCACGCTCCCCTGATAGAGTGGCGAGGTAACGACGTTACGGAATGCAGCCAGCGACGACGCCGACGAATTGACTCGCCAGTCGTAGTCCAGATTCCAATCGAACCAGACCACGGCTCGAATGCGCGGGAACGACTGCGGAATGGTGTTCAGCAAGCCCTGCGTGATCCAGTCTGCCTTGCTGCCGCCTTGCTCGACCGATGCCACCTCGGAGAGCATCATCGGCCTGCTGCCCAGCGCACTAGCTTCCTGATACGAGGCCCCGAACACGGTCGCCAGCGACTGCCATATCTGTCCCGTATTGCTGCCTCGGTTGTAGCCGTCCAATGCCACCCAGTCGACGTACGAGTCCCCGGGATAGTCCTGCGCCATGGGCGTGAAGCCTGATGCCGAGGTATTGGCCGACCAGACCCAGCGCACGTTGGTGGCGCCCACGCTGGTGAAGATGTCGTGCACGTGTCGCCACATGTTCACGTAGTCGGCCGGGCTGTTGCCGTTTGGGTTCCCGGCCCCCGTGCTCCAGGGAAACCATTTGCCGTTCATCTCGTGCGCGAAGCGCAACAGGAACGGGTGTCCCCAGGCCTGGGCGGCAACAGCGAACTGGCGGATGTAGCCGTCGAAGGCACCGCTTGCCACCGCTTTGTCCGTGTACGAGGGCTGGTAGGCTCCTTGAGTGTCGTCCTCGGGCATCCAGGTCCACATCGGCATGGTGCCGTTGGCCACGAGGTAGTTCATCATGGTCGGATCAAAGTTCGGCGAATGGACGAAATCCGATCCGACGTTGACGATGGCAGGCATTCTTCCGACCAAGCCCGCGTACCAACCCAGCAGGCCGGATCCGGGATACACGGAGGTACCGTTGTCCTTGATCGTGGCACCCAGGGCGATACCGCCGCTCGTGGAGGCCGCCGTGCTGCCGAGCACGGCAAGCGATTGTACCGGCGTAACGGCATGCCAGACCCCGTCGGTCGTCTCGTAGCTGCCGAACAGAGTCCAGGTTCCGGCGGGATCGGCCGCCGTAAACGTGCGGCTCCGCTGCAACAGGACCGTCTGTCCGGCACCGACTGAGAGGCCCCAGATGCCTCCGAAGTCGGCATTGGCGCCACCGGGAGTCCGCGCGGCAATAACAATGCCGCTCAGGTTTATGGTACTGCTGCTTTGATTCTGCAGGGCGAGCGTCGCCGTCACCTGACCGCCAGGCGCGACCGTGCTCGTGGAGAGGGTAAGCGGTGAGCTGACTGCCACGGCCAGGGATTCCTGACTTGCGAAAGCGGCCGGCCCCGGCTTCGCCAGCAACACGACGACGTTGCAGGCGAGGAGCGCCGCCAGCACGAGACGCGCCGGGCCATGAAGTCCCAAGCTTGCCATGTATGCTACCTTCCTCTAGGACATAGAGCGTGACCGCATGAACCTGGTGCCGCTGCGGCAGAGTCTACTCGGTTAGGAAAGGTCTCTTGCGGGATTCGCGGGATCTGATGCTGCACCGGCATCGTGCCGGACGCCACCGTGGCGCAAGTCGATCGGCAGGCGAATCCAGGGTGCTGCAAGCGGAAAGCAACCTCACCAATGGGCGCGATCGCACCAACTCGCAGACCGCAGCCTTCGCCGCGGCCCACCGCGTTGCCGGTCGGCGGATCGGGACACGCTGGCCGGAGACGTGCCCCTCTCGTCATGTGCTGCACGACATCGGGCAGCCCTATCGGCAGGCGCCGCTCGTCTGCCACAAACGTTACCCACGGTAGCGGCCGAGACCGTACTCGTCAACCGGGATCGAGCCTGAGGCGCCCCTTCTTCCAAGCAATACACACTGATTTGACAGTGTATACGCAGTTTTGCCATGGTTCTACCTGGCGAACAGCGTGCTCATGCGTAGCTGCCGGAGAATGCCGCCTGTAGTCGCGCCAAGGCGGAACTCGCAGGGGCGGAGTGAACTCGGCGCTTGGCGGCACCCGCGGGCGGGTCCCCGTAGTCACCCCACGATGAATCGTGCAGCATCTGGTGGGAGCGCGGCCAGTCTAGTGCCCGGCGTGGCTTGCATTCAGGGCGAGCAATCTGAAGCCGGGGCAGAGGCTAGCTCAAGATTTGTCGCGACGCCAGACAGTCATTCGAAGCGGCGCGGGAAGCATACTCGAATGTGGCGCGTCGCCGGCGTCCACCGGGCCGGCAGGCGAGAGGGCTTTCCGGATGCCCCCGCGAGGTAGTCGTGTATCATCGACATCGGCTCGTCATGACGGCGGCGATGGGAACAAGCAATAACGCCGCGTCTACACCATGCCGCCACTGGGACGCGGTGCGCCCGTCTCAGCCGTCGCTCGCCGTACCAACACGCCTGGTGATCAGCCCAGGGCAGGATACGGGGGAGCAGTTTGTCATGGAAGGGAAATCACGTGGGCATCGGCAAGCAGATCCGCATCAACAGGATATTTGCTCACCAATCCGGGAGGCTGTGCTCGGTCGCGGTCGACCACTTTATCGGCTATGGCGAGGGCCTGCCGGCCGGGCTACGCCATATCAGGCAGACGCTCGACGCCGTGCTGCAGGCGAGGCCCGACGCGGTGACGATGCATAAAGGCATTGCCCTCGCGCTGTGGTCCCCGTACGCGGGCACAGTGCCGCTCATCCTGCAAACCTCTGCTGTCAGGGTCGACGACAGCGCCTGCGAGCAGATCGCCACCGCGGATGACGCCCTCCGGCTGGGGGCGGACGCGGTCGCCGTTGCCGCGTTCGTGCGCGGCGACACCGAGACGGCGCACCTGAGGATGGTGGCCGACGTCGTGCGTGCGGCGGAGCGCTTCGATCTGCCAGTGATCTGCCACATCTATCCGCGCACCTTTGCCGGCTCCCCTCAGGTGTCGTTCGAGCCCGAGGATGTCGCCTGGGCGACCCGTTGCGCCGTGGAGGTGGGTGCCGACGTCGTGAAGACGCCGTTCTGCGGCGACCCAGTGGCGCAAGCGCAGATTGCTTCCGACTGTCCAGTGCCGCTTGTAGCCGCCGGCGGACCGGCCGCGCCGACCCTCGAGGCTTCGCTCTCCATGATGGCCGGCGCAGTTCGCGGCGGTATGCGTGGCGCAACCATCGGTCGCAACATCTGGAACTCCCCGCAGGTAACGGCCACCGTGCGCGCGTTCAAAGCGGTGATTCACGATGGCATCGCGCCGCGAGCCGCGCTCGAAGAGCTTACATCCGCGCGCTGACCTTGACCGGTGCGCCTGTACGCGGCCGAATTCAAGAGTACGGAGAGATCAAGATTCATCCGGCTTGACCTGTATGTTCGCGGTCCGCAGGGTGACCACTGCGTGGTGGATCGCTGGGCTCGAGCCACTCGGTGCGCTCCGACGCTGCAGCCTGGGAGGCTCACCACGTTGGCTGGATGCGGAGCTCGGTCCACGTCGCTGTCCAGGCGAGCACGGACAGACCTACCGGATGACCCGGTGAGCAGATCAGCGTTTGCCAGTCAAGCTTTCAGGAGGCATCCTAACGTAGCGACGAATTGTATGCGACCCTGCTCGCACCGCGGCGTGTGTGCAACACATCCGTGGGCGCTTGCGCTCGAACAGCAGCTCCACGCAGGCGCGGTTGCGAGGTGAGTGGTTCCTGCCGAAAAGTGTGTCTCTCTCATGCGCATGGACCAACCTGGCCGGGAAGAAACACAGCCGGCTGCAACACCCGAGCTGAGCAGCTCGAGCGGGGCCGCCGGCACGCGGACGGGTCCGATACCGGACGTGCAAGCCGGCGTGGGCCTGGCTGTGTTGCGTGAGGTCATCGCATCGGCGCGAGCCATGAGCGGCGCCGCGGCAGCGGCGATTCTCCTCTACGACTCCGAGCGCGATCTCTTCCTGCCTACCACGCCGAGCGTCGCGGACGGGCTCGACGAACGCTGGCTTCAGCGCCGGGGACTGGGGGCGGCGCAAGAGCTGGCCAGGCGAGTTCTCGCTCACTCCGGCGTGCAGCACATTGCAGATGCCAATGCCGAGCCCGGTCTGGACCTGCCCGTGCTGGCCGGCGGCTTGCGGCCGGGCGCGGTCACCGTCGTGGCGCTCACGGCGGATGGAGTGGTGCTCGGCGCTCTCGAGCTGTATCACGCGACGCCGGCACCGACCCTAATCGACACTGACATACTTGCGCCGTTCGCCGCCCTGGCCGGGATGGCAATCAGAACCGCATGGGCACACGAGCGGGAGCTATCCCTGCGTGTG
Organism: uncultured bacterium; assembly: GCA_963827235.1. Taxonomy (GTDB): domain Bacteria; phylum Chloroflexota; class UBA5177; order JANWHV01; family JANWHV01; genus JANWHV01. Next base: position 723,378 of record CAWHAE010000010.1, read on the forward strand.
CGCCTCGAGATGCTGGACGAGGCGAGCAAGATACTGGCTTCAGAGCTATCGCCCGACCGCATCCTGCGCCGCATCGTAGAGATCGCGGTGTCGCTCGTGGGCGCTCGCTACGGCGCCCTTGGCGTCGTGGGCCCCGACCGCTACCTGTCGGACTTCATCACCGTCGGCCTGTCGGACGAAGAGCGCCAACGTCTCGGTCATCTGCCGCGCGGTCACGGCCTGCTCGGCGTGCTCATCCAGCAGGGCGTGCCGCTCCGCGTGCCGGCAATCGCGCGAGACCCGCGCAGAGTCGGTTTCCCGCCGAATCATCCCCCAATGAACAGTCTTCTCGGCGTGCCCGTCCGGGTCCGCGACCAGGTCGTGGGAGATCTGTACCTGACCGACAAGGTCGGCGCCGCCGAGTTCACGGACGAGGACCAGCGGCTCGTGGAGTTGCTGGCAGCGCACGCGGGCGTAACGATCGAGAACGCTCGACTTCATGACCAGGAAGCGCAGGCCCGGTACACGCTGCAGGGAGCGCTCGACTCGCTCAGGCAGCAGTCCGCCGTGCTGCAGCGACAGGCCGAGCTGATCGATCTCGCGCACGACGCCATCATCGTGCGTGACCCCGAGAGCCGCATCGTGTCCTGGAACCAGGGAGCCAGCGCGATGTATGGCTGGTCGGCCGGGGAGGCTATTGGCCAGGTGACTCACGATCTGCTCGGCACCGCGTTCCCCGTCTCATTGGAGGACGCGGAGCGCAGCATCGCCGGCCGCGGCACCTGGGAGGGTGAGCTCCGCCACATTCGGCGGGATGGTGCTGCCATCTCGGTGGAAAGCCGCCAGGCCCTGGTCCGCGATGTGAACGGCACGGCGCTGTCCGTCCTCGAGATCAACAGGGACATTACCGAGCGCAAGCGCGCGCAGGGCCGGCTGCAGCTCCTCAACGAAGTAGGCGCCGCGCTCGTCTCGGCCCTGGACCCTCAGATGGCGGCGGTGGCGGTCGCGGAGCGCGTCGTGCGCGGCCTGGCCGACCGATGCTACATTGCTTTGCTGCGGGACGACGGCTCGCTCCAGATCGCCGCGGAGGCGTCGAGCGACGAAGCTCCGGCCGGTGCAAACGCACGACCAAGCTGGTCGACGCTGGCACGTCTCGTCCGGCCCGGGCGCACGCTCCTGCTTTCAGACACCCTGGGCGCGGAACTGGCGGACAGAGAGGGAGCAGACGTTGCCGCCGAGGTGCGGAGACATGGCATTGCCTCGTGGATAGAAGTGCCGATCGGCGCCCGCGGCGGGCTGCTGGGTGTCATGGTGCTCGTCGGCACGGGTGCCGATCGCCGGTTCGACGCCGACGATCTCGCGGTCTCGCGGGAAGTGGCGGCCCGTGCCGCGACCGCGGTGACCAACGCTCGCCTGCACGCGCAGGTCGGTGAGCTCACGCAGCAGCGAGAGCGAGCGCGGATCGGCCGCGACCTGCACGACGGCATCATCCAGGACATCTATGCCGCCTCTCTGCAGCTTGAAGACGCCACGGAGGACATTCCCGACGAGAAGGTCCGTGACAGACTGCTGGCCGTCGCGGATCAACTGACGCGAGTGATCGGCGACGTGCGCACGTACATCCTTGGCCTTCGCACCCGGGGACTGGAGAGCGGGCGGATCTCCGAAGCGATCGCCGGCCTGGTTGCCGAGGCCGATGGTCTCGGCGGCGTGTCGGTGTCCCTGGAGATCTCGGGCGACGCATTCGACTTGCCGGACTCCGCGGCGAACGCGCTCGTGCACATCACGCGAGAGGCGCTGTCCAATGTGCGGAAGCACGCCAGTGCGTCCGCGGCCACTGTCCGGCTGGCGTACGAGACAGGCGGCATCAGACTGACCGTCTCCGACGACGGCCGGGGCTTCGACCCGGCCCTCGAGCGCGACGAACAGCATCGCGGGCTGCGAAACCTGCAGGCACGGGCCGACGAAGCGGGCGGCACGCTATCGGTGCGGGCTGCCGCGAACAGCGGCTCGACCGTGCAGGTCTGGCTGCCTGCCCCGACATAGCCTTCCGCGGCTACACTCCGCTGAACGCGCTGACACCGCCATCCACCGGAACGACGACTCCTGTGACGAAGCGCGAGCCGGGCCCGCAGAGCCAGAGCACGGTGCTGACCAGGTCATCAGGCTCACCGAACCTGCCGGCCGGCGTGTGGGCGATCATCGTCTCTCCACGCGGCGTACGGGTGCCGTCATCGCGAAGCAGCAAGGAGCGATTCTGCTCTCCGACGAAGTAACCCGGCGCGATGGCGTTGACACGAAGGCCGGCGCCCCAGGACCGGGCGAGCTCGGTGGCCAGCCACCTGGTCAAATTGTCGATCGCGGCCTTGGCAAAACCGTAGCCCGCGACGCGAGTCATGGCGCGCATAGCCGCCATGGACGAGATCATGACGATGCTTCCGCGGCGCTCTGCTTCGGGTCCGCGCGCCATCGCGGCGCCAAATACAAGACTGGGCAACAAGCTGCCCAGGAGATTGAGGTCGATGGCCTCTCTCAATCCGCTTTCGGGAAGGTCGAAGACGGTCACCTGGTCGCTGATCATCGCCGCCGGCACGACACCGCCTGCCGCGTTGACCAGAATATCGATCGAGCCCCACAGACGCTCAACGTCGGCGCACACCGCCTGGAGGGACGCCCTGTCCAGCACGTCTGCCGGAGAAGCTACCGCCTCGCCGCCGGCCGCGCGGACCGACGCCGCCACCTCTTCGGCGCGCTCCCGGCGGCGCCCAAGGATGGCCACGCGCGCACCGGCCCGCGCGAGGCCCCGCGCCATGGCGCCGCCCAGCACCCCGGTGCCGCCGGTCACCACGGCGGTCTTCCCCTGCAAGCCAAACATGTCGACGAGAAACCGCGTGACTGCCGTATTCGTGTCGAGACTGTCCATCCGCTTCTCCCTCTATCCTCACACACGCCGTCGCCGTGCCGCGTCCGGTGCCATGCCAGCTCACCGCTTCAGCCCGGCTTGTGCGGCGGCGTACCGGCGCAGCTCAATCAAGCCGGTAGGCAGTCTTTGCCAGTCCACCGGCGCACGCGAGTGCCATCTCGTGGGCGTCGTCGAGATCGACCAGTCCACGTTGCACCAGCCCGGCCAGCCAGTCGCAGGTGACGCGCCGCCACACGTCGTGCCGGGCGGGTATCGAGCAGAAGGCGCGCGTGTCGTCGTTGAAGCCCGCCAGGTTATAGAGCCCTGCCGTCTCCACGACTTCGTCCAGGTAGCGGCGCATGCCGTTGACGCTGTCGAAGAACCACCAAGGCGGCCCGAGCAGTACCGCCGGGTAGTGGCCGGCAATCGGCGCCAGCTCGCGGCCGTTCGTACTCTCGTCCAGGGTGAACAGAATTACGCGGAAGCGCGGATCGTTGCCGTAGGCATTGAGAAGCTGCCTCAAGCCGCGGGTCCACTCGGTCGGTACCGGAATGTCCGCCCCTTTGTCGGCACCGAAGCGGGAGAAGACGGCCGCGTTGTGGTCGCGAAGACTGCCCGCGTGAATCTGCATCACCATGCCGTCCTCGGCGCTCATTCGAGCAAGCTCCAGCAGCATGTGCGCCGTGAACCGCGCCGGGTCGGACGGCAGCACGTCCCCGCGCAGAGCGCGCTGAAAGATGACGTCCGCCTCGTGTTCGGTCAGCCGCTCCGTGTGCGGCGCGATGGCCGCGTGGTCGGTCGCGACCGCTCCGAGGGACCTGAAGTATGCCCGTCTCTGCTCGAGTGCGCGAATAAAGGACGCGTAGCCGACCACGCCAACGCGTGCCAGCTCGCCCAGCCGCTCGATGTGCTTGTGCCAGCCTGCCGTAGCCAGGTTCGTCACCGCATCCGGCCGAAACGTGGGTCGAACCGCCGTGCCCCAGCCTTCCTCTCGCAACCGTCTGTGGTCGTCGAGCGTCGACGTAGCGGCGTCGGTCGTGCAAAGTGTCTCGATCTTGAAACGCCTGAAGAGCGCCCGTGGCGAATACTCGGGGAGAGCCAGGAGCGTCTCGATCCGCGAGTATACATCCTGCGCGTTGGCCGCGCTCAGCTTCTCGGTCACGCCGAACACGTGCACGAGCACGTCGCTCAGCCACAGGCCGCTCGGAGTGCCCCTGAACAGGTAGAACCGCTCTGCAAAGCGCTGCCAGATTCGGCGATGGTCGGTCTCGACCGCACTGCCGTCCAACGCCGGCACGCCCAGATCCTCCAGGGGCACGCCGCGGCTGTACAGCATGCGGCACACGTAGTGATCCGGAATGATGAAGAGGTCTGCCGGCGTACCGAACGTCGCGTCCGGATTGGCGAGTAAGGCCGCGTCGACATGGCCATGCGGACCGATGATAGGCTCATCGCACACCTGAGCGTAGAGCTCCCGCGCGCACGCCCGCTGCGATGGATCGGGATCGAAACACCTGTCTGGCGATAGTTCCCACGTTGGAGCCACGGCCGTCCTCGCTCTCGCTACACATGTCACTGGCCGGCGTGCGGAGGCGCGGCACGCCGTGCAGGCGGCTTCACGATACACTGGCACTATCTGACGGTCAAGCGCGCCTGCGATCCCGGCATATCGCCCACCGGCTCCTCCGTCCCCTGGTACATTCGTAGTGAACGCCCGGGGGCCGTTCGCAACCCGGAGGTCAGGCTCGCTTGCATCCGGCGACGGCAGAGTATCGCCTGCCGCGTGGAGCCTCCCGGGCAGGGCCGGTCGAGAATCCAAGCGCCCCGAGCGCGCGTCCATCCGGGCGGTATCGTGTTTGCCGCTTCCGGTCCGGGCAGCGACGTTTACGCGGTGTGCCTCGACCGTGGCTCGCGCGGCGCAGCCCGGCGGGTTTGAGCAGATGAGGAGCGAAGCATGGCTGACAAATGCCAGATTGGGGTCACCGGACTCGCGGTGATGGGCGCGAACCTTGCCCGGAACCTGGCCAGGAACGGCTTCGAGGTCGCCGTACATAACCGAACCGGCGAGCGCACAGACCGGTTCATGGCCGAGTTCGCGCACGAAGGGCGATTCACTGCTGCCCACTCGCTGCAGGAATTCGTGGCTGCGATCGCGCGTCCTCGACCGATCATCGTGATGGTCAAAGCGGGCGCGCCGGTCGACGCCGTGATCGCGGAGCTGGAGCCGTTCCTCGAAGCCGGAGACATCGTGATCGACGGCGGAAACTCGCTGTTCACCGATACGCTGCGTCGCGCCGGCGACCTGGAGGCGAAGGGTCTGCGCTTCCTGGGAGTTGGAGTCTCGGGCGGCGAGGAAGGCGCTTTGAACGGGCCGAGCATTATGCCCGGCGGCACGCGCGAGGCGTACGACCACGTGGAGCGCATCCTGACCCGGATATCCGCTCACGTCGACGGCACCCCCTGCTGCACCTACATCGGTCCCGACGGCGCCGGACATTATGTAAAGATGGTTCACAACGGCATCGAGTATGCCGACATGCAGCTCATCGCCGAGGCCTACGATCTGCTCAGCCAGGTGGCAGGCATGAGCGCGCCGCAGATCGCCGATGTGTTCAGCGGCTGGAACGCCGGCGACCTCGACTCCTACTTGATCGAGATCACCGCCGAGGTACTGCGCAAGCAGGATGCCCGCACGGGAAAGCCGTTGGTCGACGTCATTCTGGACAAGGCCGAGCAGAAGGGCACCGGACGCTGGACGGTGCAATCCGGGCTAGAGCTCGGCGTGCCGATCACCGCGATAGGCGAGGCCGTGTTCGCTCGGGTGCTCTCCTCCCAGGTCGAGGAGCGCGTGGAAGCGGCGCGCGTGCTCGCCGGACCGGCGGGCGATCCGGCCGCTCGAGGAGACGGCGACTCATTCGTGGAGGCGGTGCGCGACGCGCTCTACGCGTCGAAGATCGTCGCCTACGCGCAGGGGTTCTCGCAGATGCGCGTCGCCTCGCAGCAATACGGATGGGATCTCAAGCCCGGTGAGATCGCCACCATCTGGAGGGGCGGATGCATCATCCGGGCGAAGTTCCTGGACCGCATCAAGGAAGAATACGACCGCCACCCGGACCTGAAGAACCTGCTCGTGTCGCCCTACTTCAGCGCAGCCGTGGAGAAGTCCCAGCCGGCCTGGCGCCGCGTGGTGAACACCGCCGTGACGAGCGGCGTGCCTGTGCCGACCTTTGCCGCATCGCTCACGTACTTCGACGGCTACCGTCGGGCTCGGGGTCCCGCATCCCTGCTCCAGGGACTGCGCGATTACTTCGGCGCGCACACCTATCTTCGCATCGACCGCTCGGGTTCGTATCATACCCTGTGGTCAGGCGACGGCAGCGAAGTGGATGCGTGAGGTACCGACATGCGCATCGAGTTCGACGTTCCCGAGCAGTCTCTGCATTCGCTGCTGGACGGCGTGCCCATTCCTGCCATGGCGCGCATTCGCTACGACATGGATACGCCGTCGCCGTTGCCGGACGTAGCGCGCGAAGTGCGCGATCAGGTCGCGCTGGTGGCCGGCCACGACATGGTCAAGCGAGGGCAGCGCATCGCGATCGGCGTCGGCAGCCGAGGGATCAGCCATCTGCCCGAGATCGTCTCCGCGCTCGTGGCAGGGCTGCGCGCGTGCGGAGCCGACCCGTTCATCATTCCGGCCATGGGTAGCCACGGCGGCGCCACCGCCGATGGGCAGCGCGAAGTGCTCCGGCACCTGGGCATCGCCGAAGAACGGGTCGGCGCGCCGGTCGAAGCTCAGATGGAAACGGTCGAAGTGGGTCGCACGCCGCAGGGCATACCGGTTCGCATCGATCGCCTGGCGCTTGCCGCGGACGGCATTGTCTTCGTGGGCCGCGTCAAGCCGCACACCGCCTTTCGCGGCTCGTACGAGAGCGGATTGGCCAAGATGATTGCCATCGGCCTGGGCAAGCAGGCCGGAGCGGCAAACTGTCACGCGGCGGGCTTCGGCGAAATGGGCTGGCGCGTGCCCGCCGTCGCGGAAGTGGCGCTCGCCCGAACGCCGATCAGATTCGGTGTTGCCGTTCTGGAGAACGCGTACGACCTGCCTTTCAAGATCGTGTGCATTCCCGCCGAACGCATGTTGGGCGACGAGCCTGCTCTGCTTGCCGAGGCTCGCGCCGCAATGCCGCGGATTCCTTTCGACCGGTTCGACGTGCTCGTAATCGACGAGATCGGCAAGCACATCAGTGGAGACGGCGCCGATCCGAATATCACGGGCCGGTATCCCACACCGTTTGCCAGCGGAGGCCCAGATGTCAACAAGCAGGTCATCCTGGATCTCGGCGACGCCTCGGATGGTAACGCCAACGGAGTCGGTACGGCGGACTTCACCACGGTCCGACTGGCCAGGAAAATGGACTTCGGACGCACCTACCCGAACGCCTTGACCTCTACGGTGGCCCGGCCGGTGGGCCTGCCCATGGTCCTGCCTTCAGATCGCCTGGCCATGTCCGCCGCGCTGCTCACCTGCAACGCAGTGGGCAGGGATCCGCGGCTCGTGCGTATCAGGAGCACAGCGTATCTGGAGCAGCTCGTCGTATCGGCGTCATTGCTCGACGAAGTAAAGGCTAACCCAGCTCTCACCGTGCTCGACGGACCGGCACAGCCGTCGTTCGACGAGGACGGCAACCTGACCGACCTCGCTCTTCCGGCCGGCCGGTCAGCGTGAGTGGGCGCCGTCCGGGTCGTCCGGGCGCCCAATGGCCAACAAGCTGAGAAAGAACGACGAGAAGATCGTCTGCACGCCGATCACGATCAGCGTGGAAGCAAAGACGGCGGGACGTACGGCGTCCAGGCTACCGAAGTTGGAATCTATCCACTGCACCAGAATCCACACGTCGATAGCGAAGCCGATGGCGAAGAGCAGGCCGCCGGCCTTCAGGCCGCGCTCCAGTGAGTAGTGCGGCGCCAGGGCGTCGAGCGTGCGGTCGTGCCGCAGTATGCCAATGCTCATGGCGTAGCTCTTGGCATAGAGACCAAGGGTGAGTACCTGGTAGCCCAGAATGGTCAACATGCTGCCGAGAATCATGAAGTGCACGTAGAAGCCGTGGCCACCAAGGTAGACAGGACCCGGCAGCTCCAGCCCGAGGAGAAGCAAACCGGGCAGCAACAATAGCAGGCCCGGGAGCAGATAGAGGTGCGTGGGGCTGTAGAGGAGCATGAAGCGCAGATGCCGCCAGCCGTCGCGCCACGTCTCCAGCTTCGACTCGCCAGCACGTGGGAAGTAGGTGATCGGGACTTCCTTGATCCGAAGTCTGGCCCGCCCCGCGTTGACGACCATCTCCGAGGCGAACTCCATGCCCGTGGTCTGCAAGCCCAGACGCCGGTACGCCGACTTGGTGAACGACCGCATACCGCAATGGGCGTCGCTGATCTGCACGCCGAAGAAGGCCTTGAGGATGCCCGAGAGCACCGGATTGCCGATGTACCGGTGCGAAAAGGTCATGGCCCCCGGCAAAATGCGGCCGCCGAACCGGGTGCCCATCACCAGGTCGTACCCGTCGCGCAACGGGGCCAGGAACGGCTCCAGGTCACTGAAGTCGTACGTGTCGTCGGAGTCACCCATGATGATGAACTCGGCCCGCGCCTCGGCGATGCCGCGCATATAAGCGCTGCCGTATCCGCGCCGGCGCTCAAAGACGACGCGTGCCCCCAGACTGGAAGCGATCTCAACCGAGCCGTCGGTCGAGCCGTTGTCGCAGACGATGATCTCGCCCAGCAAGCCCAGCCGATCGAAGGCCGACCGTGCCTTCATGATGCAAGCGGCGATGGTCCGTTCCTCGTTGAGACACGGCATCACAATCGAAACGTCGAGCCGCTCTGTCTGAATCAGGGCATGCTCGTCCACGACCGCACTTGCCGTATTCATGCTGCCTTCCAATTACCGCGAGCAGCCCCCTCACCGGGATCCCAACCGATTCATACAACAGTGCCACTACCACGGCAATAGCAACCTTGGTGTGCTCGCACTCGACCGGCGGCCGCTATCAGGCCCTGGTCACAGCGGAGCGCCTGGACTGCAGCGCCTCCGCCCGGCGAGCCTGCTCCTTGGCATCAGCGATTCGCCCCGCCTGGAGGTAGAGAATGCTCAGGTCGCGGCGAAGCTTGGAATTGGATGGATCGCGGGACACCTCGTATTCGAGCTGGGTAATAGTGACCACGCGGCGCGGCGGCGGCTTGACCGGTGAAGGAATGGTCGGAGTTTCAGCCGGAGGAAGGGCAGGAACGGCGGGCAAGGGACCGGCCGAAGCCGCTACGGCCGTCACCGGCGGAGGCGTCTCGCCTGGTCCATCGGCGCCGGTTGGTCGGCGTTGCGCGCCGATGAGGCGGGGCAGGCGGGAGCGTGAAAGCTGCTCGAGTACCGATCGGGGCGGCGGGGGGCCGGCGTGATCGCTCGCTGCGTCTTCGCGCCCTGCACCGGCCTGCACGTCGTCGACCTGGCGCCGCGGCGCCGATTCCGGGACCGGCGGTGCAGCCGTCCCTCTTTTGCTCGATCGGGCCTGCATCATTGCCGCCCACGGGTTCGACCCGAAGTTGGCCCCGGTGCCGCCAAACTCCGACTTCAGTCGCGTAAGCTGCGCCTGGTAGAACATTTTCCGGTCGGCGGGCAGGCGGTCGATGACTTCTTTGTACAGCGTCTCCGCGTCGGACATCCGGCCCCGCTTGGCCAGAACACGACCAAGAGATTGCAGCACCTGGTCGTCGCACGGCCCGTTGCGGTTAGCGGCCTGCAGAAGGTCGATCGCTCGATCGACGTCGCCCTGTTTCTCCATCAAGCCGGCAAGGGCACACTGAGCGCCTCTGTCATCCGGGCGCAGAGTCAAGACCCATTCCACGGATTGAATCGCGGTAGCGGTATCGCCCTGGCTCTCGCGGGTTGCCGCCAGCACCCTCCATCCCTCTACGTTGCGCTCGTCGCGCTTCAGGACCTGCACGGCAAGAGCCTCAGCCTTGACCGGGTTGTTCCGGCGAAGCTCAAACGCCGCGAGCGCCACCATGCCGTCCGTCGGATCCACGGTCGAGGCTGTTGTGAACTCCTCACGAGCGTCGTCGATACGGTCCAGCTGCTCGAGAATCTGCCCGCGAGAGGCGTGCAGCTGCGCATCGTTCGGTTCCAAACGAAGGGCAATGCCCAGCTGCTCGTCGGCTGCCTCATACTCCTCCAGCCTGAAGAGCGCCTGCGCCAGGTACTCGTAGGACTTCGCGTTGGCGGGATCGAGCGCCACCGCCTTGCGCAGGTCGGCGGCGGCGCGACGCGGATTGTCGTTCGTCAGGTGCGCTATGCCCGATTCCGTGAGCCCGCGAGCTTTCTGCTGGCGACCGGCGATGTCACCAGGTGACCGGAAGCGGTCGAAGACATCCATCCCTGCATTCCTCGCTCACCCGCTAGCCGCACGTCCGCGGAACAGTCGACTCTGGGGCGGCTCCGACCACCGCCCGGACCGGACCTCCCACACAACAGTCGCCGAGCATGCGCGATCCAGAAGAGTCCGCCTCCATTGTGGTCCAGGCTAGCATGAGCGCACGCCCTTGTCTCTCCCACATTTGTCGCGTGTTCACGGCAAAAGACGCTATCTGCGCCCTCCCAGGCGGGCAGCAGATCCGTCCGGCCCGCCACGGCGCACCAGATGTCTGCACCTACCTGCATGGGTGATACAGCCAGAGGCAAACTTGTGGTTTGATCATCCCAGTGCAGTCGCGCACCAGGCGCGGGAAGGAATAACACGTGCAGAGTATGCCGCGTGGCCTACGCGTCTACCTGTGTTTCCTGCACGCGTGTTGCCTCGCCCTGCTGGCCTACCAGATTGAGCGCGCGTTTTCAGGCCCGGTTTCCCGACCCGACAGCCAGGTTGTGCTCGCGGCGGTCGGGTACACGGCGCTCTGCACGATCAGTAACGTGCTGAAGCTGAGCACAGCGGCCGTGGTCTGGCAGAACCTGGGCACGGCGGCGTATGTCGGCGCGCTCTTCCTCTTTGCCCCACCATATCCCGTTCTCATGACGCTGGCCGCGGCCGTGTTTTCGCAGATGGACTGGCAGGACACGCCGTCGTGGGTCAAGCGTGCCTTCAACGTCTCCCACGCGGTGCTGACGGTCGGGCTCACCGGCATGATCTGCTCCTTGTTCTTCCGCCCTGCCGATCTCGTGCACCATGAGTTCCTGGCCTCCCTCCCAGCCATACTCACGGTCGTCGGCGTCTTCTACGTGTTCGACGTCGGCAAGATGCTCGTCCTGCTGGTGCTGCTGGGACAGGGTTCTCCACGCGACGTCTGGAGGCGCAACTTCCGCTACACACTCGTGCCCGAGGTGGGATCGGCCTCCATCGGGGTCCTGGTGGCCATCATCTGCACCTACAACGCCTGGGCACTCGTCCTGCTCGCGCTGCCGGTAGTAGCTATGCAGACCGCGATCAAGGCCAACGCGCAAGCCGAGGAACGCGCTGAGGCGCTCAAGCGGCGCGGCAGCCAACTGGAGGCTGTGCTGGCACTGGGGCGGAATCTGCGTCTGCAGCTCAGCCGGACCGACCTTCTCCAGGCGGTCGCGGAAGCCGCCCGCGACATCCTGGAAGCTGAGTCTGTCGCGGGTTACCTGCGAGATGAAACCGACCCCGACTGGCTGAGCCGGGCCGTGCTGGCTCCCAAGGAATCCGTCTGTGAGGCTCCAGAGCGGCTCGCCGGCGCCTCGTGTCTGGCTCCCGAACAACCATTCGAGCTCCGCGTGCCCATCGAGCCCGATGGGAAGCGAGTCGCCGCGCTGCTGCTGGCGTCGGGCACTCCCGAGTCCGTGTGCGGAGCGGATCGCGACGCGCTGGCCATCCTGGCGGCGCAGGCCGCCATTGCCCTGCAGAATGCCATTCTGCACGAGCGGGCGCTGTCATTGGCCGCGCACGACAGTCTCACGGAGCTGCTCAACCGGCGCGCCGTGCAGCGCCGGCTCGAGGAGGAGGTGGCGCGCGCCAAGCGCAGACACCTGCCGACCACGGTCTTGATGATCGATCTGGACGACTTCAGCAGCATAAACGACACCTACGGTCACGTGTCCGGCGACCTGGTGCTGCGAACCGTGGGCCGCGCCCTGGCGGAAAGCGTGCGCACCATGGACGTGGTCGCGCGCTACGGCGGGGACGAGTTCCTGGCTTTGCTGCCGGAGACCACGCTCGAGCAGGGCATGGTGATAGCCCAGCGCATAGTAGACACGGTCGCGACGCAGCGCATTATCGAGGGCCCGGTGAGTGTTTGCCTCACCGCCAGCGTGGGCGTGGCAACGCTGCCCCAGCACGGCGAGTCGCCGAAGGAGCTGTTACGCCAGGCCGACCAGGCGGCCTACGCAGCCAAGCACGCCGGAAAAGGCCGCGTCGCTCGACCCGAGGACACCGTGCTCGCGCTCGACCGCGATCCCGAGGCGCTCGCCCGCCAGCTCGCCAATGCAAACATGGCCACGGTTGCCGCTCTCGCGGCTGCGGTAGACGCCAAGGACTCTTACACACTGGGTCACTCGCATCGCGTCGCGCTCTACGCGGCAACGCTGGCCAAGGAGCTCGAGCTGGCCGGCCCGGAGATCGCGCGCATCCAGCTGTCGGGCCAGCTCCATGACGTGGGCAAGATCGGCGTGTCGGACCTGCTGCTCAAGAAACCCGGTGCGCTAACGGTCGAGGAATTCGCGGCCATCCAGCAGCATCCGGAGATTGGGGAGCACATGCTGTCGTCGGTTCCGTTCTTGAAGGATATCCTGCCCGCAGTGCGGCATCACCACGAACGTTGGGACGGCCGGGGCTATCCGGATGGCCTGCGAGCGCAACAGATACCAATGGAGGCCACGATCCTCTGCGTTGCCGATGCGTTCGACGCCATGACGAGCGACCGTCCGTATCGTGCCGCACTCTCCGCGGACGAGGCGCTCACCCGGGTTCGCGATGGCAGCGGCACGCAGTTCAGCCCGGACGTGGTACTCGCTCTCGAGAGCGCCGTGGAAGCAGGATCGATCGACGTTCTGGCCGCAACGTGGGACAGCATTGGCGACGATGCGATCGAAGAGGCCGGCTAGGTGAGACCGAGCGCGCCCTGGTCTCACTGCGTGGCAGGCGCGCCCAAGGGGCCGTGGTCAAGTCCGGAAACATGCGCGTCTTCGCATGTAGGCGCACTTCGCCGACGACGGGTCGCTCCCCAAACAAGCCAGCCGGCACCGCCTGCCAGCAGCAGGTCGCCGATGCTGCAAACGCAGCCGTGATCGGCAGGTAAGGCAACGCGTATCTGATCGGAGAGCGCGTTCAGACGACTGGACCCGGTGGCCGGCTCCCTATTGTAGTAGAGCGGGTCATCCGCGACCAGGGCAGCGGCCTGCGCCGCACCTTCGGTCGAGCGCAGCGCGGCGACGTCGACAGGCATGCGGCCACCGTTGGCCATGATGGCGGCGCAGTTGAGAGCCAGCCCAAGAAGGATCAGGCGGGCCGGTGCGCCGAGGTGCCAGTTACGGCCGACGCCAAACAGCACCAAGCCCATGGCCGCCACGTAAACGGCCCTGCCGGCCTTGTGCACGGCTTCCGGGTCCTGCACCGCGATCACGTACACGGCGGCCTGCAGCGCGAACGACAGGAGAATCGCCCAGACGACGCGGATCGGCAGGGCGGCGAGCAAGCGGAGCGAGCCGCCCTGAAGAAGAGCAATGACTATGCCGACGATGACCGGCAACAGAATGATCATGAACCTACAACCACCCGGCTAGCCGCACGGCGTCGTGAGCCTAACACAACCGAGCGACGCCCACTACACGGTCACGGGCGTCGCTCGGCGCTCCTTGAGCGGAACCTGGATACTAACGACCGCCCCACATTGTCGTGGCACCGGATGCCATGACGAGGGTCATCAGCGACATAAGAACCAGGAACAGCCTCACCAGGACATCTCTATGCCACTCGTGAGTGTTCGCGACTTTCATTTCCTCTCCTTCCCTGGGAAACGCGCACGTGGCCACCACGGCTGTCTCACACGATAGACGTGCGACGTTACGCGCGCGTGCAACGAACGGGACACGCCAACAGGGGGAGCCCGACTGGTACCTTAGGGAAGACAGGCGATTTCTTAGAGAAGATGCAGGAGCTCTCGGGACATGTTTGAGGACCGAACCTGCTCAGATTGCAGGGTCTCCCCCTGCAACTCGGTGTATAGTTATGAGCGAAGACGTCCTGCCCTTAGAGAAGACGAACCAATCCAGGCCCGGGGCAGCGAGGGATATCGATGTCCGCACACGCCGGCGGCAGCCCACCGCCCGAACCCGTTGGATCGCCACGGCTCGAAGCACAACAGTCATCGTCGCCGGCCTCGACCCTCGATCCCGGCCACGCATACAGCTATCAGCAGAAGTACACGCGCTGCAACAAGCCAAACTGCCGGCGCTGTGCAGACGGCCCCGGCCATGGTCCCTACTGGTACGCCTTCTGGTGGGAAGGCGGGCGCACCCGAACCCGCTATCTTGGTCGAGCTGCTCCCGTGGCCACGGGGGAGACGACTGCCGTCGATACGGAGTCTGCTCCGGCGCAGGCGGCGGCCACCGGCCTGCGCGTCTTCACGCTGGGCCATTTCGCGGTGTGGCGTGGAGAGACGCCGATACCGGCCGCGGACTGGTCCCGGCGTAAGTCGCTGGCGCTGTTCAAACTGCTCGTCAGCGTTCCGGGTCACCGGCTGCTGCGCGATCAAGTGCTGGATCAGCTCTGGCCGGGTACCGCAGCCAAGGGAGCGGAGGTTGGACTTCGCGGCGCCACACACGGTATTCGCCGGGCGCTCGGTACGTCCGGCGACGGCCATGTGCTCGAGGTACACGGCGACAGCATCGCCATGGCCGAGGGAGTGGCAATGTGGATCGACGCCGATGCCTTTGCCACCGCGGCTACCGCCGCCCTGGCCCACCGCGACGTCGACGCGTGCCGCTCGGCGCTCGCGCTCTACGGTGGGGACTATCTGCCCGACGATGTGTACGAGGATTGGAGTACCCGGCGGCGTGACGAGCTGGCACAGCTACGAACCTCGGTGCTCATCCATCAGTCACGACTCTGCGCCGAGGAGGGCGACACGGCCGAGGCGCGCAGCCTGCTGGCCGCCGTGCTAGCCCTCGATCCCGCTCATGAGGAAGCGGCCTGCAGGCTGATGATACTGCTGGCCGCGGTAGGCGAGCGCACGGAAGCACTGCGGGTGTTCCAGCGACTGCGAGACACCCTGCGCGAACAGTATGGGCTGGAGCCAGGTGAGGAAGTGGCCATCCTCGCCCAGAATCTGCACGCGCAGCAGGCGGCGCGCGCGCAGTACCGGGCGCCGGCGGCCAGGAGACGGCTGACGAATCTGCCATCCGGCCTCACCACGTTCGTGGGGCGAGAGGACGCCCAGGCCGTGGTCGGGCGCATGTTGAAGAAAGCCCGCCTGGTCACGCTGAGTGGGCCGGGAGGTTCCGGCAAGACGCGACTCGCCCTGCGGGTTGCCGAACAGGCTTTGAGCGCCTACCCGGACGGCGCGTGGTTGTGCGAGCTGGCCGGCCTGGCGCGACAGGCAGACCGCGGGGGCGCGACAGATGGCGACCCCGTCGCGGCGGCCGTCGCCAGCGCACTCGGTTTGGTCGAAGACCCCGGGTGCAGGCTAGTCGACACCATCTGCGCCTATCTTGGCCCGCGCCGCATGGTCCTCGTGCTGGACAACTGCGAGCATTTGATCACGCCGGTTGCCCGACTGGTCGACGCAGTAATCAGGCAGTGCCCCGATGTCACGATACTGGTAACAAGCCAGGAGGCACTCGGCCTTCCGGCCGAATCGACGTGGGCTGTGCCACCGCTTGCACTTCCCGACGCCGCCAAGCGCTACACTCCCGAGCGGCTGTACGCCTTCGACGCCGTTCGCCTGTTCGTCGAGCGCGCCCGCGCCGCCCGACCCGGCTTTGTCCTCGACGCCGCGTCCGCATCATTGGTCGGGGACGTCTGCCGGCGGCTCGAGGGCATACCATTAGCCATCGAGCTGGCGGCCGCTCGGCTGGCCTTTCTACCTCTGGACGCGCTCGTCGCACGCGTGCACGATCGCTTCCGCCTGCTGGTAGGCGGCAGCCGCGTCGCCCTGCCGCGCCACCAGACCCTGCGAGCCATGATGGACTGGAGCTACGGTCTGCTCGGATCCAGAGAGCGATCCCTGCTCGGCCGGCTGGCGGTGTTTGCCGGCGGCTGGACGCTGGAAGCGGCAGAGGGTGTATGTCCGGACGCCGAGCTGCCCCGGGATGCGATTCTGGACACGCTGGGCGGCCTTGTAGCGAAGTCACTCGTCACCGTGAGAGAAGGCGGCGCGGCCGAGCGATACGGCATGCTGGAGACGGTGCGCGAATACGGGCATTCACGGCTCGAGGAGGCGGGACAGGAGGCAAGCGCACGGGAGCGGCACCTGACCTGGTTCGCGCAGCACTGCGAGGATGTGATTGCCACGTGGGGAACGGCGGATCAGGCCGTGTTGCTGCACGGTCTGGACGTCGAGCTGGAGAACGTACGCGCGGCACTGGCATGGGGCCTGGAGCGGTCGCCGGCTGCTATCGAGGCGCTCAGGCTGGCCAGCGCGTTGAGCAGGTACTGGGCAACGCGCGGACTGGTCGCAGAGGGCCGCCGGTGGACTGCCCAGACCCTTGATGCTGCTCGCCATGCGCCCGATGGGCTCCGAGCTACCGCGCTCAACAGGTGCGCGATCCTGGCCCGCCTCGAGGGGGACGCGCCGGGCGCCGGGCAGTACTGGGAAGCCAGTCTAGCACTGTATCGCGGGATGGGCGATGCAGAGGGCGTGGCGCGCGTCGCGGGCAACCTGGGCTTGCTTCGCTACGACCGCGGCGACGATCAGGGCGCCGTGGAAGCGCTCAGCGAGGGCCTTGCGCTCAAGCGAGAACACGGCAACCAGCAAGAAGTGCCGAACTTCCTGCTCAATCTCGGCATGGTCTACACCAGGATGAAGCGCTATGCCGAGGCGGAGGCCGTCCTCGGCGAAGCGGGGATCATCTGGCGCGAGGCGGGAGACCAGGTGGGGATGAGCGCCACGTTCCTCAGCATGGCCCAGCTAGCGCGCGAGCAGCAGCAGCTCGAGAGGGCGGGCACACTCTACGTATCGGGACTGCGTCTTTCCGCCGCCATCGGCGATCGACCGCAGATCGCCACCGGGCTCGAGGGAGCGGCGCACGTCCTGCTTCACAGGGGAGCCGGAGCACGCGATCCGGCCTCGCTGAAGCTGTGCGCGCACCTGCTCGCCGCGGCCGCGTCATTACGCGAGAGCACAGGCGTGTCCATCCACGCCGCGGATCATCCTCAATACCAGGCGGATCTGCGGCAGCTGCGCGCACTCGTGGGTGCGAAGTCGTTCGACGCCGAGTGGGCGCGCGGATGGGCCATGCCGCTCGAATCGCTCATCGAGCGCATTTGCTGAGCGCGGCCGATCGGCAGCCGCTCGGTCTACATCGAGCATGCCCGCCACGCGCTCGTCGCGCCGTGCCGCGAGTGCGCTGGAATCTTCAGCGATTGGTACGGCGCGAATCCCGGTCTTCCGCGCCCGCCGCACAGCAAGGATGCAATGCACCAGGTGCGCGCGAACCGCGCCGGGATGGCACCGGGCCTGATCAGTGTACCGGCTGTCCCCAGCCGCTCGTATGGATGGCCGTCCCGTGCTCGGCCGAGCTTGGCGTCTCGAGCAACGCATGCAGCCGTACGCTTGCCACCCGGCTGACCTGCTCCATGTCATGGTGCGAATGCAGGGCAGGAAAAGCGTGCGCGGTCACGGTCGTGGCTCCGGCGAGGCTGGCAGCGGCAACAAGCGTGGCAAGTGCGGTGGCTCTCTTCTTCATGGCTATCCCCCCTCACGGACTGCGAGCGCCGAAGGTCCGCCCGATTCCACTACCGGACGAATCGCACCCGATGGCGATCGCTTCGTACTCACGCCTCACGCCCACACGGGCTGGGATGGGCGAAGGCTACAACTACCTTAAATGAGGTTGGTTCGTAGAGGAATAGGTTCCTGATAGGAAATAAGTGCCCCCCCATATTGGCTGTTCGGGCAGAAACAGGGCAGGCATGCAGCAGCGCGGGCCGTCAGCGATCGGTGCGAGCGCCGCAGTGGTGCGATCGCCGGGCGCGCGTCACCTGCAGCGGCATCCGGGACCGTGTGCCGCGCCAGGCCGGCCGTACCACAGCATGCCGTGGCGCTTCAGGCCGGCGGCGTGCGTTCCGCGCCGCCCTGGGCAGAGGTGGCGATCGCCACCGTCAGGCACTGGCCTCGATCGCACAGGAAGCGCTGCTCGTTCACCCGGAACTCCACGGCCGCGTCATTGGCGATCGCGGCGACGATCCGCACCTGATGGCGGTCAACGGTGATTTCGAACTGCTGGCCCCGGAGGAAGACGGTGAAGCAGAGGCTGCGCCACTGAGCGGGAAGCGCCGGCACGATGCAGGCAACCTGCCCGTCGAAGTCGAGGCCGCCGAAACCCAGAACGGCCGCCATCCAGGCGCCGCCGTTGGCCGCCGGATGCGTGCCGCCGATGTAGAGCGTGCCCACGTAGCGCTTGTATGCCCCTTTGAGATCCACGTTCGCTGTAGTCAGGAAGTATGGGTACGCCCACTCGGGACGGCCGATATCGGCCGCCACCGTGGCGTAGACAGACGTGCTGAGGGTCGAGCCCTGCTCCGTCCTGGGCTCATAGTAGGTCCAATTCGCCGTCTTCACCTCGCGCGAGTAACGGCGGCGAAACATGTGCAGCATGGCAACGACGTCGGCTTGCTTCAGAATCTGCGTCGTGGTGGCCAGTCCGCTGCCACCGCCGAGATACTCGCTCGGGATCTTGATGCGTGACAGCAACTCTGCCAGCGATAGGTCCTCCAGCTGGTAGTATCCGTCGAACTGCTCGATCAGCAGCGTCGTCGGGTCCGGGGCGGGCACGTAGAGCTGGGCACACATGTCTTTGATGGAGTGGAGCGTCTCGCCGTAGGCGATGCGGTCCAGGAGCGCCGACGTGAAGTCCTTGTCGAGCCGACGCAGCAAGTCGACCACGTCGAGAGCCGTCTGCAGACAGAACGCGGCCATGGCATTGGTGAATGCGTTGTTGGAGACGCGCTCGTGGTACTCGTCCGGGCCGGTGACGTCGACCAACTCGTAGCGATGCTTATCCTGCTTGAAGTACGCATAAGAGAGGTAGAATCGAGCGCATTCGAGGATGACCTCGGCACCGCCGTCGAACAGGATGCTCTGGTCGCCGGTGATCAGGTAGTACTGCCAGACCGCCCATGCGACATCCGCGCTGATGTGAATCTGCTTGTCACGGAAGTAGGTGCGCACCGGCCTGCTTGTGAACACGTCCGTGATATTGAAGAGCGTGCAGGCGTCCTCACCCGTCTCCTGGCTCTCCCAGGCGTAGAACGCGCCCTGGTAGCCATACTCCGCCGCCTTGGCGCGTGCACCCGCGAGCGTATTGCACCTGTACATCACCAGGTTGCGCGCGATGCCCGGTTGCGTGTAGGTGAAGAAGGGCAGCATGAACACCTCTGTGTCCCAGAAGCACGCTCCCTTATACATCTGGCCGGCCAGTCCTCTGCCGGGCACCGACGCCCGATCGGTGTGGCTCGGAGTGGCCTGCATGAGCTGGAAGATGCTGTAGCGGAGGCCAAGCTGCGCATCGGGGTCGCCGTCGATCCGTACGCCGGCGCGTGCCCAGCGCTCGTGCCACTGCTGCGCGTGCTTGAGCCGCTCCCGCAGGTAACCTGCGCGCATGGCGCGAGTCACGGCGGCAACCGCTGCCTCCACGGGGTCGGCCGCGCCGTCCCTGCTGCTGAATATGGCGACAAACTTCTGGAAGGCATAGGTCCGACCGGGTTCCGCTTCGAAAGCGAAGTGCCGCAGAATGCGGTCTTTGCTCGAGACGACGCCGTGATCGCCACGCCAGGTGATTCCTTCTGCCACAACGACCCTGTCACCTTCGTTGGTGCCGGCGATCGCCAGCAGAATGCCGTCCCGGCAAGCCAGCGTGAGCTGGGCGAGATGCGGACCGTTGATGTCCCAGACGTCGGCGTCAATTCCGGTCTCGATTGCCAGGTGACCGGCTGCGTCGACCGACAGCGCGAAATCCATGGCCAACAGATGAACGTCGGCGAGGCTGGCGAAGCGCTCGCTGCTGAGCGCGACCGAGATCCCGGCGAGGTCGAAGACCGATTCGCGGGCGTGCACGCCTCGCCGCATGTCGATCACCTGCCTGTGATCGACCGGATCGCGCGCGGTAACCGCGGCCTGCTCGTCGTTGCAGCTGGCCAGCGTGTAGAGTCCGTTGG
The DNA here is from genome assembly GCA_963827235.1 of uncultured bacterium. Classification (GTDB taxonomy): domain Bacteria; phylum Chloroflexota; class UBA5177; order JANWHV01; family JANWHV01; genus JANWHV01. Next base: position 743,628 of record CAWHAE010000010.1, read on the forward strand.
GCGCATTGACGGGCTCGCGCCACGAGTCGCCGGCCCGATCGAAGATGCCGGACATGGTGCAGCCGACCAGGTGGGCTTTCAGGTGCTCTTCCAGGGTGCCGCGATAGCCGAAGTTGCCGTTCGCGACGATGAACCGGCTGCCGTTGACCTCGACACGCTCCGGGTCGAAGCCATTGGCGGCCACGCACAGATCGCGGTCGGTAGATTCGCCAGTGAACAGCGCGGCATCGCAGACGTCGTACCCGGATATGACGAGATCGGCCGCACTGAAGCCGGAAGGGTCGCCAACGCCCACAGTCAGCATCCCGGCGGCTCCGGCGGCCTGCACACCGCCGGGTTCCCGCGCGAAGACCACCGAGCGGCTGGGCGCGGCGTGAAGGGCATCTGCCGCTTGCACAAGCAGATCGGGATCGGGCAGCGACCGGCCGAGCGCGCTGCCGTCGACCACCGCGTCGAATAGATCGCCGAATGCCGGGCCGTCCTGGAGGAGGCGAGCGTTCCTGCCGGTCAGGACGAGCCCGGTGCGCAGCCCACCGCTTCGCAGACAAGTGACGAACGAGACCAGGCCGGGCAGACGATTGCCAGCGGCGACCGCCTCGTCGAGGTCGAATATCGCGGCATCGAGCTTGGGGAGGCGCGACCGGGCGACCGCGGCAAGCCATTCGTGCAGCGGGGCATTCGGCGGAAGGGTAGGGGCGTGGGGTGCCTGGTCAGAATCCATGTCGAACGAGCCTCCTCCACGGTGTCGCCGCACCGGCGCGACTCGGTCCTCACAAGGGCGCAACTGGCCTAACGACATCCAATCTTCATAACGATGCCAGGCGTGAAAATCGGCGCTCTTCGCTTTTGAAACGTTACAAGACATGCTACACTATGTACCGGGCCTCGTCAACGGGCACGGCTGGGGCCGGCAGCCGCCACCAACGCCCGCGAGCAGGCGCGACGCGATCGGTCATCCACCGGATGAGGAGAGCACGAAAGTGGCCAAACTGGCGCACAGCTACTACGCCGTCGATCCCTGGTGCATCGCCGAGGAAGGCTTTGACCCCGATCACGGCCGCGCCTCGGAGTCAGTCTTCGCGCTGGCCAACGAGTACATGGGAGTTCGCGGCTACTTCGAGGAGGGCTACTCGGGCGACACGCTGCGCGGCGTCTATCTCAACGGCGTGTTCGAAGAGGCGATCGAGGAGAAGCCGCACTATCGCGGTGTCGCCAACCGCATGGCCTACATGGCCAACACCGTGGACTGGCTGTTCACGCGTCTGGTGCTCGACGGGGAGACGCTCGACCTGGCGACCGCGCAGCACGAAGAATTCAAGCGCACGCTCGATCTTCGATCCGGTCTGCTCTCGCGGTCGTTCGTGTGGACGACCGGCACGGGCAAGCGGCTCCTCGTGGTCTTCCAGCGGCTCATAAGCATGGCCGAACCCACGCTGGGCTGCCAGCGCGTGCGCCTGACGCCGCTCAACTTCTCGGGCAGCATCACCGTTGTGCTGGCGCTGGACGCCTCCATGGAGCACGAGTCGCGGCATCGCGCCATGTTCGCGGTGCTCCGGCGGAGGCTGGCCCACGGCATGTACCGGATGCTCGGCGTGACCAAGAACAGTCGATTCATGCTGCACGCGGCGTTTGTGGTGCGCGGCCTGTCCGCGGAGGTCACGGGCCGGTACGCGCCGCCGGGCGCGATCGGAGACACGTTCACGCTGCAGCTCACAGCCGGCACGACCGTCTCGCTCGACCGGCTGGCCAGCCTGTACGCGGAGCATCGCCCGGCAGCCGGTGCCGAACAAGTCTGGCAAAACGGACTGCGTTGCGCGGCAGCCCTGACTGCAACCTCGTTCGATCGTGTTCTGGCCGAGAACGCCAGCTATTGGGCCGCGTTCTGGGATAGTTGCGACATCACCATCGAGGGCGACGCGGAGAATCTGCAGGGAATCCGCTTTTGCATGTTCCAGCTCAACCAGACATATCGCGGCAACGATCCCTCGAAGAACATCGGCGCCAAGGGCCTGACCGGTGAAGCCTACAACGGCCACGCCTTCTGGGATACGGAGACCTACTGCCTGACATTCTACCTGCTCACCAATCCCCGGGCCGCGCGCAATCTGCTGGAATACCGATACAGCACACTTGCCCCAGGCGCTGGAGCGGGCCGAGGATGCTGGACTGCGAGGGCGCCTGTTATCCGATCGCCACACTCGACGGCACCGAATCGTGCAATCTGTGGCAGCACGCCAGCCTGCAGTTCCAGCCCACTACCGCCGTTGCCTACGCCATCTGGCATTATGTCAAAGTGTACAGGCGACACCGAGTTCCTGTTCACCCATGGCGTGGAGATGCTGGTGCAGATCTGCCGGTTCCTTGCCTCACGCGGGCAGTGGGGAGCCCCGGAGCGGCGAGTTCGGCTACTACTGCGTGATGGGCCCGGACGAATTCCAGATGATGGTGAACAACAACGCCTACACCAACTTCATGGCCAAGCAGACCTTCGAGTACACGCTGGACGTGCTGGAGAGCATGAAGCGCACGGGAAGCGATCGCTACGGCACTCTGCCGGGCGGCTTGACCTCCGCGAAGAAGAGACTGTCGAGTGGCGACGCATGGCGAGCATGATGCGCATCCCGCGCGATCGCCGTGACGGGCATATACGAGCAGCACGACGGCTACTTCGACCTGCCGCACATCGACGTGGACGCCATCCCGGAGGCCGATTTTCCGCTGTACAACCACTGGTCGTACGACCGCATCTACCGCAACGACATGATCAAGCAGCCCGACGTGCTGATGTTCATGTTCCTGCACAACCAGCAGTTCTCGCTGGAATGCAAGCGGGCCAACTACGAGTACTACGAGCCGCGCTGCATTCACGAGTCCTCACTCTCGCCCTCGGTGCATTCCATACTCGCCGCCGAGCTGGGCAAGCATGAAGAGGCCTTCGAGTTCTTCCGCTTCGCCACCCGGCTCGACCTCGACGATTACAACCGCAACACGCGTGAGGGACTGCATATCACCTCCATCGCCGCCGCCTGGCTGAACATCGTGTACGGTTTCGGCGGCACGCGAACCGACGGCGAGCTGCTTTGCTTCAGTCCCACGCTCCCGTCCGCCTGGCGTTCCTACTCGTTCAGGATCGTGTTTCGGGGCGCAACTATCCGCGTGACCGCGACCGAGGATCAGGCCGATTTTCAGGCGCACGGCGCTACGCCCATAGCGGTGCGCATTTACGGCGAGACGCACGTGCTCGACGGCGACGTGCTCGCGCTGCCGCTGCGAGGCTCTGGTGAGCCTGCCCGCAACACGTGAGCGCGCCTGCCAATCCGGTGGCAGAGGGGCCACTGCCGCTTCGGCACGTGCCGGACACGGCTGCCATCGCCCGTAGACCGCGGCCGCGCCGCGTCACCAACTCCCGGCATCCAGGTGCGCGCGCAGACGTGCAATGAGCCGTGCCATGGCCGCAGTTCCGTGAAGATGACGAAATCATGACATAGAGGGCCATGCCAAGCCATCGCCGTGCTTCCCCCATTCTTCCTGTTGTGGTGCGGGCGCTTGTGGCCGACAATAGGAGAGCGACGATCAGAGTAATGCGCGGCCTCCGCGCCGAGTGGTTCAGCAAGGGACGACGATGAGTATTCAGTCCGTCAGCAGCAGCAGCGACCTATCGACGCTGCTGGAGTCGCTGCTCTCGAGCGAATCCGCCTCGAGCAGCTCGACCAGCTCCAGCACCAGCGGCGACTCAGCAACCATCTCCGAAGAGGCTCTGGCTCTTCTCGAAGGATCGAGCTCGACGGGCAGCACCAGCAGCACGAGCAGCGGCATCACCTACGACGGCAACACCTACAGCGTCAGCCAGGCGCTGCTTTCCATGCTCAACGGGTCGAGCAGCAGCAGCGGCACTTCGGCGTCCGACATCATGAGCGAGATCAGCTCGATCGCCCAGAGCAGCACCGCGTCCTCCCAGACGAGCACACTGAGCACCCTGGTGAAGGAGCTCGACGCCACCGACCGGCTAGACGGCGTGAATGCTCTGCTCGGCGGGAGCTCGTCCAGCTCGGACTCCAGCGACTTGCTGAGCAGCCTGGCGTCCGACTACTCGAGCAGCACGTCGGACACGACCGCCAGCACCCTGGCAACCTTGCTGGAGAAGCTGGCTGCCAGCTCCACCGCGGCGACGAGCAGCTCGTCGAGCAGCAGCACATCGACCGCCAGCACGTCGAGCTCGACCAGCTCCTGACGCCGCACCGGACGAGTATATCCCAAGCCGGATCGCGCGAATGCGCAGACTCATGCAGCCGACCGGCCACGGCCAGTCAGTGAGCTACCTGAGCGGCCGGGCCAGATTGTGTTGCCGGAGCACGCCGCGTGGCGCGTAGCCGTACGCCGGGCCATCTCTGCGCTCCGCTCAGCAGGAGTGCGTACCGGGACATTCTGACTCAGCGGCTCGTCGAATCGCAACGGATGAACGGCAAGGAACTGGCTCGGCCCGTGTGCCTGACAGGCGAAGACGGTCGGGATGTCCGCGGTTTCGGGCGCGGGTGTCACTTGGATTTCACCAGCCGGATCAGATTTCAGGACCACCCCGGCCGGAACACGGCGGCGCGCCTTAACAGCCCGTTGGCTACAGTGCAATAGAGACGGCTCGGCCGGAACCTCCGGCGCGCGCTCCGGCGTGGTCGCCGAGCGGGCGAACCGCATACGAGACTGCCCCGTTCCGCCTATCACGGCGGGACGGCGGCGGCAGATGAGATCGATGCGGAAAGGACGTGGCGCATGCAACGTGAACGATCCCGGCTCGCCGGGCTGGCCGGCAAGCTGCAGCCGGCGGTATGGGCGGTAGGCGCGTACAGGGTGGCACACCACCTGCACTCGATGGGAGTACCGGCCCTGCCAGGCGTCCTCTCGATTCTCGCCCGCGTCGTCACCGGTGCCGAGATCGACTATCGCGCCACGATTGGCAGGCGCTTCGACCTGCAGCACGGCTTTGGCGTGGTGATCGGCGACACCGCCGTGATCGGAGATGACTGCCTGGTCCTGCAGGGAGTCACGCTGGGTGCCAGGTCGCGGGAGGATATCGTGCCCCAGGAGCGGATCCACCCGCTGATCGGGAACCGCGTAACGATCTACGCCGGTGCCAAGGTGATCGGCCCGGTCTCGATCGGGGATGACGCGGTGATCGGCGCCAACGCCGTCGTGCTATCCGACGTGCCAGCGGGGGCGCTGGCGGTCGGCGTGCCGGCCAGGCTGATCGATCGGCGGCGGCGGGCCGGCGAAGAACAGGCGGGATAGGCGACGCCGGCAAGAGCATCTCACCCACGGGCAAGCACACGTCGCCCGAAGTGGACGGCCGATGGACGGCGCAGGTACACTTCAGGGCAGGTTAGTTCTTCCCGATACCTTATGCACGCTGAGCGCATCGCCGCGACTTAGCGTGTTGCCCAATGGTGCGCAGCCCGTTGCTCCTCCGGGAGTGCATGCGGGGGTCACAGGCGCATGATTGGTGCCTTCAGGCGACGCTCCCCAATGGATGGACTCCGGTCACCGGGTGAGGCTCCAGACCCGGATCGCTCGGGGTTCGACGGCACCACAAGCGCGAGGGCGTCACACTGATCTGTAGCGGTCACACGGTGACACTGGGTGCGCGGAGGGCCTTGCATGAGTCAGAGTGCCGAGAGCCTGGCGCCCGCGACATGGGTAGTCGCGGAGGATACCGAAGTCCAGCACTACCACTCCCACTGGGAGCTTGCCTGGCGAAGACTGCGCCGCAATCGTGCCGCCCTCCTGGGCGCGGCAATCGTGATCGTGCTGGTGCTGGCGGCCATCTTCGCGCCGTTGCTGGCACCGCACGATCCGAACCAGCCCTTTGATTCCGGACTCACGCTCGACGGCACACCGGCGCCGCCGAGCAGCACCTTCCTCCTCGGGGCCGATACGCTGGGCCGCGACCTGCTGTCGCGTATTCTGTACGGCGCGCGCATCTCCCTGGCTATCGGCATCGTGGCCAACGGACTGGCCATGCTGATTGGGGTAGCCGTCGGTCTGGTCGGCGGCTATTTCGCGGGATGGGCCGGCACGATCGTCATGCGCATCACCGACGTAATGATGGCCTTTCCCGTTCTGTTGCTGGCTATCGCCCTGGTCGCCGTGCTCAAGCCCAGCTTGTGGATCGTGATCGGGGTAATCGCCTTCGTGTACTGGACCCCGGTGGCGCGCATCGTGCACGGCCAGGTGCTCACGATCAAGGAGCGTGAGTTCGTGGAGGCGGCACGCGCGATCGGGGCCGGCCAGTGGCGCATTCTCTTTCGTCACGTGCTGCCACATCTCGTGCCGGTGATCATCGTCTACACGACTCTGGGTATCGCCACGAACGTGCTGTTCGAGGCAGCCCTCAGCTACCTGGGCGTGGGCGTGCAGCCACCGACGCCGTCGTGGGGCGCCATGATCAGCGACGGGCAGTCCTATTATCGAACCGCGCCCTGGCTGGTGCTCTATCCCGGCCTGGCCATCATGCTCACCGTGCTGGGCTTCTCGCTGCTCGGCGACGGGCTACGCGACGCCGTCGACCCGACCTGGAGAGACTGAGATGGGCACATACGTCGTCCGCCGCCTGTTCCTGGCCGCCTTCGTGATCTTGGGCGTGTCGCTGATCACGTTCATGCTCGCCTACCTCGTGCCGGCCGACCCCGCGCGCGTGTACGCGGGATCGAACGCCTCGGCGCAGACGGTAGCGAGCATCCGGCAGCAGCTTGGCCTCAACCGCCCCCTTGTCGTGCAGTACGTCGATTACGTCGGCCGAGCTCTCCACGGCGACCTCGGCACGTCCTACAAGCTGCAGACACCTGTGTTGAGTGCGATCGAGGCGCGCTTTCCCTATACGCTCGCTCTTGGAGCGGTAGGCATCCTCGTGGAGCTCCTGATAGGCATCCCAATCGGACTGGTCTCCGCACTGCGGCCGCACACCTGGGTCGATCGCGGCGCAATGGGCTTCGCCATGCTCGGCGTTGCCGCTCCTCAATTCTGGCTGGGCCTGGTACTGCTCTACGTATTCGGCTACCTGGTGCCGATATTTCCGCTCGGTCTCGCCCAGCACCCCAGCTCGATCGTGCTTCCCGCGCTCACCGTTGGCCTCAGCGGCGGCGTCTGGTACGCGCGCATCTTGCGCTCGGCAATGCTGGAAACCCTGAGAGCGGACTACGTGCGTACCGCTCGCTCCAAGGGCTTGCGCGGCGTCGCAGTCGTGGCGCGCCATGCGTTGCCGAACGCCATCACCCCTATAATCACGCAGATCGGCCTCGACATGGCCTATTTCCTGGGCGGCATCGTGGTCGTGGAGAGCGTGTTCGGTTGGCCGGGCGTCGGCCAGCTGGCCTACCAGGCAATCCAGAACGACGATATCCCCATGATCATGGGTACCGTACTGTTCTCCGCCGTGATCATCGTGCTCGTCAACATCGTGGTCGACCTCGTCTACGCCGTGCTGAATCCGCGAGTCGTGTATAGCTAGCGCGAACGCCAACAAACGTAGTTTGTTCCGTGCCTCGCCGGCTTCATTCCCGGCCTGCAGGCGCGGACCGTCCGGCCCATGGCTCCACAAACGAGACCGGCAGAAGACAGTGCAAGGAGGTTCTCAATGATGGCCTGATCGCGTGACGATTTGTCGCGCACGGCGAGTGCCGTAGCGTTGTTTCCAGGCTTCTGCGGCGATGACCCGCGTTGACCGCCCGCACCAAGAAAGGACATGCGAATGAGGGGGACGGCTCTTGGCAGACCATACATGAAGCGAGGTGCCGCGGCGCTGGCAATCGTCGTGTCGATGATCATCCCGTCGTGCCTCGGGGCCGGGCAGAGGGCAAACGCTACAGTTCTTTCTGCCGATTCGCCGGCCTACGGCGGCGTCCTCACGCAGGGCTTCAAGGATGACCTCGCCACGCTCGATCCCGCCATCGGCTATGACTGGAACAATTGGCCGGCCGAGAAGATGGTGTTCGACGGCCTGCTGGACTATAACGAAGGCACGACCCTGGAGCCACGGCTGGCAGCCGCGATGCCCGTGATCAGCGACGGCAGCAAGACCTACACCTTCACCCTGCGCAAGGGCGTGCAGTTTCAGAATGGACGCGAAGTCACGGCAGACGACGTGGCTTACACGATCAATCGCGTGCTCGATCCCAAGACCAAGAGCCCCGGCCAGAGCTTCTTCCTCGGCATCCAGGGAGCTCAGGACGTGGCCAACGGCAAGGCCGCCACGGCAAGCGGCATCAGGGTGCTGGGCCGCTACTCCATCCGCTTTACGCTCAGCGAGCCGGATACGACGTTCCTCAACGTGATGGCTATGAACTTCGCCTACGTAGTGCCGAAGGAAGTCGTGGCCAAGGAAGGCGCGAACTTCGGCCACGCCCCCGTAGGCACCGGGCCGTTCATCCTCAAGCAATGGGTACCGGGTCAGAAGATCGTCTTTGTGCGCAACCCGCACTACTTCTACGACAAGCTGCCCTACCTCGACGGAGTCACATTCCTGATCGGCCTGGATCCGGAGGTTGCGTTGCTGCGTCTGCAGAGCGGCCAGCTGGACATGCTGGCCGATCCGATTCCAGCGGCCGACTTCGCGTCAATCCACAGCGATCCGCGGTATGCCAATCAGCTGGTCAGGTACGTGCAGCCGGAGACAACGTACATCACGCTGAACACCCAGGTTGCTCCCTTCAACAACGTGAAGGTGCGACAGGCCGTGAACATGGCGATCGACAAGGATCGCGTTGTGCGGCTGATGGCCGGCCGGGCGGCGGTGGCAAACCAGATTCTGCCTCCCCTGATGCCCGGCTACGATCCGTCCTACAAGGGCTACGCCTACGACCCGGCACAGGCGCGCAAGCTCCTGACCGAGGCAGGGTATCCTCACGGTTTCAGCACCCAGCTCTACGTGCTCAACGTCGATCCGCAGCCGCGCATTGCCCAGTCCATGCAGCGCGACCTTGCCCAAGTCGGCATAACGGCCAGCGTGGTGCCGCTTGCCTCCGCTACGCTTGTGGACCTGGCCGGCACGCCGCGCAAGGCTCCCATGGTCTGGTCGGGCGGCGAGGCCTGGCTGCAGGATTTCCCCGATCCGTCCGACTTCTACGGACCGATCTTGAGCTGCGCCTCAGCCGTGCAAGGCGGATGGAACTGGTCATTCTACTGCGACAACAAGCTGGACACGCAGGCCGCGCAGCTCAAGTCCATGCCTAACGGGCCGGCGCGCTACGCCGGTTACCGGTCCATGTTCAGCCAGATCATGGCGCAGGCACCCTGGGTGCCCGTTATTAACGACGTGAACTACGTGCTGCACAGCGCCCAGATCCACGGCAACCCCACCGACTTCACGCACAACGTCCACACCTTCTTCTATGAGCGGCTGTGGAAGAAATGAGGTTGAGGTGAGCGTGCGATCCATTCATACGCTCGACGCTGAGCGCTACCAGCACTTCTGGGACAACAGCGTGCCGCCGGTTCTGACGGTGCGCCCGGGCGAGCCAATCACCGTGGCAACGCGCGACTCCGGCAACTCGCAGATCCAGCCCGGGGACGGCGTGGAGGCTGTGGTCAACCTCGATTTCTCGCGCGTCAACCCGATAACCGGGCCGATCGCCATCGAAGGAGCCCGGCCGGGAGACGTCCTGCAGGTCGACATCCAGGAGATAGACGTTCGCGATTGGGGGTGGACCGCCAGCATCCCGGGCTTCGGCCTGCTGGCGGACGAGTATCCGGATCCGTACGTCAAGCTCTGGCAGTGCGACTGGGATCGGCACGTCGCCCAGTTCAAGCCGGGAATCTCCGTGCCCCTCGATCCGTTTGTCGGCGTGATCGGAGTGGCGCCCGAGGAGTCGGGCCAGCACGCTACCGTGCCGCCTCGCCGGGTTGGCGGCAACATGGACGTTCGTTTCATGCGTGCCGGCACCACGCTCTATCTGCCCGTGGCAGTGGAGGGGGCCCTGTTCTCGATCGGCGACCTGCACTGCGCCCAGGGCGACGGCGAAGTGTGCGGCACGGCGATCGAGACGGCCGGCACCGTTGCCCTCAACTTCACCCTGCACCGTTCGTTCAGCCTCGACTTTCCCATGTACTACGTGGAAGGCCATCTGGTGCGCCGGGGTACAGAGCGGGGTTATCACGCAACCACAGGAATCGGGCCGGACCTGATGGACGCGACTCGCGACGCCGTGCGCGGTATGATAGCTTATCTGCACCGCACGCACGACGTGTCGCCGGTGGAAGCCTACGTGCTGTGTTCGGTGGCCGGCGACCTGAAAATCAGTGAGGTAGTGGACGCACCGAACTGGGTCGTGTCCTTCCTCGTGCCGGACAGCCTGTTCGACGACTGAAGCTGTTGGTGTGGAACGCGGTGCGCTTCCACACCGGAGCCCGGCGAGTCTCGAGGGGCGAATCAGGTTCGACCGCCTTCAATCAGGCGATGAGCGTGGTTCGCCCCCGAGGCATACATGATCGACCGACTGCTCGGTCTGACTCTGAGCCGCGACATTCGCGTCGCGGTGAATGCCGAGGTGACTGTTTCTTTCGTGCCGACGCAGCCCGAGAAATCGCAGACATGCCTGAGGCAGCAGGGTCCAGATCTTGCCGAGAAATCGAATTCCCCGCTCACTTCGCGCAGCATGAGCTCTAGATTAGCAAAAGCGTGCGATTGACTCGGCGACTCAGCTATCAGACTATTGAACGGGCATACTCGTATCGCCAATGGACCGCGACCCGATGCGAGACCGGCCGGCGTGGCCGAGCAACGAGCGAGTGGGCGCGTCCGAGGGATTTGATGACTGGTGCCTGGTGGGTCCCCACGAACGTTGCCATGATCTTCGGCGCGGCCATGTCTGTCTGGTTAGCCGTGCTTGCCTGGCCCCAATCGGTGCCCGGCGGTCGCTGGTTCTCGTTCATGGTGCTTGCCATGGCCGAATGCGAGGGCTTCTGGGCTGCCGAGAATCTCTCGACCGGCATGTCCACCAAGATCGAGTGGGCCAAGCTGGAGTACTTCGGCATCGCCACCACGCCTCTGCTGGCCTTTCTGTTCATCCGCACGTACTGCGGACGACGGCAGTCGAGGATCGGGCGCGCGCTCCTGTGGTGCGTACCCAACGTCATCATCGTGCTAGCCCTGACAAACGAGCACCATCGGCTTGTCTGGAGCAGCATCGTGCCCTCTTCGCACGATCCGGGCGCTCCCCTCGTCTATACTCTGGGAACGGCCGGCCGGTTGCTCGTCCTCTTCAACTACACGCTTCTGGTCTTGACGATATTTGCAGTGTTTCAATGGGCGAGGCACGCGCAGCACATGTATCGGCGCCAGGCGCTGGTCGCCATTGCCGGTATCACCATCCCCTTTGCTGGCAGCGCGCTCTACACGCTGAAATGGGTTCCGGCGCCGTTCGGAGATCTGCTTCCCCTGTCGATCACCGTGTCGGCGGCACTGGTCTATCTGGCGATCTTTCGCTTCCGTTTCCTGGACCTCATTCCCATCGCCCGCGCCACCCTGGTCGAAAGCATGGTGGACGGGCTGCTCGTCGTCGACTCCCGGCAGCGAGTCGTGGACAGCAACCCGGCTGCACAGCGGCTGCTCTCGTCAAACGCCAGGCAGCTCACGGGGGAGAACATGGCAGACCTGTTGGGGCAGGCACCGTGCATCTGCCGCGCCCTGGACGCCACGCAGTCAGTGACCTTCGAGATGCGCGCTCCTTCGGACGAACGCCTCCACCTGGAAGTGCAGGCGATTCCGCTGCGAGTGCGGCGCTCGGAGGGCGGCCGCCTCTTTGTGTTCCGGGACATCACGGCAAAGTGGCACGTCGAAGAGGAGCTTCGCGCGCAGCTCCAGCGAAACATGGCGCTCCAGCAAGAGCTGCGGGAGGAGGCCATCCGCGATTCGCTCACCGGCACGTTCAATCGCCGGCTATTCCAGGAAGCGCTGATACGAGAAGTGGCACGCGCTCAGCGCGAACGGGTCTCGATGGGGCTCATCGTGATCGACCTCGACAATTTCAAGGCGGTGAACGACCGCCACGGGCACCAGGCAGGCGACCGCGTGCTCCAGGCGGTGTCCGCGCTCCTGCAGTCTGAAACGCGGTCCGGCGACGTCGTGTGCCGCTACGGCGGCGAGGAATTCGTCGTCGTCATGCCCGGCGCGACTGCCGGCGCCGCCTGCCGCAGAGCCGAGCAGTGGCGGCGCGACGTGGAGTCGATGTGCGTCGACTACGAGGGTGCGATACTGCACGTCACGTTCTCGGCCGGAGTGTCCGCTTATCCGGCATCGGCGAACAATGCCGACGAGGTCTTGAGGGCGGCGGATCATGCGCTCTTCGAGGCGAAGCGAGCCGGGCGTAACAACGTGTGCATGGCCGCCAGCCAGGAACTGGTGTCCGTGTAGTCCGCGGCAGGCCCGGACATCTCTCCGGCCGGCCTCAGATCATGATAGCCACGGGATCAGCCGTTGCTCGAGCCAGCGGTAGACTTGTTGGCGAGCTCCTGCAGGTCTGCGCACATCGTCTTGCTCCAACCCACATTGCCGGCGCTGCCGGCGACCGAGAACACATTGCCGCAGTCGTAGACGCCTGCCACGCCGGTATCGACGGCCACGACGTGGCTCATGCGGACCTTCGACACGTCCGACTGCACCTGGAACACGAAGGTCGCCGAGCGCTGCACGAGGAGGTGGTCGAAGGTGATATTGGAGATCATCTCGTTCCCGGTGAACTGTATGGCCTCCTGCGTGCTGTCGTCTATCTCATCATCCGAAACCACAGTATCGGCGTCGATGTCGTGCGTCTGCGCGTAAAACCAGATGGCGCCGACGCCGTAGCCCCAGTTGGGATCGACCTGCCCCGTGCGAACGAGCAGATTACCCGATACGTCGATCCGCCCACTCAGCGGCACAACGGCTGAGCCGTAATCGCGGTTGCCGATGTTGATACCCCCTCCCTGGGTCAGCGTGTCGGTGAGATAGTTGTCAAGCACACTGTTCTGATGTCCGCCATACATGGCGACATTATTGGCGAGATACGGGATCTGCACCGTGTCGTGCCTGAAGACGTCGAACGAGTCGGGATCGACGTCCGACCACAACGCCAGACCGTCGTCACCGGTATTGCGTACCTGGCACTGCTCGACCGTCACGTTGCTGATCCCGTCGTGCAGATTTATACCATCGGCGGTGAGATCGCGCATGCGGTCACCCACCACGAGCAGGTCGCTGAATGGGCCGTCAAACCACATCCCGACCTTGGTGTGCTCGATCCAGACGTTCTGTATGATCGAGCCGCCGCCGATCGAGCCGCCGAAGCCGTTGACCTGCTGATTATCCATGCGGTCGGCCGTCTCCCCCTCGATCATCAGGTCGTAGACCTGCACGTGGGTGCTGGCCAGGCGGCTGCCGTCGGCATTCGCCGGGTACGTCTGGTTCGTGTTTGACACATAGTCGCCATAGAGACCCACGCCGGGGCCCTTGAGCACCGTGTACCACGGACCGGCGCCGCGAAGCGTGACCCGATTGAGCAGGATGTGTCCCGTTACCCTGTAGGTGCCCGCCGGAATGTAGAGTCCCCGCTGCTGCTTCTCGGCGGCGTCCACGGCGCGCTGCAGAGCCCTGGTAGAGTCGGCTATCCCGGTCTTGTCGGCGCCGAAATCCGTTGCCGACAGATATCCGCCCGGCATAGCGTAGGGAGCCGGCACCTGCTCGAAATCTGCCATGTCGACGGTGTAGGCAGGCGCGGTGTCGCCGGGATCCACCTGAACACGCACGGTGGTACCCGAAGGCAGCAGAGAGGGGAACAGCACGCGCACCTCGTCGTAGAAGTGGTGCCCGCCCAGGCCCTGCGGGTTGTTGGTGAACGGGTAATTGCCGTACAGCCAGGTGTACTTCGAGGTGACCACCAGCGGATGTTGCGCATGGCCATCAACGTAGAGGCCGAGCCGGGCGGTAATCCCTTTGCCATCCTTCGAGTCGGGAACGCTGTAGCGCAGCGTCATGCCGTTGGCAGCCCGGTTGAGCGAGAATTCGACGTACTGTCCGAACCTGTCAAGCGTCACGGCCTTGCGCCCCGAGGCCTCTGCGGCCAGATCGCCGAATACACGGCTGGGCCCGATCACCGTGCCGTTGCTCTTCGCGTCTTCCGCTTCGTACTCCTGATACGGCACCGTGGCGCCCCTCGCCGCCAGGGCGCTGCCTCCGGCAATGGAGATGCCGTCCAGGCTAACCGCGGCTTTGCTACCGCGCTCGAACACGTAGGCTACGGTGTTGATGCCGGTCCGCAGGGCGACTGCAACGACCACCGTGGACCAGTGCGATGATGAGCCGGTCGGTGTCAAGACGATCTCGGTCGACCGCAGTCCGTTCGCGTAGATCGCAAGCGGCTTCGAGGCGACCGCGCCGTTGGCGTACCGCAGGGAGACCGCGTAGACGCCGTCGCGGGGAGCGCCGACGACGAAAACGGCCTCGGCGCCTGCAGTGGTGAAGCCAGTGAGATAGCCAGTGTCCGCATTGCCCGGCCCGGCGGATCGGCTCACCGCGCCGCTAGCCCAGGCATCCGCGGCCCGGTAGGTCACCGCTGGGACGGCAATGGCGGTAGGCCGAGCGACCGGTGCAGTCGCCCTATCGGATGCGATGGCGGGAACGGCGCGACAACCGCCCGAGAGCAGCATGGCTACGAACGCCAGTCGAGCCACGGCGCGGCGCGTTGAACCTGTGTCCGGCATACCGGCAACTCCTTCCCAACTGACAGCGGGAATCCGTCGCCGGGGAGCGGCCCGGGCGACACTTCTGCATCGAATGCCGCGTCCCGCCTGCATCTCCTGCCATGATCCGCGCCGGACTGGAATCGATTCCCGCTCACATCACTGCGCGGGCGGAGCAAGCAGCGTACCCTGGGTCAGCCGGTCAAGCCGGTAAGAGAGATGCCGCGAATGATCTGTCGCTGAAAGACGACGAACAAGATGATTGGCGGTACGCTCATCATGCCGAAGGCGGCGAACAGGACGTTGACCGGTGTGCCAAGACCCGCACTGTGCCACTGGTAGTACAGGTAGACCATCAGATTCTGGTGGTCCAGGTCGCCCGAGGTGACCACGTACGGCCACAGGAAGTCCTTCCAGGTCGCCATCATGGTCAGGATGCTGATCACGGCCAGCACGGCCTTGGACATGGGCAGGGTAATGCGCACCAGCAGATCCAGCGCGTTGGCACCGTCGATCCTGGCTGCCGCGATCAGCTCGTCTGGAATATCGTCGAAGAAACTCTTCAGCAGAAACAGATTGAACGCGCTCACGGCTTCCGGCAGCAGTATGCCAAGGTACGTCAAGTTGCCGGAACCGATGTTCCAGTGCACCAGCGGGAGAGCGGAGATATTGACGTACTGCGGTATCAGGTAGCAGACCGGTGGAACCAGGAGCGTGACCAGGAAGAAGCCCAGGATAATCGTGCCGAAGGCCGGCTTGAGCTTCGAGAGAGAGAAGGCCGCCGTCACCGATACGAGTACCTGAAACACCAGCGACCCGGCCACCAGAATCAGTGTGTGATTCAGGTATGCTCCCAGGTCAAGGAGGTCCCAGGTGTTGCCGAAGTTGCCCCAGTCCGGGTTATGTGGAAACCAGGTAGGCGGCAAGCCGCCGATCTCTTGAGAGGTCTTGAAGCCATCGCTGAACAGCCAGTAGAGCGGGACGAACGTCGTGAGCGACAGGAGCAGCAGGGCGGCAAACACGACCCAGTATCCCAGCCGCACGGACGGACGACGGTAGTCGAGTGAGGACAGGATACCCCGCTCGTCGGACGTCGACCAGCGGCGAGACCGGCCCGGCCGGTTTATGGGCCGCATCCCGGCTTGCCGCCCAGGCGAGGACGGTGTCGACGTTCCGAGCATCTAAGCATCACTCCTACGCTAGCGCGCGAAACGCCGCGTGATCAGGTAGTACAGAACAGAGAAGAAGGCCAAGACAAAGAAGAGCAGCACGCCGAGCGCGCTTGCCTCGCCCCACGCACCATAGGTGAATGCCATCTGGTAGAGCGCGATCATGACGGTCGTGGTCGCCTGATTGGGTCCGCCCTGGTTGAACGCCCAGGGCTCGGTGAAGATCTGCATCGTAGCGATGATCTGAAGCACGAGCATGATCAGCATGACCACGCGAAGCTGCGGCACCGTGATGTGGAAGAGCCGACCCCAGATTGACGCTCCGTCGATCTCGGCAGCCTCGTAGAGATGGGCCGGGATGCCTTGCAGCGCGGCGAGATAGATCAGCATGGTCCCACCGGCATTTGCCCAGGTTGTGACGAGCACCAATGACCACATAGCCTGGTGCGGATCACTGATCCAGCCTTGCGGACCGATGTTCACCCATCCCAGCAGCTCGTTGAAGAAACCGGAAGGATCGGGATCGTAGAACCAGTTCCAGAGGAACACGCCGACCAGGGGCGGGAGCACCACGGGCAGGTAGAACGCGGCACGAAAGAACGAGCGCCAGTGGCGGATCTCGTTGAGCGCCAGCGCCAGCGTGACGGGCACGATGTATCCCATCAGCAGCGCGTAGACGGTGTACTTCACGGTGTTCCACCACACGGTCCCCATGGGGAACAACGGGTCGTTGAACAGCTTGCGAAAGTTGTCCAGGCCGACGAAGGGCGTCGGGGCGCCCGGCGCAAGCACCTTCACGCTTTCGACGCTGAGAAAGAATCCCTTGATAATCGGATACCAGGCGAAGACCGCGTAGATCACAATCGCCGGAAGCAAGAAGAGATAGGCCGTCGTGTTGCGTGCCACGCCTCGCCTCAACCGCGCGCCCAGGCTCATTCGAGGCGCCAGGCTGACGCGCGAGGAGGATTCGGCGGCCGGCAGCATGCTTGACTTCCTATCTCTTCCTGGTGACGGCGTCGCGGCAGAGCGGAGCTTACGACTGGTCGGCGTCGAGTATCGCCTGGAACTTCTTGTTCGCGTCGTCGAGCAGGGACTGCGGGCTCGACGAGCGGTCCGTCAGCACGGCCTGCACGCAGGTGTCCAGCAGCGCGTACATCTTCTGCGCCTCGACGCGCGGCTCGGGTGTCAGGGTCTGGGTGCTGCAGGCCTGCACGAAGTACTTATAGTTAGCGATCGGCGCGTTTCTGTACTTGGCGTCGATCGCGTCGATAGCCTTCTTCAGTGCCCCGCCGACCACGATGTTCGCCGGAATGCCGACCACGCCGCCGCCGGCAATCTGCGACTTGTCGTGCGCGGCCCACGAGGTGAGATCCCAGTAGCGGAAGTTCGTGAAATCGAGTGCCGCGCTGGTGACGGCATCCGACGAGCCAGGCTTGACCAGCTGAACGTCACCGCCCATGAGCGTGGCGTTGCCGCCGCCCTGAGGAAGCCCTGCCAGCACGAAGTCGTTGATATCGGCCTGGAACTGCGTCTTGAAGAACCTGGGTTGGTCGCCGGCCAGGATGCCCATGCCGATCGAGCCGTTAGCCAGAGCGGCCGTATTGTCGTTGTAGCCCATCTCGCGCGGACCGATCGACTTGTCTATCCAGCGCATGTCGTGAAGTAGCTGCAGCGGCTTCACGCAGTTGGGCGAGTTGACGTTGGCCACCGGCTTGCCGTTCTGTTCGGTCTCGGGCTGGCCGCCGAAGCTGTACATCATAGCGGTCAGATGCCAGCCACCCGTGTTGGCCAGGCTCAGCGGCGCGAATCCGTAGCGGCCGACGCCGACCTTGGCCAAGACCTTGGCGTAGGCCCGGAACTGATCCCACGTGGCCGGCGGTGAATCAGGATCGAGTCCTACGCCCTTGAACATGCTCCTTCTGTAGGCCATGCCGAGCGCGTAGGCGTCGACGGGAAAGCCGTAGATCTTCCCGGACGCGTCGCTGATCGTCTTCAGCACGCTGGGCGCGATGCTGGAGTACCAGGACCACTTCTTCATGTACGACGAAATGTCCTTGGCATAGCCGACCTGGATGAGGTGTTGCACGTCGGTGAAGTACACCTTGTAGGTGTCCTCGACGTTGCCTACCGCATAGTGCGCGTAGAACGTGGTCGGAGCGAAGGAATCGACCTTGCCGACCACCGTGATGTTGGGGTGCGCCTTCTCGAAGCGCGCCACGGTGTCGTTGTAGGAGGCGAGGTTCACCTTGTCGGACGACGCGGGCTCGTCGTTGAGCGTGAACGAGATCTGAGCGTCGGCTGCCGGAGCGGCGAGCGCGGTGGTCGAAGAACGGATGAGGTCGGCGCCGCAGGCAGCCGCGACGCCGGCCGCGGCGGACCTGGCGACGAACGATCGGCGCGAGATCGCCTTCTTGGATAGACACTTGTCGGTCATTGTGGCCCCCTCTTCGGAACCTTCTGCTATCCCACCGCCCTCTTCGGGGGGCGGCTCAGCTCGCAACAATACGATGTGCCCCGTGGCCAAGCTGTTGTTACGGTACAACCCCGGATAAGGACTCCCTTCACCTTATTGAAACGTTCCAAAGTATGCTACACTAACACCAGTCCTTCGTCAAGGGGTGGTGGCAACTACGTCCGCGGGATCATGCTTGGCACGATATTGGGGCACAAGGTGATTGAGGAAGGGCCGCATGTATCCGCTTGGGCACACGCGGACGAACGCAATTCATCTTTCGCGACACCGCTCGTGTACAAACCGCGCTTTAGCGCACGTGTTTCGGCCTGCGATGCTACAGCCGGTCGATGGAGGAGATTGTCCACGCTCTCGATCGTTCCGGCCGGCCCGCGGAGACGGCGCCGGTCGCTGGAGCCGGAGTCGCGCCGGTGGGGTCGCGGGTAGCTACCCGCGCGCAACGCCATATTCGTTCTGATATCGTGGAGTTTGGCAACCTGCAGCTATCACCCGGCTGCCAGGCAGGTATGCCAGGGAGCGCAGTCTGATAGCTTAGTAAGCGCGGATCACGTCGACGTCCCTCTGCCTGCCGCGGGCATGCATACCGTGGCCGGGGCTGATCGCCGAGAGAGGAGTGCGGCAAACCACAGATTATGTCTAGCCTGCGAATGGTTGCCGAGAAGGCGGGAGTGCCGCTGCTCACTGCATACAATGCCCTGAGCAACGCGCAAGAAGTCGAGCAGTCCGTGGTCGAGCGCGTGCGCGCGGTCGCCACGGAGCAGGGCTACATGCTGCGCATCACAATCCGAGACGTTGCCGCGCTGGCCGGAGTCTCGGTCTCCACGGTGTCCTACGTGCTGAACGACAGCCCGTTGATCAACGTGCGAACTCGACGCAAGGTCAAGACTGCCATCCAGGCGCTCGGCTACCGGCCGAATAGCACCGCGCGTAACCTCAAGGCCAGCGAGACACGCCTGATCGGCTATGCCTGGCACAAGGTACACGACGTCGTGCAGCGCAACCCTATTCTCGACCGCTTCCTCTACGAGATGGCCCAGGCTGCCGAGACCAGAGGCTACCACGTGCTTACTTTCGCCCAGTCCGGACCCCACGAGGAGCACAGCTACACCGAGCTCATTCGTACCAGCCGGGTCGATGCCTTCGTGCTTTCCGATACGACGTACGACGATCGACGCATCGCCAGGCTTCAGGAGCTGGAGATCCCGTTCGCGTGTTTCGGCCGAGCCAATCCCGATGCGGACTTTCCCTACGCGGACGACGACGGCCATCGCGGCGTTGGACTGCTGGTCGAGCATCTGCTCGCTCAAGGGCACAAGGACATCGCGATGCTCGGCTGGCCGGAAGGTATCGTGGTCAGCGACATCCGTGTGCGCGGCTACCTGGACGCCCTGGCGAATGCCGGCATCGATCCGCGCCCGGATCTGCTGGTACACACCATCAACGACGTGTCGCACGCGGCGCTCGCCGCCGAACAGGTGCTCTCGCGCTCACCGCAGCCCACCGCGGTGATCTGCGCTTCGGACATCATTGCCATCGGCCTGCGCACCTATCTCGAGCATGCCGGCCTGAGGATCGGCACCGACGTGGCCGTGGCCAGCTACGACGACACGCCGGTAGCCGAGGCGCTGCACCTGACCTCCGCCCACCAGCGCATCGACGTGATAGCGGATACGGTGATCAGCCTCGTAGTCGGGAGGCTGCGCGGCACACCACCGGCTGAGCAGCACGTACTGGTAGCGCCGTCGCTGGTGGTTCGCGCGAGCAGCAGCAGAATCGGCGCACTTTCCGCCTGAACATGTCATCGCGCAAACGGAACGGGTCAGGGTGGTGCCTGGTGGCGTCCGGGCGGGATTCGCCGGCCCGTCGTCCGGCGCGGGCGGCTTGCGGCTTGCCGCACCCACCGCGGGCCGGTTCTATCGTTCTGCCGGAAAGGTGGGATGTTGGTGGCGGCTTCAACGCCTCGGTAGTATGCTAGGGGAGTCGAGGTCCGCCGCCCTGGGCGCGCCACGACCGGGCGGGATTGGAGGAGATTCAGCATGGCCGACGATGCAGGCACTCAGGCTTCGGACCAACAGGCACTTCCCTGGCTCGACGCCGGCACGTGCGAGCTGATGTACGGCGCCCAGCCGGCTCCAGTAGCGATTCTGGGATGGCGAGGGGAGACTGGCCTACGCCAACGCCGCCGCGCTGGCGCTGCTCGGGCTGCAGCTCGACCAGGCACGGGGACGCCACGCCAGCGATGTGCTCGGGTCGCTCGCCCGGTCCGACGCCGAGGGCGCGTACCACCACGGGTCGCGAGCAGACTTCGTCGAGGGACAGCCGCTTGTCGCCGGCGGAGCAACGGGCCATCGCTTCACTGTGCTGGGCGCGCGCCTGGGCCGGGCAGGAGACGGCACCTCATGGTGGATCACGAACCTGTACGAAGGAGGCTTCGCCGCGGCGGTCGCGGCCGGTTCCGGTAGTCCGACGCATCCCGCGCTGCATGACGAGCTAACGGGTCTGCCGAACCGGATCCTCTTTCTCGATCGCCTGGAGCACGTGCTGCGTGCCGCACAGCGGGACGATTCCGCGTCGGCACTCTGTCTGCTTCAGCTCGCGCACCTGGCCGACGTGAAGGCCGCGGCAGGGGAAGCTTCAAGTCGCCGCATGCTGCAGGCTGCCGCGTCGACGATTGCCGGCACGCTCCGCAACGTCGACACGGTCTCGCGTTTCGCGGAGGAGCGCTTTGCCGTGCTTTTGCCTGCCACCAGCGAGATCGGTGCGGTCAGCGCCATCATGAGGATGCGCGAGGTGCTCCAGGAACCGCTCGAGATCGACGGTCACGCCACCGATCTCTCCGTGCGCGCCGGCGTCGCGCTTTCCCCCGTTCATGCCAGCGACGCCTCCTCCCTGATCGCCTTCGCGGCAGCAGCTCTTCGCGCGGCGGTGCGCGACGGGAACTGGTGCCAGCTGTACGACGCCGGCCTGGAGGTGCATGCGCAAGTCTGAGAGGACCTCAGGAGCTTCCCGGCAGTAGCTTGACCAACGTGTCGACCACTGGGCGCAGCCAGTTGCTGGGCGCGGCAAACGACGTGCCGTCTGCTTGCACGTCGACCATAATGCCCATCAGCGATCCGTCCGTTGCCACCAGTGGATCGCCGGGCCGAATGCCCGGCGGATTCTTGACAGTCTCCAGCCAGAAGGAGCCGAGGCTGTCGTGACGGTCGTCGCCTACCGCACGAAGGGTCAGCGAACTGATCGCGCTATTCAAGCCGCCCGTTGGGCTGTGATACAGGGCAAACACGCTCGGCTGCTGCACGAGGCGGTAGGAGTTGCCCCAGTGCGCCGAGCGGAAGCCGCCCACACGGATCGAGAGCAAAGCAACCATGCCCGTGGTGTGTGCGCCGCCCGACACGGCCACTGCATCGGGCACGTAGCGAGCAGACGCCGATCCCGCTGTTACCGAGATCGCGGTGCGCGAGGCGTGCCTCAACATGGCGCCCGCGGTGAGCACGACGACGCGGTCGGCGTTAGAGGTCAAGACGAATCCGTCCTCCTTGCGCAGGGTGCCATGCTCGTCGACGCTCACCACGACAAGGCTTCCGGCCAGGTCGCCGAACGAGTTGGCCAGTGTGATAGAGGCGTTGGCCAGATTGTACGGTACGTTGAGCTGGCCAAAAGCATTGTTCCCCCAGCACAGCACCGTGCCGTCGGAGTGGATACCGCAACTGAAGTCGTCCCCCACGCTCAGCTGCGTGAAGGTCCCGGCCGGGACCTTCGTCTCGCCGTGGCCGTCGTATCCCCAGCATACTGCCGTGCGGTCGGCTCTCAGTGCACAGCCATGCGATCGCCCCACGCTGATTTGCGTGAACGTGCCGCTCGGGGGTGAGCCGATTATGCCTTCTTGCGCCGAGCCCCAGCAACTCACCGTACCGTCCGTACGGAGACCGCAAAAGTATGACGTGCCGCCGCTCAGGGCGGTGAACGTTCCGCTGGACGAGGTGGTTGGGATGGGCGAGGCGGCGGGAGCGGTCGGTGAGGCCGAAGCGTTGGACGGGGCAGCCGAGCCGGTGGGCGACGCCGCAGCGTTGGACGGGGCAGCCGAGCCGGTGGGCGACGCCGCCGGCGTGGCGGGAGAGGCCGCCGCTGCCGTGGGTGTCGTCGTGGCGTCCGTGCTCGCCGCGGAGCCGTCGTCAGGCGAAAACGGCTGGCAGGAGATGATCTGCGAGCTTTGCAGGCCACACCAGTCGTCCACGCCGACGCTGGCGGAAACGAAATGTCCATCTACCGCCGCAGTGCCGCCGTGTCGCAGGTTCCAGCACAGCATGCTCGAGGAATCTGTCTCGATGCCGCAATCAGTCTCGTAGCCGGCGCTCGCCGAGCTGAACCCCTGGCCCGGAGCGGCGATAGTCTGTGTGCCATAGAATCCCCAGCAGACGACGCCGTGACTGTCGAGCACGCCGCAGGCATGAAATGCCCCAGCGCTGATCTGCGAGTACTGCCCGGCCGGCGGCTTAGCCTGTGCGTAGAGATCGTTTCCCCAACACGCCACCGTGTAGTCCGCGCGTATGCCGCAGGCAAACTGACCGCCCGCCGAGATCGCAAGGTAACCGGATGCGTCAGCGGGCGCGGACCTGGCGGCACAAGCGTTGGGAACGAGCGCCACGCCGAGAATCGCGCACGCGGAGGCGAGCAGGCATGTTGAGGTGGAGACCACCCCCGCAGGACCGGAGAGGCGACGCGCTAGGCCGTGCCACATAAGGCCAACGTCCCGTCGCGGCTCGGGTTCGGGCAGCCGGTGGGTTCGATAGAGGTTGACGGACACCGCGTGCAGGGTCGAGGCACCGCGCGGATGTTACAGTGTGGAGTAGGCTGCGCAAGCACGTTATGCACCGGCATGATATCTGATCCTTAGGACAGAGTCGCCGCCTCAGCGTGAGCCGGCATGGACATTGTATGGTGCCCAGGGCGCCAAAGCGAGGTGTGTTTGGAAGGAGCGACAAGATAAACGGGCCATACGATGTGGCTAGAAGAACGGGCTGGCACGTCCACGCTATTGACTGGAAGCATGCCGGTGTCAGATATTCTAGCTAGAAACGACGGTCCTGCTCGCTCATGAGGGAAAAAGACATGTCGGGAAAGCACCGAAGGTTGCCGCCCAAACGTTGGGTTTCTGCGACCCTTCTCGCGCTCATCGCCGTCGTCGTCTCAAGTGCCCTGCAACTCCGGCCCGTGAGCGCGGGCCAGCCTCAAGTATCGTACGACCTCGACCATCGCTTCGGCGTGGTCGAAGCGTGGCGAGAGCCCTCGGATGCCGCGGACCTGTCCGTGGGCTGGGAGCGACTGACCATGTGGTGGAAGTCGTTCCAGCCGAGCGGCCCTTCCGAGTGGAACAGCTTCGCGACCGACAAAGACGCGCACATCGACGCCGAAGTCGCCGACGGTCGCCAGCTAGTCGGCGAGCTGATCAATACCCCCGACTGGGCGGCTGCCAATCCGAGCGACCACGGTAACTCGGTGCCGAAGGGGCTGTACCTGCCCTACAACGACCCGAATAACTATTGGGGTCACTTTGTCGGCATGATCGCCAAGCACTACGCAGGTCGTATCGACCAGTGGATCATCTGGAACGAGGTCAACATCCCTTCAGGCAAGTTCGCCACGTGGGATGGATCGGTGCGAGACTACGCGCAGCTGGTCAAGGTGGCGTATCTCGCCGCGCATGCGGTCAACCCCAACGCTCGCATCATCCTCTACGGCGACCCTTACTGGTACGACCATGGAGCGTTCTTCAGACAATTGCTGAGCATTCTGACGTCGGACGCGGCCGCAGCCGCCAACCAGGACTACTTCGACGCGATCAATCTCCACCTGTACAATCGGCCCAGCGACTACGTCATGGTGGTCGACCTGTATCGCCAATGGCTGGCAGATCGCGGTCTCGACAAGCCCGTGTGGATTGGCGAGACGAACGCCGTGCCCTACGACGACCCGTTGCGCTTATATCCCAAGAGCGGCTTCTTCTGCACGTTGAATGACCAAGCGTCGTACATCGTCGATGTTTTCGCGCTTGGGCTGGCCCTGAACGTGCAGCGCATGGAAGTCAATCGCATGATCGACGGCAGCGATTTCAAGCAGGGGGGCGAGCCGTTCGGCCTAGTGCGGAACGACATGTCGAAACGTCCGGAGTACCTTGCCTATAAGCTCGTCGCCTCGCTCTTCAAAGGAGTGACGGGCGGCGTCATACGCAGTAGCCAGCAGTCCGGCGTCTATGAAGTCGATCTGCAGAAGCCGGGCGCCACGATTGTGGTGGCGTGGAACCAGAAGCCCGACGCAATTTCGCTCGCCATACCTGCTCTTTCGGCGCAGGCCATGCTCTACGACAAGTTTGGAGCGTCGCAGCAGGTAGTGGCCCAGTCCGGACAATACCAGATCACGCTCCAACCGGCGACGGACAACTCGGATCCCGCCAATCCCGACGACTACGTCGTGGGCGGCAGTCCTGTCATCCTCGTCGAGTCGGACTGACCAGTTGCCGGACGGCCGCGAGCCGGTCACGAGGCCCGGTCGTGCTGCTGTCACGGCAGCCAGCAGGCACTTCTTCCAGCCAGTCCTCACACTTCATGGGCTGCACCGCGGGCAGCGCCGCGCGGCAACGGCGACCGGCCGTTCGTCGACACGGGTCGGCACTGCCGCGGCGGAACAGCTTGGCGGCGTCGCGGCAGATCTGTCGTGAGCATTCCTGCTTGGCAGGCCGTTATCGGGCTGAAGCGCGTGCCTGCCGAAGAATCTCGCGGAGCTGCGCGAGGTGGGAATCGTCGTGACTCAGGCCACCGAGAACGCGGGCAAGCGCGTTGATTGCGCCCTGTCGCTCGTACGGAACGTAGGCATTGCCCAGATCGGGAGCGTCCGGCCACGCAGCCAGCATGGCCAGGCGCATGCGCAGACTTTCCGCCAGGCGCGCGCGAACCTGCGCCGCAGTGGTCACGCTTTGCCACGGCACCTCATAGCGCGACCTGCCCTCAACCTTGACGCCTCGAGCCAGGTTCATGCCGATGGCACAGCTCTCCTCGGAGCTTGCCGTGACGTGTACAACGACGTGAGCCAGCGTCCATGCCAGATTGACGTCGGTGTTGCTCGCGGCGAAAGTATCGTTCGCCTCCGGGTCTTCGGGCACGAACACCACGTCCGCGTCCGCAGCATCCGCTACGATGGACTGCTGCAGCTCCACCATCGCCTTGGTCGCCGCCACCAGGTCTTCACGGGTCAGAGTACCAGCCAGATCCTGCATGCTCAGCTCGTGCCGCCGAACAGGGCCAAAGTCAATCACTGCCATTCCCTATCGCGTGACATCACCAGGCCGGAGACTGCGTCGCCGGGGAGCCGGCTCGCCAAGAATCCCGCCATCTTCTCTCATTATCTGCCTTTCCGCCCCTCGGATGCCACCAAACCCGTCAATACGGCCTCGAGACCGCGCCGGATGCGTCGAGCTCGACCGGTAGGGCGGCCAGCCGGACAGCACCCCGGCGCTGCGGTCTCGAAGCACCGCGCAGCGAGTAGGCGATGTGCGCGATCACACGGAGCCCTGCGACCGGGCGGTGTCGGCGGCCACGACCACGAACCCGCCGTCTCAGGCCGCTTCCCCGGCCACCGGCGTACGCGCAGACGACCGCCGCGAGGCGATTATCTCACCACCCGGATCGAGTATGAGGCCATGCCCGAGGCCCGGCCTCAGCGCGGGCTATGCGTACAGCGGCCGGAACGGGTCGCGCGCGGAGCGCACGCCACGCCGGCTGCGGTGCCTCGGCGACCGCTAGATACGGTTCTTGGCCGCGTCGATCCGCTACGTGGCCACTCTGCCGGCTACGTGGCGCTGTCGTTGCAACACTTCCGCCTCGCGGGCCTGTGCCTTCGCGTCGGCCAGTCTCCCCGCCTGCAGATAGAGGATGCTCAGGTCGCGGCGCAGCTTGGAGTTCTGCGGATCGCTAGCCACCTCGATCTCAAGCTGGGCAATGCCGAGCCTCCGGCGCCCATCGGGCTCGTTCGGGGCACGAATGACAGCTGGGGGCGGCTCGTCCTCCCTCGCCGCGGTCCCGATCATGGCCGGCTGCAGTGCCCCGACCGGCGCCTCGTTCTTCACGGATTCCGCGATCTGCACTTGCTGCACGGCAGCTACCGCGGGCTGCGCGAGCGCTGCCGGCGAAAGGATAGCCGTCGCTGCCGACGACTCAGTCTTCAGGGTCAATAGCCACGGGTACATCACGTCGAGCCACTGTTCGCTGCCGGGTTGGCTCGAGACGTCGGTCGCAGCCGATTTCAAACGGCGCAATTCGTACTCCCGGTAATACGTCTGTTCGGCAGGCGTGAGTCGGGCAAGGCGCCTGTAGATCTCGATGCCTTGAGATACCTTGTTCCGACGGAGCATTTTCCTGTCGAGCGCGGTCCGGAGACTGCCATCCTTCGGCGACCCTGCATAGGCGTCGGTCAGCAACTGCACGCCGCGGTCGAGATCACCCTGCTCTTCCAGCAATCGACTCAGGTGTATCTCGGCCAGGCTTGCCCAGGCATGAGAATCGCTGTCGTTGCGCTCGAGCGCGGCAAGCACGTAGCTCTCGGCTGTTTCCAGCTCATCGCGTTTCGCCGCGAGCACGGCCAGCGAGGCGAGGCTCCGCGTGCTGGCCGGGTCGAGCCGCGACGCCACGCGATACTCAGCCGCAGCTTCTTCGGGACGAAGCATGCTTTCGAGCAACTGCCCGTGAGCGTAGCGCAGCCACTCATCGACCGCGTTCAGCTTGATTGCCGTCTGGAATTCCTTGTCCGCCTCGGTAAGCAGATCGAGACCGGCCAACACCGTGCCCAGGTAGCCGCGCAATTCCGGGTTCTTGGGTTCCAGGCCCACAGCCTTCTGAAAGTCCGTCCGTGCCTGCTGCAGGTTACCCTCGCGAAGGCTGTCGAGGCCGGTCCGCGAGAGATCCCGAGCCCTCTGCTGCCGATCCGCATTGTCTGATGCGCCAAGGAAACGGCCGAACATGGTGATCTCCGCCTTCCTCAACCCGCGGAACTGGGTTCAGACGCCCGTGTTGGCCGCAGAGCCAATCGGGTGACCGCCAGACCGGCGCGGCTGTCCGCAATAGGTAGTACGCAACGCAAGCGCTTCCACTGGAATGCAAAGCATGCCGTAGCTGAGTGAAACACGTTCGCCATGCAACCACACTCGCATTAACGGGCGAGTTGGGCAATAGCCCGCCATGGCTAGTCCGAGGCCACCTGGGCACGTCGTGCTTTCAGGAACGATGTATCATGGCAAGAAATGCTTGCGGGCCACCGATGTCGTGACTGCACGGACGGGAGGGGTCGAGCGATGCCATTCATGGACGAGGTGAAGAAACGCGCAGGCCGGGCGCGCTTCGAAGCGGATCGCGCGATGCGAGCAAACCGCGCGAAGTCGCGCCTAACGGGGCTGCAAAGCCAATTGGATGGCTCCGCTACGAAGCTCGGCCACCAGGTGTATGAGCTTCACACGCGCGGCGAGATCGAGCTACCTGCGCTTGCCGAACTCTTGGGCCAGATGACGGAGATGTCGTCGCACATTGCCACGGCCGTAGATGAGCTCCACGCGATACAGGCGGAGACATTCACGGTGGAGTCGCCGGGACCGCTGTGCGGCGCTTGCGGATCGACCAATGACGTCGACGCCCGCTTCTGCCACAACTGCGGCGCCCCGATCCCCGTCGATCAGGGATCGCACGCCGGTCAGGCCGCCGCCGGGGCGACGATCGCGTGCTCGGCCTGTGGCGCGGCGAACCCGACCTCGATGCGCTTTTGCCAGACGTGCGGATCGGCGCTTCCGCCGGCGTCCGCTCAGCCCATCCAGCCGGTCCAGCATGCCTCCGAACCGCCGGTCGCAGCACCCGCAAGCCAGCAGGACGGTCAGCGGCAGGAGCCAGTGCTCGAGACCGAGCCGGACACCGCAAGTGAGTCGCACACCGGCGTGCCTGTCGCCGAATCCGCGAGTCCAGCTGCGCCGGAACCTGTCGGGGCCGGGCCAATCGCGTACGACGGATCGCCGGAGGCGCACGGCGGCGAACCGCAGCCGGCGGTCGCTGCCTCCCCGCGTCGATGCGCTGCTTGCGGCGAGAACCTGCCGGAGCACGCGGCGTTCTGTGCCTTCTGCGGGCATCCTGCCGCACCGGAAGCTTGAGGCAATAGTCACATTCGGCCGCGGGCGGTCCGTACCTACACATCTCGCCGCAGCCGGAGGTCCCGGCTGGTAGCCTATTCCTTGACCGGCAGCACTACCGCCCGGATCACGCCTTCTCGATACGTGGCCGCGGTCTCAAGAGCTTCAGTCGTCTGATCGAGGCTGAAGCGGTGCGTTGCCAGGCAGGACACGTCCACGGCGCCCCTGGACACCAGGTCGATGGTGGGAGGGTAGCTATGCTTCATGCGCCGGGACATTCTGATCGTCAGGCCCTTGCGACGCGCCGAGGAGGCATGGATGGTGATCATGTCTTCCGCCGGGATACCGACGATCACGACTCGACCGCCGTTTCTCACCGCTTCAACGCACTGATCGGCGGTGCCCTTGACCCAGGCAGACTCGATCGCCACGTCCACGCCGCGCCCGCCGGTTCGCTCGTGTACCACGCTCACGACGTCGCTCTGAGCGGCATTCACCGTGACGTGAGCGCCGGATGACCGCGCCATGGCGAGACGCCACTCATGCTCGTCCGACACGAAGATCCGCTTCGCGCCGGCCAGCCTGACGAGCTGCACGATCAGCAGGCCGATACCGCCGCAGCCGGTCACCAGGACGTCATCGTTGACCCGTATCTTGGCCAGGTTCACCGCGTGGAGTGCCACACCCAGGGGCTCGAGCAGGGCTCCGGCAACGCCGTCGATGCCGTCGGGAAGCGGTACGCACGCGAAGGCAGGATGCACCATTCGCTCGCGAAGCGCGCCGTGCCGGGGGAACAGACCGAGGAACTGCAAGTAGAGGCACAGATTCGGATCGCCGCCGACGCAGCGCTCGCACTTGCCGCACGGCAGCCCTGGGTCGATAGCCACCGATTGGCCGATATGCCAATTCCCTTCAGTACCCGGTCCGACATCCACCACCCTGCCTGCCGCCTCGTGGCCGAGCACCAGAGGCTGCTCGGCCACCACGCCGCCTATTTCTCCGTTGAGATATGTATGCAGGTCGCTGCCGCATATGCCCACGGCGGTGACCTCCACCAGGAGCTCCCCAGGACCGGGAACCCCGTCGGGCATCTCCTCGATACGTATGTCCTTGGGGCCATGCAGCATCGCCGCTCTTGCCATGCCTACCTTCCGTTCGTCTTCACTTGTGGCGACCACGCAGCGCGCAGGTCGCCGGCCCAGTTTTACTGCCCGTACACGTGCGTGTACCGGTAGTGCAGCCGATCCAAATCTTCCTGGGCAATTGGGATCGGTTTGCCCAGGCGGTCGAGCTGCAAGGCCAGCCACGAGGTTGCCGCGGATTCCTCAGCCATGACGGCAGCCTTCACGGCTGCCTCGGCGTTCTTGCCCACGGTGAACACGCCGTGGTTCTGCAGAATGGCCGCCCGGCTGTGCGAGCCTGCCAGGCATCTGACCACTTCCTGGCCGATCTCTTCGCCGCCAATCAACTGGAAGCCTCCGCACGGTATGTCGCCGCCGAACTCGTCGGCCATGCCGGTCAAGAAACAGGGGATCGGCACGCCGAGCGCGGCGAACGCGGTAGCGTAACGCGAATGCGTGTGCACGACGCCATTGACGTCGGGCCGATGGCGATAGATATAGCAGTGGGAGGCAGTATCGGACGACGGCTTGAGCGATCCCTCGACATGGTTACCCATCAAGTCGACGACGACCATGTTGTCCGGCGTGAGCTGCTCGTAGCGTACACCACTCGGCTTGATCACCACGAGCCCGCTGTCCGGATCACGCGCGCTGATGTTTCCCATGGTCCAGACAACAAGGTTATGACGTGGAAGCTCGGCGTGCAGACTGCACACCTCCTCCCGAAGGCTCTGCAGAGTCATGGGCTTATACTCCTCGTTGCTCCAGCTTGATGCGCTTGAGCCGCTTCATGACGTCGTTCTCGCCCCGGCCAAAGTAATCGTGCAAGAGCCTGTACTCGGCGTAGAGTTGCTCGTACACAGCCTGGTTTGCCGGGATAGGCCTGGTTACCTCGTCCAGCAGCTTGCCCATCGAGGCAGCGGCCGCTTGAATGGAAGGGTACACACCGGCCGCGACCGCGGCATGCATGGCCGATCCAAGCGCCGCTGCCTGTGACGAGCCCGCCTGGAAGATGGGCTTGCCGGTCACGTCGGCGTAGATCTGCACCAGGAGCCGGTTCTTCGTCGGCAGGCCGCCGGCCGCCACCAGATCGCGGACCGCCACGCCGCGTCCTTCGAATGCCTCGATGATCATGCGGGTACCGAACGCGGTAGCCTCGATCAAGGCTCGATAAATCTCGGGGGCCGTGGTAGCCAACGTGGCGCCGACGAGCAGACCCGTCAGGTCGACGTCGACGAGCACCGAGCGGTTCCCGTTCCACCAATCCAGAGCGAGCAGACCCGACTCGCCGGGCTTTTGCTTTGCCGCCTCGAGCTCCAGGTGCTTGTGGATGTCGATCCCTTGCGCGGCCGCAGCGTCGAAGTACTCGCGCGGCACCGCGTTGTCGACGAACCAGGCGAAGATGTCGCCCGCGGCGCTCTGACCTGCTTCATAGCCGTAGTACCCCGGGATGACGCCGTCGCGCACCACACCGCACATGCCCTCGACGACCTGAACCTGGTCGTCGACCAGGATGTGGACGGTTGACGTGCCCATGATGATGAGCATGCGGCCGGGCTCAGTCAGCTTGACGGCCGGAGCGGTCACGTGGGCGTCGACATTTGCCACGGCGACGGCGGTGCCCGGCAGCAGGCCGGTCTGGGCCGCCATCGCGTCGGTCAGGCCGCCCGCGCGGTCGCCGAGCGTCGAGAACTCCCGGCTCAAGCGCGTATCCACCACGTCGGCAAAAGCGGGATTCAAGGCGGCAAAGAAGTCGCGGGACGGGTACGTGCCATGCTGAACGATGGCCTTGTATCCGGCCGTGCACGCGTTCCGCGTTTCCACGCCTGTCATCTGCCAGATTACCCAGTCGGCCGCCTCGACCACCCTGTCGGTGGCCGCGTAGAGGTTGGGAGCCTCTTCGAGAATCTGCAGCGACTTGCTGAACAGCCATTCGGAGGAGATCTTTCCGCCGTAGCGCTCCAGCCAGGTTTCGCCGCGCTGGCGGGCCACCGCGTTGATGCGGTCGGCCTGCGGTTGAGCGGCATGGTGCTTCCAGAGCTTGATCCAGGAATGTGGATTCTCTCGCCACTCGTCCAGGAAGCATAGCGGGGTGCCGTCGCGTTTCACGGGGAGCACGGTGCAGGCGGTGAAGTCGATGCCCACTCCGGCGATCTGGTCCGGTGCCACGCCTGACTCTTTGAGCACGGCCGGAATGGTATAGCGCAGTACCTCGAGGTAATCGTTTGGATCCTGAAGCGCATAGTCGGGCGGCAAGAGCTTACTGCTGCCGGGCAGGGAACGATCGATGACGCCATTCTTGTAGGTAAGGACCGCGGTGGCTACCTCTCGTCCGTCCCGCGTGTCTACGAGCACTGCGCGGCCGGACTCAGTACCGAAATCGATGCCTATGGTGTACACGGTCCTCCTCGACCACCGTCTGGCAGATTCTGGCCATCCTCGCCCTGACCGCAACCACTGTCGCCGGAAGCGAGCTCAGCGAGTTCGGGGTGCCGGCGGACACAGGAAATCATCGGATCGCCAATTACTTTGGCTGCCGAACGAATTCACGGTAGCAACAACGGCTACCGGTGTCAATTGTCGGGCCGCGGTGGTGGGTCCGAGGCGACTCGCAGGCCGGGCGCCCGACGGACGAGGGCGCCGGCAACCCGTTGACAACGCTGCCGGGCAGTGCTAGGATTGCTCCAGTTATCGGTAACTGGTATCGCTAACAGGTATCGATGCCAGTAATCGCAGCCGGTTCCTGATGTGAGGCTCGATGACCGCACGCATGAAGGACGTCGCCGCACGGGCAGGCGTCTCTACACAAACGGTGAGCAGGGTCTTGCGCGACCACCACTGGGTCGCCCCGGAGACTGCCGCCCGCGTGCGGAAGGCCGCGGAGGAGCTGGGTTATCACGGCAACGAAGTAGCCGGAGCGCTGAAGCGCGGACGCACGCGCACCCTTGGTCTCCTGTTCCCCCTGCTCACCATGTCCATCTGGAGCGACGTGGCCGAAGGCGCCGAGGAGCTGGCCCACGAGCGCGGCTACTCGCTCTTGCTCTGTGATACCGGCGACTACAGCGAGAAGGAAGCGCTCAACCTTGCCCTCCTGCTCAGTCATCGCGTGGCGGGCATCGTGTATGTCGAGCCGCGGTGCCGGCCGGAGACGCATCCAGCCTGTGCCTCGCTCGTTAACTCGAAGCTGCCCGTGGTCGTGATCAGCGGCCAGCCTGACGACCTACCGTACGCGCACCTGCGCACCGACGACTGGCGGGCAGGCTACGTCGGCGTTCGTCACCTACTCGACCTGGGGCGCACCTCGATCCAGGTGGTATCGAACAGACTGCACTACGTCTCGCTGGAGCAGGGCCAGACTATCGCCAACCACGTGGCGGATCGCATTGCCGGCGGCCGCGCGGCGCTGGACGAGGCCGGCAGCAGCGAGATACTCGCCCGGCCCTTGAGCGTGCCGAACACGCTCGAGGGAGGTCGCCAGGCAGGTCACGCGCTATTGAACGCCGGCCTTCCGGCCGCCTGTGGCGTGTTTGCGACTACCGACGTCATTGCCCTGGGGATTCTGGAAGCGCTGCGCGAGCGCGGCGTGCGTGTGCCGGAGGATGTTGCCATCGTCTCGCATGACGGCCTGCTCGCGTCCTCGGTCTCGGTGCCCGCCATCACAACCATCGAGCCGCCGATGGCAGAGATGGGGCGGACAAGCGTCGACCTGCTGCTACAGGTCATGGATGGCCACGTTCCCCCGCCGTTGACCGTGCTCGACGCCCAGTTCGTCGTGCGCGAGTCAACTATCGGGTGCGGACCGGCGCCCCGGGCCGGCGTCCGAGCTCCGCTGTCGGATCCTGAAGCCTGGAACCGTTGGCGCTTCGCTCTGCGGGAGAGCGGCGGCGTCTGGGCAGGACCGGCCGAGAATCTGGCGTACGTTCGAGACGAAGCGGCCTCGAACACGTGCCTTGCCGAAACCTGAAGGGAGGTGAGCCGGGAGAGACATCCTCGTGTCGCAGACACACAGGGGCGACGGTGAATCGGAGTTATCGGGTGAAGTCATACCGAGCACAGCACTAGGAGGTGCAGACCTTGAATACGCCACGTGATGCCATCTCTCGCAGCTCGTTCCTCAAGGGTGCAGCAGCCGTCACCGCGGCGGCAGCCGCGTCGAGCGTTGCCGCCGGTGCCGTACATGCCGCCAGCAAGCCGCGCGCAATCCCGAATGTGAACCTTGGCGATTCGATCTCGGGCGACGTTTATCTGTGGGATGCCCAGCCGCTGTACACGGCGCAGCAGGTAGCTGCGTTCAACGCGGTATATCCCAACGTCAAGGTGCATCAGAAGACCATACAGTATCTTCCCAAGACCCCGAGCGAATCCACCCAGCTGATAACGGGCGTCGACCTGCCCGATGCCGTCTTCCACGTCGAGGACGCCTACCTTGGGCGGTATGCCGAGGCGCTGTACGACGTCAGCCAGCAGATTGCTCCCTTCGAGAAGCAAATCGCGCCGTTCAAGCTGGCGGTCTGCAAGCAGGGCGGCCGCACTATCGCCATACCGGACGATCTCTGCCCGGCGTTTCTGATCTACAACACGGACATCATCGCCAAGGCCGGCGTGGATGTAAGCAAGATTGTCACCTACGACGACCTGATCGCAGCGGCCCTGACGGTGCAAAAGAAGGTTCCCACCTGCCCGCAGCCGATTGGCTTCCTCGACGGCCCAGACTTCCTCACCTTCGTGATGGAAGGCATGGCATGGCAGCAGCACTCCGGGCACATCGACGCCAACGGTAAGCTCAATCTCAAGGCACCTGCCTACACCAACGGCTTCAAGTACCTCGAGAAGGCAGCCAAGGCAGGCGTGGTCGGCACGGCCATATGGATGACCCCAGACCTCTACAACAAGTGGAACAAGGGTCAGGTCGCCTTCATGCACTTTGCCGACTGGTTCACGCACTGGAACGAGCCGGGCCTCAAGCCCATCTGGGGCAAGATCGGTCTGGCCAAGCAGCCGGTGTTCAATCCCAAGACCGACAGCCCATATTCCATCATGGGTGGATCCGCCTGGGTCGTGCCGGCCAAGGCAAAGCGCCCCGACCTAGGCGCCCTGCTCGGCACCTTCTTTATGCTCGATCCTCGAGGCCTGAAGGCGGCCGGAAACAACCTGGCCTGGGAGGCCATCCTGCCCGCATGCCAGGCCGACTGGGACTTCAGCAACATGGTGCGACCGATCATCAACAAGTCGATCGACGAGCATAAGCTGCTGGTGACTGCCGCGCTTGGAACGCCGCCGAGCTATCGCTACGCTCCGTGGTATGCCGACACCTTCCCGTACTACGGTGGATCGGCAGTACGGTCCTGCCTGCTCGGCCAGCTGAGCGCGGCCGACGCACAGGCGGCTGCCTACAACGCCGTTCAAGACAACGTCGTGGCTCGCGCCCGCTAGGATCGGGCAGATCACCGGCCGCTCGCGGCCCTGAAGAAGCATTGGTACGAGTCCGGTGGCAGGTACCCTGAGGGTACCTGCCACCGGCGGAGGACTGGATCAGCACTATGTCGCAAGCCCAGCCGCAGAACGTGACTGCCCCTGCGTCGTCCCAAGCGCCGGTGGGCATGCCCATGCGGCGCCGAGCGTCGAGCTGGCGCTACCGGCTCGGCAAGGGCGTTCCGTACCTCTACGTCGCTCCTTTCTTCTTGGTGTTCTTTACTTTCTTTGCTTATCCGCTCGCGTATTCCTTCTTCGTTAGCCTGCATCGGTGGGACGGCATTGGCCCAATGAGGCCGGTCGGCTGGGACAACTACACCTTTGCGCTCGGCAACGATTTCTTCTGGAACTCGATCAAGACGACGGGGCTTCTCTGGCTGATGGCGCTGCCGCTGGGCATTGCGGTGTCCATGATCGTCGCCGTGGTGTGGAACTCCGGATCATTTCGTGGGCGGAACGTAGCCATCGTCATGTATCTCATGCCCGCCGTGATCTCAATCGTCGCCGTCTCGGTCGTCTTCCGCATACTGTACGACCAGAGTGCCGGCCCAATCGACGCCATCATTACCACAGTGGGCTTTCCGGCCGTCCCCTGGCTCTCGGATGAGGCGTGGGCGCGGGTGGCCCTGGGAATCGTCAGGCTCTGGGAGAGCATCGGACTTGGTGCACTCTTCTACTTCGCATCGTTGCAGGGCATATCGCGCGAGATCTACGATGCTTCGTCGGTCGACGGCTGTTCACCAGTACGGCAGTTCTGGAGCATCACGATGCCGCTTCTGGCACGCACGACGCTCTTTCTCGCCGTGATCAATACGCTGCAGGTGTTCAGCATGTTTGCCGAGCCGCAGCTCGTCATGAACAGCGGCGGACCAAACAACGCCACCACTACGGTCGGCTTCTACCTCTTCACGCTGGTGCAGAACCTCGATCTCGGCACCGCATCCGCGGTGTCCTTCTTGATGACGGTCGGCATGATGTTGGTCTCCATCGCCTTGTTCCTTGCCGCGAGGCACTGGACTGAGGACGGGGGCACATCTTCCTAGGCAGGTATTGCGGTGCAACCAATCTCTATTGGCCGGGGCGTCAGGGACCGCGGGGCAGCGCAGCCTGCGGGTGGAAGCTGCAGTGGCGGGCAAGAAGCCCACGAAGCTCGACTCAGCGAGGTGAACCGATGAGCATGAATGCGCCGGCAGTGACCAGTAGGGAACGGCAGGGACCGATATCCGCCAACCGCGTCGGCGGACTCTTGCTGATCGCGCTGGTCTGGCTCGGTGGGGTGATCTCCGTTTTTCCCCTCATCTGGACGTTCATCTCGTCCTTTCGCCCGGACGTCAGCTTCCTGAACTCTCCGTTCGTCGTCGACCCGCGCACGCTGATGATCACCAACTACAAGAACGCGCTGAGCGACGGGTCATTGATGACCGGCTTCAAGAACACCTCGGTCGAGGTGCTGATCATCCTGGCAACGACGCTCTTCTTCTGTCCGCTTGCCGGATACGCATTCGCCAAGTTCGAGTTTCGCGGCAAGAGACTGCTGTTCGGCCTGATGATGCTGACTCTGTTCTTCGTGCCGATCACCCAGTATGTGCCCCTGCTCCTCGAGATGAAGGAGATCAACTGGGTCAATACCTACCAGGCTCTCGTCATGCCGCTGGTGATCAGCTCCCTCGGAATTTTCTGGATGACAGGCACGATCACAGGCGTGCCCAACGAGCTCCTGCAATCGGCGCGAGTGGACGGCTGCGGTACGTTCCAGACGTGGCTGCGCATCGTGATGCCGGTCATCCGGCCGGCACTGGTCAGTCTTGCCGTGGTCACGTTTCTCTCGGCGTACAACGACTACTTCTGGCCGCTGCTCATCCTGCCGGGAACCGAGATGCAGACTATTCAGGTGGCTCTGTTCTCCTTCGTCAACGCGCTGTTCAACAGCGAGACCGGCAGCGCGGCGAGCTGGGGCCCGCTCCTTGCCGCCAGCGCAATCGTGTTCCTGCCCACCATCGTGGTGTTTCTGATCATGCAGCAGTACTTCATTCGCGGCATGATGGAAGGCAGCGTCAAAGAGTAGCACGTTACGAAACGAGGCAGTTGTGAATCACGCACTCGTGCACCTGGATACAGAGTACGGCGCAGGTCCCATAGACCGGCGTGTCTTCGGCGGGTTCCTGGAGCATCTCGGACGATCGGTGTATGAGGGAGTCTATGATCCCGGCAATCCGTTGAGTGACGGTCGCGGCTACAGGCGCGATGTTCTCGAGGCTCTGCGGCCACTGCAGATGCCCGTCATGCGGTACCCGGGTGGCAACTTTGTCAGCTGTTATGACTGGCGCCATGGAATCGGCCCCCGCGAGAGCCGACCGGTGCGGCCGGATTATGCGTGGCGGAGCTTCGAATCCAACCAGTTCGGCACAGACGAGTTCATGCAATGGGCCGCCGATCTTGGAACAGCGCCGATGATGGCCGTAAACCTCGGCACCGCGGGTACCGCGGAAGCGGCGCAGCTTCTCGAATACTGCAACCTGGCGCCCGGATCCTACTGGGCAGACATGCGGGCTCAGTATGGTCACCGCGAGCCCTACGCCGTGAAGATCTGGTGCCTCGGCAACGAGATGGACGGCCCCTGGCAAGCCGGGCACGTTCCCGCCGCGGTCTATGCCCAGCGGGCCGAGCAGGCGGCGGTGGTGATGAAGGGCCTCGATCCGAGCATCGAAACCGTGATCTGCGGGTCTTCCGGGCGCGAGATGGGCACGTACCTGCAATGGGATCGCGAGGTTCTCGAGTATTGCTGGGAAAGCGTCGACTATGTGTCCGCCCACCAGTACAGCGAAAACCGGCGCAACGACAGCAACTGGTTCCTGGCTGAAGGCGTCGCCATCGACCGCACGATCGACGACTATCGGGGTCTGCTCGACTACGTGCGCGGGCGGAAGAAGAGTGCCAAGCGCGTGCACCTCTCCTTCGACGAGTGGAATGTCTGGTATCGGGCACGAGGGCCCAAGCACGAGGATGGCTCCTGGACGCAAGCGCCGCATCTGCTCGAGGAGTCCTACAACCTGGAGGACGCCCTGGTCTGCGCTCAGTATCTGGCCAGCTTCGTGCGCAACGCCGACGTCGTCAAGGTGGCCTGTATCGCTCAGGTGGTCAACGTGATCGCCCTGATCATGACCAACCAGCGCGGCGTGCTCAAGCAGACGATCTATCACCCGTTCAAGCTCTTCTCCCAATTTGCCAGGGGTGTTGCCCTCACCCCGGCGATCGATGGCCCGACATACCATGCCGGCGACAGAGGAGAGGTGCCGGTAGTAGACGCGGCCGCGAGCTTCGATGCCGGCACGGGCATCGCTTCCGTCTTCGTCATCAACCGGAGTGCGAACGAAGAGCTGGCCCTGAACGTCCAGCTCGCCGATCGACGAGATCCTCGAGGTAGTCGGAGTGGATACGCTGGGAGGCGGCGACGTCAAGTCCGCGAACACGTGGGAAGCGCCGAACGCTGTGACCAGCGTGCCCGACACGGCGGCGATAGCAGGCGATGGACGTGTCAAGGTCACGGTGCCGGCACCCGGACTCTCGGTGGTACGCCTGGCGCTCGGCCGCTGAGCGACTCGGCGAGTGTCCATCGCGGTGCCAGCACGGGGCTGCAGCACAACCGAAGGCGTGTATCGCACAGAGTCGGCCACGAGCGTGGGGGAGTGCATGTTGCCGATTGGCGGAACGGCCAACGGTTCTTCCGGCAGCGCATCCGGATCGCGTCGCGGAGCCGTCCGCGGGCCCGATTCCGCGTCGTTCCGAACGGATGCCCGGCCGATTCAGCACCGGCCGGGTAGCATACGGTGTACGGTAGTCTTCGCGGGTGCGAAGAGCCCTGAGCTCTGGTGTGAGGCTTCCCGATGAAGTACATCTTTGCGGCGCTGGTCATCCTCTCCACTCTCGGTCCTGCCAGCACTGAAGCCTCGCGTGCGGACGCCGCGGCGGCAACAGACTACACGTTCGTGCACGATCCCAGCATGATCAAGGATGGAAGCACGTACTACGTGTTCTCGACCGGCGATCAGGCCGTGGGCAACGGCAACGTGCAGATCCGATCCTCGCGCGACCTCAAACACTGGGAGTTCCTCGGTACGGTATTCGACGACATCCCAGCCTGGGCCGTGGACGCAGTCCCCGGTGTCACCAATATCTGGGCACCGGACATCTCGTACTTCAACCGGCTCTACCACCTCTATTACGCGGTCTCTACCTTCGGCAGCCAGGACTCGTACATCGGCCTCGCCACGAACCCCACGCTCGACCCTGCGAGCAAATCCTACAAATGGGCGGACCGCGGGCCGGTGCTGAACTCGGACAGCAGCGACGACTGGAATGCCATCGATCCCAATCTGTCGTTCGACATCCAGGGCCGGGCGTGGCTCGCTTTCGGCTCTTTCTGGGGAGGGATCAAGATGCGCCGCATCGACCCAGCCACGGGGAAGCTGTCCGGCCTCGACCACACGACCTACTCATTGGCCTTTCGGCCGGGCTCTAACGCCGTGGAAGCGGCGTCCATCATCTACCGCGAGCCATACTACTACCTCTTCGTTTCCTTCGATCGCTGCTGCGCCGGAGTGTCGAGCACCTACAAGACCATGGTTGGCCGTGCCAGGACCATTCAAGGACCCTACCTGGATCGCGCAGGCAAACCGATGATGGACGGCGGTGGCACGCAAATCCTGGCCAGCGCCGGCCATCTGATTGGGCAGGGCGGAGGAACCGCCATGCGAGACGGCCCGCGGTACCTGTACGTGCACCACTACTACGACGGCAACGACAATGGCAATGCCAAGCTTGCCATTCACGTCCTCACCTTTACGGCTTCCGATTGGCCGGTGGCGGGATCCCTGATCACTCCTTGACGGCGCAGATCCCGGCGCATTGGCTGTACACTAGGGGTTGCCAAAACAGGTCGCGGGCAACGGTTCTGCGCTACTCGACGCAAGGACCGATACTGCTTCCGGGGAAGTGTCTGGTCTGCGCACATGCGATCGCCACGATCGACGACGCATACCGTGGCTGTTCGGACCGGGGACCTCCAGGCACCGTGCTCGGGCACGCCTGGCCGTTCTCGGTCGCTCAGTGGTAGCGCCGAGCCCGCGGCAGGTAGCTGGTGGGGGGATACGGATGTCGATCCGGATGAGCGACGTGGCCAAGGTGGCAGGCGTATCGACGCAGACTGTGAGCAGAGTGCTCCGAGGCGAGCAGTGGGTAGCCGAAGGCACCGCTGAGCGCGTCCGGCAGGCGATAAGCACTCTCGGCTACCACGGCAACGAGGTCGCAGGAGCCCTGAAGCGCGGACACTCACGTACATTCGGCCTCTTATTCCCGCTGCATGCCAGGTCAATCTGGAGCGACGTGGCCGAAGGGGTGGAGTCGCTGGCGCATGAGGCTGGCTTTTCGCTTCTCCTGTGCGACACCAGCGACTCCATCGAGAAGGAAGCGGCGAACCTCTCTCTCCTCATGAGCCACCGCGTAGCGGGAATCATCTACGTTGAGCCTCGGTGCAGGCCGGACGCACATCCCGCCTGCGCAGCCCTGATCGCCTCCAAGCTGCCGGTAGTGGTGATCAGTGCCGAACAAGGGGATCTCCCTTACGTGCACCTGCGCACCGACGACGAGCGGGCCGGATACGTCGCCGTTCGCCATCTTCTGGATCTGGGCCGCCGCTCGATCTGCGTCGTGGCAAACGGTCTGCCCGAGCTGGCCGGCCCCGGCGGCGAGACGCTCGTCCCCACCGCTCACGTCCAGGACCGCATTCGAGGAGCCCAACGCGCACTCGCTAAAGCGCCTCACAATGCGCGGCTCCAATCGCTCGTCGTGGTGCCAAACACCCTCGAGGGGGGCCGGCGTGCCGCGCTGACGATCGTGAACGGCCGGTCGGATCCTGCCGACGCGGTCTTCACTACGACGGATGCCATCGCGCTGGGCCTCCTTGAAGAGCTGCGCGCGCGCGGAATCGGCGTACCCGAGAGCGTTGCGCTGGTCTCTCACGATGGTCTGTTCGCCTCGTCGGTAGCGACGCCGGCACTGACCACGATCGTGCCGCCCATGCATGCTATGGGCCGAGCGAGCGTCGAACTCCTGCTTCGCGTGATTGC
This sequence comes from uncultured bacterium, assembly GCA_963827235.1. Taxonomy (GTDB): domain Bacteria; phylum Chloroflexota; class UBA5177; order JANWHV01; family JANWHV01; genus JANWHV01. The sequence goes on from CAWHAE010000010.1 coordinate 784,847, forward strand.
GGGCGAGTTGCCGGAACCCCGCAACGTACTGGATGCGCAGCTCATCGTTCGCGAGTCGACCATCGGTCTCGGAGTGGGCGCAAGGCATGGCTTTGCTACCGCTCTTTCCGACGATCGGGCGTGGGCGCAGTGGCGTGTCCAGAATGCGGCACCGGCAGAAGGGTCGTGCGAGCCCAATGGTGAGCTGAAAGAACCGGGACCCCGGCGCGAACGTAGCATGGCGGGCGCCGCGCGCCGCTCAAGCGGCGCGAGTGCCCGTCGCCACACCAGTCGCCTAGTGCCAGGGAGGGAGACCGATGCGGTGTAGCCACTGTAATCACGACGTTCCCGATGGTGTGTTCTGTACGTTATGCGGCGCTCACGAGGCCACGACGAGACAGGCGGGCAACGCGGCCAAGCGCGTATCGCACTACGCAGCCTATCCCGGGGAACACGTGTTCCATCCAGGGATCTTCACCACATTATTCCCGCACCTCGGCCAGAACAAGGTGCACGAGTTTCGCTGGGCATTTCTTGCAGGCGTTGCCGCGCTGTTCGTCCTCGACATGGCAGGAATGGTGACCGCGGCAATTCTCACTGCCGCGCTGCTCGTCCCGGCGCTTTACCTCATCTACCTGTATGAAGCGCAGGTGTACCGCGACGCGCCGGCGCAGGCACTGGGATTCACCATCGGGGGCGGTGTGATCCTGGGCATCGTCATGACCCTGATAGTCGACCACTTCGTCAGCTCGGTCACGCTTGGGGGCCCGGTCGGCAACTGGACGAGCGAGCTGGGAGGCCCCGTGGGCGGCGACGTCAGCACCCTCATCACGCTCTGCATCGTCGTCCCGATCATCCAGGAAGTGCTCAAACCGCTGCCTGCCTTGCTCCTGCGAGAGGTGTCCGATTTCCGGGAGACAGCAGACGGGCTCGTGTTCGGCGTGGCCGCTGGTCTCGGCTTCGGCGTGGCAGAGTCGATCATCCGCTTCTCCTCCGTGCTGGGTAGCCTGGAGAATCGCACTGATCCGGGCAACTGGATCTATCCGCTCCTGACCATCGCGATCACGCTCCCGATTCTGCAGGGAAGCGCGACCGGCGCCATCGTGGCGGCGGTCTGGCGCTTGCGGCGGGGCACAGCCGCGCTGCGCGACGCCGGCGTGGTAGTGTTGGCGGTCGTGGCGCATGTGTGCTTCATCTATGTCAGCCAGTTAATGAGCGATCGCGGCCAGTCGCAGCTCACCATCCTGGCCTGGCAGGCAGCGGTGGACGGTACGCTGCTGATCGGCGTGCGCTATATCTTGCACCACGCGCTGCTCGACGAAGCCCACCACCTCGGCTTCGCGGAGACGATCTGTCCCAACTGCCACCGGCATATCGTGGCCGCCGCATTCTGTCACAGCTGCGGCAAAGCTCTATCTGCCGTTCCGGCCGCGGTCGCGAGTGAACGCAAGCCGGTCGCGACCGCGACGAAACCGGCCGAGGCGTAGCCGGTGCAGGGCCATGCGGTGCCATGGCGCGACCGCAGACCTCAGACTTGCCGGCGTGAGCAGGCTGCCGCCTCGCGGCCGGGCGTGCCGGGTGCCACGGCAAGCGCCGCACGCGCGCCGTGACGAGCAGTCACGCTGCCCTTACGGTAGCCGCGCCTGAGATGGAGGGTCCACGAGACCCAGGAGCTCCGTGGTCGATCGGCGTGTGAGAAGGAGGACACATGTGCCCCAATTGTGGAGCCCAGAATGCCGATGGGAATCGCTTCTGCCAGAACTGCGGATCCCCGCTGCCGGGGGCTGTACCTCTCCAGGGCGGATCGCCGGGTGGTCAAGGGCAGCCGCACATGCCCGGAGGGCCGGCAGGACCGGTTCAGCAACCGGGTGCAGCACCATGGCCGCAGGCGCCGATGCCGCCCGGGCAGCCTCCGCAGTGGCCGCCTAGCGGCGCCCCGGGACCGTTCTACTATCCGGCACAGTACGGCCCCAACCCGGTGCACAGAGTGCACGGTCTGGCAATCGCCGGTCTGGTCGTCGGCCTGGCCGTGCTGATGACGCTCTGCGCGCTCGTCTTTCTTCGCAACACCATCCATGCCTTGCCCGAGCCGGTGCTGCCGACCGCAACGCCGGCTGCCATAGCCACCTCCACTGCTCTGCCCACCGGCACTGCAACCACTATGCCCACGAACACGGCGGTCGCCGTTCCCACCGGAACCGCGACTGTACCGCCCACCGCGGCACCGCTCGACACCGCCACAGCGATACCCACCGCGCCACCGGCGGACACGGCCACTCCGCTCAGCCCTGCAACGGCGACGCTCGCGGCCGATACGGCGACGCCGTTGACCTTCGCATCTCCTACCGAGGCAGCGCTGCCTGCGCCGACAAAAGCTGCGGGCCACGCGGGAGGTAAAGCCACGGCCACTCGAGGCGGCGTGCACATTCCTGCTCCGACCGCGGTGCCCACGAGCGTTCCCGTGAGCTGCAGCCCATCGTCGAAGGGCAAGCTGCTGAAGACGAATACGTTCTGCGTCACCCTGGTCAAGGACTTCAGCGTGATCGACAAGGGCACCTCGTACGCAAGTCTCAAGGACACCGTGAGCACAGGTGTATGGGGCACGATCTACATTCAGGCCGGCAAGCTTTCCACGCCGAGCTCGGTGACCGAGTGGCTGCAAAGCATGCTTTCCGGCTATCAGAAGAGCTATCCCGACGTTCAGTCCTGCGGCAGCCAATCCCAGGTAATCGTCGACGGTCAGACGGGCACGCTGGTCGCCATCTGCTACACGGTGACGCCGCAGGGCGGATCCGCCTTTGCCGCCGAGTCCGAGCTGTGGGCGGCCACCGCCAAACAAGGCAGCAGCATCTACTCGTTCGCCATCAACTCGGCGACGGACGTGCCGCAGGTGATCACCGACTCGGAGAAGCTTCTGAGCACGCTGCACTGGACATTCTGAGCCGTCGCCGATCGAGGTGCTCGCGGATACTATCATTAGTCTTGGCCGGTGAGGCGGCGCAACGAAAGTGCGGCGTTGCTCGGCCGCGAAGCGGCGGCAACGCCCTGAACGAGTGGTAAAAGGGAATCGACCTATGACCGTCCGTGCCATGGTGCTGCTTGGCGACGGCAGCTTGCCCGAGCAGCGCACTTTTGACGATCCGCTTCTTGAGGATGGGGCGGTGCTCATCGAGACTATCGCCTCCGAGGTGTGCGGCACCGACGTGCACCTGATGCACGGCCGCCTGTCCGGCGTGCCGTACCCGATCATTCCGGGGCACGTGAGCGTGGGACGCGTGCTCACACTGCGCGGCGATGTTCGCGATTGTGACGGCACGGCTATCCGGCCAGGCGACGTGGTCACGTTTCTGGACGTTCACCGCACCTGCGGCCGGTGCTGGTATTGCCTGGTCGCCAAAGCGTCCACGCGCTGTCCCGAGCGCCGGGTGTATGGCATCACATACTCCGCAGAGCAGGGGTTGCTGGGCGGTTGGAGCGAGCGCATCCTCTTGCTGCCCGGTGTGCGGATCATACGGCTGCCCGCCGGGCTGGACCCAGACGTCTTCATGGCCGGCGGATGCGGCCTGCCGACCGCGCTCCACGCCGTCCAGCGGGGAGAGATCACGTTTGGCGACTCAGTGGTGATTCAGGGAGCCGGTCCGGTCGGGCTCTGTGCCACCGTGCTCGCGCAACTTCAGGGTGCCGCTCAAGTAATCGTCGTCGGAGGGCCGGCAGGCCGCCTGCGCATGGCCAAAGAGCTCGGTGCCGACCTGGTGATCGACATCGCCAAGCACGACGAACGCGAGCGTGCGGCTATTATCCGCGACGCCACGCACGGACGAGGAGCGGACGTGACGATCGAGGCCACGGGCGTGCCGGCCGCGGTGGGTGAAGGTATGCGACTCTGCCGTGACGCCGGAACTCTGGTCGTGGTCGGCCAATACACCGATCATGGAACGGCGGAGATCAACCCGCATCTGGACATCAACAAGCCGCATCTTCGGGTGCTCGGCTGCTGGGGAAGCGACTTCAGCCACCTGTATCGATCCGTGGCCACGGTCGCGCGCCACGCGGAGCGTTTCCCATGGCGATCGATGATCACCGGACGCTATCGCCTTGAAGATGCCGGCAAAGCACTGGCCTCGGCCGAACGACAGGAGAGCGTCAAGTCGCTCATTGTGCCCAACGGATAACGCGCTGGGACCAGGGACGGAGGAGTACCACGCGAAGTCCCGCCCTGCGGCCGATGGCGAGAGGGAGCCGCTTGATTCTCGGCACGGATGGTCGGCTGGATGCGCCGGGCGACAAGCGCGGGTATGATATGCTATCGTTGCGTTCGGCACAGCCAGGAGGAACGGCCCGGGCGCGCCGAGTTTAGGTTTGTCGCCCGCGCGTGGGGTCAAGAGTCGAGCACCATGCTACTTGCAGGAGACATAGGCGGCACCAAGACGAGCCTGGCGGTGTTTGCGTCGCCCGCTAATCTGCACTCGTCTGTCGCCGCGGCGACATACGCGAGCGCGGCCTATTCGAGCCTGGAGGCGCTCGTACAGCAGTTCCTCGTGGAGCACGACCTTGCCATCGACCGCGCTTGCTTCGGCGTGGCCGGTCCGGTGGTCGCCGGGCAGGCCGAGATCACGAATCTACCCTGGAAGATCGTGTCGACGAACCTTCAGTCGGTGCTCGGCATACCGGTGGTGACGCTGATCAACGACCTCGCCGCCATTGCCACTGCTATCCCACTGCTCCACGCGGACGACCTGTACGTGATCAACGCGGGCGTAGCCCAGCCGGGCGGTGCCTTGGCGGTGATTGCTCCAGGCACGGGCCTTGGCGAGGCGTTTCTGAGCTGGAACGGTTCACGGTACGTGCCGCACTCGTCCGAGGGTGGTCACGGCGACTTTGGCCCGACTACCGCCGAGCAAGTCGACCTTCTACGCTATCTGCAGGTACGTTACGGCCACGTGAGCTGGGAACGCGTATGCTCGGGCATCGGCATACCCAATATCTACCAGTTCCTTCGGGACACCGGTTATGCTTCGGAGCCGTCGTGGCTGGCAGAGAGGCTCGCAGATCCCTCGGTCGATCCTACGCCGATCATAGCCACGGCCGGCCTTGAGGGGCGACCGGGCGATGAGCTGTGCGTGAAGACGCTGCGGATCTTCGTCTCGATCCTGGGCGCGGAGGCGGGCAATCTTGCCCTTACCGTGGTGGCCACTGGCGGCGTCTACATCGCCGGCGGTATTCCGCCGCGTGTCATCCCGCTACTCGAAGACGGCGACTTCACGCGGGCATTCCGCAAGAAGGGCCGGCTCAGCGACGTCCTGGAGAACGTGCCCGTATACGTGGTGACAAATCGGACCGTCGCCCTGCTGGGAGCGGCGGCGAGCGGGTTCAGCTGAACCATCCCGTCCCTAGAGGCGAGAGCACGACATCCTTGCGATTGACGAAGGTGGACTGGCGGCCAGGCCGGCAGTCCACCTTATGTTCGGGATCTCGGCGACCTCAGCCGTTCAGGCGCGAGGGCCGGCCGCCTTCACGGCATCATCCACCGAGTCAAACCGTTTGAAGTTGGCGTGGAAACGCGAGGCAAGGCCTCGCGCGGCCTCGTCGTACGCCGCACCATGCGGCCAGGTTTCGCGGGGTCGAAGAATGTCGGCCGGCACCCCGGGCACGACTTCCGGCACATGGAGGCCAAAGATCGGGTCGGTCCAGGTCGGCACGGTCGCCAGGGCGCCGGAGAGCGCGGCGCTGACGACGGCGCGGGTATAGGCGATGGGGAACCGCCGTCCGACGCCGAAGCCTCCGCCTGTCCAGCCGGTGTTGAGCAGGTAGCATTGTGCGCCGTGCTGCAGCACCTTCTCGCGCAACATCTCGGCGAATACGGTCGGCGGCAGCGCGAGGAACGGCGCGCCGAAGCAAGCGCTGAACGTGGCTTCAGGCTCGGAGCCCATGCCCGTCTCGGTTCCGGCCAGCTTCGCGGTGTAGCCGGACAGGAAATAGTACAGGGCCTGCTCGACGTCGAGTCTTGCCACCGGAGGCAGCACGCCGAACGCATCGGCCGACAAGAACACGACCGCCTGGGGATGGCCGGCCCGGCCTTCCAGCACGGACCCCTGGATGAAATCGATCGGGTACGCGGCGCGGGTATTCTCGGTGATCTGGGTATCCTCGAACCGCGGTGCGCGCGAGAGCGGATCGAGAATCACATTCTCCAGCACTGCTCCGAACTTGATCGCGTCGTAGATCTGCGGCTCGCTCTCACGCCTGAGATTGATGCACTTGGCGTAGCAGCCGCCTTCGAAATTGAACACGCCGGTCGAGCTCCAGCCATGCTCGTCGTCGCCGACCAGCCGGCGAGCCGGATCGGCCGAGAGCGTGGTCTTGCCGGTGCCTGACAGGCCGAAGAACAGGGCCACGTTCCCGTCGGCGCCCACGTTCGCCGAACAGTGCATCGGCAGAACGCCGCGGTCCGGCAGCACGAAGTTGAGGTAGCTGAAAACGCTCTTCTTGATCTCTCCGGCATACCTGGTGCCGGCAATGGTGACCAGGCGCCGGCCGAAATCGACTATGATCGCGGCCTCGGAGCGCACGCCGTCTCGTTCCGGGTCGCACATGAAATCGGGCGCTACCAGCACGGTGAATCCGGGCACGAAGCCCTGACGCTGCTGATCCGAGGTACGCAGGAAGAGCTGGTGCGCGAAGAGAGCCTGCCAGGCGTACTCCGTCACCACGCGCACGCCGAGCCGATAGTCTGGATCGGCGCCCGCCCAGGCATCGACGACGAACGTCGGGCGGCCAAGCAGATACTGCGCGACGCGATCCTGCAGCCGCGCGGCCACCTCCGGGTCGATGGGCGTGTTGAAGCCGCCCCAAGCGACGCGGTCCGCCGTGGTCGCGTCGCGCACGATGAACTTGTCCTTCACCGACCGCCCGGTGCGCGGGGCGGTCTCCGCGACGAGGGCCCCGGTTGCCGAGAGCGAGATGCCGCCGGCCGCCAGTGCGGCTTCCGCGAGGGCAGGCGCGCTCACGTTGTACCGGCCCAAGGGCCACTCGAGCTGGGCAAGGTCTACGACCGCAAGATCAGCCTCCATCGTATCTCCAGTACTTCACTGCGTTTTCTCACCGACGCTCCCGTTGCGGACAGCGAAGTGTGAACGTAGCACGACATTGTGCTGATTGCGGACGATGAGGCGACCATGCCGCTCCGCACGATATCCCCACGGCCGCCGGCATTGGCGCCGTCTTCTCACGTGAATCTCGCGAACCACGGGAGACCAAAGCGCGAGCCGGTCCGGTACAAAGCCAATCCCCTCTGTGCTCGACCCGAGCCACTGGCTACCCCAAACACGTGGCCTGGCAGGCCGAAAGCCGGCTTCCGTGCAGAACTGTACCACACGCGGTTCGCGCTGGAGAAGGTCGGCAACCTGTCGCCCTATTACCCGATATAGGCTGCAGTCAGGGGCCGTGATACTATGGCCGTGGAGCGCGCTGTCACGCCGGGTATCCGGCACCGCTCGGATCCGGCAGAGACCGGTCTCTCGTTGAGCGCTGGCCGGCCCGGCCCCGGGGCGGGGCGACGTCCGCGCGTGGCTGGTGCGTACTGGGCGCAGCATTGGAGGATCATTGGCACAGAGAAGAGCGGCTCGACACGTCGAGAGCGGCGCCGGCTGGGCAGAGGCGCGTCCGCATCTATCGAACACGCGCAGCGCTCGTCCGCGGGCGGTTCTGGCGGCGGTCGAGCAAACGCAGCTTGGACAGGACTTCGCCGGCCCGCCGTGGGGCACCGAGGATAGCCTCGAGGAGCTCGCGAGGCTGGCGGAGACGGGCGATATCGAGGTGGTCAGGACGATGACCCAGCGGCTGTCCGTGGCACACCCGCGCACGTACTTCGGCGCCGGGAAGGCACGGGAGCTTGCCGAATGGCTGGAAGCGGAAGAGTGCGACATCGCCGTCTTCGACGACGAGCTGACGCCGGGCCAGCAGAAGGGCATTGAAGAGATTATAGGCAGCGGCAAGGCAGTGGACCGTACCCAGCTCATTCTCGACATCTTCGCATCGCGGGCCCACACCAAGGAAGGCGCGCTGCAGGTACTGCTCGCCAGGTATCGCTATCAGATCCCGAGGCTTCGTCGCCTGTGGACGCACCTCGAGCGCCAGCGCGGTGGTACCGGCACCCGCGGCGGCGCGGGCGAGACGCAGATGGAGACCGATCGGCGTGCGCTGGAGGCCGGGGTGAAGCGCCTGGAGCGCGAGCTGGACGTCGTGCGTGCGCGCCGCGCCGAGCAGCGCCGATCGCGCAAAGAGAAGTGGCCGACCATTGCCCTCGTGGGCTATACCAACGCCGGCAAGTCGACGCTGCTCAACACCCTGACAGGCGCCGGAGTAGACGCCCGCGACAAGCTGTTCGCCACGCTCGACCCGACGACTCGACGCTGGTTTCTGGGCGGCAAGGGCAGCGCACTGCTGACCGACACCGTGGGTTTCATCCACAAGCTGCCGTCCACCCTGGTCGCGGCCTTCCGGGCCACGCTGGAGGAGGCTACAGAAGCCGACCTTCTCCTGCACGTGGTGGATGCGTCCTCACGCCATGCCGCAGGCCAGGCAACCGTCGTGGCCGACGAGCTGGAGAAGATCGGTGCACGCGGTCCGGTGGTGACCGTACTGAACAAGATCGACCTGATCCCGGCCGAGGATAGGTTGCGAGTGCTCGAAGAGCTGCGGAGCACCTTCGCCGACGCCGTCATGGTGAGCGCGGTCACCGGCCAGGGCTTCGAGGAGCTGCGTGAGACGGTGGCTGGGAAGGTGCCTAAAGCGGCCTGGCAATACAGCTCGGCCGCGCCCGGTCCGCAGCGGTCTTGGTCGTTAGTCCCATCTGGCCCTCGATCATGATGGCGATGTCCATGCCGTGCGTCCCATCTCGTGGCTGCTTCGCCTCTGCTCAACGGTAACATGCACAAGGCTCAGCGCGCCTCAAGTGCCTCGCCCGCGCCAGCTACCGAGATTCCTCGGGAGGCCGATATGCCTAGCAATTCGGCGAATGCGCGCCTAAAGATCTCGGCGCCCTTGCCGATAGATGGCGGTGTGTGCTCGTAGTGTGTACGCGCAGACTGCGTGCACTCGCTTGCGCCCAGTGCGACGTAGGATACGTACGCTACGGGCCGCAGCTCATCCGCAACTGAATGGTATTGCACTGCAGCCTGCACGCCGCCCCAGCCAGACCTCTCGCGCGTCCTCAGGCCGCACTGGATCCTGCCGCCGGGATAAGCGCGTCGAGCAGGCGTGACTCCGGGACTTGGCCGGGATCAGACCACGGCGCCGTTCAAGCACTTCTCCACGTGTGCGCGCAGTGCAGGCTTGGGCTGAGCGCCGACCACCATGTGCATCGGCTTCCCGTCCTTGAAGAACATCAGCGTGGGGAGCGTTTGTATTCCGTACTGCGACACGATGCCGTCAGCCTGCTCGACGTCGACCTTGACCACCTTGAGCCTGTCGCCAAAGTCCTGAGATACCTCTTCGAGCGCGGTGGCCACCAGCTTGCAGGGAGCGCACCAGTCGGCATAGAAGTCCACGACGACGGTCACCTTGCTTCCCAGCACCTTCTCGCCAAACTCAGCCTCACTGATCTTCGTCGCTTGCGCCATCTGCCGCTTTCTCCCTCACCTGTCGCCGGCGAATCCAAGCCCCACGCTACCACAGGTCGTGTGCCCGGCACTGCACGTATTCTACCACTGGTAGGGACCGCGGCACTCCATTTCGTGCGGATAAATCCTATTGGATACGGCATCGATCTGTCCCGGCAGCGGCTGCCCACGGCACGAAGGCTGCCTATGCCTCTACTCGAGACGGCACGTCATCGAGAGAACCAGCCTCGGCATCGGCGAGCACGCGCTGCGGCAGAAGCAGAAGCGCTTGTTGCGCGGCTTCACGGACTTCCTCCGTGGGGTCGTCCGAGAGGGTGCGGATGTCTTCCTCCGCAGAGGCCTCCCCCATGGTTGCCAGCGCGCGGGCTGCTGCGGCGCGCTCGACGCTCGCGCGTGCATGCAGGAGCTCTTTCAGCATAGGCACGAGCTCAAACAACTCGAGGTCGCCAATTGCTCTCAGCACTCTGCAGCGCAGCAAGGGCGCGCGCACGACGGCAAGTGCTTCCATGGTGTCACGCACCACCTGCTCGGCGTCGCGATCGATGTCCAGTCCATAGGAGGCCAGGAGGTCAAACGGCGGCTGCCGCGATCCGCCCAGTACAACCTGCACCCAGGTGGCCAGGTTCTCGGGGATCTCCGGACGCGGGCTCAACGTGGTGTGAATGGCCAGCAGCTCAGGCAGATGCCGCTGCGACCAATAGTAGAGTCCCAGCGTAAGCTCCGCGTCCCGCCAGGCATACGCGAGCGAGGGAAGATCCAGAGGCCGGTGCAGCCAGGCGCTTCTCTGCAGCGATTTGTCGATGCCGACACCGAAGGCGCGCCGGGCGAAGGCGGCCAGGCTCGCTTCACCCTTGCCGAACGCCGACCGGGCCACGTCGCTGAGATCCGCCACGTACCGCAGGTTCAGGCCCGCGCCCTCCAGCATATCCCTGTCGAGAGCTATGCCGTGGAACACTTTGAGCACGGATACCGAGGCCATCACCGGCCCAAGAGGAGAGAGGTCGCGGAGCCGAAGAGGGTCCAGCGCATAGGTCATGCCCGGAAGAGCCACCTGGAGCAGGGCAAACTTGCTCTGTCGCTCCCTTGGCGGAATGCCCGCCTCCACGTCGATGCCCAGGACAGGCGTGCCTGCCATCACCTCCGCGACCCGGCTCAGATCCTCCTGGCGGTCGATCAGCTGCCGCGCGCCGTGCGGAGGAGCAGGCTCGCGCATCGCCTCATCTGGCATCCCGGCTCCATTACCCTAGGCCCAAGACTTGAGACACTGCTAGTGTAACATGCCTCTCCCGGCACACCTGCAGCCGCGGCAGGTATCCAGCGGGACTAGGACTACGTGACGAGCACCCACGCAAGGCAAAAACAAAGGCCCGGCAGTTGGGGACAAGCGGAGTGCTGTGGGTGTGGTCTTCGGCCCGCCGGGCCTGTATCCATAGTAAGCCAACGGCCCGCGCCCGCAATTACCCATATGGGCTAATCTGACGGTACCTAAAGGCCCGAGTTTCTGGCCTTCGGCGGCGCACTTCTGGGGACGAACGGCAGGGCCCTCCTGTTGTGTACTGACAGTACACTGGGGTTTACTGAGCCAATGTTCCATGGTATGCTGTCTCTATGGCGAAAGAGCAAGCAAGCGGGCTGGGCGATCGAGTGCGCAAACGGCGCAAGGCGCTGGGTCTGACGGCGAAGGCGCTGGCCAAAGCCGCCGGTGTCAGCACATCCTACATTTCGCAGGTCGAGCGAGGCCATCAAGAGGATCCGTCTCTCCCGGCTTTGCGGCGACTTGCGGACGCCCTGAAGATGGATTTGCACGCGCTGCTCGGCGGCCCGGCCCCGAGCGCCGACATGCCGCCCGTGCCGCCCAGCCTGAAAGAGCTGGCGGCCGAGTGCGGATTGGCAGACGACGTGGTCGGCATGCTCTCTCACGTTCAGGTAGACGGTCTGCAGCCCAGCACGAAGGAGGACTGGTTGTTCCTGCTCCTCGCCGTACGGCGGGCCTGCCACCTCTATGAGCCCGTGGTTGTCGTTCAAGCATCTGATGAGAAAGAGGGTAAGCATGCGCTGCGAAGCTGAAGTGCATGAGCGCCTCTATTCCGGGGAAGCCGAGCTGGTCCGCTTGGCCGAGGAGATATCCCGGCTGAGCCTCGAAGTCAAGCTTGGAGCAGACGGATGGCGAGCCGCGCTCGAGAGACTGTCCGAGACGCTCCAACGAAGGCGCGCTCTGCAGGCACAGCTGGATAGCCTGCGCTGGGTGTTGACGGGCGATACGGAGCGCCTGGCGAGCTGAGATGGCCGGCGGCGATCACTGGTCGCCGCAGCGGTCGCCGACAGGAGACGTTCCCCGCCGAACAATCGTCCGGACTAGCTCTGGATGGGCGCCACCGCGACTGCGTCCGTGGCGACGCGACCTTCCTCGCAGACCAATGCGACGCCGCCGCGCGTCAGCGGCATGTCGAGGTCGACAACGTCGAAGAGCAGTGTGCCATCCAGCCAGGCCAGCACGTGAGTACCCTCGACAGCAAGCCGCATCTCGTATGGCCGGCCAGGCTCCCAGGCAGCTGCCGTCTCGGCCAGCACGGCTTCGCCGTCCAACACCTTGACCAGGCGTGCCGAACCTTCCTGATGGAGGAGCAGAGCGTAGTAGCGCCGCATCCCCTGCACGCGCGCGGCGAGGCCCCACGCCACGGCCAGATGCGGCGTGAGCGTGGTGGTGACCTGGTAATCGCGCCACTCACGAGTGCCGGTGGTCAGGAGTCCGCGGCCATGATTTTGCATGAGGCGGTAAGCCTCGGGCCATTCGGGATGCGCGGCCTGCTGATCCAGGCCGTCGACCCAGGAACGCAGCCACATCGAACCCCGGGCCTCCGGACGAGCGAACGTCAGTCGGGGAGTGCCGTCCCAGCGCACATAGTCGAGATACAGCGTGCCGGCGGCACCGCCCCGGCCGCACACCTCGATGCCGACTACCGCGATCGGCTGGCCGTCCGTCTCGGGTATCTGCCACTCCAGCACGTGCTCGGCTCCGGCAGACAGTGAAGCACTGGGCCCGCGGTGTGTCACCAACGCGTCATTCGCCCCATAGGTCTGCATGTAGACACACACGTCGACCGGCGTGACATTGGCAGAGTCAGCGGAAACCCGCGCCTCGAGGTGCTGTCCAGCGTACAGTGTTGGCGACGCCAAGAGCTCGTAGAATCCCGGGTTGACGTTGGTGGGAGGCGCAAAGGTCGGCGTAGCCACGCGCGAGACACGACCCGGTGCAAGATGGTGAAAATGTATGGCCAGACTCCGCGTTCCCAGGGGGCTGTGACCAGCTACGTTCTCCACCGCTGTCGTGCCGCGTGACGCCTCGCATTCCTCCACCTGCCAGCCCTGCACGCTGCCCGGCAGCTCGAAGTGGAAACGGGCACCGCGCTTGGGGGTCAGCGGGACCTGTCCGGCCAGCGCCCTTCCCATGTTGACCACGTGATACGTCTCGCTCACGGCATCGGTGATAGCCCGGCCACCGTCGGCAGTGGACAGGAAGATGCGGTCGGCGACCGGACCGCGCCAGTCGGGACCGGCCTCGACCGTGCCGAGCCCGTCTTTGATACCGAGCAGACAGCCCAGATTGCCCGAGTTGCAATCGGTGTCCCAGCCGCAGGTGTTGCAGATCATCAGCGAGCGTTGGAAGTCGCTCTGGCCGTAGAGCAGAGCAAGCACGATGATGGCGTGGTTCGGCACCATATGACAGTTTCCGCCATAGCGGTCGTACCCATATCGCTCGACGATCGCCTGGCGGGTGCGGCGCCAATCGCCATGCCGGCCGTGCCAGTCGCGCACGTCGTGGATCAGCCGTGCAATGGCGGAATCCGCAGGAATGAAACGCAGACTGGTGTCGAGAAGGACATCCACGCTCGGCTCCACGAAGGCCAGCGCCTCCATGGCGGCCAGCGACTGAGCGCCAAAGATTGCCTCCCCATCGTGACTGACGCTCGCCGCCCGTCGCGCCAGGTCGGCAGCCAGCTCGGGGTCGCCCGGCGCCACCATCGCCCAACCATCGACGAAGATCTGGGAGCCGATCTGCTCGGCCACAACCTTGCCGTTGGTGGCAATGGATCCGCTGAGCGGCGCGGCGATGCCCTGCTGCAGTCGCAGGTAGGCGGTATGCTCGGTCGAGTTGCCCAGGCCACCCCACCACAAGACGGTGCGTCCCTCGATCAGGTAGTTCAGCCAGGTCTGACCGATCTGGGCAGGGGTGATCGAACGGGAGCAGCCGTAGTCCTCGAGTGCGCGCAGGAAGGTGAAGGTGCCGCCGATGTCGTCGTCGGTCACCACCAGCGGCACGCCGCAGCGATCGTTCACGTAGTAGTTGATCTCTCCCAGCTCGGCCATGATCTGCTCGTACGACCACATCTCAAATGGCCGGCCCAGGTAGACGCCGATGATCTTGCCGAGCACCCCGGCATACACGCGATCGCGATAGTCGCTGGGCAAAGACATAGCTGCATCCCTACACTACGTGAGGTGCCTTACACCAGGCGCCCGCGCTACTCCCTCGGCACGCGGTCCGGCTCGCGCCGCAGACCGCGGCCCTGATCCCAGTCCCGTGTAAATCGATTTGGCAATCGATTTGCGCAGAATTATAGGCTCTTGGCCCACCCGTGTCAAGCAGCACGCTGTGCCATCGGGGCCGCTCTTTTCTACACACATGCCAGCGCCAAGAGCGCCGGCACACGCAGCTCACCCTGGGTCGAGAGCGGCCCGACCGCCTCGCGCGGGCGATCTCGCTGCCCAGCGATGACAGCGGCTGGCGCCTGCGCAGGCGTGCCGGAGAGGCCTTGACAACGCCCCATGAAGCGCATATAATCCGGTGCAAATCGATTGCCAAATCGATTTACAAGGGGACGGGAGCATATGGCTACCATAAGCGACGTAGCGAGGCTGGCCGACGTTTCGGAGACTACCGTCTCGCACGCCCTGAGCGGCACGAGACGCGTAAGTGCCGCCCTACAGGAGCGCGTCCTGGCCGCTGCAGCCGCCCTGCAGTACCAGCCCGACGCCGCCGCGCGAAGCCTGCGCACCAAGAGGACGGACACGCTGGGCCTGCTTGTGCCCGACATCACCAACTCCTGGCACCCCCTCGTCGCCCGCGGCCTGCTGGACGTGACGACGCCCGAGGGCTATCACACGCTGCTTTGCGCCACGGACGGCCTGGTGCAGCAGGAGAAGGCATTTCTCTCCGAGCTGGTGCGACGACGCGTCGACGGCATCGTCATCGTTACCCTGAGCTATCCCATGGACGTGCTGCAGCGAGAGCTGCGGGGCACTCCGGCCGTGCTGAGCTGCGTCCCCGACCACCCCATCCCGAACATGGACTACATCGCCTTCGACGAGGTCAAGGCCGCTCGCATGGCAGTCGATTGTCTGATCGAGCGCGGCTGCCGCCGCATAGCCGCGATCACCGGACCAAGGGCCTTTCCCGGTGCCGGGCGGCGGTACCGCGGCTATCAAGAGGGCCTGGCGGCGCATGGCTTGCCGGTGGACCCGAATCTGGTGGTGGAGGGAGACTACTGGCGGCCGTCGGGAGCGGCGGCAGTGGCACGCCTGCTCGAGCTGAGTCCGCTGCCCGACGCCATCTTTGCGGCCAATGACCTGATGGCCCTGGGGGCGCTCAGTGCGTTACGCCATGCCGGCGTCCGTGTTCCCGACGATATCGCGCTCATCGGCTTCGACGATATCCCTGAAACGGAGATCGTCTATCCGCAGCTGACCACAATTCGCCAGCCGGCGCACGAGATTGGCAAGCAGGCGGGACTACTGCTCCTCAAGAGGCTCGGCAGGATCAGGAGCGATCTGCCCGAGGAGCCCGGGGCGATCGTGCCCGTGGAGCCCGTGCTCGTGCGCAGGGGCACCGCTTGAACCGGTCGTGGCGCGATCGCCCGCCGGCACGCAGGAGAACGAGAGAGAAGGAGGTGAGTCACCCAAGACCGAAGCTACTCGGAGTCATCGCCGACCACCTTGAGTTGATGTGCATAGTACGCCAGTAGGAGCACACCATGGATGAGCTCACCGAATCCAGTGTATCCCGGCCGTCCCGACGAGAGGCCCTTGCAGGAGCGGCGAAGATCGCTGTAGCCGCCGCGGGTGCGGCCGCAGGCGCCGGCAGCCTCGGCTCCGTCGCACGCGCCGCGCGCATAGAGGCGCGCGATCTCGACGCATCGTCAGTAAATCTGACGTGGGTCATAGAGATGAACGATCCGACCGATCAGGGCGTGATCAAGGACTACTTCATCAAGCCGTACCAGCAGATCCACCCGAACGTCTCCGTCACCCTCCAGGCGCCGGCCGCTACCTCAAACATCGACAGGCTGCTCCAGACGCAGTTCGCGGCCGGTGCAGGACCAGATATCTACGACGAGCAGGGTCCTTCGTTCATGCCGCCGTTCATTCAGAACGGGGATGCCGCGCTGTTGGACTCGTATGCGGCCAAGTACGGCTGGAAAGACAAGCTCT
Organism: uncultured bacterium; assembly: GCA_963827235.1. Taxonomy (GTDB): domain Bacteria; phylum Chloroflexota; class UBA5177; order JANWHV01; family JANWHV01; genus JANWHV01. The sequence continues at coordinate 800,935 of CAWHAE010000010.1, forward strand.
CGTCGTTCGCGCTCAACTCCAGCCTCTATCAAGGCAAGCTCTACTACATCCCAACTGAGTTCGAGACCATGTTCCTCTGGTACAACAAGGGGCTGATGCAGAAGCACGGCTGGAAGGTGCCGACGACCTACGACGAGATGATGGCCGTCTCCAAGGAGATCAAGTCGGCGGGGCTTATCCCGTTCGCCTTCGGCGTGCAGGGTTATCTCGGCGGCTGGGACTGGTGGTACAGCTATTTCCTCAACGCATACCTCGGCACCAAGAAGCTGTACAGAATCCTGACCGGTCAGGTACCGTGGACCGACCCGGACGTCGCCCAAAGCTTCGCCATGTTCAAGGCGATGTGGGACGCCGGCTACATCATGAACAAGCAGACCTCGGCGGTCAACTTCAGTGAGAGCTGGTCGCTGTGGGGCCAGGGCAAGGCAGTCTTCCGCTGTGAAGGCACCTGGGGCTTTGCGCCCGGCACGGTGTACCAGTACGCGAAGGACATCACCTGGGACGTGGCGCCGCTGCCCACCTGGAAACCGGGCATCGACTATCATTATCCGGTCGGCGTCGGCGAGGTCAACGTCATCAACCCGAAGAGCAAGAACATCGCCGTGGCGGCCGACTTCTACGACTTCGTGTTCTTCCGCAACCGGCAGCAGATCCTGCAGTGGATGCCGAAGATGGCAGGCAACTTTGCTCCGCCGCTCAAGTGGAATCTGAGCGACTTTGGCAGCACCTTTGATCCGAGGCTGGCGCAGATCATCGTCTCTACCAGCAAAGCGATGGCCACCAGCCAGGCCGGCTACCTCTCATGGACGGCCTGGCCGGCAAAGACCGAAGCGTACATGTGGGGCAACATCGAGGACGTCCTTTACGGCCGGCGCACGATCGCGGATTACCTGAAGTCCGTGCAGGCGGTATTCGCGGGTGAAAAGGCTGCGGGCGCGTTACCGCAGGTACCCAAGCCCGCCGGCATGTAGGTTACTGTCGGGCAGTCAACTACAGGGGTGAGAGGGCGGTGCTGTCTCCTGTCAGCCGTCCCTCTCACCCAAAGCCTCCGCCGGCAGTTTACGATAGGGAATCACGGGTCAAGACCGGCGGTTAACAGGCTCAGCCAAGGCGACGGGCGGGATGAATCCCGCGCCAAGCAACACCCGCAAGCGGTACCTGGGGGCCTGCACGCGCCGAAGCGCGGGGCATGACGACCGTCGATATCGCGTTGATCCGCCAGGCAGCCGGAGTGCTGCTCAGCGCGACCGGCCGCATTTCCCACGCAACCGAACGATGTTGGCACAGGGCCGGCGCTTGGCGACACTCGCACGGGGCGGTGCTGAAACGCGGAGCGTTGAGCGTGCGGCAGAAGCGCGATCAGCCGCATTCCCCTCAACTGATCGATATTGGAATAGGGAGCCAGGTCCTGAGGAACACTGATGACGACGCTTGATGGTCTCAGTACACCGCAGCTGCAGCCGTCCGTGCTCACGGGCGCCGCGCGACGTCGCCGCTGGCGACGCCGAATGGCACCGTGGCTGTTCATCTTGCCGGCCGTGGTGCTGCACGTCTGCGTGATCGGCGCGCCGGCGCTCTACACCTTCTACCTGTCGCTCACAAGCTGGAACGGCTTCACATTCGGTAAGTACGTCGGCCTAGACAACTACCGGCAGGTGTTCCACGACAGCACCGCGTTGTTAGCCCTGGAAAACAACATCAAGTGGACGTGCATCTTCCTGACCATCCCCATCGCGTTGGGACTGGGCACGGCGCTGGCGATTTCATCGATCCGGCGAGTCGGCCTGCAGATGACCTATCGCACGATATTCTATCTTCCCGCCACGGTGTCGGGCGTCGTGGTCGGCCGGCTGTGGCAGTGGATCTATGACCCGTTCTATGGGATAAACACCAAGCTCGCTTCCTGGGGCTGGACCGGACTGGCGCAGAGCTGGCTCGCGGATCCGAACATCGCCCTGTACGCCGTCGCCAACGCCGACAACTGGCGGTGGTGGGGCTACCTGATGATCATCTTCCTGGCGGCCCTGCACAATGTGGATGCCACGCTGCAGGAAGCTGCTCAGCTCGACGGATGCAGCCGGTTCCGCATATTCTGGCACATCACACTGCCGAGCCTGAGGCCGACGCTGGTGTTTGTCGGCTTGCTGACCATCATCTGGTCCTTCCAGGTGATCGAGCTCATCTTCGTGATGACCCAGGGCGGGCCCGCCAATTCCTCGATGACGCTGTCCATGTGGATCTACCAGCAAACGATCTACAACTACAGCCCGGGCTACGCCAGCGCCATCGCGGTGCTGATGACGGCCGGGATGTCGGTGTTCATCGCCGGCTTTGTCTATTTGCGGCACAAAGGGTGGGATGTATGAGCGCGCCGAGCACTGTTCAGCGACAAGGGAACGGCCTTAGCCGGCTGCGTTCCCTGCGCTCGCTGCCGAAACACGTCATCCTCGTGGTGCTGGCATTCACCGCGCTCGCTCCCCTGGTGCTGCTGCTGGTGAACTCGGTAAAGTCCGATCAGGCCATCAAGGCCGACGCGTTCACCTGGCCCGATGGTCTGCACCTGGAGAACTTTACGAACGCATGGCACGACGCGGACTACGGACCGGCATTCGTCAACAGCATCATCGTCACAGCCTCTACCATCATCATCGTCTGTCTGTTTGGCGGCATGTGCGCCTACGGACTGGCGCGGTTCAAGATGCCGGGCATGAACATGGTGCTGATCTACCTGTTCATCACTTTCAGCCTCCCCGGGCTGCTGTACCTGGTGCCGTTGTTCATTCTCTGGCACAACCTGCACCTCCTCGACACACTGCAGGGCATCATCATCATCTACGCGGCACAGCAGATGCCCTTCTCGATCATGCTCCTGCGCACCTTCTTCGTGGGGCTCCCGGTAGAGCTGGAGGATGCGGCGCGTGTGGACGGCTGCGGCGAGCTCGGGGTCTTCCGGCGCGTGATCTCACCGCTGGCCTGGCCTGGATTCGCATCCGTCGGCCTGATCGTGGGCATAGCAAGCTGGAACGAGTTCATCTTTGCCGTCACCTTCCTGCCAAGCCAGGCGGTGCAGACGGTGGCCGTGCGCTATACCTCATTCTCCGGGACCTACGATCAGGACCTCGCCGCGGCCACGGCAGCAGCAACGATCATGATCTTGCCTGCCATGATCCTGTTCCTGCTGCTGCAGAGGCGCTTCGTGGAAGGGATGACCGCCGGCGGCGTGCGTGGGTGATTCGATTGCCGAGAGCCTCGGCAGACGCACGGTGGGCGACCGTGCCGACATGAGGGGTGAATAAGGCCTCCGTGCGCGTCCGGGCGGAAGTCTGCAATTCACCTACGTGCAAACGCGCGGATCCTGGGTGAAACGGCGGCGCCCGGCCGCTCAGGCGCAGCAGGCCGGTCCCGTCCGGCCCGGTGAGGCGAGCGCAGCTCACTATGGGCTGCTACCCGCCGCAGGCCCGGAAGTCACCAGACGACGGCGGCAGCACGCAGCAGCGCGCATCATACAGTACCAGGGATGGGGAGACTCGAGGGCAGAACTGCCTGAACGTCAGCGGCGAAAGGGTATCGCGATGTCAATTCCTTCCGATTACTTGGAGCGCGTCTATGCCGGAGTGCTGGGCAAGCTGATCGGCGTCTATCTGGGTAGACCGTTTGAAGGGTGGGCGTACGAGCGAATCACGGCCGAGCTGGGAGAGATCGCGGGCTACGTGCATGAACGCTTCGGCTACCCGCTGATCGTCACCGACGACGATATCGCCGGCACGTTCACCTTTCTGCGCGCCCTGCCGGACCACGACAACCGGCGCGACCTGAGCGCTCGCGACATCGGCGAGACCTGGCTCAACTACATCATCGAGCAGCGCTCCATCCTCTGGTGGGGCGGCATGGGAGACTCGACCGAGCACACGGCATACCTCCGACTCAAGTCCGGCATTCCGGCGCCGCGCAGCGGATCCGCTTCGCTGAACGGCAGGGTCGTGGCGGAGCAGATCGGTGCCCAGATCTTCATCGACGGCTGGGCCATGGTGGCACCGGGCCAACCCGATCTGGCTGCCGACCTGGCGCGACGAGCCGCGTCGGTCAGTCATGACGGCGAAGCTATCTTCGGCGCTCAGGTGATCGCCGCGATGGAGGCCGAGGCCTTTGTCGAGCGTGACATCCAGCACCTTCTGGACACAGCGCTGAGCCTGATCCCCTCCAACTCGCTTATCGCTCGCCTGATCGGTGACGTGCGTGAGTGGCACGCCGCCGAGCCGGACTGGCGCGTGGCGCGCGAGCTGATCGCCGGCCGCTACGGTTACGACACGTACGGCGGCAACTGCCACATGGTCCCCAACCATGCCTTGATCCTGCTCGGCTTGCTCTATGGCGGCGGCGACATGCGGCGCTCTCTGAGCATCGTCAACACCTGCGGCTGGGATACCGACTGCAATTCGGGCAACCTGGGTTGCCTGCTGGGGATCAGGAATGGCCTCGAAGCGTTCGAGGCGCTGCCGGACTTGCGAGAGCCGGTGGCCGACCGGCTCTACCTTTCCAGCGCCGATGGCGGCAGAGGCATCTCTGACGCGGTGACGGAGGCCTATCACGTGGCCAACGCGGGTCGGGCCCTGGCCGGGTTGTCTTCTCTTGCACCCAAGCGCGGCGCCCGATTTCACTTTGAGCTGCCCGGATCGGTCCAGGGTTTCCAGGCCGACGACGCCATTCTGGTCGAGAACGTCGCAGGCCCCAGCAGCCTCGGCGAACGTGCGTTGGCGCTGCACTATCGCCTGCAGCCCGGTGCAGTGAGTCGCGTTGCCACGCCGACTTTCATCCCGCTCGAGATGGTCCCGGAAACGCACTATATGCTCATGGCAGCGCCGACCGTGTATCCGGGACAGACCATTCGCGCCACGTTGTCGACCGACGAGACCAATCCCGCACCGGTCACCTGCGGCCTGTTTCTTCGCTACTACGGCCCGCGCGACGAGCTGGTCACCGTCGAGGGTCCGGCCGCGGCGCTCAATCCGGGCGCGGCCCAAACACTGGCCTGGCCCATAGGCCGCCTGGATACTCCCACTATCGCGCAGGTGGGTCTGGCGCTCGCCGGCGCGACGGCCACTGCCGGTACTGTCTACCTGGACGCTCTTTCGTGGGACGGCGCGCCCGACGTTACCCTGACCCGCCCGCCGTTCGAGGGCACTCTGTGGCGGCGTGTCTGGGTCGACGCCATGGACCACTTCGGTGCACGCTGGCCCGAGCCCTTCCATGTCAGCCAGGATGAAGGTCGCGGCATGCTGATGACCGGCACCGCTGAATGGAGCGACTATCAGGTCAGCGCCACGGTGATCCCACACGTGGCGGCAGCCTGCGGCATCGCGGCGCGCGTACAGGGCCTGCGGCGATACTACGCCCTCCTGTTGCGGCGCGAAGGCACAGCGCAACTGGTCAGGATGCTCGAGGGCGAGACGGTGCTGGCGGAGACCAAGCTGAAGTGGGAGTACGATCGCGGCTACACGCTGCGACTGCAGGCGGAGGGCACACGCCTGAGAGCCTGGCTGGACGGGCAGCTGTACTTTGACGTGCAGGATGCCTCATTCACGTCGGGTGGAGTGGCTCTCGTGTGCGAAGAGGGCCGCATGGTGACGGATTCCGTTACCGTGAGCCCGGCAACGCCGTGAATCCGGCGCGAGGACAGCGGAGCGCACTCTCTCGAGGTGCATCAACAACATGATGGTGCGATCGGCGGCCTGCGATCGGCGGCCCCGGCGAGGCCAGTAGGCCGGCCGCGAGAACAGCCAGTCGTGGCCGAGCGTCCGCCGCCGTGCCCGGAGAAGGCCGCCTACGCCGAGAGCCACTCCCGCACGCGATCGTTCACGTACTCGGCATCGGCGGCGTTGGGCCCCGCGCCCGCGGTATGCCCCCACAGCGACGGAATAGGCTCTAGCTTCGCACCGGGTATGTGCCGCGCTTCGTAGGCGCTATCGTCGACCGGGAAATACAGATCGGTGGCACAGGGCATGATCAGCGTGCGCGCTGTGATGGATGCCAGAGCGGCTTCGAGATTGCCCTCGAAGCCGGGCGTCGCTCCCACGTCGGCGTGCTGCCAGGTCCAGGCCAGGGCGAGCAGATCGTTGGCGTCGTGAGCCAGAAACGAGTCTTCCCAGGCGCGCTCGACGTAGTCCTCGAGCGACTCGTAGCCCGCTTCGAGATAGAGCTGCTGCCGATAAAACGCCTGGGACATGCCCCAGCCGGCCCACACGCGGCCCAAAGCACGCAAACCGACTTCCGGCGGCTTCTCGTAGTGCCCGCCCTGCCAGGCGCAGTCGGCACGCAGCGTGGCCATAACGCCTTCGAGGAATACCTTGTTGTGGATGGCGGTGCGCGCAGAGCCGCAGATGGCGACAGCCCGCTCCACCATGGATGGGTAGGCCACGGCCCATTGGAACGTCTGCTGCGCTCCCATGGAGAAACCGACCACCATTTGCAGCCGTTCGATGCCGAACACGTCGCTCACAAGCCTGTGCTGGAACGCTACGTTGTCGCAGACCGTGACATGCGGAAAGGCGGGTCCGCCGCACGGTGCCGGCGTGTTGCTCGGCGACGACGACATCCCGTCGCAGAGCAGGTCCGGCACGATTATGAAGTAGCGGCGCGGGTCCAGTGCCTTGCCCTCCCCTACGAGGTAGGCGTTGTCCACGTGCGTGCCGCCATAGTGCGTGGGAAACACGATCGCGTTGTCGCGCGCGGCGTTGAGGGTACCGTGGGTGACATAGGCCAGCTTTGCTGCCGGCAAAGTGCCACCGCACTGCAGGGCACAGTCGCCCAGGTCATAGATCTCGAACCCGTTCACGCGTACTATCCTCCTCCGGCTTGGAGGCCATTCCTCTGGGGAGCGGCCCTTCTCAGACGTGCGCCGCAGCGAGAGACCGGTCGTGGGCGCCCGACCGGGCGGCGAGCTGCACTCACGCCCGGGCAGGGGTATAGCCCAAAGGGGTTCAGACATGCAGAAAACAGGCTCAGAACCGGGAAGAGAAGCTCCTCGTGGCCGCGGGCAATGCGGTCGAGGCGTTGGGTTGGGTCCCTCTTCTGGTGACGCTCCCGTGATGATAGCCGGAGAGCGCCATTATGGACAACTGGCCTGACAAGTATCCTGGAGACAGTTGCCGTCGACATCCGCGCCGGCGCAGGGTGCGCAGCAGGCCCACTCGAGGCCACGGCAATCCGCTTGGGAGCTTGATCGCCTGGCCGGCAAGGAGTTCGCTGCGCTCGCGCGGTCAGGTCTCAACCGGAATTGCCGTGCCGAAACCGGCAGCATGAAGGTGAGACCGCCGCCACGCGTCAGGCAGTCGGGCCGCGACGGCCGGATTCCCGGGCCAGATGGTGTCTACATATCAGGCAACTCAGAGGTATCCGCCGCGGCTGACGCGCCTTCCCTGCTCGCCTCAGGCTGGGAGCCGCGCCCTTCCTGCCGTCGAAGCCGGCCTCGGCGCCAGCCGCTAGAACGGTGTCGGGACCTGCAGGCGGGCGGCCAGGGCGCGGAGCGCCGCCACGACGGCCGATTCCAGGCGCACTCCGCGCTGCCGGGAATCCAGCGCGGCTCGCTCCTCTTTCTCGCCGGCGACGAGGATCTCCGCCGCTCCCGCCGCGCGAGGCGTCGCCTTGATGCGCCGCATCAGGTCGGCGGCGCGAGACCTAAACGCCGCCACGTCGTCGAATGCCGCGACGTTGATCGCCATGAAGAACTGCCCGAGATTGCTCAGGCGACCGGGGTTCCACATGGTGGTGACCAGCGGACCATATTCGGCGCCGGGCAGGACAGCGGCCAGCAGCTCGATGGCCATGGCCAGTCCATAACCTTTATAGCCCGAGGTCTGCTCGAGGCCGCCCAGCGGCAGCAAGGCGCCGGCCAGCGCGCTCGCCGGCGACGTGGTCATGCTGCCGCTCTCGTCGAGCGCCCAGCCCTCCGCCAGCGGCTCGCCCCGGCGCTCCGCCACCTCTACTTTGCCGCGGGGCACTACCGAGGTGGCCATGTCCAGCACAAAAGGGCTGCCTCCAGCCGGCACGGCGATCGCGATCGGGTTTGTGCCGTAGGTTGCCGCCCTGCCGCGCGTCGGCGCAACTGTCGGGTGAGTGTTGGTCAGCGAGATACCGATCATGTCGCGCTCCAGGGCAAGCATGGCGTAGAAACCGGCGATTCCGTAATGGTTCGACCGGCGCACCGTCACCATGCCCAGATCGTGCTTCGCCGCCTTATCCATCGCCATGTTCATGGCGCGTACTCCGGCCGGCTGTCCCAGTCCGTTGCATCCGTCGAGCAGCGCCGTGGTAGCGCTCTCCCTGACGACCGCCGGCGTGGCCCGGCAGTCGATGAAGCCTTCCTCGATCATGGTCACGTAGTAATCCAGCCTGGCCACGCCGTGAGAGGCTATGCCGCGAACGTCGGATGCTACCAGCACGCTCGCCGTCTGCCGGGCCGCCTCTTCCGGCACGCCGGCCCGCCTCAGCACGTTGCCCGTGAAGGCCGCCAGATCCTCTTCGCGGACGCGCAGCCCGCCCTTCGCCTCCGCGGGCGCCGCGTCGTGCCCTCGGCTCGATTCACCCATGACCGCACCTCATCTCCCGTTCAAGTCGTTCCCACCGCGCCGGTAGCCGAGTACCGAAGATACTGCGAGACCGAGACTGCCGAGCCGACAACCGGCTGGCAGACGTGATGCCGCTGCAAGTCCTCGCGCCGACCGCCTGTCAAACGTGCTCCATCTGCACCGGCGGCCGCGACCCGGGAGACCGGCCTAAAGCGCCAGCACGACCTCGATGCCGGCGGCACGAAACTGGTCCAGACACTGAGCCGGAGCCGCCGCATCGGTGACCAGCGTCGAAACAACCCGGCACGGCGCGATCAGTGCAGTGGTGACCTTACCGATCTTGCTATGGTCGGCCACTACCACCACGCGGTCGGCACGCTCGATGATCGCCCGGTTCGTTCGAGCCTCGATCAGATTGTACGTGGTCAGTCCGTGATCAAGCGACAGGCCGTCCACGCCGACGAACGCCGTCTGCACGTGCAGGTCGCGCATCGATTGCTCGGTGAGAGGACCGCACAGTTCGAGCGAGCGTCGCAGCGAGCCTCCCGTCACGGTCACCTCGATGTCCTGGTCGCCAAGCTCGGCCGCCACGCCTATCGAGTTGGTCACGACATGGAGGTTGGCGATGCCGCGGATAGCGCGCGCCACGGCCACCGTCGTCGTGCCGCCGTTGAGCGACACCACGTCCCCCGGCGCCACGAGCTGCGCCGCCGCGCGGCCGATTGCACGCTTCTCGGCATCAAGCAGCACGGCCTTATCCTGCGGCCTCGGCTCGCTGTCGGCATAGTTGGGCTCGACAACGGCACCGCCGTGCGTGCGCCGCAGTACTCCCGTGCCTGCCAACCTGTGCAGATCCCTCCGCAGCGTCGATTCCGAGTAGCCGAGGGCCCGGCTGAGGTCGGCAACGGTCACCGCCCCTTGCCGCGACAGTGCATGCAGGATCCGCTGCCGTCGCTCTTCGGCGAGCACAAGCACCGTTCTTTCTGTCGGGATCCTCGCTTCGCGCGGCCAAAGGCGGATGCGAGAGTGCCGCATGCCGTGCGACCCTACTCGACATGGTAGCGAGTTCGACCGCGCAAGATCAACCGGATACTGCACGATCCTGCACGATATGCGACGGAAGCGGCCAAATGCGCTCTGCCTGGTCGTGCGGAATGGTTAATACATATCCCTCAACGTCCTCAGATCAATCGTGCAAATCCGGTCAACTCGCGATTGACAGTGCACGAGTCTTGTGCTAGGCTTGCCGATCGGAGGCCTGGACCGCGTGACCCTCCCGACTGAAAGGAGGTGACTGCCCTGTGCCGAAATCTTGACCAATGATCGGCTTCACCGCGACTGCGCAGTGGCTGCGACTTCCTCAATTCACTGCTGACAGGGAGGCTACATTGATGGTTGGGACTCGTGAACTGGAGCACGCAGGCCAAGGGAAACCAACCCGGCACGCCCGTGGACGCTCTCTTGCATGGTTCGTCGTTCTCGTCCTCGTCACCACCCTGTTCACCGGCGCAACTACTTCCGTGCCACGTGCCGGCGCACAGGGCACGTCGATCACGGTGCTGACGGTGGGAGATCCATTCGAATACCAGTTAGTCAAGCTGCTCCCGCAATTCGAGAAAGCAACCGGGATCAGCGTGAAGCTGGAGTCCGTGTCGTACGACCAGATGCACGGGCAGCTGGTCAACGCCGCCATCACCCACTCGAGCACATTTGACGTGGTAACACCCGATGCGATGTGGGTCTCGGAGTTCGTCGACAATGGCTGGGTCGACCAGCTCGATAGCTACATAAAGGCGGACAAGGCCGAAGTGCAGCCTGCCGACCTCATCCCTGCCGTCGTGTGGAGCATGGATGAGTGGAAGGGGCACATGTACGCGCTGCCGATTGCCGCATACGGACAGGATGTCCTGTACCGCACGGACGTGTTCTCGGCCCTGCATCTGCAGGCCCCGCCTCCAACCGCGGCCAGCTGGTGGACCTGGGACCAATACCTGAAGGATGTCCAGGCGATCAATGGAAAGACGATCGGCGGGACCAAGTATTACGGCACAGTGATTGCCGGTGCGCAGCCCTCGCCGATTGTGCACATGTACACGCAACTCGCCGCTAGCCTTGGGGCGCGCTGGTTCAAGTCATTCCCGAGCAGCGCGAAGTGGGATTTTACGGTTACCCTGAACTCCCCCGCGAATCTCAAGGCACTCTCCATGTTCACCACTCTCTACCACAATTCGCCGCCACAGGCGGATGCCATGAACTGGTTCGAGGCCGGAACGCAGTTTGCCTTGGGCAAGGTCGGCATGATGTACTGGTGGACGCCGTATAACTATCTTGTCGACAAGGCAGGCTACGAGGTTCCGCAGGCCGCGCCCATCGTCGGCAAGTACAGTGTCGGCGTGCTGCCTTCTCAGCCTGGCGTGCCGCAGACAGGCAGTGACGGCGGTTGGAGCCTCGCCCTCAGCTCGTTCTCCCACAACAAGGCTGCTGCCTTCAAGTTCATTGCCTGGGCCACGAGTGCCAAGACCCAGTTGGACATGGCCCTCCAGCCCGGCTACCAGTTCAGCGACTTTGCGCACCTGTCAAACTATACCGACGCGTCGGCGATGGCGGCCTACCCCTATCTGTCCGCCCAGCTGAAAGCGCTACAAACCGGCAACGGCAAGGCGGTGCGCCCACCGATTCCGATCTACTCCGTCCTCGAAGGACTGTACGGTACGGCGCTGAATGAGGCCATTCGCGGGCAGTCCTCGCCCGCCGACACCCTCAAGAGCGTGACTAACCAGTTCAATAGCGTGCTCGGAGACGATGCCTACATCCCGTATGTCCAGCCGTCGTATAACGACACGCTGGCGAACACGGTGGCGCTGCTGAACAGCCTCAACAAGTAGTCACAATCACACGCTCCCGCAGGATGTCGTCATGCCAACCTGGCGACATCCTGCGCCGGATCGCCAGAGGGATTTCATGGTCAACAGCAGTCTGCGGTCCAGACAATGGCGCCGGAAGCTGGAACCACTCTGGTTCATCGGCCCGGCTGTCCTGCTGCTCGTGGCGCTCGTCATCTACCCGCTGCTCTACTCGCTGCGCCATAGCCTTGAGCACTGGGATCTCGAGCTTTCGCCCAATCCGCTGGGCTCAGTGGGTCTGCGTAACTATGATCGTATCCTCTCCGATTCATCTTTCTGGTCGGCTGCCCTGTTCACGATCGAGTTTGTCGCCGTCGCCGTCGGCGTCGAGCTGGTGCTGGGCACCATTCTCGCCCTCTTGCTCGATCAGCGACTGCCCGGGACGCAACTCGCGCGCACACTGATCATCATGCCGACAGCCGTGGCGCCGATCGTGGCGGGCTTCATGTTTCGCTACATGTATTACCCCGGCAGCGGGATCATTGCCTACCTTGGCTCCCGTATCGGTCTCCCGATCCCGGCCACCGGCATTCTTGGCGACCCGTCGTGGGCGCCACCCGGACTCGAGATCACCGATATCTGGCAATGGACGCCGTTCGTCGCGCTCGTGGTGCTGGCCGGTATCCAGTCGGTGCCGCAAGAGATCGTCGAGGCCGCGCGTGTCGATGGCGCGGGCGCCGTGAGCCTTTTCTGGCGTATCATCGTGCCTCAGCTGCGCTTCATCGTGGCCATCGTGCTGATCATTCGCATCATGCAAACCTTCAACGTGTTCGACATCTTGTTTGCGGAGACCATGGGAGGTCCCGGCACGTCGACGACGTCCTTGAGCTACCTCCTCTACTTGAATGGCCTGCGCTACTACAACATGGGATTGGCCTTTGCCATGGCCTGGATCATCACGGCGCTCGCCGTCATCTTGGTGAACTGCTATATTCTGGTGGCCTTCCGGGGAATAGAAGTATGAGCAGGGAGACGCGTCTGGCCCGCTTGTTCTCTCCGCGCCTCCGGCACTTGGGCCGCCGGGCGGCGCTGATGATCGCCCTGTTTGCGCTCCTGCTTCTGTTTATCGGTCCGCTGCTTTGGTTTTTGGCCCTCTCACTTCGCCCGGTCGACAGCGATTTCACGATCCCGCCAAATCTGTCATTCGCGCCGTCGCTGTGGGCCTTCCACGACACGTTCGTCTCACCGGGGGAGAACCTGTCGAACCTGGAGGCCAGTCTGATCGAGTCGGCCGGCACCTTGCTGATCACCGCGCCCCTGGCCATCCTCGCAGCCTATGGCTTCTCGCGCTATCGCTTCAGAGGGCGTCGCTTCATGCTTCTCTGGCTGCTGACATTGCTGCTCACGCCGCCGATCGGCATGACCCTGCCCAACTACATCATCATGAACAACCTCGGTTTGATCGGCACGTACTGGGTGATGATGCTGATGTACCAGACGTTCACATTGCCGCTCACGATCTGGCTCCTGCGCGGCTTCATGAACGAGATCCCGGTGGCCATCGAAGAGGCGGCGATCATCGACGGCGCCAGCCGGCTGCAAACATTGCGCTACATCGTGATTCCGCTCTGCGCGCCCGGGATCATGGTGGCGCTCATGTTCGCCTTCGTATTCTCCTGGAACAACACGGTCTTTCCGCTCGCGATGTCCAACGCGGTGACCCAGCCATTGCCGATCGGCACGCTCAACTTCTTTGCCACCACTGGCGTGACCTGGAACTACATCGCGGCCAATTCGATCGTCACCATTCTGCCGCCAGGCATTCTGTTCTTCGTATTCAGACGGTACATCGTCAAAGGACTCACGTTTGGTGCCGTCGCTGGGTGAACGCGCCTGCCGGCAGCACCGGGAAGGCGACGGCGCGCACACCCGACCGGCCGGCACTCGGGATGCGCGCCGGAATGTGCGGAGTCGCTCCTGATGGCATGCCGGACTATTGCACATGGAAAGAGGTTCTGACGTGGCTGATACGGTGAGGATCGCGGTCGTGGGCCTGGGCATGTGGGGACAGAACCATTGTCTGGCATATGGCGACTATCACAGAAGCCAGCTGGTCGCGGTATGCGACGTTGACGAGAAGCGTGCCGCGGAGCACGCCGCAACCTACGGGTGCAGGGCAGTGACCGACTTCCACGAGATCGCGGCCGACCCGAACATCGACGCCGTGAGCGTCGCAACGCCGGACCCCTATCACTTCGCGGTCGTCCTGGAGATGCTGCGGGCCGGCAAGCACGTGTTCGTGGAGAAGCCGCTGGTGACCAAGGTCGACGAAGCCGTGGCACTGGTCGAAGCTGCCCGAGAGCATCCCGTTCTCACCATGGTCGACTTCCATTCGCGGTGGATTACGTCGTACGTCGCCATCAAGGATGCTCTGGATGGCGGCGAGATTGGACGTCCGATCATGGGCTACATACGGCTCAGCGACGCCATCGAGGTAGCGCTGAACTGGCTCAAGTGGGCTGCCGAATCCGGACCGCAGTGGTTCCTCTTCCCCCACATCGCCGATCTCATGTACTGGTATTTCGGTGCTATTCCCGAGACCGTGTACGCGGTAGGGAGCAAAGGCGTGCTGGCGGCCAAAGGCGTGGACACCTACGACGCGATTCAGGCGCTGCTGCGCTTTCCGGGCGGAGGGTTCACCACGCTCGAGTCCAGCTGGATCGTGCCCAACGGATCGGCCAGCGTGATCGACTGCCAGATGGGCTTGTACGGTACCGAGGGTCGAGTTGAGCTGAACCACGACTACTACGGCCTCGAGATCACGAACGACAGGGTGCGATATCCGTGGATCTCGGGCGGAAAGCGAAACCGCTACGGACACCTGGACGGCTTTGTGTTCGAGCCCATGCGTACCTTTGTGGACTGCATTCTCGACGGGAAACCGAGCCCGACACCGCTCGAGACCGGTCTGGTGAATACGTCGATCATCGATGCCTGCCTGCGATCCATCCAGAGCGGAGTGCCGGAGACTCTGCGCGGATTGCACGTGCTGGCCGGCAAATAGGAGACGACCACCGCCCGACATTTGTCGGGGCGACAGATTAGTACCGGGCCCGGCATGGATAAGCCAAATGGTCGCGTACCGGATCGCTCGAGGGCATACGCTGGCATGACCACACGATGTTCCTGGGCAGGCTATGGCGCTACATGCCGGCGCGGCCTGGATCCCAGCTCGCCCAGGTACCTCGCGCGCGCCTTCGTGCTTGAGCGCCAACAGTGCCGACACGCAAGCGAGCGGTTTGTAGCCGGACCGCGGCTAGGCGCCGAGGAGTAGTATGTATGGGCAGTGAAATGGAGATAAAGGTTGCCGGCCGAGTTGTTGCTTTCCGACTATGATCCGTCGGCCAACCTGGTGACGGACAGCCATCCCCGGAAACGGGCCAAGTTCCCGGCCATCGACGCGCACAACCACCTCGGTCGTTGGCTGACGGCTGACGGCTCCTGGGCCATCCAGGACGTACCGGCACTTCTGCAGCTCATGGAGGCCTGCAATATACACGCCATCGTGAACCTGGATGGCATGTGGGAGGGAGAGCTCGAGGCCAACCTGGATCGATACGACCGAGCCTATCCCGGCCGCTTCTATACGTTTGCCCAGAGCGACTGGGGACTGGTGCAGTACGCCGACTTCGGATCTCGCATGGCTAACCAGCTCGTCGACAGCGTGCGGCGCGGAGCGCGCGGTCTCAAGGTGTGGAAGAAGCTCGGCCTGGAGTATCGCGATGCGGACGGGCAGTTGATACCCATAGACGACCGCAGGCTCGACGATCTCTGGACCGCGGCCGGTGAGCTGCACGTGCCGGTGCTCATTCACATCGCGGATCCCGTGGCGTTCTTCCTGCCCCTCGATGCAAAGAACGAGCGCTGGGAGGAACTGCGTGCGCATCCGGACTGGCATTTTCCATCGCCGACCTACCCGTCGTTCATTGCATTGATGGAGCAGTTTGAGGCGCTGGTCGCACGGCATCCGCGGACCACATTCGTCGGAGCACACGTCGGCTGCTACGCCGAAAGTCTCTCATGGGTTTCCAGGATGCTGGAGTGCTATCCGAACTTTGCCGTGGACATCGCGGCGCGTCTGGCCGAGCTGGGACGGCAGCCGTATGCCGCCCGGCGCTTCTTCGAGAAGTACGCGGGCCGAATCGCCTTCGGCCTGGATGTCAGTCCGCCCGTACTGGAAGAGTACGCGCCCTACTTTCGCTTTCTCGAGACTGCCGACGAGTATTTCAGCTATTCGCCGGCAGCGGTCGCCCCGCAAGGACGCTGGCAGATCTACGGCATTCACCTCGACGATGCGCAATTGCGCGAAGTCTACGCGGGTACGGCGCAACGCGTGATCGTGGAACGGCAGAGGCCGGCGGGCGGGGCAGCGCCGTCAGCGGCTAAAGGGTAAGGCTGTCCCGGAGCGGGCAGCCGGTGAGACCGGCGAGGACGTCACCTGCGGCATCGCCAGAGGGCGGCCCCTTCGCCGTTCTCCGCTACAACGTGTTCGCCGCGCCGGCGTCCAGCGGCACAAAGCGCACACCGGTGAGCTGCTCCGACAGCGACCAGAGCCTCCGCGCAGCTTCCTCATCCAGGGCCTGCTTCGGCAGCGCGACTTTCACGGGATAACCGCGAGAATGCATGAAGCGGTCCGGACCGTAGTAGTCGCCGCCACGCACCTCTGAAGCGGTAGCCGCATACAATTCGGGCAGCGCGCCCCGGCCGGCCGATTGGGCGAACAGCCGGTTTGCCAGGGCCATCGCCGCGCCCATCCAGCGGTTACCGGTCATGCGAGGACCGGCACCCTGCAAGTTCGTGGCCGCATAGCCCGGATGCGCACCGACGCTCACCAGATCGAGGCCGCGGGCGCGGGCCAGGCGATCGAGCTGCAGCATGAAGAGCAGGTTGGCAAGCTTGGACTGGCGATAGGCATCCCAAGGCTTATAGTTGTGCTCGCCCTGCAGATCGTCGAAGCTCATCCGACCACGTGCACCTTCCGTGCTGCTGACCGTAACCACGCGCGCCCCAGGTCGCGCCAACAGCGAGGGCAGCAAGAGGCCAGTCAGCGCGAAATGGCCCAGATGATTCGTGCCGAGCTGCATCTCGAATCCGTCGGTGGTTCGCCGGTAGGGCAGCGCCATCACACCGGCATTGTTTACCAGCGCATCCAGTCGATCGTGCGCCGCGGCGAAGCCGCCGACAAACTGCCGTATCGAGTCCAGGCTGGACAGGTCCAGCGCCGCCACCTGCACGACCGCACCGGAGGCGACGGCGCGGATTTGCTCGGCGGCGCGTTGCCCCTTGCCGGTATCCCGGCAGGCCAGGACCACGGTGGCGCCGTGCTTGGCCAGCTGCAGTGCCGCGTGGAAGCCCAGCCCGCTGTTGGCCCCCGTTACCACTGCGGTGCGTCCTGTCTGCGCCGGTATGTCGTCCTCAGTCCAGCCGCCCATGTTCGCTTCCTCTCGTTGCCGCCGAACGGTGGCCTCGACCTTCCTCGGCTTCGACCGGCTGCTCCCGTCGCACCGGGCGTCCGAGGGGTACTGACCTCAGTGTACGAGGGCGAATGCTAGGCAGTCGGCCTGCCGTGCTGTGCGTCCGTGACTCGGTGCGCCCGGCAGAGCTATGCCGGTTCTCGTGCCGCGCGTACACTAAGGTGCTCGAGACACAGTATCGATAGCTCATGATTGGAGTCGCCACCGTGCGCGCCACACCATCGTCAGCCGGCAAAGTGACCATCGGAGACCGGGCTCCTGATTTCACCTTGCCAACGCAGTCCGGGGAGCAGGTCCGTCTCCACGATCTGCTCGGCGACCGCGCTCTAGTTCTGTTCTTCTACCCGAAAGACAACACGTCGGGCTGCACTGCCGAGGTGTGCGCCTTTCGCGATAGCTACGAGGTCTTCAAGGAGGCAGGAGCAGGTGTCGTGGGCGTCAGCTCAGACTCCGTAGACTCTCACGCAGCCTTCGTGGGGAAGCACAACTTGCCGTTCACCTTGCTCTCCGACAAGGGAGGGACGGTTCGACGACTGTACGGGGTGCCGGCCACTCTCGGCCTCCTGCCCGGACGTGTCACCTACATCCTCGACAAGCAGGGTGTCGTACGACACATGTTCTCGTCGCAAATGGCTATCGGCAAGCACGTGAGTGAAGCCCTGCACGTCATCGAAGCGCTGCGAGTGGCAACCGACACACAGGATGCGAGTCTGCCCGACTAGCTGCTGTCGGGCCTGCTCAGCCGCCCGACGGCGCGGCTGCCTCACCTGCCGTCACGTGGAACCTGCTGCAGTAGAGATCCGGCTCAAACGGCGCTCGCCGGCCCGGGCAATTTTCACGCGGGCACAGCTGGCAGCTCTCGAAATGCTCGCCGGTAGGAAAGCGTATACCCGACACCGACTTGGTAGGCACCATCAGCATGCTCTCGCTCAGGCGCACGCCGGCCCGCTCAGCGCCTGAGCCTAGGAGTCCAAACAGCACTCGCTGCTGCTCGATGGGCCAATCCGGAAGCGAGCCTGGGTTCATGGCACTGGTATCGCCCGGCTCGTAATTGGCCGTGATGTGCGCGTCGAGAGCCCGTCGCGCCGCCACCAGGGCGAGTCCCTTTACGGTCTCGGCCCAAAAGCGGTGCAGCGGGTCCGCGATTGACTCCGCCCACGCTTGCAGCTCCGTGCCGCAGGTGGCCACGTGGGGAAAAGCGCGATACACCGTCTCCAGATGCACGCGGAGGACGTGGCTCGTGAAGCGCCATCCCTCGAGATCGACATAGTCCTCACCACGGTCCGTAACGTAGGCGACCAGGTAGAACGCCCGGGGCCGGGCAATACGCGCACCTTCCTCCGCTAAGGGCAGCAGCTCCTCGGCGAGCGCGCTTCCTTCCTTCACGCGGGCCTGCTGCAGCAGGGTCGCCACGTTCAAGTAGAACGGGATGTCCTCGAGCAGGTGCGACACCATTTCAGACTTCATGTTCTCGATCCTCAACTCGGCGCGACGCACTCTATCAGTCAGGAACGCCGCGGGAGCGCATCGACGCGCAGGGCCCGCCGCGCCGAGAGAAGCGCCGTGGGACCGCACTGTGATCCGACAGCAGTGTAGCGCATGCCGGCAGGCGGGTGTCGACAGTCGGCGTCGGCGCGCATCGGTAGTCGATATACAAGGACTTCGCGGGATCGTCACCCGGGGTCACGGCCGGCTCGGCTGACGCCGGGCGCCGGCGTTCTCGACCGGCAGATTGGACGGCGTCTGGAACGAGGCGGAGCGGCCTCGGGCAGAGCCGGTTCCCAGAGCGGGATGACGCCAGCGGCTCAGCGGCTTGGCGAGGGAAGCCGGGCCGACATCTACAACGGATCAACACGTGTTGACGGCAGGGACCGCTCTTGATAGCCCAAACAGGCCATTTGGATCGGAAGAATACCCAACTATACTTGTGGTCAGCTAGAGGACTAGGCGTCCCGATCTCCTGCGGCTTCCGTTGCCTGCCGGAAGCGCGCGGCGAGGGCAACTGGAGGTGATTGTCACTGTGCTGACCGCGTCTGGGTGCGTCCAGATCTCCCGCGATGGCAGACGATCGCAATCGTGCGCTTGCCGGTCGATTCTCACCGTCCAGGAGTGCAAGGTAGCCAAACCGAGGTGGCAGCGCACAGCCGAAACCGCAAATCCATGAGGTCGGGGCGGAATCTAGCGCGCGGACGGGCGCATCCGGCGAGGAAAAGCTAGACCAGTTGGTCGCAGGTTTGAGGCAATGAGGCGGCTCGAGAGGTATGTTCACCAAACGGCAATCGGCGCAAGACGCGTACACCAAGGGCCTCAAGGCAGAGGCAGACGGCAACCTCAAGGAAGCGCTGCGGTGCTTCAAGATCGCGGCCGAGCGCGCTCCCAACGAGATCCGGCACCTGGAGGCGATGGGCCGCGTGCTGGAAGCGATGGGCAAGATGGCGCTCGCGACCGAATGGTATATGCGAGCGGCTCGCGTTCAGATGGCTTCCTCGGGTGAAAGTCAGAAAGGTCCACCGGAGGCCCTCGATCCGGTCGTCGAAGCTGCGTGGGTGCACAATCTGAAAGCCAACCAGCTCGACGAGGAGCAAGCTGCTGCCGCAATAGAACGCGTGCGCGCTCTGCTCTCGGCACTGGGTCCGGATCCAGTCGCCTATCGAAAGCTGGCAATGTTGCTCGGACGAGTAGGTCGCATCGGCGAAACGGCGACGCTTTTCGGTGACGCGCACAGGGCGGAATTGCGCGGAATGCGTTGGCGTTAGCAAGGCGCTGCCGGCCGTGGGAATCCGGTCGGTGGGCGCAGGAAGGGGCGTAGGTTGGCAACGCGCAGACGGGTCATTCTAGTCGTGGAGGATTCCGACACCATGTGGTTCCTCTACAACGATCTTCTCGGCGAGGACTACGAGCTCAGGCGAGCCAAGGACGGGCGAGAGGCAGTGCACGAGGTCGTGCGCATTCGCCCGGACCTGATCGTGCTGGACTGGACGCTGGATGACATTCGCGCCTGGGACGAAGAGTCGGAAGCCGCGACGGTGACTGCACCGTCGCGTAACCACGCGCAGAAAACGATCAGCGGACTGGACGTGCTGCGCGCCGTCAAGCGCTCTCCGCTCAAGAGCATTCCCGTGATCATGCTTACGGGTCACAGCGGGCTGCACGAGAAGTTGATCGGAAGGCTGTTCAGGGCAGATAAGTACCTGACCAAACCGTTGGACGAAGACGAGTTTGTGAAGACGGTGCATTCGTTCCTGGCGCCGGCTGCGCCGCGGTATGCCACCCGAATGATGGCGCGAGAGGAGGTTGGCGCATGAATGGGACGGCAGGACCCGCCCAGGGCGAGCGAGGCGAGAATCTGCAGTCACACTATATCGTCGAGCTGGCCGGCGATCTCTACGCGATACCACAGCTCACGGACATGACACTGTCCTGGGTCCAGCGCCCACTGGAGCCGACCTTCCTGCCAACCTTGCCTTCTTGGTGCCTCGGTCTCGTCAACGAGCGCAACACACCGGTCCTCCTGGTCGACCCACGTGGACTGCTCGGTCTACCGCCGTCGGACTCGGCACAAGAGGGGCAGCAGGCACGCCACGTGTTCGTCGAGCGGCAGGGCGAGACGATCGGTTTCGCCGTGGATCGCACACGGCGGTTCCGGCACCTTCCTGCCCAGGCGATGCCCGCGGACGGTGACCTGGTCGCGGGAGTCGTGCGCGAGGGCGACGAAGTAGTGCGGGTGTTGAACTTGCCGGCAATCTGGCGAACGATTCTGCAGCAGCTTGCGGTGCCCGGCGCGGCCTGAATCTCTCGATACGCAAGTGGTCAAGGCCGCAGTGTGCGTGCTGGGCCTGAATAAGTCTGAGTTTCCTGAATTGGAGTGAATACGTGAGGCGATTCGCGCGCATGCCGCTCATCACCCGCATTCTGGCTGTGACTGCGCTTCTATTTGTCTTGATGCTCGGTTCCGTGGTCCTCGCGGTACGCCAAACAGTGTCAAACACAATGACGGACCAGGCCAAGACCCGCGTCAATCAGGCAACTACCCTGGCCCTTGCCCTGGCAGCAACCCTTGGCAAACCAACTCTCCAGCACGGTCAGCTCTACTACGGCACGCGCCTCTTCGACGGCTATGAAGGCTTCGTCGACGCCGTCAAGAACGGCACAGGCGTCGATGACAGCGTCTTCAAGGTCGAGGCCGACGGCCAAGCCCACCGCATCGCTACCACCGTCATGGAGAACGGCAAGCGCGCGCTGGGCACGTTGCTCACGGGTCCCGCCGCGGTGGCGTTCACTCACGGCCAGGTCTACACCGGCGTGGCGCCAGTCCTGGGGACCGATTTCGAGGCGCGGTACACGCCCATAGTGGGTGCCGACGGTAAGCCGCTCGGCGTAATCGCGACCGCTCAGAGCCTGGCCTCCATCAGTTCCACAACGAACCAGATCTTCGTCGAGGTTTTCTTGATTGGTGGCGCGGCGCTGCTCATCAGCTTGGGTCTGCTCTTCCTGGTCCTGCGCCCAATCGGTCGTGCCGTCTCGCAGGTAGCATTCGCCGCGCGCGGTCTCTCCAAGGGCGACCTGAACCAGCAGATTCAGGTACAGGGCGAGGACGAAGTGGGCGAGATGGCCAACGCCTTCCGCGCCATGATCTCCTACCAGAAGCAGGCAGTGGCAGAGGTGGAGGACCGCACGAACAAGCTGATCAGCGCTGAGGCAGCTGCGCGCGAGAAAGCCCTGCAGCTTGAGCAAAGCGTGACACAGCTCGTAGAAGACCTCGCGCCGGCAACCGATGGGGACCTGACCATTCGTCCGCACTTGTCGGCCGAGGCCGGCGACGTGGCCGTGGTAGCCGACTTCACCGGCGTGCTGATCTCGACCTTCGCCGACGTGGCCCGCTCGGTTCGCCTGGCGAGCAACCAGGTACAGCAGAACAGCGAGCAGCTCACAGCCCGTGTCCAGCAGCTCGCTCGGAAGTGCAAGCAGCGCACCGAACAGGTGACAGGACACGGCCAAGGTGGCCGACCAGATCGCAGACTCGGCAACCAACGTGCTGAGCAGCATCGAGCTGGTTACCCGTTCGACCCAGGAAGCAGGCAGAGCGTGGATCAGCGGAAACTGCCGCGGTGTCGCAGACGCTCGAGCGCATGGACGCCGTGCGAGCCACCATGATCCAGGCCACGCGCCAGATCAAGAAGCTGTCCGATTCGTCACTGGCCATGAACAGCACGGTTGGATTGGTACTCCAGTTCGCCGGCGACCTCGAGCTGCTCGCCGACAACGCGCAGATCGAAGCAGCGCGGCACTCCGAAGGCGGCGGCGTGTTCACCGCCGTGGCCGAGCAGACCGGTCGTCTGGCCGAAGACGCGCAGAAGGCACTGACGGAGATCCAGACAGCAGTGCTCACCGAACCGTCAGGAAACGGCAGAGGTAGGCCGGCAGATGGAGCAGGTGGCGACCGAAGTACTGGCGAGCGCCCGCGCCGTAGAAGAGGCTCGTGCCGCATTCAACGACATCACGCGCAGTGTTCGCGACCTGGGAAGCTTCGTCGAGACAGTCAACGGCGTGGCTAATCGGCCCAGGTGGAAGTGGCCGAGTCGGTGAACACCGCCATGCGGCAGATCGCACTGTTCTTCGGGCAGACGGTGGATGACGTACGGCTCTCGGAAGAGGATGCTCGGCAGCTCCGGCAGACCATCGATCGGCTCCGCTCTTCAATTGCCAACCTGAGGCTCGAATCGGACGCGACGGCTGACGATCGCGCCGCCTAAACAGGCAAGTAACGCGGGCAGCGGCAGGTGGGCGCGGAGCGCGCCCACCTGCCGGGCTGGCGCGATGCGGGAGGAAAGAACAGAGCCATGGCCGTCGACCATGTCACAATTGCCACCGGCATTCCGGTGGCTTCGGAGAGAGCGAGCTTCGCACGCTTTCGCGTTCTGGAGGGGTCGTCAGAGCTGCTCCTCAGCCAGTTTCGTCTCCATGCGAAGCGAGTGCGAGCTCTTGCCGCCGCCTATCGCCGCGAAACAAGACGTCTCCAGGCCGGCGTGAGTCCCGAGCTCGCACGCATCGACGTCAGTCTGGATCGCATCGCGCAGCTCACCACTGTCGCGTTGGGCGCTACCGATACGGCGTTTGTGCGGACGTTCAGCAGCATCAGCGCGATGGACTACTATTTCGAGACGACCGACGTGGAGCACCCGGAGTTTACTCCGGCTCAACGCATCGCGGCGCAGTCCAAGGATCTGCTCGACTTTCTGCGCGGCAAACATGCCGAGGCGAGTGAAGCCCTCAGAGCGGTTGTGCAGGAGCTGGTAGTAAACGCCAACAATCTGGCTATCGTGGTCGGCCAGCCCGGTGCGCAGCCACTGGAGCACTTCCGGGTCATCATTCGACAGATGCGCACGCAGAGCGGAACGACCTACGATCTGGGAGGCCGTCTCGACGTATTCGTGCAGAATCTGGGTGCGACCCTGCAAGAGCTTGCTCCTACCGACTCGTTCAGAAACACGGTACTCGCCTCCCTGCGATCCCTCGGGGCGCAGCAGGCGGTGCCGGGCGGCGAAGGGGCGATGTAGATGACTGCCGAACTGGTCAACAGCAGAACCCGCTATCAGACCCGCTTCATCGCCGAGCTCGGCCGCCGCTGCGAGGCCATCATCACCGCCTCACAGATGTTGCGCTCATCCGGGCTCCAGACGCTTCCCGAGGAAGGCAGCCCGGGCAGCGACGACCTCGTGCACGCCGTGGACGTCATTTACCGGCATGCGCACAGCGTCCGCGGCGCCGCGGGCACGCTGGGCATCGAGCCGGCCAGGGAAGTCGCGGACATTCTGGCGGAGATAGCCTTGCATCTCAACGAGCCCGGCATGCTGGGCGACGAGACTATCTGGGAGTTGGTCGGCAGGGGCGCTCACGCACTCGAGGTCTACGGCACAAGTATCGGCGGCGGCACCGAACCCGACCTTGCGTCGCTGGCCGACTTCGCGGTTATTCTTCGACGCGACTTCGAGTATCGCTTCGCCCCGCCCGAGGACGCCGTAGACGACTTTGCCGAGGTGGCGCGCGTCCTGCGTCTCTCGGAGGAAGAGATCGCCGCTTTTCGATTTCCGACCGAGGACCTGCGAAAGACGACGGTCCAGGATCAGGCTCCGCAAACCGCGGAGGGCGCCGCAAACCAGGCGCCGATGGCGCCGGTCGAAATGCAAGCCGTGGAGTCTATGCCCACGGCGGTGATAGAGGTGCCGGATGTCCTTCCGGTGGGCGCGAATGGCGCCGCGGAAGCGATGGCGGCCGAGGCCAAGGACCTTGAGACTGTCTCCGCGGTGACCCCGTCCGTCGCGCCGCTCGAAGCAGCATCCGAGTCCGGCCAAGTTCAAACTGCCGAGATCGCCTCGCCTGTCACGGCAAGCGAGCCTGCTCCGCTCGCATCGCCGGTGATCTCCCGGCGCGTGACCATCTTCTGCGAGAGCAGCCTGCGTATGCTGGAGCAAAGCGCTAGCGCGCTCGAGCGCGTGGCGAGTGACCGCTGGGATTCTGGCGGCCATGCGAACGCTCAGGCGCGTGTTCCACACCATCAAGGGCGATGGCCGCCAGGCCGGTTTCCCCCAGCTCGCCCGGCTCTCCGAGGCGGCCGAGGACGTCTTTGACAGCATCTTCGACCATCGTGCGGCCCATCCGGCGGACGAGGTGGGAGTGCCTCGCGACGCCGTGGCGATGCTCGATCGAGCCCAGGCCGCGCTAGAGTCGCTGATGTCCGACCCGGCCGCGATTGCTCAGCGAGACCAGGAGCCGGACGAAGCGCTGATCGGTGACCTGTTGGCCGTCGTCACCCAGATCCCTGCCACGCTTCCGGGCTCAGAGCAGCACGGCATGTCGGACGCTACCGAGGTGCAGCAGCATGAGGCCGGCAGCGCCACCGCAGGTGATGCCAACACGGCGGAAGCGCGGCGCCAGCGCCTGCTGCCCGCGTTCCTGGCGGAAGCCCGCCAGATCGGCGACGCGTTGCACCGGCAGGTCGATGTTCTGCGCGACGACGCGCTCAGCATCGACGCCCTGCTCGGAGCCACGCGCTCGCTGCACACGCTGAAAGGCAACTCGGCCAGCATGCGCATCGAAGTGCTCGTACGTCTGGCCGACGCAGGCGAGACACTGCTCGAGCAGCTTGCGCTGGCGGCAGCACCGATCAACGCCGCGCAGATCGGTCTGCTGAGCGACCTCGACGGAGCGGTCCGCCACGTGATCGACTGTGTCGATCACGGCGAGAGCCCCGACGCGAAAGCAATCGAGCCACTACTGGTCGCTCTGAAGGATCCGCGGAATGCGGTTGCCTTGGCGCCGGAGCCCGCGGTCACGGAGGAGCGGGCGCCGCAAGTCCAGTCAGGTGGTGCGGTCAGCATCGGTCAGTTGCGGGTCATGCCGCGCTCGGCGCCGCAGCCTGCACCGCAACGGCCCGCAGTGGAAGCGGCTCGCGAGCCGGCCGCCCCACCCAAGCCCATGTTCTCGCCGCGCAGCTCTTCGGAGCCGGAGCGCTCGCGGCAGGAACGGCGTACCCTGACGGAAAGCCTGACCACCGTCGATCTGGGCGATGTGAATCGCGCGATCGACCTGTTCGGCAGACTGGTCACCTCACGTACCATGATCGCGCGCGGCATCCAGGTGCTCCGGCAGCCCGTATCCGAAAGCGCCCGCAACAGCGTACGCTTGCGCGGGATTATCGACCGTCTGGCGTCAGAGTTCGAAGTCGTGCGACGCGAGCGTCGCGCGGCGTCACAAAGCGAAGGCTGGGATCCGGTCGAGCTGGAGACGTTCGACGCCTATACCCAGATCATGCTCGAGCTGGGGGAAATCGTCGCCGACCAGGAAGAAATCGCCGATTCGTTGCAGGACGGCGTACGCCGGACGGCCATGATCTGCGAGGGCGACCTGGAATCCACCGACCAACTGCAGCAATCCCTGCTCGGCTTCCGGCTGGTCAGGCTGAACACCATCGAGCCGAGACTCGAGCAAGTCGTGTCATCCACTGCCAGGTCGGTGGGCAAGCAGATCAACTGGCGCCTGCGCGGCGGCTCCATCGCTCTTGACAAGGCCGTGCTCGACGCGGTGCAGGAGCCCCTGTTGCATCTACTGCGCAACGCCATCGACCACGGCATCGAGGCAGCGGATGTACGTCTGGCGGCCGGCAAGCCGGCAGCCGGCACGGTCACCATCGACGCCGCCTACGGCTCGAACAGCGTGATCATTCGAGTGGTCGACGACGGTTGCGGCATCGACCCGCAGCGGGTCGCGGCGGCGGCCGTGCGGCGGGGCCTGGTGACTCAGGAGGTGGCACGCTCGCTCGATACGCGGGCGCTGCTGAACCTGATCTGGCAGCCCGGCTTCTCTACCGCCGAGGCGGTGACGGACATCAGCGGTCGCGGCGTGGGCCTGGATATCGTGCAGAGCGCACTAACCCGCGTTCGCGGCAGCGTCTCCGTTCAGAGCCATCCCGGCCGCGGCACGACCTTCAGCTTGAGCTTGCCGCTCAGTCTGACCGTCGTGCGAACGCTGCTGTTGCGTGACGGTAAGGCCGCCGTGGCCGTCCCCATCGCGCAGATCGAGGGCGTTCACCTGGTTAGCAGGGAAAACATCACCCACCTACACGACCGCACGGCAGCGCTCATCGAAGGACGAACGATCACGGTCCTGCCTCAGGGATTGGCTCGCCCCGTGGCCTTCGAAGAACGGCTCTCGGGCGACACTTCAACGGTGCTCGAAGTGCGCGTAGGACCCGACCGCACCGTGGGGTTCTTGATCGACGAGGTACTGGGTGAAGAGGATACGCTGGTCAAGGCCCTGCCCAGCTACCTGGCGCACATCAGCACCTTCGTAGGCTGCAGCGTAGGCGGTGACGGTCGTCCGTATGCTATCGTCGATCCCCGCCATCTGGCAGGGTTCAGCGCGGGCGGCAGAGAGGCGCGCGGAGCGGACTCGCCTCTACCGGCGTATTCGCCGACGAATGCGCAGACGGGCAAGCCGCTGGCCATCGTGGTCGACGACAGCCTGTTCATGCGCCGGTCGCTCGCCGAAGTATATGCCGAGGCTGGATTCCGGGTCGATACGGCCGAGGACGGCGAAGCTGCCCTGGCGATCATCGCCCGCACTGGCATGCCTGAGCTGATCTCACTGGACATGGAGATGCCCAGAATGAACGGCTTGGAGATGCTCTCCATCCTCCGCCAGTTGCCGGGCGGGCAGCACGTGCCGGTCTTCATGATCACCACGCGCGGGCAGGATCGCCATCGGGCGGCGGCGATCAAGGCAGGCGTCACCCGCTACTTCATCAAACCCTTCAGCAGCGAAGAACTGCTGGCAGCGGCGAGGGACGAGTGTCGCAGCTCGCTGGCAAGCAGGATCGCGTAGGTTCGGAGGGATTGGTGATGACTGGCAGAGGTTCGAGCTACGACCGAGTAGGCGTCATCCAGATAGGTGGTCTGTCGTTCGGCGTGCCGCTTTCGGACGTTGAGCGATTCCTCTCGTCAACGCAGCTCAGAACGGTGGAGGACCACGTTCCGTGGATCAAAGGGGGTGTTCAAGAACTGGGTAGCGCGGATCTCATGCCTGTAGTCGATCTGGCCGTTCTCTGGCAGGAGCGGCGGCTGGAAGGAAGGTGGACGCACCTGGTGTGCACGCGCGCGGGCTTTGCCTTTGGCGCAACGAGCTATACGACGACAAGTATGCACGAGATTCACACGTTGCGGCCGGGACCGTGGAATCCCGCTCTTGGGCGCGCCGTGGTGATTGACGATCGGCCTCTCCCTGTGTTGGATGTATATCGATTAGTTCAAGTCGACCAGTGGCAGGCACTTGCTGTGCCGGCCTGAACCGAGATATTGAGAGGGAAGACAGATGAAGATCCTAGTTGTCGACGACGATCCCAGCGCGCGCGATTTTGCCTGCGACGTGTTGAAGCGAGGCGGCTATAACGTCGTCGAAGCCGAAGATGGTCAGGCGGCACTGGCCAGGCTCAACGAGTCCACGCCCGACTGTATTGTCCTCGACCTGATCATGCCGGGGCTCAGTGGGTTCGACACGCTTCGCGAAATGCGGAAGAACCACGCGCATCTGCCGCCCGTGATCGTGCTGACCAGTATGGATGGCGGTGGAACGAAGACATATGCCATGAAGGTCAACAAGGCGGACGCCTTCATCACCAAGACCGCACTGCTCGATCCCAACATGGGCCTGCTCGCTGAAGTGAGGAGAGTGGCACCCAGGTAGCCATCGATCCGGGCCGCTGCTTTCGGCGGGAAGACCGCGGACTTCTGGGCAAGTCCGCGGTTTTCCCGCCTACGGTCCGCGTGCGCGTGCCCGCGGTTGAACGGCCCGGACCGATCGGCAGCGCGGGACTCAGAAGCCGGCGACCGCGGCGGGCGAGTGCCCCTCGAATGCGAGCTGAAGCCTGAGCAGGAACACACTGCCCTGCGGCCCGCTCTGCTCGAGATCCAGCTCACCGTCCATGGCGTTTGCCAAGCGCCTACTCACGTAGAGGCCGAGTCCGACAGGCCGCGCATCGCCACGCGCGCGGATGCCGCGGATGCGGCCGAACTGCGTGAACAGCCGAGACCTGCCTTCGGCGGGAATGCCTGGCCCACGATCCGTGACGCGGACCACGAGCTGGCCCTCTTCGACACGCCACGACACGGCGACGGGCGAGCCCTCAGGCGAATACTTCACAGCGTTTTCGAGCAGGTTCGTGATGATCTGGAGCACGCCATCGACGTCGCCAACCGCCAGCAGCCCGTCCGCACCGTCAATGGTCACCTCTTGACCGGAGTACGCCACCGCCAGATCCGCTGTCACTTGACGGACGAGCCTGCCCACGTCGACTATCTCTCGCCGCGGCGCCGAAAGGCCGACGTCGAGCTTGGTGAGCGGCAAGAGGTCCTGGATCAAGCGCTGCTGCCGGCGAGCGGCTTCGACGATCCTGGTCAGATACTCGAGGCGGGTACCGGCGGTGATCTGGCTCTCGCCGGATCTCAGCAGCTCGGCGAACCCCAGGATCGTGTTGATCGGACTGCGCATCTCGTGGCTGACCGTCGCCACCATCTCGGTGCGCAGAGCGGCCGCCGCTTCAGCCTGCCGCAGCCGCTCGTGGTCGATCGACCGGTCGCCCTGGGCAGTTCCATCGCGGTCGCTCGCCGGCTCAGGCTGGGCCGCCGGCCTGGCCAGCGCCACCACGCCACAGACCTCCCCGTTTCCATCGCGGACCGGCGCCAGAGTCAACCAGGCGGGCACCTGCCGGCCAGACTTGTGCAGCAGCTCCAGCGCGTACCCGTCCACCGACTCCCCGGATTGAAGCCACTCGAGCAGCTTCCGCGGCTCCAAACGCCCATCCGGCTGCAGGAGCACGTCGGCGGTCAGGCCTGATGCCTCGGCAGGCGAATAGCCCAATAGCTGCTCGGCTCCCGCGTTCCAGCCTGATATCGCACCGTCGG
Source organism: uncultured bacterium (assembly GCA_963827235.1). Taxonomy (GTDB): domain Bacteria; phylum Chloroflexota; class UBA5177; order JANWHV01; family JANWHV01; genus JANWHV01. The sequence goes on from CAWHAE010000010.1 coordinate 830,331, forward strand.
GAGTCACCTGCAGGACAGCGTCGCTGGAGGACTCGACCAGCGCCCTGAACTTCAGCCCGGCACTCTCGGCGTTGAGGCGAGTGATAGCCGTACTGAGCAGCGACGACATGGCAGAGAGCAGCAGCGTGGCCTCTGGGGGAGGAACCTCGTGCGCCGCCCATCCGACCATCAGAACGCCGTGCCGCTCTCCGTGGGGCGGGATCGCAATGCTCATCGAGCCGGTAGTACTGTCCGGGAACTCGTCCTGCGCCACCTCAAAGCGTTGCTCGACGCTGAGATCCGGCACGACGACGGCTGAGCCGGCAGACAGTGTGTAGGCGGACTGGGATCTCGCGCCGTCGACCGCGAGTCGCAGCGTGCACGGCGCATCTCCAAAGCCGAACGACGCGCGGCGAACGAGCTCCGTTCGCTCCGCTTGCAGCGAGAGAATCGAGCACGAATCGGCGTCCAGCGACAGCACGATGTCCGTGACTGCTTGGTCAAACACGGGCTGAAGATACGGTGCTTCGACCGCTTTCTGGAGAAGGCGGTCGAGCACTTTGTGGAAACGTGCCATGCCGAGCCAGGGGCGGTCTCCAAATTCGCGCACGGGCGCGCCGGAACCGTCATGGGCAGCGGCGTCGGCCGACCAGGGACCGTTCGTGGGGTGCAGCGAGCCCTCAGGGGAAGGCGGCAGTGGGTACGTCGACATTCCGCTTACCGGTTGGTCGGGTAGAATGCCTGGGTCACATCGCCATAGAGGAGCGAAGACCCGGGCTGATGTTCAACTGATCCAGCGGCTCGCAGGTCGACCAACGTTCAGTCCAGATCCGTCATTCTTGCTCGCGCCAATGCAGCCAAGCCCTCGACAAACCCCGGTTGGCTCCCGTGCGCCGCAAACAGGACAATTGTATCATGCAAGAAATCGTGCAGCAACCAGCCAAAAGAGGCCATTTCAATGCCACAGATCGTGGTTCGCACCCGGCCGGCCGCGATATACTTGCCCTGAGTGTAAAGGATGTGGCTGGGCATGTATCACGAGCTTGGGCGGCAGTCTCGCCGCGTATACGAAAGCCTGCGATCGTCAATAATGAGGAAAGAATATGCACCCGGCTGGAAACTGCCCGGCTACACGACACTGGCCGTTCAATTCGGCGTCTCGCCGGTCACAGTACGCCAGGCGCTTGCCATACTCAGCGAGGAGGGGCTGGTTGACCGGCAGCAGGGCCGCGGGACATTCGTACGCGGTGCCAGGGCTTCACCAACCGTACTGATCGCGGACGATGACCCCGACATGCGGGCCCTGCTTCGCGCCTATGCCGGTCACGCCGGCCACCCCGTCGTCGAGGCCGCTGAACCGGGCGCGGCGCTGTTGATTCTGGAATCCGGGTCGCCGATCGCTCTCGTCCTGAGCGACGTCCGGATGCCGGAGACGGCGGACGGGATCGAGTTCATTCGCACGGTTCGCCACCGCTGGCCGGAGATTCCACTCGCTGCCATCACCGGCTTCCCCGACGACCTTGCCCCGCTGCACGGCACGCCCGAGTGCCCGATACTGATCCTGGCGAAGCCCGTCTGGGAGCAACAGGTGCTCGACGTCTTTCGCTGGGTGCTGGGCGGAGCGACCGCTCCGTAATCCAGCTAGTGCCGTCCCGGCTGCGCTGCCAAGTTGACAACACCTCGATAGCTGCTTACCATCGGATCGTCCGTACCCGTAACGATTTGGAAGCAGCTCCATGGCCACGCTCAAGGATGTAGCGCGCGAATCCGGCCTCTCCGTGACTACCGTCTCGCGTGCCCTCAACAATCACTTCGACGTCTCGGCGCAAACGCGCGAGCACGTGGCGCGTGTGGCTGCCATGCTCGGCTACCATCCCAACCAGATCGCGCGGAGCCTTCAAGGCACCCGCGCCAATGCGATCGGCCTGGTTATACCCACGCTCGTGCATCGTTACCTCGACAGCTTCTGGCTGGAATTCATCGGCGGTGTGACCTCAGTATGCGGCGAGACGGGATTCGACCTCGTGCTTTCTGCAGGCAAAGACCTCCGGGACGAGTATGCTCAGTACCAGCGATTGGTCAGCTCGCGGCGCGTGGACGGCGTCATCATCTGCGACGTGCGCGTGCGCGATCCGCGGATCTCGCTGCTGAGCCAGGGAGACGCGACCCTGGTCGCCTTCGGCCGCGCTTTGGCGGAAGACGGCTACTCGTGGGTGGACGTTGACGGCGCGAGCGGCGTCCGTATGGCGGTGGAGCATCTGCTCGGGCTCGGACACCGCCGTATCGCCTATCTGGGCACACCGCGGGCGTTCTCGTTCTCGCACTTCCGCTTCGAAGGTTATCTGCAGGCACTCTTTGTAGCCGGCATCGCGCTGGATACCTCTCTGGTGGTGGAAGACCTCGACGTCGGAAGCGAGGTGGATAGCCCGGTTCAGGCCCTGATGGCGCTCGAGACTCCGCCCACCGCCATCGTGGCCTGCGCCGATTTCGTCGCCATCGCGGCCCTGCGGGCGCTGCGCGCGAAGGGCAAGCGAGTGCCGCAAGACGTGTCGCTGGTTGCCTTCGACGACACGCTGGCCACGCTGCAGGCGGATCCGCCGCTGACGTGCGTGCGACAGGATAACCATGTGGTCGGGAGGCAGATAGCTTCGACCCTGACCAGCGAACTGCGAGGCGACGCCCAACCGCCGGTTCATATACTGATACAGCCCGAGCTGATCGTGCGGGAGTCTACTGCGGCTCTCCGTCGATGAGCGAGCTGCCCAGCTATCACCAGTTCATGGGCAACGGCATCGACGCCGTCCTGATAGGCCCTTCCGGCGCCATGTCTGCCGATCCCGCGCGCGGCCTGGACCGCTGCTACTGGTATAAGGCAGATCTCTACTACGCGGACGAGCGTACGTACATCGAGGGACAAGACCCCTTTGTCTTCGCCGCCTCCCCTCCTGGGGGTACTATCTTCCAGCTGGCGCCGCTGGCGCGAACCTGGTACGAGGTCCTCGGCCCGTCCGGCGAGCCCCTGACGCTTTCGGCGGCCGAGCAGCGCTTCGATCCCACTACCGGAGCTCTCGTAACGGTCGCCCACTTTGGCTCACGACGTGTCGAGCTGAGCACGGGGCTCTCGGAAACGCTCCCGGCGCTGTGTTTCGATCTCCGCGCGGGCGAGGCACTCCGCGTGCGGGCACGTGCCGATGCGGGTCTGTGGCCGGAGGACAGCGCGCAATCGACTCCGGTGAGTGCCTTAACCGGTGCTCGAGACGGGCGCAACGGCCTAGCGTTTGCCGTTGGAGATGTTACCTGTAGCCTCCATCTCGTGCCGGCCGTGACCGAGGCGTGCTCCGCGGACAACCGGACCGTCATGGGCCGCGACGGCCGGGGCTTGTGGGCGGACATGACCGGCACACACGTGCGGTGGTGGACGGTGCTGGAAAGCTCTCGTTACGCCGAGGAGCATGAAGCCCACCTGAGGCTGCCTGCAGCTCCCCTTCCGCACCTCGGGCTGGAATCGCACGGGCCAGATAATGCCACGCGCGGGCACGCGATTGATATTCCGGATCCCGACTACGCGCGCTTGCACGAGTTCAGCATGTACATGTTTCGCGCCATCCAGCACCGTCATTCGGGCGGGATACCGGTCAACAATCTGCGTCGAACCTACAACTCGCACGTGTTCTGGGACGGGGCCTTCGTTCAGAGGGCGTTGCTGGAAGCCGGCCACGTCGCGCCGGCACGAGAAGCATGGCGGTTCCTCGGTCGCACCCGTCAGGCGGCGGCGGCCAACGCTCGGGCGACGTTCGGCAGCTCCGGCCTGCACTGGGACTGGGAGACGACTCACGCCGGAGCGCGAGCCTACGTCCCCTTCATGCACAACCGATTCCAGGTGCACAACACGCCCCTGCTCGCGCACATGATTCTGGCTGATTTCCGTGCCACCCGCGATTTTGGCGCGCTGGCGGAAGGCTACGACCTGCTCGCCGGAGCCGCGACGTTCGTGCTGGATACCGTCCTGGTCGAAAGCCTCGGCGCGCTCACCACGCGACCACTGGTTGGCTCGAGCGAGGCGGAAGCCCTGGTGGTCGACGACGGCGCCACGGTGGCGGCTTGTCTGCGACTGGTCAAGGACGTGGCGCTGGCGGCGCGGATACTCGATCGGCAGGACGCGTTGAGCCGCAGCTGCCGATCGGCCGCCGCCCGGCTGCGGCCGGCCCTGGCGCGCCTGTTCAACGGCCGCTATTTCCAGGCTACCGGCGTGGACGATCGGCTGAACACGAGCTCCCTGGCACCGATGTATCCCGCCGACATCGTGTCGCCGGTCGATCCTCGTGCCCTGGTCACCGCGCAGGCCTATCGGGAGCGCTACGCGGGCCGCATGGCCGGCCACGGCAACGGCGAGACCGGGTTCCCGTGGTCGGCCGGCGTCCTGGCGCGGATCCTGGCGTATCAGGGCCGCGCCGACGCTGCCTGGGAACAGCTCGACCTGGCTCGTGGCGCCCTCTGCGCCCAGGGAGGCAGCGCGGAATACGTGGACGAGCACGGAGGTTGGAACATGCAGTACTTCAGTACTGCCCAGGCGACGCTCTGCAGCGCAGTGCACGCACTGCTCTTGCAGCAGCACGGTGCCGAGCTGCGGTTGTTCCCGGCCGTGCCGCCCGCGTGGTCGCGGTGCGCATTTTCCGGCTTCCTGGCGGCCGGCTTGTCGCTTGACGCCTCCTACGAGGTGGGCCGAGTCGCAGTGAGCGTGCGCAACGTGACAGGTGCAGGGCGACGTGCGCTGCTGCGTGCCGGCTCGAGAACCGCCACACTCGATCTGGCGCCCGGAGCGTCTCGCACACTCAGCCTGGCGCAGTGAGCGCGATCGGATGACCGGCCCCGTGGGTCCGCCCGACCATCTCCAATACTCAGTCAGGGCGGATGTCCACGGACTGCGGCTCTCCGCGATAGACAAACTTGAAGGCCAGGCGTTTCCAGTGACGAGGCAGCCTCGGCGTGATCTGCCAGCCGCGAGGTGTCAGGCGCAGGCCGGCGAATCCGAAGGCAATTGCTTGCCAGGTGCCGGCCGCAGACGCACCATGGATGCCGTCGTCCGCGTTGCCGCGCACGTCGTACATGTCGGCGTGAGCGGCGCGGATGAAGTGCTCGTAGGCTTCGTCGGGATCGCCGACGTCGCAGGCCATGATCGCCGTGATCGCCGGCCCGAGCGAGGAACCGTAGGCGTGGTCGGTGCGCGGCGTGTAGTAGCGGTAGTTGACGTCTACCACGGCGTCGCTGTACTCAGAGCGCAGGAGGTACAGCAGCATGAGCACGTCCGGCTGCTTGATCCCCTGCATCTGGTTTGCGCCGGCGATACCCAGCGTCTGCTGGAACGACTTTCCCAGCAACTGCAGCGCCGTGGCGTCGACCTCCGGCAGCCGGAAGTAGCCCTCGAACTGTTCGATCAGGCCGTCCGGCTGCATCGGCATGTAGAGAGCGTCGATCACGTGCCGCCAATGCTGAATCCGCTCGGCACTCAGATCGAGCTCAGTCGCTAGCTGTTCCGCCTTGGCCGGCACGCGTTGCCCCAGCCACTCCAGCACATACAGGGCGGTGCGCAGATTCCACTGGGCCATGCGATTGGTATAGAAGTTGTTATCGACGTGCTCGTGATACTCGTCCGGCCCGATCACGTCGCGATACTCGTAGCGGCCGGTCTCGCCGCTCGGATGCCACTCGGCCCGCGACGCCCAGAACTTTGCGGTGTCCAGAATGAGCTCGGCACCCTTCTCAACAAGCCAGCCGTCGTCTCCGGTCACTCGCCAATACTGGAAGGCGGCGTAGGCGACGTCGGCCGAGATGTGGATCTCAATGTCACCGGTCCAGATCCGCACCATCCTGGTGACGTCGGCGTAGTGGGGCACCCATGTAGGCGTCACTTCTTCGCCTGTGTCGGCGCTCTCCCATGGGAACCAAGCTCCCTCGTAGCCGCCGGCACGCGCCTTCTGCCGAGCGCCCGGCAGATGTCGCCAGCGGTACGTGAGCAGATTGCGAGCCACGCTCGGCAGCGTGAAGGTGAAGAGAGGCAGCATAAAGATCTCGGTGTCCCAGAAGGCATGGCCGCGGTAGCCGAAGCCCGACAGTGTCTTCGCCCCGATATTGACGCGATCATCGTGGCGGGGAGCGGCAATAACCATCTGGAAGAGGTTGAAGCGAATCGCAAGCTGCGCGTCGTCGTCGCCTTCGATTGTCACGTCGACACGACTCCACTCGTCGTGCCACGCATGCGCTTGCTCGGCAAGTGCCGCTGCCCAGCCTCGCGTCACGAGCACACGGTCGCAGGCCGCGCCGACCAATTCCGCGGCGGGCATGTCGCGCGAGGTATAGATCGATACGCTCTTCTCGATCACCAGCGGCTCGCCGGGGGCCGCGTCGAGGGAGATCACCCGGCTGGGCAGCATCGGCTGATCCCACATCTCGTCCGCGGTCACTTCGCCGCCCGCGACCACGACCCGCATGGCGGCGGCGAGCACGACGTCTGTCGTGCTCGTGCGCGTGACGAGGTACGTACTGCCGTCCCGATCGCCCTGCTCGAGCAGGTGCCAGTGCTGGAGGCGATAGCTTCCGCGGTCGAAGTCGGTGGTGGCGTAGCCGTTGAGACCACACCGCACCTGCACGCTCCCCCCGGTCTCCAGGGTCACGGTGCAACGAAGCATCAGCAGGTGCTCATCTGCCAGGGAGGCAAAACGCTCGAACCTGAGCGCCACAAGCCTGCCCAGGGGCGATCGCCAGCGCAGCGTGCGTGTCAGCGTGCCGGTAGACAGGTCCAGGCGCTGCTCGAAAGCGTCGACAGCGCCTGTTGCCAGGCTGAACGGCTCGCCGTCGATCACGAGATCCAGTGGAAGCCAGTCCGGGGCGTTGGCCAGCTCAGTCCTGACGATAGGCGCGTAATCGAAGACACCGTGTACGAGCGTGGCCCGCCGATCGCCGGGATACGCTTCTTCGAAGGCGCCGCGCGTGCAGAGGTAGCCGTTGCCGATAGTGAAGATCGTTTCGCGGTGAAGCAAGCTGTTCGGGTCGAAGCCCTCCTTCACCAGCGTCCACGAATCGGACATGAACACCCGCCTTTCCAACCGGCCCTCCGGTAGAGACAGCTACCGATCGCGCCGGCACGGCACCGGTCGCGGACGCGGTCCCAGCACGCGACCGCAGCACCGGTTGCCGGGCTCATCCGAAACGATTCGGCTTCTTGGCAGCTCGCATGATAGTCTGCTGATAGGTGATTGTCAACCGGGCATCGCGCTCTCCGGGGCAGGAAACGGGCTGCGTCAGCTCGCCGATCGACCCCACGGAGATGAGTCTCATTCCACCGTACTCGACTCCACCTCGCCCCGCGTCGGGCCGCAGTGCGGCTAGAGGAACCGCGTTTCCTCTGGAAACCGCCGCCCTCTCGCCTTCGAGCGCGCTCTTGCGGCCACGGCATGGCAGCTCTTCAGACGTGACCGGCTTCGCCACGGCCTTGCCGTCCAGGCCGCCACCGCACCTGCAATTGTTCGGCGTGCCCGCACCGCCAGGGGCTTGACATCCACGCGCTCGGCGCCTATTGTAGTGGGCACAAGGGCTGAAGCGTTTCGGAAGCGAGCAGCCTGGGCTCGCTCGAAGTGCCACGAAAGCAAGCGCGAGGTGGTCCGCATCGGCATCGGTTGTAGGGTACTGTGGTAAGTTGGGGAGAGTGTCCATGCCTCCGACTCGCGCCACCCACGCACCTTGGCTTCCGCTCAGCATTCCCGTTCACGCGCCGTCTCGAACCACTACACCGCCGCGCGAAGCCCCGGACACGACCACATGCGCTGCCCCGGCGGGCCCCAAGCAGGCTGGCCGCTCCACTCGGAAGGTGCTTTCGCCCTACCGCTGCCTCCTCCGGCCGGTCTCACCTCCGCTGCCGCCAGGCCATGCTCTTGCCGTTTCCGAAGTGGATGAGCAAGAAGGGAGAACGTTGCGCACACAGACGTCTCAACTCGCCGGCATCAATCCCTAGCTGTTCGTTTTGGAGGTGACTACGTGAACACCGTGAAGATCCTGATGAGTGCGGCAGTGATCGCGGCGCTTGTCGTGCCGGCGTCGGCACAGCACCCGGGCAGCGCTCTTGCCGCGGCAGGCAAGTGCACCGGCACGCGCGTTGGGCTCAACGTTTCGGGCTGGAGCGGCGCCGACCAGGAAGGCGACATGGTCCAGCACGAGCTCAGCATGTTCGAAGCTCAGAACCCCTGCATCACTACCTACTTCAGTCCCATTCCCAGCGACTATCAGAAGAAGATCCAGACCGAGTTTGCCGCCAACGCCGAGCCGGACGTCATGTACATCAGCCCCGACATGACCTACAACGAGGGCAAGGGCGGCAAGCTGCTCGACCTGACGCCGTACCTTGCCAAGGACGGCGTGAGTCTCGGCCAGTACATCCAATCGCTGCTCAAAGAGTTCCAGATCGGGAACAAGGTCTACGGTTTGCCGAAGGACTGGGGCACGCTGGGCATCTTCTACAACAAGTCGATCTTCGACGCCAAACACATCGCGTACCCGTCGAACAACTTGACCTGGGACCAGTTCCGCACCCTGGCCAAGCAGCTCACTACCCAGGCCAGCAATTCCGCTAACACAATATACGGCACGATGATGCCCGAAGACTGGGCCCGCTTCGCCGCAGTCGCGTACGCCTTCGGCACCGGCCTCATCGACCCGCTCACCGGCAAGGTGGAGTTCAACAACGCCAATGCCGTCAAGGCCCTCGACTTCTACACGAGCTTCCAGTTGGCCGACCACTCGGCGACCGTCCCCAGCACGGTCGGCGATGGCTGGCAGGGCGATAGCTTCGGTAAAGGCAAGGTCGCCATGGTGATCGAGGGCGGCTGGCTCACGCCCTACCTGCGCAGCACGTACCCCAAGATCAAGTTCGGCGTAGCCCAGATTCCGGTAGGCCCTGCCGGACGCGCCGACCCGCTCTTCACCAACGCGTGGGGCGTCTCCGCCGATACGGTCAAAGCAGGCAGCGACAAGGCCGCCGTCAAGCTGGCGGAGTTCCTGTCGGGTCCGGTCGTTCAGAAGTACCAGACTGACATCGGATTCTCCCTGCCCACGATCAGCTCGCTGGCATCCGACCCCTACATCAAGTCCCATCCGGAGGCCGCCAACCTGTTCAATTCCGGCCCCTACGGCAAGATCGGCGACTTCGGCACATACGATACTGTCGGTCAGAAGGCGCTCACCGATGCCATCACCGCCGTGCTCCTTGGCAAGGCTACGCCGCAGAAAGCCATTGCCAACGCGGCCAACTACATCCAGAGCCAGGAGACCTCGGTGCCGTAGCGCCGCCGCCGCACGGACGAGTGCAATTCGCCCCTACTCATCGTCGGCCCAGGCTGCCGGAGGTCCTGACAAGGTCTCCGGCAGCCGTCCAGCCAGGGAGCGACACAGATGCAAGCCAAACTGCCGCGGGCAGTCGACTGTCCAGCCATTGTCGGCTAAACCAGCGCTCCAGCCTGCGCAAGCGCCTTCGCGCCAACCTCACCGCCTATTTGTTTCTGGCTCCTTACCTCTTCGTGCTCTGTGTCTTCACCCTGGGAGCCTCCGTCTATGGCCTGGCACTGAGCTTCACGCACTACAACTACGGCATCGAGCCGGGGCCCAGATGGATCGGCTTCGCCAACTTTGATTATCTGTGGAATCAGTTTCTCAATAACCGTGACAACTTCGACTTCTCCATCGGCCTCGCGAATGCCTTCAAGTACGCCTTCTTCGTCATTATCGGGCAGACCGTGCTCGCGCTCGGCTACGCTCTCCTCTTGAACGTGCCATTTCGGGGACGGTCCTTCGCGCGCACGGCGATCTACCTGCCCTCGGTTACGTCGTCGGTGGCCGTCTCGCTGATTTTCATCTTCCTCTACAACAAGGGCGGCGCCATCAACGCCTTCCTTTCTATCTTCCACATCTCCGGCCCGAACTGGCTCAACGATACGGCGACGGCGCTGCCCGCGATCATGCTCATGAACATCTACACGACGGCACCCACGTTCATGGTGCTGTTCCTGGCCGCGCTGCAGGGCATGCCGACGTCCCTTTACGAAGCCGCCAAGGTAGACGGCGCAAATGGCCTGGCCCTGTTCCGCCACATCACGCTGCCGTTGTTACGTCCGACGATGTTCATGATCGTCGCCCTGGGCACCATCGGATCCTTGCAGGTGTTCGATCAGATCAAGGTGATGACGAGCGGCGGGCCGCTCAATGCCACTATGATGCCCGTCTACAGTATCTACGACGAGGCGTTCAACCAGGGGCGCTTCGGCCTTGCGTCCTCCATGGCGGCGGTGCTCTTCGTGATCATCCTGGCGATCACTGCAGTGCAGCGACGCTTCATTGATGCGACAGTCCAGTATTGAGTGGAGGGCATGACCATGGCTAGCGAGCCCGGAACCGGACTAGTCGCAAAAGGTACGTCGACGTTGGCCGTATCGCCGCGGGTGCTGCGCAAGTTCACGCTTATCTACGCGTTGCTTGCAGTCTGCGGCTTCGTCGCCCTGGCGCCGTTTATCTTTGCCTCGCTCTCGGCCTTCAAGACGGCTGACACCGTACTAGAGTATCCTCCCAGAATCTTTCCCCACCCCTGGACCTGGTCGAACATCACCTCCCTGTTCAATAGCAACATTAGCGACGTGTTCTTCGTCCGGTGGCTCGTCAACAGCCTGGTCTACGCGGCGGCCATCATGTCCCTCAATCTGGTCTTCAGCTCCATGGCAGCTTTCGCCCTGGCACGGCTGGACTTCCGTGGCAAAACCCTCTGGTTCTGGGTCACGCTGTCCGTGATGATGATTCCCGGCCAGATCAACTGGATCAGCGTGTACATCATCCTGCGCAACTTCGGTCCCTTCAATCTGATCAACACCTACTGGGCGATCATTCTGCCGGCGGCGGCGCAGCCGTTTTCCGTCTTCCTGCTCACGCAGTTCCTCAAAGGCTTGCCGGTTGAGATCGAAGAAGCGGCGACCATCGACGGCGCGAACCGCTTCCGTGTCTATTGGCAAATCATTCTGCCCATGGCCAAGCCGGCAATGGTAGCAGCGGGCATTCTGAGCTTCCAGGGAGCATGGAACATGTTCATCCAGCCACTGCTCTACCTTGACGACCCGCACAAGTTCCCGCTCACCGTGGGCTTGCAGTTCTTCAACGGCCAATATGCCGGGCACACGAATCTGATCCTGGCAGGCGCCCTCTTCAATACTGTGCCCATGGTGATCATCTTCTTCGTCTTCCAGCGCTACTTCATCCAGGGCGCCGCCACCAGCGGCCTGGCGGGACGCTAATACTACAGCGACATTTCCGTTCTCGGCTTCTTGGCTGTCTCTCGAGACAGCGAGCGAAAAGTCTGCCTCACGCGGCAGGCCTCCAGACGAGGCAGGGCTACATCTCACTGCAGTACCAACAATCATTGGACCCAAGAGTGTACGCCAAGGCAGATTAGCCGCGAATCGCGAAGACAAAGCCGCTGCCCCAACCCGTATGCTCAAGCTGCAGCCGTGTCTGCGCGACATCCAGTGCGCGCAGCCGCACCGTCACCGCAGTGGGTGGCGGCGTGACGTTCATCAGGTCCGCGTGCGGCACCGGGCCCTTCCAGGTGAACGCGAGCTCCTCATGCTGGCGGACCGACGTGATTGTGCAGACAGGGTCGCGCCCTCGAACCGGCGCCGGGCGGCACCGTGTCCCGGCACGTTCGCGCAGCCCCGAATGGTGGACCTTGGCCCGACCATTCCGGGTCTGCGACTCGGCCGGGTTGCCTCTGCCGGATGCGCGCCGTGATCGGCCGAACTCGGCGGACGTGTGTGCCGGCGCTATACTCGACTAGGGCGGCTGTGCTCGACGGCACGTCTGCCAACGACTGGGGTCGGCACACTGCACAGTCCTGGAGAACACCGGGTGGAGCTTCGCGGCGGACGTCGGCAGCGCACGGCATCCGCGCGGAGGCAAGATCCCGATGTGGGCGTGGGGGCATGCGAACGGCTTTCGCCGGCGCGTGATCTCCGTCCCGCCGGCGGGCGTGACAACAGCCCTGCCCGCCGTACGTGCGGACCGATCGCGGGAGGCGTGCCGGCACCAGGCGGCGTGCGGCTCCGGTCCACCTGCGCAACCGGGCTGATAGCGTGCGCGCTCGCCTTGTCGGGGTGTTCGGGTGCCGCGTCTCAGCAGTCCGTTCCTGCCGCGGCGTCTGCCAAGGTCGCCGTCACGGCCACGGCATCGCCGGTGGACACATCCGTGCATGCCTCGCCCGCAGTCACACGCACGCCGGTGGCGCAAACACCGGCGGCTTCGCCCGCGCGGCCGGCAAGCACGGTGTCCGACACGGCAGCCGATGTCGCGGAAGGCAGCGTGCTGGTGCAGGCTCAATGTGTCTGGTGCCACAGCCTGGCCGGTGCCGGCATTACGGCGTCCTCCGCGTCGATCGCGCCGCCCCTCGACCACGTGGGTGCGGGACACAGCCGCGATTGGCTCAGCGCTGCGCTCGTCGATGCCTGCGCGCACCACAAGCTCGGCTCCCCATACGTGTGCACTCAGAAGCACAATACGGTGGCCGCGCTGACGGCGGAGCAACGCGATCAGATCGTGACCTATCTGCTCACGCTGAAGTGAACAACGGCCACGCTCGACAGACGCAGCGCGCCCCTTGGCGTGTGGACGGGGTGGCGGCGGGTGGATTTGAACCACCGACCCACGGCTTATGAGTCCGCTGCTCTACCGCTGAGCTACGCCGCCGAACCAGGTACGTACAGGGGGGTCAGGCGAATTGTATCAAGGGCCCGGCCATGGCGACAAGCATGCTCCTTTGCGCAAATGTATACTGCGGCATGGAAACGCCAAAGTGAGGGAGGGGACGACGAATGACTCTGACGCCCACAGAGATCGAAGCGATCATAGCCGGACGAGGCCGCGCCGTCGCCACCGATTTGCTCGGGCCACATCTCCTACCATCCGGGGAGCTTCGCATCGTTGTCTTTCAGCCGGGCAGCAGAGAGGTCGTGGTGCGGCCGGACGACGAGGCCGCCGCTTCGACGCCGATGGAGCGAGTCCACGAGTCCGGCGTTTTCGAGACAGTGTTTCCCAGCACGCAGACGCCGCGCGGCTACTCTCTCGAGATCGAGAGGTGGGGGCAAAGGTTTGTACGTCGAGATCCGTACGCCTATCCGCCACTGATCAGCGACCTGGACCTGTACACCGTTGGCCAGGGCACAAACGTCCAGTCCTATGACGTGCTCGGCGCCCACCCTCGCCGTATCGACGGTGTGGACGGCGTGCACTTTGCCGTTTGGGCGCCGCACGCGCGCTGGGTCAGCGTGATCGGCGACTTCAACGAGTGGCACAACAGGCAGCATCCCTGCCGTAAGCGAGGTGATGGCGGCATCTGGGAGTTGTTCATCCCAGACGTCGCCGCCGGCGCGCACTACAAGTACCACATCGAGTCCGGCATCGGCGGCTACGTGGTCGACAAGGCCGATCCGTATGCCTTCACGGCGGAGGTACGGCCGGAGACGGCGTCCATCGTAGCCGACATCTCGCACCTGGAGTGGCACGACGGCGCCTGGCTGGAGTGGCGCGCCCAGTCCGTGGGTCTCGAAAGACCACTGCTGATCTACGAGGTACACGCGGGATCCTGGCGCAGAGCCCAGGACGGCGGCATGCTCAACTACCGGGAGCTGGCCCTGCAACTGGTGGATTATGTCAAGTTCATGGGTTTCACGCACGTCGAGCTAATGCCGGTTACCGAGCACCCATTCGACGTGAGCTGGGGTTATCAGACCACGGGATACTACGCCCCGACGAGCAGACACGGCTCCCCGGAGGATTTCGCCTACCTGGTCGACCTCTGCCACCAGAACGGTATCGGCGTACTGCTGGACTGGGTGCCGTCGCACTTTGCCAAAGAGGGGCATGGACTCGGCTACTTCGACGGCGTGCATCTCTACGAACACGCGGACCCCCGCCAGGGTGAGCACCTCGACTGGGGCACGTACGTCTTCAACTATGGCCGTGGCGAGGTGATGACCTTCCTGCTCTCCAATGCCATGTTCTGGCTGAAGCAGTACCACATCGATGGGCTGAGAGTGGATGCCGTTGCATCCATGCTCTACCTCGACCATCAGCGTCCGGCGGGAGCCTGGGTGCCCAACCGTCATGGTGGCCGTGAGAACCTCGACGCCGTGGAGTTCCTACGGCGGTTCAACGTGCTCGTGCACGAGCAATGTCCCGGTGTCGTCACCATGGCCGAGGAGTCCACCTCATGGCCGATGGTATCGCGCCCGGTCTACATCGGCGGATTGGGCTTCACGCTCAAGTGGAACATGGGCTGGATGCACGACACACTGGAATACATCAAGGCCGACCCGCTTTACCGCCGGCACCTGCACAACTCGATGACATTCTCCATGCTGTACTACTATTCGGAGAACTTCCTGCTGCCGCTCTCGCACGACGAGGTCGTGCATGGGAAGAGCCCGCTCGTCTACAAGTCGCCGGGCGACGAATGGCGCAAGTTCGCCACGCTCCGCCTCCTCTTCGGCTATATGTGGGCCCATCCAGGAAAGAAGCTGCTGTTCATGGGAGGCGAGTTCGGGCAAACGTCCGAGTGGTACTACGCGGCCGCCCTCCACTGGGAGCTGCTGCAGTTCGAGGCGCACCAGGGCGTGCAGCGCTGGCTGCGCGACCTCAACCGCCTGTATCTCGACAACCGGGAGTTCTTCGAGCTCGACTACGATCCCGCCGGATTCGAGTGGATCGACTGCCGCGACGTCGACCAGAGCGTCCTGATCATGATGCGCAAAGGACGGTCGGACACGCGGCTCGATGCAGAATTGAAAGAGCTGGAGGACCGGGCCGAATACCTGGCAGGCGTACATAACCTCGACGTCTCGTACTCGGCGCTCGAGCGTGAAGAGCAGAGGCGCCGAATACGCTGGGAAGTCGAATGCTCGCGCCCGTTCACGATCGTGGCATGCAACTTCACGCCCGTGGTGCGCCATGGCTACGTCGTCGGCATGCCGCGGCCGGGACGCTACGTAGAGGTCCTGAACAGCGACGCCGCGCACTACGGCGGCAGCAACGTGATCAATGAGGGAGTCTTTGAGACGCAGCCTCGGAGAATACACGGAAGGGACCAAGCGATTACCATCACGCTGCCGCCACTGGGCGTGACAGTGCTCAAGCCAAGTCAGGAGTGAGCGTCGCGAAGTGCCGCCCTCACGGCGGCGCCATCATCCCGGCGCCAGCTCGGGAACCTGGCGGATATCCTCCTCGGGCAGCGACGCCGCCTCATCCAGCCAGAGGTCGACGTGCCTGCAGGTTCTGCAGACATACGCCACCAGTGCCGGTTGGCTTGCCAGTATAGAGGCGATCCGGGGTAGGAGTCCGGTCGACAGCGCGGCCGTATCGAGACTCCGGCAGTTCGTGCATGGTCGCATGATCTCTCCCTGTCCCCCGGCGTGCTGATCCAGGCCCGCATACCGGGTCCGGCTCGGCGCTCGACGGATGCCGCGGCTGCGCCGCGGCAGAGCAGTGCTCGCTCACCGTCAGCGGCCTGGATGCACCGCCCTACTTTCATACACGATTCTAGCGCACGGCGTCCCCAAGCCGCTCTCGCTCTCGGCCGCGGGACCGGCCTGAAGCGCGGGCCGCCCGGTATGATGAAGAGGAGACATCGGCCGGACGACGCTCCGGAGTGGAAGGGTGCGACACTTGAACATATTGATTGCCAGCGGGCCCAATCTCAATCTCTTGGGATTTCGGGAGCCCGATATCTACGGCTCGGCGACGCTCGAACAGATCCACCATAGGCTGCAGCAGGAGGCAGAGCTACTCGGCTGCACGATAACCTGCTTCCAATCGAACCACGAGGGTGCGCTGATCGACTTTCTGCACGAGAACCGCGCCACCGCGGCGGGCGCTCTTCTCAATCCCGGCGGCCTGGCCCACACAAGTGTGAGCCTGCACGATGCCATCAAGTCCGTGCCGTATCCGGTTGTGGAAGTTCACATGTCGAACGTGCACGCGCGCGAAGAATACCGGCACCACCTGGTGACGGCACCTGCCACGCTTGGCCAGGTGGTCGGTTTCGGCTGGTTGAGCTACCTGGCGGCGTTCTGGGGCCTCGTTGCCCACCTGAGGAACGAGAAGCCCGACTCCGTGTGATGCGGAGCGCTCAGGCGTCTGGGGGTAGCGGTGCGCCGCCCGCCCCCGGTCCCGAGTGCGTCTCCCTGGCCGCCAGTATCCCGCCCCACAGCGCGGCCCCAGCGGTCAGCGCCAGGGCAGGCGGGACCGCGATCAGCGCGATGCTGAGCAGCAAGATCAGCCCGAACAGGGTCAGCGACGGATCCGGCTGCGAGCCATCCAGGATGACGAACAGCAGAAGAAACCCGCCCAGTGCCGACAAGAAACAGCCCTCGGCGGCGGCGAAGAGATTGAGGGCAGAGTTGAACTGGCGAAGAGACGAGGCGGCCCGAACCGCCAGCAACAGCCACACAGCGCCGAAGAGGCCCTGTGTCGCGCCGGTCAGCACGTACCAGATCTGGGTGAGAAGCTCGTCCTGCCGGTACGCAGCCCAGTTCAGCCCGGTGACGGCGACCCACAGGGCCGCCGTGGCCAATCCAGCGGCGATCAGGGATTGCGACGGAGTGATGAGCGTGCGTATAGCCTGGTGGCCGAGGGCGCGAGCCACGAACGCAGCCACGAAACCCACCACCAGGGCGGTGACAATCGCCGTTGCCTGCAGCACCAGGATAGTCTGCACCACGTCGTTCTGCAGCACACCGGCATGGAACACGCCGGCGCTATAGGAGACCGCCGGCGCCAGATGGCCAAGTGCCCAGAGCGCGGGAAGCATGGCAGCGACGGCCCACCAGTATTTGAGATTGAGCATCCGGTACAGAGTGGTCACCCGCCCCCTCCGATCTTGCGCTCCCGCCGCGGGCACCTGCCGCTCCGGCCGAGATAACGCGTACGTATAGCGGCCGACAATTGGTCACTTCGAGCCCCAACCGGCGTACGGCTGTCCCGCCGGGCCGGCGTTGCAGCGGCTAGCCCTACCATAGCGCAACGCTTGTCTCAATTCAAGCGGCGGCGCCCCCCAGGAAGTACCTGCCCAGTCGTCCTGGTCCGGAGAAGACGGCGGTCCGACGACCACGGCGCGTAGGGGGCGATGGTGATGGAGGCGAGCTCGAGAAGAACAGGGTCGTAGTTGACCCGCCAGCCGACAAAGTCACGCCACGCTTTCTCGAGGTCGGTCCGCAGAGGAATTCCAGATGCTGTCAGGCGGGCGCAGGCATCGTCGAACTCCTCCCGCGTGACGCTTATCGCGTGCTCCCAGCTCACCACCGGGTCGTAGGGAACGTCGAAGAAGTCGGCGATATGGCGGAGCGCGAGGTAGCCCGCGCGGATGGTGAGCTCTGCCTGCGGATCACGCGGCAGCTCCATCACAGAGCACCTCAGCGCCGCCGCGTCGAGCACGGCGCCTGCCGCCGTGATCCAGGAGTGCTCCGGCTGGGGAGAGCGGAAGAATGCCAGCACGCCATGCGAGGTATGCGTCTCGTCGAGCTCCGCGAACCAGGTCTCCCACGCTTCCCATAGGTCCGTCATCTGCTGCAGGCGCTCCAGACGCCAGAAGCGCGAGATCATCTCGATCGCCGAGGGCGGCGACCCGGCCCGCACCTCCAGCAACGTCACGGCCACTTCGCGCCGAGAGAAAGCGCTGTAGAGGGTGGGAAGATAGGAGATCAAGAGCGCGACGACCACCAGACCCAGCATCGCTTCGGTAAAGGCCAGGACGGTCAGCGTGAGGTTTCTGGGCGCCGAGAAGCCCAGGGTCACGAGAGAAGACGCGCTGATCGTGAACGAAGCGGTCATACTGCCGTCGCCGCACGCCCAGAACAAGAGGGTGAACCCGGCAGCGATCACCAGGACCCAGGCAACGGCAAGCAGCAACAGAGCCACGGGCGGGTAGAGTGCCATCACTCGATCGCGGAATTCGTACGACCGCGTGGGCGGAGCCACCAGCAGGAAGGCGTGGCGTATGGCCCCGAACACCACCCGGGTGAGCGAATCGTTGACGCTCCTGGGTAGCACCAACGTGCGAGTGGCGGAGCGAAGAGCCCACAGCACCAGGCCGGCGCCGACTATCAACGCGAGGGCATGCGCGGCAGCGATGGAGACAAACCCTTCCCAACCTATTGCGTGGCCATCTTGAGCATGCCTGGCGGGCTCTACGTGCACAAGATCACCGGACGGATCGGCTGAGCAGCGTGCCGCATGGCTATACATCTCGCGCATGACCTTGCATTGAGTGGCGTCTTCGTGGTAGCATTTTTGCCAAGTCGACCGCGGCCTTCGAGCATCAAACTTGATGATCCGGGCGACAACAGATTTCGCGCGCGGTGATGGGGAGAGTAGGAACCCGAACGGCGGGAAGCCAGAGAGCCGGGATGGTGGAATCCGGCGTCGTGCCAGAGTTCCGAAAAAGGCCCCTGAGCAGCCGGTCCAAATGGCGGACAGCCAGTGTAGATCAGGCCGGGTTCAGCCCCCGATATCATGAGCTGGAGTATCGGAAAGTGATCCCGTACTCGCTGAGGCCGTCGTCGTGAGGCGATGGCGCATCTGGGGTGGTACCACGAGAGCCTCTCGTCCCTGTTGGACCTGAGGTTTTTTTATGCGTGAAACGCGGTGCGGAGGCCCAGATGCGACGGGATTTCGGCATTATCGATACGACACTCCGTGAAGGCGAACAGTTCGCCGATGCCTACTTCAGCCCCGCCCAGAAGCGTAAGATCGCCCGCGCGCTTGATGCCTTCGGCGTGAAATACCTGGAAGTCACTTCGCCCGCCGTCTCGCGTCGAAGCCTCTCCGACGCCCAGGGGCTCGTGCGCATGGGCCTGAAGGCAAAGGTGCTTGCCCACGTGCGGTGTCACCCGGTTGACATTGCAGCGGCAATACGCAGCGGCGTGCACGGCATCAACTTGTTCTTTGCCACGTCATCCTTTCTGCGCGAAGCTGGCCACGGTCGCTCGCTCCAAGCCGTCAAGGAAGCGGCATGTGCCGGCGTGCGCCAGGTGAAGGATGCCGGTCTGGAGGTGCGCTTCAGCTGCGAGGACTCGTTTCGCAGCTGTCTCGACGAGATGCTGCCCATTCTGCGCGCCGTGGACGATCTGGGCGTCGACCGGATCGGCGTCGCGGACACGGTCGGGATCGCCACACCGCGGCAGGTCTATGCCGTGGTCAGCCTGCTCGCCAACGAGTTGCACGCCGACCTCGGCTTCCACGGCCACAACGACTCCGGCTGTGCGATCGCCAATGCCGAGGCGGCGCTCGAAGCAGGGGCGCGCTACGTGGACACCACGGTGCTGGGCATCGGTGAACGCAACGGGATCACCTCGCTCGAGGGTATGGTGGCGCGTATCTTCGCTACCGATCCAGGCCTGCTCGAAGGATATGACCTGCGGGGCATCATTCCGCTGGCCGAGATGGTCTCCGAGATCACCGGCGTGCCCATTCCCTTCAACCACACGATCGCCGGGCTCACATGCCTTCACGCACCGCGCCGGTATCCATCTCGGGGCAATTCTGAACAACCCTCGCGCCTACGAAGCCCTCGACCCCGTGCAGTTTGGCGCGCAACGGCGGCTGGACGTGGCACATGCGCTCACCGGCCGTCATGCCATCGAGCATCGCGCCCTCGAGCTAGGCATCGAGCTCGACACGGACCAGCTCGCCAGCGTCACCACCAGCTTCAAGAACCTGGCGGGCCGCAAGCGGGTCGGCATGGAGGAGCTGGACACCATGATCCGCGCCGGTGCCGCCCAATGACGACCAGGACAGGAGAGAGAACGGCCATGTACGCCTCGCAGTCGCCATCCGTGCAGGCGGTGGGCGGCACGCCGGCGCGACGGCCCGCGCGGCGCGGCGCACGGGCGTCGTGCAGTCCCGGACGAAAGGAGCAACGGCACCAGTGAACGCCGAAGAGAGCACAAACCGGCAGAACCATGCCGCCGCTCCGGGCCGGCATCGCATCTGCGTCATTCCCGGAGACGGGATCGGCCGGGAAGTCGTGCCGGAGACAGTCCGCGTGTTGACCGCGCTGCTGCCGGACCTGGACATCGTGACTTCCGATGCCGGCTTCGACTGCTTCCAGCGCCGCGGCGACGCCGTACCCGCGGAGACGCTGGCAGCGGTTACCGCCGCCGAGGCGACGTTGTTTGGCGCCACGGCATCGCCGTCGACCCCAGTAGCCGGCTACCGCAGCGCCATCGTCACGCTGCGCAAACACTTCAGACTCTACGGCTGCATTCGGCACTCGCGATCACTGCCGGTCCGCGGATCACGACCCGGCATCGACGTGCTCGTCGTGCGGGAGAACACCGAGGGACTCTATATCGGTAAGGAGTCCAGTTACGGCGATTACGCGGAAGCGGTGCGCTTGGTGAGCGCGCCCGCCAGCCGGCGCGTCGCCGAGCTGGCCCACTCGCTCGCCGTGCAGATGGGCCGCAGCCGGATCACGATCGTGCACAAGGCAAACATCCTGCCGCGAACCTGCGGGCTGTTCAGGGACACGGCGCGAAGCACGATCGAAGCGCTTGGCAGCGTGGCCGTCGACGAGATGCTGGTCGATACCGCTGCCATGCGGCTGGCGGTGACGCCCGAGCGGTTCGACGTGATCCTCACCACGAACCTGTTTGGCGATATCCTCTCCGACATTGCCGCCGGTGTCACCGGCGGTCTCGGCGTCGCGGCCTCGGCAAACGTCGGAGGACCGGGCCCGGCCGTGTTCGAGCCCGTGCACGGCTCCGCCCCTGATATAGTGGGGCAGGGCATCGCCAATCCGGTCGCCTGCCTGCGCGCGGCTGCGCTCCTACTTCAGCATATTGGCGAGCCCGCCGCCTCGAGGGCGCTCGAGCTGGCAATCGATCGGACTCTGGCGGGCACCGTATTGAGCCCAGATCTGGGCGGCGACGGCGAGGACATCGCAGGTGGTCGACGAAGTGCTTCGCATGCTCGAAGCGACAACAGCGGCTGGAGGTACCGCAGAATGAACCATCCCACGGTAGGCGTCCTGTTATCGCGCGTACGCGCGGAAGAGAAACTGCTTGTCGAAGCGCTTCATACCAAGGCCGTGCCGTACAGGCTGATCGACGATCGCGAGCTCGTCGCTCGACCTCGCGCTGCCGTTCCAGCCCGGCAAGGGCCGGGCGGCTGGCGCGCCCGCTTTCGAGGACGTGGACATCGTGATGGAGCGCTGCCTGTCCTTCTCGCGCGCGCAGAACGCCTTGCACGTGCTTGAGGAGTGGGGTATTCCCACGGTGAACCGCGCCGCCGTGGTGGACACCTGCGGCGACAAGCTGCTGACCACGCAGGCGCTGCTCCGCGACGGCGTGCCCACGCCCCGTACCCTGCTTGCTTTCACGCCGGAAACGGCGCTACTGGCGATCGAGCAGCTTGGCTATCCCTGCGTGCTCAAGCCGACGGTCGGCTCGTGGGGCAGGCTGCTGGCGCGGGTCAACGACCGCGACGCCGCCGAGGCGATCCTGGAGCACAAGGACGTGCTGGGCAGCTACCAGCACAGCATCTTCTATATTCAGGAGTACGTGCACAAGCCCGGGCGCGACATTCGCGCCTTCGTGATCGGCGACCGCTGCGTGGCCGCGATCTACCGGCACAGCGAGCACTGGATCACCAATACGGCGCGGGGCGGGGCAGCAACCAACTGCCCGGTCACGGACGAGCTGCAAGACATCTGCTGCCGGGCGGCACGGGCCGTCGGAGGCGGGCTGCTGGCGATCGACGTGGTGGAGTCCGAGCGCGGCCTGCTGATTATCGAGGTCAACGGCACCATGGAGTTCCGCAACAGCGTGGAGCCCACCGGGGTGGACATTACCGGCTCTCATGGTCGACTACGTGCTGGACGAGGCCGCGCGTGAGTGAGCTGAAGCGTCTCGATCGTCGGCGCCGCCGGGTACACCGGCGGTGAGCTGCTGCGGATTCTGCTTGCTCACCCGTTCGTCAACGTCGCTCAGGCGACGTCCGAGAGCCGGAAGGGCAAGCCGGTTCACAGCGCGCATCCGAATTTGCGCAAACGCAGCAGTCTGGCGTTCTGCGGGCGCGACGAGCTGGGTCCGTGCGACGTCCTCTTTCTTTGCCTTCCGCATGGCGAGGCGTCGCAGACCATCGACCGCTTTCTCGGCCTGGCTCCTCAGGTGGTCGACCTGTCCGCCGATTTCCGCCTGCGCGACGCCGAACGTGTACCGGCGCTGGTACGGACACGACCACCCCAGGCCCGAGCTGCTCGGCAGCTTCGTCTACGGCCTGCCCGAACTGCACCGCGCCGAGCTGGCAGGCGCGAGACATGTGAGCGGCACCGGTTGCCTTGCGACCGCGGCCATTCTTGCCCTCTATCCCCTGGTTGCCGCCGGGCTGGTCGACTCCCGGTACCTCGTGGTGGACGCGAAGGTCGGATCATCGGCCGGCGGAGTGACTGCCGGGCCGGACTCGCATCACCCGGAGAGAAGCGGGGCCATGCGCTCCTTCAGTCCGGTCGGGCACCGCCATTCCGCGGAGTTGCTGCAGGAGCTCCCGTTCACCGACCGCAGCGCAGCAGACGGCCCACGCGTTGCTTTCTCAGCCACGGCCGTGGAAGCGGTGCGGGGCATTCTGGTCACCGCCCAGGCCTATCTGCTGCAGGAGTGCGACGAAAAGCGCCTGTGGAGGGTGTACAGGGAGTGCTACGGCGACGAGCCCTTCGTCCGACTCGTCAAGGAACGCCAGGGCATCTATCGCTACCCCGAGCCGAAGATCCTGGCCGGCACCAACTTCTGCGACGTCGGCTTCGCCCTCGACCCAGACGGCTACCGCGTCGTGGCCATCTCCGCGATCGATAATCTGGTGAAAGGCGCTGCAGGCAACGCGGTCCAGAGTCTGAACGCCATGCATGGCTGGCCGGAGACTACCGGCCTCGAGTTCGTGGGGCTTCATCCATGAAAGGGCAGGGATTGCTGGTCGTCAAGCTCGGCGGCGGCGCCGGTATCGACGTCGAGGCATGCTGCGACGACATCGCCGAGCTCTGGAAGCAGGGCATCCGGATGATCGTCGTACACGGCGGGGCCGACGAAACGTCGGAGCTGGGTGAGAAGCTCGGGCACCCGGCCCAGTTCGTCACACACCCCAACGGCATGACCAGCCGCTACACGGATCGCGAGACCGCGGAGATTCTGGCCATGGCCTGCGCAGGCCGAAGGAATGTAACCATGGTCGAGGGCTTGCAGAGACGCGGCGTACAAGCGCTCGGCCTGTCGGGCGTGGATGGCGCCGTGCTGCGTGGACCGCGTAAGGAAAGCGTCACCATCATGCAGGGCCAAAGGCGGGTCATCCTGCGGGACAACCATACCGGCACCGTGACCCAGGTCAACGCGCAGCTCCTGCGGATACTCCTCGGTGCCGGATACTTGCCGGTGCTCTGCCCGCCGGCGATCAGCATGGATGGCGAGCTGATGAATGTCGACGGCGACCGGGCAGCCGCCGCGGTGGCTTCCGCACTCGGCGCCGGCGACCTGGTCATCCTGAGCGACGTGCCCGGATTGCTGCGCGATGTCCAGGATCCCGACTCCCTGGTAGGGCGCGTGGCGCCAGACTCATTCGACGATGCGATGAGCATGGCCCACGGCAGCATGAAGAAGAAGCTGCTCGGCGCTCGAGAAGCCGTGACGAGCGGCGTTGGGCGTGTCGTGCTCGCTCGAGGTCGTGGCCCGGCGCCCGTGCAAGGGGCGCTGGCAGGCCGCGGCACGGTAGTGGAGTGGCCCATGGCCGTAGACGGGGGTCGAGCCGCCGGCAGCTAAGAGCAAACCAGGTTCGACTAACACAGACAGGAGAAGGCGAGGTCATGGCAACTCCTACAGTTTCGACTGCTCAGCTCATTGAGGCACGCTATACCAGCGGTGTCTACGGTAAGCGCGACGTCACCATCGTGCGGGGCGAAGGTGCCGTAGTGTGGGACGATCGAGGTGTCCGGTACCTCGACTGCACGGCAGGCTATGGCTGCGCCAACATCGGGCACGCGCATCCAGCCCTCGTAAAGGCGATCAGTGATCAGGCTGCGACGCTGGTGAGCTGTCAGGAAGCCTTCTATAACGACCGGCGCGCCGAGCTCTTGCAGGCGCTTGCCGCTCTCACGCCTCCCGGATTGGACCGCTTCTTCTTGTGCAATTCTGGCGCGGAGGCGAACGAGGCCGCGCTCAAGTTCGCCCGCCTTGCCACGGGTAGAGCCGGGATCGTCGCGACACAGCGCGGCTTTCACGGTCGCACGATGGGGGCACTTTCAGCTACCTGGGAGGCCGCCTATCGCGAGCCGTTTGAGCCCCTGCTGCCGCAGGTCCGCCACGTGCCCTTCGACCGGCTGGAAGCCATGGAGGCGGCAGTGGACGACACGGTCGGCGCGGTGATCGTGGAAGTGGTTCAGGGCGAAGGCGGCGTGAGGCCGGCGAGCGGGGGGTACCTGCACGCCCTTTCGGCACTCTGTCGGGATCGCGGCGCAATGCTGATTGTGGACGAAGTCCAGACTGGATTCGGCCGCACCGGCCGCATGTTCGCCTGCGAGCACGAGCCGGTTGCGCCCGATCTGCTGTGCATGGGCAAGTCGATTGCCGGAGGGGTGCCGATGGGGGCGGTGGCAATCGGTCCACGCGTTCAGGGGCTCAAGCCCGGGACACACGGCTCGACGTTCGGCGGCAACCCACTGGCCTGTGCCGCGAGCCTGGCCACCATCGGCGTGATGCGCGAGGAGCGGCTGAGCGAGCGAGCGGCGGTCACAGGAGCACATATGCTCGCCCGCCTGAGCGGGATGCGTGCGCCCGTTATCCGGGAAGTGCGCGGACTCGGCCTGTTGCTCGGCATCGAGCTTCGGGAGCGCGTGCGGCCCGTGCTCTCGGCGCTGCAAGCGCGGGGCGTGCTGGTGCTGCCGGCGGGAGCGACGACACTACGTCTCCTGCCTCCGCTGGCGATCGACGACGCCCAGGTGGAGCAGGTGCTCACCGTGATCGAGGAGACGCTGTCGAGCTGGCAACAGTCGAAGGCGGGGCCGGCCCATGGATAACCTGGAACTGCTTATCGGTCATGCTTCGTATCCAGAGCCTGTCAGGTCAGGAAGTCAAGCTGGCTCGGTTCCTGGTGGACGAGCTGCAGGAACGCGGGTTCCGCAGCCACATCGACTCGGCGGGCAACGCCGTGGGCGAGATCGGCGACGCCGCCAGCGGACCCACAATCATGCTGCTCGGCCACATGGACACCGTTTCCGGCGACATCCACGTGCGGCGGGAGGGCGATCTTCTGTACGGTCGAGGCGCCTGCGATGCCAAGGGGCCTCTGGCCTCGTTCATCGCCGCGGCGTCTCGCTTCAAGGGCCCTGGGCGGGTGGTAGTCGTCGGCGCCGTAGAGGAGGAGGCCGCGACATCGAAAGGCGCTCGAGTGATCGCCAACACCTACATGCCCGACTGCGCCATCATCGGCGAGCCCAGCTCATGGGACCGCGTCACAGTTGGCTACAAGGGAAGACTGCTCGCGCACTACACCGTATCTCGCGAAACCGCGCACACGGCGCACGATCAGCAGAACGCGAGCGAGGCGGCGGTGGCCTTCTGGCAAGCGGTGACGGAAGCCATCGCGAAGGAGAACGCAAGCCGTCCGCCGGGAGCCTTTGAGCGCCTCTCGCCGTCACTGCGCATGATGAGCTCGGCCAGCGACGGCATGCGCGACATTGCTTCGCTCAGCCTGGGATTTCGACTTCCGCCCGGATTCTCGGCCGACGCCTGGCGCGCCGAGCTGGTCGAGCTCGCCGGCGACTGCGTACATCGACTTCTCCGCCTACGAGCCGGCGGTCAGAGTGCCAAAGAACACGCCCGTGGCCCGCGCCTTCCTGCGCGGCATTCGCGGGCATGGCGGCACGCCACGCTTCGTCGTCAAGACGGGCACGAGCGACCTGAATGTCGTCAGCGAAAAGTGGGGCTGCCCCATGCTGGCGTACGGTCCGGGAGATTCGCTGCTTGACCACACACCGCACGAACACATTAACATTCATGAATACCAGCCGCGATTGACGTGCTGAGCATGGTACTGGAGGAGCTACCGCGATCCCTGGCAAGCTAGCATTCGACACGAGGATGTCTCGGCCGACTTGCCGGGACAGATATCGACGGCAAAAGAGGAGACGAGAATGAACGCGGAATGCCCTGAGTGCGCGGCAGCGGTGTCTACACAAGGAGCGTTGAAAGGGGAGATACTCACCTGCTCGGAATGTGGTGCCGAGCTGGAAGTCGTGGAGGTCAGCCCTCCGTCGCTTGCGCTGGCCCCTCAGGAAGAAGAGGACTGGGGCGAGTAGACGAGCCGGCGGCTCGGCGGCAACGGAACAGCCAGGTGACCGTGTAGCGTATTTGACACGTTACCAGACGGTCAGTACGATGAGGGAGCCGGCTTGATACGCTGCCGCCGACCCGCCGTGGCGCGTGCCGGCCCAGGGCATATCTTCGATGCCGATTGAATGCGCCGTGGTCTCTGAGACGTCTAGGGAGGGACATGCCGCGCCTTCTTGATTCTGTGAACTATCCACGCGACCTCCACAACCTCGACGCGGCTCAGCTCTCCCAGGTCGCGCGCGAGCTCCGCGAAGAGCTCATCGCCACCGTCAAACAGACCGGCGGACATCTTTCGTCGAATCTCGGCTCCGTTGAGTTCACGGTGGCGCTCCACAGCGTCTTTGACAGCCCACGCGACAAGATCGTGTGGGATACAGGCCACCAGGCCTATCCACACAAGATGCTGACGGGCCGCAGATCGCTGATGCATACGATCAGGCAGGAAGGCGGCATTTCCGGCTTCCTGATGCGCGAGGAAAGCGAGCACGATCAGTTTGGCGCCGGCCACGCCAGTACGGCGGTGTCTGCCGCGGTCGGCATGGCAGTGGCGCGCGACCTGCGGCGGGAGGACCACTCTGTGGTCGCGATCCTCGGCGACGGCGCGCTGACGGGCGGCCTTGCGTATGAGGCGATCAACAACGCGGGACAGCTCAAGACGCCGCTGGTCGTCGTGCTGAACGACAACGCGATGTCGATCTCGCCGAACGTCGGCGCGGTCGCCCGAATGCTCGAGCGCGTGCGCACCGATCCCCGCTACAGCGCGGCCAAGGGCGAGGTCGAGCATATCCTCCACATGATGCCGATGGGCGGCACCGCCCTCGGCGCGGCCAAAGCGCGTCAAGAAGAGCGTCAAGGAGCTTGTGCTCTTCAACATGTTCTGGGAAGAGCTGGGCTTCACGTACCTGGGACCGGTAGATGGGCACGACATGGCGCGCCTGCTGGAGGTGCTCCGCCGGGCGCGAACGGTACGAGGGCCGGTGCTCGTCCACCTGTTCACGACCAAAGGAAAGGGCTACGACCCGGCCGAGGCCGACAACGAGAAGCTGCATAGCATCTCGCCCCCCAACACGCCGAAGGCCGCGGCGCCGAACTACGACGCCGTGTTCGGCAGGACGCTGACCGCGATCGCGGAAACCGACCGGCGAGTGGTGGGCATCACGGCGGGCATGTGCGGCGGCACGGGTCTGGTCGAATTCAGCAAGAAGTTCCCGGAGCGGTTCTTCGACGTCGGCATTGCCGAGGAGCACGCGGTCACGTTCGCGGCCGGCCTCGCCACCCAGGGCATGCGGCCGGTAGCGGCTATCTACTCGACGTTCTTGCAGCGCGCCTTCGACCAGGTCATTCATGATGTGTGCATTCAGAACCTGCACGTCGTGTTCGCGCTGGATCGAGCAGGAGTGGTCGGCAGCGACGGTCGCACGCATCAGGGCGTGTTCGACCTGAGCTATCTGCGGGCTATCCCAAACATGGTGTTGATGGCGCCCAAGGATGAGGGTGAGCTGCGGCAAATGCTGTTCACCGCTATCCAGCACAATGGCCCGATCGCCCTCCGCTATCCGCGTGGGTCCGGATATGGCGTCCCGCTGAGCGAACCTTTGAAGGCGATGCAGATTGGCACCAGCGAAACGTTGCGCTCAGGTACCGATGTGGCCATCGTGGCAATTGGGTCATCGGTCATGCCAGCGTGTGAAGCCGCCGAGCTGCTTGCCGAGCAGAACATCAGCGCCACCGTGGTGAACGCGCGCTTCGCTAAGCCGTTGGACGAGAACGTGCTCCGGCAGCTGGCCGGCGACTTCCACCACATCTTTACCGTCGAGGAGAACGTCCTAATCGGGGGCTTCGGCTCCGGAGTATTGGAGTTCTTCGAGCACGCAGGTATCTGCAACGTCGCCGTGCATCGGCTGGGTATACCTGACCGGTTCGTCGACCATGCCACTCAGGCTCAGCAGCGGCGAGAGTTGCGCATAGACGCGACAGGCATTGCCGAGCAAGTTCGTACCGTGGTGTTTGCCGCGCAGTCGCTGACCACCGGCGGATCGTAGGCCGTTCTCGTCCGATTTCTACTGTCTCGATCTGTTCGAGTGAGGAGTGGCTACTCCGCAGCGCGCGTCACCAGTGCGCCGCGGAGCAAATTGGCGCGCAGACGTGAACGGCATGCCTGTCAATCCCCATTACAGGAGAAACTAATTCCGTCATGATGTAGAATAGTGACGCAAATAGAATCCTACCGGTAGTATTTCGTTCAATGTGCGTGTGACCAATGGATACGGAGAAAGACATGACGCGATCCGTGGAACGCGAGAACGCTCGACGTAGCGCGGGCTCCGAGCCGCAGGTTGCTCTCTCTCGACCGCCGCTGCGTCTGATGCCGCCGGGCGAATCCGCAGGCTCGGCGGCTATCTGGCACGGCGATTCCGACCTCGAATCCCCGGCGGGCACAACCTTGCGGGACTGGCCGACCGCTCGCGCCTTCGCGCCACTCATTGCCGCCGCGCTGCGCGCCGGAGACATGGATCTGGTCAGGCAGCTGCGAGCAGATCAGCGCTATTGCGCGGCCATGCGACGTAAGATCAGGCTGGCTGGAGTCGGCAGCCGGCCGCGCGACGAAGACCCAGACACGGGCACGCCTCCGCTGCCACTCTAGACCGGTGTGCCGGCCGCTCGATATGGCGCCTACCATCGGGATCCGCTCCCTCGGAAGTCACAGCGGCCGGCTATACCTTGCTGTTCTCCGTAGAAGTGGCCAGACTACCGTCGGGCAGTTCGTTGATACTGAAATCGGCAAACATGCTGGGCGACTCCTTCTGCATGATGCGCAGCAGCGCCACCGCAAGCTTGCGAATCTCCGGCTCGGCAAACGGGGAACCGCGCAGCTCGACGAAGTGCCGCAGCGCTCGCGCGTTCGCCGTGACGAAGATCTTTGTCTCCGTCGCGTTCGGCAACACGCTGCGAGCTGCCTGGCGGGCGGCCTTTCGCCGCTCCGTGCCTTTGACCTCCGGTGAGCCGCTTCGCAGTCGTTCGGCAAGCTTCTCCGCGAGCGCGACATAGGCACGGTGCGCGTGCTCGACCGCTTCCGCCCAGATCGCATGCAGATCGCTGTCCGCGGCGATGATGTCCGGCTCCACGAAGTCCGTTTCGCTTTCATCGACGTATCTCTGGCTGAGCTGGCTGAAGGACCAACCGGCGCGATGCCTGACCAGCTCGTGGGTGAGCGACCGCGAGACGCCCGCGATCAGAAACGTCCAGACGGCGTGCTCGAGCACGCTGCCGTGCCGCTGCGAAAGGATATTCGCGATGTACTCGTCATTATGGCGGCGGCCCTGCTTGCTGCCGAATGCCATATAGCAGACTCTCCCGCCCATCTCGGCAAGCAGCTCGCCGCCGACCTCCGTGTCGGTCTCCCAGCTTGCCCCTGCCGAGGCCAGGAAGCGCTGGACCTCTTGGTCGTCCACCTCCTGGCGACCGATCAGATAGACCGTGGGCTCATGCAGGACAGACACCGCTCCTCACTCCTTCAGGCTCTCGCAACTCCATATGGGCCGCAAGGCACGCGCGGTCCTCGGGTTCGCACCGGAACGACATCACAACGTGAGGCCCGGGATATGGACCTCGCGCACCTCATTCGTGGCCATGCACGTCACCAGCACGGCGCTATGCCCGTCCAGCGCAAGCCCGAGCGGCTCGCCGCCGGTAGACAAGGGGAACGACTGCGGCTGAGTCATCGAAGGATCGTACACCAGCAGAGCGTTGTGAGCCGGATCCGTGGCCAGCACCCGACCGGCACTCAACACGATGAGGCGCGGAGAATGCTGTGTGTCCGGTATGGAGATCGGCCACTGCTGCAGCATACCCCATGACGTCGAAAAGTGCAGCAGCCGGCGGGATTGGCTGTCGAGCACGTAGAACGTGCCATCGGTCGCCACTGCTACCGCACACGGCTGATTGAAGAGCACCACTCCACTACCGAGTGTGCCGGGCTGTGTTGCCAGCAGCGAGAACTTGGCATCAAGTGTGATAATCGCGTTTGTCGCCGGATCGGCGACCACGATCTGCCCTTTGCTACCGACCACGATATCGCGCGACTCGCCCAGGTGCAGGCCGAGATCCGAGTATGCCACCAACTTTCCGCCCGCGGTGTATTCGTCGATCTGGCCGACATCGCTATCCAGCACCAGAAGCCTGTGGCCGGGGGTCAGTGCCAGACTGAATGGTGCCCGTAAAGGTCCGCTGCCGCCCACGGTGATTTGCTTCACCAGCTTGCCATGGCCGTCGAGAAGCACGACGCGGTGATGGCCGGTGTCGGCAAGTGCCAGGCCGCCGCCCGGCAGGAGAAGCGCGTCCTGGGGTTGCAGTAACATACCGGCACCGAACGCCCGACCGGGAGCGAGTGTCGCTCCCGCCACGGGCGACAGCACCGCGGTGCTCTGCGGCAGGGTGGCGACGGGGGTAGGTAGTTGCAGGGCCTGCGCGTTAGCGCCCGACGGTTCGCTCGACTGGAAGAGGTGCGTCAGCACGACACCGGACACCACGAGGAACAGCACGAACGCTACCACGCTCGTCACGACGACAAGACGCCGGGATTGCAGGAGTGGTCGCCGCGCCGCGACCGGAAGCGACGCCACCGCGGGAACCTGCGCCGGGTCGACCGCCGGGGGGCTCACGGATGCTTCCGCGGGCGAGCCCTGCCGAACATGGGAAGCGCGCGGTGGAGATTCTTCTTGCGAGCTCAGCACATGCCAGAGGATGCCGAGCAGTGACTGATCGCTGAACCGCCGTCGACGTCGAGCCATCACCACCGCTTTCGCGTGCATGACACAATACCAGCGTCAGTATCGCAGCCGATCCGCCCTCAATGCAATGAGAGAGACGGCCCGGACGCCACGCCCGGTCACTTGCGTTGCTTCCGTCAGCCCTCGATATTGCCGCGGGTCTCCACCTGGGGCCGCGCCGTGTCCTTCACGTCCCAGGTCGGGCGCCTGTTGCCCGTGAGATCGCAGTGCTCGACAGTGGCGCCGCTGTTGTCGGCCACGCTCACCGCGTTCCATCCATTGCGGTTGATCCGGCACTGGGTGAGCACGGCATAGCTGGAGTAGCGCACGGAGACCCCGTGGTGGCCGTTCTCCACGATGTCGCACTCCTCGAACCGGCCCCGGCCCTGGTCGGCAATGCCGACCCCGCCGAAGCGCCCGCCGTGAATGAGGCACCGGCGGAACACAGGAACGGCGTGCGAGCTCACGCGTACCGGCATCGTGCTGCCCACGATCTCGCATTCCTCGATCAGCGCTCGGGCGTGGTCGTACACGGCCAGAGCGCGCTCGATCGAGTTCTGCAGCAGGCAATGGCGCAGGATCGGATTCGTCTCTTTGCCGTGAATGGCCACGCAGGCCAGCGAGTCCGAGAACACCTGACAATCCTCGAGTAAGAGCCGGCCGTTAGGAATATTCACGCCGTAGTAGCGGTCACCGCTGGCTGGGGCATTTGCTCGAATGGTCAGGCCACGTATGATAGCCGCGTCGGCCTGCATCAAGACACAGGACGTGGTCGACGACTGGATGACCACCTCCTCCAGCCCGCCGACACCGACTATCTCGACAGGACGATCGATCACGAGGCATTCCTCGTAGAGACCGGCGCGAATCTCGATGCGAGCCCCCACGGACGCGACATGGATTGCCTCCCCAATGCTGGTCACGTCGCCGTCGCCGTGCGGAGAGACTACGATGGGCGCTGCCGGCGCACCGGGACGCGGCTGCGCCTTGGCCTCGCGAGCGCGGACAGGGCGCCAGAACCTCCACCTACCGTCACTCGGCGGTTGCGAAAGCACAACGCTTCGCGCGTCGCTCCTGGGCGGCGTGGCACCGGACGAGCCCGGGCGGCGCGGAGCGGCGGGCTCCGCCGGCTCGGTGAGCCGCTCAAGCGAGGGCAACGACGATACATCGGCGCGAGCCAGGGGCACGCGGCGGCGAAGGTCCTGCGAGCCCTGCAGCCGGTCCGTCTCCTCGTCCTGGTCGACGACCTGCATGCGCACGGCGAGGGTCACCGCATCGTCTGCCAGCCGGTGCGCGGCGTCGGTAGGACCGAGCGCCACTATCCCGCCGGGCGTAGCGAGCGAAAGGCGCAGGGCGTTCGCCATGTCATCGGCGTTCGCATAGCGATCCTCCGCTTCAAACTGCGTCGCGGTGGCAATCACCTGCGAGAGCGCAGGCGGTAAGCCGGGGACCAATCCCTCGAGCGGCGGGAACAGGCTGCGCAAGGCGCGCTCGAGGTCCAGCCCGTTTCGCAGCGCCCGCCGGTACTCGACATCGGGCTGGCGTCCTGAGAGCAGAGAATGCATCATGGCGCCCAGAGCGTAGAGGTCGCTCCGCGCCTCCGCCCTCCCGAGCACCTGCTCGAAGGGAACGTATCCCCACGTCCCCACCGCGGTGCCGCCGACCGCCACGATCTGCCGCGCCAACCCGAAATCGATCAACACGGGGTGACCCTTCGAGGCATGGATCATGACGTTCGCGGGCTTCAGGTCACGAAAGACGAGCGGCGGCGTCCGGCTGTGCAGGTAGTCGAGCACGTCGCACAATCCGATACCCCAAGCCACTACCTGTTGCCTGGGCACCCGACCCTCATACTCATCCTGGATGTCGGCCAACGTCTTGCCGGGTATGTAGTCCATCGCCAGGTACATCGGGCCTGAGACGCGATGCGCCGTCCAGTAGCCGTGTATCGCCGGGATCCCCGGATGCTCCAGGGTCAAGAGCGCGCTGACCTCACGCTTGAACCAGTTTGTGGCATCGCGCTGCTCGTCTGCCGTCGAGAAGTCGCCCACCAGCAACTCCTTGATCGCCAGCAAGTGATTCGGCTCGTCGATATCCTCCGCCAGATACACGCGCCCAAAGGCCCCTGTGCCAAGCACGCGAGCAACGCGGTAGCGACCGTTGAGGAGGGCGCCGGCAGGCAGCACGTCGTGCGGCTGCGGCACCACAGCCCGTCCTCGACCAGGGTCCGGAGCTGATGCTGGGTTCTCGCCCGACGCGGGCGGGAGTGGCGATGAGATCATCTCGCTGGCAGGCAAGTCCAGACGCGCGCCGCATTCCGGGCAGCGCCGGCTCGTGAGCGGCGATGTCGTGCCGCAGACGGGGCAGACTCTCATCGACGCACCTCCTGCCGACGCGCGGAGCCGACATCCCCGCGGAGCGAGCGGTGCCTGGCTCCGCTCAGGCCCCGTACGGTCGCTCGGTGCAACAACACCACAACGCTACAACAACACAGTACCTTGCCGGCATGGTCTCACGCAATCCACAGAGAGGGGGGACCGGTATGGCGGGGACATCGTTGACCGGCGTGGTTAGTGAGCATACACTTACTGTGTGAGTACTCCGGCGCACAACCACAACAGTACGGCAGGGGCGCGGCGCGACGAGGTGATCGAAGCGGCGATCATCGAGTTCGCCGAGAAGGGCCTCTACGGTACCGCGACTGAAGACATCGCGAAGCGAGCAGGGATATCTCAGCCGTATATCTTCCGGCTCTTCGGCACCAAGAAGGACTTGTTCCTGGCCGCATCCGAACGTGTCTTCAACCGTATGAGGGATATATTCGTGGCCAGTGCGGCCACGGAGTCGGTGGAGGGCCCTGTGCTGCACCGCATGGGCCATGGCTTCACCGCCCTGCTCGTCAACCGGGTCGAGCTCCTGATGATGCTCCAGGCCTTCGTGGGCACTGAGGACGCGGACGTGCGCGCCGTGATGCAGGAGCGCATGCTCCAGATGTACCGGCTCGTGCAGCAGCTGTCAGGCGCGCCGGAGCAAGACGTGCAGATGTTCATGGCCACAGGCATGCTGCTGGCAGTGCTTCGTGCCTGCGACCTCCCGCAAGCGCTGCACCTTCCCAATTGGGAAGCCGCGGCCCACATGACAGATCCGATCTACTGTCTACAGTGGCTGCCGCCGCAGGCTCAACAGGACTCCTCGAGGTAGATGTCGCGATTCTGCAAGATCATCGCTCGCGCGGGGTCGTCGAGCCCGGTGAAGCCCAGCTTCCTGTACAGACCGTGCGCGTCTCTGGTCAGCAGCAACCAGGTGCGCAGCCCCTGCAGGTGGGGATGCCGCTTAAGGGAATCCACCATGGCGATGGCCAGACCGCGGCCCCTGTGAGCTTCGAGCACGAATACATCTGCCACATACGCGAAGGTGGCATAGTCGCTCACGGCCCGGGCAAAGCCGACCTGGCTTGCGCCGAGATAGGCGCCCACGCACAGCGAATGGGCGACCGCCTTGTCGACTACCGAGCGCGGGATACCTCTCGACCAGTAGGCCCGGCTCAGGAAGCCGTGGATCACCTCCAGGTCCAGGCGCGCAGGATCGTCGCTCACCTCGTAGCTCTCATCGAGTCCCACCGGCGTCGCACCTTTCCGCAATACGTCGAACGACGGCCTCCCACCTGGGTCCGGCCAACCGCCAACCGCCAAAAACCACAGTTTCCGCGACCGCTGTCGCCCCTACCCCATACCTGGCTCGCCGTGGCAGGCATCCCGGTCGCAGACCGGAATCCCACCGCAACGACGGGTGGTCGGCCCACCGCTAGATCACGGGTCGAGCATCGAGCAGATCGTGCTCTGCCGGTACCGAATGCCCGCCGGCGAGCAACGGAGCCAGCCGGCGCACGGCAGCGTGAATCAAGTCGGGCGGCAGGGCCGAGTAGCTCAATCTGAAGTATCGCCCGCCCAAATTCGGCCCGGTTGTCGCCTGTGGAAAGAAGGCCTC
The DNA here is from genome assembly GCA_963827235.1 of uncultured bacterium. Lineage (GTDB taxonomy): Bacteria > Chloroflexota > UBA5177 > JANWHV01 > JANWHV01 > JANWHV01. The sequence goes on from CAWHAE010000010.1 coordinate 865,510, forward strand.
CCCTGCCAAGACGGCGACGCCTGCCCGGCTCGCCTCCAGCGCGAAGGCGCGGCTCGACATGCCCTCTGGGAGCCGGCACCAGAGATAGAATCCGCCATCGCTTCCCGATTCGGTCGTCACGCCGGGGAGGTCATGCACGCAGGCAAGCGCCACCCGGCGCCGCTCGTTGTAGGTCCGTCGCACCCGAACCAGGTGCTGCTCGAACGCGCCGCCAGCCATATAGCCCTCCATGGCGTATTGGGCGAGCATGCCAGTCTGCAGGTCGGCAAACTGTTTGGCCAAGGTCAGCCTGCCGATGTAGGCGCGAGGCGCCGCCACCCAGCCAAGCCGCAGCGCAGGTGCTACCGTCTTTGAGAATGTGCCCAAATACACCACGTAGCCGTGGCTGTCGAGCGACTTTAGCGGAGGCGGCCCGGTATCGTCTCGCCAGAGCTCACCGTAGGCATCGTCCTCGAGAATCGGCACGGCATAGCGGCGGGCCAGAGAGAGGAGATGCATCCGGCGATCGTGCGGCATCGTGGCGTTCGTGGGATTGTGCAGCGTCGGCTGCACGACGATGAGCCTGGTACGTCCTCGGGCCAGCACGGCTGCCGCATCCTCCACGCGCATGCCATGCCGATCGACGGGTACTCCGACCACGCGAGCCCCAGCCGCGGCAAAGGTCTGCAAGATACCCACGTACGTGGGCGCCTCGACGATCACCTCGTCGCCCGGCTCGACCAACGTCCGAGCAGCCAGCGAGAGACCCTGCGTCGCGCCGGAGAGCACGATCAGCTCGCCCGGGCCCACGCCCACCCCACGACCAGTCAGATGCGCTGCTATCCGAGCTCGGAGCGAGGCCAGCCCTTCTACCGGCCCGTACCCCAGGGCACTCCCCTGGGCGCGCTCGAGCACAGTATTGCAGGCTTCGCGCAGCGCGTCCGCCGGTATCAAGTCGGGACCCGGAGCCCCTGCCGCCATGCTGAGCAGGTCTCCACGCTCGTAGTTGTCTGAGATGTCGCGCAACAGACCCGGATCCGGGCCGAGATGGCCGTTCCCGAAGTCCGGCAGCGACAGAATCCAGCCGGGAAGGCGGTCGCCGGCCGTCTGATCGGGCGGAAAGCGGGCGCCGCGGTCCCGCGCCGCCACCACCGTGCCACGGCCGGGGCGGGCCACGACCAGGCCTTCGTCGACCAGCTCCTGGTAGGCACGCATGATGGTAGTGCGATTGACTCCCAGGCTCGCGGCCAGATCTCTCTCCGGCTGCAGACGGTCCCCGCTGACCAGCGACCCCTCGAGAATGGCCGAGCGAATACCGCTATGAATCTGGCGGAATAGAGGCGGTGCGCCTCCATCCCGCTCGAGCGTCAGGGCGAGCGGACCCGCCACCACGGGCCGGCGTGCGGACTGCACCGAGCCACCGGCCAGCGCCTGCACACGACTACGCTGTGCCCGATCCAAAGCTAGACCAGCTTTCCGTTCAGCACCGTGACCGCCCGGCCGCCGATCGCCACCCTGTCCCCCCTGACCTCTACGGTCAGTTCACCGCCGCGGCGCGACGCCTGAAAGGCCTCCATGCGCGCCTTCCCGGTGCGGACCGCCCAGTATGGAGCGAGCGCGCAGTGCGCCGACCCCGTCACCGGATCTTCGTCGATTCCCACTCCAGGCGCGAAGTACCGGGATACGAAGTCGAGTCGCGGCTCCTCTGACGTGGCGGTGACTATCAGCCCGTGGTCAACGACCCGCCGGAGAATCGTCATGTCCGGGGTCAGCTCGCGCACCTCGCGGGCCGTGGCCAGCTCAACGAACAGGTCGTGATCCGCCACGCCCTGCCACGACGGTGATACGCCTATCGCCTGCCTTACCGCGGGCGGCAGATCGGCGGCTCGCGCGCTACGGGCGGGCATGTCCAGCCAGATCAGCCCGTCCGCCATCCGAGCACCCAGCTCGCCGCTCCTGGTGTGGAAGTGGATCGAACGGTCGCGCGGCACGATTGCTTCCTCCCAGAGCACGTGCGCGCTGGCCAGTGTCGCGTGCCCGCACAGATCGACTTCCACTGCCGGAGTAAGCCATCGCAGGCGAAAGCAATCGTCTTCTGGCAACAGAAAGGCCGTCTCGGACAGGTTCATTTCCGCCGCGACCTCCTGCAACCAGCTATCCGGCATGGCGGCCTCGAGCAGGCAAACTGCCGCGGGGTTTCCCCGGAACGGCTTGGACGTGAATGCATCCACCTGAATCAACCGATGTGCCATGTCAGTTGACTCCTCAGAGCGTGGCGACGCCGGCAAGCGCGCGATCACCGCCCGGCAGTCGCTCTCTCAGCAGTTCGCCCAGGCGACCGATGCCATCCTCGATCGCCGCCGGCTTCGGGTGGGAGAAATTGAGGCGCAGCGTGTTGGCGCCCGATCCATCGGTGAAGAACGCGTTGCCGGGCACGAACGCTACCTTGCGCGCTACCGCTTCCGTCAACAGCGCGGTGGCGTCGCTCTGCTCGGGCAGGGTCAGCCACGTGAACAATCCGCCCTCCGGATGCGTCCAGTGGCAACTTGTCGGGAAGCATCTGTCCATGGTGGCCAGCATAGTGTCCCGCCGCTCTCGATAGACGTCGCGGAGCGTGCTAACGTGGCCATCGATATCGTTATGCCGGCAATAGTCCAACAGTGCCCGCTGAGACAGGCTGTCGGTATGCAGATCGGCAGCTTGCTTTGCCAAAACCATCTGGCCAATTAGCGGCCGCGGCCCGATGACGTATCCCAGGCGCAGACCCGGCGCAAGCGTCTTGCTGAAGGTACCGAGGTACACTGCGTCGGCGCCGCCCCGTAGCGCCAGGAAAGGCGGCACAGACTGCCCGCTGTATCGCAGATCGCCGTACGGATCGTCTTCCACGATCGGCACGCCGTAGCGATTTGTTGCCTCGAGAAGCAGCTCGCGCCTCTCGAGCGACATCGTCACGCCTGAAGGATTCTGAAAGGTCGCCACCGTGTACACAAGCTGAATCCGGACGCCGGGGCGTGCAAGGATGACTTCCGCCTCGTTCGCCAGGATGCCGTGCTCGTCCATGGGAACCGGATAGAAGCGAGGCTCGCGCAGCATAAACGCCTGCAGTGCACCGACATAGCTGGGCGACTCGATCATCACGCCCAAGCCCGGTCGCGCCAGCACCAGGCTCAGGAGCAGCAACGCCTGTTGCGAGCCCGTGGTGACCAGGACGTTCTCCGGCGCGACCATCATACCGCGCTGAACCGCTCGCTCGGCTAGAAACACTCTGAGTGGCTGGTATCCCTCGGTGGCGCCGTACTGCAGGGCATCCCGGCCGTCGTCTCTCAACACCCGGTCGAACGACTCACGAACAGCATCCAGTGGAAACAACTCCGGCGCCGGAAGGCCCCCGGCGAAGCTGATGATGTCCGGCCTGGCCGTGACCGCCAGCAGATCGCGAATGGCGGACCCGCGCAGCCGCTTCTCAGATCCTTCGAACAGTTGGTCCCACGAGAGTGCCATAACATTGCGCTCCATATTCACGCATGTGGCCGGGCATCTTCAACATTTGGCTGACGAGCCAAACTCGCACCCATGGCTCTGTATCACCCATTCTACGCATCAGTACACCATCTGCGAACAGCCAAACCAGCCAATCCATGTCAGCCAAATGAGGCTGGGAGTGGAATTGCGATTCGCAGAGAATCCCGCGGCGCCACGACACGGCGGCCGGCGAACAGGATTCGGCGGGCCGCTGCAGGGTCAGCGGCGAGGTTCTCGCTCTGGTTGTCGACGCGTCGTCTCTGTGCGGAGCTGGCCGCAAGCAGCGGCAATGCGCGATCCCTTCGTGTCGCGGATCGTGACCGGAAGTCCATGTTCGGCCAGCCGGTCGCGGAAATCCAGGATCGCGGAGACCGACGACGGCTGAAAGGCAAGTCCGTCCACCCGATTCCAAGGGATGAGGTTGACGTGGCAGAGCAGCCCTCGCAAGAGATGAGCCAGCGCATCCGCGTTCTGCAGACTATCGTTGACTCCGGCCAGCATCGTGTACTCGAAGCTGAGCCGGCGGTGGGTAGCCGTCACGTAGTCGCGACAGGCGGGCATCAGCTCGGATAACGGGTAACGCCTGTTGAGCGGCACAAGCCGGCTGCGCAGCTCGTCGTCCGCGGCATGGAGTGATACCGCCAACCCGACCTGACTGCGTTGCGCAGACAACCGGCGGATGCCCGGCACAACGCCGGAGGTCGAGATGGTGAAGTGTCGCGCCCCGAGACCGAATCCCGTCGCCTCGCTGAGCACCTCAATCGACGTCCAGACCGCATCGTAGTTGAGCAGGGGTTCGCCCATGCCCATGTACACGACATTCGTGACGCGCTCCTCGCGCTCCTGCAGCACACGAGCGAAATGGAGCACCTGCTCTACCATCTCCGACGCGGTAAGGTGACGAGTCCATCCCATCTGCCCGGTGGCACAGAAGGCGCACTTCAGCGGACAGCCGACCTGTGTGGACAAGCATACGGTGTGCCGGCGGCCACCATCCTCGTCGACGTAGCCCATCAAGACACCCTCGATGAGCGCCCCGTCGTCGAGCCTGAACAGCGCCTTGCTGGTGCTGCTGCCGGGATCGGAGAGCTCACGATCTACCGAGATCTCCGCCATGGTCGCCGTCGCCGACAGTTCCGCTCTCAGGCTCGAAGGCAGGTCGGTCAGGTCGGCGAACGAACGCTCCAGCCGGCGGAAGAGACCGGCCTGGATCTGGTTGGCGCGGTATGCGGGCAGGCCGCGGCCCTTCACCCAAGCCCTGAGATCGGCCAGCGGCTTGCCCGCTAGAGGCTCACGAGAGCCCGGCGCCGGCACCAGCGCGGACGAGTTGGGCTGCGTGGTCGGTTGCGGAGCCGTCTCAGCCATCACGAATCGCCCAGACGCAGGGTGAATTGCCTCGCCATCAGCGCCTCGCCCAAACCGCGTTGACCGCGATGAGCATGACACAGACCACTACCAGGCCAGCCAGCCCCGCCGACGACACGGCAATGGCCACCAGCGGTACGCCGATGCCAATGGAGCCCAGGATGACCGGGATCTCATTACCCGCGATGCCGACTCTCCTACCCGCGGCCTGCTGCTTAAGTCGCCAGTCGACCTGCGCCTCAATGCTACTCTGCATGCCAACCAGGATCTGCTGCGCCAGGTCGTGAGCCGAGACGCCCTCGATCGTTGCCTGCGGATACGCGGCACGCATCGAGCCACCACTTTCATCGGCGGGCTGCGGTTCCACGACCGAATACTCGCTCACTGCACCGCCTCCTCTGCGCAGGCGCCAGTCAAGCTGCCGCCGTCCGCGTGCCGAGGCACCGGGACCGACCCGCCTCGGCTCTGCACTCCGACTGCCACGTCTCTGATGAGAACCGCCTCTCCGGGGTTGAGCGCCCGGCCCGAGCGGCACGACACCACGTCACGACGCCTCCACCATGGTAGCAGACCACCGGATCGGGCCTTGTGTCTGCAACAGGCACGCCATGGTAAGCTGAGTCGCGGATGCCAAGCCCGCGAGCAACGACCGCGTGTGCCGGAGCTGAGGCGAGAACAGCGGTCGATACGGCCAATGGGAGTGGGTGGGTGAGCAACGAGGCCATTGTTGCGCTGGCCGGCGGAGTAGGCGGGGCCAAGCTCGCCGACGGCCTCTGCGCGGAGCTACCGAGCGGGGCGCTGACCGTGATCGTTAACACGGCGGACGACTTTGTGATTCACGGCCTGCATGTGTCGCCGGACCTCGATACCGTGATGTATACCCTGGCCGGCCTTGCCAATCCGGCCACCGGGTGGGGCATCGTCGCCGACACGTTTGACGGTCTGGACATGCTCGGGCGGTACGGTGCACCCGACTGGTTTCAGCTTGGAGACCGCGATATCGCGACGCATATCCTGCGCACGGCGGCCTTGCGCAGCGGCGAGACGCTGACGCAGGTCACCCGGAGCTTGGCGAGCGCTCTGGGGATACAGGCCGCCCTACTGCCGATGTGCGACGAGCTGGTACAGACTGTCATCGTCGCGGACGAGGGTGAATTCGCCTTTCAGGAGTACTTCGTGAAGCGCCGAGCCCAAGATCACGTGCGCTCCGTTCGTCTGCAAGGTATCAAGGCCGCTACGTTGAGCGGCGGTGTTCAAACGGCGATCGAGCGGTGCAGCGCCGTCGTGCTTTGCCCGTCGAATCCGTTCGTCAGTATCGCGCCTATCCTGAGCGTGCCAGGCCTGAGGGAGAGCATCGTTCAGAGGCGGGTACCAATAGTGGCGGTGAGTCCGATAGTCGCCGGGCGGGCTCTGAAGGGCCCTGCCGCCGCGATGCTGGAAAGCCTCGGTATGGATGTGAGCGTAGCAGGAGTTGCCGGTGTCTACGCGGACCTGGGCATCACCCTGCTGATCGACGAGATCGATCAGGACTACGCGGCCGCGATCGCAGAGCGCGGAGTGCGCCCGGCCGTGGCTCCGATTGTCATGCACACGGTGGAGGATCGCCGATCGCTGGCCAGAAGAGTGATCGCTCTTGCAGGCAAGCTAGCCGTGGAAGGGCGCACCCCGGGAGCCGGCCGGTGACCGTCTGGGCACTCATCCCGGCCAAGGACGCAGCACGTGCGAAATCGCGCCTTGCTCGCAGTCTGTCGCCACAGGCACGCCGCACGTTTGCCCTGCGGACCCTGCGCCACGTGGTCGGCGCGGCCGTGGCGACCGGTGCAATCGACCGCTGTGTCGTGATCAGCGCGGCGCAGGAAGTGCTGGAGGTGGCGGCCGCTGCCGGTGCCACACCGCTTCGGGAGCTGCCGCCGGCGCGCCGGCCCGCGGGTGCCGGCAGCGGCGTGGAGCAGGGGCTAAACAGCGCTCTGGCACAGGGTATACAGTTGGCCGTGGCCGGCGGAGCTTCGGCCGTGCTCTTGATGGCCGCCGACCTGCCGCTCGTCGACCCGGCAACGCTCACTACACTCGTAGACTGTCTTGGCAAGAGCGACGGCGTGGTACTGGCACCGGACCGGCACGGTCAGGGTACAAATGCACTGGTCATCCGCCCGCCGCGGGCCCTGCCGCCGGCGTTCGGCCCTGACAGCTTGCGCCGACATCGCGAACTGGCCCTGGCGCGCGGACTGGAGGTGCGGATCTGCAGCCTCGAAGGTCTGGCGCTGGACGTGGACACCGAAGAGGACGTACGCGAGTTTGTGCGGGCCCGACGGCGCGTGGGAGACTGGGAGAGCGAGTGCCTGGAATGGTTCGGCGGCGGCTCGGAGAACTGCCTGTCGCCGTGCGCGCCGGATCGCGCGCCTCGGGCGGGCAAGCAGGGAGAGCAGGCTGGGATGGAGACGTGCGCATATGGGCGATGAGCGTGGCAGCGTGCAGGTGCTGCCGGTGCGGGGACTGCCCGAGATCAAACCGGGCGATGATCTGGGGCGGCTGATCTACGACGCCCTGTTTGCAGCCGACCAGCACCCGCATGCAGGGGACATTCTGGTGGTAACGCACAAAGCTGTTGCTAAGGCGGAGCATCGCCTGGTGGACCTGCGCGACATCGAGCCCTCGCCGTTCGCGGTGCAGTTCGCACAGCGCTGGCAGAAGGACCCGCGGCAGGTGGAGGTGGTGCTACGAGAGAGCGAGCGTATCGTGCGGATGGACCACGGCGTGATAATCGCTCAGACCAGGCACGGCTTGATCTGCGCCAACGCCGGGGTGGACCGCTCCAATCTGGCCGGCGAGGAGCAGGTATGCCTGCTGCCGGCTGACCCGGATGCCTCCGCACGACGGATCGTCGAGACCTTCGGTGCGCTGGCCGGCATACAGGTGGCAGTGGTGGTGGCGGATACCTTCGGCAGAGCCTGGCGGGAAGGCCTGACCAACGTAGCAATCGGGGTAGCAGGGATGCGGGCCATCCGAAGCTACGTGGGCATGCTCGATGCGCAGGGTCGAGCGCTGCGCGTAACCGCGCTGGCCGTGGCCGACGAGCTGGCGGGAGCGGCCGAGCTGGTCATGGGCAAGCTGGACCGCGTACCGGTGGCCTTGGTGCGCGGGTACGAGTATGAGGTGGGCGCGGGCAGCGGCCAGGAGCTCATTCGAGATCCGGCACTGGACATGTTCCGCTAGCAGCGGGGAAGGCAGGAAGAGATGAGCGACGTGGCGGTCATCGGCGGCACGGGGCACCAGGGTTTCGGGCTGGCTTTGCGCTGGGCCCTGGCCGGCAAGAGCGTCTCAATCGGCTCCCGAGACCCCCAGCGCGCTTCCGCGGCGGCAGAGCGTCTACGCGAGACCGCCCGTGCGGCCGGGCGGGCGGCAGTGGCGGTGAGCGGGCTAGAGAACGCGGCGGCAGCCGCCGAGGCACCGACAGTGGTGCTCGCCGTGCCCCTGGCTGCACAGATCGCTACAATCAAGGGCCTTCGCGACCACCTGCGACCGGGCACCGTGCTGATCGACGTGACTGTACCGCTGGCCACGGCCATCGGCGGGCGAGCCTCACGGGTGCTGGGGCTGCCGGCAGGCTCGGCGGCCGAGCAAGCAGCAGAATACTCACCCGAAGGCACGCAGGTGGTCTCGGCCTTTCACGCCCTGTCCGCCGACCTGCTGGCCTCCGTAGGAGCGGACGGACCGCTGCCGCTAGATTGCGATGTTGTGGCGTGTGGCGGCGACGCAGCGGCGCAGGAGGTGGTGCGTGAGCTGGCGCTTGCGATCGACGGCGTGCGCTATGTGCACGCCGGGCCGTTGGCGTGCTCGCGGCTGGTGGAGTCGGCGGCGGCACTGCTGATCGCCATCAACGTGCGCCACAAGGTCCGCCATGCCGGCATGCGCATAACCGGCGTTGCCGGCTGAGGCGCGCCGGCCGGCAAACGGTAGCCTCCGGCTGCGGCGAGGAAGGGCGGTACAGTGACGCCGCCAACGGCGCCCGGAACCTACAAGCCTTGGCGGGCAGCGGACGCAATGGCATGCTCAGAAGCAGAGATGGGCGCTGCATCGTACTTTGTCGCAGCCAGTATTGAGCCAAGGTGAGCGCTTGTGATTCGCACCAACTCATCAGACCGCAGGCGCACGATCCAGCCCGGATCGCCCGTCGGGGCAACTACCATCTCGCGCAGAGCGATCTCCGACGCCACGACGGTCGGGAGGCCGGAAAGGAACGGCACTTCCCACCAGGCGAGCGTTCGCGTCGTGGGCTGCACACGCCAGCCATACCGCCGCTGCAGCCAGGCTCTGGTCTGCTGCGCGCCGAGGATGTGCACACGGCGTGCGCCGAGTACGTCCGCCACGCCAGTAGAGGACAGTCGGCCACCGCTGGGCACGAGGGCCAGGGCAAAGTCGCGATCCACGGCCAGTAGCAGAGGCTGTATCGCATCCGAGCGCGCCAACCCCACGTCTGCAGCCACGTCATCGATGCGATCGAACTCCCGCTTTACCGGCATGATGCGGCGCCTCGCGCCGAGCTCGTTCAGCGCGGCGCGCACCAGGTCAATCGGCGCGGTCGCGTCGGCGTCGCCTTTTCGCTGCCGTCCAGGGGAATGTGCCATGCGTGGTAGTGTACCTGACGCCATCCATAGCAGGTCTTCAGCCAGGACGCAAGATCGCCATTTTGGCCAAAGACAAGGACTTGGCGACATGCTACAGTGCGTGTCGGTAGACTATCCACTACGAAAAGGGTACAGACAAGAGTGCAGTATGATGCAGCGCTCCAGCCCCCTGGTGAGGGCTGGCTACTGGACTCGGTATTGGTTGGGGCGCTGCGGCGACTCGACTCGGATACAAGTGCGACTGGCGCTCGAGCCGGTTCACCGGAGGACAATGAGCGCGTGGCCGTAAGCGAATTGCCCGATCTCGCCAGCATCGTGCGACAGGTCGCCGCAGCGGTGAACGGCGAAGAGTCGCTCGCGTTGCTGGCTGCTGCCATGCAGTCCAGCAGTGGCGCCACGGCGATCGAGATACGAGAGAGAAACGGCGTATTGCACGCTTGCGCGGGCACCTGGCCGGAACGAGTGGAGCCGACCGACACCACTCTGCACCTACCGTTGCACCGTGGCACGGCGACAGTGGGCTTCGTTCGACTCCTCACCGTCGACGCCGAGCTGACGCTAACCAGCAATCCCGCCCTGGCAACACTGCTCGACCTGGCCGCTATGGCGATCGAGCCGTTGGCCGCTGATGCACCCGGCATAGCGCCAAGCAGTTCGCATGCCGGTGAGAGCATTGCTGCGTTCGATTCGGCGAGCGTCGAATCGGCGGTGTTCGACTTTGTAAGCGAGCTCGTGTGCACCATGTCCGGCGCCGACTTTGCCTTTAGCTCGTACAGGTTTGCCGGCGACCCATGTATGCGCTACGGAGCGCACGGTATGCGATCGCTGGAATGGCGGGGCCTGCTGACTCGAGCAGACGGTAGCCTGAACGACCGTGCGCTCGCCGGCATGGAGGCGATCGTGATTGGCGCCGCCAACCTCGACGCACGTGCGTTGCCCGGCGAGGTAAGCCGACGCTACGTCGAGGGCGCCCAGAGCCTGGTCTGTGTGCCGGCAGGTGAAGCCGGCGACGAGCTCGTCGTCACAGCCGGCTGGCGGCGGACCGTGCGGGTCGAAGGCTACCGCCTGGACAGCATTCAGCAAATAGTCGACCGCTTCTCGTGCCTGTTGCACGGAGATGCCGGAAGACATGTGCTGAGCCGTCTGGACTCCGCCGTGGAAACCTCGGGAGCCTCGATGGAGCTCGACGCCCTGTGCGCTGCGATTCTCGAACAGGCAGCCAACGACCTTGCAGTGGATCATTGCGCCGTTCTGCTTGCCGATGATCGTAACGGCGGCCTGACACCACTTGCCAGACGCGGGCTGCCTCACGCCTTCTTCAGGGGTTTCGCCGCGGTCATGCCGGGTCCGCAATCCGACACGAGCAGAGCCGCGTTTGCTCTTGGACGCACGGTCGTGACGCCGGACATCATGGAGGACGAGGGCTGGGCGCCTTATCGCGAGCTCGCGGCACCGCTCGGCCTGCGCGCCGCCTGGTCGGCGCCGATTGTCGGCTACGGCACGTGTGCGGTCGGCGCACTGACGGCCTACGTCGCTCAGAGCGGACCGCCTTCGGATTGGCAGCAGGCGCTGCTCGAGGTGTACGCATCCATCGTCGCGCGCGCATACGACCAATCTCGCCAGGCCCGACGTGCCCAGAGCACGAGCGATCCGGCTGCCGTGATGGGTGCGCAGCTCAGCAGTATCGTCGGCCAGCTGCCGTGTGGGCTGATTGTGCTCGACGAACATCACCGCGTCGTGTTCAGGAATGACACGGCCATGGCCGTCTGTCATGAGCTGGGATTCGAGCTCGATAAAGATGACTTGAGCAACGCCTCGCTTTACCTGAATAACCCGAATCACGAGCTCGGCAAGCTGGAGCATTGGCAGTCGCCGGTCGGGCGCGCGTTACGCGGCGAATCGGTCCCGAGCTGCGAGATGCATCTCGAGGCTGCCGATAGCGGGCACTCCGACAAGAGCGTCATGGTATCGGCGGCGCCACTGCGCGATGAGAGTGGGCGCATCGTCGGCGCCGCGGTCATGCTGAGCGATACGCGGAAGGAGCGGAATCTCGCCGACGGCCTGGCTACCGTCGAGGCGCAACTCCGGGCCATTCAGGCTGCCACACCATATGGCGTTGCCCTGTACGACGCCCGAGGCGAGCAGATCTGGGCAACCGACGCGACAGAGCAGTTCGCGCACTGCAGTCTCGATGTGCCGGCGGACTCGACCGACGACACGATGCTGGACCTGGCCGATGAGCACGGACACCCGCTCAGGGTAGCCGATCTTCCGATCATGCAGGTCCTGCGTACCGGACAGCCGGTGCGGCGAAGGATCGTTCAGTCGCGCGGCCCGGACGGCAGAGGACGCTGGCTACAGCTTGATGCCGCGGCAGTCGAGGCCGATGATAGCAGCCCCCGGCGATTCGTAGTCAGCGCCCTGGACATCACGGAGCACAAACAAACTGAGCTCGCCCTCTCGCACCAGGCTATGTACGACGCCTTAACTGGCCTGCCCAACCGCACCTGGTTCAACGTGCGGCTGGAAGAAGCAATCACCCAGCTGAACGAGCTGGGTTCTGCCGCTTTGTTGGTGCTCGATATCGACCGATTCCGCGAGGTCAACGACACGCTCGGTCACGCCAACGGCGACATTCTCGTTCAGCTCTTCGCCAAGCGGCTGGTAGGTGCCGTCGGGCTCAATGGATTTGTCGGCAGGCTCGGCGGGGATGAGTTCGGCATCCTGATTGAGCGCGCCTCGGTCGTCGACGCCACCAGCATGGCCCGTCGGATCCTGCATCAGCTCGAACACCCGTTCGAGATAGCCGGTCAGACTCTTGACGTCGACGCCAGTATCGGGGTGGCGCTCTGCCCCGATCACGGCACGGATATCAACGCGCTGCTCCGACGGGCAGATATCGCCATGTACGTAGCCAAGCACTCGCACGACGGCTTCGCCGTGTATACGGCCAGACTGGATCTGCACAGTCCTGACCGCCTCTCTCTGCTTGGCGAGCTTCGTCGCTCAATCGAACAGGGCCATCTCTTCCTCGCCTATCAACCCCTGATCAGGATTTCGGACCAGAAACTAATCGGCATGGAGGCGCTCGTACGCTGGCAGCATCCGGTCCATGGCCTGATCTATCCCGATGGATTCATCAGTCTTGCGGAGGGTACTGGGGCGATCAAGCCTCTGACGATCTGGGTGCTTAACGAGGCCCTACGCCAGTGCGGTGAGTGGCGCAGCCACGGCTACGACCTCCAGGTTTCGGTCAATCTGTCGGCGCGCAGCCTGCACGACGTGACCCTGGCGTCGTCGGTGCTCGACTCGTTGCTAAGGTTTCACGTGCCGCCCGACCGGCTCACGATAGAGATCACCGAGAGCGCGATCATGTCGGATCCGAGCAGCGCCATGATCGTGTTGAGCCGGCTGAGCAACATGGGAGTTCACCTGGCGATAGACGATTTCGGCACCGGCTATTCGTCGCTGGCATACTTGCAGAGACTGCCCACTCGCAACATCAAGATCGACAAGTCCTTCGTGCTGCGCCTGTGCGAGAACGCAAACGACGCCGCGATCGTGAGAGCGATCATCGAGCTTGGCCATAGCCTCGGCCACTCTGTGCTTGCCGAGGGAGTGGAGCACGAGTCGGTACTTGAGCTTCTCTCGCGGCTGGGTTGCGACTTTGCCCAAGGCTACTACTTCAGCAAGCCGCTCCCGGCGTCCGAGATTGAAGACTGGATACGCAAGCGGCTGTAAGTTGGTGGCCGCGGCGCCGAGCCCGGCCCGAGTCGACTTGCCAAGAGTGGGTTCGGTCGGTTACGTTGATGGTGGAGTCTTCAGGGCAGGGTGCAACTCCCTACCGGCGGTAAGGCCGAGAGGCCGAGCCCGCGAGCGGCGCGCAGTTTTCTTGTGTGCCTGCAGATCCGGTGAGATACCGGAGCCGACGGTAAAGTCCGGATGGAAGAAGGCGACCAACGTCATGGAGCGGCATCAACGTCGAGATCGTTCCGTGTTGCATCGCACCACACCATCACACGCCCGAAGGCTTGAGCCTTCGGGTTTTTCTTTTGGGCATGCAGACTTGGAGCGTAGCTGGGATGGCAGCATCTCCGCAGGAACGACGAATGAACTGGCGTTTCGCCGTCGACACGCCTCGCGCATCGCGACTACATGTGCCGCGCTGGCTGGATGCCGGCCTGCCGTCGATCGTGGCGATTCTGTTGGTAATCGGGATCTGGGAGGTCCTCACGGCCACCGGCTGGGCAAGTCAGTATGTACTGCCTGCCCCCGCGATCGTGCTGGCCAATCTCTGGGAGATACTTGGTGACGGCACCGTAGCGACAAACACGGCGGCCACCGTGCAGGAGGCCGGACTTGGCCTCTTGATCGGGGCGGCAGTCGCGTTGCCGTGCGGATACGTGGTTGCGCACGCTCGGGTACTTGAGCGGTTCATAGCACCGTTGATCGCGGCAAGCCAGGCAGTGCCAGCCGTGGCAGTCACGCCTCTGCTGGTCACAAGTCTCGGCAACGGCGTCGAGCTGAAAGTCGTCGTCTGCGCCGTGGTCGTCGTCTTTCCTCTCATCGTAAATGCCGTGACCGCCTTCCGAGGTGTGCCGCGGGAGTATCTCGAGGTTGCTCGCGTATTTGGTGTTCCCCGGCTGGAAACAATCGCCAGAGTTGAGGTCCCGCTCGCGGCACCCGTGCTGCTGGCCGGGATCAAGCTCGGGGTGACGTTGTCCCTCACCGGCGCGATCGTGGGAGAGTTCGTGGCCTCCGATCAGGGGCTGGGATTCCTTCTGAACTTTTACAACAACAATCAGTTGCAGCCGTACGCTTTCGCGACGCTTGTCGTGCTCATGGTGATCGGCATCGCCGCGTACTCGTTTGTCAGCTTTCTTGAAGGGAAGGTAGCCGAGTGGCAAGGTTAGGTCTCAGGTGGATTGCCGCGATGGCGGTGGCTACACTGCTTCTGCAAGCGGGGAACGGCGGCGCCCGAGTTGTTCCAGCGCACGCGGCCTCCCTGCAGCAGGTCACGATCTCCATGGGCTACGTGCCGGACATCCAGTTTTCTCCCTTCTACGTGGCAGTCGCCAAAGGATACTACTCTGCTGCCGGCATCAGTGTGGATTTCAACTACACTCAGACGTCGGATGTGATCACGCTCGTCGGCGCGGGCAACGTCACCTTCGGCGACGCGGAGCCCGACCAGGTCATCGTGGGCGCGGCGCATAAGCTCCCCATCGTATCGGTGCTCACACAGTATGCGCGGTTCCCCGTTGTCATCGTCTCACTCGCCGGAAGCAACATTCGAAGCTTCGCGGACCTCAAGGGGAAGAGAATCGGCATTCCCGCGCTCTACGGAGCGTCGTACTTCGGACTGTTGGCGGCACTCCAGGCAGCTCATCTGAGCGTCAAGGATGTCAAGCTCAGCGCTATCGGGTACGCTCAAGTCGCGGAGGTAGCGCGGCATCAGGTGGACGCCGCAGTGGCATATGCAATGAACGAGCCTATCCAGCTCGAGCAGGAAGGCTTGAAGGTCAACGTGCTGCCGATCACTACAGAAGTGCCTCTGAGCGGACCGGGCGTGATCACCAGCCAAAAGCTGGTCGCGCAGGATCCGGCGCTGGTGAAGCGATTTGTGCAGGCGACGTGGCAGGGTTTGCGCGATACCGACGCCGATCCTGCCGCGGCGCTGAAACTCTCACGCAGCTTCCTTAAGGCCATTCCGCAGTCTCAGCTCGGCGCACAACTGGCCAAGCTCAAGGCGGCCGTGGCTTATTGGTCTCCGCCCAAGGGCGGTGGGTTGGGGTGCGCGGATCCTGCGTCGTGGCAGGCCACAGAGAGCATGCTGCTGCAGCAACACCAGATCCCTTCACGGGTGGACGTCGCACCGCTCTACACGAATCGTTTCCTGGAGCACTGCTAAATGATCAAGAGGTTTGACCACATAGGAATCGCCACCACGTCACTCGAATCCAGCGTGGCGCTGTATCAGGACGTTCTCGGCCTGGACGTCACATCTCGCGAAGTCGTCGCCGACCAAGGCGTGGAGGTTCTGGCGTTCCAGTGTGACGGCGCTGAGGTCGAGCTGCTTCATCCAACGCGCGACGACTGTGCCGTCGCCAAGTTTCTGAGCGAGCGCGGAGCCGGCGTACATCACGTCGCATACAGGGTTAGCGATATACGCGCTGCGCTTGCGCGCGCGAGAGACGCCGGGCTCGAGCTGGTGGATGAGAAGCCGCGCGTGGGCGCCGGCGGGCACCTAGTGGCATTTCTCCACCCTCGATCGACGGGCCGCGTGCTGATCGAGCTGGTAGAGCGCAGGAGCTAGCATCTTGCCCGGCGCGGCACCCTATGCTATAGTCACATCGTCATGGCAAGGGCGATTAGCTCAGTCGGTTAGAGCGCACGGTTCACATCCGTGAGGTCCTGGGTTCGAGTCCCCGATCGCCCACCGCAGCAGGACGTCTGAGCCGCCGCAGATGGCGGCTCTTTGTGTTCATCTGTGCTCAGGCGTGGGAAGCACCCTCTGGACGGCGACTCGAAAGGGTGGTTTGACTTGCAGAGCGGTGGAGGCGTCCCAGAAGGCTGGCACCGCAGATCTGCCCCTCAATGATTATGCGCCGTGCGCTTCGCAGAGGCGCTGCGTCAATGCGCGTGAACTGTCTGATCAGAAGATGCAAGCAGACTGGCCGGTAACGTACCAGTGAGCCGCCCGTCAGCATTCCCCACCGTGAGGGTGGCTCAAGGCCTTGGCATCGTGGCCGCCGTGGTGCTGGCATACCTGGCCCAGCATCCGAGCGATGTGGGACACGTGCCCGGCTGGGTCCAACTCCTCCCTGACGGTGCGCAGGAGTACTATCGCAGCGGCGGCGACTCGCTCCGTGTGCCCGCGTGGGTAGTCTGCTTCATGGTGGTCTCCATACTTTTGGCCGCGGTCACGCTGCCTAGCCCGGTGCGCCCGCTACGCGCTCGCGAGCCCGGTATCACCCGGAAGACGCGGCCCAGCATTATCGGTGGGCTCCTGTTGGTTGTTCCATCATGTGTAGCATTCGGTGTCTGGAGTTTTGAGCAATACGCCCGGAATGGCGACCGATTCGTCAACACGTCGTCCTCGTGGGCCGCGGTTGTGTGGCTTACCGGCACCGCGGCAGCACTGGTGTACCTGCGGAGCCGCGCCGGGCCTGGGGCAGAACAGTCCAGGCGGACCCCGCCTTTGCTGCTTTGGGTGCTCGAATCAACGGCGGTAGTGTGTCTCATCGACATAGCGGCAGGACTCCGCGTGTGGCAGCTCGGCTCTGTGCCTGAGGGCGTATGGTTCGACGAGGCCGACTTTGCAGGCGCCGCTCAGCACCTCATGTCTATGCCGTTCCAACCGATGGGCCCGGGTATCATCGGTGAACCACCAAGCCTCTACTTCTACGTACAAGGCGTGCTCATAGACTGGGCCGGGGCATCCATGGGAGGCGTGCGCCTGGCGTCGGCGCTGTTCGGTGTATTGGGCGTGATAGGAGTCTACGCACTCGGGCGACAGCTAGGAGGCATCCCATTCGGTGTGTGCGCGGCACTGCTGCTCGCCTTCAGCAAGTGGTCGATTGATTTCTCGCGCATGGGGTTCGCACAGATTGCCGCACCCGGGATGACGTCTGTTGCCATGGCGGTGCTATGCATGGCCATGCTGCGGCCGGCAGCGTTCTGGTGGGCCTTATCGGGAGTGCTGCTGGGTCTGGCCGTGCTTACCTACCCGGGCGCGTTCCTCGCCGCCGGGGTTGCGCCGTTAGCGGTAGTCACGCTACGGTTCGCAGTCGACAGGCGTTTCCGGGCCGACGCATGGCCCGACGTTATGCTTATCCCTATTGGACTGGTAGTGGGATGCCTGCCATTTCTGGTGGCCCTCCATCTCGATTTCAACTACGTCATGTCGAGAGAGCAGACCGTCTCGCTATTTCACGAGTATTCACGTCTCTCAGACCAGATCTCCCACCTGATGTCCAATATCCGCCTGCACTTGCTCATGTTCAGCGTGCAGGGCGATGCAAACGGACGGCACAACCTGCCGGGAACGCCGACGCTGGACACGACGACGGGTGTACTGTTCTTGTTAGGTCTTGGGATCTGCGCGAGGCGACTGGGACAGTGGTTCTACCAGCTCATGCTGCTCTGGCTTGGCGCAAGCATGCTGGGCGGCATCCTCTCCATTGACTTCGAGGCGCCTCAGACCGCCCGCAGCATCGGGGCGGTTGCTCCCGTGGCGCTCATCGCTGCCATGCCTCTGGCGGTTCTCGCAAACAGCATCCGCAAACTGATCACGTCATGGCAACTGTCGACATCGGACCTCAAGACCGTCGGCCGACTGGTCCCGGCGACACTGCCTAGTGTTGTCGCGTCGGTTGCCCTCCTCATTCCCATGTATGTCATAGCACGGGATAACTACAGTGCGTATTTTGTGCGACAACAGGCCGACGTGGCGGCATGGCAGGATATGGGTGGACTCCAGGCCATAATTGGGCGCACGGCCCTGGCCCTTCAGTCCGAGGGATACACTGTCAGGATCCCGCCTGAGCTTGTAGGTGGCTCGCAAGACGACATCGCGCTGTCGCTTGCCGCACACGGTGCGAACTTTCCCGCATATGATCAGGCTGTGCCCGTCCCGCTGCCGGTACCTGAACCCGGGCTTGCGCTCATCATTCCCAGCGACGCGAGCGATGTACTCGATTATGTCGAGCGCTCGTATCCGACGGCCCGCACGATCCCGCTTACGCCTCGAAAAGACCCCCAGAGCGTACAGGCTACGGTCGTGATTATCACTCCCCAGGACGCGGCCGGCAATGTCGGTATTACCGTGGCTTTTGGCTCTGGAGCCGGGCGAACGGTCCAGCAGCACCTCACCCAACCGGTCTCCTGGCCGGCGTCCGCAGGACCAGACACTGCCGTCGACTTCAGAGGCACGCTGGCTCTGTCGGCGCAGCAGACCGTGTTTCCGGTCGCCTTTCGCGTTTCCGGCATGACGAGCGGTACAATGCGCATCGACGGCAGCACATGGCCCGTTTCGGGCGGGCGGTCGACTCCGCTGCTGTTGCTCGGCGCTGGGAACCACTCGCTCGAGGTCAGCGGGCGCGGGAAAGAAGCAGCCCAGCTGGCGGTCGAGTGGCAGCGCGGCATGGCGGAATGGCAGGCAATACCCGATCAGAATCTTCAATCCCCCGATCTGCCGACAGGGGGCCTGCTGGGAGTCTACTTCGCCAGCGACGACCTGACCGGGCAAGCCTCGTTCATGCGGGTAGATCAGTATGTCAACACCTACTATCAGACGCCTCCTTCGGACCTGAGCTTCCCGTTTTCGGTGCGCTGGCTCGGCACTGTGGAGGCGAAGTCGAGCGGCGCCTACGGATTCTCGCTCGATAGCACCGGGCCGGCAATCCTTCTCGTGGACGGTTCGCCCGTCGTGGACGACGGCTCCGCAGGCGGTACGGGGACCGGCACCGTATCGCTCGCAGCGGGCGTACACGCAATACGGATCGAATACCGCGCCACCGGCGGATATCTTCACTGCTATTTCAAGTGGCGGCCGCCAGGCCAATCGGGGTTCGAGCCCGTTCCGCCGTCAGTTACTCTGCCGGCCCACCAGTAGCCGACTGCAGGCCGGCCACGTATACGACGTTCGCCAGCAACACAGCGGTAGTGACGGGACCCACGCCGCCGGGGACGGGCGTAATGGCAGAGACACGATCGAGCACCGCTTCTGTATCCACATCGCCGCAGATTCCATTGCCGGACGGGTCCGCGTTGATGCCGACGTCGACGACCAGAGCGCCCTCGCCGATGTAGTCTGGTCCAACGGCGCGGGGCCTCCCGATTGCCACCACGAGGATCTCTGCTCGCCTGGCCTCGAGCGGCAAATCGACGGTAGCGGACGAGCATACGGTCACCGTCGCATGCCGATTCAGCAGAAGCTGTGAGAGCGGACGCCCAACCGTGGCACTTCTGTTGATCACGACGGCACGTTTGCCCTTCAGCGAGGTGATCCGGCTCTCGATCAACGCCATGATGGCGCCCGGCGTGCACGGCGTCACGGCAGGCTGAGCAAATAGCAGCTTGCCAAGGTTCTCGGGGCTCAATCCTTCCACGTCCTTGTCGAGAGCGAGTGCTCCGCCGATTGCCTGCCGGAACGCGGCCGACAACGGATTCTGCACCAGGATTGCATGCACCGACGGGTCGATGTTGAGCTGTGCCAGCCTGGCAAGAAGATCCTCTCGTGATGCGTCTGCCCGGAGGCCGACATCAGACACCGAAACGCCGACGCGCTTTGCTTGCCTTGAGATGATCCGCCTGTAGCTTGCCGCGTCGTCGTGCTCGCCGACGTGGACTACCGCCAGGCATGGCACAACGCCTGCTCGGTCCAGGGGCGCTCGATCAGCGATCGTGCGGCGCTCGATGTCCGCCGCGACGTCCTTGCCGTATATGAGCTTGCTCTCTGCGTGTTCCTGCTGCTGCACGTCGTTCATCGACCTTCGCTGTGTCATACGGGCATGCCGCAAGCACGGCAGCCGACTCGATCCAGGGGGAAGCATACACGAAATCGCGAGCCACCCTCGACAGCCGGCTGCGCGATTGCCGGCCGGTGCTGTCGGGACACAGCCGGCGCCCTCCGAGTCGTCGGAAGCGGCGCACTTATGATAGGCCAGATGGTGGCGCGCGACGCGGACGCCTTTGCACATCGGTTCGAATCACGCTACTGTCGTATGGGACTTAGTGCGAATCCGGGGGAAGGATGAACGACGCAGCCGCCGTCTTGGTCGTGGAGGATGACGCCTCGGTGCGCGAGGTGCTTGACATGGTTTTCGCTCAGGAACCCGGTATCTACTACACCATTGCCGCCGGTGGCGCCAACGGCGTGGCCAAGCTCGAGGACGGGCCGCCAGACGTCCTGTTGACGGACATCATCATGCCCAGGGTGAGCGGTGTAGAGCTCATACAGTTTGCACGCCAGCACTACCCGGGCATCCCGGTGATCGCCTTCAGTGCTAAACAGGTGGGCGAGACGAACGACCTGCATCAGATCGTGGGCGGAGAGCTCGTATGCTTCGTTCCAAAGCCTCTCGACCTCACGGCGTTGCTGGACCTCGTGCGCACGCTTGCAGCCGACCGCACGTGGCGGAAGCAGGCGACGTGACATCATGCGATCTCACCACGTCGTGCTGCTCGCGCTGGCCGCGCCGATTCTTGGTGTGGGCATCGTGCTGTGGTTCTTGCTGCCGGGTAGTGTGTCGGGACTGACGTACACGCCGGCGCAGTTCGATAAGGACGCCATCCTGCGGCCGGCGTACTGGACTCAGCATGACGTGACGATCAGCGGCTTCGTGCGCAAGGCACCCTGCACACGCAAGTCCTGCACCGTGGAGCTGATCCTGGGCAACACGCCCGCGCGTTCCGGCAATGGCGCGGACGTGCCGGACCCGGGGAAAGACGTGCTGCTCGAGCCGCAGGGCGAGTCAGGATGGCATCACTTCTTGCGAAAGCTGGTGCCCGGACTGGTGTCCTCCCCAGTGGGACCTGGAGACTTCGGGCACCACGTCACGGTCACCGGTCGGCTGGCCTCAGGCTACTTACCTGGGCGCGTGCCCATTATCCTGCCGAACGCGCTCTAGTACTCTAGTAGCCTCTCTCCGCCAGCGGCAGCGCACTCACGACCGTATTTGTGCCACCACAGTGTTGGCAGACTACCGGGATACAAACAACAAGGACGGCAATCATCTGCGCGACTGCCGTCCTGTATGGAAGGACCACGGCGATGGTAGGTTGGAGAGCGGTGATACAAATCATGTCGGGACTGGTACCGTGCAAAGGGCATTCCGTGGTCCTTGAATCCATGGTAGCATCCGAACGTGACTACCAGATGAAGTGCGCGACCGCCTCAGTAAAGCGGCGGTCGACGCTCCGGCTGGTCCAGCACAGACGTACGTCACGCTCTTCCGCCGAGACCGTGTGCGGTTGAGTCTTCTCTCTCCGGTGGTTGGTGAGCGATCGGATATCACACTTCGCTCCGGCGTGTTGGTATGCTCTACTTTATGGGCGCGGCCACACGCACGTGGAACCGGCTCTGCTGCCGTCCAGCCTATTCAGGATGGAGTATGGCGCTTGCCAGCCCCTGAGCTCATCACATTGCGACTCAGTGCCGACGCGATGAAGCTGGAGGTCTCGTTCACGAGACAGGCTCTGCATGTGGCGCGAACTGAGCTCGTTCACGCTCTCATCGCTCAGTGCCAGCTACTGAAGCTGGAATTCAGCCCTACGCGCCAGTATCTCGATCTTCTGCTGGCAAAGTTCACTCCATTCACCTGGATCACGCTGCTCAAGGGCACCGAACCGACCGCTCCGGTCGACGGAAGAGTCGAAGTGGTGGTGCCAGTGCAGGTTGCGGGTGCGCGCGCAAGCACTCATCCCAGGAAGTGTGTCGTTCGCGCCGGCGCCATTCTGGCGCGGCGCCAGCCGGGGATCTCCGGCAGGCCCGGGACTGATTTGCTGGGACGGGAGGTGCCGGCTCGAGCGCCACTGGAGCCGAAGCTGCCTCAAAGCATCAATACGGAGATAAGCGAAGACGGTATGGAGCTGCTCTCCGTGTGCGACGGCGAGGCGGTGCTGCGCAACCTCGCGATCGAGGTGATCCCGTTGCTGCTGCACGAGGGCGACGTGCCGGCGGGCACAACGTTCATCTCAGAAGTGCTTCCGGTCTACATCAGGGGAACAGTCCTCGAAGGCGCATTCGTGCAGGCCGAGGGCGACGTATTCATCGACGGCGACGTCGTGGAGGCTCAAGTGCTCAGTACGGCGTCGACCGTCACAGTCGCAGGATCGATTGGCGGCACAAGACAGCGCACGAGTACGATCCGCGCAGCACGCGACGTTACCTTCGAGCAGGCCCGGCTTGCGCACGTGCATGCCGGCACCGACATTCACGTGTTGGGCTGCGCCTGGCAGTGCAGCCTCCAGGGCCATGGCAACATCTACTTGCGTGACACCGTCGAAGAGGCTCTTCAGGACGTACTCATCGAGATCGCCGGAGGAGTGTTCCCGGTATTCGATCGCGCCGCCTCGCAGGTCGAGGGGGCACGGGAGCGCCAGTACGTGAGGCTCGGCTGCCACATCCCAGCCGAAATCGCAGTGCATACCGGTCCTCCGCTGAGCTTTCGCCGGTGCACGGTCGTAGATCTCAGCGCCGGCGGCGCGAAGTGCGTGTATGCAGACCCGCGGAGACAGCCTTCAGCCGGCTCGTTCGTCCAGCTGAAGGCAGTCCTGCCCGGCACGCGCGGCCAGTTCATCGTGCTGGCACGCGTCGTGCGCCTAGTCGCTCCCGGTGTCCTGGGACTGAGCTTTCTCCAGATGACACACCGCGACCACGGCCGCTTGACCACATACTGCCAGCAAGAAGTGCTCAAGCGGTCCACTGTTGTGCTCACGTCGCCGGAGCAGCGCGGGCGGGTACTGTAGGCTTGTACTAGATCCTCGCCCGGTATCCGGCGACGCTAAAGATCGGGCCTCACCTGCCGATTACTACAACAGAACGATTCGTGCCCGTCGCGCCATGCGGTCCGTTGCAGTGCTCAGGCGCGGCGGGCCGGGCTTCACCGGCCAACGGATCACCGCCTGCAGGGAGCCCCGATGAACAGGCTATACGGACTGGACCTTCTGGCTTCTCATGATTGCGTGGCGGCGCGCTTGAGCGCGGACGCCATGCGCCTTGAGGTGCGCTTCACGTCCGAGGCAGCGTCGATGGCGCCGGACGTGCTCTACGGTCTCGTCTTGCAGCGGATGGCCGCCCTCGCGGTGCGGTCCAGGCTCAGCCGAAGCGCCGTGACTGGCCTCCTAGACAAGGGTGGTACGGATAAGTGGCTGACACTGCTCGAGGCCTCCGCGCCCAGCGCACCAGTCGACGGTAGGCTGGAGCTCCTGGTGCCCGTATCGACCCCATCGGCTCGCGGCACGCTTCCCGGCAATCGGCATGCAGTGATCGCCGGCACGGTGCTCGCCAGGACAGTCCGCGGCGTCCCCGCTTCTCCGGGCCTTGACCTGTGTGAGCGGACTGTGCCTCCGAGAGCTCCACACGAGGTCCGCCTCCCCCAGGGCCAAAACACTGAGATCGGTGCGGACCGCACCCAGCTTCTTGCCACCTGTGACGGCGAAGTGCGACTGCGGAACCTGCAGATCGAAGTCGTGCCGGGCCACGTCCACGGTGGCGACGTGCCGACCCGCGCGACGGTGACCGAGCGCAGCCTCCCTCTCTTCATCACCGGATCGGTGCTGCCCGGTGCCGAGGTGCACTGCGACGGCGACGTGTGGGTACAGGGCAGTGTCCTGGAAGCGCGAGTGATCAGCGCCGGTGGTTCGATTACCGTGATCGGCGACGTCGCGGGCTCAGCTGCCAGCCCGTGCCGGCTTCAAGCGAGCGGAAGCGTGACCTGCGGACCGGCGCAACACTCTATCATATCTGCGGAGACCGACATACGCGTGTTGGCTCGCGCGTGGCAGTGCACGATGCACGCCGGGGGTAACGTCTTCCTGTCTCGAACCATGGCCGAGAGCCTCGCCGACGTCGATCTGCACGTGGAAGGTGGCGTACTGCCTATCCTCGAGCCGGAAACGCGACTGACCGCTGTGCGACCAGAGCGGAAGCACGCCCGTGTCGGCAGCCGCATTCGGGCTTCCATTGCCCTGCACAGCATCACCGACCTGCAGTTCCGCCCCTGCACGGTGCTAGACCTCAGCACAGGCGGCGCCCGCTGTGCCGTGCACGGCAAGGAGCCCGATCCCAGCCCTGGCGCGGTCGTTCACATGAAACTACCCTTGCCTGATTACCGGGGCTGCACTTATCTTATCGCCAGAGTGTCGCGCAATATCGGTCAGGGAGTGGTCGGCGTCACGTTTCTGCAGATGACCGAGCGAGATCGCGATCGGCTCACGGACTACTGCCTTCAGCTCGTGTTGAAGCGGCCGCATCAGCTTTTGGCAAGCAAACGCCTTCGCGGCAAAGGGGTGCCCGGAAGCCCGAGCGCCTCCGTCGAGACTGCCGTTGGGAAGTTTCTCCCCTGACAGCAGTTGCGCTTCATTCACCGTTGTAAAACGTGCAAACTGGTGTAGTCCCAACGGAGCGCACGTAGCAACCGGACCAAGCACTCTCACCTTTTATCGCCAATCAGATGTGTGTATCATGGTGGAAGAGAGCATCTCGTACCATGGCAGCAGCTTTGCTTGCGTACCGCTCGCGGCTCCGACAACGTTTGACCCCACGGTGCCTGGCCGGGGAGCGATAGAGGTTCGGGCTAGCAATCTGGACGGTAATCTGGGTCGAAGACGATAACCAGTGAGATTGGATTGCGAGTATGGACAATCGATACCTGACCTCGGGAAAGGTTGCGCGACTAGTAGGCGTGTCTAAGGGTACGGTGTTGCGAGCAGTGCAGCGCGGCGATTTGGTCCCGGCGCTCAAGATGCCGGGCGGATCTCTCCGGTTTGTGCCAACGGCCGTCGATGCGTATGCGCGGACGTTGGGCATTGAGCTACCTCCGGGGGCAGCGCGTACCTCCCACCAACCAAGTCCCAGGCGCGGGCGCTACGCGGCGAGACGAACGGCTGGCGGCGCCGAGCCGGTCTATACATGGCGTACGTTCAATGAGGCGCAACCGCACGCGGCATTCCAGGCGGGAGTAGAACGCCTGGCGAGCATGGACACGAGCACGGAGAGTGTCGACACGCTGGTAGGTAACGTCCTCGCCCTGCTGGCCGGTAGTCTTCGCGCCGGTGCAACCGGAATATCCCGCGAGATGGCTGGACAGTGGCACATCGATCACCTGCACGATCGCATGGGAATGGGCATGATTGAGGGCGCCGGGGATGAGTTCAGCCCCGCGTTCGGCACCGCCGTTGCGCCGGTAGGGCTCGATACCCTGATCGTAGAAGACGTCCGGCAGGACGCCCGATTCCCCAACCTGGCCAGCGCGCCGACCGGCATTATCGCCTTCGTGGCGGTGCAGCTCGTCGATCTGAATGGCCGGCTGGTGGGAACACTGTTTGCCGCGTATCCGCATGTGCGTACCGTAAGCAGCGACGAGATCAATCTGTTGCGCCTGTCAGGCACCATTCTCGTGCAGTTCTGGGAGCTGTCCGCCGCACGCGAGACTCGTGGCGATGCACTGCAGTCGCTGGCGAACGCCAAGGATCGTGCGCACAGCATCGCCGCGACGAGCGATCACGCGGTCTGGCAGGTAGCTGCCGGCGGGACGACCGTGACCGTCAATGAACGCATGGCCGACCTGCTCGGCTATACCGTTGAGGAGTTGACGGCAACGACGCTGCTCGACCACCTGGACGAAGACGAGCGAGCGCGAGCCACGCAAGAGCTCGAGGCCGTTCGCCACGGCTTGAACGTTCGATTTGATGCCTGCCTGAAGCGCAAGGACGGTGCCCCGCTCATGTCGAGCATCGCGGTCACACCGCTCTTCGTTTCGCAGGGGGAGTACGCCGGCTCGCTGATGCTCATTTCGCCCAGCTCGGCGCACGACATTCCCATGGAGTGATCGCGGTTCCAGCACGCCAAGAGCAGGAGCTCGTTGGAGCATCGGCGGCAGGCCGCCATGCCGCCGATGCTCCATGCCAACCACGTGGTTTACCACAATGCCTCATTGGGGTCGGGGCCGCAATGTGCGAAACTGAGATGAGCGTACGCATCGAACGTGTTAGCACATTGAAGGTCAGAACCAACTGATGGATTGGCAAGCAGCTAGTCCAGTCGCGCTGCTCCGAGAGGTTGATCCCGCGATCGTCGAACGGATCACGGAGCAGCTCGACGAGCTCGGCTATACGTCCGCGGTCGTCGACGACATTCTCTCGGTGCTGCCTGAGATGTCGGAGCCCGACGTTGTACTGATCGGTCTGGAAGGACCGGCAGCGCCGCGGACGGCCTTCGCTCGCCAGGCGAACGCGAGCTTTCCCGGTGCGCTCATTCTGGGCTACACCATGGACTTCACCGCCGACGCGCTGGCGGGAGCAATGGCGATTGGTCTGCGGCGCGTGCTGCCGTATCCGTTCAGCACCGCGATGCTGCGGCAGACCATCGAAGCCGTGCGCGCCGAGCTACAGTCATTGACTGCCAAACAGCCGACCGCGGCTCCGACCGTTGTGCACGCCGATCTGCCACGGCGGCCGGCAGACACGGTGCCGGACCTTCCGCACCAGCTGATCGTGATCACGAGTCCAAAGGGCGGAGTTGGCACCTCCACGCTCTCCGTGAATCTGGCCGCGGCACTTCAGGTTCTGGGCTACCCGACCGCACTGGTCGACCTCAACCTGAATTTCGCCAGCCACGGCGTCTTTCTCGATCTCCATTCTGACAGGTCGCTTGCGGACTTGCTCGACGGCGCCCAGATAACACGGCCGGCCGTAACGTCGCTGCTTGTGCGGCACCAGAGTGGGCTGCACGCTCTCCTCGGCCCTGAGCA
Organism: uncultured bacterium; assembly: GCA_963827235.1. Lineage (GTDB taxonomy): Bacteria > Chloroflexota > UBA5177 > JANWHV01 > JANWHV01 > JANWHV01. Next base: position 892,478 of record CAWHAE010000010.1, read on the forward strand.
GCCGGAGGACGGCGAACGCATCCTGTTTGAGCATATTCAGCAGACGCTCACCATTCTGCGGGACTCGTTCACGTTTACGGTAGTCGACGCGTGCCCGTGTTTCGACGGCCGCGTGCTGGCCGCGCTGGAAATGTCGAACACGATCCTTGTTCCGCTGTGCCCCGACCTGCCCACGATGAAGAACACGAACTCGTATTTGCGCGTCATCGAGCTCTTGCACTATGACATGAGCAAGCTCATGTTGGTGATGATGAGGGCGGACAGCATCAGCCAGCATGAGCTTCGCGACATCGAGGCGGCAATCAACCGGGAGATACGGTTGCGCATAGCGAGTGACGGAACGCGCACTACAGACGCCGCCAACTCGGGTACGCCGTTCGTGCTCAGTGAGCCCGATGCACCAGTCAGTCAGAACGTCTTCGCCGTCGCGCGGACACTGATTGGCAATACGTCTGACGACTATACCGCGGCCCGGCCCAAGAAGCAGTCGATGGTCGGCCGCTTCTTGAGACGGTAGCCGCGAGCTAGCGTGACCCGCTACGCTGCCAGGTCGCTTGGCGAATAGTTCTTGAGCACCGGCACGTCGATGAGCAGGCCGATCCGGCCGTCGCCCAGAATGGTAGCCCCGGCGAGGCCGCGAATATAGCCCATGTAGTTGCCCAGCGGCTTCATCACGATCTCTTGCTCGCCTATCACGTGGTCGACCACCAGACCGAGCATCTGGCCGTCGACACGGGTTGCCACGACGTGTTGAGAGCTCAAGCTGGTGTCTCTACCGCTTCGGCAGAAATACTGCCGCAGGCGCAGCAAGGGCAGAATCGTGCCGCGAACCAGCGTGGCCTCGGTGCCCTGGAGCTCGTGAATCTGATCGTCCTGCACATTGAGGATCTCGGTCACCATGTTGAGCGGCAGGGCGTAGACGGCGTTGTCGACCGACACGAGCAAGGCCTGCATGATGGCCAACGTCAGGGGCAGCGTGATTGAGAACGTCGTGCCCTTACCGAGCACGCTCTGGACCGCGACGTGTCCACCCATGCGGTCGACCGTGGACTTGACGATGTCGGTGCCCACCCCGCGCCCGCTGATGTCGGTTATCGCGCGAGCAGTGGAGAGCCCAGGCATGAAGCACAGCTCGACCATTTCCTGCTCAGTCAGTCTCGCCGCCGCCTCGGTCGTGATCAGACCTTTTTCGACGGCCTTGGCCAGCACCTTCCGACCGTCGATGCCGGCGCCGTCGTCCCGAACTTCGATCAGGATATGATTCTCAGCCGGTGTAGCCGAGAGGGCGATAGAGCCCACGGGACTCTTACCCGCGGCAACGCGCTGTTCGGGTGACTCGATACCGTGGTCCAGCGAATTCCTGAGCATGTGCACCAGCGGATCCGAAAGCATCTCGATCACGGAGCGGTCGAGCTCGGTCTCATTACCGGTCATTGTGAAGTTGACTTGCTTGCCGCTCTGTGCGGTGAGGTCGCGCACCAGCCGCGGGAACTTGTGGAACACGTTGGCGACGGGTAGCATCCGGGCCTTCATCACGGTCGATTGAAGGTCGGTCACCACCTGCTCGAGATGGCTAACGGCATCGTCGAGACCTGCCACGCTCTCGTCGTCGGAGTAGCGCGACTGGAGCTGGGATCGCAGCGTCTGCAGCCGCGTGCGCCCTAGCACGAGCTCGCTCACCAGGCTCATGAGGCTGTCCACGATGCCGACAGAGATCCTGATACTGGTGTCGGCTGACCCACTGGCCTGCCGGCCTCCTGCCGCTGCTTTCGGGCTCTGCGGCTCCGCGGCTTTAGCCGCTTGAAGTGCCAGCTCCGGATCTGGAATGCTGTATGCGTCAACCGACACGCCGGTCACGTCGCCGATCTCGAGGATCCTCTCCTGCAGCTTGATCGGCTGCATATCGATCAGCGCCAGGGCCTTGAGGCCGACAGAGCGCTCATATCCTTCGAGCTGGTCTTTGCTGGGGATCATGCGTACTATGCGGCCGCAGCGCTCGAGTTCCATGGCTGCCTGGAACGTGCGCGCCACGCTCAATCCGCAGTCGACGTCTACCGACACCGAAACGAGATAGAGCTTGTCGGCAGGAGTGCCGTCCGGCAGAGAGTCCAGCGCCTCGTCGTACGGCCAATCCACTTCTGATCCCGACTGCGCGGAGTCTGTTGCACGAACGCTAGCTTGTTTCAGGCACGCCATCAAAGCATGCCGCACGTCGTCGAGCGGCAGGTCGGCTGGGACCCGCGTGACCACCTCATGGTTCAGGACCTTCAGCGCGTCGAGTGCCTCCAGCAGTGCATCGGTAGTCCGCTGCGTGACGCGCACGGTATGCGAACGGAGGGCATCCAGCACGTTCTCCATGTCGTGCGAGAGCTCCGCCATGCGCTGATGGCCAATGATGCCCGCTCCCCCCTTGATGGTGTGAGCAGAGCGAAAGATCTGCTGCAGGAGCCCACCATCGTCCGGATTGGTCTCGAGCTGGACAATGCCCTGATCGAGCATCTGAATGTGGTCGTTCGTCTCGGATAGAAACAACTCTATCTCTTGATCATCTGCGTCAAACTCTAGGGCCACAGTCATCCTCCATTCACAGAGCCTGCTCAGCGCCGCCAACGAGGCGCACGGTCGTGACGCCGGTGGAAGCGTAGAGCGTCAATGTACGTCCCATGTTGCCCCCGACGTCTTGAGCGACGGAGCGCAGGCCGTTCTCCTCCAGTGCATGCAGTACCGCCTCAATATTGCGGCGACCTACCTGAAGCCGATCCTCTTTGTTACCCAGCCGTATCACTTGCGCCCCGCCAGCCAGCTTGATCACACAATCCCTGATTCGCGCCCCACGTCTCTCCAGCGAATCTACTACTGACACGACAGCCTGGTCGGCGAAGCGAGCCGGCTGATCCGCGGGTAGTTGCGCCGGAGCAGGGCCGGGAAGCATGACGTGTGCCAGTGCAGCGACCCTGGTCTTGGGCTCATACACGGCTATCCCGATGCACGATCCCAGTCCCCTGGCCACGAGCAGGCCGTCGGCCCGCTGGACGATGGATAGCTCGCCGAGGCCGACCGAAGTTATAGTGATGGCGGCTGGCTGCACGTTACTAACCGGCTTTCCAACGTGTCACACGACAGATCAGTGGGTAGCAGAATGAGCTCGCCTTGCAGCCTCTCACCTCCCACCTCGAAGAGGGTGTGGACCAGCAGCGCATGCGACGAATCCAGCGCCAACTCGAGCACGACGTTGCTGAGCAAAGCGCCGATCATGTCGTGAACCACAACGGGTGGAGACGGGTGTACTGTGTAGTCCACGGCATTTGCTATGGCGTTCAGGAACGATGCCGTTACGATATTGCCCACTTCTCCGAGCGCCGATTCCGCCATCGCGGAAAGCGGCTGTTCGACAGGCTCCATGAGCAGCTTCTCCGAAAGCTGCGCGGCGGCCTCCGGCGAGAACGAGAGGACCACATGGCCCTCAAACGGACCGTCGAACTGCAAGTACACTGCGGTTACCAGGCGTTCTTCACCCTCTCGCAGTCCTGGCAGATCTTCGAGCCGGAGCCGCTCCACATTTGTGCCCTGAAGCCTGATCGGACAATCGACCAGGCCGCTCAGTTGCTCGCCAGCATACGTTACCGCGCTGATAAGCGCATGAGCCAAGGGTGGAGCGACTAGCCTGTCATAGGTTGTTTCCAAGGGTCTCCATCCTCCTTAATGCCGCCAGCACACCATCCTGTCTATTCCCTTCGGCAAGAATCGCGAAAACATTAGTGGGGATGTGGCACAAAAGCGGTGCAAGTCTAAAGAATTGGCCTGTTCGGCCGATAGTATGTATGAAGCAGAGTGCGGCGTGCCCGCATAACCCAGCGCGACTACAAAGGGGTTGCCATGGACGAGCCGAAGCGCGTGCTCATCGTCGACGACTCAAGCCTGGTACGACACAGGCTATCAACCATAATCCGCTCGGCTCCCGGCTTCGAGGTGGCAGGAATCGCCAGCACGGGCAGCGAATGTCTGGCACTCCTGCCCCAGCTCAGGCCCCATGTCATCACGCTCGACGTGCATATGCCGGACATGGATGGACTGGAGACTCTACGCCAGATCATGGACCGGCAGCCCACCCCGGTGCTCATGGTGAGCTCGGAGACGGACGCGGGAGCAAAGACGACCATCGATGCCTTGGCGCTCGGAGCCGTGGACTACATCGCGAAGCCTACCACGCCCTGGATTCATACTGCCGACGCCTTTCGCGAGGATCTAGTCACGAAGCTCACTGTCGTGGCCGGTGTACGTGTCCGCCCGGGCAGGCGCCGAACGGGGATGTTGGCGCCCCTGGCGGCGGAGCCCGTCCTCTCCAATCCGCAGAACGACCCGCCCAGGGCCCTGGCGCAGAACGCCGGCAGGTGGGAGGACACGCCGTTGGTGGCCATCGGCAGCTCTACCGGCGGTCCGCAAGCCCTCGATCAACTGTTCTCGGACCTGCGATCCATGCAGCCGGCAGCCTTCATCGTCGTTCAGCATATGCCGCCCGTCTTCACCAAATCCCTGGCCGGTCGCCTGAATCGGAGGACGGAAATGGACGTGCGCGAGGTCGACGAGGGCGACGTCGTCCGTAGCGGAACCGTGCTCGTGGGCCAAGGGGGCTTCCACGTTACGCTCGGAAAGGACAAGCGCTATCACATCGATCAAACTCCACCGCTGCACGGCGTGCGCCCCGCTGTGGATCGCTTGCTGCTGTCGCTGGCAGAGAACTGGCCGGGAAAATGCCTGGTCGTCATCATGACCGGCATGGGAGTGGACGGGACGAACGGCGCGCGCGTGATGCACGCGCATGGCGCGGAGGTTCTGGCGCAGGACGAGAGCACGTCGATTGTCTACGGCATGCCGCGCTCCGTGGTTGAAGCCGGCATAGTCAAAGCCGTCCATCCGCTGGACAAGCTCGGGCAGGCAATCGAGAAATGGATCCACGAGACGGCCGACGCGGGTACGCCCGACCTGGCAACCTAGGGGAGCAGCGCAGTGGCTACTACTTTTGAAACAGAATACAGCCAGTTCATGCAGCTGGTGGCGACGGTGCTGCCCGTCAACCTACAGTGCTATAAGCCCAAGCAGATGGAGCGCCGCATCCGCGACCTGGCGCGCAAGCACCAGGCGCCCGACCTGCTTGCTTTTGCGGCGATGCTGCGCGGCAATCGCGAGATCCTGCGGGAGTTTGAGCAGCACATCACCATCAACGTGTCCGAGTTCTACCGCAATCCGGAGGCGTTCGAGTACCTCAACCAACGCATACTCGATCCGCTCAAGTCTCGCACGCAGGGGGTGAAGGTGTGGAGCGCCGGCTGCTCAAATGGAGCGGAAGCCTACACAGTAACCATGCTGCTCACAGAGCTCATGCCTGGCCGCCGGCATACTGTGTATGCCACGGACATCGACCGCGCCATGCTGGAGAAGGCAAAGTCAGGTGCGGGCTACAGTCCGGAAGACGTTCGAGGGCTGCCGGCGCGCCTGCGCGACAAGTACATGGTGCGCGAAGGCACCTCGCTGAGAGTCTGCGAGGAGATCGCGCGAGTGGTGAGGTTCGACCGCCACGATCTGTTGCGCGACAAGGTGCAGCAGAGCTTCGATATCGTAGCTTGCCGGAACGTGGTCATTTATTTCACCGATGAGGCGAAGAACGACCTTTACGGCAAACTTGCAAACGCGCTCGAGCCGAGCGGCGTTCTGTTCATCGGCGCCACCGAGACGATTGGCCGGCCGAGTGACTACGGGTTGCAGTATGTAGCGCCATGTTTCTACCGCAGAGTTGCCCGGTGAGAGGTCCCAGGGGCTGGGAGGCCGTCAATGCGTAGGTGCGCAGCACTCTCGACCGTCTACCTCGTGCTCGTCGCGCTGCTGGCTACGGGCATCACCGAGCCTTCCGCCCGGGCTGCCGGCACCGCGCCGATAAGCCTGGGGGGCGTTGTGGGCCAGGATCCGGTTATCCACCGGCTCTATGTCGCCCAGCCTGCCACGAACAAAGTGCTGGTGTTCGACAGCGCGGTCAGCACATCGATGAACCTGGTGGGCGCGCTCGCCGTGCCGCCGCGACCGGCGGCCATTGCCGTCGACACATCGAGGCACCTGCTCTACGTGGCCAGTGATGACACCGGCACACTTACGCGGTATGACGACCGCACTCTGAAGAAACTGAAGACGCTCCAGCTCAGCGGCCGACCCGGGGGCCTGAGCCTCATGTACGGTGGCAACGTGCTCATCATCACGGACGCGATCTCGGGTGAGGTCTCTCAGCTCCAGGTCGAGCCTACGATCGGACCGTTCTCGCACGTGCTGAGCACCGGGCCTGGACCGAACCCAACCGTCATGCTGACACCCGCATCTGCCTGGGGAGGAGAAAAGGTCGTCATCTGGGCGCGCGATTTCCTTCCAGGCGAGCTCGTGCAGGTCTCCTGGGGTATGGTACGCATGGTGACGCTGAAGGCCGATGAGCTTGGCTCTATCGTCGGCACGTTCACCGTGCCGAAACCGGCGAACAAGAAGAAACCCGATCTGGGGCCGCATCTGGTCGTGCTAATCGGCCAGAGCAGCAGCCGATCGCAGAGCACGCTCCTGACAGCAGTGGCAGCACCTCCCCCTCCCAGGGTGATAAAGCCCGTCCCCCCTAAGCCGCCTTCGCCCATGACGCGCAGAATGAGCGCGCTGTTTGGCATCAAGGTGAGTCTCGCCGCTCCCGGACCGCTTGCCATCGGCCCGCTGAAGAATCGACAGGTGCATGTAGCATGGATGTACCTTGTGTATGTCTACATTGCCGCTACAATTATGTTGCTCATACTGAGGAGGGCCAGGAGACGCAAGTCCCCGCCGCCGCCGAAGAAGAAGAAGGGCCCCGCGCCTCGACGGGCGGCGTTGCCTGCTAGGGCGACCGCGTGATGCTTGCCGTAGCGAGCCCTAATGAAGGAGAAGCACGTTGGAATCACCGCACAACGTCGCTGCTGTGAGCCGCACCGGCACGCCAAGGCTGCAGGTCACCAACAAGATGCTGCGCATGCTGGCTCCCATGCCTGCCACGGCAATGCAGTTGCTCAACCTGCTGGCACATGCCGACGTGTCGCTGCAGAAGCTGGCTGACGTCGCCGTGCGCGATGTTGGGGTCTCGACCGCCCTCCTTCGCTGCGCCAACAGCGCGACCTTCGGCCTGCGAGGCACCATTGGTAGCATCACGGATGCGATTCGCGTGATCGGCACCGCGCAGACACGGATGGTGGTGCTTGCCAGCGGCGTGTCCCAGGTTGCCCAGCGCGAGATGCCGATCTATCAGCTACCGGCCGGCGCATTCACGGCGCACAGCGAGCTGGTGGCCAACACCACGGCGACGGTCGCCCGGCTGGCCGGCATGAGCAATCTTGGCCTCGCCTACAGCACGGGCCTTCTCCACGACCTCGGCAAGGTCGTTCTCAGCGGTCTTGCACTGGCGAATGATCCGCGGCCGGCGTCGCTTGCCAGCGAGATGGAGTCCCGCGACTGCACTCTCCTGGAGGCAGAAGAAGCCAAGTTCGGCGCCAATCACGCGCAGGTCGGTAAGCAGCTTGCCGAGCTGTGGGCACTACCGCCCGAGCTCGCGGATGCCGTGGGACGCCATCACGAGCTCCAGGAGCCATCTGAGCCAGAGATGCTGAGCTACAGTGTGATGCTGGGCAACGTGGTAGCAGGGGTCATCGATCCCGAGTATCCGCGTCTCAGCACGGCACGCGAGGTGACGATGCCCGACTGGCTCGACCTCGACCAGGTGTACGCGGCGGCCGTCCATTCGGGACTGAAGATCTCGAAGCCTGCCCCCAAGTAACCAGGCGATCGGGCGTGCGGGAGTGCCACAAGCCTGTGGATTGGTGTATACTCAGTGCAATCTTGATCCATTGCGTCTTTGCCACAGTGTAGTGTCTGTCCAGCCGGATCCGTGGTAGAGCCGTCGCGAGACTGGACTCGCCGGCGGCGCGAACGCCACCCGTACTGGGTGGCATGCAGACTGGTCACCACGCCATTGTGGGTCCTCGCGACCCCGCTGCAGCGAGTAGGCGGTCGGCCAGCCGGCGCACGAAATCGGCGAGGTAGGGGTGTGTTGATGAGCGGCCCACAGGCCGGTACCGCACGGACGCCGTCGCACAAGGGACAAGTGATGCGCCGCGTCGAGCTGCCGGATGAAGTGCATCGAGCCGAGGATGGCCTTGACATCTTCTCCATGGCCAAGAAGGTAGTTGCCACCGGAGAGCTTCAGATAGCCGCGATGCTCATCCGCGGTGCCTTCCACTGCGACGTACGGCGGATTCCGTTGCGTGAGGAACCGTGCAGCCCTTCGGTTGCCCTTCTGCCAAACCATTACCTGGCAGAGTTCAAGCGAGGAGAGCAGCGCCTCGTCATCGAGCTATCGTCCGGCGAGCCGTGCAAGTTGCCCTACCCCCAGACCTTTCTCGTCCAGGCGTGCCTCAGCAGGATGGTCGTGCGCGCCAGCGCCGATTTTGCCGATTGGCGCTCGACGATGGGCCACGGTACGCTTGCCAATGATATCGCTATCTACGCTTGGGCTTGCCGGCAGGCCCGCGCAATGACCATGATGTTTACCAGTGAGCAGCTCGAGCTCCTGGAGAAGATCACGCTCGACGAACTGGACATGCAGCCGAGCGAGCTGGGTTATCGCTAGCGGCGTGCCGGCAACCAACGATCGCGCTCTCCGCGATCCCGGCTGGAGGCTGCGAGGCCCGTGGTGGCGTGTGGGGAGCGCTGCTCGCACTCTGGCTCGGTCGCAGCAACCATCAAGTGGTAGGCTACCAGATGCGCTGCAAACTGAGCACGCGAACGATCAGGCTGTCCAGCCGTGCGTTCGCTTTCGCAAAGGGGGCTCGAGGTACTCGGCCGCACGCCGGCCTTCAGTGAGACGAGCCATCTGGTGGCGCACATTCTCTCTGCGCGAAATCAATGCTCGCTCCAGGTCCGTGGTCCGCTGACGGAGCTCGCGTACCATGCCAGATAGCTCCGGGGCCCACGCTTGCTGCAGTGCGGTCTGGAATGAGGCCTCCTGTATGAGAAGCAGGCGAGTTTCCGAGAGCGCAGACACGGTCGGCATGTCTCCGGCGACGAGTGCCTTCTCTTGCCTGGCTTGCAGGGCAAGCAGGCGCGTGAGCAGATCACGTTGGAGAACTGAAATATCGCTCATGAATCAATATGAGCTGGCAAGCTCCTCCGCATACGGTGACTTCCGTACCGACTCAAAGAGCTTCTTCTTGATTTGCCGCACGCGCTCACTGGTAAGGTTATGGCTCGTAGCCACCTGCTCGAGCTTCAGCGGCGTCGAATCGTTAAGTCCAAAGAGCTGTACGAGGATCTCCTGGTCTCGGCGACTGGCCTCTTGCAGGGCCATAAAGATAGTGCCGAGGAGCTCGCGGTTCTCGCACTGGCGGGCCGGGTTCTCGTCTTCACTCCCAGCCAACGACGCGATACGCTCGTCGGCCTCGTCGCCCGTGACCGCAGTGATGCTCCATGGACTGGCCGGCTCCGCCTGCGGGGAGCCCTGGGACGTGCCCGCTTCGCCACACCCTTCGGCACGCTCGCGCCGCGCCCGCATGGTGCGCCGATGCTCATCGATGACGCGAGACGGTATCTTCATGGGGCCGTGCGCCGTCCAGATCGCTCTGGTGATCTGCTGGGTGATCCACCACACCGCGTAGGTAGAAAACCTGAAGCCCTTCTTGCCGTCGTAGCGGCGAACGGCCTTCATCAAGCCGATGTTGCCTTCTTGGATCAGGTCCAGCAGGGTCAAACCCTGAGCTTGGTACCCTTTCGCGACACGCACGACGAGGCGCAGGTTGCTCTGCGTCAAGATGGTCGCGGCCTGCTCATCTTGCTCTTCAAGTATGCGCCGGCTCAGCTCGCGCTCCTGTTCGGCGGTGAGGCGAGGATATCGGGCCGCGTCGCGAAGGTAGATGCCGACCAAGTCGTGTTCGTCCAGTGCTTCACCGGTTGCCGTCTCCGGCTGACACAGATCACTCGATTCCGAAACGTCCAAATCGCCATGACCGCCGGCATCGCTTTCCCACCCAAGGTCCATGCGCATCGTGCTATCCGCCCCTCGACTGCCGAGCTGCCTCGACGCCAGAGGCCACTAGTACCTCCGCATCGCTGCCCGGAGTCGCCCACCGCTACAAGCCCTGCCGCTCTTGCGTCGCCCTCCGGTTCGGTCAGGAACCATCGACATGGAGAGCATACGATGCGAAATGCAAACTGCATATGACCCATATGGTGGGGCAAAGATAGCCCGATTCTGCCAGGAATAGGCGTGCCGCGCTGCTACCGGGCGAAGCAGCGGCGCCCGCCTAGCTGGCGCGGCGGCTGGCTTCCCGCACCGCCGATTGCCACGCGCCCAGCAACTGGCGGAGCAACGGCAACACCTCGTCTATCGGCTCGACGTCCTTGTTGATGTTGGCGATCACGAGTCGCCCAAGCACGAATCCATAGATGTCGTTCAAGCGCGTGGCGATCTCCCCGCCTCGCTCGAAGTCAAGCGAGCCTTTGAGCGTTCGAACCACTTCTTGCGCCTTCATCAGGTGCTGGTGGGCAAGCGCAGGCCTGCTGCACTCGATCGCCGTCCGCCCTTGGCCGGCGTTCTTGATCGCCGCTTGGTACAGCAACACCACCAACTCGCCGGGGCTCCCAGTCTGGGTAGCCACCGTGCGATACTGCATGTACCCGCTTGTCAACATGATGACCAGCCTTTCCCATGTTGCCGCTCGACGCGAGTTCGACGGCTTCCCGCCAAAGATCTCAACGCATCCTACATGACCAAGAGCGGGCGTGACACCACGGACGTCACGTGGAACCGAGCTTGCTCTTCGCGGCGTCCTGGTATTGCTCAAGCTCCAACTGCATGTGTGCGATCGAGTCGGGCGGAGACGAGCTAATCACCTGGTGCGTGACGGCGTCCAATACGCGAATCTGCGACACCTGGTTGTTGGGCCCGTATACGACTTCCGTTACCATAGACTCTCTTGCCCCGAGCGAGGCAACGGCCGCCATCAGCGACGACCCGGACTCCTGCGGCGTGGTTGCCGCGGTTGAAGACTGCGCTACCTTCGCTTTGTCTGTAGTTGCTGTCCGTGTCGTGGACGAGTCCTGCTGCACGCTCGCCGCAAGCCGATTGCTCACTGCCACCTGCGTGGCTTGCCCAATGGTACTCATGGCTGTCTACCTATCCCTACAATGCTGCGACATCCCGACTGCCGGTTGAGGGTCTGTCGCGCTCCCACCTGCGCCTAAGTAGACGATCGTGAGTGAAGCCCCGCGCACAACGTGGCTCCTAGCCCTTCCAGCTCGCCCGGTACACTGGGACGGCAGGAGGCACGTAGTTTGCGATGCGCCGGTTCTCGGCAAGCTGCTCCAGTTGCCGGCGCACCACCGCCATGCAGGCGACGGTGCTCTGTTGCAGCTGCGTCGTGCTTCGCTCGAGGGCATCCGCCAGCTCGCCTAGCTCAGGAGCCCACGGCTGCCGAGGCGGCAGAATCGACGCCGCGTTCCTGATTGTCTGCAGGCGAAGCTCCGAAAGGCGGTTGAGCCCAATGATGTCGCCGGCATCCAGGGCCCGTTCCTGCTGAGCGGTCAGGTCAAGAAGGCGCTCGAGCACCTCTCGCTGAGCGATCGAGGTGTCTTTCATCGTCGTCCTCCTTCCTTTCCCCAACCTATTCGGCACAAAACTCTAGATCTTTAGTGGCTCGCCGGGGCAATTTGCCAACTTGCCCTGAGCGGGCCCGGTAGCCGGCGCTCGCCGTGGCGAGCTCTAGCTCGATGAGCTCGAGCTAGAGCTGCTCGAGCTGGTCCAGTTGCTGAGAATTGACTGCTCGGCGGACAGATTGCTGAGCGCGGTGGACATAGCCGAGAACTCCTCCGTCAGGGTGGCACGCTTCGTGGTAAGCATCGTCTGCAGCAGCGTGACCTGGCTCTGAAGGCTAGTGATGTCCGCGTTGGTGGTCGTCTTCTCCTCGGCAAAGGGGCCGGTGACCGCGTTGTTTTCCGTTGTCAGAAACGTGTTGAGCTGGACGGCAATGCCGCTATAGCCGTTTACCGAGCTGGTGCCACTGAACAGCGACGCCACCAGGTCGGGATTGGCTGCCAGGGCAGTAGCAAACGTCGTGGTGTCGAACTCCACGGAGTTGGTCGTACCCGGCGTGCTGCCCACGGCTCCCGTGGTGATGCCGACATCCTGGAGCGACTGATATGCGCCCGAGCTGGTCACCTGACCCAGGATTGTGGTCAGCATCTGGTTGTCCAGGTTGGCAAGTGTCGGATCGCCGAACAGGTCGCCGTAGCTTCCGCTGCTGTCCTTCGACTGCGTTGCGGTCACGTCGGTTATCACCTTGTCGAGCGCGGTGACAAACGTCTGGACGTTGTTCGTGATGGTGGTCGTGTCCGCGCCCACCGTGACCGTGGCCGGGCTACCCGTTGCCGTCTTCGCTACCGCCGTGACCGTCAAGCCCGACACCACGTTCTTGAACGTATTGCTGGAAGAGGTCAGCGTCGTGGACCCGTTGACGGTGATACTGGCATTCGAGCCGAGTGTCTCCGCCGAGGTCGTACCAGGATCCAGGTTCATTGCGGCCAGGAAGTTGCCGGACGTGTCCGCCAGACTGATCGCCGCCTGGCCGGTGGCGCTGTTCGATATCACCAGCTTGTCGTTCACGCTATCGTAGGAAGCCACCACCCCGGCGCTCGAGGTGTTGATCGCGTCGATGATGTCGGTCAGGCTCTGCGTGCTGGAGTTCCAACTAATCGATGTGCCGTTGATGGTAAATGTGCCCGAGTTAGTGGAATCGCCTGAGGAATCGGTGCCGCCGGTCAGTGTGGTGGCGAGCCCGGCATTGGCCAATGTGCTGGAAGTCGACGTCTGAGTCACGGTCGACGAGCTGCTCAGACTGAGGCTGCCATCACTGCCGGTGCTGCCATTCACCGTAGACAGGTTCATCAGCGAGAGGAAATTGGACGTGTCGCCGGTCGCTCCGAAGGAGATGGTGTGTGTCGTGCTGCTGTCACCGCTGATGCTGACCGTCACCTTGTTGTTGCTCACCCCCACCGAGACCGTGGCGCTCGAGTCGTTGATGCCGTTCCCGATTGCCGTTTGTAGGGATGAGAGTATGCCGCCGGTGCCGGTCAGAGTCTGCGACGTGGCTACGCTCACGGACTCTACCGTGCCGTCGACGACGACGCTGAAGGTGCCGGCGGTCGGCGTAGCCGACAGGTTGAGGGCACTCAGCTCGGTGTCGGAGGCTTGCGAGTCCAGCGTCTTGCTGACACTGGCCGTGGAAGTGGCGCTCGTGGCCGTGGCCACGCTGTTGACGGCGACAGTGTAAGTCCCGGCCTTGGTCTGAGGCCCCGCGCTCGCGGTCACCTCAGAGGTATCCGACGAAGTGGCGGACTTGGCCTGCGTATTGCTCTGCAGCGTGAGCGCGAAGGTGGCGGTCTGGAGCGCAGTCATATCGCTCGCGATCGTCGCGTAGGTGCTCTGATCCGACTGGATGGCCGTGATCTTACTCTGCAGCGTGGTGACCTGCGTCGAGTCCGCGTCGATCAGCGCGTTGATCACTGTATTCGGATCGAAAGGCGTGGACGTGAGTGATTCGATGTAGCTAAGGTAGTCTATCGAGCTGCTCGAGCTACCGCTCGTGCTGCTGGTCGACGTCGTGCTTGACGTTGACACGTCCAACCTCCGGTCCCCACCACTGCGCGCGATCCGCGAGACACACGGTCTCCGGTCATTTCATACGTGCCTGACTCGTTCCCGCCACAGTATAGTCTCGCCCGCGGCACGAGCCGCAACCCTGAGCCTAGCGAGCACCCGCCGGTTCGTCGCCACCGGATGTGCTGTGGCCCATGCGGGTGAGAGGTCGTCTCGCCCGCATGGGCCGCGCATGAGCTCGCCGTCTCGGTGCGCTCACGCGCGCATCAAACCGATGGATTACTGGAGCAGCTTCAGGACGCTCTGCGGAGCGCTGTTGGCCTGCGCCAACATAGCCGTGGAGGACTGCTGCAGGATCTGGGCCGTGGCCAGAGCCGTGGACTCCTCCGCCATGTTGACGTTGGTGATGGCGCTGTACGCCGAGGTCATGTTCTCGGAGCCGATCTGCAGGTTGCTGATTGCCTCCGTGAGACGGTTCTGCACGGCGCCGAGCGCAGCCGACTGCGTCGAGACCTGTTGGATGGCGGCATCGATCACGCTGATCGCGCCGTTCGCCGCGGTCTGGGTCGAGATGTTCAGGGCACCGGTCGTCTCCGCGGCGGTGGTCAGGTTGCCGCCCGCGTTGTAGACGGCCGCCTGGTTGCCTGTGCCCACGGCGGAGACGCCCAGGGAGTAGGAGTCCATGGCGCTGATGCCGACTTCGAGGCTCTGGCTGGAGTTGGCGCCAACCTGCAACGTCACGCCACCGGTGGTGGTCGGTCCCTGCGTAGCGTTGGCGACCGTGAAGCTCACGGTCCCACCGACCGTCGGGTTGACGTTGTTGGTGCCGCTATCCAACGTGATGGTAAGCCCGAAGTTGGTGGCCGCAGTCGTATTGGTCAGGGTGTACGAAGCCGTGCCGTCGGCGCTGGACGTGGCCGCCGTCGACGCTGCCGTGAGATCGTACCTGGTGCCGTTGATGCTGACCGAGCCGGCGTTGGGGCCGTTGGTCAGACTGTTGATCTCCACCGAGTACGTGCCGTTGGCAAGCGCCCCGGTACTCGAGGCTACAGTCGCCGTGGTCGTGGACCCCAGACCATTGGTGGTAACGCTGGTGGCCGCGATCGTGGCGCCGGTATACGTCGTGGTCGTTCCCTGCGCGCCATCAAGCAGATTCTTGGTGTTGAACTGCGTGGTGTTGGCAATCTGCGTGATTTCCTGCGAGATCTGGTCTGCCTCGGACTGCAATGCCTGGCGGTCCGAGCTGGTGTTCGTATCGTTGGAAGACTGTACAGCCAGCTGGCGCAAGCGCTGCAACAGGCTCTGCGTGGTCTGCAGACCGCCGGTCGCGGTCTGGATCATGGAGATGCCATCCTGGGCGTTGGACTGCGCCTGGTCGAGGCCCGTGCTCTGAGCCTGCAGCTTGTTGCTGATCGCATACCCGGCCGCGTCGTCGGCAGCGCTGTTGATACGCTTGCCGCTGGAGAGACGCTGCATGGCCGTGGTGAACATGCTCTGCGCCGTGGTCAGGTTCCTCAGGGTATCCTGTGCTTCGACGTTGTTGTTGATCTTGAGGCCCATTGCCTTCTCCCTGTCGCGAATCGCGAGTGCGTCCGAGCTCCCGCGTTGCGGTCCATCCAGCTCAGGCTCTGAAGCCGCTGCTCGGCCGTAGCTGCGCCCAGAGATCCTTCTGCTGGCCTGAATGAGTATTCGGCACGGGCGAGAACATCTTGAGTAGCTTTCCGGAAACTAGCCGAATATTCCTAGGCACGCCGACGAATGGGCTAGGTCGCTTGCCACAACGGTGGTACAAGTCTGTATGTCCTCGCCACCTATCCATGCCGGGTCGGCGCTACGTAGCCGACGCTTGGACCGCCTATGAGCCGTACATCGTTCGGCCTCTAGGTTGCGCGAGCTCGCAGCGGGCCGCTGCCGAGCAGCAGCGTTTGTCGGCCGCTCGGTTCCACCTGTCCGCCGACCGGGGCACAGCTGCGGCGAAGCCAACGGCGGTGTGAGCCACCGCAACGGCCCTGATGGAGCATTCGGTATCTGTGGCATGGTTTTCTGCGTGCGCGAAAGCGAGTTAAAACCCGCGACTTGGCGAGGAAATGAGGCTCCCCGTGCCAAGGTGCGAGCTAGCAGATACGTGAACTACTTGGCGGCTGCACCACGTAGCATGCAGGCAGGATGCCTACGGACGCTTCAAGGTGGATATGACGTCGCCGAAGCGCGCCGGCTCCACTACACCGTCGCGAAACGGGCTCTGCCCGCGCGCCGGAGGTTACAAGCATACGTACTGTTGCCTGCACAGCGGGCGGCTGTCGCGTCATCCAGTCGAGCCGCATGGGGCATCACAAGCCCGCCCTTCGCAGGCCGGCCAGGCGCACGCCCCGCAAGGTGGGCGACGTCGCCACCAGATGCGCGAAGGCCCACGCGGACGAGAGGTCGTCTCGCCCGCGTGGGCCGCGCATGAGCTCGCCGTCTCGGTGCGCTCATGCGCGCATCAAACCGATGGATTACTGGAGCAGCTTCAGGACGCCCTGAGGAGCACTGTTGGCCTGCGCCAACATAGCCGTGGAGGACTGCTGCAGGATCTGGGCCGTGGCCAGAGCCGTGGACTCCTCTGCCATGTTGACGTCGGTGATGGCGCTGTACGCCGAGGTCATGTTCTCGGAGCCGATCTGCAGGTTGCTGATTGCCTCCGTGAGACGGTTCTGCACGGCGCCGAGCGCAGCCGACTGCGTCGAGACCTGTTGGATGGCGGCATCGATCACGCTGATGGCACCGTTCGCCGCGGTCTGGGTCGAGATATCCAGCGCGCCGGTCGTCTCCGCGGCGGTGGTCAGGTTGCCGCCCGCGTTGTAGACGGCCGCCTGGTTGCCTGTGCCCACGGCGGAGACGCCCAGGGAGTAGGAGTCCATGGCGCTGATGCCGACTTCGAGGCTCTGGCTGGAGTTGGCGCCAACCTGCAGCGTCACGCCACCGGTCGTGACCGGACCCTGCGTGGCGTTGGCGACCGTGAAGCTCACGGTCCCACCGACCGTCGGGTTGACGTTGTTGGTGCCGCTATCCAACGTGATGGTAAGCCCGAAGTTGGTGGCCGCAGTCGCATTGGTCAGGGTGTAGGAGGCCGTGCCGTCGGTGCTGGACGTGGCCGCCGTCGACGCTGCCGTGAGATCGTACCTGGTGCCATTGATGCTGACCGAGCCGGCGTTGGCGCCGTTGGTCAGGCTGTTGATCTCCACCGAGTAGGAGCCGTTGGCGAGCGCCCCGGTACTCGAGGCTACAGTCGCCGTGGTCGTCGCGCCGAGACCGCTGGTCGTAATGCTATTGCCGTTGATCGTACCGCCGCTATACGTCGTGCTGGTGTCCTGCGCGCCGTCAAGCAGATTCTTGGTGTTGAACTGCGTGGTGTTGGCAATCTGCGTGATTTCCTGCGAGATCTGGTCTGCCTCGGACTGCAATGCCTGGCGGTCCGAGCTGGTGTTCGTATCGTTGGAAGACTGTACAGCCAGCTGGCGCAGGCGCTGCAACAGGCTCTGCGTGGTCTGCAGACCGCCGGTCGCGGTCTGGATCATGGAGATGCCATCCTGGGCGTTGGACTGCGCCTGGTCGAGGCCCGTGCTCTGTGACTGGAGCTTGTTGCTGATCGCATACCCGGCCGCGTCGTCGGCAGCGCTGTTGATACGCTTGCCGCTGGAGAGACGCTGCATGGCCGTGGTGAACATGCTCTGCGCCGTGGTCAGGTTCCTGAGGGTATCCTGCGCCTCGACGTTGTTGTTGATCTTGAGTCCCATTGCCTTCTCCCTGTCGCGAATCGCGAGTGCTTCCGAGCTCCCGCGTTGCGGTCCATCCAGCCCTGACTCTATTGCCGCTGTTCGTCTGTAGCTGCACCCAGAGATTCTTCTGCTGGCACGAATGAGGTTTCGGCACGGGCGAGAACATCTTTAGTGGCTACCCGGGAACTAGCCAAATCTTCCTATGCACGCCGACAAATGGGCTATTACTACAGTGACACCTAGCTCAGCGCCTCTGGGCACGTGTCACCAAAGGTAGGCGTGGTGTCGGCTCTGTCCAGAGGCAGCCATGAAGCCGAATCCAGAAATGTCGCCATAGTTACTAGCGCGCGTGCCACAACTGTGGTGCGAGGCTGCCAGTGCCGGCTTCTGATCCGTGCCAACCCGGCGCTACACTGCCTACGGTTGGAGCGCCTGTGAGCCATACAAAGTTTAGCCGCCGTGTTACTCGAGATTGCGGCCGGACGTGGCCGCAGGGCACTGTTTGCCGGTTGCTGATTCCACCCGCACGAACACTCGGGCATCGCCGCCGCGCAGTCAGCGCCGGGGCGACTCACGTGCGATGGCCCTAGCGAACAGGCAAGGCATCTCCGCAAGCTGCAAGAGGAACACGCCATTGTTGAAGCGCGCCGGTCCCACTACACCGTCGCGGAATGGGCTCTGCCCGTGCGGCAGCGGCCGAAAGTACAAGCACTGCTGCCTTCGCACCCAGAGGTTCGCGAATCCGCCGTCCGAGCCGCATGGGGCGCCACCGGCGCGACCTTCGGACGCCGGCCAGGCTCGCACCCTGCAGGATGCGCGAGAGGTGGAGGGAAGCGGCGGGCACGATCCGGCGGCACAGGCGGAGGCGGCAGACCTGCATCGCCTGGGCGTAGCAGCACTGGCCGACGGCCACAATAATCGCGCCGCCGAGCTGATCAGCCGGGCGATCGAGCTCGACGCCGAAGTGCCTTCATTCTATGACGACCTGGCCGCCACGCTGACTGACACGGATAGCCTCGCGCCTGCCACGGTAAGCCGCCTGCGGCGGGCTTGGCCCCGTGACGCGCTGGTACAACAGTTGGCCGCCAACGCACTCTTCCAGTGGGGGGACCTTCGTGGCGCCCGGGACGCCTGTCGAGCTGCACTCGCAATCCATCCGGGCGACAGTTCCGTGCTGCAGACGCTTGCCTTTGCGCTCGGCGAGCTGGGCGAGAACGAAGAAGCCGTGGTCGCCTATCGCAGCGCCCTGGCCGCCGATGCGGGTAATGCCACTCTCTACCACAATCTGGGCGACTGTCTCCGGCAGCTCGGCAAGCTCGACGAGGCGCAGGCTGCTCTCGAGCAGGCCGTGTGTCTGGCACCCGAGAATGCCAAGTCGCAGCTCAACCTGGCACACGTGCAGCAGATGCTCTGCGACTGGCGGGGCATCGAGGAACGGTGGGCCGCGGTTCGGGCCGCGCTGGCCTGCGGCACGGCGCTGAACCCGTTCTTTCTGCTCAGCGTTCCCACCACCGCGCGAGAACAACTGCTATCCGCGCGAGCCTGGGCAGCGGAGCGGTTCGGCCAGCCCGGACCCGGTGACCAGATGATCTCGAGCGCGCGTCCGCCTGGACCCCGTGAGAGGCTGCATGTCGGCTACCTCTCATCGGATCTCCGCGATCATGCCGTCGCGCGCCTGATCGCCGAGGTGTTCGAGCTTCACGACAGATCGGCGTTTGCTATAAGCGCCTACTCGATAGGCCCCGACGATCGCAGCCCGCTTCGCCGGCGATTGATCGAAGGCGTGGATCACTTCGTCGACCTCTACCACGCGTCACGCGCTGAAGCCGCCAAGCGCTTTGAGGACGATGCTGTCGACATACTGGTCGATCTCAACGGGCACACGGCGAGGAACCGCGCAGACATCCTCGCCATGCGGCCGGCGCCAATCCAGGTCAGCTACTGGGGCTATCCCGGCACCACCGGCGCTCCTTTCATCGACTACGCTATCGCCGACCGATTCGTCGTGCCCGAGTGGCAACGGGACAGTTTCAGCGAGCGCCTGGCTTACATGCCTCACTGCTACATGCCGAACGACCGCAAGCGACCGATCGCCGCCGGCATCCTCACACGAACGGAGCACGGGCTGCCCGAGAGTGGCTTCGTGTTCTGCGCATTCAATCACGTGATGAAGCTCACGCCTGAGGTGTTCGCGACATGGATGCGCGTGCTCACTGCTACACCCGGCAGCGTGCTGTGGTTGCTGGAGACGAACCGCTGGCCCGGTCCGAACCTTCGGAGCGAAGCAGAACGTGCCGGCGTCGACCCGCGGCGGCTTATCTTCGGACCGGCATTGCCATTGCCTGAGCACCTGGCTCGCCATCGCCTGGCCGACCTGTTTCTGGATACGCTGCCGTACAACGGTCACACCACGACGAGCGATGCGCTATGGACCGGGTTGCCGGTGCTTACCTGCAGCGGAGAGGCGTTCGCCTCGCGCGTGGCAGGAAGCGCCCTCTACGCGGCGGGACTGCCCGAGCTTGTGACAAGCTCGCTGGCGGACTACGAGGCGCAGGCTGTCGGGCTGGCGCGCGATCCCACCCACCTTCACGAGCTCCGTGAGCGCCTGATGGATAACCGCGAGACCGCGCCGCTGTTCGACTGCCGGTGCTATACCCGCGACCTCGAAGCGCTCTATGCACGCATGTGGGATGACTACTGCCGGGCGTCCGGCGCGAGAGGGATTGACCGCACGCCGCTGAGCGCATGAGGTAGTCGAAGCGCTGCCCCGGCCCGAGTCTCAGACCGTGGCCGGCGGCAGATCCGGCTTCGCGGGCACGCAGCCCAGCACGGCGCATCCGATGCAGCGACGTCGTGGTCAGGCGCAGAGTATTTCGCCCGCGGCTGGGCACGGCAGACCGCGTCTCCGCTTTGGCTGCAGGGCCCTGGGCGCGTCGGCAGGCCCGCGGCCGAGCATGCCGCTGGAGGGTGCTTCTTGAATACGCGCCATCCAGCGCCGTTGCCGCGCCGGCGACACGCTCGCCGGGCCGAACCTGCCGGACCGAGTGTGCCGCCGGCACGACGATCGCTACGGAATGATGCTGATCAGCGACTGCAGCATATTGTCCGTCGTCGTCACCACCTTGGTATTGGCGTTGAAGCCTTGTTGCGCCTGAATCATCTCGCCGAATTGCGCCGCGAGGTCGACGTTCGAGCCCTCGAGCTGGCCCGTCGCGATGGTGCCGAGGGTCCCGGATCCTGCCTGGCCGTAGATTGGCTTGCCCGAATTGACGCCCTCCTGGTACAGGTTGTTGCCCACGCGTAGCAGATCGTCAACATTGGTGAAGCTCGCCAGGGCGATCTGGCCGACCACTTTGCTCACGCCGTTGGAGTATACGGCCGTTACCTTGCCGTCGGTGCTGACGCTGTAGCTCGACAGTGTGCCGCCCGCGCTGCCGTCCGAGCTGGCAACGTTCACCTGGGACGTCGAATCGATCTGCGTCAGCTTGCTGAAGTCGACCGTGACCGTACCGTTCGCCGTGCTGTTCCCGTACGTGATGCTGATCTGCGGCTGCGTGGTAGGCGCGGTGAGGTTGCCGCTCGTATCGAACGTAAGGCTGCCGGTGCCGTTGGATACCGCGTCGCCGTTGGTGGTGCTGGTCGGCGCGACCGCGTAGGACCATGCGTTCGCGCCAGTCTTCTGCATGGTCAGTGTCAACTGGTGTGCGGTGCCCTGAGAGTCGTAAACGGTCAGGGTCGTGGTGTAGTTGCCGCCGGTCGCCGCGGTAGAACCGGAAGCGGCAACGTAGTCGGCCTGGCTAGCGTCGAGATTTCCGGACAGCGTCACATCCGTGGTCGCCGCCACGCTCACGCTGTTCAGCGGCAGCTTGACCGTGCTCAGAGGGGTGGTGGTGTTGACCGACCCGTCGGCGTTGAGCGTCGTCCATCCCTGAACCGTCAGGCCGGTCGAGCCCGATTCGAGCGATCCGTCGGGAGCCACGCTGAACGAACCGTCCCGCGTGTAGGAGTGGTTGCCGGTGGTATCACTCATCACGAAGAATCCGCCGCCCTGGATGGCCATGTCGCTCAGCCGGCCGGTGTCCTCTTCTGTACCCTGCGTGTCGAGCACATTGATTGAACCGCTCCCTACGCCCAGGCCTATCTGCACGGCGTTGGTGCCTTCGAGATTACTCGTCGCGGAAGAATCGTTGCTGATCGTCTCGCTGAGCAGATCGGCGAAGTGGATGTCCTGCGTCTTGTACGAGGTGGTGTTGATGTTGCTGATATTGTTACCGATCACGTTCATGTACGTCTGATTGGCCTGAAGTCCGGTGAGTGCGTCTGCCAAGCTGTTCAGTGACACGTTCCAACCCCTCTCATGCTCGTGCCTTCATCTCTTTCTTCTCCGGCCGCGACCGCCTGCACGAGATCGGTCGCCTGAGAACCATTCGGGCTGGTTCTTCACATCGTCATTACCCTCCCGTGCTGGAGGTCGCGCTGGTCGACGACGAGGTAGAGGCCGAGGAGCTCGAGCTGCCGACCGCCGTCACTTTGCTCAGAGCGACTGCTTGCCCGCCTATCAGCACATCGACGCCACTCGTCAATATCTCCACCCCGCTCACGGTGCCCTGCGTGCTCGTGCTCGTGCCGCTCGTGGAGGACGTGCTCGTATAGGTCACTTGCTGCCCGATCAGCGAGATCGCCTCATTTGCCTGCGCCGCGCTCAATTCCTGTTGCACACTGGTGTTCAGGTTGATCATTTGCTCCACGGAGTTGAACTGTGCCAGCTGCGTGATGAATGTGGAGTCGTCCATCGGCGACGTGGGATCCTGATTCTGCAATTGGGCGACCAGGAGCTTGAGAAACGTATCAGTCCCCGATAGGCCGCTCGACGAGCTGCTCGATGAGCTACTCGACGAGCTGCCCGACGAGGTGGTTGTCGTCGTCAGATTGCTCAACGCTGAAGCGATGGAGGCATCCGTATTGGTGTTGGTGCTCGATACTGCCGTGCTCATTCTTACCTGCGTCCCTCTCTGCCCGGGACGACCGGGCGAATGCACTGCTCACACGTGAACATCGATGTGCGCAGCTACAACGCCGAGCCCGGCAGAGCGCCCGATGCGCACGCCGGTACGCGATGCGGTCTGCAGCCCCTGCTGCTGCTGTACCAAATAGCTGCGATCCGCATCGGCATTCTGCCGACCTGCCTGGCTATCGCCACCGGAGGTTGAAAAGCCCTGACCGGCGCTGTCCTGCGAGCCGGTCGACTGGCCGCCCATCGAGAAGGGCGATGAGCCGCCGGCGCTGCCGCCTCGCACGACGACCGTGGCGTGAACCGAGCCACTGCTCGCCGCGTTGAGGGAAGCGACGAGCTCTGCCACGTGTGCGTGCAACAGCGTCCCCGTCTCGTCGCGCTGAGGAGTAAGCGAAACCTGAAGCCCGTCGTGGCCATGCACTACATTCACGATCACCTGGCCAAGCGACTTTGGCTCCAGCACAACGCGAAAGCTCGACGAAGAGCCGGAAACATGAAGCGCGGCGTGGCGCACCAGGACGCCATCGACGACAGGCTGGAAGCTCGCCTGGACGTCCAGGGCATCGCCGGTCGCCGAGGGCCCGGACCGGTTCGCGCCACCGGTGGTACCGTCCGAAGCCACCAAGAATGCTCCCGCCGGCTGCCCGGTCTGACTGGCGTCGGTCGCACGTCTGCCCGCGCTCGAACCGTGGCCTCCGCCGTCTCGCTGCGATAGGTCTCCTGTATCGGCGGAACCGCCACCCTCAGTGGAAGACTGCCGGGCAACGAATGATCGCAGCGTGTCGGCTCCTGCTTCCGAGATGGCATCTACCCCGGGCGCCAGTCGCGCGGCCTGCTCCTGCTGGGCCGTGGAGCGTGAAAGTAGCGCGGCGGTCGCGTGGGCCGCGCCCGCCGTCGCGGCCGCCGCTCGAGAGGCCGCCGATGCCGCGGACTGAGGCGTCACGCCCGGCAGCAGTGCCTGGCCCTGCAGACCGCTCTGCTTGCCAGACGCCGGATCGATGTCGTCCCGTGGCGCGCTCCGGTCGTCGATCGTCTCATTCTGCTGAACAGCCCCGTCCGTCTGTCCCGTCGACTGCACATTCCGGTGTCGCGCGCCGATCGAATGGTGGCCGGGCGCTTGGTCGTTTCCCAACACAGGAGGAGAGCTCCAGCCGTATCCCGGCTCTGGGTCGCCCATGCCGTATTCGGACCGCTGACCAAGCGCGTCGATCGCGCTCTGGATGCCGTCGGCAAGCGGGGCTCCGGCAGCGGTCGCAGATGCACCCGCCGTCAGCAACGCGTCGGCAGAAGCGCTTTCCTCGTCCGCGGCTGCCGCACCGTCCATGGAAGCGGGCGCCATCGCTACCGGCAAGGTCGCATTGCCGACTTCGCCGTCCTCTGGCAGAGCGGCATCGGCGGTATCGGCTGCGCTGCCAGAGCCGTTATCCTGAGTCAAGGTGGTGCCTGCCGCCTGCGCGGACCCAGTGGCGGTGTGGAGTTCGTCGGCGAGCTGTTCCGTGAGCGCGGGGACCGGCGCCTCCGCGCCGTCCCAAAGGCCGGGCTGCCGTGGAAGCGTTATGGTCAGACGGCCGTCCGATCCGAGGTCGTAATACTGCTCGGTGCTCTGGCCCGAGATGGTTGCCTGCCCGCCGAACAACGCGGTGCCGGTTGGGACGGGCGATGGAGTCCCTGCTTGGTCCGCAGCGGTGGGCCTGGACGTGCCGGACGCGCCGTTTGTCTCACCGGAAAGCTGCGTCCACACAGATTCTGCGCACCCCGCGGCCGCCTGAGCGCCGTCCGACCGCTGGGCGATTCGCGCGCCGAACATCCACGATGATGCGGCTGTCATGCCGATCTGAGCTATTGCACTCTCGCCGTTTGCCGGCTGGCTGTCGGAGCTGCCGGCGGCCAGCTGACTGCCCGGTGTTGCCTGCGACTGGGATGCTCCGCTTGAGTCGGACGCTGAATCCGTGCCCGCAAGAGTGGCGTACCACGGCGCGGACGGGCGCGAGGCAGCGGCACCGCCGTTCCCGCTCGTCCCGTCGCCGCTGGAGTCGGCGGGTTGCCGTGGAGACGCCGCCGGCGCCGAGGAGCCGGCACTGGTCGTCGTGGACGCGAACCCGGCCAGCCCGATGAGGCGCGCCGTCGAGGCACCGAACGCGGCGCTCGACGCGGCCGTGATGGTGCTCTCGGCTGTACTGACCGTCTGAGCCTGGGCACTCTCCGGCTGAGTCGAGCAGACCGGTGGCGGCATACCGGTGACGGCGCCCGACATGGTCGCCGCGTCGGTCGGCGCGGAGCCCGGCGTTGCCGCCGGTTGGAATGCAGCCTGCGACGTGGTGTCCGGCGTGGCGGCGTGGTCGGAAGGGGAATGATCGTCCTTGCGGCCGTGGGCCGGCCTGGCACCACTGCCCGGGATGTCGCCGGACGCAGATCCGCCGCCGGCGCTGCTCAGTGCATCGCTGAAGCTCGGCGAAGTTGACGAATCGCCTTCAGTGCCGGTAGCGCCCTGCCCGTCTGAACTGGACGGTCCGGGCGCGGGCGGGGCCTCTGCAACGGCTGTCGCGGCAACCAGATTCATGTTCACTCCAAACGTGTCGTATTCAGCGAGCCCTACCCGGTTATTGCCGTGTTGAGAATGCCCATGCGGTCGGCAGTGAGCTGGGCAAGTGCGTCGAACATGATGTTCGTTTCCGAAACCTTGGACATCTGGCTCTCCAGATCAACGCGGTTGCCGTCCTGGGAGGTGGTCAGGTCGGCCGCATTGACAACCATGCCCTCGCTGTTAGCGGTAGTCGTGGCTGTACCGCCAAGGATCGACGAGAGTTGATCCTCGAAGCTGACGTCCTGCGCCACGAATCCAGGCGTCTGCGCGTTGGCAATGTTGTTGGACAGCACTTCCTGGCGTTGGCTCAAACTGTTCAGCGCGAACTGCAATCCCTGCATCGTGGAATCGTTGAACAGGTTGTTCGTCACGTTGCTCACGCCTGAAATCTCCTTCCCTCGGACGCCGCTCAGGGCTGGCCTGAGGAGCTATACTCTTGCTGCAGCTGCATGACCTTCTGGATGTAGTTCTGGGTCTCGGAATACGGAGGAACGCCGCCATAGGCGGACACTGCTCCCGGCCCAGCATTGTAGGCGGCAAGCGCCAGTTGTTCGTTTCCGGAGTATTGGTCCAGCAGGGTGCGCAGGTACTGCGAGCCTCCGGCAAGATTCTGCTGCGGATCGAAGCTGTTCGAGACCCCATAGGTGCTCGCCGTGCCGTCCATCAGCTGCATCAAGCCCTTGGCTCCGGCCGACGACTCCGCGTTGGGATCTCCGCCCGACTCGGCCTGAACGACGGCGGACAGCAGGCTCGCCGAAACTCCGGACGTCTGTGCGGCCTGCTCGATCAGCGAATTCAGGGCCCCGCCGGCCCACGATCCCGACGTAGCGTCTGCACCGCCCACGCCCGACGTGGACTGCTGCTGGCCGGCCGCGGTCGGCGATGAGGCAGCTTGACCCGCCTGCGACGCTGCCGCCGACCCGGCCGCCGAGCCATACTGCACCGGCATGAGAGCGATGCCGCCGTAGCTCTGCAACATGGGCATGATCGGCATCATGTAGATCGGCGTTGTCGAGCTCATCGTCGTGCCCAACGTGCCGCCGGTCTGCAACGTGAGCGGAGTCTGCGAGGTCGATGTACTACCGTTCAGGTAGGGCGTTGGGTCGACCCACTTACCGTTGACCTCGACGCCAAAGTGGAGATGCGGACCAGTGCTGTTCCCGGTGCTTCCGGAAAGACCGATCTCTTGGCCCGCCTGGACTGTGTCACCCACCTTCGCGTCGACCTGGGACAGGTGGCCGTAGAGGCTGACAACGCCGTTGCCGTGGTCGATCATCACCTCGTTGCCGTAGCCTACGTCGGTCCAGCCTGCCGCTATCACCTTCCCCGAAGCTGCGGCCTTCACCTCTGTGCCCTGCGGCAGCCCGTAGTCGATGCCGGTGTGGAAGTGAGTGTAGCCGTCATATGACGGCTCGGCCGTAAAGTCGGTCGGGCCGTACCCCTGCGTTACGGAATACTGGCCGCTAAACGGCATCGCCAAAGAGCTCGAGCCGGTGGCAGCCTGAGGCGCCGCCGCTTGGCTTGTTGCACCGGTGGCCGTTTGCGTGCCTGCGCCACCGGCCACCGCAAGCCCCATCGGCACTGCCATGACCGGCACGAGCATGTAGGCGACCGGCTGCATGGCCATTGCAGTCCCCAGATACGGATACTGAGCCTGGCTGATTCCTTGTGTGTTGCCGGTGGCGCTTTGAGCGGGCACTGTTTGCGAGGTCCCAGCCCCGCCGGTATCGGCCGAGGTGCCGGCTGCATTGCTGCCGGCCGTCGAGCCGCTCGTGGTGCTCGTGGTGCTCGAGGTCGAGCCGCTCGTGGTGCTCGTGGTGCTCGAGGTCGAGCCGCTCGTGGTGCTCGAGGTCGAGTGAGTCGGAGTCCCGGAGGCGTTGCCGGACGCGTTCGCCTTCGCGGCAGGCTGGCTGGTAGAATCCGCGGCAACCGAGCGCAGGATGTTCTCGAAGTCGCTGGCCGTCGGAGCGTTGTACGGGATGACCGTCCCAGTCGGGATGAGGGGCGTAGCGTCGTCCGCCCGACCGGCAGTGTGCGCAGACCGGTACGATCGAGAGACGTTGTCAACTGATGAGAGGTGCATCGCTTTCCCTCCCGTGATCTGCGAGGCGTGCATAGCGCATCGTCGTGAGCTCGTCCAGTTCCCGATCCATGGCTTGCCTCTCCAGCTCGTCGAATTCCTCGTGACGCCGTTCGCGGAGTCGCTCCAGCGCCATTCGCCGCTGTGAGGCCTCGCGCAGTGCGTTCCTTGCACGCTGTACCTGCGCGTCCCACTGTTGGAGCTGTGCCGTGAGCTGTTTGACCTGCTGGACGGTCCGGTCCACGAAAATCAGCTGATTCATGCGGGACGAGGCGTCGACCGGCCCGCCGTACCACGCGCTATGCTTTGCCGAGCCGTGAAGCAGGTTCGTCATACGTGACAACTCAGCGGCCATCTCGTTCCGTGCCCGGATCATGCGAAAGAGAGCCAGCTGCGCAGTCTGCTCAAGTCTCTTCCTGTGCTGAAGCGCGACATCGAGTGAGAACCTGAATGCCCTGCTCATCGTGCTACCGCCTGCAGTGCGCCAAGCATCTTGGGCCAGGAGCTCGTCTCCTGGGCGTTCTGCCGAAGAAAGCTCAGGATGTTGGGCATCCGGGCAACCGCCTGATCGACCTCCGCGTTGCTCCCCTGTACGTAGGCGCCGATCTCGAGCAGGTCCTTCGCCGAGCGGTGCGCGGCGAGCCAGGCGCGCACACGCGCCGCGAGCGCCAGGTGCTCTTTGGTTGCCAGTTGCGGCATGAGTCGCGAGACACTGGCCAGCACGTCCACCGCCGGATAGTGGTTGCCTGCCGCAAGCTCGCGAGTGAGCACAATGTGGCCGTCCAGGGTCCCGCGCACCGCGTCGGTGATCGGCTCGTTCAGATCGTCACCCTCCACGAGCACCGTGTAGAAGCCGGTGATCGTGCCGCGCTCACCTGAGCCCGCGCGCTCCAGGAGCAGGGGCAACATAGCGAACACCGAAGGCGTGAAGCCCCGCGTGGTCGGAGGCTCACCAACGGCGAGGCCGATCTCGCGTTGGGCCATGGCGAAGCGTGTGACGGAGTCCATCATAAACATGACGTGCCGTCCTTCATCGCGAAAGAATTCCGCGATAGATGCTGCAACCCATGCCGCATTGCGGCGCAGGAGCGCCGACTGGTCCGAGGTAGCGACGACCACTACCGACTTCCTCATGCCTTCGGGGCCCAGGTTGTAGTCGATGAACTCTTTGACTTCGCGGCCGCGCTCGCCGATCAGGGCGATGACGTTGACGTCGCAGTCGCCGTTGCGCGCGATCATGCCCAGGAAGGTGCTCTTGCCGACCCCGCTTCCGGCGAGAATGCCGAGGCGCTGGCCGCGTCCGCACACCAGCAGGCCGTCCAGCACGCGCACACCGGTGCTGAGATGCTCGGTAATCGGCATCCTGCGCAGGGGATGGGCGCCCGAGCCCACCTGCTCGAGGTCGATCCGCCGACCGCGCAATGACCGCCCGTCGTCGATCGGCATGCCGAGCCCGTCGAGCACGCGACCCAGCAAGCTGTCGCCCACGACAACCTGGGCGCCGTGCCCGAGAGCGATAGCGCGGCTGCCGGCGGCGATGCCGTTCGGATCGGCGAATGGCATGAGAATCGTCCTGTTGGCGCGGAAGCCCACAACCAGGCAGAGCACTGATTGACCGGCGTCGATCACGACCTGCTGGCCGATCGAAGCCGAGAGACCCTCGACTTCCACGGTCAGGCCGATCGCGGCACTCACCGCACCGGAATGCTCGGTTGCGCGACACGACCCCGCCAGCCCCTGTAGCCGGGGCAGCGCGCTAGCAGGCACTGAGGTGATCATCGAAGTACGACCTGATGCGTGCGAGCTGCTTCTCAATAGTCGCATCGACGCGGCCTGCGCCGCTCTCTATCATGCAGCCGCCCTGCGACACTGCCGGATCTGCCACCACGAATACCTCCACGCTAGCGGGAAGACCGAGGTTGAGCCGCTGATCCTCGAGCACCTGCACGTCGAGAGGATTTACCCGGATGGCCACCGATGAATCGGTGCTCAACTCGCTCAACGCGCCGCGCACCACATAGAGCACCGTGTCCGGTGACACGCTCGCCTCCCGACGCAACACGGCGCGCGCAACCTCCATCACCAGAGTGAGCGCAGTCTCATCCGCGTTGCGCATGCTCTTTTCGCGGTCCTGGGCAGCGGCAGCGACCATTTGCGACAGGCTCTGCAGTAGCGGGGCGCGGTCAGCCTGGGCCTGGGCCGAGCCGGCCTGGTATCCAAGCTCCCAAGCGCGGTTGCTCTCGGCCATGCCCATTGCCTGCCCCGAGGCGATGATCTCACGTGCTTGTCCGCGGGCGTTGAGAAGAATCTTCGCGGCGCGCGTCCTGGCTCGGCCTTCTTCGCCCGGCAGATGGCCATTCCCCTGCACCGCCGCGGGAACGGTGCTGTGAACGAGGACCTGGTTTGTACGTCCGACGATTCTAGCCACGACTGCGGCTCCCCAGGGTCACGCCACGAGTGGCGCCAACGTTGCCAACCACCTTAAACGAGCACATCGTCCGCGCCTCGGGAGACCATGATCTCCTCCTCGTCTTCGAGTCGCCGGACCACGTCCACGATGCGCTGCTGCGCCTCCTCGACAGTTCGCATGCGCACCGGCGGGCTGTTCTGGATCTCTTCCTGCACGCTCGCCGCGGCACGCTGGGACATGTTCTTGTACACCCTCTCACGAAGCTGATCGGTAGCGCCGCGGAGAGCGATCGAGAGGTCGCGGTTGTCTACCTCTCGCAGCACGAGCTGGATGCTCCGGTCGTCGAGCATGGTGAGGTTTTCAAACACGAACATCTGTTGCTTGATCGTGGCCGCGAGCTCGGGCTCCAGCTGATCGAGCTGGCCCATGATTGAATGCTCGGTAGAGCGGTCGACCTGCGTGAGAACCTTGACCAGGTAGTCTATGCCGCCGGTCTTCGTACGGGACTCAGTGTCGAGCACGGAGGATAGCCGCTTTCTGAACGCCGTTTCGACGTTGGAGACCATGGTAGGATCCACGGAGTCCATATTGGCGAGACGAAGGCTGACCTGGGCCTGCAACTTTTCAGGCAGCATGGCCAGAATCGCCGCGGATTGGGTAGCGGTAAGGTATGACAATGCCAGGGCTACGATTTGCGGGTGCTCCGTGTGCAAGAACTGTGACAGCTGAATCGGCTCCACGTCGGCGAGATAGTGAAAGGGCTGCGACTTTATCTTGTTGAGCAGCTTGGTGATGATCTCTTCGGCGCGCTCCGTGCCCACGGCCTCGGCGAGCAGCGAGCGGGCGTATTCCACGCCGCCCTTCGCGATGTATTCCTGGGCGCTGACCTGTGCATTAGCTTCCCGCAGCACGGAGTCGAGCACGTCGGCCGGAAGGTCCTCCGCTTTCAGAAGCCGAGTTGTGAGGCGCTCCAGGTAGCTCTCCTCGAGGCATCGGAGCACTCTCGCCGAGTCGTCGGAAGGCAACGCCAGTAGCAGACCTGCCGCCTTGTCGATCCCCTTCATATCGTCGAAGCGCTTTGCAGTTGCCATCAGCGATCCTCTTCTATCCACCGACCAATAACGCCGGCGACCACTTCGGGCTTCTGGCGCGCCATCATCGACAAGGCCTCACGGTGCTCGTTCGGCGGCGGCGCGGGCAGCCGTGCCAGGACCGACGCTGGAGTGATCGCCCTGGGCGCATCCTCGACTACCTCGACGTTCTGATACTGTTCGGCCTCGTAGTCCTGCAGTCGCTTCGGCAGCAGGATCCGCCGGAGGAGCAACAGCAGGACGAGCGGCACGACAATCAGTGAGAGCCAGCGAAGGCCGGTGAAGGCCATGCTCATCGTCTGCTGGGAAGCCGCAGCCTTGTCTGCCGCCGTGGTGACGCTGGTATCGAACGCGGCGGTGGTGACGCTCATCTGGTCACCTCTGGAGGCATTGAACCCGATAGCGCTCTTCACTGCCGTGGTGAGCGAGGCGAGGTTGGCCGGGGCCTTGGCGCTGTCGAGCACCACGGCAACCGAAAGCTGTTCGACGTTCCCCGGCGCCGAGATGACATGGGTGGTAGTGATCGGATTGACGTAGGAGAGCGTCTGCTCGCTCTGAGTGTTCGTGGCCGGCACCGTGCCGGTCGCGGTCAGTCCGTACGTAGGCACGTTAGAACCGAGGCCGACCACACCGCCGGCCGTGGTCCCGGACCCGGCCGTATTGTTGATGATGGTCTGAGACGAAGCCAGAGGGCTGGTCCCACTCTGGGGGCTGTAGGTCGTCGACGTAGTGTCGTGCGTCGTGAAGTCGAGCACGTCGTTGACGCGGACAACCGCGTGCCCGGGGCCCAGGACCGCGTCCAGCATAGCGCCGACCTGCGCCTCAAGATTGCTGGCGTACCGGGACTCTGCCTGCAGCGTCGTCAGGCCCTCGGCGCTCGCCGAGTCGGCAGCGTTCCCTGAAAGTATCGAGCCGCTGCTATCCACCACTGTCACGGCGTCGGGCTTCAGACCTTCTACCGCGCTGGCGACCAGGTGCTGTATGCCAGCCACCTGGTCGGTAGAGAGGCCGCCCAAGCCGAGCTTGAGCAGCACGGAGGCAGTTGGATTGGCATCGCTGCTCGTAAAGAGGTTCTGCTGCGGCAGTACGATATTCACCCGCGCATACTGGACACCCTGGACCTGGCTGATTGTCTGCGTGAGCTCACCTTCCAGGGCACGCGTATAGTTGATCTGCTCCGTGAAGCTATCGCCCTGGAAGAGACTCTGCTTATCGAACAGCTCGAAGCCCACGGTCCCCTGGGACGGCAAGCCCAGATTGGCAAGCTTGATCCGCTCGGCATCCACCATCGACGCGGGCACCTCGATGGTGGTACCGCCATTCTGCAGCTGGTAGGGAACGCTGCTCGACTGGAGCTGAGAGGTGATTGAGCCGGCGTCGGCAGTGGAGACATTGCTGAACAGCACCGCGTACGTAGGCGTGGTCGCCCACTGGTAGATGAAGAACACGACGCCAACGACCGCAGCCGACAGCACGATCAGCGTGACGCGCTGACTCCAGGCGAGGCTCTGCCAAAGACGTCGAAGGGTTTCCTGCAAGCTCTGCATCGATCACGCGCCGCCGCTACCCTAAATCTGCATGTTCATGAGGGTCTGGTATGCTTCCACCGCCTTGTCGCGCACCTGGACGGCTAGGTGCGTACCCAGGGAAGCCTGCTCCATGGCGATCATCGCCGTCTGGATATCGGTCCCATTGTTGGTTGCAAGGCCGGCCACGGCCGCGTCGGCGTTCGTCTGCAGTCCAGAGAGATCTCCCACGGCATTCACTAGCGATTGCGTGAACTGACTGCCGGTCGAAACGGCGCTGGTTCCGCCTACCCCGGAGGTCGAGGAGATGGACGGCGTCTGCGGAGTTGTGATAGGGGTGGTGTAGGGAGTGGATATGACTCCGATGTTCGGGATCGTACTCACTGCGTGTACCCGTCCTCTCGTGTTTAGCCTTTGCCGAGGTCAATCGCCTGTACGGCCATCGACTTCACGTCGTCGGCTATCGTGATGTTGGCCTGGTAGGCACGCTGAGCTGCCATCATGTTCGTCATCTCGGTGATCGGATCGACGTTGGGGTATTGCACGTAACCCTGAGTATTGGCCTGAGGATTCTGGGGGTCGTACACCGAGCGCGGCTTGCTCTGGTCCTGAATGACCGCGGCCACGCGCACACCGGCGTTGGCAAGTCCCGAGCCATTGCTCGTCTGCATATTCCCAGGCACCATGACCACTTCTTCGCGCCTATACGGCCCGCCCTGAGCCGTAACCGTGGTGTCAGCGTTCGCCGTGTTGTTAGCGATAACGTCCATCTGCAAGCGTTGAGCAGTCAGCGCTGAATCCGAGATTGCCAGGGTGTTAATCAGTCCCATTGCTGCGTCTCCATCCGTAGTAACCAGCCGAGCACCGGTCACGTACCTGCCGACTTGCCAGCCGAGGGGAGTATAGCGACGGGCTCTTCAAGATCAGAAACCGATCTCGACAGTAGAAAGAGGCCCGGGTGACAACAGTCACCCGGGCCTCTGTCGCCTCTGGTGGGCTGGGCTGTGTGGCTCGGAGCGGTGCCTAGGCAACCTCCGCCACGTTCTCGCCGTCGCCCTGGGCCGAAAGGCCGGCCGTGTCGATAGCCTGGCTGAGATCGAGCAGCATGATCAGCCGGTCGTCCAGGCGAGCAACGCCGCGAAGCAGCTTTTCATGACCGGCGCCGCGAATGAGACCGGCAGCCGGCTCGATCAGGTCGGCAGGCAGGAGGATGACCTCTGACACGGCGTCGACCTGCAGACCGACGCTCTGGTCGTTCACCTGCACCACGACCACCCGGCTGTCCTTGGTGGGCTCCGCAGGCGGGAGGCCGCAACGGCTGCGCAGGTCGAGGACAGGAACGATAGAGCTTCGGAGGTTGATCACGCCCACCACGAATGGCGGCGCCTGCGGCACGACGGTGATGGGCTGCGGACGAATGATCTCGCGCACAGCGGCGATATCCACCGCGTAGCTCCCTGTTGCCAGACGGAAAATCACGACCTGCAGGTCGCCTTCTACTTGTGATTTGACCCGTTCCACTGCCATCTCCTCCTCGGAATGTCCTTGAGAGCGCTGCTAAGGAATCGCTCGATCGCGTCACCATCTCATATCGGCACATTGAGCGAGATCTGTAGACTCCTACGGCCTCGAAATACGCGGACGGCCGGTTTGTGCCGGTCATGCGAGTGATTGCGCGCCAGTTCGCATGCATTCGGACTGAAGAAAGCACGGCAGCTTGCCGATATACTCATGTGGAAGACGCCGCGTGCGTCGCGGTGCGACGAGCCGGATCCCAATACACCAGCCAATGAGGAGTAATGACGAACATGGCGAAATTCCTGGTCGTGGACGACGCGGCTTTCATGCGCATGCGCTGCGTCAAGCTCCTTAAGGAGCAGGGCTACGAGACCGTCGAAGCGGAGAACGGCCTCCAGGCCGTCGAGGCATACCAGAGAGAGAAGCCGGACGGCGTGCTCATGGATATCACGATGCCGGAGATGGATGGCCTGGAGGCGCTCCGCCGGATACTCGCGATCGATCCCGCCGCCCGCGTCGCCATGGTCACGGCGGTGGGCCAGCAGGCCATCGTCCTCGAGGCACTCAAGGTTGGGGCGCGGGACTTCGTGGTGAAGCCGTTTCAGGGGCCCAGGGTGATCGAGGCCGCGCACAAGCTGTTGACCTCACACTGACGAGGTCCGGATTTGCCTAGCCGCCGTCGGCCGACTCGTGCGTGTGCCGCGCCTGCTCAAAGGCGCGTGCCACCATCTCTGCCGACGCGGCTACCTGGTTGTCCTCCGCTACCGCCAGCCATAGCTCCTCACGGAGAATCTTACTGCTAGGCGGTGCCTCGATGCCCAGGCGCACGAACTGGCCGTCAACCGAGACTACGGTCACGCGGATGGTATCACCGATACGTATTCCCTGGCCCGAACGACGACTGAGAATCAGCATGGCAGGCGAAACTGCCGAGCGCCGGCATCCCAGCGTACGGGCTGGCGAAGCGCATAGCCCCGGCCGTCGATAATGATCTGCCTGCCTGTTCCCTGGCGATCGTCGAGCACGATCGGAGCCAGCAAGTTGACCAGAAACGTCGCCTGGACAGGGTCAAATCGGGTGACGATCAGCACGTTGTCCCGCAGCGACTCTTCGCCAGCCCCTACCACGTCAGCCACCGCGAGCGCGTAATCGCCCAGCTCCACGGCGTCCAGCCTGAGCACGGGGAGACATACGGGACCCTCGTCGAGAGACTGCAGCCACTGGAATGGCGCGGCATCGGGTTTGCTGACCAGAGCATAGCGATGGCTATCCTCCAGCCCCGGTAAGGCCTCGGGAAACGTGTAGAGATTGCCGGCGGGCACGCGTACCACCTCCGGTGCTCCGAAGCCCACGGTCGTTACGGCGATCATTCCCGGCGATTCCTCCGCAGCCATGTCTGTCATCGACTACTGCAGGAAGCTCAGCAGGCTGGGCTCGACCGACTTGCCGGCTACGGTGAGCGCCGCCTGATAGGTCGCCTGATCCGAGGTATAGGTGATGGATGCCTGGGCCAGGTCCGCATCCACGATATTCGAGTACTGGTCCTTCAGCGCACTGAGCTGCGTGGACAGCGTCGTCTGCAGCGCAGTGACACGGGTCGTCGCCGCGCCCACCGATGCCTGAGCGACAAGAATGCCGCTGCTCGCGCTGTCGATCGCGGTCAGGTCGGCGCCTGTAACGCTGCTGGTGTTCCCGCTCTGCAGGTCGGTTTCCAGCTGGATCATCGCGGCGAAGGCGGCCGGCACGGCGGTGCTGCCCGGCGTGTTGATCTGCATCGTCACCCCGGGACTGACCTCGCGCACGATGGCGCCGTTGTCGCCGCTATAATCCACCGAGTTGGTCGAGGTGTTGAGCGAGAAGGGCACGGTACTGGTCTGGAAGCCGGATAGGACGTAACGGCCGGCATAGTCGGTGTTCGCCGACTGAATGCCTTCCTGCACGAGCTGGCCGACCTGCGTCGCCAGTGTCTGCATTTCATCGGTGGTCAACGTGCCGTCGCCGCCCTGCACGGCCAGCGCTCGCGCTTGCGTCAAGGCGCTGTTCACACCCTCCAGCGCGCTTGTGGTCGATTGCAGCCAGGCGAGGGTGTCGGACGCCGTGCTGCTGAACTGTGTATTCTGGTCCTCGCTCGCCTGGAGGCGCAGTGCGATCGAGGTACCATAGGGATCATCGGCCGGTGAGTTGACGTTGCGGTCGGTCGAGACAACGTTCTCTGCCCGAGCCAGGTTCTCGTATGCCGAGTTGATCTGGTACTCACGCGTGGCGACAATCTGGCGGTCGCTGATACGCACGATTCTGCCTCCTAGCTCAACATCTCGAGATCATGTCGGAGATCGTCTGGTTCATGATGGAGACCACATGAGCGCAAGCCTCGTAGGCGTTCTGATATGACAGCAGGTTGCTGGCCTCTTCGTTCGTGGACACACCGGCCACGGAGCTCTCCTGGTCATTGAGCTGGCTGAAGCACCTGCGTGCCCGTGTCCACATTGGCTGTAGCCTGCTGGCCGTCCACGCCAAGCTTGGTAATGATGGCGTTGTACTGCGATTCTAGCGTCGAGGTCTGCCCGGCTGGGCACGTTCTCGGCGAGATCGGCAATCTCCAGGGCGACGCTGCCGTCACTGGGCGCGTTGGCACTCGCCGACGCCGCGACGTTCGTAGGATCGGACACGATCGAGGAGTTCACGGCAATGGAGCTTGCCGTGGTTCCCTGTAAAGAAGTCCAGACCGGTGGCACCGTTGCTGCCGTATCCCGTCTCGTGAAGGGCGTTGACGGCGCTGGCCACGTTCGCGGCGAGCGAGTTCAGCGCGTCGAGCCGCGACTGGATGGTAACGTCGCGGTCGGTGATCGCGCCGCCGAGCGTGCCACCCGACACAGTCAACAGGTGTAGTCGAGCCTTCGAAGGTGACGTCGGAGAACTGGGCATTGGTCGTGGACGGCGTAGTCGCCAGGTTGAACGACGACGTACCCCTGCACCAGCGCACCGCCGCCCGTGAGCGAGATGTTCATGGCGCCACTGGACGACACGCTATACTGCACGCCGACTATGTCGGACAGCTGGCTGAGCAGTTTGTCGCGGGAGTCCTCCAGATCGTTCGGGGCCTGACCGAGCGCCTGCACCTCGGTAATCTGCTGGTTCAGGGTCGCGATCTGGCCGGTGATCCCATTGATCTGGGAGACCAGCGAGCCGACCTGCGTATTCTCATCGCTCTGCATGGTGGTCAGCGACGACGCCAGCGGACTGGAAGCCGTTAGCAAGCTGCTCGCCGCTGGACACCACCGCCTCGCTCACGGCATCGCTCGACGGATCGTTCGCCAGCGATTGCCAGGAGCTGAAGAAATTGCTCAGCAGCGAGCCAAATCCGCTACTGGTCGGCTCGTTGAAGAGCTCGGTGACATTTGTCAGGGTCGTGCTCGTGCCCTCACGCTGCGACTGCTGGCTGTTCTGGTAGACGATCTGCTGCTCCACGAAGTCGTCGTGGGCTCGCGATATCGAGCCGACCGTGGCGCCGGTACCGATCTGCCCGGCGCCGGCGGGCAGGAGCGAGGCGTCGCTCACCGGGGCCGTGGTCACGATGTTCACAATCTGCCGCGAGTAGCCGTCCGTGGTGGCGTTGGCAATGTTGTGGCCGGTGGTGTCGATGGCCACCTGCTCGGCCTCCATCGCGCGCAGTACCGTGTTGATACCGAGAGTAAGCCCTGGCATGGCTAAGCTGACCTCCACACTTGGCGATGCGGCCTGCTGCCCGACATCTCTCGCTCTCCGTGTGGCCCATACATGGGCGTCCCGCCGGCCGGCACACACGTGCGGCGCACCGTGGCCAGAGCGCTGCGCGACAGGACGCCGCAATGATGCTGCAGCGCCTGCAGGCGCACCAGCGTTTGCAAGAGATCACTGCGAAGTCGCGCGAGCTCGGCTGCCTCGTCGGGCGGAAGCAAAGTGAGCAGCGCGGTGATGGTCAGTCTACCGTTGGGCGAGCCCTTCGTGTCGCAGCCGGCCAGGGACCGCGTCAGGGCCAGCTCGGCTTGCCGCCGCCGCCGTTCCGCGGCCTCCATCTTGCTGAAGGCCGCCGTCTGCGCCATCACCGCCGTCTGTACCGCCGCGGGCTTGCCAGCCACGAGAGTGGCTATGAGCTCACCGGAGCACTCCACGCACCGCGTGTACTCAACCAGCAGATCCCGCATGGCTTGCAAAAGCGGTTCCACGACTCGAGGCGCGATCTTCATTCCTACGCAATCCCGCTCGGTTGCGTCAACTTTGTTGCCAAGTTTTCTTCGTTAACCTGGTAGGCTCCGCTCTTGACCTCGCTTCGAAGCTGTGCCACCGTGGCCTCATCGACGTCGGACGCCGTCTGCACAGCACTGAGTGCGAGAGCTTGGCGTCTACCCTGGGCAGAGATTACAGCCATGTCAGCCCTCTGAGATGTTGCCGACGAAGTTCCGCCGGTTGTCTGTCCCTGCGTGATCCCTTGGCTGGGATCGGTAGTGCTTCGGTAGGCCGCTTGAGCATCCCGCGCAGACGTGTTGTTGACCTTCATAGAGGTCACCTCCTCTCCAGCTCCGGAGGCTCACGTGACGCGAACCTCCGTATTGCTGCCTCTCGCTATTGCAATCGACCGGATTGGTCGATTCTTTAGTGGTCGCGGAGGGCAACTTTAGCGAGCTGAAATACTCACAACGTTATTGACAAGTGTGTCGACGGTTTGCAGCGCCTTGCTGTTGGCTTGGAATTGCCGCTCCGCTTGGATGAGTTCGACCATCTGCGCCGCCAAGTCGACGGTGGATGCCAGGCGATAGCCGCTCATCACGCGGACCGCACCGGAGTTCGACGTCTGGGGCCGTCCGGAGCTCAGGGTCTCCGTATACACTCCTTCGCCCGCGTCGCTGAGGTTCTGCTGGGCCGGAAAAGTGACCGTTGAAATCGTGCCTATCTGTACGGTCTTGCCGGTGCGGTCGGTGCCCGTCACGTTGCCTTTGCCGTCCACGGTGATGTCGGATACCGTTCCAGTTGTCTGAAGCGGTGGTACCAGGGAAAGTCCATCCGTGGTCACGATCTTGCCGTCAGGCTGTTGTTCGAGCGAGATCTGCGGTGAATACACCACCTGTCCGCCTGCCTGCCGAAGCTCGAACATGCCCTGACCTTCGATAGCCAGGTCAAGCGGATTCCCGGTCGCCTGCAGCGAGGTTGTGCCGTCGATCGTCTCGGTGGCCACGCTCAGGGCACCCATGCCGACGTTCGTGGCCGCGGACGAGGTGTCAAAGACGGAGGCGGACACCTGAGACTGCGACGGCAGGCTGTTGACGATCGGCTCCTGCTCCGCAAAGCCTTGCGAATTGAGGTTGGCGATGTTGTTGGCGACCACGTTGAGCTGGAACTCGGCGCCCTGCATTCCCGCCTGCGGCACGCCGTATAACCCGTTCATGTGCTCACCTTCCCAAGGTCGCTGACGGCGAGGCCGACGGTTGCATCTTCGATTTGCAGCATCTTCGAGGCTGCTTCGTAAGCTCGCTGCGCCGAGATCATATTGGTAGTTTGCGCCGTCATGTCCACGTTCGATCCCTCGAGATAGCCCTGCAGCACGGCGACACCGCTGGTACCCGCCTGCACCTTGGTCCCGGGCCCGACGTAGTAGCCGCCACCGAGCTCGGAAAGCGGCTGTCCTGTTGGGACCTGGGCCAGTCCCAGCGTGACGCCCGCTTTGCCGTCGACGGAAAGCTGCCCGTTGCGGCTGATCGTCAGATTTCCAGCAGGCACCTTGATAACCTTGCCGTTTGAGTCGAGAACGCGGTAGCCCTGGGACGTAATGAGATCACCATCGGCTGCGCGCTGGAAGTTCCCGTTTCGCGTAAGGAGGGTCTGTGTGCCGGACTGAACGGTGAAGAAGGCATTGCCATCGATCATGACGTCGAGCGGAGATCCCGTGTGTTTCGGCGCTCCCATCGAAAGATCGAGACCGTAGTCCCTGACGGTCGGCGCACTGCCTACGGCGCCCACGGTGTTGACCTCCAGGCTGACTGTATTATCGGATGCGGTGCTCGTGCCGGCCAGCACGCTGCTGAAGTCCTGCAGTACGCCTTGGTGCGCTTTGTAGCCGGGTGTCTCCATATTTGACAGGTTATCGGCTATGTTCGTCTCGATATTGAACTGGGCAAGCATGGCGTTTGCGGCTGTATAGACACCAGTATCCACGGGGACCTCCTCTCCTTCAGGCTCCGGAACGCTGCTCGTAGGCATGAACCAAGGGGCCCCCTCCCGTCGAGGGGAGGTTGTGAATGGTTACCGGTGCGTGCACGTGGCCGGTATAGGTCGGATGATGGCCAGGAGTAGCGACCACGCCGGGAATCGCCGTCGGTAGAGGCGTGCCGCCGAGGCCATATCCGGGCGAACCCGACGTGGACGTAGCGGCCGCGGCCGGTGTGGCCGGAACGAGGCCTGCGAGGCTGCGGTCCGACCCCGGCGTCGTCGACGAGTCGCCGGGATGCCAGACGGTCACGAGGATCTCGTTGGCACCCTCCGGAAGGTCCTGCAATAGATAGACGTCCTGGGTCAGGTCTCCCGCGTAATTGGTGTCAAAGGTGCCCAGGCGCAGCGCCTGCTTGGACTGGGTGTTTGCCACCCACCACATATACTGCTGGCCATTCAAGAGGTGCGGCAGCAGGTGCACGGTGATGGTAGCCAACTGCTCGGTCGGCCACAGGTGTGCCGAGCCGTACACGTTGGTCGGCCCCCAGTTGGACAGTCCGTCGATGTACTGCAGCTGAACGGTCACACCCTGTTCCTCCGCGTTGGCGGTCGGCGGCATCGAGCGTCGAACCAACCCGCTTGCGCTCGCCACTGACAGCATAACGACGAGAACCAGAGAAACCAGAAATGCCGCGGACCGTTTGTTCATGTAACTACTCACCCGCCGCAGCGGCCTATGCTGAGCCTCTTGCATCGCGCGGCCAGAGCAGCCGCTGCAGCGCCACTCCAGCGGGGTCCATGGCGCGCTCATGAGCCAGGCTGCGGTCTGTGATGGGAGCCTCGGCTCGCCGTGCGGCCACGCGTCGCAGCAGGACCTGGTCCACGTCTTCTTCGACTTCCGGTTCCGGCTCGGGCTCTTGCGGCTGCGGCGGAGTGAACTGCAGCACTGCCGCCCGTGGCGATCGATCCTGAGCCGCGACCGGGGCGACGGCCGGCTCAGCCTTTTCGACCGAGCGGCGCGGTCGCTCATTCAGCCGATCTGCCAGCGTGGCGCTGAGCTCCTCAGCTTCCGCCACCCAGTCTCGCATTTGCACCAGCGCCCCGCCGGCACGATTGTTAAGCGATTTCATGCTTACCTGTAGCCGCAGCATTGTGGCCGCCAGTGCAACCAGAGCGACTGCCTCGACAATACTCACGGCAAGTGCGATTACGATCATGCTCGTGCCTCTTTCTTCTTCTTGGCGTCTATGCCGCCGTCTACGTAGGCGCGAATGCGCATGATGGCACGTGCGTGCAGCTGCCAGACGCGGGACTCGCAGATGTCCAGCACCTTACCGATCTCACGCAGCGTCAGCGAGCGTTCATAGTAGAGTGACAGCACCAGGCGCTCACGCTCCTCGAGCCGGCGAATAGCGGTGATCACGTGCATCCGGAGCTCACGCTCCTCGATCTGCTGGCTCGGCGTCGCGGCTTCGTCCGCGATGATATCCATCAGCGTGACGGTAGCCTCCTCGCCGCCCGGAGCGCGAACCGGCTTCTGCAGCGACACGAAGCTGCTCACCGCGTCCGCCATCGCGCGGTGCATTTGGGTCACGGTGAGGCCAAGAGCCTCGGCCACCTCTTCCTCCTCCGGTGCCCGTCCCAGGAGCTCCTCGAGGTGCAAAAGCATGGCCTGGATTTCCTTGGCACGCTTGCGCGAGCTCCGCGGAACCCAATCCGCGGCGCGCAGGGCATCGATGATGCTGCCCTTGATACGGCCCGTGGCAAACGTCTCAAAGCTTACGCCGAAGCTCACGTCATAGCGGTCGACGGCCTCTATCAGGCCGATCGTGCCGTAGCCGAGCAGGTCATCCTTGCCGAGAACCTGCGGCAACACGACCATCATCCGCCCAACAATGCGTCGTACCAGCGGAGCATATTCCAGTATCATCTGCTCGCGGTCGACAGTGTTGAGACCCGTCACCGGGCGTACCGCATTAGCGAGAGGGCTCATTACGGCCACGCAGCATCTCCTTCGAAGGGCTCAGGCATTGAGAAGTCCGGCGCATCTGACGACCACCTCAACGCTCTCCCGACTCATCTGCACTCGCCACGTCCCCAAGGCGTGCAGTAGTACCGGAGCCGCCCACTTTCTCATTGGCGATTCTTGCTAAAGCATCCTCTACAGTTCTCAGTAAGGCTATAGCCAAAAGAGCTACTACCAAGCTTGCTATCCCTGCCCTCACGAACGCATCCAGCGTCGCGGCGCCGTCGGTGATGCCGAGCGCCGCCACGGCAAAGAAGACGCCGGTTACCACTACCGAGATCAGCCTTCGCAACCTGAGGACCGGCAGCATCCGGGGCTACCCTCTCTTCCTAGAAGCCAGCGTGACGCCGAGCGCCGTTCGCACGATGGTGGCAAGGCTGGGCGTCGCCGCGGATGAAGTCAAGTTCTGCCCGCGCACGACCATGCCGACAGGCTGGTGGGCACAGGCGAGGGCGCCGATCGCGGGCATCACGTTGCGGGTCTCGTCGATACGAGAGAGCACCGCCAGGGGGTTCTTAGCCGCTTGTCGAGCCTTGGCCAGGAAGTCGACGTTGTCATCGCACTGAGCCGTTGCCGGCACGCAGAGCACTTTCTTGGCGCCGTGCAACGGCCACGTCACCGCGCTGTCGCCCAGCTCGGCGTCATTGGTCGGCGCCCATGCCGACGCCTGCGCGAGCAACAGCGTTTTCGCGCTGCAGCTGCGCTGCACTTCACGGAGCTCGTCCATGGAATAGGCGTGCGCGACGCGGCAGTTGAATACTTTGCCGAGCGCATCCATCTCTGCCGCGGCGCCGATGCGGTCGATCTCGGTGTTGACGAGCACGATGTCGCGCTGGCCTCTCTTTACCCCGGCGAGTGCGATAGTGGCGATCAGCACGCTGCGGCCAGAACCCGCCGGACCGCCGATGACGTACGAGCCGGCGAATGGCTCACTGGCGGGGATGAGCGGGTCTCCGGCGATGCGCAGCAGGATCTGCTCGACCAGCGCCCAGCGCGCGTCCTGCTCGCTCTCCACTACCTGGTTGCCGTATTCAGCGACGATCTCGGCGATCAGCTCGGTCACCAGGGCGGCAGGCAGGCCACGGCCCACGAGCTCCCGTGAGAGCGAGCGGAGC
Organism: uncultured bacterium; assembly: GCA_963827235.1. Lineage (GTDB taxonomy): Bacteria > Chloroflexota > UBA5177 > JANWHV01 > JANWHV01 > JANWHV01. The sequence continues at coordinate 935,482 of CAWHAE010000010.1, forward strand.
GGCACCAGCTGCTTCTCCAGGTCAGGACCGGCGGCCGCGATCCTTGCTGCCGCCGGGGCGCGGGCGCTGCCCGCGACGGGCGCCTGAGCCTGCTGCTCGGGCATCTGCTTCGGCTGTGGTGCCGGCTGGTACGCGCGTTGCGCGAACGACCGGCGGCTCGCGACGCCTTCCTGCGGCGGCTGAGGACTGGGCGTCTCCTGCGGCGTCGACTTGAACGATCGGAACACTGCCGGCCTGACGCGGGCTACGCCGGGAGCAACAGGCTCGGCAACCTCCTCTAGCTGGCTTCTATCTGTTTGCAAGTTCAACATCGATGACCCCCTCCACTACTGTGTCGTAGCCTGCGGCAATTTCCCGGTAAGACAGCAAGACAAGATTTGCGAAATTGCGTTCGATAAGCCGTCTGAGCGGCGAGCGAAGCTGCGGGGAACAGACCAGCAGCGGTTGATGCCCTCGGCTGGCCATACCCTCCATCTCTCCGGCCAGCGCCCGCAGGAATGCTTCCACCGCGTGCGGCGCCAGGATCAGCACCGGGCCATCGTCGATCCGCTGGATGGACGATAGCAGCGTCGACTCGAGGCCCGGACTCATGGACAGGAGATGAATGTGCCCATCGATGCTGACGTTCTGCTGCGAAATAGTCTGGGCCAGGCCGCGACGCGCGTTGTCTACCAGCATGTCCAGGTCGTGAGTCGTGCGCGCGGCATTGCCAATCGCCTCAAGGATGGTCGGCAAGTCGCGGATGGGCACGCGCTCGTCCAGAAGGCTCTGCAACACGCGCTGCACCTCGCCCAGGCTGAGCAGGTTGGGAATGACTTCCTCGACGACGGCCGGGTAGTCCGTCTTGAGGTGATTGATCAGGCGTTGCGTCTGCTGCCGGTCGAGTATCTCAGGCGCGTAGCGCTTGATCAGCTCGGTCAGGTGCGTGGCGATGACCGACCCCGGATCGACCACCGTGTAGCCCAGCACTTCGGCGTGCTCCCGCTGGTCGGGCCTAATCCAGGTCGCAGGCAATCCGAAAGTCGGCTCGGTGGTCGGCGTGCCACCTATCTCAAAGTCGCCCGTGCCCGGATTCATGGCCAGCAGCTGGGCCGGAAAGACCTCGCCATTGCCGATCATGGCGCCACGCAGCAGGACGCGGTACTCGTTTGCGCCGAGGCGCAGGTTGTCGCGTACACGTACGGTCGGCAGGATGATGCCGAGGTCGAGGGCAGTCTGCCGGCGGATGAGGCTGATTCGCGACAGCAGGTTTGACTCGCCGCTGTCCACCAGGGATACCAGCCCAAAGCCGATTTCGAGCTCCAGCGCATCCAGATTGAGCAAGTCGACGATATCTTCGGACTCCGACGGCCCCGACTGCGCCGCGCTATCGGCCCTGCCCGCCTCGATCGCGGACGCGGCAGCCTGCTTGTCCGCCACGACGCGGGAGGCCAGGAAGATGGCGACGGCCATGATGTAGAACGGCAGCTTGGGTAGCCCGGGTATGGTGCCCAGCACGGCGAGCAGGCCACTAGCTATTGCAAGGGCCCTCGCGTTGCCGAGAATCTGCTTGACCATGTCGGCCCCGAGGGTGGCGCCGGTCCCCGACGATCGCGTCACGATGATGCCGGTAGCGGTCGACACCAGCAGCGCCGGAATCTGGCTCACCAGACCGTCGCCGACCGTGAGCAGGGAATACCTGGAGATCGCAGTGCCCATGTCCAGCCCCTGCTGGACCACCCCAACCACGAACCCTCCGCACAGATTCACCACGATCATGATCAGCGCCGCTATGGCGTCGCCGCGCACGAACTTGCTGGCGCCGTCCATGGCACCGTAGAAGTCCGCTTCCTGTTCGATCTGCTTCTTGCGCGAACGCGCCACCTGTTCAGTGATAAAGCCCGCGGCGAGCTCCGAGTCGATGCTCATCTGCTTGCCGGGCATGGCATCGAGCGTGAACCTGGCCGCTACCTCGGCCACGCGTCCGGCTCCACTCGTGATGACCACAAACTGGATCACCATGAGAACCAGGAACATCACGAGGCCGATAACGATGTTGCCACCCACGACGAACTGACCGAAAGCCTGGATGACGTCGCCCGCGAAGCCGTGCATGAGTATCAGGCGCGTGGCGGCAACGCTGATACCCAGCCGGAACAGGGTCATGAGCAGCAAGAGCGACGGGAACACCGAGAACTGCAGCGGCGCCGTAATGTACATGGCCACGAGCAGCACAGTCACCGTGCACGCAATATTGAGCGTAATGGCGATGTCCAGCATGATGGCCGGCATGGGCACGATCATCATGAGAACGATCGTCATCACGGCGCCCGCCATGAGTGCATCGTTGCTGAGCACCAACGCGCTCAGACCTGAGCGCTGGTTCGGTGCCGCCATGCTAGGGTTCATGCTCATGTGCTCGCTTCAGCTGGTCGCCATCACCGCGCAAAGCGTCGCGGCGCGCGCATGCGGTAGACGAAGGCCAACACCTGCGCCACCGCTTTGTAGAGCTCTGCCGGAATGTCCTGATTAATCTCCACGGACTTGAACAGCGCCTGGGCCAACGGCCGGTTCTCCACCATGGGGATGTTGTGATTCCTGGCGATTTCCTTGATGCGCAACGCGAAGAGGCGCTGCCCCTTGGCGATCACCTTCGGCGCTCTCATCTTGCCCGGCGTGTACTGGAGCGCTACCGCGTAGTGCGTCGGATTCGTCACCACAACGTCCGCCTGCGGCACGGCTCGCAGGTTGGGCCCGCTGAGCAGTTTCCTGAGGCGGCGGCGGCCGATCTGGCGGATGCGAGCGCGAATCTGGGGGTTACCTTCCAATCGCTTGAGCTCCTCCTTGAGCTCCTGCTTGGACATCCTCTGCCGCCTGCGCCAGGCCCACTGGCGATAGACGAAATCGACCACGCCGATGGCGACGAAAGCGACCGCTACTTGCATTGCAAGCCTGGTAACGTCGTCCCATAACGCCGACGCCGCGAAGGCGTTATCCATGAACGAAAGCTGCGGCACGAGGCTCTGCCAGGTCGGCTGCCAGGTAAAGACGATGAGCCCGATGACTGAGATCTTCAGCAAGACCTTTGCGAGCTGGATCAGGGCTTCCCGACCGAAGATGTGTTTGAAGTTGCTTCCTGGGTTGAGCTTCCTGAACGACGGCTTAATTGTCTGGAGGGTGAGAAGCCCGCGCGTGTTGATCGCGCCGATCGCCACGACACCGATGATGGCGGCCATCGCCAGGGGGGCAAGCAGCTCCAATCCGGTCAGGAAGTCAGACCGAAGCTGGACGCCCACGGTCGTTTGCGTGATCTGCGCCGGATGGGCGGCTCGTGCCAGGTCCTGCGACAGGATGCCTTCCAGCCCTTGCACGACGTGCACCGCTTGCTGTTGCAGAACGATGAGGCTCACCAGGGCCATGACAGCACCGGTGATCTCGGGGCTGGTGGGCACGTCGCCGTGCTCGCGAGCTTCTCGCAGCTTGTGTGAGGTCGGCGCTTCGGTCTTTTCCTGGTCAGGCATTCGTGAATCCGTCCTCCGCCGTGGCCTACGTGTGGTGAACGAGATCGAGCATGACGTTGGGTACCTGGTCCGTGAGGTGCCCCACGATCAGCACGGTGCCCGCCAGACTGGCCGACATGGCCAGCAGGCCGAACAGGATGTTGAGCGGCAGACTGAGCACGAACACGTTGAGCTGCGGAAGCGATCGGCTGACTACGCCCAGGATGAGGTCGGTCGCGAACAACGTCGCGGCGACCGGCATGGCGATCTGCACGCCGATCTGCGTCACCGCGATAAGATCTCCGACCGCGGACTGCACCAACGATGGGGAAAACGACCCGCTCCCGAGGGGAGTTAGGTCGAACGACCGTGCCAGCGAAGCGATAAGCCAGAGGTCGCCGTTCATGGCCAGAAAGGTCATGCCGATCACCACGGTGTAGAACTGGGTCATTACGGAGTCGGTGGTCTCCGTCAAAGGATTGAGCACCGCGGACATGCTGAGTCCGAATTGCAGGCTGACGATCCCGCCGGCCGTGAGCAGAGCCAGGAAGATGGCGCGAGCCACCAGGCCCATGGCAAGACCCACCAGGAGCTGCACAAGGACAGCCAGAGAAAACGGGAAGAGACCGGTCGGCGCCTGCATGCGCTGAACCACCGGCACCTGGACCAGAACGATCGTCAGCACAATCACCAGCCCGACTTTGATCATGCGAGGAATCTGCGCGTCGCCGATCAGCGGAGCGCTCGAGACGAGACCACCGACCCGTGCCAGAACCAGCAGGAATATAGCAATCTCATCGGCGCTGAACTGCGCGTTCATCCTCGGCCGCCCGGCGTGTAGCTCAGCATTTGCACGGCGAACTGCACGAGCTGGTGAAACATCCACGGCCCGAATACCGCCAGGGCCGCGAATACCGAGACAATCTTCGGCACGAGGGCGAGCGTGGAGTCGTTGATCTGGGTTACCGCCTGGAAGATGCTAACGATCACACCGGTAACCAAGCCGATCAAGAGTACCGGCAGGCTGAGCTCGAGGGACAGAGTCAGCGCACTCTGCAGTACCGAGAACACGTCCGCCTGGCTCATGCTGTGCCGCCCCGTTTCGACGAGTGCCCCTTGAAGTGCGAAACGCGACCCTTGTCGCACCAATACTGTAGCGACGCCCAGCTGTCTCACCCCAAGCGCTGTACGGGCCGCTTTTGCCGCCTCTGCTACCATGAGCGGAGACGGCGCGGCCGGCAGCCACGGAGACGAAACGTGATATTTCAGGAAACGAAGCTCAAGGGTGCGTTCATCATCGACATCGAGCCCCGCGCGGACGATCGCGGCTTCTTCGCGCGAGTATTCTGCCAGCGCGAATTCGCCGAGCATGGGCTGAAGCCCCTGATCGCGCAGGCCAGCATTGCCCTGAACAAGCGAAAGGGCACCGTGCGTGGCATGCACTTTCAGTTCCCGCCCGCTGCCGAAACCAAGCTCGTGCGGGCCACCAAAGGCGCGATCCTGGACGTGATCTGCGATCTGCGGCCCGAAAGTCCAACGTATCTGCAGCACGTCGCAGTCGAGCTCACAGATGACAACTACCGAGCGTTGTACGTTCCGGAGCGTTTTGCGCACGGCTATCAGGTGCTCATGGACAACACGGAGACGAGCTACCTGATCGGAGAGTTTTACACGCCGGCGGTGGAAGGCGGGCTGCGATGCGACGATCCGCGGCTCGGTTTGAAGTGGCCCCTGCCTGTGGCCGAGATCTCGCCTAAAGACGCAGCGTTGAAGCTGCTCGACGAGATAGAGCCGGAGCTGAAGCGGAGAATGGCCGCTTCTACTTGAAGCCGAGCAGTAGCGACTGCACTACCAGGTGCCAGCCGTCCACCATCACGAACAAGAGCAGCTTGAACGGCAGCGAGATAGTGGTCGGCGGCAGCATCATCATGCCCATGGCCATGAGGGCGCTGGATACCACGATGTCGATGATCAGGAACGGCAGGAAGATCATGAAGCCGATCTGGAATGCCGTGTGCAACTCGCTCAGGATGAAAGCCGGGATAAGGACCAAGGTCGACACGTCCGCCTGCGTGCGGGGCTGTTTGTCGTGCGCCGCGTAGAGCATGAGCGAGAGGTCCTCGGAACGGACCTGCTTGAACATGAACGTTCGTAGGGGTACCTGGGCGCGGTTGATCGCCTGCTCCTGCGTGATCTGGTTGTTCATGAGCGGGCTGAGCGCCGTGTTGTACACGTCGGTGAACGTCGGCGTCATCACGAAGAAGGTGAGGAACAGAGCCAGCCCGGTGAGGACCTGGTTCGGCGGCGTCTGCGGGATGCCGATGGCTGAGCGCACAAACCCCAGCACAACGATGATGCGTGTGAAGCCGGTGAGCATGATGACCAGGGTCGGGGCCAGCGTGACCAGCGTGACGAGCAGAATGATCTCGACCGCACTGCTCATCCCGCCGCCGCCGGGTCCTACTCCGACGTGAATCGAGGGAATGTTCATGCTCGCTCGACCCTCTTTCGCAGATCGCGCAGGCGACCGACCGCTCCGTCGAGATCCAGATCATTCGCCGGCTCAGTCGAGGCCGCAAAGCGCCGGCGGATGCTGTCCTGCAGGTGAAGCACCGGGCGAGGCTGGACCCTGGTCCTCGCTGGACCGCCGGCCGGTCGCACCACCCGGCGGACTACCTGCTGCACCAGAGAGTCGCCTCCGTCCGCGCTCTGCGCCTCGGACAGCTCGGTGATGAACGAGGGCAGCTCGTCGCTCGACGATGGCGGCGCGGCGCTGAACGCGGGCTGCTCCGCGCCCGTTGGCTGCTGCTCTGCACCTATGGCAATATCAGGCAGCATAGGAAGTGTTCGCTTGTGCGCGTAGCGGGCGCGGAGCCGCTCGACTTCGTCCTGATCGGCAATGGTCGTGATCGGGCTTACGCCCGACGCGGACACACCGACCACAACGATGCTCTCGCCGAGATCGAGTAAGCAGACCCTGTGCTTGTCGCCGAGCGACTCCGTGTGCAGAACCATGGGCCGGGCTTTCCCTGGGCCCGGCTGCCGGCCTCCAGGCATGACGAGCTTCAGGACGCGCAGGCATGCGAAGAGCAGGATGAGGACGATGGCGAACTTGGCGCTGAGCATGAGTATCGAACCACCGTCGAAGCTCACCGGCCCGCTCGAATCGGGCAGGCTGTAGGGTGCAACGCTCAGCTGGCCGGCAGTCCGGCCGCCGTCGCTGCGCGATCCAGCCTTCTGTATCGGCGTCGCGACGGCGCCATGTATGCTGCCGTCATGCGCTGCGGCGACGGCGTGCGCGCTCAGTGCGCCGGCAGCGGCCCCGACCGGGCAGGCATTGAAGCCCCAGCACATCAGCGAAAGCGTGAGCACCGCGCCGAGGGCGAGCCCCTGCCGTCTCATGGTCTACCTCGAACAATCTCGGAGATGCGGACACCAAAACTCTCATCGACTATCACGACTTCGCCGCGGGCGATGAGCTGGTCATTTACCAGAACGTCCACCGGCTCACCGGCCAGCCTGTCCAGCTCCACGACCGAACCGTTGCCGAGAGCAAGGACCTCTCGCACGGACAGCGTGGCATGGCCCAGCTCGACCGACACTCTGAGCTGTACGTCCCGAATCAGATCGATATTGCTGGAGCGGCCGGCGGGCTGATCGGGCCCAAGCTGCTGGAATTGCACGCTCTGCACGGAGGACTGCGGCTGGGCAGGGCCGCGCGGTGCAGGCGCCGCGCGCTGCTCTTGAGCGGCTGTGTTCGCGAACGACGTCGCCGGAGCGGGCGCGGTATATGCCGGTTGTGCGGGCTGCAGGGGCGGCGCGCTGGGCGCCGCCGGCGCCGCGCCTTCCTTGTCGATGCCAAGCAGCGCCTGCTCACCGGTCTGACCGATTATCGCCTGCATGTGGCTGACTTCGCCGGTGTCGGTCGTGATCTCGAGGTGCAGACTGTACAGCGTTTCCTCGGCGGCCATCCCGGGCGGCATGTCGCAGTGCAGCTGGCCGGCCGGGTCCGGAGCGATGGGATCGAGATTAGCCAACCACGCGCGAGGAGCAGGCTGGAACCACGGCAGGTCCGCGGCCAACGTGTCGACGAACGAGCTGATGATGTCTCCAAGACGAAGCAGCGCATCGGCAGCCAGGATCTCTCCACCGTCCGGCGTGCCCAGGGCGAAAAGCTCAGACAGCTCATGCGCATCCGCCAGCACGACCACGCTGTGCATGACGTCCTTGGGGTGCTCGAACTGCAACTCGATGAGCACATTGAGCTCGACGATCGCGAGGTCGCTCATCGAGACCGCGTCGCGGCTGCTCAGCGACACGGTCAGCTTCCGGTCTGCAACCCCAGCCAGCACGTCCTGGCTAGAGCGGTGAAGCTGAGCAATAGCCTGGCTTGCCGACAGCGAAATGAGGTACTCCGGCTGCGCTTCTTTGATCATTGCAGACTCTCATCCGGCACTATCCCGACGATCTGGACGCCGACGCCATGTCGTCGCAGCCCAGGCCGAGCGTAAAAGGTCGGCTTGTTGTTGACGGTTACTATCAGTGGATCGGATGCCAGCCCGTCGAGGCGCAGAATGTCGTCGACCTGCAGATTGACCACCTCGCCAAGCGCTAGCTCCGTCGTGCCGAGCAATACGTTAAGCGGCACGTTGACTCGATTGAGACGTTGAGGTGCCTCGGCCAGCTCCTGCTCCGTGGCCTGATCGCGCGGCCCAGCTGCAAACACGGTCTGCACGTTCAGCTCGGGAGCGATAGGTTCCAGAACGGGATAAGGGATGCACATGCTCATCGTAGTCGACCGTCCAAGCGCCCGGAGATCGAAGAGCAGCAGCAACACCGGCTCAGTCACCGGGGCGATCTGCAAGAAGCGAGGCGTGTACTCGAGCCGCATCAGCCTGGTCTCGAGTGGCATCACATGCTCCCACGCCACGGTGAAGGCAGAGATGAATACGCCGGATATTGCCTGAAGCAGCACGTCTTCGATCTCGGTCACCTCACGGTCGTGAGGGGCCGCGATTCCTGCCCCTCCCAGCAACCGGTCGAGCATGATGAACGCCGTTTCGAGGTCGTACTCGAATACGAACGTCCCGGGTAGCGGCGCGGCGGTCATGAGGGTGAGCAGTGTCGTCGAGGCAAGCCCCTTCGCGTATTCGTCGAACACCGCCTGCTGAAGCGACACGAGAGCCACGTGCACTTGCGTTCGCATCATCGTCGAGAGGTTGTGCGTCGCGTCACGGGCGAACCCTTCAAACACGAGCTGCAGAGCACGAAGCTGCTCCTTCGACAGCTTGCTGGGATGCCTGAAGTCGTAGGCCCGTACGGAGTGAAACTTCTCCTCTTGAGCGAACGAGGTGTCCGTCTTGCCCATGGCCTGGGCAAGCAGAGAATCAATTACATTCTGAGTAAGAATGTCGTCGGCCACTCCAGCCATCCCCTTGAGACTACTAGGGCTTTCGAATCAGGTTTGCGGGTAAAGCACGATGATGTCGGCATGGCGATTCTTCGCCCTGCCCGCGGCAGTTTCGTTCGACGCCAACGGATGGTATTGGCCAAGTCCCATGGCCTGCAGGCGAGGGGGCTTGATGCCGTTGCTGGCGAAGAACTGCACGATGGAGACCGCACGCATCGCCGAGAGCTCCCAGTTCGACATCTGGGGCTGGAGCTCGCTATCCGTGTTGCCCTGCACTCGCACGTCGTTGGGCATTGGCTTGAGCGCCGTGGCGATGCCCTTCAACAGAACAGCGGACTCGGGCTTGAGCGTCCAGCCGCCAGGGTAGAAGAGCACGTCTCCTGAAATGCTGATCAACACGCCGTCCCTCGCGGTGCCGACCGTCAGCACGTTCTGCTGCAGGCCGACCATCCTTGCCACCTTCGCCAGCTCGCTCTTCAGCTGCTGGGCCAGGTTCTTTGCGCCCTTAACGGGCCCGCTCTGTTGCTGGTTACTCCCGGGCGTACCGCCCAGGGTAACGAGCTGAAAGCTGCCGTTGTTGAAGGCCTGACGGAGGGCGCCGGTGAGATCCTCGAACTTCCTGGCGTCGACCGTGGACATGGAGTACATGAGTACGAAGAAGATCATGAGCAGGGTGATGAGGTCGGAGTAAGTGAGCACCCAGCGATCGCTGTTCTCCTTGACGACCTTTGCCTTCTTGGCTCTCATCGACTACGCCCCTGCCTTGGAAGGAGCCCCGGCCGCCCCGGCTGCCGCGGGCGCAGCCTGCGGAGCCGCCGCTTCCTTCTTGCCCTTCTTCCCGCTCACCGGCGCGAGGTACCCGGCCAGCTTGTCTTCGACGATTCGCGGGTTATCGCCGTTCTGGATGGCCTCAACGCCGTCAATGATCAGGGCATCCATCTCTGCCTCGGTGGCCGACCGCCGCTTCAGCTTCGTGGCCACGGGTAGCCAAAGGAGGTTGGCCGAGCCGACGCCGTAGAGCGTCGCCGTAAAGGCCACCGCGATGGAGCCGGCAAGCTCGGCTGCGTTGCTAATGTGAGCGAGAATGCGAATCAGTCCAAGCACGGTTCCCAGGATGCCCAGCGTCGGTGCGTAGCCACCGAGCGCCTCGAAGAGGGCGATTCCCACCTCATGACGTGCCTCGCGCGCCGACACTTCAATCTCGAGCACCGACTTGACGACCTCGGGGTCCGTGCCGTCGACCACGAGACCAATCCCTTTCTTGAGCAGCTGATGGTCGATGCCGGCAACCTCCTGCTCGAGAGCCAAGAGCCCTTCCTTGCGCGCCCGGCCGGCCAGCTGTACGAACTGCTGCACCAGCGGTCTAGCATCGGTGGCAGGCTCCTTGAACGCGAAACCGATGAGCTTCGGCATTCGCTTCACCACGGAGAGGGGAAACGACACGAATGCGACGCCGAGCGTGCCTCCGAACACGACCATGCCGGCCGAGATATTGACATACGCGAAAAGGCTGCCGCCATCGATGAGGATGGAACCGCATATACCGCCGAGCGCCAGAACAAACCCGATTAGGGTTGCCTTGTCGAGCTTGCGTTTCATACCGCTTCACCGATCGGCGTGCAAGACTGCTGGCGGAAGCTGAGCAACTGTTGCATGATGCTCTCTGCCGACTCCCGGACTACCAGATGGTGGCCGTTGGTCAGCGTGATCACCGTGTCCGGTGTCTGCTCCATGATCTCGATCAGGTTGGCATTCAGGACGAAGCGAGTTCCATCAAATCGGGTTAGCCAGAGCATCGGACCGCACTCCTTCATGAACCGCTGACAGTGTAGTTGCGTGGCGCGCATCGCCCCAAGCAATTGCGCAGGACGCCTACGAGCGCCGTGCACCGATGGCGGCTCTGAATCAGCACCGGCCGTGATGTCGTAGCGTCAAGTCTGTTGCTTGACATGCTCGTCGATTGCCACGAGGTTGCTAATCACGACAACACGCTGGGAATCGATGCCCACCGGGTAACAGCTGATGAGCGTGGCGATCGGCTCGTCCGTGTGGTCGAGCACCCTCACGTCCGTCGGGGCAACCAGGTCGCGAGCCGTCACTACATAGGTGAAGCGAGTCGTGTCGCGGGAGAACTCCACGACGTCGCCGACCTGCAGTCTGGCGAGATTGCGGAAGATACAGTCCTGGATGTCGTCATGTCCGTAGACGACATAGTTGTCCCAGGTGCCGAGCCTGGCCGTATAGCTCAGGTGCGTCAGGGCGTAGCCGGGCGCGATGATCATGTTTCCCTGACTGTCGACGCCACGGTCGTAAACCGGCGCCCGAATCCCGAGCCGTGGTATAGACACCGTGACACCGCCGGGGCCGGCCGGCGCTACACTTGGATGCGCGTCGCAGTGCATCCAAGGAAAGCTCTGAGGAGGCTGTGCGGGCGCAGACCGGGCAACGTCTGCGGCCAGGCAGGCTCGGGGCCGTGGCTACGCGCGGCTTCGCGGCAACAATGCTAGCGGCCTGGGTTGGCCGAGAAACCGGGCTGTCGCAGGTTGCCCCATGAGCAGCGGGTGCGCGCGCCGTGAGACGGGGGCTGGTGCGGAAGATCGCGAGGACGCCGTTCCAGCGCCGGGACCGAGACTTACGCCTCCAATCCACACGCCCAGACAATCATCATGCCGAAAGCTACCGCAGCAAAAACCCTGCGCACCTGGTATGCTCCTTGCGACGACGCGCCACGATATGGCTCGACCGGAGCCTGCCGATCGCAGGATAGCCACGCAGAAGCGGACGCCGATAAGCCCGGCCGAAGGCTGAGCCTCGTCGCACTCACTGGCATACATCAGCGGTGTTTGGCTCTCAATCCCCCGATCTGCTCGCCGGTCGCTCGCCGCGCGACCTGCCTCTCCAGCCGGTACCAGCGCATCTGCGGGTTACGCAGCGTCAGAGCGCGCTGCTTGGGCCGGATTTTGCGCGCTGCAGTGCTCGGCGGGGACACATCACCTTCGCCCGTCGGAGGCCGGGCGAATCGATACAACCCGGAGCCTGCAGCGCGGATCCCACCTATCTACCGGTGGGCCTGCCAGCGCGACAAACGAGGCTCGTCGATGCCGTGCGACCCGAAACGTGACACGGATTGCCGGAGCCAAGTACCATAGGAGATGACAAGCTACGTTAGAGGAGTATGGGCTTTCTTTGAGGCGGTTGCCGTATGGAAACACGGTTCAGAGCCAAAGAACCCAGCCCGCATCTCTCTCGCCGGCCACCCGTCGATCCGGCAAAGCGGCAGCGTGGATTCAGCCCCCGCATTCCGAGCCCGCTGCAGGTTGCCTGGGGATCGCTGGGTGCGGCTGTGCTTCTGGTGATCGTGCTTGGCGTGAACATGATCGTCTCTCAGGGATCGTCCACCTCGACCATCCCGATCATGCGCACTCCGACGCCACTCGCCGTTCAACGCGTGGCCGTTCCGACCACCGTGGCGGCATCGGGCCTGACCGCGCATGCTTGCATTCGCTACAACCCGCTGCACGGCAACCAGCATCACGTCGTGTTCATCGATCCCGGTCACGGCGGCGTCGACACGGGAACGTCGGGCCCCACGACGACCGGCAAGAAGCTGTATGAAAAGAACGTCACGCTCGCCGTTGCTCTCGCCACGCTGCCCATTTTGCGCGACCAGGGCTACACTGTCGTGCTCTCCAGGAATGCCGATACGCTGGTCAGCCGTACGACCGCTGCCGACTTTGCCGGCACCACGCTTACGGCAAGCGCCGAGCGCAAGGACGCCCAGGCACGCGTGGCGTGCGCGAACAGCGTGCGGGCTGAAGCGCTGATCATCATTCACCTCAACGCATATGCCGATCCCACCACCAACGGGGCCGAGACGGTATACGACGGCTCGCGCTCGTTCCACGCGGCGAGCGAGCGTCTTGCCGATCTGATCCAGCGCGACGTAGTGTCCCAGTTCAGGAGCGCGGGCTGGCCGGTGCCGGATAACGGCGTCACCGACGATAGAGCGGCAGCCAGCCAGGCACCGACCGCCGGAGCGGGCGCCGAAGAGCACCTCCTTGAGCTCGGGCCATCCGGACCTAACGGGCTGCAGCAGCCGAGCACGATGCCCGGGGCGCTCGCCGAGCCGCTGTTCATCACGCATCCCGCTGAGGCCGACGTGGCCATCGATCCGAAGGGCGTGCACGCCATGGCAGCCGGATTAGCCGAGGCCGTAGGCGAGTTCTTCGGCTCCAAGGTGCCGGCTGGAACCGCCACGCCCTGAGCGCGGCAGGACCGCCGCGACCAGGGCCAGGCCGGCTCAGAGGCTCAACGCGTGCACAAATGTATCCGTGAAATTGGCGTGCGTAGTGAGCTCGATGTACTGCGACCGGCGCGCGATCTCGAGCGCGTGTGCCCGTCGCTCGCGCGAGACGAGCAGGTGCTCGGCTCCCCGACCGGCGGCATTGCCCACCTGCCGGAATCGCTCGCGGGGAAGATCCGGCATCATGCCGATGCGGATGGCGCTGCCGATGTCCAGATACGTGCCGAACGCCCCTGCCACCACCACTTCTTCGACGTCCTCGGCCTGGATGCCCGCCGCCTCCAGCAATATGTCGGCACCTGTGCGAATCGCACCCTTGGCCAGCTGAATCTCGTTGACGTCCGATCGAGTGAACACGACATCTCGTCCGTGCCCCGATAGCCGGGCAGGGACCACCAGACAGGCAAGTCCACCGCTCGCCCGGTGCACGAGCGGATGAGTCTTGGAAAGTGCGCCGCGACTGTCGATGATACCGGCGGTCACACCTTCGGCCACCGCATCGAGGATCCCCGAGCCGCACAGGCCGACCGGGCGCACCTCGCCGATCGCATGGACGAGAAAGCCGCCGTCGTGATAGCGGACGCGCTCGATGGCGCCGGGCACGGCCCGCATGCCGTCGTGGATGTGGGCTCCCTCGAATGCCGGTCCGGATGCCGTCGAGCAGGTCCACAGAGCACCGCCATGTGCCAGGCTTATCTCCGTGTTGGTTCCCACGTCCATGGCCAGCACCGTTCGATCGGCGTCGCAGACACCGGTGGCGAGGAGCATCGACACGTGATCCGCGCCGACGTATCCGGCGATGTTCGGTGGCAAGTACAATGTCGCGGCCGGCGCGAGATGAATGCCGACGTCGAGGGCATAAAGGTCGAGCGGCTCAGCCACCGCGGCGACATAGGGCGCTTCTCCAAGCTGGCGCACCGGCAGGCCGACGACCAGGTGATGCATGGCAGTATTGCCCACCACGACGGCATCAACGATCTGCGTACGCTTGGTCCCTGCTTGCGTGCAAAGCTCATCTACCAGCCGATTGATGCCGTCGATCACGCGCTCGTGCAATACGCGCGCGCCGGCGGCACTGGAGTTGGCATACGTGATGCGGCTCACCACGTCTTCGCCGTAGGCGATCTGGGGATTCATCGCGCCCGCGCGAGCCACGGTCTCCCCGGAGGAAAGGTCCACAAGGTAGCCTGCAACCTTGGTCGTGCCCACGTCGACTGCCAAGCCGAGCATAGCCGTGTTCTGCGGTAGAATCGCCACCACTTCCGGGAGCGCCCGCGCGCGATTCACACCCACGCGCGCAAGCCAGTGCTGCTCGCGCAGCGTCTCGGAACACGATCTGAGCACATTGATGCCGAGTACGGGTGCGGGTGACTGGGCATGTACGAGGGCGTCGATCAGCCTCCTGGCGTCGGAGCGCAGGTCTCGGAGGATCGGCGGCTCGACAGCGACGTCAAACGCCGAAACGGGCGGATCCACGGTGACGTCGACCGCTTGACCCTCCACCTGCAGCCGCTGCGTCGCGGTCAGCGAGTCGGGCGGGATGTCGACCCGTACGTCCCCCAGGGCTTTCGCCTGGCAGGCAAGGCGCATACCGGACAGGACTTCAGGCTCGGTGAGCAGGTCTTCTTCCACGCTGTTGGGAGCTGAGAGCTCGCCGCCAACGTGCCGCACCCGGCAGCTTCCGCAGGTGCCGTTGCCGCCGCAAATCGCCACCAGCTCGACGCCGGCTGTCTGGGCAGCTTCGAGAATAGTCGTGCCCTTGCGGACCAGCGCGCGACGGCCGGTAGGCTGCAGGTCGACACTCGCGGCGCTTGTGGATTGCGAATCAGCCATTGATGTCCCCTCTACGTCGGCGTGACGTGTCTCCCCTTCCGCGCTACCCCGGGGGATCGCTCTCAACATGAACAACGGCAAGCCGGCATCTCCCAGGCATGGCCGCCATCCGCAGCAACTCCCGAGCCGGACCGCCGCGCACGCGGCACCGCCGGGCTGGAGCCCGGCGAGCTCCAGGCTCTGCGAGATGCGCCCACCTAAGTAGTACCAGGTAAGGCAGTCTGCCACGTCGACCGAGCATCCGATCGCCGATTCGACAGGAACTCGCCAGACACCCGCCGGTCAACAGAGCGCCGGACGCCCCGGCATCGTCCGTCCAGAGACGACGAGATCCGAGCCACGGACAATACTATGCCCGTCCACGCCTCTCGGCGAAGTCGCTGCCCTCCCAAGCAGACTCTACAGCAGTAGGATAGTTCCGGATCGCGGGCTGCTGCAATGGAGGGTGGAGGGAAAACGGCGCGAGCTCGGATCGGGTGCTGCCGGCATGCCTCAGCCAAGGACCGTCACGCCGGAACCGCGAATCCTCTCAATGGCACCAAAGGAAGCGCATAGACACCCACAGAGCCAGGCAGGCACAGCCAAAGTACCCCATCCATGGCCCAATGCCGGCGCCAAACAAGGGCGACATCAGAGCGAGCACTGCTTCCGTACCGAGGGCGACGGCAAGGAGCACGTTTGGCACTTCCACGATGTTGTCCGGCTCGACCATCCTACGCTTCCTCTCGCCCGATGACTCGACGACCAGTTCTCTGCACACTTACAATAGCGCAACAATGCCCCCGCGTCGAGAGGTATCATCCGCCTTGTCCGGCGTACACCACGCCGGCCGAGAGCCCGGTGTACCATCGTATCCGTCGCGCTCCAGCAGAAGCGCAGCGATCGGGGATGGGCCGTCGGGGGAAGTTTCGGACGCCTACGGCGAGGAGGTCAGCATGTCGCAGGAACGGACGAGAGCCAGGCGGTTCGGCATTCAGCTACAAGCTCAACGCACCACCTGGAAGGATTACCTGGAGACAGTACGCGCCGTCGAGGCGCTGGGCTACGACACCTTGTGGAACTTCGATCACATGTTGCCGTTCGCCGGGCCGGAGGACCAGCCGTGCTTCGAGACCTTCACGACCCTCACCGCGATCGCCCTCAGCACATCGCGCATCCGTTTCGGAGCCCTGGTCAACGGTGTCCTCTACCGGGATCCGGCTACGCTGGCCAAATCTGCCACGGATGTCGACATTTTGAGCAACGGGCGCCTTGAGTTCACGCTGGGCGCCGCCTGGGCCGAACGAGAGTTCGCGGCTTACGGCCTTCCTTTTCCCGGCGTGCCCGAGCGTATGGAGCGCCTGACCGAGGCGGTAGAGGTCGTGAAGCTACTGTGGACGCAGGAGCGAACCACCTACGAGGGTAAGCACTTCAAGATCACCAACGCGCCGTGCTCGCCGAAGCCAGTTCAGCAGCCGCATCCTCCGATTACCATCGGAGGAGGTAGCAGGAGAGCGATCCGCGTCGCGGCGTCGCACGCGAACGGCTGGAACGGCATCGGCACTCCGGCGTACCTGGCCGAGCGGATTGCCGTTCTCCAGGAAGAGTGCTCGGCAGTCGGAAGGGACTACCGGGAGCTGGAGTTGTCCGTCCATCCGACACTCAGCGTTGCCAGGACCCACGAGCAGGCGGAGGCGTTCGCGCAGGCATACTGCGCCAGGCTCGGTATCGACCTGGAGTCGCAGCGAGGCAGATGGCTGCTCGGCACGCCCGACGAAGTGTGCGCTCAAATCCAGGCTTACGTCGAGGTTGGCATCACGCACTGGATCATGGCCGCCGGGGCGCCGTTCAATCTCGACATGCTGGAGCTATTTGCTCGCGAGGTCATGCCGGCCTTCCGCTCAGCCGGCCGTTAGGGTGGATCGCATCTCTCCGCCTGAGCGGTCACGCGGCGAAGCGGTTCATCGCTCGCCACGCGGGCTGCCCACGGCGGCGGGCGATGCGCTCAACCGCCCTCGAGGCCGGCGAGGGTCTGGGCGAGCCACTCTCTGTGCTGGGGCAGGGCGATCTCGGGAGGAGCCAGCTCCGGGTGCCATTTCTTTTCCCATTCCACCGAGATCCAGCCCCGGTAGCCTATGCGTAGGAGCGTCGCCAGCTGCTCGCGAACCGGGACTTCTCCCTCGCCAAGGGGCACAAGCTGCCAGTCGCCGCCGGCCGCTACCCTCCGAGCGTCCTTAACGTGCACGTGCACGATCCGGGGGCCAAGCGCCTCGGCCACCTGTGCCGGCGACTCGCCCATCCGGTACGGATGGTGGCTGTCCCAGAGAGCGCCGCCACCTGAGGAGGAGATACGGTCCAGCACGCGGGCGACACGACGGGCAGACGAATAGGCGTCATGTGTCTCCAGCGCCACGGTCACGCCGGATCCGGCGCAGACCGGCAGAATCTGCTCGATGGCGCCGGCAAGACGCACGTCGGCGGCATCGCCATCGTCCGGATCCGCGCCGCCAAACACTCTCAGCACGGGCACTGCGCACCGTCGAGCGAGAACGATCCAGGCCCGGAGATCTTCCAGTGTCCGGGCTCGCTCCCGTGGATCGGCTGCCGCCAGCCGGCATGATGTGTCGAAGGCGCAGACTTCGATCTTTCGCGATCGGCTGCGCTGCACCGCCTGCTCCACGTCCGCGGCATGCACCACGGGATCGATCAGCTTCCCATCCAGCAGGCGCAGCTCCAGGCCCTGGTAGCCCAGCCCGACAGCCGCATCAAGCACCTCGGCGAGCGTCCAGTCGGGACATGCGAGCGTACTGAACGCGATGCGCAGAGCAGCCACTTCAGCCTCCATCTCGCGCGGTCACAGCGTTTCGGCGGCAAGCACGAACGCCGCCTGCTCCAGCAAACCGCCTTCCTCCCGCTGACTTGCCGGCCTGGAAGCATTGGCCACCGGCCACTCCCAGCTTACGAAGTCACGCACCGGCGCCAGCGTCACCGAGCCGGGGCTCGCCGCGGCAAGATGGGACAGAGCTTGGAAGTAGATGGCATCGTAAGCGGCGTACTGTCCGCGGTCGCGCCACGGTCCCGCGAACGCGGCGGCAGTCTCGGCGGCAATGAGGCGCGCATCGGTCGCGTACGAACTCTGGCCTGTAGCGCGCGCGAAGGCCAGATCGGCGTCGATCATAACGCCCTGATTGTAGCTGACGAAATCCTTGTCGACGGTGCCGTTAGCCAGTATGTGATCCCAGTACAGGCCGTTCGGAGCCCGCAGATGTGCGTTCTCCCAATCGTACAGGCGGTGCGCCCAGGACAGGTAGCTGGATTCATGAGTCAGCTGTGCCAGGCGCAGGGCGATGGTAATCGCCGGCGCGGTGGAGACGGTTGGGCGATCCTGGTGACCGTCCGCCCAGATGATGCCTCCCTGCTGCGCATCCCAGCCGGTGGTGATGAACGCGAACACGTGCTCCGCCGTGGTGAGATACGAGCTGTCGTGAAGCAGGCCGTACGCGTCGAGCAGGTCGAGTGCGATCCAGTTGTTGTCGTCGTAGTAGCGAAGACTACGCACGATGCGGGCATGATATCCGCCCCCAGTGGCGGCGTAGACGTGCAGCGAGCCGATGATCCTGCGTACGCGAGCTAGGTCGGCCGCGGCACCGGTTTGCGCGGCAACGGCAATTGCCGCCGACAGTACCTGCGATGTGGGCCAGAGGGCGGCGTACGGCTCGTGTTGACCACCAGTGACGCGGTAGAGCCCGGCCGGCGCATCGTAGAACTCGACGTCAAGTCGATCCAGAGCTGCCACTGCCTCGCCGGCGTAGGCGGAGCGCGCGCCGTGGGCGCGCGCTCCGCCTACGCCGGCCAGGAGAGCGACGACGAGCACGGCGATCGAGGCCACGTTCCGCACGTACAGAGTGCAATTCCTTGCGGTCATTCCAGTCCCTTGCGTTGAGCGGTGTCCTATGTGCTGAGCGTGATCGTGCCGGCGCCTCCTCTTTACGGTACCGTCCTGGCGGCATGGCCGCAACGCGGCTTCGCGCGGGCGCTGCCATGGACGAGTCCGCCTATCGCGAGCTATGGCACGATAAGACGCACAATGATACCGTCATAAGAGCGAAATCGCCTAGCGGTTGGAGTTCAACGGTGAACAGCAGGGATGGAGTACAAGGTCAATGCTTGGTGAAGAAATCGTCGCTGCCCGGCGTGAAACGGCGAGCGCCGCGGCTCAGGGCAGCGCAGCCAGACGGCCATGGTCGGGTTTGGCCGCTCGAACAGACACTGCCGCCCTTGTTGCCGCTGTGCAGGCATTCACCGTCAGCCGTGCCATCCTGGTCACCGTCACCTACTTCGCCATGGCGCTCCACCCGAGCGTTTGGGGCGCCGGAACGCCGAATTCAGCCAGTCTCTGGGACGTTTGGTATCAGTGGGACGCTCGCTGGTACGTACGCATCGCCAGGATCAACTATCACTGGCACGGCTTCCATTACTGGGATTCGGTAGCCTTCTTCCCACTCTACCCGGTATTCATCTTCGCGCTCGCCGCCGTCCTCCCCGTCTCCACGAAACTGATCGCCATTCTGGTCTCCAACGCCATCTTCTTCGCGGCGTTGATCGCACTGTACCGGCTGGTACGCCAGGAATTCGATGCCGCGGCTGCCCGGCGAACTGTCCTCTACATCTCGGTCTTCCCGACCGCCCTCTTCTTCTTCGCCGGATACAGCGAATCGCCATTTCTGCTCTGGTCGGTGCTCTCGATCACGGCGATGCGCCGCCAGAGCCGGCCCTGGGCCGGTGTGTTCGGCGCCCTGGCGGCTGCCACGCGGTCGCAAGGACTCGTGCTCTGCGTGCCGTTCGCCGTCGAGTGGTGGATGGCCTGCGGACCCCGCCGGTATACGCTGGAGGAGCTCGGCACCCACCAGCGCCGGCACCTCATCACGGGCATTCGAGGCAGCGACATCCGTTCCTTTCTCTGGTGCGCATTCATTCCGGCATCCTGGATTCCGCTCGCGTGCATCATGTGGGCCCGCTTCGGACGGCCTCTTCTCTTCCTTCAGGCTCAGCAGGCGTGGCACCGGGTAACGACCTGGCCGTGGGTCGGCATGTGGCGCACGCTCCAGAAGATCTCTTTCACGCACATGGCTACGCCGGTGTCGGCGCACAATCTGCAGGAGTTCCTGGCCGTGCTGTTCTTCGCCGGCCTGATTGTCGCGGGGAGCAGAAGACTGCCGGCCTCCTTGTCGCTGTACGCGGCGACGGGGCTGCTCGCCATTTTGGCAAACCCGGCCATCGCCGACAACTACTACCAGCCGCTTATGTCCGCATCCCGACTGTGCCTCGGCTTATTCCCCTGCTTCATCACGCTCGGCATTCGCGGCAGCTGGGAGCCGCTGGACCGTGTCGTGACCACCGGCGGAGCGGCGCTGCTCGCCATCTTCACAGTCGTCTATCTCCAGGGAGCATGGGTCGCGTGAACGCCGGAACGCGCGTCACAAGATCGGCCGCCAGGGTTACCCCGATGATCCCGCGTCTGTGGTCGGCCACTGTCGTCCACGCCTGGCTGCCCATGGCGCCGGCAGTGGTCCTGATGCTCATCGGCTTCGTGCGCATCCTGCCGGCCGTCTCGCTGGCGCATCAGGACCAGTTCGCCCTCGTCGCCTCGAGCCATCTCGCGTGGTCCGACATCGCCAGCATCTACGGGCGGGCCGACCTCAGCGGGCATGCATTTCCCTATGTTCACGGTCACTCGCTTGAATACCCGGTCTTGACCGGTGTCGTATTCTGGATGGCCGGCTTCGCCGGCTACGCATCGGATGCAACGCCGGCCTTCATCGTCAACTACGTCCTGCTGGCCTGCGCGGGCCTCGGCCTCGTGGCGCTGATCGCGAGGCAGCCGGGAGCGAACCCGTGGCTGATGGCCTGTTCGCCGGCCCTCGCCCTCTACACGGGCGCCAACTGGGATCTTCTGGCCCTTCTGCCCGGGATCGCGGCCCTGATCCTGTACGAAGAGGAACGCGACACCTGGGCCACGGTTCTGCTCGCGGCGAGCGTGTGGCTCAAGTTCTTCGCCATACTGTGGCTGCCGCTGGTCGTAGTTGCGCGCTGGCGCGCCGGGAAACACGCCGCCGCCCTGAGAGTCGCCGGCCTCTTCGCGGCGTTGAGCGCCCTGGTCAACCTTCCATTTGCATTGCGGGACGACTATGAGTGGGGCCTCTTCTTCTCGTTCAACCGCGAACGCAGTCCGGAAGTGAATTTCTGGACCATCCTGCGCGACTACCATCTCGGCGTGGACACCATCAATCTGCTCTCACTGGTCACCGTCCTGATCGCCATGGCCCTCCTGGCGCTGGCGCAGTGGCGCAGCCCTCGCAGCATCCTGCTTCCGGCCGCGGCGATTATCCTCTCCGTCGATTTCTTCATCGGCAAGGTCTACAGCCCGCAGTACTTCATCTGGCTGTTGCCATTTGCGGCCCTGCTGGCCGCGCCGTTCTGGCTGTGGGTTGCGCTGGCCTTCATCGACCTGCTGTACTACGTGGCCAGCTTTCAGATCCTCTATATGACCAAGGTTCCCGGTGACGCCGCGGTCGGCTCCCTCTCGGCCTGGGACTTCGATCACGTGCTGACACCGTCCATGGAGGCTCGCGAATTCCTCTTCCTCGTGCTCATCTGCTGGTTGGTCGTGGCGCGCCTGCTCCGCCGCGAACCGCTGCAAGCGCAGGCCCGGCCCGGCCATACCCGGCCGGCGTGACCGCGACAAGACAGGACAGCCCGTTCGCGACCGGCAGCGGCGGGGGACGCCTCGCGCCGGTGGACGGCCTTCGCGGCCTGGCGATTCTTCTGGTTCTGCTCGCGCACGTCCACCAGGCGGTGGGCTACCCGTACATCGCGGATCCTGCCGTATTTGCCTCCGTGGATTTTGCCAGGAGCGGCGTCGACCTGTTCTTCGTGCTGAGCGGCTTCTGCCTGTATTACCCGCTCACCAAGCCGGGCGCCAAGCCTCGCTGGCGCACATTCTTTTGGCGCCGCGCCAGGCGTCTCCTGCCGCCCTATTACGCGGCGCTAGCACTGGTAGTCTTCGCGCCGTTGGCAATCCGGCCGGCGGCGGCTCGGCTCGGCGCGCTGGTAGTGTCGAGCTCACCGCCCGATTGGCATCAGGTCTGGACGCATCTCACCATGACACACCCGTTTTTCGCGGATGCATTCTATGGGCTGGACAGTCCACTGTGGTCTCTGGGCGTGGAATGGCAGTTCTATCTGGCCTTCCCGCTCGCAGTGTGGCTGGTCGCGAGGCTCGAGTGGCGAGGGGTGGCGCTGGTGGGCTGCGCGACCTTGGCCTACAGGCAGCTCGTTATGGTCGCCCCGGCGCCTGTGCCGTCAATACCGTTCGACATCGCGGAGATCTTCCCCAGCCGCTGGCTCGAGTTCGTGATGGGCATGCTGGTGGCCATGCAGCTGCGCCGCGCCGGCACCGGTGGGGTCCCGCGCTACCGCGAGGCGTTCGACCTAGCCGGTACGTGCGCGGTGTTCGTTGTCGCCTCGTACTACCTGTACGGCCCTCTGGAAAATGCTCCCTACGCGCACAAGGACCTCCTGTTCAGCGTGTGTTGGGCCATGGTGGTCTATCTCACCTGCCGCGAGGGCAGTGTCGTCTCCGCCGTGTTCTCCTGGCGTCCGCTGGTCTGGCTGGGCACTATCTCCTACAGCGTCTACCTGCTGCACTTTCCCATCATCTTCGCACTGGCGCCGCCCGTGAATGCCCTGCACGCCGAGAGCTACGCACAGCTGATGATCCTGGCGGCAATCTCATTGCCGGCGGTGATAGGCTGCTCGGCGGTGTTCTACCACTACGTGGAGCGCCCGTTCTTGAACACGGCGCCGGCTGCGCCCAGCCAGCGTGCGCTCAGCAGCAGTCCTGCGAGCGAGGAGGACGCGCGGGAGAGAGCGGAACAGTCGATGCCGCACTCGGACTTCGTCGGTGAGCCCGTGCCGTCACGCTCGATGGCCCGCAGGAGCGGTGCCTGGCCCACGCCATCGGGCAGCCGGGGTCGCGCGCGGTGAGTTACGTGAAGAACAGCGATGGGATGCGGACCTCGAAGCGCGGACGAGCGCCCTACAGGTCCTCGAAATGCCGATCGAAGCTGTAGATCTCGCCCGAACCCTTCTCGCGCATCACCGCGACTGCGAGTGCGTCGGCAAAATCCAGCTCCTTATGCAGGGCAAACAGCTCCAGTGCAGCCAGGCAAACCCGCTTGTTAGTGATCCTGAGATGCTTCATCATCAGCAGCGGGCGCAGCCTGTCACGAATATCCGGGTGGCTGAGCCCGTACAGGCTCTTGGATGCAAGCACGCAGATGACCTCGTGAATATGGACATCCGTCGTGCATGCCTCCTCATTTCCGTCAGCCACTCTACGAATGATCTGTGCCGAGAGGGACGCGGCGCCAGGATCGTCCGTCGTCAGGTATCGCAACAGGATATTGCTGTCTATGAATCGCATTGACTACATGCCTGTCATCTCTTCGTAGACGCCCCTGGAGTGCTCTTCGCCGGCCAGGCCGAACATGTCCTCGAGTGATTTTCGCTCGGCCAGCGGAGGCACCGAGCCGCGGACGCTCTCGACAGTGTAGCGCGAGGGCACAATACGAACGCTGTCACCCTCTACTTCAAAGGTCACCTTTTCCTTCGGCTTCACGCCCAGCAACTTGCGAATCTCGGCGGGCAGCGTCACCTGTCCCCGCACGGTCAGCGTAGTGTAGTACCGCTGCATTCTACCGTCCTTAAGCTCGTTTCTCGCCTCAGTGATTGTCGCACGATTTCGTCGCGGGTGTATCCAATTCGTGACCGATCTTGGCGCAATAGCAATCGCCACGCTTCCGCGACCCGCACCCGGACACTACCACCCCCTCGATCCGGGCGCTGCGCGGACCCAGCACGGCAGCCTATGTGCAGAGCCGTTACTCTGAATTTAGCCAGGTAGCACCGGTACCTCGAGGCAGGTTCGTGCGCTCCCCAGCTCCCCGTCGAATAGGGAGTCCGCTCTTTCGCCAGGTCGCTGCTTCGCCGGCAATCGGTCGAAGGCGGGGCCGGCAACAGATCCAGAAGGAGGTGCCGCTGTCGGCAGCAAAGAGCTTCTCACCGTGCTCATCTTCGCGGCCACGCTGGTGGCGGTGCTCACGCGGCCGCGCAACGTGTCTGAAGGCATGTCGGCGGCCCTCGGCGCGGCGGTGCTGCTGCTTACCGGCTGCGCGGGCTGGAACGACCTGGTCGCCGTGTTGGGTGATAACCTGACCGTGCTCGCCTTCTTCCTCGGCATGATGACTCTCACCACGTTGGCCGAGGAGGCAAGGGTGTTCGAGCGCATGGCAGCAGGCGCCGCGGCGCTGGCCGGCGGCAGCCCCAGGCGACTGTTCCTGAACGTGTTTGGGCTTGGGGTGATCATCTCGACCTTCCTGACAAACGACGCCACGGCGCTGATCGTCACACCGATCGTGTACGCGTTGGTCACTCGCCTGCGACTCGATCCGCTCCCCTATGTCTTCGCCTGCACCTTCGTCGCCGACACCGCCTCCATGACCTTGCCGATCAGCAACCCAATCAACATCATCCTGGGCCAGCGCTTCCACGTCCTTTCTCTGGGCGGCTATCTGCACTACCTCCTTCTGCCCAGCCTCTGTGCCATAGTCATCAACACGGCAGGCTTCGCCTTCCTCTTTCGCAACCGGTTGCAGGGCACGTTCAGCGCGCCGCGCAGCCAGGGCATCCTGGAGCCCGCTGAGCGCCGCGCCTTTCTCATCGCGGTCGCCGTGCTGGTCCTGGTGGGCGTGGCCTTCGTTGCGGCATCCGGATTACCCGGATCGCCGGTCGGGGCGGTGGCCATGGCAGGCGCGGCCACGCTGCTCGTGGCTACTCGAATGCAGGGACGGCTCGTCTGGAGGCGTCTGGCCGGCGGCATATCCTGGGGCATATTCCCCTTCGTCGCCGGCACCTTCCTGCTGGTGCGCGGTCTGGAGCGCCAGGGCGTCGCATCGCAGCTGGGCCACCTTCTGGGCATGCTGGCCGGGCATGGTACGATCCAGGCAGCGCTGAGCGCGACCTTCTTCGGCGCGCTGTGCAGCAACCTGATCAATAACGTGCCTGCCGTAGCGGTGATCAGCGCAGCCATCCCTACGCTGCACCACGTGCCGCGGTCGGCGATTGTCTACGGCACGATTGTCGGGTGCGATCTCGGGCCCAATCTCACGGTGACGGGATCGCTCTCCACGATGATCTGGCTGCTCATCCTGCGGCGCAGGAACATGGACGTTTCCGCGCTCGACTACGCGAAGCTGGGTCTGGTCGTCACGCCGATCATGCTGCTGGCAAGCGGCTTGATGCTCGGCCTGCTGCTCTGAGCGGGAAGGAGCCGCGAGTGAAACACATTGTTGCCTGCGACGGGCGCGGCCAGGCTGCCTTCCTGAGCCGGGTCGAGCGTGTCATGGCCCTGGAAGGAGCTGAGGTGTTGTTCGCGCACGTGGTCGACGAGGCCTTCGAGGAGGGTTGGCGAGAGTTGGCGGGCCATCACTGGCTTGGACGGCAGCCCGGCCCGCGCGAGGGATCCCGTTTCAAAGAAGCCGTGGCAGGCTCGGCGAGCGAGATTCTGGAAGAAGCAATGGCCTTATCGAGCCACTGGCCGGCCGCCGTCCGGCGACCAGTCGAACTGCGCGGCAACCCCGAGCGCCGGCTGGTGCGCCTGGCGCTGGCAGAGGAAGTGGACACCATAGTGGTAGGGCAGCATCGTATCGAGCTTGGCCCCGGCGCCCTGGGGCGCTGCGCTCGTTTCGTGGTCGACCACGCGCCCTGCGCCGTGCTTCTGGTGCGCGACGAAGGTGTACGGCAGGCGGCAACCAGTCTGCTCGGCAGGCGCCTCGATGAACCGCCGAAGGCACGGCCGCGGTGAGGCGACCGCTGGTCGCCTTCAGGCGCAACGCTCCTCCAGCGCGTCGCAGGCTTCCGCGCACACGGGGTCGAACTGCGTACCCGCGCCCTCCTGCAATATGCGAATTGCCGTTTCGCGCGAGCGCGGTTTCTGGTACGGTCGGCCGGCCACCACGGCGTCGTAGGTGTCCGCCACCGCGAGGATGCGTGAGAAGAACGGTATCGACTTTGCCTCCAGGCGATCCGGGTATCCTCTGCCGTCCCATCGTTCATGATGGTGCCGCACAGGAAGAGCCAGGCCGGCGAGCTGAGGATGGTGGCTGACCAGCAGCTCGGACACCGCCGAGTGCCGCCGCATACACACCCATTCTTCCGGATCCAGAGCCCCCGGCTTGTCCAGGATAGCGACCGGCACCGAGATCTTGCCAAGGTCGTGAAGCAGTCCAACCAGCTCCAGGTCAAGCAGATCGGCTGCGTCCAGGCGGAGAGCCGCGCCGAGCGAGCGAGCGAAGGTCGCCACTTGCACCGAGTGACGCACCGTCTCCGCATGGTGCTGTCCCAGCAGACGCAGTAACGAGAGTGCCGTGGCTCGCACGGATTGTACTCGGTCCGTCGCTGCCGTGACCAGGTGCTGTATATGGCTGGCGTGGTCCTCCGCATAGCGAACGCGGTGCCACGCGTCGGCGGCTCCCGCGGGCCAGGTGAGCACGAATACGCAACAGAGCTGGCGCCGGTCATAGATCGGCACCGCCACTCCCGAACCCTCGCTCACCAGCTCGCCCCGCTGCAGTGCCAGCGCTGCCGGCCCGGTAGCAGATAGTCTATGTCCCTGCACGCCGCTCGCATCGCGCAGGTTGCCTCCGGGTCCGACGCACAAGAGACGTGCCAGACGCCCCTCGGTGCCGGCCCGGCCGAGGACCGCCCGCAACTCGGGCAGCAGCTGGCGGTCCTCGCCTGCAGTTGGAAAGAGAGCAATATCAAGATCCGGCAACACGGGAGAGCTGCTCAATGCCATACGTCATCCCATATAGGCGGGAGCTCAACGCCCGCGCAAAGGCCACAAGATCCACCGCTCGTAGATCGGCGATACGCGCTGCCTCAGTAGCACTGAGCCCGAAGGCCAGCGCCGTGGGCCCAGGATCGCGCAGCAGCCGCCGTGCCAACTCGCGATCGAGAAACGCGGTTCCTAGAAGGCGCTCGATGCCCTGCTCCACGGGCGGGACACCGCGGCGCCCGTTGGCGCTACCGGCCATCTTCGTCCCTCTCCAGGAGCGAACGCGACTGCGCACCGGCTAGTCCTGCGTGTTTACCACCACCGGGGTCGCGGTGGGCGCAATCACAACACCAAAGATAGGAGGGCTGCCGGCGCCGCCACCAGCGTGCACGGGCACGATCTGCAACCCTGCTCCCGCGCTTACCGCCACCAGAACCATCGCCGCCACCACTCTACGCATTCGTCGAGACACCGCTCTACTCCCTTCGTTCCTAAACTCCGGAGAAATGTCCCCCATTGGGGGAAAGGAAACGCAACCGAATTGCGCTACAGTAGGAGCATATCAGTGCACTTCCGGCCAAAGTCTTGGCAAATCTCAGGAGAAAGCCCGTGCCATTGCCCGCTGGCACCCCGCGTCCCAGGCTGCCGCGCGCCAAAGTTGCGCCGCCGAGTGGCGGCGGGTTGATCAGCCGCCCCCGCCTCAGCCGGCGTCTCGACCAGGGACGCTCCGGCGGCGTGACTATCCTCGTCGCTCCCGGCGGCTCCGGCAAGACGTCACTTGTCGCCGCCTGGCTCCGAGAATGTCTGCTGCCCGCCGCCTGGTACGCGCTCGACGAGGCGGACAGGGATGGCACTCGCTTCCTGTGCGGCATAGCGGCCGCCCTGGACTACGCCCGTCCCGGCGCGTGCGCCGCCGCGTTCGCCGCCCTGGACGCGGGCGAACCCGCCGCCGCGGTAGTGACCGCCCTCGCTGCCTGCCTGGAGGATGCGCCCACCGCGCTCGTGCTCGACGATTTCCACTGCGTCGATGGCTCGGCCGCCGTGGTCGACGCGCTCGACCGACTGCTTCGCTACGCTCCCTCCAACTTCACCCTTGTCGTGCTCTCGCGGACAGTCCCTGCCCTGCGTTTCTCCTCCCTTCTCCAGGGCGGCGGGCTGTACGGCTTGACAGGCGACGACCTTCGCTTCGAGCCCGACGAAGCCGAGCAGCTTCTGGCGGCGCATCGCCTGCCGACGGAGGCGACCGCGCAGCTCACCACCCGTAGCGGCGGCTGGGCTGCAGGCCTGCTCCTCCTGGCACAGGCCGACAGCGACTCCCTGAGCTTCCTTCGAGGCAGCGGCGAAGCAGCGTTCGCCGCCCTGGGTGCCGACCTTCTGCACGCCCTGCCTCCATCCCTGGCCACATTCGCCATGGAGTCCGCCGCGCTCTGCCCTGCATCCAGCGAACAGATCGCCGCGCTGCTGGCGCGCCGAGACGCCGCCGAGGCCTGCGCCGACCTGCGCAAAGCCGGCTTCTTCCTCACCGAGAACCAGGATGGTGTCCTCTGCTATCACGCGCTGCTTGCCGATTACCTCAGGGTCACGCTGGCGACAGAGTCGCCCGAGCGCTATCGAGCTCTGCGCCGCCAGCGGGCAGCACTCTGCTGCAACGACGACCAACCGGAGCAGGCCGCCAGCCTGTTGCGCGCCGACCGCGATTGGGAAGCCCTGAGCGAATTGGTGGAGCGCGAGTTTGGCGACCTGTGGCGACACGGCTCATTCGGCACGATCGCCGCCAGCATCGAGGCTCTGCCGGCCGACCGCCGAACCCCGGACCTGGCGGCGCGCTGCGGCCATGCCTACCGCAAGCTGGCCGACTTCACCCACGCCATGGAGTGGGCCGATACCGCCCTCGCCGCCGCCGCCGATACCGTGGTCACCATTCGCGCCCTGCTGCTCCGTGTGGCGATACTCAATGACTCGGGCCGCTACATCGACGCTCTGCCGGCGCTGAAAGCGTCGGCCCGGCTGGCCGCGACGTTCGACGACCCGTCCCTCCGCCGGCGCGGCGAGGCGCTTGCCGCGGATACCGAGGGCTTCATCCAGTTCAAGCTGGGCAACACCGCAGCCGGTGAGGTGCTCTCCGCCCTGGCAGAGCAGTATTATGTCGAGACCGCCGACACCGGCGAGCAGGCGCGCGTGATCACGAACCGGGCCCTCGGCCTGGCGGAAGCCGGGAGCATGCCCCTGGCCCTTGCTCAGGTCGAACGCGCCCTTCCCCTTTGGGAGTCGTTAGGAGACTCCGGCCAGGTAGCCTTCTGCGGCTACGTGCGCGCCCTGGCCCTGTTGGCAGGGGGCGAGTCGCGCACCGGACAGGATGAGCTGCAACGAGCCGCCGACGCCCTCGAGCTGGCCGGCAAGCACTGCGCGGCCTGCATTGCCACCGCCGAGCTAGCACTGGCCATGATCGACGACGGAAACCAGGCGCGCGGCAGCCCACTAGCCGAGAAGACCCTGCATACAGCATTCCGCCTCGACGACCAAGAAGCCATCCGCACCTCGTACCGTGCTGCGATCATGGCAGCCATCGCTCGCAAACAGATCGGCGAGGCGAGGCGACTTCTCGCCGAAGCACGTAACGAGAGCGCCCCGCCGCCCGATCTGGCCTCCTTTGACTACCTCGAAGGATTGGCCGCCTTGCGGGCCGGCGGGCTGCGCACCGCCTCCGCGACGCTCGCCGCTGCCGCCGCCGCTCTCACGTCGCTCAAACGCCCACACCTGGCGGCGCGCGCCCTGGTACTGCGCGCCGAGGCCCAGCTCGCCAACGGCAGGGTGCGGAACGCCGAAGATGCCTTGAATGCCGGCGCCCGCCTCGCCATGGACAACCGGTGCGAGGGCTACCTCCTGCCCATAGCGCGCTACGCCCGTACCCTCACCAGTAAACGGCGCGAACTGGTCCGGCTCAACGACGCCGCGCGTGCGCTTCTCCAGCGTTTTGCCGGCGAGACCGCCAGCATTCACCTGCTCGACGAGCAGGACAGGCGGGAACTTTACTTGGAAGTCATTCCGTTCGGCGAAGGCGTGGTACGAATCGATGGGGACGAGCTGAACCTTGCTCCCTTGAGCCCTAAGGCTCGTGAGCTTCTCTACTATCTCTCGCTCCGTGGTGAGCCGGTCCGCCGCGAGACGGCAATGGATGCCCTCTGGGCCGAGCACGACGGCGACCGGGCAGCCCGGGCGCTCTCCGACGCCGCTCACCAGCTTCGCTGCGTGCTTGGCCGCACTGCACTACCGAGCTACCAGCGGCAGATCCGGCTGCACGCCAACGTGTCCGATGCCGGCCTGCGCTTCGTCGCCGGGGTGGAGGACACCCTGGCGACTGTCAGTGCCGGCAACGAAAACCGGGCGTCCGCTCTGGCAAACGAAGCAGCGGACTATCTCGAGACCGGCGCGTTCCTGCCCTGGTGCGAAAGCCAGTGGGCGGCACAGGCCCGCGGTCACTACCTGGCCACCGGCTGCCGTCTGGCGGCGCTCTGCGCGACCACCGATCTCGACCGAGACCTGCACACCGCGCTCGCGCGGTGTTGCCGCGCTCTGATCGGACTCGATCCGCTCGAGGAGGCAGGGTGGGAAGGGCTGATCCGCCTGCAGCAGCAAGCGGGTGACCATCGTGAGGCAGTCCGCCTCCTGGAGTCCTACGACCGCATATGCCGGGAGGAGCTGAGCGAGCGCGCCCCAGCACGCCTGCGCCGCCTGGTGCTTACCGCCGGCTCGGTGGCCAAGGAGAGCATTGTCTCACATTGAAAAGACCGCTGCCTGTGCTGCCATCGGACACGATGTCGACGCGGCTGGCACTATACAAGTGGAGGACGGCAGGACAATTGCCGGTCCTGCTGCGACTAGAAGGAAGGCTCCATGCAGCAAGGGCGCGAGGAGCTCGACGCGGCGGAAGCGAGCGGCGGTCACGACCACGATCGCGGCCGCGACGAACATCATGATCCTCACGACGGCCACGGCCACGACGAGGACGCCGAGCACCACCACGGGCACGAGGATCACGATGGTCGCGAGCACGATCACGCGCACGGCTGGTGGAGCCGTCTACTCGAGGCCGTTCCCTTCCTGCACGGGCATAGCCATGCCGAGTCGAATGTCGACACCGCGCTGGAGGAAAGCGATCGCGGCCTCTGGGCTGTAGCAGCGTCACTGCTGGGCCTGGCAGTCACCGCCGCGCTGCAGCTGGTGATCGCCGTGCTCAGTGGCAGTGCCGGACTTCTCGCGGACACCATCCACAACGCCTCGGATGCGCTCACGGCCATCCCGCTGGCCGCTGCGTTCGTGCTCGCCAAGCGAGCGCCTACGCGGCGCTACACGTACGGCTACGGCCGGGCCGAGGACGTGGCAGGTGTGGTCGTCGTCGGCATCATCTTCCTGTCGGCCCTGATTGCCGCCTACGAGAGCATACAGAAGCTCATCCATCCTCAACACCTTCAGTATCTTGGATGGATCGCGGCGGCCGCATTGGTCGGCTTTCTGGGCAACGAAGCCGTAGGGGCCTTTCGCATCCGTGTAGGCCGGCGTATCGCCTCAGCCGCGCTGATCGCGGACGGCCAGCACGCGCGCGTCGACGGGCTGACTTCGCTCGCGGTGCTGGTTGGTGCGCTCGGCGTCCGAGCCGGATTCACGCGGGCCGACCCGGTGGTCGGCCTGCTCATCACGGTGGCCATCGTGTTGATCGTCAAGGACACCGCGCTCACGATGTGGCGCCGGTTGATGGACGCCGTGGAACCGGAGGTGGTCGACGATATCGAGCAGGTGGCAGCGGCGGTGCCGGGCGTGCAGGCCGTACACGAAGCTCGAGTGCGCTGGCTGGGCCACAAGCTGCAGGCTGAGCTGCACGTCACGGTGGACGAGGACCTGCCTACGCGCGAGAGTCACCGGATTCTGGAGGACGTCCGCCACGGCCTCTTCCACGCTCAGCCACGCCTGGCCGTGATCAACGTGCACGCGGATCCCTGCGGCCACGGCGGCGTCGATCCACACGAGGCGACTGCCCATCACGCTCCAGGGTAGCTTCCCATGGTGACCAGAGGACAGCGCCCGCCCGGAAAGCGCCGTTCAGTGCAGGAACCATTGTAGTCCCTGCAGAAGCTGGGCTGAATCGGCGGCCACCTGCGAGACGCTGATCGGTGCGTACAGCTCGATGACGTAGATGATTCTGCCGTCCGCGCTCGTGGCGGCCCAATAGATGGCGAAAGCCGCGAATGCCGATCCGCTTTGCGGCGTGGACGTGAAGCAGTACACGGCAGTGTTCTGGCTCACCCCGTCCACGGTAAGCTGGGACGGCGTGCCGCAGGACTTGAAATCGGGATAGGTCTTCTCGGCCGCCGCGACCAGGGTCTGCTGCACCGACTGCACGCTGGTAGGAGAAATCACCCTCGTGGAATGAATCACGAGCCCCCCCGAGTTCCCGGTGCCGACCTTATCCTCCAGTCGCAGGGTCACGGTATCCTGGCTGAGCACGCTCCAACCGGACTTGAGGGCGACACAGAACGTGGTGGTCGCCGCCACGTTCGGTCCGGTCAGGCTGCAGCTAGCCGCTTCCGGCGCTGCCGTGGCAGCGGGAAGCACTGGGGTCGGCGCCGGGCCGGTCACGGATCGTGGCGAGGCAGTGGGCGCGGGCGGCTGAACGGCCGCCGACGTCGCTGTCGAGTAGGATACCGGTGTGCCGGTGGCCGCGCCGGTGGCGCTACCACCGGCGACCGCGGACGAGGTCGCGGCAGGCAGCACGGGCAGGCTCGGGGCAGCTGCCGGCCTGTGGTTGAGCACGACGACGGAGCACAGGATCAGAACGCCAAAGACGCCGATCGTGAGTCCGAGCACCGTGAACGCCGGCAACCGGTGGACGGCGCCGGGCGACCCGGCTGGCTGGTAGAAGGGACCCGACGAGCCGGCAGCAGTGGACTCGCCGGACAGCGCGGGCGTGTCGTGGTGCTGAGCGCTTGGCGTGCCGGACGGCGATCCGGCACCCGCGACCGGAAAAGGGCCTGTTGCTGCCGGACGCCCTTGCAGCGGTGCCCCGCACTGCTGGCAGAACCGAGCAGTCGCGGGCTGCTGCGCGCCGCACCTCTGGCAAAAACCCGCCATCGCGCACTCCTCCCACCGCATTGTGGGTGGTCGTCAGGCACCGGGATCGACGTGGGTCGGCTTCGCAAGTCGGCTCCGGTTCTATCGTACCACCGGGCTCATGCGCGCGTGCTCACTCGGACGCCACGGCTTCGCGACCCGACCTGTCACGCCCGGCCCTGGTTTTGCCGCCGTTGGCGTGCATCCGCTCCACGCTGAGCAGCTCGTCGATCGACCACGGTTGGTCGGTCTCGTGCAGCGGAGGACGGAACAGCTCGTCGAGCATCACGCTGGCCGCTCCTCGAGCCCACATAATGTCCTCCGTGGGCTCCGGGTTGACATCCAGCGTGGCGCGCAAGCCGCCGAAGGCTTCTTCCTGGATAGCCTGGCGCATCGGACCCAGTACATACTCGCTGGCCTCCAGGCCTTCGCCGCTGAACAGCACCAACGAGGGGTCGAGGACGTTGATCAGATTGGCCGCCGCGATGCCGAGCACCGTACCGGCATGGGCGAGAATGGCCTGGATACGCTCGTCACCGGCGTGCGCCGCCGCCACGAGTGTAGCCAGTGTTGCTCCCCGAAAGCGGACGGGATCCACCGCCTGTGCCTGCCGGACCAGTGCGTAATTGGCCACGATCGCTTCCAGGCATCCACGCTTGCCGCAGTGGCAGCGCGGCGCATCGGCGGAGATGTCGATGCGCGAGTGGCCAAACTCGCCGGCCCCTCCCCATGCGCCGCGGTAAATGGCGCCGTTGGCGACAATGCCGAGTCCAACGCCGTAGCCGACGCCGATGAGGATGAAGTTGGCGACGCCTCGCCCGTCGCCAAAATGCTGCTTGGCCAGCGTCAGCGCGTTCACGTCGTTGTCCAGTCGCACCGGGAGCCTGAGCCTGAACTCGAGTGCCGGTGCTACCTCTACATCGCGCCAACCGAACATGGGAGAGTCGATGCACACGCCGCGCGCCGCATCCATGATGCCGGGTAATCCCAGGCCGACCCCCAACACCCGGCGATATGGGACCTTTGCCTTGGTCAGGCAGCTCCTGATCCCGTCGGCGATCACCGGCACCACCTGGTGAGGCTCACCCTTGCTTGTGAAGTCGTGCGGCAGCATCGTGGAGTGAATGACGTCACACTTGAGGTCGCAGACCGCGATCACGAGCATCGCATCGTCGAACTTCGTATAGACGCCCACCACGTAGCCTGCGCCGGCGTTGAGCTCCAGCAGGGTCGGCCGCCGCCCCACGCCGGCGATTTCCGCCGGCCGTTCGCGAACGAGTCCGGCGGCAACGAAGTCACCCACTATCTGGGTGATTGCCGCGGCGGTCAGGTTGCTCCGGCGCGCGACGTCCGCACGGGAGATCGGACCCTCTGTAAAGATCAGGTTGAACACGATACTGCGATTCAGATCGCGCAGCAGCCGGCTCGTACCTGCTCGCGTCGCTACCATCTGATCCTCATTTAATTCACTGTCTTAATTTATTGCGTCTGCCCACTTCCCCGTATGCGCACGCGAAACCCGCTGCCATCAAGGATGCGCTGCAGTCCGGCCGCCAGTCCTGCGCTGAGCAAGGGCTGCCGGCGTCGGCACCGGCAAACGAGTACGGCCATCGCCAACAGTTTACCACTCCGGCACCAGTTGACGTACGCTGCAATGCGCGTATTGACAATGTAGTCCGGGGCTGCTAGAGTTGAATAACTTAGAGCGTTTAACTAAATAGCCGGGGGCGAGACCCGGGGTCGTACTCTCTCGTTTGCGGCGGAGCGCCGGGGTGTCATCTCCGGCAGGAGGGAGGTGCCAAAGCTTCATCCGATCGGCAGGCAATTGGCGGCGAGACATAGCGCGAGCGCAGGGCTCCGGCACGCAAGCAAGGTGACGACAGCAGTGCCGGTGACCCGGTGAGACCATCCACGGAGTCATGTCCCAATGTTGCACTACTCCTTCTCCATGAAAGGGGACGGTTCCATGCAGTCGAAGAAGCCTGGCACTGATAGCGCCGCACAGAGCCTGAACAGGCGGGATTTTCTGCGCAGCGCAGCGGTCACGTCTGCCGGCGCAGCGGCGCTGATGTATGGCGATCGCAGCGCCTTTGCACGCAGTGCC
The DNA here is from genome assembly GCA_963827235.1 of uncultured bacterium. Classification (GTDB taxonomy): domain Bacteria; phylum Chloroflexota; class UBA5177; order JANWHV01; family JANWHV01; genus JANWHV01. Next base: position 970,591 of record CAWHAE010000010.1, read on the forward strand.
GCCGACAGCGGACCCACCATCGAGTTCCTGTCCGTGCAGACCGCGGGCACCGGCTGGGGTCAGAACCTGAGCGCCATCACGCAGCAGTATGCGAAGACCCACCCCGGCACGAAGTGGGTCTTCGACTACGTGCCGCAAACGAACCTCAACCAGAAGGTTCAACTTCTTGCCGCGCAAAAAGCGCTCCCGATTCTCTACAATACGCCGGCTATCGACACCTTGACGCAGCTGGAGAAACAGGGCGAAGTTCTGGACCTGGACGCTGCCCTGCATCAGCTCGGTGCCTACAATTCCGTCGTGCCAGCAGCGGTTTCGCTCATGAAACAGATCTACGGCAACAAGTTTGTCACGTTCCCGTTCGAGCTCAACATCGAAGGCTTCTGGTACAACAAGCAGATCTTCAAGGCGAACGGCCTTCAGCCCCCGAAGACATGGGATGACCTGGTCGCGATCGCGGCGGCCCTGAAGGCCAAGGGCATTCAGCCATTCGCGGCCTCGGGTATCCAGGGATGGCCGCTTACCCGCCTGATCAGCGGCTACTTGTACCGCACGCTCGGCCCCAGTGCGATGACCAACGTGCAGAGCGGCAAGGCCAAGCTCACGGATCCGGCCTATGTCGCCGCGGCCCAGGCCGTCGCGGACCTCGGCTCGAAGGGTTACTTCGGTGTCGGTGTGTCCACACTGGACTACACACCGGCCGAGACGCTGTTCCTGACCGGTAAAGCGGGCATGTTCTACATGGGCAGCTGGGTGCTGGCCGACCTTGCCTCCGCCAAGACCGACCTGGTCGGCGAGAGCAATATCGGCTTCTTCCACTTCCCCAACGTCAAGGGTGGCAAGGGAGATTCCAGCCAGACGCCGATGAACGGCGGCCAGACGAGCTCCGTGAACAAGCTGAAGTACACGCCGGCTGTCGGCGACTGGCTCAAGTACATGGTGCAGAACTACGGCGACACAGCGCTTGACCTGCAGGGCCAGGTCACCGGGTTTGCCGTGACACGTCCTCATCCGAACCTGGCCCCGCTGACCAATCTCGTCATCCACGAGGTTGCTCAGGTCAAGCAGCCGGTGCTCTGGTTTGAGGCGGAGTTCTCGGCGAAGGCCACTACCCTTGCGCAGCAGGATGCAACGCCGCTGGTCACGGGCGCCATGTCTGCCGGCGACTTCATGTCGGCGGTTCAAGCAGCGCTCTAGCTTCTTCCTGGCCACGCCGGGCGGCACGAAGGCTGCAACCACAGCGGCCCGCAACAGTCGTACCGCCCGGACAGTGGCCGGTACGCACGCCCGGGTGAGCGCCGGCATGAGTGCTCGCGCATGACCTTGCCCTTCTCGCGCCGGCGCGCGGGACGGCTGAACGTCGAGCATGCGCCGGCTACCTCTCCAGGCTCCAAACCGTATCGACCGCGTCATATGCTATGCAACAGGTCACGCAGAGGTTCGACGTCTACACCACACCTTCGGGTCAGGGGAGCGAGGACGCATGACAGGCTCGAAAAGCTCCAGATTGATTTCACCGCTGCAGAATCGTGCGGCGATCGTGGTTTTCGTGGCACCTGCCTTGCTCGCCTACACGCTGGTCGTACTGATCCCGGTGGTGTGGTCGCTGGTTTACACCGTATTTGAAGGTAATGCCATTGAGGGATTCCACTTCGTCGGCGGGAACAACTACAGCGAGCTCTTCAAGGACAGTGCTTTCTGGACGGCGGCGCGCTTCACGCTGAAATACGCGATTGCGGTGACCATAGGCCAGGTAGTGCTTGGCTTGCTGCTGGCGCTGCTGTACTTCTTCTATCTGCGCAAGACCTCCGTGATCGTCCGCACCCTGGTCTTCTTTCCGGTGGTGTTGCCCACGGTGGCAGTCTCGCAGATGTTCTCCAAGATCGTGGCAATTGCGCCGCAGTACGGTCTGGTCAACGCGCTGCTCAGCGCAGTGCACCTGGATAGCTGGATTCAGCCATGGCTGGGGCAGGCCGGTTCAGCCTTCTGGGTGATAGTGATCATGGACATCTGGCGCTCGATGGGTTTCTACGCCGTCCTGCTCTATGCCGGCCTCGTGGACGTTCCCAATGAGATAATCGAGAGCGCGCGGGTGGACGGCGCGACAGGCACGCGCATCGTCCGGCACATCGTGCTGCCACTCATCGCGCCCATCCTCTTCTCATCGTTCATCTTCAGCATCAACGGCACGCTCAAGGTGTTCGACACCGTCCTGGCCCTGACCGGAGGCGGGCCAGGGCAGGCGACGACGCCGCTCACCCTCTACATGTACAACAACGCCTTTACGTACGGTGACTACGGCTATGGCAGCACCGTCGCCACCGCGCTCACCGTCGTGTGTCTCATCGTCACACTGGTCATCTTCAGGTCTGCTCGCCGCGACGTAGCCTAGCCAAAGGGGAGAACGGTGAATCGCATACCCGCAGGCTTGCAGAATCGCTCGGGGACGTTCGCGCACGACGAGCGAGCACGGCGCGACATGACTCTCACGCATCGGCTCAGTCGGGTCCCGCTACTCCTTGCCATCGCAGTGCTCCTCATCGTCGTGATCTACCCGCTCATCTGGCTGTTCCTGTCGTCACTGAAGACGGACACAGAGTTCACGTTGCGACCGCTGTACGCGCTGCCCCAGGGGCTGGATTGGCAGAACTACGTCGATGCCCTCACGACCGGCAACCTGGGTACGTATTTCCTGAACAGCGTTCTGACCGTGTTCCCCTCGCTGTTCATGATTCTGCTGCTGAGTGTGTGTGCAGGGTTCGGGCTGCAGGTCATGATCTGGCGGGGACGAAACTTAGTCCTGCTCGTGTTCCTCGCGGGCATCATGGTCCCCCTGCAGATGGTGCTGCTGCCTCTGTTCACCATCTATTTCCATGTTAATCTGATCGATACGCGGTGGTCGCTGATCGTCACCTACACCGGCTTCGGCTTGCCGCTGTCGGTCTTCCTGATGGCCGGCTTTTTCAAGTCGCTCTCCAGGGAGATGATCGAGGCGGCGACCATGGACGGCGCCGGCATCTACCAGATCTTCTTCCGCATCGCCGTGCCGTTGGCGGCAAACGGACTGGCCACGATCGGCCTCGTACAGTTCTTCTTCCTGTGGAATGACCTGCTGTTCTCCCTGACCTTCATCACCAGTGATAGCATGCGCACCATTCAAACCGGTTTGTATGCCTTCACCGGCCAGTATGGTGCCGATCTCCTGGGGGCCGACCTTCGCGGCGGTGTGTCTTGCGGTGTTTCCTACCCTCATGCTCTATCTCGTGCTCAATCAGCGTGTAATGAAGGGACTGGCGGCGGGCTCGCTCAAAGGCTGAAGGCAATGACTTGCACGACCGCGAGGAGCTCGACTCCTGAGCCGCCGTACCCTGTTGCGCCAGCGGACTGAAGGAGGGTCAGATGGCAATGACGGCAGACGACGTTCTGGACGCCGAGGGACACGAGGCTCCGACAATTGCGCTCTGGCTGAACGGAGCGCCCGGTACCGAGAGATGGTCGCAGCGAGAGCAGGTAACCTTTGCTCCACCGCCGCTCGGCTTTCGGCAGGTGCGAAACGTAGTCAACCCATCGCTCACAGCGTTCTTGCCGCGTCCTGACCGGGCCACCGGGTCAGCCGCCATCGTCTGCCCCGGCGGCGCGTTTCACGCACTGGCGATCGACCACGAAGGCCACGATGTAGCGCGCTGGCTGCAGGAGCGCGGCGTGGCGGCATTCGTGCTCAAGTACCGCCTCGCCCCCACCGACGTCGCGGACGCGGACTTCGAGCAGTACATTCAGCAACTCCTCCAGGATCGCGCGGCTATCGCGAGAGCGACCGAGGGAATCGTCCCTCTTGCCGTCGCGGATGGGCGACAGGCCGTCAAGGTGGTCCGCGAGCGGGCGGCAGAGTGGAACATCCATGCCGACCGAATCGGCATGGTAGGCTTCTCGGCCGGCGCGCACGTGACCGCCGGCGTGGCCCTGGACCACGACGCGGAGAGTCGACCGAGCTTCGCCGCGCCCATCTATGGCGCCCTGTGGGAACGAGTGAGGGTGCCCGAAGACGCGCCACCGCTGTTCGTCGCCGTCGCCGCGGATGACGCACTCGCGAGGGACGACAGCCTGGCGCTGTACGCGGCGTGGAGCGCCGCCGGCAAGTCCGCCGAGCTGCACATCTACACTCGCGGTGGTCACGGTTTCGGCATGAGAGCGCAGGGCCTGACCAGCGACCGCTGGATCGATCAGCTCGGCGCCTGGATCGATCAGCAGATGCGCGGCTAATCGCGCAGCGGACGGCACCCCTGAATTGCACAACACCAGACCCAAGGAGACTCCATGACACGCGATCATACGACATCCGCCGATCCGCGGTCGGTCGGCGCGACGGTAGACAGGATGCAGATCGAGCATCTGCGCGAGGCGATCGGTATCGGCAGCGCCCGCCCGCGCCTGTCGTGGACGGTGGCGACGACGGCTCCCGGTTGGTACCAGTCGGCTTATGCCATCGAGGCGTACGGTCCGAGCGGCGAGCAGCGCGGACAGACAGGACGGGTGGAGTCCGATCAGTCCGTGCTGGTGCCCTGGCCGTTCGCCCCTCTTTCGTCCCGCGAGCGGTGTATGGTGCGCGTGAAGGTCTGGGACCGGGAGGGACGAGCATCAACTTGGAGCGAGCCCGCGGCCGTGGAGGCAGGTCTGCTGGAGGCCAAGGACTGGACGGCGCGATTCGTGACGCCGGACTGGGACGAAGATACGATCCCGCCCACAGCCCTGTCCGCTGCTGCGCCGCGAGTTTCACCTCCGCGCAGCGGTTCGAAAGGCACGACTGTACGTGACCGCGCTTGGCGTCTACGAAGCGCAGATCAACGGACATACGGTCGGCGACCACGTGCTCGCGCCGGGCTGGACGAGCTACCGTCACCGCCTGCGCTACCAGACGTTCGACGTCACGTCGCTGCTGCAAGAGGGAGCCAACGCGATTGGCGTCATGGCCGGCGATGGTTGGTATCGCGGCCGGCTGGGTTTCGGCGGCGGCACCCGCAACCTGCTATGGCGATCGACTTGCACTGCTCGCCCAGGTGGAAGTCGAGTACGAGGACGGCACGCGCGAGTGTGGTCGACACTGACGAGTGCTGGCGCGCAGCCACGGGACCGATCCTGGCGAGCCGACCTCTACGACGGCGAGATCTACGATGCCCGTCTCGAGAAGTGCGGCTGGTCGTCGCCCGGCTACGACGACCGTGAGTGGCACGGCGTGGTAGAGATCGAGCAGGACTTCGGCATCCTCGTCGCCCCCAGCGGGCCGCCTGTGCGGCGGGCCCAGCGCGTGGCGCCCGGAAAGCGATCAGCCGCTCGCCCTCCGGAGAGGTCATCCTCGACTTCGGCCAGAACCTGGTGGGGCGGTTGCGCTTCACCGTCCGTGGCCGAGCCGGACAAACGGTCACTCTGCGCCATGCCGAGGTGCTGCAGGACGGCGAGCTGTGTACTCGCCCGTTGCGGACCGCGCGGGCCACGGACTGCTACACGCTGCGCGGCGACGAAGTCGAGACCTGGGAGCCGCGCTTCACCTACCACGGTTTCCGCTATGCGGAGATCGCCGGCTGGCCGGGCGAGCTGCATGCCGGCCGACGTGGAAGCGGTCGTATGCCACACGGACCTCGAGCGTACAGGGTGGTTCGAGTGCTCCGACCCGCTGGTCAATCGCCTGCACGAGAACGTCGTGTGGAGCATGCGGGGCAACTTCCTCGATCTCCCCACCGATTGCCCGCAGCGCGACGAGCGGCTGGGATGGACCGGCGACATCCAGGTGTTCGCCCCGGCCGCTTCGTTCCTGTTCCAGACGCGCCGGCTTCCTGGCCTCATGGCTCGCGGACCTTGCCGCCGAGCAGCGGGAGCTGGGCGTGGTACCCCTTGTCGTGCCCAATACCCTGGGTTCGTCGACGCCGCCAGCAGCGGCCTGGGGCGATGCCGCGGTCATCGTGCCCTGGGTGCTATATCAGCGGTACGGCGATGCCGAATTGCTCGCAACGCCAGTACGCCAGCATGCGCGTCTGGGTCGACTTGATCGATCAGACGGCCGGCCGGTCAGCACCTCTGGGACACGGGCTTCCAGTTCGGCGACTGGCTTGATCCGGCCGCGCCGCCGGACAACGCGGAGGCGGCGCGCACCGACTCCGCGATCGTCGCTACCGCCTACCTGGCGCATTCCGCCGAGCTACTGGGACGCGCGGCCGGCGTCCTCGGCCGTGCCGAGGACGAGCACCACTACCTGACGCTGGCCGGCGAGGTCAGACAGGCGTTCCGCGACGAGTATGTGACGCCGGCCGGGCGCCTGGTCAGCGACGCGGAAACCGCCTATGCACTGGCACTGCAATTCGGCCTGCTCGACGACACGCGGCAGCGCCAGCTAGCCGGGGCGCGCCTGGCCGCCATCGTACGCGAGCGCGGCTATCGCATCGGCACCGGATTCGTCGGCACGCCGCTGATCTGCGACGCACTGTGCAGCGCCGGAGAGGTCGAGACCGCCTATCGCCTGCTTCTGCAGCGGCGCTGTCCGTCCTGGCTCTATCCCGTCACCATGGGAGCCACCACGATCTGGGAGCGCTGGGACAGCATGCGTCCGGACGGCACGGTCAACCCGGGCGAGATGACGTCGTTCAATCACTACGCCCTGGGCGCCGTGGTGGACTGGCTGCATCGCCGGGTGGCCGGACTTGGGCAGGCGTCCCCGGCCTATCGGATATTGGAAATCCATCCCCTTCCGGGCTGCGGCCTGACCTCCGCGCGGGCGCGGCTTCGCACGCCCTACGGTATCGCCGAGTCTGGGTGGGCTTGGGACGCCGGCACGCTGACCGTCTCGATCGCGGTACCGCCTGGCACGACGGCGCGAGTGTCCCTACCAGGGCAAGACGGCGATCCCGTGGAGGTGGATTCGGGACACCATAACTGGGCCTACCGGTATGACCTGCCCACGCTGCCGGAGAGCGATCCGTCGGACAAGCTGGACGACGTGCTCAGCGGTCGTGAGCTGCCGAACGCTCTGAAGGCGTTCTTCGACGACCTGGCCCCGGCGGCGGCGCCCCGGCTGACGGCGAACGCCGTGATGCGCTCGGGGAAAGGCATGACTTTGCGTCAGGTCATTGCCTCGCTGCCGGAGGGTGAAGCGCTGCTTCGACAGATGATGCCGAGCTGAGAGGCGCCGGCGGCTGACTCGCCGTCGGGCACGCGGAGCGGCTCGGCCTGGCTGACCTGCCACATATGTTCGGGCAGCGCTATCGCGCCGGCACCTGACAGGCACAGTACGCGGAAGTGGCATCGTCCTGTCTGCCATCCGGCATATCGCTCAGAGCCATGGCGGCACCGTCGCGCTGGACAGCGTGGAAGGCGTGGGCACGACCGTGACCATGCGCTTGCCGCTGGGCCGGGAGCCCGAGCAGAGCGGCGCATAGCCCGGATCGGCTATTGAGCAGAAGCACCATGATCAGGCATTGATGATAGTGGCGCGCGAATCGGTGCGACTCTCCCAACGACCCGCCAAAGGATCGGACGACGATGCCTCCTCAACCCATCCACACTCTCTACTGCAGTATCCACGACTCGTTCCGCGCGCTGCTCGATCAGCGCCAGCGCGGCGAGTTGGTAAACAACCTGGAGCTGACCCGGCTTGCCATGCAAACCGCGTCGATCCGCACGCAGTTCGACACGCGCCGCGAACGAGCCGACGATAGCCGGCGATCCCTCGCAGAATGAGCGGCGGACGGTGCGCCGGGCGGCTCGAAGCCCTACCCAAGCAGCGAGCTACTGCCTGTCCGGCATGCCATGCCTATGACCGCCTACAGGACCGCCCTGGGCAAGATCGTGCAATGGAATCCCAATCTAGCGCAGTACATTCTCGCCACCAAGAGCAACGGCCAGGGCCTGCAAGTGGTGCACGGTAGCTCGTCCGGCACCGTGTCCACGTACACGATCACCGTTGCCGGCACTGCCACGCCGACCAGGTAGCGGCGGCTTTGGCAACCGGCGCGGCGCTGCCACGGTACCGTCTGGCTATTTCGCATGAGAACCGGGATCAGCTAGAGTAGAGGATGAGCGCGGCGGGTCAATCCGCCTATTCAGACAAGGCAAAGGTGGCCCTCTCCCATGCTCGTTCGCTTCCCCGCGTACGCTCCGTTGCTGATGGCCTGTACGGTCGTCATCGCGGCGTCGGCGGCGGTCGCCTTCGCGCGACGCGAGGAGACGACCACGCCCTTCATCGCGCTCCTGCTGGGCATGGGATGGTGGCAGATCTGCCAGTTGTTCGAGCTGATCTTACCCAGCCGGAGCAGCCAGATCGCGTGGTCGGAGCTCGCCTACCTCGGCATTGCCACGGTTCCGGGCCTTTGGCTGATGTTCGCCCGATCCTACCGGGGCACCGCCAGAACGCTTCCACTCTGGACTCGCATCTGCTACTGGACTATTCCCGGTGTCACCATAGCGGTTGCCCTGGCCGGGAACTGGCACGGCGCCATGTGGAGCAGCATCACCGCAGCATCGAATTCGCCCGGCGCCGTGCTGCGTTTCGTCCACGGCGCATGGTGGTGGATCTTTGTCGTCTACAGTTATGGACTGATCGCGGCCGGTCTGATCACCCTCGTGCCAGCGATCGTCCGGCTGCCCCGCGTCTTCGGTGGACAGGTGGCCCTGCTCGTGGTCAGCGTGCTGTTCCCCTGGTCGATCAATTTGCTGGAAGCAGTCGGCATCACTCTCGTGCCCAACCTGGACCTCACGCCGTTCGCTTTCTCCGTATCCGGCGCGGCATGGCTGCTGGCCATACTGCGTTTCCGCATGTTCGATCTCATTCCCGTGGCACGAGAGACGCTTATCGACAATATGGTGGACGGCGTGCTCGTGCTCGACAGGCAGCAGCGCGTGATCGACAGCAACGCCGCGGCGCGGATCATGATCGGCAAAGGTAGCAGGGAGCTCCACGGCAAGGACATGCAGGAGGCCGTGCCGGACTGGAGCGCCGTGCTGAGAGCGCTCGACGCGGAGGTTGCGCCCGTGCTTGAGGTGCGCGCGCCGGCGAATGCCGAGGTACTGCTGGAGGCCCGGCGAATCGCGTTACGCCGCACCCACGGGGTGACTGCAGGAGAGCTGATCGTCCTGCGGGACGTGAGCGCTCGAGCCCACGTCGAGATGGAGCTACGCAACCTGAATCGCGAGCTCCAGCGCCAAGCCCAGGAGAACGAACTGCTGCAGGCCAGGCTGCGAGACCAGACACTGCGCGACGCGCTCACCGGACTGTACAATCGCCGCGTGCTCAACGACGACCTGCCTCAGGAGCTGGCCTGTGCCATGCGCGTGCAGCAGCCGGTAGCGCTGGTGATGATCGATCTCGACCATTTCAAGATGCTGAACGACCGCTTTGGACACCTGATGGGTGATGAAGTGCTGCACATGGTCGGAGCGCTGCTCAGCAACCAGGTGCGACAGGGCGATACGTGCTGCCGATACGGCGGCGAAGAGTTCATGGTGGTATTGCCAGGAGTGAGTGCAGCCGCCGCGATCGCTCGAGTCGACCTGTGGAGGCAGCTGCTGGCGGACATGCCGGTCGTGTGGCAGGACGACGTCATCCGCGTAACCTTCTCCGCGGGGATCGCGCACGCACCAGACGACGGCGAGACGCTCGAGGCGCTGACTCGCGCGGCGGACGAGGCGCTGTATGCCGCCAAGCGTACCGGCCGCAACCGCGTCGTGCGCTGGACGGAGGACCTGGCGGCGCCGGACAGAGCTGGTAGTGGGGCTTCCCAGGCCGTCCGCCCGCCGAGGCGCCACCTCGAGATAGAGCGGTTTCGGGACGGGCTGAGCGAGAGCGACGGCCTCAACCCAAGCGTGCTCTAGGGGACAGGAGTCGCCAAACAGCCCGGCCGAGGCCGCTGCACTCTCCCGGCCGTTCACGCGCCAGGTAGGTGGGCAATTGCCTGCTTCGCGCCGGCGATCATGCCTGCAAGGTCCAGCCCCTGCCAGTCGGGGGCGCAGCCGCCAAGCCGGCCGAGAGCGCGGCGCAGCAGGACACCGGCGCCGTGCGGGTTGCCTCGCTGCAGGTGGACATAGCCGGCCGCAAGCTGAGCCAGACCTTTGAATCCCACCGCATCGGGTGAGTCTCCCGACTGCTTCCAGCAGGTTTCCCATGCTTCGTGGGCGGCAAAGTACTGTGCGCCGGCGAAATAGAGCATGGCCAGCCGGTTGTTCTCGGCAAAGCTCAAGCGGTCGAAGTCCGGTAACGGGAGCCGGTCAGGCTCATGACGCGGTAGCGGGCGACCCAGCTCATCGCGCGGTCGACGACTCCCCATAGCTGCCATCTCCGTGGAGTGCCCGCGCACGCGGCCAGACCCAGTCCACCGTTTCCAGTGTACGGGAGGGGCCCGCACAGCACCTAACGTGCCCGTGGCGAGCCTTGTTGACGCGACACGACCGCTTCGGTGAACGGCTCGTCGGGGCGTGGACGAAGGAGCCAGCCAAGCCGCCGCGGAAGCCACCAGTTCCACGAGCCGAATAGCGCTACGAGGGCCGGCACGAGCAGCATGCGTATTACCGTGGCGTCGACGAAAATGCCCGCGGCCAGTCCGGTAGCGAAGGTCTTTACCATCACGATGGGCGCTGTCGAGAGCGAGGCAAAAGCGATAAAGAGGATCAGGGCGGCACTCGTGACCAGACGTCCCGTCCCAGCCATCCCGCGCACGACCGCATCCGTCGTCGAGCCGGAGGTCTCATATTCTTCGCGTATGCGGCTGATCAGAAACACTTCGTAGTCCATCGAAATGCCGAAGAGAAAAGCGAACACGAGTAAAGGGATAAACGCGTCCAGGGCTCCGCTCGCGGGGAAGCCCCAGAGCTGCCGGGAGCCGTTGCCATCCTGCCAGACGAAGGTCATCATGCCCCAGGCCGCAGCTACCGAGACCGCCGCCAGCGCCATCGCCTTGACGGCGAGCACGAGCGACCGGAAGGCGCGACTGAGCAGTACCAGCGTGATCGCGGCGAGCAATCCAGCTATGACTGGGAAGCGGCCGTAGGCGGCAGAGACGAAGTCCGCATTCAGCGCCGTGACACCGCCGACGCGCGCGCTCCCGCCCATTGCGCCGGCAAGCCTGCGGACATTTGCCAGCGAGTCTCTGCCCTGGGCCGACGCACCATCCGCAGCGGGCAGCACTTCGCCAAGCGAGGTTGCTCCGCTATGCCAATCCGCCTGTGCCGGTGCGACTGCACCGCGCACATCGGCCACGTGAGCCAGCCTGTCGATCGCGGAGGCGGCCGACGACCCGTCGACGAGCACTTCAAACGGCGTGAGGACGCCGGGTCCGATGCCGGAGCGGTCCAGTGCCTGCAGACCGGCGTAGGCGTCACCAGACTTCGCCAGTGCACCGGCCTCCGGCGAGCCCAGCGTGATCGAGAAGGCTGGAACGGCAAGCAGTGCAAGGATCAGCAAAGCCGTCACGGCCGCCGGCCATCGCCAGCGCACGACAGCCCCCGCCCATGTCCCCCAGAATGGGCTCGGACGGATGGCCCTGCGCGAGCGCGGCCAATCCAGGCGAGGTCCGATCGTGGACAGCACCACCGGCAGCAGCGTGGCCACGACCAGCACCGCTATCGACGGCACCAACAGGCCGCCGACGCCCATGCTGCGAAGGAACGGTATCGGTTGGACAACCAGCGCTAGCATGCCAATCGCGACGGTAGTGCCTGAGAACGCCACGGCGCGGCCGGCAGTCTCCATTGCCCGCAGCACGGCCTGAGTGTTCTCCAGGCCTCGGGCTCGCTCCTCGCGCCAGCGCATCACAACCAGCAGCGAGTAATCGATCGCAATGCCCAAGCCGACCAGAGCGGCGATGTACTGCACGATGAAGGACACATCCGTCACGCGCGTGAGTACCCAGACCAGCAGGAATGTAGTGAGAATGGCGAGCACGGCCATTGCGATAGGCACCACGGCCAGCAGCGAGCCAAAGACGAGCGCCAGCACGACCAGCGCCGCCAGGATACCGATCATCGTCATTGCCATGGCCGACATGCCGCCCCCGGCGCCGGTTGTCTGCAGCAGATTGGTGCCGGTGAGATGAAAGCGGGCGCCCGCGATGGTGACAGGAGCCAGCGCAGCCTGGACGGCTTGCTCCTGCGCCGTGGCCTGCATTTGCATGCCGGCGCTGTTCTTGTCCTGGGGCAGAAACAGGAGGCCGAAAGTCGTGCGGCCGTCCGCGGAAACGAACAGCCGGCTACCGGTAGAGGCGTAGGACACGACGCGCATGCCGGGCACCGCCCGCCGAACGCGCGCCATGGCCATGGCCAGCTGATCGCGGACGCTTGCCTTGTCGACGGTCATGCCCGCGGGCAAGGTGATGACCGGTACCGCCGGCGCCTCGGACGCCCCGTTTCCATACAACGCCAGGATTGCCTGGTTGGCATCGTAACCAGACTGGCCGGGCAGAGCGATCGACGTGGTCAACGCATCCGTGGCCGGCTGCGCGGCGAAAACACCGACGAGAGTGACGACCAGCCAGCCGATGACGACCAGTCGCTTGTGGTTGAGTGTCCAGAGCGCCAGGCGGTACACTGAGTCTTTCCTCCCGAACAAAGTGGTCGATAGTGAACATCATGTTCTATTTCACACTGGCATGCCGGCGGCCGCCGGTCAACAAGCAAAACAGCGCTGTTCGTCCGATATGGGACATAGGACCAGCATTTGTCTGGAATCCAGCCAGGCCCGTGCATGGCTCACGCCGAGCCGCCGGCAGCGAGCCCGCGCAGTCGATTTGTGGCCGGTAGGGTCAGGGCGGAGCGAGAGTGCGTGGCCGACCTGCAGCGTGCCCGGACCCTCTACGGCACTGGTGGCTGCTTTGCGGGGACGTTGCCCGCCCCACTGGCGTCGCGTGAGAGGCAGGTATCAAGGGACCGGAGCACGGTGCTGGCGATTCAGCCGCAGACCCGATCACGACGTGCGGGCTCAGATCCGGTCGACGGTCCCGGTCAAGGCATGGTTTCTTGAATGCACGTGATGCGGCGTGCCCGGCCTTCGCCCCTGCGACGGGATATCGACGGCCGCGGGTGCCGCAGGGCGACGGTCGATCAGCGATTCACGAGCGCGGCCATGATGCCCGGCACTGCCATCTGGCGAAACTGGCGGTCCAGATCCTCCGCGGAGCCCGGCGTGTCGTCGTCCAGCCACCATCCGACCAGGGCCTGCAGCGCGCCCACGGTGAACTGCACGACGGTCTCGATCTGCCTGGGGGTGATGCCCGGCCGATGGGGAAGCTGTGCTACGTCGTCGCGTACCAGCCCGGCGAGAAACGCCTGCATGTGCCTGAGTGCCAGGTGGCTGCCTTTCGCGGAGCCCAGAGCCGTCCGGAGCTGCTTGAAGTCCTGCACGTGTCGCAGGAACGGCAGGATGAAGCCAAGAAGCTGCTCGTCACTCGCATGCGCGTTAGCGCGGGCGAGGCGCTGCTGCTCGGCCAGAAACTCTCGAAGCTCATCAAACCCGCTCAGCAGCAGGTCGTCCTTGTCGAGAAAGTGCGCATAGAACGTCGATCTCCCGACGTCTGCCTCGTCGATGATGTCCTGCACAGTCACGTTCTCGTAGCCCTTGCGGGCCATAACGGCAAGCAATGCGTTCTGCAACAGCGTGCGAGTGCGGCGCACGCGCCGGTCGTTGCTGGCAGCTATTGGCCCATACCTCCGCCGATCGGATCGGCACTCCAGACGGCATCCTGCAAGCTATGTCGTAGTGGACATTCGCGGGCCGGAGTTCCCGAGCGGCACCCTCACCGGAAGTCTACGTCATGCTGAACAGAGTGTTCAATAGGCGACGTGACATCCGCTAAACACACATGTGTGTAGCGTGAGGAGTGCGTGCTCGTCGGCACCGACTACCAGCGCGTCGAGGTCTATCGCCGCACGGCCGACGGGTGGGGACTGTTCCGTTTCTGCGGGCCTGAAGAAGACGTGGAGCTTACCAGTATCGGCGTTTGCCTTGCCACAGCTGGTCTCTACCGCCGCACAGACGTGCCGGAGACGCCCGCGGAGTAGTGCACGGCAGGGGCAGACTACGCATCCGGGGTACCGGCTTGAGCCTGAGCCGGGGCGACTCTCAGCCGCAGCCGGAAGGTACTGCCTTGCGGCCCGGTCGTTTCCAGGTCCAGATCGCCGCCCATCTGATTGGCCAGCCGTCGACTCAGATGCAGCCCCAGCCCGGTGCCCACCCGCCCGGCCCGCGTGCGGCTTCCCACGACTCGACTGAAACGCGCGAAGAGTCGCTCGCGGCCCTCCTCCGGCACACCCGGACCGTAGTCCCGCACCCGCACCACGGCCATCCCGTTCTCAACGCTACTGACGACGACCACCGGGCATCCTACGGGTGAGTACTTGGCGGCATTGTCCAGCAAGTTGACGAGCACTCGTATCGCCCCGCCGGGATCGGCCAGTACCTGGACGGCGCAACACTCGTCGAACTCGATGCGCTGACCCTGGTAGATGCCCTGCACCTCGTCCCTCGCTTGGCGCAGCAGCTCGTTCACCCCGACGGCCATCGGACGAGGCGCCAACTCTCGTTGCTCCAGGCTACTGAGCAAGAGCAGATCTTCCACGAGCCGCCGTTGCCGGTTCGCGGCCCGGACAATCCTGCGAACGTGCTCGAGCTTGCTCGGATCCTCGAGGTGTTGCCAGCGTGCCTCGAGAATCTCGGCATAGCCGAGTACAGCGGTAAGCGGCGTCCGCAGCTCGTGGCTGACCGAGGCCACGAAGTCATCCTTCAGGCGTGCCAACTCCTCGGCAGCGCGCGCGCGCCGCTGCTCCAGCTGATACAAATGGACGTTTCGCAGCGCCTGCGTCACGCGTTCGCCGAGCGCAACGGCCCGAGCGAGGTGCTGCCCGGAGTAGAAGTTGGGCGTGAAGCTGTCCACGTTGAACGTGCCGACCACCGTGCCGTCCAGCACCAACGGCACCAGGATCGAGCTCCGGATGGCGAACTGGCCCACCAGCGGCGGCACGTCGATCCAGTGAATCGCGGCGGTATCGGCAACCAGGGCCGGCCGGCCACTCAAGCCGTAGGCCATCACGGACTCGATTGCCTCTACCGGGAAGGCACGCGTCCCGTCCGGCTGCAAGGCCACTCCTCGGCTGGCCGCGACCGTGGCCCAGCCATCCTCGTAGAGCAGAACACAGCTGTGGTCGCAGCGCAAGATCCGTTCGGCCTGCTCGAGGATCACGTCATAGAGCCGGCTCGGCTCGAGCGTGCCGGCGAGGGCGCTGCCGACCGCGCTCATGGCCTCCGCTTCCTCGACCTGCTGCTGGCGCAGCCGGGCCAGCTCTTCTGCAGCGGCTCGGGCCTGCACCACGGCTGTGATGTCCCTGGCAATGACCGAGACGCCGATAACTGTGCCGTCGTCGTTTCGGATCGGTGAAGCGGTAAGCGCGACATGAACCAGACTGCCATCCTTGCGCAGGCGGATGGTCTCGTAATGGACGAGATGCTCGCCGCACGTTGCCCGCTGCACCATGCTCGATGCTTCAGCAGCGTACTCGAGCGACGCGAGCACAGCGTACGGCCTGCCGACGATCTCATCGGCACTGTAGCCATATACGTGCGCCGCGCCGGGATTCCAACTCTCGATCCTGCCGCTCACGTCGATGCTGAAGATGGCGTCGTCCGACGCTTCCACCGTCGCCGCCAGCCGGGCCAACTTTCGCGCCCATTCGCGTTCCCGCTCACGCGTTGCTGCGGTCTCGGCCGCCTGCATGACCATACGCCCGGCAAGCCGGAGCAACGCCGTCTCGCCACTAGGCACATGTCGCGCATGGGGATGGAAGGTGCACAACGCGCCGTAGAGGCGGCCGTCGGTCCAACTAATCGGGACCACGGTGACCGCGCCGGCGCGCCAGTCGGAGCTTACGGCATTGGCCGCAAATCGGACATCCGCGCGTACATCTTCGACGATCAGGACCGGCGTGTTCGAGTCGTCCAGGCCCTGCTCGTAGACGGCACTACACGGCACCGGGTCTCCCGCGCGCAGGCCCATGCCGACACGGTCGTAGAGCTGTTCGATCTGCAGCCTGCCGTCCACGACGCGGGCCAGGCAGGTGGCGCCGACTCGGAGGCTATCGGCTACCAGCGTAAGGATATTTGTCGTATCTTCCTGCGCGTTGTTCTGCCCACCGGTGCTCAGGAGTGACAGCTGCTCCAACCCGGAGACAACCGGCGGGCGCGAGCTTGCGTCCCGGGAAGCTGCGGCCGGCAGAGGGATTGCTGGAATGGGCTGGCCGTGTCCGGCGCTTGCCCCCGGTGCACTCTTGCCCAGGACCGCCTCGTCTCGAGCCGACGCCTCCGCCGATGCCCGCATCCGCTCCCTGAGTCGCAGGTGTTGTGCATACTGCTCTACGTCCGGCGGAATGAAGCGCGATGCGCCACCCGGCATCTTGCAGGCGGCATGCAGGGTACCGGATTCGACGGCGCGCAGCACCGTGCGCTTGGAGACCCCAAGCAGCCCTGCAACCTGCCCGCTGGTGAGATACCCAGGGCCCATGCCGTCCCTCAGACCCTCTAGCTCGTGATGCATATTGCCCGCATCGATCATCTTCGCCGATGCTACCGTGCGCTCCCCGAGCGTGACAATCACCCGGATGGTGATCTCTCCACTGGCACGATTCTGGCACGATCCCTCCCCTGTCCGTGCCCCTACTATCCGGTGACTCTTCTTCTCTGGGGTTCTGCCGATAGAAAGGGTGTATGAAAACGTGCCAACGCGGCCAACATGGCTCGCATCGCCTGCCGGGCGCCGATCGTGGCGAGGCATCGGATCGGCTACCGGGCGGCGATGCAGCGCGAGACAGGAGTGGTATCTGCGGCCAGCGTTCACGTCCTTCTGATCCGGTGCTCGTGCACCTCTGTGCGTATAAACCTCGTGTGGCGACATAGGAGTGAGCCGATGACATGGTTTAGAAACTGGCGGATGACATCCAAGCTGAGCAGTGGCTCTGTGCTGATATGCCTAGCAGGCTTCGCCGCGGGGCGAGCCGGCTACGCCGCGCTTGCGCCGGTGGCGATTGTTGCGCTGGTACTTGGCTGGGCTCTCGCACGCTCATATGCTCGACCACTGGGGGAGCTCAAAGAAGCAACCAGCATGGTCATGAAAGACGCGATGCCTGTACTTCTCGACGGCATCACCGCACTCTCCCAAGACGATCTGACGCGCGCCTATCACATCGGCATGCTCAAGGAGCCAACGCTCACCTACGTGGGCACCGATGAGCTAGGGCAGGCTACCCAAGCCGTGCGGCTGACCATCGGGCAGATCGGTGCCTGCCTCCGGGGCTATGAACAAGCTCGCATCGCGCTCGAGCGGATCGTGCATCACGTGAGAAACTCCTCCGAGCAAGTCGACCATGGCGCAAATGAGCTGGCGCAGGCCACCCAGCAGATCGGGCAGGCGAGCACGCAGATCGCGCGCGCAATAGAGGACGTCGCTCGCGGTGCGTCGGAACAGAGCAAAGGCGTGACCGAGATGTCGCAGATGGTCAGCGAGCTGGACGCCGCCGTGCGACAGGTAGCCGAGGACGCGGCGCAACAGGCGGCGACCGCTGGACCACTCTCGGTCGCTCTGCAGGGCATGAGCGCGGCGCTGGTTGGTGCGAACGAGAGTCTCGGCACGGTGACCCAGGCCGCCACACAGGCCTCGCAGACCGCCCAGGATGGGGGCCAGGTGATCGACCAGACGGTCACGAGCATCGGCGCGGTGCGCAACGCCATGCAGCAGAGTGCCGAACAGGTGGAAGCGTTGGGGCAGCGCAGCGCGGAGATCGGCCAGATTGTCGAGGCGATCGACGACATCGCCGCGCAGACGAACCTGCTCGCGCTCAACGCGGCGATCGAGGCAGCGCGGGCCGGCGAGCACGGGAAGGGCTTCACGGTCGTGGCGGCCGAGGTGCGCAAGCTGGCCGAGCGGTCGTCGAACGAGACCAAGGAGATTGCCGGCCACATTCGCTCCATCCAGCAGCAGGTTGGCGAAGTGGTGGCGGCCATGCACGCGGCAAGTGCCGCGGTCACCGAGACGGCACAGCTGGGCGAGCAGACGAAAGACACGCTGCAAAACATCGTCAAAGTTGTCGACGGGACCAGGAGCCAGGTCCAGAGCATCAGCGCGGTGACTGAGGAAATGGGGCGGCAGGTCGGTGCCGTCAACGAGATGGCGCTGAAACGCAACCAGATCGCCGAAGCCACCAGACTGGCCACAGAGGTGATGGCGGCCCGCTGCGATCATTTGAGCCACAGCATCGAGAGCATGGCAGCGGTGAGCGAGGAGAGTGCGGCGAGTGCCGAAGAGGTGAGCGCCTCCACGCAAGAGCAGACGGCCGGAGTGGAACAGATGAGCGCGGGTGCCCAGGAGCTGGCGGCACTGGCCCAGGGACTCGAAGATCTGGTAGAGCACTTCACCGTGGACGGGGCCAGCGCGACGCCGGAAGCGGCGGCCACGCAGCGCGCTCACCCAGCTCGTGTGGCCTGACGGCGGTCGCTTTGACTATCACATTTGCTTCCCGCCCGCGATCTCGCCAACAGCCTGACCGCAGTATAGGTCCTCGCCTACGCACGACCTATGGGACATGCCGGTATTCGTGCGAGTCCGCATATCCCCGCTGACGAGCGTCCTCAGCCGTGGCACAATGTGGCTACGCCCGATGTGAGGCCAGGCTGTGCGCCCCGAGCCGATATGTCAATTCACGGCTCGGGGCGCTGCGCATTTGTTGGAGCCGGGCCGAAGCGGACAGCAAGACCACCGGGATGCCGTGGGCGGCGAGAGGAACCAGGTGGTCACGGGGTCGAGTCATTGCGCCAGGCTTCGAAGCTGCGTGCCTGGATTCAGTTGGCTGCCGCAGGCAAGCGCAGGCAGAACACACTGCCACATGGTCCGGTTGATTCGAGCTCCAGAGTGCCTCCCATGGCCCGAGCGTATTCGCGGCCCAGGTACAGGCCAAGGCCCGTGCCCACGCGGCCAGCACGCATGCGGCTGCCCGGAACGCGTCCAAAGCGCGTGAACAGCATCGCACGGCCCTCCTCGGGAATGCCGGGTCCATGGTCACGCACGCGCACCAGTGTCATGCCGTCCTCCGTGCCCCAGGACACCTCGACGGCACTGCCTTCCGCAGAGTACTTGGCCGCGTTGTCCAGCAGGTTGATCAGCACCTGTTCCACGTGCGCGGCGTCGGCTAGAGCCATGAGACCCGGTGGTCCAGTGGCATCGATCGGTTGGTTGCCATAGCTCGCATTCACCACGTCCACGGCCTGAGCAACGACCCGGAGGAGTGGGACCGCTTGAATATGGAGGGTGGGTTCGGTCGATTCAAAGGTGCTGACCCGCAGCAAGTCGTCGATCAGCCGTTTCTGGCGATTCGCCGCCAGTACGATCCGCTGGAGATTGGTTCTTCGCTGCGCCTCGCTCAGCTGCGACCAGTGCGCATCGAGCACCTCCGCATAGCCGAGCACGGTGGTCAGCGGCGTGCGCAACTCGTGACTGACTGTGGCTACGAAATCGTTCCGCAGCTCGGCCAACTGCTCTGCTAACCGCGCACGCTTCTGCTCGAGCTGATACTGACGTGCGTTCCAGAGTGCCTGCACGCAGCGCTCGCTGAATGCGCGGGCTACCTCCAGGTGTCGCTGGGTGTAGGTGTTTGGTGCCGAGCTCGCTAGTGCCAGACATCCGTAGGTCTCCCCGTGGACCACCAGAGGGAGAATGATCGTGCTCCGCACCTCGTACTCGCCCTCCCAGGGGGCGAGCACCTGCCAGCCGGGTGTGTCGCGCGTCTCGTTCAGCAGCCGGGGCTGATCCCGTGGTCCTAACAATCCCTCGGGCCCCGAGATTGGGGGAAGCTGCAGGCCTTCAGGCGGCTGCGGCTCACCGTACGCCCCGGCGACTACCACACTGCTGCCTCGGTAGGCGAAGATGTACGCACCCGTGCACGGCACGACCCGCGCCATCTGCGCCAGGATGCGCGCATACACGGGTTCCGGTTCCAGTACGCTCGCCAGCGCGGCACTGGCTTCCGATAAGGCTTCCGCAATCGCAGCCTGCTCCGATCGCTCCCGCGCCAGCTCGCGCAACGCCTGTTCCCTCTCTATGCGCTCCGTCGCGTCGCGCGTGGTTATCTGGAATTCCAGCACCTCACCAGTCGCCGCGTCGCGGACCGAGCGGCCGGTAGACTCTACCCACACGTAGCCGCCGTCGCCGCGCTTGTGGCGATAGCCTGTAGGCGCCTTAGCCGGCCCTTGCGGAAGCCGGGAGAGCGCAGTCCTGACGTTCTCCAGGTCGTCCGGATGAATGAGTTCCAGGCCATGCCGGCCGACCAGCTCGCTCGGATCAAAGCCGACCAACTGGCGAGCAGCAGGCGAGACATACAGCACCGTCAGATCCGCCCCTAGCCGGACGATCATGTCGCTGGAGTTCTCCGCCAGCAGGCGGAACTCCTGCTCGTTCCTCCGAAGGGCCGCTTCGGCGTGAAGCCGGTCCGTGATTTCGACGAACATGACCGCCACGTGGCCGGGCGCCGGACGATAGGCATGCACGTCGTAGTGCCGGTCCCGAACGTGGTCGTGATACTGGTAGACCAGCGGCTGGCCGGTCCGCGCCACCGCGCTTCCCGTTTCAAGCCACCAAGACTCCGAGTGCAGGTGCATGGCACGGATCGTCTTGCCCACCAACTCGTTGGCTGACAAGCCGGCGATACGCTCGAAGGCTGGGTTGACCTCGAGGAAGCGGAAGTCGAGGGGCATGCCCGATTCGGATGAAACCGCCTCGAACAGGCCGATGCCAGTCGGGGTATGTTCCCAGAGCAGGCGATACTGCCGCTCGCTCTCACGCAACGCTTCGTCCGCTCGCTTGCGCTCGCCGATGTCCCGCGCTATTGTGGACGCACCCAGCAGCCGGCCGCCGGCATCACGCATCGCGGTAACGGTCAGCGACACGTCGATCGGCCTGCCGTCCCTGCGCACCCGCACCGTCTCGAGGTCGACGACGTCCTGACCGTGCTGGATCTGTTCCAGCAGACCTGTCTGTTCCTCCACGTGGTCGGGAGCTACCAACCGGCGGATGCTCAGGCCGATGGCTTCCTCCGCCGGGTAGCCGTAGAGCTGCACGGCAGCGGCGTTCCAGGTCTGGATCACGCCGGACTCGGACACGCGGAAGATGGCGTCGCGCGACTGCTCCACGATGGCCGCCAATTGCGCCGCCTGGTCAGCTGCCTGTCGCTCCCGCTCCCGCAGGCCGGCCTCTTCCAGCGAGTGCATAGCCATCCGCCCGGCCAGGCGCAGCAGCGATGCCTCTTCGCCGCGCACGTTCCGCGCGGCAGGATGCAGGGTGCACAGCGCGCCGTACAGCTGGCCCGCGGTCGTGCGCACCGGCACCGCGGTCAGTGTGCCCACGCCCGCCAGTTCCCGCTCGGAGGCATGAGCGACCCGGGCGCCGGTCCGCACCTCTTTCACCAGCAGGGCGTCCCCACTCTGATCTGCGAATGCCTGCGCGAAAGCCTCGGGCCACGGCATCTGGGCGCCAACCTGCAGTCCCACGCCTGCAGGGTCGTGCACGAACGTAGCCAGCCAGCTCTGTTCGTCACGCCGAGCGAGCACGATCGCGCCCACTTGCAGGCTATCGGCGAGCAGCGCCAGCAAGTTGGCTATCGTCGTACCTGCGTCTGACGCTCCGCCCTCTGTCAGACTGGCCAGTTGTTCCACCCAGCCGGCCATATCCGCTCCTGCCCCTGCGCCGGCCTGCCGCGCCTCGGCCCGGGTCACGGCCTCGGCATGCTCCTCCACTTGGTGGCGAAGCTCTCGCCACCGGGCGTAGCGTTCCACGTCCGGAAGCATGAATCGGTAGGCACCGCCCGGCACACGATAGGCGACATTTAGCTGGCCGGCCTTCACGGCCCGCAGCACGCTGCTTCGCGAGATGCCCAGGATGCGCGCTGCCTGCGCGCAGGTCAGATAGGTGCCTGCCATGCCCGCCCTGCCTCTGCTCGCCACCTGTTTCCCGCGCGTAGCGATCATAGCGCTCTGCGGTCGCCGGCGCAATCACACGTGGCCGGTCCACTTGGGCAGGCACCCAACCAGCTCGCATTCTGAGTTCTGACGCATCCGCCTCACTGGCAGGATACCGGCCATGTCTTCAGCACCAGTGACGGCACGCCCTATCACCCTGACGCTCTGACGCACCTCTTCCGCAAGGTGGCCGATGCCGCGGGCATGCCGAAGGTGCATCTGCACAGCCTGTGGCAAAGCGCGGCGGCACTCGCGATCGCCAGCGGTGTAGGCATCAAGGTCGTCTCCGCGCGGCTGGGCCACAGCCGAATAGCCATCACCCTCGACCTCTACGCCTACTTGCTGGATGGCCAGGATGCAGCCGCGGCCGAGGGCGTAGGCGCTCTGCTTTTCCCGGCCAAGAAGGGCCCGGAAGCCGAACCCGAAACCCCCATCCTGGAGGCCGCCGAAACATCGCGGCCACCTACGGGCCACCTGGACGCAGAAAACCGGCCCGCATAGGAGCCGGCTTACTCTGGTACGCCCGGGGGGACTCGAACCCTCAACCTTCAGATCCGGAATCTGACGCTCTATCCATTGAGCCACGGGCGCATTACTGCGAGATGAGTGTACGCCAGCCGGCGGCATTAGGCAAGAACTACTCACGACCGCTCACGACCGCACGACCGCGCCACCTCGGCGTTGACAGGAGCACAGCCCTACCGACCTCGCCCGGGCTGCGGTACAACATAGCAAGGGGTTTTGCGCGGTTTGTCCGGCATTTGGCGCCCGGACACGTCCGTCGAGTAGCATCATAGATGCACGGCACGCCGCGGGCGGGAGTAGCGTGCCCAGTCCGGTTCGTGGTACGTTCGGTGCGCATGGGCGGCAGGGCCGCTGGATACGGCAGGGATTCCATCTATCATCGGCGCCGCCGCGGCCGAATATCGCCCGAGCCGCGTTGTACCGCCAGGCGGCTGGGGCTGAAGAGGATGCATGGACTGCGATGGCTAGAGTAATTGAAATCGAACGCCAACAGATCAGTATCGATGCGCCGCAGGCCGTCGTCCTCGACCTCATCGCCCACGTCGACTACTCCTGCCTGCCCGGCTCCGGCCGGTCGGTCACCGTCATGTCGCGAGACGGTCAACACGTGGTGGCCGCCTTTTCTACCGCGACTCTGCACGCGCAGATTAATATGGTGAAGGAAATCGTGCCGGCTCCTCCCGACCGCGTCACCTACCGGCATGTCGCCGGCCCATACGTAGGCGCCGACGAGGAGCTCTACGTGCTCGCGCGGCGCGAGGCCACGGACGTGTTGCTCGACGCCCGCTTCAGCCTGGCGGAGGGCAGCTCTGCCCAGCTACACAAGTTCGCCTTCGAGCACGAGGCGCAACAGCACCTGCGCGATATCAAGGCGGCCGCGGAGTCACGCGGGCAGACCCAGGAGCAGGCGGAGGAACCGGCCTCAATGCTCTCGCTGCTTCCGGACGATCCGGACGAGAAACAGCTGCTGCAGGCCGTGGACGCGCAGGAGGAAGCCGAATGGGGCCACATCGGCCACGGTCGCGGCGTGGCGCGAGTGGCCATAAGCCTCGCCGAATCGATCATGCTGCCCAGACGCCAGATCGATACCCTGGTGCGCGCCGCCCTCCTGCACGACATCGGCAAGGTCGCCGTACCCAGCGCGCTCTGGGGAACACTCGGCCGGATCAGCGCGGAGGATCGCGAGGTCATGCAGGCCCACGCCGCGCTCGGCGCCGACCTCGCGGAGCGCGCCGGCCTGCCGGAGTCCGTGCTCCACTGCATCCGCCATCACCACGAGCGCTGGGACGGCGGCGGCTATCCCGGGCACCTGGCGGGCGAGAACATTCCTCTGCGCGCCCGTATCCTGGCGATCGGCGAGTGCGTTGACACGATGATGCGTGCCTCGTACCGGCGCGAGACCCTGGGCACCACCCGAATTCTCGAGGCGCTCGAACGCGGCGCCGGGTCGGCCTGGGATCCCATGCTGGCACGGGAGACTCAGCGCATCATCAAGGGCAAGTAGCGCGCCGCCTTCCTCAGACGGCGTCCATGGGCATGCGGATACCGTGCCGCCGCGCCGCCGCGATCGCTTCCGGGTAGCCGGCATCGGCGTGCCGCACGACGCCCATCCCCGGGTCGACCGTCAACACGCGCTGCAGCCGGACCGCCATCTCCGGCGTGCCGTCTGCCACGATCACCATGCCGGCGTGTATCGACTTGCCCATGCCCACGCCGCCGCCGTGATGTAGAGAGACCCACGACGCCCCGCAAGCGGTGTTCAGCAGTGCGTTCAGGAGCGGCCAATCCGCGATGGCGTCGGAGCCGTCGCGCATGGATTCGGTTTCCCGGTGCGGCGAGGCCACCGACCCCGCGTCGAGGTGATCCCGGCCGATCACGATCGGCGCGCTCACTTTGCCGGTGCGCACCAACTCGTTGAAGCGCGCTCCCAACCGCGCCCGCTCGCCGTAGCCCAGCCAGCAGATGCGCGCCGGCAGGCCCTGAAACGCCACCTTCTCCCGGGCGAGTCGGATCCACCGGCACACATGCTCGTCCCCCGCGAATTCATCCAGCACAGCCTCGTCGGTGGCCGCCAGGTCCGCGGGGTCGCCGGACAGCACGGCCCAGCGGAAAGGTCCCTTGCCTTCGCAGAACAGGGGCCTGATGTAGGCCGGTACGAAGCCGGGATAGTCGAAGGCATCGGCATAGCCGTGCTCCTGAGCCAGGCCGCGCAGCGAGTTGCCATAGTCGAACGTTTCTACACCGGCCCGGTGGAAGCCGACCATTGCCGCGCAGTGCTTGACCGCGCTTTGGCCCGCCAGCCGCATGTAGGTCTCCGGGTCGCTCTTGCGCAAGGCCAGGGCCTCCTCCAGATCGATGCCGGCGGGCACGTACCCGTTTAGCGGGTCGTGGGCGCTGGTCTGGTCGGTGACCAGATCGACGCGCGCACCTTCCGCCTGCAAGCGCGGAAAGACGTCCGCTGCGTTGCCGAGCAGGCCGATGGAGAGCGGCCTACCGTCTCGAGCCGCAGCACCCGCGAGGGCGAGTGCCTGGGCGTAGCTGTCCGTGCGCGTGTCAAGGTAGCGCGTCTGCAGACGGCGCTCGATGCGCGACGGATCGACCTCGACGCAGATCGCCACGCCGTTGAGCATGGTGATTGCCAGCGGCTGTGCGCCGCCCATGCCGCCGAGGCCTGCCGTCAACACCACTCTGCCGCGCAGATCCGCCCAGCCACGGGAGCGGGCGGCCGCGGCAAAAGTTTCGTAGGTCCCCTGGAGGATGCCCTGGGTGCCGATATAGATCCAGCTTCCCGCCGTCATCTGGCCGAACATGATCAGGCCCATGTGGTCGAGCCGGCGAAACTCGTCCCAGGTTGCCCACTGCGGTACGAGGTTGGAATTGGCGATCAGCACGCGAGGGGCACCAGGGTGAGTGGGAAACACCGCGACCGGCTTGCCGGACTGAACGAGCAGCGTTTCGTCGTCGCCCAGCGCGCGCAGGCTCGCCAGAATGGCCTGCAGGCATTGGTGATTGCGCGCCGCCTTGCCAAGACCGCCGTAGACCACGAGCTCCTCAGGGCGCTCCGCCACCGCCGGATCGAGATTGTTCAGCAGCATCCGGTAGGCCGCTTCTTGCTGCCAGCCGCGGCAGTGCAGCTGGGTGCCGTGCGGCGCTCCTAGCGTCGCCGACTCCTGATTGCCGGTCATCGTGCGTCCCTCCCGCGGCGGCGGTCGTGGACCGGTTTCCGGGGCCTAACCGCTTGCAGCCGCGATTCATCCACCGATATATGCCAAAACAGCATCACACAAGCATATCATTGCACAGTAGACTAACCAGTAGCCTCGCAAATAGCTATAAAGTCAAAGGCCGTTTGTACCGCTGGCTGGCGGATAGAGGGTCTCCGCAAGTTAGTACCATTAGGCTATGGGTGCAGCCGGCAGCGCGTGGCACAATCATGGCAGCCGCTGGACGACACGTCGGTCAGTGAGGGAGCGCAATTCAGCGGCGGGTGCAGGTGGATCGACACCAGGCTGCCGTGATCGAGTTGGCGTTCGCAGTGGTGCGCCGTGTGAACAGGTAGGTATACTGATGGAAGAGACGAAATTGCTGGCGGTCACCAAGCAAGAGGCTGAGCTGCTGATGGATAGCTTCAAGGTGTCGAACCCAATCACCCGGAACATCGCCCTCAAGGCCGCCGGTTTGGTGCTCGAGTTTGCTTCTGAAGAAGAGGTCCGCGACGCGCAGCGCATGGTGGATAGCGCCCTCAAGCTGGATATAGAAGCCTTCTCGTAGTGCGGATATCCGAACGAAAGCGACAACTTCGCGAGTCCGGGGGTAACCCGGAAGTACTCGCCCAGCGACAAACCTTGCGGGCCGCGGCTCAGGCACAGCCGGTGGCCCGCAAGGCTTCTGTGCGTTCGCGCCCGGATACGGGTTCCAGAACGGGCGGCAAGTCTGCTGTTACCCCTGCCAAAGCGCGCACGCGCAAGCCGCGAGGATCCGGGTTCTACACCGGGTTCGGGCTGTTCGGTCTCTGCTTCTCCGTCATATTCGGCATCTCGACCTACACCACCTATAACTCGGATACCACTAAGTACCCTGCCAAGGTTGCCGCCTACAATGCAGCTGAGGCCACGTATAGCAAGCAGCTCACGGCGTACAACACGGCCGTGGCCAAGCATGCCAAGACGATTCCCGCCAAGCCGAAGGCCCCGCAGAAACCCACCAAGCCGGAGCTCAACGCGGGCTCCTTTGCCCTCCCGGTGCTGTACGCCCTGCTCTCCATTGCCTATCTGTACCTGGGCTACAGGGCACGCATGCAGAGCGCCGCGGCGGCCAGGGGGCCGCCGGCAAAGTCGACCGGCAGCAAGGACTGACTACACTTCCCGACGCCTCAACGCCAGGCTGGCCGCGGCGCTGCCGACGATCGCCAGAAGGACACCCCCGACCAACGGGTACACCAGGTCGGATGCGCCACAAGCACCGCTCAGCAAGGTGGAGCCATGTGCGGTCACACCCGTGGGCAGGCAGTCACCGAGCGGCGTCCACAGCGCGGGAAGCGTAGACAGAAGAAGCTGTTAGGCAGTCGCACGCACCTTCCACAGGTGGTAACGGCAAGCGTGGGAAATCCTTTCGCGAGCACACGAGAGGCACATGGTGACGGCAAGAGCGGCCAGGCGGGGGTGGCTCGCGTGAGGAGCGGCACTGAGACAGGCGGAATCGAGAAGGGGCCCATCCGTACGGATGGGCCCCTTCTGGTTGCGGGGGTCGGATTCGAACCAACGACCTTCGGGTTATGAGCCCGACGAGCTGCCACTGCTCCACCCCGCATAAGCAGTATGCAGTTGCCGGGCACCACCCGTCAAGCACGCCATCCACTTTGGGATACGGTTCACGTCCGGTCAGCCGGACATGGCCTGCATCTCGAGCGAGGCCAACGTGGAGATGCCCGTTTCGCTCATGGTCACGCCATACAGCCTGTCGGCGTGCATCATAGTGCCGCGGTTATGGGTGACCAGGATGAACTGCGTGTCCGCACTCATCTCGCGCAGAATGGCACCGAAGCGTCCGGTATTCGCCTCGTCCAGCGCCGCTTCGACCTCATCCAGCAGACAGAAGGGCACCGGCCGCACCTTGAGCATTGCAAACAACAGCGCCATGGCCACCAGGGCGCGCTCTCCGCCGGACAGGAGCGCGAGGTCGCGCGCCCGTTTTCCCGGGGGCTGCACGCTCACTTCCAGACCAGCGGGCAAGCCGCGCTCGTCATACTGTGCCACCAGTCGGCAAGTCCCCCCGCCGAAGAGGCGCTCAAAGAAGGTGCAAAACTGCCTGTCCAGCTCCTCCACGGTGGATCGGAACCGCCCGCGCACGGTCTCGTTCGTATCCTCGATGATCCCGCGCAGCCGCGCCACGCCTTCGTGAAGGTCCGCCGACTGTGTTCGCAAGAAGCTCAGGCGCTCCCCGGCACCGGCGTAGTCTTCCTCGGCGCGGGCGTTCACCGGCCCCATGCCGGCCAACAGGGCCCGCAGCGCCTTGATCCTCGACACCGCCCCGTGGGGCACCGGCTCGTCGGGCAGCTCTTCCACACCACAGCGCAGCTCGGCGGAGACCTGCACGCGCAGCACCTCGAGATCGCGCGTCACGCTTTCCAGGTCCGCGTGAGCGGTATCGCAAACCACCTGAGCCTGGGTCAACTGCTGCGCTGCCTCGTGATAGGCCGCTCGCTGGGCCGTGAATCGCGACTCCTCGTCGCTCAGCCGCTCCTCGAGCGGCTGCAGATCCCGCTCGAGCGATCGCAGGGCCAGCGAAGTCTCTTGCTCCGTGGTCGCGGCGGCCTCGGCGGAAGCACGCAGCGAGGCGATTCGAGCGGCGGCCTCCTGTGCTGCCTGGGCGCAGCGAGCCAGGTCACCGTCTATGCCGGCCACGCGGGCCTGCTGCTCGACGAGCAACCGCTCGGCCGCCGTCGCGCGCTCGCGAAGTCGCGAGGCGGCCTGCTCGTCGTCGCGGCAGGCTGCGCCGGCAGCGGACAGCCGTTCGCGCGCTTTTTCATGGTCGCTCCGGGATCGCGCGAGCGCTTGCCGAGCGGCCTCGGCCTCGCCGCGCACCGTGGACTCGCGTGCCTGCTCGGCCTCGAGCCGCTTGCGCTTGTCGCCCAAGTCCTGTACCAGGCGTCGCGCAGGCGTCTCGGCTCCTACCACGGCGCGACGCGCCTGGTCGAGCAGTCGCTCCTGCACGCGCGACTCTTCCCGCGCGCGCGCCACGGCCTGAGTTGCCGCGTCCAGCGCGACGCGGGACGACGCGTGATCGCGCTGCGCCGCCTCGAGCCGCTCCCGCTCGCGGTCCAGCGTCGCCCCGGCGGTCGCCTCCCGTTCCGACAGCTCTGCGAGCGCTTCGCGCAGGACGACGATATCCCGCCTGCGCGCGATAACCTCACTCGCAGCTTCTTCCAGGCCGCAGACGATGGACCCGTCGGGCAGGGCGGCGATGGCGCGATCCAGCACCACGGCGCCGAGGCGGAGCGCGGGCAGCATTGGGCAGCAACGGATCAAGGCGTCCAGATCGGCGAGCAACAGCACGCGATCGAGCTCCAGCAGGCTGCACGCCGGCAGGCCCGCCGCGTCGTGGCACACATCGGAAGCCCAGCCGAGTACCTGGCGCGCGTCGACGGAGCTGCCCGCCAGCAGCCCGCGCAAGGCCTGGACAGGCTTCTCGGCGCCGTTCAGTGAGGCGACGCCCCAGCCGTGCGCGCTTCCGGCCAGCGACAGTATACGCAGGCGCCCGCCGCCGCCCGCGGTCTCGGCGATCAGATCGGCGGGCCGGTCGGAGAGCAGTGAGTCGGCCCTACCAGACAGGAACGTGGCCATCGAAACCTGCCATTCCGGGTCCACGTCGATCGCCTGCGACACGATGCCGCTAACCGCCCCGTGATTGGCGAGCTTCCGTACCGGCTCCTCGAAGCGTTCAAGGCCGTCGAGCCAGGACTGCAGCACCGTGCACCGCGTGTTGAGCTGGTCGCTCTCCCGCGAGACCTCTCGCAGGGCGGCCTCCGCGGCCGAAGCAGCCCGGGAGACGGCTTCCACGCGTCGCCGCTCCACCTCTTCCGACTCCGCCGCGGCGGAGCGTGCTTTCTCGCATGCCGCGAGGGACGACTTCGCCGCGGCCAGGTCCCGCTCGACTTCGTCGAGCGCAGCCGCGGCCGCCGCCAGCTGGGCCTGCTGACGTTCCAGCTCTCCGGCGCCGCTCTCCAGTGAAGCAGTCAGCATGGCCACGGAGCCGGCAAGCTGCGAGGCGATTCGCGAGGCCTCATCGCTCCTGGCCTGCGCCCGCCGTTCTTCAGCGGCGACCCGGTCACGCTCCCGAGCCAATCCGGCCTGCGCGGCCCGACCGGCGGCCAGCCGGGCTTCCACCTCGGCGCGGTCGGCGTGAGCCTCGGCGCGGGCCTGCGCGGCCCGGGCCAGCGAGGACCGTTCGCGCTCGGCCGCGGAAGCCAAGCGCCTCTGCTCGGCGGTGGCCAGATCGAGGCGCTCCTCCGCTGCCTTGAGCTGCACACAGGCAACCTCGCGGTCGCGCTGCGAGGCAGCCGCCAATGCCATCTGCGACTTCAGCCGCTCCTGCAAGGCGTCGCGGGCCGCGCGATCGTCCTTCAGCCCTGCCGCGAGCGCGTCACCTTCTGCGGAGAGCTGGCGAACCCGGCGTTGCGCCGCGTCGCGATGCGCAGTCGCGTCGTCGTCGCGCTGCCGGGCGAGCTGCAGGCGCATCGCCAGCCGGGCTGCCTGGGCACCAAACGAGACCTGCTGCAGGCGCCGTAGCTCGCCCTCGGCCGTGCGGTAGTCCCGCAGGGCCTCGGCCTGGCGTGCCAGACTTTCGAGCTGGGGCGCCAATTCGGCGACGAGGGCGTCCACGTGGACCAGGTTGGCCTCCGTCTGCTCCAGGCGCGACTCCGCCTCGTCTCGCCGCAGGTAGAACTGCTTGAGCCCTGCAAGATTCTCGATCACGGGACGGCGCTCCTCGGAGCGCAACGAGAGCACCGCGTCGACCAGTCCCTGGCCGACCACGACGTGACCGCCGGCATGAATAGATGCTCCCGCCAGCAGGTCGACGATCTCCCGCAGCCGGACGCGCACGCCGTTGAGCAGATACTCGTTTTCACCGGACCGGTAGGCCCGCCTGGTCACGCGCACCTCGCTATAGGGCAGATCCAGCCATTGGCCGTCGTTCACGAAGACGAGAGAGACCTCGGCCACACCCAGGCTGGACCGGCGCGCGTTGCCGGCGAAGATCAGCTCGTCGGTAGAGCGGCAGCGAACGTGTCGCAGGTTCGACTCGCCCAGCGCCCAGCGCACCGCATCGGTGATGTTGCTCTTGCCGCTCCCGTTCGGGCCCACGATGGCCGTAATGCCCGGACGCAGATCGAGTGTCGTCCGCCCGGCGAACGTCTTGAAGCCCTGGAGCACAACACTCTGCAGATACAAGCGCTAGCGCCCTCCGGCCTCCATGGCCGCGGCGTGCGCCGGGAATCCCTCGTGGCGTGCCAGAGCGATAACACCAGGACGCAGGGCCGCTAATGCCGCCGGATCGAGCCGCGCTACCGAGCTACGCTTGAGAAAAGTGTGCGCGGTCACGCCCGAGGACAGGCGAGCGAAGCCGCCGGTGGGCAGCGTGTTTGGGATGCCGACCGAGAAATTGGCGGCCGCGAACGGCGTGCCCTGTCCGAGCAAGATCTCGCCGGCATTGCGAACCTGCACGGCAAGGCCTTCCGGGGCCCGGACCGCGAGCTGCAGATGCTCCGGAGCATACTCGTCGACGAAGGCAAGTCCTGCTTCCAGGTCCGGGACCACGATGGCACCGCCGTATTGCGAGGTGGCAGCGGACGCGTAGGAGTGGCGCGGCTCAGGAAGCTCGGCGAGTCGGCGGCGGAATCGCTCCTCCACCCGGTCGAGCAGCGTGCCGCTCGTGATAAGCAGAAGCGCGGCCGAGTCCGACCCATGTTCGGCATCGTTGAGCAGATCCGCCGCCAGCAGGTCGGGATCGGCGTACTCGTCGGCCAGGATCAGCGCCTCGGAGGGGCCGTAGATCAGACCGACGGCTACGCCGAAACGCTGCACGGCGAGCTGCGCGGCGGCAACGGCCGGGCTCGAAGGCCCGTCGATTCGCCTGACCGGGGCGATGCTCTCCGTGCCCAGTGCCAGGGCGGCCACGCCGGCCACACCATTGCAGCGATAGACCTCCGATACGCCAAGCCTGCCGGCCACTGCCAGCACGGCCGGGTCGACGTCGCCGCCGCCACCAGGCAACGGAGGCAGCACGGCGGCGATCGAGGGCACACCGGCGGTGACCGCGGGCGTGCCGAGGTGGATCATGACGGAGGGAAAGGAACCTTTCCGGCAAGGCACGTAGAGGCCCACGCGGTCCAGCGGGCCGGCCTGTTCGCCTACGTGGACGCCGGGCGCGATCTCCGCGCTCCAGCCGGAGTGCTCCACGATATGGCGGTTGAAGCTCCGCACGTTGGCGATTGCCTCGTCGATGCCGGCCAGTACCTGCGGTGCCAGGCTCTCAGTGGCCGCGGCGATGGCGCCGGCGGCGATTCTCAGGTCCTCCGCCCGGAGTGAGACGCCATCGTGCGTGGCGGTGGCGCGCACGAGCGCGTCGTCACCATGGAGCCTGACGTCCTCGATCACCGACTCCACGGAGAGACGGAGCTTGTCGTCGAACACCTCTCGCGAGGATCGGCGCATGATGAACGCCTTTTCATCCGGCGTCATTGTTTGCAGGTCGTAGCGTCTCATCGCCGATCTCCGGTGGCACACTGGTCAGAGCACTACCAGTCAGGTTACAGGATCGGTGGCCGGGTTGGGCCGGCATTGTCGCCGGGCTCAACGGCCATTCAAGCAAACGGGCGGGAATCTTGAACCGGCGGATCTTCGTCGTGCAAGCCACCCGATTCAACGACGCGGTGTCCAGGAAGCATGCGACGCCCCAAGCACCGGGTCATCCGGCGGCGCCAGGGTGGGACGCGTGCGCCTGCCGGCGTTCTCCAGCCAGCTCGGCGAGCGTCATGGCGCCGTGTCCGCAGTCTGCTCGACAGGCCCGCGGTTGCGGTATGCTGATGCAAATGCGCATCGTGCACCTGGCAGACCTTCACCTCGGCACCGAGCTCTACGGGCACTACGACGCCGCCACCGGCAGCTCCACACGCCTGGCGGATTTCGGTGCCGTCATGGACGTCGCGGTGGAACGCGCCATCCGCGAGCGAGCGGACCTCTTTCTCTTCGCCGGCGATGCATACAAGACCCGCGATCCTAGCCCGACCCAGCAGCGCGAGCTGGCGATGCGCCTGCGAAGGCTGCTGGAGGCGGGCGTGCCCGTCTTTCTCCTCACGGGAAATCACGACATGCCCAACGCGGTTGCCCGTGCCACCAGCCTGGACATCTTCGGGGCACTGTCACCTGCCGGGTTCACCGTGGCCAGCAGGCCGGGCCTGCACACCGTGCAGACGGCATCCGGCCCGCTCTACGTCGTGGCGGTGCCGTGGATCACGCGGAGCGCCTTTTTCGCGCGCGACGAGAACAAGAACCTTCCTCCCGACGAGCTGCAGATTCCGCCTGCTCGAGCGGCTCGAGCAGAGCCTGGAGATTGCTATCGGGCGCATGGAGGACGACGGCATCCCTGCCCTGCTCACGCTTCACGGAACGGTACAAGGGGCCGTGTACAGCGGCGAACGAGATGCCATGCTGAGCCATGATCTGGTCATCCCGCAAAGCGTGATCTGCAACCCTCGCTTCTCCTACGTGGCGCTGGGACACATCCACAAGTACCAGGTGCTCAATCGCCAGCCGCTGGCCGTCTACGCGGGCAGTCCCGAGCGCATCGACTTCGGCGAGGAACACGACGAGAAAGGCTACGTCCTCGTGACGCTCGACCGTCAGGGCGCCAGCCACCAGTTCGTCGCCCTCCCCGCCAGGCCCTTCAAGACGATCGACGTGCGCTGTGAGGGCGACGATCCCACCGGGGACATCCTGGCTGCCCTGCAGGGCCGCGAGCTGGACGGCGCCGTGGTGCGCATTCGCGCCCGGCTTACGCCTGCCAACCAAGGACGCGTGCGCGACGCGGAGGTGCGGGCTGCGGCGCGCGACGCCTCCTACGTCGTGATCCGGCGCGAGGTCGAGCGTGCCTGGCGCGAGAGCGACCGGGGCAGCGCCTACAGCATGGCGATGACTCCGCTGGAAGCGCTATCCACCTACCTCGAGCGCGAGCGGCCTAATGAATCGAGCGAGCGGCGCGCCATCCTGATCGAGACCGCGCGCCTACTGATCGGCGAGGTGGAGCCTGCCACCGAGCCTGGGAGTTTGGAATGAGTGAATATGAGCCTAGCGGTCGCCACGCCGGGCCGATGTTGGCGGAGCTGCATTCCCACGTGGGCGCCGCCGTCGACCCGGCGTTGCTGTTCAGCATTGCCCACGACCAGGGCATCAGGCTACCTTCCAAGAGCTACTGGCAGTTCGCCGAGCTCGTGACCGCCGATCCGGCGCGCGTGAAGACATTCGAGGCCTATCTCGACCTCTTCCACTGGACGGAGCTGATCCAGTCCAGCCCGGAGGCCATGCAAACGTGTGTGAAGTCGATCATCGGCGGCGGCTACCGGCACTGCAACATAGACCTGATCGAGCTGCGCTACTGCCCGATGAAGAGGAACCGAGACGGCGAGCGCGACCTGGACCACATCATACTGGCATCCACGCACGGCATGGACCGTGCCTTGCTCGAGTATCCGGACGTGCGGGCCGGCATCATTTTGTGCGCGGATCGCAGTCTGGACCCGGCGGCTAACGAGACGATCGTGCAGAAGGCGATCAAGTACCAGACGTATGGCGTGGTGGGCATAGACCTGGCGGGACCCGACGTGGAGACCTTTGGCGGCCCCGGCTGCCTGGAGCGTGAATTCGCCCAGGCGCGGGCCGCCGGGCTCGGCATCACGGTGCACGCGGGCGAGAAAGGTACCGTCGAGGAGATGTGGGACGTGCTGGAGAAGCTGAAGCCCACGCGCATTGGTCACGGCGTCAAGTCGGTGCAGGACGAAAGGCTGCTGGCCACGCTGGCCGAGCGCGAGATCACGCTGGAAGTCTGCCCGACGTCGAACCTGCGCACGGGCGCAGTGCGCGATGTGGAGGAGTTCTCGGAGATCTTTGCCCGGTTCCACGAGTTCGGCGTGCGCTATTGCATCAACACCGATGGGCCGGAGATGCTGCATACCGATCTGGTCCGCGAGCGCGAGCTCTTGCTGCGACATGGCGTCCTCGACGAACACAAGCTGGCTCAGGCCGACGAGAACGCACGGCGAGCCACGTTCGTGCGCGGCGCCGGGAGCTAGAGCATGGTTCCTCTGCACCTTCGCCTGCGGAACTTCCTCAGCTACGGGGTGGAAGGAGGCGACCTGGATCTTCGTTCCATACACCTGGCCTGCCTGACCGGAGCTAACGGCAACGGCAAGTCAGCCCTGGTCGACGCCATGACCTGGGCACTGTGGGGACGCAGCCGCGCGGCCCGCGAGGACGAGCTGCTGCGCCACGGCACCACGGACATGGAGGTGGAGCTCGAGTTCGCCGCAAATCACGCCGTCTACCGGGTGTTGCGCAAGCGCTCACTGCGCAAGGGCCCCAGCGTGCCCTCACTGGAGCTGCAGGTGCTGGATGGCGACCGTTACCGGGCGATCACGGGCAATTCGATCGGCGAGACCGAGAGGACGATCGCCGGATTTGCTGCGTCTGAGCTACGAGACGTTCGTCAACTCCTCGCTGCTGCTGCAGGGCCGTGCCGACATGTTCACGACCAAGAAGCCGGCCGAGCGCAAGGAAGTCCTGGCCGAGATACTTGGACTGGGCCGCTACGAGGCGCTGTCGGAGCGGGCGCGCGAGCGCGAGCGAGAAGATCGCGCCGACGCGGAGCACCGGAGCGCCCGCATCGAGCAGCTCGACCAGATCCTGGCGGGCCTGCCCGCCGTTCGCGAGCAGCTCGCCGCCACCGGGAGCGAGCTCGCGGAGCTTCAGGCGCAAAGTGCCAGCACGGAGGAGCGCGTGGGCGAGCTCGAGAAGCGGCTTCACACCCTGGTTGGGCTGCGCGAATCCCTGGGTCGGCTGACCGAGCGTCTGGTCGCGATCGAGCGCGAGGAGGATCACGGGCAGCGGCGACTGGCCGAAGCAGAGGCACGCGCCCGAGCCGCCGAAGAGCTCCTGGCCGGCGAGGCGGCGATCCGGCAGCGCGTCTCCGAGCTGCTGGCCGCCCGAAAAGAGAACGACAGACTGGGCCTGCTCGTGGTCCAGCTGCGAGAGCTGGAGGCTCGCGCGGCAGAAGCGAGGCAGACGATGGCCGCGGAGGAGGCCAAGATCAAGTCGGAGATGGGCGCTGCCGAGACGGGGCTCAGCCAGGCTCGCGCGGCAGTCGACGGTCTTGCCGTCCTGGCTCCAGAGCTGGAGGCGGCACGCACGCGGCACGCCCAGGTTGCCGAACTGCAGGAGAGGCGGCAGCGATGCGCGGCCGAGCTGGAGGCCATCGTAGGCAGGATTGGCGAGACGCGCGGCACCATAGCGGCGCTGAACGCCCGATGCGATGAGCTGCGCGAGAAGATCGTGATCCTGAGGAAGGCCGGGTCGGTCTGTCCCACTTGCGGCGGGGAGCTGGACGAACAGCGGCGCAGAGAAGCGGTGGACGCCGCGATGCAGGAGGGCGTGCAGAGCAAGGCACGGCAGGCCGCCCAGGAGGCAGTCGAGCGGGAGTTGTTGAGTGAGCAGCAGCGGCTGCAGGGCGTGCTCACAACCGTCGACAAGACCATTCGCGAAGCGCAGCAAGCCGGCCGCAGGCAGGCGGAGCTGGAGGAGAAGGCGCGCTCCCTGCAGTCGCTGGCCGATACAGTGCCGTCGCTCGAGGGCTGAGGGCCGAGCTATCCGGAAGGCTGCAGACCATGGCCTTCGCGGCGGAGGCGCGTGCGGTCGTGGAAGCCACCGGGCGAGATATGGCAGCCCTGGGCTACAGCAGGGACGAACACGATGCCGTCCAGACTCACATCCGCGCCCTGGCGCCGGCCGAGGCGCAGCTCCAGCGGCTAGAAGCTGCGCGAGCCGAAGCACAACAAGCGGCGGTCGAGCAATCAGGCGCGCGCGCCCACCTCGACGCGCTGGCTGCCGAGCGCGCTCGAGTGCGCGAGGAGGTGGTGCCGTTGCAGGAGGCCGTGACGGAGCTGCCGGCGGCACGCGACGCCGCGCTGCAGGCACGGAACAAGCTCGGCAGCATGCGCGCCGCCGAGCAAGTTCTGCAGCAGCGAATCGGCGGCCTGCGCAATCAGCTGGAAGAAGGCGCCCGGCTGGAGCGCGAACGCACCGCGGCGGCAGCGTCACTGGCAGAGGCGGAGAGGAGCGCCTGGGCACACCGAGAGCTGGGAGCTATTTTTGGCAAGCGCGGCATTCAGACCATGCTGATCGAGAACGCGCTGCCCGAGCTCGAAGAGGACGCGAACGACTTGCTTTCGCGCATGACCGACAACAGCACCCAGGTCAAGTTCGCTACTCAGCGCCAGGGAACCGGCGGCAAAGCCATCGAGACGCTCGAGATCCAGATCGCGGATAGCATGGGCACGCGGACCTACGAGATGTTCAGCGGAGGCGAGGCCTTTCGCATCAATTTCGCCATTCGCATCGCCCTGTCCAAGCTCCTCACCCGCCGCGCCGGCACCGACTTGAGCTTCATGTTGATCGACGAAGGCTTCGGCACGCAGGACGAGCAGGGGCGCGACCGCCTAGTCGAAGCGATCGGAGCCGTGGCGGACGACTTCGAGAAGATCCTGGTGGTGACGCACATCGACGAGCTGAAGGACCAGTTCGACGTACACGTGGAGGTCGGCAAGGGGCCGGGCGGATCGCACATCACGGTCTCTGCCGCCTAGTGCGCTGCCGCGATCGAACCGCTCAATCTGGACAGGATGCGCGCGCCGTCGTAGGTGCCCTTGTTCAGCAGCGACACGAATGCTCGCTCTCCGCACAATCGCCGCTCCGAACAGCTACCGCGCCGGAAGAGGAAGCGCGGTGCATTCACGCGGGTTGGTAGCGCAGCAACACGATGCCCGACGAGTAGACCTTGCTTTCGAACAGCCGCAGGGACGCGGCAGGCGCAGCCTCGAAGAGGCGTTTGCCGCTTCCCAGGACGAGCGGGTAGACGAGCAGCCGGTACTCGTCGACCAGTCCGTGCGACATCAGCGCCCGCACCAACGTGGCGCTGCCCGCCACGAGGATGTCCTGTCCGGGCTCCTGCTTCAGCCTGGACACGCTCTCCGCCAGGTCGGCCTTAACCAACCGGGAGTTGTTCCATTCCAGAGCAGCCAGGGTCGTAGAGACGACGTGCTTCGGCAGACCGTTCATCCTGTCCGCGAAGCCAGCGGGGTCGGCCGCGGAGGGCCAGGCAGCCGCGAAGCCCTGGTAGGTGATCCGGCCCAGCAGCAGCGCGTCGCTGGCGAATAGCTCGTCGAGCTTGAGCTTCATGACTTCCTCGTCGCGGTAGCGGAAGGACCAGCCGCCGTGCGCGAAGCCCTCGGCGCCACCGGGATCCTCCATCACTCCGTCCAGGGTCACGAACTCCGATACGACTACCTTTCTCACTGCAACCTCCACGAATTCGTGCTCACGCTCGTCCCGTGCCGTCTCCTCGTGCACGACGCCCGGCCCCATGCCGGCTTCGCGCCTCCTTATAGTGCCTGCCGTGTGTAAAGACGTCCAGACAGGAATCCGGATACCCGGCGAGCGCACTCGACGCCGGAACTTCGCTCGGCATGGGCTTCTCAGCGCTGCTTGAGCCAATGGCGGAAGTGTGCTTCAATACGCCGGTGTACCTATTCAGTACTCATGGAGGAGCCCATGAATCCATCACTGCGCGGACAGGTGGCGCTGGTCACCGGCGGCACCCGCGGGGCGGGCCGCGGCATAGCGCTCGGGCTGGGCGCTGCCGGCGCTACCGTCTACGTGAGCGGCCGGAGCACACGCTCGTCGCCGAGCCCGATCGGCCGCCCGGAGACGATCGAGGAGACCGCGGAAATGGTCACCGAGGCCGGCGGCCTGGGTATCGCGGTCCGCTGCGACCACCTGGTGCCTTCAGAGGTCTCGGCACTGCTTGACCGCATCGTCGAAGAGCAGGAGGGCCGGCTGGACGTGCTGATCGACAACACGTGGGGCAGCGATCAGTGGATTGAATGGAAGCCGTTGTGGGAACACGATCTCGGCAACGGCCTGCGCGCCCTGCGCAACGGCCTGGAAACGCATCTGATAACGCTCCACACGGCGCTACCACTCATGGTGCGCCGGGGTCGCGGACTCGTCGTGGAGGTCACCGACGGCGACGACATGTTCAACGCCCGATACCGCGGCTCGATGTTCTTCGACATGGTCAAGGTGGCGGTCACCCGGCTGGGCAAGGTGCTGAGCGACGAAACGGCGCCGCTCGGGATTACTTCACTCTCCCTCACGCCCGGTTTTCTGCGCTCGGAGGCGATGCTCGATCACTTTGGAGTCGCGGAGGCAAACTGGCGAGACGCGATCGCGCAGGACAAATGGTTCGCGATCTCCGAGTCGCCGCACTATATCGGGCGTGCCGTGTCCGCGCTGGCGGCCGATCCGCAGGTCGCGCGCTGGTCTGGCCAGTCGGTATCGACCGGCCAACTGGCGAAGCACTATGGATTCACCGACGTGGATGGATCGCAGCCGGAGGCAAGCCGATTCTTCGCCGACGCCTACTTCGGCGACAAGAAGGAGGCCAGCGCGGCGGAGTACCGCTGAGCGGCGGACCCACGCCCGCGGATTACTGAGACCGCGAGCGGCGGGGCGGTCGTGGTGGGGACCTTTCCGACCATGTATCCTAGATCGCGGGACGCCACCATGACCCGCGTGCGCTACCGTGCGTCCGCCTTACTTCAGGTTCACGACTTGCGGAGGATACATTGGCCGGCAACGACTCTTCAAACCACCAGCGGTCAGCCCCTCGCGCGCGCAATCGGGCGCCGGGGACGGCGCCGCGCCAGGCGGCAGGCGATCGCCTGCAAAAGCGCTCCACGACCGGAGGCTCACAGCGACTGGGCGTGGACCCTTCGCTCGCGCGCCGCCGGCCATCTCGAGCGCGCCGGGCGCGCCCCTGGTGGAGTGGTCCCATTCCAATCGTGGCGGCAGTGGTCGTGGTGGCGGCAGTGGTCGCCGGTATCATTATCGCCTCCAACAGCGGCGGAAACGGCATGTACAGCGACGACCCGCTGATCGGGAAGCAGGTCCCCGCCAGCGTGCTGGACAAGGTGACCAACATCAGCCCGTCGGTGATCTCGACGGTCGGCGCCGGCACGATCGTCGACCCGCTGCAGGCCATATCGGGGCCGGCACTGCGGACCGGCGGCCTGCCACAGGTTCTCTATATTGGCGCGGAGTTCTGCCCATACTGCGCCGCAGACCGCTGGAGCCTGGTGAACGCTCTCGGCCGATTCGGCACCTTCTCCAACCTGCACTACATGCGCTCGGCGCTCACCGATCAGGATCTGGTCACGTTCACCTTTCACGGCTCCAGCTACAGCAGCAAGTACGTGAACTTCGTTCCCGTCGAGAACGAGGATCGGGCGGAAAACCAGCTCGAGCCCTTGACCACCCTGCAGGCGCAGCTTCTCTCTTCGCTGGGGAACAGCGGCTTCCCCTTCGTGGATATCGACGGCAAGTATGCCAACGACGCGAAAGGCGCCTTCCCCGGTGGATACAATCAGACACTGCTCAGCGGGCTTACGTGGACACAGGTAACGTCGAGGCTGTCGGATCCGACAAACGCCCACACGCAGGGGATGGTAGCGGCCGCCAACTACTTCACGGCAGCTATCTGCAAGGTCACCGGCAACCAGCCCAGCTCGGCCTGCGGCACCGCAACGATCCGCTCCGTCGAGCAGCTTCTGCCAAGGAAATAGGGGTGAATGCATGGTCAGCAAGTCGTCGCCGGCCGGTCTTGAGCTCGAAGACTCAGTGGTGAGCTCGGAGCTGCCCGGCCGTCTGCCATTCGACCTGATCGCCGTGCTGATCATGGCGGTCGTGGGATTCGGTATCTCGGTCTACCTGACGACCGTCCACTACGCCAACGCACCGCTCGTCTGCAGCACCGGAGGAATCGTGAGCTGCAGCGACGTGACGCGGAGCTCATATTCCTTCGTGCCGGGCACCGGCATGCCGATCACCATACCGGGCATGCTCTGGTTTGTGATTTCGGCAGCCCTGGCAGCACTGTCATGGCAGGCGCAGAGCGGTCGCTCGACCGTCCTGGCGCGGTTCGGCCTCGAGGAGGACGGCAAGCTGTTGCTTCGCCTCGGATTCGCGCAGCTGGCATGGTGCGTGGCTGGGCTCGCCGCCGTGTTCTACCTCGTCTATGCGGAGCTCGTGAAGCTGCACAAGATCTGCGAGTGGTGCACCGGCGTGCACATCCTGACGGCGCTGACCTTCTTCGTGGCGCTCTACCGGTGCCTGAACCTGCTCGACGGCGGCGACCTGGAGGAGGAAGGGGCCGGGCAGAGCCAGTCTCAATAGCGTTCAGTTGGGCAGGCGGCCGTCTGAGCCCTGAGCAGCGGGCGACCGGAAGCGCATGACAGAAGCGCTTCTCGCCGCTGCGTGCAATCTCGCGGTGCCCAGGCAGCACCGGCGGGTATTGCACGCAGCGGCGGGCGGCTATAAAGCCATCAGCAGAGGCTTCTCCAGTGCGGTGCGCACGTCGGACAGGAACTGGGCTCCCTTCGCTCCGTCGGTGGCCCGGTGGTCGGCCGAGAGCGTTATCTTCATGATCGTGCCGATGGCCAGCTGACCGTCGCGAACGACCGGCAGCTCGCGTATGGCGCCCACGGCCAAGATCGCCGCCTGCGGAGGATTGATGATCGCCACGAACGTGTCGATACCGAACATGCCGAGGTTGCTGATTGTGAAGGTGCCGTCGGCGTAATCCTCGGCAAGCAGCTTGCCGGCGCGAGCACGCTCCGCCATGGCCTTCGTCTCTCGGGCGATCTGGCCGAGCGACTTGCGGTCCACGTCAGGAATCACAGGAGAGACGAGGCCGTCGTCCAGCGCAACAGCTACCGAGATGTTGATGTGATCGTGCAGCACCAGCTTGCCGTCTCGATAGGAGCCGTTGAGGTCGGGGTGGCGCTGCAGTGCCCACGCCGCGGCCTTGACCACCATATCGTTGACGGAGACCTTAAGGCTGCCAGCAGCCTGCTCGTTCAGCGAGGCACGGAGCTTGACGGCCTCGGCCATGTCGACGTCCACGGTGAGATAGAAGTGCGGCGCGGTCTGCTTGCTCTCGGTGAGTCGCTTGGCGGCGGTCAACTGCACCCGCGTCAGCGCCCGCTCGCCGGCGCCCGCGGCGACAGGCTCCAACTCCACGGAGACGCGCGGGGGCTCGGGCGTGGCCGGCAGCCCGACCGGTGCGATCACAGGAGCGGCGACAGGCGCCTGAGCCGCCCCGGCAAGCGCCGCCTCCACGTCGCTCTTGACCACGCGTCCGCCGGGACCGCGACCGGCGATCAGGCTGAGATCGAGGGCATTCGATTCGGCAAGCTTTCGCGCCAGCGGCGAGGCCTTGATGCGGCCGTCCAGCCCGTTGAGCCGCCCGGCAGCAACGGGCGCCGCGGCCTGAGCCGGGGCAGCGGCGGGAACGGTGGAAGCCGCGGCCGGCGGCGCGGCGGGCGCCGGCGGAGTGTCGGCAGGCGGCTGTTCGCCCTCCTTCAGGAGAATGGCGATCGGCTTACCCACTTCCTCGCTCTCACCCTCGTGCACCAGTATGCGGTGCAGCGTGCCTTCACCGTACGACTCGACCTCCATGTTCACCTTGTCGGTCTCGATCTCGGCTACGACGTCGCCACGGTGAACCTGATCGCCTTCCTTCTTGAGCCACTTGACCAGCTTGCCGTGCGTTTCGTCGGCACCGGTTTTCGGCATCAGCACTGTCGTCGGCATTCGGCATCCTCCTACGATCGATACAGCAACTGCCGCGCGGCACGCAGCACGTGCTCCTCGCGAGGGTAGGCCTCACGCTCAATATTCTTTGCGTAGGGAAGAGGCACTTCGGCCGCGGCCAGTCGCGCCACCGGAGCGTCCAGGTAGTCGAACGCCTCTTCATAGATGCGGCTGGCAATCTCGGCGCCCATGCCGCACGAGCGCCAATCTTCCTCGAGCACCATGGCGCGATTGGTCTTGCGTACGGACTCCACGACGGTTTCGACGTCGAGCGGGCGAAGCGTGCGCAAATCCACGACTTCCGCCTCGATGCCCTCGCCGGCGAGCTCCTTCGCGGCCTGCATGGCGATAGTCAGCATGCGCGAATAGGTGACTATGGTGACGTCCTTGCCCGGCCGCTTGACGTCTGCTTTGCCGATCGGAATCGAGTAGTCGCCTTCCGGCACCTCACCCCGGCTGGCATAGAGCTTCGTGTGCTCTATGAAGAATACCGGGTCATCGGAGCGTACGGACGACTTGAGCAGGCCCTTGGCATCGTAC
This sequence comes from uncultured bacterium, assembly GCA_963827235.1. Lineage (GTDB taxonomy): Bacteria > Chloroflexota > UBA5177 > JANWHV01 > JANWHV01 > JANWHV01. Next base: position 1,013,650 of record CAWHAE010000010.1, read on the forward strand.
GGAGTGGCCGGCATCACCACTTTCAGGCCGGGAATGTGGGCGAAATACGACTCGAAGGTCTGCGAGTGGGTGGCGGCCACCTGGGCCCAGCCGGCAGGCGTGCGGATGACTATGGGGGCCTTGAACGCACCGCCGAACATGTAGTGCACTTTGGCCGCGTTGTTGATAATCTGGTCGATCGCCACGAGGCTGAAGTTCACCGTCATAAGCTCGACGATGGGCCGCAGCCCGCCCATGGCGGCGCCGACGCCCGCACCGACGAACACCGACTCGGCGAGGGGCGTGTCGCGGCATCGCTTTGCCCCGAACTCATCGAGCAAGCCCCTGGTCACGGTATACGAGCCACCATAGGCGTTGATGTCCTCGCCCATGATCAGCACGCGCTCGTCGGCGCGCATCTCCTCCCGAATCGCCTCACGCAGCGCTTCGGCGTATGTGATTATCGGCACGCGGCCTCCATGCAGCAGCGAACGTTCTACTTGGCCCAGGCGGGCACAAAATCAAACCCCGTGGTGTCGACGTAGACGTCGGTATACAGGTCCTCGATCGGCGGCTCCGCGCTGGCCTCGGCGAAGGCCACGGCCTCGGCGACCACCCGCTGCGCATCGCTCTCCATGCGGTCGAGGTCCGCCTGCGTGACCACGCCGGCCTCGAGCAGCCACCTGGGGAACCGCTTTACAGGATCGTTGCTCTTGCGCTCGAGCACCTCTTCCTTGGAGCGGTAGAGCTGGGCGTCGACCGCCGAATGGCCTCTGTAACGATACGTCTCGGCCTCGATAAGCATGGGCCCATTGCCGGCGCGAATGTAGTCATATGCCGCGCAGCACTCCCGGTACACGGCCAGCACGTCCTGCCCATCCACGGTCTTAGTAGGCATGCCGTAGCCCGCGGCCTTTTCGGCAATGGTGGCGACTGCCGTGGTCTCCTTGATCGGCGTGCCCATGGCGTACTGGTTGTTCTCGCAGAGGAAGAGCACCGGAAGCTTCCACACGGACGCCAGGTTCAGCGACTCATGGAACTCACCCATGTCGGTCGCGCCGTCGCCGAAGATCGTTACGGTGACCTCCCTACGGCCCCGGTACTGGCTGGCCAGGGCGTTGCCCACGGCGAGCGGCAGGTGCCCGGCCACGATGGCGTAGCCGCCGTAGAAATTGCGGGCCGGGTCGCACAGGTGCATGGAGCCGCCTTTGCCGCGGCTGCAGCCGGTCACCTTGCCAAACAGCTCAGCCATGATGCCGTTGGGATCGGAGCCGCGGGCAAGCGCGTAGCCGTGATCACGGTAGTGCGAGAAGATGTGGTCGCGCGGCTCGAGCGCATTGATGGCACCCACTGCCACGGCCTCCTCACCGATGTACAGGTGCAGGAACCCTCCGATATGGCCTGCCGCGTACATCTCGGCGCATTTCTGCTCGAAGCGGCGGATCAGCAGCATTTGGCGGTAGAAGTCGACCAGCTGTGCGGGCTCAAAGCCCTGAACGGTGCGCTCCTGTTGTTCGACGCTCAACGTGTTGTATCCTTCCTGTCGACGGGGCCAGGCAGTGACTCGCATCAGGCTGGAATCGGCTTCAGGCCCACCTTCGTGGTGCAACCCGGTCAGTAGGCGAAACCCCGCGGCGCCGCCGCAAGGCTTGTCCCGGCACTATACAATCCCCCTCAAGAATACAGTACTCCAGGGTTCCGAGATCCCAAAGAGGCAGGAGATCACTGATCGATAGAGATCGCCGCCGCGGTACGCGTGGACGATACGCGCATAGTGACCGGAGAGATGAAGTGGTCTTCCAACCCGGTCGGCGGTGCCGTGCAGGCGGACCCGACTCGAGAGCTGCAGGAGCTCGCTGCCTCGGGTCATTCGCGGGCGAGAGACGCGCTGTCCCCGGTGCGGTCGGCCGCGTACTGCTTCGCGCCGGCGGCAGGATTCACTCCAGAGGTGAAGAAGGTCAGCGCCGAATCGCCCGGAGTGCATGGGTGGTCGCGCGACGATCTCTCTTGGGGAGACGCCGCGTGGCACCGGCAAGTCCGGAGCAGCCGGCATGAGCACAACACTGCCCGAGGAGGTGGCGGTCCTGGCGCGGCGACTGGCGAGAGAGCCGGCCACGGTGTTCGCCTGCGAGCTTCCGCGGCCGCCCGGGATCAACGAGTGGTGGGAGCCCGTCACCGTCCGGCGCGGCGCCCGGTCCGTGGCCTCGATGAAGCTCTCTCGCCGCGCCGAGCGCTATAAGTCGGCAGCCGAGGACCTGCTGCTGAGGCAGGGCGTCGACGTGGTGGCTCTCGAGGACGACTTCCGCGATCTCTGGCTGCGGCTCTACGTGACGTCCTTCGTGGCCACGCCGATGGAACGCGACGTCGATGGACCGCTCAAGCCCATGCAGGACTTCATCTGCCGGCTGCTCGGCGCCAACGACGCGCGCGTTCGCGTGGCCACTGCCTCGCTGATGCTGGATCCGGGACGACCACGCGTCGAGGTGCGCGTCGAAGGCTATCGCGTGTGGGCGGCCGGTGAGGCGGGTCCACCCTATTACCTGCTCAAGACAGCGGATACGCCGTTGGGCCGGCGCAGCGTGGCTCTGCCGGTAACCGCTCGCAGACGACCATTGGAGTAGCCGGCCGGTAATGACGGCGGCGCCCCGAGCGGCGGGTCGTCCAGCGCCGAGGAACGGCCGCGGACCTACGACGTCGTACTCCGTAAGCAGGGCGAGACGCGCGACAGATTGGCGAGGACGTCGAATGAGCGTCTGCCGGACATGACGCCAAGGCATTTCCGGGTGTGAACGGCGGCTAGATCACCCGGCGACCACCGGCTATCACGGAGCGGACAAGGTTGACGCCGAAGTGGTAGGGGATATCCAGGTAGCTGCGGGCGTCCAGGACAATCAAATCGGCGCGCTTGCCCTGCTCCAGGCTGCCCACCTCGTGCTCGAGGCGCAGAGCGCGTGCACCACCCAACGTGGCGGCCGTCACGGCTTCCTCCACGGACATGCGCAGGGTAATGCAGGCAAGGGCGATAATGAGCTGCATGTTCTCGGTGAAACAGGTGCCGGGATTGCAGTCCGTGGCCAGGGCCACGGTAATCCCGCTATTGAGCAGGCCGCGGGCGGGCGCGTGAGAGCCGTGCGCCAAACAGAAGCTGGTGCCGGGAAGGAGCGTGGCCACGACGCCGGCTTCCGCCAGGCGCTCGATGCCGTCGAGCGTGACCTGAATGAGATGGTCGGCCGAGGCGGCGTGATACTCCGCGGCCAGCTGGGCGGCGCCGATAGACGCCAGCTCGTCGGCGTGGATGCGCAGGTCGAGGCCGAGCCGGCGGGCCGCGTCGAAGATCCTGCGCGTCTGGGCAACGGAAAAGGCGCCCTGGTCGCAGAACGCATCGCAGAACGCGGCCAGGCCGGTCACTTCCGGCAGCATCTCGGAGACGATCAGGTCGACGTAGGCATCCGGATCGGCGCGGTAGTCGGCAGGCACGGCGTGAGCGCCCAGAAAGGTGGGCACTACGAGCCCGGGGAAATCCGCCTGTAGCCGCTGGACTGCCGCCAGGCTGCGCACCTCATCGCGCGTGGTCAGTCCATAGCCGCTCTTGGCCTCAAACGTGGTGGTGCCATAGCGCAAGAACGTATCGGCGCGCGCTCGCAGGCAACGCAGCAGCTCGTCGTCCGAGGCCGCTCGCGTGGCCGCGACGCTGCTCAAGATGCCGCCCTCGCCGCGCTCGAGCAGCGTGCCGTAGCTCTCGTGGCCGGCGGCCCTGGCCGCGAACTCCGCCGCCCGATTGCCGGCGAATACCGGATGCGTGTGGCTGTCGACGAAGCCCGGCAGCACGCACAGACCCATGGCATCCACGACGACCGCGCACTCCACCAGCGCGGCGGGCAACGCCGCTTCCGGCCCGACCCACGTGATACGGCCCAGCTCGGCAACCAGCGCCGCCCCGGCGATCACGCCCAGAGGTCCGGCCGCGCCCTCCACGGGACGCCGGGCCACGGTCACCAGGCTGCCGATGTTGCGGACGACCAGACGGTCCGGCACCGCCGACCTCAGGCCAGCGGCATCGACTTGCCGCGCCGCTGATACCCCTTGGTGAGCGTCTCGTCGATCAGCGGCGGATCATAGAACATCTGGGAGCGTTCGATCTCGCCCTTCGGGTTCTTCACCGTGAAGGACACCAGGATGCCGCCGCTCAGCTCGACCAGACAGACGTTGGTGGCGCGCGCCTCATCGAGGTCGAAGCCCAGGGCGCGGAAGAAGTCCTCGTACCCGGTAGGGCACAATGGCGGCATCTTCACGTCGTTGACCGCCACGCCGCGCACCTGCTCCTGGCTGCTGATCAGGGCCATCACGTCGCTCATCGGCAGGGCGATGCCCTCGGCCTTGAGGTTGGCGAGGTGTCCGGGGAAAGCGCGAGCCACGTAACCGTCCTCTACTTCGGAGATGAGGACGTGCCTGTAGACATTTCTGTCGAAATACCGCCCGATCGCCCGAAGCGCATCCTGATAGGTCGGCCGCTCGGTCCTTTGCACGCTCATCCTCCCGACGTACAAGCAGGCACGTGTCCCGACATACGAGCCCGCCCCCGGGCGAGCCGCACCGGCTGTGCCTCGCTACCTGACACTATCCGCCCATCAGGACCGCGCCGTCAAGGGCGGGAGAATAGGACGATTGGGGTGTCCCGGCATCAGAGCCGCGGTCCCCCTGCCGGGAAACCCCCGCTCCTTGTACCGGCGACTGCCCGGGTACACGCAGCGGCCACGTCGCCAGTGGCTGAGCCGGGCATAGGGCAGGCGGCATGACAAGGTTGCCGCCTGAACTAGAATCCGGCGGCGCGCAGGCGCTTGTCCACGATACGACCGATCGCCGCTACCTGCGTGGGCGTGAACTTGCCGTTCAGGCCGGTGACCCGTACCAGGCAAAGCGCTCGCCCCCGGCGGAAGACAAGGTCGATGACCCGGTCATTCCTGCCGGTGGTACCGGCTGCCTGAGAACGGGCAAAGTAGGTGTCGCCGACCGGCGGAACACTGACGATGTCGCTCGCATGCCCTACACGTGCCGATTCAGCCAGGTCGTAATCGGTGTGGGCAGTCTGCTCGGACGCATACAGTAGAATGTCGCTCTCCACGGCGACAATCGGCCGCGTCTTGGGAGGCACCAGAAGCTCCAGGTCGGCGGCCATCAGGCCGGTCAGCCGCAAGCGGAACACGTGGGAGCCGCCATTCGCCACCAGCTGCTGACCGGTGAGCAGCCGGCTACTATATACCTTCGTACCGGAAAACAGGTCGGCGGCGCCCAAGTTGAGCGAAGCAAGAGACGGCGCTGCCACGGCCAGCCCGGCCGGCGCCAGCCCAAGCATCAAACCGAATAGCCACATCCAGACACCGTATACTGCCGTACGACGCCGAAGGCCGGTCCGAATCACCGATGCGGTGGACTGCATGGGGAACGATTCGCCTCCAACTGTGTTGCCGGGGTACATCTACAGGCGATCGACCGTAAACGGCCGGACGGAGCCTGATGCTTGTCGTGCCGAGTCCTGGCGCGTCCCTACCGCACCGACTGGAGCAGCATAGCACACGGGCCGAGACTCCGCATTGCCCTAATCGGCGCCGATCTCCAGGGGAGTCGGCCGTCCGTCGAACCGCGCCGGCAGGCCAGGGGCGGTTGCCGTCGGCAGCGGCACCACCGGCGTGGCAGTGACGACCGCCGCGATGCTGGTCCGGGGCACCACCGACCGGTGCCCGGAGCCATGCACGAGCACTACCAGCAGGCACAAGCACAGCACTGCCAGCGCGCCTACCACCATGTACTGCCAGGGCTGGGCCGGCTGCGCGAATGCCTTGCGATCGAGCATCGGTCTTCTGCGCCCTTCTACTTCACCAGGTGCACTGGCGAGCCTTTGACTGCCAGGGTCATGGTCAGGCGGTCGGACGCCAGGATGGTGCCGTTGAGGATTGGCCGTGGCACCGGCACATACTGCAGCTTCCAGTAACCGCCGTTGTAGCTCGTGGGGATCTTCACGTCGATGTAGAGCCAAGATCCGTCGAAGAAATAGTGTCCGTCCTCGGCGACCATCACACCCGGGATGCCGGTCAGGCTCGAATCGACGCCGTTCTCGTTCTCCTCCCAAGAGACCGGGTAGCTGCTGATCTCAGATGCGGGATTGTCGGTGGGGTCTGTGTCCAGCAACGGCTGTTGCACTTCCGGCCAGGTCACGCCGCTGCCGGTGTAGAGCGCCGCTCCCGAGGCCATGTGGCTCATCAAGTAGGTGGCATCGTTGTCGCTTATGGGGGTGCCCTGCGCATTGAGGCCGGAAGGATTAGCCGTGTCGCCGGTGCGGCCGGTACCCGTATCGGCCTTGGCCCACCACTGGAAGGGCTGGAACTGCCCAGTGGGGTCGACCACTGCCATCCAGGCGGAGCCGAGATGCTGGCAGTCCACGACGTCGCCGGGGCCGAACAGGCCGATCTCAAGCGTGCGGCCGGCGTACGTGCTGGGCACGTAGCCGATGGGGATGACGGCGCCAGGGTTGTTGGGCGGTGCCGGCGTAGGCGTAATGGTCGGCGTCTGTGTGATCGTAGGCGTCGACGTGCCCGTCGGCGTGAGCGAGCTGGTGGAGGTCGGCGTGTTGGTCGTCGTTCGGGTGATGGTCGGCGTCACCGTGCTGGTACACGGTCCGGGCGAGCAGGTCGAGGCGGTGCTAGTGCGCGTGGCCGTCGCGGTACTCGTCACGGTCGCGGTATTCGTCCCGGTCGTCGTGGACGTCGGCGTCGTGGTCGGCGTCGAAGTCGCCGTATGCGTGGGCAGCGGCGTGCCCGGCGTGGTCTGTTCGTTCACATTCGGCACGTAGATGCCTGCTGAGCCATCGCCGTACACGAGCGGCCAGTCCGAATTCTTGGGCTCCGCGGCATTCGGCAGGACTCCGCCCGGGCATTCACCGGCCGGGTTGGGCGTGGAATCATCAGGGCAGGCAAAAGCGTCGCCAGTACTCAGCTCGCCCGCCGTGCAGTACTGGGTCCTGGCCGGCGAGCTGTTGGTGGCATAGTCCGCGTTGCACCACGCGGCGCCAGGATTGGCACCGGCCTTGACGGCTGGGTCGGGGGCTTCGCCGTCGATGCTGACAGAGTTATTCTTTCCCATGTGCAGGCCGTCGGTGCGCACCGGGGTGCCGCCCGTGCTGGGCAGCAGCGGCACGTTGGTGGTCCCGTCCGAGCTTGGCGTGTAAACCGGGTAGTCGACTACCCAGCCGGCACCGCCGTTCGTCGGCACGAGCGTCGCGCTGCACAGCGGGCAGGTCTTGTCGGTCGGGAAGGCGCCGATAGCGAAATTGTTGACGTTCTGCTCGGTGTATGGCTTCAGCGAGTACCCGTAGTAATCGGGCACCGTGCCATCGGAGGTGGTGGGATCGGTATCGCCCGTGGAGCCGGTCGTGTAGACCTGCACGTAGTAGTAGCTGGTGGGCGGTGCATCCGCGGCGGCCGCCGGGATCTCGCCCAGCCAGCGCCAGACAAAGGCATCGTTCTTGGGCTTCGCAGTACCGGTGAGCGGTCCTGTCCCATCGTATATCTCGGTCGCCGCCTTGTAGCTACCGTCGGCCACCGGAATGCCGGGCTCGGAGGGCAGGTTGGCCTCGCCGCCGCTGGCCTGCTGGCCAACCCATACCGGCGTGGCGGCATCGGAGCCGTCGGTGGGCGGAGTCGCCGTCGCCGGCTCGTTCGGAGAGCAGGAGTTGTTGGTGACTACCGGGATGGGGGCATCGATGCCCAGCATATTGTCGCCGGTAACCACACCGCTGGTAAGCTGGGACCGCTGGCTGACTGCCTCCCGGTCGGCACCGGACTGGTAGAGGCGGAAGTGCGTGGTCCAGGGCTGCGGGTACACGTAGGCAGCGTAGTCCCCGCCGACGTAGGCCGCGGTGTTGTTGAAGAGCGAGGTCACGCGAGCGTAGCCCGGGTCGTCGGGGTACTGGTCGACGTAGTTTCCGTTCACGTCCGTGGCGGGACTCTCGGGTCCCTGACCCTGGTGCATGTTGGACTGGTCGACCGTATCGTTGCGCGGAATGTACACCGTGACGGCGCCGTTCGTGATATCCCACCCACCGCCGGCGTTTGCGTTGTACGGCATGGGCTGGAACACCTTTGGGCAGACGTTGTTGAAGAGGTATGTGTTCTCGATCGTAGCGGCGTCACCCGGACTGTAGATCCAGACTTCCACGGGCGAGGTATTATGGTGCACCTCGACCGTGTACCAGTAGCCCAGGTTCGTGCAGTCCGGGTTGGCGTTCGCAGTGCCGGAGTCAACGCAGTTGTTGCCGTTCGCCGGGCCCACGGCCGCCTGGTTCATGAACGGCGGCACGGAGCCTCCGTTGAGCGGCGTGTTCGTCGGCTTGGGCGTCTTCGTGGGCGTCTGCGTAAAGGTATTGGTCGGCGTGAACGTATTGGTAGGCGTAAACGTGTCGGTGGGCGTGAACGTGTTGGTCGGCGTGTTCGTGCGCGTGTTGGTCGGCGTCCGCGTGTAGGTCGGCGTGTTGGTGAAGGTCGGCGTATTGGTCGGCGTCTGCGTGATCGTCGGCGTGCTGGTCTGCGTCTTGGTGCTGGTCGGCGTCCTGGTGCTCGTCGCCGTCGGCGTCTGCGTGATGGTCGGCGTGTAGGTGTTCGTAGGCGTGTTGGTGAACGTGGCCGTGTTGGTCGGCGTGCTGGTCTTGGTCGGTGTCTGCGTGATGGTCGGCGTGTTGGTGAATGTCGGCGTGTAGGTGTTCGTCGCCGTGTTGGTCGGCGTGTTGGTCTTGGTCGGCGTCTGCGTGATGGTCGGCGTATTGGTCTTGGTCGGCGTCTGCGTGATGGTCGGGGTCTGAGTCCTGGTCGGGGTCTGAGTTACGGTCGGCGTCTGCGTCCTGGTCGGCGTGTTGGTGTATGTCGCCGTAGTGGTCGGCGTCTGCGTGATGGTGGGCGTCTGCGTCCTGGTCGGCGTCTGCGTGATAGTCGGCGTCTGCGTGATGGTCCCCGTAGTGCTCGGCGTCTGCGTGATGCTCGGCGTCTGCGTAATGCTCGGCGTGTTTGTCACCGTGAATGTGGCGGTCGGACAGTGCCAATGACACACATGCGGCGTTGGCGTGGGGGTAACCGTGAACGTGCTCGTATCGACCGGCGTCTGCGTGAAGGTATCGGTCGGCGTGTTCGTCGAGGTGGTCGTGCCCGTGTTCGTCTGGGTCGGCGTGTCCGTGGTCGTCGGCGTCTGCGTGATGGTCGGCGTGTCCGTCAACGACGGAGTCTCCGTGACGGTCGGCGTGCCGGTAGCGGTGCTGGTGGCAGTCGGCAGCGGGCATCGGCTGGCAGGCAATGAGTTGGCGATGTAGGTGCTCTCGAAGGGATCGCCGTATTCCTTGGCCGTGGAGCCGGCGTTGATGGAAAGCCAGTAGTTCTGCGGCTGCCAGTGGTACTGGTCCGGGGTGCCGAGGGCAGCGGTGTCGTAGCCAAGCACGTTGGTGGCGGCACCCATCTGCATGGTGGAGTCGTATTCGGAGGTGGCAGACTTGCTGATACCGATCTGGTTGTAGCCGATCACCTTCATGAAGGTGGTCGGCATCTTCCAGGACAGGGATACGCTGAGCTGGTGGTCGATCAGCTGGCCGTTCGAGGGATCGAAGACCTCGGCCACGCAGATCTCGTAGGTGGCGCCCGCCGGCCAGCTGGTGGGACAGTTGTTGCTCATGGCGTAGTCGTTGAAGGCCTGCAGGTCGGTAGCGCTGGGCTTCGGCTCGTCGGCGTTGGCGAAGCCGTTCTGCTGCAGGACGCGGAAGGCGCGGGTGATCGCGTTGTCGCACTGGTTCCGGCTGGCGTCGGCGCCGCATGCATAGGTGTTGTAGTCATTCGGCATGAAGACCACGCCGGCCAGGGCGGCACTGTCGGCAGCGCGCTGGGTGTCCCCGGCCTGGAATTGGGCGCGAGCGACATCGGTAATCAGGGCGAGGAAGCAAAGGAGCACGACGATGAACAGAGCGAGGAGTATCACCACCTGGCCGTCCTCCGGCGCACGAACGTGATCACCGCCCCGTAGCATTCCGCTGCGGGACGGGTGGCGGGTCAAGCCGTGTCGCGTGCTCTCGTCGTTCATCGGTGGGCCTCCGCGAGTGATCATGACAGAATGATTAAGTGGGCGGACTCATCATGAAAGCGGCCTGGTCGGTCATGCGCAGCATGTGGCTGTTTCCCAGAAATACGTTTGCCAGGACCTGGAAGAGCGGCGTATGGAACTGATAGTCGTAGGTGACCTGCACGCCGAAGCTATCCGGCCAGGGCGTGTCGCTGGTTGGGCTGCCTCCGGAGAGCGTCACCAGCTTGTCCGAGATGTTGTTTCGCCAGCGCGGCGGCCAGTTTCCCTTGGCGAAGCTGGTAGGCACGCAGGCAGCGTTGAGCGTGCCGGTGCCGGAGTTGTCGGGGTAGGGCAGGCAGTTGGTCACGCTCTGGCCGTCCAGGAGCGATGAGCCGCAAGTCGGCGTGGTGGCGTACGTGGGCGGGGACGTGGTGGTGTAGCCGCTGGTCAGGGTCGGGCTGAAGACGCTGGCGGCGCCGCCGTGGAACAGATTGTAGATCGCGCCCTCGCCGTTGCCGTTCCCGGCACCTGAGCTTATGTCAGCGCCCGAGCCGGGATCATAGTCCGAGTAATAGTAGTCGCCGACATAGGCCTGCGTGTTCCAGTAGGCGTTGGGATCGCTGGTGGACGGCAGCCCCGTGCTGTCATCGCCGGTTGCGGCCGACCGCGGCGCGTCGGTGCCGCTGTTGGTATCCGCGGCGTACAGGAGCACGGAGCGAACGTGGTTGGTGTCGATGGTGGTGCCCTGCAGCCGATCGGCGATGTCCTCGAGCACCGCGTAGTCGGCCAGGCAACCGGGAGCTACCGAGCTGCCGGCGCCGTCGAGAGTGCCGCCCATGGAACCGTAGTGCGAGGCCTGGCGCACGGTGTCCTCAAGGATGACGTGGGCATTGATGATGAAGCCGAATTCGATGGCGCCGAAGAGCACGATGATCAGGATGGGGATGGCAAGTGCGAATTCGACCATAGCCTGGCCGGGATGATGGCGGAAGTGGCGGAGCCACCGGCGGCGCATCGACTTCACCTCCCTAACTCGAGCTCGTGCTGACCACGGGCTCGACGCGTGCACGCGCGTGCGCCGTGATGGTAAAGCCGAAGCCGAGTGGACCGCTGCCCATCGGCTTCCAGGTGTAGTTGACGGCCACGTCCAGCTCGTCGGGAAGTACCTGACCCGTGTCCGTGGCCGACGTGCTCACCGTGTCCGTCCGATCGGAGGGGTAGTAGTAGCAGAGGTGGGTGGTAACGCCGGCGGCCTCGCCGTTGTTCAGGCAGGGGTCGTTCGTCCCCGGCGGAGCGTCTCGCCCGCAGCCGCTGAGCAGGTCGGCATCGCTGGGCACGTGTGCCTGGGCCTCGGCGTCGGTGGTGAGGTTGACCTGGTCGCTGCTGTCCAGGAAGACGTCCCCGCTGCTCGGGTCCTCATGTGTGTTGTAGAAGTACTGGCACGGCGTCGGAACGGCGCCGTACTGTGAAGCCAGGGCGGACGAATTCTGGCTGATATAGTCATAGGGATTGACGTCAAAGCTGTGCGTGCTCATCTCGTAGGTGTAGAAGTTCTCGTACAGGCTGCCCGCTCCGGCATCGGTGAGCGCGCGGCTCTGTACGAGCTGGACGTCGTAGTAGTTCGCCCGGTCCGGGTTATCCGAACGCAGCGAGGCACGCAGGATCTGCCCGATCGCGTCATCGTAGGAAGGATTATTGCCCGTCGCGTAGTTGATCAGGGTGGCCTGGCGCACGGAGGTGGAAACCGCGGAGTTGTAGTCGATCACGGTATGGATCGCCAGGGAGAAGAACAAGATAGCCAGCAGGCAGAGCAGGAACGCGGGAAGAATGAGCATGAACTCCACCATGGATTGCCCATCCATGGCCACCACGGCGCGCGCGGACACCCGCTGCGGCTTGCACGTGGAATGGCGGCGAATCACCACGCGAACCCCTCTTCGGCCGCTAAAATGCTGCGATAGCGCCTGAGTACGCTTCTTGCGTCGTACAGTATACGCTGGACATCCGGCGCGGAACATCACACAGGATGGCTATGCCACGGTGCCCTATTTGTGCTATCGACCCGGATTCCATTCGTGCTATTGCCTGACACCACATTTGTGTCGATGCTGCAATAAGTGATGATCAGTCTCTTGAACGTGCCGGAGGTGGCCGTGGGACCTGGGGAGCCCGCCGAGCCCAGGCGTCCGCGGCAATGGGCGCTTGTGATCGCCGCGGCCCGCGGATCATGTTCCGGACGCATAGCCGGCACGGCCGGCAAACGAGCATGCTGATGCGCGGGCACGCGTGTGGGGCGGTCGCCGTCCTCGTACCGATATTGCTGGGCGCATCCCCGGCCACCGGCGGCGTGCGAAACGTCCCAGTGAGCCCCGTGCAGGCGCGGTTGCCGCAGGCAGGCGTCGTGGTCGCCGAGGATCCCGCAGACTCCCGGCACCTGGTACTGGCGCTGAACGACTACAACGCCCGCCAGGGCATGAGCGTCGCGGTCAGCGAGAACGGCGGCGCTGCCTGGACCCAAGTGCAGCTGCCCAAGCTGCCGCAGGGGTATTTCGGGGATCCGCAGCTGGCGTTCGCACCGCATGGAAGAATCTACCTGGCCGGAACGGCCTACGACGGGGTGGGCAAGCCCCGGCAGGCCGTCCGTCTATCGATCAATCTGCTCAGCTCCGACGACGGAGGACGGAGCTGGCGCTGGCTTGGCCGCCCCTCGGGACCGATACCGGCGCCGCCAATACTGGACGACTACCCGGCGCTGGCCGTGGACCCCCGGAGCGGCGTGGTTACCGTGGCATGGACGCGCATCGCCGGGAACGACGAGAGCATTGCCGTTGCCCACTCGAGCGACGGCGGGCGCACATTCTCCGCGCCGCTGCTTCTGCCGGAACAGCGGGCTGAGAGCGCCTCCGTGGTGCTGACCAAGAGCGGCGACCCCGTCGTGGCGTTCATGGATCGGCATCGCGCGCTCATGGGCGTAGCCCTGTTCCAGCGCGGCGGGCTAGCGGCCGTGGTGAACGTGGCGCCGCTGCAACCGTTGCCGCCTCGACTTGCCGGTCTGCGATTCCGCGTGGCCAGCCGTCCCTCGCTGGCTGCCGATCGGAAAACCGGGCATCTGTACCTCGTCTGGCCGGTGCAAATGGGTGCAGACTCCGGGATGGCACTGTACGAATCCGCCGATGGCGGCAAGTACTGGCGGCGACTGGCTCAACCCGCGACCGCGGCCGGGTCCGACGTGTTCATGCCCGCGGTGGCGGTCTCGCCGGGCGGCGCGATCGCCGTCCTCTGGTACGAGCGGCTGGGCGCGCAATACCGGGTACGGGTGGCGATCGCCACCGACTGCGGAGATCGGTTTGGCCCGCCGCTGACCCTGGGCAGCAAGGCTTCAAGCCTGTATGACACGGGGCCAAGCTACCTGGGCGACTATGGCGGCCTGGCTCTGGATGCCCGGCAGGCCCATGCCGCGTGGACCGACAACCGCTCACTGCTGCCCACCATCTACACTGCCGCGGTGACCATCCCTTCCGCCGCCAGGTGCTGAAACGGCGTGGAACGTCGCGGTACCGCACATGAAGCGAGTAATGACCGGCAATGGAGGACCCGCGGCGGATTGCGAAGACAGCTCTCCGTGAGCGCCGGACCGATCGGCTCAATCATCTGGCGAGTGGCTCGCCAACGGCGTACAATGCTTGCTCAGTGAGAGGGATGAGGAAATGGGTTCGCGATTTCCCTTCGCGCTGCTGGTGCCCGGCGTGCTGTTTATCGCCGGCGGCTGGGTCGCTCTGCGGCGAGCCGCGGCAACCGAAAGCGATCAGGCCGCCCGCCGGCGCCGGGAAGGCATTGTCGCCATCTTCCTGGGCATCGTGCTGCTGGCTATCGCCATCCCACTGGGCATCGCCATCCAGGGGGTCATGTAGCCGGCCGGCAAGGCGCGGACCAGTCTGAGCAACCGGCGACCTCCCACTCACCGGCAGGCGGCGCGCAGCTCCGGCGCAGGCCGGCACGCCTTGGATGCGCAACTTGGCGGGCGGCGATCGGGCCCACCGGCAGCTATCCCAGGCGAGCCTGAGGGGTACGGGTGGCAACCGGGGGCGGCGTGGCCGTGACCGTGACCGTGGGGGTCGCGCTGGGCATGCCGCCAGGGCACACGCCTTCGAGGCATGCCAGGTCGAGGGTGAAGTTCCAGGCATAGGGAGATCCCCAGCCCGTGGCATAGTCCCAGCCCACGGTGGCCGGATTGAGCAGATTGTTGCCCTCCGTGACGTCGTGGTAGGCCGGCAGCATCTGCAGGGTGCGGCCGAGCCGGTAGACCGCAGGGTTGATCCACCCGGCGCTGGGCCGATTGTGCGCCTCCAGGTACTGGTCCGCCAGCAGGATAAGGGCAGCCCACACGGGAGCAGAGGCGCTGGTACCACCGCCCACGACCCACTGCCGCTTCACGTAGATGCTGTACTCGTACTGGGCATCGCTGCCGCTGCCGGAAATGCTTACGTCGGGCAGTCGCCGATACTTACCCGGCTTGCCGTTGGGCAGAGGACCCTCCCAGGACAGGTCGTCGCCGTAGGCGTCGCCGGTGAAGAAGAGCGCGCTGGTGCCGCCGCCGGATCCGCTGCCCTTTGGGCTACTTACGCTGCATCCGGGCACGTAGCCCGCGCAAGACCAGGCTTTTTCGTAGCCGTAGGTGCTCCGCCCGGCCACCACCGGTCCCAGATAGAGCTCCGTGGCCGCCACGGCGAGCACGTACGGATCGGAGGCCGGCAGGTTGACGCTCGGCGAGCCGGCAGAGGACCTGCTTGCGCAGGCGTAGGCGCCGGTGTCGCCCGTGGCGCCGACGATCGTCGTGCCCTGCAGACTGAGCTGGGCGAAGATCGCGTGCTCGCTCATCACCAGCCCCGGTATGCGGGCCGCCGTGGCCTCGCACACCGTCCACGAGGTAGCCACCACCTGCACGTCGGTGGCTGCTATCTGGCTGTACACGTCCAGAAGACTGACGCCCGTGACGTCGTTTCCCGGCGCGTCGTAGACGTCGATCGACGCTCGCGGGGCCATTGCCGAGAGCAACTCGATGTCCAGCGTGGCCTCCGAGTTGAGCGTGGCCGAGCCATTGCCGCCGTCGACCTGGACATCGCTGAGCGCCGGCTTGATGCCGGCCCACCTGGCGTAGGTGGCGATGTCCGCCGGATCATACGAGGTAAACTCGACCAGCGCGGCTCGCGTGCGCTCGCCGTGGTAGCCCGCGTTGTAGAGGGCGCGGAAGTTGTAGGCGTCGGCGATGCGCCCGGGGTCGTACCCGGCGGTGGGACCCTGCGCGGTAGGAGCGAGTGCATCCGCACGCAGGGACGGCACGGCCACGGCCCGCGCCGTGCCGGAGAGCCCCACGATAGTCTGCACGAGAGCGGCAAACCGCGCGGGCACGGACGGCTCCCGATCCGGTGCAAAAAGAAGATCCTCTCCCGAGTACCCGTTCCCCGCGGCTGCCGCGACGTGCTCTGCTGTGCCCGATCCGGCCGGGTGCACTCGACCGCTTGCCGGCGCCACCAAACGGAGGTCGGTCGCGAACGCGGCGCCGAACCGCTCGGCAGTGCCGTCGACGTCCAGAATGCGGCCGCCGCTCCACGGCCGGGGCGCCAGGCCCTGCGATCGCAGCCAGGCAACGAAGCCGGATACCTCGACGGGGCTTGGGCCGAAGCGCGCCTGCACCGTCGAGGGCGAAAGGTATTGGTGATAGCGGTCGCCGGACGGGTCGACGACGTCGTCGATGGCGCGCTGCAGTCCGGCCGGATCCCGGGAGGCGAGAAGCACCGCTACTGCCATGCGTGAGTTGTCCGGAACAGGGGATCCAAGCAGCGAGGCGTTCCGCGTCACGGCCAGTGGCACCACTCCGGCTACCGCGACCGCGGTGAGTGGGGCGGCCAGCCTCGACGCGCCGGCAGCAGGCCCGGCAAGCGAGGCACACGCGGTGCAGACGAGGAGAAGCCAGCGGGCGGCAAACCGCCCGGCACGCCGGGCGGTCATGATCGCGGTCCGCCAGGAGCCGGCGGCAACCGCACGCTCATCTTCGCCCGGGAAGCCACGCCGAGACGACCAGGGCGACGCCAATCACGAGCGCAAACATCGAGCCGCGCTCGTTGCGCGTCGTGCGCGGCGCGAGCAGCAGGAAGAGCGCAAGCGCGATGAGCAGCAGCCCTGCTGCCGTGATCGCGATACGCCCGGCGGCGGTCAGCACGCGGCCCGAATCCGGCGAACGGCGGCGGGCACGCGCAGCCGCGGCACGTCGGCGGTGGCGATTGGCCGGCATGTGCCATCTCGCAGTCACCCTAGTAGCTTGTCAACAGACATTCGTCGCGCATGGAACCGCGCCTGCGACCGCGGTCGCATGGCAGCACCTGGGGCACCGCGGTGCGGAGAGAACACAAACGTCGATGGTTGACAAGCTACCAGAGGGTGGGAACCTGGAACGGCGGCACGACGAACGATCTCACTCACTGATCAGCCTCCGCTCGAGGACCTGGTCCCGCGAAAACCCTCGCAGCTGGAGGAACGCTTCGGCGGCATCCAGCATCGCGTCCAGCGGTATCAATCCTACCACCTCCGACCGCACTACCGGGACTCCCCAACGTGCCGATTCGGATCGGATAAGGTCCATCACACGTACGATGCTGGTTGCCTTGAAGTTGGTGAGGTTCATGCTCACCTGCGTGGTACCGGAGCCTGCCAGCTCCAGGCCCAGCGCTTTGACATAGCGGAGGCCGCCCGAGCTGTGCCGGACAGCCCTGGCGATGGACTTAGCCAGGGCGGGGTCGGCGGTGCCGAGGTAGACGTTAAAGGCAATCAGCGGCCGCCGCGCGCCGACGGCCACCGCACCGGCCGTGGGGTGAACGGCTCGCGGACCGTAGTCCGGTGCACGATCGGGATCGACGGGGAGCACGGTTCGCAGCGATTCGAACCCGCCCCTGCGAACGTTTTCCAGATTCACGCGGTCCGGACGCCGAGCCGCCTCTTCATAGAGATACACGGGAATGCCGAAGTCCCGCGAGATGGCCTCGCCGAGCGAGATCGCCAACTCGACACACCGAGACATCGGCGTGTCCGACAGCGGCACAAAGGGAAACACGTCGAGAGCGCCCATACGCGGATGCGCTCCTTCGTGCGTACGCAGGTCGATGTGCTCCAGCGCCGCCCGCGCCGCTGCCAACCCCGATTCGACGGCCCGAGCCACCGGCACGACGTAGGTCAGCACGAAGCGATTGTGATCGGCATCGGCATGCACGTCGAGCACGCGCACGCCTTCCACCGACGCAACCATGTCTCTGATCGCCGCTATCACCTCGGGGCGTCGCCCCTCGGAGAAGTTGGGCACGCACTCGACTAGCTGGTCCGACAACGCTCACCTCACTCAGTCCTGGACGGACAGTCCGCCGCGCAGGGGCGGGAGCCGCACCGCGGGCACACCGCATAGGTGCCTCGAAAGAACTTAGCTCGATCGAAGGCATGAACGCCAGTACGAGTGCCGGATGAAGGCTCGGCGAAGTCGTCCACGATAGCCCGCACGAGCGTCGCGGCACGGTCTCGACAGGAGCGGCGGCCAATCCAGGCCAGCTGCCGCTCGACGCGCTCCGCGGGCATCTCGGCGACCAGCTGGCGCGCTCGCCCGGCAGCAATTCCCTCTGCCACCAGTCTTCCGACGAGCGACGGATCGGGCGGCGCGGACGGCGGCGGCACGTGCCCGGCGGGCTGCTCGGTCACGCGCATGGGCCGGATCGGCTGAGCTCCGGCATCGACGCGCTCTTCCGGCGCCCGGCCCTGAGCAGACACTGCACGCCGGCTCACACCGGTTCTTTCGGGTAGAGCGTGCCCGGCGGCTCGTTCTCGCGCTTTTGAGAGACCGGTGGAAAAGGCAACAACACGTCCGCTTGTCTTGCTTACAGTTTCTTGCTGTAACAGTCTTTCGACGGTTTTCTGCTCTGTTCGAGGATCAGGCGTGGATGGGCCGGGGATCAGCCGCGGAGGCGCGGGGCTCACTAGGCGATCCTCGGGGGTCAAGGGCAGAGGGCCGGGGGTCAGCGCTTGACCCTGCGGGTGCAGTATGTGACCCTGCGGCCCACGCGCGGCGTGCGCCCCCTGGTCGGCCGGCAGCTGGCGCATGCGCGGCGCATAGAACTTCTTGATCCGACCCTTATCGCTGTCGTCGGTCTCCACGATCACGAAGCCGTGTGAGACGGCGTCCTGGATGCCTTTCTTGATGCTGTTCTCCGCCATTCCGCAGCCGGCGTCGATGCGGGAGCCGTCGCGGCGCTTCCGGCCGTGCATGAACTCGTCCATGGTGATGAGCTTGGCCAGGCCGTATTCGTGGTATCCCCACGTATGGCGCAAGATGTATTCGACCACCTTCTGCTCGGCCCACGACGTGAAGCGGGCGGCAAGGTCGAACCAATTGTTGGGCAGCCGCCAGAAATTGCTCTCCGGCAGATCAAAGCCAGAAAACGGCATGCTGCCGCCCGGCCCGCCCTCACCATGCGCGTTCTCGGCGATGGGGGCCCGTTCGTGAACGTCCTGCACGTTCTCCGCTCCCGGCGCTACCAGCGCAATTCCATGACCGACGTAGCGCCGCGCTGGATCTGGCGGAAGGACGTCAGCAACCCTTCCTGCACGAGCTTGTCGAGCGCGCGGCGCAAGGTGACTCCCGCCTGCGAGACGTTCTTGTTTGTGATGCCGGCTTCTTGCAGGAGCAGATTGAGGGCGACGCCCATCAGCCGCGACTGTGTCGACACCTGGCATCTCTGCACGTACAGCCGCAAGTTGTCCACGCTGCGCCCGGTACGCTGCGCGCCACGGCCGGCGATGGCGCCGCGCCGCTTGCCCGAGCGGACGACCGTCATGCGCGGCAGAAGCTGGTAATGGCTGCCCGGGCGTCCTTCCGCATCGCGGACGCCCTTGTACCAGATAGAGTTAATGCTCACCTGGATCACGTCCGGGAGACCGCGGCGGAATACCTCACGCAGGGGCATCTTGCGCACGTCTTCGTCGGCGGAGGTGAAGCCCAGGGCCGACAGCAAGGGAGCACTGAAGGCTTTGGTCGTCTTGCCCCGTCGCTGGTACAGCTCGACGTTCGTGAGGTGCAACGCCTGCAGCGTGCGTGTGAGGCGGCGGCGATTCACGCTGTAGTGGATGCCCCTGCTGTCTCGCGTATAGCCAAGCCGGTCCAGCAGCTCGTTAATGGAGACTGTGATGTCGGGGCGGCGATAGAACGGCGGATCGTTGGCTACTTCGAACAGAAGGTGCATCACGTGCGCGGGAAACTCGCCCACGAAATGCCGCAGCAACTCGACGACACCTTCCTCCGAGCGCTGATCGCGTTCCGAGGGGATAAGCGGCAACTGCAAGGCGGTGGACGGTCGATGCAAGGACCAGCCTTCCTCGTCCGTCTGCGGAAATTCGTCGTCGCCCAGCGGCTGGTGTATGGCTGCTCTGTAGGCCGCGTAATCCGCGTCCAGGGCAATGAACTCGATCTCCTGCTGGATCTGCAGCCGGAACTCTACCTCAATCTCGGTGAGCGGCTGGCCGGTGAGCACATCGATGTCGCCGACGGTCGGCAGGGCAGAACGCTCGGCGGGCACGCGCTGGGGCAGATGTTCACTCATGGCCGCTTACCACCTCCTGCAGAGGACTTTAGGGCAACGCGAAAGCGAGTGCAAGAGGGCACGCAACGGCGGTCGACATGCCGGGACGGCGCGGAACTCTGCGACAATGGAGCACCTCCAGAGTAGAGTCTCCACAAGTATTCACACAGCGGCTCCACGAAGCCTCACACAGCGGCTCCACAGCGGCCACACATTTGGTCCGTCGCCAATCCCACTTTCGCTCCACGTGGATTCACACATCGGCTCCATATGACCTCACACAGCGGCTCCAAGCTCGCGAGCAGGGCCTGCCTCCATGCGATCATCTTGCAGGTTATTGAACATCGATGCGATGGTCGTGATCAACCGGCGTGTGAACGGCCCCCGGATCGAGCGGCGCGCCCGCACTGTCGTGGGCCGAGGCACAACACACTACAGATGGCGTGGCAGCCGCGGTCGAGGGATGCGCAGCGATACGTGATTGACACTCTGGTAGCTCCGGCGCACGGTCGTCAGGATCGGCATCGAAATAGCCGAGGCCGGCGGCGTAGCGCAGCGTGGTGTCGAGCCCACCACCGGGCGTGGGCGGCGGCAGGCAGGCTATTTGCGCCTGCAGCGCGGCGACGGCGTCGTGGTCGCCGCGGTACATGGCGACGACGATGGCAGCGCCCAAACGCAGGTGCTCCTGGTCGGACGCGTCGCCGCCGGCGCACTGCCGGCTCTCCAGCCGGGCCAGTCGTGCCCTGGTACTCATGGCAGAGCCTCGGCCCGGCGCTGTTGCGCGGCCGTGGCGTCCTCGAGTGCCTGCAGGCGCTGCGTGGTGTCGGCCTGGTCGTAGAGGCGGGCGATGGCGGAGGCGACCGCAGCCATGGCGGTGGCGGAGCGGGCGTCGCATTCGCCGGCGGCGAGCGCTGCCAGGGTGGTGTAGAGATGGTTCAGCACGGGCTTGAGGGTGGCGGGCATCCGGCGGGCGGTGCGCCGCACGGTGGACTTGCCGTACCCCCCGGCCTGCCGGGCTGCGGCGCGTCGCAGCTGCAGGTCGGGGTCGTGGGCAAAGCAGTAGGGGCGGTTGGGACGGGCGCGCGCGGAGCAGGGCCGGCCGCTGATACGCGTGGCGGTACAGGTGGGCATGGTCTGTGCCCTCCAAGCATTGGCAAGCATTGGCAAGCATTGGCAACCATCCGCGTTGCGCGGCGCGGCGCGGGCCGGATCGAGGTCCGTGGTGGAGCGTGTGCTATTAGAACGTCTGTTCTATCTACGAACCCAGTCTAGCACGGAATCGCAGTTTGTCAAGGAAGACACAGGGAGCGTGCCGTGCGAGAGCTTGACGCCGGCATCCGCAACATTCGCCACAAATCCGCGGCACCGATCGGCCCGGCGGCAGGCGACACTGCTTCGTCCGCACCCGCGAAAGGATTGCTCGCGACCGACGTTATCACTTATTAGAGGTCAGGACGAGGGAAGGGGACGTGCCTCCACCATGTGGGCAATGCTCTGGTTACCGCTCGCGACTGCACCCGCTGCTCCGGAACGGCACGCCCACTCGCGGAGCACGGACGAGGCGTTGGTTGCCGCGTTCAAGGGGGGCGACGTACGGGCGTTCGACGTACTCTTCGCCCGCTATCGCCAGCCCATCTTCGGCTACGTGTATCGCAGCATGGGTGACGCCGCGCTGGCCGAGGAGCTGACGCAGGATGTGTTCCTCAAAGCGTTCCTGCACCTGCGTCTGACGGCGCCAGGGACGATCTTCAGGGCCTGGATTTACCGCATCGCCACCACCACCTGCATCGACGCCCGTCGTGCCGCGGCGCGGCGCCCGGTGCCGGTGCGCGACGCGGAGGAGCCGGCGCAGACCGCCGATCGGGATGCCGGCGATCCGGAACAGCGCGAGATTCAGCGCGAGCAGGGACGCGCGCTACGCCGGGCGCTCGACGCGCTGCCAGGACACTACCGGCAGGCGCTGATCCTGCGGCAGCTGCAAGAGCTCACGTACGCGGAGATTGGCGAGGCAATGGGGACCAGCGTGGAGGCCGTCACGTCGCTGATCCATCGAGCCCGGCAGGCGTTCCGCACCGCCTACAGCCGGCAAGATCAGGAGGAAGATCGATGAACGATGCACACGCAACCCTGGAACCGCTGCTTTCCGCCTATCTCGACGGCGAGCTGGACGCGTCGCGCCGCCACCTCGTGGCAGCACACGTGGCGACCTGCGCGATCTGCGCGCAGGAACTGGCGCAGCTACGGGCCGGCGACGAGGCGTTGGCCAGCCTGCAGCCCACGCCGGCGGCGCCGGACCTGCGCGCGCAACTGCGCCGGCGCCTGCGCCGGCAGGGCGCGCCAAAGGCAGTGGCCGGCGGGTTCATCGCCATCATCTTCCTGCTCCTGCGCGCCCTGCCGCACGAGCTGGCGATCGTGAAGCGCAAGGACCTGCCGCTCTGGGGCCGGATGGGCATTGCCTCGAGCCGCATGCTGATGCTGACCCCAGGGATCGCGCTCTGCGTCGAGCTCCTGCGCGACGTGCGGACACTCGCTGAGTACGCCTGGGTGAGCGGCGAGGCCAGCGATACTGGAGAACGAGAATGACCGCTAGCAGTCGCTACTCGTATACGCGCACGCCCAGGGTGACCTGGGGCTGGGGCTCCCTGACGCTGGGTGCGCTGCTGCTGCCCCTGACCAACATCGCGCTACTGGCACGAGGCTACCGGCTGCCCGGCGAGAGCATGGGAAAGAATGCCCGCGCCCTTGCGCTGGGGGCCGGCATGTTTCTCAGCCCATGGCTCACCGCTCACGAGCTGAGCGACGACACCCTGGTGATCCGCCAGGGTATGAACTTCGGCGGCCGGATCGCCTATGGCAACGTCGCCGCCGTGCACGCCACGGAACGCACGGCCTCGGGGTTTCCCATCCGCATCTACCGGCACACGCTGTTCATCGCTCTCTGGCCGGTCAATCTGGTGGCGATCCGGCTGCGGCGGCCCCAGCGATTCCGTCTGTTCCACGTGCTGCCCGTGTGGAAGATAGGCGAGGTCGTGTTGAACGTGGACCGGCGCGATGCGTTCATCGCCGACCTGCGAGCGCGGGTAGCGGCGGCCGACACGCATGCAGTCGAGGACCGGTAAGGACGTATGTACCAGCAATTCGCTCTCTCAGCCGTGATGGCCGAGTCCACCGGCCGGCAGGTGCTGCTGCTGGCGCC
The DNA here is from genome assembly GCA_963827235.1 of uncultured bacterium. Classification (GTDB taxonomy): domain Bacteria; phylum Chloroflexota; class UBA5177; order JANWHV01; family JANWHV01; genus JANWHV01. The sequence goes on from CAWHAE010000010.1 coordinate 1,036,528, forward strand.
GCTCGCGCTGATCTCGCTGACGCTCATGGTCGTGGCCCTGGTCGATCTGGCCCGGCGCGAATCAGTACGCGGCAGCAAGCTGTTCTGGGCCATCGCGATCGTCGTCGCCGGCACCCTGGGCCCGATCGCATACTTCGTCTTCGCACGGAAGGAGACGTGAGCGTGGCTGCAATCCTCTGTGAGGGCCTCTCCAAGCGCTACGGCCGCGTTGTCGCACTCGATCACCTCGACCTGAGTGTGCCCGAGGGAAGCATCTTCGGCTTTCTCGGACCCAACGGGGCGGGCAAGAGCACGGCAATTCGTATCCTGGCCACGCTGAGCCATGCCTCGGCCGGCGACGCCTCCATTGCCGGGCTGAGCGTCACAGCGCACGCGGACGGGGTGCGACGCATGCTCGGCTACCTGCCACAGGAGCCGGCCTTTCCGACCTGGATGTCCGCGCAGGAGTTCCTGGAATTCGCCGCCGCGCTGAGCGAGGTGCCTGCCCGGGACCGGCGCGGGCGGGCCGCCGAGGTGCTCGACCTGGTGGGACTGGGCAGCTCCGCCAGACGACGCATCGGCGGTTTCTCCGGCGGCATGAAGGGCCGCCTGGGTATCGCCCAGGCGCTGATGCACCGTCCGGCCGTGCTGATTCTCGACGAGCCGGTGTCCACGCTCGACCCGCTTGGCCGGCGCGACGTGCTGCAGATCGTCGCCGGCCTGCGCGGCACCACCACGGTCTTTCTCTCTTCGCACATCCTGGACGATATCGATCGCATATGCGACCAGGTCGCCATTCTGGCCAAGGGCCGGTTGATCGTGCAGGAGACCATCCCGCGGCTCAAGGAACGCTCTGCGCAGCCGACCTTTGTGATCGAGCTTGCCGAGGATGCAGCGCCGCTGGCGGCAACCCTGGCCACATGCCCCTGGATCGCGTCGGCCACTGCCAGCGGGCGCACGGTGCGCGTGCTGGCACGCGATCCGGCCCGTGCCGAACGCGAGCTGCCGCGCCTGGTGCTGGCCGACGGCTACACCCTGCTGCGTTACGAGCAGGTGCTCCCCAGCCTGGAGGACATCTTCGTGCGCCTGGTGCAGCCGGGCAAGGAGGCGGCAGCGTGAACGGGTATCTGACACTGACGCGGAAAGAGCTGCGCGAGAGCCTGGCCTCGTACAGGATGCTGATATCGGCCGCCGTGTTCCTGATCGCCGGCATCAGCGGCCCGGTGCTGACCCACATGCTGCCGGACCTGCAGCGCAACTCGACGAGAAGCAGCAGCATCACGATCATCGTGGGCAAGCAGACCGTGGTCGATGCCGTGGATGCCTATCTGAGCAACATGGCGCAGCTCCCCATGGTGGCCGCGATCCTGCTGGCGATGGGATCGGTCGCCGAGGAGCGAGCACACGGCGTGGGCGCCATGCTCCTGAGCCGGCCGATCGCACGCAGCGCGTACGTGCTTGCAAAGCTGACAGGCCATGGGCTGGTGCTGTTGGGCGGCCTGGCGCTGGGCGCCATCGCCGCATTCTACTACATCGTCCTGCTGTTCGACGGTGCGCGACCCGGCCCGTACCTGGAGATCAACCTGGGCCTTGCCGTCACGCTGATCGACGTGCTGGCGATCACCCTGCTGTGCAGCACCCTGCTGCGGAGCGGCGTGGCGGCCGGGGGACTGGCCTTCGTGCTGTTCGTGGCACTCTCGACGCTGCCGGCGCTCTGGTCGCCGCTGGGCGACAGCCTGCCCATGAGCATCACGGGCCACGCTCACGCGCTGCTGAGCGGCGCCTGGGGCGTGTCCGCTCTGCCGCGTCCGCTGCTTGGCGGCCTGCTGCTGGCGACCGCCTGCACCGCCGGCGCCTGCCTGGCACTGCGGCGGCAAGAAGCATAGCGGCCGACGATTGCACCGCGCGGTGGCGCGGCCGTCGTGAGCGCGCCGTGGGGCGCCACACTACCTTGACTGCGCACACCGCCCTGCACGCCGATGGTGCCAGCGGTGAGGGTGCTGCCGCCGTTAGCGCAGAGCGCCGAGGCACTCGTGCCGTGAGGCTGCCCCCGCGGTTCATGAGCAAGTGACAGGAGCTGCTGGAGCCGTCGAGCGCCACCAGCGCGCCCGCCGCCGTCGGTCCAGCGGCGGCGGGCGCGGGACTGATGATCAGCACAGACCCCTGGGGCAATGGGGCGGTGAACGTAGAGGCGATGGCCGGCGAGCTTTGCCCGAGCAACGCGTCATTGGACGTGCGGCCAGCGGCGGCTGTGTCACACGTCGAACGCCCGCAGTGCTCGCGCCGCCGCTCATTCGCGATGAGCCGAGCGGCTCCCGCACCCACGCCCGAAGTGGGGGGAGCCGCTCAGGCCGAACCTCTAGGAAGGTTCGCGCCTATGGTAGCACTGTTCCGCTGCTTCGGCATGGCGGCGCGACAGCCGCTCAACCGAGATCGAACGCCGGCAGCCCCCGCGATTTCCAGCGCCGGTTCGCCCGCCACCGGGCCCGGCACGTGAGCCGCTTGTGGTGGTGCGGGGTCGCCTGCCAGAGCGCCCGCGCATCCGCAACGCGCAAGATGTCGCTGAGGCAGCGCTGGCAGATGGCACTTTCTCGGCCCTGCACCAGCAAGCCGGTACGCACTTCAGACTCGCCGCAGAACAGACAGTGGTCGATCATCGTCCCCGCATGGAGGCCGCGAGCCGCGGGCCGCAGAGGAGACATATCGCGGCCGGGGCGATCGGCTCGGCAGCACGCCAAGCGCAGATGCGTCATCGCACGAATCTGAGCACTCACAGGGGTAGCGTCTGCGTAACACCCAGGAACGCCATTCCATCACACATCCCGTGTGAGTGCGCAAGCAACGGGCATCGATTGCCCATTCACGAGCGTTTCACACCGATGGCCAAACCCGCGCCCGCCAACATAGACGAAATCCCCCGGGCCTCTCCTGAAACCGGCGTGATTTCGATCGACGCTGCTACCCGGTTCGGACTGGAGGAGTAAGATAGATACCCCAGCCCGCCACCTCGCGCGCGGAAGCCTGATTCCAGACGGTGTGAAGTGGTCGAGCCGACGATCTAGAAACCCGGAAGATCGTTATCCGCGGGTAGAAGCGACGGACCAGCCCGGAGATCTCCAGGCAGCGCTCAGTTTGAGGGCGGTCACCACGGCGACGGCCTGTGCAGAGCCCTATTGGCCTTCTCGATCCCAGCCCCAAGTCCGGGCGGCGCCACAGGTGCATCGGGCGGCATCCACGGGCCCGGGTTTTTCGGAGGGAGGTAGCTCGCGGTGAGAGCGTCAAGTGGCTCGAGGGTCTTGTGGAAGTTCCTTCGGATATAGCTGACCAGGAGCACCGTCACATAGTCTACGTGAAGCAAGACCCGCCCGTTGATATCGGTGAGGTGCGCCGCCCACAGGCCCTCAGGCATTGGCTCAGTTTGCTGCGACCTGGTCAGGTACCGCTGAACACGTATGTCCCGATACTGCAGTGCCTTGTACAGCTCACGGACCGCGCCACATATGTCCTCATCAGTCTGGTCTAGGTAGGGTTGTGCACGCTCAAGAGCAGTCCACGGTGTTAGGTTTGTGGATGGAGCGCCATCAGTCGTCTCCAGCGAGCATCGCAACAGAGTGCATTGAAACCACAACAATCCAAGTGCAAGACCCTTTTCAACCCGTTGCTGCTGCACTCTTTCGCGCCGGACGACCCAGTAACCAATAGCGCCAGCGGTAGCGGCCGCAATTGTACCGACTGCGGTCATCGCAGACCAGAAAGCCGTCCACCATTCATACACGGCTCACCCCTCAGCGAGGCACACAACGGCGCAGTTCGCGCAACGGACCGCAGCCACCGCACGCCGACTCGAGTGCGGCGAGCCGTGGAACTGAGAATCACGACTCACTGCCGGCGGCCGGGACCAGAGCCCGGCCCACATCCATCATCGCGCCAGAATGACCACAGTCAATGCGGACATCGGGAAAAGATTCACTTTAACGCACCCTATGCCAAGATGCGCCGCTTGAAAGCGCCCACGCAGGCGCGTACAATCCAAGCACAGGGCCGCCACAGGGCTTACCTGTGCCCCGGACTGGGTTCGGACCAGCGACCTCCCGTTTAGTGGACAGGCGCTCTTCCAACTGAGCTACCGGGGCCTAACCTCAAGGATGGGTGACCGGGTTCGCCAAAACTGACGGTCACCCATCCTCTCTCAGTGGTGGATCGCGCCCACGTCCCTGACGTGGTAAACGGTGGCTGCTGTCTCTCATAGTCCCTGACCGCCGGCTCATCCGGCATTGCTCCCGATGTGGGGGAAGATCCGAATACGTACCAGTCTCCTTCGCGATGCACCCTAGGCTGCCTCACGAGAGCTGCGCTTACCTCACGCACGGGGGCAGACGACCGAAACCCATTGCCCAACCTGTGCGGCAAGTCCTGGGTGCAATCCCACCTGGCAGGCATGGTCTGACCAACGCAGACTTGGCTGGACCATCGATACCCGTATAATACACCCCGGATGTGCACACGAAAAGACGCACCGTTCGTCCGACCGATTCTTAGTACAAACGTATGGCGTCAGAGGCATGGCAGTAGAAATGTGACACTTTATAGATGGCGTCAGAGGCATGGCAGTAGAAATGTGGCACTTTAAGGATGGCACTTTAAGGATGTCACTTTAAGGATGGCATTAAAGGGTAGGAATAAAGGGCGTATCAATCGAAGGGCTATGAATTGAAGGGGCATGATTCTAGATGGTAGTGCGAGCTCAACGATCTGAACGCCTCAGATTCTGGAGCGGTCGGCGGCGCAAGCAGCCCGATGCCAACTCACCGCCTCAGCCCTAACCTGCACCACCATGGCAAGCGGGTACCCCAACAGCGCATACTGGCACGCGTGAGCCGCCAGCATCGCCGCCATGTACGCGGGCGAATCGCCGCTGCCCTGAAACCGGCACTGGGTTTCGAACAGGATGTTGCGACGCTCCCCGTGCGTCAGCGGGTCGGCGCTATCGCTCTCCAGAGCACGGCGCATGGCTAGGTTGCCATCGGTCCAGCGCTCCCATATGGGCAGCAAGTGCTCGTAGGCGTAAGCACACTGCTCGCTAGAATGCTCTGGTGGACCGCTCACCGAAGCAGATCCTCCGCAACAGCACTCGACGCGACCGACCATCGTCCGCACATCCGCGGTACGGCGTTCCGGAGCCACCCCAACCATCGGTTAACTCAAGCGCATGAGCCTGCTTGAGCGAGCCTCACAAGGTCCATAATGGTCTTGGGCGTGGCAGTTGCCGGCATGCAGTGTCACCGCACCACACCCAGCGCGTAGGTCGAGCGCGCTACGCACCCCAACACGATCGGAGTCCGCCATGGACACGATCCGCCTCCTGGCTTGCATCGCAATGATGCTGGCCTTACTAGTCTCCGAGACCTACGTCGCCCACGAGGTGATAGGGCTCGCTACAAGATTGCTTGCCTAAGCGCATAGCACGCGAAGGGACTAGCCATGGACCCCTGCCCATTGGCCTGGGCAGGGGTCCATTCTTTGGTCAGCCCAGGCCGCTCTTGCAGTGTCACGGCCCGGGCACGGCGCCGAGAGTCGATCTCGCCGCACCCCACGCCATCGTAGCACGCCTGGAGAAACTCGCAAGGGCGAGTCAAGCTTGACTACCATACTGCCCGCCGCGGCGCCACAAGTGCGCTCGCCGCCGGCGGCATGGCTTCCTGCGCGGCCTGGCAGCGAAGCGCCAGGCTCATCAGATAGTCGTCGTGCCCCTCATTCTCCGGCACGTAGAATCGCATCTGCTCGTTGGCGGCCAATTGGTACCGCGCCTCGTCAATCTCGAGCCACACTTGCCTCGACTCGGCCGCGTCGTCACGACCGTAGACCCGGCAGCGACCCGTGCCGGCCATGCCCAGTAAGTCGAAGCCAAGCTTCGACTTCGCCGGAGCCGTCAACACGAAGCGTTCCACAGCGCTCTCCCCGAGCGCACTCGCCAGCCACGAGGCCACGCCGGCGCCCAGGCCAGTCGCGTCGGCGCAGATCCGCACACATTCCACACCTCGGTCAGCAGTTGGCCCGTAGCGTGGTGTTGCGTCGGGTGGTCGGCGCCGGTCCAACTAAAGGGCTACGCAATCTCGACAGAGAGCTCCAGCGCCGCAGTCCGGGACAGCCGCGCCGGGGTCATCACGGTGCTGTCTCGCTCTGCGAGCAGTGCGCGCGAGGCCGTCTCGTACTGGATGCGCACGCCGCGCCGGTCGTTCAGCGCCATCTGCAGCGTGGAGAGCGTGGAGGCCCGCTGCCGGCGCGGCGCGGCGCCGCTCGCCTGGCGGACCGAGCGCAGCAGGGGCGCGAAGCCGGCGGGCAGCGCTTCCTCCGTGCGCGCCAAGGCGGCGCCCAGGCTGGCCGCGTCCAGGGCGCCGCTGTCTCGCGCGAACTGCAGTGCCGTCACCAGGGCCAGCGCTTCGGCGGCCGTGTAGCCGATCGCGGGGAGCTGGGGCAGTCGCGTGAAGTAGTAGCCGCTCCGCGCGCGCCGGATCTCGCAGCGCAGTCCGTGCCGCAGGACCTCCAGGTCTTTGTCGATCTGGCGCTCGCTGATCTCCAGGCGCTCGCTCAGCGCCGACCGCGTCCACTGCCGGGGCGCGTTGCCGATCAGCGTGACCAGGCGCAGGATGCGCGCGACGCGCTTGGTCTCTTCCAGTCGAGCGGCGTGCGATCCGGGCGCATCAGCTCGCCACGTGTCTTCCATGATCCCAATCATATACCCGTACCGCGCCCCAAGCAGTGCGCGTTATCACAAGGTTTCACGCAGATTCCGCTCTGGTTGGAAACGTTCCATGGCACGGGGCCTGCGGTTGCGATCGCATGGCAGCAGAGGGGGGACTGCGGTCCCGGGTGGAGGGGGACGGTAGCCTCCAGCCGCGGCAGCCTGCGGTTGCGATGCGATTTCTCTGTGCCCAAAGGCTCGACCAAGGCCCAAGTGCTGGAAGCGAAGCTCTCGACGCTGCCCGCGCTCTGGTCGCCGCTGGGCGATAGCCTGCCCATGAGCATCACGGGCCACGCTCACGCGCTGCTGAGCGGGGCCTGGGGCGTGTCCGCTCTGCCGCGTCCGCTGCTTGGCGGCCTGCTGCTGGCGACCGTCTGCACCGCCAGCGCCTGCCTGGCACTGCGGCGTCAAGAAGCATAGCGGCCGAAGATTGCGCTGCGCGGTGGCGAGGCCGTCGTGAGCGCGCCGTGGGGCGCCGCACCGCCTTGACCGCGCACACCGTCCTGCACGCCGATGGTGCCAGCGGTGAGGGCGCTGCCGCCGTTGGTGCACCACCGATCGACCTCGTTGACGGTGAGCGGCTCATGGAGAAGCTCAAGGAGCTGCGCCTCGGCGTGATCATTGACATGATCGAAAAGGTCGAGGTGGACCACGCATGGTTCGCCAGCATCTAATGCACACTGCCCTTGGCTACGACGGGTCTACGGCCGTGAAAGTCATCTACAACGTGACCTACCCAAACGGCAAGATCTACCTCGGCACGGACCTGACCGATAGCATCAACTACTTCGGGAGCGCTGACAGTGCGCTGATCGCGGGCGACTTCACACGGGGGCAGCGCCGTGATTTCACCATCCGTCGAGAGATCATCTGGGAATCTGAGAGCGCAACCGACCGCGAGGTCAACGCGAAGGACGTGGAACGCATCCTGGCGAATCGGGCCAACGATCCCACGATCGGCTACAATCAGTGGCCGAAGTTCAAGCTTGCGCCGTAGGCTGCGCACGGGCACGCAAATCTGGGAGGCTTCTTGCTCGTCCGAGCCTCGCCGGCCGAGGCCATGCGTGGGCTTTGTGACACTAGTTCCAACGTCTTGCCACGTAGTGTGTGATGGTCGCTCTCACCGACAGTGCCTGTGCCGGCCGAGCGGGATTGCAGAGAGCATATGTATCCCCCTGCCCGAGTTTGCCGCCCACGCGCTGCGGTTCTCGTGTTATGGGCGTCATAGTCCCCGGGCGCATGGGTTGCGGCGGGCAGCTCGTGAATTGGCAGGACGACTGCGGTCCGGATAGCCGCCTCGCGCGCGAACACTGGAAGGCCTCGCCTACCGCGGCATGATGAGCGTGAGCAGCACCCGGCAGGCCCGAGCGGCGGTGTGCCCAGTAGGGCTGGGCACACTGTCGCTCGAGCGGATCGCGGACCCAGCGTTTCGCGGTTGTCATCGCGCAACTTCCTGCAGTTCATCGTGTCAGCGCCGCACCGAGACACACCACTTGGCGCCGTCAAGCGGTCATGCGTGCGGCCTTGGTACGGGTTCGATACCCTCGTCGCCCAGCCACGCCAGGATACAGCATGACTGCGATCAACCCTACCAGCGTCCTCGTGTCGTACATGTCATTCTCCTTGCGGTTCAGCCCGAATGCCGACTCACCCATCGGTTGCTGCCTCGTTCCGGGGCCCGGCACCGGCAGGCGGCGCAGCCGGGCCCCGGGGCAGTCCGCGAGCGGCGCAGGGACCACGCTGCTCAGCGGCCAATCGTCAGATGGTATGTGACTGTTCCATCCCACTTCTGGGATGGATCCTTGCCACCAAGCTCGATCGTGTGCTGTCCCGCTACCAACGGAGCCAGCATCACGTAGATGCCATCACCCACCGCGGGCTGGGTGCGGATGGCTCTCAGCCCGGACGCCTCCATCGCGGCAGTAGGCTACTACGACCGCACCCAGGTGGAGTTGTGGGATCTGCGGCTCGGCAAGCTGCTGCGGCCGGTGATCGAGAACCGGCAAGGTGAGCTGCGGGATCTTGCGTTCAGTCCGGACGGCAAGACGCTGGCCTCGGTCTGGTCGGACGGGACGGTCAGGCTGTGGGATGTCGTGCACCGACGCCCGTACGGCAGGCCGCTGACCGGACACATCGGCGCCGTGAATAGCGTCGCCTTCAGCCCGGACGGGAGGCTGCTGGCCACGGGGGGCGACGACTACACGGTGCGGCTGTGGAAGGTGTCCTGCGCCTGCGCGGACGGAGCCCCGCTGCAGCTGACGAGTTTTGTCAGCGCGGTGGCCTTCAGCCCCGACGGCACGCTTCTGGCGACAGGAGGCGGTGGGACTACCGTGCAGCTGTGGGATGTCGCGACGCGCCAGCCCTTAGGCCCTCCCTTGCCCGGGCTGTCGCAGCCGGTGATTGCCGCGACTTTCAGCCCGAACGGCAAGCTGCTCGCGGCCGGCGACGGCAGCGGGAACATACACGAGTGGGACGTGGACCTCGCCTCCTGGCCGGCACGCGCGTGCGAGGTCGCCGACCGCAATCTCACGGCCCAGGAATGGGCAGAGTACCTCGGCGACCGGCCCTACCACAAGACCTGCCCCGGCGCTCCCTGACTCCCGTGTGTCCGATCAGGAACCACCGGGCCTGGGAGTGTGCGCGGAGTTGAGTCATCGACGCCTGCGGTGCGCCTCGCCCGCGTTCGTCGCTCGTCGCTCGTCGCTCGTCGCCCGCCAGGCTGAGCCGGCCCGTCCAGGGGCAGATCGCCTGCGCCTACGCTCGCGATCACTGGCTGGTGAGGTTCGGTCATACACGCACTCCTCGAGCGGTCACAGCCTCAATCGCCGAGTGTGGCGCAAGGGGTATTACCAACCGCACTGGACGCATGATGGCCCGCCCAGTGTGCATGAGTGGAGTAGGCGGCCGCCCTTCCCCATGTACACGGCACTCCCGCGGCCCAGTCGCTGGTAGATCACCCGAAGGTTAGTCCGGTTCGTACCTGAAGGTTCGGCCAGTGCCAAGCGTAGCAACGCTGCGCACCGCTGCTCTGTCGAAGAGTTAGCACGATCCAGATGGTATACTACGGATGTAGTATGGCGAGATGGAATGAGGTGCCGAGATGGACGAAGGTTACGCGGTAACAAGCATTCGATTGCCCAGCGACCTGCGCAATCGGTTCGATGCGTTAGCACGCGCCGCCAAGCGCACGCGCTCGGACCTGATCGTGGAGGCCATGACACGGTACGCGGATGCGGAAACGGCATACCTTGCAGCTATCCAGGAAGGGATCGATGACGTCGAAGCCGGCCGACACCGGAGCCTCGAAGACGTCACGCAGGAGTGGATCGGCCGTGGCGTGCTGTCGCCCACCTGGAAGGAGGAAGCTGGCGAGGATGTGACATGAAGGTTCGGCTCACTGCGCTCGCCGAGAAGGACATTGAAGCACACGTCCAGCGAGTGCAAGACTACGATGAAGCTGCGGCCAGGCGTGTACGCAGCGCCATTGCCCGCGCTGCTGCCGGCCTCGCTGTATTTCCCCTCTTGGGGCGCGCGGGCCGTGTGCCGAACACACGCGAACGGCCGCTCAGCCGGTATCCTTACATGCTCGTGTACCGCATCTACGGGGAACAGATCTTTGTGCTGCGTGTGATCCATCAGCATCAGCAGTGGCCGCCAGAGGATTGAGCGAACCGCGCGTCGTGTGACAGAGAGGAGCGGTAGTAGTCGCCGCTGCGGCTCACCGTCCCTGGTGTCGATGGTCGATGACTCGAAGGTTAGCCCGGTTTGCGCTCGAGGGTCCGGCCAGCACCGCGATTGGCGGCGCTGCGCGCTACTGCTTCTCCTCACAGCCAGTGCAATCGAGCGCCGGCAGAGGTGCGATGGAAACTCGTACCAACCTTCAGGTCGATCGCAGCGCGCTGAAGGTTTGGCCACGTCAGGCCGCGTCAGAGTGGGCACTGGCCTACCCGTCAGGTTATCTACCATCGCACTCCAGCGGTGAGCAGACACGCAGCCAACAGCCGCGTCGAGCAAGGGGTGTTCGCCCGACGCGGGGAAGCCAGGGACCGGCGCTGGGCGAGCGCACGTCTGTGTGGCGCGGCGCTGCCCCCGGGTTACTGGGCAACCGGCATGGGGCGCGACTTCGGATTCAGCTCTTCCTGGCTGGGGAGCACGCCCAGTTGCTGGAACGCGCCCAGTCGATCCCATAACCCTCGTACTTCCACGACTTTGCCGCCGGCGAAGCGGAGAATAGAGAATGCGGTCCAGTGCACGCTCTTGCCTGTTGGGGCGATATCCAGGAACGCACCCCCGGTATGTGTGCCGCGGAACGTTTCGCACAGCACCACGATGTCGCCTTCCGCCGTCAGCTCTTCGATCGTCCATTTGCCGTCGGGAAAGGTAGTGCGACCCTCCGGGATCCCTTCTTTCATAGCCTGGGTGCCAGTGGCGGTGCGTACAGTGCTCGGGATCCGGGGGTCAGGCCACAGGGCGATCTCCTTAAAATCAGGGGCGAAGACCTCATCGACGACATCCACGTTGCCTCGATTGATCTCCTCCACGAAACGGCGGACCAAAGCCTTGTTGTCTTCAGCTGACATCTGCTGCTCTCCCTTCCTCTACACGCTTCCGGCCATGGGCACGGTTGATAGATCTGGTGCCTCGGCGTGATCAATGCACGACCACCAACACCGCGGCCAGCTTCCTCGAGCTGTGCATGTCCTTCTCCTTCCTGCACAGCGCCGGACTCAGCGCCGGGAACGCCCTGCTCAGCGGCGAATCGTCAGGTGGTACGTGACGTGCCCAGCCATCGGATTAGGAGGGCCGTACGAAGAATAGCGTAGGTCGACCGCGTGCCGTCCCGCTGCCAGCGGAGCGAGGATGACCAGGGTGCAATCAGCTACCGCCTTGGTGGTCCCCGGCCCAGGTACGCCCATGTAGTTGTCGGCGGGATACGCTAGCGTGAAGAGGGGCGTCTGGAACCGGTAGCGCGTGAGCAAGTTCGTGAGGTGCACCCCATCCACCGTCACGTCAGCTTCTGTCACTCCATCCATTCCGCTCTTGGCCTGGCTGCGCAGTGCCGCGAAGGTGTCGCCGCCCCCTACCACGGTCGCAGAGAAAACCCCAGCCACGCCGATCAGGAGCGCCTTGCCGGCAGGCACCGTGCAGGTGCGGGTATCGGTGCCGGTCACCGTCGCGCCGAGGTACCAGACCGGGCCGGACTGGCCCACGGCGCAGTGCACACCGGTGTGGTCCAACCAGGGGTTCTCGGGCACAGGTATAGCTACACCCCACCGAATGTCCCGGATGAGCCATTCGCCGTACGAGTGGCCGTACGGGTGCGCCTGAGGTGGGTAGACGTAGGGCTGCGCGCTCCCCGCTCGCGCGGCAGGCGCCGGCCCCAGGGCCAGCTCGGCGAGCACGACCACCAGCAATGCTACCAGCTTCCTCAGGCTTTGCATGTTCTTCTCCCTCCTCCTCGGCGCCGGGCACTGGAAACCCGGCGCACGGCCATGCTCTCGCGGCCGGCTTCACCAGTTGCTCGCTGCAGTCCAGGGGTGGTCAGACAAGAGTAGGCGTCGGCAAGAGCGGAGCGGCCTCGTCGCTCGCGGTGCTTCAGGCGTCGAACCCTTTCTCGGGCTGCAGGTCAGCGCATCCACTTCGGCCCGATTATAGGCCCGCAGGTGCGCCCTGCCTATGAACAGTAGAGCGCACAGTAGCGTGCACAGTTGCCGGAGCGGCCACGATAGGCTCTGGGCAGCGCCGTTCCTGCGCGCCGCCACTACCCCCCATCACGCTCTACGCTATGCATCTCCTCACGGCCGCTCACTAGCATTGTCGAGCTGGCGACCGCCACGCCAACGATAGCCTCCCTCGCATGGTTATGCATCAGCTCGCTACTGCGGGCACAGGCTGTCGGCCCAGGTCGGCTGTTCGCCAAAGCGCACGGCAGCACACACGGCCGGGGTGCATGTCCGAACGTGTCGGCAGTGGGAGGAGGATCACAGCGGCCCGCGATCGCGCTGGCGCGCCCCGGAGCCCGGTACCGGCAGGCAGTGCAGCGGGGCCCCGGGGCAGTCCGCGAGCGGCGCAGGGACCACGCTGCTCAGCGGCCAATCGTCAGATGGTATGTGACTGTTCCATCCCACTTCTGGGATGGATCCTTGCCACCAAGCTCGATCGTGTGCTGTCCCGCTGCCAACGGAGCCAGCATCACGTAGATGCCATCACCCACCGCCTTGGTGGTTCCAGATCCAGGGACGTCGTTGACGTTGCCGGCGGGATAGTGGAAAGTGAAGAGCGGGGTCTCGAATCGATAGCGGGTGAGCAGGTTCGCGAATTGCACCCCGTCCACCGTCACATCAGCTCTTGTCACCCCGTCCATGTTGCTCTTGGCGCAACTGCGCAGCTCGGCTTCGGAGTTGCCGTTTCCATCCGCGGTGTCACACTCCCAGATGGCCGGCGCGATGAGGAGCGCCTTGCCGGGGGGCACCGTGCAGGTCCGGACATCGGAGCCGCCCATGTCGTTGAGGAGATACCAGACCGGGCCGGACTGGCCTTCGGCGCAGTGGGCTCCGGAGGTATCCAAGACGGGGTTCTCCGCTTTCGGGATGGCCATCAGCCACTGCCAGAACCGCACTTCCCATTCGGTGTACGTGTGGCCAAACGGGCGCGCCTGGGGCGGGAAGACGTGAATCTGCGCGCTTCCCGCCCGAACCGCAGGCGCCGGTCCCAGTGCGAGGACGGCGAGCATGACCACCAGCAACGCTGCCAACACCCTCATGAGTTTCATGTCTTGCCTCTCATGGTTCTAGGCGAATACTGACCGGCCTGGCCGGCTTCTGCTTGGCTTGCCAGGGCATGTCGTTCCTGATTCCCTCCTATTCTATCCATCACGATGAGCCCCCGCGCCGGGAGCGAGAAGGTCTGTCACCATGGCAGCGGCTGGCCGGTTCCACGCTCACTTTGCTCCAAGGTCGGCCGCGCACGCCACACAGGCCGGCACATGAGAGCGCATCTGGATCCACATGATCCTGTGAGTGACCCCGCGTGAGTCCGGCACCGTCGGGCAGGGCACGTCACAGCCATCGGCCCCGTGAGAATGCAACGGATGATCGCCTCTTGCGCCGGCTTTCTCAGAGCGGTATGCTCGGAGCGAACGCGGATCCGGTGCTGCTGCCGTGTTGGCGATAGGCGTCTGACCAACAAGGTTCAAAGCGAGAGGGAGCACCGCCACCAGGCAGAACGGGCACGGCCGCGTGGAGGCGCTATGCAGCACGGGGACCCGGGTCCCCCCTTCGGGGTGCTGCTGCGACGCTACCGGGAGGCTGCCGGCCTGACCCAGGAGGCGCTGGCCGAGCTGGCAGGGGTGAGCGCGCGCGGCGTCAGCGACCTGGAGCGCGGGATCAACCGCGCGCCCCGCGTGGATACGCTCGGGCTGCTGGCCAGGGCCCTCCAGCTGACGGCGGACGACCGCGCCCGGTTGGAGGCCGCAGCCAGCGGCGTGAATGTGCCCGGCGCTGTCGCCCTGGCGGGCGCCGAAGCGCCAAGCACACCCTCCGCGCCAGACCTGGGGCGAGCGACGCTCACAGCGCGCACGCCGGTCGCCTTCCTCTCGTATGCGGCGGAGGACGGAACGTTCGTGGCGCGGCTGCGGAGCGACCTCGCCGCGCACGGTATCGCCGCCTGGGCCGATCGCGCCGAGGCGCGGCCGGGAGCCGTCCGGCAGGAGGGGCTGCGGGTCGCCATGCGCGCCTGCCCGGCGGTGCTGCTGGTGGTCTCGCCCGCTGCCCGCTCCTCGCGCTGGGTCGGCAGGGACCTAAGCCTGGCCGAGATGTACAGCCGTCCCATCGTGCCCGTCTGGTCGGCCGGGGAGCAGTGGGCTGACTGCGCGCCGGCAGCGCTGGCCGGCGTGCCCTACGTGGACGCCCGCGGTGCCCGCTACCCCGAAGCGACCGTCGCGCTCGTGGCCGCGCTGGGCTCGTTCGCCGCGGGCTTTCCCCTGGAGGAGGCACCGCTCGCGATGCCGCCGCCCGTAGTGCCGCGCAACCCGTACAAGGGCCTGCGCGCCTTCGGCGAGGAGGACACGGGCGACTTCTTCGGGCGGACCATGTTCGTGCAATCGCTGGTGGAGGCGGTGGCGGCCACCCTGGCCCCGGCGCATGCCGCGCCGCCCCGCCTGCTGGCCGTGGTGGGGCCTAGCGGCTCGGGCAAGTCCAGTTTGGTGCGCGCCGGGCTCATTCCACGCCTCAAGACTGGCGCTTTGTCCGGTAGCGATGGCTGGGTCTACCTCGATCCGGTTCTCCCCGGCGCCCGGCCCCTGGAGGCGCTGGCCGTGGCGCTGGCGGGTAGCGGCGAGCGCAGCATCCATGCCCTGCGCGAGGACCTGGGCGCCGAGGACGCCCGCGGCCTGCACCTGTGGGCGCGGCAGCTGGCTCCTCGCCCCGAGCAGCGGGTGGTGCTGGTGATCGACCAGCTCGAGGAGCTGTTCACGCTCACCACAGACGAGGAGGAACGCCGGCAGTTCATCGACCTGCTGCTCGCGGCGATTGGCGAGCCGCGTGGCCCGCTGCTTGCCATCCTCACCCTGCGTGCCGACTTCTATGACCGGCCGCTGGCCTATCCCGGCCTGGCGACCCTGCTGGAGACGCGCAGCAAGGTCGTGGTGCCCATGAGCGTGGCCGAGATGCGCGAGGCCGTCGAGCGGCCTGCGGCGCTGCCTGACGTGCAATTGCGCTTCGAGCCCGGCCTGGTAGGCGACCTGCTCTACGAGGTGGCGGGGCAGGCGGGGGCGCTGCCGCTGCTGGAATTCACTCTCGAGCAACTTGTCGCCTGCCGGCAAGGCGCGTCCCTGACGGCGGCCGCCTACCAGGCGCTGGGCGGGGTGCGCGGCGCCCTGAGCCGGCGGGCCGAAGCCACGTACGCCGCGTTGCCTTCCGACGAGCATCGCCGCCTGGCTCGCGCTCTCTTCCTGCGGCTGATCGACCCGGGTGCCACCGAGCAGGACACCACCCGCCGGCGGGCGGCGATGAGCGAATTGACTCTGCCCGAGGAGCGCGAGACCGCCTTGATGCGCGAGGTCGCCGGCGCCTTCGTGGCTGCAAGGCTGCTGACGGCGAGCGAACAGGGCGGGGTAGGCCAGCTGGAGGTCAGCCACGAGGCGCTGATTCGCGAGTGGGGGCGCCTGGCCGAGTGGGTGCATGAGGCCCGTGAGGATGTCCGCCTGCAGCAGACCATCGGCGCGGATGCCGCCGCTTGGGCGCGGCGAGACAGGCCGGGGGACCACCTGTACCGCGGCAGCGCCCTGGCGGAGGCGCGGGCCTGGGCAGCGCGCAACACGCCGAGCGCCGAGGAGCAGGCCTTCCTGGACGTGGCCGAGCAGGAAGAGCGCGAGCAGGCGGGAGAGGAACGGGAGCGGCAAACGCGCGAGCTGGCGCTGGCGCGCGAGGCGGTGCATGCCAAAGGGCGAGCGGCCACGCGCCTGCGCCTGCTGGCCGCGGTGATGGCCCTCTTCCTGGTGGTCGCAGCGGGTCTGGGCGTGGTCGCCCGCAACAACGCCTCGGTCGCCTCGGATGAACGGACGCGCGCCGTGGCCGCCCGCGATGCGGCGGTCACCGAGCTGGCTCGCGAGCTGGGTCTGCGGGCCGGCACGATGCTGGATAGCGATCTGCAGGTCGCATTGCTGCTGAGCGTGGAAGCCGATCGGCTGAGCAGTTCGGCGCAGACCCATGCCGACCTGCTCCGCGTCATCAACTACAACCCTCGGCTGCTGGCATTTCTCACCGCGCAGGCCAGCCCCGCGCGCAGCGTGGCCTTCAGCCCCAGGGGAGGGATTGTCGCATCCGGCAGTGACGACGGCACGATACGGCTGTGGGGCACGCGCAGCAGGCAGCCCCTCGGCCCGCCGCTCGTCGGCCATACTGATGCTGCTGTGAGCAGCCTGGCCTTCAGCCCGGACGGCAGTATTCTCGCCTGGGCGAGCAACGATGGCACGGTACGGCTGTGGAATGTGGCCAGCCGCCGGCTGCTCGCGCCACCGCTGGCGGGACAGGGCAGTTCCGTGACCAGCGTGGCCTTCAGCCCCAACGGCAAGATCCTCGCCGCCGGCGACGGTTCCGGCTCGATCCAGCTCTGGGACGTTGCGGGCCGCCGACCGCTCGGTCCCTCCCTGCAATCGGGGATCTGGTATGTGTATGCCGTGGCCTTCAGCCCGGATAGCACAGTCCTGGCGGCGTGCGGCGAAGGCGGGACGATCGCGCTGTGGGACGTGGGGCGCCGCCGGCTCCTCCCGCCCTTGCGCGGCGGGCCCAGCTTCGTGGTGCAGAGCCTGGCCTTCAGCCCCGACGGCCGCACGCTCGCCGCCGGCAGCGAGGGCGGCGCGATCCTGCGCTGGGACATGGCGAGCCAGCGGTTCTCCGGCCAGGTGTTCGCCGCAGGCTCCAGCCCGGTGTATGCCATGGCCTTCAGTCCCGACGGCACGATCCTCGCCTCGAGCGGCGAGAACGGGCTTATCCGGCTGTGGGACGCGGCGACCTGGCAACCGCGCGATCCGCCCCTCACCGGTCATACGGGTCCGGTGGACGGCCTCGCCTTCAGCCCCGACGGCCGGACGCTGGCATCAGCCGGCGACGACGGCACGATTCGCCTCTGGGACCCTACGGGTGCGGGCGCGTTCAGCCGGGTGCTGGCCGGGCACAGCGGTCAGGTCAATAGCCTGGCCTTCAGCCCGGACGGCACGACCCTGGCGTCGGGCAGCGCCGACGCGACCATCCGCCTGTGGAGCGTGACCAGCGGCCGGCCGCTCGGCCCGCCGCTCGCCGGGCACGCCGGTACCGTGCTGAGCGTGGCCTTCGGTCTGGTCGGCAAGAGCCTGGCCTCCACCAGCGCCGGTCCCGCCACCGGTAGCGCTACATTCCGCCTGTGGAACGTGCATACCGGCCGGCCGCTTGGTCCAGCCTTCACTTTGCCGGCAATCAGCAGCGCAGCGTACAGTCCCGACGGCACAATACTGGCCACCGGCAGCAGTGACGGCAGTGTGCGTCTGTGGGATGTGGCACGCCGGCATCCCCTCGGCCCACCGCTGGCGGGGCACGTGGGTTCCGTGCTGAGCGTGGCCTTCAGTCCGGACGGTCAGACGCTGGCCTCGGGCGGCGAGGACGGGACCATTCGCCTGTGGCACGTGGCAACCCGGCAGCCGCTCGGTCCGCCGCTCACGGGGTACACCGGCCCGGTGAACAGCCTGGCGTTCAGCCCGAATGGCCGGATCCTGGCCTCCGCCGACTGCGCTATCTGGCTCTGGAATGTGGATCGCCGGCAAGCCCTCGGCGCGCCCCTCACCGCGAGCACCAACCCGCTATACAGCGTGGCCTTCAGTCCCGACGGCCGGACCTTGGCCTCCGGCGGCGGCGACGGCGCGATCCAGCTGTGGGACGTGGCGACCGGGCAGGCCCTCGGTCCGGCCCTCGCCGGGCACGGGGACAAGATCACGAGCCTTGCCTTCAGTCGTGACGGCCGGCTATTGGCCTCCGGCACTGCCGGGGTGTTCGACGCGCCCCTTCGGCTGTGGTCCATCGGGCCCACGTCCCCGGCGCAGCGTGCCTGCGCGATCGCCAATCGCAACCTGACGGCTCAGGAATGGAAGCAGTACCTCGGTGATCTGCCGTACCACAGGACGTGCCCGAACGTACCTTGAGGGGCGTTGAAGGCTCGGCTCCGCCAAGAGAATGCCAGGCGCTGAGATATCGGTAGGATGGCCGCGGAAGCCAAGCGAACTCATGTGTGACATCGGCGCCGGTAGTACGTGCGATGTCGCGCTCAACCCATTTCAGACAGCTTCCAGTGTCTCACGGTGCGCGGCGTGTCGACGCGTATCCATGCATGGAACCGCATGACCTTGCAGCTGCGGCACTGTACATTCGCGCCCGGAGCTGCTGGTAGTTTGCGGCATGTTGGTTACGGGATTGCAAGAAGTTGCATGTATTCGATTAGCTGCGGACTGCGTTCATCCACAGGTGCAACAACTCCTCGACGCGCTCAGCAAGGCCGCCGATTTCTCATCGGCCCGCACAGGCTGGATACTGAGCAGGCCTCCATGACGCCGGCCCTGCAGACAGGCCAGGAGCGCGGTCTTGGCGGTAAGCAACCGGCCGCGCCGCCGGCACCCAATCGCGCCAATATCAACGTCGATCATGCCACGGTCTCCTTTCATGCCCCTTGCTCCGTACGGACCCACGGCACGCAACCACCGGCCACGCACAAGGCGCCGGCCCTGGCCTCGAAGCGACTCGTGCCGCCTCCTCAGCTGCCCTGACCGAACACATAGCCGAACAGATAGGTCGCGCCCGTGTGGCCGGCCGCCACCAGCACCGTGCTGCCAGCGTGGCTCAGCGCCGCCAGCTGGCCGAATTGCGTCGTCGTCTCGTAGGGCACCGTCAAGTCATGCTCCGTCAAGCCCTTCACCGCTGAGCAGTACACGCAGGCTTCCCCGTGCGGTGCACCGTTGGGGGCACCCACCAGCGCGATGCTACCGTCATCCTTTGCCCCGATATCCTGGTTCAGGGCCACCGAGACGCCGAAACCGTCATATCTGAAGCCGCTGGGAGCCAGCGGGCACGCCGGCGCCCAGGACATGCCACTCGTCGTCTTCACGACCTTGTAGACGTAGACGGCGCCGCCATGGGTGCCCGTCGGCGCCCGCACCAGGACCGTGAACCCGCTTGCGCTCAGGGCCACCGAGGAGCCAAATCCCGCGGCGTCAGAGTCGCTTGGGTGCAGGACCTGGTAGGGCTTGATCGTCTGGCTTGTCCCGCCGATGCGGAAGAGGTAGGCCAGCCCGTGGCCAGCATTCGCGTTGGGCGCGCCCACCAGCGCGATGGAGCCGTCATAGCTCAGGGCGATCGATGCGCCAAGGTTGTCACGACCCTGGGCGCCGCTCCCGCCGCCGGCACCAGCACCAGGGACAGCGCCACCAGTACGGTTGAGAGTACCCGCGATTGGCTCGCTCGCCACATATCTTGACCTCCTCGTGGCTTAGCTCTAGCCGTCCGAGTCCAGGATGGCGCCGCCATCCCCGGCGGCGAAGCAGCGCGTGGCACTCACGCAGGCGATGGCGTTCAAGGCCCCGGCATCGCCCGTCTGTGCGGACCTCCACTCAGCGCCGCCGTTGCTCGTAACGTAGATCGGGCTGCCGCTGCTGCCGGTCACGAAGCAGCTGTCCTCGCTCGTACAGCCAACCGCCAGCAGGTCGTGCTTGCCCTTGCCCAGGGTGTGCACCTTCCAGGTGGCGCCCCCGTCACTCGTGCGCAGCAGGGTGCCGCGATCGCCCACCACCAGGCAGTTGGTCGTGCTCGGGCAGGCCACGCCGTGCAGCTTGGTGCCTGATCGCAGGTGGCGGACCGTCCACTTCGCCTGCTGCGGGTTCTTGACCGCAATGGTGCCACCGTAGCCCACGGCCACGCAGGCGTCCAGCGCGGCGCAGGACACACTGGTCAGCTGGTGAGACAGCTTGACATGCACTTCGGTCCAGGCTGCGCCGGCGTCTCCGCTCGTGTAGATGGCTCCCCGATTGCTCACTTCAAGACCACCCACTGCGACGCAGGCCGTGGCCGTGGGGCAACTCGCGCCGCCGACCGGGCCCAGGCTGGATTCCCCAATCGGCACCCACGTCTTGCCGCCGTCGATCGTGCGCAACGGGTCACTGCCAAGGTCGAGGCAAGTACTGGCGTCCGTGCAGACGACGCCCGCGGCAGTCTGGACCGACAACGTCTGAGCTGCCCACGTCACGCCGTCCGTAGTGGAGAGCGCAACCCCGTCACCCACGGCGTAGCACGTCGTGTTGCTCGGGCAGGCGATGCCCTTGAGGTCGTCGAGTCGGCCCAATCCCTGCCGGGTCCACGTCGCGCCGCCGTCGGGGCTGGCTGCCAAGAGCCCGTCGAAACCGACCGCCACGCATGCGGCGGAGTGGTCGTTGCCCGGGCAGCTCAGGGACACGGGCGGCTTCGGCCATTCCGGATAGTTGGAGTAGATGTGGAGCCAGGTCTTGCCCCCATCGCCGGTACGCTCAATAAGATGGTCCGCGCCGGCATAGTAGGAAGTGGGGACCCAGTCGTTCCCCGGCACTTTCCCCGAAAAGAACCTGACGCCGAGGGCCACACAGGAGCCCGATCCCGCGCAGCTCAACGCCGTCAGGAGCTGACTTGACTGCTGGTTGGCGTCGGCCCTCTGCCAGGTAGCGCCACTATCCGTCGTCCACTCGGTCGCGTCCCGCGAGCCGGCGGCGAGACAGGCGATGGCGGCAGCTTTCCAGCAGGAGACGGCTTCGAGCGAGCCGTCCGGGGCCGCCTTGCGCCGCGTCCAGCTTGCACCGCCTGTGTCGCCGGTCAGAATGAGCGGCACGGTGTATGCGGTGCCGGCTTTGGAGACATTGCCCACGGCCACGCAGGCCGAGGCGGAGGGGCAGCTCACGCCCGACAGGCTCATCGTCTCCTTGACGTTGTGAGGGCTCCAGCTTGCGCCGTCGCTGGTGGTGAGCACGACACCGTGCAGGCCCACCGCCACGCAGGCCGCGGCCGGGGCGCAGCTCACGCTCTCCAGGTCCTCCGTCGTGCCCGACTGCTGATGCTTCCAGATGTGGCCACCGTCCGTCGTGGTACGGATGGCACCCTTGCTGCCTACCGCCACGCAGACGCCCGGCGTGGGGCAGGCCAGGGCCCGCGGTGAGGCCATGCCCGTGCCGGCCAGGACGGTCCAGGCGCTCTTGTCCGGGGAGTAGGCAAGCGCCGCGCCCCCTGCGCCGATGGCCAGGCAGGACCCGGCGGCGTCGCAGCTCACCGCGCTGAGCGTGCTGCCCTGCGGCAACGGATTCCGCCAGGTCCAGGTCGGGCCGCCGGACGCGGCACCTCGGACCTGCCGGACCGTCGCTACCGTTGGCAAAAGGGCCGTGAAGAGAAACGCCAGAAGGGCCAGCCGCCGTGTCATGCTCAGCCTCCTCCCGCCGGTGCGATGCCGGCCACTTTCCAAAGACATAAAGATCGGCGCTGGCGATGCCGTGCCGGGTGGAGCCCGTGTAGTGGGCACTGTGGGGCTGCATCTGGTTACTCGCGGTTGTACAGATTGGTACTGGTATTGGACACGCAGTCGTTACCGGCGCTCGACCCAGAGGCGTTGCTGTACGTGTACGTCACCTCCAGCTGGCTGCCTTTCATGCTCAGCTTCAGCGACACCGTAGCGGTCCCCCAGCACGTACCGGTCGCCATGCTGGGATATGTAGCGGTAGCCGATGTGCCATCCGACGACAGCACGAGCGGCTGCACGCCCTCCTCGGCGTGTAGCTGGCCGGATGCATGTATGGAGTAGCTGCCGGTGCCGTTGGCGGTGATGGAGAGATAGGCGAAGTCTAGGGTGGCCGTCGTGGCGATCCAGTTACCGGCGAGCTGAGCGCTCAGAGAGGCAGCCGCGGGTGCGAAACCCGGACCATACGCCTTCCACAGGAACGTCCTGCCGCTGCCAACCACGAGGCACCCGGCAACGGCGGCGCCGGACGTCGCGGTGGACGGCGTGCAGGCAACTGCGTACAGGGTGTGACTGAGACTGCCGTGAGAGATGGGGGTTACCGTCCATGCTGCCGGAGCCGCGCCACCGCTGGACGGAGCCTGCGGCCGGAGCACCAGGTCGGTGCCGGCGGCACCCACCACCTCGCAAAACGTGGTGGCAGGGCACGCCACGCCGTACAGGTCTTGTTGCTGCAGCGCGACAGGCGATGTGACGATCGGCGTCAACTGCCCGCTGATGCCGGTGGAGGTCCGGATGACTCCGCCCTGGCCCACCGCCATGCAGAACGCCCCTCCGGGTGCACAAGAGACGCCGTACAGGTCGGTTCCGGTCCCGCCGTACGCCTGCCAGCTTTGGTAGCCCGTGGAGACCACGACGATGCCCTTTTCGCCCACGGCCATGCACTGGGTACTGCTGCTGCAGGAGATGCTGTACAGGGACATATTGGTTACCCCTGAGACACCCAGCCACTGCGTGCCGCTGCTGCCGCTTCGGGCGATAGCGCCCTTCGCGCCCACGGCATAGCAGTCCTGTTGGTCGGGACAGGAGACGCCGTAGAGGCTCGGCTTCCCCGGGATCGAAGAGGGATTCCACGTCGCGCTGCTCCACGGGTTCCCGCCGTTGCTTGGACCGCTTCCAGCAACCTGGATGCCCTCCTTGGTTCCCACGGCCACGCAGGTGGTGCCGGCTCCGGGGTCGCAGGCAGCTGCGTAGAGCGCATGGCTGGAGCCCGACTTCACACTTGTCGCCTTCGCCTTGCGGCTACTGACCACTCTCATCCAGATGGACTTGCTGTTGCCCACCGCCAGGCAGTAGCTGGCGGTGCAGGCAGCGCCGCGCAGCGTCAGCGTGCTTGCCGACAATGCCGGCGCAGGCGCGTAGCTGAGCGCCGGCAGCGCCGCGGCCAGCAAAAGAGGTAGTACGACCGCGCGGACGATGCGTGTGTGCTTCATGTCTCGTTCCCTTTCCGCTCGTGAAAGCAGTGCGCCATGTCAGCGGCGCCAGCAGATCTCTATCCTGGGGGCGAAGCGTTCGCGCACGGTGTTGGCCGGGCAGGCGCCGGGGGAGCCGGCTCCAGCAGATCTCGCAGCTGACCGAGCAACGCCTGCGGGCGGTCGAACGTCCACACGACTCCTTCCGGCAACTTCTCCAGTCGCCCTACCCAGGGGCGATTGCAATCCCCTGGACGCTTCCAGACGCGGAGCATGAAGGCGTCGTAGCTGGCCACGCAGATGCCTCTCCTCCGACCATCCGGTCGCGCTTCTCTCGCTCGCGCACGCTCCATGCCACGTATCAGCCCGGCGCGAAACGTGTGTCTGAGCACGTGCTCCCACTCTACAACCCATGCGTTCCATCAGGATCACGCGGCGGAGGCGTATTGCTCAGGAGAAAACGGCGTATCGCGTTTGTGCAACATTGGAGCCAGTTTGTGCACGGGGAGCATCCGGCCCGGTCAGCCCATGATGGGCACCCGAGCCGGTGGTCATGCCGCACCTGTGGCTGGGACGGGAAGGCGCCTTAGCGGCTCCCGGCCGCGATCGTGTCGTGCGCCGGCGGAGCCTTTTCCTGCAGCGCCAGTGCGATGGCGTCGTCCGGCGAGAGCGCCGGCCCCTCCGCCCACGCCGCGACACGCGCTTCCTCACACAACGCGGCGCGCAGGGCATACTCCAGCGCCTCGTGGTCTTCTTGGCGGTGCGGCTGCTGCAGGGGGACGGCCAGGGCCAGGCTGTCCTCCTCCAGACGCGTCGCCCGTTCGCAGTCGCCCTGCCACAACGCCGCGACTCCCATTGTGGCGAGTGTGCGGGCGATGTTCGGTCTGTCGCCCAGCTCGCGCTTACGCGACAGGCTCTCCTCGTACAGGTTCGCCGCCCGCTCGTAGTCGCCGATCTCGAGCGCGTCGTTACCCAGGTTGTGGAACACTTCGGCTAAGCATTGGTCTCAGAGGTGTGCATCAGCAGGGGCGGCGCACGCACAGTGAGGCATCGCGTTGACCTTCAGTCCAAGGCCGCCATGTGGCCGGCGGTCGCCCGGCGACAGCCTCACATTGCGGGTTGCGGCGCCAGGGCCAGGGCGATCGTCTCGTCGAGAGTGAGGTGCCGGCCCTTCGCCTCGGCCGCGGCTGCGCCGGCGGCGCCGAGCGCGGCCTGCGCGATGTCCCGGGCAACTGCTACCCCTCGCCACTCGTCGCTCGTAGTACCTATCCCCACCGCTCCAGCATACGCCAGGACAGCGGCGCCCAGCATCGCCGCACATCTGGCCTGCCCAAGATGGGCCATTATCTCGGCTATGTGGCTCAAGACAACAAGCGTGGTGCGCTGGTCGCCGCTCTCCTGAACAGTGCGGAGAGCCTCTCTTGCAAGCTCAGCTGCTTGCACATACCGCTTACGGAGGCACGCGACGCTGGCAAGGTTCACGAGTGCATTGCATGCTGCATTGACCGCACCCGACTGTCGTGCATAATGAAGGCCCTCTTCCACCACCTCCTCGGCCCGGTCGAGATCGCCTAGCTGGATGAGCGCTGAACCCAAGTTCGATAGATTTAGCGCAAGCAAAACAACGTCGTCCAGTGCGCGAAACGTGTCCGTAGCATCCTCATACCGCGCGATTGCCTCGCTGAAGTCGGCTTGAAAGTAGGCAACATTGGCCAGGTTGCAGAGGCTGGCTGCGACCGCACCCTGCCTGCCGGCCGAGCGGTACGCATCCAGCGCCTCGGTGTACCACTGCGCAGCGGAGACGTAGTCGCCTCTGTCACTCGCCGTCATGCCCAGCACATTCAGGGCGTCCCCGAGGCCGACATCGTCCGCAAGCTCCCGGCAGAGCGCCCTGCCCTGCTCGGCACGCGCGACAGCCTCCTCGTAGCGGGCCATCGCGTAGGCCAGCACCGCACTTGCGACGAGCGCCCTGGCGCGTATTGGCCGCACCACCGCGGGCACGGCGTCCGCAGCCCGCAGGAGCGTGTCCAGCCAGGCGTAGCCCTCGGCGCGGTGGCCACGCACATCCCAGAAGGCGCGCAGGGCGCAGGCCAGGCGCAGTCCCCGATCCGTCCGCCTGCTGACATGGCTCCAGCGCAGTGCCGCCCTGCAGTTATCGTGCTCGACCTCCAGCCGCGCCAGCCAGACCGCATGCTCTGGTCCCTGGAGCGCCGGCTCCGCCTGCTCGGCCAGCGCCAGGCACCAATCCAGGTGGCGGTCGCAAAGTGTCTCCTGCTCGCCCGCCGCGCGCAGGTGCTCCGCGGCATACTGGCGCACCGGCTCCAGGAACCTGTAGCGCGGCTCGTCCCGGCTCGCCTCGATCTGCACCAGGGACTTGCCCACGAGCCCACCCAGCAGGGCCAGCACCGCCTCCGCGCTCACAAGATCCTGCCGCCCTGGGTTGGGCGCGGCCGGCAGAGCGCAAACGGTCTCCGCCGCTTCAAGGGCCCAGCCGTCGGCAAACACCGCCAGGCGTCGCAGGAGTTGGCGCTCGCGCTCGTCGAGCAGCGCATAGCTCCAGTCGAGAGTGGCATGCAGCGTGCGTTGCCGCGGCAAGGCCGTGCGCGGACCAGTGCCCAGTACGCGGAAGGACTCCTCAAGCCGATCAGCAAGTGTCTGGACGGGTAGCACGTGCGCACGTGCCGCCGCCAACTCGATGGCCAGGGGGATGCCTGCCAAGCGCGCGCAGATCCGCGCGATGGCAGCGGCGCTCGCTCGTGGCAACGGCTGATGGACCTGCGCCCTCTCCATGAAGAGCATCGCGCTTTCAAACCGAGCCAGATCTTCCGGTGGGAAGCCAGGCGGCGGGACGGAGAGCGCGGGCACGGAAAGGAACCGCTCACCTGGCACTCCCAGCCGCTCGCGGCTGGTAGCCAGGACCTTCAGGTGAGGGCAGGCGGCCAGCAGGCCTGCGACAAGGGCGGCGCATGGCGCAAGCACGTGTTCGCAGTTGTCCAGTACCAGCAGCAAGTGGCGCGGCGCAAGGAACGCTCCCAGCGTTTGCATGAGCGGTTCACCGGGCTGTTCGCGTACCGCCAGAGCGGTGGCCAGAGCCCCGCGCACAAGTGCTCCTTCGTTGGCGTCGGCCGGCAATGCTGCCAGTTCCACCAGCCAGACACCGTCGGAGTACGACCCTACGAGGTCATCGGCCGTCTGCAGCGCCAGGCGGGTCTTGCCGCAGCCGCCCGCCCCGGTGAGCGTCAGCAGGCGGGTCTCGGCCAGGAGCCGGCGGATGTGGTCCTGCTCGCGCAGTCTGCCGACGAAACTGGTCAGTGCCTGAGGCACGTTTGTGCGGCGGGCCACGGCGACGTTGCGCGGTGGCTGCGCGGCAGCCGCCGGCACCGCCTCCTGCGCCAGCAAGCGGGCACGCAGGGCTGCCAGATCCGCCGAGGGACGGGCGCCCAGCTCGCGCGCAAGCGCGACCGCCAGCTCTGCGTAGACCCGTAGGGCCTCAGTGCGCCGGCCCGACGCGGCCAGGAGGCTCAGCAGGCGGGCCGCCGCCTCCTCGTGACAGGGATCCAGGCGCAGCACGGTACGCAGGATTTGTTCCGCCTCGCCACTCTCACCCTGCGCGCCGGCCAGGTCGGCTACGTGCAAGAGGAGCTCCAAGTAACGCAAGCGCAACGTTTCGCGCCGGTCCACCGCCCAATCGTCGTAAGGATCGCCGGGCAGATACTCGCCGGTATAGAGGGCAGCGGCCTCGCGACAGGCAGCCAGGTCCTCCAACGGCGCTTCGCGGCTCGCGGCCTGCTCGAACGCCTCTGCGTCCAGCCAGCCGGCCGGCGCCGATGCGCGGCCCGCCGGCCGCAGGCAGAGCAGGTCGCCCTCAGTATACAGGTAGATCTCTGCCGAGACCGGGTCCTGCAGCACACGCCGCAGGCGATGCACGACAACGCTGAGATGCTTGGCTCCGGCCTCGCGATGGGCCTCAGGCCAGAGCAGGTCGATGGCGCGATCGCGCGGCAGCTGGTACCCGGGCGCAGCGAGCAAGCACTTGAATAGCGCAGCTACTTTGTGCTGGTGCCAGGCACGGGTAAGCACCATATCCTCGCCGCGCCAGACCTCGAACGTACCCAGCGTGCACACACGCAGCGCAGGCGCAGCGGGAACACCGGCACTCTGGCTGCCCGAGGGCGGTCTGACGGGACGCCTGGAGCGGTCGGGCACGATTGGTGCGCTCTCCTGCATCCTGGGGGCGCGGGCATCGTGCGCGCTCAGATCGTCGTCGAGCCTTGACACCGCGCGCACCGCCCCGCATGGGACGATCGGAACGGCCGCGGTCCCAGGTGTGGGCGAGGCGGCCGCGCTGGCAGGCGGCACCACTCCCGGCGGTAACCGCTTGCCCAGGTAGCGGCTGCGCACCCGGTCACCCTCCCGCCAGTGCGCGTACCAGTAGGGGCCGTGGCCGGGTTGGCCGTTGCTGCAAGAGGGACAGCCAGGCCGGCAGCAGCGGCGGTACTGCCGGTTGTAGGACACATGCGGGGCTGGCTCATCGTCTCCGCTGGCCATAGCTCGCCTCCGGGCTCGGCGCGGCATCACTCTATGGGAGAGTATGGCGCAGCGGCAAGGCGCACGCAAGAGCTTGCCTGTGGCCTGTGCCGGCATCGCTAGTGCTGTGGCATGATCGGCTGGCTGTATGGGCAACCCGGTTCGGCGAGCCCCTCCTGGCGAAGCTGCGTGAGTATCTTGGCCTGCCGTTCGAGGAGAGCCTTGCCCTTTGTCGGCTGCTCGAGGATAGCGATGGCATACGGTCGGGGATTAGCGACGGGGCCGTTTCGAATGTGCTGCAAACTACCAGCTGCTCCTCCCTGGCCATACAGAAGCCTGCCTTGTCCTCCATGGCAAGGAAGCCGAACGGCTCCCGCACCCACGCCCGAAGTGGGGGGAGCCGCTCAGGCCGAACCCGCAAGGGGCTCGGAGCGCATCATAGCACTGTTCGGCTGGCTTGTCGCGCACCGCGGGCGAGACTCATGAGTTGACGTCAAACGCCGGCAGCCCGCGCGACTTCCAGCGCCGGTTCGCCTGCCACCGGGCCCGGCACGTGAGCCGCTTGTGGTAGAGCGGGGTCGCCTGCCAGCGGTTTGACGGATCTCGCCTCCGAGTCGCTAACCAGACCCACTGCTCTACTTACTGCCGAGCTTGTTGACCACCAACGTTACCGCGCCTGCAACCCAGACGAAGTCAAGCACGAGTTGGCAGCTCACGAGGGCTTCAGCCAGCTCAGTCTTGGCCTCGAGTCCGCCAGTACCCGCAGTTGTGAAAGTTCCAAGCGCGAAGTAGACAGCGTCCCACTTGGAAAGATCCCTACTGAAGTTGCCCTTCGTACCGTATCCCCAATAGAGCCAGGCAAAGCTTACGATGAGCAGCGAGATGAAAAAGACGGTGACTACCACGAGGTCCCACCTGCTCATTGCGTTCCGTGTATACCAGACGAGAACCACAGCGCCTATGGCAGCTAGCGCTATCAGTTCGAAAGTTCGTCCTGCTAGAGGCTGTTGACGCGGACCCGACAAGGCGAATATGGTCCACACAATGATCTGGGGAATCAGTATTTCGCGTACGGTGTTTCGGAGTGGCGTACAGTTGTAAGCCGCCTTCAGCATATCTCCTAGAAGCAGCTCGTTCTGCATGTTGAACCTCCCCCTATGCTACGGTCTCCCGCCGTGGACCGTGTGTGGACTGGGACGACGGCCGGAGTGCAGATCGCAGATGGTGGCGATCTCGTTGGGCCGGAAAGCCGGGTTGTCGGCCTGAAGATCTACGATGAACTGACGCATATTCGGTGGCAAGGATGGCCTGGTCGGGCGTGCCACGTCCGCATCGGCAAAAGAGGCTCACCATGCCCATCTCGTGGAATCGCTTCACCCGTCGATAGAGCGTGCTCCGTGCCACGCCGGTCTCCAGCGCACGTTCCGCGGGGGACCGGCCGAAGAGCACCACCGAACGCAGTACCTCATAGCGGACTTGCACTTCCCAGGGCATCCGCGTGCGCAGTCCCGCGAACTCGCGCTGTCGTTGCAGGCGCTCTTGCACGTCCACGGTTGGCCGATCGTCCTCGAGTACACCATCTGGCCAGTAGGGAGTGATTGCTCCACGATACGCACCTCACGCGAAAGCGTGCAACTCTGGGGACGCGAGCTGCGTCTCTCGACGAGTCGGCGACGGGCGGGCCGTCTCTCTGCACAGGCCGGCAACCCACTGTGCAGGTCGCATCCGGGCGGCGTTCGCTCCGCGACAAGTGCCCGAGTAATCCAGTAGAGCGCGCTGGGCGATGGCACTCCGCTCCTTGGGTGGTACTGCCGAGATGACATCGTCTTTGGCGATAGTGCTCGTGCGGCATAACTGCCACTCCAGAACATCGCTGGCCACGATATTCAGGTACTGCTTGTTTTTGCCCGTGGCCAGACTCTTCTTTGCCAGGTGGAGTAGCTGCCATCAGCGTATGACTCTACAGGTCGACACGCTGATGCGGGAATGACTCGGAGGTCGAATACTGGCGTGGCCTTGGCATCGAGAGAGCGAGTGATACGGGCGCAAGTAGATCGCCGCACATATATCTCCGGGTTCGTCTGGGCCGTGCGTTGTGCCCGACTGCGATACTTGGTCCAGTTGTCGACGCCGATCACCCGGAGCGCCGCGGGCATCCGCACAGACAGCAGAGGCGCCCGCTTCGGGTTCCATGGACCAGCGCCGACGAGCGCGGCGCGCGACCGAGTCAGGGCGTACTCGCGAGCACCTGCTCCGCATCTAGCGGGCCGTTTGGCGCCTGCCCACCCAAGAGCGCCATCGCGCGGCTAACCGGAAGCCCGCGAGCGGCGGCGGAGCCGAGCAGCAGAGAGAGGCCGCGCGCGGTACCGGCGCCGTTGATCGTCCAGCTCAACTTCGCCCCTCGCAACACCGAGGCAACGTGCGCGCCGGCAGCCCGTAGCGCGCCCAGCTGCATAGTCTCCTGTGTATCGAGCCGGACGGCCAGTTGCTGTTGCGCGGTAAGGGCCGAAGCATCGTGCGCCGCTGCCGCTGCGCTCTCGCGCGCCACGGTGGTCGCCAGTATCCCGGCTATTGCCTCCGCCCGCGCCTGTGCCGTCATGTACATGCCGAGGGCGATAGTCAGCCTATCGCACGTGGTCTGGGCGCTGCCTGTCCACTTCGCGCAGGCAGGCAGCGCCAGAGGCGCGAGAGCGAGTGGCCGGACGACCGCCAGCTGCGTGTAAGCAGGATCCGGCGGGTCGTTGATGATCTGATACTCGAGATAGAGAAACTCGGCCACGGTCACGCACAACTGGCCCGCGCTTGCCAGAAGGACGCTGCCCGCTGCCGTGCCAATCGGCCCAGTAGGAAGCAGCACGATGCCGGCCTCCGTGCCCAGGCAGGGGATGACGCCGGCCTTGGCGAGCGCGATAAAGCTCTGCCCCGCGTGCTCGCGCACCGATTGCGGCGTGCTGGGCGGTACCTTGGTGCCCGGGACCGGCGTGAGCTTGGTGGGCGTGAGTCCCGTGAGGCCGGCCGATATCGTGAGCGTGGCGTTGAGGGAGTCGGTGGCGTTCACGTCGGGGGACTTCCATGTGTTCTTGAAGTGGAAGCTGTAGGGTCCGCCGCGCGTGACAGCGACGAAGGGCTTATAGTCGGCGTCGAACTCCTTCGCGCCCTTTTCACCCGGTCCTGGCTCAACCCAGTAGGCGAACGCCGCGCAGGGGTCGGTCTGTTTGAGCCCGGTGGTGAGCGCCCTGTTGTCGAAGGGCGTGGCGGTGGTCAGGCTATACTGCTTCGAGAAGCTGGTGTAGGAGATGTTGAGCTGGTCGGGCACCGTCTGCTCGTAGCCGGCGACCTCGCTCAGCTTTTGGTTACAGGTGCGGCCAGAACTGCCGGGCGTCGGCAGCAGCACATAGTCGAAGGTGCCCTGCAGCTTCTTGTAGTGCCAGAACTCGTGCTCGCCGTTGTAGAGCTGGGCATCGGTGATCTGCCCCACTGCATCCCAGGTGACTGTGGCATACGCAACATCTCCAGGAACGCCTCTCGGGCTATTCGTCGCCGTCGACGTGGGGTAGGTCACGCCGAAGGTTCCGGCGTACTCGATCGTCGTCAGCGGGCTCGGCGACGCGGCCACGACCGGGCGGCCGGTGACGGAGACCGGCACCACGATCGTGCCCATAGCCAATGACAGCAGCAGGAGCAGGCGGCCGGTAACTCGCGACATCGAAACACCTCCGGTGCGATGGGAAGTACGGTGGGCTGGCATCCAAGGGGCAGATGGCAGGCAGGTGCACAGCCTGCCGGTACAGGGCCTGGTGCACTGGACGTAGCGCGACGGGCCGCCGCGCTCAGCGACTGGCGCTGACTCAATGTAGATGGGTCAACGCCGAGCGTCAACATCAGCAGGCCTGGCCGATGTGACATGCTCACGCTGTCACTTTCCCCCGTATTCGGCCGTCAATCTCGGGGTATTTGGCCGTAGAGTTCGCCATGCCGAAGCGTACGTTGGAGCACACACGTCCTCGGTGAACAGATCGAGGTGCTGTTGCGCCTCGCCATGTGCCAGCGATTGCGGTAACGGCATGGGCTTCATGCTTCGTCACGCGGTGATAAGAACGCTGACCCGGCCCACTGGCGCAAGCTTCTGCATCAGTTCGCCACGGCAGCCCGCGCTCAACAGCCTACTTCGGCCGTTCGGTTTGAGCACAACAGCGCACACGGCCCGGGCGCATGTGTCTCACGCTATGAAGCCGTTGCGCAGCAGGGTCCGCGCTGCGGGGCCGGACGATGTTAGAGTGGTCCGACGGCGCGCTGATTCGGGAGTAGCGCCTACTCGCGTGTGAGCGAGAGCGCCAGGCTGGGCACGACGAAGGACGCGAGAAAGATCGGCAGAATCCTCTTTCCGTTGCATCGGAAGGCGACGATTTCGCCCTCGGCGGCGTCGAAGCTCTGAGTTCGGCTGGAGTTTCGGCCATTGCGGACTTGCAGGGTGTGAGGTCCAGGTTCGACTGGTATCTCAATCGTGTCGTTCAATTCGAGCGACCCGACACGCTTACCGTCGACCACGATGTCGTACGTGCCACGACGGACCTCCACGCCGATTGCCTTGTGCCTCAGCTTCAGCGTTGCCGCCATCGTTGATCTCCTCTTCTCTTGACAGGTGTTTATTCTGGGTGCGCGCCGACGGACGCCAGGTGCCGGCGACGGTCATCCACGTCTGCCGGTCAGGAGCTGTGCGCGGTCGAACATCGCGGCGACGACGCGCCAGGCGAGCGGGTCGACGGCCAGTGGGGCAGCGGCGAGACCGAGCGCGAGAGTGGTCGACACGGTGACATCGTGGCGTCGTCGCCCATCGGCATTCACCTCTCATCGCGGATCTACGCCGCCAGTTCTGTGGCACACATAGCGCAATGGTAGCAGGCAGCTGGTCAATCTGCTAATATTTTGGTCATGCAACAAGGAGAGGCAGGGGCCGAGCGCACGTTCATCGAGACCGCCCGCCGGGCGCAGATCGTGGTGGCGGCGATTGACACCATCGCCGAGGCTGGCTATGCGGGAGCGTCCTTCGCCCGCATCGCTGAGCGATTGGGGATCAGCCGGGGCCTCATCAGCTATCACTTCGCCGGCAAGGACGACCTCATCAAGCAGGTCGTCCACCAAGCGGCTGAACAGGCCAAAGCGTACATACGTCCGCGGATCCTCGCCGAGTCAACCGGCCCGGGAATGCTGCGGGCCTACATCGCATCGAACCTCGCGTTCATGCGAGATCACCGCAACAACGTGATCGCCATGGTCGAGATCGCACGTAGTGCGGAGGGGCGACGCATCTTCTACGGCGACACGGACGTGGTCGACGCGGTCCGCGCCCTCGAGCACCTGTTGTCTGGTTGCCAAACAGCTGGCCATTTCCGCCCTGACTTCGACGCCCGCGTCATGGCAATCGCGATCCGCGCCGCCATCGAGGCCGTATCGCCCCGGTTGGCCTTGGATCCGGAGTTCGACATCGACCACTACGCCAGTGAGATCGCCACCGTCTTCGACCTCGCAACCCGTGTCGAGGGCGGGCCGTGACGTGAAAGGAGCGCCAATCTGATACTGCGGATCCTGCAGCAGGCCGCCACGCCGGCGGGTGCGCCAGCGCCGCAGTCAGTGGTCCAACAGGATATCCGCGCGCGGCCGGACGATCTGCTCTCAGTCTAGCTCAGCAACACCCGCGACGCGCACAAGGTCTGCGACGCTTACCAGCAGGCACCCGAGCCTGGCCGACACGCTCTGGTGTGCTCTCTCAGTGCCATACAACAGCAAGAGGTTCCACATGCGTACCATGCAGCTCGGCGTGCCGCTCGCCCGCGCCCTTGCCGTCAGCAGCGTTCTGCTTGCCCTCCCGTCACCCTTTGCCGCGCCGTCCGTGGTCGCTGCGCAGAGTCCGGCCGCGTCGCCGTCGTCCGTACAGGGCTGCGCCTGGCCGGTGGCCGAGAGCATCGCCACGTCCAACGTGCTCGCTCCAGACAGCAACGCAGCCTACTGGCTCGAGCCCTTCGTCGTCCAGAGCAACCTCCGCATCAGCATCGCTGGTCGCTTTCCCGATGCCCGCTACGCCTCGTTCAACGTGTACGACAGCGCCACGCACGCCTTCACGCGCAATGGCGTCGGCTCGGCGCTGGCCGACTACCAGATCGCACCGGACCCGGGCAGTGCCAACCCCTGGCAGGAGCAGGCGACACCGGGCGGCCACTTCACCGTGACGCTGCGCACGGACGTTGCGCCGCACCAGGCCAACACGCTGCCGCTGGCCCCGGCAGGCACTGCCAACGGGCGGCCAGGCTACATAGAGTATCGCATCTACCTCCCTGCCGGCGGCAACGCCGCGACCGTGCCGTTGCCCAGCTTGACATTCCAACAAGGCAGCACCTCCCGCACCCTGCAGGTCTGCGCGCACCCCTTTGCACTCGGCGCCGGCGCCACCCCGACGGCGACCCCCAGGCGTACTGGCCATGCCGCACCGACCCTCTCGCCGGAGCCCGCTCGCGCCGCCCTGCCCAAGCAGTTGCAGTTCTCCCGGCCGTCGCCGCAGGCCGCAGGCAACCTCTTCCCGGATAGCGACGACGCGCCACTGGCCGCCGTCATGGTGCCTCCGGCGCCGGCAGACGTGGTGGTGGTGACGGCGAAGGCCCCCACGGCGCCATCGGGTGACCATCCCGTGCTCTGGCCGGCGGCGGGCGAGGACCTGCGCTACTGGTCCCTGTGCACCATTGTGAGCACGGTGGAGTTGCCTACGGTTGCCAACCGGTTGCCGAACGGCACCACGGACTACGGGTGCCGCGACAATGACGCGACCACGGTCGATGCGGCCGGCTACTACTTCTACGTCATTGGTCGCGAGTCGCAACGCGCCACCATCGCGAGCATATCCCACGTCACGTTTCTGCCGCTCTCGTCCAGCGCGCCGGCGGTACTCCATGTCCTGTATCTGCGCAACAAGCTGGAGAATCCCGGCTTTGCCCACGGGGCACAGCAGGTGACGCAGTATGGGAGTGCCACGGCGGCGGCAGCGGCCATGGGACCCTACTACCCGCGAGCGGCGGTCTGTCTCCTCAGCACCCTCACCGCCAAAGGTCCGCAGGCTTGCCTGCCGCATCCCTGACGTGGCTGAGATTCGCCCAGAGAGAGATGGAGCCATATACGCAGAGCCCAGTACGCCGAAGCTAGAGTACACGGGAGGCGGGGAGACGCCGGCGTCCCTGATTCTGCCGCCTTCTGTGGCGGCGATGAGAAGACCGGACGACTCTCCTGTCATTCCGCCCGGAGCAGCGATGACCCAGCCACAAACGACAGAGAAGCCCGTTGACGCACGCACGTGGGACCGAGGTACTGTGGACAATCGGCCAGCGCAGTCCGGGCCGGCCAAGCCGGTGATCGACGTTCGGCACCTCACAAAGCGCTTTGGTGCAGTAACCGCCGTCGAAGACGTGTCGTTTCAGGTGCACGGGGTCCCTACCGTTGGGCACGCCACCCCTCCTACACGGGTCTTATCGTCTTCTTCGTCGGCCTGGGACTGGCACTCAGCAACTGGGCATCACTGATACTGCTGGCGGTCGTGCCGACGTCCGGGCTGGTCGCACGTATCCACTCGGAGGAAAAGGCACTCGTCGCTGCGTTCGGCGACAGGTATCTCCGTTTCGCCGCGACGCGAGCACGGCTGTTCCCAGGCGTGTGGTGACTGGGCAGTCTGGCGCGCAGATCGTCCTGGCGAGCACCCCCGAGGAGCCTGCCAGTCATAGCGCCCCGCTGGTGGGGTTACTACGGCCAACCTATCAATCAGAGCGTCGACACCCAGGCGTGGCAGGGCTTGCGGGCATTGCTGCGCCAAAGTCCGCGTGCATTTGGCCACGATACCAGCGCTTGGACGCTGGAGTTGGTGGCCGAGTGGCCTATCGACACGGGCTGACCAGCTGGGGGTGAGCGGCGAGACAGTCCGTGCCACGCTGGTGCGGGTGGGCATGGGCGGGCCTCGAGTCACGTTCTGAACCACCAGCCCCTACCCGAATGACGCACCGAAAAAGGGTGGTGCGGGGATGAGCAGGCAGGGCCAAGATCACGAGAGGCATAGCAGGGCGCACCGTTCGCAAGCGTGGGCACGCCCGCCAGGTGGTCCGACACTGTCCGCCACGCCGAAAACGCCTCGGTACGGTTAGCCGGCGTGGCTGCTAGTTGACTGGGATCGCGCTGCGAAGTCGCGCCGTCGCTCCTGAAGCGCCGCGAGCTGCTCAGCGATCGTACGCTACGCCAACGGCAAGACGCCCAGCTCCTTCCGCAGCCAGGCCGGCGTCGCCCACATCGTGCCATTGCGCGGCGTGCTATTGTGGGATTGGCACGAGCAGTCGCGCTCAACCGGTGGCGTTGTGACCGTCGTCTGCAGCTATCAGCACGCGGTTAAAAGGGCCACAGCTGCCTTCACGATCACGAGCTGAGCGAAGCTTATGAGGAGCGAAAGAGGTGCTAGCTACAGTCATTACGCTCTTGGCCGCGCTCGTCGCCGCAGGCACCGGCATGTGGAACACCTTCCGCCAGGAACGATTCAGCCGCGACGAGGAGATGGTCAAGTGGATTCGTACTGAGGGCCGGCCACTGTTCGCACGCTTCCTGCATGCGAGCAAGCAACACGCACTGGACGTTGGCGTGTTGGCCGGTCTAACCGATAACAGCAAAGAAGCGCGCACGAAGGCAAGCGCAGCGTACTTCGAGCTCGACACTCTCTACGACGAGATAGAGCTCACCGCCGCACCGGATATCGTCCGCGCAGCACAGCGACTCATGCGCTACCACACCGTCATCGATCACGAAGCCTGGGAGGCGCTGTTTCCAATCCAAGGCGCGGCGGAGGGCAACCTTAACTACTCCCTGTATAAGATCCGCGAGGTACAACAAGAATACAGCAGAGCAGTCCGCTCTACGTTAGGGACAAGTCCGGCACCCTTACGAGACGATACCGACGCCAAAGCGGAGACAGCAGGCGCCAAGCAAAGTTGAACGCGGTGCGACCGGGTTTGACCCTGTTTGCGCCAATTGCTACTGCCCGAGGTAGATGTTGTCACCGCCCAGCACGATTGTCATCGCGCGCACCGCCGCGTCCCTGGCAGTGACGGCGCTTTCACCGCCGCGACATCCAGCCCGGCACGAAGTACCTGCGGGGCGGCGGTCGCTCACACTGTCTATCGCACCGGCCAGAATGCACCAGGGCGGCAGCTGATGAATCCGAGCAGAGGTGCGCTTCGGCGTGTTGCCTCGACGACGATTGTTTGGCAGTTCGGGCAATACTGTGCGTCCTTGATAGCGCTCTTCCCGACGATGACCTTCGGGCTACCCTGAGATTGCTTTCCAGCCGGCTGTTGACGCTTTTGGCGTGGCTGTCGAGGTTGCTGCCGAGGCGGATTATTCGTCGTCGTTTGGATACTGACACCGGTTCCGGGAATAGCGACCGTCGTCGTTCGTCTTCCCTTGCTATTGACGGTGTACTGCATGCCCTTGCGACCGAGCGTCACACCAACGCTCTACTTGTTGAGATTGAGCCGGATCCCGGGTGCTATGCGGAAACTCTGGCGGAAGCGAAACATGACGAGCTGGGCAGTCGGCACAAGTGCGACCAGCCTTAGCGGTCCCACAGGAGTGGCGATAGACGGCAACGGTGGCCTCTACGTGGCGGACTACTACAACAACCGGGTGCTCTACTATGCCCGGGCCAGCACCAAGGCCAGCAGGGTCTTGGGTCAGCTCAGTATGACCAGCAGCGCGGCGTTCACGGGCGCTACCGGCCTGAACGGTCCGATGGGCGTTGCGGTAGATGGTAGCGGTGGCCTGTATGTGGCAGATTCGGGCAACAACCGGGTGCTCTACTACCCCACAGGCAGCACGACAGCGAGCGTGGTCTACGGCCAGCCCAACATGACCAGCCACGGCCGGGGCACGGGCGCTAGCGGCTTGGACGACCCCAGCGACGTTGCGGTGGATGGCAGGGGCGGCCTGTACGTCGCGGATTCACTCAACAACAGAGTGCTTTACCTCTCACCCCCTCGAGGCGGGCAGCGGAGTTGCGCTCATCGCTAGACCATCACCGGAACCCACCGGCCGCCGTACCTTCGCCGTACGCACAAGAAAGCGGAGCCGTGGTGGAGGGAGCGGAGTTGACACGTCGGGCGGGCCCCGACCGGAACAGGCGGAGCGGGCATGCCGTCACAGATCGGAGCGAGCATTGATGGCTTGACCGGAAAAGCACGCGCGACCTGGCTCGGTAGTTACGATGGGATAAGTGCTGCGACGTCTTCGCGATACTCGATTTCGCAGTGCAGCGTGCGCTCAGGATTGCTGCTGCTCAGGTGTCTTGGCTGTGCATCCGGCCCAGCACGCTCAGGGCGTAGCGGTCGTCGCGGATGATCCTGCTGGTGGGATGGCTGGCGAACGCCTGGCACCCTCGCGTTGATCGACGGACTGCACGTGCCTGCAGGTCCAACAAGCAGCATGCTTGCTCGTGGGTGGACCTCGCCACATCACCGTTGGCGAATTTGGGAAGATGAGTTCCCGCACCTGACTCTGCTGTGGGACGCTGCTCCGACAGGCCCTGGTAGCGTCGCCAACACGCGGTTGCGCGCCGGTGATGCGGTATCGCGTTGCGCTGCTGTGGATAATGCCCTTGACTAAATGCGATACTCGACCCCTATCGCACCGTATGCTACGCTTCCGAACTATCAGCATGCCTGTGCTTGCCAGATAGCGCCGGTTTCGAGGCCTATGGAAGCGTCGGAAGACTTCCAGCAGTCAGCACTCCGCTTCACGGACCCCATCCAGTTTGACTATGAGGT
Organism: uncultured bacterium; assembly: GCA_963827235.1. Classification (GTDB taxonomy): domain Bacteria; phylum Chloroflexota; class UBA5177; order JANWHV01; family JANWHV01; genus JANWHV01. The sequence goes on from CAWHAE010000010.1 coordinate 1,075,074, forward strand.
GATCCGGGAGGTCGTGCTGGCCGATGAGACCATCCAGCAGCGCAGCCGCGTGACCGGGATTGACCGTGCTACCGTGGCCGAAAAGGCCCGTCGCTTCGTGCAGGAGGGCATGCTCGGCCTGATTGACAGACGGCGCGGACCCCAGCAAGGCCGCCAACCATACCCGGACGTTGTCGCCGGCTATATTCTATACATCAAACAGCTTTGTCCCGCGTTGCATGACCGCGAGATTGCGCGTATTGTCCAGCGCGAGTATGGCTGCAAAACGAACCACCACACCGTCCGGTTGTTTCTTCGCCGCCATCCTATCCCCGTGCAGCTGCCCCTGCCAATCAACCGCTTCCACACGTTTGACGATGCCTATCAGGCGCGCTGGACAGTGGTCCGCCTCTTCTATGAGGGCTGGCACCAGCAGAGCATCGCCACCTTCCTCGGGCTCTCGCGCCAACATGTGTGGACGATCGTGGAACACTTCAAGCGGGATGAATTCGCCGGGCTGGAAGGGCACCGCACCGGCCCGGCAAACCGTCCGGCGAATCAACTGACGCTCCCGTTCATCAAAGAGGTGCTGGATCTCCAGCAGGAGTACCCACGCGCAGGCGAGTTTCGTGTGCACGGGCTCCTGGTGCAACAGCATAGCGATGGGCAGCCCAGTACGCGCACCGTCGGGCGGGCCATGGCTATCAATCGCGCACACCATGACGCACCAGGTCCGTGGGTGACAGACGCCGTGGCTCCCATGGATGACGGCATGACCAAGTACCTCCCGTTTGAGCCGACCTACCCCCACCGCTTCTGGTTTCTGGACTTTCGCTACCTGGTCCGTCTGGGCGATGACGATCACTGGGTCTACTCGCTGTGTATCTTCGAGGGCTACTCGCGCAAAATCCTGGCAGGCATGGCCACCGAGTACCAGGACACCGTGGCCGTGCTGCAACTGCTGACGGCGGCGTTGGCCGAATACAGCCGGCCCCGTGGCATGGTCTCCGACAATGGCGCCGTGTTCACCTCCGATGCCTACGAAGGCCTGCTGCGCGAACTAGAGATCAAGGTTTGCCACATCGAGAAGGGGAAACCCTGGGAGGACCTAGCTGAAGCTCAGTTCAAGGTGCAGTTGCGTCTTGCGGACAGGAAATTCGAACTGGCCCAGGACTTTCTGGAGGTGCAGCAGCGGCATGCGGAGTTCGTAGAAACATTCAACACCACAGACCACTGGGCGCATCGGGAGCGGGCGGATGGGCGGCGCACTCCAGAGGCCGTGTTGGATGCGAGACGTGCACGACTGATGGAGGCTGGGCAGTTGCAGCAAGCGCTCCGTCACCTGCAGATGGGCCGTATAGTCAACTCCTACGGCTATGTGAGCATTCAGCGCTTCTATATATATGCCGAGCGTGGGCTTGCACGGCAGCGTGTGTCAATCTGGCTCTACGATGGGCACTTGAACATCGACCATCAGGAAGCGCTGCTTGCACGCTACCGCTATCGCGCCGACCGCGCCGACCGGCGTCTACGCGCAGTGGAGCGGCCGGAACTCTTCGAGACGGCCCACGCCTCGCCGCAGCTCGAACTCTTCGAACTAGACGACGCCCTGTGGCGCAAAGTCCTGGAGTTGGCGCCGCGACATAGGCATCCGCGGGGACCGCAGCGCACAGCAGAGCAGCTCGTATTTCCGTTCACCGCGCTGCTGACGCTTGTGGTGGGGGCATAGACAGCCCATGCTTGCGGCCACCTCCGCGCCACTGTGACGTCAGGCATGCGCGAGCATACCAACCGAACATTCTAACCGGTCGGTCAGTTGCGCTGCTGGCCGGTCGCCCTTCGCTGCTCGCGCAGCCGGCGCATACGTTCAGCGGCGGCATCTCGGTCGTCCTGCCGCCGCCACTGCTCCACCTGCCGCCTGCAGAATGGGCAGTAGCGTGGCCTCGGGCCAGGGTAGCGGAGTTCCGTCACGGTCACCTCGCAGTACGGGAACTGGCAGGTGTACGTGACTTCGCGCTGCTTGAGTGTGCGCACGTGTGTACTTACCTGAATGATCTTCTCCGCCATGGTCCGTCAGCCACACCCCACTTGGGATTCGCGCAATGCAGCCCAGAATCGGTGCATATGTTCGCGCATACTTGCAAGTATATGCGGACGTTCGGTGTCTTGTCTCACGAGCTGCGCCGGGACTGAAAGACCATCCGGCCTTGCTTGCCTGTCGGAGCACCGCGCCGGCGCTGCAGTGGCGGGGGGCAGGTGGACGGCCAGCGCCCAGTCACGCTCCAGGCCTGGCAGGTAGCACTGCCATGAGGGGTAGCGATTGGCGAAGCTAGCAATGGGCCATAGAGCGGTAGGACGCTCTTAAGAAGCTGAGTGGTGCCCCAGCGTCGGTACCAGCAGAAGGGCAAGCAGTGCGCTTGCAGCGCCGAAGAGCAGCATCTCGCGTACGTTCAGGAGGGCAAGAAAGAGACCACTAAGGGCGTACCCCACCCCGCTTGCGGCATAGAGTATGCCGAAGGCCTCGGCCTGGCGCACCGCTGGCGCGTCGGCTTGAGCCGCTTGGCTCTGTACCGTGCCCAGGGGTGAGCAGCACAGGCCAAGCGTGACCATGGCTCCCGCTGCCGTGGCCCAATGTGCCGAGAGCCCAAGCGCGACTGAACCTACGACTAAGCCCGCGAGCAAGATGATCGCCCGGCCGACGGCACCCAGCGCGAACCGATGTCCGACACTCGCGTAGACGAGACCACTGAGCGCACTGCTGATGCCCAGCACGGCAATGAGCTCCGCTGCCTCACGGGGGCCACCGCCAAGACGAATGGCCCGCGGTAAGGCGCCAATTTCAGCTGTGCCGATGGAATACCCAAGCGTCACGCCGACGACTATCCAAAAGGCAAAGCGACGGTTCCGCCACAAGGCCTGCGGACCGAGTGCCACCGATGCGTCTACACTGGTCGTCGTCGCCGGCACCGGTCGCCGTTGTCCGCGGACAAGCGCTGAGGCAATCGCCGTCGCTGCCGCCATCGCGAAGATCGCCCCCGGTGGCGATGGGGCAGCGGTGAGCGCCACCAACAACGGGGCAGTCACCACGACCACTTCGACGGCGATTGCGTCGAGAGCGATCGCTGGTGCAACCAACGGCGGCGGGACGGTTTGGCTGAGCAGCGCACGCATTGCGCCCGGTGCGCCTGCCCCGAGTGCCGCAGCGAGGGCGACCAAGAGGAAGAGGACCGGCGCCGGTGCCCGGAGTGCGCAGGCAAGCGCGAGCCCACACCACACGACGACGGCAAGGGCCAGTACGCGTGGGAGCCCGACCGCCGGTCCGACCCGGTCCAGCAGGTGGCCTCCCAGGGGGGCGCAGCAGACTTCAGAGAGAATATAGACCGTGACCATGAGGCTGCCCACGGCCTGTGACCCAGATGCGTAGGTACCCACAAGGACGAACGCCAGAGGAACCATGAGGGGCGGCAGGCGCGTCACGAACGCGGACGCGGACCAGTGCCAATAGCCTCGATGCGTCAGCAGAATCCGTACCGGTGTGGGAGGGGGCACGACTGAGGCCATGCCCTTTCTCCTTATCCAACTGGCTGATCCAACTGGCTGACGCGTGGTCTGCGGCTCGGTGCCGTCAGTGCCATCCTACCAGAGCTTCTCGCACTGCTCCGTCGTTCAGCCCTAGCATGCGCCCCTTAGCGTAGGGTCCATTGGACGTGGGGACGGAAGGTAGACTGCCAGCGGCCAAGCGATGCTACCAGGGCCTGTCGGAGCAGCGTCCCACAGCAGAGTCAGGCGCGGGAACTCATCTTCCCAAATTCGTCAACGGTGATGTGGCGAGGTCCACTCGTGGGCGATCTTGCTGATGCTTCACTGCCCGAGCCTGCTCGCATCCTGAGCGAAGGCCACCCGCGGTGCCGCCGTCAGCGTGCATTGCGCGTTGGTGTAGCGTCCGGGGACATACAGCGACAAGCGGTCCCCAGCACGTACCATGGACGCCTTCAGGGAGTTTCCCTGCCGATCCTCCAGGGTCGAAGATGCGGTCAAGACGGCCGCCCGATCGTGCCCCAGGCGGGCGTCGTACACGGTCAGCCCGAATCCGGCAGGCGTCGGAGCAATTTGCCTTACCGTGGCATCAATGGTGGCACAAAGAGTGTAGGCCAATCCACCGTCGGTGTGCATGGCGGAAGCGTGCGCGGGCACGAGCATGATGGCGGAGATGAGGCTGACAGCGGCTACCGCGGTTTTTCGATACATTGCTCGCTCCTAATCTGTTCTGGCTCTGTCAAGAAGGCTGGGCTCATCGGGTGGTGGCGCTC
>CAWHAE010000011.1:0-127413 GCA_963827235.1 uncultured bacterium
CACTAGTTGGCCAAAACGGCTTTGCGGCCTCCTTGCAATTTCCGCCCGCTGCGTACGCTATCCTTCGGTCGAACCTCCGTTCACGCCATTGGCAGGCGACCCGTTACCGGCATTACCCCTGACACCGTGAATCGGTGGATCGCCAGGGTGGCGGACATCACCGGATACGGCGTGACCATCAGCGATGCCCAACGCCGCCTGAGTTTGGGTGAATGACAGTTTCACGCAGATGACAGGGTTCACGCTCGCCGACGTGCTGCATAGAAAGACCAGCGACGTGCTATACTTCGAGGGTACCGACGCTCAAACCGTCCAGCGCGTACGCGTAGCCTTCGGGCCGAACGCGGTGTGCGATTTGAGTTGCTCGCCCGCGGCAAGGACGGCCGGGAATGGTAGCTGACACCGATGCTCAGCCGGTATTCGACCACGGAGGCGCGCTCGAGGCATGGGTGTGTATCCAGGCTGATGTTACGGCACAGGTCGGCGCGCGCGCAGCAGCTCGCGCAACGGAAACCAGATTCGCGAAGCTGCTGGACTCCGCGCCGGAGGCCATTATCGGGGTCGCTGATGGTGGCACGATAAGGTTCGCTAATGCGCAGGTCCCGAAGCTGTTCGGCTACACCGCTGCCGAACTGGAGGGTGCGCCCATCGAGCTGCTGATACCGCAAAGCTTTCATGCCAGCCACGTGGCCGCGCGCAACCAGTTCCTCGAACAGCCCCGGCGGCGACCGATGAGCAACGATATGGCTCTGTTTGCGCGGCGCAAGGACGGCAGTGAGCTGCCGGTCGAGATCAGCCTCAGCCACATCGAAATGGCTGACGGCAACGTGGTGCTCTGCATCGTGCGGACGTTCGCCGCCAAAAGCTCGCCGAGGAACGCGCCCACGCACTCACCCGCATGCTCGCGCAAGAGCGGCAACGACTCAGCGCCATCATCGAGGGCACTGGAACGGTGACCTGGGAGCTGGATTTGGCCACGGGAGCGATATGTTTCAGCGACCTATTCGCGACCATGATCGGAGTCAACTCCGGGGCAGTGTCGACTTTGAGCAGGGAAGAATGGCGAGCCTTGATCCATCCCGAAGACCTGCCTGGCCTGCAAAAGTCCCTCGCGGTAGCGCGTGCATCTGCAGATATCGATCTCGTTGATGAATATCGCGTTCAACATACCGGAGGTGACTGGATCTGGATTCGCTCGCACGGTAAAGCGACTGCCCTCGATGATCGGGGCCTCCCCCTGCGCTTTGGCGGGCTCTTCAGGGACGTCTCCGCACAGAAAAGAGTGGATCTAGCGCTCCTGGCCAGCAGAGCAAGTTTCGCTCTCTGTTCGATCACTCGACGGTGGCCTTTGGCATGACCGACCGGAGCACTGGCAGGTTCCTGGAGGTCAACGCTGGGTTTGTAGAATGCATTGGCTACACACGCGAAGAGCTGCTGCAGATGACCTTCTGGGACCTCACGCCAGAAATCGCCGTGTCGGCGACGGCCGAGGAGCTCGAGCACATGGCGCGGACTCAACGGTACGGGCCGTTTGAGAAGCAATACCGGCGCAAGGATGGAAGCATCTTTCCAGTGCTGATCACCGGCGTTCCGCTAACCGACGACTTGGGTCGTGCCGTCATGTGGACGGTCATTCAAGACATATCGACTCTAAAAGCCATGGAAGCGGAATTAACCCGCGCGGCACGACAGGACACGTTGACGGGCCTCGCCAATAGGGCTCTGTTCATGCAAAGGCTCCAGGAGTCGCTTGATCTCGTGCGCTCGCAGCCGCAGAAATTGTTTGCGGTTCTCTTCGTGGATTTTGACCGCTTCAAGATAATCAATGACACGATGGGCCACTCCGCGGGCGATGAATTGCTCCGACAGATCGCAGGGCGCCTCCGCAGCTCCCTGCGGTCCATGGGCACGCTCTGCGAAGGTGAAACGGGAAATCTCGTAGCTCGCATGGGCGGGGATGAGTTCCTGGTACTAATCAATGACCTCAACTCCCCCGATGATGCTTGGCAAATCGCCGAACGGCTGCTCCACACTCTAGCGTCGGCCTACAGCATTTTCGACACTGAGGTGCACTCGACCGCCAGCATCGGCATCGTCACCAGTGACCGCTGCCAGACGAAAGCTGAGGAAGTCGTGCGCAACGCCGATGTGGCGATGTACGAGGCGAAACGCGCTGGCCGCGCCTGCTATGTGGTCTTCGATGAAACCATGCATGCGCGCATCACACGCCGTGTAATGATCGAGACCAATCTGCGTCAGGCCATCGGAACCCCTGAGCTTTTTCTGCTCTATCAGCCTATTGTCGACCTCAATTCAGGTCAAATGGTGTCGGTAGAAGCTCTGATACGCTGGAACCACCCAACACACGGACCGATCTCCCCTTCCGAGTTCATCCCGATTGCGGAGGAATCTGGACTCATCATGGCCGTCGGTGAATGGGTCCTGAAGCAGGCCTGCCAGACCATGCTTGGCTGGCTCAGGCAAGACCCACAGCGCGCGCCCAAGACCGTGAGCATTAACGTCTCCAGGGCGGAGCTGTCGCTGGGTGCACGCCTGATCCAGCGGCTGCGTGATACCCTTGACGAGGTCGGGTTGCCGCCGCAGTACCTGCAGATCGAGATCACCGAGCGTGAGGTGATGCGCAATCCAGAAGCGGCTCTTGAAACGCTGCTCGCCTTGCGAGGATTCGGCGTCAAGCTTGCCATGGACGACTTCGGCACGGGCACCTCCTCCCTGGGATGTCTGCGCGAATACCCATTCGACACTATCAAGATCGATCGTGCCTTCCTGAGGGATTTGACCACTACCCGCGACGTTCTGGCCGTAATTCACGCGACTCTCCTCCTGATCGGCAATCTCGGTATGATTAGCCTCGCCGAAGGCGTGGAGGAGCCCTCCCAGGTGGCCATACTGCAGTCTCTCGGGTGCCAGTACGGCCAAGGTTATCTCTTCTGCCGGCCAGTACCGGCAGAACAAATCCTGGACGCGATCGAAGTGCGCTCAGCGGGCCGGCATGATTGAAGAACTGCGCAATGATCGGCGCTCAGGCCACATCAGGCATCTTGCGAGTGCTACGCAGCCAGCTAGGACCCTCATCGCGGACCTCTTCGGCTTCCGCGATACGTTCCGAAGCAATGGTGCTCATGTGCAGGTAGGCCGGTATACGCATGCCATCGCCATTACCCCGACGGAACAACCGGGTGCATTTGTCGCTCGCTTCCCCAGCTGTGACAGCCTTCCCCCTAGCCATGCAGGGTCGGCTTCCGTATCAAGTATTTCGAGGCCTGCTTAGCGTTCACTACTCGTTACGGCCTGCGTACTCGCCAGGTCCCTATGGACCCTCTTCACCGAAGGCTTCAGCCGCTTCGTTACCTCCACGACTGCTCCGATTGCTACCGGCTGGAGCAACAGTTGCCGGACGGGTCTTCCACCCGCAGGGAGTGCGCGCGTTTTCACGGCGCACATGGCACTTACTTAAGCGTGTAATGCGGGAGTTATCGAGGCCAAGAGGCTGAAAGGCAAAGAGAAAGGCTGGCTGGGATTGGTAGGATGTTTGTTACCACACATCGACCCCAACAACCCCGAGGCCAGCCTTGAGTAAGCGTAATGCCGAGTTTGGATCGCAGCAACACAGGAAACACATTGGCCGGCGTGCCCGCGGGACGCAGGCGGTGGATTTCTTCAATCTGCTGACCGGTCCGGAGCGGCTGGAGATGACCGAATCGCACCTGCCGGAGCATCGGGAGCGGCTGTATCCGCCGACGGTGGCGTTGTCGATGTTCATGCGACACGCATTGAGCGCCGACGGCTCGTGCCAGCGGGCGGTCAACGGCTGGGCCGCGCAGCGCGAGGCAGAAGGGTTGGGGGTTCAGAGCGTTCCCACCGGCGCGTATTGCAAGGCGCGGCAGCGCTTGCCGATGCCGATGGTGACGGCGCTGACGCAGGCAACGGGTCGGCTGGTGAGCGCGCGGGCGAAGGCGGGTTGGTGCTGGCGAGGACGGGCGGTCAAACTGGTGGACGGGACCGGAATCTCGATGCCCGATACGCCGGAGAATCAGGCCTGCTATCCGCAGCCGAGCAGCTAGGCCGAGGGGGTGGGTTTCCCGCTCGCGCGCGTTGTCGGGGTGATCTGTCTGGCGACCGGTGCGCTGATCGATGCGGCGATGGGCCCGCATGCGGGCAAGGGCAGCAGCGAGCTGGGACTGCTGCGCCAGCTCAGCACGGCCTTCTCCCCGGGCGATGTGATGCTCGCCGATGCGCTCTACTGCAACTACTTCCTGATCGCGACGCTCATCGCTGGGGGCGTGGATGTGCTGTTTGAACAAAACGGCGCACGGATCACCGACTTCCGGCGTGGGGAGTCCCTGGGCGCGCGCGATCACCTGATGCACTGGCCGAAGCCGAGGAGTCGGCCTCACTGGATGACGGCGCAGCAGTACGAGGAGTTCGCCGCGGAGTTCACCGTGCGAGAGGTGCAGGTGGACGGCCAGGTGCTCGTCACCACCCTGCTTGACTCCCGCAAGGTCAGAAAGGGCGAGCTGGACCAGTCGTATGCGCGGCGCTGGCACGTGGAGTTGGACCTTCGCAACATCAAGACCACGCTCGACGTTGAAGTCCTGCGTTGCCAGACCCCGCAGATGGTCGAGAAGGAACTGTGGGTGAATCTGCTCGCCTACAATCTTATCCGACTGCTTATGGCGCAGGCGGCACTTGCGGCCAACGTTCATCCGCGAACCGTGAGCTTCAAACACACCGTGCAACTGTGGACCGAGTGGACCTGCCGCCACATCGATCTGGGCGCCGACACGACCACCCTGTTCAGGCTGATCGCTCAACCGATCGTCGGCAACCGGCCGGGACGCATCGAACCACGGGCGCGCAAACGACGACCCAAATCCTACCCGTGACTGAAGGTCCCTCGCGCCCAGGCCCGTGAACAGGTGCGTGCGCATGGACACCTGTAGCGCTACAGGCTTAAGTAAGCGCCATTCGCTCTAGAGAGGCTGAGGGGCATTTTGCGCTGCTACCTGGTGCGCTCCGACTAGCCATCTACACCACTTATCTCGCGACCTGCCTGCTCATGGAAGGACAAGTTCGCAAAGGTCGCGCAAAGTGAAATTGCCGTTACAGTCCAGAACGCCGCTGAAAAATCCGAAAACACGGGTGCAACTCGCCCGCCCAGTCCCATCGAGACGTGCAACGCCGTGGCTCCGACCAGGACGCCGAGCGACATCGACAGCTGCTGGAAGGTCGCGTAGAAGCTCGTCGCGGAACTCATCAGGTCGCTACCGATCTGGTCGTAGGCAATCGTGTTGTAGGCCGTGAATTGAAAGGACAGCAGGAAACCCGACGTCACCAGCACGACGAACACGAGCGGCATCGGCCAACCGGGCCTGAAAAGGCCGCATAGCGCGTAGCAGCATACCCCCAGCGCCCCGAAGGTCGTCATGCTGGACCGGAAGCCCCAGCGCCGCAGGATCGGGCCTGCAAACCCCTTCATCGTGAAGGTTCCGAGGGCCGTACCCATTGTGATCAGTCCGCTTTGCGAAGCCTTCAAGCCGAACGCAAGCTGCATCATCAGCGGCAGCAGAAAGGGGTGGGCACCCTGGGTGATCCGGGTCAGTGAACCGCCGATCAGCGACAGGCGAAAGGTCGGCACACGCAACAGCGCGAGGTCCAGGATCGGGTGCGGATGCCGGCCCGCGTGCCAGACATACAGGGCTGCCAGCCCCGCCCCCGCTAACAACAAGGGGATGGCCAGGCCCCACTCCGAGCCGCGGCCTCCGGCCTCCAGCCCGAACAGCAGGGTCGTGAGCGCTGCACCCGAATACAGGAAGCCCCTGAAGTCGAAAGGCCGCTGCCCCGAGTCGCGCACGTCGGGAATGAACCGCGCCACCAGGTAGCTGCCGAGCACCCCTACGGGCAGATTGACCCAGAAGATCCAGCGCCAGTCGACATTGCTGACGATGAGCCCGCCCAGCGGCGGACCGGCGATCTGGCCGATCAGGCCGGGCATTATCAGCCATGATGTGGCGGCGACCAAGTCCCGCTTCGACACGGTGCGCAGGAGCACCAGCCGGCCCACGGGGGTCATCATCGCGCCCCCCAACCCCTGCGCAAAGCGGGCCAACGCAAGCACCGGAAGGTTGGGGGATAGGGCGCAGCAGAGCGATCCGGCCATGAACACGACCAGGGCTGTCCTGAGCACGTTCTTCGCGCCCCAGCGGTCTGCGGCGCGGCCGGACGCCGGGATGAAGATGGCCAATGCCAGCAGGTATGCCGTGAAGGCCACGCTCATGGAAGGCGCACTGACATGGAAATCCCGCGCCATCGTCGGGACTGCGGTCGCGAGCACCGTCGCGTCAATGTTCTCCATGAACAGGGCCGACGCGATGATCAGGCAAATGCGCCGATAGCCGGGCGCAGCGCCTCCTTGCGTGGGTGGCATTCTCGTCATGTCTCTAAACCTGCATCCTTGTTGGACCCCAGTCGGCGTCTCAACGGGTTGATCCCCGGTCCCCGGCACGCGCTGGTCCGGCCAATGTTCGACACGTGTTCAAATGTCTAGTGGGCAGGGTGGGACTCGACCCCGCGACCTCGTCACTAGGACGAGCGCTGCCGCAGCGAATTTACTAGACTGGTCGCCACCACTTTCCCGATGAGTCGTCCTGATGCACGGTCACCCCTCCTCCGAGCACTTCTCGATCCGCCGTGATGAGGTCGGCTTCATTGGCCACGACTTGAGCCGACCCGAGTGTATCGTTGCAGAACCGGATGGCACCCTGTGGATTTCCGACGATCGCGGCGGAGTGACAAGGCTCGACCCTTCGGGCAAGCAGGAGATAATCGGACATATAACAGGAACTCCCAACGGCATCGCCCTGGAGCCCTCGGGAGAGTTGCTGATAGCAGACATCGGCGCCGGCGCAATCCATCGCCTCTCGCGCAGCGGAGAACATCGCACCATTCTTGATCGCCTCGCCGGAGCACCACTGGGCTCGGTGAATTTTGTCTACTTCGATCAACATGGGGTTCTTTGGGTCACAGTGTCTACCCGTACGAGCCCGCGCAGCGAAGCCATCAAGCGACCCATTCCGGATGGCTACGTGATGCGCTTCGATGATGGTCGACCTCGAGTCGTTGCTTCGGGCCTGTGCTTTCCAAACGAGCTGCGCGTGGATGACCAGTACCGCTACGTCTATGTGGCCGAATCGGCCCACGGTCGCGTCGTCAGAATGCGCCTCAATGCCGACGGGGGTCTCGGAGCACCGGAGCCATTTGGTCCTGCGCCACTGTTCGACGGGGCAATCGTTGATGGCATCACTTTCGACGCGGCTGGCGGACTTTGGGTCACCGAAGTCACGCGCAACGGCCTGTACCATCTTCTTCCCAACGGGGACTGCCACTGCCTGCTCGAGGATCCCGCCGGCGAGGTCTTGCTATTCCCTACCAGCGTTACATTTGCCGGCCCCGATCTTCGTACAGTCCTGGTGGGCTCGATCCGGGCGACCCGCCTCGCTACTTTCCGCAGCCCCGTGCCTGGTGCAAAACTCGTCCACTGGCGACACGCTCTCGTCAACCCTGCGTGAATACTGAACCGCGCGAATGAAATCGAACGTAGCGGAAAGAAGGCCATCAGCGCCGAGTGCGAACATGGCGCCGCTTCCTAATCTACTGAATTGCTTGATCAGACCCGCTAACCATCCATCTAGGGCTCCCCCAATCCCAATTGGGCGAATCTGAGTCTAGCGTGCGGTTCAAAGGTGTGGCACTATTTCAAAATATACGTCCACAGGGTGTACTGGACCATGGCTTGAGAGCCTTCATTCGTTGGCTCCGGTGTACTGCACCCGAGCCGTGGCCCCTACGGTCACCAGCCCACCCTGCGGCAACCTGTAAAGATGGCTGGGGCAGCGCTTGCGGTGCCGGGTAACCCCTCATGGCCTATAAGAGAATTTGCTCGCTGGAGCGGGGACTTAGAGTCCTCGAATATCTCAATACGGTCCGTGCCTCAACTGCGCATGATATTGCTTTGGAGCTCAAGCTTCCGCGGCCCACCGTGTACCGCATCCTGGAAACTCTGGAGCAGCACGGGCTTCTATACCGCAGTGCATCAGACAGCGTATTTCGCTTGACCAGTGCCGTCTGCGAGTTGAGCAAGGGGTTCACGGACGAGGAATGGATCCGGAAGGTCGGGGCACCCCTGGTGCGGCGGTTAGGCGAGAGGGTGTTGTGGCCAACCGACCTTGCCACCTACGAAAACGGCGCAATGGTCATCAGGGAAAGCACGCATCGCTTCAGTCCGTTCTCGGTCGATGTGGGCATGATCGGACACAGGCGTCATCTTCTGAAGAGCCCGCTGGGGCGAGCGTACCTGGCGTTTTGCCCCGAGGAAGAGCGAAAGGACATACTGGAGTTGCTGCGAAGCTCCCAGGATCCAGAGGACGCCTTGAGTCGAGACGAGGCATTTCTCGAAAAGATGATCGCCAGTTCGGTCGCCAATGGGTACAGCAGTTGTCGCGAGTTGCAACACCCCAGGTGCGCAAGCATTGCCGTGCCAGTGATGTACCAGCAGAACGTGGTCGCCTGCATCAACATCGTCTGGGTCGCGGCAACCATTGACTACGACGAAGTGATTTCCCGTTACCTGCCAGAACTCACGACGACCAAGTTTGACCTGGAAGCGGGCCTGATCGAGATGGGTATTGAGCGATCACGTGCCCAAGTTGGGCTCGCCGGCTAGTCGAGCCCTTCCGCGGCACGCGTTCGGCGTGCCCCAGCCCACTTGACGCTTGCGCCGCGCCCAATTGGCATCGTCCACGCTGCGTACGATCACGTCGTTCAAACCGATTGAGACTTTGTTACTGTAGATGCCGGGGCACGGATGCAGGAAGGACAGTTCGTCTTATGCACGGCACGCTCGCGCGGATTCGCTGAACATGGCACGGGTCCCCTTGCTGGATCGCGAGGCACTGCCTCCGGCAGATCGCGATATCTACGATGCGTATGTCGCCGTCCGCGGGCGCGGCCCGTCCGACATTCATCGTGCCATTGCCAATGCGCCCAACCTCCTGCGAGCGTACATGCCGTTGTCCAACGAGCTGCGCTTCGGAACCAGGCTGGATCCTCGCCTGCGGGAGCTGGCGATCGTGGCCGTGGGTTGGAAGACCCACATTGAGCACGAGTTCACTGCGCACTCCAGGATGGCGCTCGAGGCTGGTGTCCGACAGGAGCAACTGGACCAGATCGGGGCCTATGAGAGTTCGCCGGTCTTCAATGCCCACGAGCGCGCCGTGATCCGCTTTTCGCTCGCCTCCACCCAGGCAGTGCGCGTACCCGATGAAGTATTTGCGCAGTTACGCCCATTGTTCGATGACGCCCTGATTGTCGAGCTGGTCATGGAAGTGGCATTTTACAATCTCGTGGTTCGCGTGCTCGGAGCACTGGGCCTCTGAACCAAGGCGCGCTGGCACGGCGCAGGCAGCGCTTACAAGTATTCGTTCAGCGGCCGCAGGAGTGGCTGCACGTTATGCGCTTCCTCCTGCTTCTGCCCCGCGACGGGGTGGTATTTGCGCCCATAGTACGCCAGGCCGGCGTGGCCTTCCGGAGCGATCCGCACCGTGACAACGTCGCAAAGGAAGATGCTGTGGGATCCTGCTTCGACGGTCTGGGCAATGCGGGCATCGAAATTGACCAGGGCGTTGTCCAGTGCGGGCGCTCCGGTTTCCAGCACGATCCACCGCTCGCCCTGGAAGCGTTCCGCGACCGTTGCGGCGCTCGCAAATGTCCTCGACACCTCTTCCTGGGCTGCCGAGAGCACATTGACGCACAGGACCCCATTGGCCTTGAACACCGCGTGCTGCCGGCTAATGCGATTCATGCAGGCCAGCAACATCGGAGGATCATCGGTGACGCTGCACACCGCGGATGCCGTGAAGCCGCCCGGGCCCGCAGGACCATCCGTGGTGATGACGGTTACCGCCCCGACGAGCCGGGACATGGCTTCACGAAAGCTGGACTGATCGATCATCCCTGTGCCCGCGATGCCTGACCAGGAACACGGCGACTGTCACGAGCGTAGTCGCCTCGAACGCCAAGAGCCGAGATGGCCATCCTGAACCTAGCAAACCGTACCGAACAGGGCTTTTGCTTCCTTGGGCGCAAGCAACTTCATCTTGAGCGACAATGGGCCGCCCATGCCGTGCAAGCGCCCGCCGTCCGCTAGCGAGCCTACGTCGATCGGCTCACCGCCCATGTCGCGGATCAATTGAGCGACCTTCGCCTTGGCCTTCGCATCATCACCCGAGAAGAATACCGCGCCGCTGTCGCCTTCCGCCGGAAGGCCTGCAGCGAACACGGGAATGGGTTCGTAATTGAACGTCTTTACGACGTGCGCACCGGGCAACATCTGTGCGACCACGTCACTGGAGCCTCGACCGCCGATGTCAATCAGGTCTTCCGGGCGTGGCCCGCGCCGGTTGTTTGTTGTGTCAATGACAACCTTTCCAGCCCAGGAACCTGCGGCGGCAACGGCAGCGGGCGTCTTCTCCCATGGAGTGGCCAAAATCACCACGTCGGCTTCCGCGAGCATCCGCCGGGGCTCCGCCGCACTCACACTCGGCCCCAACTTCTTCACCAGTGGCTGTAGGGATACGGGCCCCGACGAATTGGTGAGGATGACGCGATGGCCACCCGACACAAGTTTCGGGACGAGCATCTGCGCCATTCTTCCCGCGCCGAGAATTCCGATCTTCATGGTCGCAGTCATTCCAGCAAGGACGAGGCCTGGCGCCTGCTGGCCACTGGGCTACGCTTCCCTTTCGATGACGTTGCGCAGCACGCCGACTTCAGAGATCTCCACTTCGATCACATCGCCGTGTTTCATGAACAGCTGCGGCTTGCGACGCGCGCCCACGCCGCCGGGCGTCCCGGTAACGATCACGTCGCCTGGCTCGAGCTCGGTAAACGTGGAGCAATAGGCAATGATCTCGGCAATCGAGAAGATCATTTGCCTGGCTGGTCGCGCGCTGGAGTTCCACCCCGTTCAATCGCGTACACAGGTGCAATTCGGGATCATCACCGAATTCGTCTGCCGTGCTCATCCAGGGCCCGAACCCACCCGTATGCAGGAAGTTCTTGCCGGGCGTCCATTGGTGGGTGTGCCCCTGCCAGTCGCGGACCGAGGCATCGTTGTACGGGGCGTAGCCGGCGACGTGGTCCCAGACCTTGTCCGTGGGGATACGTCGCCCCGCCTTGCCGATGATGACGGCGATCTCGCCTTCATAGTCGAGTTTCTCGGACTCGGGCGGAAGCAGGATCGCGCCTTGATGGCCCACCTGGGAATTGGCGAAGCGAGCAAACACGGGCGGCCTGAGCGTCGGGTCGCGCCCCGTTTCGGAACGATGCTCCTCGTAATTGATGCCGATGCAGATGATCTTTGGCGGATTCGGGATCACTGGCAGGAACTTAACGCGCTCTGCGGTGACGTCGGGCTTCGCGCCTTTCAGTGCCTCGGCGAGCTTCGGCAACGCGCCGGCCTGCAATACGCTCAGCAGGTCGGGAAATTGGCCACCGAGGCGTCGGGTCAGGTCGACTATACCGCCTTCCACCCAGGCGCCGAATCTGCGCGAACCATCCAGTTCAAAACTCAGGAGCTTCATCGTGTCGCCTCTCTTCAGGGTTTGGGCAATCGACGTCGATTGCGCATGACGGCATGCGCCAATCGAATCGACCACGCCCGCGCGGCGCAAGAGAGACTAGTGCGCCAATAGCCGGTCGAACAAGCGCACAACCCGGACTGTCCGGCCTGTGTATCGGCTACGGGACGAGTCAAGGCGCCGAGAAACTGGAGCTGCCGGGACGCGGTCAGCGCGTCAGCAACGCGCTACTGCCAATCCACTCCCGAGGCTTCGAGTCTATGCTCGATTTCTGCCTTCGCCTCTCGCAGTACCGGCAGGCAGCCTGCGATGGCGGCGTCGCGGGTCTGCAGCGTGGACGGCCACACGGTGCTGATGCAGCCAAGCACCATGCCCCGGCAAAGGATGGGCACCGCAATGCCGCTGCGGCGCTTGTAGTCCGGATCATCTGAGACACAGTATCCATTCGCACGAACTGAACGGATAGTGCGACTGACGTGGATGGAATCCCGCGCCGCGCGATCTTCCGGTACCTGAGACCTGCGTAGCTGCGCCAGTATCTCTTGTCGCTGCTCGTCGCTGCAAAACGCCAGGTAGGCCCATCCCAACGGAGTGGACAGCATCGGGATCCGCATGCCGACGGCACACGTTCCAATCGAATTCGGGCTGAATCGGTCCGTGCTCTCACGCACCGCTATGGAGCCATCCACGTAGGTGGACACTGCGCTTGGCCATTTCAGCTGTTGCCGGCGCGCGAAGAGCACGGGCGTGGCCACGGAGACAAATACGGATTCGCAGGTCATCCCGCCGCTCAGGCGACGTACGCCAATTGTCAATCGATAGGCATTATCATCGAGACTCGTACGCTCGACATATTCGCCATGGGACAGCGTTTCGATGATCCGGTACACCGTTGGCAGGGGCAATTTGACCGCCTTGGCGATATCCTGCGCCGAAGCAGCTCCCACTCTATTAAGGTGACCCAGGACGTTCAGCCCACGGTCCAGCGTTCGCAGTTGCGTTGCCAATCCAGCCCCCCGCCAGCAGCCCCCAAGTGCCTGAATCTAAGCCCGGACGCGCGGAGTTGCAAGGTCGCAGCGAGTCTGGTGCCACGGCTGCTGCGGCCTGGCCAGCAACAGGGGCGCCATTACTTGCCGAGGGCGCAAACCTGTCGAGCTACACGCTGGATTTACGCCGATATTCCGGACAACGCCCCTGGATGGCCCGGCGGATCATCCAGGCTCTTCCCGGACGGACAGATCCAGCTGTCGAAGCCGGTCAGCTGCCAGGCTGCGTCGGCGCACGTGGAGGTCGCCGCGCCGCGAGCAGCACGGCCGCCACGCCCACGTTCAGTGCAACCAGGATATAGATTGCCAACGTGTAGGTGTGATGTGCGTCGAAATAGGCCCCAGCCAGGATCGGAACAATCGAGGCCGCGCCAGTCTGGATCAACACGCCCATCCCTGAGAGGCTGGCGAACGGCTTGGTGCCGAAGAAATAGCTCAACAATGCCATCGAGCCGACCTGCGCCGCGCCAAAGCCAATTCCCATGACTGGGCGCGTAGATGTACAGGCCGAAGGTCCCGGTGGCGTAGGGACAGCAGCAACAGGCCCAGTGCGTAGAACATCATCGCACCGGCCAGCAACCGGCGCGGGCCCACACTGTCGCCGTAGGCACCGATGATCGCATTGCCGAGCAAGTGATGCTCCGGCCATGATCGCCATGGACGCCGATGCTGCGCCGGCGGAGTAGCCCAGGTCACGCAACAGCGCCTGCCCGTGGGCAATGTAGAACGAGGCGCCCGCCATCAGGCTCGCCATGCAGGCGAAAACCAGCCAGCACAGCGGGGATTGCAAGGCCGATTTCGTCGACCATTCGATTGCGCGTTGCCCCGAGGGACCCACCTTCTGCGCCGCTTCGATGGAGGCGCCGGCAGGCAATTCGTCGTCGGCGCTTTGCTGGGCCTCGGCGGGCGTGTTTTTCACGAATAGCAATGTGATCGCCAACGCAGCCAGGGCGAACAGTGCAAACGTCCACCAGGCGAGCTGCCATCGGCCGCCGGATGCGGCGATGATTCCGCTGAACAGTGTCGGTGCGATGAAACCACCGACACCCGTCGCACCATAGAGAATCGACAGGGCCCGGGCACGGCGCCGGCTGAACCAGGCGGCCACCGCTGTCTGGCAGGGAACGATAGCGCCGAACGCATTGCCGAGGCCACCAAGCACGCTGAACGCAACGACGCCCTGCCAACTATTGCTGACGACGGTCGCCATCGCAGCCGTTGAACAGAGCATCAAGGAGCTTCCGACCGTCAAGCTGAGACGAGCGCCGAAACGGTTGACCATGACCGCCGCCAGTGGCGCGGCCAACCCATTCGTCAACATGTTGAACCCGACCAACAGGCCCAGCGACTTGCGATCCCAGTGCAGGTCTACGGCCATTGCCGTGTTGATCACGCTGGCGCCATAGATGGGGAACGCCATGTTGACGCAGATCACGAAGCAGAGCGCAAAGAGAATCTTCCAGCCGTAGTAGCGTGTCGTCAAAGTGTACCCCCCGACTTGGCGTTGACTTCAGGGCGCGCCCTCGCGCCGCGTCACTCGTGACGTGTGGTGGCCTGCATGACGCGGAGATTGATCCGAAAACTGGAGATCCATTTCGGTCAGCTGCACGATGTCCTCCCGGGTGAACCCGGGAGCGATTTCTTCTACGACAAAGCGTTCCCCTTGCCGGACGAGCAGGGCCAGATCGGTGACAATGACGTCGACGCGGGCGCGCGCAGAAACCGGATAGGAGCAGTTGCGCACCAGTTTTGGACGCCCCTTGCTGTCGCTGTGTTCCATGATGATGATCAACTTGCTGCCACCAGCTATCAGGTCCATCGCGCCACCGATGCCGCCCCCGACTTGGCCGGGGACACTCCAGTTTGCAACGTCCCCGTTTTGGGCGACCTGGTAAGCACCCAGCAGCACGGCTGAGAGCTTGCCGCCACGGGCAACCTCGAAGGACACCACGCTGTCGAACACCGAGCCACCAGGCCGCATGGCGATGAAGTTGCCGGCCGCGTCGAAGAAATCATGATCGGGCGACTCGCCATCGCCCAGCAAGTCGTAACCGAGCGCCCCGTTTTCCGCATGTAGCGTGATTTCGCTATCGGTGACGTGCGAGGCCACCAGCGTCGGCAATCCTGATCCAAGGTTCACGTAGCCGCCCTGCGGCAGCAACGCCGCTGCGCGGCGGGCAAACTCCAGGCGTGAGAGGGCCGGTTTGCCGAGATATTCGCGGCGGCTGTCCGGTGCGCGCCGCCCCAGACCGCCCTTGGCCCCGGCCGGCTTCTTCGTGCTCTGCACCACGCGGGATACGAAGATGCCTGGAAGGCCCACGCGCTCCGGCGGGATCTCGCCGACCTCGACGATGTGGTCGACCTCGACGATGGCGACCTTCGCGGCCTTGGCGAAGGCGGGGTTGAAGTGGATACTGCTGCCGCGGAACTCGACATTGCCGGATTGTCGGCGCGGAACCCGCGCAGGAACGCGTAGTCGACGGGCAGCGCGTGTTCGAGCACGTATTGCCTGCCGGAGAACTCCCGCGACTCCTTGCCGTCTGCAAGCCTCGTGCCGACGGTCACCGGGCTGTAGAAGGCCGGCAAGCCGGCAGCGGCAGCGCGCAAGCGCTCGACCAGGATGCCTTGCGGCACCATCTCCAGCTTCAGCGCGCCGCTGGCGACCTGCTCCTCGGTGACCGAGGGAATACCCGGGCGAGCCGAGAATGACAGGATGGCGCGGGCGACCTGCTTGTTCTCCACGAGCATCTCGGCGCGATACTCACCACCTGCCCCGAGCGAATTACCCACGAGGCACAGATTGCCTGCACCATGGCCCTTGAGCGCCACGACAAGGCTACCCGGATTGCTGTGACCGACGCCAAAGCTCGCAATCGCGATCGTGGCCCCATCGGGAATATCGGCTACCGCAGCCTCGGGCGAAGGGAAAATCTTGTTCATGCTGTTCTATCGTTGATGTCAGGTCGGTCGAAAACACAACAACGCCGCCGTGTCTCCGGTATCGGAGCGGTCCGCCTAGCTATCATCCCTGCGTGGCGGGCATCCACAAGCACGGGCGGAACAGTGTCCGCCGTGTGAATCTTCAATGACGGTACAGGCCGCCGATACCGGCAGGCATCTCCCGGATGCCGGGCAGCCGCCAGGCTTGTCAATCCATGGCCTGGCCGCTGGTCCAAGGCCGCCCGATCACATTCAATGGATGATCTGCTGCGGCCGCCTCCGTCGAAAGGACCCCATTGTCACCGGGAATCGGCGGCAGCGAGCGGTCGGAACCGCAACAGCGCTGCTGACTCCCCCGTATCGCAGAACACGGCCCTGACCGACTGGCCAATTCGAAGCTCCGCCGGATCGCAGTCGATGATATTGGTCAGGACGCGCGGGCCTTCCTGGAGCTCGACCACGGCCAGCGTATATTGCGGTGTATCCCGGTAGGCGCCTTCACCACGGCGGACAATCGCAAAGCTGTAGATCACGCCGAGGCCGGTTGCCTCAAACCATTCAATGGGAGATTGACCGCACTCCGGGCAGAACTGCCGCGGATACCAGATCACGAAGCTGCACCGCGGGCAACGCGGCAGCATCAGCCGACCTGCCTTCGTCCCGTCCCAGAACGGCTTGGTTTCCGGCGCAACCGGGGGGGCCGGCACCGGCAGTTCAGCGCCACTCATGCGTCACCTCGAGCGAGTATCAAAGTCGCACTACAAGGCGCGAGATGCCGCCGCCGGTGCCGTGCGCCAATGCCAGCTCGCAGTTCTTGACTTGCACTTCCGGTTGGGCCTCGCCGCGCAGTTGTCGAACAGCCTCGATGATCTTGACCATGCCGCCCTGGTAGCCGGGGTGGTTGTTGCACAGGCCGCCTCCATCGGTATTGACCGGCAGTCGGCCACCGACGCGCAAGGCACCGTCAGCGGCAAACGCTCCGCCCTGCCCCTTCTCGCAAAACCCGAGATCCTCCAGGGTCATCAGCACCGTGATGGTGAAGGAATCATAGATCGAGGCGTAGTCGATGTCGGCTGGCGTCACCGACGCTTCCTTGAAGGCGGCCGGGCCTGACCACACGGCTGCGGTGTAGGTCATGTCGACACGCCCGCTCATGGTGTGCTTGATGGCCTCGCCGTGGCCCAGGATCTTGACCGATTGGCGCTTCAGGCCGGCTGCGATCTCGGAGGTCGTCACGATCACGGCGCCGCCGCCATCGGTGACGACGCAGCAATCGAGCCGACGCAGCGGATCGGCGACCATGGGCGACGCGAGCACCTCATCGATCGTGACGGGCTTTCGCAGCAGGGCGTTCGGGTTGTATTGGGCGTGGAATGCAGCAGCCGCCTTCACTTCCGCGAGCTGCCTCGCCGTCGTGCCGAATTCGTGCATGTGCCGCCGTGCGGCCAGGGCATAGATGCCGATGTTCGTTTCGCCATAAGGCGCCTCGAAGGGATACTCGGGCGTGTCCGGCGGCAACTTCGGGCCGCGGACGATACCGCGAACGCGCGCACCTTGCGTCACCAGCGCGATACGGCACTTGCCGCTGGCCACTGCGAGCGCTGCGTGGCCGACGTGGCAGAGGTAGGACGATCCGCCCGTGAAAGTCGAATCGGTGTAACGCAGGTTCTTGAGGCCAATGTACTCGGCAAGCGAGATGGCCCCGAATCCGAGCTGGCCATTGCAGAAATAGCCGTCGACGTCCTGCAGCCCAAGCCCTGCGTCGGCCAGCGCACCGAACGCCACTTCAGCGTGGATCTGTGCCGCCGAGCGATCGGGCAGATCGCGGCCGGGGTGCTCATAGGCACCAATGATGACTGCCTTTCCGCTCACGCTCACGCACTACTCCGCTGCATCTTCTTGTATCGCTACATCATCGCCACGTGACGAACGCCTGCCAAGCACACCGCGCAAGTGTCCGCACGTGTGAATGGCTAGTGCTGGAACAGCGTGCCCAATCCCGGCGGGGAATCACGAAAGCCGGAAGTCCGCAGCGCATGCCACACGAGGGCCTGGTTGCTCGTCAGCACCGGCTTGCCGAGGTCCCGCTCGAGCAATTCGATGATGGGCAGCACCCGTATGGCCGTGCAACTGATGAAGTAGGCATCGGCCCGGGAGTCCCGCAAGGCCAGCGCGCGCCGGTACCATTCTCCCGGCTCAATCGAGGCCATCCCCTGCCCCTCGGACAGGCCCAGCCCGCTATGGCTCAGGACTTCGATATCGTGGCGGGCAAGAAAGGCAATCTCGCGCTCATTGACGGCGTCAATGTAGGGCGTAAGCAACACGACACGCCGGGCGCCGAATGCCTGGAAGCCCGCCAGGATGCCATCGGCGGTGCTGATGGCAGGCACTGCGCTGGCTGCGCTGATGCGCACGCGAATGTTCTCGGCCATCGCTTCATCGAAGGTGGATACGGCCGTGCAATTGAAGCCAATCAGGTCAACCCCTGCGTCTGCGAGCAGGGCTGCGCCTTCCTCGACCTTTGCAGTCATGGCGAGGAGTTCCTCAGCAGTACTGCCCGCCAGCTTCAGGCGGGTCGTATGCAGGGAAATCCCCGGCGGCAGCATCGCGGCGACTTCCGGCTCGCCCACCGGGTTACTGGACGGCAGCAACATGCCCAGCCTCATGCGCCAGCCATAGCCTCCTCCTCGAGTGTGGGCGCTCGACTTCGTCATGAGTGGCAGGCTCCCTGGTTGTCCATTAATTGCGTACCAACGGAATCAACGCGCTTGCGGCATCCAGCTCTGCCGCGCTGTTCGCCGCGGCCAGGATGTAGCGATCCGGCCGCACGATGACACACTTGCAACCCAACTCCGCCAGATAGGCCGCGCCCTCGCCGGGCAGGACCACGGCGTCCGCGCGTCGCCATGTGTCGCGGGTCGCCGGGGAAACTGCATCCACGGTCTCGCGCGAGCCTAGTACCGCAAAGCGCAGGCCTACGACATCATCCATGCGGCGACCATCGGTCAGGATTGGCTGCTGCGAGTAGATTCCGGCCGGAGCAGGCCACCCTGCATGCAGGCCGGCGCCAAGACTCGGGCGGATTGAACGCAGCATTTGGGGACGATCAATGAGCTCCTGGTCGCGGCGCTGCTGCGGCGTCCGGGTCCGTCACCTGGATGATTTCGCCAATGCGAGCCGCTTCGCGGATGAACGCGCGCACATGTGGCGACTGCTCCAGTGCGTAGCTGTCGAGGAGCGACTGGGGCGCAAGCCCTTTCACTACCCAGTCGAGCTTCCACGCCAGGTTTGCTGCGTCTCGGATGCCGGCACACAATCCCTGTCCGAGGAACGGTGGCGTCTGGTGCGCAGCGTCGCCTGCGATGAGCGTGCGGCCGCGGCGCCAGCTACGGGCAACTGCGGATCGGAACGTATACAGGACCGCACGCTCGATAGTGGCCTGGTGCGGCGAAATCCATGGCTTCAGCATTTGCCACACGTGATCGGGTTCGGCAAACGTTGCGGCGTCATCGCCGGGCATCAGCTTGATTTCCCAGCGGTACCGGCCGCCAACACATTCAATGGTCGTGATCGGCCGGGCCGGATTGCAGATCTGGACGGTTCCCGCCGGCAGCGCGGGCACCGCGTCGGTGAGCAGGACATCCACCACCAGCCACTGCGCCGGCTCAGCGAGCATATCGAGGGGAGTGCCCAACGACTCCCGCACCCGCGAGTTGGCGCCATCGCAGCCAACCAGGAAGTGCGCACGCACTTCACCCGCCGTTCCATCAGCAGTCCTGGTGTAGCTGGCTACGACCCGGTCACCCTCCTCGCGCACGCTCTTGAACTCGCAACCCGACAGCACGACATGCCCGGGAAAGCGACCCAGGCCGCGGCGAAGGACCTGCTCGAGCTCCGGCTGATGGAACCGGTTGCTATCCCGCCAGCCAGAGGGGCCCGGCTGCGTCGGACGAGCCCAGTCAAGGAGGAGTCGCCCTTCGCCGTTGACGAACTGCATCCGCGGATGCAGGCCCAATTTCGGAGCAAGGTCCTCGGCGAGCCCCATCGCCTGCAAGGCCCGCATTGCCTCCCCGTCGAGGTGCGTGGCGCGCGGCATGGTGTAGGCATCGACGAAGCGCTCAATGATGACGACCGACAACCCGGCGACGCCCAATAGGTTGGCAAGCGCCGCCCCTACGGGCCCGTTGCCAACAATCGCCACATCGGTCGTCACCGGATGCAATGTCATGTCTTCTTTGCCAGCTCAAAGCGTTCGAGCGAGCTTGCGCCTCCACTCTTCATTGCTCTGGAACCCGGGCTGGGCACGGCACAAGGCTTCGGTGTCCCGCCGCAAGGCCTCCTCGGGCTGGTCCAGGTTGATGGGTGCCCGGAAAGGCTGGTCGATGTACCAGGGCGTATCGACAAACGCCTCCATCCGGTTTCCCTCCGGATCGCGGAAGTAGATCGACCACGCATTGCCGTGGGTGATCACATCCACGTCCTTGAGCGACTCGCGCTTGATGGCTGCGCCGATGCGTTTCAGCTCGGAAAGGTTGGCTACGCGAAACGAGATCTGGTTAATGACTCGCGAGTGATCGTCGGGATCCCTGCCGCTGGCAAGCACGAACTGGTGATGGATGTCGGGCTGCGAGGTGAAGAACACGATCGAGCGATCTGCGCCGCGCTTGATGTCGCTGATGACAAAGCCAAATACCCGCTGGTAGAAGCCGAGCATGGCTTCGAAGTCGCGCACGTGAATGCCTACATGTCCCAAATCCATTGTTGTCATCCTCCGATTGGATTCCGCACGTCATTTGCCCCGGGTGGGAAGCGGAAACCGGTCGAGATACGGCGCATATTCCGGCTCCAGGTCGACCTGGAGGGCAGACATGATGCGCACCATGCCGTTGTATTCGCCGATTGCAACCAGCAGCTCAATGAGTGATGCCGCATCCAGGGCCCCACTCAAGGTCGCGAAGGTCTCGTCACCCAGGGTCAACCGCTCGGTCATGTCGCGCGCTGCACGCAAGACAGCGCGCGCGAGCGGTTCGAGTGATGACTCCTGACCGGCGCTGTCCGCTGCTATTGCCAGGATGTCCGCTTCGGTGACACCAAACGACAATGCAACATCGACATGATGGGCGTATTCATATTCGTTGCGGGTGGAATACCCCACTTGCAGGATCGCCAGCTCGCGCAGTCGTGGGTTGAGCGTGCTCTCGTGCCGGAGGTACATCCCGATGCCGGCCACATGCCTGGCACAGCGAGGGCTGTTGGCGAGTATGCGCGTGATGTTGGATTTCATGCGCGGAATGTCCTGGAACTCGGGCGCCAGGTCCTCGCGATCGAGATAACGCATGCGCGCCATGGTTCAGGCGCCCTTGCCGACGATCAACGCAAGCGGGTCGAGGCCGGCTTGCGCAAATTCCACGATCTGCTCCTCATAGCCCACCTGCGAGCTGATCAGGAACTTCTCCTGTCGCATGCCCTCGATCAACACGGAGGAGGCGAAATCTGCTGTGGCGGGCTTGTTGCGCCGCGAATCCACGCCTTCGAGAAACTCCGCGAAGCTCGGGATCGCTGTGCCCGAGGTTGTCACGCTCTGGCCACCGGGACGATCCGACGTGGCCGTGATGCCCGGGCAGAAGACCGATACGCGCACGCCGCGCGGGCGCAGCGCATGCGCCAGGCCGTAGCTCATCCCGAGCTGCGCGCCCTTGGTCGTCGTATAGGGAATCTGGAAGCGTGTGGGAGGATCAGGCAGGATGGCCAACGATGAAGCCGTGTTGACGAGGTAACCACTGCCGCGCTCGAGCATCGCGGGCAGCACCGCGCGTATCATGCGCACGTAGCCCAGCACATTCACCTGCAGGGCATTGACCCAGGAATCGAAGGGAATGTCTTCGATGCGTCCGGCGATGGGCGGCATTGAAGCATTGTTGATGAGCACATCGACCTGGCCGTATTGCGCAGACACGGCCTTGAACAGCGCCCCGACTTCGTCATCGCTGCTGACGTCGCAGCGCATGCCCATCGCCTGGCCCTTTTCGGCCCGGATCGACGCTGCCGCTTCCTCGGCCTTCACTCCGTTGAGATCTGCGATGACCAGGCGACTTCCCAGGCGAGCCAGCTTTTCGGCCGTGGCGCGCCCGATGCCGGTGGCTGCACCCGTAATGACAACGATTTTATCCGCGAATTCCATGATTTTCTTCCATGTCAAAGATCTCGCCAAGGAACGAACGCAGCTCCACCCAGGAGCGGCGGTCGGCGGAAGCCGAGTAGCCGAAGCCAGGCGCCGGAATGCCTCCCGCCTCGGGGCTGGTGAAGCCGTGGCAGACGCCACCGTAGAGGTTGACTTGCCAGTCAATTCCGGCGGCGGACATTTCCTCGCAGAACGCCGTCACTTGCGCCATCGGCACGAAGGGATCCGACGCGCCCGAGCAGACCAGCACCTTGCCCCGAATCCGGCCGGCGCTGTCCAGCTGCGTCGTATTCAATGCGCCGTGGAATACGGCGACGCCTCGAAGCGGCGCGCCCGTGCGGGCCAGTTCCAGCGCGCACCACCCGCCAAAGCAGTAGCCAATGACCGCCAGCCGCTCCGGATCCACCTGCGGGAACCTGTGCGAGAGCCTCGAGGCCAGCCTGCAGGCGGCCGTACAGGCGCTCGGGTTCGCTCTTCA
The DNA here is from genome assembly GCA_963827235.1 of uncultured bacterium. Taxonomy (GTDB): domain Bacteria; phylum Chloroflexota; class UBA5177; order JANWHV01; family JANWHV01; genus JANWHV01. Next base: position 22,303 of record CAWHAE010000011.1, read on the forward strand.
ACAGGTCTATGGTCGGGCGAACGGTTTTGGGATCATCGAGCACCCTGCCGTCACCGTGCAGGTCTGCCGCGAGGGCAACGTAGTTCATCTTTGCGAGCGCTGCGGCCCGGCGTATCACATGTGCGCCGGGGCCCGGGGCTTCCGGGATCACCAGGATGCCGGGCACCTTGCCCTGCACATCGGGGCATGCCAGCTGGCCACAGAAGCTGGCACCTTCGAAACTATAGCCAAGGCGCGTTGTGCTCAAGGCGTCTTCTCCCACTCGTCAATCAGAACCGGAACTGCCAGCGCGACCGCGTGCACGCCCATGCTCGTGATCAGCTTGCAGACATCCATGATCTCGCCCGGCGTGGCTCCGTTCGCGAGGGCCGCTCGCATATGCTGCCGCACCCCCGGGCCCGACAGCTGCGTGCACTGCGCATAGGCGGCCAACGCAATGAGATGGCTGTCCTTGGGCGGAAGCGGGCCGTCGGCGCCAACGGCCGTCGCGGCGAAGTTCAACCACACATCATAGAAGGCAGGATCGACACTGATAGCGGCGTCCACTTCAGGCAAGGCAGCGCCGAGCAACTGAAGATGCTTCTTGTGCACAGCCCGGGCATGGGACTCCAGTTCGCCCGTGGACAGCGCACCCGGCACGAGCTCTTCGAGTGCAGCCGCCCCGAGCAGATAGGTCTGCACACCGACCGTGCTGACAATCATGGCTACCGCGATCAATTCCTGGAGCGAGGCACCGAATTCCCTGGCGAAACGGCCGTGTTGGCGCACACCGCGCTCGAAGAAGTGCGTGGGCGAACAATTGGTGGCCACATAGATCAACTCGCGCATTTTGGGCGAAAGGCTGCCGCGCTCGGCCGTGTAGGCAGACAACTCGAGATAGGCTGCTACATATCCGGGATTGACATGCAGCAGCCGTTCCCAGTCCTCATTCCAATAGCCTCGTCGCTGCTTGAAAGCCTCACGGATGCGGGACAGGGTTTCTTCGGGGGGCATGATCGTTGTCCCGGTCAGAACGGCGACAGGGCCGGGTACCCGAAGTGAAGGCGCGCGAAGTTCACGGCGGTCCGGTCGATCTGCTGCGTGAAATGCGTGCGCTGACATGAGATGTCGCGGTAGTAGCGCCCGAGCATCGACTTGTATTGGGCGACCTGCGTGCCGGCCGTGGTGAAGATGCGATCCGCTGCCTCGAACGCAAGGCGGGCGCCCTGCTGGACCAGCAGGAATATTCGGCGGTCTTCCGCTTCGGTGAAGTCGATGCCGCGCTCTGCCAGGGCCGTACAGGCATCCATGTAATCCTGCGTCGCTTTGAGAAGAGCCGCCTCAGCACCGTCCAGCGCTGCCTGGCACATGCCGAAATAGTGCTGGAACTCGTGGTGCTCCATGAGCTTTGTCTTCGGGGCGAAGCGCATCGGCTTGTTCCGCAGCAGGTCTTCGTACAGGTCGAGCATGCCACGCGCAGTCCCTGCCAACACGGCGCCGCCCTCGATCATGAAGAACGCGGCCTTGCGGCCGTTGTACATCGGGTTCTTATGCACCTTCTTGCCGGAAGCGCCCACCCACATCGCCAGCGGGGCAACGCGGTGCTCCGGGATGAACAGGTTTTCGACGGTCACTCGACGCGATCCGGTTCCTTGCATGCCGGACATGTCCCAGTTGTCGATGATCGTGTAGTCCTTGCGATCGACCAGCATAAGGACCGGCTTGGGTGCGCCGCCCTCCTGGGGAACCAGGCCGCCGACCATGATGTGCGTGGCAATGTCGCAACCGGAGGCATAATCCCAGAATCCCGACACAAGGTACCCGCCCGGCACGACCTTCACGGGTATGGGAGATCCCAGCGACGGGCAACGGTATTCTCCGTCGCGCCCATATGCCTCGATCTGCGCTTGCTCGGGATGGTCTGCAAGGATGATGGGATGCCCCGAGGTCAATGCGAGCACCCAGCCACTTGAAGGACAGCCGCGTGACACTTCGCTCATGACCTTGACATAGGTCGGGAGATCGAATTCGTAGCCGCCAAATCGACGCGGCTGCACCACGCGGTAGAACCCGGCCTTGACGAATTCGTCGTTGGTCACGTCGAGGATTCGGCCGGCCGCTTCGGTGGCCTCCTGGCGGTCACGCAGCGTCTGGCGCATCGCCGTGGCGCGGCGGATCATCTCCTGCGGCGTAAGACTGCTCTCCGGGACCGGGATTGAGCCACCCGCCATCGGCGCCGTGTGCGACCCCTGCATGTCGAGAGCCTGCTTCGGATTGTTCATAATTACCTTCTCGCCTGAAGTTGATCATGTTCTGCGAACAGTTGCCGGGCCAGATCCGCCGCTCTTCACGTCCGGTAGAGCCCGACCCGCTCGAACGCTTCGTGCATCTCCGGGGAATACGCACCGCGTTCCTCGGCCGCAGCCTGCTCATTCCGCAAGGTTCCTCGGAGGCGTTCCGCACGCGCGATCAGCACTTCGGGAGCCAGTCCCGGTTCCGGCTGCCGCATCGTGTCGACCACTGCCCTCTGGGCCATGCTGAACATTGTCGCCCCCCGTGCAACCTATGGCTGGCTGCCGCGCCTTCACAGTAGTTCGCCTGCATAGGATGGACAATATGTGGCTGAGGCTGTCCGGGCTGTGTATCGGGAAGGCAGTGGGGCTCGTTCCCAAGGCCCTGGCCTCGCAAAAGGAAGCCGGGACATCGACCCGAAGGTCGAGCCCGGCCAGGTTAGCTGACAGTCTTCCGGGGGGCGGATCAGCTGTCCGCAATTTCCATGCGGCAGAAGGCAGGTCCGGAGGCCCAGTGGCACTGCGTTTGTTTCGCTGCAGCGCGTAGCAAAGGCTCAGGAGCAGGCAGCTCCATGCAAGCTCCCTGGCCCTGCCAGGCCTTGGCCGCAAGCTCCTCAGCCGCTCGTCAAAGCCGGGGCCGCCTCTCACTATCGGGCCGTGCTTGGCGCCTAGTTCACCTTCTTGGCCTTAGCCTGCGCGCCCGGCTTCTTCGGCAGCTCCGAGAGCGGCTTGAGGAGGAACTCCGGCAGCTTGGCGGGAATTTCCGCCGCATCCCAATGCTCCATCAACTTGCCGTCCTTCACGCGCCACGCGTCGAACCAGAACGCCTCGTAATACTTCCCCTTGTACTGCGGGTCGGGCAGATAGCGCTGCTGGAGGACAACGATCATGTCGCAATCGGCCATGACCTTGTAGAGCGGGTTGCCCTTGGGCGCGTCGGCCGGAGGGGGCGCAAACGGACCATCAGCACTCATCATCATCGGCATCAAGGCCTTGAATTCCTCACGCCCATGCAGATGATTGATCTCGCCGAAGCGCTTGAACTCCGGATTATGCTGTACATAGTCCTTGTCCATGATTTCCGGTCGCCTTGCCGATTTCATCCGGCTTCGGCGGCATCTGGAACATGGCGGCTGCAAGCTTCTTGTTCGCCTCGATCGTGGCCTGATCCGGGCACACCGGGTCGCCCTTGCCAACGGCCGTCGCCGCATGCACGGCCACGGCCGGCAGCATGTTCGCCACGACAATGGCTCCGAACAGCATGTAACGCATATCAAGTTCTCCTGCAAAGTCTAGCTGGAATGCGTACGAAGGCCATCACGGTCCAGCATCGGATGGGGTGTCGTCGATCCGACTGCCAGAGAGCGCAGGCCATTGCCGCCAGGCGCCGCCGAGGAATTCGGGTCCGCTGTCGCAACAAATTGGCCTCGGACCTGCTCGCCGTTCGACTACCTGGCTGAGTCGCCGCCACCCGCCCACCACGGGTTGTCTTTCCGTGATGGGCGGGCACCAACGCGACTTCGCCCTATGCAGCGGCCTGTCTGTCAGCCTCAGCTACCGCACTCACTCCCTTCAGAACCCCACGCGTAGTGAAACACCAAAGGTCCGGGGATCGCGCAATGTGCCAGCCGCAGCCACCACCGGAACGATGCTCGATATGTTCACGTAGTTGTTGAACTGCTGATTGGTTATGTTGCGACCCCAGAACGTCAGCGAATCCTTGGCGCGCAAAGGCCCACGTGGCGCTGAGGTTTGCCAACCACGTGTGATCCGCTCCCGATGTAGCTCTGCGCCGCCTTGTGCTGCGACCGCGCTAGTAATGGCGTACACGTCATAGTTGGAATTGTAGAGAGCGTCCGCCTGAACGGTCAGGGATTGATTGTCGCCGAACGTGAAGATATGGCTATAAGAAGGATTCACGGTCAGCGGGACGATGCCAGGGATCTTGGACTGCGCGACGCCCACGGCAAATACCGGCGTCTTGTCCACGTAATAAGGATTGAGGACGCTCACGTTCAAGCCAAACCGGTCGCTCCTCTGCGGCTGAAACAGGAGCTCGAGTTCCCCGCCAGTCATCCTTGCGGGCGAATTGGCAACCGAGAACAGGAAGATGCCAGGCGGAACGAATCCGGTCTGCACAGATTGCTGATAGCCACCATAGCGGTAGAAGAACACTGCACCATTGACCTGGAGTCGCTCGTCCAGGAAACGGTTCTTGCTCCCCACTTCAAAGGCCGTCAGTGTTTCCGGCTCGTAAGGCGATATGGCAAGTGCGCCCGTGGAACCGGTGCTGATCGCGACGTCACCGGGCAGGAACGCCGTCGAGACCGATGCATACAACAAGTTGCTGGGGGTAAGGTTATCCTCCAGGCGCAACTTGTAGGTGACGTTGTTCCAGTTGCGCGTGCCATCGCTTTGCCGGCAACACGAGGGTGCCGCCCCCGCCCAGACCCGTCGTGTTGGTCTCGCCGGTCACCACCTTGGTGTGATCGTACCGCACACCTGCGGTCAGGCTGAGCGTGTCGGTCAGCGGGAACCCCGCCTCCGCAAAGACGCCCACGTTCCTTGTGCTGTGCGGTGACGTCACCGAGTTCTGCAGCAGCACTCCGCCCGGCGGGAAGAACGGACCGGTGACCGCCAGATTGACCGTGGCCCGCGCGTCGTTATCGTAGAAGAATGCGCCCGTTTGCCAATTGATCGGCGAACCGGCGTTCGACGACAGGCGCAGTTCCTCGGTGTGGAACTGGTCGTAGGGCGTGGCCTGCTGGTTCGTGAGTGTCGCCCCCGGGGCCGGCGTACTGGTACACCGTACCGTGCTGGTCCAGTTGCGAAGCGACGGAATGTAAGTCAGCGTCGCGGGACCCAGGTTCCAGTCGACCTGTGCCCAAATCTGGCGGGTGTCATCGTGGCCGGTACCCAGGGGCAGCACTTCCGTATACGCGATCTTGCCCGATGGAGTCATCGACTCCTCCGAGCTCTCCCGTACGCTCGATATTATTTTGCAGCGCAACTCCAGCCAGGATCGACAGATTGTCCGACGGCGTGAGAAGGAGTTTCACGCGGCCGTCGGTAGTATGTACAGCCCCTCCCTCCTTCGCATAGTAGCCGTCCCGGGAGTAATCATTGCCCGATACGCGCAGCGCTGCCACTGGCCCCGCGGGGATGTTGATGCCAGCGCTGTAGTGGCGCAGATCGAAATCACCGAACTCGGCCGTCGCCGTGCCGCTGAACTCCCCCACGACGGGATCAACGGTGTGAATCGCAACGACTCCGCCCGTGGCACTGCGACCGTACAGCGTTCCCTGGGGGCCACGCAGGACTTCGACCCGATCGATGTCGTAGGTGCTGCCAATGCCGCCGTAGACACCGTCGACATATTCGGCAACTGCCGGAACCACCGAGGTGGCGCTTCCGGGCGGAAGACCGTTGGACCCGACACCACGGATCGAAATGAGCCATGAAGGCGAGTCACTCACGCCAATCGCATTGCCAATGGCTGGCATCGCAACCACGACACCGGGCACATCCTCGAGGAACTCGGCTACAGCAAGCTTTCCCTGCGCGGCGAGGTCGTCACCGGTGCGCACGCTCACGGTGACCGCGGTCTTTTGCAGATCCACCGCTACGGCGCTCCGCCGTGACGATCACTTCCTGCAGCTGTGGTCATTGCTTGGCGAAGCACTCGCCGGCCGGCCGGCCTGCTGTGCCACGGCCACATTGCAGAGAGTACCCGCAGCACCCATTGCCAAGCACATGGCCAGGCCCCTGCGCGCCTTCAGCCGGCGGCCCTCCACGACTCCCAGCGCCTTGTTGAAATCGATCATAGAACCCCCCAAAAAATCGCTAATGCGTTCTTGCTTGTGCGCCATGCCCACGCGCCGTGGCGATAGTTCTGCTGTCACCTCACGGTGACATCGAATGAAATGGCCGTAGCCACTCCCTCACTTCGGAGCGGGATGCGCCATTGCTCCCGGGCGGGCCCGGGGCCGCGCCCGGCGGCGGCGGCGGCAGGTCAATCTTGTACAACGGTGCATCGAGCCACTCTTCGATCTTGCGAGTCTGGGGATTGACCCGGAAGTAGCCACCGATAGTTACCTTCAATGTCTTGCCGCCAATATTGAAGTCATCGACGCGATCGGAAATGACCAGGACTTCCTTGGCGCCACCGATGGCGTATACGCGCAGGGTCTTGACGGCACCGATGGCCGGCATGATCATGTCAAGTGTTTTCTGCAGGGCTGCCTTGCCATGGCCGAGGTCACGCTCGGCAGGGTCGAGGCGGAACTCGACATCGTCTTCCATGTAGGACTTGACCTTCGCCGCATCGCGGGCAGCGAACGCCGCAGTCCAGTCGAGCACAACCTGGATGGCCACGCGCTCGTATTCGTTGTTGCCGGCGGTCTTCACCTTGTCCGCCGCCTGGGCGTTGGCAGAGGCCCCAAGCAGCGCGACCACGCTTGCGGCCACTGACTGCCACTTCCAATTCGACGATGTCTTCATAAGTTCCCCGTTTCGTTGCTCGTTTCCGAAGGTGTAAGAATCGATGAGCGCCCGGCCTCGCGACTCAGGGCGCAGAAGTGAGCGAGCACGGCGTCGGATCCCATTTCGACCCGTCACTTTCCCGCTCGAAAGTCGCAACATAGTTGTAGTTGGCACGCAGGAGATCCGGGTCGTGTAGTGACGCGGTGACGATCAGATATTCCTTCTTGGTAACCGGATCCTGCTGCACATCCCAGTATTCTGTGAGATCCGAATGCTCGCTGTAGGCGATGCCGTTCTTCCGGATGAGACCGGCCAGCATGTTGGTGGTCGTTATTTGAAGCGAGCCGAAATTTCCTTCGTTCGCAGGCGGGCCGAAGCCGGAGTCAGAAGCGGCGTGCATAAGCCATGACGCCCTCGATTGTCCCTGCCAGCTCGCTGGCGCTGATGTGGCGTCCGGGCCAGGCTGGAACCGAAGCAGGCGGGTTTGCATGCCCGCGTCGGTCTCCACCCGGAGGGTATCGTCGTCACTCCACTCTATGCGCAGGCGCTCGGGCACCAGCATCACCACGCCGGCGCCATACGGCGCGCATTGGTTGCCCAATTTCTCATCCATCTTCGGGTCCCAGGCGTCGGCGTGCTGCTTGCCCGCGAGGTTCAGGGGTATACCCTGGTACTCGCCACGGCTCGGGACGACCATGCGGAATTGCCAGTCGCGGGTGACCAGCGAGACCCAATGACCCGTGGGGTCGAATGGCGCTGCGGCCTTGGCATTTGGCGCAGGCCTGCTCTCGGGCGGTGGCCCCTTTGGCATCGATGACGGCGCCGCGGGAGCAACCGGCCCGGACACACCGGCGCCCGGGGGCCCGTTGCGTACCTGAGCGTGCACCATCCCTGCGCTGCCAGCCCAGCCAATCGTCATGGCAACAATTGCCGCCACGCCTCTGGAAAGCCTTCGTCCCTTGGCAGAGCCGACATCTTGCGAACAATGGCACCGCATCATTTGTTCTTGGCTCCCCGGCGCTCCTGGACCAGACTTTGGTAGACCGCGGCAATGAATTGCGACGTGGTCCAGTCGCCGGTGGTGGCGCCGTAGCGTGTGGTATAGCCACGCGCCGGGTTGGCGGCCTGCACCTGCTGCAGGTTCTTGCCGTGGGCGATGAGATCCTGCACGCGGTCACGAACGATGGTCAGCATGTCGCGATAGTTCAAGACATCAATCTGGTTGCAGAGCTGCCCACGCCCGGGCACGATCAGCGTGCCACCGGGTCGCTGAAAGGCGGGACTCACGGCCACCGCAAGTTCGGACAGCAACCGGTTCATCGCCGCGATTTCACCCTGAATACTGCCTCCGTGCTCGACGTCGATGACAGGGAAGCGGGTCGTGTCCATGATGTCGCCAGCTACCACCACGTCGGAGCGGCGGAACATCACCATGGAATCTCCACTGGAGTGCGCCGCCGGCGCCCAAATCACCTGGATGGCCTGGTCGTTCAAGTACATGCTGCGCACAGGCCGGGCATAGAGTTCGCTTGGCAGCGTCGTCGCCGGAAGATCCTGGCCGAGGGACAGGAGCTGCAGCAGCGCGTTCTGATGCGCAATCACGGGCGCGACAAATCCAAGCGTGCCCGCGGTGAATGACTGGCCCGCCTCTGCGAGCGGTGTGTTACAGCCGATGCGGCTTGCATCCCCGTTGACGCTGACCAGGTAGCGCACGGGACTCTCGGCAATGGCGCGCACAGCCGCGACAACGTCATCACAATGGCCGGCGGGCGAGGTCCCGATGACGAGGGTGCCCTGCCATCCGGTCTGCACTACAACGTTCACATTGTCGACCGTCAGCATGTAGATGTCAGGCCTGACCTGAAGCACGCTGACTGCGCCGAACACTTTCGAATATTGCGCGGGCAACTGCCACGTCGCCTGGTCCGCGGTCGCAGGCACTCCCGTACCTACCAGCGGCTCCCTCCCGCCAGGGGCAAATTCTTCGGCGTGCGCCCAACGACCGCAGCCGACGGACAATGCCGCCACCAGCGCGAGCACGGCGCAGCCCCGGGCGAGCATTGCAAGACTAAGGATTGCTTTCACGGCACATCAACACTTTGATATTGAAATCCATCGCCAACTTCCCATCCGGGCCCTGCGAGCCACAGCAGTCTTCCGTGCAATAGCCCTTCGGCACCTGGTAGCTGCCGCGAATAGCTTTCGAGAATTCGGGATACATGGTCCGCTCGCCGCCCATTGCCGCCTCACGGGGTATTCCATGACGTGCCGTGGCGAAGTTCAGCATCGCTTCCGGTGGAGTGAGGTGGCTTGGAACATTCACCCCCGCGGTAGTCTCGACCTCTTCCTCGGGCGTGCAGATTGCCCCCGTTGTGTTGGCGTTGTTGACGATCGTAGGGTCGAGTGAAAACACGGCGCTCGTCACATAGGGTGCGGTGAGGTAGACGGGGTCGTGCACGATCCCAGTGATGGTCAGCCAGTCTTCATGTCGCGTGATCAACATCGTGAATACTTCGCGGTCGCTGCTCGGCACTCCATTGCGGAAGACGTAGCCATCCTGGATGTGGGTCGTGGTCGTCACGAGCGTGTCGCCTCGCCAGACTCCAGTCGTAAAGCCACCCGGAGTGTTTGCGGCCTGCGCGCTCGGATGCGGCCTGCCGTCCATCCAGATTGTGATGGGAATGCGGTCGACCGAGCCGCCGATATTCCAGGCGATGACCGTGCCGTCGAGCTTCTTGGTCGGCCAGATCTCGACGCTGAAGGGCATGAGCGTGATGTAGTGGACCGGCCAGGGCGCGCACTGGCGGTCGACTTCACTGATATTTTCGGCCGTGTAGGCTAGTGCCGCATCGCGCGCGGCGTCATTGATGGGCAACCCATAGAAGGAATCCGGGTCGGGTCCCGGCGCACGGATCTTGTTGTCCTGCTGGTTCCACAATGCGCCAACCGCCAGTGAGGGCAACTTGCGCACTGGCCATGTTCGAACATAGCAGCGCCACGCAAGCAATTGCCCCAAGACGTTTGATCCGATGCCACTTGTCCATCCAATAGCCTCTTGGTCGACTCGCCGGCAACCCACTGCCCCGGTCCCGGAGCTGGCACACCTGAGAACTTGCCCCTGCATTGCGGCGTGCACTCGATCTGCCCGAGTGTCGGTGGCCGCTCTTTGTGATTACCCTAGTTCGCTCGCTGGGGAAGGACAAGTTGCGATTACGACTGTCCGACCTGTGTATCTCGTGATGCTTGTGGACTCCCATCGGGGAGCGCAGGCAATGGGCATGGTCGGCATGTCGTTCACGAGGCGCGCTTTGGCTCTTCTTGATGCCTGCCTGGCAGATACCCCGGAGCGCAATGCCAACCTGTTGATAATCTTAGCAGTCTCTTCCTACCGATCGTTGGTTGGTCTTCAACTGCAGCCCAATGCAATCAAGCCTCACAAGTCGGGCTGCTGCCAGTCTTGTGGGCACATCTTCACGACAGACGGACCCTGTCCCTCGCCCTGTAATGGGCAGAGGTCACAGGGCATCCCGCGCCTTGGCCTTGCGTTGCACAACGTCGCGACCCGGTTGCAGGCGTCCACTCTCGGCCTTGACGCCTCCATCTCCAGCCTGACCCTTCGCCATTTCACTCTTTCGTTGCAGGCAGACTGTTCAGGCATGCGATGCCGGAGGCGCCGCATTTGTTTCCGTTGCCGTTCCCGTCGCCCGCGTACGGGCCAGCCTGGCCTGCAGGAGTATGAAGAACATCGGCACAAAGAAGATGGCCAGACCCGGCGCCGGTGCTGAGCGCCAGCGGCATCACGCCCATCATGAACGCCAGGGAGGTCATCAGAATGGGCCGCAAACGGATTCGTACCGCCTGCAGCGTGGCCTCGTGCAGGCGCAGCCCCTCCAGTTGCAGCTTCTCCGCGAACTCTATGATGAGGATCGCGTTCTTTGCAGACAATCCAATGGTGGTCACTGGCGCGATCTGGAAATGGACGTCATTGGAAAGGCCGCGCAGCGATGTGGCGGCCAGCGCGCCGATGACTCCCAGAGGGACGACAAGCAATACCGCAAAGGGCAGCTACCAGCTTTCATAAAGCGCTGCCAGGCACAGGAACACGAAGAGCACCGAGACGGCGTACAGGATGGGCGCCTGGGCCCCAGCCTTGATCTCTTCGTACGAAGTGCCCGACCACTGGTAGCCGATCCCGGCAGGAAGCTGGGACATCAGCTTTTCCACGGCATCTATCGCCTCGCCGGAGGTCTTCCGGGCGGCCGCTTCGCCACTCAGCCCAAGGGACGACGCGCCGTTGAATCGCTCGAGTTTCGGCGGGCCAAGGTGCCAACTGACGCCGGCGATGGCGTCCAGGGAAACCATCTCGTTCCTGTCGTTCCGCACGTACCACGCGCTCAGGTCGTTTGGCTGCATGCGGTAAGGCGAGTCGGCCTGCATGTAGACTCTCTTGATGCGGCTCCTGTTCACGAAATCGTTAACGTAGTTGCCGCCCAGCGCGGTGGACGTTGTATCATTGGCATCGGCCATTGCCACTCCCATCGCCGCAGACTTGGCCTGGTCGATTTCAACGTGGAATTCCGGCGTGTCGCTCTGGCCGCCGGCACGCACCTGCGCCGGCTCCGCCGCGGCCAGTTCGAGGAACTGGCCCCGTGCGCGCGTCAGGGCGTCGTGCCCCAAGCCACCTATGTCTTCCAGCTGGAGGTCGAAACCATTGCTGTTGCCCATACCGGGTATGGGAGAGGGTTGAAACGCGAATATGCGGGCATCGCGGATACCTGCGGCGGCATGACTGAGCCGGCGCGCCACCCCCGACGCGGAATTGTTGGCGTCGCGCTGGTCCCATTCCTTTAGACGGATGAACGTCATTCCGACGCTCTGGCCGACAGATCCGAAGTTGAATCCGGCGATCAAGAAATAGGCAGCAACGGCAATCGATTCGGCCTCGATCAACGACTCGAATTGCTTCAATGCGGCAACGGTCCGCTCCTGCGTCGACCCGGGGCTCAGCTGGGTCTGCGCCATCACAACCCCTTGGTCTTCGTCCGGCAGGAAGCCGGTGGGTAGTCGCCACCACAGGACCGAGATTGCGGCAACGATCAGCGCAGAGAGGGCGAATCCCGGGAGCGGATGCTGCACGATCTGCCCCACCCACCCTTGGTAGCGCTGCGTGATGTTCCTCAAGTGATAATTGAATTCGCCAAATAACCCGTTCGGCGCCGACATGCCCTCGATATCGCTCGCGCGCAGGAAATTGGCGCAGATGGCCGGCGTCAGAGCCAGTGCGACGACCACTGAGAGTGTCATGGCCGAAACGATGGTCACGGCGAACTGGAGATAGATAACACCAGGGGCGCCCGGAAAGAACGCCATGGGCACGAGCACCGCGGCCAGTACCAGGGCAATGCCGAGCAGCGCGCCCGTGATCTGCTCTATGGACTTGCGGGTCGCATTGAGCGCGCTCAAGCCCTCTTCGTGCATGATGCGCTCGACGTTTTCAACCTCCACGATCGCGTCGTCCACCAGCAGGCCGATGGCCAGCACTACGGCGAACAAGGTCATCGTGTTGATCGAGTAGCCGAACATGGCCAGTACGCCGAAAGTGCCGAGCGATACGACCGGGACCGCCACGGTGGGCACCAGGGTCGCGTGCCAATTGCCGAGGAACAGGTACATGATCAGCACCACCAGCACGGTAGCCACGATCAGGGTGCTGATGACCTCGCAAATGGAGTTTCGAACGAACTTGCTCGTATCGCAGGCACCCGGATAGTTGGCGCTAACCGATACCGAAGGCGGCGCCAGATTCGGGTTCTGTTCGACACCTAAGGTGCGGATCGCGAATCCGCCAGCCAGCATGATGATGATGATGGCGATCACCCACGCGAAGATCGGCCGGTCGATGAAGAAGCTTGCCAAGGCGCGCCCTTCAGGCGTTGGTAAGGGCTGGACGCACGGTGTTGCCGGCCTTGATCTCGCAAGTCGCTTCGACCGCCGGTCGGCCAACTGCCTTTTATCCCAGAATCACCGGCCATGCGCCGCTGAGAAGGCACCCATCGTACGTCGGCGCTAAATGCATTTTAGCCATCATCGCTGGCAGCGACGGCGATCTTCAGAACCTGATTGCCGCCGCCATCGTCATCCGTTCCGCGGTCCATTGCTGTGCCTCTTTGGATAGCATCACGATGGTTCACAGAAATCACCAGTGGTGTCGTGTCGAGCTGTCATGTTTGCACGACGCGCGCCATCAACTGCGGACCCCGCAGTGCCATGTTCGCAAAAGTACGCAGCCACAATGCGTGGTTCTTCGAGCTAGCCAGAGTCCTGATCGGCCCGCAACATGAAGTCCATCTGGTGAAATTCCACAGGCTTCGTGGCATGAGCGGCGGCTGGATGCGCTGCGCATGCCTGCCAGAGGGGCAGGACACCCCTTGGATCCGGCGCGGCAACAATGACGGCAGGTCTCACCACCGTCCGATTCCCTCACACCGCCTCGATGACCAAATTCGGCCCCCTCAGTGGGTGTCAGACTGTACTGAGTCATTCTACAATAGGGCGGGTCGGCACAGCTCAAGGCCATCTACCTTCCTCGTTACTTTGTCATAGCCACCAAAGAGGCAGCTTAATGAGCAACTCCCGTCCAAGTTTTGCCAACCTGCTATGCGCGTCCCTCCTCCTCGGGTCATTCATCGCAACGACCGGACAAGCCAGTGCAGCCGCCCCAGCCCCGCCCGATGCGAAGCCCAAGCCACCCATGTCGTTCTTCGTGACGAGCGTGGGTCTCGGCAATGGCGGTGACCTGGGAGGTCTGGCGGGCGCCGACGCGCATTGCCAGGCACTTGCCAAGTCGGTCGGTCGCGACGATTCCACCTGGCATGCCTACCTCAGTACCCAGGGCCCGAACGCCGTCAACGCGCGTGACCGGATTGGAAAGGGCCCCTGGTTCAGCGCCACAGGGCAGCAGATCGCGAAGGACCTCGCCGAGCTCCATGGCGACACGCTCGAATTGGCGAGAATGGGCAACAACATCCACGCCCGCTCGGCCGTCACCGAGAAAGGGGAGCAAATTCCCCCAATGCCACTCATCCACGACATCTTTACCGGCACCAAGCCTGATGGCACCGCGTATACGGACAATGCAACTGATCTGACTTGCAAGAACTGGACAAGCAGTACGGGTGGCGCTGCCCAGCTGGGTCACCACGATCGGCAAGGCCTTTTCAATACCTCCTGGAATTCTTCGCATCCGAGCGCCGGATGCAGCCAGGACGATCTGGCGAAGACTGGCGGTGCCGGATTGCTCTATTGCTTCGCAATCAACTAGTCATCGCGGCCGAGGTCTCCTGATAGACGTCGAACTCTCGAGGATCCAGGGTCCGAAATTGCCGCGCAGACGACTGCGGGTGGCCAATCCGGATCTCATCGCATCACGGCCCTCAGCATGGGGACCATCTGGGCCGCACCTTGACTGGTGCGGCCCTCCTATTCCCTTCCAGCGCCGCCCGGAGCACTATCTCAACTCTCTAAGGCAGCTTGGGATGCGCCGGGCGGCACCGTCTCGCGGGATACGTCAACTAATCCCATTGGCTTGGAACCAGCACCTGCGGTACCAGCATTCCAGTGCTGGCGCTTCAGAGGCACGTTCAAACGAGGGGCCTTGTGACTCTTATATACAATCGTCGCGAAGTGATCGCCGCCGGCGCAGGGCTTGTATTCGCATCGGCCGGTAACAGGGGCTACGCATCAGCAAAGCAAGAAAAGCCCAATATCCTGTTCATCCTCGCGGATGATATGGGGTATGCGGACCTGAGTTGTTATGGCCGCACCGATTACCGCACGCCGAACCTTGACAAGCTGTCGCGCGAGGGCTTGATGATGACGTCGGCCTATGCCAATTCGGCCGTGTGTTCTGCTTCCCGTACCGCCATCATCACGGGTCGCTACCAGGATCGCCTGCAAGTGGGCCTCTATGAGCCGGGACCCGGGGGCGACAACTACGGGATCCCAGACGGGCATCCCACGCTGCCCGGCTTATTCAAGAAGATGGGGTACAGGACCAGCTTGGTCGGCAAGTGGCACCTCGGTGATCCGCCGCAATTCGGACCGCTGCAGCGCGGCTATGATTATTTCTTCGGCATGCTTGGCGGCGGCATGGATTATTTCCGGGTCGGCGGCAGCAAGGGCGCGACGGCGCTTGGGCTCAAGGGCGAAGCGGCCGCGGTGGCCGGATTTGGCTGCGAGCTCGCCGGAATGTCGCCTCCTGGAATGCCTACAATGGGAGCCGGCGCTGGCGCAGCCTCCGGACCAGCTGGCGACTCAATGGCGGAAGGACTCTTCGAGAACGACACTCACGTGGAGGTGCCAGGCTATCTCACCGACGTGCTGGCTGATCGCGCCTCGAGCCAGATCGAGGCAGCCGCAAGATCGGGGCAGCCCTTCTTCATGAGCCTGCACTTCAATGCACCCCACTGGCCCTGGGAAGGTCCGGGCGATGCCGAAGCTTCCAAGAGCATCGCCGGGGCTTACAACGCCGACGGCGGCAGCATCCGAAAATATGGGGAGATGGTGGTGGCGCTCGACGCCGCCATTGGCCGCGTGCTCCAGACCCTCAGGCGTGCCGGCCTCGCTCGCAACACCGTCGTCGTATTCACGAGCGACAATGGGGGTGAGCGCTTCTCCAATTCCTGGCCGTTCGCCGGCTCCAAGGGAGAGCTGCTCGAGGGTGGCCTGCGCATCCCCTTGCTTTTGCGTTGGCCTGGGCGCATCAAGGCGGGCAGCGGCTCGGCACAAGCGATGATCCACATGGACTGGCTGCCGACGCTGTTGGCAGCGGCGGGAGGCACGCCGGATCCTGCCTATCCCACTGACGGCATGAATCTGCTGCCTTTATTGTTGGGTGGGCAAGCGCCCCAAGCGCGCACGCTGTACTGGCGCTATTACGCGGCCGAGCAGGCTGCCGCCCGCGAAGGCGCCTGGAAATACCTGAAGATCGCCGGCCGCGAGTATCTGTTCAACACGGCCGAGGATGAACGCGAACGCGCCAATCGTCGCTCACACGAGCCAGCGCTATTCGCGCGGCTCAAGGCAGCTTGGGAGGCCTGGAACTCGACCATGTTGCCATTTCCGGCAGGCATGCCCAGTGACAATCCAAAGTCCACGCATTGTTGGGCCGATCACTACTAGGAGTTCGTACACAAGAAATGCCCGGACATCGACTTGCAGGTCGAGCCCAGCTACGTTGGCAAACAGCATTCGGGGCGAACAGCAGTTTGCCGACGCTAGTGGCCAGGAGGAAAACCCGACTCTCTGCGAGCACAGCCTGCCTGACGAAGGGAACTCCTTCTGCGCCCTGCTTGTCCGCGCCTTTGAAAGGGAGTTGGGTCGCAATGCCTAGCGCCTTGTCAGGCCATGCCTGGACACGGTCCCACCCAATCTCCTCGCTACGCTGCTGAACGGTCGTGAGCGGGAGTTGCTGCAACTCATAGCCTCGGGCCTTACGAATCGCGCGGTAGTGGAGCGAATCGCGATCAGCGAGGGCACCGTGAACCGCTACCCCCATCACCTGTACTCCAAGTGGGGCGTGAATCGCCGTGACGCTGACTGTCATGCGCGCACGAGCTCCGAATAGCGTGAGCGAGACCCTTCAGATCGCATAGGCGCGAGCACCGGAACAAGAATGTCCCGATGCTCGCGCCCGCTCGACGTCTACCGGCCCCTGCGCCTGAAGCTCACAGCGAAGCGCGCAGCTTCAGATACCATTCTCGAGGTTCGTTGTAGGTTCCGAAGTAACCCATAACAGACGGCTGCGCTGCGCCCGCTATCAAGAATCTGTCATTAGTCAAATTCGTGACACCGGCGGTTAGCGTCCACCCGGAGGTGGCCGCATAGCTGACCGACCCATCAAGCATGTGGGTACTTGGGCGCCTCAGCAGTGGCGTATTTTCCGTATCGTTATATAGCGAAGAAGTATAGGTGTACTGGGCAGCGGCTCGGAACTCGCCCCGAAACACCGGCAAAGTATATTGAGGGCTCAGCGATGCTTTCCACTTGGGAGTCTTGGGAAGGTCAGAACCTAGAGTGATCCCCGTCACGCCCGGCTGCAGCTCGGTGTACCGCGCATCAAGATAGGCAAGGCTGCTGTTGATCTTAAATCCGTGAGCGACGACGGCCGAGGCTTCCAGTTCGGCGCCGTTGATTCTTGCGGTGCCCGCGTTCATCGTTACTGGGGTGCCAAAGCCAGGAGCAATGAACGGAAGTTGTATGTCCTTATAGAGGGTGGAAAATACGGCAAGGTCGGTGCTCAATCGATTCTGCAGAAAGCTCGACTTAAAGCCGGCTTCCAGGCTCGCTGATTTTTCCGGTCCAAATGCTGACTCAGTCGAAGAAGGGAAGATCAATCGCGTCGTCCAGCCGCCAGATTTAAAGCCGGTTGAATAGGAAGTATAAAGCAGGGATTTGTCCATCAAATGATATTCGGCGCCCCCAGTCCACGTGAAGACGTTGAACGTACGCTGGTTGGTACCTGAGGGACTAAAACGATTGGGATCGCCGGCCACTGGAAAGTCGAACGTGCTGTCCTGAAATATCAGCTTGCCCAGCGAGCTGACAAATTGCTGGCAGTTCAAACCCGGTACAGGGGATGGCGAATCGCCAGGATAGCAACCAAAGTTTCGATACAGGAAGCCATTCAATTCACGAGCGTCAGACGCCAGTTTCTTCTGCTCGGAGGTGATACGACCGCCAAGCGTAAACGAGAGTTGATCCGTCACCTGATAAGAACCGCGGGCAAACCCTGCTTCAGTGCGCGTATTGATCTTCGTATCCACATTAATTTGCTGCAATCCTTGAGCAAAGATTACGTCCTGGTTATCCTCACCATTCTCATCAAAATAGTATCCACCCAGCAAATAACTCAAACGATTGTCTAAAGCCTTGCCTATCAGCTGCAGTTCTTGGGACAACTGATGTTGCCACATACTATAGGTCGACTCGTAAAACTGCAGCGGCGAGCCGTCATTATCGTCCCCGTTTGCAAAGCGCAAATCGCGATAGCCGGTAATTGAGCGAAGCGTGAGCGCGTCAGTGACAGCGACTTCGGTCGTCAGCGCACCGCCATAGTTCGTCACATGGACGAAATTAATGCCGTTCGCGTAGGACGTGTCGATATTTCCGGTCACGTACTGACTGCCCCACGTCAAACGGCTGGTGGCGGGATTCAGGTTGGCGCCAAAGAGCCCTGTCCCGACTTGTGCCCGCGCGCCACAAATTAAGGGACCAGAAACGTTAGCAATCGTAACGCCCGCGAGGCAATCGTTATAAGCCAAGTTGAACGTGCCGGTCGTCGCAGCCTGTAAAAGCGTAACCGGCGATGACGTCTCGTCGGTGCGTGAGTAGTCGCCGGTTAAAGTGACCGTTACGCGATCATCGCCATGCCAAACCAGCTTCCCGCGCGCGGTCTTTTCATCCTGTCCGCCCTGATCATTGCCCGAAGCGTAGCCCAACTGGGCAAAGGCATTCGGACTATCGCTGACGTAGGGTGTCTGGGAGACATATGGAATGCGCTTCTGGTAACCATCTCGCTTGATGGAAGAGACCGTGAACGTGGAAAGTAGTGCATCGCTAAATGGTAAATCCACGCTGGCTTGCACATCTCGCCGGTTGAAGCTGCCGATAGTTACATCGCCGGTAGCCGCAAATTGATCCTTCGGATCACGAGTCACAATGCTGATTGCGCCGCCAATGGTATTGCGACCAAACAACGTACCCTGTGGGCCACGCAGGACTTCTACGCGCTCGACATCGAGAAGCTGACTGTTGGCGCCGATGGTCCGGGCAAGATAGATGCCATCGACGTATACGCCCACCGCAGGGTCGAGATTGAGCGCAAAATCGTCCAAACCGATTCCTCGAATTGAAGCGGACAAGACAGATCGGGAACCAGAAAATGCGGTCGATGTGTCGAGGTTCACACCGGGTACGAGTCTCCCGAGGGCGTCGACATTGCTGACGCCCTGGTCTCGAAGGTCGGCGCCCTTGAAGGCTGAAATGGCAATCGGCACATCGCGTAGGTTCGTCGCCGACTTCGTTGCCGTGACCACGATCTCTTGAAGCGTATCTTCAGGACCCGTGCCTTGATTTCCCGCCGAAGTCGCCCCAAACACTGCTGCGCTGACTCCGGATAGCAGCACCGCTATTGCGACGGACTGCCGGTATGAGCGTTGTATCGTTGTTGAATTACTCATCGTTCCCCCTTCGTGTTGCCATCTCTGTTTCTTGAACTGCGGCTCTGTTCTGCACTTATCTGTGGCGCAGAATGCTGATCTGCGTAGCATAATCTACCGACCTATCACACGAATTGCTAGGGGACCGTCGCACAGGCAGCACTGGCGGGAGCTGGCGCGTAGTGATCTGTATACAAGTACGGGAACGTGGGCGAACACCCGCGCCGCTTCGAGCGCCGGCGCACGCTCCATGAACGTTGGTACTACTTAGCAGATGCCAGCTGAGCGAGCGATGGCGCAAGGCTGGAAGGCGCAGTGGGCGCGTATCAAGTCCATCGGTGAATCGACGGGCGCGAAGCCGGCCCCGTCCAGGGCAAGAACCGCCCATGCGCCGACGACACTCGTGCCTCCCGTGACCAGGAGCGTGCGTGTACGCACCGCTATTCTAGGTTCTTTTGGTCGCCGTATTTGCCAAGCTGGTAGATGTTCACGAGCTGATAGGCCGTTGCCGCATCAAGGCGCAGCTGCATCTGGGCCTTGATGTGCTGGCCAGCCACACGCTTCGTCCAGGCGAGGGCATAGGCGGACCGCTTCAACAGGGCCGCGACGATCTGATCGACGCGCGCATCGAGCTCGTCGGCTGGCACCGCATAGTTGATGATTCCCCTGTCGGCAAGCTCGCGACCGGTAAACACCCGCGCCAGCATCAGGTACTCCTTTGCCAGCGTCGGGCTCATGTGCGCGGGGATATGTGCGAGACCGCCGTCGCCGGGGACCATGCCGGCCGCCGTGCGAAACGGCTGAACCTCCCCCATGCCCATATGGTGATCAGCGAAGCGCGCGTCTTCACGGGCAATGATGAAGTCGGAGGCGAACGCGACGCTCGACCCCCAGCCGATCGCGTCGCCGTTGACCTTGGCGACGATTGGCCTGTCGAGATCCACCATCGCCTCGTGCAGGCGGATGATACCGGTCGTGGCGGTCCACACGTTGGGAGGCGACATCACGTCCTCGGCGCCCGCATTCGACAGGAGCTGGGGGACCCAGAACACGTCCGGGTTCGCTCCCTCGATGACCACCACCCGCACGCGATTGTCCGTCCGTACGGCATTGATGATCTCGAAGAACTCCCAGTGCCGGTCCGTCCACGGGCGGCCCTCGATCTTGCGATCCAGGCCGTGCATGGCGATGCGCAGCACCGCGTCCTCGAGGCTCACCGAGAAGTAGATGAACTCGTAGTCCAGGTACCAGTATTTCGACATGGTGCGACCCCTATGCGTGATCCGCGAGCAG
Organism: uncultured bacterium; assembly: GCA_963827235.1. Classification (GTDB taxonomy): domain Bacteria; phylum Chloroflexota; class UBA5177; order JANWHV01; family JANWHV01; genus JANWHV01. The sequence continues at coordinate 42,566 of CAWHAE010000011.1, forward strand.
GACGTTGACGTTCTTGGTCTGGAGGTAGGACAGCATCTCGCCCAGGTCTTCCTCGCGTCCCACCCCGGATTCCTTGACGCCGCCGTAGGGAGTCCCGGGAAAGTGCCTCGAACTGTCGTTCACCCAGACGTAGCCCGCCTGGACGTCACGCGCGAAGCGATGCGCAGTCCGGAGATCGGCCGTGAATACGCTCGCGGTCAGGCCCAACCCGACCCCATTGGCTATCTGCAAGGCCTCATCGTAGTCTCGGAACGGCATCGCGACCAGAACCGGGCCGAAGATTTCCTCCTGGGCGATGCGACTGGCCGGGTTCACGTTGTCGAACAAGGTGGGCTGCACGAACAGGCCCCTGGCCAGTTCCGGGGCCGTGGGCCGCCCACCGCCGACAACGAGGCGGGCTCCGTCTTCGAGGCCGAGGCCAATGTATCGGCGGACCTTGTCGAACTGCCCTTGATGGACCATGGCACCGGTATCCGTGGAATCCTCGCAAGGATCCCCGACCCTGAGTTTTCCGATCCTGTCCGCAAGCTTGCCGACGAACTCGGCGTGCAGCTGCTGATGGACGATCAACCGGGAGGTCGATCCGCACGATTGGCCCTGCCAGGTGAAGTTCATCCCGCGCACCACGCCATCGAGTGCAGCGTCGAGGTCCGCGTCTGGAAAAATGACGATCGGATTCTTCCCGCCGAGTTCCAGCGTCACCGTCTTCACGGCGACCTCGGCTGCCCTTCGCTGGATGGAACGGCCGGTCTCGCTGCCTCCGATGAAGGCGATACGTCGCACGCGGGGATCGGCGACGAGCGCGTCGCCCACGTCGTGGCCCATCCCGGTGACCACGTTGACCACGCCCGGCGGGAAGATGTCGATCAAATCGTCGACCAGGGCCAGGATCGACAGCGAGGTGAACTCGCTCGGCTTCAATACGACGGTATTGCCAGCGATCAACGGCGCCGCAATCTTCGCGACGGCGAACATCAGGGGATGGTTGAAGGGGATGATGCGGGCGGTCACCCCGAATGGCTGGCGCAACGTGTAGTCCAGTCGATCGTGGGCGACCGGAATGGTCTCGCCTCTCGCCATCAAGGCAAGGCCGGCGAAGTACCGAACCTGGGAAGCCGCAATGCGAACATCGTTGCGCATCTCCCGGATGGGGCTGCCGTTGTCGGCTGTGTCGATGGCGGCCAATTCATCTCCCCGCCGCTCTACGACGTCGGCCAGCCGCAGCAGGGCCGCCGCCCTCGCAAGCGGGGACTGGGCGGCCCACCCCGGGAACGCGCGTTCCGCCTCGTCGACTGCATGCTGCACATCGCGCACGCCGCACCGCGTGAACGATGCGATGCGCTCTCCCGTTGCAGGGTTGGTCGATTCGAGGGGAGGCCCCCCGCAGCCCAGGTACCTCTTGCCACCGATCACGGTGGGCATGACCTCGCTGCCCAGCAGACTCTTGCCGGAATTGCTCATGGCCGGTTCACGCCCGCCCGGGAACCGCCTCGCCTGGCGTCGTTAAATGCCGGGAGCACGTCCTGGATGAAGGACGCCAACGACGCATTCGACTCTTCTGGCGACATGAAGGCGAAGTTGAAGAGCATGCCCAGGTGCCGCACGCCCGCACTGCGGTACACGTCGATCTGATCGATCACCGACGATGCCGTACCGACGATGAACTGCTTGCGGACGTACTCCTCCGGATTGCCCGTGGGCCCGATCACGGCCCCCAGCGCACCGCCGGGGATCTTCGCACTGGTGCGGACCCCGTACTCGTGAAGCATCTGGACGCGGCGAATCGCCTCGTCATAGGCCTCGGCGTCCGAGTCGCGCACGATCACGTTACGAAAGCAGAAGCTCCACTCAAGCCTGTCCTCGATGATGTCCTCGGAAAAGCCAGCCGTAGCCATCGCGCTACGATAGATCTCCAGTCGCTGAAGCAACTCTGGCAACTCCAGACGGGCCATGTAGATGTACTCCGCCACCAGGCCGGCGTCGTGAGCGGCCTTGTCGTTGATCGTCATCCTGGCCAGGGGCGGGTGCGCGCGGTGGTAGCCGCTGGGCATCACGCGGGAATAGATCGTGCCCGTCTCGTATCGCGTGGACCACTTCAGGGGCGCGTCCCCCTCCTTCATGCTCCAGGCGGCCTTCATCGCAGCCAGCACCGCTCGGAAGTCTTCCTGCTTGTCGGCGGGATTGCGGCCCAGCCCCACGAATTCCATCGCGTCGCCACCGTGGCCAGGCCCACGATCGTATTGCCCTTGGTCAGCACGTCCATGAGGTTGATGTGCTCGGCCAGGGCAATGGGGTTGTGCAGGGGAGCGATGACGGCACTGTGGATGAAGCGGGTGCCCGGAGCGCAGCGGCCGGCGAGGTGCGCTGCCATCATCAGGTTGCTGCTGTAGGTGTTCCACTCGGAGAAGTGGTGCTCGGTCAGGCCCACTCCGACGAAGCCGGCGTGGGTGGCCCGGACGGCCTGGTCGATGCACGTCTCGATGATGTCCGCGTCATGCTCCGCGCCAGGTGTCTGAGCATTGACGTAGTAGGTGAATTTCATGTCTCGGACTCACTCTCGTTATGTGTTGCAGAAGCCTATTCTGCAGGGTAGCAGGCGAGATGGCACATCTCAACAACAGCGGCCAGCCGCGGCCAACGCCGCGTTGGCGAGTCAGGCTGCGGCAGGGCCGCCAGGCCCTGCCGCCGGGGAGACCTCGTTGCCGGTTTCCGCGGACCGGTGACTCGCGGGCGACCCAGCCGTTCGAACCTCCGGCATGGGTCGCAGCCGTCGCAACCGGGCTTGGGCCGACGCCGCCATCATCTCGGGCTTCCATTCCCAGGCGCCCGAGCGCGTGTCGCAGGTGACCCGCTCGACGCCATCGATCGCCATGAGGTTGTCTTCGATCGCCGAGATGATGTTCGAGGCCTGCCAGCAGACGGGGCTCGTGAAACGCAGTTGGATCTCGACGTGGGTCCCGTCGATCTTGATTCCTCGCACGATCCCCATATCGACCAGGTTGATCGGTACGCCGGTGGCGATGCTGCAGGGATCGACCACGCTTCTCAATGCCTCGGTCACCTGGTCTTGAGAGATCATCACTCAGCCCGGCCCGCAGACGCGGTCGTGGAGTACGGGTCAGCAGGAGCACCTGCTCCCCGACGCTTCGCGAACTCGTCATTGCGGATTGCAGCGAGGCGCGATTCGAGATCGAGCCCGACCATCTCGGCGTAGTTGTCGGCAAGGATACGGCGTTTGTCATCTTCGGTGATCTGCCTGACGCCCCCTCGCTCGACGGTGTCGTCGTTGAACCGAAACTCGCGAACGAAGCGCTCGAGCGCGGGCCGTGGGTGGATTGCCATGCAGCCAGTCCCCCACATGATCCGGCGCAGCGCGTGTTCCTGCCCGACCCGCATGAGGTTAAACATCGCATCGTGGAACTGCCCGGGGGCGTGAATCAGCATCGCGCTCGTGATCTCGAGGTTGACCCAAACGTTCTGGAAGCGAGCGAGCTGCCACGCGGTTTCCTCGACAAAGGCGGCTCCACCATGAACGATCTCGAAATTCAGCTCCGGGAACGCGATCGCCGCACGGTCGATGTCGTCCACCTTGTAGACGTCCATGGGCACAGGCCCCATCGGCACCGCCTTGTGAATCGCTACGACCTTGAGCCCGAGTTTTTGCGCGCGCTCGAAAACGGGGAACGCCACTTCCGGGTCGTCCATCCGCCAGCCCCTGACCTGGTCAGCGACGAAGGTGTTCGGATAGAGCTTCACGCCGACCGGCTTGAGCAGTTCCACCTGGCGATCCAGCTCGTCGAGCGCGCGCTTCCCGTCCAGCGGGTCGACGCCGGCATACACCACCGTGCGGTGGGGCCAGCGTTGCTTGGCCTCGAGCGCCTTCGCGAGCGAACAGCTGCCATCCTTGTAGGCGCCGATCTGCAGAGCGTGGTGCACGGCGATGTCCGCATAGCTCTCGACGAACGACACGTTCGAGATCTCTTCGACCGACCAGTCGCGGATCCAGGTGTCCTGGGGAAGGCGATATCCCGGGGCCGCCGCGGCGTGGGTTGCGTGGTACACCTGCTGCGCCAGGATCGCGCCGTAGCGGTTCGCGTAATTGTCGGGCGCCCAGTTGTAGGCGTGGACGATCGCGTCAATGACTGGAAATCCGTCGATCATATTGCTCCCCTGTGGGCCGCCGACATGCCGCTGCGGCGAACGTGACGCCCGAATCCATCAGGACGACGTCGCGCAGGAGCCATCCTGCTGCACCCCAACTGATGGTGGTGTCCTTATTGGTCAATCCGACTGCGGGTCGGTCACATCGGCACCTCTGGGAAGCGCCGCGCCACAACTGCAGCGGTGCACTCTCCAGAATGTCAATCTGCAGGACATAATACCAAGAAGGCTCGAGCGCGTGCAAGCCAACGGCAGGCCTGGGGCCCCGGCGGATTTCCGTCCGCAAGGGCAGCCGGGCGCAGGGCTCACTTCAGGCGAACCTGCAGCTTGTGCATGCCGCGGGCCGTTATGCCGCCTATCCAATGGGGCTCTTCGTCGCACAGCTGCATTCCCGGGAAGCGGCGCGCGAGCTCGACGAGCACGATGTTCGCTTCGAGGCGCGCCAGATGCTGCCCGATGCAGACGTGGAGCCCGCCGCCGAAGCTCAGCGGTCTGACATCCTTGCGCGTAATGTCGAGCCGATCCGGATCCGGGAATCGCTCCGGATCGCGGTTTGCGGCCCCCATCAGCGGGACCACCGTATCGCCGGCGGGAATGGTCGCGGTGGGAAGCACTATGTCTTCCGTGGCGATCCGGTGTGGCGGCTCGGCCTGCACGGACGATTCGAAGCGCAGGAGTTCCTCGACGGCGCCATCCACGAGCCCGGCAGGGTCCGAGGTGAAGAGCTCCCACTGGTCACGATGGCGAAGCAGGGAGTAGACCGCGTTGCCGAGGAAGTGCGTCGTGGTCTCAAACCCCGCGATGTAGAGCAGGCCCGCGTTGGCGAGGACTTCCTCCTCGGTCAGCGTTCCGGCTTCCATGGCGGCCACCGACCTGCTGAGCAGGTCCTCGCCCGAGCCGCCGCGCCGCTGCTTGATGCGGTCGCCGAGGAAGCCGTTGAGCTTGTCCATGGCGTTGTCCGCCGTGCGCAGGACGCCCTCGTCGACCATCGGCTCGAAGGTCGGGCCGACGGCGGCCGCCCAGTCGATGAAGGCCTGGATGTCGTCGCTACCCGGCAGCCCCATGAGATGTCCCATGACTTTGATGGTGAGCTGATAGCCCAGTTCCCCGACGATGTCGATCTCGCCGCGCGCCGTCGCGCTGTTGAGCAGCTCATCGGTCAGGGACGCGATGAACGGCCGCAGCTCCATGACCCGTGAGCGATTGAATATGGCCGAGTTGTAAACGGCCCGCTTCGCGTGGTACTCGGGCGGATTCGAGAAGATCAGCCAGTGACTCTGGCTCTCCGCGAACGACCGCTTCGCGGCCACGTCGGTGCCGCTGCTGCGTTGGTGGAAGTCCTCGAAGTGGCGGACGAAGCGCTTGTCCTTGAGGATCTTCTGAACGTCGTCGTAGCGGGTGAGCACCCAGAAATTGCCTACCGACGAGCGATGGACGGGGTCGAGTTCGCGCAGCCGCGCGAACAGCGGATACGGATCGGACTGGTGCTCGGTCATGAGCCGCCGGAGGACGGCGTCGGCCTCCTCGGCGCGTGCTGGTGTCGTGGCCACTTGAGAACCCCCTATAGATCCGTGTTGGTCAGGATGAAGATGGAACGGGGCACGCCGGATGCGCTGCGACTGGAGCCGGACAGGGCCCGGTACGCGACGACTCGAACCGGCGCATCGGAGCGACACTGTTCATCGTGCGCCGCCCAATCGGTTGAGCAGCACTGCGCTCACCAGGATCACTCCCGTTACGATCTGCTGCCAGTAGCTGGAGATATCCGAGAGGCTCAGTCCGTTCCCGAGCGTCGCAAGAGAAAGGACTCCGAGCGCGGTCCCGCCCACTCCACCCGACCCGCCATTGATGCGCGTGCCACCGAGCAAGACCGCATCGATGGCCTCGGGCGGGACGTGGTTGTCGATCGTCGGGCTGGCGGCACCGCTGCGCCCGATCCCGATCACGGCCGCGAGTGCGGAAGCGATTCCGGAAAGGGCGAAGGCGAAGGCGATCATGCGCTCCGTATTGATTCCTGCCAGGCGCGCGGCCTGGCAATTGCCTCCGACCGCGTAGACGTCTCGCCCGCAGTACGTACGGTTCTGGAGGAGTTGGGCGAGTACGAAGGTCACGCCCATGATCCACAGGGAAATGTTCACGCCCAGGAAACTGCCGAAGACGATGGAGTCCGTGATTGACGCCTGGACGGGAATCGCCATCGTGTCCGACCGCAGGTTGACGAGCCCCGTTGAATGCCGTCAGCGACGCCAGGGTCACGAGCAGGAACGATAGCCCGAGGCGGCCGATGAGGACGCCGTTGACGCCACCGCCGAGCAGTGCTCCGACCGCGATCGTGATGGCCAGGGGGAGGCGACTCACTGCTGCCATCTCTCTTGATTGGCGGCCCCGCCTCAAGATCATCTGGTAGTAAGAATATCGATCTGCGGACCATAACATACCAGCCCGTCGCGCGGATTGCCATCGCTAATGCATCCAATAGGATCATCAGCGGGCGATCGGCGGGTGCCGTGCATCATTGGCCGGATTGAAGATCGTGCGCCAACACAGGAATCGCGGTTGCCCGCATCGAGCTTGCGTAGCGCATCCGCCAGCGGCAGTGCTCATTTGGGCCCGGCCGACAAGGTCGCAGCGTGGCGCAGCAGCCGCTGCGGGATCGAGCCCGCGACTACCGTTGTGTCGGCGACCCCGGATGCGCCGGGCCCAATCGCTCAGTAGCCGACGAAGGGGGAGCGCGACGACTTCGGTTCCTGCCTGCACACGACGTCCAGCACTACAGGTCCCTTCAGGAGCGGGAGGTGTCGCTCAAGGGCCGCCGTCAATTCGGCCGGCGTCTCCACTCTCTCGGCGGTGGCGCCAAGGCCGCGACAGATGGCGGCGTTGTCCGCCTGCCATCCGAATCGGAGGTCCATCCCCGCTTCGAGGACGGCAGCGGCTCCGCGCGCTACGCTGCCACGCATGCTGCTCCAGCCGCCGTTGTTGAGGATCACGACGAGCAGGGGCCGGTCGTACTGGACGGCAGTCCAGATGGCCTGCATCCCGAAGAGGAATCCACCGTCGCCGATGATCGCCACGACTGGCGCTGCTCCCAGTGCGAAGGACACGCCCACCGCCGCGCCGAGGCCCCATCCCTGGCAGCTCGCCGAGGCGCATACGTAGTGCCGGCTCGTCGGCAGGGGAAAGTTCTCGCGCACCAGCAGGGTCGCGGTCGTCGCATGCTCGACGAGGACCGTTTCAGGAGGGAGCGCCTTGCGCAGTTCCGCGCAGATCCTCGCCACGCTCATCGGCTGCGCGTCCCAGGATTTTTCGCGCGACTCTTCCAGGTGCCGACGATCGGCCGCGATCTGCTCGCGAACCGCGGCCGCACGCTGTAATAGCCGCGGTTCGGCGAGTCCTTCGCCTGACTTGCGGCACGCGGCGGCTAGGGCCACCACGCTGGGCCCGACCGGCCCGATCACGGCGATCTGCGCGTGCGCGATCTTGTTGAGTTCACGGCCGGAACTTCCAAACCAGAAGTGCCGCTTGCTCCGCCCTGCATGGAGGACCCGACCATGGACGGCCTCATAGGTATTGGCGCCCACGTGCAGGATGACGTCCGCGCGCTCGACCAGCTCGGCCGCCTCGACGAGCGTCCCGCCGAAGAACTCGAATCGCACCGGCGCAGGAAGCATGGCGGGATCCGGCTCGGCGACGATCGGACACGAGTAGAGCGACGCCAGCGCCGTCAGCTCCTCGCTGACTCCCGCCATGATTGCCTCGTAACCCACGACCAGCAGCGGAAACTCCGCACGCTCCAGCGCGCGGGCGATCTCCTCGATGCGTTCGTCCGCAGGGTCGACACGGACTTGGGCCAGAAGGGTCGGCGTCCAGGCGGTGTACTCGATCTCCTGGCTCCAGTAATCCACCGGGATTGCCACGAAGGTCGGCCCACAGGGCGGGGTCGTCGCGATCGTGTAGGCCCGGCGTAGGGCCTCCGGAACGCGGTCGGCGGTAGGGGGCATCCAGGCCCACTTCGTGAATGGGCGCACCGAAGCGATGATGTCGCTGATCTCGGCTCGGTGATCGGCTCCCACGGCCCACGACTCCGCCTGCGTGGCGGTGACGACGAGCGGTACGCGATCGCGGGCCGCGACGAAGATGGCGCTCGCGCCGTTCAACACACCCGTGCTCATGTAGAGGTTCAGGAACGATGCTTGACCACGGACTCGCGCATAGCCATCGGCCATCGCCGCCAGGGGAAACTCGTGCGGCGCGGTCACGTGCTCCAGTTGCGGAAACTTCGGCAGCTCGTTGAGAAGCGGGTATACGCCCCGCCCAGGCATGTCGAACAGCCGGTCTGCGCCGGCATCGACCATGGAGCGCAGGGTGGCTTCTGCGCACGTCATACGCTGACGAGACATTCAGGTGCTCCTGATCAGAGAAGTTGCAGCGACCAGGCTCGTGCTAGACCGCGAAGGACTCAAGGCTTTCCGGAACGAAGAGGTCCGCGGGGTCCCACGCAGTGCTTGCCAGGCCCTGTGCATGCGAGTAGCGCAGGAAGGTCGCCAGGACCTTGCGGTTCTCGTCACTGAGGCCGTACGCCCATGGGTTCGGCCCCATGATGGCCTCCGTCTCCTCGGCGTGGGCGATCAACCACGGGAGCGAGAATCTCAGCGCGGTTGTGTCGTGCTGCGCAGGGCGAACCTCGTTGAGCGAGGTATCAAAGGCCTTCTGGAGGTTCTTCGCGATCCAACGGTCCCGTTCGTAAATCTCCCGCCGGATGGCGACGGTGTGCATGATCGGGAAGATCCCCGTGGTCTGGTAGTAGTCGCGTTCTACGGAAACGGCATCCGGGAACAGCCTTGTGACGCGTCCGTTGCCGAAGGTGCTTGGCGTGCGCGGAGCGTAGATCGCATCGATGGCGCCTTGGTCGAGCATCGCCGACAGGGTGGCACCCTCGGGGGCTCGCTCGATCGACACGGATTCAGGAAGCCTGACTCGAGCCTTCTCGATGCGACCGGGCTGTTCCAGGCCGCCGGTGACGTAGGTGACGCTGTCGTGCGGCACCCCGTAGAACTCCTCGAGGATTCCCCGGATCCATACGATCGCAGTCAATTGGTACTCGGGGATCCCCACGCGCCTGCCGACGAGGTCCGAGGGTTGACCGACCGCACCGCCTTGGCGAATGAATATCCCCGAATGCCGAAAGGCGCGCGAAGGGAAGACGGGGATTGCCACAAACGGGCGCTGGGGATCGTCGAGGGAAAGCACGTAGGACGACAACGACATCTCGGCGACGTCGAATTCCTTGAATCGCATCATCCGGAAAAATGACTCTTCAGGGGTCAGAGTCAAGTACACCAGATCGATGCCCTGCGGCCTGACGCGCCCATCACTCAGGGACCGGGTGCGATCGTAGTCCCAGCAGGCAAGCGACAGTCGGAGGGTGGAGTCGGACACGGCAATCCTTTCCGCTTTGCGGAAGATCAGTCTGCTCACGATAACGGGCAGACCGATCCTTTACAAGGAGCCGAGCCCGGCTACAACTGTTCGCTGACCTCCTTAACCGCAGCAGCCAGGCGCGGCACCGCGCGTTCGGCGAATTGGTCACTGAACCGGCTCACCGGCACCGCCACGCTCATCGCGGCCGCGACCTGGCCCGAGGGAGTCAGAGATCAGGGCCGCGACGGCCGCTACATCACTCTCGATCTCGCCAACGCTGACCGCATAACCGTCGCGTGCGATCTGCTTCAGCGACTTGAAGAGCGCCCTTCGATTGACGAGCGAGGCTCGGGTGCCACCCGGCAATTTCTCCTCCGGATACAGCTCAGCCAGTCGATCGCCCGGCAACGCGGCCAAGAGCACTTTCCCGAGGGCCGTCATGTGCGCCGGCAGGCGCATTCCTACCCTCGAGCCCACCCTCACGATGTGCCGACTCTCGACAGAATCGAGGAAGATCACCTCAGTACGATCGAGAACTGCGAGATGGATGGTCTCGCTGAGGTCGCTGTTTAGCCGCTCCATGACCGGACGCGCAATCGCGCGCACGTCCATGGCCCGCACGACCGCGAGTCCGATCTGGGCCAGGGCCGCGCCCGCACGATAAGCCTTGGAGCGCGGATCCTGCTCGACGAAACCGTGGTATTTCAGCATGGCGATGAGGCGATGCGCGGTCGAAGGCGCCACGCCCAAGGTTCGACTCGCGTCCGCCACTCGCAAAGTGGGCTGCTCACGGAACAGCAGCAACAGTTGCAGCGCATTATCGACCGACTCAATGGGGTACGCCGGCGGCTTGGGCGTGGCAGCTTCAGGCATGCATACCATCCACGGATTGCTGTTGTTTGGTTTGCACTTGCTTGCGCCTGTCTGGCGGCAGCCTGAACGGCGCTTTGCCGAAGTTTAGCCCAAGTAGTGCGATTGCGGTGACATCACCGGGGCGCCCGAAGCGTCGAGGCTGTCGATGCAGCGCCGCAATACGCCGAAAACAAGCCGGCACCCGGCGCCAACCGTCGACGACGGCTGGCGCCCAGGCGCAATCGATTCACATCGACCAGAACAGAATTACGGACTACAGAATTGTGGTACCCTCGCGCCCGTGGACGGCCGACTCCAGCATCCAGAAATCGACAGCTCGACCTTCCGTGATGTCGTTGGACGCTTCGCCAGCGGAGTTACCGTCATTACGGCCAGCGACTGTGGTCAAGACTTCGGCATGACCGCGAGCGCGATGAGTTCCCTGTCGTTGGATCCTCCAATGATCCTCATCTGTGTCAATCGCCGCGCCGCGTCGCGACAGGCCATCAGCCACGCGCGGGTCTTCGGCGTGAACATCCTCCACGAGGACCAGGCGTCACTGGCGGTCCACTTCGCCACCCCGCAAGCCGATAAGTTCAAGGCCTTGCCTGTCTCGCGTGGTGCCCTGGGCTGCCCTCGACTGGCAGGCGTATTGGCCTGGCTTGAATGCGAGGTGGTCGAGGAGGTCGAGGGCGGCACACACAGCGTCTACTTCGGCAGAGTCAAAGAGGCCGCTGCCCGGGAGGGGCGTCCGCTTGCCTACTTCCGGGGAAAGTTCGGCCAGCTGTACTCCGGAAACACTGATCCTGTCGCTGTCAGCCTCCGCGAACACTGCCTGGGAACGCTGAGTGACGATGAAGCCCTGAATCTGGAGAACCTCGCCCGTGGGCTGGGCGTGGGAGTGCCCGACATCCAGCGATCCCTCTCGTCGCTCATCGCAGACGGCGTCGTTTACTACGACGTCGAGCGCGGGTATCGCGTGCGCCACCTCACCGAGCAGCGCATTGCCCGTTCCGTCGAAGCAGCATGTGCAATCGAAATGGGGGCGCTGGACGTGGCCTTCTGTGGGACGAACGGACGACCCAGTGCCACCGAGATCGATAACGTCGCGATGGCAGTCGAGGAACTCGAGAGAAGGCTCATCCAGGGCAACGTGGACGACGCCACATCCTATGCGCGCGCCAATAGCCACCTGCACGAGGCAATTGTCTCGCTGGCCCGATCGCCCGAGTTGCTGGATGCCTACCGCCGGCTCGCAGTCCCCGGGATGCTCGTTCGCGCCCTTGGCTCCGCGCCTGAGGGATCACTTCGCGAGCGGCAGGCCGAACATCGGCGAATCCTCGAATGCCTTCTTGCAGGTGATCAGGCCGGAGCTCGACTGGCACTGTTTCAGCACGTCCATAACTCCCAGGCATCCCGGGGTAACGCAGTGCCGGACCCGGCCGACGCGCCCTGACGCGGTGACGGACGCCGGTCAGCCGGTGAGCCAGGCATGCGCCGCCCGGACAATCTCGTTGACGGTTCCACAGGGCGCAGCCGGCGGCGAAGGTGTCAGCCCCCCGATCCGCTCGAGCTAGTTGGTGACAAACGCTCGCTCGACTACATAGTCACCGGGCTCGCCCACGCGCGGTGAGACGTGAAAGCCACGGGAATCGAGCAACGCGGAAAGGTCCTTGAGCATTGCGGGACTACCGCAGACCATGGCTTTGTCAATTCCGGGATCGAGTGTCGGCAGTCCAATGTCGGTGAACAGCTTGCCGGACTCGATGAGGTCGGTGATACGTCCCTGGTAGCGGAAGCGCTCGCGCGTGACGGTGGGGTAATAGATCAGCTGCTTTCTCACTAGCTCACCCAGGTATTCATGGTGGGTCAATTCCCAGTCGATGAAGTCGCGATACGCGAGTTCGCTACGATATCGCACGCCATGGATCAGCACGATCTTGTCGAAGCGTTTATAAAGCTCCGGATCCTTGATAAGGCTCATGAAGGGCGCAAGGCCAGTACCGGAGCCCAACAGGTAAAGATGCTTGCCGGGCTTCAGGTCGTGCAGCAATAACGTACCGGTGGGCTTGCGGCTAACGAGCACCTCGTCGCCCGGCTTGATGTGCTGAAGCAGCGAAGTAAGCGGGCCGTCGGCGACCTTGATACTGAGAAACTCGAGGAACTCCTCGTGATTGGCACTAGCGATGCTGTAGGCGCGCATCAACGGCTTGCCATTGACCACCAGCCCCAGCATGACGAAATGGCCGTTCTCGAAGCGCAGGCCTTGATCGCGCGTCGTGGTGAAGCTGAATACCGTCGGGCTCCAGTGATGCACCGTCAGAACTCGCTCTGTGCCAATCGTCGCCATGCTGTTTGATCTTCCGGTAAGTACGACCCATCGTCTGCATATCGATCAGCGTGCCGGCTGGCGGCGCGCCATCGGCGACGCGGCATCCGTCATGAAAGCACCGAAGAAACGCTGCAGTTCCTCGTAGTCGTCGAGGGGCAGTACGTGTGCAACGTACTGATCCGGCCGGACGATGACGAGCGCACCGCTTGCCCGGTCGATCCCACGCAGGTCAAAGATGTCCGGACCCTGCTTGTGTCCGGGCAGTAGGCTTTCTCGTAGTCAATGAGCCCGTACCGTCCTTTGCGCGGCAACAACAGGCCCGGCAACTCGCTGACCGACAGAAGGCGATGGGCCTGCTGGAAGACGGCAATCAACTCGATCGCATCATCGATGTCTGCGCCCGCCGCCGTGTGTCGTTTCAGCGGCGAGGACGGCGAGGTCTCCAGAAACGCACACAGCTCCCGTAGCCGAGAGACGGGGTCGGAAGGTGCCGCGGGATCTGCAAAGGCAAACATCCGCCAGCGCCCATCTGCACGCACGACGTGTCCGAGTTGCACCGGCTTTGCATCCGCCAGGCGAATGACCGGCGCAGAATGAAAGCGCATGCCGATCACGAAGCCGGTTGCCAGGTCCTGGAAGGTCGACGCGCCTGTCAGGAGCGACGGCTTATAACAGGTGGCAACGCCGGCTGTGTACCGGCCGTGTCGGAGGAAATATTCCTGAAATTCAGCGGGGTCGACCGCATCCTCCGTGGCGCCAGGCGCTCCTTTCGGTCGCGCGCTGAACATGCGAGCCCACTTGTGGTCGAAATCGAAGAGATCCTTGGCAATGGCCTTGCGCTCCTCGGAGTAGGTAGCCAGCAGGTGCGGCTCGGCGCGCCCTGTCAGCACGGCAGCGAGCTTCCACCCCAGATTGAAGGTGTCCTGCATGGAAACATTCATGCCCTGCCCTGCCTTTGGGCTGTGGGTGTGGCAGGCATCGCCGGCGATGAACACCCTGGGAAGCCGGCCCTGGTCGGCCTCGGAGAGGCAGTCGTCGAAGCCATCGCACAAGCGATGGCCAATCTCATAGACGGACCACCAGGCAACTTCCTTCACTTCGAACGAGTAGGGGCGCAGGATCCTGGTCGCCGCCGCAATGAGGTGTTCAGGCGTCACGTCGAGGTTCGCGACCCGCTGGTTCTCTGCCAGCTTGTCGAGCTCGACATACATGCGCACGAGGTACCCCCCCTCGCGTGGAATGATCAGCATGCTGCCATCGGTCGCGGAGTGGATTGCCGCCTTGCGACGAATGTCGGGGAAATCCGTGACGGCCAGGACATCCATGACGCCCCAGGCTTGGTTGGCGGCATCGCCTTTCATGGTGCGACCAATGAAGCCACGGACGGCGCTGCGCGCGCCGTCGCAGCCGACCACGTATCGGGCGCGCACGATCTCGGGAGCTCCGGCCAACCCGCCGTCCACGCGCTCGATGCGCGCTGTCAGCGGAAAGGCCGACGGATTGCTCAGCGACGCGGAATTTATCTTCAGGGAGACCAGCCGGCGGGCATAGGCGGGCTCCAGAGGCACTGCGGCATGGCGCATCACATCCAGATAGAACTCGTGTATCCGCGCCTGGTTCGAGGATCACATGCGGAAATTCCGAGAGGCCGTCCTCCACGTCCTGAACGACGCGAGCCCGATCGATCCGGCCAGGCTCATTCTGATTGGGCGTCCAAAACGAGGTTTCGTTGACCCAATAGGCCTCGCGCAGGACGCGCTCGGCAAAGCCGAAAGCCTGGAACATTTCCATCGTGCGACAGGCCACTCCATCGGCCTGTCCCAGCTGCAGCGGCCCGGCTTTCTGCTCGATGATTCGCGTCCGGATTGACGGGAACGCGGCCAGCTGCGCTGCCAGGGTGAGCCCCGTGGGACCGCACCCCACGATCAAAACGTCGACCTCCTCGGGCAAGGCATCCTTGACGGCATCACTGTGCCCGGGATCGCCCGACCGAAATCCGTTGAGATAGAACTGCATGCCAGCCTCCCGCGCTGGCGCCAGTGTCAGCGGCGGCTTCTATATAGGAAAGACCTTTTCCGTTATAGTCTTCATCTCTTTTTGAGATACTTGAAATGGCCGCGCTCGATATCAAATGGCTCCGCGTTTTCGTCGAGATCCACAGGACGCGCAGTGTTTCACTGGCCGCGCAAAGGCTCGGCATGGCACAAGCCCGCGCCAGCGGAATCCTGGCCAAGCTGCGGCGTCACTTCGGCGATCCGTTGTTTGCGCGGACCTCCCAAGGCATGGAACCCACGCCGTACGCAGACAAGATTTTCCCGGATGCACTCCAGTGCTGCGATCGCCTAGCGGTCCCGGACAGGTATCGAAGCGTGTTCGATCACTCGAGCACGCAGCGCCATTTCCGCATCTGCATGACGGACATCAGCGAGGTGGTCGTGCTGCCCTCGCTAGTGAATGAGCTCGGCCGTATTGCGCCTGGAATCACAGTCGAGATAGAACGCATCTCGGTGGAGAGTCCACGCCGCTTGGAGTCGGGGGATCTCGATCTGGCCGTCGGTTATATGCCGGACCTAGAAGCCGGCTTCTACCAGCAAACACTCTTCCGCCAGGGATTCGTCTGCCTTGCCGCCAAGCGGCACCCCCGGATTCAGGAGCGGATGACCCGCGAGCTCTTTGCGCGGGAGGGACACGTGGTAGTGATCAGCTCGGGTACAGGCCAGGTCATCGTGGAATCCGAATATGCGCGGAGGAAGGTCCGCCGCAACATCCTTCTGCGAGTCCCGAGCTTCCTGGGGCTGGGGAGCATCGTCGCCACGACCGAGCTTCTCACCACGGTTCCGCAAAGACTGGCAGATGTCGTCGCTTCAAATGCAGCAGTCACGATCCATCCCACGCCTATCCCCCTGCCCTCGTACGAGGTGAAGCTCCACTGGCACTCTCGATACCATGCTGATCCCGGCAACGCCTGGGTCAGGAATCTGATCGCCCGACTGCTAAGCATGGGAGCTGCGGCGACCCTTTCGGAACGCATGGGCCGTCGATCTCGCAATCGAATTGACCAGGACGAACTGCGAGGATCGTCCCGGTCACGCTAGTCGAAGAAGGGGTTGCCGTCCCGGGCGGCGGTGGCCGGCAGCCCAGGGCGCTTTACGGCTTCATCCGGAAGTTGGTGGTCGCACACCCTACCCTCCTCGAACCTAGACCCCCTCTCTTTCGCCTCCGTATAGGCAACTCCTCACAGGAACGCTCTCAATCGACGGACTTCCTCGGCAGCTCGCAGCAAGTCACAGGCCACGCCAGCACTTCCAATCGGCAAGATTTCCCGCTCTCTGCACTCCGCCCGGTGGGGCTTCACCTTGCCCAAATCATACATTGCGGTCAGGCTCAGGGAGGCGCTCTCCCAGAGCAGCGGCATCGGGCGCCTCATCGACGAGGCTGAACCTCACGGGCACTGCGTCGTCGACGATGTCGTTGCACGCGGCGTCGCCGCATGCGACCGACACACACGAGAATTCGACTGCCCCATCGATTGGACGCCTGTTACTCGCCGAACGTCGTCGGAATTGCTTGCCTGTCCTCAGCTCTGCCCGCGGACAGCTTGATACGACCGTCCCACTGCCCGCGATCGAGACCGGCATCGGACCGCCGCTCAATGCCGGGCAGTGCGCGACGCTTACTTTACTTTCGGTGGCGGAGCAGCCTGCGCACTCGGCTCCTTCGCCAGCTCTGAAAGCGGCTTGCGCAGGTAGTCCGGAAGCTTGGTGGGAATTACCGCCGGGTCCCAATGCTCGGCCAACTTACCGTTCTTCACACGCCATGCATCAAACCAGAACGCTTCGTAATACTTCCCCTTGTGCTGCGGGTCGGGAAGATAGCGCTGCTCGAGTACAACGATCATGTCGCACTCGGCCAGGACCATGTAAAGAGGATTGCCCTTCGGAGCGTCTGCCGGAGGGGGCGCGAACGGACCATCACCACTCATCATCATTGGCATCAGCGCCTTGAATTCCTCAAGCCCATGGAGATGGTTGATCTCGCCGAAGCGTTTGAACTCAGGATTATGCTGTATATAGTCCTTGTCCATTATTTCCGGCCCCTTCGCGATGTCCTTCGGATTCGCCGGCATCTGAAACATGGTGGCTGCAAGCTTCTTGTTCGCCTCGATCGTGGCCGGGTCTGGGCACGCCGAATCACCCTTGCCAGCGCCCGTGGCCGCTTGCACGGCCACCGCCGGCAGCATATTCGCCACGACAATTGCTCCGAAAATCATGTAACGCATGTCAGTCTATCCTCGACGTGGAAGTTGGTTGTGGTCCCCGCGCACTCACGGACCGGTCTTGCACATAAGCGTCTTCTCAACACCCATCAGGGCTTGCGCTCCCAATCACCCCAATACGCTGCATTGCCTCATCCTCGGCTCTTACGAACCAATTTGTGAGTACTCCGACACTCAGTAGTTGCGTTGTTGGGGGCGGAACCCCGTGATCAAATGTCGAAACACGGAGTTTCATCGACCTGAGGCCTGGGCGGCTCCAAACAGCGGCCTCGCCGACCGCTCCGCCAAGATACAACCGTCATGAGAGCGATTCGCAAATGGGAAGCGTCCGGTGCCTGCCTCTATGCAGTGCACCGGCCTCTTCCGGACCGGAATCCAGGTGCGAGAACTCACCCAGTCGTGACAGCTGCGACGCCGCCGACCTTGCGAGGCGCCGTCTCCTTGAGGAACAGGAACACGAGCACGCCCAGCGCCAGGCCAGCCATCGCCATCGTGAGCACGTGCTGGATGCCGTAGTGCTGCGCAATGCCGCCCGCAATCA
Source organism: uncultured bacterium (assembly GCA_963827235.1). Classification (GTDB taxonomy): domain Bacteria; phylum Chloroflexota; class UBA5177; order JANWHV01; family JANWHV01; genus JANWHV01. The sequence continues at coordinate 60,146 of CAWHAE010000011.1, forward strand.
TCGGTGCGATGCCGCCGCCCAGCACCTCGCCCGAGCCGACGATGATGCCGGTGGTCGAGGAAACCAGGCCGCGGGGCGCCGCCTCGGAGGCGATCGGACCCGTGATCAGGCCCAGCATGCCGAAGCTGCAGAAGCAGGCCACGAAGAGCAGCGCGAACAGCGTTCCCGGCGAGGAGCCTGCGTTCGCAAACAGGTAGACGAAGATCGCGCCACCTAGAAAGCCCAGCATGCCGACTGGCTTGCGGCCGATCGCATCCGACAGGCCCGGCAGGAACACCTGGCCGAGGAAGCCGCCAAATCCAATTGCCGACGTCACAAAGCCCATCTGCGTGCCCGGCAGCTTGACGTAGTCGGTCAGGTACTGCGGTACCAGCGCACTCAGCGTGAAGATGCCGCACATCGCGCAGAAAAGGCCGACCATGGCGACCGGCACGTTGCGCACCTTGAACATGGAGCCCAGCGGCGCGCGCTCGTGTGCGGCAACCGTGGCGTGCACGCCGAGCTCGTGCGGCTCCTTGATGACCTTGGCCAGCAGCAGGGCGAGGATCAGGCCAGGCACGGCGACCAGCACGAAGATCCAGCGCCAGCTCGTGACCTGCAGCAACTGCGTGGCGACGATCGGGCCCAGGGCCAGGCCGAAGAGCGGGAAGGTGCTCTGCTGCAGGCCCAGGTTGAAGCCGCGCCGCGAGGGCTTGGAGGCGTCATTGGTGGTGGCGAAACTGGTCGGGCAGAATGAGCCCTCGGTCACGCCCATGATGCAGCGGACCAGCATCAGGCTCATGAAGCCGCTGGCCAGGCCACTCACTCCGGAGAGCAGGGAAAAGCCGATGATCGACGGGATAAGCACCTTCTTGCGGCCCAAGCGGTCGGAGAGGCCGCCTGCGAGCACCGCGAAGACGCCCCAGCTGATGCCCAGCAGGCCGATGATGTTGCCCGCCTGCTGATAGTTCAGGCCGAGGTCCCTGGCAATCGTGGGCATCATCGGCGCGATGATCCAGCGGTCCAGGCCTACGAGGCCGAAACCCAGCGCCAGCAGGGTAACGGCCTTCCACTCGTAGGACGTATTCCACGGCTTTTCCGACATGTCTTGCTCTCCCCTTTGCATTCGCTATTCAGGGTTGCTGCCCCGGCGGCGGGCTCCGATGATCGCGCCAGCCTTGAGCCTCGGCGCTTTCCCCAAGTTCATTCTGGTCCCAGGAGAAAATACTAACATGGCTTCATAAGCCTGAAGTGGCCCAGGGCCGCCACGTGATTGTTAACAACTGATGCGACAGTAATTATTCACTCCAGTAACGACGCACCCGCGGCCCGACCCGCGACCCAAGTCCCGCAATGCACTTGTTAAGAACTGGTGCGACAGTAATGATATACGCTCGGTCACAGCCCTCCCCGCGGCCCGCCCGGCGACCGCAGGGCCCGCGATGCACTTGTTAAGAACTGATGCAGCAGTAATGCAGCCCTCTGGTCACAGCCCCGCCAGCGGCCCGCCCGGAGGCCCCCGCAGGGCCCGTGCGGGCCGCGCGTGGCTGGCAGCAGCAGCTGTACTGCTGCTAGCCCCGGCGCTGTGGTGGCGGCACGAGGCGGCGCTGGGCGACGCTCTGGTGCAGGCCTACCCCGACGCCATCCCTGGCGACCCGGCGCTTGAAGGCTGGGCGCTGGCCCGGGGCCAAAGCGCGTACGCACGGCACTGCAGCAGCTGCCACGGGGCCGCGGGCGAAGGCGACCGGCGGCGCGGCGTTCCCGACCTGCGCGATGGCGACTGGCTCTACGGCTCGGGCCGCGTGCTCGAGATCGAGCGCGTGGTGCTCTATGGCATCCGCGCGGCGAATTCAAAGGGCTGGCGGCTATCGGTCATGCCCGGCTACGCGCGACCCGAACCGGACAAGCAGTACCGGCTTGAGCCGCTGCGGCCGAGCGAGATCGACGACGTCACAGAGTACCTGATGAAGCTGCAGGGCCAGCCCTACGACGAGCTGATCGCCGCTCGTGGCGCGCTCGTTTACCGCAACCAGACGCGTGGTCTGTGCTGGGATTGCCACGGCGAGAACGCCCATGGCAACCCGGCGATCGGCGCGCCGCGGCTCACCGACCGCATCTGGTTGTATGGCGACGGCTCGCGCGCAGCGATCCGCCGCTCGATTTCCGAGGGCCGGGCCGGCACCTGCCCGCCATGGGTCGGCAAGCTCGATGCCGCGACGATCCGCGCGCTCGCAGTCTGGGTCCACCACCTGTCGGCGCTCGCGCCGGCTACCACGCATACGAGCGCTTCACCATGAACGGACCAGTATTCGGCAAGCCTGACGAAGTGAACTTCCCGCGCGCCATGGTCCTTTACGCGCTCGGCGCGCTCGTTGGCCTCGGCATTGCCGGCTACGGCCTGTTCACGGCACAGGGCACGACTACGCGCGGCGTGCCGCCGGAAGACGTGGCGCAGGTGAACCAGCGCCCGGTGCTACGCAGCGACTTCCTCACCCAACTCGAGAGCGAGACGGGCGTGAACTTCGAGCAGGCCACGCGCACCGAGCAGCTGCGCGTGCTTGCCGACATGGTCGATGAGGAGTTGCTCGTGCAACGCGGCCTCGAGCTCGACTTCGCCGAAACCGACCAGGACACGCGCAACGCGCTGGTGGCAATCGTCAAACAGCAGATGATCGCCGACGTCACCACCAGCGCGGCCACCGAACAGCAGCTGCGCGACTGGTACGACAGCCACCGCGCCAATTACTCCACCGAGGGCACCATCACCGCCTGCGACCTGCTGTTGCGCGCGCCCAAGGAGGCCGCGGGCGCGGCAGGTGCGGTGGGCGCGGCGCCCGCCGCCGCCGCGCTGGCCACGGCGCATGCGGCCGCTGCGGCGCTGCGCGCCGGCCAGCCGCTCGCAGCGGTGCTGGCCCGCAACGGGATGGAGAACGCGAACAAGTGCGAGGACAACTTCTGGTTTGCCGCGAAGATCCACCTCGGCGATGTGTTGTTTGCGCAGGTAGAGGGGCTCACCGCCGGCGAAGTCACGGCGCCAGTGGCGCTGCGCGACGGCGTGCACGTCGTCTTGGTGCAAAAGAACGCGCCACCGGTGCCAATGACCTTCGAAGTGGCGCACGATAGGATTGAGGGCGACTACAAGGCCGACCGCGAGGCGCGCATCACCGCGGCGACCATGCGCTTCCTACACCAGCGCTCGCGCATCGTAGTGGCCAACGACTACAAGCACGACTACCAGCCCTGATGGCCCCCCGGCGCGCACTAGTGGCCCTGCTCGCGCTCTGCGCCGCGCCCGCGGCGCTGGCGCACACGCTCAGCGAGAGCTTCTCGAACTGGCAGGTGAACGGCGCCGAGGTGCGCCTGCAGTTCACGGTGCCCGACCGCGAGGCGAAGCGGCTCAGTGCTGACGGCAAGGAGCTGCCGTCGAACGAGGCGCTGGGCCGGTACATCGCCGAGCACGTCGGCGCCACGGCAGGCGGGCGCGACTGCCCGCGCACCGAGGGGCCGCGGCCGATGAGCGCGATCGCAGACTTTCACCGCTACGAGCTCATCTACAAGTGCTCCTCGGCAGACGCGATCCACCTGCACTCCTCGGTGCTGTTCGAGAAGGTCGCCTCGCACACCAATTTCGCCAAGATCCAGTCGGCCGACGGCGAGCTGTTCGAGCAGCTGATCATCCGCGACAACCAGGACGTGCCTGCCTCCGGCGGCGCCGGCGAGAACGTGCTCGCGAGCGCCGGCTTCCTGAAGTTCATCGAACTCGGGCTGATGCACATCTTCACCGGCATCGACCACATGTCGTTCATGCTGGGCTTGGTGCTGATCTCGCGGCGCGTGCGCGACCTGCTGTTCGTGGTCACGGGCTTCACGCTCGGCCACAGCGTGACGCTCGGGCTCGCTGTCACCGGCATCCTGCGGCCCAATGCCGCCTACATCGACGCGCTCGTGGCGCTCACGATCGCGCTGATCGGCGCCGAGAATATCGGCGACTCGACGCAGCGTCCGCTGCCCGTGGCGCTCAGCCTCGGCGGCCTGCTGCTGACCTTCGCCGTGGCCAGGCTGCTTGGCTTCCCGGTCACCCTGCCGACGTTGCTGCTCGTGGGCGGCGGCATCTTCTCGCTCAGTTACCTGCTGCTCACCGGCCACATGCGCGACGCCGGGCGCGTGCGGCTCGTGGTGACGCTGGTGTTCGGGCTGATCCACGGCTTCGGCTTCGCCTCGAACCTGCTCGAGATGCAGCTCCCGCCGGGGCGCATCGCGGAGCTGCTGTTCGGCTTCAACCTGGGCGTGGAACTCGGCCAGGTGACCGTAGTGCTGACGGCGCTGGCCGCAGCCTGGGCGCTCGTGAAGCTGCGCCTCGCCCTGCCGCGGCCGCTGTTCACCGACATCGCCGCGGCCTTCCTCGTGGGCGAAGGCCTCTATTGGTTCGTGGGCCGCAGCGTGGCGCTCGGCTAGCGCCTAGACCGTGGGCCGCGTGCCGTCGAAGGCGCGCTGCAGCAGTACGCGGATCGCGCCGCGCTCGACCGGCCGCGGGTTCCAGTACGGGTTCGAGGCCGCGATGTCGGCGGCCTTGTCGAGGTCTTCGGCCTTCATGCCGATGTCGCGCAGCGCATATGGCGCGCCGTTGTTGCGCGCCAGGTCGTAGAGCGCCGCGCCCGGCGTGGCACTGCCGAGCGCCCGGCCCATGCGCGCCAGCGCCTCAGGGATCGCCGGCGCGTTATAGGCGATGGCCTGCGGCAGCACCACGGTGTGCACCTCGGCGTGCGGCAGGTTGAAGCTGCCGCCGAGCGTGTGGCAGAGCTTGTGGTGCAGCGCCATGCCGACGTTGCCGAGCACCACGCCGCACAGCCAGGCGCCGTAGAGCGCCTGGGAGCGCGCCTCGATGTCGCGTCCGTCGCGCCTAATGCCCGGGATGGCGCTCGCGATCGCGCGGATGCCCTCCTCGGCCATCAGGCTCATGATCGGGTTGGCGTCCTGCGCATAGAGGCCCTCGGCCGCGTGCGCGATCGCGTTGAGCCCGCTGGTCACCGACATCTGCGGCGGCAGGCTGAACGTCAGCTCGGGGTCGTAGATGACCGTGCGCGGCAGCACGCGCGGGTCGCGGCCGGTCTTCTTCAGGCCCGCCTCGGTGATTCCGTAGATCGGCGTCATCTCGGAGCCCGCGTAGGTCGTGGGGATCGCGATGATCGGCAGGCCCGAATCCATCGCGATCGCCTTGCCGAGGCCCGTGGTCGAGCCGCCGCCGATGGCGACCGCACAATCGGCGCCGAGCTGGCGCGCCACTTCGCGCGCCTCGCGCGCTGTCTCGATCGGCACATGCATGACCGCGCGCGCAAATACGCCCACGGCGCGCGCGCCGAGCCGGTCGGCGACGCGCTGCAGCGTCGCCCGCCTGCTCGGGCGTGGATAGCACCAGCGCCTTCGTGGCGCCTAGCTTCTCGATTTCTTCGGGCAGGCGCGCGATGGCGCCCGGCCCGAATATCACGCGCGAGGGCGCGGCGGTGTAGATGAAATCCTTCACGCGAACCTCCTGACCCCAAGCTACGCCTTCAGCGCTGATACCACGGCGCAAGTTGCGCGTCGACGTTGACCCACACCGACTTCACGGTCGTGTATTCGCGCATCGCCTCGAAGCCCATGTCGCGCCCGTACCCCGACTGGCCGACGCCGCCGAAGGGCGAGCCCGGATGCACGCGCTTGTAGCTGTTGATCCAGACCATGCCGCTCTTCATCTCGCGCGCCATCTTGTGGGCGCGCGCGAGGTTGCTGGTCCACAGGCCGCCGCCCAGCCCGTATTCGGTGCCGTTGGCAATCTGCAGCGCTTCTTCGTCGTTCTTGAAGGTGAGCACCGTCACGAAGGGGCCGAAGACCTCCTCCTGGGCGACCGTGTCCTTGTAGCTCTTGGCGCGCACGACTGTGGGCTCGATGTAGAAGCCCTTGGCGAGCGCCGCATTGTCGGGGCCCTTGCCGCCCGTGATGACATCGCCGCCCTCGGCGCGCGCCTTGGCGACGTAGCCGAGCACGCGGTCACGGTGCAGCGCGCTGGTGAGCGGGCCCATCTCGGTGCCGGCATCGAGCGGGTTGCCGAGCCTGATCGACTTCGCCAGCGTCGTGAAGCGCTCGAGGAACTCGTCGGCGATGCGCTCGTGCAGCACCAGGCGCGAGCCGGCGATGCAGGCCTGGCCCTGGTTGTGGAAGATCGCCCAGGCCGCGCCATTGACGGCCGCGGGCAGGAAGGCATCGTCGAACACGATGTTGGCACCCTTGCCGCCGAGCTCGAGCTGCACCTTCTTGAGGTTGCCGGCCGAGGCCTGCACGATGCGCCGCCCCGTGGGCGTCGAGCCCGTGAAACAGATCTTGCCGATCTCGGCGTGCTCGGCGATGTACTGGCCGGCGACCGCGCCCAGGCCCGGCAGCACGTTGACCACGCCGTCGGGCACGCCCGCCTCGGCCATCAGCTCGGCCATGCGCAGCGAGGAGAGCGGCGTGATCTCGGCGGGCTTCAGGACGATGCAATTGCCCGCCGCCAGCGCCGGCGCCATCTTCCAGCTCGTGAACATCAGCGGGAAGTTCCACGGCACCACCTGGCCGACGACGCCGATCGGCTCGCGCAGCAGGTAGTTGAGGAAGCCGCTCTCGACCGGCACCACCGAACCCTCGAATTTGTCGGCCATGCCGCCGAAGTAGCGGAAGCACAGCGCGGTGCGCGGCACGTCGAGTGCGCGCGAATCGCGCAGCGGGTGGCCGGTGTCGAGCGATTCGAGGCGAGCGAGCTCCTCGGTATTCGCCTCGATGAGGTCGGCGAGCCGCAGCAGGATGCGGCCGCGGTCGCTCGCGCCCATGCGGGCCCATGCCGGGAACGCGGCCTTGGCGGCAGCCACGGCCTTGTCGACGTCGGCCTTGCCGGCCATCGCCACGTCGGCGATCGGCGAGTTGTCGTGCGGATTCACCGAGGTCAGCGTCTCGCCGCTTTCGGCATCGACGAACTTGCCGCCGATGAACAGCTGGTGCTGGATGGTCTTCTTCAGGCCCGCAGTTTCCTGGGCGCGCTGGATGTTGCTGGCGTTGCTGGTGTTCATGGTGACCCGCACGGGTTTGGGAGGACGGAAGGCAGAGTAGTATAGCCCGTCACGACTGCGACGTACTGCTTGCCGTTCACCGAACGGGTGACCGGCGCGGAGCCGGCCATATCGCGCAGCCGCACCAACTACAGCTCGGAGCCATCGGCGGTGTCGTAGGGCCGGAACAGGCGATCCAGCGCGCCCGCGAACACGATGTCGCGGCCGCGTCCGGCGCACCCGGCGGAGTTACTGTCTGGTGAAGACAACCTCGCAGGTGCCTGCCGATTCGGGCCGCAGCCTCCATCGGCGCGGGAGGGGCTGGTAAAAGTGCATCATCAGCTTAGTGCGACTCGAAGTCGGCCGAGCGCCGCTCGGTGCGCAGCGGGCCCACCAGGCCCCTGAAACGCTGGTGCAGAGGATGCACCTCATAGCCCTCGAGCGCCTGCCAGCTGTCGAACTCGGTGTAGAGCACGAGGTCGGCAGCGTCGGCGCCGGGCAGCTGGTTGACGCCCAGCTCCAGGCGCAGCAGTCCGGGCACGCCCGCGCGCATCGCCTCGGCCTGCTCGCGCATCTGCGCGAGATCGAGCGGTTGGCCGTCGGCCATGGCCGCGGGCTTGAGCTTCCACATAACGACATGATGGATCACGGCCTGGCTCGCGGTCTTGGCGGGGCGCGCCGACGCGCGCCGGGCCGCTCGAACAGCTCGAGCAGCTGGCCGACGATCGCCTCGCCCAGCGTATCCGAATTGGCGAGCGTCACGGCGCGCCGGTAATAGCGCGTCACGTCGTGACCGATGCCGATGGCCACGAGCTCGACCGGCGAGTGCTGCTCGATCGACTCGATCGTGGCCTGCAGATGCCGCTCGAGGTATTGCGGGTCGTTGGCATCGAGCGTCGCGTCGTCGAGCGGCGCGCCGTCGGAAATCACGATCAGGATGCGACGGCGCTCGGGCCGGCTCATCATGCGCGCGTGCGCCCAGAGCAGCGCCTCGCCATCGACGTTCTCGCGCAGCATGTTTGAGTCGAGCATCAGGCCGAGGCACTGGCGCGCGCGGCGCCAGGGCTCATCAGCCGACTTGTAGACCACGTGCAGCAGTTCGCTGACCCGGCCGGGGTTCGCCGGCCGGCCGGCCGCGACCCACTGCGCGCGCGCGCGCCCGCCGCGCCAGCCGCGCGTGGTGAACCCGAGGATCTCGGTCTTCACGCCGCAACGCTCGAGCACGCGGCCAAGCAGCTCGGCGCACAGTGCCGCGTTGGCGATCGGCACGCCGCGCATCGAGCCGGAATTGTCGATCAGCAGCGTCACCAGCGTGTCGGGGAATTCGCGCTCCTGCTCGATCTTGTAGGCTGAGCGGCTCGAAGGGATGCGTGACCAGGCGCGTGAGGCGCGCGGCATCGAGCACGCCTTCCTCGAGGTCGAACTGCCAGTAGCGCGTCTGCAGCGACTGCAGCCTGCGCTGCAGCTTGTGCGCCCAGCGCACCGCACCGTCGAGGCGGTTACCCACCAGGCGATCGAGCTCCTGGCGCATGCGCTCGAGCGTGGCGGCATCGCGCATCGTCGCGGCGCGCTCGATCGCATCGAACTCGGTCGTGTAGATGCGATAGAGCGGGTAGGCCTGCGCAGCCTTCCCCCGGTGCCGGCGGCGGCTCGGGCTCGCGCAGCTGCACGCTGGCCAGCGGGTCGCCGGCGTCGGAGGTCTCTTGGATATCGCCACCGGCCTTCTCGACGCGCTGCGCGCGGTGCTCGGCCGGCGGCACGTCGGCGTCGGGCTCCTGGCTTTGCTGCGGCTGCTCGGATTTCGCGGCGCCTGCGAGGAAGGCCGCGATCACGCTCAGCGACTGGCGCGCATAGGCCTGCTGGTCGCCGACCAGCTCGCGCAGCCGCTCCACCTCGGCCGGCTCGGCCTCGCGCAGCCAGCTGCGCCAGCCCTCGCGCAGGCTGGCGCGCGCCTGCTCGGGCAGCGGCGCATCGAGCGCGCCGCGCACCAGCAGCGCGAGCGTCTCGAGCCAGGCGGTCGGCGAGCTGCGCAACATCGACTCGGGACGCGAGCGCAGCCAGCGCTCGTGCGCCAGGCTGCCGAGGTTCTGCCGGGCGCCCGGGAACTCGCGCCCCGCCAGCAGCTCGACCCGCACCTGCTCGAGCAGCGAATAGAGCGTGCGCTCGGTGCGCGTCTGGGGCTCGAAGCGCGCGTAGCGGAGCCGGGTCGCTGTAGCGCTGCCGGAATGCGAGTGAATCGATGCGCCCGCGCCAGCGGCTGAGCGCCTCGGGCTTGGGCTGGCGCGGCAGCTCGGCCAGCACCATCTGCCAGTTGGCGCGCATTGCGCGCGGCCGGCTCGAGCGCGAGCGCCGCGCCCGGCGGCGTCGCGAGCGCGCGATACACGGCGCCGGTCGCCTCGCCGAGGCGCTGCGCGTCGCCGGTGCCCGCGCCCGCGCCGTGTTCCGCTACATCCGGACGCATCATGGCAGCCGCCTGGACGGCCCGCCTGCCGCTCGGCTCAGAACTCGACCGGATACGGCGGGATCTCGCCGGCCTCGTGCATGCGCGGCAGGTCGGGGTTGGCGTTCTCCCAGACCAGCAGCATCGAGCGCTTGCGCGAATAGCCCTGGTGGCGAATGTCGGCCGGCATCGCGGCCACGTCGCCGGCCTTCATGCGCACCTTGGCGCGCGGGGCGCCGGTCTCGCGGTCCTCGATTTCCCAGTCGATCTCGTCGCTGAACTGCAGGAACCATTCGACGCGATCGTTGCCATGCTTGATCGGCAGGATGTATTCCTCGGTGGTCGGGCAGAAGAGGCTGCGACCGCATACCGAGGTCACCGACGGGTTCCACGTCACGTCCGAGCGCGACAGGTAGGCGAACAGGCTGAAGGCGTGGATCTTGCCCTCGAAGCCGGGTTCGGCCTCGATCACCGGCTCATTCTGCGGCACGTCGGCGAAGGCGCGATTCACGGGGTAGCCGTTCTTGTCGCTGCGCAGGCCGGCGTCGCCCGGGATGCCCGGCATGCGCTTGCACACCTCGCGCTCGCGCTCGATGGCCGCCTTGTTCTCGCCGTTCTTCGGGCCGATCCAGGCCTGGCCGGTTTCTTGCGGGGCAGCGAACGGGTCGAAGCCCTGGCTGGTCCAGTCGTCGAGGATCGCCTTGAACGTGGCCATGATGATTGGCGTGTCGAAGGTCTCGAGGATGTCGAGGCCCTTGTCATGGTATGCGGGGTGGAAGCGGCCGGCATACATCTCGACGCGCCCATAGAGGTTGCGCGTGCCGAACACCGCGTCGAAGTTGACCCAGCCGTAGAAGAAGCCCCAGGCGACGTCGCGCATCATCGCGCGCAGGAAAGCGTCGGCCGAAATGATGTGCGTCATCTTCTGGCCCTTGGCCTCCCACTCGACGCGCACGAAATACTCGTCACGGCTGAAAGTGAAACCGCCCAGCTGGAAGCTGCGGTAACCGGTCAGGTTACTGCCCGGAGTGGCTCGTACTGCGATTCTGCGTGCTCATTGGATACATCCTCCTAATGCTGTGTCTGGTTGCGTCTGCGGGAAGGGAGCGCGCCCGTCAGGTGTAGCAGATCTCCGACCACTTCTCGACCGTCTGCTCGCCGACGATAGTCTGTATCAAGAACACACCCGGCTTCGCCGACTTGAAGCGGTAGGCGGCGCCCTGCGGCAGCAGTACCTGATGGCCGCGGCCCATCTTCACGCGGCCCATGCGCTGCCCAGCCGGCTCGCCGGCGAGCTTCTGCGAGCCTTTCTTGCCCTGCGCAACCACGCTCTCGGGCGTGGCAAGCTGAACAAGCTCGACCTCGATGTCGCCATCCATCACCAGCGCGAACTCGTCGTGCGCGGCGGCATACCAGTTGGAAGTGCCCTCGGCGCGCACGGCCTCGATCACATACTCGAGGTTCTTGGCGACCGCCACTTTCTCGTAGGGCTTGGATTTCGACGCAACTTCGAACACGTTGGAGAACGTGTAGTACTTCGGGTTGTCGTTGATGATCTCGAGGTCACCTTTCTGGTAGTCGGCCAGTGACCCAAACACCGTGTTGTACTGCTGCTTGCTCATCGCACATCACCCCATATTGACCGTGCAAATAATCGGTGAATGTCGCCGGGCGGCCCGGCCTGCTGGCTGGAGGGGTCGATCAGACCCTCAGCCAAGGACGCCACCACGGGACCATGCTGAACATGACCAGATAGACGATCGAATAGCAGGCGAGCGCGATGCCATAGCGCGCGCTGTCGGACCAGCGCTTGCGGCCGAGCACACCGCCCGCAACGTGCATGCCGATGAAAGCCACGGCCATCACCGAGCCGTGCCGCACCCCGAAGAACTCGACTTCGGAGTCCCGCAGGAGCCGCATCGCCCGTACTGAGCGCGATGGTCGTGAGCGGGCTCACGACCAGGTAGAGCGCCGCGCCGAGCAGCACCTGAACGTCGACAGCGCGCAGGAACAGCTTGTTGAGCAGCGCGCCGCGCGGTGCCCAGGGTTGCCGGCGCACGAGTCCCCAGAGCAGCGCGAACAGCACCATTGCACCGCCGCCGATCACCGCCCAGCGCCAGGCCCCATGCAGTCTCAGCAGCAGCAGATACATCGGTGTCGCCCCGCTCGCTTTCCTGCGTGGAATTGTAACTGGGAGGCTTGCATTCCGTGCTGATGGGAACTGCCCTTTGGCGGCTAGCCGGCCTCAGGGCGCCGGCGCGGAGGAATTGGTGAAGGCGATGTAGCGGCCGCCGAAGATCACCGCGATCCACAGTGCCAGCGAGATCACAGAGATCACCTTGGCAAGGCTCGAAGTCTCCACCTTGTCCTGCCACCGATCGAGGTTCGTGAATACGCCGAGCTCGAACCAGAGTGCATTCACGCCTGCGAGCAGGATGAACAGCAGCTTCCAGCGGAACGAGGGGTTGAACGCGTAGATGAACGGGTCGTGCATGAAGAACAGCACACCGCTGATCAGGTTCAGGCCGAAGCCGACCCAAGCCAGCGGCAGCAGACGGTGCAGGGGCCGGATTGGCAGCGACCTGGCCAGGCCCAGGGCGCGCAGATCGAGCAGGCCGACGATGCCGATCACCATCGCCATGCCGCAGAAATGCAGCGACTGCAGGGTCGGGAAGACCCACCAGTTGGAGCGCACGAACTCGCCGGGCGGCAGCGACTTGATCCACTCCAGGACGGGATAGTTGCTCGAGAGATCCATGTTCTTGCCCCTCTCCTATTCGCCGACGCCGATGTCGCCGTAAGTGTTGTAGGCCAGCCAGCGGCCGACGAAGATGGCGCTCGCCCATGCCAGCAGCGAAACCACGGCCAGCACTTTGGCCTGCGGCGGCGCGTCCGCGTCCCCGGCGGCGTACTCAGTGGTCTTGTTGAGCACTGTCGCGGTGATCCTCGCGCCCATGATCAGGCCGACGGCGATGAGCAGCAGCTTGGAGCGGAACAGCCAGCTGTAATAGTCCTTCTTCGCGTCGATGACGAACAGCATCACGCCGGACATGGCATTGCACCAGAAGCCGATCCAGACCACGGTCATCAGCTTGCGCAGGCCCGGCAACGCCGCGCCCTTGGCAAAGCCAAGCACACGCAGATCTATGACGACGAGCAGACCCACCAGCAGCGCCAGGCCGATCGAGTGCGCCGTGATCACAAGCGGATAGGCCGTCTCCTGGACCCACGTCGCGAACGCGCTGTTCTGCAGTGCCAAAAGTGTGTCGTCAAACATGACTTGGACCTGCCCTACTATGTTGTTGCTGTCCTGTCTGCCGGGCCGGAATGCAGCCTGCGCTCCTCGCGCCGCCGTCCTCCTCGAGCCTCGGGCGTCGGGCACGGCCCGCCGACGATTGCCCGCCGGCGACTGCTTCGCTCAGCCGAAGGTGCCAGCCCACTTCCAGCCGTCGGACAGACGCTCGATGGAGCTCATGCGGATACGATGGTCGGCAGGGTTGCGGCCCGGGTTGCCGGTGATCTTCACCTTGTCGCCCGGCTTGAGGGTGTCATGTTTGACGCCCGCGTCGCCGAGCGCGCCACCTGCACCCCACTCAACCGCCCAGCGCTGCATGACGCCGTTTTTGTCGGGCGCCATCACGTGCACGAAGGAGTGCGGATTGCGGAACAAGAATTGCACCACCGTGCCCTCGATCGTCACCTTCTCGTCGACCACGTAGGTGGCGGGGAACGAATGATGTGCCTGCACCGGTGCGACGGTCACCGCGCCCATCAGCGCGGCGCCAGCCAGAATGCCGATAAACCTCTTCATCTAGATTCTCCTAGCCGCGCGATCTGATAGTTAATAACTTTCTACACAGTAACTATTGGGGTCGAACATATCCACTGGCCGCGATGTTACATGGAAATGATGGCGGCGTCGCCTTCCCGCGGGCAACATACGCACTTATGCTGCATTGCGAGCGCCCTGGGGAGGCGGCTGCACCGGCGTGGCAGGGTCTCAGCCGCCGTGCGCCTTGCGCGTGCGTTCCTTCAGTTCGCGCAGCACGCGCAGCTCCTCGGCCGTTGGCGGCGGCGTTTCGCCGACCCGGGCCGCATACTTGAGCGGCCAGCCGCAGTTGGCCTGCAGTTGTTCGCGCGCCACGCCCCGATGGATCGAAACCACTGTCATTTCACGCGTTTCGGCGTCCGGCTCGAGCACGCACAGGTCGGTGATCAGGCGCGTCGGCCCCTTGGTCTTCAGGCCCAGGCGCTGGCGGTGATCGCCGCCGGTGCCATGACCCAGCGAGGTGATGAAGTCGAGGCTCGCGACATAAGATCGCACGCCCATGGCCATGGTGATGAACACCTCGCCGCATTGGCTGGCGATTTCCGGTGCGCCGCCGCCGCCGGGCAGGCGCACCTTCGGCTTCGCGTAATCACCCACCACCGTCGTGTTGAGATTTGCGAAGCGGTCGATCTGGGCGCCGCCGAGGAAGCCCACGGTGATGCGCCCGCCCTGCAGCCAGTAGCGGAACATCTCGGGGACCGAGACAGTGTTGAGCGCGGTGTCGCACAGCTCGCCGTCGCCGATCGACAGCGGCAGCACCGCAGGCCTGGTGCCGATCGTGCCCGACTCGTAGATCAGCGTGATATCCGGCGCGTGCGTGAGGCGCGCCAGGTTGCAGGCCGCCGACGGCGCGCCGATGCCGACAAAGCAGACGTCGTCGTTGCGCAGCGCGCGCGCGGCCACCACGGTCATCATCTCGTTCCCGGAATAGGGGCTCATGCCCCTGCCCCCTGCTGCGCGAGCACGTTGGCCTTCATCCAGGCCAGAAAGCTGTCGCGCTCGCGCGCGATCTTGTCCCAGGCGATGTAGAAGCCGTTGTCACGCTGGTAATAACCGTGCGCATAAGATGGATGCGCCCCGCGCGGCGCAATGACAATGGCGGTGATCGTCCACGAAGGCAGGATCACGGCATTGAAGGATCGGGGCCCCAGATCCTCGACGATCTCCTCGACCGTGACGATCGAGCGCTTCGCGGCCAGCACCGCCTGCTTCTGCACGCCGACGATGCCCTCGAGCAGCACGTTGCCCTGGGCGTCAGCCTTCTGCGCGTGGATCACTGCCACGTCGGGGCGGATCGCCGGCACCGCGGCCAGCACCTCGCCGGTGAACGGGCAGGTCACGCTGCGGATCAGCGGATTGACCTTCGGCAGGTCGGCGCCGACGTAGCCGCGCAGCATCGCGAACGGCAGGTTGGCGGCGCCGGCAGTCATAGGCATTGGCCATCGCCGCATGCGAATGCTCGACGAGCGCCAGCGGATTGGGCCAGCCGTTCTCGACGGCATCGCGTAGCCGGTGCAAGCTGCCCACGCCGGGATTGCCGCCCCAGGAGAACACCAGCCGTTCGGCGCAGCCCATGCCAATCAACTGGTCGTAGATCAGGTCGGGGGTCATGCGGTACAGCGTCAGGCGCTTGCGCGCCCTGGCGGATCACCTCGTGGCCCGCGGCGAACGGGATCAGGTGTGTGAAGCCCTCGAAGGCGACGCTGTCCCCGTCATGGATGCACTCTTCGACTGCCGCGGCGAGCGATAGCACCCTGGCCCGATTGCTCATATGCGCTCCAGCAACATGGAAATGCCCTGCCCGACGCCAATGCACATAGTGGCGATACCGTAGCGGCCCTTCCCGCGCTCGAGCTGGTTGACCACCGTGGTCGCGAGGCGCGCGCCGCTGGCCCCCAGCGGGTGGCCGATCGCGATCGCGCCGCCGTTCGGGTTCACGCGCGGGTCGTCGTCGGCAACCCCAAGCTGGCGCAGCACCGCGAGCCCCTGGGCCGCGAAGGCCTCGTTCAGCTCGATGACGTCGACCTGCGCGAGGGGCACGCTGCTCTTCTCGATCAGCTTGACCGTGCTGGGCCAGGGCCCGATGCCCATGATGCGCGGCGCAACGCCGGCCGTGGCGGTGGCGACGATGCGCGCGCGCGGCTTGAGGCCAAAGCGCTTCACGGCCGCCTCGCCGGCCAGCAGCAATGCGCAGGCGCCGTCGTTCACGGGCGAGGCGTTGCCGGCGGTGACCGTGCCGTCGGCGCGCACGACTGGCTTGAGCTTCGTGAGCCCAGCGAGCGTCGTGTCGGGGCGCGGCGGCTCATCGGCGGCGAGCACCAGCGGCGCGCCCTTCGGCCGCGGCCACCGCGTAGGGCACGATCTCTCCGGCAAAGAACCCGGCGGCCTGCGCGGCCGCGCACTTCTGCTGGCTCGCGCAGCGCAAACAGGTCCTGGTCGGCGCGCGCTAATGCCGAACTGCGTCGCCACGTTCTCGGCCGTTTCGGGCATCGCGTCGACGCCATACAACTGCCGCATCTTCGGATTCACGAAGCGCCAGCCGATAGTCGTGTCCTCGAGTTTGATGGCGCGCGAATACGCGCTGTCGGCCTTGCCCATCACGAAGGGCGCGCGCGACATGCTCTCGACACCGCCGGCCAGCACCAGTTCGCACTCGCCGCTGGCGATCGCCCTCGCGCCGATCGCCGTCGCGTCGAGGCCGGAGCCGCACAGGCGGTTGATCGTGGCGCCCGGCACGGTCTCTGGCAGGCCCGCCAGCAGCGCGGCCATGCGCGCGACGTTGCGGTTGTCCTCGCCGGCCTGGTTGGCGCAGCCGAGGTAGACCTCTTCGACGGCCGCCGGGTCGAGCCCGGGTGCGCGCTGCACCAGCGCGGCCAGCACGTGCGCAGCCAGGTCGTCCGGGCGGACGCCTGCGAGCGCGCCGCCATAACGGCCAAAGGGCGTGCGAACGGCGTCGCAGACATAGACCGGATTGTTGAGCGGCATGGTGATCCTGTGTGCCCCAGGCGTGGACCGGTATTAATAACTCGCCGATAATAAATGAAATTTGGCCCCGGCGGCAGGTGCGGCGGCGGGCGACGAGTTCTATGCGGTCTCCTCGGGCCTCAGGCGCATCTCCGCCGTCGGTTGCAAGGAAATCGCCAAACCGCTGCGCTTCGAGCAGTTCACGGGGTTAACGTCCGACAACGTGT
The DNA here is from genome assembly GCA_963827235.1 of uncultured bacterium. Lineage (GTDB taxonomy): Bacteria > Chloroflexota > UBA5177 > JANWHV01 > JANWHV01 > JANWHV01. The sequence goes on from CAWHAE010000011.1 coordinate 76,643, forward strand.
ACGCCAGCGCCGGGGGGGCCGGTGCACTGCGAGGCGCACCGGCCTTCTTCATGGCGCGGGCTTAAGCAGTGGGCAGCTCGGTGCCGAAGACGCGCTGGTAGAGCTCGGCGACCGTGGCGCGCTCGGCCTCGTCGCACTTGTTGAGGAACGAGAGCGCGAAGGCGCGCTCCATGGGCTGGAACAGCTGCGCGTTCTCGGCCCAGTGGATCACCGTGCGTGGCGACATCACAGTCGAGAGTTCGCCGGCCATGAAGGCCGTGCGCGTGAGCCCCGCGAGCGCCACCAGGCGCGCCACGACCTCGCGCCCGGCTGGCGTATCGTAGGCGGGCACCCGCGCAAGCACGATCTGCTGCTCGGCCGCGGCGGGCAGGTAGTCGAGCGTGGTGACGATTTGCCAGCGGTCCATCTGCCCCTGGTTGATCGGCTGCGTGCCGTGATACATGCCGCTCGCGTCGCCGAGGCCGATCGTGTTGGCGGTCGCGAACAGCCGGAACGCCGGGTGCGGATCGAGCACGCGGCTCTGGTCGAGCAACGTGAGCTTGCCGTCGGCCTCCAGCACACGCTGCAGCACGAACATCACGTCGGGCCGGCCGGCGTCGTATTCGTCGAGCACCAATGCGACGCAGCGCTGCAGCGCCCAGGGCAGGATGCCCTCGCGGAACTCGGTGACCTGCTGGCCCTCGCGCAGCGTGACGACATCCTTGCCGATCAGGTCAATGCGACTTACATGGCCGTCGAGGTTCACGCGCACGCATGGCCAGTTGAGGCGCGCGGCCACTTGCTCGATGTGGCTCGACTTGCCGGTGCCATGGTAGCCCTGGACCATAACGCGGCGGTTGTACATGAAGCCCGCGAGGATCGCGAGCGTGGTGTCGCTGATCGAAGCGGTAGGCCGGATCGACGGCCGGCACGTGATCGCTGCGCACGCTGAACGCCGGGCACACAAGGTCGCTGTCGACGCCGAAGGTCGCGCGCACCGAAGCGCTCGTGTCGGGCACCGAAGCAAGAAGCTCCGGCTCGGTGGGCGTGACGGGCCGGCGCGCCATCAGCCCTCACCCACGCGAATCTCGCCGCCCGCGACCTCGATCGGCACGCGGTCGAGGCCCATGCCCTGGGCCGGCCCCTCGGTGCAGAAGCCGTCGTGCAGCCGGAAGACCGCGCAATGGTAGGCGCACATCACGCGTTCTCCGGGCAGCAGCAGGAACTTGTCAGGCTGGGAATTGAGCGGCAGCGAGAAATGCGGGCAGTTGTTCACCCAAGCACGCACCTGCGCACCCTGTCGCCAGACGCAGGACGCTGAAGGCGTTTTCGTCGTCGCCATACTTGACCTCGCGGCACGCGCCTTCGGGCACGGCATCGAGGCGACATAGCAGGCTGCCCGGCGCGGGCGCCAGTCGGTGGGAGTTCCAGGCCACGTGGGAGCGGAAGTCGACCCGGACTGGTGCCAGTGCGCTTAAGGGTAGCCTGCTCCCGCTCAGAACTCGACCGGGTAGGGCTTCAGCTTGCCCGACTCGTACATCTCGGGCAGGCCCGGGGAGGCGTTCTCCCAGACGAGCAGCATCGAGCGCTTCTTCGAGTAGCCCTGGTGGCGGATGTCGGCCGGCATGGCCGCCACGTCGCCGGGCTTCATCTTCACCTTGGCGCGCGGCGCGCCGGTGTGCTTGTCCTCGATCTCCCACTCGATCTCGTCGGAGAGCTGCACGAACCATTCGACGCGATCGTTGCCGTGCTTGATCGGCAGGATGTATTCCTCGGTGGTCGGGCAGAAGAGGCTGCGGCCACAGACCGAGGAGACCGAGGGGTTCCACGTCACGTCGGAGCGCGACAGGTAGGCGAACAGGTTGATCGCATGCACCTCGCCCTCGAAGCCGGGCTCGGCCTTGATGACGGGAGCATCCTGCGCGACGTCGGCGAACGCGCGGTTAACCGGGTAGCCGTTGGCATCGCTGCGCAGCTCGGCGTCGCCCGGGAGGCCCGGCATGCGCTTGCAAGCCTGGCGCTCACGCTCAATCGCGACGATGTTGCTGCCGTTCTTGTGGCCCACCCACGCGGTGCCGGTTTCTTCAGGCGAGGCGAAGGGATCGAAGCCGGCGTTGGTCCAGTCGGCCATGATGGCCTTGAAGGTCGCCATGACCAGCGGCGTGTCGAAGGTCTCGACCCTGTCGAGGCCCTTGTCCTTGTAAGAGGGATGATAGGTGCCGCAGTACACCTCGACCCGGCCGTAGAGGTTGCGCGTGCCGACCACGGCGTCGAAGTTGACCCAGCCGTAGAAGAAGCCCCAGGCGACGTCGCGCATCATGGCGCGCAGGAAAGCGTCGGCGGAGACGATGTGGGTGAGTTGCTGGCCCTTGGCCTCCCACTTGACGCGTACGAAATACTCGTCGCGCGAGAAGTTGAAGCCGCCGAGCGTGAAGCTGCGGTAACCAGTCTGGTTGCTGGCCGGCGAAGCCTGGACCGCTGGCTCCTGGACCGTCTGAGTGCTCATGGCTATGCCCTCAATACTTTGAATGAGTCGCGAAGAAAAATGTGCAGCAGATTCAAGCGCTGGTGCCGCGAACGCGAATCACCTGCATTTTCACTTGTAGCATATCTCGGCCCATTTCTGCACCGAGAGATCGCCCATGATCGTCTGCATCATGATGACGCCGGGCTTGCTCGGGCTGCGGAAGCGGTAGGCGGCGCCTTTAGGCAGCAGCACTTGGTGGCCGCGGCCAGCCTGCACCACGCCCATCTTCTTGCCCTGCGGTTCGCCCTTCACGAGCACGGCACCCTTCTTGTCGGGGGCCACGACGCTGTCGGGGGCATCGAGCTTGACCAGATCGACCTCGACGCAGCCATCCATGACGAGCGCGAATTCGTCATGCGCGGCCGCGTACCAGGGCGAGTTGCCCTCGGCGCGCAGCGTCTCGATCACGTATTCGAGGTTGATCGCGACCACGACTTTCTCGTACGGCTTCGATTTGGCCGCCACGTCGAACATGTTCGAGAAGGCGTAGTGCATCGGCTTGTCGTTGACGATCTCGAGATCGCCTTTCGCGTAATCGGCCAGAGAGCCGAACACCGTCGTGTATTGCTGCTTGCTCATCGTCATCACCCCGCTAACGATCGCCTTGTAAGAAACGAAGTGCCAGGCAACCGGCCCTCCGGAAGCGTCGCGCAGCACCGCCCTCGAGACCCGGCGGTGTGCGTCGCAGCAATGGCCCTGTACCTCACCGTGCCCCTCCTCGGGAGCGTTGCCACATTAAGGCGCGAGTCCTTCCGCCCTAGGTGCGCTTCGCGGCGCGTGCGCTCGCGTCGCGGCAGGAACCTGGAACCTGGAACGGCTCGCGACAGATCACGTCGGGCACGGCACCACGGAATGGCGGCCGCCTCCCGATGGACGAACACTGGGATTGTAACTGAGGAGTCAGGAATCCGGAAGCGCTTGCCCCACCGTCGCGGTGGCGGCTCCCGGTGTGTGGGGCTTTACAGAACGAGGCGCACGATGTCGCGCACGTACTTGCGGTCGGAGGCCGCCGTGCTGCGCAGGCCACCCAGGTATACGTGCATGTAGCGCGCCTCGATGGCGCCGAGCATGGTATCGGCGGCCGCCAAGGCGGCCGCCGCAGGTACCGCCTTCGAGCGCGCCAGCCACTGCGTGAGCGCCGCGCGCAGCCGCAGCAGCATCGGATCGGCCTTGCTCTTGCCGCGCACCTTGGTCGGCCGCTTCCGCACGCCGGCGGAAATAAGCATGAACAGCGCTGGAACCGCTATCGCAAAGTAGGAATTGAGGCCAGTGAGGATCGCCACCAGCTGCTCGTCAACCGGCGCTCTTTGGATCGGTCCACGTTGTAGCTGCATCAGCTCGGGCGGATCGTCCGGCCAGAGCGCCATCATCAACAGCTTGTCTTTTGTGCGCACGCGGTGAAAGATCGATGCCGGGCTGACCTTCAGCCGCTTGGCGATCACGCCCACCGAAACCTGAGGGCCTTTCTCGAGGAAAACGCGGCGCGCGGTGGCAACCAGGTCCTCGTCGCTCACCTGCTTGGGTCTGGCCATAGCGGAAACCTTCCTTGAGTTAGTAAGTGGTGATCAAGAATGGCACGAGCGACGCGCCGGGGCAAATCCGGCGACAGCGGGGAAATGGAGCAGCGTGATCGGCGATGCCAAGATGATGACGGCGTTGCTATGGCCGGCTAACCCGTCGCTGCGCCATCATCGAAACCGGCAATGACAGCTACCGATTCAAGAATAGAAAATAGCCCTGCACTCCTGGTAAATCTTGGACGCTGGTAGCTGGTCAAAGTTGGACGCCCGTTGACACGCGATGGTTTTGGTGCACCTAGGCGGCATCGGGTAGGCTAGCGGGCCGGCTCTGCGCCAGGTGTCGGATGTTGATGAAACCTATCGCCCAAGATCCGATCTACTGTAAACGTAGTTTCGACACCGACATCATCGAACTCTGCGATGGCGGTAGCGTTCTTGTTGCTAGCCAGTACTGGGCAACTTCGTACGCGCTGGATCGCGCGACGTGCGTAAATGGGGTTTGGCCGTGGTGGCCAAGCGAATAGCAGTAGTCGTTATCCTTTCCGGTGGTATTGAGTCATGAAAATCTGGGGCGCGGCACTTGCATTGACGCTGCTGTTCACGATCGACGCCGTGGCTCACCACTCGGAAGCGGCTTTTGATCAAGACCAGATCATCACCGTGAGCGGTACGGTGAAGGAATACCTGTGGATCAATCCTCATGTTCTGATCTACCTCGAGATCAGCGATGCCCGCGGTCGATCCGATGTGACCATCTTTCAGGGAGGTCCTCCCGTCGACATGAAGCGCGCAGGCTGGTCACGGGATTCCCTGAAGGCGGGTGACAGGTTAACGATCACCTATTACCCGAGGCGCGACACGAAGCCGGGCGGGATGTTGGTCACTGCAACTCTGACAGATGGCAAGGTGCTGGGTTGGCGATCGGCGACCAAGTCGTGAGCGCCGTGGCGACCATTCGGTGGCGTGCCTAATCGCCTTCTTGACGTACATCATGTCCCGCATGTCATCCAGCCCTCGCCAACCTCTCGGCTCGTATCGCTCCTGTATCGGGATTCTCGGGCTGATCACTGTGTTGAGCAGTTCACAGACGCTCGCACAGCGAGCCGATCAACCGTCCGCCGCGGAAATCATGGTAAGCCCATCGACGGCGCCGAATGAAGTGGGCGTCGATGTCGAGGAAGTGGTCGTGACGGGCGAGCGGCGTGGCCTGATCGGCACTGCGACTACCGCCAGCGAGGGCGTTGTCGTCAACGACGAGCTTGCGCTCACGCCGGCGTACCGGCCGGGCCAGTTGCTCGAGACCGTCCCGGGGCTCGTGGTCACCTCCCATAGCGGCGAAGGCAAGGCCAATCAGTACCTGATGCGTGGCTTCAACCTCGACCACGGCACAAACCTCGGCGTCTATGTCGACGGTATGCCAATCAATGAGCCGACCAATGCGCACGGCCAGGGGTACACGGATCTGAATTTCATGATCCCGGAGCTTGCCACCAACATTCGATACACGAAGGGCACCTATTACGCCGCGGAAGGCGATTTTTCTTCCGTGGGCTCCGTCCACGTGAGTTACTTAGACACAATCGCGCCTGAGGTGACGGTCGCGGTAGGTACTCTGGGCTTATCAGCGCGGCTTCACGGCTGGATCCACGGCGCTCGGCGAGGGCGTGATGCTCGGGGCTCTGGAATTGCAGCACTACGACGGCCCCTGGGACAACCCGGACGGTCAAAGGAAGATCAATGCCGTGCTGCGGTACAGCGCGGGCGATGAGCGCGATGGCTATTCACTCAGCGGAATGTTCTATCACGGTGCGTGGAACGCCACGACCGACCAGCCACTGCGAGCAATCAGCTCCGATCTGATCAGCCGCTACGGCTCGTTGGATCCGTCGGACGGAGGTCTGGCCCAACGCGCGAGCCTTTCCGGGCAGCTCTTCAGGCGGGCCGGCGAAGGCCAGCTCGCAGTCGATGCCTACGTGATCAGCAATCATATGACTCTGATCAATGACTTTACGCATTTCCTCGTGGACCCGGTCAATGGGGACCAAGAAGCGCAACATGAAGACCGCACGACGCTGGGTGGCGCCGTCAGCTACTCTCGTATGGACCGGCCGCTGGGGTTCAATACGGACTGGGTCGCCGGGGCGCAGCTGCGATTCGACGACGTGCGAGTATCGCGCCTGCCGACCAAGGACCGCCAGCCGCTGCCCGTGACTGATGATCCCCTGAGTTTCAGCGAATCCGACGAGGCTCAGCTCAGGGATATCGGCCTCTATGCTGCAAGCCACCACCCATTGGAATCAGTGGTTCCGAAGCGTGCTGGGTGTTCGTGAGGAGTTCTATGGTGGACATGATGCCGGCACCAATGCGGGCGCCACCAGCGCATCCCTGTTCCAGCCCAAAGCCAGCCTGATCTTCACTCCGGTCGCCACAACCGAATTCTATTTCAGCGCCGGAAGGGGCTTTCACAGCGACGACATCCGCGGCGTGAACCAGGGAGCCATAGGTGGAACGGCGGTCGCGCCGCTCCTCGCCTCGCAGACCGGCGAAGAGGTTGGCCTTCGACAGCAGATCACGCGTCGGCTCACGGTCACGCTGGCTGCCTTCAATCTCGATGCGCAGTCGGAGGTGACCTATAATCCTGACGTGGGCCAGGACAACGCAGGGCCCTCGAGTCGGCGTCGCGGATTCGAGATTAACGCCACGCTTCAGGCCTTTCGCTGGCTAGAGTTCTACGGCAGTTACTCCGGAAACCATGCGCGCTTCAAGACACCATATGACGATGGTACCGGCCATGTGGGGACGTTTCTGGCGAACGCCCCTTTTGCTACCGGCTCCTTCGCCGCATACGTGAAGGATCTCGGCCCCTGGAGTGGGGGCCTGGAGTACCGCTATCTCAGCGCCTTTCCGCTGTCCGCTGACAACGCGATTCAGGGATCAGGATATGGCGAGTGGAACAGCAATCTCCGTTGCGCCTTTGCGAGCAGCTGGGGCCTCGCGCTCGGCCTCTACAACATCCTCAATACCCGCGCGAACGCGGCGGAGTTCTGGTACGTCGACAGGCTGCCGGGCGAACCGGCGGGGGGCGTCGCGGATCGTCATGTGCATCCGCTCGAGCCACGCACCATGCGCATCACGGTATCGAAGAACTTCTGATGGTGCACGCCCAACAGCGGAAGTGGCTGTGAGTTCGGCCTATCGGTGGCAACCTGCCGCCTTATTGCATCATCGTCAAGATTGAGCGAAAGTTCTTGCAGACGCGAGATCGTCCGCAGCCCTGTGCGGAGCGTGGATCGCGTATCACCGGTGATCGTATTTGTCGGTCTGAACCGTCAAGAACGTTGGGGTTCGGCCTGCCGGTCGCCCCCGACGACCCGGTTCCGGAAGCCCTTGGATTAGGCAACCCGCCTCAGACCTGGGCGGCTACGCACGCGTTAGCCGATCGACCGACTAGCAAGAGCACTCGTTGCGGTCGCGGCCCCACCATCCTTAACGGTTCCTGGGGAACTTGAACGACATTGGGGCGTCGGCCGACGCGTCTCGCAACCGCCTGGCGTCGGCCGGGAACGGCTTACCTCTGTCTCTCGCACATTCAATAGGTTGCAACTGCGCCGGCCAGCCTTGCCCCCATGGATCTCGATTGACGACGACGCGCCCCCAATGTCGTTCAAGTTCCTCACAATCACTGCTCTGTCTGAGCCGCAGGTTTCGAATCGGCGGATCCCTGCCCTGCGTATAAGCCGTGATGGCGTTGCGGAACTGGCAGTCTAGCCTCTGCATGGGGGCGCACCGCGATTTCTCGTGGCATGTCGACTCCCGCTAACGGAGGCATGTCGTCATGAAAAGTTTCTTGATCGTCGCAGCGGCCGCTGTGGGTGCGTTCGCTGTAAGCAATCCGTCCGCAGCCGCAGATCCGGCCAAACTCCCGCAGGTACGAGTCGAAACATCCCGCATCGTCACAGCCGAAGCTGGCAAGACGTATACCGGACTGCCGATCAGCAACGTCTCGCTTAGCTACGAGGTGAATCTCGACGATCTCAACCTCGCGACCGCGACGGGCGCCGCCACTGCGGAGAAACGTATCCAGACTGCCGCTGCGGCCGCCTGCGACGAGATTGAAAAGGCACATCCCAGTGCGTCGCCGTCGAACGCCGAGTGCGCGAAGAAGGCCGCCGCCGGGCCGCTCACGAAGGTGCGGGCCGCCGTCGCCGCGGCACAGAAGACGACGTCCAAGTAGCGGATCCCGGCCTACTGCGTGGCGCGTGTCCCTCGCGCTGGCGGCAACGGGCTCAGCAACCGGTCGCCGACGGCCGTACCGCCACGGATCAGAGTTGAGCCGCTGACGCACGGCCGCGCGTCGGGCACGGCGCGTTGACCCACGCCCGGGCGCACCACTGTGCGACCGTGGCGCAGGCGGCGAAGCACGCCGCTGAGCCATCGGCCCGTGTTCGAGGTCGGCAGGTCCGGAAGCGCGCCGCGGGGCTCGGCCCGCGGCCGTCCGACACGCTCGAAAGGGACCGGCTCCGGAAGTGGTGATTGAATTGCGCCGAACCGTCAGCGTCGCGGAGCGGCCACGTTAGGAACTAGAGGCGCCTGCCAGAAATCGCGTGGTCGCCGATGGGCCTGTTGCGCGACATCACCGTCGCAATTGATCGATCCGGTCGGGTACGACTGCACGCGGCCGTCAGGGGCTCGGCGGAGCAGCCGCGCTAGAATTTCTTGATCCTGCGGGCGAGCTGCATGAGTTCACCCTCGCACGAGCAGCCACCGCTCGCTTTGTTGGTCTCGCTCATTGGTGGCAACTCGCCGTTAATTGCTTGATTGACACACACGTCAGTGCTTACCGGCATCCAATGCCACGCCCCGGCGCTCGTAGGTGACATAGGCCTGCAGCGCAATCATTTTCGGGTCATCCGCGGCGAGCGCCTTGCCTTCGAGGGGGTTTCGCAGGCACCAGTTGATCATTTCCCAGAGTGGTACGACCCGACCAAGCTGCTTCTGGAACTTCGGATAGGTCTCCGGGTGCGTGTTCGCCGCATTAGGGTGGCACCTCGCGCACGTCACGCCGTTGGCGCCGAGTTTGCCGTCGCTCCAGAGCGCGCGCCCCGCCTCCACAACGGTCATGAACTGCGCCTGCCAGCGCGTCACATCGTCCTGCGTGAACTCGTCCGCGGCTGCTGTTTGCGAGACCACTACCGTGCACAGCGTCAGGACAGCGATGCAGTGTCGGCAATTGCGTGTCGTCATCGCGCGTCTCCAGCGATCAGTAATGCTGCTGTGGCGGAATTCGGGCGTCGGGGGCCTGATACGAAGCATCGGCCGGCTCGCCTGTCGCCGCATTGAACGCTACCGTTCGGGCCGAATTGTTGTACAGGTTGTAATACAGCTCAGCCTTGCCAGTCGCCAGGTTCACGAACTGCCAACCCGTTCCGTCGCGATCGAAGAACGGGTCCGCTCGGTTCATCGGCACCGTGAGCTTGGGCAGGTAGCTCTGTGCCTGCGAATAGCTCTGCGGATAGGGATAAGGCCACGCCGTGGCCATCATCGAGTGGAAGGAGATGTTGCCGATCTGGTTGTACTGCAGCTGATGCACGTGCCCGTAGATAACGGTCACCTTGTCAAAGGGCTTCAGTAACGCCAACACTTCGTCGGCATCCTCCGTCCAGAAGTTCCATGGCTTGAAGATCTTCTGCAGCGGCGCGTGGGACACGACCACCACCGGCGTCTGCTTGCGGACCTTCCTGAGGTCCTCGCCAAGCCAGGCGCGTTGTTTCTCCCCGACCATGAACGGCGAACCGTTTGGACTGTCGAGGATGCCAATCTCCCGCATGCGCTCCTCAGCCGTCGGCCAGCGACTGAGGGTCCAGTCGTCGTACGTCAGCACGCTGTTCAAGACGACGAAATGGACGCCCTTGTGGTCAAAGCTGTACCACTGGGGCCCGAACAGTCGCGACCAGTACTCGCCCAGATCCAAGTAGTAGTCGTGCTCGCCCATCACGTAACGTACTGGTGGCCGCAGGCGCGACAGGATCTCCGCGCCGTGATCCAACTCCGCCCTGGTACCCCGCTCGGCGAGATCGCCACCGAAGATCACAAAGTCAGGGGCCGGGTTCAGCAGACTGGTCTCCGCAACGGCACGAATGAGTCCGCGGTCCCAGTTCCGTACGAACACGCTGCCCTGTATCTGCTCCATGTGCGCGTCGGAAATGACGGCAAAGGAAAAGTTGTCGGTCTCCTTCGCAAACGCGAGTTCGACCTGCGTCACGGGTACGGTCGCCGCGAGCACGGCCGCGCCGCCATTTCTGAGAAAGGTCCGCCGGTTGAGCAGCGCCCTCACCGCGCCGCCCTTGGCGCAGAAAATGCGACTGGTGTCCGGGCAGGTTCCGCCAACTCGTGACGGGCGCTCGGATTCACCGCGTGTCCAGCCGTGCCGCGAGGGCTGCGAATTGCGGGCTGGTCAGCGACTCGAGAAATGCAATCAGGTCGGTGATCTGCTGTTGCGTGAGGTTCAGGGGGCGAATACCGCCGCTCAGGTAATCAGTCGGCTGATCGTCCTTGTCGATGACACCACCATGGTCGTAGAACTCGACTACGTCGCGCAGCGTCTCGAGACTGCCGTCGTGCATGTACGGCGCCGTGACCGCGACGTTGCGAAGTGTTGGGGTCTTGAATGCGCCGAGGTCGTCAACGGTGTCGCTGAGGGCAAATCGACCGAGCTCGGCAGTCTTGCCGCTCGACAGCACCGTCTTGTCCATGTTGACCCCACGCGCTTTCGCGAGCAGCAGCGCCGACTCGAGCTGCGGCAGATTCTTCTCGATTCTGCTGATGCCGATACCGATGTTGTGGAATCGATTGTCAGTAAACAGCGCGAAGTCCTGCTCGATAGTGTGACAGGAGACGCAGCGTCCGTCCTCGAGGAAGACCTTGAACCCTCGCTGCGCGGATTCACTGATCGCGCGCTTGTCGCCGCCGTAGTACCAGCGGTCGAACGGCGAGTCTCCAAAGATCAGCGTGCGCTCGTAAGTTGCGATGGCCTGCATGACCTCGGTCATGCCAACCGCAGCTGGCTCCTTGCCGAACGCGTCACGGAACATGCGCACGTATTCCGAATCGGATCGAACGATCTGGATGATCGGCTCACGATCGTGCAGCCCCATCTCGACGGGATTCACGAATGGCAGCCGCGACTGATCCTCGAGGTCCTTCGCGCGACCGTCCCAGAACAGGCGCTTCATGTAGGCGGCGTTGGCCAGGGTTGGCGCGTTACGCGTACCGGTCAGGTGGTGGACGCCTTCGGAGGTCTGCAGCGGGCTGTCCGTAAACGCCTTCGCCGGTGCATGGCAGGTCGAGCAGCTGATCTCGCCGGTACTGCTGAATCGTGTATCGGTAAAGAGTTTTGCGCCGAGTGCCGCCTTGGCAGAGCTGAGCGGGTTGCCAGCAGGCACCGGTACGGGCGGCAGGCCCAGCGGCGGCGGCGCGGCAAGACTCGCCCCGGTGACGGCCAACAGGCCGAGGAGAACGCCGCTGACCAATCTCAATTGAAACGGCACAACGAACTGCCAAACGTGCATTCTAGGTCCCGCCTACTATAGCCAAGCGCGCCTGGCAGCAGCTGACTATCGCCAGTTCCGCGCCCCCGGATCTATTGGGCCGTTGTCGCTGGTGCCGAATCTCAGTGTCGCACAGCGCCGCACGCGGCCCGGATGGGAAGCACGACATCGCCCCAGTCGAAGCCAATTCCTGAAGATACGCCCCGACGTTCAGCCTGCCGAGTACGTCGGTCGTCATAGTGCGTCCAGCTCATCGAGTTCGAACGGTTCAGGCGCGTCCGTGGCGTAAACGAGCTCGCGTTCCGGTCAGCGCATCGCGGCCAGTCGTCCATGGAAGGGCGGCTCGTGATTGAGGCGCCGCTGCTTGTAGCGTGAGGCGGCGCTGAATTCGACGCATAACGCGCAGTGATGATCCGCCATGAAGGGGCCGACCGGATCGTCGGCAAAGAGCTGAGGCTCCCCTTTGCTGACGGTCGGATGGACCGCCGGATCCTACCAGCGCCAGTAGTGCCCAAAGAGCAAAGGGGACCTCGCTCTGGTAATCGTGCCACCACGCGACCCGATCGACGAACCGCCACTGGCCGGAGGCGACGAACGGCTTCCCGGTCGCGCGCTCGACCCCGGAGGTGATGACCCGGACGGGGTTGCCCCTCCGGCAGAACTCATCGTACCGACCGACTGCCGTCGCAGTCGGTGCGATGGCCGGGTCCTTGAGCGCTGCGCCAAGTCTCGCCACCTCCTCCGCGTACCGCGCTTCGATCGCCGGAAACCGAGTCCGCTGATGCAGGGTATCGTCGAACACTTCATAGGCCACATCCGGCGGGACGTAGAGGCCACGGCACTCCGTGACCGCGGGCTCAATCCACGCGGCGTGCACGATCCGAAGGTCCGGGCGCTCGAGCGCAATCGGCATCGATCTCAGGAAAGAGAGGGTCGGCCCCCACTCTGCCGTCGAGATGGCAACCGCTGCTCCGAACTCTGGGTGCGATGCAACGCCGTAGAACCAGTGGTTGCCGTGCTTGCGCTCTGCGCGGAGGAGGTTGAGCTCGTGATTGCCGGCGCCGGCTTGGGCACGGCCGGCGTCGACGAGCGACTGGACGATCCGGACCACTCCCGGGCTGTCGGGTCCCCGGTCGCAGAGGTCCCCGACGAATACGAGTCGGCGCTCGTTCTCGTGTCGTCCGACAGGGTCGTAGCCGAGCTTCTCGAGCAATGTCTCGAGCGCTTGCCGCACTTCGTGAATGTCGCCGATGACATCGAGCGGCCCGTCGCGAAAGTCCCTTCGCTCTAGCGTACCGAACGTCGAACTCGGATCGAGTCTTGGACTGCCTGCGAACCAGTTACGGAAACTTTCCGTATTACTGAAATTGGCGCTTGGCAAAGGCGGAAAGCAGCTGGCCTGTCGGACAGTTTTGGCTCCTGATTCAACCGGTTACACCCAACGAATGTTCCACGCCGTGTTCCACGCCGCGACTGGTGGGCTGTAGTCAGCCAATGCGCAGCCCGGGTTGTCGGGATCGTGCTTTCACACCGCTCCCCTCCCCTGTCGGAGCATTCGCGAACGGCCGCAGGCCATGATCTTCTCCATCTCCAGAATCCTAAGAACCTCTATTCCTAAATCCCTCCTGCAGCGCTGCACGACTCGGGCAGCGCGCGGCTCGCACCCCAATCCGGCGGCATCCGGTGCGGCATCGACCAGGCCCCTTCGCGGATCTTCTTGAGCGCGACGTTGATGGCGAGCGGTGCCGGAAATCTCGCGAGCGCCCCCTCCTCCACCGCGAACAGCACCTCGCGCATGAGACTCGCGTTGGGTGCCGTACCCGCAGCCGCGGCGAGCGTCCGCAGCGACTTCTGCAGCTTCACGATCTCGAGCGCGGCGAGCCGGCGGGGGCCCGAGGGCCTGCGGGCGGTCGCGGCCGTGGCGGAATCCGTGGGCGTCGCGGTCGGTCGCGCGCGGGCCAGGGATTCGAGCGTCGCGAGCACGTGGCCACGCTCTGCAGGGCCGAGTCGCGTGTCGGCGTCGAACTCGAGGTTCGAGCGGCGCTGGCGCGAGGCCTCGGCAAAACGAGCCCGTTCGCCGGCGGAGAGGCGCGCAAAGATCGCCCGGGATTCATCGCGCGGAACCGCGGTATTTGCAGGCTCCGCGGCTCCCCTGCCCTGCCGGATTTCGGGCTCGGGCGCTGCGATCGGCCGACGCTCCAGCGCGTGCCTCGTGGACCGGACGCGGGCGGCTCGGCTCGCGGCCGAGCGTCGTCAGGAGCTCGCGCGGGATCCGCACTTCGGTGACCGCGGTCGGCCTGCTGGAACGGGTTCGCGGGGTCGCGGCCCGGGTCCTCGCGGCGAACGAGCTCGAGGCGCTTCAGGAGCTGGTACGCGCGGGTCACCGTCGCGGGATCGAGGCAGCACTCGCGGCCGACGATCCGGATCGGGACCTGGCTGCACCAGGTGCCGTTCCGGTTGCCGATGTCCCAGTGGTACCAGTAGACGCGCTCGGCCGAGGCCGGGATCCCCTGCTGCCAGAGCCAGCGCTCGAGCGGCTTCGGCCGCATGGAGAAGAACTTCTCGCGCGCGAGCCGCGTGCGCGGGTCCCGGCTTTCTATCGAGGCGCACGGCTCCCGTGCGCAGGTTTTGGGCGGACATGGAATCCCCTTCGTTCTGCACGATATCGTGAAAACCGGCGATCGACGGGGTTTGCTATTGACCCGGGGAAGCCGGGCAACTAGCCTTGATTTGCGACGGCTGGCTAGTTTCGCGTTAACCCGCGAACCGATCCTCGAAATGGAAAGGCCCCCGCCAGGGGGCTTTTTCATTTGGGTGGTGGCATGAGCCCTCCGGTCGAACTTTCGAACACCCTGAAACGGCGAAGGGCCGGTAGAACCGGCCCTTCGTGATCGATGCTGAGGCATGACCGCCCTGGCGGTGGCCCCCGCCGGGGCCGCCGATCTAACGCGCTAAATTGATGCGCGGCCGGCATCCGGGCGACGATTTTCAACGCGTTGAAAATCGGGCCCCGGCTTCCGTCGGTGCTTGCCGGGGCCGCATTCGAACCGATTTTTAACGCGTTGAAAAAGCCCATTTAACTGGCTCCCCAGGCGCTTCGAAAGCAGCCGCTCGGCCGCCTCCTTGATCGCGTCGCCGACTTCCTGCTGGAAGCCCCGGTCGATGGTCTTGCCGAACTTGACCGTGACCCGGCCGCCGCGCCGCGTCAGGCTGAAGGCGATCTTGCCCTTGATCTTGACGGTCTCCTCGCGCGAGGAGCCGGTCGCGCTTGGGCTTCTCGATCCCGAGCTCGCGAGTTCGCGCTGAACGGCATCCGGGAGCGGGCGCGGATTTCGGGCCGCGATCTCGCGGGCCATCGCCTTCGACGGCCGCACCGTCATGCTTGAGCGCCCGGGCCAGCTCCGCGACCCAGCGCAGCGCGATGCTGCGCGGGTCGCCGAAGGCCGCAATGCACCTCGGCGGGAAGCTCGGCGACCTGCAGGTACTTGGTGACCGAGCTGTCGACGAGGCCTACGGCCTTCGCGAGCTCGCCCTGCCGCTGGAATACCTTTGGCGTCGAGCCAGGACTGGAACATCCGGCCGTACTCGTAGGGCGAGAGGTCCATGCGTTCCGCGTTCTCGCGGTACATCTTGAGGACGAGGTTCTTCGCGTCCTTGGCCGCCGGCATCGAGCCGGGCGAGGATCTGAAAGCCCCCGTCGGTCTCCTTGTCGAGCGCGAGACAGGCGGCGTGGCGCCGGTGTCCCTCGACGAGTTCATAGGGCTTGGCAGCGCCGGCCGCGGCGGGGCGCACGCGGACCGGCGTGTCCTGGCCGTGCGTGCGAATGCTGTCCTTGAGCGCCTTGAAGCTCTCGTCGGAGGTGTCGAGGCCGAGCGCGTGGCGGTTCGCGAACTCCGTGAGCGCGATCGTCTTGGGGTCGAGACGCAGGAGCACGAGGCCCGATTCGCGCTCGCGCTCGAGTTCCTCGACGCGGGCGGCGTAGCCTTGCGCGACCTGCTGGCCGGCCTGGCCGATGAACGTGTTCATCGGGCGGGGCCGGGGAGTCGCGGCCTCGGCCGGGGCCTCCCGGTTCATGAGCTTGCCGAGCACGCGCTGGGCGATTTCGTCGCGCTTGCTCATGCGTTGTTCCCGCGGCGGGGCGCCGTCTGCTTGGACGGCCACTGCGCCCGGATGACCTCCTCGATCTCACCGTTGACGCCGTTCAGGTACTCGATGGCGCGGGCGAGCGTGCGGCGGTCGCCGTCGTAGCGGTCGATCTCGTAGGCGGTCTTGATGTCGGCGCCGACCCGGACGACCGTCGACATGCCCATGGTGTTCACGAGCACGCGCTTCGCGAACGCGGCGCGGAGCCAGTCGTGGATCGCGACATGCGCGGCGTTCTTGGGCTCGAACTTCGAGACGAGAAGGCCGAGGAAGTCGAAGCGCTTCGGCGTCGCCTCGATCTGGTTGGTCGAGGCGAGGAGCTCCGATAGCAGCTGGAAGAAGCTCGACGGACGAGGCGAAGTCCATCATCGCCGGCGGCACCGGCATGACGATGCCGTTCGCGGCGTAAATCGCGTTGCGTCGTCAGGAACGAGAGCGAGGGCGGCGTGTCGATGATGATCACGTCGTAGGCGTCGCTGACGGTCTTGATGCCTTCCTGGAGCACGGTCCAGAAGCGGAAGTTCGGCTCGTTGGCGCGGCGCGCGGAGATCGCGAACTCGGCGCCATAGAGCTGCAGGTTCGCGGCGATCAGGTCGAGCCCATGCCAGTAGGTGGGCTGGATCGCGGTTGCGAGCGTGCCGGTCCAGTCGGCCGGGTCGTCGACGAGATCGGGACCCCGCAGCCACGGCGAGAGCGTGTGCTTGGGCTCGACGTCCGCGTCGGGGCGAAGACCGAAGAGGGTCGTGAGGCTGCCCTGCGCATCCGCATCGATCATCAGCGTCCGATAGCCGCGCAGCGCGAGGTACTGGCCGAGATGGATCGAGGTCGAGGTCTTGGCGACGCCGCCCTTGAAGTTCGCGACCGCGACGACGATCGGCGGGTCGGTCTTCGGGTCGCGCCAGGGGAGGAGGCCGAGCTTCTCCTGGATCTGGTGCACTTCCTCGAGCGTGAAGAGGCGCCTTCCCGTCGCGACGCGCTCGCCGCCGGGGAACTTGCCGTCATCGATGCCGCGCTCGAGCGTCTTGCGGGAGAGGCCGAGGAGCTCCGAGACCTCCTTGAGGTTCCACTTGCGGAGGACCTTGCGGTTGGCGGGCTCAAGCGCCGCGGCCAGCGCTTCCTTTAAGATGTCCGCTGCCTGGTCGGCGAGAATCTGGATGTCGTCGGCGTTCGCCGGCGGGATGCGGCGGGTCGGACTGACATCCGAGCGGGGTAGGGCGGTGTCGTCCGGGTTGGCGGCCATAGGCTACTGTGGTGCGGTCCGAGCAGACATAAGTTGCCGCACTATAGTCCTCCTGTCTCACGTTTGACAAGATGGCACTCCTTTCATGCGACATCTGCGTCCTGCACGGGCGTGCTAATTCTCCTGTCGCGGTCGGCGTGCGGGTTGCTGCCGGTCGAGGGCGCGCGGCACGGGGCTGATCCACGCAGCAGTCGTTCCCGCGAAGGATTCTTGCCGGCCAACGTCGCCACCGGTCCCGGCAAACCTGCTGTAGTATTACTTCGAGATTCCGAGGTATTACTTCCATGTCGACGACGCTCACGTCCAAGGGCCAGGTCACGATCCCGAAGCCCGTCCGTGACCACCTCGGGCTCAAGGCCGGGGCGGCGGTGAGTTTCGAGCTCAACGCGGCGGGAGAGGTCGTGGTTCGAGCCGCGGCGCGCCGGCCGAAGAGCCGGTTCGGCAAGCTCCGCGGCCGGGCCACCGTCAAGATGCGGACCGAGGACATCCTGCTCCTGACCCGGGGCGGCTGAGGTCTCAATGGTCCTCGTCGACACCAACGTGCTCCTTGACGTCGTCGAGGACGATCCGACCTGGGCGGACTGGTCGCAGCGTCAGCTCGATGCCTGGAGTCTCCGGGGGCGGCTCGTCATCAACCCGATCATCTATGCCGAGCTTTCGATGGCCTTTGCGCGGATCGAGGAGCTCGAGGACGTGCTGAAGGAGGGCGGGCTCAGTATCGAACCGATCCCGCACGAGGCGTTGTTCCTCGCCGGCAAGGCGTTTCTGAAATATCGGCAGCGCAAAGGCGCCAAGACCAACGTGCTGCCAGACTTCCTGGTCGGTGCCCATGCGGCTGTCGCGGGATTGACGATCCTGACGAGGGACGTCGGCCGCTACCGGAGCTACTTTCCGAGCGTCTCGCTCGTGACGCCGGAATGATCCGGCGCCGCGCAAACTTCAACGCGTTGAAAACACCTCCCTATGCCAGCGTGCGAAGTCCCGCGGGCACTCTAGCGGCTACTGTGGGTCACCATCGACACGCGTCCAAGACCGGTCGATGGCGCATCGGCGTTCACAGCGGTATTTTCCAGACGGGGACCACGCCGCAATCGGATCCAATGCCGCCGCGGGGAGGGGCTGGATATCCGCCACGTGCCACATGAATGCGAACGCACAAGGAAGCGCGGCGCAGCCGGCCGTGAGAAACGGTCCTTCGGCGGTCCGAACAACTCCCGGTCATCCTTGCAGGTTAGCGCGTTGTCGAGCCACCGCCTGAACATCCTCGAGTCGAAGTCCCCAGCGTCGACCTTGGCGTGGACGATCGCGCCGGCGAGGATCTTGCGGCGGGTAACGTCCTTGCGGGCCCGAGCGGGTTTCAGGTAGGCGAGGCGAGCGTTGAGGCGTGCCTGGCGGGCCTTGAACTGCTCGAGCCGACGCGCTCGGCTGCCGTCAGTTCCGAAGCGGCGGGGGAGTCCATCAACGTCTCCTGGCCAGGGTATAGAACGCAAACGTTGACCAGCTGCCATCCGGCTTCTGGGCCTCGAGGAGGAGGGTCCCGCTAGAGCCATCGGCGGCGAGTGTCAGCGTGTCCCGGAACGAGGATTCCTCGTACGGGAACGTGAGCACGAGCGTATGACCCTCGCGGTGGCCGGTCGCGACAACGCGGGCACCGGCGGCGCCGAACTGATCTAGCCAGTGGGCGATGTAGTCGCCGGCCTTGGCGTCAAAGCCGAGGAACACGTCCGCCTGGTAGCCGGGAGGCTTTGCGCGGTCGACGAGCGCGAGGCGTAGCCAGCCGCCGTTCAGAACCCAGGTGGCGTCACCGCGGTAGCGGGCCGGCTGGCCGCGGACGGACCCGGTGAGCGTCCAGCGTCCGGCCAGCTGCGCCAGGAACGGATCGTGCGCCGGCGGGGAGGGGGCCTCTGCATGGACTGCCGAACCGATCAGGACGAGAAGCGCCGCAGCAGTACTTGCTGTTGCCCCGCGCCAGCGGCGCGCGGCCACGCTGAGTTCACGGAGTCTGGTGGGCAGCATCGGCATCATCGGGTCCTCCGTCTGACCACTTGAGCCCGTTCGCCGGGCACCTCACGGGCTGCTGCTCGCGTCACGGCGAAGCGCCGCGTCGTGATGTGGCGCCAAGAGCTCCGGCGTAAGCCGATCTCACACCCTTGTCGAGCACGCTCCGGCATCCCGTGGGCCGCGGCGCGCTTCTGACGGGGCTTGCGGCCCGGGTGAGCGTAGCGAATCATCACACGCGACGGAAATGGAGACGACGAATGAGCGTGCAGCGCGAGACGCAGATGGAGATCCGGGCCCTGGAGGAGCGCCTGGCCAACCCCGGGCCTGGCGACTCGCCGGAGTCACTGGCGGCAATCTTTGCGGCGGATTTCCGCGAGTTCGGAAGCTCCGGACGCGTCTTCGACACCGAGACGGTGCTCGGTGCTCTCGGGACGGTCGCCCAGCGGCCGAGCCGGGCGCCAATCAGCCTGGAGGGCCTTCGGATGGAGCGGGTCGCGCCAAACGTGGTCCTCGCGACCTACCTCGCGCGCGTACCGGCCGGCCCGGGCTGGAAGCCGCCGACGCTCAGGAGCTCGCTCTGGTGCAAGCGGGAAGGTCGCTGGCAGATCGTATTCCACCAGGGGACGCCGACACCGGCAGAGGGTGCGGCGCGTTGAGGCATGCCGATCGGGAGTGGGACGTGACGGACTATTCAGGTGGATGCCATTGCGGGGCGGTTGCCGTGACGTTTAGGACCGAGCGCGAACCGCGCAGGTGGCCGATGCGGCGGTGCACCTGCTCGTTCTGCATCCGCTTCGGGGGTGTCTACACCTCCGATCCGGCGGGCGAGATCGCTCTTCGGAGCACGAGCGTGCTTCGGACATACCAGTTCGGCCAACGCACCGCGGATTTCCTGTTCTGCCCGACGTGCGGCGTCTACTTCGGCGCGATGGCGGAGATCGACGGTAAGAAGCTCGCTGTCCTCAATGTCCGGGTGCTCGACGGGGTGACGCTCGACCACGCTGCTGCCCAGCCGATGGACTTCGACGATGAGTCGGTCGAGCTACGCTCCGCGCGGCGGCTCCGGCACTGGACACCTCTCTCGCTATCAGTGACGACTGCGTAGCGCACGTGGCGATCGGTGCCATGAGTCGGATAGCGCCGGGGAGGCGCAGAGGCTGGCGCCGTCCCGGGAAATTGTCA
Organism: uncultured bacterium; assembly: GCA_963827235.1. Taxonomy (GTDB): domain Bacteria; phylum Chloroflexota; class UBA5177; order JANWHV01; family JANWHV01; genus JANWHV01. The sequence goes on from CAWHAE010000011.1 coordinate 96,782, forward strand.
GCCTGCATACAGTATTCTTCAGTGCACGTTACTGTATGAAATGCCCACAGGATGCACACAGCAGATGTGCGCTACCGTCGCGTTCCGGACAGGGGACGCGATGTGCACGGGCAGCGGGGAGTCATCAGCATTGGAACGTTCGCTGAATGTCTGCGCTACGACCACGGTGTCGCGGTGTTCTGTCCGAAATGCCGGCGCTGGGCCGACCTCGATCTCCAGTGTCTCGTTGACCGCGGTTACGGAGCCCTGCCGCTGCGGGGATGTCGCACTCGCTGCCAGTTGTGCCAGGGCCTGGGGCAAATCCAGCTGCGCGCGCCGATGCCGGAGTGGCGTGGACCTGCTTGGCATGGCAATGCGACACTCGTCGCCTAGATGGCCGTCGATTGAATGATCGGGGCCCCGGCGCGTTGCGCCGTCGGGCTCCTCCGGGTTCGATTGCGCTCATCCGCACTTCGCGCGGACGCTTCGCGCCCTGCGGCTCCCTGGCCCTGGGAACTCCGCGGTGAGGTGGGGCAGGGCGGGCTTGTCTGTCTTTGTCAGTGTGCCACGCGGTTCTCAGCCGTCAAGGGCTACGCGTTTCGCACTTGCGGCCTTCGGCCGGCTTCGCCCCCTGACGGCTGCGCTGCCGCGTGCCCTCCGGCATCCCGGGCAAGCCCGCCCAGGACTGGGGAGACCGGACCATGGACGAGAAACCTTTTCGAAAAGGTAGGCCTTGGGGTCTGACTCAACCCGCGAGGCCTCCAGGTACTCATTCAGGTGGGTGTCGAGCAGGTGATGGCAGTGCATCTCGTGTCGCTTGCCACCTTTCTCGTGGACCGGGACCCACGGCCCGCGGCTCTGCGCTTGTACCGTCGGTACCTCGTTCTGTCGGCGCAGGGGATTCCCATCTTCCTCCCGGGATCGCGTACGCTGCATCGGACCGACACGTCGTCACTCCGGAACGTCGATGCTGCATCCTGAGAGCCAATCCCTTCTCCAGTTGATCGAACAACGCGGGCTCCCCGCGACGCACACGCTGAGCCCGGCGGATGCCCGCGCGTTCTACCGCGAGCGGCGCGTCGTGACTCAACCGGCACCGCCCGAGGTCGCGTCGGTGGAGGAACTCGAGGCGAGCGGGCCAAATGGGGCGATTTCGCTCAGGCTCTACCGGCCACTTGGCGGATCGGGCGGAGCGCTGCTGCCCGTACTCGTCTACTACCATGGAGGCGGCTGGGTCATCGGTGATCTCGATACACACGACACGCTGTGTCGGGAGCTGTGCAACCTCTCCGGTTGCGCGGTGGTCACCGTCGACTATCGGCTGGGTCCCGAGCATCGCTTTCCGGCGGCGGTGATCGATTGCATGGCGGCGACGCGCTGGGTGAATGCGCACGCGGGGAGCTCAGACTCGATGCATCGCGCCTCGCGGTCGGTGGCGACAGCGCCGGCGGCAACCTCGCGGCGGTCGTCGCGATCGATGCGCGCGACCGCGCGGACGTGCCGATCGCGTTCCAGCTCCTGATCTATCCCGCGACCGACCAGCACCGCTCGGCACCCTCGCACGCGGAGAACGGCCAGGGCTATCTGCTGACTACCGAGACGATGGAGTATTTCACAGGTCACTATATCGACGACCCGCGCCACTACGACGACTGGCGTGCATCGCCACTGGTGCATCCGGATCTGTCAAAGCTCCCGCCCGCCCTCGTCCTGACCGCCGGGTTCGATCCGCTGCGCGACGAGGGCGCGATGTATGCCGAGCGGCTCACCGCAGCCGGCAATCGGGCGAGCTGCGTGCTCTTCCCGCGACAGATCCACGGGTTCGTGACCATGGGGAAAGTCATCGACGAGGCGAACACCGCGGTTGCGCTCTGTGCCGCGGAGCTGCGGCGAGCGCTGAGGTAACCAGCTCCAGCGAGGCGCTGCTGACCGGTCTTCGGGCGGGCGAAGGCTTGCTGGCGGCGGGCGGTCCGGAGCCCGAGGACGACCGCGAGGTTGCCCTCGCGGTCGACAGCTCCCAGGCTCAGTCAGCAAGAAGGGTCGGGAACTGCAACCAAGGTAGCGGCATCGCGGCGCCGCACGCGATCATCCAAAGGATGAATTGCGTCGCAGTTCTTCCGCGGCTATAGGGTAGGCGTCCCCGTAGTCGCGACCCGGCAAGCGGTGCGGCGACCAGGGCGCCGACGTCCGGTCGATAATATTCATGAGTCCGAGAATTTCTTTGCGCGTCGGCGCCTATGCCGAATGGAGACGTCAGCGGGCTGAGCGCCGGCGGCGCGGCTTCTTGATCGTCAGGTGCTGATAGACCGACGCGCGGGTACGGCCGAGTGCGCGGGCGATCTCGGCGCCACTTGCGCCGCGCTCATGAAGCACGAAGAGCTTGCGTTCGTCGGACTTCGTCCAGGCGCTGCCGTGATGCGAGGGCTTTCTGGGCATGGGAGTGGGCCGGTCGTGAGCGAGGCGCGCAGGATAACCGCGCCGGCCTTCGCCGGTCCATCGTGGAGGCTACGGACTGCCCGATCCGTTCAGCGGCGGCGTGCGTCGGCTTGCGCGGCCTGCGCACGGCGCATCAGGCTCGCGTGCAGGACGCCGAGTTTCGGTGAATGGCCGAACGGCCGGCCGGGGGCGACGTCGAACCACTCGCCGGTATACGGCAGGTCGACCGACTTCTGGAGATTGAATTTCGTCGGGTAGCTCAATCCAGCGGCCCGAAACGCCGGCCCGTCGGCGGGCTCGATCAGGAACTCGCCGGCATACCGCCGGGTCGTCTTCTGGCTCGTGCCGAAGGCGACCGTGACGGCTGGCTCACCGGCGAGCGCGCCGACCGCCACCACAAGACCAGGCCGCGGCTTCGGGCCAGGCGACCTTTCAAAATCCTGTGGGAGCCGACAGCAGACGAGATCGCCCGGCGCCGGCAATGGGAACGGTGCGCGCACTCAGAAGAGGCGCTGCGTGACGACCATCTTGCGCTGGGGAACACGCTGCCTGATGGCAGTCAGCGTCCTGCCGCTGATCGCGCCGTCGTCGCGCGGATACTGCGGCAGGTGCTTCGCAGCGAGCTCGGCAAGCGCCAGATGGATGACCTGGGTTTCGGTGAGCCCCAGTTCGTCGGAGAGACGCGTCGCGGTCTTGCGCGACACGCCGAACGGCGTATCGCGGTCGCGGTAGCGCAGCAGGACATTGCTCGTGCGGCGTCGGGTGCCGGGCGGGGAGGAGGCCATGGCGGGCGTGCCTGGGCACGATTCGGTAGATATCCATTAGATATCAGAGGGGGGCGATCGAAGCAAGAGCGGGCTTGCCTCGCGTGTTCGAGCGTGACCGGCCGTTCTCGGCGTCAAGGTTCTGCGCTCGGGCTTCGCCCGTGCTCGACGGAGTCGCTACGCGAACCTTGACGGCCGCGCTGCGGCGGGTGGCCGGGGGCCACAGGCAATCCCGCCCGGAGATGGCCCGAGTAGGCCCGATCATGAACACTCTCACCGTTGATTCCGTTTCCAGTTTCGACGATGCGTTTCGTCCGGGGCTCAGCGTTGGGCGCCTGCGTTCGCAGGCGCCGGCGGCGTTCGCCGAGAGCCCGTTCGGCAAGGTGAGTCCGGCCTACGGATTCATCTCGACGCGCGAGCTCGTCGGGGCGTTACTCGATGCCGGGTTTGCGGCGACCGAGGCCCGGCAGGCGCGCGCTCGCGCAGAGCGGGCAGGGTATGCGCGGCACCTGTTGCGGTTCCGGCCGGTTCGGACCGAGGTCGCGCTCGATGAGGCGATCCCGGAAGTGATCATCGTCAACAGCCACGACGGCACGAGCGCCTACCAGATGCGGGCGGGGCTCTACCGGCCGATTTGCACCAATGGGCTCATGGCCAAGCTCGGCGACTTCGGGGTGATCCACGTGCCGCACCGGGGGAATATCGTCGCGAACGTCGTCGAGGCTGCGACGCGGATCCTCACGCAGTTCGAGCTGGTTGCCGTTGCGGTCAAGGGCATGGTGGCGACGTACCGGTCCGATCGGGCGCAACTCGAGTTCGCGGAGGAGGCAGTTGCGATCCGCTGGCGCGGCGAGATGCCGGTGCAGCCGCGGCGGCTCTTGGAGGCCCGTCGGCCGGCGGATGTCGGCGATGACCTGTGGCGGGTGTTCAACACCGTGCAGGAGAACGTGATCCGCGGCGGTGTCACGAGCCGGGCGGCGAGCGGGAGGCTCACGCGCACGCGCGGCATCCGGGCGATCAAGGAGTAATGGCGAGCTCACCATTACTCGCGTTATGACGAGGTCGCAGTAATGGCGAGGACGTGGCCTGTTGCCGCGATGGATCGCCGATAAGGCGCAGTTTCCTTCGCATTATTTCCAGCTCAGGCTGCTTCACGGGACCTCAACGAGGAGCAGCCATGGACACGTCCAGATCGGGTGATGTCGAGTCGATCGCCGTCTACCGTCGCCGTCTTGAGGAGGCTCGGTACAACGCCAAGAGCATCCGGGTCCAGGTCGCGGCCGTTACGCGGTTCTTAGCAGAGCTTCGCGCGCGCGGACTGTCGCTCGAGCATGTTGACGAGGCGTACGTTGCGGCCTACTGGCGACGGCGAAGGCTCACCTACGAGCGCGAGCGCGGCGCAGCCGCCGTGCCGCGGACGCAGTGGGCGCGGGCGGCCCGCGCCGCCGTTCGTGGGTACCTGCGAGCGCGTCTCGGATCGATTCCAGTGCCGCCGCCGCCACCTGGGTCACCTGCCGAGCGAGCGGCGGCATTGGTCGAGGCCTACCGGGCCCACCTGTGCGCCACCCGGCACCTCGGCGCCGACACACTCACCGGCGTCGTACGTGAGGCGAGCCATTTCCTGGACTGGTGCGCATCGCGGGCACTGGTCACAGCCAACGGCGTGCTGTGTAGCGCCGGCGACGTCGATGCCTATCAGCGCGCTCGCGCCGTGCAGTTGCGGCGTACGACCCTCAGCCTCGTCACCCGCCGGCTGAGGGCACTGCTGGCGTTCCTCTACGCCTCCGGTCGCCTCCGCAGCGACCTCGCCACTCGCGTCATTGCGCCGACGCTCTACCAGTATGAGGGGCTACCAGCCGTACTAACCGACGGGCAGATCAAGGCCGTTCTATCAATGACTCGTCGCGATCGTTCCGCAAAGGGCCGGCGCGACTATGCGATGTTGACCCTGCTCGCGACCTACGGCATTCGCTCGAGCGAGCTTGTCGGGCTGCGCCTCGCCGATATCGACTGGCGCAGTGAGACGATAACGATTACCCAGGGCAAGACGTACGATACGATCGTCGTCCCACTGTTACCGCACGTCGCCGCAGCATTTCTCGCCTATCTGCGACACGGCCGCCCGCGCACGCCTGCACGGGAGCTGTTTCTGCGGATGCGTCCGCCGCACCGCGGCCTCGCCAGGCGCGCCAGTGTATATGGCGTCGTTACCACTCGTTTGCGCGCCGCCGGCATCGTCCTAACCGGCAAGCGTGGCCCACACCTCTTTCGTCACGCACGTGCGGTGTCACTGCTGCGCGCCCGCGTACCCGTCAAGGCGATCGCGGACATCCTCGGACATCGCTCGCTGCGTTCCACCGCGACCTATCTGAAGCTCCAGGACGAGGACCTGCGCGGCGTAGCGCTTCCGGTTCCGGCGATCGAGGAGGTGTCCCATGGACCGCTGGCCTGATTCGGACGGCGCGGCGATCGACCGCTATCTTGCCACGCAGCACTGGCGCCACCCATCCACGCGGAGAGTCTACGGGCTGGCTCTGCGGGCATTCCAACGTTTTTCCGACGCGAGGCAGACTCGTGCCGGCGTCGCCGAAGGCACTCTCGTCGAGTGGGTTGAGCGCCAGGCGCAGGTGCTCTCGACCGTCGTCTTGTGCAACCGCATGACGCAGTTGAACCGTTTCTTAGACGATCTCGTCCAACGTGGATCGCTGGCGGCTAACCCGTTCGCAGCGCTGCAGTCCCGGCATTCGATTCCCCACATCGGCCCCCTCGTGCGTGCGCTGGCAGCCCCGGATCGCGCCCGAGCCCTTGCGGCGGCTCGCGTCCCCGTCCACTGGGGCAGTCCCTTAGGTCCGATGCTGCGCGAGCACGTTGAGACGATGCAGACGCTCGGCTATCGCTATCAGGCGCAGGAAGGCCGACTCCGGCAGTTCGACCGCTTCCTGCAGGACCGCCCCGAGCTCAGCGGCTGTGATCTGGCGACCCTCATGGATGCCTTTCGCGGCGATCGGCCCACATCGGAGCACCTGTGGGCAAGCGAACGCCTTGCGAGTGATCTGAGCTACGCGTGGAGCCGAGCGCAGCCTGCGGTCTCCCGCCACCGACTCGACCGCGCGCTGCGCCGGCGCCTCGACCGCGATCGACGGCGACCCCATGTTTACTCGCCGGAGGAGATTGAACGCCTGCTCACCGCGGCACTTGCGGCGCCAGCACCACGCTCGCCGCTCGTGCCGGCAACGACGTTCACGATGGTCGCGCTGGCGTACAGTGCCGGATTGCGGATCGGTGAGATTGTTCGGCTCTTGCTCGAGGACGTTCGGCTCGAGGAGGGCGTACTCCTCATTCGCAACAGCAAGTTCTTTAAGTCCCGCCGGATCCCGCTACATCCGACAGCGATTGCGGCACTCAGACGCTACCTCTCGCAGCGCCAGGCCAGCGGTGCTGACCAGCACCCAAGCGCGCCTTTGTTCTGGCAGGAGGCGCGCTTCGGTGGTTACTCCCGGGCCGGAGCCCAAGATCTCGTGATCGGCGCACTGCGCCGAGCGGCCCTCAAGCCCGCCCGCGGCAAGCGCGGCCCGCGGATCCATGACTTGCGCCACACCTTCGTCGTTCACCGTCTGCTCGCATGGTACCGCGAAGGCCGGTCTCCAGAGCCTCTGCTGCCATTCCTCGCCACGTACCTGGGCCATCGGAGCATCCACTCCACGCTCATCTACATCACGGTCACCCGTGAGCTGATGGCTGAGGCTTCTGAGCGTTTTCGCGCGGTTGGCGCCGCCCATCTCCGGGCGGATCGGAGCTCGTCATGACCACCACCATTTCCCTGTCCGCGTTGCTGCATCGCTTCTTTCAGGACTGGCTCGGTCGCCAGCGCGACCTCTCGGCGCACACTGTCCTCAGCTACCGCGACTCCTGGCGGCTGCTTCTGCGATTCCTCGCAGCTCGTCACGGTCGGGCGGTTACGCATCTGCGGATTGACGATGTGACTGCGCCCGCGGTGCTCGCATTTCTCGACGGGCTCGAGGGTCGCGGCGACAGTGTAGGTACGCGCAACTGCAGGCTGTCTGCCTTGCGGTCGTTCTTCGCCTACGCAGTGCGGGAGGAGCCCGCTCTCGCGGCGCAGGCAGCGGCGATCCTTGCGCTGCCGCGCAAGCGCACGGTCCGACCCGTCATTACGAGCCTCGATGGTGACGAGGTCGATGCCGTCCTCGCGCAACCCGACCGCAGCACGCTCGCCGGACAGCGCGACCACCTGCTTCTGTCGCTGCTCTACAACACCGGCGCGCGTATTCAGGAGGCGCTCGACGTACGGCCGCAGGCCATCCGCTTCGATCCACCCGCGACGGTGCGCCTGCTCGGCAAGGGCCGCAAGGAGCGGACGTGCCCGCTGTGGCCAGAGACCGTGCAACTGATCCGGGCCTTCCGGCACCGGGATCCGCGCCCCGATGATGCCTTGCTCTTCGTCAATCGGTATGGCGATCCGCTCAGCGCCAGCGGCTTGCGCTTCAAGCTGGCGCAATACGTTGCCAAGGCGGCGGCGACGACGCCTTCACTTGCCCACAAGCGGATCTCGCCGCACACGTTCCGGCACTCAACCGCAGTGGCTCTCGTCAGCGTTGGAGCCGATACCACGGTGATCCGCGACTTGCTCGGTCACGTCGAGCTCGACACGACGGCCCGCTACGCGCGAGCAGACCTCGCCGCGAAGCGCCGCGCCCTGGAGCAAGTTCATCGGCCTCCGCGTGGTTCGGCGAGACGGTGGCGGAAGGACGCCGATCTCCTCGCGTGGCTCGACTCGTTGTGACGCGGCCCGGTCGACCGCTGCCCTCTAATAATGTGCAGGGCAGCGGGTCGATCTCCGCTAAAAATGCTGAGTCGGATCGCCGTGCTTCGCATTACGGTGTCCTCCTCATAAAAGGAGGACGTCCGGATCAACACGCAGCTGTGGCAGGCAGCGGTCGCGCGGGTCGGGGCGTGACCGGCCGGGGCGCGGTGGTCAGCTGCCGCGCCCCGCTTTCAGAGGCCGGCGAGCTCCCGAAAGTCGGCGTCCGCGTGCTCAAACTCAACGGCGTGATGGCGCGCGCAGGCGGCAATCAGGATGTCGGAGGGAGGGACCGACTTCCCGGCGCTTCTCCGCGCGACGCGCAAGGTCGTGGGCCTCACGCCAGACGTCGTCGTCGATCGGAAGTTCCGGGAGCAGGCGCTCGAAGTCGCGCAGCACCTACTTCTCGCGATCACCACCAGCGCCGTTCCACAGCTCGAGCCGCACGATCGGACACCAGCACGCCTCGCCCGCCTCGAGCGCCCGCTGCACACGCTCGCGCTCTAAACAACATCGCCGCGGGGACGCAACAGGTGGATCCACGATGACGTGTCGACGAGGAGCACGCCTCAACCCCTGCGGCGCTGGGCGACGGGCTCGGAAATGCTGACGAGATTGTCGCAGGTGCCGGGCGTGCTTGACGAGCTCGGCCATACGTCGGCGCGCTCGGCATCGGGAATATCAACGGTGGTTTTCATGATTCCAATATTCGCCTCTTGGGAATATCAATCAACGATAATGGAATCCACAGATTCAGAGAACGGAGTTCTGCATGCAAACGCCGTGGCGCCTGACCTCGGGGTTGCCTCTTGCGTCCGCCTTCGCCCAGAGAGCTGTCGGAACGGGCCGGCCGTACTCGCCAGGGGCCCACCGGGGCGGCGCAATGGTCGAGGCGTTGCGCCGCCATGTGGCCGCGCGGTCAGGGTGGTGGCGTCTCAGGCCCTAGGAGCCACTTGAGTGCAGCAGCTTCCTCGGTAAACACACCCACAACGGCGCCGCGGTTGCGGGCCACGGTCTCAGCAAAGTGGTCTACGACGGCCCGTGTGGCGATGACGGCAACCTTGATGCCGAGGAGGAGGCGGCCTGCCGCCACGCCGATCTCGTACCGGTCCATGGTCGAAAGACTGAGGGGAACGGCCGTCAAGTCGACCAGGGTACGCGGGATTCCCCGTGACCCGGCCTCGTCTGCAACGCGTTGTATCAGGCGACCGAAGCGTGCTCGCGTGTAGGGCCCGCTTACGGTCATGCGAACGAAGCCGTGGTCTGCGGTAACCACCGTCTGAAAGTCGTCTCCGTCCATGCTTGCTGTTCTGAGAGACGCTTGAGTGGATGTCGTCCGGCTCGGTCCCAATCGAGTGCCGGCGACTCGTGGCGAAGAAGACAGGCTAAGCCAAGGGGGCGCAGCGCGCGAATGTCAGCTGCGCCTCCTTCGGAACCTCGATTCCGCCGATACCGTGCGCCCAGACGGGCCAGCGATCGCCCGGGGACAAGTCCGAAGGCACCGATGAGAGCCGCCGCACTAGTAATGCGGACGACTACGGGCGGGCTGGTTTGGGTAAGTGTCCTCGTCCTCGAGGTCGATCGCAGCCGAAGGCGGCAACTTGGCGATGATGTCCTCGAGCATTCGAACGTGCTCAGCCTCTTCTGCCCGCAGCTCCTCGAACAGCGCCCGGACATCCGGCTGGTTCACGTGGCGCACGGTTTGGTCGTAGAACGCGAAGGCCTTCTTCTCGGAGGACAGCGCCACTTGATAAGCCTTCAGCGGGGACATGCTCCAGCGCGGTGCGCCGATCTCGGGGGCCTCGACATCGAAGATGTCGTCAAGCTTGACCTTTGGTCGTTGGTCGCCGAAGAGCGCCACGCGACGCTCCGCAAGCTGCTCGCCGTGCTTACTCTCGTTGACGGCCATCGCTTCGAATACCGCACCGGGGTCGTCAGCATCACGGCTGCCAAGGCGTTCTGCGAATTCCGTGTACCGCTTGAACGCTTCGAGCTCGATCAGGGCGGCGAGATCGAGGGCATCCATCAGAGTGAGTTTGGACAGATCGAGTCTCGTTGCCATGGGTTCTCCTGCTACACCGCAATACGTCCTGTCACGCGGGCGTGCGCCTGGCGCGCGAGCTAGTCGTGAGCACTACCGCCGTTTGCTTGGAACATAGGCGGCGCCACGCCGACCATCCGGCCGAAACAAGCTCTTACCACGGCCAGGACGGGCTCATGCATCAGGGCTGAACGCAGACTGGGACGGTCTGGGATTTTCTCGTTCCATGGCACTTGTCGTAGTTCCTTACTGACCGGACTGGTGCACTAGCGCGGCACGAGAAGAAACAGGCACTTGGCGCACGGGTCCTGGTGCCTCAAACACGGGGATAGCTTTGCTTTATGAACCAGAACAAAGAAAGCATCACATTGGTAATCAAATGCTACGAACGGGGATGCGAGGCCAACGGTCCCTAGGCGGGTCGGGAGCCCCCTGGCGTTCGGAATCGGCACGTTGCGCTCTGACCCGCAGGTGGAAAGGCGGACGAGTGTTCGGCAATTGAAGGAACCGTTCCGGATCCGCGGCACCGCATTGCGGTGATCTCGGAGCAACGACAAGTGACCGGCGTGGTGAAGGTTTGGAGGGGTGCTCTGTGGTAGGGATGGCAGGATAGACTGGCGTCCGCTTATGTGATACGAAGGGTGAGGCGTGTACTAGCGAGCACACAGTGAGATCAATTCGACAACTCGCGACTTGGGTTACGCCGGCAATCCACGCGCGGGTTGGGGCAATCGCGGCTCAGCGCGGCATTACTGTTTCCAGCCTCCTGAATCAGCTCATTGAGAACGGCGTCCAGGGCGTCCAGGGCGTCCAGGGCGTCTTGGACGACGTCCGCACGGCCCGTGGCCGGGAGGACCCAAGTACTGAGCGAGTGACAGTTCGGTTCCGGCCGGGCGACGTGGCGATTATTAGACGACGCGCCTCGACGCGACGGATGAAGCCATCAACTTATATCGCGGCGCTTGTCCGATCCCACCTAGTTGAGGATCCGCCAGTTCCGGCGGCCGAGCTGGCGTTGATCGAGCGTGCGATTGCCGAGGTCTCGGCCGTTGGTCGCAATCTTAATCAACTCGCCCGGGCAGTCAACTCTGGGGTCGCCGCGCCGGCCGGCACCGCGGAGCTCGTCCTGCGCTCTGTCGATGCCGTTGAAGTTGTGCGAGCCACCACCAAGCTATACGCCCGCAAGGCTGTAGCGAGCTGGCACGCGCCGCTCCTATAAAGGCGGGCGTAAGCCTTGTGCTGACGCTGGCGATTTTCGGATTTCCGGATTCAGAGTTCACTGGCTCACCGGCGGGTCGAAGAATGAATACCGGCCGTCCCAGACCGCTGAAAATAAGGGCTCCCGCTCAATAATGTACGTTCGTTAAGGCTCCTGCGCGGCGTTGGAAATGCCAATCTTGACGCGAAAGTAGGCCTACGCTGATCCTCCGGAAGCTCGGGGCATCGCGGACCCCGCAAGCCTTTGAGCTCGAGGCCTACTCCGTCTACGAGGAGTTCAGGCCCGCGATCCGGCTTGCGAGGCCGGTTGGGAGACGGCCGGGACGCTATCGCCCGAGACGATCGAAATCCTCGCGAAAAGGTGTGCGAGAAACTAGATTTCGAGCGGCCACGCGAGGCGGTTTCCCCTTAGCAAGTCCTGGTTCTAGCAACCGGCGGGTTCCGGAAAGCCCAGTGCAGTCGTCGGTTCGCGCAAGGCCTCGATGGTCGGCCGGAGTCCAAGCGCGTGGCAGATCGCGTACGTGAGTTCCGCCCGGTTGAGGGTGTAGAAATGGAACTGCTCGACTCCCTCGCGCTCCAGCGCGGTGACAAGATCGATGGCAACCGCAGCTGAAATCATCTGGCGCGTTTCGTGGTCATCGTCGAGGCCGTGGAACCTGCGGGCGAGCCAGTCGGGGACGGATGCACCGCAGCGAGCGGCGAAGCGCTGAAGTTGCGGGAACCGGGTGACCGGAAGGATTCCGGGCACGATTGGTACGCGGATGCCGAGCTGACTGCAGCGGTCGCGGAATCGCAGGAAGACGTCGGACTCGAAGAAGAACTGCGTGATCACCCGCGTCGCACCGGCATCCACCTTTGCCTTCAGGCAGTAAAGATCAGCGGTCGCCGAGCGGGACTCGGGATGGACCTCAGGGTACCCGGCCACGCTGATCTCGAAATCGGCGACCGCCTTGAGGCCCGCGACGAGCTCCGAAGCGTATGCGAAGCCGGCTGCCGCGGGCCGGTAGGAACCGGACCCGTCAGCCGGGTCCCCGCGGAGTGCGACAATGTGGCGAACCCCCGAGGCCCAGTACTCACGGGCGATTGCGGCGATCTCTGTCCGCGTGGCCCCGACGCAGGTCAGGTGTGGCACAGGGGTGAGCTCGGTCTCCCGGAAGACGCGGCGGATCAGCGAATGGGTCCGATCCCGCGTCGAGCCGTCGGCGCCGTAGGTTACGGACACGAAGCTCGGGCTCAGTGGGGCCAAGCGACGCACGGACGTCCAGAGCGTTCGTTCCATCGCCTCGTCACCCGGCGGAAAGAACTCGAACGAGACGGACGGAGCGTCGGGTGGCGAGAGCGTCGGGCGAAACGGCATGCGGCACCTCGTGAGACGAAGCGCCGGCATCGAACCAGCCTGCGGGAGCGTTGCGTGCCGCACTTGGCGGCACTCGCTTCGCTTTAGCGGAATTTCTAACGCGCCCGCAAGCTGAACTTCAAATCGGCGCGAGAGCACGTTACCACACGGCCCATTACAGCCAAGTGGCTGCCGCAATAGACGTCGCGACCACCGGTACCAAGGCGTTTGAACGCGCATTCGACGGAATAAGCAGCGCGAGGCGAGTTCTGCGGCATTGATTGAATGGACGTTCAAGCTAGTTAGCGTACCAACCCAAACTACTAGTTATGGCGATCGACCAAATCGCCCGAGTGGACACTCGCTGGTCCGGTATTCTTGCGATCCGGCGCCGGCGTGGCCCCTGCGGTTGCTCGCCCTATGCATCAGGGCCCCGGATGCCCGCCACAGATCCTGTGCGGACTCGAAGCGTCGCCGGGGCAACGCTCACCGGTGGCGACGCGGGCCGTCCAGTGCAGACGCGTAATGGATTCAAAAGGCAAGCCAGCTTGCGCACCCGCTCCCGTCGAACGTTAAGTCGCCGCGCGCAGTCCGAGGTCAATTGCCTAACATGACGCGGCTCCGCGAGATCCCGTACAACTACACGTCGTTCTCCGACCGCGAAATCACCACGCGGCTCCTGGGGGATGCTGGCTGGCGGCTGGTCAGCGAGCTCAGGTCCGAGCGACGGACCGGGCGCTCGGCGCGGATGCTCTACGAGGTGCTCGGCGACATCTGGGTCGTCGAGCGAAACCCATACCTTGAGGACGATCTTCTCGACAATGCCAAGCGCCGAGCGCTCCTCATCGAGGCGCTCAATCACCGGCTTGGCGAGATCGACCGGCGACGCGATCGGAGCGATGCGACCCAGGACCAGAGGGTAGGCGAGCTTCTCACGCTCTCACGGGATGCAGTGGCGCGCTTCGATCGCCGCTTCCTCGAGACCGATCGGCTTCGGCGCCGTGCGCGGCTACTGCTGGGGCGCCATACGCGAAGCGACAACGTCTGCTTCGATGCAGTCGCGCGTGTCTCGCACGTCACCGACGCAACTGACTGGCGGGTCGAATACCCGTTCGTAGTGCTGTGCCCGGACGACGAAACGGAGATCCCGGGTCTCGTCCGAGCCTGTACGGACCTCGGGCTCACAATCATCCCCAGAGGTGGCGGCACGGGCTACACGGGCGGGGCGATCCCGTTGACGCCGCTCTCGGCAGTCATCAATACCGAGAAGCTCGAGTTCCTCGGCGATGTCGAGAGGATCGAGCTGCCGGGGCGGTTACGACCCGTTCCGACGATCCTGACGGGCGCCGGTGTCGTGACGAAGCGAGTCTCGGATGCCGCCGAGCGCGCGGAGCTTATCTTCGCCGTCGATCCGACCTCCGCAGAGGCGTCCTGCATCGGCGGCAACGTTGCCGTTAACGCCGGCGGTAAGAAGGCGGTCCTCTGGGGAACCGCTGTCGACAACCTCGCTTGGTGGCGCATGGTCGAACCGGATGGCAACTGGCTGGAGGTGACCCGGATCGGCCACAACCTCGGCAAGATCCACGAGGTCGAGACGGTGGAATTCGACCTGACCTGGAAGGACGGTCGCAAGTCACCTGAGAAGGCGCGCGTTCTGCGGACGAAACGGCTCGCGATTCCCGGCGGGGCGTTCCGCAAGGCGGGGCTCGGTAAGGATGCGACCGACAAGTTCCTCGGCGGTCTGCCGGGCGTACAGAAGGAAGGAACCGACGGCATCGTTACCGCCGCCCGCTGGGTGCTCCACCGGATGCCAAAGCACACACGCACCGTGTGTCTCGAGTACTTCGGCGAGGCGCGTGCCGCGATTCCGTCCATCGTCGAGATCCGGGACTTCCTCGCCGCAGAGGCCGGACGGACCGGTGTGCAGCTCGCCGGCCTCGAGCATCTCGACGATCGTTACCTGCGGGCAGTCGGCTACGTCAGCAAGTCGAAGCGGGGCGGTCTTCCGAAGATGGCGCTCTTCGGGGACATCGCCGGTGACGACCCCGACGCGGTTGCCGCGGCGACCTCCCAGGTAGTTCGCATCGCGAACGCACGGGGTGGCGAGGGGTTTGTTGCCGTGAGTCCCGACGCGCGAAAGAAATTTTGGCTGGACCGGGCGAGGACGGCGGCGATCGCCCGGCATACGAACGCCTTCAAGATCAATGAGGACGTCGTCATACCACTCGAGCGGATGGGCGACTACACCGACGCAATCGAGCGGATCAACATCGAGCTCTCGACGCGGAACAAGCTCCGGCTCCTTGACGAGCTCGAGGCGTTCCTGGCCGGTCCTGTTCCCGTCAGCAAGACCGAGGACGCCGAATCCGAGAACCTGCCGCGGGAGGAGCTCGTTGGCAGCCGGATTGAGGAGGCACGGACGATCGTCCGCACGGCTCGCGAGCGCTGGCAATTCGTGCTGGGCTCCCTGGACCAGAGGCTCGCGGACATCGAGCCCATGCTCTGTGGCCTCGGCTATGGGGCGCTCGCTCCTGAGTTTGCTCGAACGAGCGCCGCCAACCCGGACGCGCGGCTCATCGACATCGTCCAGGATCGGACGCTTCGGATCTCATGGAAAAGCGAGGTGCGTGCGAAGCTCGCCGAAGTGCTCGCCGGACCGCTTTCCGGGGCGCTCGCCGAGTGCGAGGCCATCCACCGCCGGGTGCTGACGAGCCGCGTCTTCGTTGCACTCCACATGCATGCGGGCGACGGCAACGTCCACACGAACATCCCGGTCAATTCAGACGACTACGCGATGTTGCAGGAGGCCAATGCCGCGGTCGCGAAGATCATGCGGATCGCCCGCGATCTTGGCGGCGTCATCTCTGGGGAGCACGGCATCGGAATCACGAAATATGAGTTCCTGACGGACGCCGAGACCGCCGAGTTCCGGGCCTACAAGGAGCGGGTCGACGCCACCGGGCGATTCAATGCTGGGAAACTACTGCCCGGTGGCGACTTGCGGCGCGCCTACACGCCGAGCTTCAACCTCCTCGGCCACGAATCACTGATCATGAAGCAGTCCGAGATCGGGGCGATCTCGCACGCCATCAAGGATTGCCTGCGCTGCGGCAAATGCAAGCCCGTCTGCGCAACGCACGTGCCGCGTGCAAATCTTCTGTACTCGCCGCGCAACAAGATCCTCGCGACCTCGCTGCTCATCGAGGCCTTTCTTTACGAGGAGCAAACGCGGCGGGGCATCTCGATCCGCCACTGGGACGAATTCGGCGACGTCGCGGATCACTGCACCGTGTGCCATAAGTGCGCCAAGCCCTGTCCGGTCGACATCGACTTCGGCGACGTGTCGATGGCGATGCGCGATCTGCTGCGACGGATGGACAAGAAGCGCTTCCGCCCCGTGGCCGCGGCGGCGGCGTTCTTCCTCGAGGCGACGAATCCGAAGACGATCAAGCTCGCACGCGCTGCAATGATCGGCGTCGGGTATCGGGCACAACGCCTCGCGAACCGCCTCCTCGGTGCGGCGGCGCGCGCCCAGACGAGGCGGCCACCGGCGACTACCGGCCGGCCGACGATGCACGAGCAGGTCGTGCATTTCGTCAACAAGCGGATGCCCGGGGGCCTGCCGAGTCGCACGGCCCGCGCACTCCTCGATATAGAGGACCGGGCCTATGTTCCGATCATCCGGGACCCGCGGGCGACGAGCGCCGACAGCGAGGCGGTGTTCTATTTTCCCGGCTGCGGCTCAGAGCGACTCTTCTCGCAGGTGGGCCTTGCGACACAGGCGATGCTCTGGCACGTCGGCGCACAAACGGTGCTGCCGCCTGGCTACCTGTGCTGCGGCTATCCCCAGCGCGGGAGCGGCGACGCCGACAAGGCCAACCGGATCACGACGGACAATCGCGTGCTGTTCCACCGCGTCGCGAATACGCTCAATTACCTAGACATCAAGACGGTCGTCGTCAGCTGCGGGACCTGCTACGACCAGCTCGCGGGATATGAGTTCGAGCAGATCTTCCCGGGCTCGCGGATCATCGACATCCACGAGTACCTGATGGAGAAGGGAGTTCAGCTCGAGGGCGTCACGGGCGTGAGGTATCTCTATCACGATCCCTGCCATACGCCGATCAAGCAGCACGACCCACTACGGGTGGTGAACACGCTCCTCAATTCCAAGATCAACGGCCGGGTTGCCAAGAATGACCGCTGCTGCGGGGAATCCGGCACTTTCGCTGTCACGCGGCCGGACATCGCGACTCAGGTGAGATTTCGAAAGGAGCAGGAGCTCAAGCGAGGCGTCGAGGACCTGAGAATTCATGGCGCCACGGAACCGGTCAAGATCCTCACCTCGTGCCCATCCTGCCTGCAGGGACTCGCGCGATACCAGGACGACGTCGCGCTCGACGCGGACTATGTCGTCGTCGAAATCGCAAAGCACGTCCTGGGCGCCGACTGGCTACCCGATTACGTGCGACGCGCAAACGCCGGCGGAATCGAGCGCGTTCTTCTCTAGCAACGGCGACTGAGCGGCGGTTCGGTTGCTTTGGTCATCATAAGCGCTGGCTATTGGTCCGACGGGCAGTCGTTTTCCATCATGACGTGTTCGAAGAAGGTGCTGGAGGGTCGATGCGTGGGGTCTTGCCCGCGATTGCGGGCGCTTGCTTCAGGAAGTGGAAGGCCGACGGGACACTCGGCGCGCGGCACGTTGACGTGCGGTCGGAGTCGATCTCGTGACACTGACACAACTGCGCTACCTCGCCGCGGTGGTCCAGAGCGATTTCAACATTTCGCACGCCGCCCCGAAGCTCTACAAGACTCAGCCCGGCGTCAGCAAGCAGCTCAAACTGCTCGAGGATGAGCTCGGGTTTGCTCTGTTCGAGCGCGACGGGCGGGCCTTCACCGGCCTCACTGCGGGCGGACGCGAGGTAGTCGATCAGACCCTCAAAATCCTCGCGGCAGTCCAGAATATCCGGGGCATGTCCCAGGACGTCGCCGATGACGGAGTAGGCACCCTCGCGATCGGTACGACCGGGACCCAGGCGAGGTACGTGCTGCCGCCGATCGTCAAGGCGTTTCGCGAGGAGTATCCGCAGGTCGACCTGCACCTTCATCAGGGGACCGCGGAACAGGTCGCGGACCTCGTCAAGCTCCAGCGCATCGACATCGCCATTGCAACGGGATCACACGAGTTGTTTCCGGGAATGTGCCTTCTGCCGTGCTTTCGCTGGAACCGACGTGTCGTCGTGCCGAAGGACCACCCGCTGGTTGCCGGTCCGCCGCTGACACTTCAGGCGCTATCGCATCATCCGATAGTGACCTACACGTTCAGTTTCAGCGGGCGGTCGTCGCTTCCGGCTCTGTTCGAAAGCAAAGGACTGCCACTTAAGGTGGCCTTTACGGCCAGCGATGCGGATGTCATCAAGACCTATGTCCGGCTGGGGCTTGGTGTCGGAATAGTCGCCAGCATGGCGATCGACCCGAAGGACACTGATCTTGTTGCGCTCGACGCAGACCACCTTTTCGCCCCGCACCTGACCTGGATCGGAGTGCGGCGGGGGCAGATCCTGCGCGGCTACGCGTACGAGTTCATTCGGATGCTCGGCCCGCACCTGACGCGCCGCCTCGTCAACCAGGCCGTGCGGACCAGGAGTGACGCCGAGCTAGCGGAAGTGTTTGAAGCCCTGGAAATCCCGTGGCAGACGCAGAAACCTGGGATTGTCGATAAACAGGCATCGCCATGACATGGGCCTGGTGATATATCGCACATCGCACGGGTCTCAAAGATTGGCCGACAGGCGAGTCGTCGAAACCGGTGGGATTCGGTCAAGTGCGCGTTGAAGAAAGTCGCCAACCGGCGCTGATCGCCGCGGGCGGGTTCTCAACACGTCTCGAAGCGCTTCCAGGGTTGGAATGAGCACGCGCGCTTCGTCGCGTTCGAGCGAGTCTGCTTCGGCACGCCGATACAGACGCAGGAGGTCGAGTGTCAGGTCCTCGGCGAGTTCCGACACCGCTGCCAAGACGGACGGGGCCGCTGGCGATTCCTCGCGATTTGCTTGGCGCAAAAGCTCCATCAGTCGTCGCCGGTAACCCAAGAGGCATGCGCGGACGGCCTCGGAAGTCTGACGCCGCCCGCGATCCCTCGGTCTCGATGTCATCGTAGAATGACCACCACTGCGCCCCCTTGTCCGTGTTCGGCGTGTGGCGCCCCAGCCTCGGCGCAGCATGCCATCGCGCCACATGCTGAACGACGTGGGCGCTCGGCGGTATTGCGGCTTGTCATGACGCGATAACCAGAAGCACTGACAAAGAAGCCGCGCGGACGGCCAATTCTCCACCGTGCCACCTACAATCAAGCGCTATGGATGCCCCCTTCCTCTATAGCGCCGCGGGCCTGGCAGTTGGCGTGCTGATCGGCCTCACTGGCGTCGGCGGTGGATCGCTGATGACGCCGGTCCTCGTACTGCTGTTCGGGCAGTCCCCTGCGGTTGCGGTTGGCACGGACCTCGTCTTCACGGCGACGACGAAAGTCGTCGCGACGGCATCTTTCGGGTACAGCCGCCGAGTGGACTGGGGCATCGTCCGCAGGCTTGCAATCGGCAGTGTCCCCGGGGCAGTGGGCGTAATTCTGTGGTTCTTCCTGACACGGCAAGCGCCGGCGAGCGTCGACCGGCTGGTACTTGTCAACGGGCGTCCAACATTGACCAGCGATCGGCGTCCAACTTTGACCAGGCCTTGGGGTGGGTTTGGGGTCCGGTCGGGGTCCGGCTCTTGGCTTGCACTGATGGTCTGACGGATCCCGCGGTCTGCCGTGTCAGCGGCAGAACGTCTTGCGGCTTCGGTTCATTTCCGGGTCTTGAACCGGTAGCTGTCGTTGCCGGTCTCGATGATGTCGCAGCGATGCGTGAGGCGATCCAGGAGCGCCGTGGTCATCTTGGCGTCGCCGAACACGGTGCTCCACTCCCCGAACGACAGGTTGGTCGTCACGATCAGCGAGACGCGCTCGTAGAGCTTGCTGATCAGGTGGAACAGCAGAGCGCCGCCGTCCTGGGCGAACGGCAGGTAGCCGAGTTCGTCGAGCACGATCGCGTTCTGGTTGAGCAGTCGGTTTGCGAGCTGCCCGGCGCGGCCGTTGCGCTTCTCGGCATCGAGCTGGTTGACGAGGTCGACGACGCTGTAGAACCGCGCCCGCATGCCCTTCAGGACGACCTCCCGGGCGAGCGCGGTGGCGAGGTGCGTCTTGCCGGTGCCGGTGCCGCCCACGAACACGATGTTGCGCGCGGTGGTCAGGTATTCGCCGGTGTAGAGCTGGCGGACCTGGGTTTCGTTGACCGGCGAGTCCTTGAAGTCGAAGCTATCGAGGTCCCTCGGCATCGGGAAGTTGGCGAGCCGGAGCTGGTATTGGTACGAGCGCGCCTGGCGGTCGGCGATCTCGGCGTGCAGCAGCTGCTCCAGCCAGCTGGTCGGCGCGAGCTTCTTCTGGCTCAGCGCCGTCAGGCTGTCATCGAGCGCACTCGCCATGCCGCGCAGCCGCAGCGTTTTCAACAGGTCGATCAGTTTCTCTTTCATCGGCAGTCTCCTACGGTGGATCAACAGGGACGAACGTTGCCGGCCAGGCACGCAGGAGCTGGTTGTAGCGGTCGCAGTTGGCGGCCGGCTCGACGGCGAGCTTCAGCGCCTCCGGCACCTGCAGCGCCGGCAACCGCGGCGGTGCCGCCGCCCGGTGCAGCAGGTTCACGACGTGCGCGCTGCTGACGACCTGCTCCTCGAGCGCCACCGCACAGGCGTCGCTGACAGCTTCGAGGCCGTAGAGCGCGACCATCGACAGGATGTCGACGAACTGGCGGTCGCCGTCCGCGTGTTTGGCGAGGCGCTCCCGCAGCCGGGTCATCGACGCCGGCAGGTTCCAGTCCTTGAAGGGCGCGCCGTTACGCAGCGCGCCGGGCTTGCGCGCCAGCGCCGCGACGTAGTGCCAGGGGTTGTATTTCGTCTCACCGCGGCCGAAGCAGCGCGGATGCTCACCGGCAACCTCGCCGTTGCAGACGACGATGATCCGCTCGGCGTAGGCGCGGACCGTCGCCACCTGGCGCACGTATCGACACTCGACGCTGTAGCGGTTGCGGTCGAAGTTGACCAGGCACATCGTCGACACGAGCGCGGACTTCTCGGCATAACCGTCGAACGGGATCGGCATCGTGCGCAAGGCGGCACGCTCCTCGTCCCAGAGCTCGACGACCTTGCGCTCCGATTGCTCCGGATGGTTGCGCTCACGCGCGATCTGCAGGCAGCGCGCTGCAAGATGCGCGTTCAACTCCGCCAGATCCTTGCAGCGGACCTTCGGCGTGAACAGCCACTCGCGGACGTTGCCGACCTGGTTCTCGACCTGACCCTTCTCCCAGCCCGACGCTGGCGTGCACGCCGTCGGCTCGATCAGGTAGTGATTGCACATCACGAGGAACCGGCGGTTGTAGCGCCGCGCCCGGCCGACGAAGATCGCGTCGACCGCGGGCTTCAGGTTGTCGTAGATGCCACGACGCGGCACGCCGCCAAAGAACTCGAACGCCCGCGCATGCGAGTCGAACACCATCTCCTGGCTCTCGCGCGGGTATGCGGCCAGGAAGAACGCCCGGCTGTGGCACAGCCGCACGTGCGCGACCTTGACGACCTGGTGGACGCCGCCGAGCTCGACGTGCTCGTGGCTCCAGTCGAACTGGTAGGCCTCGCCAGGCGCGAACGTCTGCGGGATGAACGCCGTCGTGTCCGGCCGCCGCCGCCGCTCAAAGCCTCGAGCGTATCGGCGCACGGCGTCGACTGCGCCCGTGTACCCCTCGAGGCGCAGCCCCTCGTAGAGCCGCTGCGCGGTCCGGGGTAGGCGTCAGGTTTGTGCAAAAAGTAGCGGTTTCCTGTGCATAACTCGGGGTGACTTCTCGAAGGGGACCATTAGGAGGGCAAGACACGAACGTATCCGTCCGACAATCCGTGTAGCACCATGGTGAGAGAGCGCGCCATGACCAGTCGGTCGGTCGCTGGCAGGCCATTCCGCAGCGGGGACCAACCCTGACGCCGCTTACCCTCGACGGTCCGCTACCGACGCAACGTCCAGGTCCACCTCATGAGCTGCAAGCAATTGCCGCCAAGAAATATCCAGAATTGGCCGGCCCCGCGATCCCAAATTCCAGCGCTTGCCCAGCCCCGTCTAATGCTTTGAACCCATTTTTCCAGAACCAAACTTGCAAGTTCCGGTGTAACGGAATGTAGGGTTTCCATCTGCAGTCTTTCCGGTGCCAGTCACCTCAAGTTCGCACCTAACGTGCGGTCCCGCGATGTGGTCAAATAGATATACCGCGCCGCGATCCGCGCCGGTAGCAAGGTTCACTTCAAATCGAAATTTCGAATCATGGAGCATAACCGGCTCTGAGCCTGCGATCGTGCCCGAGAATACTTGGTCACCGGTATTGACCAATGTGCCCTTCTGATTGTCGATCACCGTAGTAACGTGATAAAGAATCTTCCCGCTCAGATCTCCACGTAGTTCAACGATCTCAGTGCCTCTCTGAAGTTCGCCTGTCGCCGTCGGCCTCTTCGAGTGGACGATTGCGCCGCTAAGCAAATCGGTTCCTGTGCCGCTGACCTGAACAGTCCGATTAACAATTGGTTCATCAGCCGCAGCAACACTGCCAATCGATGCCGTTATCGCGGCGACAAGAAATAAGCCCCTCGCCGTGATTCCTTGGAAGCTTCTCATCATGTCCACCCTCCCTACCTACAGACGAAATTGCTTTGGCATGCGCATTACCCTCGCCAATATTATCCCCGACGGCGGCTTTCTGGTCGTGACTCTATGGCGTCGAGTGGCAAGTTCGGGCCGTCAAGAGACCAGCGACTCACCAAACGCAATCCATGCTGGCGTTTTGGTGAGGTAGAGCGCCACGTGAAATGCGCCGACGAACAGCGAAGCCCCCCACGCAAAAGCTGGGTGCAGTCGGCGATGCCAAAGCGTGTCGAGCCCGACAAAGAGCAATATGAACACATCCAGTCCCACCATGATGCGTAGGTTGAGCTCTGCCTCCGTCGCTTGGGTCATAAAGCTGACGGGGAGCCGCGCGAGCGCGTCCGGCAGCATGCAGGCGATGGTCAAGAGCATCAGCCGTTTGTGATAGTCGGGGCGATGGCGCTGCCAGATCGCAATTGCGACGAACGCCGCAAAGAACAGCATCTGAAGCAAATCCAGACTCGTAATGGTGACCTGAGCGGCAGCGAAGTCCGTGTGACCGCGCACTTCGCGCGCCGCAGCGTGCAACGTCGTAATCGATCCCAGAATGACAACCAGCGCCGCCCAAACGGCCCCGAATACCCCGAGCCACCGATGCCACTGGACACGACGAGCGGCGATCAGACTGGTTTGAACAACGAGCAGCGCGACCCATCCGCTCATCACCGCGCCGTGAACGTGTAGCAACGCAGACAGCGGAGGCGTACCGAAGAACGGCTTTAGATAGAAGGTGCGCGCAAATGTCCAGAAGACCAGCGCGAGGAAGATGAGACTGGCAGCCAGATACAGACGGCGAGCAAAGCGACGTGGCGATCGAACGACAGCGTTCATCGACGATTCCCCAAGCTACGCGGCGCGGTCTCGTTTCACGATTTCCAGCACCGTATTCTTACTCAAACCCAGCCGATGACCAATTTCCCAATAAGACTGGCCTTCACCGACTAGCTTTAGAGGAGAAGACACGAAACGGAATTTTACGCACCCTAAGCACGGCACCGAATCCGGCAGTTAGCGGTGACCTCAAGAAAGGGACCATTACGTACGCTAAGGAACGGCGGCTTTCCTTTTACCCCACCACAGCCACATGCTGACAGCCAACAGAACGGGTAAAAGCAAGCAAAAGAGACTTCCCTCTGGGCCCGTTACCCCTCCGCTCCATCGAGGATCCCCGACCGGGTGGGTCGTAAACAAGTGCCCTTGGATCAACATTCCGCTGTCTGGCGTTCCGTAGAAATAGGACTCAGACCAATCCCAACCGGCATGGAAACCGACCGCCCAAAACAGCGACTTGGTGTACCAAAGGCTTAAACAGAACACCATACCGAGCGCGCCCGTCTGAAATAATCCCAAGGCTGACTCGCCGGCAAGAAATGCGTGAAGCAGCACAAAGACGATCGAAAGAATCAAAGCCGACCACCAAAATCCGACGGCTTGCGACAACGTGTACTGCAGATAGCCACGAGTTTCCGATTCTTCCGCGAATCCAACGAGAATGAACATCAGCCCCCACGCGATCCCATACGTCCACGCAGTCGTTCCACTTAGCGAACGCCCATCGAAGACCAGATAGCCGCATTGCCATAAAACACCGATCAACAACGATAGGCTTAAGAATCCCCAGGCGATGCCACTTGCCAGTCTGAGCAGCTTTCTTTGATCGATGTAACCATAGGAGAATACACTTCGCTTTTCGATACGCGCCATCACCCAAGTTGCGATGAACACGAGCAGAACGAGCCACGACTCCCGAATCAGCGCCGGCGACGGCGGATTTGGCTCGGATTGCGAAAGTACGATAAGGGATCCGAGCGCGGGACCTGTGCCCATTCGAAGGGCTACAAAAAGCCCCACGAACAACAACGCTTTCCACCCAACGCGGATGTCTTGACCATTGAGGAAGACCGATCGCAAATTAAAGCGATTCACAATAATGAACCTTCACGCCGCCGTATGGATGTCGCCCTCACCTCAAGGAACCCCTCTGTTTACGCTGCACGGTCACGTTTGACGATTTGGAGAACGGTGTTTTTGCTCAGGCCGAGCCGATGACTGATTTCCCTGTATGACTGGCCTTCGCCGACGAGCTTCAACACTTTCGGCGCGAACCGATCCGCTTTTATGCGCTGACCCGGACGCCGGCCGAACACCACTCCGCGTTTTTGTGCTGCGGCGATTCCGGAGCGGACTCGCTCGCGCAGGAGATCCCGCTCGAATTCAGCCAAGCGCCGCCATCAGGGATGCAATGAGTTTTCCTTGAGCGCTGCGCAAGTCGAACTGCAGACCGGTCTGGGCGACGAGTGAGACGTCCCACGCTTGCAGGTCCTGCAGTGTGTGGAACAAGTCGAGCATCGATCGACCCCAGCGGGTTAGCTCGGTGACCAGGATCACGTCGACCTTACGGGCTTGGGCAAGCGCGAGGACTTCTTTGCGCTGAGCGCGATCGTCCTTGGCTCCCGAGCCGGTCTCCTTCCAGACGCCGACGATTTTGTAGCCCGCCTTCTTGGCGAAGGCGCGCAAGTCCCGCTCCTGGCGGGCGCAGGTCTGATCAGCAGTCGATACCCGGCAATAGAGCGCTGCAGACTGTCCCAATTGAACCCTCGGCGCCAAACAGTCCGGAAAAGCTTCTTTTCCCGTGGCAAAGTGTCGGTCTGTTCTAAGTATACTTCAATAGGGACAGCGGATCGAGATTGGACGCGCCGCCCGACCGCGCTACGCTCGCTCGCCCTGACGGGGAGGAAGCACCATGCGTCGCATCCATTCCACGTACCTCGGCCGCACGACCGTCCCGCGCGAGCTCACGGACTTCGAGATGCGCGAGTTCTTCACACTGACCGCCGCCGACAAGCGCGCCTTGCGCGTTGCCGTCCGAACGCGACTGCGACTCGGGGTCGCTTTGCAGCTCGGATTCCTCAGAATGACGGGCACGACACTCGTGGCGCTCGACTACGTCCCCCGTGACCTGCTCGAGTTCCTCGGGAAACAGGTGGGCCGTCCAGCACCGATGCTGGCGACACTACGCGGCCTGTACCGGCGGCGGATGTCGCTGTTTCGGCACCAGTCCTGGGCTCTCGAGCACCTCGGCATACACCGGTTCGGCAGCGACGACGAGGCGAGCATCATCGAAACTCTCGCCTCCGAGACGCGGTCGACGATCGATCGTGACCGGTTGGCGGCGCGAGTCAGGGACTTCCTGTACGCCCGACGATGCTGCATTCCGGGTCGCCGCGTCGTGGACGATCTTGTTCGGAGTGTGCTCCGCGGGGTTGAGCTTGCGGACGCCGAGGCACTTCAGTCGGACGTGGGTCGATCTGCGACGGATGCCTGGTATGAGCAGCTGATGGAGCTTCGGCTTGATGGGAAGTCCCGGCTCGAGTGGGTCCGCCAACCACCCGGGCGCCGTTCGCCGAAGGCGCTCGAGGGCGCGATCGCAAAACTACTGTACCTACGCGATTTTCCGAAACTTACCAATGGGCCGACCTCAATTCCGCCGGAGCGCTTGCGCGCCTATGGCCGCCGTCTGCGCCGGCGCAGGCCGGCTCATCTGAAGGCGATCGTCGAGCCTAGGCGAACGCTTGAGGTCGCCGGGTTCCTGCATTCGGCGCTCGCCAGCGAGGCCGACCGTGTCCTGCGAATGATCGAGATGCGCATCGCCCAGATCTGGCGGTGGGCTTACGGGGTCACCGAGCCATCGATGCCGGGCGGTCAGGGATCCGACGGCCTGCTCATGGAGCTCTGGAAGAACGCCGCGGACCCGACCGTGTCAGATGCGTCGTTCCGAGAGCAAGCGAGGGCGCGACTCGAGGTGTGGGCCTCGGCTCGGCCGACCGCCACGCTTAGCCGTGCCGCTCAGGTGCGCAAGGCTCTCGCGTCGGACACGCGCCGGGTCCGCCGCCTGCTGAAGCAGATCCTCTCTCTGCAGCTGGACGGACCCTGGCGCGACCCGGTTCTGGTAGCGCTTAGAGAGCTCGCAGACAGTTACGAGCACGACTGGCTGACGCTGCACCCGGAGGCGACCGTATCGTTCGCTCGCGCGTGGCAGCCGCTGGTCGACGACTACGATCGCGAGCGGGCCTTTCGGGCCTATGAAGCCGCGACGCTGTTGGCCGTACGGCGAGGCCTGCGCAGCGGGACGCTGTTTCTGCGCTATGCGCAGGAATACCGTGGCAAGGAGCGACTCCTCCTGCCCGCCGCCACCTGGAGCCAGCACCAGGCAGCCTTTTGCGCGCGGCGCCAACTGCCGGAAACCGCCGATCCGTTCCTGGATCGTGTCCTCGATCAGATCAAGGTGGGGCTCTCCGCCATGGACGAGGCGGTAGCCGCAGGCGAGGTCCGGATCGAGGATTATGGAGTCCACCTGAAGGACGATCCGGCCTGGTACTCGGAGCCAACGGCGGCTGACGAATTGCGCCAGCGGCTCTACACACGGGTGGGTCGCGTGCAGCTGCCGGAACTCCTCCTGGCGGTCGACAGCGACACGCGCTTTTCGTGGCAATTACTCGGGCGCGAGCCACGCTCGGCAGAGGAGCTCGTCACCGTCTATGCCGGCGTACTCGCCGCCGCCGGCAACCTCGACGCAAGCACCATGGCCCTAATGATTCCGGGGGAGAGGCCCTCGTCGATACGCCGCGCGATGGGGTTGCTCGAGGAAGAGGGTGCCCTGCGGCGCGCGAACGACGCGATCATCGAAGCCCTTCGGGCTCTGCCTCTCGTCGGTGCCTGGGGCGACGGCTACGAGGCGTCGTCCGACTTGGTCAGTCTCGACACCTCTCGCAACCTTTGGGCGGCCCGCGTTGACCCAAAGCGCCGCCGCTTCGCGGTCGGGACCTACGCCCACGTGCTCAACCAGTGGGGCATCGCCTACGATCAGCCGCTGTTGCTGGCCACGCGCCAGTCAGGCGCTGCCATCGAAGGCGCGGTTCGCCAGTCCGTGACGCGCATCGAGCGCGTCGCCGTCGATACCCACGGGTACACGGATTTCGGCATGGGGGTCGCAAAACTATCGAAGTTCGACCTGTGTCCGCGGCTGCGCAGCATGCGTGACCGCAAGCTACACGTGCCCCGGGGATTCAGCGTGCCGGCGTCTATTGCGGCGCAAACGGTCCGCGATGTGTCGATTCAGATCATCCGCGAGAACTGGCCATCGCTCCTGCGCGTTGCCGCGACGATCGATGAAGGCTGGACAAGCGCGACGCAACTGCTTGAGCGATTTGGTTCCGCGGCTCGTGGCGAGGATCTCTACCGAGCCGGCACGGCACTCGGTCAGTTGCTACGCACGATATACCTTTGCGACTACTTCACGCTCCCGGATTTCCGGCGCGGAATCCACCGCATCCTCGATCGCGGCGAATCCGTGCACGCGCTGCAGAGGATCATTCACTACGGCGCGATTCCGGTGGCACGCGGTCGGGATCCTGTAGAGCTCGGCGTGATCTCAGGTGCGCTCACGCTCGTGACCAATGCCGTCATGATGTGGAATGCAACGCGACTTCAGAAGGCCGTTGACGCGGAGGTTTCGCTCGGCACCGCCAGAGTCGCATCCATTGACGCGTTGAGCCACATCGGACCGGTGGCGTACGCCCATATCAACTTCCGGGGGACCTACCGATTTCCGGTCGAGCGGTACGCTGCACGGCTGCTTCGGGCCGCGGCGTAACCCTTATATAGAGTCGCCGGGGCGGCCTGGGGGTCCAGCGCCGACGTTTGGGCCGGCCGTGAACGTAAGCTGCTGATTGTCATGGCCGGAGCGCGGCGACCAGAGCCGATCGAGAAACCGCTACTTTTTGCACGAATCTGACGCCTACCCCAGGAATATCTCGCGCGGTGACTATCGTGCGCGGTCACAGAGATCGGGCATGAAGTCACCGACGAAATTGCGCGAGGTCGCTTGTCCGCCTTAGCGAATTCACCTTTCGGGTCGTTCGGCGGCCAGTCGTCTCCTGGGGGTACAGAATCTGCCGGGGTGATTGAGAGGAACTCGCTTTCGAGCCTCGCGGCCATCGCGCCTCGCTTGGCTTGGCTCCCCGTGAATACATCCCCACCATCCTCGGCGTCTTCCACCCTGCGTCCCGCATGATCGCGGCGTCGGATGCGCCGTCCTCGACGAGATCGTGCGTCGCGCCAATTCTCGCGGAGTGGCTGCTGATCTGGGCTGGCTCGAGGTCCGGCAGGTTGAGCATCCGGGCGATTCGCTTGAACGCATCCCACGCTCTGCGGTGTCAGCCTCGCTCGCGCCCCTCCCCGGGCAGAGTCGAGCCTGAGGAACACCGCCCCCTTCTCTATCTGTGCCGCGGCAAGCCAATCTCCCACCACCGCCATGACTTCCGGCGACAGGTAGTTGGTCGCCCGCTCCCCGGTCTTCAGCCGCTCGAACGAGACGGTCGCGCTCCCGTCGGCGTGGATCTCGAAATCCTCCACATTCAGCGCCACCAGCTCCGACCGCCTGGCCATCAGGGTGTAGGCCAATAGAAGGAGTGCCCGGTCCCGCTTCCCCTGCAGGTCGTTCGGCAGGGAGATGAGCGCCTGGCGGATATGCTCGAACCCGAGAGCCGCTTTCTGGGCCGGCCGGTCGAGCCCGCGCCGCAGAACGCGCCACACGGCCAGGACTTCGGGGTCTCGAGTCGGATCGGGGTGCCCTCCATCTATGTGGAGCTTCGACAGCGTCCCCAGGTACCGGGCGAGCGTCGCATAGCGCTTCGCCGGCTCGCCATTCGGGGTGACCCCAGTCTTCAGGACCTCGAAATCCCCTCCCCTGGTGACCCGGATCGGCGGCGCCTGCGCCTGCAGAAACGCCGCCACGTCCGCCGGATCCGCCGGATACGGCTTCCGGGCCGCTTCTGCGCCGCGCACCACGTCTTCCAGACCTTGTAGTTCGCGCGGATCGCGAGCCGCGTGTTCGCGGCCTTCGAGGCGATCGATCGCAGCACGCGATCGGGCAGCTCCAGGCAGTCCTGGAAGCGGTTTGCCCGCAGGTGCAGGACGACGTCGGTGACTGCCGGCGTGCGTGGCCACGAGCGCCTTGGAGGGCTTCCGGAGCGCCTTCCGGGGTGTGGTCACTTTCGAGGGTCGCTTTTTCCGAGCCATGCCCAAGCCTACCAGATCGGCCGACGCTATCGATCTTGTACACATATCGATAGCCGATGAAATATCTTGGGTCAGATATGCACACATACAACGTAGTTGCTACATAACATCTTATGGCCGATAATGGTTAAATTCCAACAGAGGTACGTAATCTCTCACAGGATTTTGCCTAACCGCAGGATCGCAAAGGCATTCGGGGCATTTGGCTCGGTCCCAATTCCGAGGCCCGTTCAGTCGATCAGTTTTGGGGGGTTGATTCCGACGAAATATCTGAGTTTGTCCTCGGATAAATCATATTCGCCCAGAGGTTGACATGCTCCCAGGACACCGCCGAGCCATGGGCGAAGGCCTCTAGAAATTCGGCCCGTTTCACCAGATCAGTGATCTCGGCGAGTTCTGCGACAAGTACAGGTAATTCCAGCAGATGATACAGTTTTTCACGAGCCGTTTGCACGCCTCGGCTATCTCCTGATCTTCTTTTTCGGCCTGCGAGAAATTCGCGCGGGTTGCCGACCGAGACGGCGCGGGTAAAGCGATGCACGTGCTCGATGCCATAGAGCACTTTCTCGATGGACATGCGCAACCCCGGTTCGTCGATCTAGCGCAAAATGAAGAGGCTTTTGCGGCTGTCCGAATGCCTTCAACGCCTGGTACAGGCCATGTTGCTTGGAATAGGAGTTGAGCCGGCGAAAAAGGTCCGATGCGGTCGTTTCCTTGAGCTTGATGGTGGCGATAAACCGCAGGATGTCGTCCCAGAACTGCGATGATCGGCTCCTCATCGCGATAGGCGTCGGGCTTGATTTTTAGGTCGATGGTCGGCCCGTTGCCGGCTACTGAAGATATAACGCCGTTGCCGCTTGAGATTCTTGAAACGCGGCGCGTACGCAACGCCGCCAGAAAGCTGGCGGTGAAGATCGCCTCGGTGTAACCAAATGCGTCGGTGGAGTGGATGTCGCTCTTGACCACATCGTTGTGCATCAGGCCGTCGATCACGTAGGCGCTTTCGCGGTCTGCCACGCTAAAGACCAGCGAGTGCCATAGCAGATCGCGCTCGTCGCGAAAGGTGTAGACACTGACGCCCTGATCCTTGCCGAAATACTTGAACGAGCGGTTGGCCTCCCCGTACACTTGATGCAAAAAGTACGGAATTAGACTGTTGAGGCTTGATTTCAGAGCCGTTTCTCGCGACCCAC